>NZ_AP042453.1:0-4110717 GCF_055397225.1 Halodesulfovibrio oceani subsp. galateae | reverse complement strand
CAGTGTGGATAACGCCGTTATCCTCAAAGCCTATAAAAACTTTGCAGAGCTTAAAAACCTTCTTCAAGAAACAAACAGAAAAGATTCTGCGATCTTTATCTCACGCCTCGGTATGGATGGAGAAATCATCGCACGTAACATTGATGATGCACCTGAAAAACCACACTACTTCTCACACATGCTCATGCCTGTAGAAAAGTAATATAGGTCTTAAACAGTTGCCTCCGGCAGGTCTGCGACGCTTTTTCTTTCTTGATGCCTCCGGCGGCTTAAGAACCTCTTGCAAGAGGTTCTTAAGAATCTCCAGAAACTTTTATTATGCGAGACCAGCCCGTTATCCTCATTACCTCGCGGCTTATGCTCCATTACCTTTCGTAAAATGAAAAAAGGCTGTCCTTCATATGAAGGACAGCCTTTTCATTTACCACACCAAATTTAACCCTTTAAAATTAAACATCTTCTTCTTCACTCCGCGTCCAAAAGCTTTTAAAATGATAAGAGCGAGGTAGCTTTCTTCGTGGCTTCCAATGAAATAAGTTACGAGCTGAAATCACGTATAATCGGGTCAAGGGGCGAGCCCCTTGCGGGAGGTGCAGGAGGGTGGAACCCTGCCTGCCCGTCGGAGACTCCTCGAAGAGCCGCCGGAGGCACCCTCACCCCCTCACATACGCACACACGCACATACATACGCATGTACTCACCAAATAAAAAAATATTTAATCAACCTCACACAACTCGCCCCAGTCAGTTGTGTACTTGGGCGACAAATTTTCTTGTTTCATTTTCCACGCCTGCCCTAACCCTTCGCCTGCGTATTGAACAGTCCCGCGCCCAAATTTCTTGTTGATGGCGTCTGTTACATGCATCAGCCGTGATTCGGCTTCAGATTGTTGTTGCGTTATTGGCGAGGCCATTTCGAGCAGTGAGCCTTGTTGATTGTGCTTTGATTCCAAGCCGGAGAGAAGCACACCAACTTTTTGATACTCATGCCCTTCACGAAAAATTCTACGAAGCATTTCGGAGGCATGATGCACGAGCAATGGCGTGTAGTCTGTGGGCTTATCCAGAGTGTGGTTAATATACTCTGCATGCTGATCACCGGGACGATGCGTGCTTGTTTTAATAAAAACTGAAAGCGTGGAGGCAAGCAGCTCTTCGCGACGCAGTTTTTCTGCTGCTCGTACCATATAGGCTACGGCTGCTTCCTGCGCATCCTTTTTCTCAGTGACAGGTGAACCAAACGAACGAGACGAACGGATGCTTCTTCGATTTGCTGGTGCATCTTCCAAGGCTATAGACGAAATGCCGCGTAGCTCAAATGCTGTGTAGAGCCCTGTTACGGTGAGCATTTTTTGTAGCCATGCGTTATCTCTGTCCCGTAATTGCCTTGCGGTGGTGATGCCGTAATTGAAGAGTTTTTCTGATGACTTGCGCCCTATCCCCCATATGTCACCTACGGGTACTTTTTCCAATAAGTCATTTATCTGCGATTTGTTTTCCCATTGTTCATTCATGTTGAAGACACCTGAAGAGGAGGGAGTTTTTTTACAGATATGACTGGCTATTTTTGCAAGCGTTTTAGTGGGTGCAATGCCTATTGATACAGGAACACCTGTCCATTTGTAGACAGTATTACGGATATGCTGCGCGTATTCAGTGAGATTGTATGTTGTAAACCCATCAAGCCGCAGAAAAGCTTCATCGATAGAATAAATTTCCATGTCTGGGCAAAAGGCTCTTAACGTTTTCATAACACGTTCGGATAAATCACCATAGAGAGGATAGTTCGAAGAAAATACCGTAACGTTATTCCGCTCAAGAAAACGCTTCTGCTTAAAATAGGGCGCAGCCATTTGCACGCCAAGTTTTTTTGCTTCGTTGGAGCGCGAAATGATGCAGCCATCATTGTTAGAAAGTACAATGATGGGCTTTCCGATGAGGTCAGGTCTAAACACCCGCTCGCAGGAACAGTAGAAGTTATTACAATCTACCAGTGCATAAGCTGCTACGGTCACTTTTTCTTCCTGAGCGCATGGATAACGGACGTAGCAACGCCCCACACTTCAAAATTTTCGTTGTGCGTCACTTCTACTGGTTTGTATTCAGGATTATCCGGCATAAGTGCAACCCGCCCGTTTTTCTGCCATAGGCGCTTTACGGTTAATGTACCATTGAGCACAGCAACCACAATTGAGTTGTGTGTTGGCGACACCGAGCGATCTACCACGAGAAGGTCATCTGTATGGATTCCGGCACCATTCATGGAATCACCTTTTATACGCAGAAAAAAGGTTGCCGGGGGATTGTTCACGAGCAACTTATTTAAATCGAGCGCACCTTCTAGGTAATCATCTGCCGGAGACGGAAACCCAACATGCGTGCACGACGTATGACGAGATTGGCCTTCATCTGAATTCATGCTGTTTTCTGGAAAATCAGTTGTCCTTTTCATATATCTACCTCTCTTTGCACACTGCAATTGCAGCCTGCCTCTATGTACCGTAGACTACGCTAGTGTTACAGGCTATGCGAGTGCAACGACGGCATATGTACATATTCACTTTTACTCAACTGTATTTATGAAAAATTTATCGCTCAATTCATTTGATCCCCGCTTAAAAATCACCCTTGCTGCCGCAATCGGAATGCTCACGTGGCACGTTCCGGTGTACGCACTTTGCATATATGCATTTAGTATTCTCATTCTTGGAATCAGCAACCGTGTACACATCAATCTTGGTCAACGCGCTGTTGCAACGTACATTTATTTTATTATTACGTGGGCAGGAATTAAATTCGCACTGGATTGCACTCCTCTCCTTCAAGGCATAACTCCGGACTATCAAACAGCAGCACTGGAAGCAGGCACGCTTGCTCTACGACTGACCATCCTTATTGGAATTGGGATTCTGCTTGCAACAACGAGCTCCGCTCGTCAGCTTGGGCTTGCTCTTTCGTGGTTTCTGCGCCCAATACTTGGCAAACGCAGTTGGGAACCGGCATTAAGCTTAGCGCTTATGATTCACTTCATTCCGCTTATACAACGCACGTTCACACAGGTACTGCAGGCTATGGAGCTGAGAAATCCTCCGCGTTCTAAATGGCAGCGCTTCATTCTCGTTCCCCAAGCGGTGCTACGCATTTGTGCTCAAAAAACATGGACACAAACAGTTGCAGTTGCGGCACGCAAACTTGATTCTCCTGAAGCTTGGGTTCCTCATTTTTCTGTATGTTATAGGGATATTATAATTTCTTTATGTATCCTTCTTGCTGCAACATCCCCCCTTAGTTTGATTCAAATATAATTTGGCATCTTTTCTATCTGCGACCTTTTTTATCTCACACCCATTTTGTTCGAGATAGATTTTATTTGTGCATGATTTTATTTGATACGTTTTTTATTTGACACTCAAGTTTTTCGAGAGTAGTCCTTTTCTCAGAAAAAACAAAAGGACTTTCATATGCTGTTTGACTCTGTATTTGTTATGGCACTGCAAAGTGCCCTTGCACTTGGCTTTATTCATGGCATCAATCCATGTGGCCATTCATGGCTGGTTCTTGCTCCATTTACATATGGAGCCAAAGACGGAAAGCATGTCTTTTCCATTACTTCTGGTTTTATTCTTGGCACCACCCTCGCGTGCATTGCCATAGGATTTTCCTTAGGCTCCATCTCACTCGCTATCCCTGCATCTTTTAAAACTGCTGTTGATGTTATCACCGTCGGAGTTTTAATTGTACTTGGGCTTATCCTTATTATAAAACCTCATCTGCTTCACAGCCATGATCATGAGCATGATCACGGACATAATCACGACCACGGACATGACCACAATCATAGCCACGAACATGGTGAAGCATGCTGCGGCACCCATAATCACCACGAAAAGTTACAAACACTGACTATGGGAAATGCAGTACTCGCCCCAGAACCTGCATACGCTCTCGGACAACCCGTCAGTGCTGCAACAATGAGTCAAAGTGAATTCATAATGGGGCAGAAGGTAAACACACAAAAAAAAGAGCAGCCACACAGCCATCATCATGGTTGCGGTTGCTCAACAAGCAGTAAAATTACAAAAGTTACGTTTTGGGGGCTGACAGTCTTTGGGTTCCTCAATATGATCGTCCCCTGCCCGACCGTTGCGATAATGTACACATACGGTCTGGATTCAGGAAACATCCTGAAAAGCACACTGGTATTTTTAAGTTACGCTGTTGGCACAGGATTAACACTTTCCGCTGTCATTTTTGCAATTTACAAAGCAACAAACGCATTGAACGCACTCAATAAACCGTGGATTGAACCACTCGTTATGCGAACCGCAGGAGTGCTGACAATCGTATTTGCTGTATATTCATATTTAGCTGACACAAGTATGATCTAAAGGAGATCAGTGATGGAACTTGATGAGTTGAATCACGCCATAGTGGAGTTTTACGAAAAATTATCCTCTTGGGAACATGATGTTGTGCGCGAAAAAGGGCTTACCCTTCCACAAATTCATGCTCTTGAGATTCTCGGTATACATGAATCCATGCGAATGAAAGAACTCGCAAATTGGATGGGTACGACCACAGGTACCCTTACAGTACTGATCGATCGACTCGAGAAAAAAGATTACGTGCGCCGTTGTCCGCATAAAACCGACCGTCGTTCGATCATTATTGAACTTACCGACACAGGCAGACAAATGTTTTTAGAGCATGACAAACTGCACATGCAGTTGACTGAAACCATGGTCTCGGACCTTTCACAGGAAGAACGAGATTGTCTGAAACAATGCTTTGAAAAAATGAATAAAGCTTTTTAATGCACTGGGCTGAACTCATTGCTATTTCAATTGCACTTGCAGTTGACGCTTTCGCTGTAGCGATCGCTGCCGGTGTCCGTTTAAAAGGTGCTAACGCACGTCAAACATTTCGGATGGCATGGCACTTTGGCTTTTTTCAGGCTGCGATGCTTATCGTGGGCTGGCTCGCTGGAGACTCCATAAAATCCTACTTAGAAGCCTACACTCATTGGATTGCTTTCGGGCTTTTACTTTGGGTTGGTATCAGGATGATTATGGGAGCTCTTAAGCACCCAACCAGAGAAGAAGCCGCTGAACATTACGACCCGACTAAAGGCGCATCACTCATCATGCTTGCTATCGCAACATCAATTGATGCTCTTGCTGTGGGATTGTCGCTTTCCGTTCTCAACCATCTGATATGGTTCCCTGCGTTTGTTATCGGTGTCACAGCAGCACTGTTCACACTGGCAGGTTTGCACATTGGAAAGCTTATCGGCAATACTTCATCGCTAGGTAAATATGCAGAAGTTGGCGGTGGGGTTGTTCTCATCCTCATTGGCGTTAATGTCATAATGTAAAAAGAAAGGGTGGAGCTTAACGCTCCACCCTTTTTACTTATGCTTTCATTTCTTCAGTCAACGATCGTAATTCAAGTACCATCTCTTGTAGATCTTCTACAGCAACGATCGCAGCTCCAAGGGTTTGCACCCCTTCATCCGTAATCGTACTTATCTCTGAAGATGACTTACTTATCTGTTCTGAAGTTGCAGATTGCTCTTCCGTCGCAGTCGCAATGGCAGTGATTTCACCGAGAGCCTCATCCATCATTTCTTTAATGGAAACAAGTAACTCACCGGAAGCCTCTGCCTTAGCAGTACCTTCGCCCACTGCAGCGATAGCTTTTTCCACACCACCCGCAACGTTCAGTGTAGAACTCTGGATGCTGTTAACAGCTTCACCAACCTCACGGGTTGCCGTGGTGGTTTTTTCTGCAAGCTTGCGAACTTCATCAGCAACAACCGCAAAACCTTTACCGGCTTCACCGGCACGTGCCGCTTCAATAGCTGCGTTAAGCGCCAGCAGGTTTGTCTGATCAGCAATGTCTGAAATTACACGAATAACATTCCCGATGTCATCCGCATGCTTTCCTAGATCAGCCATCTGCTCATTCAATTCTGCCGCTTCGTTATTCACTTTGCTAATCGCATGAATCGTTTCGTTCACAACAGATGAACCTTCATCCACACGATCGTTACAGACTCCTGTGCTGGAAGCCGCGTTACTTGCATTCTTCGCAACTTCTAAAACAGTAGCATTCATCTCTTCAACCGCAACAGCAGTTTCAGAGGCACGTTCCTGCTGGATATGCGCGCCGCTGGTCGTCTCGTTAATCTGACCCAGTAAATTACTAGCAGCAGATTCCAAAGAAACAGCCACAGCGTCGACTCGGTCAGCAACTTCAAGGGTAGCATTATGCTGTTCAGAAATACGCGCTTCAGTTAGTCGTATTTCTGTCAGGTCATAATACAAACCAAACGCGCCAAGAACATTGCCGGAAACATCGTAAATAGGTGTCACAGTGTAGTAAACAGTAAGTGTTTTACCGTCCACACGCGTGATGACGCCCTCTTCCCGCGTTTCTCTTCCGTCCCGAACAGCCTGAAGCAATCTAGTTTCACTACTTGCGTCATCAAAGAACACTTCACCGGAAGTCTTTCCTAGATATTCATCAGGAGTTCCTGTTCTGCCAAACAACTCCACAAGCTCTTTGTTCATGAACGAGAAACGACCTTCAGTATCCACAACGCCGCACGGGAAGTTAATCCCCTTCAGCACACCTTGTGACATACCAAGCTGTTCTTTCAATTCAACAGACATCTGGCGAAGATGTTCAGCCAGTATCTTCAATTCATGGCGGAAGTTACCTTCCAGCTTTGCTTCAAAATCACCAGATGCAATTTCTTTGGAATATTCACCAAGAGCTGCCAACGGTGTGGCAAAAACTTTACGGATACCGAAAAGCAAAATTATGGACGCAGCCAGCAACGTAAACACGCCTATACATATAATGATAAGACGCTGTCTATCCGCTGTTGCGACTAACTCTTTACGAGGAACTGTTGTGCTGATGTACCAGCCAGTCTTTTCGTTTTTTACAAAACGTTGAGACTTTTCGACTCCCTTATAGGTGTAACTAAAAAAGTTTTTCCCAGCGGCCTCTGTCTGAACAATTTTATCATAAACAGAAGAACGCTTAAAAATAACCTTTTCATTCGGATGCGCCACAATTGTGCCTGCGGCATCAATCAAATATGCATATCCTGATTTACCAAATGAAACCGGATCAATATATCGTTCACCAAAATTGCCAACATCAGCAAAGACAACAACGCCACCGATAAGGGTGTTATCTACAAAATCATATAATCGAGCACCCATACCGAGCAGGCGGCGCCCAATCACATCATCGGAAATAACATGTTGTGTTATGAATAATTCATCACTCCCGTCCAAAAGCTTCGCTTTCCACAGTGCAGCCCGTTCCACATCGCCATTCAGCGAAGGGCCACTGCGGGTAACGCCGGAAGTGATTTCCCCTTTTGTATTAAAAACAAAAACGGCCTCCACATCACTGTTCAGCTTCAGAATATTATCCAGAAGCTTACGCCCTTCTTCACCTTCCACCCATGCGCTGTTGATAACGTCTTCATGACCAGCAAGGTAGGTGACTAGTGAATTAATATTGGCAGTAAATTGCTTTAAGGAGGTATCTGCCAGCACCGTTTCTCTGTCCATTGCTTCAAGCTGAATATCTTCAACAATTTCGTTTGTTGAAGAGGAAACATACAGCACGATACATAAAACTGAGATTGAAACGATGAGTAAAACTGTTGCAACAAGTTCAGTAGCAATACTTTTTATGCGCACATTAAACCCCTATTTTACCCGATAAAACTTGAACCCCACGTAAACGACCTCCATGACCATTTTTGATCCTGCACACTCGTATAGATATTGAAAGAAAACACACGATTTTTCTTTCGTACAGCCATCCATAAGTATGTGTTATCACGCAGTTGGAGAACCGTATCGTTTCTCATCGGTTAAAAGAAGCAAAACTTTAAATAACAAAAGCAATCACCTACGCTATAAAAAGCATTCAATATCTATTTTTTAAAGTACGCTATGAACTCCTGATTCCCCTTAGGCCCCTTGATGCTGGATGGAACAACCCCCAGCAATGTTAGCTTTAATTCATTTATGGCAAAACCTGTTACGTCATCAATTGCCTGTTGGTGCAGAGCAGGATCACGCACAACACCTTTGTCGGTCATACCAGGTCCTAATTCAAACTGAGGCTTAATGAGCATAGCCACTTCACCGCCATCACGAAGCAAAGCAACGCAAGGAGGAAGAACAAGCTTCAAGGAGATAAAAGACACATCACCTACAACGAGATCAAGCGGCTCTGGAATAATTGTGTCATTGAGATTACGCAGGTTCGTACGCTCAAGGTTGATAACACGCTTGTCCTGACGCAGCTTTTCGTGCAATTGACCGTAGCCAACATCCACCGCATATACTTTTGTAGTACCATGCTGGAGCAGGCAGTCAGAGAATCCACCTGTTGAGGCACCGGCATCCAGTGCCACCTTACCCGCAGGATCAATTCCAAAATGTTCAATCGCCGTAAGCAGTTTATAAGCACCGCGACTAACAAAGCGTTCAACGCCTTTAACCTCGAATAGAGATTCTAAATCCATTTTTTGACCCGGCTTTATAACCGGCTCTGGGTTACCGTTGCGAATAACGTACACTTGACCTGCCATAATAAGGCGTTTAGCCTTTTCACGGCTATCTGCCAGACCCGCATCAAAAACAAGTTGATCGGCTCGTTCTTTTTTTGCCATATTATTTGCCTTGACATTGAAGCAAGGGAGGCATACGCACTCCTTGCCGGTTATAATTACAAGATCGCGCAGGACATCTTAGACTGCGACGAGCCAGCTATGTATTTAAACCATAGCGTGTTCGGCTCGGTAAAAATTGCTTTGCTCCTCGGTGGTGTACGAAACAAATTCATTCACTCCAAGGCAGGCAGACTAGTTAAATGCAGTTTTATGATGCCACGCTTATAAACCAAAGCGAACTGTCAACTACATCATCGTTTGTGGAGACTCAATATATTTTTCTTGCCTTCCAAACGCAACTGACGTAAGAAAATCCGTTCTGCATCTTCGTGAGGAGTTTTATATGAAAAAAGATACCCATCCTAAAGTGTTCCAGGCAAAAATCTCTTGTGCATGCGGCTATGAATCCGAAGCACGTTCTACCAAAGGTGACGCAGTAGCAGTTGAGATTTGCTCTCAGTGCCACCCGTTCTACACTGGTAAACAGCGTTTCGTTGATACCGCAGGTCGTATTGACCGTTTCCGCAAGAAATACGCCAGTTTCCAGAAATAGCATTTTTCTCGCACTTTTTGAGGCCGTCGCCAGACCGGCGGCGAATCTTCCTCCCCTTAAAGGTTTGCTTTTTGGGGAGGAGTATTCTTTAGCTCGACTGCGAGGAACAGATGACTACTCTCCGCAAAAATTTCCGCTCTATTTTATCAGCCATACTTTCTGCAGCCCGATGCAATGTCGGTGGTCAGGCAGTTATGGAAGGCGTCATGATGCGCAATCAAGACCGATTAGCTATTGCAGTTCGCAAAGCTGACGGCTCGATCATTGTGGATCAACGCCCGTGGTTTACCTTTTCAAAGGCTGATTTTTTCAAGCGTCCTTTCGTACGCGGCTTTCCTATTCTTATTGAAACACTGGTCAACGGCATTAAGGCTCTCAACTTTTCCGCTACACAAGCTGTAGACGCCGAAGAGGAAGAAGAACTTAAACCGTGGCACCTTACCCTTACACTCATCTGCTCTGTTGGTATCGCACTGTTCCTTTTTGTTGTGCTGCCACACTTGTTCTCCATCGGGATGAACTACTTAGGGCTTGGTGGTGATGTTAACGGGCTTTCGTTTCAGATATGGGACGGTTTCTTCAAATTTAGCATCTTTTTGGGATACATCATTAGTATCTCATTCATCCCTGATATTAAGCGTGTTTTCCAGTACCATGGCGCCGAACATAAAGTTATCTGGGCGTTTGAAGACGGAAAAGCTGTAAGCCCAGGCTCTGCGATTCTGCATAGCAGATTGCACCCGCGCTGCGGCACCACCTTCATGCTCTTTGTTCTGTCCGTTGCCATCATTCTGCACACCATTCTGGTTCCAGCAATGCTTATGGTCTGGACACCTGAATCGGCATACGTAAAACACGGTTTCATTATCTTCTTTAAGCTGTTGCTCATGGCGCCTATCAGCGCATTTGCATATGAACTTATTAAGTACAGCGCAAAGATTAATGACACATTTTTAGGCAAACTCCTCAGCGCTCCGGGTATGATGCTGCAAATGCTCACCACCCACGAACCAGATTCAAAGCAGCTTGAGGTTGCCATTGTTGCACTTAAGGAAGCTCTCGGCGACGAGGCTCCTGACGATATATATACCCCTGAGTATACAGTAGCGGAGAAAGAATAATGTTAGCCAAGTTAGAACATCTTGAGCGCAAATTCGAAGACCTTGAAATGCAGCTTAGCTCTCCTGAAGTCTTTGGTGACCAGGAACGCTACCGCAAACTTACCAAGGCTCATTCAGATCTTAAAGATATCGTGGAAGCATTCCGTAAATACCGCACCATGCAAGAGTCTCTTTCCGAAAACAAAGAACTCATGAATGACAGCGATCCGGAACTTGCCGAAATGGCAAAAGAAGAAGTTAAAGAACTTGAGCGCAGTATTCCAGAAATGGAAGACCACCTTACAGTTTTACTTCTTCCTAAAGATCCAATGGATGAAAAGAACACCATTCTGGAAATCCGCGCAGGTACCGGCGGCGATGAAGCAGCATTGTTTGCTGGCGACTTGTTCCGCATGTATTCCCGCTACGCTGAACGTATCGGCTGGAAAGTCGAACTGCTCAGCACCAGCGAAACTGGAACCGGTGGCCTCAAAGAGGTTATCGCACTTGTTAAAGGCGACAAAGTATACAGCCGCCTCAAGTTCGAATCCGGCATTCATCGCGTACAGCGAGTTCCTGCAACAGAAACTCAGGGTCGCGTTCACACTTCCGCTGCTACAGTAGCAATTATGCCTGAAGCAGAAGAAGTTGACGCAAACATTCGTAACGAAGACCTTCGATACGACGTTTTCCGTGCTTCCGGCCCTGGCGGCCAGTCCGTTAACACAACTGACTCCGCTATCCGCGTAACACACCTTCCAACTGGCCTTGTTGTTTCTTGTCAGGATGAAAAATCCCAGCACAAAAACAAAGCCAAAGCGCTTAAAATCCTCTCCTCCCGCTTATTGCAGAAGGTACAGCAGGAACAGCATGACGAACTTGCTGAACAGCGCAAATCTCAGGTTGGCTCCGGTGACCGCTCCGGTCGTATCCGTACATACAACTTCGGACAGGGTCGCTGTACAGACCACCGCATCAACCTGACCATGTACAAACTTGACGCCATCATGGATGGCGACATCAACGAGCTGATCGACGCTCTTATCACTGCAGACCAGGCTGAGAAGCTTAAATCTCAGGCTGACGCATAACACGAGGGCATTATGGCGGTACAAAAACCCGCACAGCTCACCATTCAGTCGATTATTACAGCCTTCTCGGAATACCTTTCCGGGAAGGCTGTTGATTCTCCAAGACTCTCGGCTGAACTTGTGCTCCGCAAAATTCTCGGCATCTCCCGTCTCGACATCCTTATCAACTCCAATCGTGAAGTTTCCACTGAAGCATACGCTGAAATGGAAAAGCTCATCCTCCGCCGAGGCACTGGTGAACCTGCTGCATATATCATGGGCGAACGTGAATTCTACGGACGGCCATTCCATGTCAATTCACACACCCTTATTCCCAGACCGGAAACTGAACATCTCATCGAAGCCGTTGTAGAGCGATTCTCCCATAAGGGAGCATTCCGCTTTGCAGATTTGGGCACAGGAAGCGGCTGCATTGCCACAACCATTGCCGCGGAATTACCTGAAGCATTCGGGGTTGCTGTCGACCTTTCTGAAGGGGCAATTGCCACTGCAAAACAGAATATTCATGACAATCAGGTTGCTGATAGAATCACGTGTATCCGTGCCGATTTCACCACACCGTTGTTCAAAAACAACACATTTGACCTAATTGCCACAAATCCGCCGTATGTCAGCCAGTCCGAATATATAACTCTAGATCGAGAAGTTCAGCAATTTGAACCATCTTCAGCACTAGTCCCGGGGACAAGTGGACTTGAACATGGGATACCGCTTATCGAACTTGCTTCAACATGGCTTAAGCCTTCAGGATTTTTCATTATGGAAATGGGATTCTGGCAAGGCGCTGATTTAATGAAAGAATTCGCCAAACATACCGATATATGGCGCGAAACAGCTATCATAAAAGACCTATCCGGTCATGACCGATTCGTCTGTGGATATAAAGTGTAGTACTGTGCTAAAAAGTCACAGTGTGCTAAAAACACACAGTTAGCCACACTAGTCTCAGTATAAAAAATGCAATAAATTCAATCTACTGAATCTAACACGACCTCTGGCACGCTCTTTGCTTATGTAGGGCTGGAGGGAATATTTAATGCTACAGAAGACAATTAATAAATCAATCGGATGCTCAGGCGTCGGTGTACATAGCGGTAAAATAGTTAAGCTTACTCTTCACCCTGCCACTGAAGACACAGGCATCATTTTTCATATACATGGCGAAGACGGCGTGAAGGTCATTGCACCAACACCACAGCTTGTTACTGCTACCCAGCTCGCAACAGTTCTTGGAGTCGGCAACACTTCTGCCGCTACAGTAGAACATCTGCTCGCAGCAATTCACGGTATGCAGATCGACAACATCCGTATCGAAATTCAGGGCGGCGAAGTTCCAATTATGGACGGCTCAGCTGCTTCTTTCATATTTCTGCTTAAAGATGCCGGACTGCGCGAACAGGCTCGTCCACGCACAGTAAAACGCATCAAGAAGGCAATCAATTTCGAACGTGATGGCAAACGCATCAGCGCCAAGCCACATAAAGGTCTCTCCATCGACTACACAATCGACTTTGAGCATCCGCTTATCGGCGTGCAGACAATGTCCGTTGAAGTCACCCCTGAGACCTTTGCTACAGACATCGCAAAAGCACGTACCTTTGGCTTCTTCCGTGAAGTTGAATACATGCGCTCAAAGAAGCTCGCTCTTGGCGGCTCCCTTGATAACGCAATCGTACTTGATGACTATGCTGTACTGAATGAAGATGGCCTGCGATTCCCTGATGAATTTGTTCGCCATAAGATTCTTGATTTCATCGGCGATATGGTAATGCTGGGTTCCCCTCTTGAAGGGCACTTTGAAGTGTACTGCTCCGGCCATGCACTGAACAACCAGTTCCTTCGTACCATCGATGAAAATGCAGACATATACCTTGAAAGCGTCACCGCAGAAGCTCCTGTAGCAGTTGAAGCTCCAGAAGTTGCTGCATCCGTGGCCGCACCAGCTGTAGCATAGAAAACCTCCCCCTCCTTTTTTGAACTCATGGCCGCCTTTTGGCGGCCTTTTTCTATCCTACATGTCGTATCTATATATATGTACCTCATCATCCTGCTGGACATGCTTTCCTTTTTAAGGGCATATTCAGCGCACTCGCAAAACTCGTTGCGGGTATAACATCACAGATTATATTCCACTTTAAGAGTGGAAATATATAAAACACGTGCAGTACCACTTAGACTATAGTGTGTCCGCATCACCATTTTGCGGTAAAATTCACAGCACCTATGCAGCCTTTATCCAGATTATAGTGGACAAATGCGGCAAAAAGAAAGAGTGTCTGCACTTGTTACTTAGACAACCACTGTCTAAATGGCTAATTAGAAGAGAATCTTCACAGTTTTTGCTTTTTTTCAACTACTTGATTTATTTACCTTTTTAAAAAAGAGGAAAAATAAATCAAAAAAAATGTGTTTTTTACTTGCCAAAACTTTGGTGACTATATAGACACTCTCTCGTTGCTGGCGTGGCTCAATTGGTAGAGCAGCTGATTTGTAATCAGCAGGTTGCGGGTTCAAGTCCCATCGCCAGCTCCAGAACAGGTGGGGTTCCCGAGTGGCCAAAGGGAACAGACTGTAAATCTGTCGGCGTACGCCTTCGGAGGTTCAAATCCTCCCCCCACCACCAGTTGCTAAGTAGCAGGCTGTAGGAGACTCAAGTCGGAGAACTACGGCGCTTATAAGCGGGAATAGCTCAATTGGTAGAGCATCAGCCTTCCAAGCTGAGGGTTGCGAGTTCGAGTCTCGTTTCCCGCTCCATCTAGCCTGAGTTCTCCCTATAGCTTTTTGAATAAGAGAAGCTCTCATAGCTCAGTTGGTAGAGCGCATCCTTGGTAAGGATGAGGTCAGCAGTTCAATTCTGCTTGAGAGCTCCATTAATTATTTTCGGATAACCGAGAAAATTCATTGCCAGGGAGATCTACTCATGGGTAAACAAAAATTTGAACGCAGCAAGCCGCATGTTAACATCGGCACTATTGGTCACATTGACCACGGTAAAACCACCCTCACAGCAGCAATCACTAAAATTGCAGCACTCAAAATGGGCGGCACCGCTGTAGCTTTTGACGAAATCGATAAAGCTCCAGAAGAAAAAGAACGCGGTATCACTATCGCAACTGCACACGTTGAGTACGAAACTGACGCACGTCACTACGCTCACGTTGACTGCCCAGGTCACGCAGACTACATCAAAAACATGATCACCGGTGCAGCACAGATGGATGGTGGTATCCTCGTTGTTGCAGCTACAGACGGTCCTATGCCTCAGACTCGTGAGCACATCCTGCTCGCTCGTCAGGTTGGTGTACCATCCCTCGTTGTTTTCATGAACAAATGCGACATGGTTGACGACGAAGAACTGCTTGAACTCGTAGAAATGGAAGTTCGTGAACTTCTTTCTTCTTACGATTTCCCAGGTGACGACATTCCTGTAATTCGTGGTTCTGCACTTAAAGCTCTCGAAGCAGATTCTGCTGACGACGCTGCTGCAGGTCCTATCCTCGAACTCCTCGACGCATGTGACTCTTACATTCCTGAGCCACAGCGTGACATCGACAAACCTTTCCTTCTTCCTATTGAAGATGTGTTCTCCATCTCCGGTCGTGGTACAGTAGTAACTGGCCGTATCGAACGTGGTGTTATCACAGTTGGTGAAGAAGTTGAAATTGTTGGTATCAAAGATACACGCAAAACTACTTGTACCGGCGTTGAAATGTTCCGTAAACTTCTCGACCGTGGCGAAGCTGGCGATAACGTTGGCCTTCTCGTTCGTGGTATTAAACGTGAAGAAGTTGAACGTGGTCAGGTTCTTTGTAAACCTGGTTCCATCAACCCTCACACTAAGTTTAAAGCTGAAGTATACGTACTTTCTAAAGATGAAGGCGGACGTCACACTCCATTCTTCACAGGTTACCGCCCTCAGTTCTACTTCCGTACAACTGACATCACAGGCGTAATCGCTCTTGACGAAGGCGTTGAAATGGTTATGCCAGGCGATAACGCTGTATTCAACGTAGAACTGATCAACCCAATCGCTATGGAAACTGGTCTTCGCTTCGCTATCCGCGAAGGTGGCCGTACCGTTGGCGCTGGTGTTGTATCCGAAATCGTGGAGTAATTCATGCGCGTTAATATCCAGCTCGCTTGCACTGAGTGCAAACGACGCAATTACGCGACCGTAAAGAACAAGAAAAACACTACTGCTCGTGTTGAATTGAACAAGTATTGTCCTTGGGACAAGAAACACACTCTTCACCGCGAAACTAAGTAAGTAGTTGTTATAAGAACGCAGGGGTGTAGCTCTAACGGCTAGAGCGCCGGTCTCCAAAACCGGATGTTGCGGGTTCGAATCCCTCCACCCCTGCCATTTTCTTCCTTCTTACAACGGCGAGGCGACAATGGCAAAAAAGCACTCCAAAAAAGCTGACGCGAAAGCTACTGAAGCTAATAAAGCGACACAGCTCAAAGAGTTCTTCGAAGAGTCCCAGGTCGAAATTAAAAAAGTAGTCTGGCCCTCCCGAAAAGAGACAGTGACAACCAGCATCGCAGTGCTGGCTCTTGTTGTTGTTATGTCTCTATTTCTTGGCTTTGTAGACCTTAGTCTTACAAAGCTCGTAGAATACATTCTTTCCTAAACGGATATTCCTATGACCGAGGAACAAGCACCCGTAAGAAAAGCTCGTTGGTACATTATCCACACCTACTCAGGTTTTGAGCAGCGTGTAGAGCAGACCATCGCTCAGATGATCCGCACCGGCGAAGCCCAAGGTGATATTGAGGAAGTTGTTGTACCTACTGAGAAAGTGGTAGAACTTGTAAAAGGTGAAAAACGCACCTCAACTCGTAAGTTTTATCCGGGTTATGTTATGGTCAAAATGATCATGACTGATCTCTCTTGGCATCTTATTTCCAACATTCAGCGGGTTACTGGCTTTATCGGCGGCAAAAACCGCCCTACCCCTATGCGGGATTCAGAAGCAGCGCGTATCCTCTCTATGATGGAAGAACGTCAGGAACAGCCTCGTCCTAAGTTCAACTTTGAACGCGGTGATGAAGTACGCGTTATTGATGGACCGTTCGGCGGTTTCAACGGCGTCGTGGAAGATGTGAACTACGACAAGGGTAAGCTCAGAGTATCCGTATCTATTTTCGGCAGACAAACACCTGTCGAGCTGGACTTTGTTCAGGTAGATAAGGGATAAACAAGCACAATAAAGCACTTATCGCCACGCAAGTGGCGTTTGCTATAGAGGTATAGTGGTATGGCTAAAAAAGAAATTGCAAAAATTAAGCTTCAGATTCCTGCTGGTGCGGCGAACCCGTCTCCTCCAGTAGGTCCTGCTCTTGGTCAGCACGGCCTTAACATCATGGAATTTTGTAAGTCGTTTAACGCAAAAACCATGGATCAGAAAGGCATGATCATTCCTGTAATCATTACAGTATTCCAGGATCGTTCATTCACTTTCATCACCAAGACCCCACCTGCATCCGTGCTGCTTATTAAAGCTGCTAAAGTTGCTAAAGGTTCTGGCGAGCCAAACCGTAACAAAGTTGGCTCCGTTACCGATGCACAGATCGAAGAAATTGCTACACTCAAAATGCCTGACCTTAACGCTGCTGATATTGATGCAGCTAAAAAGATCATCGCAGGCACAGCCCGTTCTATGGGCATTGAAGTTAAATAGCATTCTGTAAATCAGTTGGACTGCCGTTCGCCGTGGTTATTACCCGGCTATTTTTATCTTAGATCGAATGGCAGGAGATTAACACAGAGAAGAAAAAGGATATTACTATGCCTAAGCATGGGAAAAAATACCGTAAAGCGGCTGATGGCCTTGAGCTTACAGCACGTTTTGCAGTTGAAGAAGCGATGGCTAAAGTAGTTGATTCTGCTTTTGCAAAATTTGATGAAACTGTTGACGTTGCTATCAACCTCGGCGTTGATCCTAAATACTCTGACCAGATGGTTCGTGGCGCATGTTCACTTCCACACGGTCTTGGTAAAGATGTGCGCGTAGCAGTATTCTGTAAAGGCGAAAAACAGGCTGAAGCTCGTGAAGCTGGCGCTGAAATCGTTGGTGCAGAAGACCTCGTAGCAGAAGTTAAAGCCGGTAACCTCGACTTTGACAAAGCTATCGCAACTCCAGACGTTATGGCTCTCGTAGGTCAGATCGGCCGCGTACTTGGCCCTCGTGGTCTTATGCCTAACGCAAAAACTGGCACTGTTACTTTTGATGTAGCAAGCGCAGTTAAAGAAATGAAAGCTGGCCGCGTTGAATTCAAAGTTGACAAAGCTGGTGTTCTTCACGCTCCAATCGGTAAAGTATCCTTCGGCGCTGAAAAGCTCATGGATAACCTTAAAACCGTTCTTGAGAACGTGAACCGTCTCAAGCCATCATCCGCTAAAGGTGCTTACATGAAGGCTATGTCCCTCTCAAGCACTATGGGTCCTGGCTACAAAGTAGACCCTACTCTTATTCGTAAATTCACCGACGCTTAATTGATTCGGTAGATTATATTTAGGTAGGAGCGAAGCTTTCCGTTTCGCTCCTACTTTTTGGCAGAGGACTGGAATTCTGAGTCGAAGACAGTAGGCATTTATAAGACCTACCGAGACAATTTGGCTTGGTTTTCCATTGGCAAATCCCCCTTAGTCTAAGGAGACTAACGTGAACAGGTCTGAAAAAGCCGCCATCATTGAGCGCCTGAAAGAAAAAGCTGAAGGTGCTTCTATTGCGGTTGTGACTGATTTCAAGGGCTTGCCGGTGGAAGAGATGACCGTGCTCAGAAGTGACCTTCGCAATGCTAGTGGTGAATACCACGTTGTGAAGAACACTCTGGCTCGCATCGCAGTCACCGGTGGTGATCATGAAGTTCTCGCTGATACATTCAAAGAGAACACAGCAATCGCCCTTGGTTTCGAAGATCCCGTTGCAGTTGCTAAGGCTGTCGTTGAATTCGCTAAAAAAAGCAAACACCTCGTTGTTAAGCATGCTTCTCTTGAAGGCAAGCTCCTCACCGAAGCTCAGCTTGGCGAACTCGCAAAGCTCCCTGGCAAGCAGCAGTTGCTTGGTATGGCGCTTGGCACAATGAACGCCGTTCCAACAAACTTTGTTGGCCTTTTCGCCAACATTCTGCGCAACTTCCTCTACGCTCTGAATGCTATCAGAGACCAGAAAGAAGCTGCATAAGCAGAACTTGTATTAACTAAAATTATTAAGCCAAAATTACTTTAAGGAGACTACCATGTCCGTGACCAAAGAACAGGTTGTAGAATTTATCTCTAGCATGACCGTACTCGAACTTTCCGAATTCATCAAAGAACTCGAAGAAACCTTCGGCGTTTCTGCAGCAGCTCCAGTAGCAGCAGCAGCAGCAGCTCCAGCAGCAGCTGAAGCAGCTGAAGAGCAGACTGAATTTGATGTTATCCTCAAAGCTGCTGGCGGCAACAAAATTGCTGTTATTAAAGCAGTTCGTGCTCTTACAGGTCTTGGCCTCAAAGAAGCTAAAGAAGCTGTAGATAGCGCTCCTAAAGCAATCAAAGAAGCTGCATCTAAAGACGATGCTGAAGCTGCTAAGAAAGCTCTCGAAGAAGCAGGCGCAGAAGTAGAAGTTAAGTAATTCTACTTTTTACTGCTGAAGCGAATTCAGGCGCGGGCGGGAATTTATTCTCGTCCGCGTTTTATTAGCTCTGATGTACAGGGGTAGATCAAAAAAAAGCTTGCACAAAATCTAGTCGTGAACTAGATTACGCATTTGGTCGACTTGTCTTTGTTACGTAACGCTAATTAACAATTGGGCGACACGTTGCTGACCATATCCGAACGTTTACCATCCCGAATTTTTTCATTTAATACAGAACATGACCGAGCGGACATGTTCTGCTTTCTGCTGCTGAATTTGCATGCCTCAAGCAGCACCTACCAGTTGCCCAGTCTTTTCGGACACCTAAGTCCACCGGGCACCCCTTTTTCGCATGCGCATGTATCCGTTTCGGAGATAATCCGCCGACTTTGGTTAAGCAAACGCGCCATTTTCAGATGCTTCTTAGCCGCAGTGGCATCATCTTTGGCAAACCGTCTCTTTTGAGGTGTAAATATGGGCCAACTTTATAAAAAATTTGGTAAAATCGAAGTAACGCTTCCTATCCCGCATCTTCTTAACTTGCAGGTAGATTCCTACAAGAAGTTTTTGCAGGAAGGACGTACTGACAGACTGCCTGACGAAGGTCTTGAAGGTGTATTCCGTTCTGTCTTTCCTATTGAAGACTTTAACCGTACTGCAAGCCTAGAGTATGTTCGCTATGATATCAGCGAACCTAAATACGATCAGGCTGAATGCATTGCAAAAGGTCTTACCTACGAAGCACCAATTCGCATTACCGTGCGTCTTGTTGTGTATGACGTAGATGAAGAGACCGAAAACCGCACCATCCGCGACATTAAAGAACAGGACATCTATTTTGGTACCCTGCCTTTAATGACCGAGAAAGGTACCTTTATTGTTAACGGTACCGAGCGTGTAATCGTTAACCAGTTGCAGCGTTCCCCTGGTATCATCTTTGAGCATGATTCAGGTAAAACGCACTCCAGCCGTAAAGTACTTTACAGCTGCCGCATCATTCCAATGCGTGGCTCCTGGCTCGATTTCGACTTCGATCATAAAGATATTTTGTACGTACGAATTGACCGTCGTCGCAAAATGCCTGCAACTATTCTCTTTAAAGCAATGGGTATGTCTCGCGCAGAAATCCTCGATTGCTTCTACGAGAAAGAGTACTTCCGTTTTGAAGACGGTAAAGTATTGTGGGAAGTCAAAGAAGACATGTACCGCAAGGAAATTGCGCACGTGGATCTTGGCGATGGTGAAAAAGTATTCGCGAAACAGGGCAAACCAATTACCAAGCGTACTTGGCGTCTGCTTCTCGAAGCTGGTATCGAAGCAATTGAAATTGCTCCTGACACCCTCACCGGTCTCTTCCTTGCTGAAGATCTTGTTGATGAAAACACAGGTGAAGTTCTCGCTGATGCAGCTGACGAACTTACTGAAGATCTCGTAGAACGTATCCGTGAAGCTGGCGTTAAACGCATTCCAGTACTTCACACTCGTGGTGCCGACGTATCTTCTTCCATGCGCGACACTCTTCTTCTTGATAAAACAGAAGATTCTGAGTCCGCACGTGTTGAAATCTACCGTCGTCTGCGCCCTAGTTCACCTCCAACTCCGGAAATCGCAAGTACATTCTTCGAAAACCTTTTCCGTAGCGGAGACTACTACGACTTATCCCCAGTAGGTCGTTACAAGATGAACCAGCGTCTCGATCTTGATCGCAAGAACGATATGCGCACCTTGTCAGACAACGATATTTTCACAGCAATTAAGATTCTGTGTAAATTAAAAGACTCTCACGGTCCTGCAGACGATATCGATCATCTCGGTAACCGTCGCGTACGTCCGGTAGGTGAACTGGTAGAAAACCAGTACCGCATCGGTCTCGTACGTATGGAACGTGCTATCAAAGAACGTATGAGCCTGCAGGAAGTAGCGACACTTATGCCGCACGACCTCATCAACCCTAAACCGGTTGCTGCAGTGCTTAAAGAGTTCTTCGGTACTTCCCAGCTTTCACAGTTCATGGACCAGACTAACGCGTTGTCTGAGGTAACTCACAAACGTCGTCTGTCTGCACTCGGACCTGGTGGTCTTACCCGTGAACGTGCCGGCTTTGAAGTTCGTGACGTACACACATCTCACTACGGCCGTATTTGTCCTATTGAAACTCCTGAGGGACCAAACATTGGTCTTATCGTGTCTCTGACTACGTACTCCAAAGTTAACGACTTCGGTTTCATTGAAACCCCGTACCGCGTTGTTGAAAACTCCCGCGTTACCGATGAAGTTGTCTACATGGACGCTACTACAGAACAGGGTCAGGTTGTTGCGCAGGCAAACGCAGAAATTGATGCTGATGGTAACTTTGTAAGAGAGTTTATTACAACTCGTTACCTCGGTGACGTTCTCATGTCTCCACGTGAAGATGTTACCCTTATGGATATCTCCCCAAGCCAGATGGTTTCCATCTCTGCTGCGTTGATTCCATTCCTTGAGCACGATGATGCGAACCGCGCACTCATGGGTTCCAACATGCAGCGTCAGGCAGTGCCATTGTTGCGCTGCAACAAGCCTATTGTTGGTACCGGCATGGAAGGCCCTGTTGCACAGGACTCCGGCGCATGTATTATTGCTGAAGGCGAAGGCGTTGTCCGCTTCGCCGATGCTGACCGTATTGTTGTTTCTTACTCCGACGGCCTCTACCCAGAGTCCGGTGGCGTTCGCAGCTACGATCTTCAGAAGCATCACAAATCTAACCAGAGCTCATGCTTTGGTCAGAAGCCAACTTGTAATCCTAACCAGGCAGTTGTTCGCGGCACTATTCTCGCTGACGGCCCTGGTATTGAAGATGGCGAGTTAGCACTGGGTAAAAACCTCGTAGTAGCGTTTATGCCTTGGTGTGGTTACAACTTCGAGGACTCCATCCTCCTCTCCGAACGTATGGTTAAAGAAGATGTCTTCACTTCCGTACACATTGAAGAGTTTGAAGTTGTCGCACGTGACACCAAGCTTGGACCTGAAGAGATTACCCGCGATATTCCAAACGTAAGCGAAGAAATGCTCCGCAACCTTGATGGTAGCGGCATCATTCGCATCGGTGCAAACGTATGCCCGGACGATATCCTCGTAGGTAAGATTACTCCTAAAGGTGAGACTCAGCTCTCTCCTGAAGAGAAACTCCTCCGGGCGATCTTCGGTGATAAAGCACGTGATGTTAAGAACACCTCCCTGAAAGTTCCTCCAGGAATCGAAGGTACTGTAATTGACGTTAAAGTGTTCAACCGTCGTTCCGGTGAGAAAGACGAGCGCACCAAAAATATTGAAGATTACGAACTTGCTAAGCTTGATCGTAAAGAACAGAGCCACATTGCGGCCCTTACCATGTCTACCATGACTAAAATCGTGGCAGAAGCGGAAGGTAAGCAGCTTGCTTACAATATCGCTGGTAAGCGCAAAGGTGAAGTTCTTGCAGAAGCAGGTCACGTAGTAACAGCTGAAACTCTTAACGAAGTACCAGTTAAGAAACTTTCAGGTCTGTTTAAAGCTAAAGAAGTAAACGAAGCCATTGATCACTTCATTGAAGAATACGATCAGCAGGTTTCCTTTATTAAGAATATCTACGATACCAAGCGTGAAAAAGTGTCTGAAGGCGATGATTTGCCTCCAGGCGTGCTCAAGATGGTTAAGTGTTACATCGCCGTTAAGCGTAAGCTTAGCGTAGGTGACAAAATGGCTGGCCGTCACGGTAACAAAGGTGTTGTTTCCCAGATTCTTCCGATCGAAGATATGCCATTCTTCGTTGATGGCTCTACAGTAGACATCGTACTTAACCCACTGGGTGTACCGTCTCGTATGAACATCGGTCAGATCATGGAAACCCACTTAGGTTGGGGCGCACTCAGACTTGGTGAGCAGCTTGCAGCGCTTCTCGAAACCGGTGAACACCTTAAAGATGTTCGTAGCCGTGTTAAAGAAGTATACAAGTGTGATTCAATCAGCCGTATGGTTGACGAAATGGATGATGAAGAATTCACCAAAGCCGTTCGTCGACTTAGCACCGGTATTGTTACTAAGACTCCGGTATTCGATGGTGCACGCGAAGAAGAAATCTGGTCCTGGATTACCGACGCCGGTATGCCGGATGACGGTAAGAACGTATTGTTCGACGGCCGTACCGGTGATCAGTTCGAAAACCGCGTAACTACAGGTGTTATGTACATCCTGAAGTTGCACCACTTGGTTGATGAAAAAATCCACGCCCGTTCAACTGGTCCTTACTCACTCGTTACGCAGCAGCCACTGGGCGGTAAAGCTCAGTTTGGTGGCCAGCGTCTTGGTGAGATGGAAGTATGGGCACTGGAAGCACATGGTGCAGCTTACATGTTGCAGGAATTCCTGACCGTTAAGTCTGATGACGTAACCGGTCGTGTTAAGATGTACGAGAAGATCGTTAAGGGTGACAACTTCCTTGAAGCTGGCATGCCTGAATCCTTCAACGTACTTATTAAGGAATTGATGTCCCTCGGTTTGGACATCACCCTGCATCAGGAAGAGGAACAAAAAGGTCCGCGCACCTTCCTTGCTGACTAAATAGAACGGGTTTGCCTTGCTTGGCAGGGCAAACCCGATTTTAGGATACTGTTACAGTTCCCAAAACCCGCATAAAACCTTTATGGGTGGGGTAACAACTATGACTTTAGATGATCTTTTCTCTGCACGAAGCAATACAGCTCAAGCTGCAGATATTCACAACCTGAAGGCTATTCAGATCTCAATTGCTGCCCCTGAAGCAATTCGTGAGTGGTCTTATGGCGAAGTGAAAAAGCCAGAAACCATTAACTACCGTACGTTCAAGCCTGAACGCGACGGTCTTTTCTGTGCAAAAATCTTCGGCCCAGTAAAAGATTACGAGTGTAACTGCGGAAAATACAAACGCATGAAGCACCGCGGCATCGTCTGCGAAAAGTGTGGCGTTGAAGTTATTGCTTCCAAAGTTCGTCGTGAACGTATGGGTCACATTGAGCTTGCTGCTCCTGTTGCACATATCTGGTTCCTGAAGACTCTGCCTTCCAAGATTGGTACATTGCTCGATATGACAATGTCCGACCTTGAAAAAGTATTGTACTTCGACTCTTTTGTCGTTCTTGATCCGGGTCAGACTTCCCTTGCTAAAAATCAGGTTATCTCAGAAGACCATTACTTCCAGGTAATCGATCACTACGGCGAAGACGCAATCGTAGTAGGCATGGGTGCTGAAGCTGTTCGCGGTCTCATCGAAGAGCTCAATCTTGAGACTCTGCGCCATGAGTTACGTGAAGAATCTCAGACTACCCGTTCTCAGACAAAAAAGAAAAAGCTTACAAAACGACTGAAGATTGTTGAGGCTTTCCTTGAGTCCAACAACCGTCCTGAATGGATGATTATGGAAGTTGTTCCGGTAATTCCACCAGAACTTCGTCCACTCGTTCCTCTGGATGGCGGACGTTTCGCTACTTCCGACCTCAACGACCTTTACCGTCGTGTTATTAACCGTAACAACCGCCTGAAGCGTTTGATGGAACTCGGTGCTCCTGAGATCATCATCCGTAACGAAAAACGTATGCTTCAGGAATCAGTTGACGCACTCTTCGACAACGGTCGTCGTGGTCGCGCAATTACCGGTACTAACGGCCGCCCTCTTAAATCCTTGTCAGATATGATTAAGGGTAAACAGGGTCGTTTCCGTCAGAACCTTCTCGGTAAACGTGTTGACTACTCTGGTCGTTCCGTAATTGTTGTAGGTCCTAGCCTTAAATTGCACCAGTGCGGTCTTCCTAAGAAGATGGCTCTTGAGCTCTTTAAGCCGTTTATCTACTCCAAACTCGAAGAAAGAAACCTCGCCTCTACTATTAAGAGTGCGAAGAAAATGGTTGAACGAGAAGAGTTGGTAGTTTGGGATATCCTCGAAGAGGTTGTTCGCGAATACCCTATTCTCCTTAACCGTGCGCCGACACTTCACCGTCTTGGTATCCAGGCATTTGAACCTACCCTCGTTGAAGGTAAGGCTATTCGCCTCCACCCTCTCGTATGTTCCGCGTACAACGCTGACTTCGATGGTGACCAGATGGCTGTACACGTACCTCTTTCTGTGGAAGCACAGATTGAAGCACGCGTACTTATGATGTCTACAAACAACATTCTTTCTCCAGCTAACGGTTCTCCTGTTATCGTTCCTTCTCAGGATATCGTTCTCGGTCTGTACTACATGACTGTTGAACGTTCATTTGAGATCGGCGAAGGCATGGAATTCTGCGGACGCTGGGAAGTTATATCTGCTTATGACCATGGTCAGGTTTCTCTGCATGCACGCATCAAGGTTCGCCTTGACGACGGCACTGTAGTTCAGACCACCCCTGGTCGCGTAATCGTTTCACAGATTCTGCCAGAAGGCATGGGCTTTGAGCGCGCTAACGACGTTATGACCAAGAAAAACATTGGTAAACTCGTAAGTTCTGCATACCGCGAATGCGGCATTAAAGCTTCTGTTCTTCTTTGTGACCGTCTCAAAAACTTAGGTTACGAGTACGGTACCCGCGCCGGTGTTACCATTGGTGTAAAAGACCTTGAGATCCCAAGCAGCAAAAAAGGCATCTTGGAAAAATCTCAGTCAGAAGTTGATGAAATCGAACGCCAGTACCGTGAAGGTATTATTACCCGCACAGAGAAATACAACAAAATCGTTGATGTTTGGACTAAGACCACTCAGGACGTGTCCAACGAAATGATGAAGCACATCTCCCGTGATATCATCAAAGACGAGAAGACTGGCAAAGAAGAGGCTAACCTCTCCTTTAACCCAATCTTCATGATGTCTAACTCCGGTGCTCGAGGTAACCAGGACCAGATGCGTCAGCTCGCAGGTATGCGTGGTCTGATGGCGAAACCGTCCGGTGAAATTATTGAAACACCAATTACATCTTCATTCCGTGAAGGTCTTTCCGTGCTTCAGTACTTCACCTCTACTCACGGTGCTCGTAAAGGTCTTGCGGATACCGCGCTTAAAACCGCGAACTCCGGTTACCTTACCCGTCGTCTTGTTGACGTTGTTCAGGACGTTATCATTGGCGAACATGATTGTGGCACAGTTGACGGCCTTGAACTCGGTCACCTCATTATTGGTGGTGAGATCAAGATGCGTCTTTCTGAGCGTGCAATCGGCCGTGTTGTACTTTATCCGGTACTCGATCCGATTACCAAGGAAGAAGTTATTCCGGCAAACGGCCTCATCAACGAAGAACGCGCACAGCTTCTCGATGATCGCGGCATCAACACAATCACCATCCGCTCTGCGCTTACCTGTTCTTCTGAACACGGTATTTGTGCACTGTGTTACGGCCGCGACCTTGCTCGCAGTCGTCTTGTTAACTGCGGTGAGACTGTCGGTATTATTGCTGCTCAGTCCATTGGTGAGCCTGGTACTCAGCTGACAATGCGTACGTTCCACATTGGTGGTACCGCGTCTACTCAGATTGAAAAATCCAGCATTGAAGCTCAGCACGCAGGTCGCGTTGTGACCTCACGTGTTAAGGCTGTTACAAATAAAGATGGAAAACACCTTGTACTCGGTAAATCCGGTCAAGTTTCCATCGTTGACGAACAGGGCCGCGAACGCGAAAAATACATCCTGCCTAACGGTTCTCGTTTGAACGTAGTTGATGGTCAGGAAGTAACTAAAGGCGATATCATCGCTGATTGGGATCCGTTCAACGAACCATTCGTTTCTGAAGTTCCTGGTACTGTTAAGTTCACCGATATTATCGATGGCAAAACCTTCCAGGAAAAAACTGACCTTGCGACTCAGATGGCAACACGTACCATTATTGAGTACCGTACAACCAACTTGAAACCGTCCATCTCTATTTGTGATGAAAACGGTGAGCCTAAATTCCGCGGTGAGAGTTCAATCCCTGCGGTTTACCAGCTCCCAGTTGGCGCGATTATCATGATTCAGGATGGTCAGCAGCTTGAAGCGGGCGATATTATTGCTCGTAAGCCGCGTGAAACATCCAAAACCAAAGATATCGTTGGTGGTCTTCCACGAGTTGCGGAACTCTTCGAGGTTCGTAAACCTAAAGACCTCGCAGTTGTTACCGAGATCGATGGTATCGTATCATACGCAGGTGAAACCAAAGGTAAGCGTAAGCTTATGGTTACTCCTGAGGTTGGCGAATCCAAAGAATATCTCGTACCAAAAGGTAAGCACATCACCGTTACCGAAGGCGACTTCGTTGAAGCGGGCGAGCAGCTTACTGAAGGTCAGCCAGAACTTCATGATATCCTCCGCATTAAAGGCGAGAAATTCCTCGCTAACTACTTGTGTGAAGAGATTCAGGAAGTTTACCGATTCCAGGGCGTAGGTATTGACGATAAGCACATTGAAATTATCGTCCGCCAGATGCTCAAGAAGGTATCCGTGCTTGATCCAGGCGAAACCAGCTTCCTCGTTGGTGAGCAGGTTGATAAGCAGGAATTCCGCATCGAAAACAGAAAAGCAGTTGGCGAAGGTCGCACACCGGCTAATGCAGAACCTCTGGTTCTTGGTATTACTCAGGCGTCCCTTACAACTTCTTCCTTTATCTCTGCGGCTTCCTTCCAGGAAACCACAAAAGTTCTTACCGAAGCATCCTTGCGCGGCAAACGCGACAGATTGCGCGGTCTCAAAGAGAACGTTATTGTGGGTCGTCTCATTCCGGCTGGTTCCGGTTACCGCGACTTCGTTTCCGCAAACATCGAAGTACCTCAGCAGGAAGAACGTGCCGACAAGTTCCTCGACGAACTTGACGAGCCTGTTTATCCTGGAAACGTATAAGCGTTTACTAGTACTCAAAGCCCCCGCATCATCTGATGCGGGGGCTTTTTTTGTTGATAATATATTTCGATATTTGACTCTGAGCACAAGTCATGGTTTTCTAATCATACCTTCCCATTTTACTACGCTTTACAGGAGACTTCATGGCTGAAAAATTTACGCAATCACTAACACGTGATGATCTTCCCGCTTTTTTCCGAAAACTTGCTGATGCCTGCGAATCAACACCTTCTGAAGGATTTCCTGATTGTACAAAAGCAAAAAAGATTCGGTTATCAATAAAAGACGAGTATGGGCAGCTTACTGCAAAACTGAAAATGAGTGCCTATATTGATGAGTGCGACCAATGTGATGAATGCGAATGCGGGGGCAAAAGACCGGATGGTCTTCCTCAATACAAACGCCTAAAAAAGCGTATGGCTACCAGTTTCAAAGTTATTTTCAAAGCCTTGCACCTCAACTCCGTTCCTCCGGATGAAGCCGTTGCAGACTTCATTGCCGACTCACGCCTTATGACCAAATATCCGGGCAAAGGTGATCCACTCTATGCTGAATATAATAAACTCACAGATATACTCGAAGAAGCATGGCAAACTAAGAATCTACAAAAATTTCATGAAACTGTAGATACTATGAACCATATGAAAACACAGTGTCATCACCAATATAAGTAGTGTCTTGCGGTAAGGGGGACACAATGAAGTTCACTGATGAACAAGAAAAAGATAATGCCAAGCTTTTGGAAAAACTTCGTAATTATTCTGAAGAAATTACAGAGGACGATCATGCAATTTTTTTAAAAATGATCTCCACGAAGTTGGATACATGGCAGGTCGACCAGATACTTAATCCAGACGAAGTGTATCCACGGCAACAGCACGTTCTTGCGACTCACTGGCATCCAGAGTTTGTTCCCATGGAGCTTAACAGAGAACGTATTGAAACAATGTTCCCCAACCGCAAAGACGAACTCATTATTCCAACGCAGCATAATGAGCTTATGACATATGGTTCCTATACTGGTGCAGAGGTTGATTGTTACGCCAGCGGCTTTCAGGAAAAAGTCCAACTGCTTATCCATTTTGAGTCTGGCAAACTCAAAGATAAGGATACAATGCTGCGCGCAATGCTTGCCCACACCCGTAAGTATAGAGCCAGCCAGTTGTTCGACTTCATCAACTCCTTCACTAAGCCAGTTGAAGGCCGCCTGCACAAAGCTTCACGTAAAACTGGTGTAGAACCTGTTGCAGTTAAGTTTGCCTGCACTGTTGTGGGGAAAATTGAACGGCTTCTTGATGAACATTGGGAAGTTGTTCCGGAATTTTCAATCCGCAACAAACTTATTCGAAATTATATTGATGCACTGCGCCCGCAGTTCGGGCACCAATTTATCGATCGTGTCCAAACTTTTGTGAAAGAAGTAAAGGACATCGTCAAAGCAAGCTTTCCTCTCGAATACTTCTACAGAGCATCTGAAATAATAGAAGAAACCCGCTATATTGGCGGCACCATCATTATTCCCCACCCAGAACAATTCTGGCCGATATTGTTGGGACGGTACAATGTGGACGGCTACGAAGTCTGGAACCCTCAGTCCCACCGCTATACCGAGTTCCTGATTGATGTTGTTAATGAGCACAACAAACACCGCAACGGCTCCTGCAAAAACCTGCTTATTCTTATGGGTGATGATTGCCATCAAGGTGAGAAAACACGGAAAAAAGAAGAGCAGGATCCAGAAAAAACAGAACGGGAAATTGGTGTGCAACCAGCATGGGACGACCTCAATATTCAAAAAAAACTAATTCGGGGTGGTATTACGCGCCAAAATGTAATTGAAGAATACCGATGCCGTCTCTCCAGCTAACACAATAATCAGCAACGCTACTGGAAACGAATATGCCTGATGACAAGTTCTCGTTCGAATCCATTCAGGATTCTACATCTATTGTGGAATTGCTTGAATCTATTACACAAGGATTCAGAGACGGCTCTATTGCGCTCTCTTCAGAGAAAAACTCCATCAACCTAAACCCTGATGGATTGTTGAATTTTTCCATTAAAGCTAGACAGAAGGCTGAGGAAAGTAAGCTTGAATTACGTATTCGCTGGAAAAACACAACGGCACACCATACTAAAAAAAATTCATTACGCATTAGCAGTGAGTAACCATGCTGACGTTTGAAGCACCGCACGACAATTTCATTTTTCTTCTGCTGGAAGTTCAAGGGCAGATAGACGCCACGCAGCAATTTTTGCTGCGTCCAACTCGCGCCTTGCGACAACAAATTTCGCTGTGTTGTGACAGAACTGCCAACATGCAAGCCATTGTAGAGACAAAATGTTATTCAAAACTGCACTCTACTCATGCATTGTCGCAAGGTCAGGTAAGTCGTCTTCGTGCCATCCAAAAAATGGCTACACACTTGCATCTTATCTCCAAGTTCTGCGTCAACATCACAAAACAGATGCACTATCTTACGATCCACAGCAAACTTGATCCGGAAGAATTCACGCCTTTCTTTACAGACATTCAGAATGCGCTGAAACTTATCCAACCCACACTCGATGAGGGCAGCCTTTCAAGAGCACTTATGATATGCCGGTTCGAGCATACGATTGATGAAAAATATGAACGTGTATTTTCAAAACTCATCGACCAAATTGATTCCGGAAAAAACGCATCCGGTCATGTAACCGCCATTTTCATATATAGGTATCTTGAACGTATTGGGGATTCTCTGCTTCGTATAGGGGAAGCTCTCATATGCATAACTGTCGGCAACACTCTTAAAGTTTCGCTATTTGATTCGCTTCAGGAAACGCTTGCACAGTCCGGCTTTACAGGTTCTATGCATGATGTTGATTACAAAGCGATACTTGGAAGCCGCTCCGGTTGCTGCATTGGAGTTGTTGAAACCATGCAGCCTTCAGAAACATCAAAGCAAGGTTCAATTTACAAAGAAGGGTCCATTTCCAAAATCAAACTGGAAAAAGAAAATATCGAACGCTGGCAAACTCTTTTCCCGACGCTTGTTCCAAACATATACGGATACCATGAAGGTTCTGACAATGCCGCCCTGCTTGTAGAACTACTGCACGGCTGCACTCTCGATGAAATAATTCTTGAGGCAGACCGAAGCGTCGTGAATGATGCGCTCGCAGTGCTCAAACACACAGTTGGAAATATATGGGAAGTTACCAGACAAGATACGCAGGTTCCTACTAACTATATTCAGCAGCTCTCAAGCCGACTATCGCCAGTGCTGAAAGTGCACCCGTCTTCAGTGCGAGATTCTCTTTCAGTGGGTGGAGTAAAAGCATTTTCTAGCGCTGAGCTGATTCAGCAGTGTTCGTCTCTGGAAAAAAGCCTCACAGCGCCGTTTTCCGTGCTTATTCACGGAGACTTCAACATGAACAACATCGTATACAACAGCCAGCTTCAGACGGTGCGTTTTATCGATTTATACCGTTCCCGTAATTTTGACTACGTTCAGGACGCATCCGTGTTTCTTGTTTCCCTTTTCCGACTGCCTATTTTTGAACCACAGCTACGCGACAGACTGAATCACGCCACAGAACAATTCTACGCCTTCACTCGCCAATTTGCTCTTGATCAGAACGATGCTACTTTTGAAACTCGCCTCGCCCTCGCTCTCGCCCGCTCATTTTATACCTCCACCAGATTTGAACTGAACCAGACTTTTGCCAAACGAATGTACATGAGTGCATATTATCTTATGGAAAAACTGCTTAGCCATAACAACGACTGGGAAACGTTCAGCCTTCCCGAAGAAATTTTATTCTACTAAAAGCGACTTTCAATTTCATAGCCAACGCTTTGATGAACATTTTTTACGCTCAGAAATAAATATAAATCGCGACGTCTCAGTTTAATACGTTATGCTTCAGCACTAATAACGAAATGAGGTCACATGAAAATAGGCGTGGTTGGCACTCCTGATGGATGGTCTTCTGAATTTCTAGCCGACACTGTTGCAGAAAAGACTGGTTATCGGCTGCTTATCGATATGAAAGACGTACGTCTTGATCTGCATAACAATACCTGCTGGTTTGAAGGTACCGATCTAAACACACTGGACGCACTTATCATCAAAAAAGTCGGTGCGTGGTATTCCCCCGCCCTGCTAGACCGGCTTGAAATGCTGCGTTTTCTCAATGAGCAGGGGCTGCCTATTTTTTCCAAACCTGCCAGTATGATCTCCGTACTGAACCGATTGTCCTGCACCACGTCACTACAGCTGGCTGGTATACCTATGCCACCGACAACACTTACAGAAAGCATTGAAGAAGCTCTATACGCAGTTGCAGAGTACGGTACTGCCGTGTTTAAACCGCTGTATTCTTCCAAAGGCCGCGGCATGATAATCGTTTCAGATAATGACGATGTACGTACGATAGTAACTGACTATGCCGCAAAATTTTCCATGATGTATATTCAAAAGGTTGTTGACCTTGAAGAGGACAAAGACCTCGGAATTGTCTTTATCCAAGGGAAATACTTAACTACCTATGCCCGCTGCAAAGGGGATTCATGGAACACCACAACGGCATCAGGAGGCCATTACGCAAGCTTTACCCCGTCACTTGAAATCATAGAGCTTGCACGCAAAGCACAGCATCCTTTTAAACTTGATTTCACCTGTGTAGATGTTGCCATAACACCGGATGGTCCTGTGGTCTTTGAAGTTTCTGCATTTGGAGGATTCAAAGGAGTTCTTAAAGCGCGAGGGATAAATGCGGCACAATTGTATGTTGATGCGGTCATAAAGGAGATTTCATGAACGTAGATTTCACGAATTTTTCGTTAGTACTCAATGCAGTACGTAGTAGGTATCCAGCGACACACAAGCTGCAAATTGCCTTCAACAACTTTGTAGTCGATGTTGTTGTAAACAATAAGTCGTTAGCAATTGCTCTAGAACAGTACTTTGCTGAATTTATTGTGAAGAATCCACAGCGTACTGTGAACACAACCGTGACGGTTCATGATGCGCCGCCACTTTCATTCCCTTATACATTTACGCTTGCCATGCCCGCTTCACCGCACAAAAAGATCAAACATGAATGGGCAGAGCTTGATGAAGGCCGCGTTATCCACCACCGCATTACAGATATGTACTATCTCATCGGAAACGGGCAAAATTGCATTGCTGGCCCATGTTTGGAGAAAAAGAATCAGGTGGTCAATTTCATAAACAGTCGCTTTATTACCAATCAGGTTGATAGCGGATATTTGCTCGGCCACGCTTCGGCAGTCACATCCAATGGACGAGGTTTAATCATTTGCGGTAATTCCGGTGCTGGAAAGTCCACACTGGCACTGCACATGCTCACAAACGGTGCTGACTTTGTCAGTAACGACAGAGTGCTGATTCCTAACAATGGATCAAACCCGTTTTACGGTACCCTCCAGCAGCCGCGCATTAATCCCGGGACAGCATTAAATAACCCAAGTCTCCATCGCATACTGTCCCCCGAGGAACGCATTGAATTTGGTAGAATGTCTCCTGAAACATTATGGCAGACAGAATACAAGTACGATGCCATTATTCCTGAATGCTACGGAAACCACAGATTCATTCCCCATGCTCCACTCAGCGCAGTGGCGATTATGGACTGGCGGCGCAACAGCGAACCTATGATGATTGAAAAGCTGACAGCTCAAGAAGCACGGCACTTTATTACTCATATAATGAAGAAAAATGATTTGCTATATGTACCAAAAAATAAAGGCTATACAGACCCAACTATTAACGACTATATACAGGCGCTCAAAGACAAGCCTATTTTCGTTCTGCATGGCGGTGTAGACTTTGCTCAAGCCACAGAAAAACTCACAACCTTCCTGAACACAGGGTCAACAGGCGCATAACCAATAATGCAAGATATTGAAATAACCAGAACGGTCACAATACCTGATCCTCTTAAAATTGAACGCTACCGGACTGCACCGCAAAATGGGCCGCGCATTCTCTTTTTTAGTGGAGGCACTGCATTACAGGGAGTTTCGCGTGATATAATAAAATACACGCATAACTCAGTGCATCTTATTACCCCGTTTGATTCCGGCGGGAGTTCTGCTGTTCTGCGTAAAGAATTTTCCATGCCGGCAGTGGGTGATATCCGCAACCGACTGATGTCCCTCGCGGATGACTCCGCCCTCGGAAATCCAGAAATTTATGCATTCTTTACGCATCGCCTGGACAAAAAAGCTTCGCAAAAAGAACTGCGTCAAGAACTTCAACGCTTGTCCGGCGGCAGTCATCCACTCATCAAAGCAGTGCCGTATCCAATGCGCCGTTTTATTCAAACCAGCATGTGTTCCATAGAAAGCCATATTTCAGATTCGTTCGACCTTCGCGGTGCAAGCCTTGGTAACCTTGTACTCGCGGCAGAATATCTTAACAACGATCGCCAGCTCTCGCCGGTAATCTATCTCTTTTCTAAATTGGCTGAGGTGCGCGGAACAGTTCTTCCTATTGTAAACGTCACCGCTCAGCTTGCTGTGTTATTAGAAAACGGCGAATCGGTTGTGGGACAACACCTCATCACAGGCAAAGAGTCTAAGCCGCTTACAAATAAAATTGAAAATATCTGGCTGACCAAGTCACAACACGACTCCTCGCCTATCTCTATTTCTATCTCTAAGCATACAAGTAACCTTATCAACAAGGCCGAGCTTATCTGCTACCCCATGGGCAGCTTCTACTCCAGTGTCATAGCAAACTTGCTCCCGAAAGATGTAGGAACAAGTATCGCCAAGACCAAATGCCCCAAAGTTTTCATCCCTAATACAGGCACTGATGTAGAACTTATCGGACACACTCTTTCCGAACAGATAGAAACCCTTCTTTTTCATTTAAAGAAAGACGCACCCGCGGATATTGCCACGAGTGACGTGCTTAATCTCATTGTGCTTGATTCCGATACGACCCGGTATAATGGCTCACTCAACAATGATATGCTGTCGCGCGAAGGCATTACTGTGGTATCCTGCGATTTGATCACAGAACAAAGCTCACCATACATAGATGCCGCAGTGCTAAACCGGATGCTCTTATCTCTTTGCTAGCACTGCCAGCATGAGGAGAGACATATGGAAAAAAAGAAGATCCACATTTCCGGAAAGATGCCTTGTAGTCTTGCATTGTCACATATTGACTGTTTTTTAGAAGGATTACGCGACGGCTCTGTAGTTGTTGAACAAGGTACAGAAAAGCTTGTTCTGCACCCACATGCAGAAATCAATATGGATATAGAAGCGCGCACCAAGGGTGACAGACAACGGCTTGTCATTACTCTTGATTGGAATGTCCCTGAAACAGCAACTCACGGGCATGAAGAAAGCCACCATCCGCACACAAAACACACTCACGGACGTTGCAAAGATTCCGCTAAGCATCTCCACGCACAGAGCGCCGGACAGCATGATGAACTGTATGACGGATATCATGGCGAACATCATGTGACGGACAACTTCGATCATCCAAAAGAATACGACGAGCACGGTTTCCATTCCCACTACCATTGTCACGGAAAAGACGAACATCAGCTATGCCATTCGCATGAGCACGCAGGTGGACATCATGAACATCTGCACGAAAAAGGATGTTGTGAAGATAGAGAGCATGAGCCGCATAAAGGCTGCTGTGCTGAACATAATTACGGCAAAAATTTACCAGCTCACGAACAGCACAAACATCATCACCATGACCACGATCAACGAGGAAACGGAATCCACGTTCACGGGTACAAAGGATGTTGCGAAGAAAGAAAACATGCGCCGCATGCAGGCTGCTGTTCAGAGCATAATTACGGACAGGATATCGATACGCCCAAAGACAAAGGGCACGATAAAGTGAAACACGGGAGAAATGGAAAAAAGCGCTAGCCGGAACACCCGGCATATCACATCCTTCTTCCGGTGTTATTAATGGAAAAGGTTATAAAGTTTGGCATATTAAACGTGAAGCATACTTCGATCACAAACACCCTCAGCATTTCATAATGCATAAAATGTTTCATGGCACCCAGACACACCACAAGCCTCATGGAAAGGGCGAAAATTACCACCGCCGTAACCACACAGCGTTCGCTACCCGTCCTCAACATCAGTCCTTAAAAGACCAATAAAAAAAAGCTCCCCTTACTCAGTAAAGGGAGCTTTTTTATTATTCTGAACAAGTCAGCACGCGAAGTGCCCAAAAATAGATAAAGGTCTAAAGGTAGCTGGCAGTTACAATCACAATGCCGCACATGAAACTCAAAACAAGAGCAGGCTTGCCACCAAATACACGGTAAGATTTATTCAACCCAGCCGCACGCATTTTCCAAACCATTACGCATGGAATAAAGATAGCAATAATGGTGAAGGCAGCACCTGCGTGAGCAAGAGCAGCAATAAAACCATTCGGAGCTAACAAGGATGCCGCGAGCGGTGGAAAGAATACCATAGCGGTTGTTCCTGCACGGCTGACTTTGTCATCCTTACGGCGGAAGGTTTCTGCCACAAGATCAAACAAGGCAAAGGCTACGCCAATAAATGAGGTTACTAATGCAAGAGATGCAAACAGGGACAGAATAGAGGAAACCCATGTGGAGCCGCCACTCATCTGGCTGATCAAAACATCAACGTTATCCATTACAGCAAGCTGATCAGGCGTTGCGCTACCCAAAGCAAGGGTTAACCATGCAAAGTAGCAAATAAACGGAATGGTACTGCCCACTCCAAAAATACGAATCAGTGTTTTTCTATCATCACCGATGTAGTTAACAATACTTGGAATACATGGATGGTAGCCAAAAGATGTAAACAGAACAGGCAAAGACATTATCAGTAATTTTGCTTTTGGCTGACCGATTGCAAGGTTTTCAAGATTCAACTGCCCACCAAGTGTGGCAAAGCAGACAACCATAGCAACCAGCATTCCGATAAAGAGGTACTTGTTTGCTGTAACAACAGAGTGAGTGCCGGAAAAAAGCAAAGTAGCACTTATGCCAGCAAATATCAGGGTACCCATGCGTGCATCTAAGCCCGTATTACTGGCGATAATGCCGCCCATACCGGTAAGGTATGCAACAAGAAGACAGTAGAATAAGAAGAAAACACTACCTGTACCCAGCAACTGACCGGGACGACCAAGAATTTTGCGGGTCATGAAGTTTAAGTTAACGCCCTTGCCGAACTCAAGATTGATTTCAAGCAGGAGTAGAGCAACATACATTGCCACAATCCACATAAACAACAAAACCAAAGATCCTGTTACAAATCCGAGACTTCCGATAGCCATTGGAAGCCCGAGCATCCCCGCGCCGATGGATGTACCGGCAACAATGCTGACGGCACCTAAATTCTTTGAAAGCATACCTCTCCCTTTTTCATAGTACAACATCACACCCCAAGCTGCCTCTATGAACAACAGGCAATATGCTTCTATGTAATACTGTGTGTCTTTTGCTTCTTCACATTGCATACACTATACACACACAACATGTATTTTTTGACATTTTTGTACATAAAAAGACTGTAACAACAGCTCTCTTTCATGACGAAGACATTTTCTACACAGACAGATAGTGTAAATCAAGTGCATTTCGTCATAAATGAAGTTCACATTATTGTTATTCCATACACAACAACAGTTGTTTATACATGCTATTTGCAAGGCAAAACAGATTGTTACAGTTTTAAACCTACTTTTGCAGTACCTACCACACACAATGAGACCATCGTTCAATATATTGATTTTACATTTCTTTTTTTTATGCACTTTTAGGCATGAAAAAATCTACTTCGCCGCATGCGGGTAAAGTAAATTCTGTCATGCCCATGTCACACAGTTGCTTTCAACACTCTCGGCACAAAAAAAGACCAGCAACACAAGGATGGTGCGGCTGGTCTTTTAAGAATATAAGTTATGCAACTATTTAGAAATATCCGCTTATGCCATATTTCTCTTTAACTAGTTTATGGACCGTATCTTGACGATGACAGGCAACTTTATGATCTTTGCCTACATCAATAAGAGCCGGTTCATCCGTACGGCACACATCAATGCAGAACGGACAGCGGGTATGGAAGCGGCAACCGCTTGGAGGATCAAGCGGACTAGGCACATCACCTTCCAGAACAATACGGTTTGAAACCGCAGCAACTTCCGGATTTGGAATACCGGAGAGAAGCGCATGAGTGTATGGATGCAGCGGATTGCTGAACAACTCGTCTGTCGGGCACGTTTCAATACACTTACCCAAATACATTACAGCAATTCGAGTAGAGATGTATTTCACCACCAACAAATGATGTGTAACAAACAGGTATGTAAGATTCAGCTCCTTACGCAGCTTATCCAACAGGTTCAAAATCTGAGCCTGTACAGATACATCCAGCGCACTCGTTGGTTCATCCAGTACGATAAACTCAGGTGAAGCCGCTATAGCACGTGCAACGGCAATGCGCTGACGTTGACCACCGGAAAACTCATGCGGATACCGCATCAGGTGCATACGGGAAAGACCGACCATTTCCAGAATGGAAACAATCTTTTCCTCCAGTTCACGTGCACCAAGTTTTTCCTGCTCTTTAATCGGTTCCGCAATAATATGCTTGATAAGCATGCGCGGATTCAAAGACGTTGTCGGGTCCTGAAACACCATCTGTAATCGACTGCGAATACCTGCGTTTTTCATCTGTCTGTTAGACATTTTCGCAAGATCCATTGGCTCACCATCTTCAGGATAATAGATCGCCTCGCCGCCTGTAGGTGCATGTAAGTTGATAATGGCTTTACCGGTTGTGGTCTTACCGCAACCGGATTCACCTACAACTCCCAGACATTCACCGCGATAAATATCCAGATCAATACCGTCCAACGCTTTAACTGAATTTACCTGACGCTTAAGTACACCACCGAATACCGGATAGTGCTTCTCAAGCCCTTTCAGCTCGATTATCTTCTTTTTCATGACAGCCCCCCAATTTGCTGTTCTGCGTAATGGCAGGCAACAAGATGTCCCGGAATCAATTCCTTCAGCTCCGGCTTCACAGTGGAGCATTTATCCATTGCTTTTGGACAACGAGGATGGAATCGACAGCCGGATGGAGGATGTACAAGGTTCGGCACGCTACCTTCAATGGATTGTAACTCGCCTTCCTGATTAAACTTAGGAACAGAGGTAAGCAGCGCTTCTGTATACGGATGCAACGGATTTGAGAAAACATCCTTCACATCACCGGTTTCACACAGAGTACCTGCATACATCACCCCTACTTTCTCACAAGTTTCCGCCACAACACCAAGGTCATGCGTAATGAGAAGAATAGATGAAATGCTCTCTTTTTTCAGATCATTCAACAGCTGAAGAATCTGCGCCTGAACAGTTACATCGAGGTTAGATGTAGCTTCATCCGCAATGAGCAATGTCGGGTGACAAGCAAGGGCAATAGCAATAACAATTCGCTGCTTCATACCACCGGAAAGGTTATGCGGATAACGGGTAACAATCTCTTCAGGATTCGCAATACCAAGCTTCCCGACAATGTCGATTGCGCGTAGCAACGCTTCTTTTTTTAACGGTCTTTCCCACATTTTCAACAAAGGAACCTGTGAACAAAACTTTAAGAAACCTGACTTAGGGTGCTTTGCCGCAATACCAAGCATTTTTCGATAAAACGGCGTTAACAATCCGTGCGAAACTCCGGCATCAATCTCATCACAGATTTTTTTACTCATCTCCGCAACACGGTGGAAAAGGTAACTTTCTGCAACTTGATACCCGACGGTCAGCACAGGATTCAACGCTGCGTTCGGTTCCTGAAAGATCATTGAGATAGAATCACCGCGGATGCCTTCCATTTCTTCTTCTAAAAGCGCCAGCAGATCAATGGGCTCTGCACCGGATTTTTCAGAAAACAACACCTTTCCGTCTTCAATAACACCGGGAGATTGAATGACACGAAGCATAGAACGAACAGTTACAGACTTACCACAACCGGACTCGCCAACAAGTCCGTAGGTACAGCCATGATCGATTGTCAGGCTGAACTTATCCAGTGCTCTTACAGCACCTTCATAGGTATAAAAGTTCGTAGTAAGATTTTGTGCTTTAAGTAAAACAGCCATGGCTAGCGTCTCCTCAGCTTCGGATCAAAGGCATCACGCAGGGCATCACCGAGCAGGTTCCACGCCAATACGAAAAGGATAATACAGATACCGGGGAAGAATATGGTGTACCAGAACTGAAGTGGATCGTTTACAGGGCCTACAATGTAGTTACGAGCAAGTGCAACCATCTGCCCCCAGTCTGCATACCCTTTCGGCGCACCAAGCCCCACAAAACTCATAAACGATGCACTGATAACCATTGAGCCCATATCCATGGAACCCATAATCAGCACAGGGTAAATTGAGTTTGGCAGAATATGGCGCAGAATGATTTTGAAATCGGATACGCCCATCAATTTTGCAGCCTGCACAAATTCTTGATTGCGCAGCTTTAAGACTTCAGAACGGATAACACGCACATACCACCGCCATTCCACAAGGGCCAAGGCAATCATAATATTTTCCAACCCCCTCCCGAAAGCAACAACGATTGTCATCGCCAGTACAAGGAGCGGAATAGACCATACTATGTCTACAAAACGCATGAGGAATTCGTCGAACCACCCGCCATAGTATCCGGCGAGCACGCCCAAAGTAACACCTACAAAACCTGCGATACCCACAACGAACAGACCTATCTTAAAGGCGGTTCTGGTTCCCCAGACAACCCCATAGAAAATATCGTACTGACCGGAGGTAGTACCCATAATAAAACGCTCTGAAGGCGCTTTAGGTGTTGGAGAGAATCCCTTGTGCGGCATTTTGTACGGCGCATGTGCATATTTTGGCGGTGCTATATATGGAGCTGCTATAGCCACTCCAATAAAGAATGCCAGCAACACAACGCCGATAACAGCTGTCGGGTTTCTAAAAATACGAGCAAGAGTAAATTTGAGCTCACGAAGACGTGGGTGCTCATGTGCCTGTACCGCGTTAATAGCTGTACTAGTTTCCATAAGCATCCTTCCTAGTGAAGCCTGATTCGTGGATCAACATATGCGTACATAATGTCAATAATCAGGTTTGAAGTTACAAACACAAGCCCCACAAACATACACACGCTCATGAGCACCGGCATATCAAGCTGTGTTGCCGATTCTGCAAGCCACCACCCCATGCCTTGACGGCTGAATACTACCTCTACGGCAATGGAGCCTTCCATTGAAAGTGCCACAAGCTGCCCTGCAACTGTGATTACTGGAATAAGAGCGTTCTTTTTGGCGTGTTTTTTGTAGATTGTTTTGAAATCTGCGCCCTTGGCTTTTGCTGTAATTATGTAGTCTTTGTTCATTTCTTCAATCATGCCGGAACGCATGACTCGCATGAGCAACGCAACAACTACAATAACCTGTGTAATAACAGGCAAGACTAAGTGCCTAAGTGCATTGAGGGTAATATCGAGCCTGCCGTTTAGCAGACCATCAAAGGTGTACATGCCAGTATATCGGACAAATTCATCCGGATGATTGGCAACCCACAGAGACAATTTGCTGGAGAGAATCCCAGGGGAAAACATCCCCAGATACCCGTAAAACACCATCAGCAGAATAAGAGCGAACAGGAATGTTGGTAACGACCACCCGACAATCGCAGCAATACGCGTCGAATGGTCAAAAAAGGAATCTCGATGAACCCCCGACATTGTCCCAAGCCATATACCGACGATGATGACAAGGGGTGATGCCAACAGGTTAAGTTCAAGTGTAGTTGGGAAGTAGGTCCAGAAAGCCTGTGCGACCGGACGCGCCGCAACAAGCGACCAGCCGAGGTTTCCTTTTGCAACTTGCTGTACCCATTTGCCGTACTGAACATAGAAAGGCTTATCCAATCCATATTCCTGAATGATAAGCGGAATATTCTCAGCTTGCTTAGGTGAAGTCACATAAGCAGCAGCGCGTCGTTCTGGACTGAAGGTGGAGAGCAATCCAAAAATAAGGATTGATACACCGAACAGAACAAACACTAGAAAGAGTAGCCGCCGAATAATATAAGCAGTCATGACATCCTGTGAATGCCCCGAAGGTGTGTCCTTCGGGGCATGACGTTATGTTATTATTTAGTTCTTCTTCAGCAGTTTTAAGTATTCCCATTCGTGATCGAGCATTGGGTTTGGTATAAACCCGTCGATATTTGAACGGTACGCAAAGTGATCGACCTTCTGGTACAAAATAAGCCCGGGGGCATCTTCGAACCAAAGATCCTGCATGCGGTAATACGCATCGCGTCGTTTATCAGGGTCAATTTCAAAACGTGCGTATTTTGCAAGCTTATCTACTTCGTCATTCTTGTATGCCATGAACTTACCGTAAGGGCCGGTGGATGCCATAAAGGTAGTAAGGAAGTTATCAGGGTCAGGGAAATCTGCACCCCAACCAATAATGAAGAGTGGGTACATGAACTTGCGGTACCCTACAGTGTAATCTTTCCAGTCTACGTTGCGTACTTCAATCTGGAATTTAGGGTTCAGGGACATAATATTTTCAGCAATCATAAGTGCTGCAGCTTCACGTTGGGCATTACCTGTATTGTGGGTAAGAACCATTTTGAAGCCTTTATCCCAAACCTTACCGCCCCATGCCTTTTTCATGAATTCAGCAGCTTTTTCCAAATCGTATTCATACACAGGCTCCACTTTGGAATAAGGAAGCCCTTTTGCGTTTGGAGTAGTAGGAATTGTAACGTTACCGTTCCACACATCCTCGATATACATTTGGCGATCAAATGCATGAAGGAATGCTTTACGCACGTTGATGTCTGCAAAGAAGTTCGGCGGAATACCTTCACCGTCAAGCTTGCCGGAACCAATGTTCGGATTCGCTTCAGGATTAATTTTTTGACAGAACATTGCTCCGGTAACAGAGAGTTGAGGAACAGAAAACAGCTTTACGTTGTCCATATCCTGAACTTCTGAGAGGTACTGAGCATCAACAGTAACGCGGTCAGCATCACCATTTTGAAGAGCAAGCTTACGAGAGCTCCATTCTTTATTGTAGCGGATGATTGCGGTTTTAAGCTCAGGCTTTTCACCCCAGTAGTTATCAGTACGCTGGAAAATAAATTCGTTGGAAGGAGTCCATTTTAGCATCTTATACGGGCCGGTACCGTTTGCAATTTTCTGCAATGGTTCTGCACCGAAAGCAGGCCCATTGAAGTTAGCTGCATTTTTCACAGTACCGTCCCAGCCGCCGTTTGCTATAGTCCATTCTTTATCAAGAATGACACCGCCATATGAATAGGCAAGAACAGCAAGCAGTGGCGGGAATGGCCTCGGAAGATGGATAAGAACGGAGTCACCCTTGACTTCGACTGACTTATCAATCTTCTCAAAGATACCATCAATAATTTTACCGTCTTTACGGGTACTGGATACTCCGGCAACAGCCTCAAGCATCATCCACATCGGGCCGCCTTCCTGATCAACGACCATGTGGCGTTTAATGGAATACGCTACGTCTTCCGCAGTAAGATCGTTGCCATTATGAAATTTTACATCCTTACGGATTTTAAATTCGTATGTTTTGCCATCATCACGAATACCACCATTCTCAACGGATGGAACTTCAGTGGCAAGAACTGGCCCAAATTTGTCAGTAGCAGAGCCGTCAAAAAAGATGAGAGACTCGTAAATGTTCATAATACGCTGATGTGACACAACATCATACGCACATGCAGGATCAAGTGTCCGGACTGTACCATAGCTTTCAAACACAAATGTATCTTTCGGGGATGCTGCAACAGCAACAGATGCCATCAAAAGCACACATGCAAGTACTGATATAATTCGTTTCACCCTAACCTCCTTAATGCTGAATAGGAGTAACGCTCCATTCAGCGGTAACAAGTAATAAGTGGCAATAAACAACACAGTATAAAATCGACTAATTCATGACACAGTCTCAAGGCTATCGCAATTACTTAGCAACATTAACTTTCTATACAACAATGTAAAAAATTAGTGTTTTCAAACAATAAAACGTCCAAAGAATACTTTGGACGTTATATATTGTGCTGATTCTATACGCTTCACACTTGTTTTTCCCGCTATCGCACCACACTCTCAAACTTTATAGTTCAACTTTATTATGACGTTACGAAACTTTTTCTTTTATCGCAGCAACAGCAAACCAAGTACTCCCAAATCGCTTTGTGTGACGTGTTATCAGCAAATAAAACTGCTTGCCAAAGATAACGTTGCCTTTGCGATTACTCTTTCCCAACTGTAGAAATTTTTTACCACAACAACGCCCCCCTCCATCAACAGCAAAAAGCTTTAAAGCCATAAAAAACTACACTTACGCGGTAGCATATGATCCAATAAATACAGATTGATACATTACTTATGAATAAAGTTATTCTTTTTTCACAAACACTCAACACACTGTAATAAATGAACAAAACAATAAAAACTGATTTTTTGTTAGATGCTAACAAGGTATAGACGTGCACAGGTGTGCAATAGAGATAAGATTTAGCGTATCGCTTTCACACAGAAAGGACTGTAAAAAAGCATAGTGCAAAACTTATATTCTTTTTCTACACGCAATAACAACGCCTTAACATTGTGGTACTTTTTTTATTGTGCAGTTACACACCAGGCTGTTTATGTTGCTTTTTTTCTTCATAAACACACTCACTACAAAAAAGTTCTTTCTACGTCTCTTGAATCAATACAGAACATTTTTCTTATACAAAAATAGACATATCTATTTGCATACCAATTGCATTGTAAAAAAAAATATTAAAACAATTAAAAATATGTAACTAGATTCGTACAACTGGGGGGTTGTATGAAAAAAACACTTTACAAATCAATTTTTCTGCTAATCGCTTTACTTCTCTTGGTCGGATGCAATCAAACAATTGAAGAGTCAGCACCTGACAACACGTCTAAAAAAGAGGATGTGATTTCTGGCGCTGTCGTTGCTGCTCCAATTGATAATGCCAGAGTTGATGCATGTGTTAATGGAGCATGGATTCCTGTTGGCCTTACAAAAAAAGGGCATATTCACTTTTCTGATATAGAAAAAATTACAACATACCCTGTCATTTTACGTGCAAACTCAGATGGCACAGGCCACAACACAAAAACGTACGAAAATTTTAGAGCAGAGTTACGTGGGATAATGATGTCTAAAGATGACATTGCATATCTCACCCCCGTCACCACACTCGCTGCAAACATATTTGAGCTTAACGGCAGTTCTGTTGATGCGGCGAATGAAGCAAAAAGAATTGTCACTTCTCTTACTCAAAATACTCTTGGGTTCCGGGATATTTATCCATTTGCAGACCCTCTAGGCGACGGATTACTCAAGCATGAAGTACTGCAACAAACATTCATGGTAGTTTTAGATCTTGGAGACGAGGCAAACAACAGTGCTATGGAATCATTTTCCAAGAACATTGAAAAATGCGCTATAGCTATGCAAACCGACACGTTTCTAGGTGCAGCAAAGCAATTGAATAAAGAAAAAATGTCTGTCGGTATTGCTAACTACATGGCATCCCAGCTGGGAAACATTCAAAATCGCGTCTGTACCCTTCTATATGATTTAGAAAAGAATCCAATTGAACGCGAAAAAGAACGCTATGAATTCAGTCAAACGGTTAATTCTATTCTAACATCTGAGCTTCGTAATGATGAAGTTCCAGAATCTTTCATTCTTACTAAAATTCTTGAAGAAAACGAAGCGCTTGAACTACTTCCACCTGAAATTGCAACACCTCAACAGACTAACGCTATCCCGCTTACATTCAAAGTTTCTATTTTAAGCAACACAGATAGTGTATCTGACCTTACTGAAGAATCGACCAAAGCACCGGTTCCAACCTTCGCAGGTGGATTCAAAATATCTGCGGTTCCCGAAAAAGGGACACTAAACGAAGGGCAGTTAGTCTCTGCAATTGAGGATCAAAAAATTACCGCTGGCGAAAAAATATATGCCAACGGAACCGAGTTCAGCTTCTTTTTTGATTGTAAGACGTCACCTATTGACTCAAAATACTACATCACATTCACTGCCGCCGATGATCCTGCTGTAACCTACACCATGACTTTTAAGGTCAAGGCTAAAGATGCCGTTGCCACCAAATCCGTCACAAGTACTGGCACACCAAAACTTTTCATCTTTGATGAAGGTTCACATCTTACGATTCACAAGAACTCGGTTGCAACCATCGGTGATCAACAACTCGTTGCTAGTGTTACGCCTGCCTACGGTTCAGTGACCTCTGAAGATATGTCTGATGCTGTTATGATACAATTTAATGCTCCAGAGGGTTTTGCTTTCCGTGCCGATAACCTCACACGAGCGACCCTCATTCTTTCTGTCATGCCCACAGTAGTAGAGGATTCATTCGCCTTCGCCATACCGAGCAGTGTTGATCTTATAGCAATCTCAGATTCACCCATCGGAGAAAAAGAAATCTCTATCGAAGTGTTGGATCAAAACACAAGCAGCAAACTTGCTCAAACATCTACTACTGTCTATTTCGTTCCCGCAAGTTCTGTTGGGCGAGTTGCAGGCATTTCTATAACAAAGCAACCCGCTGCTGATATTACATATGCCAGTGACGTTGCTGATAATGATATTGTGCTAGAAACTTTCATACTCAGTTGTGAATTAAAAACATGGTACGATATTGCTGAGGTTCCCAAAGACCAACAGCCAGACTCCTCAATGACACAAGCCCCATCTCACTGGAAATTACGTTTTGATCATGAGTCTACAGAGGATAGAGGGTTCAAAGACCGTAATGGCATCTATAGCAATGAAATTTCAATAGAACGGTGTGCATATTCTATGGCAGATAATCCGGTGGTATTTGAATTTCAAGACTATACAAGCCTTGGCGGAAGCGATTGCCGATTAACAGTCAAGCCGTTCTCGGCTTCCGACAACATCCGTTTGTATTTTACATTCTCTGATGATCCTGAAAATGAACAGATGGCTACAGGCAGCATTATCCTCAGGGAACAGTCATAGCAAAATAGTACGTGAGTACTTTTTGCTGATGCTCATTCAGTAATATGAACTTCTCAGGAACATCATTACACGAGAGCTCTATACTGCACCGCTTTTTCCTGCTGCTTATCTGAATAAAATTGTACTTTCGTATAGATCCAGCGCGACAGTTAAAACCGACAGCAGACATCAAAGTGATTCTCCACAGGGTCTGCAAGACATGTGCAAGACAACTAGGTGAATACAATTTGTTTTCCCCTGACGTCAAAAATTGTAGACGTATTCCGATACAAAAAAATATGGCGAGCCTTTTGGGCTCGCCTTTACTTTACCAACACGTTTTCAATGAATCCATAACGAGTGCTGCCATCCTTAAGCGCCAGTTCTCTATTTTACTTAACAATGCCTGAAGTTAGAAAAATATCCGGCATGACAATTACACCAAAAGTAGTGCACGTTACGGCAACTATTTTACAACAGCATCCTGCTGTTATCAGTTCAAATTCGTCATAGTACCTATCTCAGTATCATCACAGGCGGCATCAGGCGCGGCTCACTCATTATTGGCCCACCACCTTCTTTCCTGATCCGAGAAAAAAGAAATTTCCGTTTCTTTTCAAGAGTCAAACGCTCTGTCTCTTCCACGGTATTAATGATGCGTGCAGAAATAAAAATATACAGATGAGTTTTTGTGCTGGTTTTTTTCTTCTGTTTAAAAAGCCAACCAAGTACAGGAATTTCCCCCAACAAAGGTGTAGAAGAATTATTGCTGGAATCATCTTTGCCTAGCAAGCCCGCGATAACAGCAGTCTGCCCATCTACCATACGAATAGTGGTTTCCACCTCTCGCTTACGGGTAGTCGGCGCAATAAGATTTTGCCCCTGCCCCAAGTCAATCAACGAATTCACAACGCGGCTGACTTCCTGATTAACATTAAGAAGCAATGTCCCGTTCGCTCCAATCCTTGGAGTAATTTTCAGCTTCACGCCCACGTCTTTGTAATCAACACTCTGCGTACTTACACTGTTAACTGTCGTCACCACAGACTGCTTAACAAACGGAATATTATCGACAATATCAACCCGTGCTTCTTCATTGTTCAAAGTAAGCAACTGTGGCGTTGATAAAAGAGTAAACGCGTTGTCGCCTTTTACAGCACGTAAAATGGATTGAATACTATACGGAGTCCCACCAATGCTGAATGCATCCGTCAGTACAGCACCAATCGATGCGCCTGATGGAAAACCAACAAAACCTGGTGAGCCGTTATTTGGTATCGATATAGAGCCACCACCATGATTAGCGCTGCCAATCAGGCGTGTATTACCACCGCCCAATGCTCCTGCCCAGTTTACACCGAAATTAAAACTGGAATCACTTGATGCTTCCATGATTGCTGCTTCAATAAATACCTGCCGGCGGGGCAGATCAAGTTCCTTGATTATACCCACAAGAATATCAAAATCGTCTGGTCGAGCGGTAATGACAAGGCAATTTGTTGCATTATCAGCCACAACCTTTACTTCGCGGGAAAGAACTTTCTGTTCTTTTGTCCTCCCTTGTTGCTCAACCAGCGTATTAACAATCTTTGCCACGTCTTCTGCTTTGGCATTTACCAAAGCTAGCGTGTGAATACCGCCCTTCCCTTTCGGAGTTTGAATATCCAAAGTATTAACCAGTGATTCCACAATCTGTATTGTTTCCGGATCGGCAAGAGCTACAACTGCGTTTATTCGCTCACCTGCCTGAACAACGGCAATAGACTTTTTGCCAAGCTTAACCTGCTTTTTTACCTGAACTTCGACAATAGCATTAATACGGGCAGCAACGTTTTTGGCGTCACCAAATTGGAGAGGAAAAATTCTAACCTGCGGAGAAAACTTTTCTTTATCGATACGTTGAATCAACTTCATAACTTGAATATTTAGCAGATACGGCGCGGTAACAATAAGTAAGTTATCTGGCGCGTAAGCAATTACAACACCATTTGATCCCATCACCCTTGTTAAGATTTTGAAAAGCTCGATGGCGCTCGAATGCTTAAGCCTAAAAACCTGCGTCTCAAGTTGATTACCTTCCGGTGCATCATCATCGTGGGCATGGGATGATGTCAGCGTAGAAAGAGCCTCAATTTTGGCAAGAGCCATGGGCAATATTTTATACGCGCGCCCACTTGGCACTATGGAAAATTTATTTACCTTTAAAACGGATTCAAAAACTCTGTACGCTTCAGTAACGTTCATTTTTGTAGAAGAATAAATTGTGACGTTGCCACAAACACGGTTATCAACAATAAAATTTTTTCCCGTAAGTTCACTTATGAACCTAATAAGCACACGAATATCAGCATCCTTAAACCCCATGCTGATATCTCTCCCCTCTGCAGCGATTCCACCCCCCACATGCCCAAAGGACACAACACAGACGATCAGCACTGCAGAAAGAAAACAAACTATTTTTCTGACAATCATCATTCTTAATTCACGAGCCTATACGTCAAGGATTGGCGTTTTTCCTTGAGAATCCTATCCAGAGCAATCGCTTTTTCATCCAGCATTACCGTAGAGACATCTGCTCAATGAACAAGACAAGAGGCCTTCCGGTCACCTCGTACAAGCACATCGTCTTTACGTATCCCCGCTGTATGAAAATTTGCTAGGCCCAAAATACTCACTTCAACTCCACGACTCCCTGCATTACGCGGTACAAGCTGAAAGCTTTGAGCAATCGACCCCAGCCCCCCAACCTCTTTTTTAAACACGTCAAACAAGCAGATGCAGCCTACTTAGACACATATCCCTGCTTTTCCCCAAAAAACGGTAAGGCATGTGTAAAAAATAGTCCGTTGTAACTACCCCAAGGCCACCTTACGAAAATTTTCACCTTTCCCGCTGAAAGTCAGTCATGCAATTTTCGCTACTTGTAAGAACATATAAATTCAGAAACAGACTGTTAAAACACAAGAAAGCTGCAACGTTCAGTTTCAAAAAAACTTTCAAGAAATATCCGAATTTATAAAATATAAACAAAAAAACGACTACAACCTTTTTTTAAAATCATTTAACAGATTCATAGTGTTTCATTTAAAAAAAATTCCATACTATTCAAACCATAATGAAGTATTAACTATAAAAAATGACTCGTATTTGTATTGATACCTATAAAGCTCTATGCAGCATTATTTCAAAAATTTTTATAAAGAATTTATTTACACAATGCATTGTTTATTCACCTGTGAATATAGCAATAGTCATTTTTTTAAATTCAATATTACATAAGAAAAACATAACAGAGTAAACTTGAGGCAAAATATCTTCAATCAGTCTATTTATTGGCAACTATAAATTCAGTATTCTTTAATAATACACTTGATATGTTACTTAGATATTCGACTACTCGATTACCCAATACGAACACTGCACCACTGGCTGAAATAAAAAAAGTCTGCTTCACAAACGCTGAAATTCCTGTTGCCATCGCTTTTAGAAAAAACACTGATGAAGTCTCCATCCTTAATTGCTTTACAAAACAATACGTAACAGACTACAAACATTTACTTTACGCACATAGACCTCGATCGGATCTGTGAATAACAGCGGTTTTACTAGTGCTAAACTGCAAAGTTGCCACTTCCCCTTTTCCTTTTTTCAAGCTTGTCCTACAGTCACTACGTGTTCTTTCATTACGTATGGAGTAAGTGCAGTGTCTGACCAACCGACGATTACAAATAGAGTCACGTTATTACTGGTCTTTATGTTTTTTTTCTCTGCGACCATCGGCATCACGTACATTTATTACATGAATAAAGTGAAGCAAGACGCGATCGTAGAATCCCAAACAGCCATGCTTACAGGTTACAAGCGAAGCATTGCCTACTCCATCCGCACCATTTCAGATTTGTTGAGTAATCAACTCAAAAACATCCCGAAAGAAGAACAACAGGCTCAAATTCAAAAAGCTATTAAAGACCTGCGCTACGACACTGACGGGTACTATTTTGTGTACAACACACAAGGCATAAACATTGCCCACCCGCTCCATGCAGAATTCATCAACACCAATCGCCTCGAACACGAAGACCAAAACGGTCACAAATATATTGCCGACCTTGCAAAAGCCGCTGAAAACGGCGGCGGATACACCACCTACTGGTTCTCCAAACCAGGGCAAGAAATACCACTCCCAAAGCTCGCATATGCGCAAATGATCCCCGGTACTGACTTCTGGATTGCCACGGGAACCTATATTGACACCATTGATGCCGAACAAAACGCACTTGCCACGAAGTTAGAAAGTCACGTTCAGAAGGCGATTATAATCGTTTCCGTGGGTACAACTTTTGTACTGTTCTTTTTAGTTGTTCCGGCAAGTTTCTATATGATCAACACCATTGTTCAACCATGGAAACAAATGGAACGAGAGCTGCGTCATGCACAGAAAATGGAAGCCATCGGTATTTTTGCAGGTGGTATTGCGCACGATTTCAACAATATTCTTGGGGCAATAATATCGTGCAGTGAACTTGCGCTCATCGACATGAAAGAAAGTATGTCGGCGCATGAAGATTTGCGGCGAATTTTACAAGCAGCCAACCGCGGTAAAGCACTGGTGCGGAAAATTAAAGCATTCAGCACACGCAACAGTACCCACGTACAGCTTATGCGTCCTGCTACTGTCTTGCAGGAATGCATGCGTCTCCTTGAATCATTCATTCCTGCGACCATCGATGTTTCTGTTCGCAACAGATGCAATTCAGCTCTTATTTATGCTGACCCAGACCAATATTTACAGATACTCATGAACCTGTGCACTAACGCTGTTCAAGCCATGGATGGAACAAAAGGCAGTCTGCATATTGAGTTGTCGGTGCGTGAAGTAAGTCTTCCTGAAGCGCAGGAAATGAAGATTTCTCCATACCATTATGTAGCTCTTACTGTTCGTGATACAGGAACCGGCATTCCGCAGCATTTAATCGATCAAATATTTGATCCATTCTATACAACCCGTAAAAAAGTAGGTGGAACAGGACTAGGACTTTCCGTAATATCTTCGATTATTAAGCAAAACAAAGGACACATCAGCGTTGAAAGCACACCGGATGTGGGAACATCCTTCACAGTACTTCTGCCGTACGCAGGGAAATCTGAAGAAGAAGCACCACAGCCGCTCAACGCAATTCAAGTTCAGGGCGGAACAGAATCCATCCTCTTTGTGGATGACGATAAAGATCTAGCCTACCCTGTAGAGAAACTATTTTCCCACTACGGCTACAACGTATCACTTTTCACCAACAGCAGAGATGCACTTGCGGCGTTTAGCGCTGCCCCCGAAAATTTTGATCTGCTGTTAACAGACCAGATGATGCCACACCTGACTGGTACAGAACTCATTAAAGAGATCCATTCAGTTAGGCCGAACATGCCGACGATTTTATATAGTGGACTGGAGGGAAGCGATTTATGCGCTGAAACTCCATCCGAATGGGAAGACCTAGGTGTAACCAAGTTCTTCTCAAAGCCGTTCGAGCCCGCGCTCCTGTGTGAAGCGGTGCGCCATTTGCTCGACGAATCCTGCTCAACAGATAAGGAACCTCATGAATACACCAGCAATACTCATAATTGATGATGATCCTGACGTAACGTATGCGCTTTGCCGCGCAGCACGCCATCTCGGGTATGCTGCGGACTCAGCTGCGACAATTCATGATGCCCTGCAAAAAGCAACACAGAAAGAATTTGATGCTGTGTTTCTTGATGTCCAACTGCCAGACGGAAACGGCATGGACATTATCACTGACATTATGAATCAACCGGCACATCCGGAGCTCATTATCATAACCGGTAATGGTGACCCAGATGCTGCGGAACTGGCTATATCCAACGGCGCATGGGATTATATAGAAAAAGGTGACTCGATCCACACGATTATGGACACCCTATCCAACGCATTGGAATACCGTTCCGACAAACTTTCATCCCGAAAAGTTCGCCAGATTCAGGCACTCCGCAGGGAAAACATTATTGGCGAAAGCAACGCAATTACACGCAGTCTGGAGCAAGTTGGAAAACTTGCGGCCAGCGACATGAACGTTCTGCTTTCCGGCGAAACAGGAACAGGTAAAGAACTTTTCGCACGCGCCTTGCACAACAACAGCGCACGCAGCAAGGGACCCTTTATCGTCGTAGACTGTGCAGCATTGCCCGAAAATTTGATTGAAACCATTCTCTTCGGGCACGAAAAAGGCACCTTTACAGGTGCGTTGCAGGATAAAGATGGACTTATTCTGCAAGCGAACAACGGAACTCTCTTTCTAGATGAGATAGGCGAACTGCCTCTTGCTACCCAAAAAGTGTTCTTACGGGTTCTTCAGGAACGAAAAGTTCGCCCACTTGGCAGCAAGAAAGAAGTTCCATGTAACTTTCGACTCATTTCCGCCACCAACAGAAACCTTGATACAATGCAGAAAGAAAACACATTTCGAACAGATTTAGCATTCCGTATCTGCTCTGCAAAAATCACACTTCCGCCATTACGCGAACGACGCGAAGATATTTCACTACTCATCGACCATTACATGACGCTCTTCTTCAAGAGGAATGGGCTCAATTCCAAAGCATTCAACCCAAGTGTTCTCACCACACTGGAAGATTACGACTGGCCGGGAAACATTCGCGAACTGGTCAATGCCGTTGAATTTATGGTCTCAACATCCCGCAACGAATCACGTATTTTCATCAAACATCTACCGCCTGCTCTTCGTGCTCGTCTTGCTAAAAGCAGAATAACCCCGCACGAATCCCCTAAAGAAGGATTGCCTTCAAACTTCTCCTATGAAGCCAGCGATGAAGGACTTCCTACCATGCAGGAACACAGGAATGCAGTGATTGAAAAGGCAGAGCACAGCTACCTTACCCAACTACTCAACTCCACTAGAGGTTCCATCAAGCAGGCTGTCGAGCTTTCTGGATTATCTCAGTCCCGCCTCTATGCGTTGCTCAAAAAACATCATATCAAATAAGATAGTTAGGTAAATCTAACAGCATTTTTAGCAGAATTTATTTTGTTTTTTTGCCTCCGGCGGCTTAAGAACCCTTTTGGAAAAGGGCTTCTTAAGGATCTCCTAAAACTTTTAATAACGAGGTCAGCACGTTTTTTACGTAACCTCGCGGCTTATTCATCCCTATCTTTCTCAAAATTAAAGGGCTGCCCTACATATGTAGGACAGCCCTTTTTATGTTGATTAGGTTAATAAGATACAGACGCATGAGAATACAATTGGGTTAAGGGGACATGCTCCCTTGGGATGGGACAGGGATGGCATCCCTTTCAAGAATATTTGCGCCAGTAGCCACATGGAACAGCTTCTTCGGATGCCAGCCCCTTGTGGAGAGGCGACGCCCTCCTGCCCAGCGGAGACATACTTTTCTTATCAAAGAGGAGAGTTTTCCTGCCCCGCAAGAAAATAACTGTTATATTTCATTAATCAAACAATATTAAGTGCCTGTTTTTATTCAATTTGCGCTTTTATATTTTTTGGCATGCTCCATGCTTTTAAGCAGGTAACAACGACCCAAATTAATGGGTTACCGCTCAACACTAACGGTGCAGAACTAAGCAGAACTGTTTGAAAGTTATCATCAACAGCTCTTTTATCCCCCTGCACCACAAGTTACCTGCTAAGGAGAGACCATGGATGCTAGTACGCTTACGCTACATGTAAGAAAAAACGGAGCCGGAGTAGGACGCCTTGACGTCATGCAAATGTTGTCAGGAGTTTTACTTATAGTTTTCCTTTGGGCGCACTTAATGCTCGTATCAAGTGTACTCATAAGCCCCAAAGTAATGGATGCCATTGCGTGGTTCTTTGAAACCACCTACATGGCACAGGTTGGGGGCCCACTTATCGGCCTGCTTATTTTTACACATTTCATTCTCGCTGCTCGTAAAATGCCTTGGCGTGCAGAAGAATCAAATGCTTTCGTAAAACATAGCGTAATGATGCACCACAAAGATACCTGGCTCTGGCTTGCTCAGGTTGTAACAGCTCTTCTTATTCTTGTTATGGCCTCCATTCACATGTGGGTCGTTCTTACAGATCTTCCTATTACTGCAGTAAAAAGTGCTGCACGTATCCAGAGTGGAACTTGGCTTCCATTCTACCTTGTCCTTCTTCCTCTTGCCGAAATCCATGTTGGCATCGGCTTCTATCGTATTGGCGTAAAGTACGGATTCATTACTAAAGCAAACCGCAAATGGTACCAGCGTCTTGAAAATTACATGATGATTGGTTTTATCTCCATTGGTCTGATTACACTTATCCGCTTTTTGTTCCTTACGGTTTAACTGCCAACTAGATTAACAGGATTATCTCATGCAAATTATTTATAGTGATTTACTCTGTATAGGCGCAGGACTTGCCGGGGAACGCGTTGCTGTAGAAGCTGCTAAGGCTGGTTTTGATGTAACTTGTCTTTCAATCGTTCCACCGCGCCGTTCTCACTCATCTGCTGCTCAGGGTGGCATGCAGGCGGCACTTGGTAACGCAATTATGGGTGACGGCGACTGTCCGGACATTCACTTTGCTGATACCGTAAAAGGTTCTGACTGGGGTTGTGACCAGGAAGTTGCACGAATTTTTGCAGACACCGCTCCGATTGTAATGCGTGAAGTTGCTCACTGGGGTGTGCCTTGGAACCGTGTAGAAGCAGGCGTCCATACTTACTACAAAGGTGGTAAGCCATTTGATGCTGAAGAAAAACGCGACAAGCACGGCCTCATCCACGCTCGCGCATTTGGTGGCACCGCAAAATGGCGTACCTGTTACACCGCTGATGGTACAGGCCGCTCTGTTTTGAACACACTTGATTCTATGTGTTTACGCTATGCAGTAGGTATTCATGACCGTACTCAGGCTGAAGCACTTATTCATGATGGTGAAAACTGCCTTGGCGCAATTGTTCGTTGTCTGAAAACCGGTGAATTAAAAGCGTATCTTGCCACAGCAACATTGATTGCTACCGGTGGTTACGGCCGCATCTACAGAGCTACTACCAACGCAGTTATCTGTGACGGTGGCGGCCAGATTGCAGCACTTGATACCGGACTCGTACCAATGGGTAACATGGAAGCTATCCAGTTCCACCCAACCGGTACAGTACCTACCGACATTCTCGTAACAGAAGGTTGCCGCGGTGACGGTGGTACCCTGCTGGACGTAAACGAATATCGCTTTATGCCGGATTACGAACCGGAAAAAGCAGAACTTGCTTCCCGTGACGTTGTATCCCGCCGTATGCAGGAACACATCCGCAAAGGACTCGGGGTTAAATCTCCATATGGCGATCATCTCTGGCTTGATATCCGCCATCTCGGTGAGAAACACATTACCACTAAGCTCCGTGAAGTATACGACATCTGTACTAACTTCCTCGGTGTTAACCCTATCCACGACCTCATCCCAGTCCGTCCTACTCAGCACTATTCTATGGGTGGTATCCGTACCAACAGAGACGGCGCAGCGTACGGCCTTAACGGTCTGTTCTCCGCTGGTGAAGCAGCATGTTGGGATATGCACGGCTTTAACCGCTTAGGCGGCAACTCCCTTGCAGAAACCGTTGTTGCTGGTCGCTATGTTGGTAAGAAAATTGTTGAGTTCCTGCAGGGTCACACTGTTGATTTCAAACAGTCTGCCATTAACGATGCCCACACAAAAGTGGCAGCACGCATTATGGAAATGACCAAGAGCAGTAGCAAACAAGAAAGCGCTATCCAATTGCGTGACGAAATGCACAGCACCATGATGGATAACGTTGGTATTTTCCGTAACGGTAAAGACCTGCAAGCAGCAGTAGATAAGCTTGATGAACTGGTCGACCGTTCCAAAAATATCAAACTTACAGGCACTGCAATTGGCTTTAACCCTGAAATCTCATTGGCTCTCAGAATGCCGGGCATGCTCAAACTTGCTCAGTGTACTGCATACGGCGCTCTCATGCGTACTGAATCTCGCGGCGCGCATACTCGTGAAGACTTCCCTGCACGTAACGACAAAGAATGGCTCAACCGTACTTTGGCGTACTGGAAAGATGGCGAGACCCGCCCAGAACTGAAATATGAAGATGCTTCTCCATACTTTGAAATCCCTCCAGGCGAGCGTGGATATGGCGGCGGTCAAATTATTACTGCTGACATTCCTGAAGAAAAGCTTCGTGTGCCGAACAAAGGTGCGGATAAAAAGAAAGCAAAACAGACCAAAAAAGCTAGCTAAGGAGTTATAGTATGAGCCGTCGTCTACATATTGAAGTGTTCAGATACAACCCACTTGATCCTAATTCCGAACCGCACATGCAGTCATTCTACGTAAATGAATATGACTCCATGACACTGTTCATCGCGCTTAATATTATCCGTGATGAGCAGGACCCTACCGTTCAGTTCGACTTCTGTTGTCGTGCCGGTATCTGCGGTTCCTGCGGCATGGTAATCAACGGCAGACCGGGTCTTGCATGTCATACACAGACAAAAGATCTGCCTGATCATATTGTTCTGCATCCACTTCCAGTATTCAAACTCATCGGTGATCTCTCCGTTGATACAGGAACTTGGTTCCGTGATGCTGGTGCCCGTATCGAAGCATGGGTTCATAACGACCATGACAAATTTGATGCAAGTGCAGAAGAAGTTCGTATGGAAAACGATTTAGCTAACGACATTTTTGAGCTTGATCGTTGTATTGAATGTGGCTGCTGTGTTTCAGCATGTGGCACCGCCCGCATGCGTGAAGACTTCCTCGGCGCCACATCTATCGCCCGCGTTGCTCGCTTCTACCTTGACCCTCGCGATGAGCGAAACGAAGAAAACTACTATCAAGTCATCGGTAACGATCAAGGCGTATTCGGCTGCATGGGTTTACTCGGTTGTGAAGATGTTTGTCCTAAGCATATCCCGCTTCAGGACCAGCTTGGCATTATGCGTCGCATGCTTGCCATTCATTCCGTAAAAGGAATTCTTCCAAAACGTGTTCTTGATAAACTCAAACACAAAGGATGCTGCCATGAAAGTCATTAAGGCTGAACAGATTCATGACGCTGTTGTTGATCTGGTTTTAAAGGCTGCGCGCTACCTTCCGGAAGACGTAAAAACCGCCATCCGTGTTGCACGTAACAGCGAGACCTCTGATTCTGCAAAAGAAATCCTCGGTCAGCTTTTAGAAAACGCAGAACTTGCCAAGGTGTCAGGACTCCCGCTCTGTCAGGACACAGGCTTAGGCGTTTTCTATGTAGAAATCGGTGACCAAGTTCAGATTGAAGGCAACATTACTGAGATCATCAATAATGCAATGATCGACGGGTACGAAAAAGGGTTGCTCCGCAAATCTTCCTGTCATCCGCTCACTCGTAAGAACACTACGGACAACAGCCCGGCAGTTATCCACTTTACCCATGTCGCAGGTGACAAACTGAACATCAAGCACATGGCTAAAGGCGGCGGCTCTGAAAACATGTCCCGCTGCACCATGCTTACACCGGCTCAGGGCTGGGAAGGCATTAAAGAGTTTGTTGTACGCCGTATGGCAGAAGCAGGCCCGAACCCTTGTCCTCCGACTATCGTTGGTGTGGGCATTGGCGGCACCTTCGATCTGGCTCCTTCTCTTGCAAAAGAAGCGCTCTTCCGCCCGCTTTCCGGCGAGAACCCAGATCCTGAATTAGCTGCAATGGAAAAAGAGCTGCTTGACGAAATCAACCAGCTTGGCATCGGCCCTATGGGTCTTGGCGGCAAGACAACATGCCTTGGTGTAAAAATCGCCATGCATCCTTGTCACATTGCCAGCCTGCCACTGGCTGTAAACGTTCAGTGTCATTCTTCCAGAATTAAGGAGGTTACACTCTAATGCCTACTTACAACATGACATCACCGTTAAAAGATGAAGATGTAGCAAAACTGCGCGCTGGCGACGTAGTTAAGCTTTCCGGCACCATATACACAGCACGTGACGCTGCACATAAGCGTCTGTGCGATATGCTGGACAACAACGAAGAGCTTCCTTTTGAACTGAAAGGCGCTGTTATTTACTACGTTGGTCCTAGTCCGGCTCCAGAAGGTAGACCAATCGGCTCTGCTGGTCCCACCACCAGCTACCGCATGGATACATATGCACCGCGTTTGCACAGCCTTGGCGTTAAAGCAAGCGTTGGTAAAGGTAAACGTAGTCCTGAAGTCCGCAAGGCACTTGAGGAACACACCGGTGTTTACTTTGGCGCAACCGGCGGCGCTGGGGCTCTCCTCTCCCAGTGCATTACAGCAGCTAAAGTAATCGCGTTTGATGAATTAGGCCCTGAGGCAATTCGAGAATTGACTGTTGAAAACTTTCCACTGCTAGTGGTGAACGACAGCCATGGCGGCGAACAGTACGCTAAACCAAACTTCGAATTTTAACTCAACTGAAAAAGGAAAAGATAATGGCATTGTTCACTAAAGAAGAAGCGCTCGACTATCATAAGCTCCCACGTAGAGGTAAAGTTGAAGTTGTCCCTGTGAAGCCTTGTGCATCACAGAAAGACCTTTCCATGGCATACTCACCGGGTGTTGCCGAAGCATGTATGGCAATCCACGCAGACCCTGCTACTGCAGCTTTGTACACTGGCAAATCCAACCTCGTTGGCGTTGTTTCAAACGGTACAGCAGTTCTTGGTCTTGGCAACATCGGCCCTCTTGCCGGTAAGCCAGTTATGGAAGGTAAAGGCGTTCTCTTTAAAACTTTCGCAGACATCGATGTATTCGATATCAACCTTGATGTGACTGACTCTGATGAGCTCATCAAAATTGTGAAAGCAATGGAGCCTACTTTCGGTGGTATCAACCTCGAAGACATCAAAGCACCTGAATGTTTCTACATTGAAGAAACATTGAAAAAAATGATGAATATCCCTGTATTCCATGATGATCAGCACGGGACAGCTGTTATCTCCGGTGCAGGTCTCATCAACGCATGTGAAATCACCAACCGCAAACTCGAAGACTTGAAAGTTGTTGTTGTAGGCGCTGGCGCAGCAGGTATTGCTTGCACCAAGTTCTACGTACAGATGGGTATTGACCCTAAAAACATCTTCATGTTCGATTCCCGTGGGCTTATCCATAAAGGCCGTACTGATCTTAACCCGTTCAAAGCAGAATTTGCTCAGGACAAAGATTACGGTTCTCTTGAAGAAGTTATTAAAGGTACAGACTGCTTCCTTGGTCTCTCCAAGAAAGGTCTGCTTACTAAAGATATGGTTCGTTCCATGGCTAAAGATCCTGTTATCTTTGCAATGGCTAACCCTGATCCAGAAATTACCTACGATGATGCTAAAGAAGCCAGCCCTAACTGCATTATGGGTACCGGTCGTTCTGACTACCCTAACCAGATTAACAACGTTTCCGGCTTCCCTTACATCTTCCGCGGCGCACTTGATGTAGGTGCAACTATCATTAACGAAGAAATGAAAGTCGCAGCAGCACAGTCACTTGCTGATCTGGCAAAAGAGCCAGTTCCTAGCGAAATTTGTGATGCTTACGGCGTTAAGTCTCTTACCTTCGGTATTGATTACATTATTCCTAAGCCACTCGACCCACGAGTCCTTGAATGGGAAGTCCCGGCTGTTGCTCAAGCAGCTATGGATACCGGCGTTGCTACAATGCCTATCCAAGACATGGAAGCGTACAGAAAAGATCTCAAGCAACGTATCTCCGCTTCACATGCTCGAATCGCCCCATTTGTAGAAAGTTACTATAAATAATCAATGCCGCAGAAAACCGCCTGCAGCGGCAACTGCAGGCGGTTCCTGAAAGCGCGAAATGTGTTCATACGATTCGCGCGACATCGTTCCCCCTTAACAGAGGATACGACATGAAAAAGTTTGCTTTTTTGCTCTCTATTGTCGGAGCTGTCCTACTCGTAGGTAGTTCTCTTGCTTTCGCTGCAGCTGCTCCTGCAGACCCATTAATGGATGCATACATTACACTCGGCATTCTGCTTGTTTCCGCAGTGCTTTTCTTCTCAAATATCATCCCGCTCCCTGTAACAGCAATGCTTGTTCCTGTTTCATTGAGCATGTTCAATGTTATTCCTGCAACCGCTGCCTTTGCTAACTTTGGTAACAAATGGGTTGTTATCTTCATGGCAATGTTTATTGTCGGTGAATCTACCTTTATTACCGGTTTCGCAGATAAAATAGGTCAAGCGACAGTAAAACTATCCAAGGGCAGCGAAACTCGCCTGCTCGTATTAGCAATGTGCTCTGTTGGTGTACTCTCAGCATTTCTCTCCAACACAGGTACAACCGTTGTTGCCATTCCAATGATCATGGGTATGTGTGCTTCTGCAAACATTCGCCCAAGTAAAATTCTTATGCCGGTTGCGTTCGCTGCGTCTCTCGGCGGTACTATGACTCTTGTTGGTACACCACCAAACGGTCTGGTTAACTCCGTACTCGAAAAAATGGGACCTGCCGGAATCGAGCCATTTGGATTCTTCGAATTCGCAAAAATCGGCGCTATTCTGTTTGTTGTAGGTATCTTATACTATGTCTTCATCGGACACAAATTCCTTCCTGACAACACAACAGAATGTGAGCAAACAGAAATTGTTAAACCTTCTCGCCCACACAAAATGTGGTGGTCCCTTATTATCTTCTTCTTCGTAGTTGTTGCTATGGCTACAAAGATTATGCCTCTGGTTACCGCAGCTATGCTTGGCGCATGTCTCGTAATCATCACTGGCTGTATCACCATGGAAGAAGCTTACAGATCTGTTGACTGGACAACCATCTTCCTGTTCGCAGGTATGCTGTCTATGTCCACCGCAATGAAATCGTCAGGTGCTGCTCAGCTCATCGCTGACACAATGGTTCAGTATGTAACCAGCCCTTACGCACTTCTAGCAGCGGTCTGTGCCGTTACGGCGCTAGTAACAAACTTTATGTCGAACACGGCAACGGCAGCTCTCATGGCTCCGCTTGCTATTCCTATCGCAGTTAGTAGTGGTCTTTCTCCACTGCCACTGGTTATGGGCATCGCAATGTCTGCATCTGCCTGTTTCCTTACTCCGGTTGCTACCCCGCCTAACACTATCGTGCTTGGTCCGGGTAAATATACATTCGGTCAGTATATGAAAGCTGGCTGGCCACTACAGGTCATTAGCTTTGTCGTTATTGTCGTTGTTGTTCCACTCTTCTGGCCGTTCTACCCTGTAGCGCAGTAATGTGCAGAACAGTTAGAGGAACACATCATAGTTCCAAACTTATTAACAGCCTGAAACCTCCATAACGTTCCAAACAAAAAAAAAGCTCATCTTGCAGCAAGGATGAGCTTTTTTTTTGTTTTTTTCTTACGAATTTTCTTTCAACAACCTATTGAGAAACAGCCTTTAGATAACAGACCTAACCGCAGATTGTTGTATTGAGGCTTGAACAGAAACTGAGCCAGCAGCACGAGATGTTGTTACAACTTGATTATGGTCGTTTGGTAATACGTTCGACGATGCGGCAGAAGAATAGTGGGAAGATGCAATACTTGAAGCTGGTTTGCTACCATACATTTGCTGGTACGCTCTGTGCCGTTTCATCACAGCCTGTATTCCATTAGACATCACATAATCTTTTTTATCGAACAGATCCGTACCAGATGTAGTCATTTCTTCTCTCAGCTCAGAATCTCTGACAGTCGTATATGAAAATGAAAGAGTGGCCTGTTGGTCAAGCGCACCATTTCCATCTACGAACATATTTTGCTGTTCTGCCAGTTGTTCTGCCATTACATCGGCAAACGATTTTTGAGAGCGCACTGCTAATCCGGTACCTTGCATTTGATCCTCGTATTTACTGTAGGTTCTTACTCCCCATATCGTCTGATTTTCGGTGTTGATTAATAATCTTCAGCACTAATTCCCACACAATGCACAAAGACCGGCATTGTCGACTTGTCACCGCGCACATAAAAAAAGCTCCTGTGAGTTAACACAGAAGCTTTGTATCTATCTATTTTTAAAACGCTATTCCCACGTATACGCCCAGTGTATATCCCGGATATACTCTGCCATTTTTTGGGCATCACCAGCACGTACAAGGTCAATGATCACATTGTGTTCATTGTAGTTCGCTTCTCTAAATTTTTCGCCCCAGTCTCGTTCTGTAAAAACAAAAAGACGTTCGCGGTTCATATGCAACAAATACACGAGATAGGGGTTGGGACATGCTTTAAGATACGCATTATGAAAATTCGAATTAAGGGCATTACAGTCCTCATAACGTGAGCCCTGCGACGACATCATAATTCTGGAATTATACATTTCCATTTCCAGAACATGCTCTTCTGTCAAAAGTGGAAACGTAGAGATCACAGCCTGATATTCCAATCCGCCGCACACTTCAAAAATGTATTTCTTATCTTCATGTGTCAGTGCATTAACCATCACACCACGTTGCGGCAATATGGTTACAAAACCTTCAACCTGCATCTGCAACAAGGCTTCACGCAAAGGCGTTTTACTGGTTCCAAGCTCATCTGCAAGTTTTTTTATGCTTATGAGACGACCGGGTTCCAGCTTGCCGCTTTTCATATCTTCAAGAAGCTTTTCATACACAGCGTTTCGTAACAAACCGCCAGAGTCTGCATACATCATACCCAATCTTCTCCATTTCTACTCATCTTTTGCCAGTCATATCTATAGTCATAAAAGACAAAAGCAGGTTGCATTTTAATTTTCCGTTTGGTAATTGCGAAAGAAGATATTCTAGTATTCCAGTTATGGCAAATCGAATTCATTTTTTTGATTTTCTTGTATATTAGATGGTTACAAATTTAAAATCATCTATCCAAACTGATATACTAGTACATTACTAATGGACGACAACTGATATACTAGCATATCATTAACAATCTTATTGTTGCTCTCCCCTCGGATTGACTTCATTTGCATCGTAAAAGGAGAAATCATGCTGCGTTCAATTCCCATGCCTCGACAGCTCTCTGTCGGAGTCTTATACACCCTGCTTGGTGCCGTTTGTTTTGGTACAACAGGAACCATACAAGCTTTTGCTCCAGAAGGTTGTCAGCCTCTTGCAGTCGGAACCATGCGTCTTGTTGTCGGCGGACTTGTCATGCTGTTATGGGTACGTTGTCGCTCTGGATTCACCCATCATGTTCCATGGCCCAAAAAAGCCACGTTAACTGCGGCGGTTGGTATTGTCGTTTTCCAAGTTCTCTTTTTTCAAAGCCTTGTGCGAACAGGTGTTGCAGTAGGAACCGTCATTGCTATCGGGTTCGGGCCTATGGCTGGAGGAATCATTGAGTACCTGCTTCGTGGTTCTGTACCATCACGATCATGGTTCACTGCAACCGCCCTTGCGCTTAGCGGATTAGTCCTTCTTTCTATTGATGACAGTGCAACTATTGACATAACAGGTGTACTTATGGCTCTTGGTGCAGGGGCGGGATATGCTCTATACGCGGCCAACAGTCAGACTATTTTGGCAGACCGTTCTCCTCAGGAGATGATTGCTGTTCTCTTCACCTTCGGTGGAATCGCCATGAGTCCTATTCTGTTTTTTTATGACATCTCCTGGATGTTTTCCATGCGCGGGTTCATTTCTATTGTGCTGATCGGTGTCATCGGAACAGCAATGGCGTACAGCTTTTTTGCAACAGGCCTAGCCACATTGCCTCTTTCTTCCGGTCTCACACTCGGGCTTGCAGAACCGCTTGTTGCGGCACTTTTCGGAATACTTCTACTCGGTGAACCTTGCTCTTTTCAAACAGCAATGGGCATATGCATCATATTCAGCGGCATGTTTGTCATAGCCCGAAATCCAACGTAATCCTCAGCTGTCTTCATGGACAGATACGGGCTATGGTTTTCTCTTTGCCAAACTAAGCATTTTGTCTGATGCTGCTCTACGGAAAAAGCAATATACATCTAGAAATAGAATGATACGCTGTATCCTCTTTTTTAAAGACAGGACACATAAACCGGACAGCATGATGGACAATAAGATACTACTACAAAAAGCTGCTGCTGCGATACGCGCGCAAAAGCAATCGGCAACTATTCAGCTTGCTGAAATGTTTTTGGAACGACAGCCTCAATGGCATAAAAATGAAAGTTGTACTGAACTAGCAGCACATCTTTCTCATTTCATAGAACTTATTTGCGACTGTATGCACGACAGCACGCTGGCTCCGCTTGCTAGATTCTTTTCATCTGCTGCCTTAGAAAAAGTTAAACGCGGTATTCAACTTTCCGATGTGCTCGAAAGTGTTATGCTCGGGAAATTATGCCTGTCGACAGCAATTATGCGCGAGCTTCCATCCGGCGAAGAGCGTGATTCCATCCTCACTGCCGTTGAACTGCTCTATATCGACATCAATAAGATTACCGGTGAAAAATACTCCGAGTTGCTTACCCAACAGCGCAATGCCGAACACGAACGAACAAAGCTATTGCTCGAAGCAACACGATCCATCACAAATTTCACAGATTCGCAGGCGGCGCTTGACCATCTGGCGCGTGTCATCAGCGAAACCCTTTCGCAGGGATTCTGTATTATTTTCCTCCGCACCGGCGGCACAAAAGGACTCTCCCCGCTGGCGAGTTGGGGGCATGAATCTGAAGGATATCAACGCTGCTTCGATGGTGTCAGACTCTGCACAAAAGGAAACACGATCACTGCCATTGGCGGGAAAACATTTGGTCTCTGTTCGCTTAATTCCGAAGGCTTTGCTGTTGCGCAAGATATTCCAAAGCAGATCAACTCTGAAAGTATGGCAATGTTTCCAATTTATAGTAGTACAAACTGCCTGCACGGCATCGCCATGGTTGGTTCTGCTACGCCGGACTACGTGATAGCTCCTAAACAAAAAGAGCTTATCGAAGGGATTCTGCATACGGTTTCCGCAACCGTAGAACTTGCTGCCAGTGTTAAGGAAAAAGAACGTCAGCTGAAAGAAAGTGAAAGCCTCCGCCGTGTCGCCAACTTACTTCTACAACATCCTGAAACAAAAATTCATGACGTTCATACTGTCATTTGTGATGAAGCGAGAAGCATCGTGCAGGGCACGGGCAGTTCAATCCTTCTTAAGGAAGGGGACTACCTTCATCATTCATGCGGCACAGGCACCCCTCAACCGCCTATTTCTACTTTTCCCATAGCAACCACCAAGTACGGACAAATTCTCCAGCAGAGAAAAGCTGTCATCATTAAAGATGCACAAAAAGAAATTCCTGAAGATCAAAGAAGCAATCTGGTACAAGCCATGCTTGTTGTCCCGCTCATTGAATGTGGTAACCCAATAGGTTTACTACTCATTTCCAATAAAGAAAACGGATTTGACTTCATCGACAAGAACATTATGGAGCTCTTTGCCGGTCAGGCAACGTTGGCTCTACGTAATGTAACCTTGGCAGAACAAAGCGATAAGCTTGTAGTTGCAGAAGAGCGCCAACGCCTTGGACGCGAACTGCACGACTCCGTAACACAAGCTCTCTATGCTGTTACTCTGTGCGCGGATGCAGCAAGCCGCTCCATGGCTTTAGGAAAAGAAAAAGTAGCCACGGAACAACTGCACGCCCTACGCGGAATGGCGCAACAAGCGATGCGTGATATGCGCTCGCTCATCTTCGATCTTCACCCTCCTGAATTGGAAAATGAAGGACTGGTCGGAGCCATTCAGGCTCGAATGAACTCTGTTGAAATTCGCTCCGGCCTCAACGCCAAAATGTTTGTGAACGGAGAGGAGCGCAGGCTTGCGCATTCAACCGAAGAGGAAATGTTTCGCATTGCTATTGAGGCGCTCAGCAACGCAACAAAACATTCACATGCAAATAATGTTTCTGTTACCATTACATACGAACCGGAACTCGTTTCCATGTCCATTAAGGACGACGGAAAAGGCTTTGCAATAGAACAGCTACCTACGGGCGGCATGGGACTGCGTAACATACGTGAACGCGCCAATAAGTTACACGCAACGTTGTCAATCGACAGCACAGAAAATGACGGGACAACTATTTGTGTTGTTGTTCCTGTAACCCGCTAGGAGCATAGAGCATGCCTGCACCAATTCGAGTTCTCATTGTAGACGACCACGATATTGTACGTATTGGACTGAAGGGATTTCTTTCAGGCTATGATGATATAGAAATTGCCGGAGAAGCCGCCAACGGACAGGACGCTGTTGAACGCGTGGCAGAGCTTACACCGGATGTTATCCTTATGGATATGGTGATGCCAGTCATGGATGGCATTCAGGCCATTCAGGAAATTCGCGACCGTAAATTATCCGGTAAAATTATTGTGCTCACCAGCTTTGCTACGGACGACAAAGTCTTCCCTGCAATCAAATCCGGCGCAATGGGATATCTGTTAAAAGACTCTGCACCGGAAGACCTCCTCAATGCTATACGCAAAGTGCATAGCGGAGAACCGTCTCTGGCTCCGGATATCGCACGCAAACTGCTTGCAGAGCTCTCACTGCCGGATGCAGCAGAAAAACCGACTCCTGACCCTCTTACGCCGCGTGAAGTTGATATCCTACGTCTCGTAGCACAGGGTATGAGCAACAAGAGCATTGCGGCAGAAGTGTTTGTCAGTGAAGCAACAGTACGCACTCACATGACCAATATCCTCTCCAAACTACACCTTGCCAACCGAGTGCAGGCAACTTTGTATGCTTTACGAGAAGGGTTGGCCTCTCTTTCATAGACAAAATTATGCAGCAAAGACATTCAAGGAAGTACAACATTAGTCGTACTTCATACTCTGACTTTAGTTCCGCCTATTTTTAGACCTCTTTCAAACTTCCTTCTGATGAGTAACTGGTGTTTATCACATACTGTTATTCCATCTGGAAGCATTCTTACCCTGCTTCCAGTGAATCATTCAGCAGGAGAATACAGGTGGAAAAAATTAATATCGGGTCACAAGGTTTTGTCCTTCCTATGCCTATGGCCATTTTAGGAACTCAGCATGAAGGCTGTCCAAACTACATGGCGCTTGCTTGGGTTACGCGAGTAAACTTTTCCCCGCCGTTGATTGGCATTGCTGTCAACAATGGGCATGCCTCGCACGAAGCTATCATGGAGACCGGTGAGTTCAGTATTAATTTTCCTTCCACTGAAATGGTCAAAGTTACAGATTACGTAGGTCTGGTTTCCGCAAGGAAGACTGATAAATCAGATCTCTTCGGGCATTTCTACGGTACGCTTCAAGCTGCCCCTATTATAAATGAATGCCCGCTGTCTCTAGAATGCAAACTCCATAAGACTGTCGAAATGCCGACCAACACATTCTTTATTGGTGAAATTGTCGGCACATGGTGTGAGGAACGATTTATGACCGAAGGTGTTCCTGACATCTCAAAAATTAAACCTTTTGTTTTGACCATGCCGGACAGTCGCTACTGGGAAGTAGGACGCTGTATTGGACATGCCTGGCGAGACGGAAAAGCGCTTAAACTATAATCCGCTACACACAACATATTCCACATGAAAAAAGCTCCCACAGTTTCGACTGTAGGAGCTTTTTTTATTAGGCACACTTGTACGGATTCTTTGCTAATTACTGGCAGATTTCCCCAATTCTGGCTGCCATATGCCAAGTTTCAATTTTGGCCTCACCATCCACAAGTTCATTGAAAATAACTTGTGCTTTTTTAAGTTCTTCGCTGGCAAGATGATCTTTGAATGCTTTTTCAGAAAGGTAGTGCTCATAGAAAAGGAATGAAGCCGGATCAGAGGCATCCTGATGTACGCTGTACAACAACAGCCCAACATGATGATCACAATCCTGAACGAGTTGTTCAAGCGCTATTCGTAACTCAGCTTCTTTTCCTTGTTTAGCTCGCAGATGAGCTGTCACAACAAGAATATCTTTAAATTCCATGGAGAAATCCTTTAAATGGAGTCTTGGTTTTGTCGCCTAGCGACGTATGCCTTTCATTGCGCACAGTACTAACTCGCTGTGTAATTAAAATAAAACTGCAGGCACAAACCAGACTCCGGTTGAATTACATTGCGTGACTGTATCCAAACCGCTGCACAGGTTCCATCGTATAAAAGAGGTAATCACAAAGTATAACCTCAGACTATTAGATCAGAACACTTACAACTTATGTCGTACAAAACGATACAATTTCGACCAAAATTCAAAAAAAAAGGGCCACGTAATAATACGTGACCCTTGTACAAGCTATTGTCAAGACACTCAATTGTTCAAAATACCATCAAGCATTATGCTTGCGGCTTGTTTGAAGACAAAGAGTTACGCAGCAGCTGCGGTGCTTGCTTCAACTGTTTTTTCAGGGGAGGCAGCAATATCTGCAGCAGCGGTAAACAGAACGTCTGTAGAGCTGTTAAGTGCAGTTTCTGCGGAGTCCTGAATTACGCCGATGATAAAGCCGGCAGCTACAACCTGCATGGAGATATCGTTCGGTACACCGAACAGGCTACATGCGAGAGGAATAAGAAGCAGGGAGCCGCCAGCTACGCCGGAAGCACCACATGCAGAAATAGAAGCAATCAGACTCAGCAAGAGAGCAGTAGCCAAGTCAACCTGAATGCCCAAAGTGTGAACAGCAGCCAGTGTCATTACAGTAATAGTAATAGCAGCACCGCCCATGTTTACAGTAGCGCCAAGAGGGATGGATACAGAGTAGGTGTCTTCATGAAGATCAAGACGCTTACAGAGTTCCATGTTTACAGGAATGTTTGCAGCGGAGCTACGGGTGAAGAATGCGGTAATGCCGCTACCCTTCAAGCAGGTAAATACGAGTGGGTACGGATTCTGTTTAGTTTTGAACCATACGATAACCGGGTTCACAACCAGAGCAATAATACCCATGGAGATAAGCAGAACCATGATCAGGTGAGTGTAGCCAGCAAGCGCTTCAAAACCGGTTTCAGCAACAGTGTTAGCAACAAGGCCAAAGATACCGAGAGGTGCAAAGCGGATTACAAGTTTTACAATCCTGGATACACCGTTAGAAACGTCGGTGAGTACAGTCTTTGTAGCTTCACCAGCATGCTGGAAGAAGAAGCCAAGTGCGAGAGCCCATGCAAGAATACCGATAAAGTTACCGGAAGCAAGTGCATTAATTGGGTTATCAACAATCTTGAAGAGCAGAGTATTAAGAACTTCACCAATACCACTTGGAGGAGTTGCACTGGTAGTAGTAGCAACGAGAGTAAGGGTAGTTGGTGCAACAAAGCTCATTAAAACTGCAACTAATGCAGCCATGAATGTGCCTATAAGGTAAAGACTGATAATAGAACGCATGTTTGTATGCGCGCCTTTCTTCTGATTCGCGATAGATGAAGCAACAATAACAAAAACGAGTATTGGTGCTACAGCCTTGAGTGCTTTAACAAAGAGCTGACCCAAGACGTTTACAGATTTAGCAGCATCCGGAGCAAACATTGCTACGAGAACACCGGCACAAATGCCCAACACGATCTGCAGTACTAAACTGCCTGAAGCAATTTTTTTTATGATATCCATCATTTGACTCAATCCTTCCAAAAAATTTAAGAACGCTATACACCTAAAGTATGCCTCTTAGAAGACGCATCACAAATCTGTCAATAGGTTATTTTCTACCCAAAATATGTTGATTTATTGGTATATGTATAAAAAAAAGCTCTTACTATTTTCAGTAAAAGCTTTTTTTTATTCGAAAAGGCCTGCAACCTATGCGTATGGTAATAAAAAAAACATTTTATTCTCTTTGCCATTCAATAGCCGTACCTTTTTTGCCGAAAATGACAAAATTCGCAAAACTGTTTTCGTCAACTTTTGCCCATAAAAGTTGTCCTCAGCTCTGCATAACAAATTTCGTCAAGCAAGTGGTTTTTGGCTACATCTCAAACCCTATTTGGGGTCAGAAATATTTATGAGAATCTCAGTGACAAACTTATTGCTATCCTGAGTGCTCCAGTAATCCACAACGTACCGCTCATAAACTTCAGGCCCAAGCGTGTAATTATTTTCGCTAGCCCAATGAGTTACCCGCTCATACGTATCGTTAATATTCTCGTGCGAACCTATATGATAGGCTGACACCATCATGCATCCACCAAAGTGCGTCTGTATTTCCTTTTTGCACGTCTTAAGAGCACGTTGCAAAACAGAAATGTTAGCGCAGTTACCATCCATTTTGTCTTTGTAATCAGGGAATTTTATGATTACTGGCCCTGTTATCTCGTTATCAATGGATTCAATAAAATTTGTGAACTCAATATTAATGATTGAGTCTCTGTAATCGTATGCAAATTCCTGATCGAGAAAACAGAACGTATCCTCTTCAACAAACTTTACTGATATGTCCTGTACTTTGTAATGCAGTACAGATTCCGCTTCCACCACAAGCTCATACCAGTCTTTCACTGAAGTGAAATTTCGATCCACTTCTTCTTTAACCTGACACAACTCGTCAAGTTTCGACTTAAAAGATGCCCTGAGAGTGCGATAGTCACCGCTCTCCATTACATCTTTCATCTCAGAGAGTTTAAAGCCCATCTGCTTATAATATTTGATAACCGGCACAGCCAACAGCGAAGATCGGGAATAATATCTATAATTATTGCCGCACGATCTATCAGGCGTAATGATGCCTACTTTATCATAATGGCGAAGAGCTTTTTTGGATAAGCCGCATATTTTACTAACTTCTCCGATTGAATAACTACTCTTGGATTTCACAACCATCCTCCCGCTTGAACACAGCGCAAGTAAAACAGAGTATCATGACTAAGTTATGTTCCACGTATTGTAGTACAGTAAAAACGTTGAACAAAACTGTCATAGCAGACTATCGGGCATGCAAAATGTAAAAAAGTAACACGTGCAGAAATATCGGGGGAGCACAGATCACATGCATTTTACAAAACAATTCATCCCTACATACGATGTAGATGAATACCTCTTTGCTTCAGTCCGCGGTAAAAAACATTCAAACAATTTTCTACTTTCTGATAATAGTTTGTTATACTTATACAATTAGCAGAAAACTTCAAGAAACACATGCAACACGCTCTTATACACACTTCTGCATCACATGATACTTATCCTCTACCCTAAGTGCATATAAAAAAAAATCCCCCTGATGAGGTTTTTAAACCTTCATCAGGAGGACAAATACACCAATTACTTCGAATTGTTATTGGCGGATCAACAACAAACTAATCACTAATGTAGTAGTTAATTGTTGCAGCACCATCTTCAGGAGCACAATAGTACACCTTCAATTCGTTGCCTGAGCTCATTTCAAAACGAGTTTCAGCTAACAGACCGTTTGCTTCTGCTGTCATAATAGCAGAAACCATAGAGTCGCGGTCAAATGCCTTAAAGTGACCGTATACACCTTTAAGTGCATCCATCACATCATCAACACATGCATCTTCAACAGTAGTAAAGTACTTCAACATTGCATAGTTAAGCGGCTTCATATTATACCTCTTCTTTCTGTTTGAACAAATCGAGCGGGTTCATTGCAACAGTAAAGATACCCACGATCATCAGAACAGCAGCTGCCCAAGCGATAGGTGCCATGGACCAGCCGTCGATACCAAAGATTACACCGAGGATAATCCAGCAACCAAACGGTCCCCAGAAAGAGAATGTGCCGTTACATGACATACCGAGCGCAGCACCACACATGCCGTTACCACGGTACCAGAACATGAAGGTCAAGTATGCGCAAAGGCCACTGATTACAAACCAGTGAATGGAACCACTGTTTGTGAATGCTTCTACTACGAGGCCTAAGGAATCCAAGCTACCGGACATGAATGCCATGATTGGAATAAAAATGAACAGGGTGGACAATGCAGAGGTTGTCTGGCGGATGGTAATAGCAATCTCAGAGTCAATCATGGATGTACCGTAACCACAAACACAACCTTCAAAGCCCCAACCAAGAGCAGCGATAAATGCAATACAAATACCGAGGAACTGGCCATCAGGAGCTTCGCCACCAAGACTGGTGCTTGCAATCATAAAACTTGCAAGGAAGCAGATAGCGATGCCGAGCATCATGCGTGCATTAAGTTCCTGCTTGAACAGTACACGGCCCAAAATTGCGCCGATAGCAGGACAAAGAGCACTAATTGGAACAACAATAGAACCAGCAAGCTGGAGGCCTACAACGTAAGCGGTGGTAGCAATCGGGCCACCGATTAACGCAGCCAGAACCATTACACGGCCTGGTTTGGTGTTAAGACATCTAAAGAAGTCACCAATACGACCGCGGGTTGTTGCAAAAAAGAGAGCCCAGATTGCGCTGAAGCTATCGTTAATAGCGGAGCCAACAGCACCAAGAAAATATGTTACAACAAATGCGGACAATCCAGCGGTGTTTGCGCCATACCAATCGCCCCATACACCTTTAGCCATACCAAGGGTAAGGAAACCGGTGTAAAGGCCATAGAAAACAGCTGATAACAACGCAATGACAATGCCTTTAGTGCGGAAACTAGCATCAAGCTTTCGTTTCGCGAGAACGGCTTCTCTGCTCTGTAAAACTACTTCACTCATAGATAAGAACCTTTTTTATTTAAGTTTCTTAATATCGGTTGTCCAGAATAGACAACACGCCCCTCTTTTCTCTCTCCACATCACTGCGCTCTTAGCGTGTTGCATCAGCCAGTCGAAACCATTACGGAAGGTGAAGCCTGTAGCCCTACAGACGCCTTTTCTCAGGGGTACAGAACGTTCAAACTACATATCAGCTATGTAAAGTCCTCTAATGAGGTATGCACACTTTTACAACTGATATTCAGCGTAAGTCGAACGCTAACACCACCTGCCGGAATGGTTACGAAATGTGGAATTAGCAACACGTGCAAAGAAAACAGATTCATTTGCACGTGTTGCAAAATATATTATTTGGAATCCTTCCGCACTGGAAGAATGGTTTCAACATCGCCATGCGGACGTGGAATTACGTGTACGGAAACGACTTCCCCCACACGTTGTGCAGCGGCTGCACCAGCATCAGTTGCAGCTTTTACAGCCCCAACATCACCACGCACCATCACGGTAACAAGCCCGCTACCAATGTGCTCTTTACCCAGCAGGGTAACGTTGGCAGCTTTAACCATCGCATCGGTTGCTTCAATTGCACCGACGAGACCTTTAGTTTCGATCATTCCTAACGCGTCATGTTTAGACATATGTTCTCCTGTTCCGATATTAAATTGCGATATCAACAACGGATGAAGAGGTAAGGTTCATTGCGTTTGCTTCTTCGATATCAACATGAAATTCCAAAGCGGACTCATTGCTGACTCTAATTGCTACGTTATGAAAAATACCGCCTCGTACCCCGTCAAGCTCGATGCCGACTATTTGCCCATCCCGCACGCCATGCTCCGTTGCATCATTTGAATGCATATGGATATGACGTTGAGCAACAATCAGCCCCTCTTTTGTCTGGACAGATCCTTTCGGACCTATAATTGTAATCCCCGGAGTTCCTTGCAGATCTCCGGATAATCTTGCAGGTGCCTTGACTCCTAATTTAAAGGAATCTCCCGCAAGAATTTCTACTTGGGTTTTACTACGTACTGGTCCAAGCACTCGAACCTTCTCAATTGCACCCTTTGGGCCGCATATGGTTACAATCTCCTTGCATCCAAACTGCCCGGGTTGTGAGAGGTCTTTCAGCCTTGTCAGTTGGTACCCTTTCCCAAACAGCACATCCAAATCTTCCTGTGAAAGATGTACATGGCGATTGGAAATTCCGACTGCTATGCCCTCTTGGTGCGCCTCCGACTCATCAATTGCTGCTTCAACAGTTTTGAGGAGAAGTTTTAGCACCGCATCGTAGCTACTCATTTACGCTCCCTTGTGAAGAGCGTTAACCAGCGACGTAACCAAATCTATAAGGTGATCATGTTCAATTGTGCTGCCAGTGTCAGAGCATCCACCCTTAGGAAACATGGTGTCTGCAACAGGCTTCTTCGCGGTGTATTCTGCGAGCTCAGGGTAGTTGAACGTAGGATCGTTTTCAGCAATTGTGCTGCAATCATGTAAACCGTACGCCACGCTCTTAATGTTAATAAGGTGCAGTGGAGTTACGTTTTCAGAGATTGAGCTGCCGCCCCATGTTCCGCACCCGAGAGTGAAGGAAGGGGTAAGACCAGTGCTCACGCCGGTGCCGCCGTGCGTGCCGCCTGTATTCACCAAAATTCTGGATGAAGGCTTTACACTGAATTCTTTTACGATATTTTCATCTTCAGTATGCAGGCTCATTGTGTGCCCGATACCGTTCTGAAGCAGCTTAATGCTCAGCTTACATGCTTCGTGCCAGTCCTTAACGGTGTAGAACGCAAGTACTGTGGTGAGCTTTTCAAACGAGAGCGGGAAGCCATCCCCGACATCTTGCTGTTCGCCCATCAACACTCTTGTTCCTTCCGGAATGGTAATCCCTGCGGCTGAAGCAATAACTTGCGGAGCTCTGCCCACAAATTGTGCATTCATCACATGGCCATTTTTAAACAGCAATGAACATACTTTCTGTGTCTCTTCAGCAGACATGAAGTACGCACCCTGTTTTTTAAACTCAGCAACAGCAGCGTCTTTATTGCACTCTTCAACGATTACAGATTGTTCTGACGCGCAGATCGTACCGTAATCAAAGGTTTTACTGGCAATAATATTCTTCACAGCCTGAGGAATATTCGCTGTTCTTTCGATGTACGCTGGAGAGTTACCGGCACCCACACCAAGAGCAGGTTTACCTGCGCTGTATGCGGCTTTGACCATACCGGGACCACCCGTAGCGATAATCATTTTGATTTCTGTAGAATGCATCAGCTCTTTTGTAGCAGGCATTGAAGGCTTGGAGACACAGGAGATAATACCCTGCGGTGCTCCAGCACTGACTGCCGCTTCGCACATGAGCCGTGCAGCTTCCATGGTGCATTTGCATGCAGCAGGATGCGGTGCAAAAACAATGGCGTTACGTGCTTTAATAGCAACCATTGCTTTATAGATTGTTGTGGAGGTAGGGTTTGTTGAAGGTGTAATCCCCATAAGCAAACCAACCGGTTCTGCTATTTCGATAACCTTACGAGCCCTGTCTTCACTAATAACGCCGACTGTTTTCATGGGCTTGATTGCGTCATACAACAGCTGTGAAGCCATATGGTTCTTGTATGTCTTATCAGGCACATTGCCGAAGCCGGTCTCTTCAACTGCTAAACGGGCAAGTCGTACCGCATTCTCTCTTGCCACCTGCACCATGCAGCAGAGAATAGAGTCAATTAACTCATCGGTGTAACTTGCAATTTTTTCAGCAGCTATACTGCCCTGGCGGGCTAAATCCCGCGCTTCCTGGACAGATAATAGATCGTAGTCCATTTTGTAGCTCCTCTAACATCTCATCATTTATTCAACGAAGCGTAGTAACGCTTGAAAACTTCCACCAGTGTGCGCTTTTTCACTTTGGAAAGTTTTTTGGATTCAATAGGGAGATCGGGATATTCACGAGCTAAGATTCGCAGTTTTGCTAATGTCAGCTTGGTTAATCCGGCAGCTACCCCATCAGCACCCTGCTCTGTCCACAATGCATCCACGTCTTTTTTACGTGCGACTGCACCCTTGGACATAACTGGCGCTTTTACGTTTTCCGGTTTGGAAACCGCAGATGTCTGCCCAGCGGAAGCAAGGGCAGGCTTAGTTTTTTCAGAATCATTACCAGAAGGTTTGCCATCATTCTTGGTAGTGAGCTCTGTTACAGCAGGCGTTGTCGTATCCTTCGAAGTTGGTGGGAGTTCTGGCGTTACTTCAACAGAATCCTTCTTCGGTTCCGTAGAATCAACTTTCATTGATTCTACTTTTGACAACTCAATTTTTGATTGCTCAATACTTTGAGAATCTACTTTTTTAGATTCAACGTTTACCGTTTCAGGCTTGGTTGATTCAACCTGAGTTGGTGCGATCTTTTCCTGTGCAGCGTTGTTGACTTCAGGCTTATCCTTTTCAGGGTTAGCAGGAGTCTCTTTCGTTACAACCACAGTTTCTTTTGACTCAGTCACTTTTGCCTCAGCGACTTCAGTCTTAGTCAGATCGGATTTGACCAACTCAAATTCTGGTTCCGAGTCATTTACCTGTGCTTCAACAACACCGGACAGTTCTGCGTCAGCATCATGTTTATTCTCTTCGCTTCTGCCAATCAGCGCTGAGCTAAACATACTGTCGAACACTTCTTCATCCGGACGAGGAATCACATGACTGGAGTACAATGCATTAGCATCCAACTGTAATAGAGCCGCCTTGGCAGCATCTACAGCAGCTGAAACCGCAGCCACATCGCCAGTTACGGAAACAGAAACTAGTCCCGCACCGACGCAAGTTCTACCCAAAAGGCGAACGTTCGCGGCCTTCAGCATTACATCCGCACACTCAATGGCAGGGAGAAGTCCTTTTGTTTCAATCAAACCAAGTGACTTCATCTGTTATCCCTTTGACTGTGGAAATCTGGAATAAAACAAACGAGCTTTGCCTGCTGCGTCCCAAACTACTTTTGCACCTGCTGGAATATAGAAAACGTCACCGGTTTCTGCTTTCACAGTCTGACCGTTAATGGTGATGTTTACTGTTCCTTCAAGTAAATGGCAGTTTGCTTCACAAGCAAAATCCTGTTCGAATCGGGAATGATCAATTTCAAAAAATCCAGAATGAATTCGACCATCGCCTTTACCGATCACTTCCTGAGAACACGCTTTTGCACCGGCTGTTCCGGTCTCAAACCGTTCCATCTCAACAGAATTACCCCGAACGATTTTTCCGCCGCCAACTGCTTCAGAAGTGAATCCCTTTCGAGTTAAATCTTTCAGAAATGCGTCAAGCATTCCTCGCTCATACATTGCTTTTAATGCTGAATAGATCAGATCACTGCTGATAGCCCCATCACAAGAAGATGCGGGAGTAGAGTCATGTTCACATGCACGTTGCTGTGGTGCACCTACAACAATTTCTACGGCAGCGAGTTTTGCAGCATCTTTCGCAGAGGGGGTCAAAATAGTATTCGCATCGACATACAGTGTTGATTTGCCTTGTTCGATAAGGGTCTCAACGTCCTTTGCACAAACGACTTTTTTCATTTCTTCATACCTCCTTCTCTGTTTCTGCGCCCATAAAATTCAAACACATCTGTCACGGTACTTTGCTTACAGCAGTGCAGGTATCAACTTCTCTGAAGGGGAAGGAATAACCTCTGCATTTACCAGCAAGCCTTTTGTTTTCATTACTTCTTTTGCCTGATCAACGCCTGCGCTTACCGCAGCCACATCACCGGTAAAAGTAAAGAATGCCTTGCCGCCCAAGCCTTGACCCAAGCGCAATTCAATAGGCTCTACATTCACAGCTTTAAGGACTGCGTCTGCAGCAATAACCATGGTTGATATGGAGAAAGACTCCACAATACCGATGGCACCCATATGTTCAGGCATTGTCGCGCCTGAAAGTGCAGGGAAAAGCTCCTGAGAAATGTTAGGGATCATGATAAAGTCGACCAGATATTCTCCGGCGTGCTCTTCACCGACCCTTACTGAGTTTTCCACTGAAGCAACGTCACCTGTGACAATGACAAAATATTTACCCGGACAAGTAGATACTGCGGTAACAACATCAACTTCAGCGACCTTGATCATCTGATCGACGGTGTAGATACCCTTTGCAATACTTGTAAATTCAACCATTCCGATTGCGTTACCCATCTCAACCCCTTCTTATGGCGATGTGATTATTCTCAATTCCGATAACGATTCCGGCAATGCTTGAATGAACCGGAGCGCCGAGTTTGCCTTCAGCAGCAACGCCAATACACTGACCAGCCTGCACATGGTCTCCAACAGAAACAGTCGGAACAGCAGGTGCACCCACATGGGAATTAATCGGAATACAAACAGCCTCCGGCGTACAAACAACATCCTGCAAAGGAGCAGCCTTGTCGTACGTGCTTAATCCCAGCCGTGCTGTCAGACGCTTGCTCGGCACCTGACGGTATTCACGATTCTGCCGTGCAGTCGGCTCATTGCCGCTTGCCTGATATCGAATATTCTGCTCTGCAAGATCACGCCTCAGCGCATCGTTTGCGAGCTTCGGATGCAATCCGGCAGGACAGGAGAACAATTCGCAAAGGTTACACATGCAACAAAGCTGCGCATGGCTTTTGCCTTCAACATCATTAAGCCCATAGTTTTGAATTCGCATGGACTTATGAGGCTCGACATTATGCCCGATAAGGTAACGAGGGCATAAATCTGTACACATGCGACACTGCGCACATGCTGAAATATTAATGTGTCTTGCTTGTTCAATCGTGGTTGTTTTTTTGCGGATAAGAGAATGATCCTTTTTAAGAATCACAAACCCCTTATGCTTTTTACCAACATGACCACTCAGGTCAGTCATGACAGGTCCCATCATAGGGCCGCCGTCAATCACTGCGTAGTCGTCGAAAGAATCAAGACCGCTCTGCTTCAACACATCCATAATCGGCGTGCCGACCGGAACTTTCACCGTAACTCTGTTCGGGATGTCCCCTGCAACGGTGATGAACTTTTCTGTTACCGGCAGACCTTTTGACGCGTTGAAAATGTTGAGGGCTGTTTCAGAGTTGATAACAACACACCCGACATTCAGCGGTATGCCCGCTTCCGGTACGGAACGTCCGGTCACGGTGTAGACTAAAATTTGTTCGTCGCCAGCAGGGTACACATCAGGAAGCGGTGTCACTTCTACAAACGGAGAGGCATTAAGTGCTTCAATGCGTTCCCGTAAAATGGAAATGACTTTCCCGTGCTTTTCTTTGATGCACAGGTACGCTTTCTTTGCTCCTACGGCTTTTCCCGCACTCTGGAATCCCAAAATAATTTCATCTGGGTAGATTTCCATTAACTGCTGATCCACTCGCAGCAACGGCTCGCACTCTGCGCCGTTAAGCAAAATGAATTCTGCGGTAGCGGAGAGTTTTACGTGTGTTGGAAATCCAGCACCACCTGCACCAATTACGCCTGCGTTGTTAACTTGCTCAATCAGATTCACATGCATCTCCAAAACTTGGCAGCTCACAGTCATCATCGATAATGCCGACAATTACGGCATCCACAGGGATATTGTCATCTTCCAGCATTCTTCGGGCAGAAGATCCGGTTGTAATGATAACTCTGTCTCCGATTCCGGCACCGATGGTATCCACAACCATCATGCGCTCTCCGTTACGGCTTCCACCAAGAAGTTCTACAAGCATCAGCTTAAAGCCTTTCAAGGTTTCAGCTTTGCGAGTTGACCAAACGCTGCCTATGAGTTCTGCAACTAGCATGCGTAATGTCCTTCTTTAAGCTTGAACTTAATCTCTGCCATTGCAGCTTCAACGGAAGCTGTGTCGCCCATAATGGCAAGCAGGATCATGTTCTGCGGGCAGTTGCCTTTAATATCTTCCACAACAACCCCAACGCTCTTCTCAGCAATATCTGATGCAACAACCATATCGATCATTTTGCCCTGAATAAGGCCGACCGCGTCGATTGGTTCATCTATTTCTGATTTACCGGAGCCTCTGCGCCGTAACAGAATGCTCAATGCTCCAGGAGACGGTGATTTAATTATGCGAAATTCCATAATGATACCCTTCTGAGCTATGCTTCCGCCTTACAGCTAAGAGCGATTCCTAACGGTGTGACGAACATTGGATTTTTTGGTTTATGCGTGTAGATGCCAGTTCGTTTTTCAATGACGTCTTCAATCCCCGCCAAGCAGCATGTGCCGCCAACGAGAGAAATCTCCTGAACATCGTACCCTTCGATATGGGTGTTGATGATGGTCGACATTTTTTCGATAACTGGTCGTAGAACTGGGAGAAGCTCTTTATGATTTTTAGCGTCGCGCTTAAAAGCATCAGCTTCATCAAAAGGCATTTTATATGCCCCGGAAATAACGAGGGAGAAATGGGTACCGCCCGTTGCTTCATCAGCAACATAGATAACTTTTCCATCCTTCAGGATGGAGATGCCGGTAGTGCCGCCACCGATATCAACCACGGCTCCATTTGAAATTTTAAGTACTTCGTTCGCTGCGGTCGGCTCATCAAGAAGCTGAGTCAATTCAAAGCCAGCGCTTTCCACAACGTTTCTGATTGCACCGGAATCCAGCCCGTCTGTTCCCGGAGGAATCGCAGAGGCAGCATAGAGTAATTCTGTGCCGAGTTTTTCTTCAACTTCTTCTTTCAACTCGCGGACAAGCTGCACAGCGCCGATATAATCCACAACCATTCCGTCGCGAACTACATCTGCGTATCTGTACGCACCGGCAACAGGTTTACGGTTCTCATCAAGTACAGAGATAACCACACACGCTGTGCCCAAATCCACTCCTGTGTAATAGACAGAAGATTTGTTCTTAATCGGCTTTTCAACTGCGTCTTCAAACTCTTGAACGAGCTGGTCGCAGAATTCAAAATTTACTCTTTTCTCTGACACTCTGTTCCTCCCAGTGCTGTGCAAATCATTTGCGACAGAACATTTCGAATCTGGTTGACCCGAACGCAGAAGTTGTTTTCATCGAGGCGAGTTCCGTAAAGTTCCAAAACGGATGCTTCCAGCATGTGCATGGCACAACGCAATTTATTCAGAAGCAAAATCTCTTTGCCATTGGGTGGACGCATATGTTCCGGAGTAATTTCGAAACAGTCCTCCAACGGGCTGGAAAAGTTTTCTTTTGTGATGCCGTTGCATTCTTCAAATTCCAGATCCTGCAACTGTGCATCTTCATCAAGAATGGTCTGCATTGCAGCAACTTCTCGTTCGAGAGCAACAACACTCTGAGAAAGTGTGATGTCTCGACCCTGTAATTCACAGGCAATAAGAAGAAAGGTATTGGCGATGGATTTAAGCTCACTGCGAAGTCGCTTCTTTTTCCAATCGGGCTCAACTTCAGTAGGCGCAACAGCCGCGACAGCAGGCTTTTCAGCAGTTGAAGCTTGAAAATACGTTGAAGGAGAAGATTCAGCGTGCTCAGAAGGAACACCGTCGATAAGGATGGTAATTCTTCTGTCATTCAGGAACTGGCGTGCACCGGGAGTGAGTTTCATGTCCTTCGTAACATCGAAGTCCGTAAGGGCTTCTTTTCTATGCAATGCACGAAGGTCGTCTTCGGTAATAAACTTCATCTACTGTTCCTTTCACGTACGAGCATCAAACAGATGCTGTAATAACTCCGGAATCCCGCTTCCATTTGCCACACTGACATTGAAATATGGTTCCGAAACGCCAAAATGCTGTAACTGCTTCAGGCAAAATGCATTGTTTTCCGGCTTTACATCGCACTGGGTCACAACTCCGGTAACTGGGCATCCGAACACTTTTGCAAGTCCCGGAGCACCGGCAACTGAACGCTGTGACTGGCTGACAACAAACACCACATGGGATGCATTGTTCTGCGCTATGGAAATAAGATGGTTGTACATCCACGGGGTATCAAAATATCCCCCCGGCACATCCACTGTATGTTTTCCATAAACAACTTCCTGCCCGCAGCGAACAGGTGAGCATCCAGAAAAAGGCACGTCACCGTGAACAGAGTCACCATGCTGATTAAGCACGTTGGCAAGTGTAGTTTTACCGCTACCTGTTGCCCCGATGAGCATGATTCGTCGTCGTATCATTCGCCGTATTACCAAACAGCCTAGGAGCGGGTAACCGTACCGGCAGTAAAGCCAAGATTGCGAGCAAGCACGTCCACAACAGCCTGTAATGCAGTTTCCACGCTTTCAACGCTGCCGGTAAGAACAACAGAGCCGGTGAAACGGTCTAAAAAGCCGATCTCCACGTCTGCTGTTTTGGTGGCAATATCAGCGGCAATAATTGCGGTTTCAAAAGGAGACAGGGTCAAAATGCCCAGTGCGCCTTTTTCTTCCACGCCTAATCGCTCGTAAATATCCGGCATCGGAGCCGCGATTACGTGGGCGATTGTTACCTGCTTGCCGGGAACGGTTTCTTGAATGATTCGTTCCAACTCTTGGGATTGATTACTTTGCATCGTGAACTACCCTTAAATTTACCAACAAATTTACTCGCCATCCGGTTTTAACCCCACCCTCTCACCACAAATTCGCGGTCAAGGGGGCGTCCCCCTTGCGGGTGCTTGCGCCAGTAGCCGTTCACGAGGAACGAGTGGTATGGATACCAGTTTCTTGTGGAGGCAGAGCCCTTGCCCGTCGGAGACTCGCCGAAGGCATGTTGCTTAATGTCGAATTACAGAAACTGGGAAATCGTGTGCTTTAAACTGGTTTTCAATTCTATCCAGATCAGCATCACCAAGGGCGAATTCGCCTTTCATCGGGTAATCCCAGCCCAGCTGCTTGTATTTGTTCACGCCCATTTTGTGGTACGGAAGCATATCGACACCTTTGAAATTTTTACGTCCGAGGAACGACTTTAAGAAGGCGATGAGCGCTTCAATATCCTCTGGTGCATCGTTAACATCTTTCATCAACGGCAGACGGATTTTAACGTTATGACGCTTTTCAATAAGCGCTGTTACGTTCTCCAGAATGGTTTCGTTGCGCACTCCGGTCAGTTCGTAGTGCTTTTCTGAATTCATATGTTTGATGTCAAAAAGGAACAGGTCCACGAACTCAGCAGCTTTAAGCACTGCTTCCTGTCTTGCGTATCCGCAAGTTTCGATAGCAGTGTTGATGCCCCGCTGCTTACAGGTCATCAGTACGTTAGTAGCGAACTCTGGTTGCATCAGCACTTCTCCACCGCCTAAAGTAACACCACCGCCGGATACATCGTAAAAGGCTCTATCCTCTTCGATAATATCCATCACCTCTGAGGTGGTCTTCTTTTCACCGACGACGGAAAGTGCTGATGCAGCACAGACTTCTTCGCATTTACCGCAACCTATGCAGTCAATGCTGTCTGACATCTCATGCAGCGTTCCACCTGCCCCCATGGAATGAAGTCCCACAGGGCATACAGAGGCACACATGCCGCAATTGACGCAGAGATCCTGTTTGTAAAGGATCTGAAACTTACGTTTCTGGCCTTCAGGGTTTGAGCACCACTTACAACGCAACGGACATCCCTTGAAAAATACGAGGGTTCTAACTCCCGGACCATCGTACATGTTGTACTTCTGTACGTTGAAAATCAGTCCCTTTCTTTCAATCATGTCTGAATTAGATGTAGTCATGTGTACTCAAACCCCGTCTGGCTATATTTCTGTCAGCATAGTTCTGCTGATAATTTCGTCCTGAACGTCTTTGCAAAGCTCAACAAAGAATGCTGAGTAGCCTGCAACACGAACAACAAGATCACGATAGTTTTCAGGGCTCTTCTGAGCGTCGAGAAGAACATCGTTATCAAGGTAGTTAAACTGCATTTCGCCGTTGCCGAGCATGCTGGCGGTACGGATGAGAGTCAAAATACCCTCTTCACCCTGTGGTGTATCCAACAAGCCGGACATCAGCTTGAAGTTATGAACCATACCGATGTTCATGCTGTCGTTAGGCATTTTGGATACAGATTTGATGATGGCTGTAGGGCCTTTGAAATCTGCGCCATGGCTTGGGCTGATACCGTCAGAAAGAGGCATCCAAGCTGCACGACCACCAGCAGATGCGCCGGTGAGCTGACCAAATGGAGTGTTGTTGGAAATGGACAGAGTACCGTGGCTCAATACAGAGTAGAGAGTTTTAAACTTACGGTGTTCTGCTTCAGTGTAGTTAACGAGATCAGCAGCAATAAGATCTGCGTAATCGTCGTCGTTACCGAACTTAGGAGCAGCAAGACAATCAGCTTTAATCTGATCAAAACCAACAAAGTCAGCTTTGAGAGCTTCGTTCATCTGATGAAGAGTATATTTTCTTTCATCATATACGAGGCGTTTGATTGCAGCCATTGAATCTGCGTAGGTAGCAAGACCACTCCAGATTACACCAGGACCAAAGTTGTACATTGCGCCGCCTGCGGAAACATCGCAGCCGTTTTCCATACAACCTTCGTACATGATGGACATGAGCGGCTTAGGAGCAAGCTCTTTATGAATACGCTGAGAAATAACTGTAGCGATGCCACTCTTCTCAGTGATGTATTTAATCTGCGCTTTAACAGCTGCTTCGAACTGCTCGTAAGTCTGGAAGCTGCTGAGTTCGCCCATATCCGGACAAACCTGTTTGCCATACCAAAGTGGCACACCGTGGTTGAGAACAAGCTCAATACAAATAGGCCACTGGGTGTATGCGGTGGAAGTCCACTGGTAGAGACGACCGGATTTCTGCGGTTCTACACAACCCATGAGGCAGTAGTCGCGTGCGTCTTCAATGGAAACACCTTTAGCAAGCATCATCTTGATGTGGGTGTCATCAAAGTGAATTGCAGGGAAGCCCATGCCAGCGCGGATTACGTCAATAATCTTTCTGAGGTACTTCTGAGGGGACTTGTTATGTACGCGGGTTGCGAGTGATGGCTGGTACACTTTAACGTGACGAACAGCATCCATAAGCAAGTAGGTAAGTTCGTTTGTAGCATCAAGACCTTCGCGGGTTACACCGCCAACGCACATGTTTACAAACGGCTGGTAACCAGCGAAGAACTTGGAACCGCCTTCGTTAGTAATCCACATCATTTCAGACATTTTGATCAACATACAACCAGCAAGGTCGAATGCTTCATAGTCTGTCATGCGGCCAGCTTCGATATCAGCTTTGTAGTACGGGTACATGTACTGATCGACTCGACCAATAGACATACCAGTCTGGTTTTCTTCAACAACCAGAAGGGACTCAATAGTCCATACAGACTGAACTGCTTCACGGAAAGTGGAAGGCTTATGAGCAGGAACACGAGCGTTCACTTCAGAAATCTGCATCAATTCAGCTTTACGCTGAGGATTCATTTCCTGCTGTGCAAGCTGTGCTGCGTATTCTGACATTCTACGTGCGTAGATCATGATACCTTCAGCGGTATCAATCAGTGACTTGTAGAAGTAAATTTTTTCGATATCTTCAGGGTTCTTGTAGTCCAGATTTGCAAGATGTTCATTTGCTTCACGTTGAACGTCGAGCATACCTTTGTTCATCAGGATAACGTCGTAACCCGGGTTGGAGTCACCACCGCCGTTTACTGCGTGGTATGAACAATCGGATACGTAAGATTCGCCTGAAAGCTCCCAAAGGCCTGCTTCGCGGTACTGATCTTCACAATATTCATCAACGGATTTGCCAGCCCAGTACGGGAACAGCTCTTCACGCATGATCTTTTTGTCTTCTTCAGAGATGAAGAAAGGATCCTGACTACGAGTGCTGATGGTGTCGATTTCATCAGCCATCCAGCGCCATGCGATATCTGGAGAGAAAGCACCGGCACGAGGCGCGCCACAAGGTGCACCAACAACAAGTTCGTCATTCTGGATAACCAGAGGAGCAGTCTCACAACAATGCTTAAAGCATTTTGCACGAAGCAAAATTTTAGGCATGCCCGGATTTTCTTTTGCAATCTTAGTGATTGCACGAGCACGGTGAGTGGTGATGGTTGGAACCTGCTTAAGGAAGTTTTCTCTCAAGCGAACCTGACGATCTGTAGGGCCGTCAGGAATTTCGGTACCATGTGTAGTTGGAGCAAATTGAACAGGGGTGCCGTTGGCAGCCTGACGGTTCAAAATATCTTCAGTTACTTCCTCGAACATTTTTTTCAAAGAAGTACGCTCTTCCGGAGTCATGTTTTTTGTAGCTTCAGCAAGCTGATTTGATAAGTCCCGAATATCCACTACTACCTCACTTATATTTGAAATTTTTCAGAGTTAATTGTCGGCATTAGAGCTCTCCAATAGCCTCTTTCAAAATGCGATGTACTGCCTGCAATGAGTTGGAGCTGAAATCACCAGAGGATACAGGTTCGACAACCTTTGCTGCCGGAGTATCTTTATGGAAAACTTCTGCGCCCATTGATTCAACACCACGCACGCCGTATCCGACTTTGCGAAGATAAATCAGGTTCATTGGCGATACGTTATCTGATGTAAAGCCCTTGCCTGCTGAGCCGCTGCCCAGAGTCATGGAAGGGAATAAATTCGTTGTTGCGCCCATGCTGCCAAACGCCGCAGGAGTGTTCACCAACACCCTGCCCACCGGCTTTTTAAGCGCAAACTGAGTAATTACATCTTCATCTTTTGAATGGATAACCAGAGTGTGCCCGCAGCGATCGCTAAGCAGCAGCTCTATGCATTTTTCGCATGCATGCATCCAGTCCGGCTCAATATAAAAGCCAAGAACAGGACACAATTTTTCTCGAGAATACGGGTCAAATTCAGACACATACTTTCGAGCTGCGACCAATACTGTAGTGTTATCCGGTACTGAAAAACCGGCTTTACGTGCTATTTTGACGGCCGGTATCCCAATCAGATCATGATTTGGTTTTCCGTCGGAATGAAAAAGTAAAGATCCAAGCGTGCTAGCTTCGTCTTCAGACATAAAGTATGCGCCATTGCTTTGCAGTGCGCTTTTTACTTCACCAGCAATGCAACCATCGACAACAATGGATTGCCCTGCCGCTGAAACGACGCCGTAATCAAATGTTTTACTGGCGATAATGTCTTTAGCAGCCTGTTGAATATCTGCCGTGCGTTCAATAAATGCCGGACCATTGCCAGCACCGCCGTAAATAAGCGGCTTGCCGGATTTGCTTGCAGCGTCAAGCATACCGGGAACGCCCGTATTCAGAATGAGTGAGACTTCTTTGTGCTCCATCAGTTCCACGGTTCCGCTGGAAGCCACTGTATGCAAGTACGACAGTGCGCCTTCCGGAAGCCCGTGTTTTTGGGCAGCCTCAATCATAATATCAAGAGTCTTACTGATTGTTTTTTTCGCTCTCGGGTGTGGAGAGAAGACAATGGCATTGCCCGACTTAATTGCAATCAATGCTTTGTAGATTGTTGTTGAAACTGGACTGGTTGCCGGACACAACGCAACAATTACACCTACAGGAACCCCGACGTCTTTTGTCTGTTTCTCTCGGTCTTCACCGATGATGCCAACGCAGCGCATTCCTCTCAACGCTCTGCGGGCAAAGCCACAAACGAACTCGTTTTTAATGAGCTTATGTTGCCAGTCGCCATAGTCCGTTTCATCATGGGACATCATAGCGAGAGCTTGTGTATGTTGTTCAAGCTCATCGGCCATACTCTCAACAATAACGTCTAGCTTTTCCTGAGAAAATGCCGCGAGCAGCTTCTGAGCTTCATGCGCGTTTTCTGCAAGAATTCTGGCTTCCTGTATCGAGAGCAAATCATTGTCTATAATTGTCATCAAAGGCACTCCCACCAAGCTACAATCGTTCCTGAAAAACCGTATCTGCTATTACTTCGGAAGCAATTTTTCCAGAGAGTAACGATTTGTAATTTTGTAAATATCCTGATGCGGTGAAGGGATAACTATGGAGCTGTGAACTTCAGCACCAAGTCTCTGCACTGCACCAACGCCAGCTTCTACAGCGGAGTTACAAGCAGAAACATCACCCTGAACCAGTACGGAAATGTAACCGGATGCGGTGTTCTCGTAGCCAACCAACTCAACGTTTGCTGCTTTGAGCATTGCATCTGCTGCTTCCAGCACATACACGAGACCAAAAACTTCAAGTAAACCCAGTGCGCTTGCTCTACTCATTATGCTTACTCCACATCAATATCGTGCACGGAAACAATGTCGCCAACTCGTGGCTCAGGACGTGCCATTACGTTTTTTGCTGTCACTGTTCCAATTTTAGCCGCTGCAGCTGCACCAGCTTCTACAGCTGCCTGAACAGCCGCTACGTCGCCCTTTACCATTACGGTAACGAGGGTAGAACCAATGTTTTCATATGAAATCAGCTCTACGTCTGCTGCTTTAAGCATGCAGTCTGCGCCGTACAACGCTGGAACCATGCCCAGTGTTTCAATGAGACCCAATGCATTTTCACCGTGATAACGCATGAAATGTTCTCCTTTGTTGTGGTTAACTCTGCTGTAATAAGAGTGAGTTATTATAAACTTCCCCTTAGGGCAGACTTTTTGGTAAAAAACAGCGCAAGCTTTCAGGCTGATAAAAACGAAGAGCATATCTCACGTGGATATTCAGCTATTTCAGGCAGAAGCCTGAACACGACACTGCTTGTGTTTGTTTTTTATTTGGAAGCGCTAGCCGGGAGAACGGTCTCAACATCTGAATGTGGACGAGGGATCACATGAACAGACATAACCTCGCCAACACGCTGGGCAGCAGCAGCTCCGGCATCTGTTGCAGCCTTTACAGCACCAACATCACCTCTAACCATGACAGTCACTAATCCCGCACCAATGGATTCTCTTCCCACTAAGGTAACGTTCGCAGCTTTCACCATGGCATCAGCAGCTTCTATTGACCCAACCAGCCCTTTTGTTTCGACCATGCCTAACGCATCATTCTTACTCATTTGACACTCTCCTTCACTATCCGGTTACATTGTTATCGGTATGCATTGGCTCTATCAGCTTGATGCACCACCTCTTCAGCATGTCCTAACCACTCAAAATTGTGCGGAGAATACATGTTGAAAGAATAAACCAACTCACTAGTTTCATACCAAGCCGTAGCGGGTTCACATTAAAATCGTAAACAAAAAAGGATGTTACGAAGATGAATTCTGAACAGTTACAAATACAGGTACATACATAGAAAGGGGAAAACGCGGTATCGAATGCAGTGCCACTTCAGTCGCTTCTACTTTTGATCAAAAAACAATTTGATACGTGCAGAAGCCGTTAGTATCCGGCACAATTCTTACGTTTTAAACAAGTAACACTTCAAAATAGTAAAGGATTTTTCGTAAAAGATTCACGAACCTTTTTTGAGTGTGCGTAACCGTAGCCCTGCCCCCTAGGGGGAAGGTCAAGATTTTTCTCTAAAACTTTTTACTTAGACACAATAGTGTTTCTTTACAGTTAGTTATAAGAAAAGTGTTGTGAAAAAAATTTATATTGAGTTTTTTTGGAAAATTGCATGACCTCTTCTGTTTTGCTGCTTCGTTCGAGAAAAAAATCTCTATTTATGTGACAAGTAACGCATTGTTTTTAAAACAAAATGAAACTGTTATGTGCGAAAATGAAAACAATGATGCATTATGCTGTATAGAGCTTTCGAACAAAGCATAAAATCAGCGTGACGTCAGAGAGCTTCTACATAAATGCAACAAGAATAGTTTGTTACATACAACGCATTGAACAAAAAAAAGCTCTTACACTTTCGTGTAAGAGCTCGAATTGCTAACAAACCTGCACAGTACTACGACCCTGGGGCACTTGTTCCCGTGGGACTCAAAGGTTCGCCAACGGTTGACTGGCATTACTTCAAAAAATTCGGATGCTCACATAGGTCTAACCATTCTTCATTCCAGACTTTTTCTTGCACCTTGCACTGCACAAGTTTGTCTCGATCTGTTTAAAATATCTTTATCAGCAACCTCTTTATATCACTGCTACCCACTACTAACTATCTGGCTTCTGCCATACGTTGAAAATTAGTCACTAGCTCAACAGGTAGATCAAAAAAGGATGCAGACTTTCATACTACAAACTTTTCAAACTTACCCATCAACAATCTTAAGAGTGCGCATCTTGCGGAACAAGGTTTTTCGATCAATCTGAAGCGTGGTAGCTGTTGCCATACGGCGCCAGTCGTTACGCTTAAGCACATCAACAATGTATTGCCTTTCAAAACGAGCAATGGCTCGATCTAACGGTTCTTGGGGGATGGAATTCTGTCTGGCTATATCTTTTCCGCTGATTATTTGCTCTCCGCCAAGAATGAGCGTGCCAAGGTGAAGGTATTGATGCAGGGCATTTTGTAGTTCGCGAATATTCCCCGGCCAATCATAGGCAATAAAGGCATTCAGCACCTCGGTAGTAATGGACGGGCAATCGTCCTGACGGGAAAACATGCGCATGAAGTGCTCGATAAGCTGCGGAATGTCTTCTTTTCGATCCCGTAATGGCGGGATGTAGATAGGGACAACATGTATCCTGTAATAAAAGTCACTTCGCATGGCTCCATCACGCACAAGCTCCATCAAATCACGGTTTGTTGCAGCCACAATTCGTGGCTTAACATGCACAACGCCAGTTCCTCCCACAGGAGTAAACCCGCCGCCCTCAATGGCTCGAAGTAGCTTAATCTGTCCAAGGTGGCTTATCTCGCCTAGCTCATCAAGAAACAACGTACCGTTATCTGCCTGCTCCAAAAAACCTCTTCGGTTTGCAACGGCACCAGTAAACGCGCCTTTTTTATGACCAAAAAATTCACTTTCAAACAAATGCTCTGGAACGGCTCCGCAGTTTACTGGAACAAAGTTACCGTTAATTCGTGTGCTGTGATCATGCACAGCGCGCGATACCAGTTCTTTACCGGTTCCGGATTCTCCGTACACGATAACGTTGTCATCAGTTCCTGCCGCTTTAAGAATCATTTCATAGAGATTCTGCATCGGTTCAGAATCACCTACGATATTTTCAAAATAATGCGCCTGCATTTTCTTTTTCAGCACGGAGTTTTCTTTGCGGATGCCGAGCTCTTGCGTTTTACTTTTCGTCGCATCCGAAATGAAGCCCTCTACTGCATACACAGCACCGGATTCATCATACAACCCAACGCCCTGCTCACGAACCCACTTGGTTTCGCCATTTTTTAAGGCAATGCGGTATTCACACTCAAAACGTTCTTTAGCTTTCAATGCCTCCGCGATTCTGTTTCGGATACTTTCATGATCTTTCTCCAAAACAACAGACATAAAAGGCTTAGCGTTTGTGCCAGTAAAATAATCCGCAGAATACCCTGTAAGTGACTTCGTGCCCACGCTCATAAGCTGCATTGTGCGGTCATTATCCATATAGCCGCGGTATGCGATGCCAAACAAGTTATCCATCAATGTGGAGAGCTGTCTGTTTTTTTCTGAAAGCTGCTCGCTTATTATGTTCTTCTGGTGTTCTAGAACTTCACGCATGTCTTTGAGCTGAAGATGCGTTTGCACTCGCGCCATCACTTCTGTCTGATGAAAAGGCTTAGTCACATAATCCACTCCACCCGCTGCAAAAGCTCGAGTTTTTTGAAGTGGATCATGCACGCTGGAAATAAAAATTATCGGAATAGAGCTTGTTACGTCATTCTGCTGCAACTTTTCGCATACGGTGAATCCGTCCATATCAGGCAGCATAATATCCAACAAAATGATGTCTGGTGAATGCTTAAGCGCGTTTTTCAAAGCGGATTCGCCAGTTTTTGAAACCAGCAAATCGTATTCTGTCTGGAGATTTTTTACCAGCACCCGCAAATTAATAGGGTTGTCATCAACCACCAGAATAATTGGTTTATCTTTCATAGTACCATCTCTATCCATGTACTTTTGCCTGCTCACACTGCAATAAATACAAGTGTGCTTTATCGTATTCATAATCCATTACTAACGCATCCAACGTCGCAAAATCACAGGATGGCAGCAAAGGCTCTACCTGTGGAAGCAACTCTTCGATTTTTAAAGGATTGGTTAGCTCCAAAGCGCTTGCCAATTCCATAATCAGGGCAAGATCAGCGTCATTCAAAATATCGGGTACATCAGTGCGTTCTTCCGGTGTTTCTTTATCAGGAATCATGGTGTGAATTTCTTCCACAACAAATTGTAATTCCCGCTCAAGCGTTGCCAACAGTTCATCTACTGCTGACGAATTGCCGACGCCATTTGTCAGCCCGCCAGCATGTAATTCTATTCTCTTTGCCAATGCCGCACATTCTCCGGCTCCAACATTGGATGCCGCACCTGTTAATGCATGGGCTTCACTTTCCAGCCTGTCGTAGTCATGTTCAATTCGTGCGCTGTGCATCATGCTGACAGAATTTCCATGCTCTTTTGCAAACTGCTTCAAAAGCACATCATACTCATCCTGTGGGAGCCCGAGACGGCTGACCACCTCACTATCTATAGATGACGGTAAAATAAGACATGAAAGAGGTGCCTCAGGGGAAGCAACATAGTTCTCGTCAATGCTGGAGTTACCAAGCGCAGCAGTCATAACTGAATACAGAGAATCTTTCCCGAATGGTTTTGTCAGGAAAAACTCCATACCAGCCTTTTGCATACGTTGGCGGCTTCCCTTAATGGCATGGGCTGTCAACGCAACTATCGGAACATCTATGATTCCAAGCTCATTGCGAATAGCGGTAGCGGCCTCGCAACCGTCCATCCGAGGCATCTGCACATCCATCAGAATGACATCATATGTATTCTCACGCACTGCTTCCACGGCATCATACCCGTTCTCTACAAAGGTCAAATTAGCCCCTGTAGGATCAAGCAAAAGCTTCAAGATATCGCGGTTGGTCTGAGTATCCTCTGCAATAAGAACATCCACACCCTTAAATACACTTTGATCGGAATGCTCAGTAAATGGGGTTGCAACTTCCAACGGCACAAGCGGTTCCGCTCCAAAAATATTACACAGAGCATGTTGCAGCATTCTGTGCGTTAATATCTCGGTGAATAAATGTACCTGTTTGGGAAGTGATCGTTTTGAAAGAGAAAGTTTGTCATTCTTCGCTGCCAGCATCAGTACTGGAATGTCGTCATTAGCACCGGAACTGAACAACCGTTCCGGTCGCTCGGATGCAGCAATATTGTGTCCGATACAAACAACGTCCGGTTTAGGAGCGTCAGACTCCAAGCGCTGTATGGCGGCATCAACGCCGTATGCTATCTCTGCATCAACAGAAGCAAAGTTGAAATGACGTTTCATGGCCATGCCGGAACGTTCGGATTTAGTAACAAGCAACGCGGTAAGATCTGCAAGCTCTTCTGGAACAGGTGGTTGTTCCATTGCGTCTTTTTGGAGCAGCACAGGAACAGAGAATACAAACAGCGTCCCCTTGCCTTCCTCGGATTCCACTCGAATTTCACCGCCCATGCTTTCCACAAACCGTTTGCAGATACTCAGCCCCAGTCCTGTTCCGCCATAGCTGTACAAATCATTTCCTGAAAGCTGCTGGAACGGAACAAACAACTGATCAAGGGAATCCTCTGGAATGCCGATGCCTGTATCCTGCACATAGCAACGCAGCCAAATCTCCTGCTCACCTTTCATATGGTAATCGAATGACAGTGTGATCGTACCGCCGGAAGGGGTGAACTTAAGGGCGTTACTGGCGATATTCAAAATAATCTGCTGTAACTTTCCGGAATCGCCGATCAGTTTTGCAGGAACAGTTGGCGGCAGATCTACAATAAATTCTAAATCCTGCGCAGCTGCACGCGCCAAGACAAGGTTACAAACCCGCTGTACGCAGTGATCAAGCATAAACGGCACACGTTCCAGCACCACATGTCCTGCTTCAATTTTGGAAAAGTCCAGTAAGTCATTAATGATGTCCAACAGCGTGAAAGATGAATCGAGAATATTGCGCAAATATTTACGCACAACAGATGAGGATTCCAGCGAACGAACGTGTTCGGTAAATGCGATAATGGCATGAAGCGGAGTACGCAGTTCATGGCTGATACTGGTTAGGAACTGACTTTTTGCTTTTGTTGCCGCGTCTGCATCTTCTTTAGAACGCTGCAATTCTTCGTTCATACTTTGCAGATCACGGGTTCGTTCTTCAACACGTGATTCAAGCTCAAGGTTCGCCTTACTAAGCATCTCCTCGTACTGCATCCGTGTGGTAACGTTTCGGACTGAACCCACAAATTCCGTTGGCTCGCCAAAGCTATTGCGTAAATATTTACCAGTTACAGAACAACAAATTTGCTCTTCTGACGATTGAAAGACAAAGGCATAATCTTCTAGCTCACCCTCTTTACGCAGCACAGCCCACATGTCTTCCAGCACAGGCTGTTCAATAAAATCGGAGACAGAAAGACGTTGCGCTTCCTCAGGAGTGCACCCAAAAACGCGCTGCACTGAAGGACTTATTTCTAAAATTTTTCCATCCAGCGTTGCCTGAAAATACACATCCTGAATATTCTCAAAAATACGCCGGTACCGTTCTTCACTTTTTCGCAAAGCAGCTTCTACACTGTCCCGTTTTGTGAGTTCACTATTAAGTTCAAACGTCTGTTGCTCTACAATTCGTTTAAGAGAAATATTCCATAATAACGTGAAGCACGTGGCAACCATTAAACTTAAAGAACAAGCAATCATAACAGCAATGGCACTGTCTGACATGGCATTGTTTTCAGTAACTTTAACCCACTTACCCGTAATTGCGTTCTGTTCTTCCGGCGTAATGCGCTTTAAAGCTTTATTCAAAATGCCGCGCAAAATTTGGAGGTCTTTACGAACTCCCATTGTAATGCCGGAGTTCAAGGCAACACCGCCGCCCACCTGCAAGTTAAGAATGCCGCTCTGCTTAATTTTGTGGGTGATGCTGAACTGAAAATCAACCATCGCATCTGCCTGCCCGAAGGAGACGTGCTGCAACCCTTCCTGACTGTCTTCAACCACATCAAGCTTAATATCTTTATTGAATTCTTCCAGATAGTCGTGCCAGACATACCGCTTCACTACCGCAACGGTCTTTCCTTTAAGGTCGGCCAGCGTCAAATCTTCACCACTGCCGCGTTGCACAACAATAATGCCCGGCATGGCAATATATGGTTCAGTGAACGTAAGAAATTTGGAACGGCTGGGGCTCGGGGCAAGGGCTGCAAGCATATCAAGTTTGCCAGCCTTAACTTCGGCAAGGACGCTGGGCCAGTCTCCGGCAACTGAGATATTAAAACTAAGTCCGGTCAATTTTTCGAGAATACGCAAGTAGTCGCTGGCAACTCCGGTGTAACGCCCTTCGTCGTCCAGTCCCTCTATGGGAAAGAAATTTTTATCCACACCAACATTTACAGTGTAGTTTTTGGACAACCAGTCACGTTCTTCGTCTGAATAGTTTGCCCAGACGAATTCTTTATTCTCAATAATCTTTTCTACCGCAGCTTCACTATCATTAAGATGCTCCAGTACTCTCTGATACGTAAAATGTAACCCTATCAAAAGAAAGATTACGCCAAGAATAAGTAAATACCGCAACCGCATGTTGTTTCTCCTACAATCAATACAATGCCTTCGCCAAACAAGCGTTCTGTAAGCATCCTGAAAAAGGCGTACAGTATCTGCCGAAGGCATTCTATCCTTCGCTTACAGAATCCAGTCTGTAATAGATGCATCCTGCTGTAAGTAGTCCGCTATAAGCGCACAGCCACTTCCACCGGGATGAATGCCATCACTCAAATCATTCATGTATGCGTCGTTACGCACAAGATGAGAAAAAATATCCACGTACTCCACGCCATACTTGCGACAAACCGCGGCATACGCTGAATTCAGTTCTTCAACACGTCCGCAATGTTCTGCCTGAACGACAGGAAACGGGCTTAAAATGCACACGTTTTTCGCAAGATGCATGGTGGTAACGTCTTCCAGCAATGTTTCAAGATTCGTTACTGACTGCCCAAGCGGAATAAGTGTCTCGCCTTGCGGAGCCGCCATATCAACAACACCGAAACAAAACATCATGCGCACATCAGATTCAGGGAGTGCTCTGAGCTGCACTTCATCTTTCCACCGTGAAACGATGGCCTGACTGGTATGTTTTCGCACTCCCAGATTGTAAAAGGTTGTTGGTGGCACTGGCAGTCCTAAAGTAGAGGCAAAGCGCCCTGTCCAGCCCAACATGCCTTTATCGTTCACACCTAAGGTCAGCGAATCTCCAAAGAAAAAGAAAGTCTTCATAGTGTCTCCTGCTTAGTAAATTGATTCAATTGAACCATGCAAAGTAAAGCAAAGATCACACCAACCATCATTATTCAATGTCCATTGAATTTATTCAGTAAATTCTACGCTCACCGTAAACAACTCACGCGCTGAGGCTCCGTTTCAATGTCCGTTGCAGACGCAGCCAAGTGCCATGTGGCTTTTTTGCCCCGCTATGATTCCCACGTATACGACACATCCTCGAAAATGTTTTTCGAGGGGCAAATATGCCCCGTCACACATTGTGAGAATCCGTGACTTAACGGCGGAGCCTCATTTTTCAAGGGGCTTCCTTGCCCCATACGACAGGTGGAAAAAAAGAGCCACCTTGCGAGCCAGACATTCCATATTCAATAACCATCTGATTTTGTAATGAATATAACGAAAGGGACAAAGTTGGTCTCAACTTTGCTTTTAGAGAAGTGATTTCAGCATATATCTTCGGGAGCGGCATACGGGCATCATTATGGGATGAAGCTCCTGCCGTTTCCCCTAATAATGATCATGGATATCGCGCCTTACATATAAGGCTGAGTGTTTAATTGAATCATAAAAATAGGTGCGAATGCGCCTGATTAGGACATCAAGGAGTCTCTCTCATGGCAAACGAATTTTACACCATCAAGCATTATATAAACGGTGAATGGCTTCAGGAAGAAGGAACAGAATTTACTCCGCTCTACAACCCGTCCAACGGTGAAGTAATCGGCGAAGTTCCTATGGGCAGCGATGCACTCGCACAAACTGCTATCGATACTGCTGCTGAAGCTTTTAAAACCTGGAAGAATACCCCGATTGCAAAACGCATGGCGTACATCTTCAAAATGCGTGAATTGATGGAACGTGAGCAGGAAGCTCTTGCATACTCTATCGCAATTGATCAGGCGAAGCATATTTCTGAAGCACGCGGCGAAGTTCGTCGTGTTATTGAAATTCTTGAAGCGACAGCAAGCGTACCGACCCTTCTTCAGGGTGACACCCTCGACAATATTGCTATGAACATCAACGGCAAAGTTGTTAAAAAGCCGTTAGGCGTATTTGGCGGTGTTGCACCGTTTAACTTCCCTGCACTTGTGTTTGGCTGGTTTATCCCTGTTGCAATCGCAACCGGTAACACCTTCATTTACAAGCCATCAACACAGTCACCACTCTTCTTGCAAAAGATGATTGAGATTTTCATGGAAATGAAACTCCCGGCAGGTGTTGTTAACGTAATCTACGGTAGCCGCAGTGTTGCAGCCCCTTGGTATGAAGACCCACGCGTTGCCGGTGTTTGTCTCGTAGGCTCCACCCCGACAGCTAAAGCCATGGCTAAAGCAGCAGGTGGCAATGCAAAACGCTCCATGCTGCTTGGCGGCGCTAAAAACATGCTGCTCGTTATGGAAGATACCGACATGGATATCTTCATCGATAACTTCATCAACTCCTGCTACGGCTCCGCTGGCCAGCGTTGTCTCGCAGGTTCCATCATTGGTGTTGTTCCTGAAGTGTACGACGAAGTATGTGAACGCATTCTGGAAGCTTCCAAAAAAGTTGTTGTGGGTAACGCTATGGACGACGGCGTCTACATGGGTCCACTCATCAGCAAAGCTGCAAAAGAAAACGTTGAAAAATACGTTGATATCGCACTTGAGCACGGCGGCGGATGTTCCCTGCTTCTCGATGGACGTAATCCAGAAGTGCCGGAAAAAGATAAAAACGGCTTCTATGTAGGCCCTACAGTGCTCAAAGGTGTAACACCTTGTAACCCTGTATTCTCTACAGAAGTATTCGGCCCGCTTGTATCCATCGTTCAAGTAGCTGACATGGATGACGCTTTGAACCTCATCAGCAGTTCAGAGTTCGGTAACGGCGCTTGTATCTTCACTCAAAACATGCACTACGCAGAAACCTTCAGCCGCGAAGCCGAAGTCGGCATGATCGGCGTAAACGTTGGTATCTGCGCTCCGCACCCATATCTGCCTTTTGGTGGCATCAAAGGTTCCCTCATCGGAACCGACAAAGTTCAGGGAAAAGATGCAGTAGATTTCTACACCCAGAACAAGGTTGTCACCGTCCGTACATACCATCCGGATCCAGAAGTCCGCGCTGGTAAAGCAAAGCCTGCAAGTTCTAACGTACGAAGCTGCGTAGCCTCGTAGTTACTCATGAACTTCGGGGAAGCCTGTGTATTTTCACAGGCTTCCCCACTCTATTTCTATAGGCGTCTGCCCGTTACCTATGCGTATTACTGTGGATACGATTATCCACTTCTTTTTTTGAAATTGCTTATATTTCAAAGTCATGCCTTGCAACGTAGACGCTTATGAATGTTCGCCATCGGAGGAAGTATCGCGCGAAAGCGCAAACAGTATATCCAAACGGGAGTTATTAATGGCTGGAACATCTCAGAACTCAGAACGTGGCACACTAGAAAAAAGTTTATCCCCGTGGCAGGTAGGAGCGCTCGCTCTTGGCTGTATCGTAGGCTGGGGTTGCTTTGTTCTTCCCGGCATTTCGTTTCTTCCTAATGCCGGTCCGCTCGCCACAATCATAGCGTTCGCAATTGGCGGCATTGTTATGAGCGTCGTAGCACTCAGCTACAGTCACATGATTGAACACTACCCTGTCGCAGGCGGCGAATTTGCATACGCCTACGCAGGATTCGGCCCTATAGGTGCTTTTGCCTGTGGTTGGGCACTGGTACTCGGTTACCTTAGTATTGTTGGCATCAACGCCTCTGCTATTGCGTTGCTGGCACGTTTCCTTCTGCCGGGTGTATTTGAATTCGGCTATCTGTATACCATCGCAGGATGGGATGTATATGTTGGTGAAGTACTCATCATGACAGCATCTATCCTCATGTTCGGTATCATGAACTACCGCGGAGTAAGCGTAGCTGGCAGCATTCAGCTTGTTCTCGCATTTGCCCTCACCTTTGGTGTTATCGCAATGACATTCGGTGTTGTTACAACAGACACATTTGCACTTTCAAACCTTGTCCCACACTTTGCTGAAGGCAAATCCCCGATTGCATCAATCATTACTGTTGTAGCAATTGCTCCGTTCCTGTTTGTTGGTTTTGACACCATTCCACAGGCCGCAGAAGAGTTCTCTTTCTCCCCGAAAAAAGCACGTGTTCTTATGCTTGGCGCCATTGCCCTCGGTGCTATTCTCTACACAATGGTTACTTTCTGTGTCGGCAGTGTCATTCCTTACAAAGAACTTCTCGGTCAGGACCACGCATGGGCTACCGGTGCTGTTGCCCACTTAGCACTTGGTAAATACGGTAGTGTTATTCTTGGTACCGCAGTTCTCGGTGCAGTTTGTACCGGTATGAACGGCTTCTACCTTGCTACAACCCGTCTTATCTTCTCCATTGCCCGTGGTAAATTCCTGCCGCAGTGGTTCGGCGAAGTTCATCCGAAGTATCACACTCCGCATAACGCAATCCTCTTTACTATGGCTATCAGTCTGCTCACACCTTGGGCTGGTCGTGCCGTAGTCGGTTGGATTGTAGATATGTGTTCTGTAGGTACTGTTATCGCGTACCTCTTCACCTGCCTTGTCTGCTACAAAATGTTCGCTGCACGCGGTGAGAAAAACATCATCAGCATCCTCGGCGCTATTGCTTCCTTCATTATTCTCGGCATGCTCACCGTTCCTGGCTCCCCGGCCATTATCGGAACAGAGCCTTGGATTCTGATGGTTATCTGGATTGTTATGGGTGTCGGATTCTACATGATCCAAATCCAAACCGTACGAAACACTCCAGAGCTTGAAATTCGTGAAAGTATCTTCGGTGACAGCACTATTCCAGTGTTCTTTGACACAGAAGAAAAATCTGCCGCTCCACGAGCAACAGAAAACTAGCACACACGAAGCAGATCTACTGACTTTGCGACCGGAGAATCTTTAGGGAGATTCTCCGGTCGTCAACGGTGAAACCTACAAATTTTATTCAGCAAGGTAATTGATGCATTTTACCTTGCTAACATCATGTGCCCACAAGGAAAAATAGTATGAGTAATTCATTTGATCCAACCGAAGCAGTTAAGAATGACAAAGAGCGTTGCTGGCATCACATCACCCAGCACAAACCGTTTGAACAGAATGATCCGCCAGTTTTTGTAGAAGGCAAAGGCATGCGCATTACGGACGCTAAGGGAAATGAGTACCTTGATGCAGTTTCCGGCGGAGTATGGACTGTTAACGTAGGCTACGGTCGTGAATCTATTGCCGATGCAGTGCGCGATCAGCTTGTTAAGCTTTGCTACTTTGCGAACAGCGCAGGTAACGTACCTGCTGCAAACTTTGCAGAACGCTTGGTGGATAAGATGCCCGGCTTCAGCCGCGTTTACTATTCCAACTCCGGCTCTGAGGCGAACGAGAAAGCATACAAAATGATTCGCCAGCTTGCTCATTTCAATAATGACGGCAAGAAACACAAAATTATCTACCGTGACCGTGACTACCACGGAACAACCATTGCAGCCTTAAGCTCCACTGGTCAGTCAGAGCGTAAATCACAGTACGGCCCGTTCCTTCCCGGCTTTGCGGAACTGGAACACTGTTGCTGTTACCGTTGCCCGTTCGGCAAAGAATACGGCAGTTGTAATATCGAATGCGCACGTGCTTTGGAACCACTGATCCTTAAAGAAAATCCAGACACCGTAGGCGGCATTATTCTTGAACCAATCACTGCAGGTGGTGGTGTTATTCCTCCGGTTCCTGAGTACTTCCCGATTATCCGCGAAATCTGTGACAAATACGATGTTCTTCTTCACATCGATGAAGTTGTATGCGGCATCGGTCGTACCGGTAAATGGTTCGGCTACCAGCACTACGATTTCACTCCGGACATCGTAACAATGGCAAAAGGCGTTGCCTCCGGTTACGCAGCTATCTCCTGCACAGTGACCACTGAAAAAGTATTCGATCAGTTCAAAGCTGACCCTTCAGATCGCGAACGCTACTTCCGCGACATTTCCACATTTGGTGGCTGTACCGCAGGCCCTGCTGCTGCTTTGGAAAACATGCGCATTGTTGAAGAAGAAAAGCTTCTCGAGAATGTAACCACCATGGGCGCATACATGCAGGATCGTCTCTTTGAATTAAAAGACAAGTACGATGTTATCGGCGACGTACGCGGTGTTGGCCTCTTCCAAGGTATGGAACTGGTTAAAGACCGAGCAACCAAAGAGCCTGTTGATGAAACAGTAACCATGAAAATTGCCGGACACTGCATGCAGAACGGCGTCATCATCGGCCGTACAAACCGCTCTTTCGAAAAATACAATAACAACTTGTGCTTCAGCCCTGCGTTGATCTCCACCAAAACAGAGATCGATGAAATCGTTACCGCTGTAGATAATGCACTTGCAGCGTTATAAATAAACAAACCAGATTAAGGACATAGCGATGATTATTGGTATTCTTAAAGAAATTAAAGTGAAAGAAAATCGCGTCTGCATGACTCCGGCAGGCGTTGTAGCAATGAAAGCTAACGGTCATGATGTGCTTGTAGAAAAAAATGCAGGCATCGGCTCCGGCTTTAGCAATGATGAGTACGTGGCAGCCGGTGCTATCATAATCGATACTCCTGCCGAAATCTGCCAGAAGGCAGAAATGGTTATGCACGTTAAAGAACCACAGCCTTCAGAATACGGTATGCTCCGCAAAGGCCAGATTCTTTTTACCTACCTGCATCTTGCAGCGGACGAGCCGCAGACTCAGGGTCTTATCAAATCCGGCGCAACCTGCATTGCATATGAAACTATTCAAAAAGCAGACAAATCCTTGCCGCTTCTTACCCCAATGTCTGAAGTAGCAGGCCGTATGGCAATTCAACAGGGTGCAAAAACTCTCGAAGCTACCTACGGTGGTCTCGGCAAGCTTCTCGGCGGCGTGCCGGGTGTTGCACCTGCTAAAGTTATGGTCATCGGCGGCGGCGTTGTTGGCGTTCAGGCAGCTAAAATGGCGTGTGGTCTTGGCGCACAGGTATTCCTTATGGATATCAGCCTTGATCGTTTGCGTTACCTTGATGATGTGATGCCTGCAAACTGCACCACCCTCATGTCTTCTAAAGGCGCTATCCAGAACCTTCTTCCTGAAATGGATCTCGTTGTTGGTGCGGTACTCATCCCGGGTGCAAAAGCTCCGGCAGTTATCACCCGTGACGATTTAAAACTTATGAAAAAAGGTTCTGCTTTGGTTGATGTCGCAATCGATCAGGGTGGTTGTTTCGAAACATCCAAAGCAACCACTCATACAGACCCAACCTATGAAGTGGACGGAGTTGTTCATTACTGCGTTGCAAACATCCCGGGTGCAGTTCCAATGACATCCACAATGGCACTCACCAACGCAACACTTCCATATGCTATCGAAATTGCAAACAAGGGCTGGAAACAGGCCTGCATCGATAACAATGAAATCAAACTTGGCCTTAATGTTCACGAAGGCAAAGTTACCTACAAAGCAGTGTGTGATGCCTTTGATCTTACACACACACCAGTAAACGACGTTTTGTAGTTGCCTATTACAAAACAGATTATATAGATTGAGTGCCGCTTCACATTACGCCTCGACAATATGAAGCGGCCTCAGTCTTTGTTTAAGGAAAAAACACCCGTTGAGTGCTTTGCAATCAACAAAAAGCCGGCTCATACGCAGCAAAATGCGTCTGCTTTCATGTGGATATAGGTACCAAAACTACATCCCCATAGAATCAATAATCATAACCCGCTATTGATTCACAAAAGCCCCACCTGACATTTTTATTGGGGTGCATATCACAACAGCTCTTACGACACTGTCGCAAGAGCTGTTGTTTTCTAAATAAAACTCAACGTACCAGAAGGCAAACATGTTGGGTTGGGCAACACGCTTCATTGAGAACATATTTAGAATTCTAATTTGTACACTCAAAAAAATATATAGCTCGCAAGACTCATCATGAGTCAAATTGCTCTGACGCAAGGCCTAACACTTCAAGGCCTTCAATCTTCATGGAAGAATTGTGTTGCGAGGATATAAACGTAAAGGTCGTTGAGCTGTTATGATCTTCCCTACATATGTTCACATAAAAGCGCTCTACATTCATACTCCTGCTAACTGCAACAACGCCAGAGACAACTGATGAAGATTGGTATGGCCAAAACAGGTACGCCACCTTGTTTTAACCCGCTATACGTACACAACCCCATCATCAAGCGCAGAATATTGCGCCTTAAATATCGTAGAGAATCTTTCTGATAACGACTGGCTAAGAAGTCAGTTATTCTCGTACAAAAAATACTAATCCTGCTTTCTATCCAATAAACTTCATCATTTTCAAGGCAGTTTGTTGAAAACAGGTCAATTCATCATCTGAAAAACTTCCCGCAATCTCTGTCTCTAAAGAATAGACAACATCATCAAGGGGTTCTTTCAACGCTTGCCCATTATCTGTTAAAAAAACTAAAGAAATCCTCCCATCCTCTGAGGTTTTTCTCAATTCAACTAACTTTTTTTGAAGCAACTTCTTAAGAATCCTATTAACTGTCGACAGGTCTTTATTACAACGTTCAGCTAGAACGGACTGCGCAATTCCGTCTTCCATCCACAAACGATACAGCAGCGCCCATTGTTCTGTTGTAACATCATAAGGTTTTAACCTTGAGTGAAATTCTGCTTTAAACGTCGAACCTAATCGAACCACCAGCATACCGACTGACTCTAGACTATTGAATTTCATGAGCCCTGCTTGTTAAAAGATTGTCATGACAAGTATCTTTGCAAAAAACATAAGTCAACACTTACATACCTATCATCCAACAAACAGCCATCTGCTAATACTCTTTCAACTTAGGATATTTTTCAGCAGGTTCAAGTAAAATAGATTTTGAAATTTCACCTCATGAACAGCACGCTGCCGTACTCTACTAGAGTTAAAACACAGCTTGAGGCAGCTCATAAAAAACGCGAAGCAACCCCAAAAGGCAGCTCCGCGACCTAGATCCACTCTTTACTACAAATACAAATCCCGTTCACCCTGTTCGATACGCGCCAAACGGTCTTCCAAATTCTTTTGGCACGTTCCCGAGCCCTTTCCGACTTCTTCTTGAATAAGCTTGTGCCCAACATCGCGAGTAATTTCACTTGCGTAGTCTTGTAAGTATTCGTTGAACGTAAGCAGTGCATTAGGACGACAGAAATTCTGGATAAAACCGTTTTTCGCCAGCTTCATAAATTCTTCGCCGGTTCTTCCCTCGCGATAGCAAGCAGTACACCATGATGGAGTATATCCGTGCTGCACAATTTCTTGAATAACTTCATCCAAATTCCGGTTATCACCAACACAAAATTGCTGAACTTCTGGACGATCAAAATTTGGATCAGAATACGCACCAGGGTATGTGCGGGAACCCGCACTCAGTTGCGAAACACCGATATCAAGAAGCTCGCGTCGCATCTCCTTATTTTCCCGGGTACTCAGGATCAGTCCGGTAAAAGGAACCGCCAGACGCAACACCGCGACAAGACGTTTAAACTGAGTATCCGAAATCGGGTATGGAGGATTAAAGGCAATATCTGAATTCAAAGCAGGCTCAAGACGAGGGAATGACAATGTGTGCGGCCCGACACCAAAACGTTTTTCCAACTCTGCTGCGTGAGCTAACAATGCAATGGTATCAAAACGATAGTCATACAAACCAAGTAACGCCCCCATACCTACATCATCAATTCCGGCTTCCATTGCTCTATGCATCGCATGGAGTCTCCACAAGAAATGCTTTTTATGACCTCGTGGGTGAAGTTCAGCATATGTCTGCGGATGGTAGGTCTCCTGAAAACATTGGTAGGTTCCAATACCCACCTCATGCAATTTACGAAACCCTTCAACGTCCAACGGAGCACAGTTAATGTTGACGCGTCGAATCTCGCCACTCTTTTCAGAAACTGTTTCGTAAACAGTTCGCACGGTCTCCGCGATCCAGTCTCCACCAAATTTAGGATGCTCGCCGTACACCAGCAGTAAACGCTTATGACCGATGTCCTCAAGAATGCTTACTTCTTTTTTTATTTCAGCAGGATTGAGAGTTCGGCGAACGAGTTCAGTGTTGGTGTCCTTAAATCCGCAATACGCACAGCGATTACTACATTCGTTCGTAATGTAGAGAGGGGCAAAAAGAACAACACGCTTACCATAGATGGCTTGTTTGACCTTACCGGCAGTTTCTAAAATTGCCTCATTTAATTCCGGATCTTCAGTCTGTAACAAACAAGCTGTTTCTTCGAGAGTCAGTCCTTTAGCTTCAAGTGCTTTATCGAGAATTTCCTGAACGCGAACTGGGGATGCATCAGCGTTTTGATTAACAATGCCCCATATCGCTTTTTCATCAATAAAATTATCAAGACCTGTTGTATCGAGTTTCATTTCGTAATCTCCATAAAAAACTGGCTTTTCAAATGCGAAAAACCAGCATTTCCAAAAATATTGTTGCAGACTATTCCCGCCGTTTTTAGGCGTGCACGCTGCTTTATACGCTAGAGTCGCCGACTAGTTATCGTTGGCATTGCCGTCTTTTCTGTTCGAAATTCTGTAGTAAAGCATTCGAATAGATATTCCGAGCAACAACGCGGCTTGTGTCTTATTGCCGGAGGTTGCAGCCAGAGCATCGTCTATTTCTTTTTCCGTTGGCTTTTTACGTCTTTTTTTAGACTTCGATGACGGAATCACAACAGCTTGCGATGGAGCTACAACTGCATGTCCTCGATTATCGGTGAGAATTGTAGCCAGATGTTCTGGAAGCAATTTCGGTGCGTCATGCATAACCGAAACCCACTCCAACGTGTTCTTCAACTCACGCACGTTTCCAGGCCACGGATGAGCCATCAACAACTGCGCAGCGTTTGGAGATATGTCCGCAAAATTTTTGCCACGCTTTTTGGCAAAGTTGGTGAGAAAGAGTTTCGCCAGCGGAACAATATCGTCAGGTCGCTCACGCAGCGATGGAACCATGATGGAGCCTACTCGCAACCTGTAATACAAGTCTTTACGAAATAGCCCTTGTTCCATCCGCTCGTCTAAATCAAGATTAGTCGCGGCAATAATACGAATATCAGCATGAACCTTTTCCAAGCCGCCTACACGATAAAAGCTTTTGTCTTCGATGACTCGTAGCAGTTTCGCCTGCAACTCAACGGGAATTTCACCGATTTCATCAAGAAAAAGGGTGCCGCCTTTGGCAAGGTCAATCTTCCCTTTTGCCCCGCGGGAAGCACTGCCTGTAAAAGCACCCGCCTTGTATCCGAATAGTTCGCTTTCAAACAACGTGGCAGGTAACGCAGCACAGTTGATGGCAGCAAATGGAAGAGATGATTGATCAGGACCATAGTGGATTATTTTTGCCACAATATCTTTCCCGACCCCAGTTTCTCCCTGAATTAAGACCGGAAGTTCCCTGTCTTCGTGATAGCGTTTTGCCTGAGAAACAACCTGCCACATGGGTTCAGAGAAAATTCCTATATTATCAAGTCCAGCCTGCTTCTCCAAAAGCTCTTGCAGTCTTGTAAGCTCGGCTCGGAAATCGTTTGTTGCTTCGGCTACGACTTCGTCAAATTTTCTAGTCAGGCGATCATTTTCTACGAGCAAAGCCTGATGCTCTGCCACTCGATTCAAAATGGAACGGAGTTCTTCCATATTAATAGGCTTTGTCATGTAGTCATAGGCACCAACACGTAATGCCCCGATTGCCAGTTCTAAATCTGAATGGCCTGTGTACAAAACCACATCCGGAAAATATGAGCTGGACATGCTCTTAACTTCCCGAACCAATTCAATGCCTGTTTTACCCGGCATCTGTATGTCAGAAAGCACCATTTCAAAACTATGGTTGCGGCAAACATCCAAAGCACTTTCGGCATCAGAACACGAAGTAACAGCATGTCCCAACAGAGTCAGATATTCAGCAAGAGACTGACGAGTTGCCTCGTCATCATCGACAAGAAGAATACGCATACTTTTATGCACCGCTCCAGCCTGCCGAAGGCAGGGTTACCTTTATCAACGCACCGCCTTCCGGACGATTTGAGGCAGTAATGGAACCACCTGCCGCTTGAACAATAATCCGCACAATAGACAGCCCAAGCCCCATGGAAGTTCCTGAAGATTTAGTAGAGAAAAACGGTTCAAACATTTTCTCTGCCAGTCCCTCATCAAACCCCAGACCATTATCAGACACAGCAAGTTCCACTAAGCCTGACTCGCGTGAAGTCACATCAATCTGGATAATCTTTTGTTCACAGTCTGCTCCATCAAGAGCCTGCATAGCATTCGCCACAAGATTGGTGACAAGTTCCTCAAAACGAATACTCGTACCTGTTACAAATGGAAGGTTCGGAGAAATATTCACATCCAGCGTAATCCCCTTCGCACTCATCTGCGCATTAATCAGGGAAAGTGCAGAGTGAACAGCATTGCCTAAATCGCAGCTCTCAGAAATCGTGTTCTGATTCTGACGGAGATGTTCACGCAAATGATTCACAATAGAATCAATTCGATCAACCTGCGAAGCAATGTCCCCTAGCATTCTGGGCAATTCGCTCTCAGCACATTCGGAACGCTCTGCAAGTAGCTGCGCAGAAGCCGTTAAAATTCGTATAGCATTCAAAGGTTGATTTATTTCGTGTGCAATGCCACCACCGATCACCGCAAGAGTTGTAACCTTGCTCGCCTGAGCCATTGCTATACGAGCTTCTGCGAGCGTTGCTTCTGCTTCACGTTGAGCAGTAACGTCACGCCCTACGGACTGGTATTCAACAATTTTTCCGTGTTCATCAAAGATTCCCTTTGTAACGTACTGTACAAAGTGCATCCGACCATCAACGCCACGATATCTAGGTTCTGTGACAATTTCTGGATTCTCTGGAGAAATGGAATAGACCAAATGGACAATTGAATCGCGCTCTTCAGGATCAAGAAGATCCTTAAAATTTGAAGCGAGCAACTCTTCAGGCTCTTTACCGTAAAAACGGCAAAGGGCGCTGTTGACAAAAGTCAGCTTTCCATCTGGACGAAACCGACGGATAAATTCCGTCTGCTCCTCAACGACAGCCTGATAAATAGAGTTTGTACGAGTCATTGCCCAACGAGTCCTTTAATTATGCCCGAAAGATATTTGAAGTGCGCTTTGACGTCTTTTCGAGGCGGATATGTGCTTAAGCTCTTTCTTAGCTAACATCTTAAGTGCTCCAGCTGGACATACTGCAACGCAAGCTGGTCCCCCGTCACGTTCCGTGCATAGATCGCACTTATGGGCAACCGGCATATCTGAATTCCCCGGAAGATACCCCACCTGCATCGCCCCTACAGGACAAGCAGCCATACAAGCCTTACAACCGAAGCAACGTTCTGAATTCACCCGTACGGTCTTACCATCGGAAAGAATTGCTCCGGCAGGACAAGCCGCGACACACGGCGCATCTTCACACTGACGACACTGAATAGGAGCGGTAACCTCCGCCTCGTGCACAATGCTTATTCTTGGTGAAAAGGGTAACCCCTTCTCACCTGCCTGTCCCATATCTTCATCCATATGTGCGCCGACACAAGCCACCTCGCACGCACGGCAGCCTATACAGCGTGAAGGATCTGACAACACAAAAGAATGCATTATTTATGGCTCCCTACATCATCCCCGTAACAGGTATGAAGCAATTCATGGGAAAGATGTCCTAACGGCTTTTCCAAATAATTATCATACAGAGCTGTTACAGAAGGGTTCCTATGGGAGGCTCTAACTGGCAGCTCTTTGTCATGAGTATGCAAACTCTGGCGACGGCGCGCAATGGCATCTTCAATATCAATATGCGGAAGTAATTTCGGCTGTCCCCCGCCTGCTACACAACCACCGGTGCAGCACATTACTTCCATAAAATCAAAATCAGCTTGTCCTGAACGAACAGTCTCAAGAAGCTTTGCAGCATGGGCTAAGCCGGAAACAATAACTGCATGTACAGTTTTTCCTGCCACTTCTATTGTAGCTCGGCGCACACCCTCATCAGTTTGAACAAAAGTGACACCACTTTCGTTAACTTCATTTCCTGTTGTAACTGCGATTGCAGTACGAAGTGCGGCTTCCATAACGCCACCGGAAGCACCGAAAATAGTTCCTGCTCCAGAATAAAGTCCAAGAGGAGTATCAAACTCTTCTTCCGGAAGTGTGTCTAAGCGGATACCTTTGCTTTTAAGCATGGCAGCAAGCTCAGTTACGGTCAAAACCGCATCAACATCAGGTGTTCCGGTGGACTGCATTTCAGGACGACCAGCCTCAAATTTCTTTGCAGTACATGGCATAATGGCAACACTGGCAATGTCTTCAGGATTCTTGCCCGCAATATCTGCACCGTATGTTTTAAAAAGTGCGCCCGCCATTTGCTGTGGCGATTTACAACTGGAAAGATGGGAGACCTGATCAGACCATGCGGTTTCCATATAGCGAACCCAACCCGGGCAACATGACGTAAACATGGGCAGATTCTCGCCGGACTCCAGACGTTCAAGCAGTTCAGATGCTTCTTCCATAATGGTTACGTCAGCAGCAAAAATAGTGTCATATACAAAATCAAAACCAAGCCTACGTAAGGCTGCTGCAAGCTGCCCCGGAGTCAACGTACCGGGGGCAAATCCGAATTCTTCTGCAATAGAAGACCGAACAGCCGGTGCACACTGCACCATAGAAACTTTAGCTGGATCGGCAAGCATACCTGCCACGTTTTTCTTATCAATCCGAAAATGTGCAGCAAACAGTGTGGAAGTATCGTCTTCAGGCAGACCACGGTCTTTTCGAATATTCGATAAGTCCTCTGCACAATCATCAAAGGGCGACAAAAAAGCAGAACATCGTTGAACACACTGCCCGCACATTACGCAACGGGATGCATCAATCACCTGAGGTTCGTACTGTTTCCCGACAATAGCATCTACAGGACACACTTCCGCACAACGACGACAACCGGTACAAAGTAAAGGATCGATGGAAACGATTTGGGATGAAATAGTCATTAGAATTCTTCTCCAGCTCTGGCACTAAAGCCAGCCAAGGCCAGTGCTGCCTCAACATTGCGGCGGTTTTTAATTTTTGCAGGGTTGATTAACGTTAAGGCATCTTTAGGACAGGCCTCGACGCACGCCGGTCCAGCTTTCCGATCTTTGCAAAGGTCACACTTGCTGGCTAACAGAGCAGGTTCAACAGTAAAACTTTCAGGAGACTGAGGATCAGTCACTCGGCGCATGGCCGGCTTTCCTGTTTCCCAAATTTGCGCCATTTCCATAGCCCCTACTGGACAGGTAACCAGACAAGTCTTGCAACCTACGCAGCGGCTTTCATCAACCTGCACGCCATTCTCGGTGCGATAAATCGCAGCATTAGGGCACACCGCTGCACAAGGAGCATCTTCACAATGCCGACAACCGATCGGAACACGAACATCTCCAGCGCAGGTCAGGTACAATCTAGGAGTAAGGGGGGCATGAATACTTCCGACGGAAACTCCGCCCTGTACATGTGCGGCAGCACAGGCAAGCTCACATGCTCGGCAACCTATGCATCTGGAAGCTGTTGCAAGGATGAAGGGATTTAAACGGGTTGGCATGACAAGTGTTCCTCTATGTCTACTGAATTCACTGCTTGCGCATCATCAGAAATTTTACGGATAGATACAGCGCAAACTTTAAGCTGCGGAGTACCGGTCACAGGGTCGGCTGCTGATGTAGTAAGTATGTTGGCCGGACTCTCGGAAAAATGAAACGTCATGAAGACTAGTCCCGGACGAACTCGGCGAGTCACCCAAGCCCTGCCCTTTGCAGCACCACGGCGGGAACGAACCTCAAGCAATTCTCCGTCAACAATTCCATACGTTGCTGCGTCGGAAGGATGAACCTCTACCAGCTCTTCAGGCCATGTGCCTGCAAGCCCAAAGCATCGTCTGGTCATTGTTGCAGTATGGTAATGAGCAACGACACGGCCTGTTGTAAGCGTCAACGGGTATTCAGCGTCTGGAAGTTCAGCAGGTTCTCTATGAGTAAGCGGCACAAACTTGCCTGCGCCACGCATACACTGCCCTACATGTAGGATTGGTGTTCCCGGGTGCTGTTCATTCGGACACGGCCACTGAATGCCACCGCTTTCCAGCCTTTCATATGTAATGCCAGTGTGGGTTGGCGTAAGCTGACACATTTCATTAAACACAGCTTCAACATCTGCATACCGTTCCGGCCGCCCGATTCGTTCCAGCAATTCAGCAATAATTTTCCAATCTGGAAGACTGTTGCCTACGGGGGAGACAGCTTGTCGTATTCGCTGAACTCTTCTTTCTGTACTGGTAAATGTTCCATCTTTTTCCGCAAAACTAGCTCCGGGGAGCACCACATCAGCAAGCTTGGCAGTCTCTGTCAGAAAAATATCCTGAACGACCAAAAAATCGACATTCTTCAGGCAATGTTCCACATGAGTAATATCCGGATCACTTCGCATTGGGTTTTCACCAAAAACATATAAGCCCTTAAAACGATCTTCCTCAATGGCAGTAAACATTTGAGGAATGGTCATCCCAATTGCAGGTGGAAGTTCTGCGCCCCATTTTTCTTCGAAAATAGCCCTAACCGCATCGTCTTTCACTGAACGATAGCCTGTCAGCACGTTAGGCAACGCGCCCATGTCACAAGAACCCTGAACATTATTCTGTCCGCGAAGAGGGTTTACTCCTGTTTTTGGACGACCAATATTGCCAGTCAAAAGAGCGAGGTTTGAGACAGCCAGAACATTGCTTGTTCCGGTGGTATGTTGGGTGATTCCCATCGTGTAATAGAAAGCAGTATTTTTAGATCGAGCGATGCACTGTGCTGCCTTGCGTATGCCTGCAACGGATACTTCTGAAACGGACGAGACTATCTCTGCATCAAAATCTCTAAGCCCCTTACGGAACATTCCGAAACCCTCATTCTCTGCGGCTACGGTTGGGACATCAACCAGACCGGTATTAAGGATCTCGAGAGCAATAGCAGACAGTAGCGCAGTATCTGTACCAGGACGAAGCCGCAACCAGACATCTGCCTCACGAGCGAGATCTATCTCACGAGGATCAATGACAATCAGCTTAGCGCCATTGCGCTTGGCTTCCATCATTCCCAGTCCGATTACCGGATGGCATGCCGTGGTATTGGTGCCGATAATGCAAACACAATCCCCTGTACCCATATCCCACAATTCTCGAATAGAATTCGTCATAGACCCGCTTCCAAGTGATGTGGCCAGACCGGCCACTGTCGGAGCGTGTCAAAGTCGTGCGCAGTGATCGATATTATTAGTACCGAACCCTGCGCGAAAAAATTTCTGAAAAAGATAGTTCTCTTCATTGGTGCAGCGGGCACTACTGAAACCGCCCAATGCGTCTGGACCATGAGAGGAAGCAATCTGAGAAAACCGCGTTGCAACCAGTTCAAGAGCCTCATCCCATGAAGCCGGAACAAGTTCTCCGTCTTTACGAATCAGCGGTGTTGTCAGTCGATCTTTATGATGAACAAAGTCAAATCCAAACCGCCCCTTTGAACAAAGTGCACCTTGGTTAACAGAAGGCTCTGGCCCCGGAGAAACACTGACAATGCGCTCATCTTCAACATTCAAAGACAAAGCGCAGCCAACGCCGCAGTAAGGACAGGTAGTAGTAATGTGTTGCATAATTATGATATCAGCATGATTCATGCCATTTGAAATATTTAGATTAGTTCAATGAAAACAAAATATTAAACAGTAAACACAAGACAACTTCTCTGCAATATGAACAACATTGCATGCAAAAGTTCTGCAAAGAAACAAATTGCATGCAATGAGTCAAGATTATTTGATCACTCAAAGAATGTACCCGATAGATACATAACAAAAAACACCCGTAGCAAATAGATCTGCAAGTGCTTATACAAACAAGACTGGACGAATTTTGTAGCTTGATATTAGGAGGAACCGTTACTTGAGCTCCATGTGAAGCAATGGATAGGGCTTGCCAAATCCATCAACCGGCGAGCGACTTATAACTTTAAACCCCATATGCTCATAAAATTTTAGTGCGTTATGATTTTGCTCGTTCACGTCAACCTTTGTAGCTCCAAGTTCGTTGAGAGCATAATTTAGTAACAACTTACCAATGCCATTTTTAAAGCTTTTAAGGTCGACGAATAACATTTCAATATTCCCTTCTGCGACACCAAGAAAGCCGTGTATTTTTCCTTCTTCATCTTTCGCGCAACGCAGTACAACAGCTGCCAAGTATTCATTTTTAATTAGCGGCTTGAAAAATTGAATATCTTCTTCGGTTAAGAAACTATGTGTTGCTCTTACAGACGCTTCCCATAATTCAGTAATTTTTCCGTACTCTTCCTTAACTCCATTAGTAACATTCATCGACTATCTCTCATTATTTTTTGTTCTTCTGATGCTAGCTAACTAGCTTTAAGAGCGAGTTTTTTACTGAAACCTTCATAGAAGGCAGTGGGTAATTCTCATAAATTGATAGATAATGAAGGGAGACACCGTCAAGCAGTGCGAGAACCAATCGCGCTTTTTGCTGTGCTTCAGGAATTTTCAATTGCACTAACCATTCAGACACCAAGTTCAACAAAAATTCGGCTCGTTTTTTTATTACCACCCGCAAAATTTTATTTAATTCCGGTATGAGCATTAAAGTGAGCTGGAATTTCAAAAATTGCCTTTCGTTAACTAAAAAAGAAAAGAAACTGTCAATAAATAATGAGATCGAGTCTTCTAAATTCTTTGTCTTGCTCAACAGCTCGACGTTTTCTTGCATAGCTTGTGTTGCCTGTTCAAAAAGACCTATCAGCAATGACTCCTTGCTGGGAAAATAATTATAAACAAGCCCCTTAGAGACACCTGCATGTTTTGTAATTTGTTCAATTGTTGTTGCAAAATATCCCTGCTGTGCGAACAGGGTCATGGCAGAATAAAATATTTTCTGCTTTCCTTTTTGTGGTCTCAAAGTTGCCCTCCATGGAAAATTTAACTGACCAAGCAGTCAATTAAATTTTCCATGGAGTCACATTCTTTTTGTCAAGCAGCTTCATATTCCGACATTAAAATAGACCCATAAGATGAACGGTGGGGAATCTTTTAAAAAGCTAAACACGACTCTTAGAAACCAGATGAGATCAAACAATAGATATTCTCAGCACCACACACCAGTACGGAAAACAGCTTTGAGATGGCGCGAAAAAGACAGCAATAAAGATAATGCTGATGCAATCTAGAATAGACAAACAACGCCTTACACTTCGGAAATTTAAAAGCAAAAAAGCTCTTACACTTTCGCGTAAGAGCTTTTTTTGCTTAGCATCCTCAAGGAACATTCCCCCTCTGTCATCTGCGTGAAAGGAAGAGGTAATATATAGCAGATACTGTTCAGTTCTTGATTTTCAAGACTTCAACAAAAACACAGGTGGCATAAATGACATGAAAAAAAGAAAACTTACACTAAGTCTACACCTTTCAAAACACTTCATTCCATCAAAAATCTTTGCTTAACTAGCCCTACAAATTTGTCGCAGAATTATCCATGAAGGCAATTTTAAAATAAACCTGACACTTCTCATTGCTTCCTATCTATAAACAATGCAAAGAATAAATTTAAAACTATTCAAAAAACACAATAAGTTCAGCCACATTGTTAAATCTGCAGCAGAAACAACTTATGAAAAACAAAAAATCAGAATCAGACTATTTTCAAAAGTCAGATGATTTTAAGAAATCTGACATAAAGCTTTCAGTTGTTGTCCCTTTTTTCAATGAAGAAGAAGTATTGCCAGCATTCCATGAAAGGCTCACAGCTGTTCTTGATGCAATCCAAGAGAAAACAGAAATCGTTTATATCAATGATGGTAGTTACGATAACAGCCAAAAAATAATTACAAACGCCTTACCTACGTCAAGCACAGTAAGGTACGTCTGCTTAAGTAGAAATTTTGGCAAAGAGGCTGCAATGACCGCAGGTCTTCGAAACACTCGTGGGCAAGCAGTTGTCATTCTAGACGCAGACCTGCAAGACCCTCCTGAGCTCATTCCGCAAATGCTTGAACAATGGGAAAAGGGCTATGACGTTGTAAATATGCAGCGTGCCGTACGACACGGAGAAACAAAGTTTAAACGTTTTTCTGCAGCAACGTTCTATAAACTCATAAACATGCTTTCCGAACTACATATCCCTGAAAATGTGGGTGATTTTCGACTAATTAGCCGCACTGTAGTTGAACATATCAATACCCTTCCTGAAAAGAATCGATACATGAAAGGCCTGTTTTCTTGGCCTGGATTTGTTCAAACAACTCTGCAATTTGATCGTGACCCTCGATTTTCTGGAAAAACTAAATGGAATTATTTCAAACTCATGGGACTGGCCATGAATGGAATAACTTCATTTTCAATCCGCCCATTACGAATTGCAACTGTACTTGGAACGTTAATAGCCACCGGTGCTTTTACGTATGGTTTTTGGGTAATCATAAAAACACTGGCATCAGGCGAGCCAGTTCAAGGCTACCCATCATTAATGGTAGTCCAGCTAGGCTTGGGAGGGGTTCAATTGCTTTGTATAGGCCTTTTAGGCGAATACATTGGGAGAATTTTTATCGAATCTAAAGGACGTCCAACCTACGTCATTGATCAAATTCTTGATCAGCCTGCAACTCATTTAGAATATAAAGATAAACAATGGGCCTAAAAAAAATACACTTACTTGCTATCTTAGCAATTTTTCTACTGATGAGGCTTCTTTCGCTGGGCCTGTACCCACTTATGGACACAACCGAGGCACGTTATGGGGAAATGGCACGCTTGATGGTTGAAACAGGCAACTGGCTCACCCCTCAGTTTGATTACAACGTTCCATTCTGGGGCAAACCCCCTTTATTCACGTGGATGAGTGCGCTAGGCCTAAAGTTGTTTGGCCAATCCGAATTCGCAATCCGCTTTCCGCACTGGTTAGCCGGCCTTGTTACTATCGGAATGGCTATGATGTTTGCTTCCTATCATAAAATTAGCCCACTTCTCACTGGGATAGTACTCGCAACCTGTGGAATGTTCTTTATTTCCAGCGGTGCTGTGATGACAGATATGGCCCTCACGCTTTCAATTACGGTTACCATACTTTCATTTTACCTTTGCTGGAACGGGAAAAAGGCTTGGGGCTATGCTGGCTTTGTTGGTCTTGGTATAGGATTGTTAGCAAAGGGGCCTGTGGCCATTGTACTTGCAACTGTAGCGTTTTACCCGTTTCTTGCGATACAACACGGACCATTTAAAGCCTTTGTCGTATTTTGGAAGCGATTCCCTGTTATCAGTGGTACGCTTTTAATGCTCGGGATTAGCCTTCCTTGGTACCTTATGGCTGAGAAAGCAACCCCCGGTTTTTTAGACTATTTCATCATAGGTGAACACTGGAAACGCTTTACTCTTCCTGGCTGGCAAGGAGACTTGTATGGCTCAGCCCATGATCGTCCACGCGGCATGATTTGGCTTTTTTGGATATTTTCCGCATTGCCATGGTCGTTGATACTTCCAATGCTCTTATGGAAGAAATGGAAAAACTCAACTGGAACAATAAGATCTCTTCCCCCCTTGGCTTACATGCTTTTATTCTGGTTAATTTCTCCAATGATTCTCTTTACATTTGCCGGAAACATCTTGCCTACATATGTATTACCTGGACTTCCTGCGTTAGGTTTAATCTGTGCCGGATTACTTACACAAAAAGATGAAAAATGGTTTGTAATCTTCTGCAAAGTCATGCCAGCCGGAATGCTAATTGGTCTTCTGGTTGTAATGCTCACAGCGGCAAACACAAACAGTGATAAGATTCTGTTTGAAACAGCAGATAATTCCGTTCCTGCGTTTTATATCCGAAAACGTCCTTTCTCTGGCCAATTCTACAGCAACGGTAAGGCTATTGTTTTAACAAACTCTGAACAGCTGAATGAGCTTGATTCTCCCTATTATTTGTTAGGGAAGAAAAAGGATCTGGACAAATTTTTTGAGAAAAACAAAGTGGATTGTAGAATTGTTGCAGAGTCACCCAAGCGACAAAGGTATCTATGCGAATAAAGACCGTTCCCCACATATTCCTGTTTGCCTTTGTAGGTTCGGTCGGCTTTGTAGTTGATGCAGCCATATTTGCATTACTATTTGAACTTATCGGAATTACAGCACTTAAAGCGCGAATAATTGCATTTATATGTGCCGCAACAACGACATGGGTAGGCAATAGAATGTTGACGTTTAAACACCGAGTTAGATCTCCCCGACTCACGCAATGGAAAAAATTCATGGTAGCTTCCTGTTTTTCCGCTTTACCCAACCTGCTTGTATTTAAATTTTCATTAGAGCTGTTAGCACAAACACAATTCGCACCTTATCTTGCTCTAATTTTGGGCGTGTTAGCCGGAATGATAAGTAACTATGCACTTAGTTCCCACTGGGTCTTTGCAACTAAGAAGAATGTACAAACTGAAATATAAATTCAGCTCCTTACCATTTGAACGCCTCACCCAAAATTTGAATACAAAAAAAGCTCTTACACTTTCGTGTAAGAGCTTAAATTGCTTGGCGTCCCCAAGGGGATTTGAACCCCTGTCGCCTGCGTGAAAGGCAGGTGTCCTGGGCCAGGCTAGACGATGGGGACGCTTGAAAAACTTGCATTTTTATCTAAAACATACGGCATAACCGCAAATGAAAATTCAAATTGAACTAGATATAAACCTAGGAATGATTTGATTATCACCCAGCAACTTGGCCAGTTGCTGTTTTAAAAAAAAATGGTTGGGCCACAAGGACTTGAACCTTGATTAACGGAATCAGAACCCGTCGTCCTGCCAATTGAACGATAGCCCAACAAGTTGTGAGATGTGTATCTATGGAAAACACGCCCTGCTGTCAACGGAAAAACTTAAAAAAAGTACATTTCAATTCATACTTATCAGGCATCCCTTCACAGCACTAATAAATTACCCATAAAAAAAGCCCCTGTTCCCATGAACAGAGGCTTTAATTGTTTTGAGAACCTAACTTTATTTCTGGTTACGCTCTACACGTTTCCAGCTATCACGCAACGTTGCAGTACGGTTAAATACTGCTTTTTCAGCGGTCATATCGAGGTCTGCGCAGTAGTAACCCAGACGTTCAAACTGTACACGCTCACCAGCTTTGCATTCTGCAAGGCGTGGCTCAACGTACGCTGTGATAATTTTTTCAGAATCAGGGTTGATGTAATCAATGAAGGTTTTGTCTTCTTCAACCTTGTTCGGGTTTTCTTTTTCGAAAAGTGGTTCGTACAAACGAACTTCTGCCGGCACGGCGTGCTTGATAGAAACCCAATGCAAAGTACCTTTTACTTTACGACCATCTTCAGACCAGCCGCCCTTCGTTTCAGGATCGTAGGTACAATGGATTTCAATAATCTCACCGTTCTCGTCTTTCACAACGTCGGTTGCAGTAATGTAGTATGCGTAACGCAAACGTACTTCTTTACCGATTGCGAGGCGGAAGAACTTTTTGTTCGGCGCTTCTTCACGGAAGTCTGCACGCTCAATGTACAGTTCACGAGAAAACGGAACAATACGCTTGCCGTATTCTTCCAGTTCAGGATGAAGAGGCATATCAAATTCATCCACCTGATCTTCAGGGAAGTTTGTGATCACAACTTTAACTGGATCAACAACGCCCATTAGACGCGGAACAACGGCATTGAGCTTTTCACGCATGCAGAATTCAAGCATTGCTGCGTCAACCATAGAGTCAGCTTTTGCTACACCGATACGGGAACAAAATTCGCGGATAGCTTCCGGAGGGCAACCACGGCGACGCAAACCTGAAATGGTAGGCATACGCGGGTCGTCCCAACCATGAACATAATCTTCTTCAACGAGCTGAATGAGCTTACGCTTAGAAAGAACAGTATGTGTCAGGTTCAGACGTGCAAATTCAATCTGCTGCGGACGGTATACGCCAAGAGTTTCGAGTAACCAGTCGTACAATTCACGGTTATTTTCAAACTCGAGAGTACAGATAGAATGTGTGATGTGCTCCTGAGAATCAGAGAGACAATGTGCAAAGTCGTACATTGGGTAAATGCACCATGCATCACCGGTTCTGTGGTGAGTCGCTCTGCGGATACGGTACAACGCAGGGTCACGCATGATCATGTTCGGTGAAGCCATGTCAATTTTTGCACGCAGAATACATTCACCGTCAGCAAACTCGCCATTACGCATGCGATTGAAGAGATCAAGGTTCTCCTCAACACTGCGGTTACGAAACGGACTTTCAGTTCCTACCTCTGTGATTGTACCGCGCATTTCACGGATAGCTTCAAGAGTGGAATGATCTACATACGCTTTGCCCATTTCAATCAGCTTTACAGCATGGCCGAAAAGCACTTCAAAATAGTTAGAGGTGTAAAACGGTTTCTCGCCCCAATCAAAGCCGAGCCATTTAACGTCTTCCTGAATGGATTGAACGTATTCATCTTCTTCTTTCAACGGGTTTGTATCGTCAAAACGAAGGTTGCAGATGCCGCCTTCGTGCTCTTGTGCAATACCGAAATTCAAGCAGATGGATTTTGCATGCCCAAGATGCAGATAGCCGTTAGGCTCTGGCGGGAAACGGGTGTGTACGCGTCCTTCGTACTTTCCGCTCTCACAATCTTCAGCAATAATAGTACGGATAAAATCCAGACTAGTTCCTTCGTTGTTTTCTTCAGGTGCTACAGGAGCCTTACTCATGAATACGTCCTTAAATCTATTTCTTCGCAATTTTGCGATTATGAACATTTTATAAGCGGATGACATACGGGAAACAACCGCGGCGGTCAATTGGCAGCGACGTGCCTACCTTAGTTAAAAACCGGTTATTGCCACGTCGAAACATCATTATATACAAGCCGCAACAGTGCACCAAGTACAAATCACGGATTTGATAAAAACACCTCATACCATTGTGCACGTCAGCAAGCCTGCAGAACATGAGCTTCTCTCCGTTTTCTGCAAAAAGAATCAAAATCCTCCTACTTGATATTATTTGCTGTCACCTTTCGTCGATTTTCTGAAAATTTCAGCAATTAATCAAAAAATAAAAATCATATTATCAACTTTTTTAAAAATACTGAGCGCAACATCATTTTTTATCAGTGTGCCACTTTACCTGTTATATCAACAGATAATAAAAAGTATATATAAACTAAATCTGATATATTAAGTTTCTTTCATATATTTTTTACTTTTTTGATAAAAAGAGCAGTTTTCATTTTGACAATTTTAGTATTTTCGGGAACAAAGAATATGAAGGGGACGTTATTTTTTACCATTCACCCTAGACGACACACGCATCAACAACCATATTGCTAGAATAAAAGGCAATACGATTTTCAACGCTGGAGGAACATATGACATTTTCTGGTTTGGTTAAGTCCATCGTAACCGGCCTCGCCGTTACAGCATTGTGTGTACCTGCTTTTGCAGCAGACACTATCAAACTCGGTGTAGCTGGCGCACACAGTGGCGACCTTGCTTCCTATGGTCTGCCAACAGTTAACGCAGCTAAAGTTGTTGTTGAGAAAATCAACGCAGCCGGTGGCATAAATGGCAAACAGGTTGAACTGCTCATTCAGGATGACCAGTGTAAACCTGAACAGGCTACCAACGTAGCAACCAAACTTATTTCTGACGGTGCAAATGTTGTACTGGGTCATATCTGCTCCGGCGCTACTAAAGCTGCTCTGCCTATCTACACAGAAGGCAAGCTTATCGCCATGTCACCTAGTGCAACCAACCCTATGCTCACTCAGTCCGGTGACTACCCTACCTTCTTCCGCACTATCGCATCTGACGATATGCAGGCACGCCTTGGCGTCGACTTTGCTATCGACAAGCTTGGTGCAAAGAAGATTGCAGTACTGCACGACAAAGGTGACTACGGTAAAGGCTACGCGGAATTCGCACGCAAATTTATTGAAGAAGGCGGCAAAGCCGAAGTTGTTATGTTTGAAGGCGTAACACCTGGCGCTCCTGACTACTCAGCAGTAGTACAGAAAATCCGTCGCTTCAAAGCTGACACCGTTATCTACGGTGGTTACCATCCGGAAGCTTCCAAGCTTATCACCCAGATGCGTAAAAAACGTATTAAAGCAAACTTCGTTTCTGATGACGGCGTAAAAGATGACACCTTTATTAAGGTAGCCGGTAAAAAAGCTGAAGGCGTTTACGCTTCCGGCCCTATCGATGTATCTGACCTGCCAATGTACAAAGAAGCGATTGCAGCACACGTAGAAATGTTCGGTTCCGAACCGGGCGCATTCTACCCAGCCGCTTACGCAGCAACCGTAGCAATGCTTACCGCTATCGAACGTGCTGACTCAACAGATTACGATGCAGTAACTGCTAAACTGCGTGGTGAGTTTGTTGAAACCCCTATCGGTAAAATCAAATTCAACGAAAAAGGCGACGCTGAAGGCGTTGGCTTCTCCATGTACCAAGTACAGAACGGTAAATACGTAGAACTTAAATAACTCAACAAATTAGCCGCAGCACAACGGGGAGCAATCTCGCATTGTTCCCCGTTTTTTACTCAGATAATTGGCCTCGTACCTGCAACGATTTTTGCAGACAGGCACCTCTCTGACAGGGACATACACATGGATTGGGATTTTTTCATCGAATTGGGTCTTGGCGGATTAACACGAGGGAGTATCTACGCTCTCATCGCGATTGGCTACACGATGGTTTACGGTATTATTGAGCTTATTAACTTTGCCCATGGCGAAATTTACATGCTCGGTGCTTTTACCGGACTCATTGTTGCCGGAGTGATGGGTGTCTACGGATTCCCTGTTTTTGCAATCCTGCTTATGGCAATAGTCATCGCAGTATTGTATTGTGCAGCCTACGGGTACACTATGGAGAAAGTGGCTTACAAACCACTTCGCGGCGCTGCTCGCCTCTCTCCACTTATTTCAGCTATCGGTATGTCACTTTTTCTCCAGAACTACATTATTCTGGCGCAAACGTCTGACTTCTTACCGTTTCCAGAGTTAATTCCAGATTTCGAATTTATGGAACCAGTTGCACACATCTTTGGTTCTACAGATTTAGTTATCGTAGTTGCCAGCTCCATCTCTATGCTGGCACTGACGTTGTTCATCAAATTTACTAAAATGGGCAAAGCCATGCGCGCGACCGCCCAGAACAGAAAAATGGCTATGCTCCTTGGCATTAATGCTGACAAAATCATTTCTACAACCTTCATCATTGGCTCTTCACTGGCAGCGCTTGGTGGCGTGCTTGTTTCTACGCATTCAGGCCAGCTGAACTTCATGATCGGCTTTATTGCTGGTGTAAAAGCATTTACGGCTGCGGTTCTCGGCGGTATCGGCTCCATTCCGGGTGCCATGCTCGGCGGACTATTCCTCGGACTGACAGAAAGCTATGCAGCAGGGTATATTTCCAGTGACTACGAAGACGTTTTCGCCTTCTCACTGCTGGTAATCTTCCTTATTTTCCGTCCTTCCGGCATCTTGGGCAAAGCCCCTGTTGAAAAGGTATAACCGTGTTCACCCGTAACGAAAGAAGGAGTTGCAGAATTTAGTTTCTGCAGAAAAGATACAATGCAAGGACTGAAACAATCCATAATTGCTAGTTTGTGGTTCATGTTCCTTACATTTCCTATCATGGTTGTTCGAGTTAACACTATCGAGAACACCATTGAATGGAGATGGATGAACCTTGCCTACGTCGGTGTAGGAATATTCTTCATATCCTACGTATGGCGCTGGGCTCTGGCTCGTAAAGAAGCCAAACAGTACGAAACTGAATCCACAACTAAGCAAAAGAAACAACTCTGGCTCTCCCGTGCAATGGAAGAACCAGCTGTGGCTCGCCCTGCTCTTGCAGCACTTTTTGCGCTGAGCATTGCCTTACCACTTCTTGTAACAACCTATCAGACCAACATCTTCATCTCATTTTTGCTGTATGTAGTTCTTGGTCTCGGTTTAAATATTATTGTTGGTGTAGCGGGTCTGCTCTTCCTTGGGCATGCTGCGTTCTACGCAATTGGTGCATACAGCTACGCGTTGCTTAACCACTATTTTGGAATAGGATTCTGGGTGGCATTACCACTTGGCGGTCTATTCGCCTGTCTTGGCGGCATCATGCTTGCCTTCCCTGTTTTGCGCCTGCGTGGTGACTATCTCGCAATCGTAACTCTCGGATTCGGCGAGATTGTTCGACTGGTTCTGGAGAACTGGAGTTCGCTGACCGGCGGCCCTTCCGGCATCTCAAACATTGACCGCCCAGGCTTATTCGGTGTGGAGCTGTCTGTAGCGGACGCCAACATCTACATTTACTACATCGTTCTCGCGCTCGCTATCATCACCATTATCTCTGTGCAGCGATTAAAAGATTCCCGTATCGGCCGTGCTCTTCAAGCACTGCGTGAGGATGAAATCGCTTGTCAGGCAATGGGTATTGACCGCGTTAACGTTAAGCTTATGGCATTCGGGCTTGGTACAGCATGGGCTGGCTTTGCAGGCGTAATCTTTGCCGCAAAAACCACCTTTATTAACCCTGCCAGTTTTACCTTTATGGAATCGGCAATCATCTTATCCATTGTTGTTCTTGGCGGCATGGGTTCCAACCTTGGTGTAATCCTCGGTTCTGCGTTCCTCGTGCTTATGCCGGAATATCTGCGTGCATTCTCTGAATACCGTATGATCATTTTCGCATCCGCAATGGTACTGATGATGGTATTCCGCCCACAGGGACTTATTGCTCCTAAAGGACGTAAATACCACATCGATGATCCGGACCTTGTCCAAAAAGGAGATGCGTAATGTCTACAGTACTAAACGTTAATGCACTCTCCAAAAGCTTCGGTGGTCTGCGTGCACTCAACGATGTTGATCTGCAAGTGGACAGCGGCGAAATTGTTGCTCTCATCGGCCCTAACGGTGCCGGTAAGACAACATTCTTTAACTGCATTACCGGCATTTATGAACCGACTGACGGTGACGTGTTCTTTACTCCTCTTGGAGATACAGAACGGCGCGTTAATGGTATGAAGCCCAATAAAGTTACAGAACTTGGCATGGCACGTACCTTCCAGAACATTCGACTTTTTAAGAATATGACTGTGCTGGAAAACGTTATGGTAGCACGCCATTGCCGCACAAAAGCAGGCATTTTAGATGCACTGCTTCGTCCGCCGCATGTAAAGCGTGAAGAAAAAGAAAACATTGAGAAAAGCTATGAGCTTCTTAAATATGTAGGTCTTAACCAGCACTACAACGACCTTGCCTGTAACTTGCCATACGGCGATCAGCGCAAATTGGAAATTGCACGTGCTATGGCGACCCAGCCTTCGCTGCTTTTACTTGATGAACCGGCAGCAGGTATGAACCCGCAGGAAACAGAATCGCTGAAACAGCTGGTGCTTGATATTCGTGACAAGTTCAAACTTGCTATCTTGCTTATTGAACATGACATGAGCATGGTTATGAGCCTGTCCGATCGCATTTATGTTATGGAATATGGTTGCCTTATTTCTCAAGGTACTCCTAATGAAGTACGTAACGATCCACAGGTTATCAAAGCATACCTCGGGGAGGAAAGCCTTGCTTAAAATTAATGGCATCAACACATTCTACGGCAATATTCATGCTCTGCATGATGTAAGCCTACATATTGATGAAGGTGAAATCGTAACACTCATCGGCGCTAACGGTGCCGGTAAGTCAACAACCCTCATGTCCATCTGTGGTGGCACACCGCCCCGCAGTGGCGAAATTCTCTTTGAGGGAAAACCGATTCACCAAACTAAAATGGATCAAATTGTGCGCCTTGGCATCTCACAGGTACCAGAAGGCCGACTCATTTTCCCTGACTTAACCGTTATGGAAAACTTAGAGCTCGGAGCCTTTTTGCGTAACGACAAGAGTGAGATCAAGCGCGATATGGAATACGCCTTCGACCTGTTCCCAATCCTGGAAGAACGCCAGAAGCAGACAGGCGGCACACTCTCCGGTGGTGAACAGCAAATGCTCGCTATCTCCCGTGCCTTGATGGCAAGACCTCGGTTACTGCTCCTTGACGAGCCGTCTCTTGGTCTTGCACCGATTATTATCCAGCAGATCTTTCAGATCATTCAAAAGGTTAATGAGTCTGGCACCACAGTATTTCTTGTGGAACAGAATGCTAACCAAGCGCTCAAAGTTGCGCACCGCGGATACGTAATGGAAACAGGACACATTACCATGGAAGATAATGCAGCAACCCTGCTCACCAACGAGGACGTAAAAAAAGCATACCTTGGCTTATAGCCAAACCCATTCGAGAGAGGGCGACAGCTGTTGCTGCGCCCTTTTTTGGTTTCTAACGCACAAACTAACATTACACATATCCCTCTAATATCATGTATGATACGCACAAATAAACATGATACCGGAGGGGTTTCTTATGCAATTAGACATGCATTTCTACGGCACCTACGCACTTGCCCGTGCCGCTGGCATCCCGCAAAAGGATGCATACACCATCGCGTACGCAGCTCAGTACGTGGATGACTCCACAAAACAGGATAGCAAGCAGCACGAAGACGGCGGGCTTCTCTACGGCATTGCCACATCTCATGAAGGCGGCCAGTGCATCTTAAATCACCACAAAGATGTATATGGCGCACGCGAGGAACAACGCCGCGTGTGGGTTCCGTTTCACTTCCTCCCCGGTGCGCAGGGTAAAGATTTTGAGGAACAGCTTCTTTGCAAAAAAAATAGCAAACCTGCCCAGAGTATGATGCGTAACCACCTCGCCCTTGCCCAACAAAAAACATACGGTTTGGAATTGCTTGGCATTGCCGCGCATGTCTATATGGACACCTTCTCCCACTTCGGTTTTTCTGGCGTCGGCTCTTCACTAAACAAAATTATTGATGGCAGCATTAAGCCACTGGATGTCAAAGATCCTAAAATGGCTGATTACGTGCTTACTAAACTTGGACGTTTCATTAAACGGTTTAAGATTGGCAATGTAATCAGTTTTTTTGCAGAAGAAAGTACAGGCAGCCTCGGACATGGTGCCGTTGCAACTTTTCCTGACCGTCCGTATTTGAAATGGTGTTTTGAATACGAGTATCCGCATGAAAGTTCAGAATCCAATCTTCCCATTGAAGCAGAGCAAATAGAAACACGTGATAATAAGACAAACTTCTTTGAGGGATGCGAGCTGCTATACGGTTATTTCCGTCAACACGCTGAAGACGTATATGACTCGCCGGAAATCATCCCATTTGAAGACATTGCAGATGACATTAGAGCAATTATTGCAGTTGAAGAAGACTGTGACGGGCGAGTTGACGAATGGCGTGCCCTGACATGGAATAGTACACCAGTTATTGAACCCAAAGTTAGATACAACAAAAGTGATTGGGAAAATCAAAAGTTCGACTTTGAAGACAAAGAAGAATCAAAGGACAATGTTTCAACCAACGTCTATCGATTCCATCAGGCAGCAGCATATCACAGGTACTACGTGCTCAAAGATTTGCTCCCAGCCTATGGGATAGCCGTTTATTAGTGACAAGCTAACTTCATTCAGCCGCACACATGTGCGGCTTTTTTTATGTGTGCTCATTGTTGTAATTGACTTTGATTATCATCTTCAATACTCTCCGTGAAAACGTAACGGAGAAATGAATGAGACCATCCGAGATTGCATCTGCTTTAGAAACACTGCTCACAGTAAAACAACCAGCATTTATCTGGGGAGCCCCCGGTGTAGGCAAAAGCCAAATAGTCGCACAACTGGCAGCAAAAAAAGGACTTACCCTTGTGGATATCCGCGCTGTCCTTCTTGACCCTGTTGACCTTAGAGGTATTCCTCGCATTGATGATACAGGAAAAACCGCTTGGTGTGCCCCCTCTTTCCTGCCTACGGAAGGTAAAGGTATTCTCTTTTTAGATGAGCTAAACACTGCACCACCACTAGTTCAGGCCGCATGTTACCAGCTTGTTCTCGATAGAAAACTTGGCGAATACGAACTGCCCGAAGGCTGGACTATTCTCGCAGCAGGTAACCGCGAATCAGACAAAGCAGTAACCCACAGGATGCCTTCTGCGCTCGCAAACCGCATGGTGCATCTCGATTTTGAAGCAAACCTTGACGACTGGCTCACATGGGCGGACGACAACGAAGTCATCCCGTCACTCAAAGCATTTTTGCGTTTTCGTCCTAAATTACTTCATGCTTTTGATCCGAAAAAAAATGACAAAGCTTTTCCATCCCCTCGATCTTGGGAATTCGTTTCCAACATCCTCGCTGCTAGCCCTGTAGCCAATACAAAACGTGCCCTGATAACAGGCGCGGTTGGCGAAGGTGCAGCGACAGAATATCTTGCATTCATGACTGCATGTGATGAGTTACCAAGCGTCGAAGCCGTTCTCGCAAATCCTGACACAATTGAACTTCCGGACGATCCTGCTGTAGTATACGCACTCTGCGAATCAGTCGCCCGCAAAGCATCGGACGACGTAATTCCTCAGATTGCTATCCTAGCCTCGCGACTTCCTATCGAATTCAGTGTGCTGCTTATGCGTGACTCGGCCGCCACATCACCATCAATTGTGGAAACTTCTTCTTTCGCTAACTGGGCATGTGCCAACAGCGACATTCTGGTCTAACTATGCACCAAGCCGCGCAGACAAAAATGCTCAAAGCCCGCATGGAGCTTGTGCTTGATCATCCATTTTTTGCAAACCTCGCTCTCCGTTTGGAGTTCCGCGAAGACCCAACATGCCGAACAGCATGGGCAGACGGGCAAACACTTGGGTACAACCCCATCTACATTGATGCTCTCCCATTAGAGAAAGTGAAAGGGTTGCAGTGCCATGAGGTACTGCACCTTGCCTGCTGTCACCATACACGGCGTGGGCTACGGGACGTAAAGCTCTGGAACACTTCCTGCGATTACGCAATCAACCCAGTCCTTCTGGAAGCTGGAATCGAACTTCCAACTGGCTACCTTGATGATCCTAAACACCACGGAAAAAGTGCCGAGGCTATCTATTCTGCGCTCAAAAACCATAATGAAGAACTCAAGGGCGGAGCCGATGGTGGTGCTGAACAAGGCGCAGTTGCAGGAGAAGATCTGGAAGGCGGCGGTGACGGCGATGCCATGTCTGAAAGTGAAGACGAAAAATCTGCACAGGGCAGCGATGGCGAAGCACCGGAAGATCAAGGTGACGGTGCAGGAGCTGGCGATGATGGTGAGGATGATCAGGATCAGTCCGACGACAGCAACGATCCGGGAATGACCGGTGAAGTACGCGATGCGCCATCAAACGGCGGCGGAACAGACTGTGAGTCCACACAGCAACAGGAAGACGCATGGCGTTCGGCGCTCACTCAAGCTATCCACAAATCACTTGAATTTGGAGACCTTCCCGGCAATATGGAACGGCTGTTTAACAACATAATGTCTCCAACCCTCAACTGGCAGGAACTCTTGCGACAATTCATGGCAGATGCTGCAAAAAACGATTTCTCGTGGGTGCGTCCCAACAGACGCTATATCCACGCAGGGTTGTTTCTTCCCGGCATGCACAGTGAAGAGTTGCCGGAAGTTGCCGTAGCAGTGGATGTATCCGGCAGCATCACGCAGCATGAACTGGACATCTTTGCAGCAGAACTTTCCGACATTCTTGAAGAGTTCGATACAACCATCACAGCCATTGCCTGTGACACACAAATTTCGGAAGAAAAAAGACTCTCCAAATGGGATTTGCCGCTTGAGCTCACAGCTTCCGGTGGTGGCGGGACAGATTTTCGTCCACCATTTCATAGATTGGAAGAAGAAGGAATCATACCTGCATGTCTCATCTACTTAACAGACATGCAATGTAACCTATTTCCAGAAGACCCCGGATATCCTGTACTCTGGGTCAGCACAACACCACAATACAACGCTCCGCCTTTCGGCGAAGTGCTTGTTCTGGAGTAACCATGAATATTGACTGGTCCATCAGTAAAAAACGAGGCAACTTCCGCCCGATTCTGACCTATACCATTACTCTTACAGAGTTTGAAAAAAGTCTCGCCATGCCGCCGGTGCGAACAACAAGCACCATCCCAAAGCCTCCCGAGGTCGGCTGGACACACTGTTGGCCTGACCAGCATGAACGCACAGACTGGAAGCCTTCAGAGTATTATCAACTCGCGGCTCCGTCACATAAAGAAAAGGATACGCTTGTTACTCTCAAGCTTCCGTGGCGAGAGTCGAATGCGTATCCAGAAGTAGAAGAGTCGCTCACAATCCTTCGTGACGCGTTCGAAAAAGCACTCATCGCTTCCATGAACAGCACCGCAGTCAATACACAAGGCAGCCTCAAAACCTCTGCATCGGCAAAAGGCATTCTCGCCCCTACTTTTGTAGCGGAACGAATTTTACAATCGGTGGCTCGAAAAACAGCGTAACCACTCCTCGCAATTACAATTACCAAAAGGGTTGTCCTTCGTTTGAAGGACAGCCCTTTTTTCAAGAAAATTTATTTTTCTCGGAAAGTCTATTTAGATTCCTCACTAAAAGCTGTGAAGAATTCCACACGGAAATACATCTTTCAAAAAGAACAGTAAAAACTGATTCGGGGGTCAGAGCTTACTGTTAACACTCAAGAACAGCCGTACAACACACGTTACGACCATCGCCTTTTGCTTTATACAAAGCAGCATCTGCGGCCTTTATCAGTGAAAGCGTGTCTTCTTTTTGTGTCGGGACAATAGAAGCAGCGCCAACGCTTACGGTCACGTGTTCCGAAACGGGCGAACCGTCATGGGGGATAGCAAGCAACTCGATATTATTACGAACACGCTCTGCAACGTACTGCGCTCCTGCAAGTTCAGTATCCGGCAAAATTATCGCAAATTCTTCACCGCCCACACGCGCCGTTTTATCAACATCACGTTTTACGGTGTTAGATAACGACTGCGCAACCTGAACGAGACATTCATCGCCTTTAGCATGTCCGTAAGTATCATTATATGCTTTGAAAAAATCAATATCGATAAGAATAAGGGACAACCAAGACTTATTTCGGTGTGCCCGCTTCCATTCATGTGAAAAGTTTGTATTAAACTGACGCTTATTCAGTAAGCCTGTAAGGCCGTCAGTAATGGAAAGGAGGAGGAGCTGTTCGTTTGTCTGCTCCAACTGCTGTTGCAGTTCTTCAAGTTCTGCAAGCTTTTGGTCAAGCTCAAGACTCTTCTTCTCAAGCGCTTCTTTATGATGGAACAGCTCGATAAAAACGCCCACCTTACTTTTAAAAATATGAGTATCAAGCGGCTTAAACAAATAGTCTACCGCGCCGGATTCATATCCTTTAAAGACTTGGGCTTTCCCCTTTACCTCTGCCGTTACAAAAATAATCGGAATATGCTTTGTTTTTCTATTACCACGCATAAGCTCTGCCACTTCATAGCCGTCCATTCCCGGCATCTGAACATCCAGCAAAACCAATGCAAAATCATGATCAAGCATCTGGGCGAGTGCTTCCTCACCCGAGTTTGCCCGAATAATATCTATTCCAGGTTGTTCTAACAGGCCTTCCAACGTAAGGAGATTTTCTGGCCTATCATCCACTATGAGTACCTTGGCGATTCCCATGGTTATCCTCTATTACTAAGTGAATTCATAAATAGCCCGATTTCATTCAAGGGAAGAATAAAATCCGGATTTGAAGCAGCAAGTGCAGCCCTTGGCATTGCATCAAACTCCGCAGATTCCGGAGATTGAACAATCGTAAGGCCGCAGCGTTTTTGTATTGTAGACAATCCTTTTGCACCGTCAAAAGTTGTCCCTGTCAGAATAATTCCCACAAGGGATTCACAATATGCTTCTGACGCAGTCTCAAATAAAACATCAATAGATGGTCGCGAAAAATTAACCCTGTCCTGCACAGATAACGCAAGACTTTTGTCCGGTTCCACTAACAGGTGATAATTTGGTGGAGAAATATATACGTTACCTTCTCTAATTTGATCCTTATCCTCAGCTTCCTTCACTAAGCCCGTGCCGTACTGACTAAGCAAAACTGGTAGTCGACTCTCATAATTCGGGCTGACATGCTGAACAATAAGAATAGGCAGTCGAAATTTTACATCCAATTGTGAAAAAACACGGTGCAAAGCGGTGAGGCCACCTGTAGATGTTCCTATAACAATAGCTTCATATTTTCGTGTGCTCTTCTCCATCTGCTATCCTAGTGAGTAATTACATGCGTTTTTTACGATAAATTTTCTCACGTTCAGCAACCACTTCGAACTTATGTGCTACGTCTGAAAACTTAATATTCTCCTTTGACCCAAGGCATAGGAATCCCCCCGGACATAAGCTTTCGTAGAACAAGTTCAGCACTCTATTTTGCAGATCTCTATTAAAATAGATAAGAACGTTGCGACAGAAAATAGCATTCATTTCTCCAAACACGCCATCTGTCACAAGATTGTGCGAAGAGAAAAGAACCTGTTCTTTTAAAAATCTCTTCATAACAACACTGTCGTAGTCCGCAGTGTAATAATCTGAAAAAGAACTACTTCCCCCTGCCTGCTGGTAGTTTGCGGTATATTCGCGCACCAGATTCATGGGGTAAATGCCGTCCTTAGCCTTAGCTAAAACCAGTTCATTAAAGTCTGTTGCGTACATTTGCACACGCTCTTTCATGCCCTCTTCCCGCAAAACAATGCCCATGGAATAGACTTCCTGCCCTGCGGAGCAGCCTGCATGCCACACTTTAGCAAACGGATATGTTTGCAGATACGGGACAACAAACTCGCGAACCTTTTTGTAAAACCAAGGATCTCTAAACATCTCAGTTACATTAATCGACAAATCCAAAAGCAATCTGTTGAAAAATGATTCATCGTGTATAAGCAAGTGCTGCATTGCTGCCATATTAGGCAACCCTTCAATCGTACGCCTATGTTCCAGCCTGCGCTTTGTATGAGCACTTGCGTATTTTCTAAAATCATATCCGTATTTTAAATAAACAGCTTCCAGCAGAAGTTGTACCTCTAATCGCTCATTTTCGACCTGCTCAATTTCACACATACTAGTATAACCAAACACGCATCATAGAAAGAAGCTTATCGGTATTCACCGGCTTTGAAAGGTAATCGCTTGCTCCAGAATCAATACACTTGCTTCTATCACCCTTCATAGCTTTTGCGGTCAGGGCAATAATCGGCAATTTTGCATATTCCGGATTTTTACGAATCTCAGTCATTGCCTCATACCCATCCATTTTAGGCATCATAATATCCATAAGCACGCAGTCTATTGAGTCGACTTCTTCGAGTTTTTCAAGACACTCGATACCGTTTTTAGCGACAACAACATCCATATTTCTGTCTTCAAGAACACTGGATAACGCAAAAACGTTTCGCATATCATCATCCACAATCATGACTTTTTTGCCATTAAGCACAGATTCTTTATCGTGTACCAACTTGAGCATCTGCTGTTTTTCATGTGGCAGGTTTGATTCCACTCGATGCAAAAACAAAGCGGACTCATCAAGTAGTCGTTCTGGAGATTTTACCCCCTTGATGATTATGCTATCGGCATATTTGTTCAGCTGCTTTTCTTCATCATGTGTCAAATCACGACCTGTATAAATAATGACAGGCACACGCATGGAGGATTCACTCATGCGAATCTTTTCCAGCAACTCAAAGCCGGACATATCTTCCAGTCCTAAGTCCAGAATCATACAATCATAGTTGCCTCTGGAGAGTTCTTCATATGCTGCCTTGCCAGTAGCAACGTCGGTTGTTTTCACATCGCCGTTACCAATTAAGTCTTTGATGCTCTGGCATTGGATTTTATCATCTTCTACAAGCAGTAGATTACGGACTGGTTTGGAAATAACATCTTCAAGCGCGCTGAATGCTTCTTCAACATGTTCCATGGTCACTGGTTTTGCCAGATACCCGATAGCGCCCATGCGCAACGCATCCAAAGAATTGTCGTTAGCAGACATGAAATGAACTGGAATATGACGTAATTCAGGATTATCTTTCAATCGTTCCATTACAGTCCAACCGTCAATTCCCGGAAGGCCAACATCCAAAATTATTGCACTCGGTTTGTAGTAATCCGCAAAGTGCAACCCTGTTTCACCGTCCTCTGCCACAAGACACAGGAACCCGCGTTCACGACCGAAATCGCGCATAATTTTTGCAAAATTCCAATCATCTTCAATAATGAGCAGGCTTCGTGATTCCGGAGTAATGGCTACACGGTCATCCTCAACGTATTCACTCTCTTTCGGCGGAGCAGGCTTTTCTTGCACTGGTATCGAGACAACAACTGGCGCAGACAGTTGAGGCGATCCCGCTTCCCCTTCACTAGTCACTGTTTCCATTGAAGCAGGCTCAGACTTGGCAAAGCCTTCACCCCCTGCTGCAAGCGGCAGGTCTATTTTTTCAAATACGTCGGTATGTTCTGTGTTCTCTTGGTAGAATTCAGGCAGAACCACTGTAAATGTGCTTCCTTTTCCTTCATCACTTTCAAGATAAATAGCGCCCTGCAACAATCTGGTAAGTTCGCGAGAAATGGAAAGTCCAAGTCCTGTCCCGCCATAATTTCGACTCGTGCTGCCATCTGCTTGCTGGAATGCCTGGAAAATAGCGGCCTGCTTATCGCTTGCAATGCCAATTCCTTCATCAGATACAGCAAAGGCCAATGCATTGCTGGCATCAATTCCCAAATCGTCAGTCATAGCCTGAGGTGGCCTTGTGATGGATAAGGAAACTGTTCCCTCATGCGTAAACTTGAAGGCATTGGTCAGTAAATTACGTAAGACCTGCTGCAGTCTCTGGGAATCCGTTTCCAGTGCTGCCGGAACATCCTGCCCGACAGTTATTTCGAAATTAATTCCTTTATCTGCGGCAATGTCTCTATAAAGACGATTAATATCCTGAATCAAATTGGAAACGCCGACAGGCTCAATAATAAGCTCGACTTTCCCTGCTTCAATTTTTGAAAGATCCAAAATTTCATTAATAAGAGTCAGCAGATCAGAACCGGATGAATGGATCGCATAGGCAGATTCAATCTGTTTATTGCTCAGATTGCCGTCTTTATTTTGACCGAACAACTGAGATAAAATAAGAATTGAGTTCAAAGGAGTGCGTAATTCATGCGACATGTTCGCTAAAAACTCAGACTTATACTTACTTGCGACTTCTAAATCTTGTGCTTTCTGCCTTACCGCTTTCTGCGCTTTGACCAACTCGGAGTTCTTTACAGCAATGGCAGTCTTCTGCTCTTCGAGCGCTTTTGTGCGTTCTTCAAGCTCTTCGTTGATAACACGGAGCTCTTCCTGCTGTGCCTGAAGTTCCGATTCGGATTCTTTAAGAACCTTCGCCTGTCCTTCAAGCTCTTCGTTCGTTACTCGAAGTTCTTCCTGCTGTTGCTGTAATCGTGATTCTGATTCAAGCAATGCATCGGTCTGTTCTTCCAGCTCTTCGTTGGTAACACGCAGCTCTTCCTGTTGCTGCTGTGCCTGTTCCAACAACTCATGTACAAGCTGACGTGACTGCGCAGCGTTCATCAGAATCGCGAGGTTTTCTATATTCTGCTCAATAAATTTTCTATGTACTGCCGAGAACGTGCCGAGAGTTCCTAATAAAATAACTCCGACAACACTGCCCTCAAAAGCAACTGGCACTGCCATATATGCGTTTGAAAGAACTTCCCCTACGCCGTAGTTCACAGCAGGAACATCTTCAGTAACATTTGAGAACACGATAATTTCGTTTTCAAATGCTGCCTGCCCTACGATCCCTTCACCCATCGCAACACGGTTAAAGTTACCTTTGCGATCAGTAAAAGCATAACTCGCTTTCAACTCCAACATGCCATCTACCAACGCATAGACTGCACCAAGTTGTGCGCTCATGTGCTTACAAAGATATGCGATAGATGTTCGAGCTAGTTCCTGAGGCGTATGCTCCCCGCGCATAGAGTCATCCAACCCTTCCTTGCCGGACTTCAACCAATCCAGTTCCTGAAGATTACGAGCCATACTATCAAGAGAACGGGCAAGATCACCCAGTTCGTCTTGCTGATCGACCTCTATGGTCGCGTCAAGATTGCCATCTGCAATGGCTTGAGCAAATTCCATATCCGCAATGATCGGACGAGTGATTGTACGGGAAAAGAAAACCGCAAGAAGACCCACAAGAAGAAGCAAAAAGCCGGACACAATGCCGAGCACTCTATACGTCTGCCTGATAGGAGCAGTCACTTCGTATTTATTAATCTTGGAGATAAGAAACCAGCGGATACCGGCAATGCTCAGTTCATTATAGGCAACAAGAACCTCTTGACCTGAACTGTCAGTATAGGTGCTATGACCACCGGATTCTCCGGTAGCAGCAGCGTCTTTCCAGTAATCCAATGGGCTTTGGAGAGAATAGCCGACAACAAAAGCACCATTACCCATCGTGCGCAGGTTGCTACGAAATTCATATTTATTCTGCGCCAGATTAACGCCCATAAGATACGATTCACCCGTGCTTCCCATTCCCTGACGGGAATCAACAACGCGAGTAATAAGCTTAGGAGTTAACTGGAAGATAAGTACACCGACAACTTTGCCGTATTCGTCGCGAATGGGTTCTGCAATAAAAGCTGCTTCGGCTCCACCACTTGGTTCATACCGTGCAAAATCTATAAATGTTGTTTTTCCGGAAGTAATAGCACGCTTCCACGCACTGCCAAGCCCGCTATTCCCGTACTGGCCGAGCTTTAAATTTGTTCCCAGATCTTCCTCACGGGCAAGTGAAAAAAGCACGTCTCCCTCGTCAGCATCAACAAGGAACAAGTCATGGTACCCATAAGCACTAATATATTTTCTTAACGGGGATACAAGGCTTCGAAATTCTTCTTGATATTGCAGAGAATGCGCATCTTTGACCAAAGAACGATCTTTGATTTTCTCCAGACGATGTCTGGTCAGCAACCGCATCATTTCTTGAATTCGTTCAGAATCGGCTAAAATACTGATCCGAGCAAAACTTGTCGTAAAGAAATCTTCTATTTGCCCTTTACGAATCGACTGTACTGTTATCAGCTGATTAAACGATTTTTCCATCAATGCATCTGTTGCCAGCTTACTCCCCACAATGCTCACAATAAGCAAAGGAATAGCACCAACAGACACAAGTAAAAATACAAGTTTAGGTCTAATACGGATATCTGAAAGACGGATCATCAAAGCCCCCCCGAGCATACGCAAACACTTACACACGTTTCATTGAAACAATGAAACACTCTTCTTCATAGCAACAACGTATTCATAATTATTTTAAGACGTAAGATTAGACCACTGACTATGTTCTAACTTGAACAGAAAATCAATATTATTAACTCAAAACCATGTTTTTTATGAGTAAACAAGAAACCGTGGGGGGATCAGCCATCTCAAAACGCGTTGCAAAAATGCACTACGAGCACCCTGACCACTGTTCACCATTCCTGAATATCTTTTTATCATCATGTTTTTACATAGAAAATAAAAATACACATTCATAATTCCCATTACTGGATGAAATACTAAGTAAAATTTTAAATAAAAAAGCCTTTGCATGGAGTGCAAAGGCTTTTCGTTTCTTTTGAATAGATAGCAAAATTGAGTTTAGAAAGGATACGTGATCAAGTCACATTTCATCAAATACTGTAACCAGACAATACGTTCTTTTTCCTAATGTACAGAATGGAGTACGACTGAAAGTTCTTTAAAATAGACGTCAACTAAACTTCCAACATCAATATTTAAAGACTCAGTCACGTTTTTAGAAACAAGTGAACATATGCCGCTACCATCTTCCAGATGTCCCGTTACCTCAGATAAGACTTCTGTTGATGCAATACGTTCTACACTGCACGTAAATTTATTTCTGTGTCCCTCATCATTACTAGCGTATTGCTTACTAATATCAATATAAGGCGCTTTTATAGTCGCAACAACAGGAGTCCCGATACAAATTTTCAACGTACGCAAACTCTCTTCTGTGATCAGGGAGAAAATTGACATGCCGGATTCGGTTACAACCTCAACTTCGGCCATTATGCCATCAGCTGCCACTCGCGCCACATGCCCCACAAACGAGTTACGGGCACTTGTCCGGCGTTGCATTTCATTATGCGCCTTGCGGACAATCGAAGTAACATCATCACTCGTATAATTTCGAAAACTTGCAAGAACATCTGCGGATAAATGCCCGAGCACGTTACTGACGACCAGTAGCGGAACACCGCCGCGCACCATTTCCAGAGCACGGCTGTACCGCAACACTCTCGGCGTTGCCAAAGCTTTCGGCAAACCGCAATCCATGGCACGGGCATAAAAAATTCTCCGCACATACCCCGGGTCCATGTGGAAAAAATGTCCGCGAAGACTGTACCCCATGGAACTTTCGAGCACTTCCTGTATCGAATCGCTGGCAAAGGTTTCCAAAGGAACATCCCGTTTGGTTTCCCCATGCCCTAAGCAAACAATTTTACGTGAAAAATCAAATGCAGTTCTGTCATCCAGCGTCAAAACTTCCCCAAGTCTCGCTCCGGTAAATCGTAACAGCAAAAACAATGCGCGCATACGCTGACGGGAACGCACATACTCCTGCCTGTCCGTTGCCGCACACCACACGTTAAACGATTGGAGGAACACCTCAAGCTGTTGCGGCTCAAGATATCGCAACGAATCAGAAACAGTAAAAATAGTATGCGGGGATAACGATCCGGCATGTTCAGGCATGACAACTCCACGGGAAGTCACGGTTTCAAATTTTTCCGTGACGTGCTTGTTCTAAATAAGCAATCTTCATAGAAGCAGATACAAAAGTAAAGTCATGAAATTTTCAACGGTTACAAACTTCCTGTTTCTAAGAATATATGGAGACTTCGTATGAAACTACTGCTTACCCTTATGATGGTTCTTTGCGTATCTCTGCCAGCTAACGCACAGGCAGCTAATCTCGTAATTGCTCAGGCTGCGAACTTTATGCCCGCAATGCAAGAGATTATCCCTGCTTTTGAAAAAGAAACAGGGATCACAGTACAGGCAACCTACACTTCCACAGGCAAGCTGCACGGACAGATCATAAGCGGTGCTCCATTTGACATGTTCCTTGCTGCCGATACTCTCCGCCCTGAAAAATTGTTTGCTGAAAACCTTGTTCAGGAACCTTTCATCTATGCAAAGGGTCGTATTGTTCTCTGGACACGTAATGAAAAACTCTGTGGAAATTCATGGAAAGAGAACATCAGCTCCCCTGATGTTACTCACATTGCCATTGCCAATACAGAAACTGCTCCATACGGCACCGTGGCAAAGATTGCATTGAAAAAAGAACAACTCTGGACAACTGTTCAGCCAAAACTTGCCATCGGACAATCAATCTCTCAGGTGTTCCAGTATGTGGCTACTGGAGCAGCAGATGCAGGTTTTTGTGCGTACTCCTACATGTTCACACCTGAAGGAAAAAAAGGATGCTTTGTCCCAGTAAAAGAAGCACCTATGGTTATCCAGAAAGCATGTATTCTTAAAAGTACACCAAATAAACAAGCAGCAGAAAAATTTGCAGCATTTCTCGGTTCCCCAACAGTAACGGCCATCAAAAGTAAATACGGGTACGAATAAACTATGACGCTAGAGCCCCTCCTCCTCTCAGCAAAACTAGCGTTTTGTACTATGGTGCTCATTCCGTTACTTGCGTTTCCCCCTGCATATTTCCTCGCCTTTGGAAAATGCAGAGGGAAAAGCATTCTGGATGCTCTCATCACGCTGCCCATGGTTATCCCCCCAACGGTTCTCGGTTTCGGGTTGCTCATTCTTATGACACCCTCGGGAGCCGTCGGTTCAACATGGCAGAGCCTGACAGGCGACAGGCTCATATTCAGCTTTGCGGGTATCCTATTTGCGTCCCTCATTTTCAATCTACCCTTTGCAGTGCAGCCACTGCGAGCGTCGTTTGAAAAACTGGACAAACGATTACTGGAAAGTGCAGCAGTTTTAGGACTGTCTCCATTCCAAACGTTTTACCGTGTCATACTCCCAAACTGTGTAAGCGGCATCGTGGCAAGCTCCATTCTGGTGTTCGCCCACAGTCTTGGGGAGTTTGGTGTTATTCTTATGGTCGGCGGCAGCATTCCGGGGCGGACGCAGGTTGCATCTATTGCAATCTTCGAAGCAGTTGAGGCACTGCGGTATGATGACGCCATCTATATGTCTGCGGCACTGGTACCTGTATGTTTTGTATTTCTCTTGGTCATCAACGCCGTCAACGGGAGGCAGCAGTCATGACGCTCACACTTTCCGTCTCCAAGCAGCTTGAAAACATTACCGTGCAGCTTGAAACAACCTGTCCGTCAAATACGCTGACAGCGATCGTCGGCCCTTCCGGCTCTGGAAAGACAACCCTTATTCGTATGCTTGCAGGACTTGAAACTCCGGACAGCGGAACCATCAACTGTAATGGCAACGTCTGGTTTTCCAGCACATCCGGCATAGCTGTTCCCCCGCAGCGTCGGCATGTAGGACTGGTATTTCAGGACTACACACTCTTCCCGCATCTTACGGTAGAAAAGAACATTCTCTTTGCCGCAGTAAAGCCGGAAACCGTACCGGAGTTACTACAAACGTTTGGAATTGGACACATAAAACACAAAAAGCCGCACTCCATTTCAGGTGGAGAACGGCAACGGGCAGCATTCTGTCAGGCACTGGCACGAGAACCCGTGGCGCTATTATTGGATGAACCGTTTTCCGCGCTTGATGTAACCACACGTCGAAAACTTCAACATCTGCTATTAGAAATTAAAACACAACTTCCGATCCCAATTATCCATGTGACACATGATCTGGAAGAGGCTACCCTGCTTGGCGACACCATTATCGCAATGGAACAGGGGAAACTTTCTCCAAACTGGCTTAATACACAGTTGCTTGCGGCGCATCAGGCTGCTCAAAGCAACATCATGTATGAACAATGCCACCACTGTGGCATGAAACCCATAACGCCGACCACAACGTTAAGCGAGAAACAGAATGCAGGCATTAGCTAATATCCACGAGCAGGCTCTTTCCCATTGGAAAGAGCAAAATATTCTTCATGAAAAAATCGTCGTCTCCGCCAAGCCGCTCACCGCTGAAGAAGCTATCGGTAAGCCCGATGATCTGGACTACCCAATTCAGCAGGGCAAAGAGCATCTGATGGAAGCCACATTCAACGGCTACAAAGGTCAGGCTTTCACCGGCAGCCGCGGCACATTCTCCGGAACACTTGCAGATATTGCAGCCCTTCCACTGACCGACGATTTTAACCGCGCCATTTTTGTTGCCACACTCAATGCCGTAGGTTGTGCATATGACAACACAACCAACACCATCCACTGTAAAGACAATGAACCAAAAGAGTGTGCGAAACAGCTTCGCGAATATATTCAAAAAAAATACGGAAAATGCCGCATTACAATTATCGGTTTCCAGCCAATGATGACTGAAACGCTTCAGTCAGACTTTGAAGTCCGTCTTGTCGATCTTGATCCCAACAACATCGGACAAGTAAAGCGCGGCGTGATGGTAGAGGCCAAAGAAAGTACAAACGAGGCAATAGCATGGGCAGACCTGCTACTAGTAACAGGCACTACGCTTGCGAACAACTCCATCGATCTATTCCTCACCGACAAACCGGTTATCTTTTATGGAACCACCATTGCCGGTGCTGCACCATACATGAACTGGGAACGTTTTTGTCCTATGAGCAAATAAGCTTACCGACCCCAAACTTACCGAACCCAATTGAAGCAGTCTTTCATAATTTTTTGAGCTGCTTGATCCATTTTCTTTTCCGCTTCTCTATAGGATGCAATAAACCGTCTTCCAGTTTCTGTAAGGCGGTATCCTTTTTTGTTTCCACCAACTTTTGTCACCAAATCTTCCCCGATACTTTCTTCCAATTTCTTTAAGCGTCCCCACGCCCTTCTGTACGACATCCCCAACTCTTTCGACGCTCCTGAAAGAGATCCCAGCGCATCAATCTGCTCAAGCAGTACCGCACCACCTGAACCGAACAGCATTTCGCCGTCCTTTTCCAGCCACAGTTTGTATTTTACTCTCTTCGCTTGCATCGTCCACTCTCCTTATTACTGCTCTCACTCGCTTGTGAATTTTTTCTTAAGCAATTTCACACCCATGCTATTTTTTTTTAATAAAAAAATGTTTGACTTATTATGTCCTCGTGGACATAAGAAAAAGCACCAGTAATCGCCTACTCACTACTTTTTTTATCAACCTGAATCGCAAAAAGAGATTACAATGCAGGCAGTTCCAGTTCAAAATTCAATTGGTATGGTTCTTTGTCACGACATCACTCGGATCGTTCCGGGCGAGGCTAAAGGCCCTGCGTTCAAGAAAGGCCACATTGTCAAAGCTGAGGACATCCCGACCCTTCTCGATATTGGTAAAGAGCACCTATACGTGCTTAATCTTACCGAAAATCAAATTCATGAAAACGAAGCCGCTGCACGTATTGCAAAGGCCGTTTCCGGTGAAGGCATCACTCTAAGTGATGTTTCTGAAGGACGAGTAAACCTTATTGCAAACAAAGGGCTGCTGTCCATCGATGTTGAAAAAGTACATCAGATTAATGCCATTGAAGAAGTTGTGCTTTCAACAATGCACGACGGCTTGCATGTAATGACAGAGCGCCCTGTTGCAGGTACCCGCATTGTTCCTCTCGTTACCGATCGATCCAAGGTTGAAGAAGTAGAAGCTGTTTGCGCCAAGGGCGGCCCTGTTATTCAGGTTAAGCCGTTCAAACATCACAGAGTGGGCGTTGTTACCACCGGTAGCGAAGTTTACAATGGTAGAATTACAGACAAGTTCGGCCCTGTAATCCGTAAAAAATTTCACGAACTCGGGTCAAGCGTTGCGGAACAGGTTTTTGTTCCCGACGACCAGCAAATGACAACAGATGCCATCACCTCGTTCCTCGATCAGGGAATGGATTTTGTTGTTGTAACAGGCGGCATGTCTGTTGACCCAGATGACAGAACACCCGCCAGTATCCGCGACACCGGAGCAGATGTAGTTACCTACGGCTCCCCTACCTTCCCCGGTGCCATGTTTATGCTCGCCTACAAGGATGGCCGACCTATCATCGGACTTCCCGGCTGCGTCATGTACTACCGCGCCAGTATCTTTGATCTCATCGTACCACGCATTCTCGCAGGCGAAACCATTACCCGTAGAGATATTACGAACTTAGGACACGGCGGCTTTTGTGCCGGCTGCGACACATGCCACTTCCCGCTGTGTTCCTTTGGTAAATCGTCATAATAATTGGCTGGTTCTGCTGTAGAACCCTCCTGCTTTATAACCTATATGTGGTGGTACCTTTCACAGCATCAACAACCTTCGCCTTGTGTTGTATCCCGCTGTTTGATCGCCTAGGTACCCGAGAGGAGCTTCCATGTTAAAAAAAATGCTTCATGTTAACGGCGTAGACCGGATGGTCATATGCGAACAAGATGAAACACTTGCGAACGTACTTCGTGAGAATTTGAATCTTACCAGTGTAAAAATTGGTTGTGGTTCAGGCCAGTGCGGCAGTTGTACCGTTGTTGTCGACGGTAAGCTTAAGCGTACTTGTACAATTAAAATGAAGCGCATCGCAGAACACACTAAGATTGTTACTGCTGAAGGTGTGGGCACACCAGACAATCTGCATCCTATCCAGCTTGCTTGGATTGCTCATGGTGGCGCACAGTGTGGCTTCTGTACACCTGGCTTCATTATTTCTTCTTACGCACTTCTTCTTGAAAATCAGTCCCCAAGTCGTGAAGATGTTCGTGACTGGTTCCAGAAGCATCGTAACGCATGCCGTTGCACAGGTTACAAACCTCTTGTTGACGCTGTTATGGATGCTGCTGCAGTTCTGCGCGGTGACAAAACACGTGATGAGCTGATGAAAGACGTACCAGTAGAAGGCCGCATCATGGGTACAAAATACCCACGTCCGTCCGCTGTTGCAAAAGTAACCGGTACTCTTGATTACGGTGCAGACTTAGGTCTTAAACTTCCTGCAGACACTCTGCGTTGTGCTCTTGTACAGGCAGAAGTTTCTCACGCAAAAATTATCTCTATCGACACTTCCGAAGCTGAGAAAATGGAAGGCGTTGTAAAAGTAGTTACACACAAAGACGTTAAAGGTAAAAACCGCATTACCGGTCTTATTACCTTCCCAAGCAACAAAGGTGATGGTTGGGATCGTCCTATTCTGTGTGATGAAAAAGTATTCCAGTTCGGCGATGCAATTGCTATCGTTTGTGCTGATACCGAAAAGCATGCAAAAGCTGCTGCTGAAAAGGTAAAAGTAGAACTCGAAGAGCTGCCAGCATACATGAGCGCTCCTGAAGCAATGCAGGACGACGCTATTGAAATTCACCCTGGCACCCCTAACACATACTTCGTACAGAAAGTTGCCAAAGGCGACGAAACTGCACCTATCTTTAAAGACGCAGACGTTACCATTGAAGGTGACTACTACGTTGGTCGTCAGCCTCACATGCCTATCGAGCCAGACGTAGGTTTTGCATACCGCAACGATGAAGGCAAACTCGTTATCCATTCCAAATCTATCGGTATGCACCTGCACGCTGCTATGATTGCTCCTGGTCTTGGCGAAGAGCTTGATAACATCGTTATGGTTATGAACCCTGCCGGTGGTACTTTCGGGTACAAATTCAGCCCTACAATGGAAGCATTGGTTGGCGCTGCATGTATGGCTACTGGCAAACCTGTGTACCTCAACTACACATGGTACCAGCAGCAGACTTACACCGGTAAGCGTTCCCCATTCTTTATGAACGTTCGCATGGCTGCTAACAACGAAGGTAAACTCCTCGGTATGGAAACTGACTGGTCTGTTGACCACGGTCCTTACTCCGAGTTCGGTGACCTTCTTACACTTCGCGGTGCTCAGTTCATCGGTGCTGGTTACAACATCGACAACATCCGTGGTGAAGGCCGTACCGTTTGTACTAACCACGCATGGGGTTCTGCATTCCGTGGCTACGGTTCACCGCAGTCTGAGTTTGCTTCCGAAGTTCTCATGGACGAACTTGCTGAAAAAATCGGCATGGACCCATTGGAACTGCGTTACAAAAACGTATACCGTGAAGGTTCTACAACTCCTTCAGGTCAGGATCCAGAAGTATACAGCTTGCCTGAACTTCTCGACACTATCCGTCCTAAATACGAAGCAGCAAAAAAACGCGCAGCAGAACTTTCCACTGCGGAAGTTAAGCGCGGCGCAGGTATTGCTATCGGCGTTTACGGTTGTGGTCTTGACGGTCCTGATACTGCAGAAGCAGCAATGGAACTTAACGAAGACGGCATCATCACTGTTTACACCACATGGCATGACCATGGTCAGGGTGCAGACATTGGTGCCTTAACCACTGCTCATGAAGCTCTCAGCCCAATGGGTATTCCTGCTGAAAAAATCAGAGTTTGTCTGAACGATACCAGCAAATGCCCTAACGGCGGCCCTGCTGGTGGTTCCCGCTCACAGGTTGTAATCGGTCGTGCTATTAAAGCTACCGGTGAAGCAATGGTTGCAGCGATGACAAAAGCTGACGGTTCCATTTACACCCACGCAGAAATGGTAGCAGAAAACATTCCTACCCGCGTTGATGGTAAATGGTCAGCACCATGTACTGATTGTGATGAAAACGGTCAGGGTAACCCGTTCGCATGTTACATGTACGGCGTATTCCTTGCTGAAGTAGCTGTAGAACTCGCTACCGGTAAAACTACCGTAGAGAAAATAACAGCAGCATCCGACATCGGTACCATCATGAACCAGCTTGCTGTTGAAGGCCAGATGTACGGCGGTCTTGCTCAGGCTATCGGCCTTGCGCTTACAGAAGACTTCGAAGACATCAAAAAGCATTCAACCATGGTTGGTGCTGGCTTCCCATACATCAAGCAGATTCCAGACGATATGGAACTCATCTTCATTGAGTCCAAACGTCCTGAAGGCCCATTCGGTGCATCCGGTGTTGGCGAGCTTCCACTCACCAGCCCGCACGCAGCTATCATCAACGCTATCTACAGTGCTTGTGGCGCACGCATTCGTCATCTGCCTGCACGTCCTGAAAAAGTGCTCGCAGAACTTAACAAGTAATATAGAATAAAAAACCGTCCGTGCTGTTTCGGCAGCACGGACGTATTTAGTAGAGCGCTATGGAACAACACGAACTACGCCAATGGGAAGCACAGTGTACGCAAGAAGAAGCGCCACATTGCCAAGCCCAGTGTCCCCTGCACATTGATGTCCGTACCTTTTGCAAAAAATTGGCTGCGGGTAAAATTAATGAAGCATGGGCTGTTTTGTATAAAAGCATGCCTATGCCGCATATTACTGCCAACCTGTGCGACGGCTCATGTATGGAAACATGCCTGCGCAAAGACCTTGGCGGCAGCATTAATATGCCGGAGCTTGAGCGCTGTTGTGCAGCCAATGCAACCAAGAACCCGCCAGTGCGTCCTCTTCCGTCCAAAGGAAAGCGCGTTCTCATTCTTGGCGGCGGACTTAGTGCGTTAGCTGCTGCGTGGGATCTAGCTAAAAAGGGCATCAGCCCAACCATTCTCTCTACTGAAGCATACGACGACATTGCGTCCCGTATTCCTGAAGACGCATTTGCACAGCATGAACAGGCAATGGAAAAACTTGGTGTCATCTTCTCCAATGAAGAACCACCAGCAGATCTTACCAAAGCTTGCGCCGAATGGGATGCAGTTCTGTTAGCATCACCTGAAGTTGCAAATCAATATGCGTGCGAACTAAGTAATCCCAAAATATTACAAACAAATATTTCCTCCGTATTCTCCGTTCCGACCCCTTGTATTGCTACCACGATAGAACGTATTGCCCTTGGCAGAACGTTAGCATTATCTGCGGAACGGTCTATACAAAATGTATCCCTCACTGCAGGTCGAGACATGGAGGGATCGTACGGGTCCCGACTGCAAACCGCAGTCTCCACAGTCTCCTCACTTCCACAACTTCCTGCAGGTGATGAGGGATATGATGAAGCGACAGCTATGCTGGAAGCCGGAAGGTGCATACAATGCGAATGCATGCAGTGTGTAAACAACTGTGTGTATTTGGCAGAGTTCAAAAGCTATCCGAAGGTATACGCGCGGCAGATCTATAACAACGCCGCGATCATCATGGGTACACGACATGCTAACAAAATGATCAACTCCTGCATGTTGTGTGGCTTATGTGAAGAAATTTGTCCTGAAGATTTTGCAGTTCAGAACCTCTGCCTGTCAGCACGACAAGAGATGGTGGCAGCTTCCACAATGCCATCTTCTGCACATGAATTTGCGATCCGTGATATGGCGTTTGCCAATACCGCGGGTAGGCTCGCAAAGAATGCACCTTCCGCTTCCGCTAGCACGTACGCTTTCTTTCCGGGGTGTCAGCTTCCCGCAATATCACCCCATCTGGTTGAAAGTACCTATGCATACTTACGGACATCTCTCGAAGAGCCTGTAGGTTTATTCATCCACTGTTGTGGAGCCCCTGCACACTGGTCGGGGCAAAAAGATCTGACGGAAACAACAACTGCTCAGATCCTTCAGCAATGGGAAGCCATGGGAAAACCGCAGCTGATTACCGGCTGTCCGACATGTGCAACAATGTTTGCAGAACTGCTGCCGCAGATTCCAACGCGCTCATTGTGGGAAGTTATGGAAGAAGTAGGACTGCCTGCGCAAGCGCGCTTACCACAACAGCCATACGTTCTGCATGATCCATGTTCCACTCGCCATGACGAGCCTATGCGTACGCATGTTCGCTCCATCACAGAAAAACTGACAATCTCAACTACAGAGCCACATCTTTCCGGTTCATTAACTGAATGCTGCGGTTTCGGTGGCTTGCTCGATTCAGCAAACCCTAAGCTTTCACGCAAAGCATCTCAACACAGGGCGGATGTGCTCTCTCAGTGTACAGAGGATGAGCAAGACGTGCTCACATACTGCGCCATGTGTCGCGATATGCTTGCCAGAACAGGCAAACGTACAATCCATCTGTTGGATATCCTTTTTCCTGAAAGCAACCCTGCACTCACATGCTGCAATGCCGACCCTGCCGCCATTCCGGTTACTGGTTTTTCTGAACGTCGCGAAAATCGTATGCGTCTTAAAGAGCACCTGCTCACAACCTTATGGAACGAGGCAGAATCTCCAGCGGAAGAAAATGCGCCAGTAATCACGTACACAGAACAGGCTGCGGCCAACATGGAAGAGCGCCGTATTCTGCGAAGCGACATCCGCAAAGTTGTAGACCATGTTGAAGCAACCGATGAAAGTTTATTCAACACAGAAAGCAAGCTTCACGCTGCCAGCTTCCGGCCAGTAAGTGTTACGTACTGGATGGAATACACGAAGGATGAAAGTGGATACCTGATCCACAATGTATGGTCGCATCGTATGCAGATTATTCCTCCTAAATAAGAGCACCCCATGAAAACGTTACAAGTTTTACACGACGATTATTCACATTGGAAATGCACCCAGTGTAACGAGCAGCTTGTCTTCAAAGCTGTAGACTTGGTGTATCTTGAAAGTAAATTTTCGGTTGAATTGCCAGTTTGTCCAGCATGTGGATACGTACTTATACCAGAATCTCTTGCCTTAGAAAAAATGGCAGAAGTGGAAAGTTTACTGGAAGACAAATGAGTACTCCGCTTTGGCAGCATCCTCTCATGGCAACATTGGAGGATGGCGCACTTCGCCCCGGTGGTCTCGCGCTTACCCGCAAGGCCTACGATGGACTGAAGCTTTCGCCTTCCACTCGTATTCTGGATGCAGGATGCGGCACTGGAGTCACAGGCGAACTTCTTCAACAAGAATATGGCGTCCACGTCACCGGACTTGATCTTTCCGCTCAGAATACGCTGCAAACTCAGGAAAAACACATTCCTGTGGTGCAGGGAACAGTTGATCAGCTTCCTTTTTCCGACGCTGCATTTCACATTGTTAACTGTGATTGCGTTCTCTCCCTCAGCAGCTCTTTGGAAACATCAATCCTAGAATTTTCACGTGTACTCTGCGCAGGCGGCACACTTGTGTTGTCCGACCTTTACAGACGCGGAAAAAATGTCGGGCTTTCTGCTCCAACAACCTATTGTGACTTACCGCAAGAGATCGCCCGTGCAGAACGCTCCAGTTCTTCATGTGCAGTTGGAGGATGCAGCAGTTCACCGATAGAACTTAAACAACTTTTCGCTGTGCTCATGAAGGCAGGGTTTACACATACGTGCAGCACAGACTGCACAAAAGAACTTAAAGAGCTCACGGCGAAACTTATTTTTTCGGGCATTGCATCCTGCTGCCAAGGCAACACAGACACTGCCCAAAGCCCCACTGCATCATACGATAAAAGTATTGGGTACATCCAAATCAAAGCCGTTAAAAAGGAATAACACATGCTTTCCGACATCCAACTGCAATTGCTTCAATGGTCTAGCAAGGGATACTGTTGCAGCCAAATTCTCGTCGGCATGGCGCTCGAATTTTCAGGCATTGAAAATCCACCACTCCTAAGAGCGGCGGAAGGATTATGCAGCGGTATGTCCGGTTGTAACGGAACATGTGGTCTGCTTACAGGCGGATCATTACTCCTAGGTTTATACGCGGGACACGATGCTGAAACTGAAGAAAAGAACGAACACCTTCCTCTCCTGCTCGAGTCATTCACAGACTGGTTTACGCAAAAAACAACAGAGCAGTATGGCGGCATTTCCTGTGGTCAAATTCTTGGAGAAACTTGCGACTCTCCCCTGCCGGACACTTCAAAATGTGGTTCCCTGCTTGCGGAAACATTCTCCTATATTGAATCTCTACTTGCCGAATACGACTACGATATTTCTGCAGTAAAAGAGTAGTTATGTCTGATCACATTTCCCATACCGAAAGCGTTTGCCCTCAGTGCCTTCAGCGTATCCCTGCCATGCGTGTTACCAAAGGGGAAGAAACCCGCCTTGTAAAACACTGTCCGCAGCACGGCGCATTCTCGACTCCTGTCTGGCGTTCAACGCACATGGCAACTGCCTTCAAAGACTGGTTACGTCCTAAAATTCCATCCACACCGCCGACTATTTCAACATCTGTCGACAAAGGCTGTCCGTTCGACTGCGGTCTATGCGAAGAGCACCGTCAGCACAGCTGCATGGCACTTATTGAAGTGACATGGAATTGCAACCTATCCTGCCCTGTTTGCTTTGCATCAGCAGACAACAAGGGAAAGCCGTCCACTCCGAAAGACCCGACCAAAGAAGAACTCATTCAGCTGCTCGAAACCACCATGCGCACCACAGGCGGGTGCAATCTACAATTTTCCGGTGGGGAACCGACAGTACGCGATGATCTTCCAGAACTCGTTGCAGAAGCAAAACGCATCGGGTTCCCGTTTGTACAAATCAACACCAATGGAGTTCGTGCTGCACAAGATCCAGAGTATGTCGCTAAGCTTGCGGCAGCAGGTGTCGATTCCGTATTCCTGCAATTTGACGGATTACGCGAATCAACGTGGAAAGCGTTCCGCAATGCCGATCTTCGAGAAATCAAAGCAAAAGCAATTGCAGCTTGTGCAAAAGCAAACATCGGCATCGTGCTCGTACCGGTCATTTCCCCCGTCATCAACAAAGATGAAGTGGGCGACATCATCCGATTTGCCATAGACCACGCGCCTGCCGTACGTGGTGTTCATTTTCAGCCAATAAGTTATTTTGGACGCTATCCAGTTGCTCCAGCCGACACTGAGCGCATCACGCTGCCGGAGCTGGCTGAAGAACTAGAGCGGCAGACAAACAACCTTGTCGCAACAGGAGACTTTGTGCCTCCCACCTGTGAACATGCCCTTTGCTCGTTCCACGCCAATTACATTATCAATGACGACAAGACGCTTCAGCTTCTGTCTGTTCCTAAAAATTCCTGCAACTGCAAGCCAAAGCCCGCAGCTGAAGGGGCAGAAAAAGCACGTTCATTCGTACGCAGCCAATGGGCAGCAGCGGAGCATGACAAGAAACCGCAGTCGCTGGCCAACGAGCTTGATTCGTTCATTCAGCAAGCATCAACACAGCGCTTTGCCATATCAGCCATGGCTTTTCAGGATGCATGGTCTCTTGATATAGAACGGTTAAAAGGCTGCTGCATTCATGTGGTTGCGCCGGATGGAAGACTTGTTCCTTTCTGTGCATACAACCTCACAGCAGCTGACGGGACAACTTTGTATCGCGGGAAATAGTTTATTGTTTTGTTGCCTCTGGCGGGTCTCCGACGGGCAGGGCTTTGCCCCCGCACCCCACGAGAGGGACGCCCTCTCGACTGCGAGGTTGGACTACCTCTTTATGATTGTTATGAGGTTCTAAGATCTTTTGTAATGTACCGAGTGGGATAGCAAATTCCAGTAGGCTTAGTTAGGATAAATTACGGTAAGTACATTTAGGGGCACCCCCTAAAATGAAAAGCCTCTGAACAGGATCGCAATGCAAAAGACTTTCGTAGAAAATACACAGCAACGAATCGTTATCGGGGCTAACCCGCTAGACGCACCAGCTCAAGAAGATATGGGTTTTGATGCATCTGTACGCTCGTTTTCTCATGCTCACATTGAAGCATGGCAGCTTAGCAAGCTCAAAGAGGTTTGCAGTTATGCAAAAGAAAACGGACGGTTTTACGCTGAGCATTTTCGCGATCTAAGCCTTGAGTCCATCACTTCCCGTGAAGAATTTTCAAAACTGCCACGAACCACAGCAGCGGATATCAGAGAAGCACCTTTCAAATTTTTATGCACTTCGCAAGACGACATTGCACGTGTTGTAACGTTGACAACCTCTGGTTCCACAGGCAAACCCAAACGTCTCTATTTCACACAAGATGAGCTAGACGAAACTACGGCATTTTATAATCACGGTATGCGATGCCTTGTTGATGCGGGGGACACAGTTCTAGCACTCTTGCCTGCTCCCAAGCCAGACAGTGTTGGCGCATTACTCGCGGATGGGTTACGGCAATTAGGTGCAAACCCTGTACTGAATCAAGACCCTGATGACGTTGCAGCTTCGCTGGCAATGCTTAATAAACATAGCCCTGACTGTGTGGTGGGAACCTCTGCACATGTTCTTGCTTTGGCAAAATTATGGAAGCACCAAGGCGGAATGAATTCACCAGTAAAAAGTGTTTTACTCTGCTGGGATGCCAACTCCCGTTCAATTCGCAAATACATTGAAAAAATCTGGGATTGCCGAGTGCACACACACTGGGGAATGACAGAGACCGGACTCGGTGGTGCTGTAAGCTGCGCACACAGTAAAGGAATGCACCTACGCGAAACAAATTTATATCTAGAAATTACAGACCCAGAAACGGGAATGGTTCTGCCGGATGGTGAACGCGGCGAAATAGTTGTTACAACCCTTACGAGAAAAGGGATGCCGCTTATCCGATACCGCACAGGCGACGAGTCACACATTATGAAAAATGCCTGTCCGTGTGATTCCCCGTTGCGTCAACTCAGCCCGAATATTCGACGGATTGTTCAGCCGAACGATACACCGGACTGGTTCCAGTTCGTCACTCCGACGTCTATCGATAGGCTGTTACTCTCTGTTCCAAATTTTCTTGCCCAGCAAGCACAATATTGGGTGGCACCAAACAAGCTGGAAGTAACTGTTGACATGAGTGAGAACTCACCCCAACAATTAGCCAGCGTAAAGGAGCTATTATGCGATCTTGTTTCTCCGTTGCATAATGCTCCGGATATATTGTGCTTGCCGGGCAGAAATGACGGCAAAATTTCTATTGGATTCGCAAAACGCAAAATATGCGTAACGTAACGAGGTTACAATGCATTCTATTCTCTCAGATATCACCAAAAAACTATCAGCGCATAACTGCGTTCTTGCCACCGTTATATCCAGCACCGGTTCAACGCCTCGTTCATCCGGCGCACACATGCTTATTTGCCCACAAGGCGAATTTTATGGAACCGTCGGTGGTGGTCTAATCGAAGCTAAAGTTCAAGAAACTGCCGCAGAATTTCTTGTTGGCAACACAGGCGCTGCTGCCCTGCATTTCTACGAACTGGATAATACCAAAGCTGGCGCACTCGGCATGTCTTGCGGCGGCGCTCTTACCGTATTACTGGAACGACTAATTCCTGAATACCACGCTGAATTCGTACAGCTCGAAAATGATGTTCGCAAAGGCAATGCAAGCTCACGCGAAGCCTACTATCTTCAGTCCGGTGAAACTTGGAATCGTATTGATGCAACCGCACTGGCAGATGCTGAATATGCCAACGCCATGCAGTCCATAAGCACCGCTAAAGGTGCAGCAGCTAGTGGCGCTTCTCCATTACTTTTCAATGAACAGTCTCTTCAATATTTTTCTGAAACATACCATCCGTCAGCCACTGTCATTATTGCCGGTGCAGGACATGTTGCGAAACCTACAGCAGAAGTCGCCCACCTTGCTGGATTCTCTGTCACTGTACTGGATGATCGCGACGACTTTGCGAATGCCGAACGTTTTCCGAATGCACACGTTCTCGTTGTGAATTCATTGGAAGATGTGCTCTCTGAAATTACCGTTCATAAAGATTGTTATGTTGTCATCGTAACCCGAGGGCACGAGCACGACAAAACAGTGCTGCAACAAATGCTCACAACTCCTGCAAAATACATTGGTATGATCGGCAGTAAAAGCAAGCGTGATGGTTTGTATCAGCGTCTCCGCGAAGAAGGCGTAACTGATGAAGCCATAGCCCGTTGTCATTGCCCGATTGGGCTGCCACTTGGCGGCAGAACACCGGAAGAAATTGCGGTAAGCATTATGGCGGAGATCATTCAAACTAAAGCACAGGGTTAAGCGCATGCTTAAAGCCTATGCAATAATACTGGCGGCGGGATACGGTTCCCGCATGAAACAATGCAAACCAACGTTGCACCTTGGGAATAAAACCGCCCTGCAGACACTTGCAGATACTTTCATTGAGGCAGGCGTGCCCCCGCTAGTTGTCACTGGCTACGCCAGAGAAAAAGTTGACCAAGAATGCCAGCGTCTCAAGTTACGCACCATTCATAATGCAAACTTTGATGACGGAATGTTTTCCTCTGTTCAAACCGGCTGCAATGCTCTTCCTGATGATGCGGATGTATTTTTTATTACTCCGGTAGATATTCCACTTATCCGCACTCGCACTATTGCTATGCTGCTTGATAGCGCCTCAAAAACTGAAGCTGCTGTGACCCACCCTATTCTGGATGACAGTTCATTATTGGCGCTTCCTGATTTTCTTTACGCAACAGAAGCTAAACGAGGACACCCGCCATGCATGCGGGCATCCATGAAGCAGACAATTCTACAATACAATGGTGAGGGCGGACTAGCGAGTGCGTTAGACCAGCATGCCGGTTCCACCCAATACATCCCTGTTATAGACAGTGGAATGCTGCTGGATATGGATACCCCTACGGATTACGAAAATCTGTGTGCCATGCAAAAACTCTACACCGTACCCACCGTGCAGGAATGTTACGCCATCTGGAATGCAGTTTCGCTGCCCACACACATCAGGAAGCATTCAATTGCAGTCGCTGGTGTCGCCCGCGTTATGCTTGAAAAACTTCCCAATATTTCCACTCTTTTTAAACAAACAGTTATCGCCGGTGCTATGCTGCACGATATTGCGAAGGGTATGCCGCAACATGCTGCCGTTGGTGCCAGGCAAGTCACCGAATTCGGCTTTCCGGCACTTGCGTCGTGCATTGCAGACCACTCACATCTTATACCCGCAAAAGGCGCTGTCACAGAATCAGAGATCATTTTTTTAGCGGATAAGTTTGTAGAAGGCACAAACAAGTGCACTTTGGACAGAAGATATAAAGAGAAAATGGCATGTTATGCCGAGTCCCCAGAAGTTGTTGCAGCCATTCAACAAAAACTTCAGGAAGCACAAGCAGTACTAGATAAAGTGAATTTAGCAGCCAAAGTTGATTTCAACACACTGCTCACTGCAAACGGGAATACCTAGTATGATTTATCTCGTTCGCCACGGGGAGACCGTTCTCCATAAAGGAATCTGCATAGGGCAAACAGATATTCCTCTGGCTGAAAAAGGAATTGCGCATGTCTCTCAAAACACACTACCGCAATTACTTTCTCTACAACCGGAGAATCCACGGATCATTGCCAGCCCACTACGGCGTACGATGCAAACTGCTGAGATTTTGGATAACGAGCTTGGGGCGGGGATTGAAACGGAATCTGCTTTAAAAGAAATAGATATGGGAAAATGGGACGGCCTCACGTTTTCGTACATACAAAAAAACTGGCCAAAAGCTTACGAGCAACGCGGCGATGACTTTGCTCACTTTCGAACACCAAAAGGTGAATCCTTTTTTGATGTTCAACAACGGGCGCTGGAAGTAGTTATTCCACTATGCCAAGCGCCTGAATCGTTTATTTTGGTAACTCACGCCGGAGTCATACGCACCCTGCTCTGCGCCGCAAACCAGACACCATTACAAGAGCTGTTCACCTATAAGCCTGCAACGGGTTCCATCACGTTACTCAGCAAGCAAATATTCCTCGAAAAGACACTCTATCTGGAATAAAAATTTCATATAGAAATCCCCCGCCACATTGATTAGTGACGGGGGATTTTTTTATGCTGAAAGAAATTCCTGTAAGGCAGCTGTATGCTTTAATGCCATCGCATAGCCATCATCATACAATTGATACAACTTACGCTGATCCCGGCAAACACGCCCGACGCCAAGGGTACTTTCAGGACGAATCACAAAAATTTCGCCCTGCTTTTCCTTCGCCTCGATTACTGCCAGTTGATCATTATATGCTTCATGGCGATGCTCAAGTGCCCTGATCAATCCGGGAAATTGTGGATAGCGCCATTTACACAGTGCTAACGATTTGCTGGCATGTTTGCGGTAGCCTTCCGGTTGTGTGAGAACCAAAACCGGCTTTTCATCATGCTCAAGACACTGCTGAAGGGGAATAAAATTCGCAATGCCACCATCCATATATACTGCCCCGTTATATTCCACAGGCTTGGCAATAAGTGGCAAGCTAGCCGATGCCCGCATAATAGTAAGCACGTTCTCCCGACTTCCAAGCATGCTCTTTTCAAACATCACGGCTTTACCGGTATAGCAATCAGTCACGCCTATCCAGAATTTGATCGGGTTGTTTTTAAACGTTTCATAATCAATCGGTACGATATGCAATGGCATATCTTCAAAAATGAAATCCATTCCGAACAGGTCGCCGCCTTTTAACAGACGCATAAAGCTTAGATACCTTTTGTCGTTAACGAAACGTATATTCGCTATTCTGTTCCGCTCCGGCTGATTGGAAATAAGATTGGCTCCGTTACATGCCCCCATGGATACCCCGTACACAGACGAAAACGAAAAACGCATATCCATAAAATGCCGAAGTACACCAGCAGAGAAATTTCCCCGAAGTCCTCCGCCTTCAAGAACAAGTCCGGCGGTAACAGTTGATTGCATCGGTAAAACCTCCTGAGAAATTGCTTGATAAAACAACAACTCAACCTTGGAGGTGTTGTATAGTATTTGGAGAACATAATCGAAAGTGTCCTGAGAGGACAGTAGCAGAAAGAAGATTCTCTATCATGATAATTGTCTACACTAAATAACTAGTAATTTTCTTCAACACCAACGTTCACGCTAATTACATAACAAAGGCTCTCACATTTTCATGTAAGAGCCTTTGTATATATTCAAGCTTCTCTGCATTCAACACAGCGAATAGCTGTTCCTTTCACAGAATAAAGAAGTTGTTACACTATCGCTGTTCACCCCAGAATAAGGCAATAACCTTATCATTCGGAGCACGGCCAACATACGAGCCTGCAATAAAAGCGCTGAGTGCTATCAACGTAGTCGGCACAATTGCATGCACGCCGCCCATCGCCGGTTTCATAATGCTGATTGTAATGAAGGATACAACACCAAAGGTAATCGAAGCCACAGCACCAGTTGCGTTTGCACGCTTCCAGTAAAGTCCAAGAAGAATTGGCCACAGAAATACAGCTTCCAACCCGCCAAATGCAAACAAATTAATCCACACGAGCAGATCTGGCGGCTGAATAGCAGCAAAAAAGACTATCAACCCGATGATGGCAGTAGACATCAGGCTCATACGCTGAATGCTTACAGAAGGCATCAGAGAGGCATCGCCTTTTAATCTGTAATGCACATACAAATCTTTAATAATCGCGGCAGAAACAAGCAGAAGCATGGAATCAACGGTGGACATGATAGCAGCAAGAGGCCCTGCAATGAATACTCCAGCCCAGAACGGTGAGAGCAATTCCATAATCAAAGATGGCATCGCAAGGTCGCCCGCAGGAAGATCAGGAAGAATCGCACGTCCCAACGCGCCGGAGAGATGCGCACAGAGGATAATGAACCCGATGATAAGTGTACCGATGATCATAGCATCATGCATCGCGCGGGAATCTTTGTAGCCCATGCAACGTTGCGTTGTCTGCGGCAGGCCTAAGATCCCCAAGCCCACAAGAATCCATAAGGACATTGTAAAAGGCTGCGGAACAGCATTCTTGGGGCCGGTTGGAGTAATTAAACCGGGATCAATATCTTTAAGTGCAGTCATACACTGTTCCATTCCGCCACCGGCATTAATGATTGCCAGCAGAATAACGACAACAGCCACAACCATAATAATGCCCTGAATGGCATCAGTAATAACTACGGCACGGAAACCGCCCACGGCAGTATAAAGAACAACGGTAACACCAAACAGCACCAGTCCGACAATATACGGGTATCCGGTTACTGCCTGAAAAAGTCGTGCCCCGCCGATAAACTGAGCAAGCATGGCTGCCATGAAAAATACGAGTAATGCTACAGAGCAAAGAATTACAACGGCATCGCTTTTATATCGAGCGCGTAAAAAATCCGTAATAGTCATTGAATTGGTTTTACGGGCAATAATGGCAAAACGTTTACCGAGAACACCCAGTGTAAGGAAGGTGGTCGGTACCTGAATCATTGCAAGAAACACCCAGCTCAAACCGTAACGGTACGCAACCCCGGGGCCGCCAACGAAACTGCTGGCACTGGTGTAGCTTGCGATAATTGTCATAGCGAGAACAAAACCACCCATGGAGCGACCACCGATAAAGTAGTCTTCCATAAATCCCTGAGAAGATTTGGATGATGCCTTTTTACGCGCCCAGAGCGCCACAGCAAATGAAAGTGCCAGATACAGCACCACAGGGATTATTGTAATCAGCGCATCACTCATGCGATATTTCCTTTGTTGGAATCTGCGGCATGCTGTTCGCTTTCCGCAGTGCCCAATTCCTCGTCAGATACTTCATCATCAAGCGGCATTTCTTTAAAAAAGAAACGCACAATTCCCCAAAGTAGAATGGTAATGACAGGGTAGCCGACAATGCAGCTGTAAAAAAACCATTCCGGCATACCGAACACGTATTCATACTGTTCTGGATCGCCGTCGCCCATTCCGTATCCGAAAATGAACCACCAGATAAAATACAGAGCGTAGGCTCCCAAAGAAAACAACGCCTCTTTGTTGGCTTGAGCAAAACGCCAGTCCTGTGTCTGCTTATTCATATGATACACCTGTAAAATTTAAGAAACGAACACTGCAAGCAAGCCATGGACGTTAACAGTCCATTATCAATACTAAAAAAGATACCAACAGCACTTTTACACAGTGTCGGTATCAATGCGGTAAGGCGGAATAAAATTGCCTCACATTTTTGCTATGCAGTCTAAGCGTTATGCAAACTCTTTAAAAAAAGAACACTAAAGAAGATTAATTCCTTCAGCACAAAAAATAACACCAATTGCTTGAAGCCTTCTGCCCTAAAGCACTCAAGAAAACAAGCCATCGGACGCTGTTTTCATTCCCTTATTTTCCTCTTCCTGCCACAACTGCCCCACTCAATAGAGACAGCAATTCAATAAAAATTATGCAAGCCAATTTTTGCAAGCCACCCTATTTCAACGCTCCGTACTATACCAAAGCGAATAACGTTACACTTGGACAAAATTGCCCCGTCGTGCACAAAAACTATCACCCCATGACGTGGGTTATCAAAGGCAAATAAAAGCGTTCCGGTAGAATTTGAGCCTACTAGAATCAGCTGGATAGCCTTTTTTGAATCAAACGAAAGTTTTTTCAACGCAGCAAAACTGCAATCAAAATTTTATTAGATATGAAGAAATTACTATTACAGGGAGATAAAGACATGAGACATCAAACAGTTGCAGAATACACTGTTGATCGACTTTCGAAGCTTGGTATCACAGACTGCTTTGGTCTTCCTGGTGATTTTACGTTCCCATTCAATAACGCAATAGCCTCTCATCAATCGATCGAGTGGGTTGGTTGTGCTAACGAGTTAAACGCGGCCTACGCCGCTGACGGATACGCGCGCATTCGCGGAGCATCGATGCTTTGCACGACGTATGCTGTAGGTGAACTCAGCGCACTCAACGGCATAATGGGTGCCAAAGCCGAACGGTCATTAATCTTCCATTTGGTGGGTATGCCAAGCATGCGCCACCAGCAGTTACAAAGGGTTCTGCATCACACCCTTGGCGACGGCGTTTTTCAAAATTTCATCAATATTTCGGCTCAGGCTGCATGTGTGCACACTGTCCTGACACCGGATAACTGTGTACATGAAATGGAACGGGTAATTTCCACTGCAATGGCAAATCGCCAACCCGCATACATCATGGTTGCGCAAGACATGGCCACACGACCTGTCACCAGCCCACTTATTGATCCCTATCCTGAACCTAAAAGCGATATCCAAGAACTCCAAAACGCTGTAGCCACAGCTTTGAGTAAAATAGAGGATGCAAAATCCGGCTGTATCCTGCCAGCTTTCACCGTAAGTCGTTTCGGGCTTCAGGCTGAATTAACAGCCCTAATCGAAGCAAGTGGTCTGCCTTTTGCCACTACTGCGATGGATAAAGCGGTTATCACCGAAGCACACCCCCAGTTCATTGGCGGTTATTCAGGCAAGTTTTCTGCCCCCAACGTTGTTGAAGCTGTTGAAGGAGCGGATGTTGTAATTAATGCCGGTGGAGTTCTATACACCGACTTTGCGACAGCTGGTTTTTCTCAGACCATTGATCCTGCCAAAGAAATTGTGATTGGCATTGATTCAACACGAATAGACAAGAAAATTTTCAGTAATGTACGCATGCGAGATATGTTCGTAGAGCTTACTCATCAAATGCAAAGTAACGCAAAGCCCACAGTCCAAAGACCGGTACAAGCTAACGTGGTGGGGGGAGCTGGCGATCCAATCACAGCCGAATCGCTTTACCCACGATACCAACGTTTTTTCAAGCCAAACGACATCATCGTGGCTGAAACAGGTACAAGTTCCTGTGGCTGCGGGTCACTTCTCCTGCCTGACGGGGTGTCCTACCAAACCCAGACCTTATGGGGCTCTATTGGTTGGGGAACTGGGGCAGCCTTTGGGATGTCTATCGCTGACAAAAATCGGCGTATCATTCTGATCACAGGCGAAGGTTCACATCAGTTTACGGCCAATGAAATTGGTAACTTTGCGCGACATGGCTTAAAGCCGATAATTTTTGTGCTGAATAATCAGGGATTCTGTGTTGAGCGGGCGTTAGATAACAACCCAGACTGGTGCTACAACGATCTGGCACAATGGAATTACCATACCTTGCCCGCAGCACTTGGGTGCAAAAATTGGTTTACCGCTAAAGTGAAAACAAATGGCGAGCTTGAACAAGCTATGAAACAAGCAGAAAAAGCAGACACAGCATCATATATCGAGATTCTGGGTGGAAAATACGACTACCCATCAAGCGTAAAGCTCTTCCACTCAAGAATGGCAGAATTATATGACGCGTAATGGTCACAGTACCAAACCTGCCTGATTTACTTTGAGATAAATGCTTAGGACGGCTAATACCGCAAGAATAAAAACATATTATTTCAGTAAATTATCTGCAAAATTCTTCTTTAGTTAAATATTTTGCTAAATTTAGTTGACGACATCAACCTTTGTACTTATTTTCCCTTCAAGACAAACGGAGCTGACACATGAAACAATTAACTACAGCAAACACAGTTGTTGAAAACATATTAGAAATAGCGTGGCACTTTAGTTCCCGCGGTATTAATGGTGCATGTTGTGCAGATTTATCTCTTGCGGAATTCAGAGCTCTGCAAACAACTGCCATCACACCTAACTGTTCTGTTCAGCACATAGGTAAAATTTTAGACTTCACAAAAAGCGGCGCAACCCGCATCGTTAATCGATTAGAAAAGCAGCAACTGGTAACAAAAATTCGCTCCGCAGCGGATGCCAGAGTTTGTTGCGTTACTCCCACTCCCGCCGGACTAGAACTGCTGCAGGACTCAATGCAGTGTACCAATGATCGCCTTGAACAGGCTCTGCTTAAGGTAACTCCATCTGAACGGGATGATATTTCGAAGTCTTTAAATTTACTGGCAAGCACACTTGCGTCATTGGATAAATAAAGGGCTCGGCCCCCTTTTTTAAAATATTAGTTGACGATGTCAACCAAAAGGAGATCAACATGAACAACCTACAAAAGACTCTAGAATATTTTGCCTTCATAAGCGTTGAACTTACCATTCTATTCCTTGGAATCAGCACCGCAGTCGCGCTAGCTCTCATGTATATCCCACAGGAAAAACTTAAGGGCTGGATTTCCCGCAAAGGCATCTGGGGCAATATTCTCGGCGCACTGGTTGGTGGTCTGACTCCATTTTGCGCCTGCTCGACTATTCCGATGACGCTTGGTCTCCTCAATGCAGGGACACCGTTCGGGCCAGTGATGTCCTTTGTAATTGCCTCACCAATTCTTAACCCGATTATCTTAAGCATGATTGCTACTCTGCTGGGCGGAAAAGCTGCACTTATGTACGGGGTGGTCACATTCGTTGCTGCGGTAACATTCGGTCTGCTTCTAGACGCATTCGGCTTTGGTAAACTTGTTCGCAACGTACGCCTTCAGCAAAGTTGCTGTGGTGGAGAAGCTGAACCAATACCCCCAACATTTTGGGGAAAAAGCAAAGCAGCCTTTAATTCAGCTTTGGGAGATTTTAGGCGTGTGTTCTTCTACTTATTTATAGGTGTCGCCATTGGTGCAGGTATCTATGGCTACATGCCACAGGAACTCATTGTAGAGTGGGCAGGCCCTAGCAACCCGCTTGCAATACCTATCGCAGCGCTTGTCGGTATCCCTCTGTATATCCGTGCTGAAACAGCAATTCCAATTGGTTTAGCTCTTGCGGGAAAAGGTATGGGTCTTGGAGCTGTCATAGCGCTCATTGTCGGCGGTGCAGGCATGGCTATTCCTGAAATGAGTATGCTTGCTTCTATCTTTAAAAAACGCCTTGTTGCTGCCATAGTCCTAGTCATTTTTTCAACGGCTGTTGTGGCTGGCATTTCCTTCACCACCATACTGTAAGCACTCAAACAACCTTTAAAGGAGATTATTATGGAAGATACTAAGAAAAAGAGCCTTTGGGCTCGTTTAACCGGCACTGGCTCTGATTGTGGATGTTGTTGCGGAACAATCATTGAGGAAGTCCCTGAAGCTGAAAAAGAAAAAACTCAACCGGATGAGGACAAAAAAACTCAAGAAAAAAGAAACACAAAGTAACACATACAGCTGTATCCCTCTGTACATCGACTGAACCTGAACCCCAACTCACACTCAACTTACAAAGGAACTACCAATGGATACTATTTTAGCTGAAATGGAATTTGAGGCACTTGCCAGCGGCGAATTCACAACCTCTGCAGAAGGGGTTCGAAACGTTATTGGTAATGACAATGTTCTACTATTGGATGTCCGTACTGAAGCAGAAGCCGCACACTGTAGCTATCCGTTCGCGAAGAGCATTCCACTGGACAACCTTCCAGACCGCGTATCCGAACTGCCTACGGACAAGATCATTATCACGTTGGCTGCCTCTTCATTCCAAGCTGCTGTTGGCTTCTTTTACCTGCGTCAGGCTGGCTTTGAGACAGTAAAAACCATGGTCGGTGGATCAGAGCAATTGGCTACTATTTTAAAGCCTGCCCCACTCTACGCACGCATGAAAAAATCATAATTTGCCCTTCTAATTTAATACTGAAAAAAAGCTACACACGGAGACCCCCATGATCAATATACATACCCCTTTGAGAGAACTGAGCTTTGAATACTTAGCAAGTGGTAAGCACTGCGTGACCGAAAAAGAATTCCTCAGCCTCATTGCTTCCAACGATGCTTTATTTTTAGATGTACGAACAGATGAAGAACAAAATTACTCCGTGTACCCGTGGGCGACGCATATCCCACTCCATACTCTTCCAGAAAGAATTAATGAACTTCCTAAGGACAAGCTCATTGTCCCATTCTGCTCTTCAGTATTCAGAGCTTCAATCACATGGGCCTGGCTGAAATCTAAAGAATTTAAAAACGTACGTACGCTCACGCTTAGTACTGAGGAGATTGCAACGCTCATTAAGCCCACCCCTCTGTTCAATCAAGGGTAGCAAGAGATGCTCCTCTCTGCGGCAACTGCTTCTTTAGGCTTGAGTTTTACCTTTGCTCTTGGTGGTGTCGGCGCTGCTGCTGCACTTATTCCTGTATTACACAACATGGGCATGGCTCTTAGCATGGCGCGTCCGTTGGGTTTGCTCATCAACACCCTAAGTCTTTCAAGTGCATCATACGTTAATATTAAAAATGGTAACATACGAGTTCAGGACTGGGTGCCCCTCATTGGAGCGTCATTGTGCAGTGCTCCCTTAGGTGCTTATGCTTCAACAAAAATACCTGAAGAGATTCTACTCCAAGTCTTTGCGTCCTTTTTAACTATCGCAGGCTTAGTAATGCTTATCGGGATTCGTAAAGCTGGAGAAAAAGAAACAATGAACTTTTTCACACAGCTCTTTTGGGGGGCTGTGTCCGGCTTAATTTCAGGACTTCTTGGAGTTGGAAGTGGCGGTATCGTTGTACCCATTTTAGGATTGATGAACTTTAAGGCGAAACAAATTGCGTCAATAACAGCACTGGTTGTTCCGGTTTCATCTTTCTCTGGATTTCTAGCGTACCTTCAAATGGGTGACGTAACCTTCTCGGTTGCTGCAATTTGCGGAGGCATGGCAGTCATTGGGGGATATGCAGGAACCAAAGTAATGCATCGCTGCTTTTCACAAACCGCTGTCCGTAAGTTCCTTGCGTTTGTTATGTTATTTCTGGCAGGCAAAATACTTTTTAATTCCTTTTAATCAATTGGGAGGAAAAGTGTTGATGCAACTGCACCTAACAACAAGCACTTTACCTCTTACCACTTGAACCTCCATCTCGGATTTTGGACACAAAAAAAGCTCTTACACGAAAGTGTAAGAGCTTTTTTTGCATAGCGTCCCCAAGGGGGTTACCCGCAGCCGCTTGCGTGAAAGGCAGGTGCCCTCTCTTACGAAAACTACCTATTCCTTTGTTTGCAAGATTCCTGAAGAAGCACATTCAAAGCTGGCGGCATGAAAAACATGAAAACTTAGACCTATCAAAGAATTTCATGCCACCAACATATTTTGACTTAACTATAAGCCTACAAGCTTATAGCAATGTCATTCTTCTTTTTCTCAAGTAACCCATATATGTTAGAGACTATTTTATTAACGAGACATTCAAGTTACGTTATCTTGTATCTACGATAATTAACGAATCCAGACCATTGCAGTGTCCTATTTAGCAAGCCTAGTCACCGACTGGTTCGATAGTTACAGCACAGACCTTCACTTCGGCGATGCCGGATTCAGGACACTCTGCACTGTTAGTAAGCACGTTTGCAGCAGCCTCTGCAAAATGAAATGGAATAAAAACTGTTCCATCTACGGCTTTTTCTGAAAGCTGAACTTCCACCTCAATAAAACCGCGACGGGAAGATACTTTTACAAAATCCCCATCAGTTACTCCAAATTTTGCAGCATCATTGCTACTCATTTCTATATACGCTGTAGGAACTTTTGCTGCAAGCCCTTCGGCTTTTCGAGTCATAGTTCCTGTATGATATTGATACAATACGCGGCCTGTTGTAAGTATTAGCGGATACTTTTCGTCAACGACTTCAGCAGGTGCAACAAAGCTTACAGGATGAAACTTACCCTTTCCGCGAACAAATTTTTCCGTGTGTAAAATATCTGTGCCTTCACTTTCAGCATCTGGACACGGCCATTGAATACCGGATTCTTCAATACGCTTGTACGTTATACCTGCATATGAAGGCGTTACAGATGCCATTTCATCAAAGACAGCCGCAATGTTTTTTCCGTCTTCCGGTGCCAACGTTGCACCCATTTTAGCAGCGATGTTACACATAATTTGTGCATCATCACGTGCGCCTTGCGGTGGATTTACAGCCTTACGCACACGCTGAACTCGTCGTTCTGTGTTGCTGAAGGTGCCATTTTTTTCCGCAAAACATGCAGCAGGAAGTACAACATCTGCAAGCTGTGCTGTCTCTGTTAAAAAGATATCCTGCACCACAAGGAACGGAATTTTCTCTAAACAATGCACCGCATGAGCAGAATCTGCGTGGGAAACGACCGGATTCTCGCCAATAAGATACATGGCTTTTAGTGAACCTGTATCCACGGCATCGAACATTTGTCGCGATGTCATGCCATTGGAAGGAGACAATTTAACACCCCATGCCGCTTCAAAACGAGCACGGACTGCATCGTCAGTAACCTTTCCATAGGCAGGATACGTTACAGGAAGTGCGCCCATATCACAGGCCCCCTGTACGTTATTTTGCCCACGTAACGGGTTCAATCCACCACCTTTTATGCCAATGTTACCGCATAACATGGCAAGGTTTGCGAGCGCTTTTACGTTATCTGTTCCACTTACGTGCTGGGTGATTCCCATACAGTAGAGGATTGCTGCTCGCCCTTTGGCATACAACTGCGCTGCTTTTTCAAGGTCAACAACCGGAATACCGCACATCTTCTCTGCGTGCTCCGGAGTGAATGGCGCAAGGGATTGCGAATAGGCTGTGAATTCTTCTGTGCGTTCATCGATATACTCCTGATCGTGCAGACCATCGCGCAAAATAACATGCGCAAGTGCGTTAATCCAGATAACATCTGTACCCGGCTGGGCCCGTAGCCAGACATCTGCAAAGCGTACAACATCAATCTTGCGCGGGTCTGACACAATCAGTTTTGTCCCGTGCTGTGTGATTGCACGCTTAAGCGCAGCACCCATCACAGGATGGTTCTCAGTAATGTTTGAGCCTGTAATAAGTACCGTGTCGGCATTTTTCAGGTCATCAATCGGGTTTGTCGCAGCACCACTTCCAAATGCGGCAGCCAGACCGGCTACCGTAGGAGAGTGTCAGTACCGCGCGCAGTGGTCGACATTATTTGTCCCGATAACTGCGCGTGCAAACTTTTGAAAAAGATAATTTTCTTCGTTAGTACAGCGGGCAGAGGCAAGAACGCCTATGGAATCTGCACCGTTTTCTGTTTTATATCCGCCTAATTTTTCGGCAATCAGGTCTAAAGCTTCATCCCATTCTGCAGGAACCAGCTCACCGTCTTTGCGAATAAGTGGGGTCGTCAGCCGCTCGTCTGAGTTAATAAACTGCATCCCAAAGCGACCTTTAACACAAAGGCTACCGTTGTTCGGAGTAACGTCGACTCCGTTTATCATCTGCACAACATTGTCTTTTACATGCAGATTCATCTGACAACCTACGCCGCAATAGGCGCACGTTGTACGAACAACTTCAGTCTCACAAGTGCGAGGCTTCTGGCGTGCCTTCTTCAAACTAAGTGCCCCAACAGGACAAACCTGCAAACACTCACCGCAGAATACACAATCAGAATCGCCTAACGGCAGATCGCATTTTGCAATAATTTTTGCTTCACTACCGCGATATCCAAAATCAATGGCGTTGTTTACCTGCACTTCTTTACAAGCCTGAACACAACGTCCGCACAAAATACATTTGGAGAAATCACGAATTAGAAACGGATTAGAATAGTCCGGCTTATATTGAGGCTTCGCACGTTCAAAGCGTGTACCGGTTGCGTTGTAGCGGAAAGCTAAATCCTGCAAACGGCAATCACCAGTGGAAGGACAAAGCAAGCAGTCGTGGGAGCCGGAGGAAAGCAACAGTTCCAAGTTCATCCTGCGTGATTTCACAACAGGTTTGGATTCTGTTTGCACATCCATGCCTGCACCCGCTGGTGCTGTACATGCAGCGATAAGAGAACGTGCCCCTTTTACTTCCACAACACACATGCGACATGCACCTGTTGGGGAAGCATTTTTCAAATAACATAATGTCGGAATAAAAATGTCGTTTCTGCGCGCCACATCCAGAATGGTTTCACCTTGGGTGAACGCATAGCCCTTGCCATTAATGGTCAGTTCTAAGGTACTCATGTGTCACCGCCTAATCTATGGCATCAAACGGACATGCGGAGTAACAGCTCATGCACTGCACACACAAATCCGTATTGATTTTTGCAACTTCTTTCTTCTTCCAGTCCACTGCCCCGACAGGACAGACAGACGCACATTTGCCGCACTTTTTACAACGCTCATCAATTACCTTGAACTCCACTAGCGCCGGACAACGCTTGGCTGGACATTTCTTTTCAAAAATATGCGCTTCAAATTCTTCACGGAAATGACGAAGAACAGAAAGAACAGGGTTGGAAGCAGTCTGTCCCAGTCCGCATAACGCTGAACCAGTAATCATTTCAGACAACTCTTCAATCAGAGAAATATCTTCCGGTTTACCATGCCCTTCGCAAATACGTTCCAGAATTTCCAACTGCCTGCGTGTGCCCTCTCGACACGGGGTACATTTACCGCAAGACTCTTCCTGAATAAATTCAAGGAAGAAGCGAGCCATATCTACCATGCAGGTTTTGTCATCCATTACGATAACACCGCCGGAGCCCATGATGGCACCAACTTTAGCGATTTCTTCGTAGTCGACAACAACATCCATATGCTCTTCTGGAATACACCCGCCGGAAGGACCACCAAGCTGCACAGCTTTCAGTTTACGTTTCTTAGGGATACCGCCGCCAATATCGTACACAATGGAACGAAGTGAAGTGCCCATAGGTACTTCAACCAGCCCGATATTGTTTACGTCGCCGGAAAGTGCGAACACCTTTGTGCCCTTGCTGTTCTCTGTACCAATGGAGGAATACCACTTGCCGCCGTTAACCATAATCTGTGCGACGTTTGCAAGGGTTTCTACGTTGTTAAGAATGGTAGGTTTCTTCCATAGTCCCTGAGCGGCAGGAAATGGAGGACGCGGAATAGGCATACCGCGTTTGCCTTCGATGGAGCGCATAAGTGCGGTTTCTTCACCACACACAAACGCACCGGCACCCTGATAGATAAAGATGTCAAACGAGAAGCCCGTGCCCATAATATTTTCACCGAGCAAGCCCATTTCGCGAGCTTGATCAATGGCAATTTGTACACGTTTAATAGCAAGCGGATATTCTGAACGACAGTAGATATAGCCTTCTGTTGCATTAATCGCGCGTGCAGCAATGGTCATCCCTTCCAGCACAGCATGAGGATCAGCTTCCAGAATACTTCTGTCCATAAACGCGCCGGGGTCACCCTCGTCCGCGTTACAGAGTACATATTTCATGTCACTGTCGTTCTGTGCTGCAAAAGACCATTTCATGCCAGTCGGGAAACCGGCGCCGCCACGACCACGAATACCGGCCGCTTTCATCTCATCAATAATGTCAGACGGCTGCATTTCCAGCAGTACTTTAGAGAGCCCGATATACCCTTCGCGACCAATATAGTCTTCGATGGATTCAGGATTAATGATTCCCTTATTGCGCAGCGTCCATGGCTTCTGTAATGCAAAAAATGGAATATCGGAGAAGAGTGGAACCCGCTTTTTAGACTGCGGATCTTTATACATAAGACGTTCAATCGGCTTATGATTAACAAGATGCTCGCTGACGATTTCAGCAACATCATCTCTGGTCATTTTCTGATAAAAAACATTATCAGGATGAACAACCATCAACGGGCCAAGCGCACAGAAACCGTTACAACCTGTTTCGACGATACGAACAGAATCTTCCAGCCCGTGCTTTGCAATTTCTTCGTGCAGCGCATCTTTCACTTTCAAACTGCCGGTGGCATGGCAGCCTGTACCGCCGCAAATCAAAAGATGGCGAATATTCGGCTCGGAGATACGAGCAGCATATTCCTGCTGCATCTCTGTAAGCTTTTGAGGAGTTACATGTGTCATAGGCTCTCCGTTAAGAATACTTTTCTAAAATTTTCAAAACGGACTCTGCGGTCACATCACCATGGATATCCCCATCAACGACCATAGCAGGAGCCAGACCACAAGCGCCGACACAGCGGACGCCTTCAAGATCAAAGCGTCTGTCTTCGGTTGTTTCGCCTTCCGCAATGCCGTACTCGCCGGAAATTCGACCAATCACTTCGCGCGCACCTTTTACATAGCAGGCTGTACCGGTACAAACCTTAATGGAGTTGCGCCCTTTAGGCTTAAGAGAAAAGAGGGAATAAAATGAAACCACACCGAACACATCGCTTGAAGGAATATTCATCCCTTTTGCAATATATTCGATAAGCGCCTGCGGGAACCAGCCCACAACATTTTGTGCTTCTCGAAGAACTGTAATCAGCGCTCCGGGAGTTTCACGATGGCGCTCGATAACACAATCAACCTCTTTCCACATTTCTTGAGAAATTTCTTCACTGCAGCAGCTCATTGTTCCTCCACAGTAGTGCATCATGATTGCCTTCGGCGAGTCTCCGACGGGCAAAGGCTCTGCCTTGCATCCGCAAGGGGCTCGCCCTTTGACCCCTTTTTGACGCGATTCCAGTACGTTATTTATCATGTGGGGAGACGCGAAGGGAACTGACTTGCTGTTTTGTGATTTGACGAAAACAGCATTAAGGCAAAACTTTTTAGGCTGCGACTACTGTTTAAAAGACTAAGTAATAAAAGCCGCCAACTTGTTGCAGTTAGCGGCTTTACGTGGGACTAGCTACGGTCTATTGGGCTTAAAACTGTAGCCAAGTTACGCTTTTTCAATATGTTTTTTTGCCGATTTCACTGTATTTTTCATGAGCATGGCAATGGTCATAGGACCAACTCCACCAGGAACCGGTGTAATTTTTCCTGCAATCTGCTTTGCTTCATCAAAGGCAACATCGCCGCTTAAAATTGCTTTGCCGGAATCCGACATACCAATACGGTTTACACCCACATCAATGACTGTCGCCCCAGCCTTAATCCATTCCGGCTTCACAAGCCCCGGAACGCCAGCAGCAACAATAAGAATGTCTGCACGCTTACAATGTGCTTCTAAATCCTGAGTACGCGTATGCACCATAGTGACAGTGCTGTTCGCTCCCTCGCCTTTCTGCCCCATCATAATAGAGATAGGTTTGCCGACAATATTAGAGCGACCGACAACAACCGTCTCTGCGCCGCTTGTTTCTGTACCGGAACGAATGATCATTTCTTGAATACCGTAAGGGGTACATGGCAAAAAACCGTCTCTGTCGCCTAATACCATTCGTCCCAGATTTACCGGATGAAATCCGTCCACGTCCTTATCTGGATCGATAGCATTAATGATCTTCTCTTCATTGATATGCTTAGGTAGAGGCAATTGCACAAGAATACCGTGTATTGAATTGTCGTTGTTGTACTTTTCAATAAGCTTCAACAACGCCTCTTCTGTAATATCTTCCGGTTGGTCGTCTTGAATTTCATGGAAACCAAGACCTAACGCCGTTTTCACTTTCAGCGTTACATAGCTGATGGAAGCCGGATTTGCGCCGACAAGGATGGTTACCAATCCTGGAACAACGCCGTACTGCTCCTTCATATCTGCGACTTCTACACGCAATTCATCCAGAATTGCCGTCCGCATCTCGGTGCCGCTAATAATTTCCGCACTCATGATCTTCTCCTGAAAAAACTCTTCCTAGAACAAACCCTGAACTTTGCCAGTTTCGGTATCCACATCAATTCTGCGGAAAGACGGGTTAGAACCAGTGCCCGGCATCAGTGAAATAGCACCTGCTACCGGAACAAAGAATCCTGCGCCACCAAAAATAAGCACATCGCGGATGCTAAGACGCCAATTGGAAGGAACACCTTTCTTTGATGGATCATCAGACAGAGACAAATGGCTTTTAACCATGCACATGCCAAGTTTGCTCATATCATTATTCGTTTCAATAGCGGCAAGCTTTCTGAGTGCTTCTGCTGAAAAGTCTACCCCTTCCGCACCGTAAACTTCGGTAGCAACACGTTCGATACGTTCACGGGCTGGCATATCCCATGTGTATAACGGAGTGAATTCTGTTTCATCTTCACAGGCCGCAATAACTGCATCAGCAAGCTCTAACGCACCGTCGCCACCGTGTTCCCAATGACGGGAAAGTGCTACGCGGGCACCGGCTGCTTCACAAAGCTCACGTACTTTTGCAATTTCTGCGTCAGTATCGGTAACAAATGCGTTGATACAAACAACAGGAGATACACCGGACTTCTTAACGATTTTTATATGGTGCAGGAGGTTGGCACACCCTTTTTCTACCCACTCAACGTTCTCGCCGTTGTATTCAGCAGGAAGAGGTTTACCCGGGAAAGGTACTGGAGCACCACCGTGGCACTTCAGTGCACGGATAGTAGCAACAACAACTGCTGCGTCGGGCTTAAGACCTGAGTAGTGGCATTTCAAATTCCAGAACTTTTCATAGCCGATATCCGCACCAAAGCCGGATTCTGTTACGTGGTATTCAGAAAGTTTAAGACCAACCTGATCTGCGATAATGGAAGACTGACCGATTGCAATGTTTGCAAACGGACCAGCATGTACGATAACAGGCTGTCCTTCCAGAGTCTGGATAAGGTTAGGGTTAACAGCTTCTACAATCCATGCAGTCATAGCGCCATCAACTTCAAAATCTTTAGTAGTAAGCGGCTTACCATTCTTGTCGTACGCAACGATGATTTTAGCCATGCGTTCACGAAGGTCTGTAAGGTCTTTCGCTACTGCTAAAATTGCCATTACTTCAGAGGAAACAGCAATATCAAATCTGGAACGCATCATGAAACCGTCACGCTGAGCGTTTACGCCGTCAATGCCGATGATAATATTCCGCAGCGACTGACAACAGTAGTCGATTACCCAGCCCATTTCCACGCGGGTAGGATCAACATCAAGACGTCTCATTCCAGAGAGTTTTTCCAGCTTCTCATCATCGTAGTTACGCTCATGCTGCATACGTGAAGTAACAGCTACCATCGCAAGGTTATGAGCGTTCATGATGGAGTTAATATCACCGGTAAAACCAAGTGAGAAAGGTGTAAGCGGGATACACTGGGAACGCCCGCCACCGGCTGCGCCGCCTTTAACACCCATGGTAGGACCACCGGAAGGCTGACGGATAGCAGCAGAAGATTTCTTACCGCGTTTTCCGAGCCCCTGCACAAGGCCGATAGTGGTTGTAGACTTGCCTTCGCCAAGTGGAGTCGGAGTAATGGCGGTTACGTTAATATACTTACCGTTAGGTCTATCACTCAAACGACCAAGCACGGCGCGGTAGTCAATTTTTCCCATATAATGACCGTATGGGAGCAGCTCTTTTTCTGTAAGTCCCATCTCTGCTGCAATAGCATAGATGGTTTTCATCCGTGTTTCTGCATCCTGAGCAACTTCCCAATCTGCATGATTTTTCGGATCTAACGTAGTATGTTCATTTTTGAATTCAGTAGCAGTTTCTGCCATTTTTCTTCTCCGTTACATAAAAATAGATCGATGGGTTATGGTGCAAAATATGTGATCATTCGAGTCGCGGATAAGGCTAGCGAATGAAATTTACAAGAAACAAGCTGATAGCTGGGAAGAGCGTGGTGAGAATGAGGGCAAAAACCTGCACCCCAAGGAAGACCCACGACTCGCGCATTATGTTTCCTATCTTTTCCTTACAGATCGGAGCGGCAATCCACAGCTGTGGCCCCATTGGCGGTGTAACTTCACCAATGATGGAACAGAAGATCGCCAGTGCGCCGTAGAGAACAGGATCGATGCCGAGAGAATAAACACTCGGTAAGAAGAGAGGTAGCACGATGATTACCATAGGGAAGGATGAGAAAAAGAACCCCATAACGAGCAGAATGCCCTGCGCCATAAGCAGGAAGGCAACCGGCTCCAAGTTCATGTCGATAACCCACTGTGCAATAAGCTGCGGCAGACCGATGTACCCGAGAACCTTACCGAACAGCTCGCCACCGACCACGAGGAAATAGATCATACTACTGAGCCTTGCGGTACTGACGATGGAATCTACAAAGTCCTTTTTAGAGAACTTTTTGTAGATAATTTTAGCCATGAATAGAGAATAGAATACGGATACGGCAGCAGCCTGTGTAGGACTGAATTGACCGGAGTAGATACCGCCGAGCACGATGATAGGCATAAGAGCGAGTGGGAATGCTTTTTTAAAGGAATCCCAGCGCTCTGCGTTTGTGGCGACGGTGGTACTTTTGAATCCGCGCTTTTTCGAAATGACAATCGCAGTGATAATCATGAGTGTGGCTGCAAGAAGCCCGGGGCCAATGCCGCCCATGAAGAGATCTGCAATAGGGATTCGGTTTGCGGAACCGAATACAATAAAAAAGATACTCGGCGGAATAACCGCACCAAGCCCTGCGGATGTAACAGTAAGGCCGGATGCAAACGGACGCGAGTAACCGGAGCTTACCATCATAGGCACAAAGATTGTTCCGATAATGGCAAGGCAGGCAGTAGCGGAGCCGGAAACGGAACCTAAAAATGCGGCAAAAATAATGATAGCTGCTGCCATGCCACCGGGAAGGTGACCAACCATTCTGTTAAGGAAGTCACGTAAATGTTTTACGCCTTCACATCGCAGAATAACGTTACCTGCGAGAATAAAGAACGGCATGGCAAGCAACGTGTATGAGTTCATCGCAGAGAAGAATAACTGCGCAAGATTGTTAATTGGCAACCCCATGCTTTCAATAAGAATAATTATGGAGCCGAGACTGAAAGCAACCGTAAGAGGCGTGCCCATAAGAAACAACAGCGCGATGGAAGCAAGGGCGAAATATTCTAACGGACTCATGTAACTAATCCTCCCAAAGGGTAGGCTACGTGGAAGATAATGATAGTAAGTTGCTTACTCATCAGTGTATTTTTTTCTGAGATCTTGAACCGTTTTGATGATCGCACAGATAGTAAACACGCCCATTCCGATAGGAATACAGATTTCAACCATCCATTTAGGAATGGTGATAATACGGGTGAAAGCTGTATCAAATGTGTAGAGCTGTTTTACAAACATTATGCCGGAATAGGTGACGGTAGCAGCAAAGATGGTAGTAAGCAGGTTGTTAATAAAATCTAGAGCCTTTGCGGGTTTTCCAGACAATTTACTGCGGACTGCTTCGATACATAGATGCTCATTATCTAACAGAATCATTCCAGAAATAAGCACCATAGACCATGTGGTGAGCCATGTGGGTAAATCAAACATCAGATCAACTGATGAGTTGAATAGAACACGCATGACAATTTCTAAAAAGTTGATGGTGATTGCCAGGAAGAGGACATAACTGAAAAATACAATCCAACCATCTTTGAAAGCCTTACAGCGTTTTTTCCAATCAGTACTCATACGATATCCTTACAAGTCATAATGTGAACAAGATGTAGCTCTCTTGCGGTATAGCGGGGCATACGCCCCGCTACATTATTAGATGTACAGATTGCTACTCTTGAGTGCTAAGAACAGCCTGCATGAGTTCTGGTGGCAGATCCTTGGAAAATTCAACAGTGGATTTTACAAGGCTCTGGCGCCATTTTTCTTGTTCTTCTGCGCTAAGAACAACAAGTTCGGTCTCTGGGTTTTTGTCCCAATTTTTAACTTCTTCGACCTGAAGTTTTTCGAAATGCTTATAGATGCTCGGCATCTCAAGAGCCTGCACGAAAATCGCACGTTCTTCAGCAGGAAGGGATTCCCACCAACCGGTATTAACAACCATAGCCATTGGTGCGATGCCCCATGAAATTGGAACAAGGTATTTGGTGTAACGCGGCAGATCGTAATAGTCGCTAGCAAAGATTTCACTAAGCAGACCGTCTACCATGTTAGTTTGGAGGCTGGACACAACTTCAGTATATGGGAGAGCAATACCGGTTGTGTTGAATTTTTTAAGAGCAGCAGCATACCCCTGTGCACCGTTGTAACGGATTTTCTGCCCTACAACGTCTTCCATACTTTTAATAGGACCTTTGTTGGTAAAAAGGTAGAAGTCGCCGATGCTTGCCATCCATTTGATGATGGTAACACCATTTTTTTTACTCAACTTTTCTACGCGTTCTTTCCAAGCGGGGGTATCCATTGTGCGTAGGAAATGGTCAAAATCTTTAAATAGACCAGGTGCTGTAATAAGCTTCCATGCTGGATCGTACTGCTCAAGAAACTGCGGTGCAGTGTAGGTCATCTGGCCACCGCCGGATGCTACCGCAGTAAGACAGTCTGTTGGGCTGGTAAATACGTTGCCCACAAATTTGAGTTCATATTTGCCTCTAAGCTTGGAATGTTCCTTCATAAGGTAGTCCAAACCACCCAGATATGTGCTGACAGATTTACCTTCACATGTAGTTTCAAAGGCAGATGCAGGACAGGACTGCAAATACTTAACCTGTTGTCTGGCTTCTGCGCCAGTAGTCAAACATAACGCTAAAACGAAAGTACACAATAACACAGTCACTTTTCTGCAAGTCATAAAACATCTCCTTATTATAATCTGCATCGTTTCGTCTCATAGGAAAAAAGTTCATATGAGCTCCATTTTCTGGAAGTACCGAAAGCCTGTGTGTTCGTTTTCCTCCTCTGGTATCGTTACGGTTGCAGGGAAGTGACTAGCATAGCGTGTATCGTCTTGGTGTCAGGGGGTGGGAAGAAAACTTCCTCGTGTTCTTCGGCTACGTCAGCCACAACGGAATCAATGGTTGTATGTCGATTCCCGTTTCAGTTTAGGTAGTGATTGATACCGCAGCCCGATAGCTGTGTGTTTCAGGGGCGGCCTGCGGTATTGATTTCAGCAGCAGTTTCTGTGTTGCAAAACTTAGGGGCACAGGTAGCGTATTTTCGTACGTTCTATGCCTCAAGTTTTTCAGCCAGAATTTCCGCAATGTCTTTGGCAATGGCAGTTGTTTCCAGTTCACCAAGACCATCGGAGAACATTGTGAGACAGTACGGACAACCTACAGCGACAGTCTGTGCGCCTGTTTCAACGGCCTGTTTTGTGCGAACTACATTGATGCGTTCGCCTGTATCTTCTTCCATAAACATTCTGCCGCCACCGCCGCCACAGCACATGCCTTTTTCGTGGGATGCAGCCATCTCAACGATAGGTGTGTTGTTGTTAATCTGCTGAAGCAGATTTCGCGGTGCCTCAAAGATGCCGTTCCAGCGTCCAAGATAGCAGGAGTCATGGTATGTTATAGAGCCGAGATCACCGGCAGGAACAGTAAGGCGTCCTGCATTGAGGAGTTTCAATAAATATTCGGAATGGTGCACTACGTTGTAGAGGCCACCGAATTCCGGATATTCGTTCTTAAGAATATTATAAGTGTGCGGACAGGCCGTAAGAATGTTTTTTACACCGTATTCATTCAGCGCTTCCACATTGGATTGTATGGTCATTTGTGCGAGATATTCGTTACCGCAGCGGCGTGCATCATCACCGGAATCCTGTTCGTCCACACCGAGGATAGCGACTTTGACTCCGGCAGCCTTCAGCACTTTCATAAGCGCCTGAGAGACTTTTTTACCGCGATCATCAAGGCTCAGAGCAGAGCCTGCAAAGTAGATAATTTCAGCATCAGGTGCGTCTGATACATGCGGAATGTTCAAATCTTTTGCCCAGTCTCCACGGCTAGCGGTCGGAAAGCCCCACGGATTGGACTGGTTCTCGATATTTGTGAACGTGTCGTTCAACTCTGCCGGAAATGCTGCTTCCATAAGCACTTGATACTTGCGTGCTTCGAACATGATATCCAGATGTTGAATATTCACAGGACACGCTTCTTCACATGCTCTACAGGTGGTACAGTCCCATACCTGTTCAGCAAGCACATGCCCGCCTTCGCGAACCAATGGCTCAAATTCCTGTTTGCCTTCCAGCAGCGCATCAGCGTTATCGAACAGTTCAGATTTAACTGAGTGGATAAACTCACGCGGGGATAGTGCCTTACCTGTTTTAGCCGCCGGACATTGCTCTTCGCAGCGTCCGCATTCTGTACAGGCGTACAGATCCATTACCTGTTTCCAGTTCAGCTCGTTAATAAAACCAAGACCGAAGGTTTCAGCATCCTCATCTTCGATATCTGTTTTCACGATGGATTTTTCCAGCTTGGCTGGCTTGAGCACCACGTTTGGTACGGCTGCAAGCAAGTGCAGGTGTTTGGAACTAGGGATGAAGAGTAGAAACGCCATGATGGTGAGTAAATGCACCCAGTAGGTCAGCTCAAAAGTCACCTGTAAGGTAGTCGGCGACCAGCTTTGCATACCCATCAAACTTGCCACAGCACTTGAGACAGGAACGCCGCTGAGGACATGACCATTGGCAGCGTATGTTGATACGGTTGCCAATGCGTTCAAAATAAAAAATGTGACAATAATGATGGTGGTAAAGGCTATAATCACCCATGCATCCTGACTCTTAGGTAGGTATGCCGGTTTGAGAACCACACGACGGAACGCCACGTAGCCAAAGCCTATGAGGCTGGCAAAGGCAAGCCAGTCTGCAAGTGCCAGAAAAATGGTGTAGCCCGTTGGCAACAGGGAGTGGAGAGAAAATGCGGGAAAGATGCCGCGGATCATCATCTCCAGCGAATGAGGCTGAATAAGCAGGAAGCCAAAGAAAATAGCAGTATGGGCAAGACCAATGCCCAGCTTTCTTCGAACATTTGTCTGACCGAGTACGTCTGAAAACAAAATCTTGAGTCGCTCCATTGGCGGTGCGATTTCAGTGTTGGCTTCAGAAGTAGCCGGTAAAAATTGTGGTGCTTCGCCTTTAACGCTTTGCATCAGCGCGATAAGACGGCGTACTTTTATCGCAAAAAACGAAAATGAGGCAATGAGCAGTGCCGCTACGAGAAGTTGTTTAATACTGATATATAGTTCTGTCATGGTTCTTCTGTCCTGCGTATGACAGAGAAAAACTCTGTACGTGCGTCATAAGGCAATGAATTTATGTAAAAACAGTATGAGAGCTTGCGATCAGTAACAGCAGGTAAAGGGAGATTTTGCTACCACAACAACAATCAACAACCGAGTTACTGGAAGACATCATTATATCCGTTCATACGGATAGTAATGACTTTGCCAACAGTCTAATTATCCCCTTTCCAGTGCACTGATCGCAAGCATAGTTGACGGATAATCCGCCATCTTGTTGCCATTTTTAGTTGCTCTCAACATAGTTTCGAAAAGTGCTGCATACAGCGGACCCCGAAGAAGGAAGCCACATCGCAATTCCACCGTACCGCACTGCAAATGCTATTTAAGAGCGCTGGTTAACTGTGGCACAACATCAAAGATGTCCCCCACAATTCCATAGTCACATTTGTTAAATATTGGTGCGTCCTTATCGCTATTGATGGCGACAATGACTTTAGATGTCTTCATGCCTGCATAATGCTGCACAGCACCGGAGATGCCACATGCAATGTACAGGTTGGGGCTAACGGTTTTGCCTGTTTGACCTACCTGCATAGAGTGAGCTGCATAACCTGCATCAACTGCCGCGCGGGATGCGCCCACACCTGCTTCGAGGGTTAATGCCAGTTCATTTAAAATGTCGAAACCGGAAGAATCACCCACTGCGCGCCCACCTGCCACGATGACTGATGCTTCGGAAAGGTCTGTAGATGCCCCTTCGCCGCCCTGTATGTCCGTAATCACTATGCCTTCTGCTGTGACAGAAGCGATGAAATCTTCGGATACAGTTGTAGACGGTGCCGCTACTGCGGCGACTGCGTTTGGGCGCAGGCCGTAGAGGGCTATGTCACCCGGGAGAGTCAGTGTAGCCAGCGCCTTACCGGCAAAATAACTTTTCTTTACAGAGCGCTCAGTCACATCAATGGAGAGGCAGTCTGTAGTGAGTGCAGCATCGAGAGCTACAGCCATACGTGCCAGCAGGTCTTTGCCTTCCATAGAGTTAATGGCGATAACATCTGTAATGCCATGTGCCTTGATGCATTCTGCAAACGCAGCGGCGCGAGCATCGGGATGAGCATCAAGGTCACAACCGGCACTAATGCTGATAATTTGAGAGACGCCGTATTCTGCGCATGAAGCCTGAACGGAGTCTGAATTAGCGGTAGTAAGAGCAATAACATCGCCGGCAGCAGCAGCTACGGTGATGGCGGCAAATACGGCTTCTTTAACGCCGCTTGCATCTGTTTCAAGAATTACAGCAGATTTAGTCATAACAACCTCCCTTAAAGTACCCTTTCTTCTTCACGTAGTGTGCGAAGCAGCTCTGCAATTTGCGCAGAAACATCACCTTCAAGCATTTTGGCACCGGAGCGTTCCGGAACCATTTCCAGATTGTTGAGAACAGCAGACGGTGATTCACCTAAAGAAAGTGTATCCACTGGAAGCTGCTGAATTGGCTTCTTTTTAGCTTTCATAATGTCAGGTAATTTAGGATAGCGAGGCTCGTTAAGTCCGCGAGTTGCGCCGATAACGCAAGGGAGTGCGGCTGTGATAAGCTGCCGGATGCCACCACCAATTTCACGAGTGAGAGATGCAGTGCCGTCAGACAATGTAAGTCCGGTAACATCATTAATAACAGGGAGTGAAAGTTCTTTAGCAAGACGGTACGGGAACTGGCCACCTTCACTGTCGATGCTCTGCTTTCCTGTGAAAATGAGATCAGCTGTGCCGTCTTGCGTAATAGCCTGAGCGAATGCTTTTGCTATGGTTGTGGAATTGGTGAACTGTCCGTCTGTGACTACATGGATTGCACGGGTTGCACCCATCGCAAGAGCGGCACGAATCGATGAGGTAGCGCCATTGTTACCGGCACATACAATAATAACTTCTCCGCCATGTTCTTTGCTAAGTGTGAGGGCTTCTTCAATACCGTATTCGTCGAATGGGTTCGGGATAAATTTTACGTTGCCCTCTACAAAAGAGGTAGCTCCATCAAGTTCGATAAGAGCGCCGGAATCTGGCACATGCTTAACACATACATAAATCTGCATATGATTCTCCTGAGATATGCGTGCAGGCAAGGTACAAGCTTCCGCCGCGCCCGGCGGAAGCTCTGGGATACTGGAAAAAGCAGAGTTACAACTGCTTTTTCAATTTATTGGATTTGTTACTTACATGCGCACGCGCTGGTTTTTAGGATCATAGGGGGCCGCTAAGCTTGTGGAGGCAGGAATCATTTTGCCCTGTACTTCCACTTCCCATGTGCCGTCGTTAATCCATGCAAGGTCGAGCTGCTCTCCGTCTTCACGATTGGCATATGCAAAGCCGGTAGCTGCACCAAGTTTAAAGGCATAAGAACCGGAGGTAATTTCACCTATAATTTTGCCGTTCCGGTATACAGGTTCGTTGCCGTAAATTTTAGCTTTAGGGTCGCCAAGCACCACCTGAACCATACGTTTACCGAGCGGACGTGCTTTTTGAATCATCAACGCACTGCGGCCGATGAAGTCGCCTTTGGCTAATTTTACGCCAAAGCCCATGCCCGCTTCGTATGGTGTGTCGTCCGGTGTGAGATCGTTTTCCCAGTGACGATAACCTGTTTCGCTACGCAGGGAGTTAACTGCCTGCATACCAACATTGCGGATACCGAATTCTTTACCAGCGTCCATAATGCGGTCGTACATATTGAGCATAAAGTTGGTCGGCACGTAGAGTTCCCAGCCAAGTTCACCAACATAAGACATGCGGATAGCAAGCGGACGGGCGTAACCGACATCCATGAACTTCGCGGTTGCAAACGGGAAGGCTTCGTTAGAAAGGTCTTCAGAAGTAATTTTTTCAAGAACCTTACGCGAGTTAGGTCCCATAACTGCCAGCATACCCCAGCCATGGGTTACGTCTGTCACAGTTGCATTTGCGTATGCAGGGAAATTACGGCGGAAATAATCAATATCGCGTGTTGTGGTGTTGGCAGTCGAAACAATGAAATACTCATTATCCGCAATGCGGGTGACTGTGATGTCCATTTCAAAGCCACCAAGCTCGTTCACGACAGGGGTATAGGTAACTTTGCCAACAGGGCCGCTAATGTCGTTGGTGCAAACATGCTGTAAAGCTTCTTCTGCATCCTTGCCCTGCACAATGAATTTAGACATGGCACACATGTCATACACGCCTACATTATCGCGGACAGCAAGATGCTCTTCCTTCTGATAAGGAATCCAGTTTGGCGCATCCCAGTCGTATTCGTGTTCCGGTTTTACGCCTTCAGGTGCGAACCAGTCTGCGCGTTCCCAGCCAGCGACCATGCTGAATGCTGCGCCTGCTTCTACCAATCTTTCATGCAGAGGAGAGTGGATAATATTACGAGCGGTGGTGCGCTGTTTGTATGGAAGATGCTGTTCGTAGAGAATGCCTACAGATTCAGTTACGCGTTCTTCAAGGTAACTGCTGTTCTGCTGCCATGAGTAGAAGCGGCGTACATCAACAGGCCAGAGTTCTTCAGCAGGTTTGCCGTCTGTCATCCATTGGGTAATAGCGCGACCTACACCAGCGGAGGATGCGATACCAACGGAGTTCATACCACAACCGATGAAGAGGTTCTTAACGTGCGGTGCTTCACCGAGCATGAAAGCGTTATCTGGTGTGAAACTTTCCGGCACAACTTCAAGATGGCGAATTTCGGCAGTTTCCATTGCAGGGAAACGGTCAAGAGCGCATTCGAGGAACGGGTTGAATTGATCCCAATCTTCTTGAAGCGCTGTAAATTTGAAATCTTTAGGGATACCTTTTTGACCCCATGCCTTCGCAACAGGCTCAAATCCCCCAAAGAGCAAGCCACCGTGTTCTGCCTTGAAATATGTGTAGCCATCGAAATCACGGACACATGGGAAAATATCTTTGTAGCCTTCAATAGGCTTCGTTACTGCGTGCATGTGTTCTGCTGCGTGCAACGGCAGGCTGACTTTTGCCATCTTACCAATCTGACGACCCCACATACCGGCACAGTTCACAACGTACTGGCAAACAATGTCGCCCTCTTCTGTGCTTACGCCTGCAATTTCACCGTTCTTGGTAATGATGTCAGTAACAGGAGTATCTTCAAAGATGCGCACCCCGTTCATACGGGCGCCTTTTGCCAGTGCCTGTGCACTATCTTCCGGGTTAATCTGAGCATCATTCGGCAGATAAAATACCTCGTCGAGACAGCTGTCGAGGTTCATACCAGGAACCATGTCCAATGCTTCGCCTTTGCTGATCATGTGCATATCAATGCCGAACGCACGAGCACGTGCTGCGCCACGTAAGTATTCTTTAACGCGATCTTCTGTCTGGCAGACTGATATAGCACCGGTCATTGCATAGCCGGTAGGCATTCCGGTTTCTTCTTCTAGCGTGGAGTAAAGTTCTGTTGCGTATTTTACAAGGTTGGACATCTGACGGTTCTGACGGAGCTGTGCCAGCAGACCTGCTGCTGCCCATGTTGTACCGGACGCAATAGATTTGCGCTCTAGTAGAATAACATCTTTCCAGCCAGCTTTTGCGAGATGGTATGCGGTACTACACCCGACAATACCACCGCCGATAATGACGACCTGAGCATGAGTTGGAAGTTTCATATCCATTACGAACTCCTTGCGTGGTTGCGCGCTCTTTGAGTTGCGAAGGCTGAGCGCAAAAAGTAGAAAAAAGTTATGTAGAATACTCGCAACACACTTTATTTTATAATGAATTACGGTTGTAGCACTACAAACGGCTTGGACACAGAGCACTAGATTGGCGTGTGCTGTAGGAATCGCTTGAACTGCTTCGTGATATATCACCGCTAAAATAGTCGGTCAACGTTGTTTTTAAAAATTGTTGTTTAAAATCGGAAAAAAACAACAAAAAGGCCCTGAGAATCAGGGCTTCATACTATAAAAGAAATTGTCAATTAAAATGCTTCAGATATATCTTGAGGGCTAAATCAAGGGTAAGTAGACTTTTCTTGCCAACAAGTCTGTGGTACGAAGTTCCCATGGCAAAAAAAGAAAAGAAAATTTCATTACGAGAGAAAGTGTATCGGAGTATTTGTAATTCCATGGCGTTGGGCAGACTTCGTCACGGACAAATGCTTGATCAGGATCAAATTTGCGAAGAGCTTAATGTGAGTAAGGCACCGTTGCGGGATGCGTTAATTAAGCTTGAGGCACAAGGCTTTGTCTCTATTATTCCAAGACGCGGTGTGGTTGTTGAGCCTATTACAGAAGAATACATTAGAAATGCATACGACATAATCGGTTCAGTAGAAGGGACATGTGCCTACAAGGCTGCGACCCTTATTACGGAAGAGGATATTGTTAGGCTGGAAGAGCTAAATCAGGCGCAGATTCTGGCATTGGAAGAAGAAGACTATAATACATACTGCCAGTTGAATCTTGAGTTTCACCAAATATTTCTGGCGTACTCTGCAGGAGATTTACACGATTTTGTATTGGCGCCTATAAAACAGCGCTTGTACGATTTCCCCGTGCGTTCTTACATCAAAGAATGGGAGCTTATTCACCTGCATGAACATGAGCGCCTTATTGACTCATTCAAAAAGCGAAATCCTATTGCAGCAGGTACAATTGTCCGCGATGAGCATTGGTCATTCTCTGTTCATAGTAAATTTTTGAAGCAATTTTACCCCGAGCTAAGCAACGAAGAATAGTGGCAATATGATGTAAACAGTCACAGCACGATCACACCGAAAGCGGAAACTACCCCTGACAGGAATATAAGAACCGTGAAGTAGAAGACAGCCCGACATGAGGATTCCAACCATTGCCACTTGGACGTCCCACTCGAATTTTGGACAAAAAAAAGCTCTTACACTTTCGTGTAAGAGCTTAAATTGCTTGGCGTCCCCAAGGGGATTTGAACCCCTGTCGCCTGCGTGAAAGGCAGGTGTCCTGGGCCAGGCTAGACGATGGGGACGCTTGAAAACTTGCATTTTTATCTAAAACATACGGCATAACCGCAAATGAAAATTCAAATTAAAATAGATATAAACCTGGGTATAATTTGATTATCACCCAGCAACTTGGCCAGTTGCTGTTTTAAAAAAAAATGGTTGGGCCACAAGGACTTGAACCTTGATTAACGGAATCAGAACCCGTCGTCCTGCCAATTGAACGATAGCCCAACAAGTTGTGAGATGTGTATCTATGGAAAACACGCCCTGCTGTCAACGGAAAAACTTAAAAAACTTTTTCTTAATGAGCCTCTCTTGATGAGGCCCTGATTATGACCTGAGTTAGCAGATTGATAACTGTGTTCTGCCAGTATAGTTTTTCCTCAACCTCATGTTACACTTAACAAACACTTGGCGGCTCTGCTCCTATAGCAGAGTACTCAAAGAAACAATCAAGAACGACCTGTTTACCGAAAACTCATAGAGAATTTTCATTCAACAGACTTCGCCCAATGTTCTTTATTTTGCTCAAAAAAAGTGGTTACGGCATATGACGACAAGGAACGATCATGGAATATAAAAATACGCTCCGAAATCTTCTTACTAAATTTGCAGAAAATATCGATCACGAGCCATTTACTTTTGATGAAGGGGGCTACAGCCGCATCACGATCAAAGGCAAAACCTCAGTTCGCCTCGATATAGATGAGAAAAATAGATCGCTGCAACTCGTAACACTTGTTTCTTCTGACAATCCCGAAATTTATGCCGACCTTTTAGAAATAAACGCGTTTCGCAATCAATTAGCAGGAGCCAGATTTGTTCTTTTACGAGAAGAGAGAAGCATTGCTTTGCTGAAGCACATTGAAATAGAAGATCTCACCCTGCAAAAATTTGAATTGATCTTTGAAGAGTTCCTAGCCATTGCACAAAAGTGGAGAGAAACGTTTGCACTAAGAAACCCTGAAGAAACTGATAATTCTGATAAAATTCAATCTATTGTAATGGATGACATCTTTAACAGAGCATAAGTAACACGCCACCACGTGTAAGTATTTACATATTTTCCATAAGCTTATTCCTACTTTTTTGAAGGAATGAGCTTTTTTATTGCAACGCTAATGCAACAACATCATTAATTCAAATAGTTAAAAGACAAAGAATATTTATTGCTATATAAGAAATGCGGCTCGTACATTATCGTGCTTTTAGTAGTATCAGCTATTCATGCAAAATAAAATCACCACACTACTTAACAGTAGTGCTGTAATAAAATAAACTTTTACTGACTATTGCCGATCGTTTTTAAGTGAACAGCCTTCTGTTGTGTACTGTCACATCTTGCAACACGAAAATCAGAACGGCGAATATGCTAAATACTGGATTATTTTTTTCTGTATTGCAGAACTATATATCGGGAATAATATAGCTCTCCGAAGAAGGAATAACCCAATACTTATAAAGATATTCTCCGTTTAATTTTCGTTCCTATTGTCTACTTAAAAAATAGACAAACGACACAATCCTTTGCTTCCTACGGCAGAGGATGAAATTCTTTGGGGTAATTTCATGTCTATCAAAAAACTTTTACTATTGGGGTTCAGCACGGCTATCGGGTTGTCGCTGCTGATTGGAATAATCGGGTATAAATCCGCAGTAGATTCCACAGAACAAATTAACGAACTGGTTTATTATGATGTAGCACTTCGAGAACAGGCTTTGGAAATCAAAAACTCTCTGCTGCTACATCGCCGCTATGAAAAAGACATTTTCCTTAACATTGGAAACAGTCAAAAACAACAAGGATACCTTCGTAAACTGGAAAGTGTAAGTACCAAAACGCTCAAGCAAATTGCCACCATTGCAGAATTGGAATCCGGAGTTGTCGAACTCACAAGTCTGGAACGTGATGCAATCAAGAATTTTTCTTCTGCGTATACACACTACCTAACTGGTGTTCAGAAAATTGCACAACAGGCTCTTAACTCAAATATCGATCCAGCTGAAGCTAACAAGCTGATGAAACCGTACAAGCAGCCAATACATGAAATGGAAAATGCGTTGGATCAACTCGGTGAATTCAGCCACAACATACTGATCAAAGAGAGTCAGGAATCGTTAGCCCTGCTCAAGCATTCTGAAAACATGATCAAGCTGGCCTGTTTAGTTGCAATTATCCTCGGTGCGTTGATTGCCTTTATTGTGTTTCGCGCTATAAACAATCCACTTACTGAATTGACTAATTTCGCCAACAAAGTGGCAGGCGGCGATCTTAATACAAAAACAAACTGTGCCTTCTCTGGCGAGATGAGCGTTCTCCACGAAGCCATCAACCGCATGGTTCTTGAGCTCAAAGACAAGCTCGGTTTTGCAGAAGGAGTTCTGAATGCCATCCCTACTCCATGTGGTATCGTCGGCTCAGACTTCAACATGCTCTGGGCGAACCAACAGCTCTGTAGCCTGCTGGAGAAAAAAGGTACTCCGGAAAGTTACAAAGGTATTAGCTCTGGTGAATTGTACTGGGATGACAAAAACAAAGAAACTCTCTCCGATAAAGCTATTAAAGAACGCAAGCAACTTCATGTCACTTGTGAACGCCACCTATCCTCCGGACGAACTCTCTTCATAGATGTCACAACAACTCCTGTTTACGATCTAGATAAAAACATCATCGGCTCAGTATCATTTTGGTACGACCTCACCGAGCTTAATAACCAGCGTAAAGTTATTGAAGAGCAAAATGAGCGAATCAGCCGTGCAGCTCTGGAAGCAACATCCATTGCTGAGCAAGTTGCCGAAGAAGCAGGTCAGTTAGAAATTCAGATTAACCAGACCACACAAGGCGCTTCTATTCAAAGCGAACGTATCAGCGAAACAGCAACCGCTGTAGAACAAATGAACGCCACTACGTTGGAAGTTGCAAGTAATGCAGCCCGCGCAGCTGAAGATGCTGACATTGCACAGAAAACAGCATCTGACGGTGCAGGCATCGTTAAAAACGTTGTGCAGTCTACTGAAGAAGTGCAGCAATATGCTGAAGATATGCGAAACACCATTACCGAACTCGGCACTCAAGCGGATTCTATTGGCAGTATAATCAACGTAATTAACGACATTGCAGACCAAACAAACCTTCTTGCGCTCAACGCTGCCATTGAAGCGGCACGTGCTGGCGACGCTGGTCGCGGCTTTGCAGTTGTAGCAGACGAGGTTCGTAAGCTTGCAGAAAAAACCATGCAGGCAACAAACGAAGTTGAAAGCGTGGTGAATGGAATTCAACAAAGTTCCAAATCGACACTGACCCAAATGGAAAATGTAGCCACACGTATTGGAGAAAATACTGAACTTACAATGAGTGCGGGCACTGCCCTTGAGCAAATTGTTGAGGCAGGTACACAAACAGCAGACAGAGTTCGTTCCATCGCAACCGCATCCGAAGAACAATCCGCTGCGTCAGAACAAATTGCTCGCGCATCTGATGAGGTTAATACCCTTACTCAAGAAGCAGCACAGGGCATGAGCGCAGCTGCGGCTGCAGTTACCGCACTTGCCGCACTTTCACAAAAACTTGAAGTTGTTATGCGAGAAATCCAACAATAGTTCCAGGTTAAACAGAATGCCCGTTGGGAACTACATATAAGTCAAAATGCATCAGGCCCGTACCCTGTTACTTTGAAGTAGCCCGGCATCCGTACAACATTCTGTATACTAGGAACAGACTCGAACCCGATCGATCTGATTCTGTACACAAAACCTCTGAACAGCGATGTTCAGAGGTTTTTTCATATTCACACGAAAACTCGCGCCGCTTTCACGTATAAACTTTTTTCAAATATTATTGGCGTTTTATCTGCAATTTCTTTCACAACCAACACTTTGAAGCCCTTCCCATTCATAAAAACCATTTGCAATAAGCATACGGTGCAGGTCCGCACACAATATCTTTCCCACGGCTCGAACCAGCGCTCAATGCAGAAATGGCGTACAATCCACCATGCTCCATTGACGATATGACCTTCAAACGAATAGTTGCCATCCTGCGCCTTGCCGTGCCATATACTGGTTTGATCTTGAGTACCCGTGAATCAGCCGCGTTACGCCGAGAATTACTTGATATCGGTGTATCGCAAATTAGCGCTGGCTCTCGCACCTATCCTGGCGCGTACAGTGACCCTGAATTTGACCGGCCTGAAGTGCAACAACTTTGCATCAGTAACAACCGAAGTTTAGATGAAGTTATCCGCGATTAGTCGTGGATGCAGGATATCTTTCTTCATGGTGTACAACATGCTATCGCCTTGGCAGAACTGGCGAACACTTCATGGATCTGGCTAAACGGGGATTTATTCAGCAATATTGTCTGCCGAATTCGCTCCTGACTTTCCAGGAATATTTAGAGGATTACGCAACAGAATCTACCCGTAAAGCAGGCAAAGCCTGCATCAATAACGAGGTAGAAAACTGTCCCAAGGACAGACGCTCTGTCGTGGAATCCCGCCTTCAGCGCATCGAACAGGGAGAACGTGACCTCTACCTGTAGCAACTGACTTTGCTGTCTGTTCCAGACGCATAGTACGGCACGTTATTGCTATACGTCCGCAGCACTTCAGTTACATGCTTCAGCCGCCACCTTACATCTTAGGGTGTGGGCAATCCTAGCAGCGCGCAACTGCTATTCTTTAAGGAAGTTTTTTACATGTCTTTAACACGTAATGAGATTATTGAGATTTTGAAGAGTCCAGTCGCACAAGAAGGCACATCCTTCAGCGACACAGACAATTCCCTGTTTACAGCTGCAACAGCCACTGCTCGAGCATTGTTTAACAGCACTGTGTACCAACGGGGAATCATTGAGTTTTCGTCACATTGTAGAAAAAATTGTCACTATTGCGGACTTCGCAACAGCAACACAGACCTTCTACGCTACCGGCTAACCCATGATGAAATAATGCAGGCTGTAGATAATGCTGCCGCAATGGGAATGGGAACAATTGTTCTGCAAGCCGGAGAAGACGACGACGTAAACCCTCACTTTATTTACACTGTTGTCCGCGCCATTAAAGAGAAATACAATCTGGCAGTAACACTTTCTCTTGGTGACCATCCGGACGATGTCTACAGACTATGGCGTGACAGCGGCGCAGACAGGTATCTACTTAAAATAGAAACCACCGATACAGATCTCCACAGCCTCTACAGGCCGGGACAACATCTGTACGATAGACTGAACCGCATAGAATCACTACAGCGTCTCGGTTACGAAACCGGCTCAGGTATTATTATCGGGCTACCTGGAATGACAGACGAAACTCTGACTGACGACCTTTTGCTCCTCAGTACAATGGGGCTGGACATGATAGCCTGCGGGCCGTTTATTCCACATCCTCAAACACCATTGCGTCACGCAGAACAAGGCACACTTGTCGAAAGTCTGCGCGTTACCGCAATTCTTCGTCTCTTAGCTCCGGCAACGAATATTCCTGCCACAAGCGCTTTGGACTCCTTGCGTTCAGTTAAAAACAATGATGGTCGTATACTGGGCTTAAATGCAGGCGCCAATGTCATTATGCCTTCCATTACGCCAGATGCTGTTCGAAGTCGCTACGCTATCTACCCCGGTAAAAATGATCCTGCGTTACCGCAAAACTCCACCGTCAAATTACTTCAGTCCAGAGTTCAGGAAGCAGGGTTTACTCTCAGCACCCAAGCTGGCTCCAGCATGCGACGCACATTCCGGGCTCAACCGGCAATTTAGTATGAATACCAACACTGCTCCCAAAGGCGTACGCCTCATAATTACTCTTACCGGCCGTCGTAACGCCGGTAAATCTGCTCTCATCAACGCACTTGTAGATCAAGAAGTTGCTATTGTTTCCGGTCACCCCGGCACCACTACAGACCCTGTAGGCAAACATTACGAACTGCATCCCATAGGCCCTGTGACGTTTTTCGACACAGCCGGACTGGATGACTACGGTACTATCGGCCTGCAACGCATGGCTGCGACACGTAAAGTGCTGCGCCGTACAGACATCGGTATTCTTGTGGTGACAGAACAAGGCATGCAACAGGAAGAAAAACGTCTGCTCAACGAGCTTACTGAAATGAATCTTCCTGTTATTGTTGTCTTCAACAAGTCCGACCTTGCGACACCGTCGCGGGAAGATTTACGAGCCTGTTCCGGACATTCCATCGTAACAGTTTCAGCGACCACAGGTGAAAACATTGACGAGCTGAAGCGGTTCATTATCGCAACCGCTCCTAAAGAGCTCATTGAAGATCCCCTGCTGGTAAGTGACATGATCGCTCCTGCTCAAACAGTACTGCTTGTCGCTCCTATTGATGGAGCTACGCCCAAAGGGCGTCTCATCTTGCCGCAGGTTCAAGTACTGCGCGATGTACTGGATGCAAACGCTCTGGCACTTACAGTTAAAGAAACGGAGCTTCCTGCTGCGCTCAATGCGCTTTCAGAACCTCCGGCTCTTGTGGTCACAGATTCACAAGTTATCCATCAGGTGGCAGAGATCGTACCGGATTCAATTCCGCTTACAACCTTTTCCACTCTCTTTGCCCGATACAAGGGAGATCTGCCCAAGCTTGTACACGGGGCATCGTCGATAGATAACCTGAAAGACGGTGACAAAGTTCTTATGTATGAATCCTGCTCGCACCACGCGGTGGATGATGACATCGGACGCGTAAAAATTCCTAACTGGATTAAACAATACACTGGTAAGGACCTTACCTTCGAACTCTTTGCGGGTAACGATTTACCGGATAATCTAAATGACTACAGCCTCGCCATTATGTGCGGGGGCTGCATGTCCAATCGATCTGAAATGATGCGACGCATCCGCGATCTCAACGCACACAATGTACCGGCAACCAACTATGGTGTTGCCATTTCAAAAGTACAGGGCGTGCTTGAACGAGTGATTCGACCGCTTGGCATTTAGTCATACGTTCATAAAATCCCCCGCATAGTTATTCGCCATGCGGGGGATTTTCTATATTCGACAGTAAAACTCTACCCTAAGAATGATATTCCACGTCACCCCGATGGCAATAACAGTATTTCTGTAAGTAACTAACTTACTACCGCTATATTATTACATCAAAAAAAGATGTCCTCTCTACCGTAATAAGATATGTTTTTATCTATTACTGCATCGGCACCTTTACAAAAATTTCCTATGCTATCACATTGAAATAAATAGTAGTCATTATTCCCTCTGACAGCTTGCAAATAGCTGGACAGTATGCCAAAATCCGGCAGATTCAAATGCGATCAAATTGACCCTAACTCAAGCAGAGACTCTATGACTCGAGTATCATATTCCATACGCACTTTCCTGTTCTCCGCCTTGGCGCTCTGCCTATTTTGTGCGACACTGCCATCCCCTGCTCACGCCACATCTCAGGAAATGCGACTTACTGCTTTTCGTATTTCTGAAACCGATGGCGCATTGATGCTCAATTTTGGTGTTGGTGTTACTCAGCTTAACCAACTTCGGGTATTACTGAATGAAGGTGTACAGGTAGAACTAAACTGCCATGTACGCTTATCCCGACCCCGCTCATATTGGTTTAGAAAGAGTTTAGCCGAAACAACTATTACAAGCACTCTCTACTACGATACACTCACCAAAGAATATTTTCTCACCCTTCCGGACAACAAAGCACCGCACAGAAACAAAAGTCTGCGCAAATTGCTTGATGGGGCATGGAAATCCATATCTCTTCCGGTGGGAAGCACGACCTTAATGACTTCCGGTAACGAATATAGAGTTACACTCAACGTCGAGATGGTTAACACCGACGTACCGGAGTGGCTCACCAAATCATTCTTCTTCTGGTCATGGGATCCTGCACCCCCAATTCAATATTCAACGGATTTTACGTACTGATAGTACGCAGGAAGGTCTATGACCCCTAATGATCAGGGAACAATTATAGTCAACGCAATCGATGCGCGCGAGAAGAAACGTCGTAAGCGCGAACTCATTGTCGCGGCTGTAGTTTTTCTTGTTATTATTACCCTCACATGGATAGAGCTTAAATATCTTGGCGTGGATTCTTACTTTTTCCTCGCCTTGTTCAACCTAAACTTTATCCTCGTTCTGCTTATTCTCTTTATCGTTCTGCGTAACGGAGTAAAACTTATTCTGGAACGCCGCCGTAAGGTACTGGGCTCGCATTTACGAACGCGTCTTGTACTTGTATTCATGTGCCTTTCCCTTATTCCTACAGCGCTCATGTTCGTCATCAGTACGCAGTTTGTACAAACATCTGTGGACTATTGGTTTAAAAACCAAGTTGAAACGTCCATGGAGACAGCGCTGGATATCGGACAGGCCTTCTATGCAGACTCCCTGAACGACCTCGAACACTTCAGTACCAATATTATCGGGCAAATCCGCAAGCGCAACTTTGCGTGGGGCGGTAAAGGCATGGACAGTTTCCTTCAGGAGAAACGTTCCGAATACAACCTTACCGTTGTGGGCGTTATGACTCCGAAGCGCACTGAACAGAACTGGCACGGCAGAAAAGGTATTGAAAAAGTATGGGACGAAACCAAAAGCCGCATTAACTGGGGCAACTTGGAAAAAAACCCACGCTTCTGGTCACTTATCTGGCCGGGTGCCGCCTCTGACTACGCGGTAGGGGTTATGCCTGTTGATGAAGGCAAAACCGGCTATCTCGTCCTTGTTCGCAGTATCGGTAAAGATACGATGTTCAAGCTCGATCGTATTGTTCGCGGTCTCGACGAATACAAAAAGCTGAGAACCCTCAAACGTCCGCTTAAAATTACGCTCTATTTCATTCTGGGTGTAGTTACCCTGCTTATTATCCTTGGAGCCATGTGGTTCGGTTTCCGCCTTGCTAAAGAGCTTGTTGAGCCAATCCTTGCCCTTGGTAAAGCGACTGAACGCATCTCTAAAGGCGACTTATCTGTACGTCTTGAAGATACATCAAATGACGAACTTGGTGTTCTTGTGGCCTCATTTAACCGCATGGCCGGAGACTTGGAGCATAGCCGTAACAGCATCACAGATGCGAATACTAAGCTTGAAAGACAGAATCTCGATAAAGAGCAACGTAACCGCTACATTGAGGCAGTGCTCGATAACACTGCTGCGGGTGTAGTTTCCGTTGATTCTCTTGGACAAATTTCTACAATCAACAAAGCTGCTGCCAGCATGTTTGGCGTTTCTGCTCAAGCACTTATCGGGTGGAACGTCCGTACGCTCCTCCGAAGCCGTGTTGAAGGTGAACTTGTGGGTGAGCTTGTTACCCATTTCCAAAAGTCACCTGAAGCACCATGGAAGCGTGAAATTGCCGTAAACATTGGCGGGAGAGAGCTTAAATTGCTTCTCAGTGCTATTGGACTGCCTGCACACGACAGCGACCAGTTCGGCTTTGTAGCGGTAATTGAAGATATTACAGAACTTGAAAAAATGCAGCGTATGGCTGCGTGGCGAGAAGTTGCGCGCCGCATTGCGCATGAAATCAAAAACCCGCTCACGCCGATCAAGCTTTCAGCCCAGCGTCTGCAACGCAAATACGGCAAGCAAATCGAAGAGCCAGCATTCAGTCAGTGTACCAGCCTTATCGTGAAAGAGGTTGAAGAGCTGCAAAACATGGTGCAGGAATTCTCAGCTTTTGCAAAACTTCCAGAAGTAATGCTCGCACCGGGACATATTGATCCGCTACTTCAAGAGCTTGTAACTCTGTACAAAAACTCGCATAGTAAAATCAGCTGGAATTATCAGCGAATGAACGACATTCCGGTCATTCAAATGGACAGCTCAGCTCTGAAACGCGTATTTTTAAACGTTATGTCCAATGCGGCAGAGATTCTTACCAACAAGGATAACGCAACTGTTACCGTTACCCTTGAATATAAACAAGATTTAGAGCTTGTGCGTATTGATGTGGAAGACAACGGCCCCGGCCTTACTCAGGAGGAGCGGTCACGTTTATTTGAGCCATATTTCTCCCACAAAAAAGGTGGCACAGGTCTCGGTTTAACCATCGTTAAATCTATCATCAGTGACCATCGGGGGTATGTGCGTGCTAACAGTCCTGAACACGGTGGAACCATTGTCACGGTAGAGCTTCCTGTGGTATAACAATAGCGCATTCAAAATTAGAAAACGTTCCAACCCCAGACGGGAGCAAGAAACATGCGTGCTGTACTTCTTGGTGGTTCGGGTTTTATAGGCAGAGCACTTACAAGCCGTCTGCTCGAAAATGATATTCACGTGGTTGTAACATCCCGTAATCCTGAGCATGGTAGATACCTCATCCCAGAGGGACACTCCTTCCATGTTGATTTTGCGTTATGGGACGGAAAAAACCCCGAGCAATTGGCAACACATATTAAAGCAGCCGATGCAGTTATCAACTTAATCGGCTCAAATATTTCAGCAGGGCGCTGGACGGAAGAACGGAAGGAAGAGATCCGCGATTCGCGAATCTCTGCCGGTCATGCCCTATGTAAAGCTGTTTCCTTGCTTGAAGAGAAGCCGAGAGTTGTTATTCAAAGCTCGGCAATAGGATTTTACGGATCAAAACCGACTTCCCCTGAAGAAAGTTATGTGACTGAAGACAGTCCAGCTGGTCAGGGGTTTCTTGCGTCTGTATGTAAGGAGTGGGAAGATTCCACTGCCTGCATGGACGTGAGCGGAACTAGAAGAGTTATTATCCGAACCGGTCTGGTTCTCGGTAACGGCGGGGTTCTGCAAAAATTTATTCCACCATTCCGATTCGGCGCAGGTGGTCCATTAGGTAGCGGCAAGCAGGTTATGTCATGGATTCACATCCAAGATCAGGTCGATGCCATAATACACATTATGAAGACCCCAAGCTGCACTGGCGCAATCAACCTTACGTCCCCGTATCCAGAAACCATGGATGTTTTTTGTAAAACCCTCGGTGCTGTTATGGGGAAACCTTCATGGTTGCGTGTTCCGGCTCCTGTTTTGCGTATGGCTCTTGGTGAAATGGCAGAAGAACTTATTCTGCAAGGGCAGCGCGTGTTACCAGAAAAACTTCTCGAATCCGGCTTCTGCTTTTCGTACCCGATGCTGGATGAGGCGCTTGCCAATATACTCCGTCGTTAGGCGCACACTTTCTTTTCAGTTTACTTACCCCATGGAGCTCTTATGCCTCAGTCCAAGGCTCGAATATTGATTATTGATGATGAAGAGGGAATCCGCTTCTCACTGCGCGGCATTCTGGAAGATGAAAATTACACTGTAGACGAAGCAGAAAGCGGCGAGCTTGGACTAGAAGCCGTTAAAGAACTAGCTCCCGATCTTGTTTTTCTAGATATCTGGCTTCCGGGGATGGACGGCATGCAGGTGCTCACGAATATCAAACAGCACGACAAGACACTCCCCGTCATCATGATCTCAGGGCATGGCAATATTGAAACAGCCGTTAACGCCATCAAATACGGCGCGCACGACTTTATCGAAAAGCCGCTTTCTCTGGAAAAAGTTGTTATTGCTGCCGACAAGGCACTCGAATTTCAGAATCTGCGTAAAGAAAACCTCGCCCTCAAGTCACGAATCCGCATAGAACAAACAGTAGAGATTACCGGAGAATCCCCTCCAGTGGTTGATTTACGCGAGCAAATTGAACGCGTGGCACCAACTGACGCATGGGTGCTTATCACCGGTGAGAACGGCACTGGTAAAGAAATTGCCGCACGTTCCATTCATGCACATTCACGCAGAGCGGATAACCCACTCGTCGCAGTAAACTGCGCAGCAATACCGGAAGAGCTTATCGAATCTGAACTATTCGGGCACGAACGTGGCGCATTTACCGGTGCAGACCAGTCTAAAACCGGCAAGTTTGAAATGGCTGACAACGGCACTCTCTTCCTTGACGAAATCGGCGACATGAGCATGAAAACGCAGGCTAAAATCCTGCGTATCCTTCAAGAGCAGGCTTTCGAACGTGTTGGCGGCAACAAAACCATCAAGGTAAATGTTCGGGTTATTGCGGCAACAAACAAAACGTTAGAAGACGAAATTCGTGAAGGCAACTTCCGCGAAGATTTGTACTATCGCTTACGTGTATTTCCGATATACGTTCCGCCACTTCGTGTGCGCGGTTCCGACATCACATTGCTTATTCAAAATTTCATTACAGCCCTTGTGGCTGAGCACGGCTTTAAGCCTCTCGACTTCGATGAAGACGCAACAACCGCCCTGCTCCAATATGGCTGGCCGGGCAACGTACGAGAACTTAAGAACTTTGTGGAACGCATGCTCATCATGTACGGTGGACAGACCATTACCACCAAGCTTCTCCCGCCGGAATTTCTTCAGTTCATGCCGCAACCATCATCCGGAGGAGAACAGCTCATATCCGGTGGCTCAGTAGACTTTAAAGAAGCTCGCAACCACTTTGAAGCCGCATTCCTCGAAGCCAAACTCAAAGAGTACGACGGCAACATCACACGGCTTGCAGAAGCAATCGGGCTGGAACGCAGCTACCTGTATCGCAAGCTCCGGTCGTATAATATTCAATCTGAATAACGCCCCTTCATCTTTTGGGTACTACAGCTTACAGATTTACACTTTCTTCTGATTCCGAGAAGGCAAGGCATACCATTTAAGCACACAAAGGAAGCCTCGTTAGCCGTTACGGCATGCGGCTAGCCATGTCCTGAATCAACTGACCTACAAAGTACGCAAAAAGGGTGGAGTTTTTAACTCCACCCTTTTTTATTCAAATTTTGTGCTTACACAGTAACTCGTTGCTTACGCCTTATATCTCGTCTGCATGACAAGTTGTAAGTAAAGTAACAAGAACAGTTTTGCTGGCTAATCTACATGAGCTCTCTAATAGGATAGATTCGTTGCAACAGCGTAGTTTTGTTTTTTGTAATACTCACTTGCAGTGCATAAGCTTCATTCAAAAGCATGGCTTCCGGCACTTCGAAAGTAGTCACGATTCGCTTAAAGCGGTTAATGCTAAAGTTCATATCCTTTTGATTGGCATCAATAACAACCACCTTGCCCTCTTTTGAGATCAAAGAAAGTACAATGGAGCCACGGATGTTGCCTTTAGCATTTTTATTATCGAGCTTAAGGGACAGACGCATGTTCCCACCTGTAGCTCTTTGCAGCTTCAGGTTGGTAACTTCAACAAGGTCTGTATCAACTATTTTGAGAATAGAAGAAAGATCGATTGGCGGTGGTAGTTCTGTTGAAGCTGCCACGCTCATAGAAGAGAACAATGCCTGAAGTTCTTCAGGATCGTTGGATTGTAAAATTTGTTCGATATTCTCAAGGCGTTCAACATACACTTTCAAATCGCGTAATTCTTTTTGCACGCCATGACGTTGATTCATGAGGGCGGTATTCTTTTCCCAGAGTGATAAGCTCGTGAAAATTCCGCATGCTGCCACTAACACCACGCAGAACAAAACGACCAAAAGCATTCGTAAGCTAGACGAACTCACCCTGTATCGTCGTACGTTTGTATCATCACGCATTATGAGGACACTATACTTTTCACTCATCTATTAGGATCTCCACTCTTCACTTACAATGACCCAATGGTCACCTTTTGGCAGTAAGACCAGTGTCTTTCGTCCTTGGTCTGAATATCCGGTACTATCTTCATAGTATTGATTTATGCTTACTTCAAGCCCCCGCCGTGACATCTTCATTTTGACGTCAGAAAGCATAATCTTAGCAGGCTTTTTCTGTTCCCATAACACACGTTTTTGTTTTGCTATGGAATCTGAACCTCGCCGCGAACCTTGTACCGCATTGGCCGCATACTTGCTGATATATCCCTCGATTGCCCCGTTTTGCCAGTCGGTGACCCAATCATCAAGAAAGTTATGCACATTTGCAGCCACAGCGTCAAGGTACGCCTTTTCTATACCGATTTTCCTCTCTTTCCATTCCATACCAACGATTTTGAACTCACCGGCATCGTTCTTTTGCCAGTATAAACGGCGAACACCTTGAGAGACAAGGTTTGGAGCCCTATAGTACTGATCGAACCATGTAACCCAGTAGTCAGGTCCTTGAAGTACATTGACGTCATTTGCCCATGTAATAATCCAAGGCAGGCGAGAAAAAAGACGCTTTTTTCTTTCTGTAAAGGAAGAAAAAGATTCATTCATACTCTTTGAATACGCCTCGGGAGAGAACATTTGCAGAAATTCAGGAGTGCGATTCTGCCATGCGGCAAGCCACTGCTGTGTTTTTGCTTTCAGTTCCACAAATTCAGGACCGGCACGAAAGTACGGTACAACCTGTTCGGCCAAAATCACAGGTGTATTAATTGTTACCTTAGTATTTAGGTCTGCAATATCCGGATTGTTTAACGCAATACATCCTTTTGTCTCTCTTGGAACAATAGGAGTACCTCTTCCATGAATCCAAATACCATACCCGTCCTTCTTACGAAGTTTATCTACTGGGTTGGGATAATTGAGAGTATATGCTTCATCACCATACAATGCGTAATCTAACCCGCTTGTACGGCGCTTTTCTACAAAGTAAATGCCTTCAGGAGTTTTTTTATCTCCCTCACGTTGTTTATCGCCTTTTACCTGTCCGGAACTGCAAGGAACCTTATTGGACGCGAGTTCGCTGGCTTTCTGACCAAAAAATTGAGCAGATTGACTGGATTTATCGACAGTTACGAGCATGGGGAGTTTTGCGGATTCTTGAGAAACATAAGCCTGCCAACCTGCATAAGCAGGAACAACAGGAATGCTAAGACACATGCAGATCAAAAATAAGTACGAAAACAAGCGCATGAACATCCTTATTTCGAAGAAAATCCCCCCGCATACCGTGATTAGTATGAGGGTTGTACGAATTGTAAATTCAAACTGCCAAAGGACATGAGACAAGCAAACTTGTCAAGAAATTGCAGGCTAATGTAACATAAAAAAAGTGTAAAAAAAAGAGTGCCCCCATATAGGGGCACTCTATATCATCTATGTAACGAATTCGTTAGCTAGTAGCGAGCGCTACAAGCTCTTTACGATCAAAGATAGATACAAGGTTATAACCGCGCTCTGCAAGCGCTTCACGGCCACCTTCATCGCGATCAAGCACTGCACATACACAAGACACTTTGAGGCCGGAAGCTTCAATGCGTTCAATTGCAGTAATAACAGAGCCGCCAGTGGTTACTACGTCTTCAAGCATAACAACCACGTCGCCTTCTTCAAAGTTGGCGAGTCCTTCAACACCCTGACCGGTACCATGACCTTTAGGCTGTTTACGCACGATAAGTGCTGGAAGGTGTCCGCCCTTTTCATAAGAAATAACAGAAGTAGAGCTTACAAGCGGGTCTGCACCAAGTGTCATACCGCCCACGCCTTTTACTTCCGCAACATTCTCAAGGCCGGAAATCAATTCGTAAAAAAGGTTACCGATCAACCATGCACCTTCAGGGTGCAGAGCGGTCTGACGGCAGTCAAAGTAGTAATCACTCTTCTTACCTGAGGCGAGAGTGAAATCCCCTTCCTTATAAGACTTCTCGAAAAGAAGTTTTGCAAGACGTTGTTTGAGTTCTGCCATTTTCCGCTCCATAATTTTTTATCTATAAATCTAAGAATTGAATACGCGGCCGAAAATTAAATCTTCATGACGCAGGTAGTAGCTTGCATCAAAGATTTCATCCATTTTGTCAGATGCAACGCGTGCACTGATTTCTGGATCTTTTCGAACGAGTTCTTCAAACAGCTGCTTAGTATCCCAGCTTTCCATAGCGCATTTCTGCACCATTACATACGCATCCTGACGACCCATGCCGGATTCAACAAGAGCGAGGAGTACACGCTGAGAGAAGAAGAGTCCCATTGAACCAACAAGGTTGCGATCCATGTTTTCAGGGATAACGCGCAGGTTGGAAACAAGGTTGGACAAACGGTTGAGCATGTAGTTCATGAGGATAGTAGTATCCGGCATAATTACACGTTCAACAGAAGAATGACTGATGTCACGCTCGTGCCAGAGAGCCTGGTTTTCCATAGCGGAAACAGAGTTGGTACGAACAAGACGGGAGAGACCAGTCAGGTTTTCAGCAGAAATCGGGTTCTTTTTGTGCGGCATCGCGGAAGAACCTTTCTGACCTTTGCGGAAACCTTCTTCAGCTTCAAGCACTTCGGTGCGCTGCAAGTGACGCAGCTCAACACAAAGACGCTCAATACCACCTGCTGCAACAGCAAGAGCGGTAAAGAAAGCAGCGTAACGATCACGGTTAATTACCTGTGTGGAGATTGGGTCCACAGCAAGGCCAAGCACTTCACATGTGATGGATTCAACTTCCGCCGGAATCATTGCCATAGTACCTACGGCACCGGAAATTTTACCTACACGAATGCCTTCGACAGCAGCTTTGAAACGTTCATGATGACGTTTGAATTCTGCATAGAAGCCAGCCATTTTCAGGCCGAAGCTTGTTGGCTCTGCATGAATACCGTGAGTACGTCCCATGCACAGACGACCTTTGTTCTCGTGCGCAATAGTTTTCAGTGTCTCAAGCATTTTTTCAAAGTCTTTGAGAATGATATCACCTGCGCGGGAAAGCAGAACGCCGTTAGCTGTGTCCACGATATCGGAAGAAGTACAACCGAGGTGGATAAAGCGAGCCGCTGGGCCAACTTTTTCTTCTACAGCAGTGAGGAATGCGATCACGTCGTGACGTGTAGTTTCCTCAATCTCAAGAATACGGTCCACGTCAAAATCGGCCTTCTCGCGAATCTGCTTCATACTTTCATCATCGATTTCGCCAAGGCGGTGCCACGCCTCACAAACAGCGATTTCAACTTCGAGCCAGACGCGGAATTTGTTTTCAAGCGTCCAGAGCTGACCCATTTCGGGGCGAGTATAACGATCGATCATTTTAGCGTTCTCTTACATAAGGTTGTGGTTAAAGATTGCTATGCATAAAAAAGGCAGCCAATACAGGCCGCCGAAAAATCTATCAAGATGCAGAAGAGGATGAGGAATCGGAACATCCGGAAGAACCGGATGGGACGTCCTTTTTAGTGGGATTCGAAGTCGCACTATTTTTCCCATACTCAGAAACGTACCAACCACCACCTTTAAGCACAAAAGTAGTGTTGGAAATAATACGTCCGGCTTCTCCGCCGCATACAGGACATTTAATGGACTCATCGCTCTCAGAGCAGGATGTAGTCCATTCTTCAAAAATTTGTTCGCAGGCATTACAGCGATATTCATAAATGGGCATGAAACCCTCCATCAACAAAACAAAACTTAAAAAATGCTAAACAGCGGCTTCAATGTTAACAAACATGAAACCGCTGCCAAGAAAAATGCCGTTTTACAGCCTGCAAATGCAGCTGGAAAACATTATCGAATCTGTAAGCAGTCGATAATTTATCGTAAAAAAAACTATGCGTTCTTAGCAGCAATAGCTTCTTTGATACGAAGTTTTGTTGCTTCTTTACGACGTTTACGACGACGATCGAGTTCTTTCTTACGTTCGTGTTTTTTATGAGCCATTATATTTCTCCTTGCGGTCTTTTCGAAAGTCGGGATGATACAGTAGAAGACCTATGTTGTCTAGTGATGCTATAGATTCGCAACTGATTCTATTTTCGGTCGTAAAATCCGCTTACCCGTTCAGAACAGTGTATTTTTGCGGATTCAAACCCCGCGCTGCGCAGTGTTCCTTCAATGGCTTCATGGTGCTTGAGCAACACGCCTTTTTCAGCGTTTGAAACTTGAAGCAACTGCGATCCGTCATCTAAAATTCGAACTCTAAAATTTTGCAAGCCGTACCGTTTAAGCGCAACCTCGCAGTCTTCTATCTGTTGCAGAAGCTGTTCGTCCGGCGTGGAGCCATACGAAAAACGCGTAAGCAAACATGGTGTCGCCGGTTGGTCAGCATGCTCCATCCCTGTTGCAACCGCCAACGTACGCACCTCATCTTTAGTAATGGAACACAAAGCAAGCGGGCTGACAATACCCAGTTCCTCCAGTGCCTTCAGCCCCGGGCGATATTCACCAAGGTCAGATGCATTAGTGCCATCAAGAATTATAGGCTGTTCGCCATCTCCGCCGTTAACCTGCGCCATCTCTTTGATGGTTGAAAACAACAAACGTTTGCAGTGATAACAGCGGGCTTTATCGTTTGCAGCGATCTCCGGGACAGAAAGCGGCGAAAGCCGCAACGCCTGATACGGAATATTATGGGTTTGCAGCCAGTTTAAAGCTTTTGCAGACTCTGCACGCGGCACATGTTCGCCAGTAATATGCACAGCCATGAAATCAATTTCCGCACGATGCATGACATGCGCCAGAAAACGGCTGTCTACACCACCGGAAAAGGCCAGAACGGGAGAAAAAAAGCCCTTGAGTTTAGACTCAAGGGCTTCAAGTTTAGCAGTATTTACCATGCGGGTATTTTTTCCACTGGTTCGCTCAAAAAAAACTCACCCTTTTGAATCCATTCTTTGAGTTTGTCTGCAATTTCAAGTGAAATTGGGTAGCTGGTCATTGGTACAGCTTCAACCTTTTCACCCATTATCTCTACTTCACCGGATTTCAGTTCTTCGTAGGTACAATGCTGCAGTACTCGTGGTAATCCGTTTGGATAATCGTGCCCGTAATCTTTTACCGGCATCTGGATGTCGCTGTCTGCAACTCCTGTGTACCACGCCATTTCTTCATTAAGAATCGGAATCGGAATACCGACACCAACACTCATGGTGTTACCGTACCCTAAGAAACTGAGACCACGCAAGTATCTTGCATCCATCTGTTTTAAATCGCCTTTCAATTCCAGTGTTCCGGCAGGAGAAAGCGGGATTCCGCGTTCGTTACGTTTAGGGTTAGGCACATGCTGTGTACCTGCACCGATTACGTAGCCGATACCGCCACCAAGGAAGATACGAGTACCAAGCCCGATGGTTTTAAATAAAGGATCATTAAATAGTGGAGACAAGCACCCTGCGGTCGCAAAGTTTACATTGCGCATGTTCGGCTTAAGCGGCCCCATGTACGTGTAAATGATACGGCTGGTAAGGTTCACAGCAGCATTGTAGTTCTGGTAGCAGTTACGCGGGTTGAACAACTCTGCATGCGGCAAGTCTTTTAAGGTAATATCTTTTTCATACAGCTTACGCGGATAACAATCCGTCCCGTAGCCTTCAGCACGCAGAGTAACTGCACGTCCGGCAACAAGATCTTCAATTACGTTACCGCCGCCATAGTTAAACTGACCAGGGTAGACTTTGTTAAGCGGATCATCTTCCCGTGCTTCAGTTGCGCCTAAATACCCATCCACAGCGGCAAGGCCTGCATATGCAGGTACGCCGTTAAGAGTGACCTTGGATGCTTTAATGGTAGGCGGTTCCTGCTGCCCGATGTTGAAAAGAAGTCCGGATGAGCACATTGGCGAAAATGTGCCGGTAGTCACAACGTCTACCTCTTTGGCAGCCTTTTCTTTACCCATTGTACGAACAGCTTCAGTCATTTCTTCAGCGTTAAGTACAACAGCTTTACCGGAACGAATTCGCTCATTAATCTCAGAAATAGTTTTGTTTACTTTAGTGTGTGCCACTTCCGCCCCTCCTCAAGGAAGATATACTTTTTCATGGTGTGATTTGTTCTATATCAATTTTTGCAGATAACCTCAAGTAGTGCTCTTTCAAAAATGTGACTCATGAATCGTAGTGCTTTTCGAGCACATTTCCCTTTATTTTCAGTAAGAAAAAAAGGCAGCCTTCATTTCACCTGTTGTGCTAGTCTATAAAAAACTTTGCAACAACTTTGAAAAAAAGACTGCCTTTCACGTTCTCGAAGAACAAAATTTACATAAGTGATAAAATCTTTTTCGCGCCAGCATGATTCGGGTCCATAGCAAGACATATCTGCAAATGCATTTTAGCCATCACATGGTCGACCGCTTTGTAAAAAATGAGTCCCATATTGTACGCAATGGCTGTTTCTGTTCGGACAAAATCTTCGTTCAACTGGATAACTTTCTTTAAATACAATGAGGACTGTACAAACTCTTTGCCCTCCGCAGAGGCAATGGCAATGTTGTAGTACAAATTCTCATCTCGACGGGAAACCTGCAATGCCCGCTTGTATTCATAAATAGCCTCGCGCCACTTGCCCTGCTTACGCAGCACAATACCAAGGCTGTTGAACGTCTCCACATCTGCCTTATCAAGATTATCACCTTTGGCTCGCAATGCTCTACGCAAGTATTGCTCTGCCCGTGCCGGATCACGCTTTTCGTACGCGGAGGCTATCTGCTGGGAAACGTTCCCGACATAATCTATTGCCTCTTTGTTAGCCTGACGAAGCGCTCCCTCGAAATACACATCCGCACTTACATAGTTGCCAAGCTCAACATAAATATGGCCAATGTCCAGCTTGCGTTCCACGTTAAGCGGACTCATCTTATCCAACTTTGTAAGGCAATCCAGCTGCCGTTTTTTCACTCCGGCAACACCGTATAAATCTGCAAGCTTTTTAAGTGGATCAAGAAACAACGGGGCAGAATCCCCTGCTCCAAGATAACACTTGTGCGCAAGCTCATACTTTTTCAACCCTTTATACGCATCTCCCATAACAAGAAGCGCTGCTGAAAAATTAGGCTTTGCGTTAAGCACTGTTCTGCCGACCTTGGCTGCATCTTCATATGCACCCTGTTCCAGCATTGTCTTTGCAATATCAATAAGTTGTCCCATCTTACCCTGCGGCTTGATGCTATGTGCAACTTTTTCGATAAAGGTATTGATCGCAATAGGCTTAGTAATAAAGTTATCCGCGCCCAGTTCATGCAAAAGAATAAACTGTTCACGCGGTGCTTCGGTCATTGTTATGAAGACTTTGCATTGCTTAAAGTCTTTCTTAATCCTGCGGACAAGAAAGGCCATTTCTTTATCTCTATGAATACGCTCAATAAAGACTAACAGTTTTTTACCGGCGGCAAGCTCTTTTCTAATTTGTTTAAGGGCGTCTTCAACGGTACTCACTTGCGAAAAACACTTATTTCGCAATCCAAGATGCTTGTTGAGTGTTTGCCGCAAAAGTGCTGTAAAGTTGGTGTCTTCAGTCAAGACGATAGCATAGCCATTTTTTTTGGAAAAAAAGTCTACTATGCTAGCCTCGAACTTTCTAAATTCCATTTTAGCTAAAACACTTTCCATCGACATAAGAGCTCCAACCCGGGGCTAATTCTATCTGAATACTGTCACAGTTTAGCAACGGCATTTATATACAAGACAGATGTAAAGTAAGAGATCACAGCCGCAGTGACTGTACGTTATCGATCATTCTCTATTGATAACTATGCACTGTGACCTCAAAGAAAGGTCGTGGGTATATATTTTGGTTCATTTCCCAGCAATCGAGCAATCTATGTATCTTGCTTCTATGAAAGATGAAATTTTGTTTTTGTGTACTGCACGCGTGGCATGTTAATATGTGTTAATTAAAGTATCAACACCTAAAAAACACACTGTTCATCTATAGAAACACTACTACAGTGGGGCTCCACAATGCTTGCAATATACAGCGTCATGTTCATGACCACTCATTCCACAGGAACCACATGCCATTCCATGAATTTCCCTTTTCACATCAGAAAACTCTTGTGAAATAACACCGGCGAGTATCACAATCATACTGTACCCGATCAACATAATAAGTGCCGCAACGGCCTTACCTAATACAGTCTGCGGAGTAATGTCGCCATAACCTACTGTAGTCAATGTAACGATTGCCCAATAAATTGAGGTGGGGATGGATGTAAAACCATGCTCTTGACCTTCGATCACGTACATAAGCGTTCCGAAGATAACTACGAGCACCATAATCCATAAAGACAATACGGCAATCCTGCGTCGACTGTTACGTAAAATCTGCACCATTAAATGCGTATCGTTCAAATACTGCAATAACTTTACTAGACGCAGGATACGTAACACGCGGAAAAGACGTAATAACGCGAGGGAAGGGAAGAGAGGAAAGAGGATTGTAATCCATGTAGGTGCAATAGACAGGAAGTCTATCACACCGAAAGCACTGAATATATACGTTCTCGGTGACGGTGTGCACCAAATTCGAAAAATGTATTCTATGGTAAAAAGAATCGTGAAAAAAAATTCCAAATAATTTACTGCATACCAATATTCAGCCGCAACAGAGGGAATTGAATACGCAAGCACAACAAGTACTGACATCACAATACTCGCCACCAGGAAAATATTGAACACCTTTCCTAGAAGAGTATCCTGCAAGTACATCGTATCATATACTATCTGCTTTACCGATCTGCGTTTCATATGTTCTCACCGCTCTGTTAAGTAATCTCCTTTAGTAAGACATAAATACTGTTTTCTTCCAGTATTAACTCAACATATCTAGATAAAATGAAAACAGCTCTCTATAAAACCACAGACATCACAGTGCTTATTCTTGTGAAGTGATGTCCTATACAAATTAATACTCTCAGCCCCCTCACCTCAACACGCGTTAGTTCGCACGTAAAATTACTATAAACTACCATTTCATTCTAAATGTACGCCACGTTGTGCCCCATAAAAAAGAAGGCAAAACACGCCGACCTTTCGGAGCATTTTGCCTTCTAAATATTTCAATAACATCAAGTGCAATTCACGCTGATATCAGCTGGCTGCACGAACTTATCTACAATAATTACTTCTTTTTCTGCTCTTCAAGGCAATACTTCTTAATTTTACTATGCAACGTAGCACGAGTAATTCCGAGTGCACTGGCTGCATCCACTTTCTTTTTATGTTTTTTAAGTGCTGCCTGCACTGCGCGTTTTTCAAGACTCTCAAGCGAAACATCACCCAACGGCAAATCCACGCCGTCACTATTTTCACCATTCTGGTCAAGCAGCGCTTTTCGTAAGTTAGCTGGAAGCTCTCTGTCGGTAATATAGTCAGTTGTGGCCATAATAACCGCGCGTTCCATGGTGTTTTCCAACTCTCGAATATTTCCCTGCCACGGATTATTCACTAAGGCATCCATAGCCTGCGGGGAAAATCCAACAATTTTTTTGCCGTACTTTTCTGCATAAATATCCATGAAATATTCTGCCAGCAATGGAATATCTGCCTGCCGCTCCCGCAATGAAGGAACTTCCAGACCAATAACATTCAGACGGTAATACAGATCCTCACGGAACGTTTTGTTTGCTACCTCGTCCTGCAAATCCCGGTTTGTTGCCGCGATTACCCGAATATCTACATGCAAAATAGCGTCACTACCTACACGCTGCAATTCACCCTGCTGCAATACACGCAACAGTTTCGCCTGCAACGACAGCGGGATTTCGCCCACTTCATCCATAAAAATGGTGCCGCCGTCTGCTTGCCAGAACAAACCGTCACGACGTTTATCCGCCCCAGTAAAAGCCCCTTTCTCGTGCCCGAACAATTCAGACTCAAGCAGGCTTTCACTCAAGGCTGCACAGTTAATCGTTACAAAAGGCTGGCTAGAGCGCCCACTGGCGCTGTATACTGCTTTCGCAACGAGTTCCTTACCTGTGCCGGACTCTCCTGTAATTAGGATAGGTGCGTGCGTCGGAGCTACGGTTGTAATGGTTTCCACCAATTCATGCATTCGTTCGCTGCTGCCAACCATGCCGAACTGATTTTGTCCCGAGCTCTTTTCTTTCAGCGAGCGGTTCTCTTCCGCAAGACGAGTATGATCCAACATTCGCTCAATGGTGAGCTGCAACACATCAAAATCAAGCGGTTTAATAAGATAGTCATATGCGCCCTGTTTCAGGGCTAATACAGCAGTATTAATAGAAGAATATGCTGTCATAATAAGTACAGGAATCGAGGGGTTGTGCTTTGCTATATGCTTCTGGGCTGTAATACCGTCCATCCCGCCCATGCGGATATCCATAAGCACGCTGTCATACGGACGCTCCAGCGTCATAGCCACTGCTGTTTCTCCATCAGGAGCCTCAGAAACTTCGTATCCCCAGTCTTCAATAATAGTGCGGAGTACCGTGCGGTGAGAACCGTCATCATCAACAATTAGAATATGCGCTGGCATCATTACTCCTTATCTATGCAAGGTAGCTGTATCACGAATCGTGTGCCCTTCCCTTTATGGGAGAACACGCGAATAATTCCATTATGAGCTTCAATAATCTTATGTACTACGGATAGACCAAGCCCCGTGCCATGGGATTTAGTCGTAAAATATGGTTCAAAAATTCGTTCTTTTGTCTCGTCATCCATCCCCTCGCCGTTATCTTCTACAATAACGCTTATGGAGAGAGCCTCCGGCACCACTGTAACTTGTAAGTCGCCGCCTTCATCCATGGCATCAAGGCTGTTAAGACATAGATTAAGAATAACCTGCGAAAACCTATCCGTATCCAGTAAAACATGTGGTGTATCTTTCGGAATATAGACTGAAAGAAGTACATCGCGGAGTTCGGCTTCCTGCGTAATCAAGTCTGTACAATGCTCAATGACATCCCCGACAGCTACAGGCTTCATCGTTAAGTCAGAAGGACGTGAAAGGCCTATCAAGTCTGTAATAACGCGGTTCAAGCGCTCTACTTCATCAATAACAATGGTGGCTGTTTTTTCTCCGGCGCTGCCCTGTGTGAACTGTGACTTAAGATACGTTGCGCCACCTTTAATGGAGCTGAGCGGGTTACGGATTTCGTGCGCAACACCAGCAGCAAGAGAGCCGATAGCCGCAAGCTTTCCTTTACGCTCAACTTCTGTTTGCAGGCTATGCATTTCACGCAGATCTCGCATAAGAAAAACAGTGCCAATGATCACATCGTGCTCATCTTTAATAACAGAGCCGGTAACCCCAACTGGTAGTAGCGGCAGCGCTTCTGTCGAAAGTTCGATTATCTGTTCGCGACGCAATTCGCCTTCCCGTGCCCTAAGATAGTACGGCACAAGATCAGGCAACAACACCTGTGCAGCATCAAGCCCTGCGGTGATATCACCGTCACAGTGCAAAAGAATTCTGCTCAATTCGTTCATGTAGACGATCTGATCGTTACTGTCAGTCACAATCAGTCCATCCGGCAGGTTGTACATAACTTCCTGCACCATAGCCTGACTACGTCCAGCTTTTCGACGTGAGAGCTGAGCACGGTGCGCCCAATATAATGATAGGAATCCTACAACCGCCAATATGAGCACACTGCTGCTTGTGACAACGGTTTGAACAGTACTGGTACGCTGCAACTCACGAAGCGGGCGGGCATCCAGTCCCACATAAATGACTGGTTGTTCTTTATCTTCATCTGTTGTTCCAAGAAGGGAACTTACTTCTTTTGCAAGGTTCTGCGTATCGACCTTCCTCTCCACGGGGGCGACAGCTAGCGGTGAATCTTTTTTCTTCTGGAAGACCTTCAGGAACCGTTTGAGAGGTTTCAGTGTCGGCTCTTTTCGCAGTTTTTTCCAAATTTCCTTGCGTGTTAGCGGAGAGAACTCTCTGTAAGCTAGAAAAATTTGGCGTTGGTTTGCGTTATAAATGGTTGAACGTCCCTTTTCTCCTGCACGCACTAAGGCGATACGCCGTAAAAATTGCGCCTCCATACGTTGCTGCCCTTTGGTAAAGCTGCTCTGCATGATGGTGCCGTCACTAAATGTGATTGCGATAAAGAAAATTTCCGGACGGTCTGCCATTTCGTCAAGCAAGAGTTTTAGCCGGATTGTGGAGTTCATGCTCCGCAAGTCCGTACGTACTCCCGCCTCTACAGACGTAATAAGAGATGCCCCTTTATCTTCGTATAGGCGCACATACTCTTTCGTATTCTGTTGAATGGAGTTGTAAGTGAGAAAAGCTACGCCCAATCCCACAAGCAGGATAACGCCTACTATGCAATATGGTGAGAGCAGCCTGCTCGATGAAGTGTCGTTTCGTGTATTTTTTGAACGCATAGCGCCCTGTTCTCCAAGCCTATTATGCATAAAAACGTATTATTTTATGCTATTATGATTTTTTTCGTTCAATTTCTTTACGTTCTCGACAAAACGTAAAGATTTTATACATAGCGTCTCTACCCCGATATACAGGAAATAGCACTACATTTTTTATTTACCCGTAATACAAGACAAAATTTAAATCGGTAACTTTTGGCACGCAGGTTGCTAATAGAGAACTGTAAGCAAGCTAGCTCCCCCGACTGGCTGCTGAAGCGTATAGAGCGTAGCGTCACTATAATGAGTTCACCCTCTCATTGTATGGCAACAAAATTGTTTTCAGGAAACGTGACGCTACGCCCTAAAAAATATTCAGTGCAAAACCTTTTTTCCTGCTCATTATCATACCAGTTTTGCATTTTTACATATGAGGATTTCAACTATGACTATTCGTCTTTTCATTGCACTCATTCTTGTATTCTCAATCGTCAGCGGCACTATAGCCGACGCCACTGAAATTGCTGAGCACGAAAAAGCAATAGCTACTGAAGTAGAGCTATCTGCTACTCGGCAAAAAGAAGTGTACCAACGTAGTAAGGCGTACGCAGAAAAGACCCGCCCGATTCGTGAAGAATTATGGGCAAAAAAAACTATGCTTCGGGCACTCACTAATAATCCGAATGCCGAAGTTAATGATATTCAAAAGATCGTGAACGCCATGAAGGAACTCCGCGCCAAGCTGCATGCAGAGCGTGTTGTGTTCGAAGAGGGAATGATGAAAAAGTACGGCTTCATCCCCTCCAAAAGCTGGATTGATAAAAACGATGCGTTCCGAACCGCTGACACTGATACTGATACCGCAACAGAAGATTCTCAGAAAACAGATGACAGCACCCCTAAATCGAAGGGCTTCTTCTCGAAGCTCTTCGACTAAAGAAACGGATTGCAGCAACAGCGCAGGCTATGCAACCAGCAGGCCTGTTGCTGCACATCTGTGAACCTTAACGGTTCATTACTACACTACCTCACTGCAAAGTTGAGCAGGAGTTTCGATAATACGGTTTGTTCTTCACTCGTGCACCGAAGGTGCATCTCCCTGCGACGGTATTGGTAATCGCACCGCAGCGGGGGGAGAGTGAAGGGCTTGTACAAGCCGATTACCATAATCCACTTTCCCTATTGCCACATACACAATTTCAGTGCCCCTGACTTTCCCGGTCAGGGGCTTTCTGTTTTACCGATATCCCTGCCTGCGCCTGTATCTGTGCACATGAATACTGGTCTAATATATTCCCAAAGCGCATACTGAAAAAGCTACAAACTACTTTTCGAATGATATTACGCAGAAAAATTACGATGCCCAGTGCAGGCTGGTTACCTTGGGAGAAAACATGCTTGCCGCCATTCTAGAATGACTGCCAATCACAGAGATTCCTTTTACAGACACAGCCGCTACGCAGGCGATGCACTTGCAACTGGGGGGGGGACACATAACCGGAAAACAGGTTATTGTTATTGAGTAACACGGGCACACAGCCTCTTGATTCAGGAGTGTTTTATGATTCGCACAATACAAGTAATTTTAAGCATAGCTCTTCTTTCATGCACTGTTTTTTCCAGTGCATATGCAGAAACACAGGTAGCGCTTCCGCCTCCTGTCATAAAAGAGTTGATACATGAATGGCCGGTTTCCCAGACTTGGGAGACAGCGCTTTACACCTTCCACAGAGAAGAATTCATCAATCCCAAAATTGTGGAAGAGATGCAGGGACCGCTTGCTGACAGCGGACCACAGATAATCTCTATAAACTTACATAACGCCAACATCAGCAATCAATTTTTCAGTGAAGTACGAGTGCGCACTACCAAAACTATGCCGTACGTCTACTATCAGGAACAGGACAAGGAGTTTGGCTACTCCCTTGTGGGAATAACAACTTCCGGTATCCACATTGTGCACACGCAAAGCACACAGGGTGGCTCCGGCGTATTTCACACGCTTCTGTTTTTTATTTATACAGATACGGATTCCATCTCATTCGGGCTGGAGGTAATACCTTCTGTCACGCCAACGCTTACGCTAATCGGATCTCTCCCTCTTGGGGATAGATTTGCCGGGACAATCACCTTTGCAGAGGACTTACTTACTGTGCTTCCACCAAAAGGGGGGGCTCAGCCTATTCCATTTTACAGTGGCGGCATAACAGTACGATTCGAATAAAAAAAAGGATGAGCAAAGTGCTCATCCTTTTTAAACTACGCTGTGGTCATATTATTTTATAGCAAAAAACAACATCCCATTTGTTACATCCGAGCTGTTAAAGCCCGTTTCTGCAATTTTTGAAACCTGTTTAAACCCTATCTCTTCAAGCAGTGCCAGAAACTCCGTTTCCGGTATGGCGCCGCCTTGTCATTTAAACCAGCAGTCTACCGCCTGCTCGTTGCACATTGCTGCGCCAACTAAAATCTGATCAGAAACATGAAGCCTACCGCCCTTTTTAAGAACCCGGTACGCCTCTTTAAGAATGCCTGCTTTATCTACTACAAGATTCAACATCGCATTCGTTGTAACAACATCAAACTGTGCATCATCAAACGGCAACGCAGTGTCTTCCAAGACTTGAAAAGAAACGTTGGCTGTTTCTGAAAGTTCTTTATTGCTCTGCGCACGCTGAATCATCTCTTCTGAGATATCCACGCCGACAGATGTTCCGGAAGGTTCAACAAGCTTTGCAGCTAAAATCGTATCAACTCCGGCTCCACACCCCAGATCAAGAACATGTTCTCCGGGGAGGATGTCACTCAATGATAACGGATTTCCCACTCCGCAATACCACTTGGCAACATCGTCAGGTAGCAATTCAATCAGTTCTGCAGGATACTGTACTCCCTGCAATCCCTCTTTTCCAGTCGGATATTGGAACTGATGTGTAAGAGATTCAGCAACATTTTTATATTTTCTTTTTACAACAGAAGTAATTTTCTGCGTAACTTCCGCACTGGGTTTTAGCATGCTCACCGCACTCCAGTTTCTATGCGTTAATGCATCACCACACAATATAGTTGTGGTGCCCTCTTCCATGACAATTGGCGCTTATAATACCTTGTTGAAAACAAATATGTCCATGTTTCTCTACAAAAAACCCCAGATAAGTACTCACTAACAAAAGTGCCTCTACAATATTGTAGAGGCACTTATAATAGTACTGCTATTATAATAGAGTCCGGTATTACAAGATTTCAGCAACCTCTTCTATGGAATACAAGCACCTACGATAGATACCGTATCCCATGAAGCGAGAGTGAACAAATTTTACATCAACAGAGTCACGCAACATGCGTATAATGCTATGCAAATGCTTTGAGCTAATTAATTCTGCCAAATGAGAGCCTTCCGGTTCCTGATTCGCCAGATTAATAACCAGATGCGGTTTTTTATTGATAATACTGCGCAAGCCGTTCTTTTCCCCGACCTGACTACCCGGAAGCATCAGCTCTTTACGCTGATAAAACACATTCTCCACTTCTGCTGCTAATTGTTCAAGCGCGTGGGTGCCTTCCACCAGTTTAAACAGCTTTTCCAGAAACGGAACCAGACCATATGGACCGGTCAGGTTCATTGAACCAAAGCGCATTGCAAAGATTGCAAGAGCCGGATCAGGATCAATTGCTGCCCCTAACTTTGTCGGCAAATATACGCCCAGCATGTCGAAGCGCATGACAAGACCAGAGTCAAACGAGCTCTGACAGTCAATATCTGTAATATGGTAATCAGTCCGCGGTGCAACCGCCGAATATGTATTCTCCCGCATCGCTGTCTGCAAAAAATCCTTCACAACAACTTGCTCTTCGCAAGTGTACACAGTCTTTTCGTTGCAAGATAAGTACACGTCAATACACGTTTTCAACTCTGCGAAGATACCGACCCAGCGTTCTGGATCATCCATCAGTGTGTTATCAACACTAGGCAGCTCTACGTGGTAACTCTTCGTCAAATAATTCTGATTAAACAGCATGTCGTACTTACCTGTTCTCAAACGAACAATCAGTAGCGCAATGCCTCTATAGTAAATGTGCACCTCATCCGGACGAATTTGCATATCCAGAGAGGTGTCTTTCCGAACAAATTCAAGAAACGGATATAGAGGGCCTTTTTCGTGCAAGTCATTCATAAATTTACTGCTCAGTTCACGGGCCATGGCAAACTCCTTTTCATAAAAAAAACCTATTACCACTATCCCAATAACAGCAGATAAAACCTATGATAAGCCTATGTGTCTCTTTGTAATAAAAAACAAAAAAGCCCCTTACGCTAACGCGCAAGGGGCTTTTGATTATCTATCGACTGAAAAATTCGTATGCAGAATTAATGCATCATAAATTTCAGAACAAACAGACCAACAAGGATGTATGCAAGATTAGGAATCTCAGCACGACGGCCTGTGAAGAACTTCAGTACTACGTAAGAAGTAAGACCAAAGATGATACCTTCAGCAATACTGAAAGTGTATGGCATCATAACGATACAGAGGAAAGCAGGAATTGCTTCGGTGTAATCGTCAAGATCGATTTCGCGAATCGGGCTCATCATGAACATACCAACAGTAATAAGAGCAGGCGCAGTTGCCTGAGCAGGAATTACGAGGAAGATAGGAGCAACGAGAAGAGCCAGAGCAAACAATGCTGCAGTAGTAAGCGCGGTAAGACCAGTACGGCCACCTTCAGCAACGCCTGCTGCACTTTCTACGAAAGTAGTAACAGTAGAGGTACCAAGACAAGCACCTGCGGTTGTTGCGATAGCATCTGCGAACAGAGCCTGCTTTGCGTTAGGAACACGGCCGCGTTCGTCGAGCATGTTTGCTTTAGCGGTAACCCCGATAAGGGTACCAACAGTGTCAAACATATCTACAAACAAGAAAGTAAACAGAATAATGGCCATGTCCAAAGAGAACACATTGGAGAAGTCCAGCTGCATAAAGAGCGGAGACAGACTTGGAACACTGAACAAGTGGTCAGTATTAAAAGTGCTCAGATCTGTTACACCAAGCGGAATACCAATGGCGGTTGCTACGAGCATACCGATAAGCAGTGCGCCTTTAACTTTTTTAGAGAAAAGCACGCCGATAACGATAAGACCGATAATACAGACCATAGGGCCTGCAGAGGCAATGTTACCAACAGTAACAAGGGTTGGCTCGTAAGGAACAACAATACCGGCACTCTTGAAACCGATAAGCGCAATAAAGAAGCCGATACCGGCAGAAATAGCGCGCTTTAAGTTTACAGGAATACTGTTAATGATTGCTTCACGGATGTTGGTACCGGTGAGGATAATAAAGATAACACCTTCAAGGAATACTGCTGTAAGAGCAGTCTGCCAGGTGTAGCCCATGGTAAGAACTACGGTGTAGGCGAAAAATGCGTTTAATCCCATGCCCGGCGCTAACGCGAATGGCAGGTTTGCAAAAAGCGCCATAATCAATGTACCAACAGCTGCGGCCACTGCGGATGCAGTAAACACCGCAGCAGGGTCCATTCCAGCAGCTCCCAGAATAGCCGGGTTAACAGCCAGAATGTACGCCATAGTCATAAATGTAGTCAGGCCCGCAGTCACTTCTGTACTTACAGTAGTGCCGTGCTCGGACAGCTTGAACTGACGCTCAAGAAATCCCTTGCTCACAACAAGATCCTCCTTACGTAGCAACCACCGCATTTCCTTTCCTCAACACTCCGTACAGTCCCCGCACGGAATGCCGCACCTTGTCAGAAGGTGCTCCCTGAAATGCGATCCTACTCGTTAACAACAGCAAAGCCGACCATTGGAAGTGGGTCGGCTCGGACTCCATGCACCAAAACGTATAAGAGCGCAAGAAAAGAGCCAACCTTGTCTCAATGTGTTTCATGCCTTGTGTCTCAACGTGTTTCAAAAACTGCACAGGAAAAAAAGTTACCTCATTTACTCACAGTTACTATCTAACCACGTCAAGCAACCACCCTATATCTATAGAGCATCGCCTAATCACACGGCACGATCCGGCTCAGATTTATTTATTGTTCTTTTTTCTTATTGCTGTGCCCACTTTTGACTTAATAGTACACACACCTGCATTGCCTTTTCCATATCCTGAATGCTTACCCATTCGTACGGGCCATGCACATTCTGCATTCCACAAAAAATGTTCGGGGTTGGGATACCTTTTTCTGTAAGTAATGATCCGTCAGTCCCTCCGCGAATAGGCTCTTCCACCACCTGCAAACCGACTTCTTCAAATGCCTCACGCGCAATCTCTACAGGACGCATGTCATCTTCAAGCCAGTACCGCATATTTCGGTACTGTTTGCTAAAAGTGCATGTAATTTTTGCACGCGGCTCTGTTTTTGCGATCAGGTCACATGCCTCGCGAATAAGCTGACGCTGCTCTTCAAGACCATCCAACTCAAAATGACGTAAATTCATATCCAGAGAACATACAGCCGCGTTGCCTGCAATTTCATCCACAAAGATAAAGCCTTCGTAGCCGAAAGTGGTTTCTGGCGTCATTCTGTTCTGCGGCAAGGTGGTTATAAGCTTTGCAGCAAGGAACAGTGCATTAACGAGTTTATCCTTGGCTGAACCGGTATGGATTGAAACACCTTCAAAAGTCACCGTGGCTTTGTCCGCTGAAAAACTCTCATAGGTCAGTGTTCCGGGGTCTTCCCCATCGATGGTATAGGCAAAATCACATGCGAGATCTTTTATAAGCTCATCGCCGACGCCTTCGCCAATTTCTTCATCCGGTGTAAAACATACACGGATATCGCCATGCGGAAGTTCCGGATGTTCTTTCAGCCAATGAACCAATCCCATAATAACAGCTATGCCCGCCTTATCATCCGCTCCCAGCAAAGTAGTACCGCTTGCGGTAACAATGTCTTCACCCTGCTTGTCTACAAGCAGCGGAAATGCGGTAGAGGATATGACTAGCTCTAGATTATCCGGCAGCACAATGTCACTTCCGTCCCAATTTTTGTGCAACAGCGGCTTCACGCCTGTGGCATTAAAAGAGGGAGCAGTATCCGCATGTGCCACAAAAGCAATGGTAGGAACTTTGATGTCTATATTTGCAGGAATGGTAGCCAGCACCGCGCCGTAGTTGGTAACACGCGCATCATCAATGCCCAGTTCGCACAGTTCATCTGCAAGCATACGAAGCAACACGAGCTGGCATTCTGTGCTTGGACGGGAGGTTGAAGCAGCATCACTCTGGGTATCCACTTCACAATAACGAAGAAGACGTTCTGTAAGAAACGAACACAAATCTTTATTTGTCTGCATAGCAAATGCCTTTATTAAATAAGTATGAATTAAGAGACCATACTCCACTGCAATATAAAGTAAATACTCTATAAAATATTCTTTTCACATCACAATATTGTTCAAGAGCACTCCGTACAAAGAACAACTGAGTCGAACAACCATGTGACACTATTGAATCAGTCCTTTTTTGTGGACTTACGCATCCTTTTGCACTGTGATTTCCCAAATTGAGAATTCTGTGCAATACCATTCTCATCTTGGGAGGGCTGTATGCTTATTAGTGTAAAAGACCAGATTCAATACTATGCCGATACAATTTCAACAGTTACAGGACTGGATGTTGAAGTTGTAGACACAACACTTGTCCGTATTGCAGGCACAGGGGCATACGCCCATGGCGTTGGCGCCAGTATTAAACAAGCTGGCAACCTGTTGAAGGCTACGCTTAAAGGCTCAAAGCCTCTCTTTATTGAAAACCCGCGAAAAAATGAAATCTGCAAAGGATGTCAGACAAAGGTCAGCTGTAAAGAGCTGCTCTCCATCTGTGCTCCTATTTCCGATGGAAACACAACATACGGCGCCATTGAACTCGTATGTCTCTCCCCTGATGCACGCGAACGCGTTATCCCTCAACGAGATGTCTACATCAACTTTCTCCTTCTTCTTGCAAACAGCATTGCAGACCGCGTACGCGAAAAGCAAAAGCTGGAAGACATCAGTGGATTGCTTGATGCTATGTCTGAAGTCGTCAACATGAACGACAAGGGCACACTTATCTACAATGCGCGTGAAGACGTTGTGTACAACAACCAACGTGCTCAAGAAATTTTACAGAAAACACTTAATTCTCAATTTGAGAATTTTTCTATCACACCAACAGGCATTACCTTCTCCGGTCAAAACGAATATCTCGTCGAGCAAGAAGATCGTCAGCAGTTTGTTGTAGGAAAAAAGCTCAACTTAAAAGCCGCAACCAGCAGCTTTTCTTCCGTATTTGTTTTCGACACACTCCAGTCTGCCGTTTCTCATACGCAGCACGGCATTGATGATGAAAACAGCTCACTGAACCACATAGTTGGTGGCTCCCCACTCATTCATATCCTGAAAGAACAAATCCGCGCCACCGCCACCACCAACTCGTCTGTTCTAATCACAGGCGAAAGCGGCACCGGTAAAGAACTTGTCGCCCGTGCTGTCCATGCAACAAGCGACAGAGCAGGTGCCCCCTTTATTGCCATCAACTGTGGCGCTATTCCAGACACACTGCTTGAAAGCGAACTTTTCGGTTATGTTGGCGGCGCGTTTACCGGCGCACTTAGACAAGGTCAGATTGGTAAGTTTGAACTGGCAGAAGACGGCGTTCTCTTCCTCGATGAAATCTCATCAATGCCGCTCTATCTTCAGGTTAAACTCCTGCGCGTCCTACAAGAGCGTACCATCACGCGCCTTGGTGCAACACGTTCCATCTCTGTAGATATCCGTATTATTGCAGCAACAAACGATAATATTCAAGATTTGATGCGTCAGAACATGTTCAGACCCGATCTATTCTACAGGCTCAACGTATTTCCTATCCAGACACCGCCCCTTCGTAATCGCCTTGATGACCTTAATCTGCTCATCAACCACTTCACAGCAAAGTACTCCTCCTTGTTCGATAAAAAGAAGATCACACTTCCGGCATCCATCATGAATAAAATGCGTAAGTACTGCTGGCCGGGGAATATTCGCGAGCTAGAAAACGCCATTGAATACCTTGTAAACATTACCGAAGATAACGGAAAAATTAACGAACACGCGTTATATGATGGCTTTCTACAATCTCCAGTGGATGTTGGACGCATATTGCCAGACGTAGATTCACGCCCCGTTATTCCTCTTAAAGAATTAGAGAAACAAGCAATACACAGAGCGCTGGATATCTACGGGGACAGTACTCAAGGGAAAAGACAAGCTGCCTCAAGCCTCGGAATCAGTTTGGCGACCCTGTATAGAAAATTGGAACAGTAGACACGCACAGCTTGCGCCTCCACCTTCGCTATTCTCAAAATAAGAAATTTTCTCATTTTGAGAATAGACTCCTCCCTTTCGCCCCACACATCTCTTCACCCTAACTACCTATTTTTGCAAACTAAATAATGCAAAAACCCTTTTGGCACATTCTCTGCTCTACAGGCAGCAGATTAAATATTCCACAAGGGAGAACTGAGTTGTCGAAGGTTAGAATTAAATTCAACGAAAAGCCAAAGGCTCCTACTACTGGTGCTGATGTTTCTTTAATGAGTAAAGAAGTTGCTGAAAAAGTACGTACTTTTCACCGTACTTTTTCAGCATATTCTCCAACTCCGCTTGCAAGACTTACCAAACTGGCTTCCCATTTAGGGCTTGGTGAAGTGCTGGTAAAAGACGAATCTTACCGTTTTGGACTAAACGCTTTTAAAGTGCTGGGTGGCTCGTACGCTGTTGGGAAAATCCTCGCGGAGAAAATGGGCAAGGACATAAGCGAAGTAACTTGCGAATACCTTCGTTCCAAAGAAGTTTCCGATGCTGTCGGTGACATCACATTTGCTTCCACCACAGACGGCAACCACGGACGAGGGCTTGCATGGGCTGCTGAGCAGTTCAATAAAAAAGCAATCATCTACATGCCAAAAGGCTCTGCACCTGTCCGACGCGACAATATTCAAGCACACGGCGCAGAGTGTACCATTACTGAACTCAATTATGATGACTGCGTGCGTATGGCATGGGATGAAGCGCAGAAAAATGGTTGGGTAACAGTGCAGGATACCGCGTGGGAAGGATATACAGAAATCCCTAACGCAATCATGCAGGGCTACACAACACTTGCCCTCGAAGCACTGGAACAGATGCAGGAATTTGGCGTAGAACGCCCTACCCACATCCTGCTTCAAGCTGGTGTCGGTTGCTTTGCCGGCGCAATGCTTGGCTTCTTTATGTCCACATTTGGAAAAGACTGCCCAAAATTCATCATTATTGAACCTGATGCAGCAAACTGCTTCTACGTTTCAGCATGCGAAAATGATGGCAATCCCCATGCTGTAGAAGGCGATCTTCTTACCCTTATGGCCGGTCTTGCTTGCGGCGAACCAAACCTCACAAGCTGGGAAATGCTTCGCGACTACCCTGTGGCCTATGCCTCCTGCTCTGATGACGTAGCTGCAAAAGGCATGCGTATTCTCGGTGCTCCAATCAAAGGCGACGAACCTGTTACTTCCGGTGAATCCGGTGCTGCTACCGCAGGATTCCTCCAGTGGGTCATGCAGGAAGAAGAAGGCCGTGAAGCTCGTAAGCAGCTTGGTCTTGATGAAAACGCCAAAGTTCTGTGCATCAGCACAGAGGGTGACACTTCTCCTGAATTATACCGCGATGTTCTTTGGTTTGGTCGAGATTATTTGTAGCCCTTGCACTCAGTTGCCCTAACGAGGTTAAAAATGACTATTCAAGAATTTGGTTTTGTGAATGAAGAGTTTGAGGCCAGAACTGCACGTATGCAGAAGTTAATGCGCGAACGCGAGCTGGATGCAGTATTTTTTACAACCGAACCGAACATCCGCTACTACACAGGATACTACACTCAGTTTTGGGAAAGCCCAACCCGTCCGTGGTTTTTAGTAATCCCTGCTGAAGGTAAACCTATCGCTGTAATTCCAGGCATCGGTGAAAGCGGCATGCGCGGTACTTGGATTGAAGATATCCACACTTGGTCATCCCCTGCACCGGAAGACGACGGCATCTCACTTGTTGCCGGCGTTATTAACGCGCTTCCAAACCGCTTTGGTCGCATTGGTGCCACTCTTGGCCTACAGTCCTACCTGCGTATGCCAACAGCAGACTACCTTGATCTGTGCGGTCGCGTGAAAGGCAAAGAGTTCGTGGATATTGCAGAAGATGTTCACTACCTGCGTTCTATCAAAACTCCGGCTGAAGTCGCTAAAATCCGCAGAGCATGCCAGATCACTAACGATGCATTCGACGCAATCCCGTCCCACGCAAAAGTTGGCCAGACAGAACGCGACATCTGCACCCAGATGCGCATCAACATGCTTAAAGGCGGCGCTGAGTTTGTAAAATACCTCATCTCCGGTTCCGGACCTGATGGCTACAAAAGCATCATAATGGGCCCTACATCCCGTGAAATCGAAGACGGCGACGTACTGATCATCGACACCGGTGCAGTATTCGACGGCTACTTCTCCGACTTTGACCGCAACTTTGCGTTCGGCAGTTGCAGTGACGAAACCCAGCGTGTTTACGACTGCGTTTACGAAGCAACGACCGCAGGCTTCAAGGCTGCACGTCCAGGTGCAACCACTACAGATGTCTACAACGCAATGTGGTCCATCATGGAAGCAGGCGGAGCACTCGGTAACGGCGTAGGTCGTCTTGGCCACGGCCTTGGTATCCAGCTGACAGAGTGGCCTTCTAACACTGCCACAGACAATACCACTCTTGAGCCGGGCATGGTCATCACCCTTGAACCGGGTATGACCTATGAAGACGGCAAAGAAATGGTGCACGAAGAAAATATCGTTATTACAGAAGATGGTGCTGAATGGATTTCCCGACGCGCCAGTGAACATATTACCATTATCGATTAGCGAGGGGAGAGGATCACTATGTCGACTCAAATGGAAGGTATTATAGATGGTGTTGGGACAGAGTCCGCGCCGCAAATGAAGCAAGGTAAAATGCTGTTTACCAGCACGATGAGCTTTATCGTATTGGTTGTTCTTTCCGGTATAATCTTTCCGGACAAGCTTTACACTGTAGGTATTAACACCATGAACTATCTAACCGAAACATTCGGTTGGATCTACATGGCAGGCTCTTTTGCCTACATCATGGTCATGTTCTATTTTGCATTCAGCAAGTACGGTAACATCCGTTTCGGTGCTGATGACGCAAAGCCGGAGTTTAGTACGTTCTCTTGGATGGGCATGCTTTTCTCAGCTGGTATGGGTACCGTAATGTTGTACTGGGGTGTTGCCGAACCGGTATATCATTACATCAACCCGCTCTCCACTACAGGAATCACTCCTCAAACCGCCGAAGCTGCTGAATTCGCAATGAAACAGAGCTTTATCCATCAGGGAATTCAGGCATGGTCTGCATTTTCAGTAGTAGGACTCGTTCTCGGCTATCTCATGTACCGTAAAAATGAGAATGGTCTCATCAGTAACATTCTCCTCCCATGGGGTCGTGATACTGCAAACGGCAATCTTGGTAAGATTATTAACCTAATCTGTGTATTCGGCGCAATTGCAGGTATTTCGACCTCTCTTGGTCAGACAGGTCTTTCCCTGAGCGTAAGCTTCTCTTACCTTTTCGGCACACCTGATTCTGACTTAACTAAGATCGTCGTTGTTGCCATCATCACCGGTATTACTATTCTTTGTACCACCACCGGCCTTGAAAAAGGCATCAAGGTTCTTTCCGACTACAACGTATACCTGCTTGTCGGCCTCCTGCTTCTTGTTGGTGCTGTGGGCCCGACAACTAAAATGCTCAACGTGTACTTTGACACGATGGGTAACTACATGAACGACTTCTTCTCTGATGCACTCATGTTGCCAACATTTGCTGCGGAAAAAGAAGGCTCATGGATTTCCGGCTGGCCTATCTACTACTATGCATGGGCAATCGCATGGGCTCCATTTGTTGGTCCATTTATCGCTCGTGTTTCCAAAGGCCGTACTGTTCGCGAATTCATTCTCGGCTCTATGATTCTGCCTTGCCTTGGTATTTTCCTCTGGGTTGCTTTCTTCGGCACCATCGGTCTTGAAGCTTCTCCAGAAGCACTCAGTGCTGCGGCAGCATCTTCCAAAGCTGCTACCTTTATTGTGCTCGAAGGATTTCCATTCGGAACTGTTATTTCCATCGGTGTTGTGCTGGCGCTGTTCACCTGCTTTATCACCTCTATTAACAGTTCCACTTACACCCTCAGCAGCATGAGCGCTGACGGGGATTTGAACCCGAGTAACAAAATGAAAACCATCTGGACTATTGCTCAAGCAGCCATGGCTCTGACTCTCATGCTCGGCACCAAAACTGGTATTGATCTCCTCCAGAGCATCAGCCTTATCTTTGCACTGCCACTCATGTTCGTACTCTTCCTATGTATAATCAGTACATTCAAACAGTTCAGAGAAGAGTTTAACTAGCAAGAAACGGATTCCTCATTAATCCACATTGAGACTTCTAAACACAGCGGGCATGGAACTTCCGCCCATGCCCGCTGTAAAATAAAATGGTAAGCATAGCATGTTTGAAAAAATTACCGCTCGGACAAAGCACTACGCGCAAGACATTTACGATTTCGCCAGTACGCTGATTCAAATTGAAAGCCTTTCCGGTGACGAAGGGCGCGTAGCGAAATGCGTAGAAGCGAAGATGCATGAACTTGGTTTTGATTCCGTACTTGTCGATGAAATGGGCAATGTCTGTGGGACAATCGGTCACGGCAAAAAGCTCGTATGTGTAGACGGACATATGGATGTTGTCGGCAACGGTGACGAAAGCCAGTGGTCACGTGCTCCACTTTCCGGCGATCAGGATGCGGAATGCATCTACGGACGAGGCGCAGCTGATATGAAGTCCGCCATTGCTGCCATGGTCTATGCAGGCAAAGTCATCAAAGATCTCGAACTCACAGATGATCTTACATACATGGCTTGCGCAAGTGTGCAGGAAGAACCATGCGAGGGGCTCGCATGGGAATACATGATCGAGGAACGCAACCTTGAGCCGAAATTCGTTATTCTTGCAGAACCAAGCAACGACGAAATCTCTTTGGCACAAAAAGGACGTCTCGAACTCAAAATTTTTGTTTCAGGTAAAAGCGCCCACGCCTCTACCCCGCATCTGGGTGACAACGCAATCTACAAGATGGCTTCTATCATTAACGAGTTGGAAGAACTCAGCCATAATTTTGAAGTTGAAGACCCAGAACTTGGTAAAGGCTGCCTTGTGGTTTCCGAAGTTACTTCAAAAACCGCGTCCCGTTGTTCCGTTGCTGATTACTGTGAAATTTCCATCGACAGACGCCTCACATGGGGAGAATCCCCTGAATACGCACTTGGACAAATTGCAGAACTTCCTGCTGTTAAGGCTGCTGACGCACGCATCGAACTCTTTACGTTCACAGACCCATCCTACACAGGGAAGGAGTGCAACAAAGAGTGCATTTTCCCTGCATGGAAGCTGGAAAAAGACCACGATGTCACTACAGCATCCGTACAGGCATATGAAGAATTATTCGGCAAAAAAGCAACGCTTACCACATGGCCGTTCTCTACAAACGGTGTTGCCATTATGGGCAAACATAATATTCCAGTTATCGGATACGGCCCGGGCACACTTGATGCCTGCCATGTCGCTGATGAATACGTCAGCAAAAAACAGGTGCTTCATGCTGCCATGATGTACGCTGCTATTGCCACAACCTACACTAAAAATACTTTGTAAGGATCATATGATGAAAACAGAAATTTACACTGAAAAATCTCCAGCTCCAGTAGGCCCATATTCTCAGGCAATCAAACACGGTGACACCTTGTATGTTTCCGGCCAGCTTCCAATTGATCCGGAAACCGGCAAAATATGCGAAGGCTCTATTCAGGAGTGTGCTCGCCAGTCTCTTGAAAACCTCAAAGCTGTTGTTGAAGCCGCAGGCGCAACCATGGACCAGATTGTTAAAACCACTGTTCTCATGGCAAATCTTGAAGATTTTGCAGACGCAAATACCGTCTACGCGGAATACTTCAGCAAACCATACCCAAGCCGTAGTGCCTATCAGGTAGCAAAACTTCCACTCAATGTTCGCATTGAAATTGAAGCTGTTGTTGCCTTATAGCTAACCTTCCAAAAGTCCAAAAAAAAAGAGCTCTGACAAATGTTAGGGCTCTTTTTTTATGTTCTTTCCGCTCACACAAGATGTAGTTAGTACAAACAGCTCTTTGCTATCAAGCTTTCAAGAATAAGTGTGGATTAAAAAAGTCTTTCCCTTAGATCTCCCCAACACGTATATCATAAGAAACTCATCATCATAGCCTCATGGGCAAATCATATCCGCAACCTTCTTCAAAAGAGGTAACACCGGCAAGCCGTTATGGCATCTATAATAGAAAAACATAGCGCTCATTGTATGTTACAATATCGCGAGTGATATAACTGCGCCCAATTTTATAAAAAGATGTGAAAGGTCTTATGCCCGATAAAAAATTCCAAATATCTGCTGTCATCGGCACCCGACCCGAGGCCATAAAAATGGCACCGGTTCTGAAAAGTATTGCTGCCAGAACGGACATGGAAATACATCTCATTTCCACGGGGCAACATCAGTCACAACTTGATCAAGTTTTTTCTTTCTTCGATCTGACACCAGACGTTGATCTGAAGCTTATGAACGTTACTAAAAATCTTAACGAACTTTCATCAAAAGCATTGATGGGTATGGATTCGATTTTAGAAGCGACTTCGCCAGACCTCCTTTTGGTGCAGGGAGATACCACCACAGCCTTTACGGGAGCACTGGCTGCTTTTCACCGTCAGATTCCTGTTGGGCACATTGAAGCCGGATTACGTAGCGGCAACATCATGAATCCATATCCCGAAGAAGCGAATCGTAAACTTATCAGCACATTCTCAACGCTTAATTTTGCTCCGACACTCTCAGCACAGAAAAACCTTTTGGCTGAAAGCGTCACGCCATCAAGCATTGTTGTCACCGGCAACACAGTTGTTGATGCATTAAACAGCATCTCCAGCAAGGTCACAAAACTTCCTACTGCTGTAGCAAAGGTTCTCCAATCCGAACATCGTCTTGTTCTGGTAACGGCACACCGTCGCGAATCATGGGGTGAGCCACTGAAAAACATATGTGCTTCCATCAATAAAATAGTCCGCGCGTACGATGATATTGAAATTGTGTTTCCGATACACAAAAATCCGAAAGTGCGTGAAATCGCATTCGATAACATTAAAGAACATCAACGCGTGCACATTATTGAACCACAGAATTACTTTGATTTCATCTCCACCATGAAACATGCATCGTTAATTTTGAGTGATTCCGGAGGCGTGCAGGAAGAGGCACCTACTTTTGGGGTACCCGTATTGGTTATGCGCAAGACAACAGAGCGCACAGAGGCGCTTGATGCCAAACTGTCCAAACTTGTAGGCACAGACACTGACGAAATAGTCAAAGAAGCATGTGCTATTCTTAACAGCAAGCAAGGGGCAAACAAGTCGATTTCACCGACTAATCCCTTTGGAGATGGTTTAGCTTCCAAGCGCATTGTACAAGCTATTTCTGCTTGGAACAGTGGGCAGCATCCATATCTTAATGAACAAGACTCTTTTTGTTTTCCATAATTCTGAAGACTCCAATTGCACTACGAAATTTCAAGTATCACATAGGCGCAAAACAACCAGTTTCATGAAAATTAAACAATTATGGGACTCATATGTTAAACGAAGTGGGCATAATTCTTTTTTTAATACTCAAGATCGTTTTTCTTGGTGTTGCATTCATCTTTGTTATCAGCGGCATCGACGAGTTCTTCATAGACCTCTGCTATTTTTTTCGAGAAACCTATCGGAAACTGTTCATAACAAAGCACAATAAGCGCCTGACAGAAGAGCAACTACTGGCTAAGCCTGAACAAGCTATTGCCGTTATGATTCCTTGCTGGGATGAATCTGCTATCATTCGGCAAATGCTCGAAAACACCATAAAAACAATTAATTACTCAAATTATGTCATATTTATAGGCACATACCCTAATGATCCGGCTACTCAACGAGAAGTAGACTTAATACGCGAAAAATATGGCAACGTAGAACGCATTGTTACGCCCAACGACGGACCTACAAACAAAGCTGACTGCCTTAACTGGCTTTACGAAGGCATTCTAGTTTTTGAAAAAGATAACAATAAAAAATTTGAGATCTTTATCATGGAGGACTCCGAAGACATTATCCATCCACTCATGTTGAAGCTGTGCAATTACGTTATTCCCAAACTGGATATGATTCAGATTCCGGTACACCCTGTGCCGCGTCACTGGACAAATTTCACTGGTAACCACTACATTGATGAGTTTGCCGAAAACCATACACGTGATCTTATTGTTCGCGAAGCTCTTACTGGAGCTGTACCATCTGCCGGAGTGGGAACAGCACTTAGTCGCAAAACGCTTAAAATTGTTGCAGCGGCAAGAAACCATCAGCCTTTTAATACAAACTCCCTTACTGAAGACTATGAATTTGGTCTTCAGCTAAAAGAATTCGGCCTCAAGCAAGCATTTGTACGCCAATGGATTTGGCGGAACAAAATGGTCAAAGGCTTCTTTTCTCGCACCCCGAAGCAAAAGCAAGTTAAGGAATTTATCTCCATCCGCGAATTTTTTCCTAACACGCTACACACGGCAATCCGTCAGAAAACTCGATGGGTTATGGGTATAGCACTTCAAGGCTGGAGTAGCATGGGATGGCATGGCAGCCTTGCGTATCGCTACATGCTGTGGCGTGATCGCAAAACACTCGTGACCAACCTTGCGAACTTTACCGGTAACTTTTTGTTTGTCTTCATTTTAGGACTGATTATCTACAACGTCCTTTCAAAGGAATATAATCTGCCGCCATTGGTAGATGATTCTCCATGGTCAACTGCGCTTATTTCGATCTGTCTCTTTTTCCTCTTCTGGCGAATTTTCATGCGCGTTCTTTTTGTTGTACGCACCTACGACTGGTTCCAAGGCTTGTTGGCTATCCCACGCTTATTTTGGGCTAACATCATCAACTTCATCGCCACTACTAAAGCAATCGCCATATACACAAAACTACGTGCCACAGGCCAAAAAGCTGCATGGGACAAAACAGATCATGTCTATCCTTCAGAAGATGAATTGCGCGCCTACCGCCGTAAATTGGGTGATCTGCTTTTAGACCGCAGATTTTTAACAATCGAGCAGCTTGATTCCGCCTTGGAAATAAAAAACAAATCAAGCAAGCGTCTTGGTGAAGTGCTTATTGATCTGGGCTACATAACGGAAGACCAACTTATTCAGGCATTAGGCATTCAGTTTACAGTCGAAACGCAGGATATTGACCCTTACAGTACGCCACTTGAATTGCTCGATATGGTTCCGTTTAAATCTGCCGTTACATACAACGTCTACCCATTATCAATTGAAAATGATCAGCTCATCATGGCTACAAACGAGATGCTTGACGAAAAGTCGTTGCGCGATATTGAAAAGAGTGTCGGACGCTACATTGCATTACGCATTGCAGCAAAAAGCGACATAGCCTTCGCTATCCGCAGAGGCTACGAACGCCGTTTTACCTTAAAAGAGTCAAATTTTCTGGGTAAAGCACTCGTGGAAAAAAGCGAGATTTCCTCCGAAGATCTTTCAGAAGCCCTTCGGACTCAAAGACGCCGCTACCTCCCTCTGGGCGAAATCTTAATCCGGCAGGGAGTTCTCACTGAAGAGACATTCGCAAAAGCAAACAAAGAATTTTTAGAGCAAAAACAAATCAAGAGAACAGGAGAATTCCTGTTAGCCCAAAAACACATCACTCCAAAACAATTAAATGCTGCTCTTATAGAACAGGCACAGAACTGCCCATTGTTGGGTGAAGTACTTATCGAACAAGGGGTTATTACACCGAAAAATCTTGAGCATTTCCTAAGCGCTTGGGAGACTAAGTAATGTACCGAATTATCGCTATCTTCAGTCTGACACTGTGCTTTTCCATCACAGGTGTACTCTACCCGCAGTCAGCTGCTGCTGAAAGAAACTGGTTTGAGCAACAGATCATTGAACTTAAAGTCTACCCTTACAAAGACAAAGCATACGAGCATCTCAAAGAAGGAAAACTGAGTGAAGCAGCTGTAGAGTTTGCCAAAGTTCTTGAAATTGATCCCACCGACACAAACGTGCGCTTAGATTATTGTCAGGTATTATATGACCAGAGAGATTATACTCAGGCCAAAAATCAAGCTTTCGAAGTACTTAAAAGATATCCTGATAATGCCAGCGCCTTGATGCTTGCAACAAGTTCGCTACAGAAACTTGGGCGTAATACTGAAGCATTGGATCTGTTGCTAGATACTATACAAAAAAAGATTCTTACAAAACTCGCACAAGAAAATGCCTTTGTCAGTGCAGTTCACTTGCTTATTAAACAGAAAGAATATGCTCTTCTACTAAATATCCTTGAGACCGAGGGCTCTACTCTTTCACCCGCAAAGCACGCATACATTTTGGGGTTAGCCTACAAAGGAGCAAATCGTCTCGATGAAGCGCTGAAAGCCTATACAAAAGCGCTCGCCTTTACAGATTCAGACGCCCTCTCACAAAAAGATCGTTTAATCGCCTTAAGCGATATCGCAGATATTTACATGAAGGTTCGTAAGTTTGATGAGGCTCAAGAGATATTACTTAAAGCTCACAACATAGCGCCAACAGTAACGTCCATTACCTATCGTCTGGCGGAACTTTCTTACGAAACAAAGCAATACGATAAGGCTCTGGAATGGATTAACCTTTCCTTAGAAAATAGGCAGGAATCAACTCAGTTACTGCTTAAAGCATTCATTCTTGAGGAGCTGGGAAGAGGAAATGAATCCATCGAACTCTTTGATAAACTGACAAAAACAGCCGCAACAATAGATGAAAAAGCTGAGTTATTCACGAAGAAAGGGTTCGTAGCCATACGACTTGGTAATATAGATATGGCCATCGAAGCTTTTGAGCAGTCCTTAGCCATCGTACCGACTGCTGAAGCTATGGAGGCGTTAGCCACAGCTCAGGGGCTTAAAGGCGATTGGGCGAACGCTATTGAAACATACAAATTACTTATTTCAACATTGGAGTTAGGTGCGGATCAGGCTCGCGCTCATATGGAGCTTGGCACTGCTTATATGAAAGAAGGCAATAGCTCCGAGGCAATTGTTGAATTATCCAAGGCACTCAATTCCGGATTCCTTTCATCAGAAAATCAGGAAAGTGCACTCCAAAACCTCGGCTTCCTATATTATGGTTCAAAGCAATATTCTGAAGCAAAGGATGCGTTCCTTGCAGCGCTAGCAAGACACCCCGATAACGATCAAACACTGCTGGCCTTAGGACGAACGCAGCTTTACGCGGGGGAATACAAGGACGCCATTGCAACATTCCAAAAACTTGATTCTGCCAATCACGATTTCGCTACTTCCATGTTGCTGGCTTATGCTTATGAAAAAAACGGACAGCATGAACAGGCTATCAAAATCTACAAAACTATTTTGAATTCTGACCAATTACATGGTGACAATGCCATGGTTGTTTTTGAACGCTTAGCAACTCTAGAAACTCGACATGGCAAGCCTGAAACCGCAGGCGAACTCTATCTTAAAGCATATGAAGCTGCTGAGAAGAAAAAGCCATCTCTACTCCTTCGCGCTGGTGAATCTTTTTATGCAGCCCAAAAATATGACAAGACATTAAAAACTCTTCGTAGATACCTTCGCGTATCATCTGATGCGCATAATTTTGAAGCATTAAGCATGATGGGAACCATATATTCCAAACGTGGACATGCAAGCAAAGCAGCAGAGGTTTATGTTAGAGCACTTACCCACTCCAAGCTTTCACCAAAACAGCGTCAAACTCTTCTTATCAACCTTGGTTACCTCTATATCGCAATGGATAAAACCGATGTGGGGATACGCTACATGCGACAAGCCATTGCTGCGGGTGGAGAGACCCCACGCATTCGGATGGACATGGGGCTGGCTCTATATAAAGCGGAAAAATACCAAGAAGCTATTAAGGAACTTAGACGCGCAAGAAACCTTGGCATCAAATACGAGGCAGATTCAGCACTGAGTTTCTGTTTTCAAAAACTCAACAAACCCGGTCTGGCTCTGTATTATCTGAAAGAGGCTAAAAAATCCGCGCCTGCGTCTGTGCTCCAAGGCTCTGCTAAAATCTACGACCAGCTAGGGTATCTTTACACCAGCGAGGGAAGCTACACCGAATCTATTGCTAATTATAAAATTGCATTATGTATTACGCCTACCCCGCTGGGGGCATACAAGCTTGGTCAGGCACAGCGCCTAGCTGGCAATCTGGAAGATGCAGAATCTACCTTACTGACAGTGAATCCAGAACAATTGGATACGCCAAAACTCCGGGTACTGTATTACGAAGAATTGGGTCGTACATATAAAGAGTCACAACAATTTGAAAAGGCTCAAGCAGCGTTCAGTAAAGGCATTGCAGAAAAACCAAATGCCGAAGGATACTACCTCCTAGGGCAAGTTCAAGAGAGTTCTGAAGATCTTGAAGGAGCCATTAAATCCTTTCAAACAGCAGTCGAACTGGACCCTGCCAACGCATATAGAATATCACTCGGGTACGCGTATTATAAAAATGAAGAGTTTGAAAAGGCTGAAGTAATTTTTGTAGATCTTCAGAAAAAAGATCCTGATTACATTAATCTTGTAGAAGATCTCGCGTACATAACCAAGCAACTGTACGACAATGACGCATCCGTGGCTTGGTTTAAAAAGTCCATCGATAATGCCCCGTACTATCCTGAGGAAACGAAAAAATCACTCAGGAAAAAAATCTACGATTTTAAAGAAGAAGTCCGTCACATAACGAATCGCTGGGATGTTACAGCATTCTACGCGTATTCACCGGATGACGATAATTTTGTTTCCGATGCACAGGGCATTCAGGTTGGCGTTCTTGATAATACTGCCGGTGTAGAAGTCGGATATATTCCCAAAAATTTCGGCTTCAGAAATGGGAAAATCTTTTCACTCATTGGTCGAGTCAGTGTGAACCGCCTAGAAAACGGTGTGTTCGATTTTTCTGCTGAATCAACTCAGGGTGCCGCCGGAGTTCGGTACAAACCTTTTTCCGAAGCAAACATTGCCCTTGGTGTAGAACGCCTATTCAAAATAGGAGAAGACGCTGAAGACAATACTCTCTTACGGCTTATGGGGTCTGTAGATGACGGCTGGGCAATGCAAGCCGCAGAATCCAGTTGGAACTACAGCTTCCTCTACGCTGAGCTGGATGAGTATATTCAAGATGAAAAACGTACTGTGTTCTTAATTCATGGACGTCAGGGATGGACATGGAACATAGATGATGCGTGGCTTATTACCCCTCACCTCTTTGCTACATATAATGAAGTTTCTCCAGACAGAAATAATTTTAGTAGAATAGAAGGCGGACCGGCAATTTCTTTCCGCTGGCTTGAGGGAGAAGATCAGTATCTCGCCTACAAACGCGATTGGGAAATCTTAATCCGGTATCTGTATGGCAAATACACAAAAGAAAATAGCGACGACTACAATGGATTAAGTGTTGTCCTAAGACTTAACTTCTAGAGAGAGCAATATGATAAGCCGTCTTCATACTTTTCTGGCCACTGCTATTTTATTCTTGATATTCTTTTTGCCGTCTTCCGGCTTTGCTATGCAGGGCATTGCAGGAACCTTTTTGCAACCAACTAAGACCATGGAAACATGGGACAGTAATAAGTGGGATACTCTTTTCGATACATACCGAAAACTGGGTATCCGTGAAATAATAGTGCAGTGGGTAGTGTTTGAAGAAAACGCGGGAACAACAGAAGAGCCCCAAAAGCCCGAGGCTCTCGAAGAGCCAAGTGAACCAATTCAATCCGTTCCTACATATAATTTATCCGTCATCAGCAAAATATTCGAGTACGCTGAATGCAACGGTATGCTCGTTACTCTTGGTGGAGTTTTCTATAATTCTTACTGGGAGCGAATTAAATCCGAGCCGGAACTCATACAAGTTCACTTTATGCGGATACGCAAAGCAACCATGGAAGCTATTAAACCAATTGCCCAGCAGCTCCAATCTTCTCCTGTTTTTGCTGGATGGTATATTTCGCAGGAAATTGATGACCGGACATGGTTGAGCGAAGAATATAGATCTATCCTTTGTTCTTTCATCAAAGACACCCACGGAGACCTCAGCACTTTGGTTCCAAACAAACCCATATCCATCTCCGCATTTTCAAACGGATGGGCTTCACCGGAAAAACTGGGTCAATTCTGGAGAACTGTTGCTGATGAGTCAGGAATTGAACGCGTCCTCTTTCAGGATGGAGTCGGCGTAAAAAAATTGGGCATTAAAGATGTGCCGATTTATCTAAGTATCATGCAGCAGAAAATGCAGGGATCGTGTTGTACAATCCAGCCTGTGCTCGAAATATTCACTCAATTAGAGAGTGATACCTTTAAAGCAGAACCTGCATCGTTAAAACGCATCCACGAACAAATGCGGGAAGAGCTGCCGTACGCCCCACATGGCGTTATGATATTTAGCGTTGCCGAATATATGAGCCCGCTGGGTGGCGAAAAAGCAAATGCTCTTCTTCAAGAAGTTCTTTACGTCAAATAGTCAGCTCACCACGAAGCCCTGTCCCATTGGACATTACGGCTTCAGACAGTTCCGAAAAATTTGAAAATTTATTTATTACAACAAAAAGAGTTTTAAAGAATATGGTCAGGAAAAGCCCTTACAGTAAAAACTGTAAGGGCTTAATTTTTAAAAAAAACTTTTTATGCACGCTTACGCATTTCATATGCGGCTTCGACCATATTTTTCAAAGAAGCAATACACTCCGGCCAATCACGAGTTTTAAGACCGCAATCTGGATTCACCCACAACCGTTCTTCTGGGATATACGCTTTCGCATCTTCCAAAAGCTGTACCATCTCCTCTTTGGTTGGAACACGCGGGCTGTGGATGTCATAGATCCCCGGGCCGATCTCATTCGGATAATCAAAGCTCTTGAACGCATCCAGTAACTCCATTTTGCTACGGCTTGCTTCAATGCTGATCACATCTGCATCCATTGCAGCGATAGCACCAATAATATCGTTAAACTCGCTGTAGCACATGTGAGAGTGAATCTGCGTTGAATCTTCAACACACGATGTGGAAAGACGAAAACAATCCACGGCCCATGCAAGATACGCTTCACGATCTTTCTGTTTAATAGGCATACCTTCACTGAAGGCGGCTTCATCAATTTGAAGAATCTTCACGTTGGCATTTTCAAGGTCTTTCACTTCATCCCGAATTGCAAGTGCCACCTGTCGGCAAACGTCTGCACGTTCCATATCGTCACGCACAAAGCTCCAACACAAAATAGTTACAGGCCCTGTAAGCATCCCTTTCATAGGTTTTTCGGTGAGTGAGGCCGCATACGTTATCCACTTCACCGTCATTGGATTTGGTCTGCTGATATCACCATAAATGATCGGGGGCTTAACACAACGGCTTCCGTAACTTTGCACCCAGCCTGCATTTGTAAAACAAAAGCCGTCCATCTGCTGCCCGAAATATTCAACCATGTCGTTTCGTTCCGGCTCGCCATGAACCAATACATCCAGTCCAAGCGCCTTCTGCTCTTCAACTGCACGCTGAATTTCTTTCTTGATAAAGGCTTCATAATTGTCTTCTGACAACGCACCTTTTTTATAAGCACTACGCTTCGCGCGAATCTCTGCTGTCTGCGGGAATGAACCAATCGTAGTTGTCGGATATTGTGGAAGCTTCAGCCATTTCTGAGCATCTTTACGCACAGCATACGGCTGCTCGCGGCAATACATTGCATCATCAACAGCGCTTGTTCGCTTCTGAACCACCGGATTATGCACGCGTTTACTGAGCCTGCGAGAATTCATTGCAGAGGTGTTTCGATCAAGAATGGAAATACCTTCTGTACGTCCGGTACCGGTGCGTTCACTCAACAGCGTTTCAAGATCAGAAACTTCCCGACACTTCTGCACTGCAAATGACAACCAACTCTTCAGTTCTTCATCAAGCTTTGTTTCATTCTCAAGATCAACCGGACAATGCTGTAAAGAACAACTTGAACCAATCAGAACTCTATCTGAAGACAAGGGATTCAACGAGCCGTTTACCTTCGCCAGCATTTTTTCATAATCGGTCTTCCAAACGTTACGTCCATCTACAAGCCCGATAGAAAGCTTCATGGAAGACGGAAGCTTTTCAATATATGTATCCAGACTCGCACCACCGCGAGTTAAGTCAACATGAAGCCCTGCACATCCAGAGGTAAGAGCGATATCAAGGTTATCATCCAAGGCATCAAAATATGTTGTCAGTAATAAACCAGCAGACGTTACAGATGCATTTAGCACCTTGTATGCGTGAGAAAAGGCCTCTCGGGCAGCCGGAGGCATATCTGCACAAAGAATTGGTTCATCAAGCTGAATCCAACGACAAAGAGGATCAAGCTGACCGAGAATTTCTTTGTACACAGCAAGAACAGCATCCAAGCTTTGCCAGCAGTCGTACCCATCCACACCTTTAGCTAACGAAAGATATGTAATCGGCCCCACAAGCACAGGCTTTGGAGTGTAACCACACGCAATTGCTCTGCGAGTATCTTTCACCAATGCTGTTGAAGACAACGCAAACTGCTGCTTAGCTGAAATTTCAGGCACAATGTAATGGTAGTTCGTATTAAACCATTTGGTCATTTCCATTGGCGCAATATTACGGGAAGCGTCCCCGCGAGCCATACGGAAATATAGAGAGAGGTCGGCAGGGGTGCTGGAAGAATCAACAACAAAACGCTCAGGGATTGCTCCGAGCATTGCGGTTGTATCAAGCACCTGATCGTACAACGAAAAGTCGCCTGTAGAAACGTAAGAAAGACCTGCTTCATGCTGAATACGCCAATGGCGTTCTTTCAAGTCTTCGCTAACGCTTTCAAGTTCAGATGTGGAGGAAGCTCCACGCCAATAGGCTTCGAGAACCTTTTTTAGTTCGCGGCGGGCACCTATACGAGGGAACCCAAGAATGTGTTTTTCCATTTGTGTTACTCCTTTTATTGGAAAATAAAAGGAACAACGACACCTCGAAATGCTGGCAATACAAGTGCTATACCGACACAAAAGTTTATGCCGAATACCTTGTCGGATGCCTGTCCAATCGCGAGACAGTCGTGCTCCTGCATATTAAGACGTCTCCTGGCTTCCGGTCTGTTTTCCCCTAGCCTTCCCGCATGATGCAGTGACTAGGGCAGATTATTTACCGGTTACAGTGGCGCGACCGCGACGGATTTACACCGTCTTCCGTTTCTTAAATGCTTATATCGAGATTTAACAATATAGAGAGTTGATCTTTTTTGCAAGAATTTGTTAAAAATAAAATCAAAGCCTAACTGTTAACGATTGTTCCGAAATCCGCTTGCAAGAAAGGGCACAATTCTTCATATAATGACCTAAAGATTTAACAGGATTTTCCCATGCAGCATCAAACATACGCAGTACAAAAATCGAAAAAGAACTCACAAGATAGGCAAGTGTTATTTGGTATAAGAAAAACACTTCCTATTTGTTTCCCTCCGGATTCAGTCGTTAACTATGAAGAAGAACAGGTCGTTTTCTCTCCATCTTTATTCAAGACTTTGGAGTTAGGTCTGCGACCATGCTCAAAATTTACACCAGATATTTTTTTACAAGAAAATTTCATAACTGACAGTAAAGGCAAACTTGTAAATCAATCTTTAAAAATGATTTGTGATGGTTACCTGCTGGATCATTCTCTCACGGAACTTTCTAACGCACTGGGCATTACAAACAGGTATTTACGAAAGGCTTTTACGGAGGTTGTCGGTGCTCCTCCAATTTTTGTTACGCGCTACTACAAAGCACTAGTTGCCAAGCACCTATTGCTGACATCTCAACAGTCAATCACAGAGATCGCTTTTGCTGCTGGATTCGGATCCATTCGACAATGCAATGATGCGATAAAAACGATACTCCACATGACCCCAACAAAAATTCGTCAACGAAATGTCCCTGCATGGTGTCAACTCAAAAATGCTGCGTCCCAGACTCCATCCTGAAACGGAACATCACATTGCAACTAACCACTAACTCATCCTTTCTCAGGAGAAAAAATGACTGAAACCATTTCATATAAAAATGACCCATCTGTTCTTATTGAGTTAATGCGCAAGTCCATGCCGGACCTTTGTGACATTTATTTCGGGTCACTAAAAGAAATCGTATATAGTGATTCAGCGTTGAGTGAGAAAACTAAGCGCATGATGGCGTTAGGAATGGCTATTCAGGCAAACTGCAAACTATGTATGGGGTCACATACAGCCAGAGCCTTGGAGTGCGGGGCTACCCTTCCTGAAATCTTTGAGACATGCGCTCTGGCGATAAGTCTTGGCGGCACCTTTGCCATGACTAATAGCTTATCTGTTTTCGCATACCTCAAAGAACAAGAACTAATCAGCTTACCGCTAGCTTAATAAACGATTAGATCTCACCCTATTTTTGATTAAATTTTATTCTTCGTCGCTACACACATGACCAACGTATCTCCACGAAACTATATATGTTTTAGGAACTATGGTGCCCCACAGACCAATTGATTTTTCATCTCTACGTTTGAAATTTTCTATGAGGAAAACATGGAAAAGGTTGCATCTTAGATACAAATTAACGGCTTAGATCTTTTGATCTAAGCCGTTAATTTGTATTGCCCACTCTACACTCTGAAAAGAAAGGTCTTTCGAGAACATATAATATTTATCGAATGTAGTAACTACAAGCCTACTCTCCTCTTTTTGGCAGAAAACACACTCAACTTTTACAAAAAACAATCGTTGTTTTAAAAAAATCCCACTAAATATTTTTTATTTTTCATACCTTGACCCCTGTTCTTACTAGATATATTCCTATTCACTACCTACCTATTAATTAGCTTGCTAATGATCTACATATTTATTTGGAGGGCTTTCCAAAATGCCTACAAGAAATCTCTTACTTCTCATTTTGAGTATACTTTTTTCAGTGATGTTACTGGCAAGTGGGTGCAGCAATGAAACGCCTACTTCACAAGCTGCGCACACACCTCCACCACCTATGGTAAAAACAAGCATCGTCGAAAAAAAAGACGTTCCCTTAACTCGTACGTGTGTTGGTCAAACAGCAGGCTCTCGCGAAGTACAGGTACGTGCCCGCACAGGCGGTATCTTACTTGAGCGCACTTACGTTGAAGGCAGCTGGGTCACAGAGGGTGACGTACTTTTTAAAATTGACCCTAAACCGGCTCAGGCTGCTCTGGATCGGACAAAAGGCGACTTAGCAAAACTCACGGCAACACTTCAAAATACTAAAATTGAACGTAACCGAATTGGCTCTCTACGCGATGCAAAAGTAGTCAGCGAGCAGGAATATGATGATGCTGTTGCAGCATACGAAACTGCTCTTGCAAGTGTGGAAGCTGCCAAAGCACAGGTTCGCGAAGCCAAAATTAATCTTAGTTACACCAAAGTTACTGCACCTATTTCCGGTATCACAAGTAAAGAGACCCGATCCGAAGGCAGTCTCATCACTCTTAGTGAATCCGGTAGCCTTCTTACAACAATTACTGTTCTGAATCCTCTGTACGTAAACTTCTCTGTATCGGGAACAGAAGCACTTTCAATGCGCCGTATGATGAACAGCGGCAATGCAAGCCTTACAAGCGAAGGATATACTCTTAAGCTTCAGCTTGCAGACAATTCCCGTCTTGATGAAACAGGGAAAATTAACTTTGCTGACAAGATGGTAGACCCTAAAACAGGCACGATTCGCATGCGCGGACAATTTGAAAACAAAAACAGCCTGCTTCTTCCGGGTGAATTTGTACGTGTAATTATTGAAGGCGCCATTCTTAACAAAGCCGTCATGGTTCCACAAAGCGCTATTCTTTTTACAAGCAATACACCGCTCGTATATGTTTTGGATGAAAACAATGTAGCTACCTCGCGCCCTGTTACTCTTGGCAAAACAGTGGGTAGTAATTTTATTGTTCAGGAAGGTTTACAGGGAGGAGAGCGCATTATCTCCCAAGGCATCATTAAAGTTCGTCCGGGATCGCCAGTAAATCCAGTTACTGCTGAAACTGCCGATAATGGGGATGCGTAATGTTCGCACGTTTTTTTGTTAACCGCCCTGTTTTTGCGACTGTACTCTCTGTGGTGATTGTACTCGCGGGCTTTTTGGCAATGAAAACTCTGCCTATTGCGGAGTTTCCAGATATCGTTCCACCGGAAGTACAGGTTAGCGCAAGCTACCCGGGTGCAAGTGCCGAAGTTATTGCGCAAACAGTTGCAGCTCCGCTTGAACAGAAGGTTAACGGCGTAGAGAATATGCTGTACATGCGTTCTGTAAGTGCGGGTGATGGCACTCTTTCCATGTCTGTTACCTTTGCTGTAGGTACCGACCCTGACCAAAACACCATCAACGTAAACAATAGAGTACAAGCTGCGCTTACGTCCCTGCCTGAAGAGGTGCGCCGCCAAGGTGTAAACGTAAGCAAAAAATCATCCAACATGTTGCAGGTAATCAGTGTATTCTCCCCTGACGGATTATACGACACTGTATACATTAGTAACTACGCGCTTGTTAACATCATCGATGACTTAAAACGTCTTCCGGGTGTCGGGGATGCTGTGGTATTCGGCGCGCAGGATTATTCTATCCGTATCTGGATTCGTCCGGACCGCCTTGCACAATTAGGTCTCACACCTTCTGACATTGCCACAGCAGTTCGCGAACAAAACGCACAGTTTGCTGCTGGTGCAATCGGCAAAGACCCTCTCACATCACCTGTTGAGCTAAGCTATACTGTTATTACTCAGGGACGTATGACCGACCCTGAAGAATTCGGCGAAATCATTCTTCGCGCGAATCCAGATGGCACAATTCTTCGTCTAAAAGATGTTGCCCGCCTTGAACTGGGTGCGCAAAGCTATTCACTGCGTGCTAAAAACAACGGCAAGCCGTCTGTTGCTCTCGGTATTTATCTTTCTCCGGGGGCTAACGCTCTTGAAACGGCTGAGATTGTTTCCGATAAAATGGCTGAACTTTCTCAACGATTCCCTGACGGCATTACATACTCCATTCCGTATGATACAACCACGTTTGTACGTATCTCGGTAGACGAAGTAGTACACACCCTCATTGAGGCATTTGTACTTGTATTCATCATTATCTATATCTTTTTGCAAAACTGGCGAGCCACACTCATTCCATGTCTTGCGGTTCCGGTTTCCATCATCGGTACTTTTGCAGGGATGTACGTTCTCGGCTTTTCGATCAACACACTAACGCTATTTGGCCTCGTTCTGGCCATCGGCATTGTAGTTGATGACGCCATTGTTGTTCTGGAAAACGTAGAACGAATAATGAGCACGGAGAAACTGCCACCAAAAGAAGCCACAATCAAAGCGATGAACGAAGTTACAGGACCTGTAGTCGCAATTGTTCTTGTATTGTGTGCGGTGTTTGTTCCAGTAGCGTTTATGGGAGGACTTGCTGGTGAAATGTACAAACAGTTTGCGGTAACCATTGCTGTATCTGTTGTTATCTCCGGTATTGTCGCACTGACTCTGACTCCGGCTCTCTGTGCATTAATGCTCAAAGAGAACCATGGGCAGCCGCTGGCACCCTTCCGCTGGTTCAACCGTTTCTTTGAAAACGTCACAGAAAAATATACCGCAGGCGTCCGTCTTCTCTTAAAACGTTCACTCCTTACAATAGCACTCTTTGCTATGGTCATCGGCGTGACATGGAACATTTTTCAAAAAGTTCCTGGACAGCTTGTTCCTGACGAAGACAAAGGCACTCTCATTGCCATGGCTATGTTGCCGGATGGTTCTTCCCTCTCGCGAACAAACGCCATTACGGACGATTTGGTCAGCCGAATCAGAAGCACAGACGGTGTAAGAAACACTATTTCTCTCGCCGGTCTTGATCTGTTTTCAGGCAGTATGAAACCAAACGTTTCCACTACATTTATCAACCTTGATGACTGGGATAAACGCAGCGAGGACAAGTCTTCCTTTAATATCGTTAAAGGAATCTTCCGCGACACGTATTCCATTGTTGATGCATTTGTTCTGGCCTTCAACATGCCTCCAATTTCCGGCATGAGTAACACCGGCGGTTTTGAGGCTTATCTCCAGAGTCGTAGTGGTAAAGGCGTACGCGATCTTGCAGAAAAAGCTCAAATAGTCGTTAAGGCAGCCGCCAAACGACCAGAGCTTGCCAATATTGCTTCTAACTTCAGCGTTAACGCGCCACAGTTAGATATCAAATTAGACAGAGAAAAAGCCAAGTCCATGGGCGTTCCTGTCAGCCGTGTATTTGAAACGATGCAGGCAACTTTTGGTGCATACTATATTAACGACTTCAACAAGCTCGGGCGTACCTTTAAGGTACAAATCCAATCAGAATCTGATTACCGCAGAACACCGGAAGACATAAGCAACGTTTACGTCCGTTCTGACAAAGGTGAGATGATTCCACTGACTGCGTTAGTAAGAGTAAAACAGGTTACCGGACCTGAAGTTGTAGAACGTTTCAACGTATTCCCAGCAGCTAAAATCCTCGGCGGACCGGCACCGGGCTACAGTTCCAGTCAGGCACTGGAGGCTATGGGAGAAGTGGTAAAAGAAAACTTACCAGCCGAGTATACTCTTGCGTGGACAGGATCTGCGTATCAGGAGAAAGCTGCTGGCGGAGCCTCCGCACAGATTTTCATCCTCGGACTGATAATGGTTTTTCTTATTCTTGCTGCCCAGTATGAAAAATGGAGCCTCCCGCTTGCTGTTATTATGGCAGTACCATTTGCACTCTTTGGTGCAATTCTAGCCAACTTCGGTCGTGGACTGGCAAATGACGTTTATTTCCAGATTGCGCTTGTAACTCTTATTGGGCTCTCATCTAAAAACGCCATTCTAATTGTTGAGTATGCTTCCATGCTCCACAAAGACGGCATGAGTGCTTATGACGCAGCAATACAAGCTGCCAAATTGCGTTTCCGACCAATCGTTATGACCTCACTCGCCTTTATCCTCGGTGTTGTGCCTTTGGCTATCAGCACAGGGGCAGGGGCTGCGAGCCGCCACTCCATTGGTACAGGTATTATCGGCGGCATGCTTGCTTCCACATTTATTGCAACTCTTTTTATACCTTCTTTCTACCGAGCTATTATAGAGCTCACAGAGAAGTTCTTCAAAAAAAGCAATAAAACTCAGTAAGTACAATTAATAATAGGGCTGGAAATGTGCTTTTGTACATTTCCAACCCTATTTTTAACAGGAAATTTCTATGACATCTCCATTACGAACCAGTGTACACAATGAGCCAAGAGAAGGTCGAAAAAAGCTTGGACTGACGATCTGTGAAGTGTCTCGAGAATGGCGCCAGCTCTTTGACCAGAGCTTTATGCATCTGAACGTAAGCAATGCCCGCTGGACTGTACTTTTCATGCTGGACAAACTTGGTGATCCGGTTCCTCAAAAAGTACTCGCCGAACACGTAGGAGTTGAAGGACCAACCTTGGTACGAATGCTCGACCGGTTAGAACATGACGGCTTAGTCCGCAGAAAAACATCCAAAAGTGACCGACGGGTCAAGCATGTAGAGTTATGTAAAAAAACAGATGAACTACTAGACTCCATGATGGATATTGCTCACGGAATTCAACAGGAAATAACAAAAGATATTCCTGAAGAAGACCTTAGAACCTGCCACCGAGTGCTGCTTACTCTCAGGGAAAGATTACTCACTAAGCTGGATAAAAAGACTGACCTCATTTAATAGAATTTCACATAAAAAAGCCGCTGTAATACAGCGGCTTTTTCATACATTTACTATCTCGGAATATTAGCCTTGTCGGACTGGCACAATAAGTATCTCAACCCTGCGGTTTGCAGCATGTGAAGAGGATATTGGACGGGTCTCGCCATAACCGACAGCACGGATTCTTTGAGGAGCAACTCCATTACGAATTAACTCGTCTTTTACAGCCATTGCCCGACGCTCAGACAATTGCTGATTATAAGAAGCTGAACCTTTAGCATCCGTATGCCCACCAACTTCTATTGTTGTTTGCGGATAGTTGTTTAAAACATCAGCTACCCGCTTCAACTCATAATAAGCCCCGGGCTTGAGTTTGCTTTTATCAAAATCAAAATACGCTTCACCTTTGAAGGTCGCACGCAAGACATCCTGTTCTCTTCGAATACTGGCAGTCTCAGAAGCAGCAATCGCATTACGGAGCTCCTGCTCCTGATTATCCATATATCTTCCAATCTGGTTGCCAGCCAAACCACCTACTAAAGCTCCGATGCCGGCACCAATAAGAGTTCCTTTTGTATCCTTGCCAATTGCTTGTCCAACAATAGCACCTACGCCAGCACCAATACCTGCTCCATATGCAGTGCCCTTTTCTTGCCGTGTCTGCATACTCGCACAGCCAAACATAGCAACACACAAAACACACACAAAGAGCACTTTACAATATCGAACCATTCCGCGCCTCTCCTTACCACCTGTTTTATAAATAGTTAGTACTTGCACGATTAATATCACCCCGACGTGCAAAGAGTTACACCCATTTCTGTTGTATGGCGCTTGAAACAGTATGGCGCATCTAGTCATGCGCCGTGAGCAACTCTAGACTGGAAGAAGGAAATCTGCCAACTGAAAATGCTGACTCAATAGCGGTGAAGAACTACAGCCCTGACTATAGGTACTCAGCATTTCAACCAAAGATTTCCAAAAATCCCTATCAAATCTTTTTGGAGAAAATGCCTGATGGATCAAGTCAAAACTGGATAAAACTTGTCGAAAAGATCAAACCCTGCTTTCTTACAAACGCAAAAAATCTACATAACACATCGATATAAAAACGTTATCTCAACACAAACTGCATAAAATTCAAGAAACGTGAGTTTGAATATCGTCAAATGCCTTCGTTCGTTGAACCTGCTCGACATGAATTGCAAAATTGATTGTTTGAAAAGGCCGTAACATCACTTTGCATGTGAAAATAAAAAGCGAGGAAGCAATCGTAAAACTGCTTTCTCGCTATATTTTGTTATTTGATATCGAGAAGTTCTGGGGGGATCTTTTTCTTTTTACATAATGCCTCATCGTTCACATAGACGCTTATTCCACGAACTTTGGAACGCTCTAGACAATAAAAATATCCATTCGATGTAAGGTGTTCTTTATATGCAAAGCTAAATACAATATTAATAATTATTATTAAAGGAAACAAAAAGATAAGTATTTTATCCGCTCGAGTTCGATGCTGAACATTCACGTCTTTTTTTCCAACAAGTTGAATAATAAAGACTATGGTTATGGGAAGAAAAATTAATGGACTAAGTATTGTTACAAGCAACATTTCACTAAAAACAAGAACGTCGCTGCCTGAAAATAGATTTAAAAACCTTGGTAAGCCAAAAAGGAAAAGCGCGAGGGTAAAAGGGGTTATGAGAAATATCCAGATGAGTGCTTTCTTTTTCTCTGATAACTCTTCCATATTATCCTTTTTTGAACAATTTAATAAGTTTTGCTCCATTAGAAACAAAACTTACGTAATACAGTTGCAAAGGATTTCGAAGTTTGATGAGAAGCTTGCATAGTGACTGTATATCTATCGCAACTGTAGCATGAGTAAAGGTTTTGTCTTATGCATAAGAGCCTTTTAAATCTTTATAGGCAGACTTCGCAGAATCGATAAACTCATCTTCAGTTAAGGATAAAATTGTGTCTGGCTCAGTCCCGAATTGTCTTCGAGACTGAGTGTCTGGTATCTCATAAGTATTTTTAAGCCGTAACTGTTAAATTTCAGGGGCAACATGACAGTCAAGTGTTGAGTTAAAACTTCCGTGATTAGTCCAGTTATTATTCAGCATCAAAATTCATCCTTGTAGAAACCTTAATACCGATAGGTGCATCTTTAGAATAAGCGAAATCAGTTTCACCTTCCGCTGTGGTGGTGCCAGTAATCACCTCTCCAGATTCTACTTCAAGCTTATACTCAACATTAGGGATAGGGGTTCCGTCTGTATCGGTAATAATGAATTTTCGATTAAAAATAGGTGCTAACACAGGAATTCCAGCCTCGTTTACTACGTCAGCAATATTTACTGTCCCACCGCCTATAGTTACTCCGCCACAACTGACTTTACCGCCAGTGATAGCTGCTGCTTTGCCATCTATAAAAACCGTTGATGAACCCGTTGCAACGGCTCGGCCATGCTTTGGGTTTTTAGGTTTATCGTGTGGTTCCAGTGGATCTCCAACGCGTGCTGCCGGCTTGCCGTCTATAATCACCGTACCTGAACCTGCAGTAATCTTTGATGGATGAAATCCATCGTGATCAGTTCCAATATCTCCAACTCGTACAGCTTTTCCCATGTAATCCTCACTTGCAAAAATAGGTCAAAAGAAAACGCAATGAATCGATAGAATTCAAATGTGTTACTATGCCGTTTTTGGGATTACAGGTGGTTCAGGAAGCTCTCCAGCAAAGCCGGAACCTACTCCCGCAGCACCGCCGGAATTTAAGTTAATTTTAGGGCCTGACAAATGAACCCCTGCGGAATCGACAGTTACAAAACTGCCGCCAGCAGCAAGTGTAAGTTCTGCACCCGCTTCAATAACTACTTTTGCACCTGCTTTGAAGTGAACTTCTGAGCCTGTTTCAATCAAAAAGTTTTTGCCGTGCTTCATATGAGTTGAACCATCAACAGTGATAGATTGGTCTTTACCAACATGCGTACGGCTTTCACCGCCAATTGTAAGGTGATCATCTTTGACAACTTTCTGGTAACGCATGTTTTCTACGACAAGATGGGCATCATTTTTAACGTTATCTGTACGGTCGTTTTTTACAACAAGGTTCATATCTTTTTGGGCATGAACGTAAATTTCTTCTTTTGCAGCTTGATCTTCAAAACGTACTTCATTTGCCCCGCTGCCTTGATGGGTGTTTGTGCGGAGCACAGTTCGTGTCTTATGTTCAGGCAGTGTGTAGGGAGGCTGATTCTTGGCGTGGTACGTTCTGCCTGTAATAATAGGCTGATCCGGATCGCCCTCGATAAAGCTAACAATGACTTCATGACCGATTCGCGGGATTGCCATGGAACCATATTGTGCTCCAGCCCACCCCTGAGAGACTCGAATCCAACAGCTAGAATTATCGTCTACATTGCTATAGCGATCCCACATGAAATGGACTTTAACACGTCCATACTCATCACAAAAAATCTCTTCACCTTTAGGGCCAACAACAAATCCCATTTGTGGACCATCAACGCGTGGTTTTGCATTTGGTTTCGGGCGCCAAGGTCTGTTGGCTGGAATAACAGTAAATTCATTGTGATAAGTTGTAGCCCCTGTTCCACCAGCTTCTTCTAACGCCTGAGGTTGTTCACCAAAATGAAATACATCAACGAGTAACCAATCGCGGTTGCACGCATCTTCAGGGTGCTCTGCTAAATCGAATTTTGTACCGCTACTTAACTGAGAAATATTACTTTTGCCTAAAGCAGTTATTGCATCACTGCGTAGATATTCAAGACGGTATTTTGTGAAGGGTTTGCCTTGAGCATCACTTTTATAGCGACCGGGAAAATCGTAGTGTTCATATGTCCCGTGTTGGAACTCCATCTCAGTACCTTCATGAGATTGTAAGAAGCTGTAAGCAGGCTTTTTAAAGCTGTAGTCTTTAAGCTTGGCACTGGATGGTCTAATCTGTGTTTTGCGCGTAAAAGAACGAATAAACGTTGAAGGTGCGTCTCCGCCTGCAGTTGCATGATACGGCATTGGCTTTTTAAGAAAATCTGCCGTTTGTGTGCTGTCGGAAAAACGCAGCGTGTGAGTGCTGTCTGTGTGTATGAAGTGGTAGTAAATACCTTCTTCCGCAGCTAAGCGTTGGATAAATGCAAGGTCTGTTTCACGGTATTGTACGCAGAACTCTCGTTCTTCAAGTGGAGAGGTGAGGTCAAATACGAAATCCGTCGTACCCATTTCTTGCAGCAAAATGGTGATGATATCCTGAACATTGAGTTGCTGAAAAATTCGTGAGTTCTGCCGCAAATCGGAACGAAGTAATGCTGGAACTAAAGACAGTGTGTAGAAGGTGTGATGGTGCCCAGAATTACCTTGTACAAACCTACTGGTTATTCCATTAAATTTGCTTTCGATAAGACCATTACGCCATACATATAAGGTACCAGTTCTATCTACTGTTTTATCTGGTGTAATGTCTTCTTGCCTGCTCGCCAATTCAATCTCAAAGGCATACGGCGTTGATAATGACTCTTCACCAGAAAATTTAATTACTGCAAAAGTATCAGCAGGCAGGCCGTCAAGTTCAAACGTAAATTGTAAGTCTCTGTGATTCATTGTGTGCTCGCATAGGGAAGAAAGAAAGAGGGTTATTTGTTTACTCAGTCCAACATTCGAATTTTTGTGTAACCATAAGTAATTTGCAAAATATTTCGTGCCCGAAACCCATAATTGAAAAAGGAATTACAATACCACTGCCAGCATGCAAGGTGTCAAGTTTGTAATTATTTATGATAGATAACTGTATTCGAAACGGCTACTAATCAGCAAATTTTTTACCCCAATAGGGATCATCTAAAAAATCAAAATTATAGTCTGTTTCAGGGTAAAGATTGGCAATATCCTCGCTTACAGCCTCACCACCTCCATCTTCACAAATTAAATCTACAATGGTGGCACCATCTTTTTGTACAAGAATCCCAGCCCCGTAAATAGGAGTCATATAGCCTTCTTCATCCATATCTTTTGAAAGAAAACTGTAAACCGTGTACGTGGTTCTATCATTAGTTATTCTTATTTGGTGACCAAAGCCGCCAGCAAAATATTTAATCGTTTGCTTGAAATTCTTTTTTTGTTGGTTATAGGGGATTCTTAGTTCTATTTTTTTATCTTGATTTTTAAACTGATAGTAGCTCGTGCCTGTCTTTTTGTTAAAACAAACTGAGGCAGATTTTGTTCCAGTTTGGCAGATAAATAATTCTTGTTCATTGTCTTCACAAAACGAGACTGAAGATATGTTTTGTGCATAACTACAGGTACAAACACACAAAGTTAATACATATGCAAAGATTGTTTTATTCATACAATTCTATCATTAGATTGTCAGAATTAGTATTTTCATACTTTTTAAGGTAGTTGAAACTGCTATTATTCAGCAAATTTTTTACCCCAATAGGGATCATCTAAAAAGTCAAAATTATAGTCTGTTTCTGGGTAAAGATTGGCAATATCATCGTTTATATCCTCACCAGTTCCACCTTCACAAATTAAATCCGCAATCATAGTGCCATTTTTTTGCACAAGGATTCCGGCGCCGGACTTATACGTCGTATAGCCTTCTTCATCCCTACCTTTTGAAAGAAAACTGTAAACCGTGTATGTGGTTCTATTATTAGTTATTCTTATTTGGTAACCAAAACCGCTAGCAAAAGATTCAATTGCTTGCTTGAAATTCTTTTTCTGTTGGTTATAGGGGATTCTTAGTTCTATTTTGTTATTTTGATTTTTAAACTGATAGTAGCTCGTGCCTGTTGTTTTGTTAAAACAAACTGAGGCAGACTTTGTTCCAGTTTGGCAGGTAAATAATCCTTGTTCATTGTCTTCACAAAATGAGACTGAAGATATGTTTTGTGCATAACTACAGGTGCAAACACACAACGTTAACAGCACCACAAGTATTGCTTTGTTCATATAATTTATTATCACTCAATAGTTGTTACTTAATTTCTAATCAAATTTGTCTGTAGAAAAAATTATCTTGAAATAAAGCTACGCTTACTACTATATTCAGTGTGTTGTGTTCTAATGTTTACTTTACAGAAGAGGTCGTACACACCCGATGTTAAAATAAACGTGAGAACATCATCTTTAAGTTTCAATCTCGTTGCATAAGCAAATGGGTAAACTGCAATCATATCCCTATCTGAGACAGTACAATATTTTTGTATACTCCCATTATAGGAAACATAAATGCATGGATCATTTTTCAGTATGTAAGCAAAGTTGCTATTTTGATTCGATCTTTCAAGTTCAACAATTTGATCTAAAGTAATTTGAGAAGGAGCAGCATTTGTTGACGAATAGGAAGAAAAAAAGATCATAAGAAAAGTGAAAATAACCATATGTTTTTTCATTATTATCTCTTTTTACAAGTTGCATACAGACTCTTTCTATTGACTGTGCAAAAATACAAAGTTTTTTTATATAAATATTCAAATGTTCCGTCACCAATATCAGCACGTAAGCTCCCTGGAACGATGTAGAGCTCAGGGTCACTAAATAAAATTTCTTTGGAACCACATATGGTCGATGTGATGTTCTTTTCTTTAAAAAAAATACAAGGAGAGTTTTTACGTAAGTAAATCGTTGTATATTCTCTCTGTGATTTTCTGCTATAGTAACTGTCGAGTTCAAGAAGATTGTCAATGTCAGGTTCTTTTGAAAAAATAGGACTTGATACCGCAATAAATGCGACGATAAGAAGTACTATTATCTTAGTGGGTAGACTCATGAATAGTCCCAGTGGGTTTCTCTTTCTGTCCTGCCGATTGGTGTCTATCCTATCTTCGCCATGCTGTAGAGCAGTGCATAGCATTGGAAATCTCCAGTAACATCAACAGTTCTCAGAGATTACAACTGCTATTGACTGGTAAATTTATTAAACCAATAGTCATCATCATCATAATCATCATTATAGTCAGTCTCTAGATAAATCTTGGAGATACGATCTGCTACATCATCACCCATTCCATCTTCACAAATCAGATGCGCAATTATGGCACCATCCTTTTGTACAAGAATCCCAGCGCCAGAGGTAGGTGTCATATATCCTTCTTCATCAACACCTTTTGCTCGAAAGCTGTAAAGTGTATATAACGTATCGTGATTCGTTATTTGGATTTGACGCCCAAAGCCACCACTATAATACTCAATCGCCTGCTTGAAATTTTTCTTATGTTGGTTATAAGGAATAGTTAGTTCTTTTTCGCCAGTTATCTTTTTAAACTGATAGTAGCTCGTGCCTGTTTTTTCGTTAAAACATACTGACGCGAGCTTTGTCCCAGTTTCGCAGACGAACAATGTCTGCTCATTGCCTTCACAAAATGAGACTGAAGATATGTTTTGTGCATAACTACATGTGCAAACACACAACGTTAATACATACGCAAAGATTGTTTTATTCATACAATTCTGTTCTTACTTAATGATGATTACTTAATTCTTAATCGAATTTGTCTGTAGAAATATCATCATTATAGGCTGTGAAAGGAAATAATTGTCCAGCTTTACTGGAAATTCTACCGCTGGTTTCAGTGCAAAGAATATCAGCAAGAATTTGTTTGTCTTTCTGGACCAGTATTCCTGCACCTTCGATGTATTTTGTGATTTCGCCTATACTGTCAAGTTTGGTTAATGAAAAATTATACAATGTATATAGATGGTTGCCACTTGTAACTTGCAACTGTTCTCCTCCACCTCCACTATATGGTGCAGAGCTATATTTAAACGTATTTTCTCCATTAGCTGTAAGAACCAATTCTATTCTGTCTTTTTTTCCAAAACGATAAATTGTTCTGGAGAATTTATGACAAACTGAGGCAAGTTTATTTGTCGTAATACAGTTGAAAATAATTTGCTCATCATCCTTGCATAAGTTTTGATCCGAGGCTTGAATGGTGGAAACTGATAGTACTGTGCTTAATAATATAAAAATACTAGCTAGCTGAAGCTTAGACTTTTGATGCGAAGCCAACTTCTACCTGTCCCAATTACTTTTTCTGTGTATTTTGCATAGACTATAATATTCTCGCGCTTACTAACGTCAGTTAAAACAAATAACGATTTTCAAGATAGACTAGTTTTCAAATTGTTTTTCTGAAATGGGTTTCGCTAACCTAATAATATTGTCTTCAAATTCTTCAGAAGAATCTCCCACGCTGAAAATTTCATAAGTTAATGAATCAAAATGAGCGTCGTTGGTGCATATGGATTGCTTAATAATTTCACCATGTTTTACTGCAAATTGTCCTGAGCTATCATAAAACCTAGAAACACGATGGTCTTTATCGCGATAAATTTCGGAATAAGTAAAAATTAAGTATTCAATATTCTTATTCTTTATTCTTAGTTGCGCAGTATCTCCGCCACCTAGGGGGCCTGTGCTAAAAAAAATTCTTTGCTGCTCGCTTGGTGTTAATTCAATCTCACTGGCATCTTTTTCATTAGAGCGGTAGATAACTTTATTTGTTTGGTTACAAAGAGAAATAATGCTTGCTTCGGTAGTACAACTAAACAGTACTCGCTCAGGAGGAATACAGAGTGTTTTTGCAGCATAAGAGTTAGAGAATGCTAACAGTGTAAATACTGTGCAACTTAATAATATGTTCTGTATCATTCCGGTAATCCTAAAATTCTTTTAGCTTTAAGCAAATTAAGCTGCCTATTGTGAAGATGGAGTCGCTGACTATTAATTTTGACTGTAACATTGCTTATGTCGTCTATGTCACAAGGAATATTTATCTTTCTCCATGACCAATACCAAAAAGCTGATTGTACTGAGTAGCGCAAATTTGTTAAAATTAGTTCTGGCGATTCTATAAAGCTAACTTCTGATGCAGGGTTTAACCGTTGAAAATGACGATTAAATCTCGTGTAATTCTCTTTCCACGTAATTTGTAACAACCCTTTTCCACAAAAGTTGTAACCGTCTTCAGTCTCTTCTGCTCCGTTGCCATATCTATTTGCATAAACATAACTAAACAACTTTCTAGGGTTATTAAAAAACTGTCTAGGTGCACTAAATTTTGCTCGACGGCCAAAAGCATTAATGAGTGCATTCAGAGAAGAATAATTACCATTTTCTTTACAAGCTTCAAAATTACTCTCATGGCCTACTTGAGCCGCAAAATGCGCGACTCGAAGCGGAGTGTTAACTTCATATATTTTACCAAATTCATTAAGTAACGGTATTAACTCTTCAAGATATGTATCAGTTAAATTTTTATTCGTTACTGCCTGGATTAATTCTTTTGTAAAGAGCGTTGGTGGTTGACTAAGTATTGGATAGAAATGCCAAAGCCCTTTCGCAGAATCGATATCATCTAAAGAGCTCATCCATTCCAAATTGTTAATTCGCTCTTTTTCCATATCTAACGAACTAAGCTTGTCACTTATTCTTCTAATATTTTCATCTGTGTACAAGCCACGCCTTTCTTTCTCGCCAATTTTTAATCGCTCATATTTCTTCGATTCTGCATCTACCCATTTAAAAATGCCACTTCCAGCTTTAGATGCCCATTCACTTCGATGTTTCACGGCGTAATGGTGAGCAATAACATCTCGAAAATAGTTTTTAGTGTCACTTAACAAACCAGCTGTGGTTTCTTCGTGCTCAATTTCGTTCTTGGTAAGAAAATCGGAAAGAACTTCCCGAGAGTCTTTTTCGGTATAAAGTCCTGTCGCTTTCTCAGCATCAAAAGTACTTACAGGTGTATCGTCAGAAAAACTGATATCTTTTAAAAATGCTTTGGGGATCTCGCTTTCTGTAGAGAAAATTTCAATATGTACTTGTTGATTACACTTTGGAAGACCATTTTCATCTTGGACCTCGCATAACCCAAGATGCCCAACTGGATCTCCGGCATTGATCTTGATTGGAGAATCAAGCTTCTTTAACAAATTCAAAGGGTATGGTTTTCTTTCTACAATTTCAATATGTTCAGCATGAGGAGAAAGCCACATAGAAGTAGTGGGCCTGCCAGTGCTACTTGACATGTTGACTGTGGCTCGAACCATTTCAACATTAGCCTCACCAAGTTTTTGAAGCTCTATCTTTGCAGGCTCATAAGAGAATGTCGTACCAGATGGAATCGTTGTACTAGCCTCGCCAACCTTACCTTCTAAAGGATCACCTCTTCCTGTAACTCCTTCGCCGGTAGTTTTTGCTTTAATTTTCTTTGTCATCCAGCTGGGCTTTACTGGTGATACTTTTTTAAAGTTTTTTGTATGATAGTTGCCAGATGGTTCACTGTTAATTGCAATCCAAATTTCATTGCCTTGCTTAATTGGGACCACTGTTTCTGGTGCACTTGTCTCACCTTTGCTGACTATTCTGGCTTTTACTAAACGGTATGTTGATCTACCTTGGACTATACTTGCAATTTTAACATTATCATTTTGAACAACTGCCGCTGTTACGTCGTTTGAATCGACTAACTGGATTTGCTCATTTTTCTTTAATGTCGTAGATGAAGTGCCTGCGGTATAATATCCTTCAGGTTGAGGTGCATCTTTACGAACATTACGTGATTTTTTGAGCATGTATGTTGGCTTTTCATACTCATCCCAAGGTAGTAGATGCATATATAAAGAATAAAAAACAAAATCTATTTTCTCTTCAGAAGTTGCCGCTTCGGCTGTAGCTGAAGAGGCGGTTGCTGCGTCTGGTGTTGCAGATGCAGTCGATGCATCTGGTGTTGTAGATGCAGTCGATGCGTCTGATGTCGCAGGTGCATCTTTTTCACATTGTACTGTGTGTTTAATAAGACAGAAATTGTTTGAGTACTGAAGGGTATGCGTAGTATTATTAGATGTGTAACTTCCTGTTTGGTATTGTTGATTCATCCTGTAAGCAACAATTTCACCGTCACAAACGGCTCTAACGGGCTCAGTTGTGCACCAGTCAGCAGTGCGCGTACTGATATGAATTCCACCATGCCATGTATCGAAGTTTGATATAACAAATCTACCAGCTGGTTCATCATTTAGAAAATGAACCAGTTCTTCTGGAGTAAATTCAGAACCATTCTTCTTTGTAATTGGTAATACTGTTTTCATACGTTAACTCACTCAGAAAATACGTAATGTGGAATATCTAAAGGCAACTCAATTTCTGGTGGCTCTGGCTTAATAACCACCGGATCTATGCATGGGAGCTTGATATCTGAAGCAATACCGGGGAGTAATGGTAGTTCCCCATTATAGCCACTGCCTGCAACAGCTGCTCCGCCTGCGTTTAAATCAATTGCTGCACCAGAAATGCTTATTCCAGCTGCTTCTAATTTAATGAAGCTGCCTCCTGCCTTCACTGTTATCTCAGTGCCAGCCTCAATGACGACCTTTGCTCCAGACTTAATATGAATTTCTGTTCCCGCTTCCACTAGGTGCCCTGTGCCGTCTTTTATGTGGAGTGAGCCTGAAACTAAAATCGATTGGTCTTGCGTAATATGTGTTTTTTGAGCGCCCTCAACCATCTGGTGAGAGTCTTTGTTGGTTCTTACAATATTTATGTTGTCAACCAGCGTATGCCAGTCATGCTTAACATCATCAGTGCGATCGTTTTCAACAAGAAGCATAGAATTACGCTGAGCTTGAATAAAAATTTCTTCTTTATCTGCTTCGTCTTCGAACCGAACTTCGTTGTATCCCTCACCCATGTGAGTTTGTGTACGCAGCACTGTGCGCGTCTTATTAGCGGGCAAGGCGTAAGGAACTTTGTTGCTTGCATGATACGCACGACCAGTAATGATAGGCCTATCCGGATCGCCTTCCAGAAAGCTTACGATCACTTCGTGCCCGATGCGAGGGATCGCAATATGTCCGTACTGACCGCCTGCCCACCCCTGCGAGACACGAATCCAGCAACTGCTGGTGTCATCTTGCTTAGGGTTATCGATGTCCCATGGAAAATGAACTTTCACACGACCGTGTTTGTCGCAGAAAATTTCTTCCCCCTCTGGGCCGACCACAATTGCCATCTGCGGCCCGTCAACACACGGCTTTGGGTTTTGCGTTGGCTTCCACTGACGATGATCAGGAATAACGACAAAATCGTTATTGTATGTTGTCGCGCCGGAAGCTCCGGCTTCCTCTAGTGCTTGAGGCTGGGTTCCTGAGTGGGAAACGGCAGTGGTAAACCAATCGCGATTGCAGGAAGCGCTGGGGTGTTCCTTGAGAGTAAATTTGTATCCGGCAGTAAGGTCAGAGCTATTACTTGAGCCGCTGGCAGTAAGTGCATCGCTACGTAAATGTTCAAGCCTGACCTGTGAAAATTTTGTTCCGGTCTGATCTTTTTTATAGCGTCCCGGATAGTCGAAGTGTTCGTATGATAGGCGTTGGTAGTCCATCTCATCGCCATACGCATCTCCAAGTAGCGGGTTGCCTGGCGCATGGAAGCTGTAATCTTTTAATTGAACTGAAGAAGGGCGAATACGCGCCTGTTGACGAAAATCACGAACAAATGGCTTTAGACTCACCCCGCCGGACTGGGTATTATATTCCAATGCAGAAGGAAGCACGGGAGCCGTTTGCACTTCGTCTGCGAAGCAAACAGTGTGCAATGCTTCTTCGTGGCTGAAATAGTAATAAATGCCTTCTTCTGCTGCGATGCGTTCTACAAACGCCAAATCTGTTTCTCGATATTGCACGCAGTATTCACGAACTGCGGGCTCTTTTGTCAACGCAAAAGCGTAGTCGGAAATACCCATTTCAGAAAAGATACATTCGATAATTTGGGGAACTGTTAGCTCTTGGAATATTCGTGAGTTTTGACGAAGACTCAAACGTTGCAGAGCAGGAACGAGCACTACTTTGTATATTGTATGATGATGTCCGGTGTCTCCTTGGTGAAATTCACAGACGATGCCATGGCGTTGCTGTATGACAACATTATTGTACCTGATTTTCAGCACACCGGAACGATCTACTGTCTGCAAGGGCGTAATAGCTTCCAGACGGCTTGTTAGTGTAATATTGAAATGGAATGTAGACGAGAGCGCTTCCTCACCAGAAAAATCGAGTACACTGAAAGTATCGTTTGCCAGCCCGTCCAGCTGAAAAGTGAATTGCAGTCCTGTCTTATTTAGCATGTGTGTGCTCTTTTCGCAGTTTGAAATCATTGGGCAAACAGCCCCATCTCGTTTGTAGCAAAGCCCGCACAGTCATAGAGAATGTGCGGGCCTGTATAATTCGTATTCGATAAAACTAAGCTACAGGAGCACGCCAGTCGTCAGAACCAGAAGTTCCAGCAACAGTGTGTTCCCAGTCAATTTTACGGTAGGCGAGAGCTACGTTGATAAGCTGTGTGAACTCTTTGCTCTGTGCATCCTGACAATGTGGCATGTCAAAATTGATATCCACGATTGTTGCATCGGTGAGCGTGGTGGTGAAGAAGTGCTCCTGCTTACCTTCAATGGAAGTGCGGTACCATTTCAGAGTAACAGTCGGAAGCATTTCGCCGGAAGCAAGGGCGTTGTACATAAGTGGAACAGCTTTGTTGAGTGCTACAGTAAAGCGGAAAGGCTTATGCATACGCTGGCCGGAAGGCTGACCAGACTGAGGATCGGTAGGAACAGTAACAATATGTTTGAATTCCTGCACGAGCATTTCATCTTCATGACCTTCTACGTAGATGTTACCTACGGAGTCAGCAGTAAAAGCGCCTGCAGTAATGTTGCCCTGAGTTTTACCTTCAATAGCGATATAACAAGGAGTTGGCATAATATTTCCTTTTGAAAAAAGTTTTAGAATTACGCTTTCCTTATCAAATTATGTGCCAAAGTATATTTCGGCTCTATTGCTCACTTTTTTGATAAGCAATAAAGGAGTGGGCAACTTGTTGCTCGAAAAAGTGGGCAAGAAATTGCCAAATGAGCAAAAAGTTGCATTGCTCACTTTATTTCTCTAGTTACGTTCAAGTTGTAATCGTTAGCTTCCCCGTCAAGCTGACAGGTCAAAATCAGAGTTTTTTGCTTTAATAAACAAAAATTCCGGTGGGGTAAGTCCATTAAGGCCTCCGTGTGGGCATTCTTCATTGTGGGTCAATTTCCACAGCAGGTTATCTCCCAAACCTCAATAAGATTGCAAAAGAGGTACAAATTTAGAGCTTCTGTTCTATAGGTTTAGTTAAATCGTTTAATATACGCATTCTGGTTTGACTTGCTGGGTTGGATGTATTGAATATTCATTCCCACAGATTCAGCCCATGCGACAAACTCTCCTAAAAGAAATTCCGGGCCGTTAACTGGCGCAGAGTTTTCGGCATCCCCCTTTCATAGTGAAGCCGCTCAATCACGCGTATTAACCATTTTCCAATTATGGAAGTATCAATTCAATGTGTAAAAATTCTCGGTTAAAATCATAATGACGTTGAAAGTCTTAACCCGTTTCCCTGCGCAAAGAGAATCACTCATAAAATCAGCTGCCCACGTCTGGTTTGGCTGAATTGGAGTTAACAGAGGCTGTCTTGTCCGTTTTGGAAGCCGTTTCTTTGCTCCACACTTTTAATTCAATCAAAGGGTACTGTGAACTCGGCACACCTTTTTATGATTCCAAGAATGAGTACGCGTTGCGCACGGAAGCATTTCCCAAATCCCATGGTTGCGGCAGATGTCTTTAACTTTGCTGCTGCTTCGCCTTCTTCCAACATCGCAATAACCTGCGTTTCAATGAATCGTGATTCCTTCATGGACATATTCTGACTGCGTTATGCAAAAAACTCTATTTTTGACTTGTGTCTTTTTAAGGAAAGCTTACGTAAGCATCTTTAGCGTTAGTTTGCATATGCTAGCTCTTACAATGACCATTCTAAAAGAAACCTTGGTTGTTATCCCCAAGACATTGGTCTCGAGTAAATTGTGATCAAATATATAGGTGGGCTAGTCAAACCACCTATTCTGACATCCTGATATAAGTATCCATAGGTTCGTAGTCATTCTTTACCAAAATAGCAGAAAAAACGAATCAACCTTTTGATGCCAGTTCAATCCTGATTCTTAGATTTACGTCGAAGAGGATTATCAGCCCTTATCGTTTCTCATACGGACAAGTCCAGAGACCAAAGAGACATCTCGGCCAAAGAAAACATTATAGACACCATAATTAATTGAAAAAAGTAAAAACTTTCGAAACTCAGTTCATAGAAGAGAACACCACCCTTCCATGGCATCAGAAGAATACATACATTCCAGATATAGCCTGTTAAATCAAAATCCCCTGCCTTATTACTAAGACAGGGGATTGTCAGCAATCTGAGGTTCATGGATGTTCATCTATGAGCCTTTTTTCGTAATATTACTTAGTACATTCAAAGACGCATCGCTCAATCAGCCATCATATTATGACTGCATGTCATCCTTTTTTATACCAGCAACAGGCACAGGATTTTTCATAGCGTCGCGACGGAACGGCTCGCCAAGTTCCTGATTGTTAAGAATCTCCACAAAAGTAGTTTTGCCGTCTTCCATCTGTGCTTTAATAGCTGCAGAGAGTTTCTCGCGAAGTTCTTCCATGGTAGCAGCCTGACAGCCTTCAACGCCGCATGCTTTAGCAATGCTAGCGTACGAGACATTTTGATTCAACTCAGTACCAACAAAATTATCGTCGAACCACAACGTTGTATTACGTTTTTCAGCGCCCCACTGATAGTTGCGGAATACTACCATTGTAATGGCAGGCCAATCATCGCGACCACAAGCAACCATTTCGTTCATGGAAATACCGAATGCACCGTCACCGGCAAAACCGATAACTGGCACTTCAGGCTTAGCAATTTTAGCACCGAGAATAGCGGGAAAACCATACCCGCATGGACCAAACATACCCGGAGCAAGGTATTTGCGGCCTTCTTCAAATGTTGGATATGCGTTACCGATAGCGCAGTTGTTTCCGATATCAGTAGAAATGATGGAACCTTCAGGCATTAAATCTTTAATGACACGCCATGCCATACGAGCGGTTAGCTTTTCTGGCTCACGAGAACGTGCACGTTCGTTCCAAGTAGTACCCGGATCGTCTTGCTCATGATCCATAGAAGCAAGCTCTTTTTCCCATGCAGCTTTGGTTTCAGATATCATTTTCTTACGCGCTTCACGGCCTACGTCGCCAGCATTAGAAGCCAGTTTAGCAAGAATGCTCTGAGCAACCTTCTTAGCATCACCCACAATACCTACGCTCACGGGCTTAGTCAGCCCGATACGATCTGCATTGATGTCTACCTGAATAATCGCAGCATTGTTTGGCCAGTAATCAATGCCGTATCCCGGAAGAGTAGAAAACGGATTCAAACGAGTACCCAGTGCAAGCACAGCGTCTGCCTTCGAAATAAGTTCCATTGCTGCCTTAGATCCGTTGTAACCCAGAGGGCCTCCATAAAGTGGATGGCTACCAGGGAACGCATCATTATGCTGGTAACCGCAACACACAGGAGCATCAAGACGCTCTGCTAACGCCATGGAGTCTTCAATCGCACCACCGATTACCACACCACCGCCGTTAAGAATCACAGGAAACTTTGCAGTGGACAGAATATCTGCAGCACGAGAAATCGCATCTTCGCCGCCGGAAGGTAGTTCAAACTCTACGATAGCTGGCAATTCAATATCAATAACCTGAGTCCAAAAATCACGCGGGACGTTAATCTGTGCTGGTGCAGAAGCACGTTTAGCTTTTAGGATTACACGATTAAGCACTTCTGCAACACGGGAAGGATCAAGAACTTCTTCCTGATATGCAACCATATCTTCAAATACAGACATCTGAGGAACTTCTTGAAAGCCCCCCTGTCCCATGGTTTTGTTTGCTGCCTGTGGAGTGACAAGCAACAATGGAGTATGGTTCCAGTAAGCAGTTTTTACTGGTGTGACAAAGTTAGTAATACCAGGGCCATTTTGTGCAATCATCATGGACATTTTACCCGATGCACGAGTGAAGCCGTCTGCCATCATGCCAGCGTTGGTTTCATGGGCGCAATCCCAGAAGGCAATTCCTGCTTTAGGGAAAAGATCAGAAATAGGCATCATTGCAGAGCCAATGATACCGAACGCATTATCAATACCATGCATTTGAAGTACTTTTACAAAAGCTTCTTCTGTAGTCATTTTCATGATGTGTCTCCTTGCTATGGATTACTAGATTGCGACGCTGGCACTATCAGAATGTCGCACTATACATCGACCATGAACAACACCTTATTAGCTAGCTTGCTGCTTCATTCAAGACTCAACTGATTTTCAATTCAAAGCATATAAACCCTAGCTAACCTACTTAAACTATTACCTTACGTTTCAATGCAAAGCTAACAATCTGTAGAGTTAGACCTATAACACAAAACAACGGTTAAACAAAACAGTATATAACGCCCAATGTAATGGTTTTAATTTAAGCGGCAGGCTCAGTTATGCCCACCACCATCGCAATACTGGCTCCTCAACATAATTGAAATCTTGCGTAGTAGCCCCTCTGGTTCATTGAATCACTCAAGCAAGCAACTCTAGAATCAACAGAGCTCATTTAAAGAATAAAGGCTCCGAACCATCTTGGTTCAGAGCCTTTCGCTTTCGTGTCAGGAAGCCAATTCCATCCCCCATCAAGGGACTACGGAATTTTTTTAACGGCTTGTTAAGACAATCCTCGCTTGGATGCCTTAAGCGGGTTAATTTTTTTCGTTTTAGTGGTCACGAGTTTGATTTTATCACTATTAGCTTCAAACATTTCTAAAGGAGAGAAACCGAGTTTTTCCAGTCTATCTAAAAATTTTCTGCGATCCACTGCATAACGGTTAATATCTGCAAGACCTGAATCTACTCTATCTTTCGTGGTAAAATACAATCCATTCGAGTCAATAACTACAAGAAACGAGTTATCACCTTCTTCAATTTCCTGAATGACCATATCTTTCGTAGTTCCAAATCTATTAATTCCTGCCATATCTTTCTCCGGTTTTTCTGTTTTTGAAAGAATATTGAAATTGATAATCAAAGTCAACCACCTGTTCAAAAACAGCAAACGAAGTTTATGATCCCGCTACAAACGTATGGACACATAGTTTATCTACAAACAACAACGTTATTAATTGTATCTGGATGAACTATGCGCCATTTTTTTCAACTGGCTATGGAATAAGGAATCGACCTTGTAACAAAATATTATAAAATAGCTGGTTGAACGTCCGTATCAACGTTTTTGCAGGCGATGAACGCACTATGCAAACTTTGCTTTTAGAAACTCTCGCTGAACTAATTTCGCCGGAGTCTATTGGAAAACATCTACTTATAAGATCACAATGACCTAGCAAGATATGGATACAAAAAGAATCAACAAAGAGACTAACGGCATTGGCCTCAAGGGGCGTGAGTTCAACTCTCGTTATCCCGACCAGAGAGAACTACACGAGGAAGGACTGGAGAAATCTTGTCCTTCCTCGTGTTAGCTTGTTTTATTATGGAAAATTACATCCAAGAACCGTCTCCGTGAGTTATAAATAGGTAATCAAATTGAAACCTACCCCCTGTGGATCCAAAATAACACAAAAACGCCCTACTCCCGGTATTTCCGTTGGTGGTAACATTATTTGCCCCCCCGCTTTCTCAACCTTCTGGACCGAGGCATCAACGTCATCAACCGTAACATAGTTATCCCATTGAAGAGGAACATCTTCAGGCATATTCCCCTCTCTGAGCAACATACCAGCGACGGCCTTATCTCCTATCATGGCAATGACGTATTGGTTACCGTATATCGTTTCCACTTCCGTAAATTCCCATCCGAATAAATCCCCATAAAACTTTTTTGCCGATTCTAGATCCGAGGTAATCAACTCGTTCCAACTGAAAACTCCGTGTTCTCTTGATGCTCCTTGCATATTGCCTCCAATAGATTAAAATTATTACTCTTCATCGTACAAATCGTAGAAAATTACATACACTTGCATGCTTATTTTGGAAACACATTATCCTTTTGAAACTATTAAAATGTACAAGGTCGCTAAAAATTGAAAGTTACAGAATCCGTTATTAAGCGCTAAAAAAAGCTCCATAGGTACTATGTCCTATGGAGCTTTTTTGTATCCTTCAGAAGAAGTGAATCTATAACTCAAGAGTGCTTAAATAGAGGCGGTTCAATCGATGGAGCATTGGGCAGCGAGGCTTCAACCTCGATTCTTGATGTCCTTGCGCCAATCATTGAGCGGCGCATAGCAGCCCTGCCCTTCATGCTGAGATCTGCGCACCTGTTCACTATACTTGGGATCGAGCATAAGCTTACAAATATAACGGATAGCTTTTTCGTCCCACAACAGTTCAGGACACCGCTTTGTGTATCCGTACTTCTGATGGGATTCGGAACAGGGATCACGCAGACAGCACCAGCCACAACCAACACACGGCTCATGCTCCTTGGTAAGCGGATCCATCTGCCGAACATCCGAAAAAAAATCAAACTCGTCGAACATGGCTAAGCCCTAATTTCTTGTGCAGTTAGCTTCACATCAGCTCCAGCGTTAGTTTACACATGCTAGTTCTTACAATGACTATTTTCAAGTAAACCTTGCTGGCTACCTCCAACACCTTGATCTCGAATGAATTGTGACCAAACATAACAGGTGGGCTAGTCGAATCACCAGTTCTGACATCTTGATATGAATCACCACTAGTTTCGTAACCACTCTTTGCCGAAGTGATAGATAAAAAAAGAGTAAATGAATAAAAATTCACAGATGGATTATGGTTGACGTGGAAAAGCTATCAGATATGTCCTAGTAACACTTGGTAATATTACTTTAGGAGGGTGAAGTGCGTAAATTCATTTCTGTTTTCATTCTGATATGTTCTGTTGTGTCCTGTGTTCCAAAAAATTCACCCCATGTTCCAAGTGAACACATGCAGACTGCTGCATCTGACGTAAAAACAACAAACTCTGTACCGACTGAACATATTGAAGGAAAAAAAACAGAATCTAAGGTTAAATCCGTAGAAAAATATACCCCAAATGGTCGTCGTGAAATTATCCTAGTACATGATCAAAAGTATGAATATATCGGAAATGCTTTTCGGGACAGCATAGAAAATTCACAGGTGAGTAACGCTGACCAATATTCAATGATGCGCGGCTATCTTCTTAGTGAGCAGCCGGAGGTAGACAAGGGGTTTGCATACTATACATTTAAAATGGAAAATGGAAAGATTCTTTATTACCAGACGCTTAAAAACGAAAAGATTGATAAAAGCTTTGGATCGAAATACAGTGTTTTTTGGTATAAAGATTATCAGAAGTATGCCAGTAAGTGCGGAAAACCCTTTGTTGAAGGTAGTTCCATTACATATGTTTCCTATCATTACAGATTCAACTATTACCGACTGAGTAATGGGAAAGTAAAATATGTTTCAATGCTTAATTCTCTAGATGTACTGCTTTCCCAGCTTAAAAAGAACAAAACTAAGATTGCAGAAATCCTGCTTGACTGGAAAATTCGTCATGACGAGCTTGATGACTCTTTCCGCTTTAGTCATGGCACCTTTAACGGCTCTGATCTTGTGATGTACGTGACAAAAAAGAAGAATCATACAAAAGCCAACCTATTTTTCACTTACAATGGCCGCAACTGGCTGTTTGCAGATAGTATTGTTCCGCTTGTAGATGGAAAAAAGTATGCGCCTTTCTATGGTGATGCCTATAGAGATAATAACGATATGGTCTGGGAAGTTATGACTTTTCCATACAAGGATCGTATGAGCAAATTGATCAATGAAATTTCCACATCAAAGAAAGCTATTATCAGATTTCATGGTTCTCGCGGATATGAAGATTTTCTCGTTCCAGAAGAACAGAAAGAAGCTCTCCGGAAAGCAATCAATTTATATACCCTCCTGAAGGCATCTACGTAATAATAAAAATTTGCTAAAAATCGGGGCAGCGGCAGAATCTCAGACTGTCGACAATGTTTCGCCGACCAGCGATGTAACATATCTTGTCCATACAAAATAAATCCTCTTCCATGTCATGGAGGAGGACTTTTTTGTTTAATTTTGTCTGCTACAGATTCTTGTTTGACAATGAGGTTCCTCACATGTGGTGATGACTTCAATAAGCCACAAGGTCGAAGTCTCGGAAGAGGTGAACCTACCAAGCCTTCTCGTTTCATACTTCCACACCTATGCTAAAGAAATCAGTCGCTCTGAAAAACGTTTTTTTAAGAAATCTAGGAAAACAGTCACCTTTTTTGACCTATTAAAACGCTCGGAAGACAATAATGCGACGACATCGGCTGTTGCGAGTTGGTAAGAGGGAAGAACTTGTATTAATTTCCCGCTCTTAAGTTCTGATTGTACATCCCATTCAGAACGCTGAATTATCCCCTCTCCTTCTACACACCAATTTTTTATTACCTGACCAACATTGCTTGATAACACTGGAGAGATTCTGACGCTTGTAACACTCCCTGTAGCCACTTCAGTAAAACGCCACATGGTCGCATCTTCATCGTTTTCTCTAAGCGCAATGCACCTGTGATTATCCAAATCTATTGGATGGATTAATGATGGTGCAGACTGAAGATATTCTGGGGATGCCAGTAATAGTCTCCGGTTTTTTGCCAGAATTACTCTCTTTAATGTCGAGTCCTGCAAGTGACCGACGTAGAACATAATATCGAGGTTATCATGCACCGCCCATTTAGGGATGTCAGATAAATTAAGTTCAATAGTTGTCTGTGGGTATAGGTTTTGAAACTCAGCCACTATAGGACCAATGTGTTTTACTCCTAACCCTATTGGGGACATTAATCTGATTTCACCTGAAATAGATAATTTTTTGTCAGAGATATCTTGTTCTAAATTCTCTAAATCTTGCAGTAGACCGCGTCCTTTCTTTGCAAAGATTTCGCCTTCATTCGTTAATGATATGGAACGAGCACCCCTTTCTACTAATTTTACTCCCAACTTGCGCTCAATATTCTGAAGACGCTGAGAAACGCTCGGAGGCGTAACGTTGAGCTTTCTCGCAGCAGCGGCCAAAGAACGACTTGCCGCAATGGTAATAAAAAACTCAATATCCAGTGATGACAGCATTAGGTCCAACCTTAATTAAAGAGTAAGTGTCCTTTAGTTTTACTACACGCTTTTTGATGATACAAATACTACTTAGAGCAAAAACTAAAGTCGGAGTAATAAATGGAAAGTGGATTTATTTTAAGTTCTGGAGAGTGGATCTACACATTCTTGTTCGCAGTCTCAATTTTCGCGGGCATGGTGGATGCTATAGCAGGAGGTGGTGGATTGATTACTATCCCGTGTCTGATGTTATCAGGTTTACCCCTCATGACTGTTCTAGGTACAAATAAGCTTCAGGCTGTAATAGGAGAGTTAACAACGTCATTTATGTTTTTTACTAGTAAGGAAATGCCCCTTAAAGGCTTAACTCTAGGCATAATATGTACATCTCTTGGTGCGCTATCCGGTGCTTGTGCTGTGAACCTTTTTGAAAAGGAAGCATTAGAAGTCCTTCTTCCTGTATTGATGGTAGGGATCACAATTTATTCCGTTACATCTAAAAGGCTGGAGGCAACAGAGCCATCTAAAGCAAAATTGACACCTAAGAAATTTATGATGATGTGCGGGCTGCTTATTGGTTTCTACAATGGTTTTTTTGGACCAGGCACTGGTTCTTTTTGGATGCTAGCATTTGTAGTTCTACTTGGATATACAATCAAACAAGCGACCATGGCGACTAAGCCGCTAAATTTAATAGGAAATTTTGTTTCTCTTATATTATTCATCATATTAGGACAAGTGGACTACACCTTGGGGCTAATTATGGGAGTTGGGCAAATTACTGGCTCTATCATAGGCAGTAAATTTGTAATTTCACATGGTACTCGGCTGGTGCGTCCAGTGTTCATATCAGTAACTATGGTAATGACTGCGAAGTTAATCTACGAGAATGTATTTATAGGCTGGCTCGTTTAGCTATCAATTTAATGAATAGCTTGTCTTTGATGGTACTGCCACAAGCTTGTGGAAAACCAGTTAAGCTACAAAAAACAAGGCGGCTATTTAGTACCTGAGCGAGTCCTGCGTCATTTTTTTCAGCTAACTATTTGGCAGAATTTGATCTTCCAATGGACATGTTGAAAAAGAAATAGCTGGATGCCCGTAGCAAAGTGATTGCAGGTGATGAAAGCGCGATGCACGCTCTGTTCCTCGAGTTTCTCGCCGACTTAGTCGGATCGAATATATGTGAAATGGTTATTTGCAAGCCCAAGAAAAACTGTAACATGCTGATTGGAAAAATCTTATTAACGAAACCAACTGCATGGGGTTCAAAGGGGTGTGAGTTCAAATCTAGCCATCCCGACCAGAGAATACAAGGGTTTCCAATGAGTTGCGTGAACCCTTTTTTAGTGTGGCTGAATAGCTAAACTATGCTTGCTTGAAATTTACCCTAAGTCTCTATTACGAGATAAAAAAGAAGCTCCAAAGGTACTACCTATGGAGCTTCTTTTTGCTTACGCAATGTTCTATTGTTGGCTTCTTGAACCTGATAAATCTTATTTTTCACGTTTCACAGTTTGCTTGTAGTAGTCTCCCACAGCCTCGTGTAACGCGTTGGCTGCTAGCCAAGCGCAATGCTGGTCATCAGCAGGCAGACCGTCTGCCCCGCCTAAACCTTCAAGAACGGTCTCTCCCGTTATTGCAGCAAGGTCGTCACAAGACTTGCCCACGGCCAGCTCCGCAGCCATGGAACCGCTGATCGTGCTAGAGCCACAGCCATCAGTAGCGAATCCGGCATCACAGACTCTATCGTCTTCAATATACAAAAATAATCGTATAGTATCACCGCACCCACCAGTAGATACACCCTCGTAGTTGGCCTTGGCAGGTTTTCCTCTATGCGGTGGATTGCGCCAACGGTTAAACCCTGCTTGCCCAAAGGCATCAATGGCTTCACTATTAATTTTATCCTGCAATTCATTCACTATTTCATCAAAACTGAGCACTTTCACGTCCGTTTGTTAAACATTTACACTCTACCTCAATACAAGGCTCGTATGATTTTAACACCCAGCTCTTTGTTCTTCAATAACAATTGGTTATATGCCACAAAGTCTACTCTGACGGGAGGAAACGTTCATTTGTCTTATAATGAAGACACACAACTCGCTCAACAAGCTTCTAGCTGCTTAATTTAATGGATTTAAAGGTGGTCTTACGATCAAAAAGTATACGAGCATGGCTAAAGCAGACTATGCGACTGCACACTGTCCGAAACCTCAACCCCTCGCAAAAGTTAACATATTCACTTAACACGATGAGATACCATACCTGTCATCTTTACAATGCAGAACACCTAAATGTTCTGCAAATTCTAAAAAGCAACCCATGAATTACGTCAAAAATAAGGGCATCGTGTTACTGTAGGAATTGAAAGTTACTATTATGCATTATGATGAACACTTCTCGAAGCTTTTTACTTCTACCAACTCAAACAGCCTTCCACGATTCGTGACTAGAACCACAGATAGGGAATCCTGTCTTTCTTAAATGGAAAAAACAGAACAATACTCAGAATAGAAACAGTTGGGAAAGATTCGACAAACTCCTTAATCTCAAACGCTGAACACAAAAAAAGCCCTCACAGTTTGCACTGTAAGGGCTTCAATCTCAATGGCGGAGAGGGAGGGACCCCTTTGGCTCATCCATGCCTTCCAACATCAAGAAAACCTGCCCCATATTTATCAACAAAACTCACTAAAAAACTTAGACTTCGCTGCAAATGATTTCTGATAACACTACCCATAAAACCCCAAAAAAATGAAACATTCTTGATTAAGTGATCACCAACAAAAATCTCTACATATTTTGAACCTCTTTAGATGCCCGCACAAAAGACAGGGCTGTCTATACAAGCTCACATTGTCTACCTTTGAGCTTCTTTTTTTACAGAGTATTCTGGTTCAAAAACATTCCATCTATCTTTTTTTATTACATAAATATTTCATCTCTTTTTTCTTACAAAATAGATTGTGCGATCACATACTTCTTTTTTTTTCATTCTTTTTTAAGCGGTCTGTGGTGCTATTCCCTGTGATTATAAATGAGGTGTATTGTACTGCTGATGAATTTGATGATGATTGTTTGTTCAACCTCTTTTTTCTTATTTTTTTAGCGTGTTATTTACATTATTAAGGGTCCCTAAAACGATTTTAGGTAACGCTTACTTCTATAATCGTTTGTACAGAAAGCCGTTGGGCTATTAGTTTTCATTCTTTATTTACAAAGTAGGATTTCTATGGACTTTTTTTCTCAGTTACAGATGGTGGTTAGTGACCTTAGTGGTTTTGTTTGGGGTGCGCCCATGCTTGTCATGCTTATCGGCACAGGGGTGTTCCTTACGCTTAGCTTACGAGGTATCCAGTTTACCAAGCTTGCTTATTCGCTCTGGTTGGCGTTGGTAAAGCGTAAAGAAGAAGGGGCGGAAGGCGATATCAGCAACTTTCAGGCTCTCATGACGGCACTTTCTGCCACTGTTGGAACCGGTAACGTAGCCGGTGTTGCTACTGCTCTGGCCATTGGAGGCCCCGGTGCAATGTTCTGGATGTGGGTCTCCGGTCTGCTGGGCATGGCTACCAAATACGGCGAAGCTGTGCTGGCTGTTAAATACCGTGTAGTAGATGCCAATGGTGAAATGAACGGCGGCCCAATGTATTACATCAGCAAAGGGTTGAATAAATGGTGGCTTGGAGCTACATTCGCCGGTTTTGCTTCCATCGCCGCTCTGGGTACCGGTAGTATGGTACAATCCAACTCTGTTGCAGATGTACTACAAACCTCTTTTGGGGTTCCGGAATGGATTACCGGTGCTGTTCTTCTTGTTAGCTGTGCATTGGTGCTTGTTGGCGGCATTAAGAGTATCGGCCGCGTTACCGGCGTACTCGTTCCTATCATGATTGCATTTTACATTGCCGGTGCGCTGCTCATCGTGCTTATGAACCTAGATCAGGTACCTGGTGCATTCGCACTAGTATTTGAGAAGGCGTTTAATCCTACAGCTGCAACCGGCGGCTTTGCCGGTGCCAGTGTCATGCTTGCCGTGCGCATGGGGGTGGCTCGTGGTGTTTTCTCTAACGAGTCTGGTCTTGGTAGCTCTCCAATCGCAGCTGCTGCTGCACAAACAAACCACCCTGTCGGACAAGCGTTAGTTTCCATGACACAGACCTTCATCGACACATTGATCGTCTGTACGCTTAACGGTCTGGTAATTATTATTGCAGGCGGGTGGTCCAGCGGTGCTACTGGAGCAGGTATGACCGCTATGTCCTTTAAATCCCTGCTGGTGGGCGGCGATTATATTGTGTCCATTGGACTGGCGCTATTTGCATACTCCACCATTCTCGGCTGGTGTTACTATGGTGAAAAATCCATTGAATTTTTGTTTGGCGAACGTGCAGTTCTACCATACCGCTTGGTATATATTGCCTGTATCGGTGTTGGTGCTGTAATGGAATTAAATTTCCTGTGGCTGCTTTGTGATTTATTTAACGGTTTGATGGCGTTCCCGAACCTCGTTGGTCTACTTTTATTGTCTCCAGTAATTATTAAAGAAACTAAAAATTATTTTGCAGATAAGACTCGTGAATCTGCAAAAAGTGCTGCTGCAACGCAACCAGCCCGTTAGTATTACGTGTGATTGTGCTAATGCTCGGCAATCCTTTGATGCTCTTTCCCTAATTTATAGGGTTAGATACCAGACGTTATAACAAATACGTCCGGTAGCCTTACTTGGCTGCCGGACGTATTTTGATTTCGAGTTATAGTACGTGACATCTGGAATTCCATGTACGCGCCAACTGTCCTTTATCTTACCGCTTCACAATACCCTGAGTTTCAGTAAATCGTGAGCTCTTCATAGATTTCTTCTAGCTGTGTTGTGCTAGAAAACTCTATTTAGGCCCTGTGTCTTTTTAAGAGAAACTTACGGTGAATCTCAGTCATTGGACACAAAAAAAGCCCTCACAGTTTGCACTGTAAGGGCTTCAATCTCAATGGCGGAGAGGGAGGGATTCGAACCCCCGGAAGCCGCAAAGCTTCAACGGTTTTCAAGACCGTCGCATTCGACCGGACTCTGCCACCTCTCCGTGTTGATATCTCTGCGAAGCAGAGGTGGACTGTATAGAGAATTACAATTCAAAGCGCAAGTACTTAATGCATTTTTTTTATTTTTTTATATAGGCACTAATTCCGTGCAGATTCTGAAGATTCAAGTAATCCAAACAAAACCCTAAGCAAGTCATCAGGATTAATAGGTTTTCCTACATATTCATTCATACCTGCTGCAATGAATGCTTCTCTGTCCCCTTTCAGGGCATGTGCTGTCATTGCCACCACAGGTACATCAGGACGTACCCTAAATGATGTTGATTCACGAATTCTGCGCGTTGCTTCTATACCATCCATTTGAGGCATGGCAATATCCATCAGTACTAAGTCATACGCTTCTTCTTTTACAGCTTCCAATGCCTCAATACCATTGGTTGCTAAATCGACCTCAAACCCCTGCTTCTTCAAAAAGATATTCATGTACTTCAGATTTACAGCATTATCGTCGACTACCAAAACTTTTTTAGAACTGCCGAGTATTGGCTTAGCCATGGCCGTTTCGCGCGTTGCCACCTCACCCCGCTCGTTCAGCTTCCCAAGCTGGAACGGAAGAGTGAAATAGAACTCTGCCCCTTCACCCGGTGCGCTGGATACTTCTAAAGTACCACCCATTAATTCGACAAGTTTCCGGCAAATGGCCAAACCAAGACCAGTACCTTGATATTGTCGGGACACAGAACTGTCTGACTGTACGAAACGTTCAAAGATTGCATCCTGATGCTCTTTAAGAATACCAATTCCGCTATCTCTCACTGAAAATCGTAATTGAGCTCTATCACTTTCCAATTCGACCAGATCAACAGATAAATGAACGCTTCCCCCGTCTGTAAATTTTAATGCATTATCGAGTAGGTTAACGACAACTTGTCTGATCCGAGGAAAGTCGCCTATTAACACATCCGGAACATCATCCGGAACAGTGAACACCAAGCTCAAGCAACGCTCTTCTGCACGATGAAAGAACATAGTGCGCAGCGCAGAAAGGCGTTTACGAAGCCTGAAAGCCTGTTTGTCGACGACCAAAACACCCGCTTCGATCTTTGAGAAATCTAAAATTTGGTTAATGAGTACGAGTAATGACTCCGCTGAGTTTTCCACCGCCTCAAGATATTCCCGTTGCTCTGCATCAAGTTCAGTATCCAGAGCCAGATCAAGCATGCCAAGCAACCCGTTCATTGGCGTGCGTATTTCATGACTCATGGTTGTAAGAAATTCACTTTTAGCTTTATCTGCAGCCTCTGCTGCATCCTTTGCTGCCTTTAACTCGTGTGCCATTTCCTGCTCACGTGTTGCTACATTAGTATACTTCAACACCATCGGTTCCCCTTGCTCCAAATGCAAAGGTATATACTGAACCGTACGGTGTGCCCCTGTATCCTGATGCCTTTCTGTCATGGTGTGACTCCCACCCTCAGCAATGGCAGTCTGAATAGTATGTATGCGGTCACTATCGCACAAACAAAGTCCATTAATGACGGGTGCCCATAACAGATCACTTGCAGACGCAGTCGTATACACCACACATTCATCAGCAGTGTACACAGTGGCATCAGCAGGTATTGCGCATAGAATATCCTTCAACAACAATGCCTCACGCTTTGCTGCTGCTGCTTCACGTTCAAGCTTTGCAGAATGTGCTTCAAGCTCAACAATACGCTCTATAGCTGTGGTAACATCAACCGGTTTTGACATGTTTCGACCCTTGCCCGCTTCGGCGCTCAACAACGAACGGTCATCTCTAATATTCTTATCCATATGCGCCCCCAGTTCTTGCACACATACATGAAATCACACTCCTCAGTACCACAGCTTCACGAAAAAATCTTCATATTATACATCATTTGCAGATAAATTTTTCAGGGGACTTCCTGTCGAGCTATATGGCTTGGCACATGTTCAAATTCTTCTTTCATTCTTCAGCTTTCAGCACGGGCTTAATATTTTTTGCACAAGCAATAAAAAACTACTAAATCACTCTAATTTAGAAACTAACTATCTATTTTTTCATACACTTCCTCTTTGTTTGGATTTTCAAACAGTGATGTTTCAACGGTTTTTTTAGTATCAAAAACTTTATTTTTATGTTTTAGAAACACAGTTAATGGATATGCCCCACCCGCGGAAAATCTACGTTTCAGAAGGGTTAGTTGCCGCTCGTGAAATATTTCACCTTGACGCAATGCCCCCTGCAAAGTAGACACTAAACAGTGGCAATGTGGGCTTTTTTTCAATATTTTAAACCAGCTATGAGGCGAAGGGTTATGGAGGAGAGACTATTACATCCTGCCGACGGGAACAGTACGTCACGCCAATTTGGCGGCGCGGCCCCGTTCTTCGTAGGTCTGGTAGTGGCACTCATCTTTGGTTGGTGGGCTTTCCCTGGACTGCTTTTTTCAGAACAGGAACAGCCTATTAATTTCAGCCATAAGGTGCATATTCAAGACGCAGAAATGGAATGTTCTGCGTGCCATTATTTCCGTGAAGACGGCACTTTTGCCGGCCTTCCGACAACTGAAAGCTGTGCCGAATGTCACAGCGACGAACCACTCGGGGAAGATCCGGAGGAAGCACGCTTCATTAAGGAGTATGTTGAGACCGGTAAAGAAGTTAAATGGCGTGTTTATCAAGCACAGCCAGATAACGTCTTCTTCAGTCATGCTGCTCATTCTATGGAATCATGCAATTCCTGCCATGACTTCACAGAAACCGAGCTCTGCTCCCAGTGTCACATTGATGTGGCCAATATGGACAAGGCCCCGACTTACTATGAAAACAAGCTGACCAAGTACAGCAAGCAGACCATGAAGATGTGGCAATGTGAACGCTGCCATGCTCATCCAGAGCATTATGGCGTTACTCGTTCCAGCAACGCATGCTTCGTCTGTCATAAGTAAAAGGGGAGTATCCAATGGCAGTAGATAGACGAGGATTCCTTAAGTTTGTTGCAGGCGCCACGACTGGCGTTCTGGCTACTCCCGTTCCTTGGAAGCTCCTTGATGACGCGAGTATCTGGACTCAGAACTGGTCCTGGATTCCACGAAACGTAGACGGTGAAAACACCTACGTTTCAACCATCAGTAAACTATGTCCTTCAGCTGCGGGCATGAAAGTTCGTTTGGTTGGCGAGCGTCCAGTACGCGTGCTTCCAGATGATAACCACCCTCTTTCTATGGGTGGCATCACTGCTCTCGCTGCAGCAGAAGTTCAACTAATGTACTCTCCTTCCCGTGTGAAACGTCCTCTTAAGCATGCTGGTGACGGCGCTTATGTTGCGATTTCATGGGAAGAAGCAGAGAAAATGCTCAAAGAAAATCTCAGAAGAGCAGGTTCCAAAGTTGCTTATGTATCCGGTGACGAAACCGGTACTATCAACGAACTTCTTTCCGCTATGGCGAAAGAAAGTGGTTCCGATGACTTCTACGTCATGCCTTCAGAGATTCAGCCAGCAGCACTTGCTTTTGCCAATATGAACGGCAAAGGTCAGCTTGGCTATGACATCGAAAATAGCGACTACGTGTTTGCTATCGGTGCCAACATCCTTGAGTCATGGGGAACTGTGCTTCGCAACCGCGCTGCATATAAAAAGTCCCACCCTGCTGCAGAGAAGCCAACTGTTAAGTTCGTCTACGCAGGCCCTGTGCAGAATAACACTGCTGCAGGTGCAGACGAATGGTTACCAGCAAAATCCGGTGCTGAAGCAATCGTTGCAATGGGCATTGCAAACCTGCTTATCAAATCCGGCGCTTCAGTTAATGCACCAGACTTTGCAGAGTTCAAAGCGCTTGCCGCTATGTACACTCCGCAAAAGGTTGCTGCACTCGCTGGCGTTGCTCCTGCTAGGCTTAAAGCTATCACGGCAGAGCTTTCAAAAGCTCAGCGTCCTATTGTTCTTACCGGTTCTGAATTCGGTCAAGGCACAGGCGTTGCAACTGTTCTCGCTGGTACCGCGGTTAACATGCTGCTCGGTAGCTTTGGTCGCGAAGGCGGCGTAAAAGCTCTTCCTTTGGCACCGAAAGTTATTGCTTCCGGTATGGATCGTTCTGAAAGCGCTCAAAAAGACCTTGTAGCTTACCTTTCCCGCATTAGCGCAGGTAAAGTTCCAATGCCTCGTGCAATGGTCTTCTACGAAGCAAACCCAGTATACGGTCTGCCACAGCCTGCAGCTATGGCTAAAGTTATGGATAAGGTTCCTTTCAGAGTAGCTTTCACAAGCTTCCTTGATGAAACAGCGAAAGCTTGTGACCTTATCCTGCCTACTCCGCTCGGTCTTGAACGCTTCGATGACGTGGAAACACCATACGGCATCGGTCAGGCATTCTATGGTCTTGCTCGTCCAGTTGCGCCTTGCGTAATTGACGGCAAACCAGCTGCTGACGTTCTTCTGAGTGTTGCTGGTCAGCTCAACATGGACCTCGGCTTTGCAACGTTTGAAGAAATTCTTCAGGCAAAAGCAGAAGCTGCGGGTGCTGATTGGGAAAGCCTGATGGAAGGCGAATTCTTCACAAGCGATGCTGTTGCAGAACAGTCTGGTCTGCGGCTTGCCGCAGGCGTTATAGGTAAGGCACTTGCTGCTGCACCTAAGGCTGCAAAACTGAGCATTGCCCCTGTGCAGAAGCTTAACATCGGTACCCCAAACACCGCTATTCCACCTTACAACAACAAAACAATTCGTCGCTGGGAACTCCAGAAAAACGAAATGTATGTTGCGATGAACGGTGCTACGGCGCGTGAGCTTGGCGTTATGAAACATGAACGCATCAAGCTCAGCAATTCCAGTGGCAGCATCCAGGCCCGTGTGAACATCTTTGAAGGCGTTATGCCAAATACCATTGCAGTGTTAATGGGCTTTGGTCACACCGCATTCGATGAGTTCAGTAAAGGCAAAGGCGAAAACGTCATGGAGCTGCTGACTGTTGGTTATGAAGCCGGCACCGGACAGTCTGTCTGGAACGTTGCTGGTGTAAACGTCAGCAAGGCATAAGGGACGAGCGTCATGGAAACTAAAGAATTCACTATCAAATGGGGCATGGCGATTGACCTCGACAAATGTACCGGTTGTGGTGCTTGCATGGTTGCATGTCAGGCAGAAAACAACTTGGCGCCAGTCGCTGATGCTTCCAATAAAATCAAAGTAATGAACTGGATCACGGTCTACGAACTGTCCAACGGTAAACCTTACCCTGAACACGACGTAGCCTACCTGCCTCGCCCTTGTCAGCAGTGTGGTCATCCGCCTTGCGTTTCTGTTTGTCCGGTTATCGCGACAGACAAAAACGAAGAAGGCGGAATCGTCAGCCAGGTAACTCCTCGTTGCATCGGCTGTCGTTACTGCATGGCTGCCTGCCCTTACCACGCACGCTACTTTAACTGGCGTGACCCGGTATGGCCTGGTGGACTTGAAAAAGCTCTTACTCCTGACGTATCTGTACGTCCTCGTGGTGTTGTGGAGAAATGTACTTTCTGTCACCACCGCTGGATGGCTGCAAAAGACAAAGCTATCGTTGAAGGTCGCGATCCTATGGATCTGGCTGAAGGCGAATACGTTACTTCTTGTACCGAGGCATGTCCTAACGGTGCAATAACCTTCGGTGACCTTAACAACGAAGAACATGAAGTAACGAAGCTTGCCAGCTCCAAACACGCTCACAGATTGCTCGAACGTCTCGGTGCCGACACACAGGTTTACTATGTAAGCCGTCGTGAATGGGTACTGCGTCAGCTCGATAACTATCTGGAAGACGAAAAGGTTAAGGGGTAACAGTCATGGGAAAGAACTACTCTCTTCCTGCAGATCATGAACTCTTCCCGGAAGGCGCATCACGTTGCTCTCTGACGAAGTTTTCAGTCTGGATGGGACTTGTCGGTGCTGTAGCTCTTTGGGGTCTTTACGCTGCATTTAGAGTGCTCGCGGAAGGACTTGGCGTTACAGGCCTTGATGACTACTTCGGCTTTGGTCTCTGGATTACCTTTGACCTTGCTGTTATTGCTCTCGGTGCTGGTGCGTTCTTCACCGGTCTGCTCAGATACATCCTGAACATTGACCCTCTGAAGAACATCATTAACCTCACCGTGATTATTGGTTTTATTTGCTATTCCGGTGCTATGCTCATTCTCGTGCTCGACGTTGGTCAGCCGATTCGTGCATGGTTCGGGTACTGGCATGCGAACGTACACTCCATGCTTACAGAAGTTATTTTCTGTATTACTTGTTACCTGATTGTTCTGATCATTGAATATGTACCTCTGGTACTTGAGCAGAAACAGCTTAACAAGATTCCAGTACTGCATCATCTCGCGCATAACCTGCACGTTTGGATGCCTCTGTTTGCTGGTATCGGTGCGTTCCTTTCCACTTTCCACCAGGGTTCACTCGGTGGTATGTACGGCGTTCTTTTTGGTCGTCCTTACGTACTCCGTGATGGTTTCTTCATCTGGCCTTGGACATTCTTCCTCTTCGTTATTTCCGCAGTTGCTTCCGGTCCGGTATTTACCGTTCTTATCGCAACACTCATGGAAAAAATGACTGGCAAGAAACTGGTTAGCTGGGAAATCAAATCCCTTATGGGTAAAATTGCCGGTGCCATGCTGCTTGTATACCTCGTATTCAAGTTCGCAGACACCTACGCATGGGCAGTGGATGTACTGCCTCGTTCCGGTCTTACTTTTGACCAGAACTTTTACCAAACAATCTACGGCAAGTGGCTCCTGTGGTCAGAGCTGTTCCTGTGCGGCATTGTTCCGTGTGTAATCTTACTTACACCGAAACTGCGCAACACTCCTGCTCTGTTCTACTCTGCTGCTCTGCTCGATTGTGCAGGCATTACTATCAACCGTTATGTATTTACGGTTCAGGCTCTCGCGATGCCAGTAATGCCTTTCGATAGTTGGGAAATATATGCACCAAACTGGGCAGAATGGGGTGCAACAGCACTCGTAGTTGCCTATGGCGCTATTATTCTCAGCTTGTCATATCGTTACCTGCCGGTTTTCCCGCAGGAACGCGCACTGAATGCGACTAAGTCCAGCTAGGATTTAGTTACAGATAAGTAAGCTCAAAGTCAGTTGAACCCCGGCCGGACCCCACCCGTGCCGGGGTTCTTCGTTTTAAAGCTGCCGCCAGCAGAGCACAATATCTGCACTGGAACTCCGGTTGAGCTATCCCCTTCAATACTAGGGATACAATAAAAAATTTTAGCCTCCACAGCCTCACGACCTCGCTCTGCTGACGTGAATAATAAAAGAAGAACTGCCCTATCTATGGAGATAGGGCAGCTCTTCTTCATTTCAGGCAAACAGGAGGTATTAGCGGTGAGACAAAATAATAAGCGAGCTTAGCAAATGCGTCGCACGGAAACTCGTTACACCCACAGATAGAAAATGAAGGTAAACAAAATAAGCGAGCAAGCACGGATGCTCTGGTTGCAGACGACAAGCCAGAAGGCGATGCGTGACGGAAATATTCCCATATAAATTGGAATTTGGTGTCGGATAGCACGCATTGGCGATGAAAGAATATTACCAGCGAGTAAAGCCAGCACAACATCTTTTGCTTGAATCGAGCCTTCTGTAAGCAAAGCCCCTGCGGCAGCCATAGACGCTGTCATTTCGGCAGCGAGGCTAAGAATAAGTACGCCTGCGGCTTCTGGTTTAATAAATGGCAGCAGGCCGTTATTACCGCCAACCACGTCATTCAAAGCCTGAAACACACCCAATCTGTTTAAAATAAATACGACTGTGTACACAGGAATTGTGACGAGCAGAACTCGTCGGATTCTACGAATAAAAAGAGACGTCACTCGCTGAATTACTTCTTTTGCGCCGTTTGGAGCATTATCATCAAGCTCACATGTGACGCATCCCTCAGGTGTCGGCGGCAGGACAAAACGTCCGGCAATAACCGTCACCAAAGTTCGAAACAGCGCCGCTGAAACAACTACCCCGACATACCAGAATGCCGCTTGCCCTAAAAAAGGAACCGCGAGAAAAAAGAGTGATGGAAGATGCAAGAACAAAACTGGCGTGCTGTTCAGCAAATTGGAAAAAAAGAGTTCCTTTCGAACAATTTTTCCCTGCTCATATTGTTCTGCAAGATACGTATTTGCCGTGATGCTTGAAAAGAATGCCATGGTAAATGCAGCGCCTGAAACATCCTGTAAATGTGCCATCCGCACCAATGGAGCCGATATTTTTGTAAGGAAACGTCCCCAGTGCAGGGCTTCGATAATATTGCCGATAGCCAGACCGAGTGAGATCGAAACAATGAGTCTCAGCAGCGGACCAAAAAGTCCGTTCCAAAGTACGTCGAAGTCCATAAACGAGAGAAATTCTGTGTGCATACTCCATTCCTACCACAGTTTGCGGCAATAACAAATCCACCAAAAAGCTGAATCGCTTTGTATTACTTACTTTCTATCTGTCTGAAGTTTTTTTCTCCATGGTTGGAGAAAACTTTCTACAGACAATTCTTACGGGACGAGCATGTTGTTTATCAACCCATGCGACAAAACATCACAATACTGTTTCCATAAAAAAAGGCTATCCCAACTCTATGTTGAGACAGCCCTTACTGGTATTCAAATCAGCAATTAAGCTGCTTCGTGACCTACGTCGCGAGGCAGATTAGGCTTGGACGCTTCAGCCCGCGCAAGATCATCACATCGCTCGTTTTCAGGATGTCCACTGTGCCCGCGAACCCAGTGCAGAGTCACATCGTGCTTTTCGAGATACGGAAGCAGTCGCAGCCAAAGATCTTTGTTTTTGACTGGCTTTTTCGCAGCATTCTTCCAACCATTTTTCTGCCAGTTTACGAGCCACTTTTTCTCTACGGCATTTCGCACGTACTGAGAATCTGTGTAAAGATCGACTTTGCATCGCTCTTTGAGCGCGGCAAGCCCTTCGATGACTGCAAGGAGTTCCATCCTGTTGTTGGTGGTCAACGCAAAGCCACCTGAAAGTTCTTTGTCTGTATCACCAAAACGCAGAACGGTTGCCCACCCACCGGGGCCGGGGTTACCAAGGCATGAGCCGTCTGTATAAAGGAAAATATGTTTCATAATACAATTACTCGCATACTATATTGATTGAAGAAATGGACACGTAATGACCATATGCTTTTGGAACATGGGTCAACGTATGTCCAGTATGGAACATAAAAAAAGGCGTTCGGCTAGCTTTATTCATTATGAAGGCAATCCCTTACATGGATACATATTATATAGGTTGAACTCCTATCTATGAAAAAAAAGCTTACACTGCGGTGAGTTCCGGATATACTAACGACGACTTGCTCAAACAACGCGTTCGGATGCATCAATATAATGCATGGCATCAACATACCGTAATTTTACAAGGAAAAATATGATCAATACAACAGGTCTCATTAAATGGGTGTTCATCATATTCTGTGCACTCGTCCTTGCCGGCTTTCTCTTTTTTAGACAGCATGGCTCTAAATCGGCTGATATGACAGAGAAACTCGGCGTCACAAACGGCCAACTCGCTGCTATGCCGGAAACACCGAATGCCGTGTCCAGCCAGACAGATGTTACATCTAAGTATGTCGCACCGCTGCCTATGGCTGGTTCAGTGCAGCAAACGAAAGCGAAAATTTTAGAATGCTTGCAAGAGATGGGGCATAACTCAATAGTTTCTCAAAATGATGACTATATCCATGCGGTCTTTGTTACGCCGTTTATGCAATATCATGATGATGTTGAATTTTACATTGATACGGTAACGCATCTCGTACAATTCCGATCTGCTTCACGTGTCGGCAAGTCTGATTTTGGCGCAAACAAAGCGCGATACGATAGCTTTAAGAAACTCTACCTTCCTCAATAATTTCTGGTAAAAAAAGAAGAGCGGCAGGCCGGATGGCTTGCCGCTTTTTTTATATTTGTTGTTTGGGTAACGGGCTATTGTCCGCCCATGTCATCCCATAATTTTTGAAGTGCTGTTGCTAAACCAAGTTGCCACTGATTCTTTTCAAAATACGGCGTAAAATATACATTTTGCAAATTGTACATGTATTCTGCTCCCAACGCTTTTCGTAGCAAAGGAGGGAATTCAACCAGAACCTGACGAGTATACGGGTTAATACCGATAAACACAGTTTTTGTGTCCAGCTCTGCTGGCAGAACAACCGGAGTATTACGCACCTGCACACGCAACTTCAGCCCATGTGTTTCGCGCATTGCCGAAGCAAATTCACGCAACGCAGTTTGCTGGGAAGAAGTCAGCGTTTCTGTCTGATCGTACACAGATCCACGAGAACGAATCTCTTTGTAACTATGTTCGGTCTGATACCAAAATGCTGCGGCTACTGCTGCGAATACCGCCAGCAGCAACATGGCACGCAAAAAGAATTCACCAGAAGAGTTGGCTCGGATTAACGGCCCACGTCTATTTCTAAAAAATCCCATCTGCTCTCCGGTTCTACTGCAGTGCTATCCGCGCCGCAGGCTGTTATCTACTCTCCGCACTGAGCCATTTCTTTAATGGCTGTGGCGTAAAGCTTTGCTACTTCGTCCATATACTCGGTGTCAATTCCGCCTTTCCATGTAACTACTTCTGTAAAGCGTTTTGGAATTGTAACGGCATCCACATCAAATCCGGTTTTGCACTTCAACTGCCAACGCAATTTCTGAATATATTTACCGGCCTCTTCAAGGTTATCGGCAATTTTTTCAAAACCTGCTGCTGTAAGAGCTTCTTTTAATTTTTCCGGCCCGTATGTGCCGCGGGCAAAAAGACAGCCCATCATGCAGTTGATGTAAATTCGACCTCGCTCGTCTTCGAGCATAAATTCGATTGCCTTTTCTGCATTCTTCTCAGTGTTGTTCTGATCAAAGGCGTACCCGCCAGTATCAAGATGAGAATGACGGAAGCCGTAAGCTGAAGCGACAAAGAAGACTTCACCAGTTGCATAGCCCGCCATTTCCTGCCCGAGAACACAGGCAAAATCTTCGCCACCGTACAACTTCGCAGCGACCATAGAGCCACGAGAAAGAGCCTGATAAAATGCATTCTCACCAGAGGCAATAAATTTAAGTCCTTCAAGGAACCCTTTCATCTCGCCGAATTTGAGATCAGCAATGGTTTCCTCTTTGGAGATAATGCCCTTTTCGGTTGCTTCAGCTGCCCATGCAAGGGCAACACCCGCGCTCATGCAATCAAGTCCGAGCTTCTCTGTTTCATCCAGCAGAGCCAGCACATCTTCGGCAGTTGTAATGCCAAGCATACTACCCTGTGCAAAAATAGGCTCGTAATCATACGATACTTGTTTGTAGAGGAACTCGTGCTCGCTTGCAAACTGCTGACGTAACAGACCAATATGAATACACGCGACAGGACACCCTGCACATGCAGCCTGACGAAGTAAAAGCCTTTTCGCAAACGTTTCGCCTGAAATATCTTCAACACGCTCATCGTGCGTTTTTTGTAAATTGTTCCACGGCAACGCTTGCAGCTCGTTCAACGGAATCAAGTTTTGGGGAGTACCTAAGTCATGGTACTTTTTCATCTTACCTGTTTCAGTGATATCTTGATAAATATCTTTCATCATATCGGTATAGGCTTTTCCTTCCGGTAAATCGAAAGAGCCGTCACCGGAAACAATAATACCTTTAAGGTTCTTAAAGCCCATTGCTGCGCCGGAACCTAACCGTCCAAAATGACGGAAGGAGTCTACGTTGATGCAGGCATACGCCACACCACGTTCTCCAGCTAAACCGATACGGATAGAGGAACGGTGTCCTGCATTCTTTTTCCCGAATCGTCGTAAATATTTACCTGTGGCAAAAACGTCTTTTCCACGAAGATACGTAACGTTTTCCACTTCGCAGGAACGCGAGCCAACAACAAGAGCACTCAGCTTCTTTGCCTTTCCGGTAATCATCAACGCATCGTAACCGGCAAAGCGGATAGACAGAGCAAACCGCCCACCTGCGTGGCTTTCTGCCCACTCTCCAGTGTACGGAGAACGGAACCCGCACACGACTTTACTCATAAGTGGATAGAAACCTGTAAGAGGGCCTACTGCAAATATTAACGGCTGGCGCGGATCATCTGCCGGAGCATCAAAAACGCCGTACCGTTCGTATAAAACTGCCGCAAGACCACTGCCGCCGATATGCATGTGGCGGTCTTCGATCATCAACGTTTCACTTTTGCCGGTATCAAGATTTACATGCAATACGCGTGAGAAGTTTGGATCCATTTTCATAATCAGGCTCCCTTATTCTTCTTCGTGCGTCGGAATTTCACGCAGCTCTATACAGTTGTGCGGGCAAAACGGCACGCAACGTCCACAATGGATACAAAGATACGGCAGATCGCTTTCTGTCTCGTAATAAATCGCATCCACAGGGCACACTTCCGCACACTTTCCACATTTAATACACTTGTCGTGCTTTACGATAACCCCGCCGCCCTTTCGCTGTTTAAGGGCTTGAGTCGGGCATACTTCTGCGCATGGTGCCGGATCGCAAGCCACACAAAGCCGTGCTTCAAATCCGGTGGTTAAGCCGCCTGCTGAAGAAATACGGATTCCTGCAGTATTCCATGACAATTTTTTATGAACAAGCCGCGCACAGGCCAGTGAACAGGAATGACATCCAATACACTGTTCCATACGAACCGCTTCAAGTCTTTTCATACTAACTACCTGCTGTTTATCCTCTAAAGAAAAGGGTTACCACATTCCTCTATTATTACTGTGCCGCTCATTCAAATCCTTGATATTTTCACAGACGGGATACTCAACATACGTACATTTTTTCTATTTGTGCCTTTCTTCATGTGAAGAACACAAAACATACGCGTTGTGCAGTCGAGTTTATGCCAACTCCCGTCTAGTATCCGGCACAGTTAAGGAACCATTCTTGTAGGTTACCACATTTATCACGAAGCTGTGTTTGCGCATTCGTGATCTGCCTATGTTGGATTATATCACAGCTATGGCTCACTTTTAGACCTTTTTTCTTAAACACATTCCCCTATATCTCCACAAACGTGAATTCTATAGTGAAATTTATACAGGGACTTATAATAGTTACGGCGAATGCAGCTTGACCTATTCAGACAACTACCCTAGATTTCATATATTATGAATTGGGATTGGGAAAAACTGCAAGAAAAGCGGCAGAGGCAATCGGGGCAAGGGCCTAACTGGGGTGGAACACCTCCAGAAGGCAATGATTCTGACCCGATCGGCGATGGCCTAAAGAAACTCCGAGGAATTAACTTTCCTGCGGGCAAGCTCGTTCTTGCCCTAGTAGTTCTTTTTTGGCTCGCATCCGGCATTTACATTGTGCAACCTGATGAAGAAGGTGTTGTCCTCCAGTTCGGCAAATATGTTGCCACAACTGGCCCTGGACCACATTACCATCTTCCTTACCCTGTTGAGACAGTTTATAAACCTAAAGTGTCTCAAATCCGCCGTATTGAAGTCGGGTTCCGATCTACTGGTAAAGCATCGTCTTTCCAGCAGGGACAGTCCCGTACTGTAAAGGCGGAGTCACTCATGCTTACTGGTGATGAGAACATCGTCGATGTTCAGTTCATTGTTCAGTACCGCATCAGCAACGCTGTGGACTACCTGTTTAATGTTACCCAGCAGGCTGTCACTGTTAAAAGTGCTGCCGAAGCCGCCATGCGCGAAGTTATCGGCCACAACCAGATTGACAATGCTCTGACTGAAGGGAAACTGAAAATTCAGAACGACTGCCGCCAGCTGCTGCAGGATATTCTGAATCGCTACAAAGCAGGTATTCAGATTGTTGCGGTGCAAATGCAGGACGTTCATCCTCCTAAAGAGGTTGTTGACGCATTTAAAGACGTTGCAAGTGCCCGTGAGGACCGCAGCCGTATTATCAACGAAGCTGAGGCCTACAGTAACGACATTCTGCCAAAAGCACGTGGTGCTGCAGCAGAAATCGTTAACAAAGCAGAGGCATACAAAGAGTCTACCGTTAGCAAAGCTCAGGGTGATGCATCACGATTCCTTGCAATCCTTGCTGAGTATAATCAGGCTAAATCCATTACCAGAAAGAGAATGTATTTAGAAGCTATGGAAAACGTTTTCAGTGGTTCCGGAGTTAACAAAGTGATTGTACCTAACAAAGGCGTTGCTCCAACCATTCCATTTTTACCACTCAACGACAGCAGTAACAGCATGATGAAGGGGAGTAAGTAATGAAAAAAACAACTACTCCTATCCTAATTTTGCTGGTTCTTATTGTCGCTGTAGTATTCCAGTCTGCCTTTATTGTTCAGCAGACTGAAAAGGCTATTGTTCTCCAGCTTGGTAAACCGGACAATAATATCTACGGACCTGGTCTGCACTTCAAAATCCCGTTCATCCAGAACGTCATCTACTTTGATGCTCGTCTTCTGGAGTACGATGCACAGCCTGCGGAAGCCCTTACAAAAGACAAAAAAGCTCTTGTATTGGACAACTACGCTCGTTGGAGCATTGTGAACCCTCTCCTCTTCTACCAGACCGTTCGTACAATTCCGGGTGCTCAGGCACGCCTTGATGATATTGTATACTCCCAGTTGCGTGCAGCGCTTGGTCATTACACGCTTACTGAAATTGTTTCGACTGAACGTGACAACATCATGCAAATGGTTACCAAACGTTCATCAGAATTAATTTCTGCATACGGTATCAAGATTGTTGATGTGCGTATTAAACGCACCGACCTTCCACCGGAGAACCAGCGTGCTATTTTCGGACGTATGCGTGCAGAACGTGAACGTCAGGCAAAGCAGTACCGCTCCGAAGGCCAGCAGCAGTCTATTACTATTAAGTCTCTGGCAAACAGAGAGCGTACAATCATTATTGCGAAAGCAAACAAAGAGTCCGAGATCATCCGTGGTCAGGGCGACGCTACCGCAACTAAGGTTTACGCAGAATCACTTGGTAAAGATGAAGAGTTCTACAACTTCCAGCGTTCACTGGAAGCATATAAGGACAGCTTCAAAAACAATACTCGCATTATCGTGACACCGGACAACAAGTTCCTTCAAGAAATGCAGTAGAAAAAACAATGCATAAGAGCGTAGCAGCATCATTTGAAAATGCCGCTACGCTCTTTTTTATGTTTACATTTTTTCTGATGAAATTTTCAGCAATTTACACTACCCTCTCATGCAATGATGTTGTCTTGAACTTCCCGCACAACGAAGAGTTTAGGGCATCACACAGCAGGACTCACAGCATTGGTTTACAATTTTTAATGAATATCCATACGCCGTGATATTGACAAAGCATTGCAAATCCGTCCACAAAGAGTGTTTGCATATACTAAGAGTTTAAAAAACTTTTAGTCATCTTAAGACCTACTATCGGGGTTTTTTGATGGTTTTTTGCATGAGAACAATGTTTCTATTGTTTCGCAGACTGCGTTGATTGTTTCATACAATCATACCGCAGCACTACTCACAATACCCAGCAATTTTCAACGACAAGACTAGCCCCCGTAAGCTTGAGCTTATTCTAACGTCTTGGCGGGAGAGACAACGTGTCCACCTTTGATGAAGTTTTTGAACGTATAAAACTTGCTACAAACACCAGAACTCAGGTTGAACTGGCGGAAGTCCTTGATATTCGCCAATCAAGTATCTCTGACGCAAAGCGTCGTGATTCTGTTCCATCTGACTGGTACATGAAGCTATTTGAAAAGTTTGGTCTTAATCCGGACTGGCTTAAAAAAGGCGTCGGCCCTATGTACTTGCGTACAGAGGAAGACGGCTACCAGCCTGTTGAAGGCCCTGCTGCGGGACGGGTTTTTGAAAACCCTGCTAAATTTGGTGATCCAGATGCACGCAGCGCTGTCGTAACAATTCACTCCATGCAGAATGTTGAAGTTACCAATGAAGGTGAAGAGGCACGTCGCTTCACTAGTGTTGGCAAACTTTCCATCCCACAATCTTTTGCTGGTGCTACTATCCAAATTTTCCGTGTTGACGCTTGCAGCATGGAACCTCTTATCAAAAAAGGGGCTTATGTTGGCCTTGATACTGCTCAAACCAACATCCTTTCAGGTGAGATTTACGGTGTATACGTTCCGTACGAAGGTATCTCCATTAAACGCATCTTCTTAGATGCAGCAAATCAGCGTTTCATTCTGCGCAGTGAAAACCCTGCTCACCCTGAGCAGTACCTGCCAATGGACCGCTGTACAGAAGACGTTGTAGGCCGCGTTGTCTGGAATCTTCAGACCATGTAGTCACGCAAATTTCGGTTGCAAAAGGCGGTCATCTTGACCGCCTTTTTTTTGTATTTTTACTAAAAAATTCCCCATACTCCGCCTAGACAACTACATGCATTTATTGCATATACATCAAGAGCTTTACGTATTCACATCTTCATAATGGCAAACCATTGCTGTTTGAAATCTCATACGCCGCATGCGCTCAAACTGTTTTCGCATGCCAGCACGTGCGGCAGAGCGGAGAAAGACATGGCCTCTATAAGTATTCTTGTGGTTGATGATGAACGCATTGTTGCGCTTGATATTAAAGGTACACTGGAAACCCTCGGGTACAGTGTCTGTGCTGTTGCCAATACGGCAGAGAGCGCGCTGCAGGCAGCTGAAAAGCATTCCCCTGATTTAGTTCTTATGGATATCAACCTTAAGGGCGAAATGGACGGGATTGCTATTGCACATCTGTTCAACGCTAAATATGCAATACCAGTTGTCTTTCTCACCGCTTATTCAGATAGAGGCACTTTCGACCGCGCCAAGTCTTCAAACCCTTATGGGTTTATTCTCAAACCGTTTGATGCAAGAAAACTCCATTCTGCCATCGAGATTGCGCTTATTAAGCATTCCGAAGAAGCACGCCTGACAGAAGCCAGACAAAAGGCAGAGTTGGAAAACAGTGCTAAATCCAGCTTTTTTGCAAACATGAGTCATGAAATCCGCAATTCACTCAACGGGATTGTAGGTATGACAGACCTCGCCTTAGAGACAGCGCTGGACAAAGACCAGAAAGAATACATGACGACGGTGCTGGATTCAGCAGAAAATTTACTCGATATTTTGAATGACATCCTCGATCTCTCCCGTATTGAAGCACGAAAAATGTCGCTGACTCCAAAGCGGTTTGATCTTGAAAAACTTATCGACAAAATTATCCGCACACAGACACCGAAAGCTCACCAGAAAAAACTTACCATTTCCTACGATATTCCTGCTTTTGTTCCTACACTACTGAAGGGTGACCCAACCCGTGTCTCGCAAATTATTACCAACCTGCTGTCCAACGCTATCAAATTTACAGAGCAAGGAAGCATCTCACTTGAGATATCTGATCTTGCAACACTGGGTACCTATACCGAACAACAGCATATGCCTGCCTCCAAATATCGTATGCTTCTTTTTTCTGTTCGCGACACGGGCGTCGGCATTACAGAAGAAGAACAAAACTATATTTTCGAGCCATACAAACAGGTACTCGCAGAAGGAACAATTCCTATCCGCGGAACAGGACTAGGGCTTGCCATTTGCCGTGACCTTGTAGAACTCATGAATGGAACGATTTGGGTGCGAAGTAAGGCAGGCGCAGGAAGTACATTCCATTTCACCGCCCAGTTCGAACACGGCGAAACCGAAGAAAAAGTAATCGAACCGGGCCCGATTCCCGAATTCCCTCTGGGGCTTCAGGTGGCTATTGCCGATAATAATGTTGTCGGACAAAAGCTGCTTCTTGAGCTCTTGGAAAAGAAAGGGTTTACATGCCATGTAACATCAAATGGAGCAGAGCTGCTTGAATTGCTTGCCTCCGAATCCATCGATCTAGTCATTACTGAAATCAAGCTCCCCTTCCTTACAGGACTGGAAGCTATGCAACATATCCGCTCTGGAACTATTCCCGAAACCCCAACAGATTTACCGATTATCGCAGTAACAGCATTTGCTCTTAAAGGTGATAAAGAACGATTTATTGAGGCTGGCATGAACGGGTATGTCGCGAAACCGATACATGCTTCTGAGTTTTATCGTGAGATTGCTCGAGTTCTTCAACCGGAAGAACTACCGGCACAGCCCGAGCCTGAGATTGAAGAAACAGACATGACGCAGCTTCTGGACGTGAAAGGAACATTAATGCGTCTTGAAGAAGACACAGAGCTTATATGCAGGCTCTACTCTCTCTTTGTAGACGAAGTAGCGGAACGTCCGTATGGATTGAAACTCTTTTTACAGGAAAACGCCTATGATAATGCAGCACTGCATAGTCAGGCATTTGCAGCCGCAGCATTTAATATCGGGGCAAATAGTTTGGGCAACGCCCTCATGCAAGTCCACACCGCGGTAACGAATGAAAAGCACATTCCTATTGAGCAGTTGCAACAGCTTGAAGCACTTACCATTAAGACTACAAAAGAAATTACGCGCAATATAAAGAAGCTCTCTTAATACTGTTTTGTCGGGGGACCTCATGGCTCAGCTACTGCCAACTGCTACATTATCATATTCGACCTCCCAGTTGCCGGAAGCAGTTTCCAGCCTGTTGCGTCAGTTAAGCGATACGTGCGCTTCTGATCAGAGTCTCGACCTCGACTATGTGCGGAGTTTTTTTTCGTCATCATTAGGGTGGGAACGTAAAGAAGTTCTTCAAAACCTTAAAGGACAGCTCCTTGAGCCGGAAAATCTCTCAACACTTTCCCATCACATCCAGCTACAGATGGCAGGAAAGGTCAGCTCGTTTCCTTTATTTTTCCTCGACACATACGGCCAGAAAGTAACTATTCTCGTGCATCCACGTCCGTTGCGTCTACCAGATGGAACTAAGCAGATAAGCAGCACGCTGTCTTTGGGTTCAGACATCTATCCCACGCAAAAGCAATCTGACCGCCAACGCCTTAACCTGCTCGCTATACTTGATAAACTTCCAGAATTCGTAGCATTAGTCACACCCCAATTTACGTTACGGTACATCAACAAACCGTTCCGTGAACAAGTGCAGCTAACAACAGGAGACTCCTGCTACTACGCATTCACCGGAAATGCAGAACATTCCGGCACACCTACACATCCATATTTGCCGCCGTTTGATGTTTTCGAAACTGGCTCTCCGTCATTTTCTGCATGGAAAAGTCCACGTTCAGGACGTTCGTACCGTTTTTTAAGCTACCCGTTCACCGATACGGACGGGGAACAGCTCATTCTGCTTATGGGGCTTGATATTACACAGCTTACCCGTTTTCAGGAAAAACTCGCCATCACAGAACGTCAGTATCACCTGATCACCAACAACCTTTCGCTGGCAATCGCGGTTTTGGATGGTCAACGAAATATTACGGCAGCAAACCGACAGTTCCGCAAATGGTTTAAATTGCAAAATGAATCATACCCTGTCAGTTGCCCCTCCATTCTCACAACGCTGGATGAAGATGGTGAATGCCTGCTCGACAAAACCACAAGTCTCACGATTCTAGATGGTAAAGAGCATGAGTGCGAATTCTCTACTACTCTTGATGGAGCAGAAACCACATTCCGGATCACGGCATGCCCGCTGCATCGAACCAAATTATTTTCGTCAGCGATTATTCTTCTGGAAGATATTACCGAAAAGAAAAAGATAGCTCAGCGCACCCAGCAGATGCGTAAACTGGAAGCCATGAGCACTCTTGCTGCCGGTATCGCCCATGAAATCAACCAGCCTTTGTCGGCATTGCGCCTTTATGCCAGTGGGCTGGATTTAATGATTGAACAGCGAGGCAGCGTGCCAACCGAAATTTTGCAGGAACGTCTTGGGTGGATTTTACGAGAAACCGGAACCATTGAAGACATCATCACGCACATGCGCTCACTTGTAAGCCATCAAGGCTCATTCCCGCTTCAGCGGTCGGATGTGAACTATGCCGTCGTGCAATCTCTCACATTACTGCAAAGCAAGCTGGAAACCCGAAATGTCGGCATACGCGAAGAACTACAGGACAACCTGCCCCCTGTACTCGCGCTGCCGATCCAGCTGGAACAGATTGTGATCAACATTGTGATGAATGCCGCTCATGCACTTGAAAATGAAGAGGGACAGCGCAGCATTACAATTACTACCCGCGAAACAGATGACGATTACGTCCAACTCAGTATCAGGGATAACGGCCCCGGTCTGAAGGGACTTGGCGAAAAGATATTTGATCCTTTCTTTACCACAAAAGAATCCGGGAAAAATATGGGATTGGGACTTGCTCTGGTACACACCTTTGTTACCAGCTGGGAAGGAACCATTACTGCTGAGTCCCCGCTATCTGATAACCACGGGACATTAATTAAAATTTTACTTCCACAGGCTCCGGCTGCTTAAGAGATCTGTATGCGAATACTCATAGTTGATGACAATTCCACAAGCCTGCAAAGTCTGAGCGTTGTGCTCACAGACTTAGGGCATCAGCCAAGCACGTTCAGCGACCCTGTAGCAGCGCTGAATCATGCAAAAGAAAGCTACTACCCGCTTATTATTACAGACATAAAAATGCCGACACTGGACGGCCTTTCTATGCTTGCAGAACTGAAAGCATGCAAAACCAGTAAGCGCAGTGATGTAATCATTATCACCGGCCATGGGGACATGGACACAGCCATTACAGCGCTGAGAAACGGTGCGTATGACTATTTGAATAAGCCGATAAATGCACGGGAACTTGCAGCGGCGGTTGAACGCAGTTCCGAACACCAGACTCTGCTTTTCGAAAATACAGACCTGAAGCAGAATATGGAAGAAAGGGTTGCTGAGGCCAAAGAATCTTTACAGGAAGATTTAGAAAAGATGCGCTCTCAGTTGCGCAATGTATCGGGTATTGGAGAAGTTATTTCCGGATCACCGCGAATGCAGGAAATAATCCGCGATGCCACAATTTTTCATCATGAACCGGACGTCCCTGTTCTTATTGAAGGGGAAACCGGTACGGGTAAAGAAGTCATCGCGCGGCTTGTTCACCACGGGGAAACCCATTGTGACTCCCCGTTTGTTGCCCTTAACTGCTCTGCCATTGCTGAATCACTGTTTGAAAGTGAACTCTTCGGATATGAAGCAGGAGCCTACACAGGTTCCCGCGCCGGTGGTTCTGCCGGCAAACTCGAACTGGCTGGCAATGGCACACTCTTTTTAGATGAAATTGCTGAAATGCCTCTGAACTTACAGCCCAAACTGCTGCGTGTGCTGGAAGAAAGAACTTTTTATCGGGTAGGCGGCCTGCAAAAGAAGCACTTTGCTGCCCGCATCATTGGTGCAGGTAACAAAAATATCGAACTGATGGTGGAAGAAGGTCTTTTCCGCCGCGATTTGTATCACAGACTCACAGTAGGACACTTACGTCTTCCGCCATTACGGGAACGTCAAAATGACATTACGGAAATGGCTTCTTTGTTCCTGCGCAAGCAAGTGAAACGCAAAGGGAAACGTTTTGCCTCCATTGCTCCAGAAACGCATACCCTGCTCCGCGATTATCCGTGGCCGGGGAACGTGCGCGAACTGGAAAATACTATAGAACGTGCCGTTCTTATTCACGACGACATTGTGCTCCGTCCGGAACATTTAGAATTTATCACATCATCCTATGCAGCAAGAGCAGTTCAGGAAATGTCTCCATCACTGCCTTCAGCACCGCTGCTGCCATCTATTGATATTGCGTCTTCCACTATTATTTTACCGGATACGCCATTCAAGCTTGAAGATGTAACTCAGTCAGTCATTCGCAAAGCACTTTCAAAATTTGATGGAAACAAAACAAAAGCAGCTGAGTATCTGGGTATTTCCAGATATGCACTCTATCGAAAGATTTCATAACGCGTTCGATTTCGCACAATGTGCACTTTCGCACGTTCGATTTCGCACTTTTTTGCTCATTTTTCAGTACTTAGAACGAAGCAAACAACAACAAATACGTAACATGCTGTTTTATAGATTCTTTTTTGATAAGACAAAACTTAACTTTTTGGCATGATAGATGCTATAAGACAACCAGACGGTTGGATTGCCAGCGATTAGGCGTCCCCCCCCCAACGTACCAACCGTCGTGCTTAGGATCTGAATACGGTACGGACTATAACTGACTTCCCCCCCCCTACAGTTATAGTTCAATTTCCGAGGCGTAGATTCAGACCAACCTATCTTGCCCCCTGTAATCATCCCCCCCCCGATTACAGGGGGCTATCTTATGGACGCAGCAAAGCGCTCAACGCCAATGGCGAGAGTCGCATTTCAGCCCTGTCCAAGACAGCCCTAGGTTCCGTATAATTTGGTAACGTCTGCTTTAACTACTTCAGAAATATCAAGACGGGATTCAATAGCAGCCGCAAGTTGCCCCATGGAATCAAATACAGGGGAAACACTCACAAGCCATAACGCAGCCGTTCCATCAGGGTACATCCCTTCTTCAGTCACGACCACTGGTTCCTTCGAAATAAAGACTTTCGCCACAGGACAATTGCCTCCGGGGAACTCGCGGGTGCAAACATGCCGACAGGAGCGCCCTTCAGCAATGGCGAAGGTTTCCATAAATGCATTGTTAGCATGAACGATGGTGAAGGAGGTATCGACTACAGACACATAGCCCGGCATACCTTTGAAAAGAGATTCAAAATACGAACGACGTTCCGTGGCATTCTGCATTCGTCTGCTGAATACTTCACCGGAACGAACAAGCGCCATGGTCAACGCATCAAGTTCAAGCTCTTTGGGGATCTCGGTAGGAAGGGGTGCGCTACCAAGCTCTGTTGCAGTATGGGTAAGCGCTTCAAGGGGACGACACACCAGTCCTCTGCACAACTTATTAAACATGTAATAGAAGCAGGGAACAGTAAGAGCTGCACAGCAAGCCATAAGCCATAAAATGTCCATAGGCGTAAGGGGAGAGCTCGCAGCAAGCGTAAGTAATGCACAAAGCACTACCAGCCCTGAGCAACTAAAAAAAATGGCAGCTGCAACAGCAAACTTTGTTGCTATAGAAAATTTTGCATTCCGAAATAGTAACAAGAATCCCCCCTCTATGTATTCGTTGCAACATACTAGCACACAGCGGGTCAGGTGCAAAATCATCATTATACTGTTAAATATCAGGACATTAAAAAAGCGACTTTAATCTGTAATCCCAGATCAAAATCGCTTCTTGTCGTTTTTTGAATCAATTACTCAACAGCTTCAAAAAATTCTTTTTCTGCGCCGCAAAGTGGACAAACCCAATCTTCAGGCAAATTTTCAAATGAGGTTTCAGGTGGAATATTGCTTTCTATATCGCCAAGTTCCGGGTCATACACATAACCACATGGGCATTCGTACTTTTTCATTCGTTCCTCCAGAGGAAAATCTTTTACTTAGGCGCATACTATGCACAGAACAAATTACCTTAGCAAGCGAATTATCCACGATCACTTCTAGAGCTTTTCCGTACAAATTGATTCAATCTGTTTAACAACATAGGGAAGGATATTGCGCACGAGAACCTTAACACCCGCGGCATTAGGATGATGCCCGTCTTTCTGATTCAGTGAATGATCCAGAGCAACTCCTTCAAGGAAAAACGGATAAAATGCTACATTATATTTTGCAGCAAGATCAGGAAATGCTGCATCAAATTTATCCACGTACTTTTTTCCGAAATGTGGAAGCGAATACATTCCGGTAAATAGTAATCGGATATTCAGCTCCTGAATTTCACAAATCATTTCTGCCAGATTACTCTTCATGCGCGGCACACTCCGATGCTGCAACATGTCGTTCGCCCCTAACTCCAGAATGATGATGTCCGGTCTGGTCAGTAATATTTTGGGTAAACGGGCAAGCCCCTGCGCAGTTGTATTTCCTTCAACACCATCATTCTCTACAACAACAGAATACCCCAGTTCTCGCAGTGTATTCTGTAACACAACAGGAAACGAGTTCATTCCGTTATCGAGTCCGTATCCGGAAATAAGGCTGTCGCCAAAAGCGGAAATGAAAAATATTTTACCGGGCGGGCACACAAAGCCCTGCGCTTCCGGCGTGAAATGCGCCAATCCTGTTTTTGGATACACTCTCGAATGGCTAGGAATAGGGGTATACTTGGCATGCAAATGAAGTGAAGAAGCATCCGAAGGAACCGCCACAGCAACCAACGGTGAAGTCTGCTGAGCACTGTTTGCCCAGCTGCACGTGGCAAACAAAAACAGTACCAATACGCCTGCATAGATGCGTCCGCACCGCATCAGTCGATCATATCTCATCTTCTTCTCCATAATGCCATATTACGTGTTGAGTGTTGTCTGTCTCAACCAGTATACACCGGACACTACATAAAAAAATGATATGAATGGCATGCTGTTAGCGCCTCTCCGAGGGGCGGGCTCTGCCCTGCACCTGCAAGGGGGACGCCCCCTTGACCGCGAAGTTGGACTACCTTTCTATGCGATTTATTTAGGAATATAAGAGATCGTAAACAATTGGGGAGGGATAGAGGGAAAAGAAAAAAAGACAATTAACAGGCTGAAAGAACACTCTTTTTGACACGTTAGTTGTTCTCAAGTCATGAGAAGTTACAAGTGCGACAAAGAAAATGTTCCCTCAGCCTTTAAAGACATATGCTTTGTTGATTACAAATCGATCAACTCAACGTCATCAACTTCGATAGGCAGCCCGAGAAACCAGCTACCGGTTCGAGCAAAACGTGAAATATCATCTGTCGTAAGAAAGTGTGTTCTGCCGCACGATGTTTCTTTACGAAGCAGTCCGCGCGCTGAAAGCATTTTCTTCACTTCCTGCGCTGTGGTTTCTGCTGAATCAACAATATGGATAGAATCTCCCACTACATTACGAATAGATGGCGCAAGCAGAGGGAAATGAGTGCAACCGAGCACGACAGTGTCCGGTGCTTTTTTCTGTGCAGATTCAAGCGGGGAAGCAAACAGCGGATCTAGATAACGCGCCACAATACCTTCCACGAGGTCGCCATCAGTCCACCCTTCTTCTGCAAGAGGAACAAACAACGGACACGGAAGTCCTGTAACCTGAATATCTGGACGCAGCGCAAAAATTTCCCGCTGGTAGGCATTACCGCGAATGGTTGATTCTGTGGCAAGCACAACAATACTACCATTATCTGTTGCTGCACAACTTGCAGCAGCACCGGGCTTTACAACGCCCAGCACAGGAATATCTGGAAACGCCTTCTGCAATGGCTCAATAGCTACGGAGCTTGCAGTATTGCAGGCGATAACAAGCATTTTAACACCACGTTCCACTAATTTTCCTGCGGCCTGCACAGCATAGCGGACAATGGTTTCCTGACTTTTAGTTCCGTAAGGCAAGCGTGCTGTATCACCAAGATACAATATTTCTTCGCACGGCAAGGTAGAGCGCAATGCTTTAAGCACAGTCAACCCGCCAACACCGGAATCAAACAGTCCAATAGGAAGAGAAGTCATTTTATTATCTCCAACCTCTATTCATCATTATATCTGGCCACCCTGTATGGCTGCGCTGAACCTACTCCTGCTGCTAAAAAAGGCAAGTGCAGCACGTATCATCTCCAGCATCCTACAAATTCACACTATTTCTTTTATTATCAATCAATATTAGTCACATATATACCATAGCTACATAGAATCGGGGAGTAAAATAGCGCATACTTTAACATCCACTAGTCACTCTTATTCTTGCTTATTTTAGCAAAATGCCTTGCGTGCCGGAGGATAGTATGCCGCAGAACAACAAACCCGTTCTCACTGAAGAAGAATCTATATTTTCCCGATACATAGAGCTTGCCGGAAACCCACTATTGCCTGTAACTCCAGGAACTTGCATAGGAAAAATATTACGTTTTGAACATTTCCATCTCACATCAGAAGTTGGAAACAGTGAGGAAGAACTGGATCAACTGCATAATTATTCCATAGATACAGCAACAGATAAGATTTATGCGACAGCTCTTGGAGTTCTCCATGTTGATAACAACAAGATTATTGTGCGCCCTATTCTGTATCCGGCAAACGACGGCATGACTGTCTATGGTGACATCTACCATAAAGATTTTTCAGGAAACTCTCTTTTGCTCAGTAACTATGCAGCAGCTCTCTGGCAATTAGACGTCAACGCTCCCATCGATACAGCTCGTTTTAATGCCGCGTTGCGTAAAGCTATTTCAAATGAGTTGCCTGTTTGTATGGTACCAATTTGCAAAGGAAGACCTGCCATACATGAAGAACCACCCGTAATTTTGCCGCTATTACCGGAACGGGTATTACGCACTATGCAGGAATCATCCGAGCCAATTGATTTTAAGGATCAAGGTTTTTTTGCTGAAGTTCCTGCACACACGCCGGTTGCGATCAAGATGCCAACACCGGAATCATCCAACGGCTTTGATGTATACGGCAACGCATTACCTGTAATGGAACAACCCGCACCCGTAGGTATAGGAAAAGAAAAACCGGTACTAACTATCGGAGATAATTTATTCGGTATTCCTCAACATGGTGGACACACCGTGTACTATTCCGAATACAAAGGACTCATGAGCATCCGCGACGATATTTTATCCATCACCGATGTTTTACGCATTGAAGGCGATGTAAACATGAAGACTGGCAATATCGTTGTGAAGCGAGGCTCTGTGCATATTACAGGCTCAATCACAGCAGGCTTTACAGTAGAAGCACCGCAACACGTTATTGTAGACGGTAATGTGGATCAGGGGAATATCACCTGTGGTGGCGATGTGTTTGTTTCCGGTGCGATTATCATGAACAAATCAAGCAGCGTAACCTCTAAAGGTTCTGTTTATGCCAATCATATGCATAATGCAGATGTTGTTGCGGCACATAGTATTGTGACCTCCGGTTCTATTGTGAATTCTGAACTCACAGCAGGAAGTGCTATCCGTACCTGTACAGACAAGGGGACAGTGCTTGGCAGCACGCTAATAGCAGGAAGTGAAATTAACATTGCAGGAGCTGGCGGTGAAAACGGAACTCCACCCATACTTATTATTACTAATGAAGCAGACTCACCGAACGCTTTACGCAAAATAACATCTGAGGCGGAAACAGTTTTAGCGCAATCCATTACAAAACTGGATGACTGGATCAAAAAAAGTCAGGAAAAAGAGCTTACCGGCTCCATGCGCCAACGGGCAGACAAGTTGCTTCAAAAAGCAAAACGGATTCGTAAATCCATCGTCAACCGTGTTACCCCGCGCGTCACACATCCTATTCATCGCGTTATGATACGCGGTTCCGTGGCGGCAGGTACACTTGTAACTATGCACGGACAAACACTGACGATTGAACATCCGCTCCCAAAACTTTCTATGGAACTGGAAAACCATCAGCGAGCAGTTAAATCTCAACATTTAACTCATTAGGCTACGGACACAAGTACCGTTTCCATAAACGTTTTACGCTGCTCCGCAGTAATCGGACTGGATGAAATGTTTCCGGCGTAAGCTGGTACGGAAGTATGAATCCACCAGCATCAAACTCGTCTGGCGTTGCGAGGACATACTCAAGTTGCTCATCAAAAGCACCGCGTATATTTTTACGCTGCAATTCGCCCCACAACGGCATTTCATCAACAGTACATCCCAAAACAGAATACAACGCAGTATCCAAAGAGACGGGATCGCCAGCCGCACCAAGGAGCCCTAAAGAATACGGAGCTCCGCCGCTGGGTCCTGTTTTATGCATGCAGACAATACCATCCGCAACGCTCACTGCTGGCGGCAATGCCAAAGCAACATCCATGAGCAATTCTCTAAAAGCATTTGCCTTATCCCCGTGCGTAGAATGCGCAATAGCTTTACGAACTCCGCTCACGCAGCCAAATAAATTTTTCACCGCAAAAGTTGTCCGCATTTGCGTATGAGCTTTCATACGTGGAACGTTGAGCAGCATGTCGCACTCAAGCGCACTGCGGGATATGCCGATTGAAGTGCCGCTTTCAAACTTCACGCATGTTGGCGAATCCAGCGTAATGAGTGGAACATTAAGACGCTCCAACCCTTCGAGCAATCCGATACTTCGAGCAACAGACGCAGCAGAACCAAAGGCGGGAGAATCACCCACTGTAACTGAGCAACCGTATTCAAGCAGTGTTTCGCACACGGCTTCCACCACGACAGGATGCGTACAGCAAAGCCCGTTGCTATCTACCTTCAGAAAATTAGGCTTCACCAAAACCTTTGCCCCTGTCGAAGGTGCAAAGTGAATAGCCTGCAAACAATCCCTTACAGCCTCATGCACAGCGCGATATTCATACTCTACGCAATGTGTCAGTGCCACTGGAATCAATCCTTCAGCTGTTTGCTGCTCTAGTTTCGTCAATACATTCTCCATTTCTACACAGTCATACACACATATCTTGCGCCTTCTCTAATGACACAGCACACAGACACTACACTATACGGCTGAAAATCTCTCCATATGAGACAACCAACACATGTGTAGAGTGCAAAAATATTATTATCCTCACCACCTGTTCCTTGTCATCAAAAAAGCACGCACCAACCTCATAGAACTCCCATGAACTCATACCATCCGACTAAATGAGGTCAGTCTTTAAAGCAGATACACTATGAGCCTCAAAGACACTTCAACAATAACACACCAAACATACTACAGATATCTCTATTGACTTCCATGTTGCCGGCTGCTAGCTGTATACCAAATTAAATTTCGTGTTACCAAAGGAGAACGTAATGAAAAAAAATGCTATCTTCATGTGTATGGTCTTGTTGCTCGCCACAACCTCTCTTGCATACGGTCATGAATTCATCCTTGTTCCACAGCAGTGGCAGTCCTACCATGAAGGCCAGAAGCTTCCGTTCAGCCTCGCTTCTTCGCATTCCTTTATGCGCAGTGAAGAGCTTGAAGCAGCCGAAAGTGTTGTTGCTTCCTACGACGGCACCGGTGTTACTCTCCACCCTAATAAACCATACCTGACATGGGACGGCAGCGTAACGCTCAAAGCCGGAGAAGCAGCATTACTATCCGCCCATCGTAAGGGTGAAGTCTGGAGCAAGACCACACAGGGCTGGAAGAAGGGCGATAAATCAACGTTGAAGGGTGTTATCCTCTCAAAGAAATTTGAAAAATTTGCAAAATCCATTCTTCCAGTAGACGGCAAGACTGCAAAATTTGATCGCAATGTTGGGCACATGTTGGAAATTGTTCCCGTTGATAACCCGCTCACAGCTCGTGTAGGCGATGACATCCGCATCAAGGTACTTTTCAACGGAAAAACAGTAGCACCTGAAAATATTTTTGCCACATACAAAGGCTTCACCGACACCGAAAATACCTACGCATACACCACTGAGCCTTACGGTGATGGTATTGCAAAAATTCATATTTCAAATGCTGGATTATGGATGATCCGCGTACAGCACGTTGCAGAGGGTAATGGTCAAAAATACCAGAGCCACGTACTCCGCGCTACCCTAACCTTCCCGATCTCGAAGTAACATGTGTAAGCATCTGGATCTACTGACGCTCGTTTTAGCAGTAATGTGTGTCTTCGCAGCTGAATCAGCATTTGCGCACGGAGTTACGGCCAACAGCATCTCAAGCAAAACTGTAGCAGTACGCTTTGGATACGCAGGGGGCGACCCTATGTCTTATGCGGAAGTGCTTGTCTTTGCACCGACGGCAAAAGAGGGAGATGCTGAGTTCCAAAACGGTCGTACTGACGCTCTTGGCAACTTCGCCTTTGTACCGAACATCCCAGGAACATGGCGTATCTCCTCATCCGACATGGGACACAGGGCAGAAATGCAGATCAAAGTTACAGAGCAAGGGATTATACAGGCTAACGCCCCAACAGGTCTTTCTTCGCAAGCGCTACGCATAGCGCTCGGTTTAAGTCTTATCATTAACCTTCTCGCTGCATGTTTTTTACTAAAACGATCATCTCGAAAAAAACTTGTACATCAGACACCATGTGAAGAATAAAAAAGAAGCTCCATCGACAACTTGTCGATGGAGCTTCTTTTTTAATTCAAATCGAATTTATTGTCAGAGGATAAAACGAAACTTTGCGGGAAATTCATAGAATCTCAGCATCCTTCTCACTCCTCTTTCTAGCACGGTACGGCCTCGAATGCTTAGCTGAAGAAATGAGTCTACGACTTGCCTCGAGATGGTGCCTACTAAGGGATAAATCCCCCTACATAGCCCAACCTTCACCGTTGGCGCCGCAAGTCAAAACCTCTGAGCCAGTCGAAGTAACTACGATGCAGTGTTCAAAATGGGCAGACGGTTTGTTATCTTTGGTAACAATTGTCCAATGGTCCTTGAGAGTTTTATTTTCTTTAACCCCAGCATTAATCATTGGTTCCACTGCAATGACAAGCCCTTGCTTAAGCCTAAAATCTTTAAGCTCTCTGGTGTGATAATTGGGTACTTCCGGTGCTTCCCAAAGTCCTTCGCCAATGCCGTGACCTACGAGATTTTCAACAACAGAAAACCCTGCATTTCTAGCATGTTTTGCCATTTTTTTAGCAATCACACTCCATTTTATACCGGGCTTTATTTCCTTAATAGCGATCCGCAAGCAATCTTCTGTTACGGTCATAAGATTACTTTTTTCAGTATTAATTTTGCCGACAGCATGAGTACATGCACAATCTGAGCACCAGCCATTTAGACGTACGCCGATATCAATACTCAGAATATCTCCATCCACAAGTTTACGAGCAGAAGGGATACCGTGAACTACCTCTTCATTGGTAGACATGCAGCACCCCGCCGGAAATGGGACAATACCGGGAACTCCCTTAAAGAGGGGAATTGCATTGTTTGTCGTAATAAATTTTTCCACTTCCGCATTAATTTCTGCAGTGGATACTCCCGGCTCGGTCATTTCCTTAGCAACCATGTGAGCTTGATGCAGCAACAGTCCAGACTTGCGCATTAGCTCAATTTGTTTTTTATTCTTCAGTATCATTTGAGTAGCTCCAAATGGGTATTTTACGTAGCTAGGCTACTCTTAACATTGGACATGTCAACCACATTGAGCAACCACTCGAACAATACACTGTCTCAAGTTTACTGAACAAATCTAGACAAATTAAGTCGGAAAAATGCACTTAAGTAATCAGTCTTACCCACAACATATTGAATGAAGAAGGTAAAACAGAAACTAATTACATGGGATTCAATTGGGTATGAGTTTATACTTCGCTAGCTCAACTAGAGGAAAAGAAAAGCGACAAGTTATTAAAAATTACTTGTCGCTTTGGGAATGTAATAGGCTTTTATCTTAAACCAATACCCGAGACATACGCTGCCTCACTATTCTGTACGTTTTTCATTACTAAACTAGTTTTTTCAATCTATGAATCTTGCTTTTTTTTAGCCCGTTCACCTATTCTTTTACCAAACTTCCAATGCTAAATTCATGTCAAACAAAAAGCTGAAGGGCAAAATCGTAAAAAAAATACGACATTGAGACTTACAAGAAGCAAAACACACTGTTTTTCAAGTACTAACGGCACAAAACCCAACTCAGAATTGTGAAACAGCCAATTAGAGCATGGTTGATCAATCAAAAAATTATAGAATTAAATTCCAGTATAGTTAGAGCCTCTAAAAATAACTTTTGGCGTTATAAATTTAATTTAATTTTAAAATACACCTGCATTTTTCCCAAATATTCTCTAGATAAACACCGCCGCATAAGAAAATCTTTATCGCTTTACTTATTCAGATATCATAAAAAACAGATTGTGTGACCAGAGAATATTCAATTGGGAATACCACTCCTTGAAATGAACTACGTAAATCAGGTATGAGCAATTATGTAGTTAATTTTATCTACATCAAGGGCAATGAACACCTTCTTCACCTAAGCCTTCCGCCCTATTATCAGCAGGATCTATTATGACCCGACGTAGGAAAGCCGTTGTTATTGGTCTTTTTACCCTCATTATAGCAGGGTCTTGCCTGCTGTTCTTTTACATAAACCAACAGCAAGAAGATTCACTCGCCCCTACTATTTCTACAAAAGAGTGGCTCTGGCTTAATCAACACTACGATGTTTTAACTCTTACTCAAGAAAGTGAGTTGCCCCCCTTCAGCTATCTGAACCCCAAAGGCCATTGGACTGGATTAACTGAAGACTATTTGGAAATAATCGAAAGAAGGCTTGGGTTTGAATTTATTCGCAAACAATATGGAACACAACTCCAGCCTGCAACACGACAGCCCAAGCGCCCTGCCAGCATCAGAGCAGTTTACCAGCTCCCTTCAAAGCTCAAAGCAGAAGATTTAGTTACGACCAGCTATGTTTCTGTCCCACATGCAGTTTTTGTTAATACTAAAAATCGAACTCGCAAAACCTATGTTTTACAAAACATGGAAGGGCTATGCATTGCTGTTGTCATCAACAGCAGCATTCACAATTATATCAGAGAATTTTATCCAGAACTAACCTTAACTCCTACAGATTCTGAACTTAATGCGTTACTAGCACTTTCTAATGGAAGATGTGATGTAGCGTTGGTCAATGAAGCAACAGCTTACTATAAAATCCATGAGTTCAATCTGGTTGGCTTACGCAAAGTAGGTTCAGCAGGGCCTGCCTTACGTCTCGCATTCAAAATTCAAGGAAATCAGCCACAACTTCATTCTATTTTACAAAAGATGTTGCTATCAATCCCAGAAAAAACTCACGAAAAACTGGCTGCACGCTGGCTCAAGGGAGGACGCTTTGCGAATATTGCCCTCAAACGCATGAGGCAAAACTTTATTACATTTCTTGCAGTTGCAACTTGTGGTGCCTTACTCTTTTTTGTGTGGATTACAGTTTTACGCAAACAAATTAACCAAAAAACAGCCGCCCTCCAACAAGAACTGCAACTACGTAAAAACGTAGAAAAACAGTTATTCCAAGGAACAAAAATCAACAGCCTTGGGGCACTTGCTTGCGGTTTTGTGCACGACGTGAACAACATCCTCACAGCAGTATTGGGATATGCGACATTGAACCGGCATGCTCAAAAAAACAATACAGCCCAACTCCAGTACAACTTAGACAAAATTCATCTCGCTGCCAGTCGCGCACAGGATATGGCTCAAAATATTCTAAATCACTCCCGTGACCAGGATAGCCATTCAACGTTATTGCCTGCATGTAATGTAGTTCGTGACAGCATTTTATTTCTGAAGGGACTACTTCCGCCTAAAATTATATTACACAGCAAGCTAAATGGACAACAATGCATTATTAACACAAGCACTTCTCAAATAGCTCAGCTACTCCTCAATCTATGCTGGAATGCTTCTGATGCTATGCAGGGTAAGGGAAATTTATTCATCACTACCCAACATGTCATTATCACTGAAAATGATCTTCCCCCAAAAGACTCAAAGTACCTTTTGAGCTGTCCTGCTGGAGAGTTTTTTGAAATCACCGTGCGCGACACAGGGCCGGGAATCCCAGACGACAAGCTTGGTCAAATTTTTACCCCCTTTTACACCACAAAACCTACGGTGCAAGGGACTGGAATTGGACTTTTTATCGTCCGGGAAACAATAAAGCGACTGAGGGGCACCTTACGGGTCGCATCTAGCTCACACGGCGCAGTTTTCCATCTACTTATCCCGTTAGCTTGCGATACTGATGCAGCAAGCATGGATTCTACTACAGAGTCAGAATCTACAACAAGTTGGCAGCACGATACCTGTTCGCATCCCACACCTCATTCTCAAGATCGGATAACTAAAGAAAGAAACTCTGAACAACTCACTATTCTTTTAGTGTCCTCTGACAAAGCGGTTCTAGATTTTGCCAAACGCTTGTATCTCCGCCTTGGGCATATTGTACATGAAGCTACAGCAGAAAATGATGCTTTAAATTTCATCAATACATTGGATGAGCTTAGTCTTTCTCTCATTATCATAAATGAAGCTCGTGCAGATGAAGCTTCAGGGCTGAGGTTTGCGCAACGCGTTAGCGACATTGATAAGACTCTCCCTATCGTTCTTTGTACAAACCAAGAAACAGATTGCTGTGCCGATCTCACAGAACAACATAACATTTTAGAAGTTGCATATAGCCCTATAATGTTAAAAGATTATGTAAAAATGACTTCTTTAGCCCGTAAGGGGTAAGTCTCCCGCGGCGTTAAATTTCAGCTAGTGATTCTAGAAAACAATTCGATTTTGCCTACTTTTCTACATCAGCTATGGGCAAGTATTTGCATATACCACCGTAAGTGACATAACGTTAAAGACAACGGGAAAAACAATGGCACGCATTCTTATCGTAGATGATGCAGATGAAGTTCGATCTTTTTTAAACGATTTGCTGAAACAGAATGAACACACCGTAAGAACAGCAAAAAATCTTTCCGAGGCGCGCCAAGCACTTACACAGGGGCACTTTGATGTGGTGCTTCTTGATGTGATGCTTCCTGATGGCAACGGCATTGATAATATGCCGAAACTCTTAGGTGAAACAACTCCAGCTCCGAATGTCATTGTCATTACAGGTGCAGCAGACAAACATGATGCAATAAGAGCTTTACGAAACGGGGCTTGGGACTATCTGCAAAAGCCACTGACTGCCAGCGCTTTGCTCACCATGCTGGAACGGCTTATCGATTACAGATCCACCGCCCAGCTATTATTTGAACCAAGTCTTCGAGGCAGAGAAGATGTCATCGGAAAAAGTCCTGCTTGGCTTAATGCGTTGCAACAAGCGAGTATTGCCTCAAAAGGAGACGCCAACATCCACATCACAGGAGAAACAGGAACCGGCAAGGAAGTTATGTCCTTGTTGATTCATAAGAACAGCTCCCGTGCGGATTTTCCTTTTGTAACAGTTGACTGCGCAGCCCTCTCTGAAACTCTTGGGACAAGCACATTGTTTGGACACAAACGAGGGGCATTCACCGGTGCAGAAGCATCCCGCGAGGGACTTATTGCACAAGCAAATGGTGGTACACTTTTTCTGGATGAAATTGGCGATCTATCTTTAGACCTACAAAAAATGCTTCTGCGGGTTCTTCAAGAACGCCGCTATCGCCCACTCGGTGGCAAGAAAGAAAAAAACAGCAATTTCAGGCTGATTTCTGCCACTAACCGTGACCTGTTACATATGGTAACTGCCGGAACATTTCGCGCCGACCTCTATTATCGCCTTCGCGGCATATCCATCACCCTTCCCCCTCTACGCCAACGCGGAGATGACATTCGCCTCTTGGCAGAATTCCACTGCACAACCTATTGCCACGACATGAATCTTCTTCCTAAAAAACCATCTCCGGACTGCCTTGAAACGTTGGAGAGCTACACTTGGCCTGGAAATGTTCGTGAATTATTCCATGCTATTGAAGCCGGCATTCAGCGATCAGGGGAATCGCCACTGGTACTGTCACAACACCTACCCACAACGCTAAGAGCAGAACGTTTCAATAATACACACAACACGGAAGACCATATTTCTCACCATGACGCGGATGGGGTAAATACCATATTGCTCCCCGATGCCGCGGGCGAACTCCCTTCGCTAAAAGCAGCTCGTGATGCCGTAACAGAAAAAATGGAGTACACCTATCTGGTTGAACTGATGGAATTAACAATGGGGAATATTGACGAGGCATGCGAAATTTCCAGACTCAGCCGCAGCAGGCTATATAAATATCTTCAGCAACACGGCATCCGTCGATCTGGGTGGATACGCCAATAACCCATTTAGCAATTTTCTTACAAAGCAGGACACAAGTCCTGCTTTTTGTTTTTTAGACTCTTACATAAGAGGATTACCAATCCTTAACCTTAAAGAACACTGTGCTCCTTTCCTCTACATCATCACTCTGTAAATTTAAAACTCAATCATTTAAAGCAAGTAAGAAAAGATAGCATTCCACATATCAATAAAGGAACACCCCTTGCTTTATAACAGCATATAAGATCATGGAACTCACCTTTATTTTACAGAGAGGATTTATGTACATGAAAACAAACCACATTTACTCACTTGTACTGGCACTGTGTCTTACCTTCTCAGGATTTGCTCAGGCTCAGGCAGGACAAGAGGCCATTGATAACTATCCGAACAGATCGGTAACGATCATTAACCCATTTTCCCCGGGTGGCAGCTCTGACATTCAAGCACGCATCATCTCTGAAGCGTTACAGCGCAATACGGGACAGGCGTTTAATGTCATCAGCAAAAAAGGTGGCGCCGGGGCAGTTGCCATGCTCGCAGCCAAAAATGCCAAGCCCGATGGCTACACAATGATTCTCACCTGCTTGGGTCCTTGTAGCCTTACCCCTAACCGGGCAAACGTAGGTTACAATACTCCTAAAGATTTCCGCGCCATTGCACGCATTTCTCTTTTTCCATTTGCTGTCGCAGTACTTGCAGATTCCGGCATAGAAAACTTTAATCAACTCCTTGAGTACGCTCAAAGAAATCCCAATACAACTTTTGGGACTTGTGGCGCAGGATTAATGCAGCATGTGCTCTTCTCAGATTTTCTTTCAAGACAACCTGACGCCTCCATGCAACACATTCCTTTCAACGGTGGCGCAGAAGCGACCAGCGCCCTCCTCGGCGGCCACGTCGCTGCCACAGTTCAAACAGCATCCGAATATCTCCCACACTACAAGTCAGGCACCCTACGCCTGCTTGCCATTACTGGGGATGAACGCTCCCCGGTATACCCAGACGTCCCTACTTTCAAAGAATTAGGATACGAAACTATCACTGGTGGTACATGGTTTGGCTTTGCCGTTCCTAAAGACACACCAGAAGGCATCATACTTAAACTACAAAACGCCATAAAAGATGCCTTAAATGATTCTGAAGTACAGAGTCGTTTTGAAAAAGCCGCTATTCCCGCAAGCTTCCTAAGCGGTGCAGAGCTAGACGCCATTATTAGCTCTGAATACAAAAGTTTCGGACAAATTCTAAAAAGTAGCGACTAACTTAACATGCTTCCTGCCTGTGCGGCAGGCAGGAAGCACTAGCCTTTGGAGCGTTACACATGAAAAACGTAACTGACCTGCTATCCGGCATGACTTTTCTGGCACTTGTATTCTTCGGTTTTTCACTCACAGCCAGTCTTCCAAAACCACTCCCCGGAGCTTCCTTCGGTCCGGCTTCTTTTCCTAATCTGCTCTTGATACTTATTGCAATTGGAGCATGCGGGCTCATTGGCAAGGCATTGTTAACGAAAGCTTCCGCAGTCAATACACTATATGTTTCCCCGCAAGCTTTTTGTTTTATCTTATTATTCTTTGCATACCTGGTTGGCTTCCTGACCTTCGGATTTCTCATTGCGACGGTTCCATTTCTTATTGGTGCACAATACCTTTTCGGTCGCAGAAAAATAGTCGGGATGTGTTTAACCGCAGTTTGCGGCACAGCCGGCATCTATACCTTCATAACCTTGGTCTTCAAGGTGCCTCTTCCTTAATTGATTGCGTGGCTTTGCACTAAATCTATCACCCGAGCCCTGCACAAAAAAATAAGTAAAACACATAGGAATCAGTATGTTTGAACATATCATTCTAGGACTCGGCAATGCTGTTGCACCGGCAGCTATCGTTGCAACGTTCATAGGAACAGCCATGGGCATCGCCTTTGGAGCTCTTCCCGGTCTTACTGCAACAATGGGTATTGCCCTCCTCATTCCAATGACATTCGATCTGGCTCCAGTTGTTGCCTTTGGCGCCATGCTCGGAATCTATGTCGGTGGAGTATACGGCGGGGCGATAACAGCCATTCTTGTCAGCACGCCGGGTACCGCCATGGCCGCTGCAACGCTCATGGAAGGGCCGCAAATGACGGCAAAAGGAGAGTCTGGAAAGGCACTCTCCATGACAACTATTGCTTCCACAATCGGCGGCTTGTTCAGTGCGTTAGCCTTAATGCTCGTAGCACCTCAGTTAGCAAAAATCGCATTGTCCTTTGGTCCCCCAGAGTACTTTGCATTGGCTGTATTCGGCCTTTCAGTTGTCTCTGGAATTTCCTCTGGCTCAATGCTCAAAGGTTGCCTGGCTGCCTTGCTTGGCCTGCTCCTTGCCACAATCGGAGTTGATCCGGTTTCGGGAGATATTCGAAACACCTTCGGCATACCAGCCCTGCTTACCGGAATCTCTTTTGTTCCTGCTCTTATTGGCTTTTTTGCTGTCTCACAGGTGATTGTTCGCCTTGAAGAAATTCTGGGCGGAAAAGATTTAGCCCAAATGAAAGGAGCTGTAGCCTCTGCGATTGTCAGTGCTAAAGAGATTCGGGACAACAAAGTAAACTTACTTAGGTCGTCTATTATCGGAACCTTTGTAGGAATTATCCCTGCATGCGGAGCCGGTATTGCCTCCTTTATTGCCTACAATAAAGCAAAACAGGCATCCAAAACTCCTGAAAAATTCGGTACCGGACACCTTGAAGGCCTGGCAGCAACAGAGTCAGCTAATAACGCTGTAACAGGTGGTGCACTGGTTCCCCTGCTAACCTTAGGTATTCCCGGTGATGTTGTTACCGCAATTATGCTTGGTGGTCTTATGGTACAGGGACTTACCCCCGGACCGCTTCTTTTCACAGACTACCCTGATGTAGTTTATGGCATTTTCTTTTCCCTTATTATTGCCAATATTTTCATGCTGATTCTTGGGATGGGTGCGGTAAAGCTCTTCGCCAAACTTATCCAAATTCCGCAAGGCATCTTAATGCCTATTGTTATAGCCCTTTGTGTTGTTGGATCATATTCCATCAACAACTCGGAATTTGACGTCATCATTATGGCTACCTTTGGGGTTCTTGGTTACTTGATGGAAAAAACAGGATTCCCCCTACCGCCACTATTGTTAGCACTAATCCTGTCCCCACTCGTTGAATCCAACTTCAGGCGCGCGATGCTTATGTCCAGCAATGACGCAACAATCTTCCTGACACGCCCCATCAGTTGCATCATTCTTTTACTAGCAATTGGCATGGTTGTTCAAAACATCCTCAATGAACGCAAAAGAAAAAGAAACTTAGCAATTGTGAACAAAAACAAGAGGACAACATAATGCTTAGCTCTAGAACCCATCAAGTTCTCGCGTATCTTGAAGATAATGAATCAAATCTATTTCAATTTCTTGAGCAACTTGTGAACACAGATAGCTATTCATGGGACAAAGCTGACAACGATCTTGTTGGAGACATCATTATTAACCGTCTAGCTCAAAGAAAAATATCCACACAGATTTTTAAACAAGAACAATTTGGCAACCAAATTCTTGCCACGCTTAATGGCAAAGCAGAACAACGTCCCATCTTGCTAATGGGTCATCGCGATACGGTTTTTCCTGCCGGAACAACTAAAAGGCGCCCTTTTGTTAACGACCCGAAAACCAATAGATGCTTCGGTCCCGGCGTTGCAGATATGAAAGGTGGAATTGCCTTAATGGTTTTTGTGCTTGAAGCGTTGCATGAAGCAGGCATCACCGATGTTCCTGTTCAGGCTCTTTTCACCTCTGATGAAGAAATCGGTTCTCCAACTTCAAAAGCTATTATCAAAGAAATTGTAAGTAACGCAGAAGCTGTTTTCAACATGGAGGCAGGAAGAGCCGATGGATCTGTTGTTCTGGAACGAAAAGGGTCAGGGCATCTGCATCTGAAAATAGCAGGAAAATCTGCCCATGCAGGACTTGCCTTTGAACATGGTATTTCGGCAAATACCGAACTTGCACACAAAATGATTTCCATTCAAAAACTTATCGATATAGCAGCAGGCAACACCGTTAATGTCGGCTTCATTCAGGGAGGGGACAACGGCAATGTTGTTTCTGAACACGCTGAAGCACGTATTCAATTCTCCTTTGCAGATTTAGAATCTGCTGACACTCTGGTGGAAGGAATGAAACACATAGCCGAACAATCTTTTGTTGCTGGCACAACATCAACACTCACAGGTGGAGTAAGCTTCCTGCCCATGACAGAATCAGTTGGGAATACACATCTATATGAAACCGTTAAATCCTGTGGTGAAGCGCTTCAAACTCCTGTGCAAGGTACAGCCACTCGAGGCGCAGCTGACGCAGGGCTTCCTTCCTCCATGGGAATTCCAACAATTTGTGGAATGGGCCCTGTAGGCGGAAACTATCACACTCCTGAAGAATATATTGAAACACACACACTTCTCGAACGAGGCAAGTTGCTTGTAGCATCAATTTTAGCAGTGGCAGAGAACAACAGCTAACGACAGGTAAGACTTCCACCAACTCTTAGCCTTGCGAACCTACTGATTCCATAGGCTGAATCTACAAATAGAAAAACGGCAAATTAGTTTAAAGCTAATTTGCCGTTTTTTATTAACAAAGCATCCGCTGAACAAGTACTGATTCTACACAAAAAAACAGCACTCTTCATTTTAGCCGAGATATGACAATGTTATCAAACAATAAGGTCTAACACTGTCATCCGAGATCTATAAACACTTTACCTGCCCAATTTTACTTAAATTTCAGCTCGAGTGTTTCAGTATGGAAAAGGTGATTAATCTGAGAGTTGTCAAACACTGCGATACCGAAAGGATAAGATTTAGACTTATCTACAAACTGCACATCCTGAGTATTTGCGTTTTCGCCCTCAGTCTTTAATGCGCGTTTTACTTCAAGCGTCCATCGTCCATCTTTGTATTCAATTCGTGAAAGAATATCAGCTCTACCACCCTGCATTGGTGCAATGGAGATACCTGGAACGACATCACCGGCTTTGAATGTATCAACAAAAGGAATCTTTTTGCTCGGAGTTACATAATACCGCTCATCAGCAGTTGGGTTAAGGTTCATGAATGCTGGGGTGTTGCTCTCGGTGTTATCATTGTTTACGTAGCCACCTTTCCCAGTATCACCTTTTCTGCCCCAACCTTTGTTCTTTTTGGGATCAGTGTTGTTGTCTACATACTGATCATCAAACATTCCCATTGGCATGGATCTCACGTACTTTGCGTGCCACATGTCGATGGTTTCACCTGCTGCCTCCGTGAACTTTCTGCCAGCAGATTTATCCCCTTTTATATCGAGATGGCAGGAAGTCATGCACCCTTCTTTTTCAAACCCCGTTGTATTGATGTTCCAATAGATTGAAAACTTATCTTCATAATACGTATTATCGTGTCCGGTATCATCTTTGTTGGACAGTTTTTTCCAGTTACCATCTGACTGTTTCACCCATGGAAAACGTGCCAGACTTTTGGTCGGATCTTTATAGGAAATAAGAAAGTAGATGTTTTTGTCGTCATGAAGTGATTTGATAGTGACATCAGTTTCCTGCATCCCCTTGTAGCCATTGTTCGGCTCATAAACCAGATTATCAACAGTGATCACGATTTCCTTTGCGCCGTCCCATGCATTTTCAGCCTTTCCATCAAGTAAGATTGGCGAGCTTGTTTTGGTACTAAAAAGAGTCTGGTCGGCAGCTAATGCTGAAGTGCTTACAGCAAGCAGAATTACGGCAAATAACATCGCTAAATTTTTCATCAGTTCTCCATTTGAAGATTTATTGGCAGGTTTCCGTTTCCATTGTGCACCGCCAACTCACGGTTAGCGGCCCCCTCGTAATGATATTGAGTTTCAAAATCAAAGACGGATACCTAGCAATAAAACAGTAAGACCTTCAAGTGAAAACATGCACACTTATTCATATTTAAATTTAATGCGCTAATTTCGTACAATATTTTTGCCAAAATTTATTGAAAGACAAAACTTATCGAACACAGCGCTTACCTTTCTTCAGTGCGGTAAGCGCAGATTTTTTTCATGATGATCTTCCTTAAAAAGTTAAATCCTTAGTAGTTCTTTTCATTGTATTTTAACGCATTATAACTTCAATCTTCACCATTCTTACATAAGAAATAGTAAAAGCCCCCTCGATTTTTATTCGAGGGGGCTACATGGTCGAATCAGCAGAGTTAAGTGAAGAAGGTAAACAATACTTTAATCCAGACCCGGCTAAACTTGGATTTGCTTAACCATTTGCCTGAAAACTTGTAACTGTCTCACTTTCCGACAAACCACAGCTTCCACATTCGGTCGCCACCTTACTAATATGTTGAATACAATCGATTAGTTGAGAAAGAATCAAGTACAACACAAACGTTACATTCTACTTAACCTACCGTTACTCGTTAAAATGCCCAAGAAGCTCCGGCTTTCTTGGGCATGTTAGCGGGTAACGATTCTTTGAGATCCACGTATCTCTCAATGAGTTTTGTGGATCATTCTACTCTTGAAAAGCTATTTTTGAGGGGTGGTGATTACCCCGTACAGCTGGCATTGTGCTGAAATGATATCAAAGACCTTGTGATACATAAGGTGCCTAAAAAAACGTGCTGACCCGTAAATTATTCCCCATCGCGTTCTATCAATGTCAAAATGCGTTTCAATCGAAATGGTCGTTTCATCAAGCTCATTAATAAGCAACGGAACTTCAACAGAGTGACTTACCCCTCGAATTGACAAGATACCTTTCGCAACGACCTGTGGACATGTAAGAGTTTGAATTTTGTTATTTTTTGTTCCTATTATTTCAAATTTCGCAGTAGGAAAAAGTCGCGTGAAAAAGAAGTCATCTGAGTTTAAATGAGACTCCAACACTTCCTTTAACGGATCTCCTTCTAAATCAACATCCTGAATCGATTTCATATCTGCAATAATATTTCCGCGTAATTCACCATTGCTTTCATAAAGATGACCAGAAACTTTAATCGTCCCATGATGAGACCCTGTATTTTTTCGTCCTCGCCATTCTAGAATACTTTTTTCTGTATCTATTTCCCAGCATCGTCCTTCTTTTATCGAAAGCGGGCGCTCTTCTTTCTGTATTTTTTTCTCCGAGCCATCCACAGAATACCCGGCTACCAACCAACCTTCTACTCCTGCCTTTAGAACAGCCAAATTAGTATACCCGGCATGATGCAATTTCTTCCAAGCAGCAGACCAATCATAAGAGTCTTGCCCAGCACCATATATAACAATTGGATCATCCAAAGCTGTAAAAAGGTCTCGGATCAAATCCAAGAATTTTGCATCAAAGACACACGCATTTACTGCAGATGGTAATCTGACTTTTGAATAATGCTCTGGTGGCAGGATATCTAAGACAATGGGAGGGCTCTCGTTTATTAACAGAGTATGGAGTTCAGAACAGCTTAATTCTCGAGCATCGCGAGCCTGACCTTTCATCACCTTTCCTCCTATCATTTTGATCAAATCACGATCAATTCTATTCTTAAATATCCCACTTAGCGTGGACGCAAATTGTATGGAACTAATGTTACCCACAAATCACAATTTAGAACTTGATAGACTTAGATATAAATAAAGTAACTACCTCAACAGAACCTTACGGCATACAAGCTCTGATACTGAACAAATTTAGACGCAACATGTCAGATAGAATTCAACCATTAAGGTGACTACAAGCACAACGAGCTGGATCTAAAAAACAGTTAGATAAGATTCGAGAAATCAAGAATTCAAATCTCACCACCACCCTGAAAATGCTCAAAAGGTTTAGATCACATAGATCTGAACCCTTTTTTTCGTGCGACCAATCCCGCCCTTTTTCATATAAAGGAACTAAAAAGGTAACCTATTAATTTTAAAAGCATCCTTGACACGATCTAATTTCGATGGCAAAAATAGCTCAATTAAGGACATTTTTTTGACATGTCCGTAACTGCTTTGACAAACTACTCTTTCGCAAAAATACTGACAGACACCACAGAAAACTTTCTGAAAGTTTAGGACATACATGAAAGAAACCATCGCTCTTATAGGCCCCTCCGACTCGGTAAAGATCATGCAGGAATCAATGAAACGATTCTTCCCTGATCTTGCGTCCAAAGCATATATCCGAGAACGCACTGAAGATACCCATGAAGTGCTGGAGCAAAGCCAGAGTGAATGTGATGGTCTGCTTTTTTCAGGTATCGGTGTACAGGAATCTGCCAAGGCGAAAGGGGTTGTCACCAAACCATTCGCGCATATCGAACGCGGTGCTTACAGCCTTCTTCGTGTTTTTTCAGAAATTTACCGCAGAGGACTCTCTTTCGACCGCATAAGCATTGACGTTGTTACCCAACCCATACTCAATGAAGTCGTCCGCGAGTTTGATATGCCTTTCGGCGAAGTGCATTCCATGCCCTTCGAAGCTCAATACCCCGAGCAGCAATATCAAGACTGGCATCGTAACCTTCTGGAATCCGGTAAAGTTGATTTAGCCATCTCCGGTTTTGGTTCCGTATATCAAGAACTGAGCGGACTCGGTCATCACGTATTCCGTATGCTGCCTAGCACACTTCAAGTTCGTGAAACTGTCGAACATCTTCGGGCAAACATAGCGGCTTGCGACCTGCGTTCCGCTGGCATAGCCATCCAGATAGTCCGACTCCATCGCAATGAAGAACACGCGATGAACCAATATGATCAAATGAAGGACGAAGGACGCTTCTTTCTTGAATTGCTCGACTACGTTCGCGCCATTCAAGGCAGTCTGTTTGACATAGGTAAACGCGAGTACGTCATTTATTCCACACGCGGGGTTATCGAAAGCCCAGTACATCTGGATATGTTCACTCGCCTTCTGAGTTGGGGTCGAGCCAACAATATCCGCGTATCTTCAGGTATCGGCATTGGCTCCACAGCCTTCGAAGCAGAAAAATCCGCACAAAAAGCACTTTCCCACGGCAACAAATTGCCCGCTGGCGGTTTGTTTTTAATTCATGAAGATCACATTCGCGGCCCTCTTGGTGAAGACGGCGAACTAAAATACCGTACACGTATAGAGGACAGCACCCTGCTGCGTATCGCGAGTGAAATAGGTATCAGCCCCAGCTATGTAGACCGCGTTCAAGCCATTATGGACAAAACCGGCAAGAGTGTTTTTGACTCTGGAGACCTCGCCGCATGTCTGGGTATCAGTGACCGCAGCGCACGAAGAGTGCTCAAGAAATTTTTAGATAGTGGCCACGCCGCGATGGTAGGAAAGGAAAATTCCCACCAGTCCGGCAGACCAAAAAATTTAGTAAAAATTACTATTTAAGGGGTTGGTATTTTTTGCGGACAATTACGGACATATTTGGGACATGTCCTAATAGTTAAAAATACTGCTGCCTTCGAACAAAAAAGGAGGGTGTTCTGATTCGAAACGGGAAAGAGGTTCTGTCGAAATTTTGTTCAGGAAAGATGCATCAGGGCATTGCCGCACCTGCTCCCTTACGAGGAGTGCAACACGCACTGATGACAATTAGGATCAACGTATTTCAAACTGTAGGAAACATACCATGTTAAACGCAATCAAGAACGTAAAGGTACACTTGCTCGTTCTCGCGCTGGTGGCCGTCTCCGAGGCTGTGGGTATTCTTAAATTTAGCATCGGCCCGGGCATGCTTGTCCTTCTCCCTATGCTCTATGCTGTAATGATTGGTGTCTTTCTAGGCCCAAAATTCCTCAAAATCGTCAGCGACAAAGACATGAATCACGCAAGTGCTCTTGTAAGTCTGACTCTTATGCTGCTTATGGCACGTTACGGCACGCTTGTAGGTCCAAAGTTCTTCGAAATCCTTAAAGCTGGCCCTGCTCTCATTTTACAGGAATTCGGCAACATCGGTACCATCTTCATTGGTATTCCTATCGCCATGTTCCTTGGCCTTAAACGCGAATCCGTTGGTGCTGCTCACTCCATCGCCCGTGAACCTAACGTAGCCCTTATCGGCGACATTTACGGTCTGGATTCTGCTGAAGGACGCGGTGTAATGGGCGTCTACATCTGTGGTACAGTTTTCGGCACAATCTTCTTTGGTCTGGCTGCATCATTCCTGAGCATCCTGAACTGGTTCCACCCTTATGCACTTGCAATGGCTTCCGGTGTTGGTTCCGCCAGCATGATGACTGCCACAGTGGGTAGTCTTTCCGCAATTTATCCGGAAATGGCAGAAAAAATTCAGGCGTTCGGCGTTGCCAGTAACACCCTGTCCGGTCTGGATGGCGTGTACATGTCCATGCTCATCGCGCTGCCTATGTCCAACAGACTCTATTCATTTCTGTACCGCATCAAGTTCGGCACCACTCAGGAGGTTTTAACTAATGAATAAAATCACTGAATCCGCAATCGTGCTTGTTATTGTGGCCACCATCACCCTGCTCGGTAACTGGATCGGTTATGGTTATACCCTCGTCGAAGCTCTGCCCGGCATGGCTGTACTCGTAAGCATATGTATCCTCGGCGTACTGGCTAACAAGTTCATCTACAATCTTCCTACTGTCCTCTACGTAATCACCTTCGGCATGATCATCACCATGCCGGGTGTTCCCGGCAACGCACTCTTTGCTGGCTGGGTATCCAAGGTGAACTTTCTAGCACTTACCACTCCTATCCTTGCGTACGCTGGTGTAGGAATCGGCAAAGACCTTCCGGCACTGAAAAGAACCGGCTGGCGCATTGTAGTTGTTAGTTTATTCGTTATGACCGGAACCTACGTGGCTTCTGCTGCTATTGCCCATGTTGTGCTCAAAATGCTTGGAGAAATCTAAATGAACCTGAAGCCTGAAATCGAAGCATGTTTTGCAGAGTTGAAAGACATTCGCCAGTATCTGCATTCCTGTCCGGAAGTCGGACTGGAAACTGTCGAAACCGTGGCCTTTGTCAAAAACAAGCTAGACGACTTCGGTATCAGCTACGAGAACATTGGTGTCAATTCGCTCTTAGCGAAGGTCGATGGAAGCGAAGCAGGCAAAACTATTGCCTTCCGCGCTGACATGGACGCTCTTGAGACCACTGAAGAGACAGGACTCCCTTACGAATCCAAAGTTGTTGGCCGCATGCATGCATGCGGCCACGACGGTCACACCACTACCATGCTGGCATTCGCCCGCTATCTGGCAAACCATCGTAACTTCAAGGGTACTGTGCTCCTTCTTTTCCAGTCCGGCGAAGAAGGATTCGGTGGCGCGCTGAAAGTTATTGAAGACGGCTTATTCGAGAAATACGACATCGACTCTATGTTCGGGCTGCACAACTGGCCGGGCTACGCAGAGGATCAAATTGTAATCCATCACGGAGCATGCATGGCTTCCGAAGATCGATTCGATTTAGTCATCCGCGGTAAGAGCGGGCACGCTTCTGTGCCGCATCTCTGTGTTGAGCCGTTCGCTGCTGTAGCTGACTTCATAAAAAGTGCGCAGACCATCATCCCACGCAAGATATCGGCTCATGACAAAGCGGTTATCAGCATCACACAAGTGCATGGCGGCAGTGCCTACAACATTATTCCGGATGAAGTTATCGTTCGGGGTAACGTTCGTACCACTGCTGATGATGTTCAGGACACCATTGAAGAGTCGCTGGGACAGCTGGCAAAAGGCATCGCCACAACATACGGAGTAGAAGCCGAGTTCACTTACAACCGCAAGCATCCTGTGCTGAAAAACTCCACGCCGGAGCCGGCTATAAAGGCCGCAGCCAGAATAGTTGGTGAGAAAAACGTGCTCACCAATGAACTGCCAGCGATGGGGAGCGAGGACTACGCCTTTTATATGCAAAAAACCAAAGGATGTTTTGCATGGGTTGGTAACGGTAAGGACTCAGCCGTTATCCACAACAGTAAATATGATTTCAATGATGATATCATCCTCGTGGGAGCAACCTTCTTTGCAGAGATCTTTGAAGAGGTCATGCAGCAGGTGTAACCCCGAGTTAGTGAGCGATATAGAACGCATCCCTCACACACAGCAATTGAGGCTGTTCGGCACTCGGTCACTCGAAGCTGGACAGCCTCTTTTATTTATACGGAGATAACATGGATTCCCTTCAAGAACTTTACAAAGTGGGTAACGGTCCATCCAGCAGCCACACCATGGGTCCACAAAAAGCTGCCAAGCAATTTATGGAACGAACACCTGCTGCCATCCGGTACAGAGTAACCCTGCTTGGTAGTCTGGCTGCAACGGGCAAAGGACACCTAACTGACTGGATAATCGAAAACACCTTAGGGGCAGACCGCACCGAAATTATCTGGAAGCCAAATGAGGTTAGAGCATTTCACACCAACGGGATGGTCTTCGAAGCCTTAAATGAAGAGGATAATCTGGAAGCTTCGTGGGAAGTGTACAGTGTTGGCGGAGGTACCATAGCCGAAGCTGACTCCGCGACAAGAGGATCGAAGCCCTTCTATCCGCACACAACACTCACTGCGATTACAAAGTACTGTCGGGAAGAAAACATAGAACTTTGGCAATATGTAGAAAGGCAAGAAGGTGCAGAAATATGGCCGTTCCTTGCAGAAATCTGGCGGACTATGGAGAACTCCATTGAACGCGGGCTTAAAGGCACGGGCGTACTTCCCGGAACCTTGCGTTACCCTCGCAAAGCCAGTGCTTTTTTCAAAAAAGCACGTACCCAGACAAAACGTCTGCGCAGCACTGGCAACACCTTTGCCTATGCCTTAGCTGTATCCGAGGAAAATGCTTCTGGTGGAACAGTTGTCACAGCCCCCACATGTGGTTCTGCTGGACTTGTCCCTGCAGTGCTGCGGTCATTGCAGGAAGATTACAACCTTGGCGAACAAGAAATTTTACACGCCCTCGCTGTTGGCGGTCTCATCGGCAATCTGGTTAAAGAAAATGCCTCCATATCTGGAGCCGAAGTGGGCTGTCAGGGTGAAATAGGCACAGCGTGTGCCATGGCAGGAGCTATGACTGCATTTTTGTTTGGCGGAACTCTTCCGCAAATCGACTATGCAGCCGAAATGGCACTTGAACATCACCTTGGTATGACGTGTGACCCAGTTGGCGGCTACGTTCAGGTTCCATGCATCGAACGCAATGCTGTCTCTGCAATCCGAGCCATCAACGCTGCGGAATACACCCTGTTTACGAACGGTGAACATCACATCAGCTTTGATCAAGTAGTGCAGACAATGAATGAGACAGGCCACGACCTAAAATGCGGATACCGCGAAACGTCTCAAGCAGGGCTGGCAAAACACTGGAACATGAAAAACAACAGTTCATCTTGTTAAAATACTATGGATAAAAAAACGGCAAGCTAGCATTATCGCTAACCTGCCGTTTTGTTTTATCTATTCATTAACTATTTATTCTTCTTTAGCGATTTTGCATAGATTGCAATATCCTTCCAGCGCTCTTTTTCCAGCCGATCCGCGCTCTTGTGTTGCCTTTCAGCCACATAAGATAATTCACGCTTCATCTTATGGTAACTGACAAGACGCTCCTTTTTAACATCTCCCGTTGCAATCGCTGCCAGTACATTACATCCAGGCTCCGAAGTATGGGAACAATCCTGAAATTTGCACCCAACGGCTAATCCTTCAATGTCTGTGAATGACATAGATACGCCGTCGCCTGCATCCCAGAATGCAATTTCTCTGATACCCGGATTATCTATAATCATCCCCCCATCCGGAAAGATGATCAGATCGCGTTCTGTCGTTGTGTGCTTTCCTTTCACGACGGCTGTGCTTATCGCACCGGTCCGTTGAAGGTCTTTTCCGGCAAGACGGTTCAGTAACGTAGATTTTCCGGCACCGGATGAGCCGATCATTGCTGCTGTTTTTGAGCTGCCCGCAAAGTACGCTTTAATTTCATTCAACCCCGCCTCATCTTGGAATCCAAGCAAATGGACAGGTACGCCGAAAGCCACGGCCTCTACCTCGTACATAAATGTTTCCGGTGCGTCATGTGTGTCTGCCTTTGTAAGCACGACAACAGGATTTAGGCCGCAGTTGAATACGAGAGTTATGTACCTTTCTATCCGGCGCAAATTGAAATCCCGATCCAACCCGCACACGATGAATACAGAATCAAGATTAGCCGCAATAACCTGCTGTTGCTTTGCGGTATCTGCATGCTTTCCACGCCCGCCAGAAGCACCACGGGATAACGTTTTTTCACGCGGTAGTACTTCAGTAATCACGAGGTCATTAACCAGAACCCAATCGCCGACTGCCGGAAACAGACCCTGATTTTGATACAATAATCTACCGGATATTGTGGTGAGCCATTCTTCTTGCCCATTCGTGACAAGAAACGAATTTTTCCTCACGCCGCTCACTCTTACGGGATTTCCCGAAGGATTTTCTAACCCGTCGTACGAAGCCTGAAAAAATTCATTCCAACCTAAAGGGACTAAGTTTGACAGGGAACAATCGATGTTGTTCTCAACACTACTTTTTTTATTCATTGTTTTCTCATCGGTAAAGAAACACAACCTCGACTTATTCAATCGTTTCACCGGTTCAAGCTTACGCTTAGCCACGGCATATGACTACAGACTAGGAACAATACTGTGCCGTAAAATCGCAGCCAACCGAGAGTTGTGCATATAATAGGAATGAGAAGGCGTTAGCGGTGTTTATTAGACACAACTAAAGACTCCACATATGTGATTATTATCGTAGTGGAGAGTGGCTGCTGATGAGAAAGCAAGCCTTAAGACGTACATCTGAACAGATGCACGGGCATAGCATAATGCTATTGTCTGTTACGTTGCCCCGCATAAACCGGAGCATGACGATTCAGTATGTAACCGGCTTGTTTCTAATCAACAGCCAGAAATACATTATCCATCGTACCTGTAAACACAAAAACTCCTTTAGTTACGTGTTGAACTAACCTGTTCGATACCTACACATACACAGGCTGTCAAACCAGCCTATGCATCATATTTTCTATAACACGTTTTTTAAAAAGCTATTTAACCAACTTGAACCATTGATTATTCTAATTTACACAATCTACCATAACGTATTCTAAAAGATATTTGTTTCATCTATTAACTTATTGCTGTGTCGCATTATTTGAATAATATTCTGATCCAAATAGATTGCAAAAACATCAGCTACTTTTCGTTATGCGTAAACGGTAGCCTTATCTCATCAAAACATGATTAGAATATCCGACCATTCAAATCACATTTCTTTCCCATGGAGTTGTACTACACAACAACTTTCATATCCCATGCTTAATCATCCAATATCTATAGAATATTTTCTGTATTGCCGTGCCCTCTTGCATCAGGTAAGCGTTACTGAGAAAAATCAACGAAAACACTACTACGGTATTGAGTATGCGATCACTTTTACACAACCAACCACATCGCATAATACCTTGAAATTGTAAGGAATACTATTCACTCCACATGGACATAACTACCCAGCTATCAACGACTTGCCACGATTGCGGATTAACGCAAACGCTCCCCGAAATGCCGGAGGGGACAAAAGCAATCTGTACTCGTTGCGGGTCTGTACTTTTTCAAAAAACCAAAGATACGACCCAGCGCACATTAGCGCTTTCTATTGCCGGTCTCATTCTGTTTGCCATTGCCAATGCGTACCCGTTCATTTCCATGCAAGTGGAAGGAAGAATACAGGAAACGACTCTGGTCACCGGTGTTATCTGGTTATTTACCAACGGAATGCAAGGACTCTCCGCTCTTGTTCTGTTCACAAGCATTCTCGTGCCGCTGCTTCAATTAATTGCGCTTATTTTCATACTCACTCCTATTCAATTCGGACAGCTGGCACCACGCACAGGAAAAATTTTTAGAACCGTCCGACATCTTATGCCATGGAGCATGATGGAAGTGTTTTTACTGGGTATTCTGGTCTCCATGATCAAGCTCGGAAAAATGGCTACCATTATCCCCGGTACTGCAATGTGGGCGTATGTGGCGTTAATTCTTGTTATCATTACTGCTTTTTCAGGATTAAATCCCAATGACATATGGAAAAGGCTCCCTATAAACTCTTCAGAAGAAGAGCCTGAATCATGCACTCAGCCTGCCACATGTCACAGTTGTTCACTTGTATGCGGCATCCCTAAAGCACACCATACAGCCTGCCCCCGCTGCGGAGCCGGTCTGCATCTGCGCAAACCTAACAGTCTTCAACGGACAACGGCTCTAGTCGTTGCTGCCATACTTTTATACCTGCCTGCCAATCTGCTGCCCATAACAGTAACGCAGGTATTCGGTAGCACACAGGCAGATACCATTATGAGCGGCGTCGTATATTTCATGTTCTCAGGATCATGGCACATTGCACTCGTCATCTTTATTGCCAGCATTTTTATTCCACTTTTAAAGCTCATCACGCTGGTATATTTGCTTATATCTGTAAAATTTCAACATCAATGGAAACCGGTAACCCGCACTAGAATGTACCGATTAACAGAAGCTGTCGGCCGTTGGTCTATGGTTGATGTGTATGTGGTAACAGTGCTTGTTGCGCTGGTTCAGCTAGACCCGTTTGCTGCCATTCAGGCAGGGCCGGGTGCTGTATATTTTGCTGCTGTTGTGGTTATCACCATGTTCGCAGCAGAAAGCTTTGACCCCAGACTTATCTGGGATCAGAAGGAAGATTAAATGTCAGAAGAAACTACTGCTCCATCATCGCCCGAAACTCTGCCACAAGCCTCAGTCTGCAAGAAAAAAAGCTTTTCTTTAATCTGGATTGTTCCACTTGTTGCCATGATCATCGGCATGGGTCTTATCTACACATCAATAATGGAAAAAGGCCCTACAGTTACCATCACATTTGCATCTGCGGATGGACTTGAGGCTGGAAAAACCAAGGTGAAATATAAAGATGTTGAAATCGGCAAGGTTGAAGCTGTTAAGCTTACCGAAGATTTTGAACACGTTGAAGTTACCGTTTCGCTCGTAAAAAGAGCTGATGACTACATAAATGATCAGACCCGCTTCTGGGTTGTCCGTCCAAGATTAAGCGGCGGAACAGTTACAGGACTGGGAACACTCCTCTCCGGTGCATATATAGCGGTTGATCCGGGAAAAGATGGTGAATCTCAATCTGAATTCATAGGACTTGAGATCCCGCCAGTTGTCACAGAAGATACCCCCGGCAAACTGTTTACGCTTAAAGCTCGCGACCTCGGCTCTCTCGACTACGGTTCCCCCATCTACTACCGAGGCATTAAAATCGGGCAGGTTGTTGGATACGGATTACAAGGAACTGGCGAAGGCGTAGACATTACAGTCTTTGTCGATGCGCCGTATGACGACTACGTAAAAGACTCTTCCCGCTTCTGGCTGGCATCCGGTATGGATTTGGAAATGGATGCAGACGGCATACGTTTTGATACAGAATCTCTAGTGAGCTTGCTCATTGGCGGCATTTCTCTGACGAACCCTGAGCATATCAAAGGAACACCGATTGCTGATGCCGGCGATATGTTCCAGCTGTTCCCGACACGAGATGCAGCCATGAAAGAACAGTTCGTTCAAAAAGAATACTACATCCTCAAGTTCGCTCAGTCTGTCCGTGGACTTTCCATCGGCGCTCCTGTTGAATTTAAAGGATTCCCAGTGGGACGCGTTGCGGACATAGGCATTGAGTTTGACTGGAAAAGTAAAGAAGTTCTGGTTCCCGTTCGCATCGAAGTTGAAAAGGAACGCTTAGCGCGCATTGCATCCCAGACAGGTGAAGCTGATACAGACTCCATGCTGGAACTGCTTGTTAAGCAAGGCATGCGCGGACAGGTTCGCACAGGCAACCTGCTCACAGGCAAACTCTATGTTGCTTTGGACTTCTTTAAAGCAGTTGAACCGGCAAAAGTTATTTCGGATGGTGGCGTACTCGAAATCCCGACAACGCCGACACCAATTGAAGAACTTACCAGCAACATGTCTGCCCTGCTTGAAAAACTGCAAAAAATTCCAATGGAAAAAATTGGGAATAATGCTGTAGAAACATTGCAGAGCATTAAAAAGACAAGTGAAAAATTAGAAAAGCTTGCAGATTCCAACGAACTCCGCCTTGCATTCCAGAAGACCCGCGAAACAATGGAAGGGGCAAACAATTTGTTATCCAAAGATTCTGCAACGATAGTAGAATTACAACGAGCCATGCGTGATATGAGTGAAGCTGCCCGAGCCGTCCGTTCGCTTGCAGACCAACTTGAACGTCATCCGGAATCATTACTTCGAGGAAAAGAGAGAAAATAATGCGTAGAACCATATCAAACGCCCTGCTGCTGGCGGGTCTGTGTATCGTTTTGACAGGTTGCGGAACAATGTCCCCACCTTCTTCATACTACATTCTCACAAGCTCCAACCAAATGACCTCACAGATTCAGCCACTCAATGACATCAGCGTCGGCGTGGGGCCTGTTACTGTTCCGGGACATCTAGATCGTTCGCAGATTGTGACGACCACAGGCCAGAACAGCATCACCATCCACGAATACCAGCGCTGGGGTGATTCCTTCAAAACACAGGTGGAAGAAACTCTCGCGGAAAACATTTCAAGCCTTCTCCAAACGCCAAAAGTTTCCGTGTACCCGTGGGAACGGGCACAGCGACCAAAATATCAGGTATATGTCACAGTCCGCCGCTTTGAAGGCAAAGCAGGCATGAATGTAACGCTGGATACCATATGGCAGATTGTGGATGTAAACACAGACAGATCGTTACTTACACGTCATTTTGTGCAGACATTCCCAGTCGCCGGTTCAGACATGAGCGCATATGTTCAAACACAAAGTAATGCGCTGGAAACTCTAAGTCAGGAAATTGCAAAAGGGCTGCACACTGTAGCAAGGCAATAAAAGCCCCCTAATAGTACCCTGACAATAACAACAGCGCGGAGTAATCATCATGGGACGATTCTTTGAAGTTATACCACTTGCAGCATTTCTAATAATCATGCGTAACAGTAATCCATCAAGTGAAAACTACTGGTTGCTGACATATGGCATCAGCGCACTTGCGGCCATCGGGTGTATCAGTTTCAACGTCTTTACTCATGGATTCCAAAACAAAATCTTTCTTGGAATTAATTGCTATTTACTATCCGGTGCCGTGGGAATTGTTGCTAATCAGGCATGGCTGATGAACTTGTACAGTTCAATGCAATCCGCTGCCATGCTCATGTGGATAATGGGAATTGGCATTTTTGCGCTTCTGTTTTCCAGCTGGTTTCCAGTACAACTGCGCCAAAGCGCACGCGTACGATTATACGAAAGTTTTATGACTCTGCTAACCATCGGAGCATTTGGACTCGCGTATAGCTATCCGGAAAGCAAGCTGCTTTCGGAAACAGTTCCCTTTATTGCCTTACTCATCATCTACTATATGCTCACATTCCGGCTGGAATCAAAGCAGGCCATACGACCCGCATAAAAAAAGGCAGATTGAATACATCAATCTGCCTTTTTCATTTCCATCAATAGGTTGTGCTATTCTGGATCATCTACAGACTCGTAGGTATCACCCGTAATAACTTCACCCGCGATACATTCCTCGTAACGGATGCCCCATTTCTTCATTTCCAGAAAAATGGGAATAAGTGACTCGCCTAACTCAGTGAGAGAATACTCCACTTTGGGCGGAACCTCATTAAAGACCGTACGCGTAACAATTTTATCAGCCTCCAGTTCCCGCAATTGCTTTGTAAGCATCCTTTGCGTTATGCCGTATAGCGATTTTTTCAGAGCACCGAAACGCAGCACTTTTTCCTGCGATAAATGATACAAAATGACAGGTTTCCATTTTCCACCGATAACCTGCATGGTCAGCTCGAAAAAGCACCTGTAGCTCTTGCCGCCCACCTCTTTTACGTCACATCTTCGAATCATTTTATCTCCAACGGTACCCTGCATGATACTTAGGCACAAAAAAAACCGTACTTGTACATTCTCAAAAATATGTCACTATCTCTCAATCTAGCCATCATCTTCTAATTGTCGAGGCTGGATATCTAATATGCCATCATACAAAAACTAATAAGGATATATTCTATGTACGTACTCGCCATTAACGGCAGTCCGCGTAAAGGCGGCAATACCGAAATTTTATTACAGGAAACACTGGCCCCTTTAGCAGCAAATGGCTGGGAAACAGAGCTTGTTCAAGTTGGCGGTAAAAAACTTAGAGGCTGTATTGCGTGCTACAAATGTTTTGAGACCAAGGATAATTCCTGCATCGTCAAAAATGATATTTTCAACGACTTGTTTGAAAAAATCCTTCGTGCAGACGCTATTATTCTTGGTACCCCGACATATTTCACTGACGTTTCCGCTGAACTAAAAGGTCTTATTGACCGTGCAGGCTTAGTTGCCATCGCCAACGGTCGAGCCTTAGCCGGAAAAATTGGTGCAGCGGTTGTTGCAGTTCGACGTGGCGGCGCGACCCACGCTTTTGACAGCATCAATCACATGTACCTGATGTCACAGATGATCGTTCCCGGTTCAATCTACTGGAACATCGGTGTCGGCCTTGCACCGGGTGATGTAAAAAAAGATGCGGAAGCCATGGCGAACATGGAAAACCTCGGACAGACCATTCACTGGCTCGGCTCCGCAATGCAGCCACATCAAAACTCCTTTCCGGTTTCTACTTTTGGTAGAAGAGAATAACGCCATCATTGTTGCCACAAAAAAGCCCTGCCGGTATTCACACCAGCAGGGCTTTTTTGATTTGTATGGCAGTACTTATCAGCAATACTTACAGGTCTTGTGGCGCGGACTCCAGTCTACAACCTGACTTTCCCTGTCCACTTCAAAAGAACAACAGTCAAACATCATATCCCGTAAAAGCTTACGCCCACGCTGAACTCTTGATTTTGCACCGGAAAGAGAAATGTTTTCCAAACTTGCGACATCCAGCTGCGGCTGCCCTTCCAAATCTGCAAGTTGTACAGCAACACGATATTTTCTCGGCAGCCGAAGCACCATTTTCTCCACACAGGTAGAGAGTGTCTGCTGCATTTTTTCTTCTTTAGAGACAGATTCAGCTTCCAGATATTCCGGCAAAGCAACGGTGAATGTGCGGGTACGATAGTGATCAATAATAACGTTACGGGTTACCTGAAACAACCAACTACGAATCATTGTATGATCTGTGATAGTTGCAAAATGAGCATGAAATTTCAAAAAGACATCATGCAGCATATCTTCGGCAGTTTCTTTGCTGCCGACACGCTTTTTAATAAAACCTAACAAGCTGTCCTGATGCTCCAGCCACATTGCTTCTAATCGTTCCATATCCCCTCCGACACGCTTTTCTAGCTCAGACCCAAACTTTAGCTCTGCTTCTGACTCTGTTTCTATCTGGTAGAGAATAAGACTGTTGCGCCTGTTGTCAAAATGACGGGTTACGCTTCAAGACTATCTCCAACCAGTACTGCCGGTTCTACCTTAACAACAATTCGGATCGGAAGAACAACCGTCAATGCCGGCACAGTCACACTCACAACGCAATGAAGGGTCGTGCTTTGCTTTACTGTATGCAGCAATACGCTCTTTGCGCAAAGTATTCAGATCTTCACGATCAACAACAATCTGCATTCCTTCCTGCGGTTTTGTTACACAAGCATATTTTTCTTCACCGTTTACTTCGATCACACATCCCTTACAGCAACCGTGTTTACGATTGGCAAGGTAACACGGTGCCGGAATACGAATGTCACTCCTGCTTGCTGCTTCCACAATATTTGTATCTTCAGCCAAACACTCTACCTGAATTCCATCAATAGTAATATTCATACGTCTCTCCTTTTATGAAACGAGCAGGGTTGCTGCTCCAATTGCTATCCGCTCTGTGCAGACAGTTCGAAAAGGTAGACGATTCACAAGCCGAAAAGACGCAAACTTTTTTCTACATTTTATTTTTCTTTGACAATGTTCTGGAATATCAATGGATATGAAATAAAAAAGCGGCATGTTGAATATTCAACATGCCGCTTTATCTTTTACTGAGCTAGCCGTTCTCTTGCCGGAAACAGCACTACAATGCGTTATCTCCAGCTTTGTGAACTAGGCTCCAACTTTGTGGACTATGCTTCGGTAAGAGCTTCTACACCCGGAAGAGCTTTTCCTTCGAGAAATTCGAGGGAAGCACCGCCGCCTGTTGAAACGTGGGAAACTGCTTCGGAAAGACCAGCTTTCTCGATAGCAGATGCTGAGTCACCACCACCGATAACGGTGATGCTGCCCTTTGTTGTTGCTTCTGCAAGAGCTTCTGCCACAGCAAAAGTACCTTTGGCAGAGGCATCAATTTCAAATACACCCATCGGGCCATTCCAAACGACTGTACCGGATTTTTCGATGATGTTTTTGAAAGTCTCCATGGTGTCAGGACCAATATCCACAGCCATAAGACCTTCAGTAATGGCATCTTCTGCTACGATTGCTTCGCTGCCGATCTCGCGTGCATCAAAATCAAGCTTGTCGGTTACAAGGTAATCTGTAGGAAGAAGAATTTTGCCTTCGCCAAGTTCAAGAAGTTCTTTTGCGAGTGGCAATTTATCTTCTTCACAAAGAGAATTACCGATTTCGCATCCCTTGGCTTTAAGGAACGTACACGCCATGCCGCCGCCGATAATCAAGTTATCTACTTTTGGCAGGAGCGCTTTAATTACGTCAATTTTACCGGAAATTTTTGCACCGCCGATGATAGCGGTAAATGGACGCTTAGGTTCTGCAAGTGCACTACCGAGGAAGTCGAGTTCCTTTTTAAGCAGGTAACCACATGCACAGGTGTCCATGTAATGTGTAATACCTTCGGTGGAAGCGTGTGCGCGATGCGCGGTGCCGAACGCGTCGTTAACGTACAGTTCTGCAAGCTCAGCAAGCTGTTTTGCAAATTCTGGATCGTTATCAGTTTCAGCTTTGTGGAAACGAAGGTTCTCAAGAAGAAGCACTTCACCGGCTGCAAGCTTAGCTACAGTTTTTTTAGCCACGTCACCAATGCAGTCATCTGCAAATGCAACAGGTTTTCCCAAAAGCTCTGCAAGACGTTCCGCAACAGGTTTAAGACTTAACGCCTCAACACGCTGTCCTTTAGGACGTCCAAGGTGAGACATAAGAATAACTTTTGCGCCCTCATCTACCAAGTGAGTGATGGTTGGAAGAGCTGCACGGATTCGTTTGTCGTTATCAACAGCACCATCTTTAAGAGGCACGTTGAAGTCTACACGTACGATTACAGTTTTCTCTTCGCAATTGAGATCGTTAATAAAAAGTTTGTTCATATGTTATGCCTCGTAAGGTGTGATAATTTTTTTGTAAAAACTCCCAGCACAAAATCACTGCGGCTTACCTAATACATGGTAAGCCGCAGTGTAAACTTCATTCTGGAACTAGTTTGCAGCTACGTGTGCAAGCAGGTCGAGAACTTTACAGGAGTAACCCCATTCGTTGTCGTACCATGCCACAAGCTTAACAAAATTATCATTAAGAGCAATACCGGCTTGTGCGTCAAAAATAGAGGTGCAGGATTCACCAACAAAGTCGGTGGAAACTACAGCATCTTCTGTGTACGCAAGCACGCCTTTAAGCTCATTTTCGGAAGCTTCTTTAAGAACAGCTTTAATTTCTTCGTAGGTAGCAGACTTTTCAAGACGACAGGTAAGGTCGACTACAGAAACATCCGGAGTAGGAACGCGGAACGCCATACCGGTGAGCTTACCGTTAAGGGAAGGAATAACCTTGCCTACTGCTTTAGCAGCACCGGTTGAGCTTGGGATGATGTTCTGAGCTGCGCCACGTCCGCCACGCCAGTCTTTACAAGAAGGGCCGTCAACGGTCTTCTGAGTGGCTGTGGTTGCGTGTACAGTGGTCATAAGACCTTCCACGATACCGAATGCGTTATGTACAACATGCGCAAGCGGAGCAAGGCAGTTGGTAGTACAGGAAGCGTTGGAAACGATGTCCTGACCTTCGTATTCGTTGTGGTTAACACCCATAACAAACATTGGAGTCGCATCTTTGGACGGTGCAGACAAAATAACTTTTTTAGCACCAGCTCTAATGTGACCACGGGCAGCTTCGTCAGTAAGGAAGAATCCGGTAGATTCTACTACGTACTCAGCACCGATTTCGTCCCATGCAAGTTTGTCCGGACAGCATTCGCAAGATACACGGATTGTTTTGCCGTTAACAACAAGGTGACCATTTTCAACTTCTACCGTGCCGTCGAAACGACCGTGGGTGGAGTCGTACTTAAGGAGGTACGCGATGTAATCAACGTCTATAAGGTCGTTAATACCAACAACTTCAATATCATCACGCTGTGTAGCAGCCCTGAAAACAAGGCGGCCTATGCGGCCAAAGCCGTTAATACCGATTTTAATCATGGTGTTCTTTTACTTGTGCTAAATGGTTACTTTCATACCGAGACGGGTGTTGCCTCTTTGCATTCTGCAACATCACTGTAAAACGAATGGGCGAAGACGTTTTACCTCGGCACCTATGCCATACGTAGCTTCTTCATCATTGGAATTGCTAACTGCACACACTCAAATGAACTTCTACTGATACATGACTTAGGTCGCTTGAAAAGAATAGTTCTAGAGAAATTTATAGGGTATTTTTGAAAACTTTTACAACACAAAATAATGTAAACGGTCTTACAATAGTGAAGTGGTCAAGAATTGGTACAATCTCCGTAAACCCTTTACTGACAACACTTTTAGGCACATACGAGCGCACAATGTAAACGGTTTTACATTCAACGCACAAAATGTAAAAAACAACACTGTAACCGATGTAATTTATCAATTTTATTGAATTTTATGTTATTTTAATATTTTTTTTGCTTTGTGTCGTATGAAACCGTTTCATAATGCCAGTTACATGCGGACACGGCAAACTATATAAAGAAAGACTGGTACTGTTTTGGTGTGATGGCCAAGCGTTTTTTGAAATTACGCTGAAAGTGAGCCTGGTCTGCAAACCCAAGCTGAGTGGAAGCTTCAGCAATGGTTGAACCCTGCTTAAGCAATTCTTTTGCACGTTTTATACGTTCATCAATCTGTAAGGCGTGAGGAGAAAGTCCGTAGACTGATTTAAACTTTCTGATGAGATGATAGCGACTTAAACCTGCATCCAACGCTAAGTCATGTAACGAATGATTTGTTTCGAGCTGATCGAACAATCTTTCGCGCACCCTGCCGACAACGGAAGAGGACATCTTGCGACATACTTTCCCCGCATTCTCTTCCCGATCGAAGTTACGAACAATGTATTGCAGCAAAAAAGTTTCCGAAGCCAACGGATTCGCATCCTGCATTAATGCATTATACAGCACCTCAAAACAAGAATAGAGCCCGTGATCGGTTTTATGTGCTCCCAAAAAACCGTTATAATCTGCACTATGCATTTTAAAAGTTTCTTCCTGCGCAGCCCCTATCCAACCTGCATCAATAAACAACATCCTGTACGACCACGATTCTGAATCCGGATTACACGAATGAATATCGCCCGGATTAATCGTTACCGTATCCATTTTGTAAATCCGGTTCGTTGTTTTCAGGTTCTGGTATCTTGCGGTGCCATCATCAATCACGCCAAATGAAAACTCATCATGCGAATGAGCATGATAGCAGACAGCAGAGTTCAGCGCCGTTCGCACTTCAACAAACGGCAACTCTTTGCACCTACGCAAAAAAACTGTGCTGTCCTGCTTCATTCTTGCTCCGTTATCCCGTCAGCATGTATAGAACCGTCACACTAAGCAGGGTTCCCATTGTGTAATTAAAGCCGATCTGCCGCTTGGGAGTCGCCAGAAATTGCCTTATATAGCTGCCCATTGCACCCCAAACCGAGACACCGGCAAAACACAACACAAAAGAAATTATACTAAAATTGATGAGATACATCATGGCAGGGTTTCGCCCGAGCGTAAACAAACTTACGCCGGCCATCGCAACAAGCCATGCTTTAGGGTTGAGCACCTGCACCAGCGCCCCTTCCCAAAATCCCGGGAGCGAGGCATCATCACCGTCTTGAGCTGATGCAAATCCCTTCGACATCGCGATCTTATACGCCATGAAAAGCAAAAACATTGCACCCGATATTTTAAGAAGCCAAGTAATCTGCGGCACAACCAAAGCTACCTGTTCAAGACTTACCCCACTTATTACAACAACAAGTGTGTACGAAACACTGGCTCCGAGAACATACGGCGTAGTTTTTTTGTACCCTGCTCTGGCTCCCGTGCTTGCAGCAATAACATTAACCGGCCCCGGTGAAATTGCCCCCACCAACGCAAAAGTCATCATAGAAAGATAAATGGACACGTAAAACCCTCCTTAAAGAATAAGGAGAAATCATACGCAAAAGTGTGGCGTGAATATTGAACGATATTGCTCATGGAGAGCATCTGAGAAGGAAAAGATAAGAATTAGGAAGAATCAAAAAACTATGGCCGTTTTTTTTGAACTCCATAAAAAAACAGCAGCATAATATTGCTATTATGCTGCTGAATAAAACCAAAGAGCGTTCTGTTACGTAGAGCTCCTTGCACATGGAGCTAACAAGTATCAGTGTACTATTTAAAAAATACCGGACGTGATGAACAACCCAAAATCAATTCTGTCTGTTCTTTGCGGCTCATTGATGTAAATTCACCAATTTTTGTTTTGTAGAAGATGAAGCCAAGGCCACACCAAACTAACAATGCCATCCAAGATTCAGAACCGATTGCACCAGGTGAACCTGGAATGGTAAGAAGACAGAGGCAGATCACAGAACTTAATGATCCGAGAGCTGCACAAATTTTACCTTTTTTGGAGCCTTCATCAAATGAGTGTGCAGCCATGTATTTATACGCTGCGAGACAGGAGTAGAGATACGCCACTACTGTTCCAATTGCAGACATATCTACAACCCAGTTGAGTACTTCACGACCGAAGAATGGCGCAGAAATTGCGATAACAAGTACGAATAAAATAGCATTGTGCGGAGTCTGATGTTTAGGATGGATCTGTGCAAACCATGCTGGAAGCACTTTTGCACGTCCCATACTGAAAAGCAGACGGGAAGAAGCAATAAAAAAGCCATTAATACCGGTAAAGATTGCAGCGGATACGGCAGTAGCCAAAATCACACTACCTGCATTACCAAGGCTAATTTTTGCGATAGTTCCGGTTGCCCATGGCACGTCCATGCCAAGCAACTCCGGATACGGCATAACAACTGCAACAGCAATAGTTACCAGTGCGTACAAAAGTACACCCCAGGTAATTGCTGAAAGCATCAAGCGCTGAGCGTCTTTATGTGGAAAGTCAAACTCTTCTGCCGCTTGTGGAATGGTATCAAAGCCAACATACAGCCAAGGTGCAATAGCTGTAATCGCCATAACGCTAGCGATAGGGCCTTTATTTTCCGCGTATAACGGAAACAGGTTTGAAATAGATGCGGTCTCTGTCAGGCAGGAACCTGCGAAGAGGGCAAATACTCCAGAAACCAAAGCAAATGCTAAGAAAACTTGTATCTTACCTACAAGATCGGCACCACAGTAGTTCAAAAAGCCACAGCCAGCGAGAATAGCAATAAGCATTGCCAATTCACCTGCGTAAACTTTCCAACCAACAATAGTATACAGGTACCCGATTTCAAATACACCCGGTAATAAAAAGCGCGATAGTAACGCGAGGGCAGTTGCGTTAAGCGCAATAATACAGATGTATCCAAGCACGAGAGCCCAACCACAGATAAACGCTGCAGTCGGCCCGAAACCGATGTAAGCAAAAGTAAATGCGCCTCCTGCTACAGGATACTTGCTCACCATGTTACCATAACTAATGGCTACAAAGAATAACATCCCTCCACCTAAAACAAATCCGATGCAAGCTGCCAGCGGCCCTGCGGAAGGCAAAAAGCGCAATGCAGGCAGAACAAATGCACCCCACCCAAGAATAGCCCCTAATGCAAGAGCCCATGCTTGAGATGGTTTAATAGATTTCTTAAGCGATGAAGTTTCGTCAGAATTCGTTGATGTACCACTCATAGTAAGCCTCTCCTAAATTAAGAAAATGACCGGAGTCATCTTTATGTTTACCTTTTAACCATAGCGTCGTTACTGGCAGGAGAACTAAATCTTGGGGACAGGTTACATACCACCCAATAGCAACGATGAGATTACTCATGCAGAGGGACGTCTGTTCTACCAAAAAGGTAGCACAGGCCCATGCCTAAGGTTTTGGCACTCTTTAGGAGCACTCACCCTTATGCATCTCACGTGCCAAAAAAACACAAGCTCATAACACTCTGTTTTTAAAGCATAAATAAAAAACGACTTGTTTCCACACTCAATAGCAATTCACTTATGCATCAGTTTTTATTCTTTTTAAGTCGTTTTAGACTTAGATTCGCAGATATTACTCACAATGGGATAAGAACGCCCCACAATTGTGCTTAAAAGACTACCAGTGAGTTTTTCATGAACCTTACTCTCCGAATAAAAAAGCTGAATATCCGCGTACTCCAAGTGTTAGTATGCACTGGCTCATATCTTGACTCTCGAACAATTCATGAATGCATTAGTCTTCTTATTTTGTTCGAAAGTCAAGCTAAAAGGAGAATGTTTTCCAACAAACCGCCCTCCTCAGTCACTGCACAACATACTGTTTTTTAATAGTTTATATTTATAATTAGCTGCATACTTCATTTTATAAACCCAAGAAGCTTATTTGCGAGAGTGCAGTGCTTAAAATTATAGCAAAAACGTATTTGCTATATCGTGAAATATATTTTCATTCTTAGCCCTCACTTCCCTGCCTCAAAATTGCTCCCAATAAAGCAACTTCTAAAACTTGAACCTGAAAAGCCGTTCACTCATATAGATACAAACAAGCTTTCCACTTCATAGAGAGTCTCGAACAAGCATTTTCCACAAAAACCAACAGCCGTGCGACTCATAGCAAAAGTTTTCAAAAACCCAATTTACTACTTTACAACGTTAGTCTTTTTGTTATTGTTTGGTCGCTCAATCAAAACAATTTTATTCAACCTCTTTTGCGGAACAAAAGGGAATACAATGAATCTGTTTTTCAACGTTGACGACTCAAAATACACTAGCGGCTCTGCAAAACACGCAACACTGCTCACTATGGCAATTCTTCTTACTGCTTTCTCCATCAAAGCACATGCCGTAGGCGCAAATGTTTTACAGGTAGCTCAGTACATTAAGTAAGACAGCGCTTGCTTAATCAGGCAGACCGACCATTCCACCAGACCGGTCTTGCCAATATCCTCCTTCATACATGAAAGGCCCTGTAGATCAGGGCCTTGCTATGTATGCTTTCAGTACCACCCATACCAGCATGTTGCGCAAAACAACAAAAAACACTCTGCAGAATAGGCATAGCCTGCTCCACAGAGTGAATACTTACGTCCAAAAACGAATATGAGTTTTTTCTATTTTCTTTAATTACTCAAAGAAAATAGAAAAGGTCATTTTAGTTAACATTTTAAAATAGATGTGCTTTGCAGGAACTCATCAAACCAAACTGTTTGAAAGCACAATTAAGAAATAGAACTTGTAAACATAAAAAATAATCTGCAATACTTATTCCCAGCATTGTACATAACATGTCTGCATCGTCCTTATTTTTACTTGCTGATGTCATGCGCAAGGGACGATCCGGCACACAGTACCAAGGGGAAACGCTATGAACCGCTGGTTACGGATTCTGCTCGAGTTGCTACCGCTTCAGGTATTTGCATTTTCTTTTCGATATGTTGATGTTTCTCAACCGGACAGCTGGATGATGCCATTTTATGTGGCAGCAGGCACCGCGTTGGTAACTCTTGGTATTTTTCTGATAAAAAAAGCTATTCCAGATCCCGTAATTGTCGGGATTAATATGTATATTTTACTAAGCGCTGCATTGCTTAGTGGAGGCACACCTGGATTTCCGGTTCTGCTTGCGGATTTAAAAGCTGCTGGAATTCTAGGCGCAATTTTTCTGGTTTCTCTCTTTTTATATGGAACCAAGCCGCAATGGCTGCTTGTATCCCATAGTGCAGTTCCAGAAAAATTTGCTCAAATTCAGCTTGCAGTAACAGCCGTATGTTTTGTTGTTTCTTTTGCTTTCCGGACAAACGTTTTCGTTTCCGGATTACTCATGCTCGGTGTTTTGTATCTTGCACGGCAAGTGCTGTGCGACCAGCTTTCAAAGTTTGGTTTTGCAGAACAGACACTGTAGCGACGGCAAAAACAGCAAAGCATTGCTGAATGCGTAATAGGCAGGATTTTTTTCAATGCGGGGAGGCGCAAAGCGCCTCCGTCGCACTGCGAATTATCTAGTAGATTACGTGCAGGTACGGAATAAGTCCGTACACAAGTGTACCTAAAATGAGCACATAGCCACAGCAAATAACGATGGTCTTATTCATAATACGACCTTCGCTACCGGTTATACCGGTTGCTGCTGTTGCAATAGCAATAGACTGTGGAGAGATCATTTTACCTGCTGTGGCACCAGCTGCGGAAGCTGAAACCAGCCAGGCCTGATCGACCCCGATCTTTGCTGCAACCTGCATCTGCAATTGCCCGAAGAGCACATTTGAAGATGTATCGGAGCCAGTGACAAAGGTACCAAGCGCGCCCACCATTGGTGAGATGAATGGGTAGAAGGAGCCGGTTAACTCGGCGATGACCAATGCAATGGTGTTAATCATTCCACTGTAGGACATCACCTTCGCAAGCGCGACAATGGCCACTACTGTAATAGCAGACTTGGTGAGCTGCTTTGCAGTATTGGCCAGAACTTTTGTGATTTCTGCGAAAGAAACACCCTGAATCATTCCGCCAATGTATGTAGCGAGAACGATAAGGACACCCGGAGTGGCAACCCATTTAATAGTAAACGGTTTATCGCCATAAATAGTGATAACTGACTTAAGGGAGCCAACCACTTCTTTAATCGCAGGAAACAAGTTACTGCAAAGAACGATAAACGTGAGAATAAGCATGTAAGGAACCCACGCGAGGAACTTACTTTTTGCAGTAATAACTTCTTCCGCTTCAGCAGCTGTGCTGCGATGTACCATACGGGTGTATGCTATGGTTGCCGCCATACTACAGATACTACCAACAAGACATGGAAGTTCTGCACCCATAAACTTGGCTACATACAACTGCGGAAGAGCAAAGCTGAAACCGGAAACAAGGCAAGCACCAACAACGCCTTTCAGACCTTTAAAGCCATCTACAAGGCCGACAACAAGAAAGGTAATGAGAACGATGAATGTGGAAAGCTGGAACGCTGTAAGGTAGCTTACTACCTCAACAGGGATACCGGTTACGCTTGCCATCGTAGAAATTGGAATTCCGATTGCACCAAATGCAGTCGGTACGGTATTAGCTACAAGACAAATTACAGCTGCATGCATTGGGGCAAAACCCATTGCAGCAAGAATACTTGCAGGAATAGCCACGGCAGTACCATAGCCAGCTACACCTTCAAGGAAACCGCCAAAGCCCCATGCGACAATAAGCACGAGCAAACGGCGGTCGGTGGTAATGCCGGAAAGCATTTTTGTGATTACGTTCATGCTGCCAGTCTGTGTAGACAGATTGTATGTAAATACAGCAGCGATGATAACAATCATGATAGGCCAAAGTGCCAATGCACCACCCTCTGCAGCAGCAGAAGCAGCTTTAAGTGCAGGCATTTGCCATTCGCCGAATACAGCGATCGCAAGTGTGACAACTAAGGTTGCAGTACAAGTTTTATGTGCTGGGAGCTTGAGAACAACAAGCGAAAAGATAAGCCACGCGATTGGCAAGAGTGCCAATAGAAAAGACAAGTATTCCATCACAGGTCCTAGTTCAGGTATGTGTAGGTAGAGACCAGGCCAACGGAACGCTACCTACATGTGTCTAACTCTCTGTCATACTGCCTGGCTGTACCAGAGCGCAGGCAGTATGACAGTCCACCACCCTATTCATGCAGAGAACGGCAACGTCCTGCATAAGGGCCCACAGAGTTGAAGCTCAACACAGCTGGTTGAGCAATCAACCGGAAGAATTATCACGATGTAAAATTTTAGCAAAGTCCTTTAGCACCACACATTGCAAGAGTGACCTGTTGATTTGAAAATGCGCTAGGCATAATCACAAGCAGATGTGCTCACTTTTTTAAAGCTGATAAGATTGTTTTCATGAAACCACTTCTAAAAAAAGACTTAACACTCACATGCTCATCTCGTGCCATTTAATGCATTAATGCATTAGAAATATTAAATATTACATTCTTCCCTCCACGCATTTTTCTTCATTCACGATTCTTTCTGCAAGCACATCACTAGGAAACAAGCTGTAAATTTTTTTTACCAAGCTGCATCTGTTGTACAGTTATTCGTGCAATCTTTTTTTTATGAAAAAAATATCTTGGACCAACCAATTTCCTCTTTCACACTCTATTTGAACAATAAGAATTTTATTTCAGCTTTTTTCTTAATACACATCTGTCTTAATTTATTAAGTTTATGAAAGTAAAGCCGCCATTCAATTCAACTTTCGCTAACTTTCTATTTTTTTTACATTGACACAAAGAGCATGAAATTTTAAAAACTTACTTATTGATTGAGCAATCAATTTGTTCTGGTACCAAAGTAACTATTCCGCAGGTTACTTTCATGCACCACCATTCATGCTGGTACCTTCTAAAAAATTTTAGAATTAGAACGCTCTTCTTTGTGTGCCTCCCCCTCACCAGGGGAGGTTCACTCGTTTTTACATCCCCTCAGATATCCCCAAAAAAAAGCAGCCAAGTAGTACTTGGCTGCTTTTTTATTACTCATCAGTTTCTATCTAGGTGAAAATCATATCTAAAAGAATACGTAGTGCCACAAGGAAAAGAATACCACCGAGGAATTTTTTTACTGCAGAAGGCTGCATTCGCCTATGCATAACACTTGTTCCAAGATACCCGCCAATACATGCAGCAACACCCGCGACTATCCAAATTTTCCAAGCAACCGAACCCATAAGAGCATAGGTAATAAATCCGGCTACAGAAGAAAAAGGCACGGCAAACGCCGTAATAGCAGCAATCTTTTTGGGGTTAAAACCCTGCATAATCAGCAAAGGAGAAATAACCGCACCGCCGCCTACACCAAGCAGACCGGAACAAAATCCAGCGATCACCCCCACAAACGCAGGCCCTACAAAAGGATGATCATCCCGATAAACGACCTCTCCCTTCAGTCCCTTGAAAAAAAGCATCATCCACGATGCAAACATCAGGAAAATGACAAGGGCAATCATAATATATTGCGTAGGAAAAAAGTGTCCGCTCCACGCACCAATGGGAGCCATTACCAATGACGTCACGATTACTGGCAAACCTAATTTAAAATCGAGCCTACCACCTTTAATATTTGAATAGGTAGCGCCGCCCATGCTTAACGTGTTAATGAACAAGCCTGTCGGACGCGCTATGTTAAAGGGAACACCGACCCATGTGAGTACTGGAATTATCGCGGCAGCCGACCCGATTCCACCGAGAGCAAATATGAAACTGAAACTGAATGACAAACCGAATATGAGTACAATAAGTGAATCCATAAGCACACGTCCTACTTGTATTTTTCGAAACCATATCACGGCCTTATTCGTAATGCACTGCCTCTAAACCCTACCAAAACAGTCATAATAAGAGAAAAAACAGCAAGGCATTAAGCCTTACTGTTCTACTTTTTTCCGTCCATAAGAACACAATTATGCTCAGCCACTCATATATCACTGACTAGGTTTTATTCCTTTTACTGGCGAAACAAGTCGTACTTACAGCCAGTATCAATAGGGTAACAGGAATAAAAAGCGAGCAATAATTTCGCCAGATTATTTGAACCCACCACGATAACAGTGTTTTCTGATTATTTATAAAAATATTAATTATTCTCAATAATTGATTATCATAACATTAAGCAGCCACATTTCTTTGTCCAAAAAAACAGACAGACCTTGAACACTCTCAACCAGTTGTTTTTACGACATAAACAATGTATGTATAGATATATTTCTTTTGTTTGTGCAAAGTACTCTACTTTACTCCTGCAAAATAAATGTCGTCGTTTACTACGCCACTGATCATACAGACGCCTGGTCTTACTTTGCGCTTTGCCAGCTAATGCAACACTATTCCAGTTATCGGGGAGAATATGTTGTGCGTGCTGTACTCTTTTCGGGGGAGTTGCTTTATGGATCAAATGTTTTATCAAACTCTGCTCAACTCAGTGACAGATGGTATCTATTTCGTAGATGCAGAACGTCGCATAACGTATTGGAATAAGGCAGCAGAACGGCTTAGCGGATACACCGCAGCAGAAATGGTTGGAAAAATTTGTTCAGAAAATCTTCTTCGGCATGAAGATGAAAGTGGCTGTGCCCTCTGCGAAAAGGGCTGCCCACTTGCTGCTACACTGTGTGACGGAAAAGAAAAGCACCATAGCGTATTCATGCGCCATAAGCTTGGACACAAAGTCCCAGTAACGGTTCAGGCATCACCTATGCTTGACTCCAACGGAAGAATCGTTGGTGCTGTTGAGGTCTTTGCGGAGAACAGTGAGTCACTCAATATTCGTCGAGAAATGGAACTGCTTCGCAAAGAGGTATTAACTGACAAGCTCACCGGCATCGGCAACCGCCGTTATGCTGAGATAACCATGCGAAACCTTGACCACGCAATGGAGCAAAATCTTGCCCCGTTTGGCGTTCTCTTCATTGATATTGATGATTTTAAAGCTGTAAACGACACGTTCGGGCACTACATAGGAGACCAAGTCATCCACATGGTTGCACAAACGTTGATGAGCTCGTTACGTTTCCTTGATGTCATATGCCGATGGGGCGGGGAAGAATTTGTTGTATTTGTGCCCAACACAACCATCGAAAATCTTACCGGAATGGCAGAACGATTACGCAAGATTGTTCAAAACGCATGGCTTATGCACAATGGTAAAAAAGTCAGCGTTACTGCATCGTTTGGCGGAGCCATTTCTCAGCATAATGAATACAGCATCGCAGTCCTTACGCGGGCAGACAAACAGCTGTATCACTGCAAAAACTCTGGACGGAATCGCACAGTCATTGACAATACAGAAGAAAAGAGACTGGTATGCCCCAACGCGTAATCGTCATTGGTGCTAGCGGGTTAATCGGATCACATGTTGTGCAGGCCTTACGTTCTAAACTCATTGTCATCGAAGCCTCAAGACATTCTACTCCTGCTATCGACATGACCGATCCTGCATCTATCTCTACGTTTTTCAAAAAGATCGGAGCATTCGACCATGTGGTCGTCACCGCTGGTGATGCTTCATTTGCTCCCCTAACTGAACTGAATGAAGACAAGCTCATGTACAGCGTCCGCAACAAAATGCTCGGACAGATACATATAGCTCTTGAAGCCCGTAACTACCTGCCACCGCATGGCTCTATCACACTGACCAGCGGTATTTTAGCCAAACACCCGATCGCAGGAACAGCTGGCGCCGCAATTGCCAGCGGAGCTATAAATTCCTTTGTATATGCAGCCGCCCTGGAACTAGATAAAGGCCAACGCATTAATGCTGTCAGCCCCGGATGGATTCAGGAAACAATGGAAAAATTTGGAATGCAGGCAGAACACACTGTATCTGTAAGAGATGTCGCTCAATCTTATCTGGATATTATTGAATGTGATATTACCGGACAAATTATTGATATTTAGTTCATCCAAAGATATCTGTTTCTAAAAATAGAACTATTACATCACAATAATTTTCAACAATACTTCCTTTCAATATTCATCACACTGTATTCAGAAGATACTGTAGAAAATAGTACATACGTAAAATATGCTGTGTACTTTCTTCTAATAAATGTAATGAATACTTCTTTCCGTTAAAAAGATCATTTTTTTACTACCCTAGAATACACAGCTAATAATTACCTCAGTGATCATGACGTGGAATACTCTTGTATGCGTATTGATATCGAGGAAATTAATCCATCTATACATTCTTTTTTGTCACAATGGGTTGCACAACTTTGTTTCATACATCGTGCAACTCTCTTTCTTATTATTTATTGTATTATCTCTAGCGCAGTTCCTGCACACAGTATCCCTATCTGTGCACCAAAAACTATTCTCATCATTCATTCTTTTTCTCCCACCGATACATGGACGATTAATACAAACAAAGCGATCATAGATACATTTAAGAAGCAATCACCCGCCACACGGCTTCGTTTTGAATTTATGGATAGTAAGAATTTTTCTGACCCAAGCTATCTAAGTTCATTGGCTCTTATGTATGCAAATAAATATGCCTTCACACTGCCAGACGGAATTATTGCGACAGACAACGATGCATTACGTTTTATGCAGACATACGGTGTTGACATTTTCCCGAATGTTCCTGTAGTCGCAAGCGGCATTAATAACGCTCAACTACCTTCAACAGATTCCAATATACGCTCGATCATTGCAGAAAAAGCTGATCATCTTGGAACAATCCGTCAAGCCATCCGGATGCGCCCCTACTTACGAACTGTGCATGTTATTGGGGACGAAAGCCCTACATGCCATTCCATGATTGAAGAAATCAGCAGTATTGCGTCAAAACTCCCGCAACAAGTCAGCCTTAAAGTAACTCCAGCTATGACCCTTGAAGAGCTTAAGGCCTTCGTAACATCCAGAAAATCTCACGAAATTATATACCTGCTTCCGCATTTCAAAACCACTGATGATAAATTTTACACACAGGGGTCTATAGAAAAAGAGCTCGCAAAAATTTCATCGGTTCCCATTCTCGTATCCTGGTCTTTTCAATTAGAGACAGGCGTGCTTGGGGGCAAAGTCCTTTCCGCTGACAGCCTGGGTAGACAGGCTGCCTTTTCTATTATCCGCCTGCTGGCAGGACAGCCGGTCATTCCTCTTCAACTCGATGCGAACGTGCATAAAAGTATTTATGACTACCAACGGCTGAAAAAATTCAACATCGCCCTCGACAGACTTCCTATCGAAGCCTCACTTATCAACAGGCCAGAATCTTTTTTCAGTAAGCACAACAAAGCTCTCATTCCTGCACTTGCAATCATTTTTATATTATCTCTCATACTCTTTCTCACCTACAATAACTTACAAAAACAAATCATTTTGCGCCAAAGCAAAGAACGCATAATCATTCTGGATAAAGAAGTGATAGAAACACAAAAAGTTATTGTTTCAACTCTGGGTGAGGTTATTGAGGCTCGATCAAAAGAGACAGGCGGGCACGTGCAACGGGTCGCGAAAATATCTCGTTTCATTGGCAACCATATAGGAATGAAAGAAAAAGACCTCGACTTGCTGGAAGCCGCATCTCCTATGCATGATGTTGGAAAAATAGGGATTCCCGAAGCTATTCTGCATAAACCCGGCAAGCTTACTGTAGAAGAATTTGAGATTATTAAAACACACACTTCCATCGGAAAAGATATTTTGGATGGTTCCAGCAAAGAATTGTTAAAAATCGCATGTGAGATTGCGCATCAGCATCATGAACGGTGGGACGGGAACGGATATCCGAATGGATTACGTGAAGACGGAATCAGCATTTTTGCACGGGTTACAATGCTGGCTGACGTGTATGACGCGCTCTGCTCAAAGCGCTGTTACAAAGAAGCATGGCCTCGGGATCGTGTTGTTTCCTACATAACTTCAGAACGTGCTAAAGCCTTTGATCCGCAGCTCGTAGACATCTTCACCAAATATGAGGACGAAATACGACAGATACGGGAACAATATCTGGATAAAAACGAATCGTCCCCTGCATAACAATAAAAAAAGGCTGAGAAACGACATTCGCGTTTCTCAGCCTTTTTTTATTTCACAATACCTATCTACTAAACACCACCCATGTGGAGTTAAGACCCTATAGACTGAATAATTTTTCGTAATTTCCCAGCCATAACAGACAACTCGCGAACACCGTCTGAGGCGGTCACAATGTCGTCTGCTGATTGTTCTGAGATTGTCCGGACGTCGTCTACAGAACGATTAATATGGTCACTGGTAGCTGCCTGTTCGTCGGCTGCTGTGGCAATGGCCTGCACCTGATCTGTTGAATCGGTCACAAGTTCCACAATACTACTCAGCACTTCACCTGAAGCGCCGGAAAGTTCTCTGGAACGAGCCACGGCAGTAGTCGCAGCCTCAACACTTTCCAGATTGCGCTGGGCGCCTGACTGAATAGCGTCAATGGCGTCACCCACCTCTTTTGTTGCCTGCATGGTTTTTTCTGCAAGCTTACGAACTTCATCCGCAACAACAGCAAAACCGCGCCCTGCATCACCTGCACGGGCAGCCTCAATAGCTGCGTTCAACGCAAGTAAGTTAGTCTGATCTGCAATATCAGTAATAACATTCATGACGGTGCCGATGCCTTCAGCCTGTTGCCCCAACGAGGCCATGTCTGTGTGCAACTGATGTGACAATCGAGCCACATCGTCAATTGCATCAATGGCTTCACCAACAACTTTTGACCCCTGCTCTGCTTTATCGCGGGCAGACGTTGCCTGTTCTGCAGCACTGGAGGCGCTCTGTGCAACTTCTGTCACGGCAACATTCATCTGTTCCATTGCTGTCGCTGTTTCCATTGCACGCTCAGTCTGACGAGAAACAGCAAGGCTTGTTTCTTCCATCTGCGCTGAAATTTCATGCGCCACACGTGCAACATCATCGGAAACATCTTCGGAATCGCGCACCGCAGAGGCAATCTGTTCATTCTTATTCAGTATTTCATCCTCGCGCTGACGCAAGGCTGTTAAATCCTGATAAATACAAAGCGCTCCCATTAACTCGCCATTCAAATCGAACAACGGAGACGCGTTAATATAAATCTTTCGCTGGCCACCCTTACGGCCTGTAAGGACAACTTCGCGTTTGGTTACAATATGCTTCTCAAGGCTATCTGCTAAAACCGTACGGCGGGACGCATCACCATAGAAGAAATACGCAACATTCTGTCCGTAGTAGTCTTCCGGCTTCCCGTCCTGCTCAAGAATAGTGAGAAGAGAATCGTTGGTATACGTCAACACTTCATCTGTATCGACAACAACAAAAGGGGTATCAATACCCGTAAGAACCCCCTGAGCAAAACCGAGGCGATGCTTCATGCTGGCAAACATAGCCTCAATTTCCTGCTCAACTGCAGCAATATCTACTGCCGGAGATGAAGGAAACGTAACCGTAAAATCGCCCCCGCAAACACGTTTGCTTTTTTCACAAATAACACTGGTAGCCGTGCGTAGAGTGCTTATTGTAATAAATACCAGCGGTAACACTAATAAGGTAAAGAGCCCGACAGTCACAAGCAACGCTGTATCGAGCGTTCCCAGAGAAATAGTCGCGCCATCAGAACCTGCATACAAAAAGCCATACCCAACCCCAAGTGACAAGAGCGCACTTGCGGCAATCAAGACCACTTGCATCTTTAGGGAAAATTTTCCCATTTTTCCACTCCTTACAATATCAACACACAACGGATGCACTGCATACATACTTCGAATGCAATATCCCCAACGTCCACACCCATTGTGTATCAAATTTAATCGTTGCGTAGCGGAAGAGGGCACTCAAAAACGATGCCCCTACGCAAGTGTCTTTTCGGTCAATTACCATAATTCAATATGTATTGCTGTAAATTATAAGAGGGCTAACCACCTCTTTTTCTAGTACACTACCCTATTTTCGCATAGTTGAGTTCTATAAAAAGAATGCGTGGTTCTTTTACACTAGTACTATGCTTTAATAAATAATGTTCTACATTCTATACCATTAGCACCAAAAACAATATCAGCACATATAAAAAAGCAATATTCGGGTGGAAAGCCGCTTATCTGTTCCGTAGGATACACTCCATCGGGACATGAAGCATACGAGGATACCCATGACCACACGACAAAATGAAATTCAGGATTACAAGCGAATAGAAACAGCTATCCGCTACATTGAACAGAATGCAATGAAACAGCCTTCGCTGGATACCATTGCTGCACATGTTCACTTGAGCAAACACCACTTCTCACGCCTTTTTAAGCAATGGGTCGGGGTCACTCCGATTCAGTTTCTTCATTTTCTCACAGTAGAATACACAAAAAAATGCCTCGCCGAAAAAGCTTCTATTCTCGACACTGCACACTCTGCCGGACTGTCCGGATCAGGGAGGCTTCATGATTTATTTATCAACTTTGAGGCCATGACTCCCGGTGATTTTAAGCAACAAGGAGCGAACCTGACCATAGAGTATGGTTTTGCTCCTTCTCCCTTTGGAGAATGCCTGTTAGCCACAACAGAACGAGGAGTATGCTATCTAGGCTTTGTTGACGAAGACAAGGATGAGTTGCTCCAGCAACTTAAAGCAGAATGGTGCAATGCGACCTTTGTTCAGAACACATCCACTATTCACCCAAAAATACAAAAAATTTTCTATCCTTCACCGGCATCAAATCGCCCTATTACTTTACTCGTGAAAGGAACAAATTTCCAAATTAACGTATGGCGCGCCCTTCTTGCTATTCCTTCAGGCAACCTTGTGAGCTATCAGGACATCGCGCAGCACATTGGTAAACCCAAGGCTTCCCGTGCTGTCGGCACTGCTATCGCAAAAAATTCCATAGGGTACCTAATCCCATGTCATCGGGTGATTACAAACACTGGAGCCCTCAAGAATTATCGTTGGGGCACAGCAAGGAAAAAAGCACTTATTGGATGGGAAGCCGGAAAGCGGGCATTAGAAATCGCAGAAAATTAATAAGTTAGAATCGCTAAAAATCCAAGAATGTAGAAACAGCGAAACACCCTCAGGTCAAAAGACATAAGCTTTTGCGTGATAAAGTCATAACAAGCTAGAAGTGCTCGTCAAATTCTGGAAAAAACAAAAAGACAAAGCCCTGCATATTTTCATATGCAGGGCTTTGTTGTCCCATCAAAAGAATGAAGGAAGTGGAAACGCCCTTCCACTTCCTTCCACAAGGATATGCGATCCAAATTAGTGGACGCATCAGCGAATTTCGACACAGCCCACACTGCGCCACACCAACCCTACCCAGAGCGGTTACAAAGATACCCTACATACCTTCGTCGCATCCTTATTGTGTCACCAACGTACGTTAAGTTGCAAAGCCCTAGCACGCTGATAAACGCCGCGAGCTGTTATTAACAAACTGCGGAAAAAATTTTCACACAAAACCTATGTCACTCCAAACAATCAACAATATCCCTATACTGTTACGCAACAAATTTCATCTTTATTATATCTAACGACTTTAACATTTACAAAAAACGCTAAAAAGAACTGATAAAGACTGAGTCTCCACATAAAAAATGAAATAACAATAAATTTTATTGTTACAACTGTTCATAAGATTAGAAATATTTTAAAAAAAATGTATGTATAATAATATATACATAAAAAAAGGGAAGTAACAAAAAAAATTCCTTTATAGCAGCAGTACTGCATAAAAGATATTCTTCACTCAGAGAATATATCAATAAAAAAAGCTACAAAAAAAAGCAGCAGCATGAAAAATCATGCTGCTGCTTATATACCCAAATAGCATTCGCTACTTAGACGCGTTTACACGCGCTTGTAAGGCGTGAACCTTACACTACCATTCGCTTTCGGATTATAGAGTTATGCTGAGCCGAAAGCTAATTGGTAATCTAACTTATAATACGTCTTCAACTGGAGTGTAATCGAAGCCAAATGCGTCACAAACAGCTTTGTATGTGAGTTTGCCTTCGTGAACGTTGAGACCAAGTTTGATTTCTTCGTTTTCCTGACAAGCTTTCTTCCAACCTTTGTTGGCGATTTCGAGAGCGTAAGGAAGAGTAGCGTTAGTAAGAGCCATGGTGGAAGTTGCAGGAACTGCACCAGGGATGTTAGCTACGCAGTAGTGAATTACGCCTTCTACTTCGTAAGTTGGGTTTTCGTGAGTTGTTGCTTTAGAAGTTTCGAAGCAACCACCCTGGTCGATAGCAACGTCAACGAGTGCTGCGCCTTTTTTCATGAGTTTGAGGTCTTCACGAGTAACAACAGCAGGAGCTTTTGCACCTGGGATAAGAACTGCGCCAACAACCATATCCATTTCTGGAAGAAGCTGCTGGATAGCGCCTTTAGAAGACATGAGGGTGGTGCAGTTAGCAGGCATTACGTCTGCGAGGTAACGAAGACGATCAAGGCTGATGTCCATGAGGTAAACCTGTGCGCCGAGGCCACAAGCCATTTTAGCAGCCTGAACACCAACAACGCCGCCGCCGATTACCATTACTTTAGCAGGAGCTACGCCTGGTACGCCACCGAGGAGTTTACCAAGGCCGCCGTTTGTTTTTTCGAGAGCAATAGAACCCTGCTGGATAGACATACGGCCAGCAACTTCAGACATTGGTGTAAGAAGTGGAAGGGAGCGGTCAGCTTTCTGAACAGTTTCGTATGCGATGCAAGTTGCGCCGGATGCCATGAGACCTTCGGTCTGTGGTTTGTCAGCAGCAAGGTGCAGGTAAGTAAAGAGGATCTGGCCTTTACGGAGCATACCGTATTCGGAAGGCTGTGGTTCTTTAACGTGCATTACCATTTCAGCTTTGTCGCAAATTGCCTGCGGTGTATCGATGATTGTAGCGCCTGCTGCTACGTATTCTGCATCAGAGAAACCGGAACCAACGCCAGCAGCTTTCTCTACGAGAACTTCGTGGCCACGGGATACCATAGTGGTAACGCCAGCTGGAGTCATACAAACGCGATTTTCTTTAACTTTAATTTCTTTAAGTACGCCTACGATCATTGTCTTATCTCCTAAGAATATGAATTATTTTAGTTATGCAGAAACAGATGCAAAAGATTTATCGAGTGCATCAATGATTTCATCAATTTCAGATTTACCAGCGATCAGTGCAGGGCTGAAGCAAAGAGTGTTGTTGAACTCTTTGAAAGAGCGGTTAGTACGGCCGATGATTACGCCTTCTTTACCACAATTTCCTGCGATACCAGCTGCAACAGCTTCATCAACAGGCTCTTTAGTAGCGCGATCTTTAACGAGCTCGAGACCCTGGAAGAGGCCTTTACCGCGAACGTCGCCGATAATGGAGTACTTGTCTTTGAGTTCAAAGAGACGATCCTGGAAGTAGTCACCCATGGTAACAACGTTTTCAAGAAGGTTCTCTTTAATGATGATGTCCATGTTCGCAAGAGCAGCTGCTGGACCTGCGGTACAACCACCGAAAGTGGAGATATCGCGGAAGTAGTGCATGCGATCGGATGGATCAGCTTTGAACTCATCAAAAACTTTTTCAGTAGTTACGGTACAGGAAATACCTGCGTAACCAGATGCAACACCTTTAGCCATGGTTACCATGTCTGGGGTGAAGTCAAAGTGCTGGTAACCGAACCATTTACCTGTACGGCCGAGACCACATACAACTTCATCAATGTGAAGAAGAACGCCGTGACGGTCACAGATTTCGCGGATAATCGGGAAGTACTCAGGTACAGGTACGATTACGCCGCCACCAGCGGTGATTGGCTCGAGGATTACGCCGCCAACGTTTTCAGGACCTTCATTCTGGATGAGAGTCTCGAGAGCGTGTGCACATTCGATGTCACAGCTACCGTATTCTTTGCCGAATGGGCAACGGTAACAGTTACAATGAGCAAGCTCTACAAAACCAGGAGCGAATGGACCGTACTGGTTTTTACGCTCGAACTGACCAGTGGAGGACAATGCACCAATGGTAGTACCGTGGTAGTCACGATCACGGAAAATGATTTTGTGTTTAGAGCCGTCACCTTTGAGGTGTGCGAGCTGACGTACGATTTTGTAAGCTTTTTCGTTAGCTTCAGAACCGGAGTTTGAGTAGTAAACACGACTCATGCCAGGCATTTTGTCGATGAGAGCTTCAGCAAACTGTGCACCAGGGATGGTACCAGCAGAGCCAGCGAAGTAACAAAGCTTTTTGAGCTGTTCGTAAACTGCTTTCGCAATTTCTTCACGGCCATAGCCTACGTTAACAGTCCAAACACCACCGGAAACAGCATCAAGAAACTCGTTGCCGTTTGCGTCTTTAATACGCATACCTTCACCAGAAACAATCATCATCGGGTTTGCGTCACCGTCAAATGGTTTGTGCTGGGTGAGGTGGTGCCAACAGTTAGCTTTATCTTGCTGTACAGCTTTTGTAATTTCTGAATTGCTCATTTTTTTACCCTTCTACTAAATCAAAGTATAATAATAAAATAAAATATAGTCAGCTTTTAGGAGGGGGAACCCCTTAGTCGCGACGGTGATAACGGCTCCGGCGCTGCTAAGGGGACCCCTATGCGCTAAAAAGTTTTCTTTAAGTGGTCGAGAAGCTGCTTCTCAGTACACTGGCGTGGGTTGTTGTCCATAAGACGTTTTGCAGCCATTGCACGAGTTGCGATACCTTCAAGATCAGATTCCTGCACACCGTAAGGAGCAAGACCAACTTTAATGTCGAGATCTTCGAGCATGTTGATGAATGCTTCAGCACAGCCTTCTGCGCGTTCCAGAACAGGACCACAAGTGTCTTCGCCGTTCAGGATGTCAGCAACGATTGCATATTTCTCAGGGTTAGCCATGTAGTTGAAGCTAATACCAACTGGAGCGAAACATGCCATCAGGAGGCCGTGAGGCAGTTTGTATTTTGCAGGAACAGAAGTACCTACTGCGTGGATAACACCGTTCTGAGTGTTACCGAAGCCGAGACCTGCGAGAGCTGAACCGTAAATCATTGCTTCACGAGCTTCGAGGTTAGAACCGTTGGTGTACGCTTTGCGAATGTTTGCAGCGATCATTTTCATAGCTGCAAGGTTCTGAGCATCGGTAAATGGAGTAGCACGGAGTCCAACAAATGATTCCATTGCGTGAACGAATGCGTCTACGCCGGTCATTGCGGTTACGTGAGCTGGAAGACCTGTAGTGATCGCTGGATCAAGGATAACAGCGTTAGCGTACAGGTAATCACTTACAACACCCATTTTCGCACCAGTTTCGTTGTTGGTCAGTACTGAAATGGAAGTCATTTCAGAGCCAGTGCCCGCAGTTGTAGGAATTGCGATCATTGGCATACATGGACCAGGAACAACGTTTACGCCGAAGTACTTGGAGATAGGACCTTCGTGAACTGCGAGAACAGAAGCTGCTTTTGCAGTATCAAGAGCACTACCGCCACCGAAGCCGATCATAACGTCAGCTTTGAATTCGGTTGCTGCGTTGGCGCAAGCCTGGATAGAGTCAGCATTTGGCTCAAGCTCTGCTTTTGGGAAGAGAACAAACTCAACGCCTGCAGCTTTGAGAGCTTCTTCTACCGGCGCGTGAAGGCCGAGAGATGCAAGACCTGGGTCAGTTACGATAATTGCACGTTTGCCGCCAAGGGCTTTAACTTCGTCGCCAGTCTGTGCAATTGAACCTACGCCGTGTACAGTCTTGCTTACTGAATGGAATGTGTGATGCATCACTTTCTATCCTTTTTATTTGTTTAATACCTTGAAATTAGGATTCTTCTATTTCTTGAAGAATGTAGGGAGATCTAAACCGCCCATCATCAGAGATGACTGAGTCTTAAGATCAAGGCCTTTGAATTCGCTCATTTTCATTTTGTAGAAAAACGCGCCGAGAAGAGTCCAGAGTACCAGTGCAATCCAAGATTCTGTACCGATGGAACCAGGGGAACCAGGAACGGTAAGAAGCAGAATACAGATTACGGAGCTCACAGAACCAATCGCCGCAAAAATAATCTTCTTAGAGGTTGTTTCTTCACTACGGAACGCTACAGCAACTTTGTATGCAGCAAGACAAGTGAAGAGGTAACCAATAACGGTACCAACCGCTGACATATCTACTACCCAGTTCAGTACCTCACGACCGAAGAACGGTGCGATAATGGTAAGCAGGGTTACAAATACAATCGACTTATGCGGAGTACCATACTTTGGATGAATGTCTCCGAACCATGCAGGAAGGATTCTTGCGCGACCGATGCTGAAGAGCAAACGGGAAGATGCGAGGAAGAAGCCGTTAATGCCGGTGAAGATAGCTGCTGAAACCGCCATTGCGAGAATCACACTACCTGCTTTACCTAATGAAAGGTGAGCAACGTAGCCAGTAGCCCAAGGTACATCCAAAGCTAAAAGTTCTTTATAAGGCATGAGGCCAGCTACAGAGAGAGTAACCATTGCGTAGAGGAAAACCCCACACAGAATCGCGGTTACCATCAGTTTTGTTGCCATCTCATGCGGAAAATCAAATTCTTCAGCAGCCTGTGGAATGGTATCAAAGCCAACGTAAAGCCAAGGTGCAATAGCTACGATCGCCATGATTGATGCCATAGGGCTGCGTTCAACAGCGTACAGTGGAAGCAAGTTAGTTAAAGAAGAAGATTCATGCATAACTGTTCCGGCGAAGAGCGCGAATACGCCGCCAACCAGAGCAATTGCGAGGAAAACCTGAATCTTACCAACAAGATCCGCACCACGGTAGTTGATCCAACCTGAGCCTACGAGGATAGCAATAAGCATTGCAAGTTCGCCGGCGTAAATGTCCCAACCTACTACTGTATACAAGTAACCAACTTCAAATACCCCTGGAAGGAGGAATCTAAAGAGCAGCGCTAGCGCTGACGCGTTAAGTGCAATAATACAAATATAACCGAGCGCTAATGCCCAACCACAAATAAATGCGGCTGTTGGTCCGAATCCGACATATGCAAATACAAATTCGCCACCAGCAACAGGGTACTTACCGATCATGTCGCCATAACTCATGGCAACAAAAACTAACATTGCTCCGCCTAATGCAAAACCAATGCAAGCTGCAAGTGGTCCCGCTGTTGGCAAAAATCTCAATGCCGGCAATACAAATGCGCCCCAACCTAAAATTGCGCCAAGCGCAAGCGCCCAAGCCTGACTAGGCTTAATCGACTTTTTTAACGTAGTCTGAGTCTCAGCCATAAATCTTATGCCCTCCAAAACCTTTTTCGGTAGCCTTCGCTACCGTAATCTCTTTTTTGGCGTAACCTAATACACCAAACCTATAGAGTAGTATGTAACCTGTCCCACGAAGTTCATTCTACTGCTTTGCAACACTTCTCTATGAGCAAACCTTGTGCCAATTGTCACATTTCTCGCAACCTCACGCATTATAAGGGTTTTTACTGAGCGCCTAATGAACGCAAACTAATAAGCAAGTCATTCTTGCATTGGTTTTAAAAAAAACTTAATGAGATGTGTAGATTTTCTGAAAATTCGATGCAAGAATGAATTATCACAAAACGAGGGGAACTATGCCAACTAATCGAACCACGACATCAAACCCGGCAAATGAGAATTTTTTCTCAACCATCCTTTGTAAAGGAAAAGAGTGGGTTATAGATAAATACACTAACAATCTTTGCACACTATTTCCTATTTTTTCACAAGCAGATGCACCCAAGTCATTTTTGCATCACATTCAGCAATATGCGCTGCCTGCAGATGCCTTACAATTGGCAAATATGGCTGAAGGTGCCACCGTTTTTGTAAAAATTCGCAGCATAAATTACTGTGTCACCTGGCACTGGATTGATCGATCCACCGAATATCGCTCCGTCACGGTCTACAGCATTAATGACAAGAGCTTCCAAAACGCAGCTCTCCATAAAGAAGAACTCGATGTTCTTTTTGAATCCATGCATGACGGTATTTGGGTAATTGACGGAAACGGCATCACGCAACGCGTTAACAAAGCGATGGAGCGAATTGCCGGTATTAAAGCCGAGGGGGTAATTGGCAAGCATGTTTCAGAAGCGGTTGAAATGGGCTACACAACTACATGTGTAACTCTGCGAGCTCTCGAAGCAGGCCACTCTGTAACAATGTTTGACGACTACAGCAACGGCGTGCGTTGCCTCAACACAAGTACACCAATTTTTGATGCAAATGGTGAAGCATGGCGAGCCATTGCATGTATCCGTGACATCAGTGAACTAAAGACTTTGCAGACCAAACTCAGTAAATATGAGTTGGAAGCACAGGTATATAAAGATAAATTAAAAACTCTGGAAAAAGGTCAAGCTGAAGGGGTATTGGGGAACAGCCCAGCCATGCTGCAACTCTCGCAGGACATCCAGCGAGCTGCACAGGTTGATGCTCCTGTATTACTGTTAGGGGAAACAGGTACAGGTAAAACACTCACAGCAGGCACAATCCATAAGCAGTGTGGACGCGGCGAAGGTGCTTTCATCTCAATCAACTGTGGTGCGATTCCAAGCGAACTGCTTGAGGCAGAACTTTTCGGATACGAAGCGGGAGCATTCTCCGGCGCATCTGATAAAGGCAAAGCGGGTTTGTTTGAACTTGCTGATGGCGGAACACTCTTCCTTGATGAGGTCGCAGAGCTTCCATTGCTTATGCAGGTAAAACTTCTGCATGTTCTCGACGGTGACGGCTACCGTAAAGTCGGTGGCACAACCCAGTTGAAACCAAATGTCCGCATCATCGCTGCAACAAACAAATCATTCGACCAGCTTCTGGCTTCCGGCACCTTCCGAGAAGACTTGTACTATCGTCTGCGTGTACTTATTGTTTCCATTCCACCATTACGCGAGCGGGCTGAAGACATTCCGTTGCTGGTACAGCACTTCCTGACCAGTGCAAACTTGAAGTACAACTTACGCAAAACGCTTTCGCCTGATCTGCTTTCAACGCTTTCTCAAAACAGATGGCCGGGCAACGTCCGAGAACTACGTGCAGCAGTGGACTATCTCGTTGCAATGAGTGATCAGGATTTAATTACTCCAGATTATCTGCCGCCTCATTTCCTTTCAGAAAACGAAGACGGCAGTGCCATCATGTCCAGTGCAGCCCATATCAACTTGAAAGATGAAGTGGAGACACTTGAACGCAAACTCATCAAGCAGGCACTGATTTCAGGTAGAAGCACATACAAGGCAGCAAAACTTCTCGGTACAAGTCAATCCACCATCGTACGCAAAGCGCAACGATACAGAATCGGGATTGTCGAAGTGAGCCACGACCTCTCTTAACATTATATATAGAGAACAAGTCTGGTTCTAATTCATTCTTATGCATCAAACCTCCGCACTATTGTGCGGAGGTTTTCTTTCGACTTTCATCTTTTTTTACTATACGCATTTATGTGTTATTTTGGGTAGATGAAGCAGTATTTTTATTTTGAAAGAATCAACTGTTGTTTGATCGATTTTTATTCACCGGAGACCACTCTATGTTCAATCTACGGTTCTTATTTCGCACTCTTATTTTTGCAGCACTCCTTACAACACTCTGTGGATGTTCCAGTCGACAGTACATTTCCGGTGAAAAAACATATGAAAGTAAAGATTGCATCCGCGTTTTAGATATCGAAGAAAGTGAAGCATGGAATATGGGAGTGAGCATCGCTCTTAATACATTCGATAACGTTAAATCAACACCGAGCACTCATCATATTCACGTCAAACACAATACGGCCGTTATGGGAAATGCTGCAGCCACCATTGAACCTATCGAACTACGCTCTAAAAAGAACAAAACGATTAGCGGCTTTGCCTACGAAGTTTACACTAAAAGCTACGGGGTAAACCAATCATTTGTGCCAAGTTATCTTGCAGACGAGTTTGCTAGAGAATTGCAGATATACACTGACGCAAAAAAAATACGAACTAACGTCATTTGCGGTTTTGAAAAAAGCTATGAAAAAGGCTCAACAGGACGGGGAACAGGAACCTGCTGGCTAGTGGATTCTCGCGGCTACCTTGTTACGTGTGAACATGTTGCAGGAAGCAAACGAACATTAGAAGTTGTGTTGCCAGATGGTGCAGTTCACACTGCGACCGTTGTTCTTACAGATAAGGCAAATGACATTGCCATTCTCAAAATTGATCCGCTGCCTGAAAAATATCGTCCAATCCCTGTTGCTCTCACCACTATTAGTAGTGTGGGCGAGCCTGTATACATCCTTGGTTTCCCAATGGGTGAGCAAGCTGGCAACTCACTTAAAATGTCAGACGGCATTATCAGCTCCATACTCGGCTTTAAAAACAACACAACAGAATACCAGACCAACGCCACTATTAACGGTGGTAACAGCGGTGGCCCCATCTTCAACAAAAACGGCGTGGCTATCGGAATTGTTAGCTCCAAATTAGTTGCGTTAGGGACAGAAGGCATGGGGTACGTAAAAAAGACAAACTGCCTCGCATTACTATTTGCGCAGATAGGAATCTCTCCTATGCCATCCATCAATGAGACCTTTTCGCCTGAAGAAATTCACACACAGTATAAAAACTCCGTATTCCTGATCAGACGTTACTAGTGTTTTACTGCATATCTTGTGCTGCTTACAATTAAACGCGTAACGCGTCTTTATTATATATAAATCATTTCAGTGGGATATGTATGGTTTTTCATTTTTTGACGAACCTCCCAAGATGGTTATATAGAGAGCTACATTACAGTAACAACAATTTGCACCATATATATTTCAGATAAAGAGTACCTAATGACACCAGTAACCGAACAAAAAACGGTTGAGGTCAAAATTGACCCACGCGACATTAACGACGCAAAAGCAATCCGCAAGGCCGCATTACTTAAGGCAGGATTTCCAGATGATCCGGAAATTCAGTCACATGTAATCCGCCGTTCTATTGATGCACGCTCACGCAGCCCGCACTTCGTATGCCAAGTGCTGTTAGGTGAAGCACCAAAAGAAGAAACCGGATCTGTTTTTTGTCCAGAAAAATTAACTGGAAAACGCGTTGCTATTGTTGGCGCTGGCCCTGCCGGTTACTTTGCAGCACTTACGCTTCTTGAAAAAGGGATTAAGCCAATCATCCTTGAACGCGGTAAAGATGTGACAGCACGACGTTATGACCTGAAAAAGGTTCAGTCTGACGGCGTTGTTGATCCGCATTCCAACTACTGCTTCGGTGAAGGTGGCGCTGGTACTTATTCTGACGGTAAGCTTTTCACTCGCGCAACAAAACGCGGCAACGTAAAGCGTATTCTGAATCTATTTATTGAAAACGGTGCTGATGCAGGCATTCGCCTTGATGCGCATCCACATCTCGGCTCCAACATGCTGCCGCGTATTGTCAGCAGCATGCGTGAATCCATCCTTGCAGCCGGTGGTGAAATTCACTTCGGCGCACACGTCACTGACCTGATCAAAGATAGCGACTCTGTTAAGGGTGTTGTTCTTGGTTCCGGCGAACGTGTTGATGCAGATGCCGTGATTTTGGCCACAGGACATTCTGCACGTGACATTTTCCATATGCTCGTTCGTAACAATGTACCTGTTGAAGCAAAACCATTTGCTCTTGGTGTTCGTATTGAACATCCGCAGCCACTCATTGACCAAATTTTCTACCACCAGTCACCGCGCCACGAAAATTTACCCGCAGCCAGCTACCGCATTACCGCGCAGGTAGAAGACCGCGGTGTATTCTCTTTCTGCATGTGTCCGGGTGGTTTTGTCGTACCGGCATCAACGGCTCCGGGTGAGCTTGTTCTTAACGGTATGAGCATGTCCAGCCGAAGTGCCCCTTTTGCAAACGCTGGCCTTGTTGTTGAAATTCGCCTTGATGATGTGGGCGGCGATCCTTCTGATCCGCTCGCAGCTCTTGCATTTCAGGCTGCTGTTGAAAAGACTATGTTTGAAGCTGGCGACGGCACATCTCAGAAAGCACCTGCGCAACGCGTGGGCGATTTCCTCGCCGGTAAAATTTCTGATTCCCTGCCTGATTCTTCTTATGTACCGGGACTGTATGCCGCACCGTTGAACGAGCTGTTACCGCATAACGTAGCGGACAGACTTGCCAAGGCACTGCCTGTGTTCGGAAGAAAATACAAAGGCTTCGACTCGAACGAAGCTCAGATGATGGCTGTTGAGTCCCGTACCAGTTCACCTGTACGTGTTCTACGCGACAGAATGACCTTGGAACACCCGTCTGTACATGGACTTTACCCATGTGGTGAAGGCGCAGGCTACGCAGGTGGCATCGTTTCCGCTGCCATTGACGGCGAACGTGTCGCAACATCCATTGCAACAGCATTTGGTGCATAAGCTTCGAACATCTTACCTCCTGACATCATAACTAATTTTAAGCCCCTATCTAAAACGATAGGGGCTTATTTTTATGCATTCTAAATTTTTTACGTTGACAGTGTTCAATAGAGGGATTACATCTTTCCTTACTGATTGAGCAATCAATCGAGATACGCGATGCGATTCCGCTTGCATCACTGCTCCACCACCACTTAGCAGGTATCGAACTCATAAAATTTCTTTATGAAACGCTCTTCGAAACCCCTTCTTCACCGGAAGGGGTTTTCTCTTTTCTCAAGTTCGCAGCTGGCTCGTCTACACCCCTCTCAATAAAAAAACGCTTAGCTACTACCGAAGTAGCGCTAAGCGCTTAAAAGCGTTTCAAACGCAGAGCAAAATAACAAGGTACGAAACAACACCCTATTTCACGGACAGGGCTAGTTATCGTATCACGTCAGCTCACTGAACTTTCTGCATCGTTCTAAAAACTCAGTAAAAACAGCATCTTCATCAAGAACTTCATCAATAAATACGCCCAGCGACATGCCACCATCACGCATTAGTATCCGTTTGATTACAGCATCAATTTTTACCGGTGATGATGTTCCAAACGGTCTGATATCTAAAGTAATTTCTTGATCTTCAAAAAATGGATATTCGCAGGAGTCCTGCTCACTGCCTTCTGGAATCGCCGCCAATATGATTTTGCCGCCGTGATCGGAAATGTTTATAAGCATTCCCTCGTAAATCACATCTTCATGCCCCACACTCACTGGACAAAAACAATTATACCGTGATTCATTTCGCAATTGCATTCGCTCGATTTCCTGAGGAAAATGCAGAATTACTTGTGAAAATGGTTCAGTTAGATACCGCGCGACCTTGGTTCTAAATCCACAAAGAACACCATCTCCATTACTAACACAGCGCACTGTGACAGAATCTTCTGGCAAAAAAGTGAGAGGATTTGCAGCCTTACCTGTTTCAACAAGGAGGTACTTATCCTTTTTAAATCCAACCACTTCCCCCCAGCAACGTTGCCCCGTGCTAGCTAACTGGATATTAAGACTTTCACCAACATGCATATTAAACGAGTTCACTTCAGCCCCTACTATTCTCAATAATATAGTCTCTTCACAGGCAACAATACTGAATTACTCACTAAAAATAAAGATGAACCCGAGCATTTAGAAAATACAAAAGTACATACTGAAAAAAGCCGGAACGCATACACGTTCCGGCTTTTCATTATTCAATAAATTACTTTGTACAGCTAAATATAAACTCGCCGTACACGCGCCATAATACGCGCAACTACCTCGTAATTGATGGTACCAAGTATCTGTGCCATATCGTCCGCAGTGACGGAGCTCTCACCTTGTCGACCAAGGATAACAACTTCATCACCACATTCAGCACTCGAATCCGGTCCAAGATCAATCATGGTCTGGTCCATACAGACCCTGCCTACAACGGGAGCACGCTTGCCATGAACAAGCATTATCCCTTTAGAAGAAAGGAAACGGTCGTATCCGTCCGCGTACCCGATAGGGACAACGCCAATGCGCGTATTACCTTTACACACATGTGTATGCCCGTAACTTACGGTCGTGCCACTCGGAGCATCTTTCACACTCACCAGAGAAGCCTTAACCGTCATGGCAGGTCTCAAGTCGAGTAAGCTTTTATCCACGGAATCCGATGGATATAATCCGTACGTAACAATCCCCGGACGCACCGTATTAAAGTGAGACTCGGGCATGGTCATAATCGCAGCACTGTTAGCGGCATGAATACGTGGAAATTCAAATCCTGCGGCTTTCAAAGAATCAAGGGTCTGCGTGAACAACTCTAACTGACGATATGCATTATCCAGACAGTTAGCATCGCTTGCAGCAAAATGCGTGTAAATACCTTCCATCTCAAATACACCGTGACGCGCGATATCCTGCACACGGTCTACAATAGAAGATTGCCCCGGAACACTCTCCGGCAACAAACCCAACCGGCCCATACCAGTATCAATCTTAATATGGACAGTCAGTTTTACCTTGGCACAATGTAAAAACGAAGCAAGACGTTCTGCATATTCACAAGAATGCACAGTCTGCGTCAGCTTCAAATCAACCAAACGCGGTGCACAGTCAGGCGGAGTATAGCCGAGAATCAAAATAGGCGCTTTAATGCCTGCGTTTCTCAACACTATTGCTTCACTTAACCGGGCAACACCAAGATACTCAACACCTTCTCGAACAACGGCATTTGCGACCTGAATTGCTCCATGGCCATATGCATTGCCTTTAACAACAACGAGCATTGCCTTCTGGTCTCCAACGACCCGACGGATTTCCCGAATGTTATGACGAATTACAGAAAGATCTATTTCAGCCCACAATGGCTCTGAATGCAGCATACTTCCTTCCTTAGATGTAAGACAGCTCTCTCTTTCCCCCATAAGTTATCCATACGAAACGTCTGCACGATAGAACACAGGTTAGCACCGTCCTGTTTCTGTAACCAAACAATGTTGTTCACAAAAACACGAGTCCTGTACTGAAGGTATTAATACGCAGCGGCCTTCATTGTTCTAACGCAACACAACTTTCGCTCTTCTCAACCATCCTTTATAAATAAAAAGAACCTTCCCGAATTTGACAACAAAATAGGAAGGTTCTTTATCTCCAATTACCAATAATCTCGTCCTGCTACTCTACTGTAACGCTCTTCGCAAGGTTACGTGGCTGATCCACGTCTTTGCCAAGATAGTCTGCAGACTCGTAGCTAAACAACTGCAATGCCGGAAGGACTAAAAACGATGAAAGCGGGTAGGCGCAATCCGGCAGAACCCATTTATGTTTCACAGAAAGATCGGAGTTCGGGTTCGTCAGTGCAATCACATCGCCTGCGCGTGCCTGAACTTCTTCAAGGTTTGATTTAACCTTGGCAAAGAACTGGTCGTGTAACGCAATGGCGAAAGTTGGAAACTCCGGATCAATAAGGGCGATAGGGCCGTGTTTCATTTCACCGGCAGCATACCCTTCAGCATGAATATACGAAATCTCTTTGAGCTTAAGTGCGCCTTCCATGGCAAGCGGGTAACCTACACCGCGGCCAAGGAAGAAGAAACTGCGAGCCGTGGAGTATTCGCGGGCAAGACGCTTTGCATCTTCACGAATACGCGGCAATTCCGCTTCCAGAAGTTCAGGAAGCTTACGGATGCCGTCAAACATTTCACGACGCAGTGTTGCATCAAGCATGTCTTTGCGATCCGCCCAAGAAAGTCCCATCAGCAGTAACACTGCCATCTGGGAACACATAGCCTTGGTGGAGGCAACAGAAATTTCAGGTCCGGCCTGTGTGTAGACTGTAACATCAGATTCACGTGCTATGGATGAACCGACAACGTTACAAAGTCCAACAACCGGAATACCCTGTGCTTTCGCGATGCGAAGTGCAGCAAGGGTGTCCGCGGTTTCACCGGACTGACTAATAACCAGAACCACGTCACCTTCTTCAAGGATCATGTCGCGGTATCTGAACTCAGAAGCAATTTCAACGGAAACAGGAATACGCGCCCAGCTCTCAAAAAGATGCTGTGCCCACATACCGGCGTTAAAACTTGTGCCGCATGCAACAATGTGCAGGCGTTTCGGAATTGGCATAGCGCTTAATTCCGGTAGAACAGCTTCCTGCTTATGCCAATCAACGCGACCGGCAAGACAATCTTTAATAACCCGTGGTTGTTCAAAGATTTCTTTAAGCATAAAGTGTTTGTAGCCGTCCTTCTGAGCAGACTGAACATCCCATTCAATGTGATGTACTTCTTTCTCAATCGGAGCAAGCGTACGTGCATCTTTTACAGCCCAGCTATTCGCATCAATACGCACCATTTCGCCGTCTTCAAGGAAAACAACGTTACGTGTGTACGCAAGAAATGCTGGAATATCAGAAGCAACAAAGTTTTCACCCTGCCCTACACCCAAAACAAACGGACATGCACAGCGTGCGCCGTAAATAACATCCGGGTTGCTTACTTCCATAACCAGAACTGAATATGCACCTTCTGCCTCATTAACAGCCCAGCTCAGTCCTTTTTCAAGGGAACCAGTCTGCTTTATGCCTTCGGCGATGAGGTTACAAAAGACTTCAGAATCTGTATCAGAGCGGAAACCATACCCTTTTGAGGTCAGCATGTTTTTCAACTCTTGATAGTTCTCAATGATGCCATTGTGAACCATCGCAAGTGATTCATCCCAAGATTTATGCGGATGAGCGTTGCGCTCTGTTGGCGCGCCATGTGTTGCCCAGCGGGTATGTCCCATGCAGGATGTAGCAAGTGAAATGTTCATGGTTTCAAGCTTAGATTCAAGATTCATAAGCTTGCCTTCCGCACGGACTGTTGTAAGCTGTTTGTTTTGAACAAACGCTACACCGGCAGAATCATACCCACGATATTCGAGACTTTTCAGTCCTTTAACTGCAAGGGGAACAGCAGGTCTGTGGCCTGCATACCCAATAATTCCACACATATAATACGTCTCCTAATCTCGAGAGATTCAAGTCTATTTTTCGATTATGTATATGCTTTCCAAGCAATAGGCAAGAAAACCACATAGCCTACTTAACAACCGGATATTCCAACCGTTTCCACTCTTTTATCCCACCATCCATGTGTATAACATCATTGCTCATTTTTTGTAAAAATCGAGCAGCATGAAGACTCCTGAATCCTACTGCACAGTACACCACGTAAGTAACATTCTTGGGCAAAAGCGACAATTTTCGTTCAAATCCTTCTTCATAATAATCATACAGCAATGCACCACGAATATGCCCTGCTGCATATTCTTTCGGTGTGCGAACATCCAGAATAACTATCGGCTTCTGCGTCGTTGTTAAAAAAGAACGTACTTCGCTTGCGCTGAGCCGTTCCAAACTCCCGGCTAAAGCAACAGAAGCAACCGCTAAACACACCGTCACAAGAAAAAGCTTACAAGCACATCGCATACCACTCTCCTTATTACTATTTTCAGTATACATATTTTGATTTCAGAAACAATAATTGTTCCTGCGCGTAGGGGGTGGCAGAAATATATGATGGGAAATCCCCCTTTTTAGTGAAACACGAGGTGATGATATGGGGCAGCGAGTACCAGATATTGACTTCCAACTCGTCCGCCGAGGCGATTTAGCAATTGAATCGATGGATCGAGCTGTTCGGGCAACAGGTGTAAAGCAATGCTACCCGTACAGAGCACGGTGGCAATGGATGCGTCGTCTTTACTTGCAGGGGCGTGCTACGCCTTCGCTTTTACGCACGTTCATCATTCGGCTATCAAGACATACCCCCTACTCCCTGAGAACGTTAATGGATCTGCATATTCGTTCCGGAGTCGATCTTGTATGCCCAGTCATGGATGAGAAAGGACGCTTCGACCTGTAACAATCCAACATTATAGAACTTTCCGCAGGGCTATCGTTTTTACGGTAGCCCTGCTATTGTCTTGTCCATAGAACAAGCAATGTTACCCCGCTTGTTTGCAGCCACTAACTTGCATACTTCCCTCAACTCAAGCTTTCCTATCTTTCTTGAATATATTAGGAAGAAGTTACTAACCGCTGCGTAACTTTTTCGCAGTGCCACCGCTATTCCCATTTTAGCGCACTGTAAGAGTTACAGGTAGTAAGGAGTGTTACATGATTTATACTATCTCAGCGCTGGTTAACAACCAGCCGGGTGTTGTTGCAGACGTTACTGCGGTCTTTAGAGACCGTAACGTTAATTTCAAATCTATTTCCTGTGCAGAAACAGAAGAATTTGAAGTTTCCAGACTCGTTATTACTGTTGATTGCGACTCTGAAACTATCACCACTCTTCTTGACGTTATCGCAAACCTCTCTGCGGTATCCGAAGTAGATACCCTTGAACGTAACGACTTTGTTGACCGTCAGATGGCGCTCATTAAAGTTGGCTTTACTAAAGATACCATGACTCAGGTCATGCAGATTTTTGAAGTATTCCGTGCAGACGTTGTAAGCATGGGCCAAGAGACCATCATGGTCGAAATTACAGGTGATGAAGACAAAGTTGACGGTCTCATCAAAATGCTTCGCCCACACGGCATCTGTAGTTTGTGCAGAACCGGCGTTGTAGCCCTTAAACGTGGCGACGAATAATTAGGCCGGAGAAAACACACTATGCCTATAAATTCCCTTCAGTCCCTTGCAGATTATATTATTGAAGGCCACGTTTGTACAAAACTCGCAGTTGCATCTTGTGCGGAAGGTTTTGTGCTACGTGCATGTGTGGAAGCATATGCAAATGGAATTGCTGAACCAATTCTTGTTGGTGATATAGAACTTACAGAAAAGCTTGCTGCTGAACGTGATCTTGATCTTTCCCCATTTGAGAAACATCACGTACCGGAGCCAGCTGAGGCTGTGGCTAAATGTATTGAGTTGGTGAAAGAAGGCCATGCCAGCGCCATTATGAAAGGCAGAGTCAATACCGACGTGCTGCTGCGCGGGATTCTAAACAAAGAAACCGGTATGCCGCCTAAAGGCGTTCTTTCCCACATTGGTCTTTTCAACGCTCCGAACGATGACCGGCTCATGATGATTACAGATGCCGGCATCAACATTGCGCCAAACATGCAACGTAAAGTTGATATTGTTAAAAACGCATTGCGTGTTGCAAAAGTACTCAAAATTGAGCAGCCAAAAGTTGCAATGCTCGCAGCCACAGAAAAAGTTATTTACCCTGCAATGCCCGCAACCCTCGATGCTCAGATGGTTGCTAAAATGGCAGAACAGGGTGAATTCGGCGATGCACTCGTTGCAGGTCCGTTTGCACTCGACCTTGCCGTTTCTATGCGTGCAGTTGAATGCAAAGGCGTCGACAACCCGGTGGCAGGCAAGGCAGATATCCTTGTTGCGCCGGACATTGAGAGCGGAAACATCTTATACAAGTCGCTTACCGCTCTTATGAATCTGGATATGGCCGGCATGGTTGCCGGCAGCGAAGTACCGATTGTACTTCCTTCCCGTGGCGATACTGATCGTACAAAATTCTATTCTATTGCACTGGCCATTGCTATGGCTGTGGGTGAAAAGGAGTCGCCTTAATGGCTGAGCATATTCTGGTAATTAATCCGGGTTCTACATCTACCAAAGTTGCTGTCTTTGACGGAGAAAAAGAACTTTTCTCGCATACGGCAGAACATGATAAGCAAGAAACACTCGCCTTTAGCACTGCTACTGAGGAAATGGAACTACGTCGCAGTACCATTCAAGCAGTTCTCAAAGAACATGGCATGGACACCATCAAATTTGATGGCGTTGCAGGTCGTGGAGGGCTTCTCGCTCCAATGCAGGGCGGCACGTGGAATGTCACCCCTGCCATGCTTTCCGATCTGGCATCTGCTCAATACGGAGAGCACGCATGCAATCTTGGTGCACCGTTAGCACTCGAATTTGCAAAAGAACACGGAGTACGAGCATTTATTGTCGATACCGTTGTAACAGACGAAATGGACAGCCGTGCCCGTCTCAGTGGTCTACCGGAACTTCCGCGCCGTAGTGTTTTTCATGCTCTGTCACAAAGGGCAGCAGCACGAAAAGCCTCGGAGCAACTGGGAATAGAATATGAAAACAGCCGTTATCTCGTATGTCACATGGGGGGCGGAGTATCTGTAGCCGCACACCGTAACGGTAAAATTTGTGACGTAGTCAACGCATTGGAAGGCGATGGCCCGTTCTCTCCTGAACGCACTGGCCGTCTGACAGCACTGGGTGTACTTGATCTCGTCAAAAACGGCACCTTTACATACGAAGAACTACGTTCACGTATTCTCAAAACGGGCGGTCTTTGGGCTCATCTGGGCACCAATGATCTGCGCGAAGTTGAAAAGCGTATGGCCGCTGGCGATACGAAGGCTCAGCTCGTCTTTGAAGCTCTTGCGTACTCTATTGCGAAAGAGCTCTCGGGACTTCTCCCTGCACTTATGCACCTTGATGAAGGTGAAAGTGCACCTGTTACCATTGATGGAGTTGTACTCACCGGTGGTATGGCAAACAGCAAGAAACTTGTTGAAACAATCATTAACAATTTACCACCGCTTGCACCTGCCATTATCTTCCCTGCAGTGGAAGAAATGCATGCACTCGCAGGCGGCGTTTTACGCGTACTTCGGGGCAAAGAAAGCGCCCGTGATTACACAGGAACTCCTCAGGATCTTCTGTAAATCACAACGCATTGATTTTCCTTCTTATTTCCACTAATAAGTAAGGTTAGGTTCCCGTATATTACAGGACCATCATTTAACACCGTGGGGCAGACATGGGTTCATCCAAAGAACTAATTCTTTACAATGCACGCCAACTCTTCGCAGAAAAAGGCTTTAAGGGAACAACCGTTGCTCTTATTGCGCAGCTTTCGCATGTGACAGATGCTGCTATTTACAGACACTACAAGTCAAAACAGCAGATTTTTGATCAGATTATCGAAGAACTCATTACTGAGTATAAAGGTATGCTTGATGAGATAAAGGCCCGCCAGAAATCTGGCTACTGCCTTTTAGAGACACTCATCCAGGACGTCGTGGTTTTTGTTAATGAAAACGAAACAGGATACAAAGTTATCCTCACCACATACGCCACAATTCCAAGCGCAAAAATTGCTATGGAAAATATGACTGACGCATTAAAACAAACCATCGTTGCTTGTCTTGAACGAGGCATCAAAGATGGTACAGTGCGCGAAGATATTGAAGTAGACAATACCGCTGAAATAATCACATGGCTACTTGCAGGGCTTAACCGCCGTCGCATTTTCTGGCCGGAACGTGATGAAATTACTAAATCTGCTGTAACATTTTGCCTTAATTCTATTAAAGGCTTCTAAACAGTACGTTTTTACGCATAAAAAAAGGAGAGCTGCTAGGCTCTCCTTTTTTTTGTGATTAACTTTTTTTCTGCATCTTCCGCTCTTGCATGCGTTTTTGGAGAAATTCCTGATATTTCTTTTCCTGCGCATCAGTAAGAACATCATTCAATTCTTTTCTATACCGCTGATGCTGCTCTAAAATATCTATCTTGATTTCCCGCTGCTCTTCTTTGTCATTTGCTTCAGAAAGCGACTTAAAGAGCGGCTCCATTTCTGCATCCCTGCGTTTGATAATATCTTTTATCTTAACCTGCTGATCAACAGTCAGATCCAGCATGTTTGTTAAATGATCCATGCGTTGTTCTGCACTTGTTTCTTTATAAAAAGCACCTTGTGCAAAAGCAGAAGAACATAACGCCACCGCTAACACAGCCACACACACTATCAACAATCTTTTCATACCGGCCTCTCCATATATAAATTAATGCAGCGATTCTCACCGCATATACATCTCAGGCTAGTATGTAAGCATAGGTACTTGTTGTCATAGTATATTAATGAAGCTAACGGGTTACGCTGTCTATATGCTCTACAATCTTATCAGCAACATACTCTGGATCAAGCTCTGTAAGGCACTTATAGCCAATAGAGCACGTCGTGTTATTACATGGGACGCAGTCTATATCAGAGTTAACGGTTGTATGCTCGTCAGAAGGAAAACACCATGCATCGCTGCTTGAACCAAGAGTAACCAAAGTAGGTGTACCCATCGCAACAGCCATATGACGCGGAGCCGAACAGTTACCAAAGTGCAGAACACTCCGTTCCTGACAAGCGGCAACTTCACGCAGCTGCAAACTTGGCGAAGGAACAATTACTGCTTCCGGTGCATCGCAGGCATTCAGAATTTCATCAAAAATTCCTTCTTCCCCCGGTCCCGCCAATAAAACAAAACGCAGATCTTTATTTTTTTCAGCTAAAAGGCTGATGACTTTTGCATAGTTCTCGGCAGGATATTTTCTACCAAGGTCGTGATGTGTAGCATCTATAGTAATAAGCCGATTCTCATCACTTATGCCCCATTCTTTCATTCGTGCAGACATCGCATCCCGCTCTTCCTCTGTAAGGAACAACTTCGGCGTTGTGCAATTCCACTCAATGCCGAGCGGTGCAAGAATTGCGACCTTGGATTCAGAAGCATACCCGTCTTTGGCATCAGTAAGGTGGGTATAGCCGATGTCGTTAATCCATGAAGAGCGATAGCTCAGCTTAACAGGCGCATCAGTGAGATAGGAAATCCAGCGGATTCGCGGCAGATGTTGTAATCCCACCATTAAATCAAAACCCTGCCGCGCAACCTTCTTGTAAAAGGCAAATTCTTTCATAATGTTGGATAGTTCTTTTTTATCCAACGCCCATATTTTTGTAATATACGGATTGTTCTGGAGAACAGGGACACATTTTTTTTCTGTAAAATAATGAATCTCTGCATCAGGAAATTTCTGTGCGAGCAACTCCGCCACCGGTGTGGAGAGCATAACGTCGCCAATTTGCCTAAGCTGGCAAACAAGAATTTTTTTTATTTTCGCGGAATCAAGGGCAAGGGTGCTGTCAGTCACAGATACTCCAAATGATAAATGCAATAAGTGATATGCAACTTCATAACATAATGAGCTAGGCACACCTCGTCAACGGATGACGGCCTACAGATTTAGTAAAACCTGATCCTAACGTAAGAATTACTAAAGATTACTATAGCATGTATTTTAGCATAGTTAATATCGCTAAACTGTATAAAATCAATACAGTTTCCGGCTTTAAAAAATCTCTGCTTGAGTATAAGGTTTTATAAATTCTTACCAGTACTGTTGACACAACAACAAAGAAACTGCCATTACTTGACACGTCAACGACTGACACTTCAACCTAAATAATTATTCATATTGCACTCAAGAAGGATTGTATGTCGAAATATACATTTCCCGCGCTACTCCTGAGCATTCTTCTATGCTCCGCGTGCGCTCCTTTTGCACCAACACACTCCATACAACCCGGTGTATCACTTGATGAGCCGTACTCAATTCAAGTGGAAGGACAGGAGTCAGACAGACTATGGTGGAAAAGTTTTGAAAGTGCGGAGTTGAACGCCCTTATAGAACAGGCACTCTCCGATAACTTCTCTATCAACGTTGCCTACGCCCGATTAAAGCAAGCTGCTGCAAACTTGGAACGCGCCGGTGCTGACCAGTACCCTACTCTGGATCTTACAGGCGGAGCCAAGGCTGGACGAGTCGGCACTAAAACCAATACCGGCAAACGTAGCAGTTATGACGACGTACAGCAGTATAACCTTGGCGCAGCCGCTGCTTACGAACTCGATTTATGGGGACGCATTGAAGCCCAGCGCAGCGCAAGTGAACAACAATTTTACGCAACACAGGCAGATCTGGATGCAGCCGCTGTTACCGTTGCCGCATCTGTTGCCGAAAACTGGGTTGATTTGCTCAGGGTTCGCGAAGAAATCGCTATTCTCAATGAACAGGTTGCAAACAACAGAAAGCAGCTCGTATTTCAGGAATTCCGCTTTACAAACGGCATTGCAGAATCTGTAGATGTGTTACAGCAGCGCCAGATTTTAGCATCAAGCCAATCGGAACTCCCTTTATTGATAGCAAGAGAGCAAGTGCTTCTTAACGCACTTTCCGTACTTATCGGAAGCACTCCGCTGGAGCGCCCTACCGTTATCCAGAAAGAGTTACCGGAACTTATTGCGCTGCCCCCAACAGGTCTACCGTCAGACTTGCTTATAAACAGACCGGACATTCGTTCTTCCGGATTACAGTTGTTCTCCGCAGAATGGAGTGTCGCTGAAGCAAGAGCAAACAGGTTACCGCAGTTTACACTTAACGCAGACGCAGCTTTCAACAGCTCCGTTGCCGCCGTATTTTTTAACAACTGGGCAGCATCACTTGCCGGTAACATTATGCAGCCACTTCTAGACGGTGGCCTGCGTGCTTCGGAAGTTGATCGAACCCGTGCAGTTGTTGAAGAACGCTCAGCGTTGTATAGTGAAACTGTCTCAAAAGCAGTTCAGGAAGTTGAAGATGCGCTGGTCAATGAAGAACAGCAGCAAGAGTATTTACGACTCATTGGTGCACAGCGTGACGCCACGGCTAAAACCCTTGAGGATGCCCAGTTACGCTACCTTCAGGGACAAAGCGGTTACTTGCCTTTGCTGCAGGAAGTCTTAAATGTACAGAGTCTGGAACGACAGATGATTCAACAGCAAGCAGAGCTGATTAAGCTCCGAATTTCATTATACCGTGCTCTCGGGGGAGGCTGGACATACAGTCTTGCAAAAGTGCACGAACCTTCGCCTGACGACCAAAATGAGGGGATATAACAGGTATGCAGAACAATCCTACATCCCGAAAAAAAGTACTTATCAACGCCGCAGTTTTCACACTCATGATTGCGTTAGGCATTGGTGGATATTCATTTTTCATGAGTTCAAAACCAAAGGTTGCTAAAAAAGCACCAGTTAAAAAAGTTACCACTGTAAAAGTTATCCGCCTTGAAAAAGGCAGTGTGCCGATGCAGATCAAAGGAACCGGCACGGTTATCCCCGCGCGCAAAGTTGAACTTAAGCCTGAGGTTTCAGGCAATGTTGCGTGGACTGCCTCCCAATTTGCTGCTGGCGGTATCATCAAAAAAGGCGAGGTCATTCTCCGCATCGACACAAGAGATTACGACATCGCACTGCGTAAAAGCAAAAGTTCGCTCGATACTGCCAAAGCAGAATTGATGTTGGAACAAGGCCAGCAGCGTGTTGCAAGAGAAGGCATACGCCTTTTGGACGAGAGCAAAAGTTCCGCCAAATACAGTACAGCCCTTGCATTGCGCGAACCGCAGCTGATGAAAGCGAAGGCTGAACTTGAAAGAGCAAAGGCCGACATTCAGCTTGCCGAACTCAATCTCAGCCGTTGTGTTCTGCGCGCTCCTTTCGATATTATGGTGCAGGAAACTGGTGTGAACCTTGGTTCCCGAGTCACCACATCCACCACACTTGCCACACTTGTGGCCATTGACGAATATTGGGTAGAAACTGCCGTACCAGTGGATCGTCTTGAACATCTTGGATTATCCCGTAACGGTATTACTGCAACGGTTGTCCGCCAAGGCGGCATTTCAAGATGGGACGGTGAAGTACTGCGTCTTACAGGTACGCTGACAGAATCCACCCGCCTTGCCCGTGTAGTGGTAGCAGTTAAAGATCCTCGCGGTCTTGAATCTCAAAATTTCACTATGCCTCTCATGCTCGGCGATTATGTAGACGTTACAATTGAAGGTAATACCATTCAGTCCGCCTACAAAATCCCTCGAAATCTTGTACATAATGATAACGAAGTCTGGGTTTACGAGGACGGCGAACTTGTTATCCGTAAAATTACCATTGTCTGGAAATCTCAGGATACAGTTTACGCCCTCGACGGAATCTCCGAATCCGATGCCGTTGTTGCTTCAAACCTGAGCAATGCATACACCGGTATGTCTCTTGCCCTTGACTCCGGCAGTGCTCCGACAGTTGCAGAGCAACCAAAAGAAGAACTCGGAAAAAAGCCAAACAATAACTCCGACAATGGTGTCCGCAACGACAACAACGTCGCTACGGCGGAGTAGAGAGTATGCAGAAATCTCCTCTAGCTTCGCAGCACCGAAAACCTAAAGCTCCCGAACCGGAAAAACCACGCGGAGCCATAGCATGGATGGCAGGTAACTCTGTTGCAGCCAACTTACTCATGCTCGTACTCCTCGTCGGTGGTATCGTCCTTGGCTCCAGCACCACTCAGGAAGTTTTTCCAGAAATCGAACTGGATACTGTGTCCGTAACAGTTTCGTACCCCGGCGCCAGTCCGGAAGAAATTGAACGTGCTATTGTCCAAGCTGTCGAAGAATCAATTGAAGGCATTGAGGGTATTGAAGACATAACCTCTGTTGCCAACGAAAACAGCGCCACTATTCAGGCTGAGCTGCTCGACGGTGCCGACGTTGACCGCGTATGGCAGGACATCAAAACAGAAGTGGACAGAATCACCACGTTTCCTGACGAAGCGGAAGATCCGCGTATCACCATCGATTCCCGAAAACGTAGTGTGCTTACCCTTGTTATCAGCGGGAATGTTTCCGAACTGGTGTTGCGCGATTACGCAAACCAACTAGAAGATGCACTGCTGCGAAATCCAGAAATTACGCAGGCCGATGTAACAGGTGTTCGTGATCTTGAAACACATGTTGAAATCTCACGCAACACCCTCCGCAAATACAACCTCACACTTACTGACGTTGCCAGCAAAATCAAAAAATCTTCTGTAGAGCTCGGCGGCGGTAGTCTCAAAACAGCACAAGGTGAAATTCTTGTGCGTGTGGCAGACCGTAAGCTTGTAGCAAAAGACTTTGAACGCATCCCGATTCTTACAGATAGCTCCGGTGCCTCCATTTACCTTGGAGACATTGCAAAAATTTGGGACGGATTTGAAGATACTGATGAATGGAGCAGCTTCGACGGCAACCGTGCGGTTTCCGTGGACGTATACCGAATCGGCTCTCAGACCCCTATGAGTGTTGCAACGGCAGCGCAGGACGTGGTCGAAGAGTTCAAAGTAGACTTGCCTCCAAGTGTAAACATCGGTTCCCATCACAACCGGTACGTCATGTTCCAAGACCGTGCGGACTTACTTCTCAGTAACGCGTATATCGGTCTTTCACTTGTCTTCATATTCTTGGCACTCTTTCTCGATATCCGTCTTGCCTTCTGGGTAAGTCTCGGCATCCCTATATCGTTCCTTGGTGCGTTTGTGTTCCTGCCGTTCACCGATTTCAGTATTAACATGATCACCATGTTCGCGTTCATCATCACGCTTGGTATTGTTGTGGATGATGCAATCGTCGTGGGTGAAAACGTCTTCTACCACCGGAACCTCGGAAAAAGTAACGTTCAGGCAGCCATCGACGGTGCAAAAGAAGTAATGGTTCCGGTAACATTCAGTGTTATCACGAACATCATTACGTTCCTCCCGTTGTACTTTGTACCGGGAACTATGGGCAAAATATTCAAATACATTCCGGTTGTTGTCGGGATCGTATTTTTCATTTCGCTTATCGAAAGTCTATTCATCCTGCCCGCTCACCTTGCGCACAGTGGTGAACGTTCTACTATTCCGGGGCTTGGCTGGCTCATACGATTCCAGCAACGCTTCAGTACTCGTTTTGAAAAATTTATCGCTGAGCAATACGGCAAATTCATCAGCAAACTTGTTACGTACCGCTATGCTGTTCTCGGCACCGCAATGGCAATTCTTTTCATCACCGTAGGATTTGCCTTATCCGGTCGTCTGGGCATGGTGCTCTTCCCGACAGTTGAGTCCGACTATGCATACGGCGCAATCACAATGCCGTACGGAACGCCAGTGGAGCGCATTCAAGAAGTTGAAAAGCAACTCTTCAAATCCGCCAACAGTGTCATTGCTGACAACGGCGGAGAGCTACTCAGCACCGGTGTGCTTACAAAAATTACAAACAATGAGCTTACGGCTCGAATCTACCTGACAGAACCAGACGTGCGCCCAATATCTACCTCAACAGTAACAGAGCTATGGCGTAAAGCTGTTGGCTCCATTGCAGGTGCAGAGGCAGTAGACTTTGTGGCGGATAAAGGTGGCCCGGGTTCCGGTAAAGGCGTCACAATCCAGCTTTCACACCGTGACAATGCCATTCTTGAGCAAGCCTCTATGGAGCTAGCAGGATCAATGGCGCTTCTTAAAGGTGTCAGCGATATTGATGACGGTACGGCACGCGGCAAACGACAGTTTGATATCAAGCTGCTCTCAGCAGGTGAAGCCGCCGGACTCAGCTCCCGCGAAGTTGCAAACCAGCTTCGTAACGCCTTCTACGGTGCCGAAGCCATAAAGCAGCAAGTTGGCCAAGACGAAGTGACAGTACGAGTGCGTCTACCGAAAACAGAACGCGCATCCGTCGCCACGTTCGACGATCTTGTCCTCACACTGCCAAACGGTGGCGAAATGCTGCTGCGTGATGCCGCACTCATTACCAGAGCTTTCGCAGATACCTCAATCAAGCGAGAAGACGGCAAGCGAATCCGAAGCGTTACCGGTAACGTAACGCCGCGAAAGCTTTCGGAGCAGGTGATAAATTCAGTTAAGGCTGATATTCTACCAGATCTGCTACAAAAATATTCCGGTCTCAACTATTCTCTCGAAGGGAAACAGGCCGATATGCGCGACAGCGTAAACAGTCTCATAACCGGCCTGATGCTCACGCTTCTTGCCATCTATGCACTTCTCGCCATTCCGTTTAAGAGTTACGCGCAGCCGCTTATCGTGCTGCTCTGTATCCCGTTCGGCATGGTCGGTGCCGTTATTGGACACGTAGTGATGGGCTACTCTCTGAGTCTCATGAGTATGTTCGGACTTGTTGCCCTATCCGGCGTAGTAGTAAACGATTCACTCGTCCTCGTTGATTTCACCAACCGTCTCCGGCGAGAAGGATACACAGCGCATGAGGCCGTTGTATCCGGTGCAATCAAACGCTTCAGGCCAATTCTGCTGACCACCATCACAACATGTGGTGGTCTGGCACCAATGATTCTTGAAACGTCACGGCAAGCTCGGTTCCTTATCCCAATGGCAATTTCGCTCGGGTTCGGTATCCTCTTCGCAACGTTCATTACGCTCGTGCTCGTGCCGTGCTTCTACCTTGTGTTCGAAGACGCCGGACAGCTAGTGTCCTCCAAAAAGGTACATGCACCTGATGGCAGCGCTACTGAGCATCCTGTGTAACAGGGTGTCTCTCTGCTGCCTCGCATGCCTCCGGCGGGTCTTCGACGAGTTTTGGGGAATTTTATGTCTCCGACGGCTGGGCTGAAAACTTTGAAAAGTTTTCCCCCAGACCCCCTTTCAAACTTTTTACTCGCGAGGTCTTTCTTTTCTTAAGACCACCTCGCGGCTTTTGCACCATTACCTTTCGCGAACTGTAAAAGGGCTGTCCTAGTTAACTAGGGCAGCCCTTTTTTTGTTATTCAAGTCAGTGAGATTAAGCCGCGTGAGGAATTAACAAACGTGCTTCCATCGCATAATAAAAGTTTTTGGAAGGGGGTCTGGGGGAGAACCCTTTTCCAAAAGGGTTTCCCCCAGCCGTCGGAGACATAAAAAAAGACTGCGTCGCAGACCCGCCGGAGGCTTACACTACACTTAGTAAGCTATCCCTCGGCAAGAAAACAGACCGACATGCTGTGCGCTTCGAGATACTCAATGGACGCTGGGAACGCATCTTCGGTGTGCGGCTCTAGCGTAGCTGACGGTGAAAGCTCGTTTGCTTGAATGTAATCAAATAACTCAAGAAGCGGAATTGTGCCCGTGCCGAGGGCAAGATGCTGATCCCCTGAACCGTCGTTGTCGTGAAGATGTAGATGCCCGAGACGCGGTGAAAAGGCGTTAAGCCACTCGAGAAGGTCGTTGCGTTGGGAACCTTTGGCAAAAGAATGCCAATGACCGACGTCAAAACAGTGCCCTACGCGGTTCGCCGGTAACGACTGAACAAGATCAACAAGCGGCTTTGGTGTTAATTCAAAGGTATTTTCCAAAAACAACTGGGCATTGGACTGATCTTGGCTGAGCAGCTGTGACCATGTTTCGTGGGAACGGGAAAGCCAATCACTGTAATAGAGATGGTGTTGCCCCGCTTCATAGTTAGGATGTCCTACAAAATGAGTTGGTTTGTAGGCTTGTGAAATTTCGATCGCTTTCAGGAGCGTTGCCCGTGTTGCTTGTAGAATGCGGTCATTCAAGCTGCCCGGTGCGAGGTCAAAAAAAGGAAGATGAATCCCGCAAGAAAGCCCTGCATCCGCGAACCGTGCGGCGGTTTCTGTATGCCAGTGCATGTCGAGATCTTGAACTGCATAGGTATCCATACCCAATTCAGGCGAAACACCTTGTTCAATCAGCATATCTATGTACCGCGGTTCCTTAGCAGCGAAACTGAGCGGCAAATTTACGAACAGACTCATAACAATGTCATCCTTTTTTTATATTAGGACAGCTCAGAGCACGCTGTTTTTTTGGGCTTGTACCTGAGCATCATTTTCGAGCATTTTACACTGTTTTTTCGTAAGACACTACTTTTGGAAAAATCCGTTTTTATTGTCCACTGTGATGATGGACAATAATTCCTACTTTTTTTGTCTAATTTAGAACAAGCTTTTTTCAATAGTTTTTTCAGACAGTTATAATTGAAAAATGAAGCACGTACCCCTACCCACTCTCTTGACGAAACCTTACAAATACCCTACCCCCTCGGTATGATAATAACTCATACCGAATCGGTAGGCTTTAAAATCTACGCTTTGTTGATGAGTTATTGAGCAAGCATTTAATGCAACGCTCGTGCAACCGCATACATATCCAGACTGCCACAGTGCCTTAGGCCGCATGGTTAGTTCTGCGCGGTTCTGCTTTTCTCTTGAAGTTGGGGAACTCTCAGGAGACTGATGGCTAAGGGGTGTCTGAGGACGAGTTAATATTTCATCGAAAGGACTGCCACTATGATGAAGGGAAGATCACTGCTTCGCTTGGCGGGTATGCTGATGGTTGTAGCGCTTGTATCGGTCGTCGGTATTACAGCACACAGCTCTAATGTAACAGCTGCTCCTGCTGAGCAACATTCTGATATCATCAAAATTGATGTTATCGGTAAGCTTGGTGATATGGAATTGCCAGCCGTTACGTATCGCCACGATTTGCATACTGATGCGCTGAAAAAAATGGATAAAGACTGTGCTAGTTGTCACGAAAAAGACGGCGACAGCATGAGTCTTACTTTTAAAAGAACAGGTGATATGTCTGCAAAACAATTGCAGGACGTATACCACCAAAACTGTATTGGCTGTCATGCCGACATGGCTAAAGCCGGACAGGACACAGGTCCTCTGGAAAGCGAATGTCGTACATGTCACAATCCAAACCCTGATATGGTGGCAAAACGCCAGCCTATCAAAATGGATAAGTCACTGCACTTCCGCCATATTTCTTCTAAAAAAATCGTTGTTTCACAGCAGAACGAAAATTGTGGCGCTTGCCACATGAACGTTGATGTTGTTGCTGGTACCGCTACCTACGTACCGGGCACTGAAGACAACGATAACGGCTACGGTGACGGCTTTGTAAAATACGAAAGCCCTAAATCCGCAGCACACAGCAGCTGTATCAGCTGTCACATGAGCGAAGCGAAAATAGACGCTGCATTTACAGGTCCTGTTACCTGTGCTGGCTGTCATAGCGCTTCTGCCCAGAAAGAAATGAAAAAAGTACCTGCTAAACGCCTCAACCGCGGTCAGCCGGATACTCTTCTCATCGTTCCGAACGGTTCTGCAAAAAGCGACATCGCACCTGTGGCATTTAACCACAAGTTCCATGAAGCTAACGTAAAAGATTGCAGCACTTGCCACATTAACGGCATCGGCAACGAAAAAGACGGCTTCAAACCACTCTACGGCGATATGCACGACGCTAAGTCTTCTGCAAGCTGTGTTGGTTGTCACGCAATGCGTGTTGCACAGGATCCTACTTGTGCCGGCTGTCACTCCATGATTCCAGTTCAGAACTTCAACGAACAGTCTTGTGCAACCTGTCATAACGCTAACGGCGTTACCACTGAACAGGCAGCAAAAATGAGCAAAAAAGAACGTAACGCAGTTGCTGCTTCCGTTGTTACCGCTCGTGAAGCTGGCACAGTGACCTACACCGCTGAAGAGATCCCTGAATTCGTCAAAATTGACGCTCTTGCAGACAAATACGAAGCATCCAACATGCCGCACCGCAAAATCGTTGCAACATTGCTTAACGCAACTGCGGACAGCAAACTTGCTGGTAGCTTCCACGCTGAAAAAGGCAAAGTATGTCAGGCCTGTCACCATCAGAGCCCTGTAAGCATCAAGCCTCCAAAATGTCAGAGCTGCCATGGCGAAGCATTCAAAAACGGTGACCGTCCGGGTCTTAAAGCTGCTTACCATCAGCAGTGCATGACCTGTCACACCGAAATGAATATTCAGAAGCCACAGAACACTGAGTGCGCAGGCTGCCACGCCGCACGCGCTAACTAGGAATCAAGGAGCAATTATGCATCGCAGAAAATTCCTAAGCCTGCTTGGCGGCGCCGGTATTGCTACCACCTTGGGAACTACTAAGGCGAAAGCTGCCAGCAACGCTTCATTTGATGGATACCCGGATGCAATGGGCGTGCTGCACGACAGCAGCCGTTGTATCGGTTGTCGCAAATGTGAAGAGGGCTGTAATACAGTAAACAACTTCCCGAAACCAGAGAAGCCATTCGATGACCTCTCAGTTTTGGATACTAAACGCAGAACCAACTCCACCACGCACACTGTAGTTAATAAGTACAATGTTGCCGGTCTGGATCACCCTATCTTCCGTAAACAGCAGTGTAACCACTGCATGGAACCAGCATGTGCATCCGCATGTTTTGTTAAAGCGTTCACCAAAAACTCCGACGGCTCCGTTACTTACAACGGCGACGTTTGTGTTGGTTGTCGCTACTGCATGATCGCGTGTCCATTCTCCGTTCCTACTTTTGAATACGAAGATCCATTAGATCCACTCATTCAGAAATGTACTATGTGTCACCCGCTCATCAAAGAAGGCAAACTTCCAGGCTGTGTTAAATCATGTCCTAAAGAAGCCCTCACCTTTGGTAAGCGTTCTGACCTTATTGAAATCGCACGCGAACGCATCCGCAAGCACCCTGATCGTTACGTAAAGAAAATTTACGGCGAAACAGAAGCTGGCGGAACCAACTGGCTCTACCTTGCTCCGGTAAAACATACCGAACTTGGTCAGCCTGTAGTTGGCAAAAAGTCCGCTCCGGAACTTACAGCAGGCGCTCTTGGCGCTGTACCAATGGTAGTAGGCATCTGGCCTGTACTGCTTACCGGTGCATACGCAATCAGCAAGCGTAAAGAAAAAATCGCTGCTGAAGACCAGAAAACTGCTGTAGCACAGGCTGTTACCGAAACTCAGTCAGCTGCTGAAGACAAGCTTAAAGCTGCAATGGAAAAAGCTGCTAAAGATAAAGAAGCTTCCATTACACGCGAAACAAAGAAAGCTGTCGCTAAAGCTGAGAAAGAGTTTGAGGAAAAGCTTGCTGCACTTCAGAACCCTGAGAGCGAAGAAGTAGAAGAAAGCTCCAAGCCTGAGGGAGATGCATAATGAGTAATGATCAGAAGAACTTCTGGCACGCCGGAAACATCCTTACCGCTATCATTCTTGCTGGCGGTCTGGTTCTTACCTTCCTGCGTTTCTATAAAGGTATCGGCGCTGTAACCAACCTCGACGACAACAACCCTTGGGGTCTGTGGATCGGTTTCGACCTTATGTGTGGTGTAGCATTGGCTGCCGGTGGTTATGTAACCTCCGCATCCTGTTACCTCTTCGGCATGAAGCACTACCATTCCGCAGTGCGTCCTGCTATCACAACCGCTTTTCTGGGCTACTTCTTTGTAGTTGTAGCTCTTCTGTACGATCTGGGTCACCCATGGAGACTCCCGTACCCGCTGGTATACTCTCAGGGCACCACATCCCTTCTTTTCGAAGTTGGCTTGTGTGTATCCCTCTACGTATCAGTACTTTTTATCGAGTGGTCACCTGCAGCATTCGAATGGCTCGGCATGCGTAAGCTTCGCAACATTGCATTAAAGCTTACTCTGCCTCTTACCATTATGGGTGTTGTACTTTCCACCATGCACCAGAGCTCCCTTGGCGCGCTGTTCCTCATCGCACCGGGTAAGCTTCATCCGCTTTGGTACTCCAGCTTTATGCCGGTGTTCTTCTTCATCTCTTCCATGGTGGCTGGTACCTCCATGGTAATTTTTGAAGGCACACTCGCTCATAAAGGTCTGCACCATATGATGGACGAAACACATCGTAAAGAAGCTAACGGCGTGGCATTCGGCTTTGCAAAAGCTGCCTCCTTCATTCTCGCCGGTTACTTCTTCATCAAGCTGTTCGACATCACTATGGACAACGACTGGCAGTACCTTGCTACCGGTTACGGTGCTATCTTCCTTGTTGAAATGTTCGGTTTTGTACTGCTACCTTCTTTCCTCTACGCAATCGGCGTACGTGAAAAGAATCTGAAGATTGTACGCATTGCATCCGTGCTTGGCGTACTTGGTATTGTAGTAAACCGTTTCAACGTGAGCATGGTTGCATACAACTGGCAGCTCCCTGCTGCTGAGCGTTACTTCCCTAGCCTCATGGAGATCGGCATTTCTATTTTTGTCGTGACGCTTATTATTACAGCGTACCGCTTCATCACTACCCGGATGCCTGTTTTGTTCGAGCATCCGGAGTACAAAGACGCTCATTAGTCCGGAGGTTAATACTATGGAAAACATTATCTATACTCTCCACGACTTTATGCTCCACACCAAGACCATCACATACGTGTTGATGGGTGTGGCTCTGGTCAGCTTTGTCGGTTACTGGTCATTCCTGACCGGCAGAGAAGAAAAAATGAGAAAGTACTAGTCATGACGGGAGGACAACCTCCCTCAAGACAAGGAGATAACAATGATAGCATTTCTTACCGGACCGATGCTGTGGATATCACTGCTGGTATTCTTCGGTGGTCTTACAGTTCGTGCCGTAATGTACGTACGCGGTCTTAGCTGGCAGCTTGACCGTGTAGCATATAAGCCGCACATGTCTCTCGGCCTTCGTGGCGCACTTCACTCCATCCGTTGCTGGCTCACTCCGGGCGGCACTTACGGTTGGCGCGAACAGCCTTTCATGGCAGTAGCATTCTTCCTGTTCCATATTGGTGCAGTGTTGCTTCCGCTTTTCCTGCTCGGCCATCAGGAACTTCTTAAAATGGCATTTGGCTTCAGCCTGCCGACTTTACCGTCCGGCGTTGCAGATGCACTTACAGTTCTCGCGATCATCGGTGGCTTAATGCTTGCTATCCGTCGTATTGCGCTTCCTGAAGTTCGCATTCTTACAACAAAATACGATTGGTTCATTCTCGCAATTTCCGTAGCACCTTTCGTAACCGGCTTTATCGCTCGTCTGCATATCGGTAACTACGATTTCTGGCTTGTTTGCCACATCCTTACCGGTGAAGCTCTGCTGCTTCTGGCACCATTCACCAAGCTGTCCCACATCGTACTGTTCTTCATGTCCCGTGGTCAGCTCGGCATGGATTACAACATCAAACGCGGTGGCGCTAAACGCGATATCGCATTCCCGTGGTAACAGTAAGCCGCTAGGAGATAACAATGCCTCAAGGTACTTTTTGTAACACCACACCTATTGGCAGCGAAGAAGAGCTTAAAGCTCTGCTTGGCGACAAAGGTGGCGCTCAGTACTACGAAGAAATGAAAGCACTCGACGTTAATTCCGACGCCATTGCTGCTTTACTCGAAAAAACTTGTCAGTCCCGTATCCGTACGTGGCTCGAAATATGTGCCCACTGTGGCATGTGTGCAGATTCCTGCTTCCTGTACCGCGTAAACGATCGCGATCCAAAACAGGTTCCTGCATACAAAATCCAGTCTACCCTTGGTGAACTGGTTAAGAAAAAAGGTAAAGTGACCAACGAGTTCATGCGTCATTGCGTGGACGTTGCATGGTCACAGTGCACATGTTGTAACCGTTGTGGCATGTACTGTCCGCACGGCATCGACATGGGCATCATGTTCAGCTACCTGCGCGGTATTCTCAACTCTCAGGGTTTTGTGCCTTGGGAAATGAAAATCGGCTCCGGTATGCACCGTGTGTACAACGCACAGATGGACGTTACCACAGAAGACTGGGTTGATACCTGTGAGTGGATGGCTGATGAATACGGCGAAGAGTGGCCGGGTCTGGAGATTCCTGTTGATAAGGAAGACGCAGACATCATGTACACTCTTAACGCTCGTGAGCCAAAACACTACCCTGAAGATCTTGCAGAAGCAGCTATCCTTTTCCACCTTGCAGGTGAAAACTGGACAGTGCCAAGTAAAGGTTGGGAGCAGACTTCCCTCTCCATGTTCGCAGGAGACTGGGCAGCATGCAAAATGCAGGTTCAATCCGTATACGACGCTATTGAACGTCTCCGTCCAAAGCGTGTTATCGGTACCGAGTGCGGCCACGCACACCGCGCAACCGTAATCGAAGGTCCTTACTGGACTGGTCGTGAAGACGGTCTGCCACCTGCACCATACATTCACTATGTTGAATGGGTTGCAGAAGCACTGCGCACCGGTAAAATCAAAATCGACCCTGAGAAAAAGATTAAAGAACCTGTTACTCTTCAGGATTCCTGTAACTACGTGCGTAACCACGGCTTAGCAAAAGCTACCCGTGAAATCATGAGCTACATTGCTGAAGACTTCCGCGAAATGGGTCCTAACCGTGAACACAACTACTGTTGTGGCGGTGGTGGCGGCTTTAACGGCATCGGTAAATACCGTAAGCAACGTAACAAAGCGCTCCAGACCAAACGCGATCAGATTCTTGCAACTGGCTGTAAGCTTGTTATTGCACCTTGCCATAACTGCTGGGACGCTATCCGCGACCTCGAAGAGGAATACGAAATCGGCATCCGCTGGTCATTCCTCAAGCCACTGCTTATCAAAATGGCGATTGTTCCTGAGCACCTTCAGCTTCCGGAAGAATAGCCCCTCGACCTAATTGAGCTAGGTTGAAACAACAATGCGCGGTGAACGATACAAATCGAAGATCCATCGAACCATACTTAACCGTATGTGAGAATAAATCTTCGTTAAAGTACAACACAGTGCGGGTTTGTTATCAATCGATCCATTAGCTATGCCCACCGGAGCGGAAGGCCACACCGCTTTCTGCTCCGGTTTTTCATTTTGGCGCCCAGCCAGGTGCCCGCAACGTCTATCCCGAAGAGTACGGTATGAGAAAACGTATCCTTGTTGTTGAGGATGATCCGAATGTCCTCGAGTACATGATCAATTTCCTACAGTCTGGTGATTACGATGCTGTGGGTGCACAGAACGGCAACACTGCCCTCAACCTTGCATCTGGAACACCGTTTGATTTGATCACTCTGAATATGGAAATGCGCAACGACTCTGGCGCAGTGGTCTACAAGCAGCTTGCTTCCGGCAATTACAACAGGGAAACTCCGTTCATTTTTGTGGGTGGCCCTAAAGAGATTCATCAGGCCATTCCCAATGCTGTGGCGACAGTAACCAAGCCATTTGATCCCGACAGAATGCTCACCATTATCCGACAGACTCTCGGCGAATAGCTTTTACGCCCGGTTCGAATTATGAAATTCACCACAAGAAGCCGCTACGCAACACGTATGCTCCTCGACATCGCAATGAACGAGGAAGACGGCCCCGTCTCCATTAAAGACGTGGCCATGCGGCAGGAAATATCCATTAAGTATTTAGAAAAACTTATGCGTGACCTTAAAAAGGAAGGCTACCTTAACAGCACGTTAGGCGCCAAAGGTGGCTACCACCTCTCACGCAACCCATCCAGAATACGGCTGGGAGAACTGGTACAGGCACTGGAAAATACGGAACCATGCTACGGCTGTGATGAAAATCATTCCTGCTGTCCGCGCATCCACGTATGCCTCACCCGCACCATGTGGGAAGAAGCATCAAAAGCCATGTACCACAAGCTTAATCAGTTCTCGTTAGCTGACCTTATCCGCGACACGTCACTGTGCCCAAAAAATCAGCCGGATTCTGTTCCACCTCGGGTCTAAATTCCCGCCTATAACATTATAAGTGTGTCGGTTTTATATTCTTCCGCCCGACACAACTTTATAAAAGCCAGAAACCGCTTACATTTATAAAAAAACAGCTTGACAACTACCCCAAAACTTTCCGCCCCATCCCTTGACTTTGCATACGTAAGGGCATAGTTAATACCAGTTCAGCGTTTGCTGTCGTGCTATTGTTGCGCGCCAAGGCAGGGTATAAAGGGTTCGCCCTATACACTGTTTGCTGAAAACATCCTGTGGCCGTGAGGCCGTCGTTTACGGGGTGGCCTTTTTGCAGGGGCCTCCTTTTTTTTATTTGAGCGACAGGAAATAAGGAAGCAAAAATGACCGGAAACGGACTGTACGAACAGATTAAAGATATTATTACCCCACTCGTCGATGATGCAGAACTCACCCTTTGGGGTTTTGAGCTCGCTTCCGGCCAGAAGATGGTGGTTCGAATTTATGTAGAAGGCCCTGAAGGTGTAACCATCGCTCAGTGTGCCAAGCTTTCCAGACACATTGGCTTGACGCTTGAAGTTGAAGACGTTCTCTCTGATGCATACACACTGGAAGTTTCTTCACCAGGCCTTGAACGCCCGTTTTTCACAGCAGAGCAGGTTTCCAACTACATTGGTAAGCCCGTTTTAGTCGTACTGCGCGATCCACACGAAGATGTGCCGGGACGTCGTAAATTCCAAGGCGAAGTCAAGTCCGTAACAGACAACATTATTGTCCTCACTCTTCCTAATGATGAGGGCGACCTGACTATTGACTGGGATGATCTGAAAAAAGCACACTTGGTACATATTTTTCCTGATACCAGCAAAGGCAAGAAAAAGAAGTAGGCAGACTTAGCGCGAGAGCGAGTCGGAGGAAATCAAATGAGCATGGATATTAAAAAAGCCATCGAGCAGATCAGTAAAGACCGCGGCCTTGATCGTGGCATGCTGGTCGACACGTTGGAAGAAGCTGTTCGCACATCCGTTATTCGTAAATTTGGCGAAGATCTTGATGTTGAAGTAAGCTTTAATGAAGACACCGGTGAGATTGAGGTGTTTCAGTTTAAGGTCGTTACCCGCGATGAAGACATCGAAAACGACGTTACCCAAATTTCTATTGAAGATGCTCGTGAACACGACCCTTCAGTACAGCTCGATGACGAAATGGGCTTCCGCCTCAAGGTAGAAGACCTTGGTCGTATTGCTGCACAGTCTGCCAAGCAGGTAATCATCCAGCGCATGCGTGATGCTGAGCAGGAAATTATCTACGAAGAATTTAAAGATAGACAAGGCGAAATGCTTAGCGGCATCGTACAGCGCCGTGACAAAGCCGGTTGGATTATCAACCTCGGTCGCACCGAAGCGCTCTTGCCTAAAGATGAACAGATTCCGCGCGAACATTACAAACGTGGTGACCGTGTTCAGGCACTGGTTATTGACGTTCGTAAAGAAGGCCGTGGCCCTCAGGTTATTGTTTCCCGCTCCCACCCGGACTACATGTCTTTACTCTTTAAGCGTGAAGTACCGGAAGTTGACGACGGCACCGTTGTTATCATGAACATTGCCCGCGATCCAGGCAGCCGTGCTAAAGCCGCTGTTATGACTCGTGACCGTGATGTTGATCCAGTAGGTGCATGTGTTGGTATTCGTGGCTCCCGTATCCAGAACATTGTTCAGGAACTGCGCGGTGAACGTATCGACATCGTTGTTTGGAGCGCTGAAATCGCGACTTACGCACGTAACGCATTATCTCCTGCTGTTATCACCCGCATTGTTGTGGATGAAGAAGAAAACATGCTGGAAGTAATCGTACCTGATAGCCAGCTGACTAACGCCATTGGTCGTAAAGGTCAGAACGTTAAGCTTGCATCCAAGCTTCTCGGCTGGAAAATCGATATATTTACTGAAACCCGCTACAACGAAGGTCACGCAATCGGGCAAGGTCTCGACCAGCTCGCAAGCGTAGCAGAAGTTCCACTTCAGTCCTTTGTTGATGCCGGTTTCCAGACCATTGAAAAGCTCCAAGACGCTTCAGACGAAGAGCTGCTGACGGTTGAGGGACTTACTGAGTCTAAAATTACCGACCTTCGCACTGCTATCAACTTCCTTTCCTCCGCTATCGAAGGAACTGTTTCTAATGAAACAGAAGAAGAAGCTGTTGAAGCTGTTGATGCCGATGACGCTGCCGAAGCTCCTGTAGCAGCTGATGAAGCACCTGCAGAAGAAGAAGTTGAAGAAGCAGGCGAAACTGAGGAAGCCGTAACCGAGAAAAAGGAAACGGAATAATACCGGATGCACAAAGCCATCCGGAAACACCATACACCCGTCCGCAGATGTGTGATATGTCGAACAAGTTTTCCTAAGAGCGAACTTAGACGATATGTTTGCACACAGACAGAATCCGGTGATACAATACCTGTCTTCGATGAAGAGCAGCTTATGCCGGGTAGAGGTTACTATATCTGCAACAGCCAAGAGTGCGAAAAACGTTTCGCAAAGTTCAGAGGCTGGCGGAAGTAAAGGGGGTTTTTGCTACATGAGTGATAAGAAAATTAAAGTTAAAGAATTAAAAACAGAGCTGGATGTTCCTACTAAGGATATCCTCTCAGCTCTGCGCGAGCTTGGTGTCTCCGCTAAAAGCGGTGAGACCTCTATACCAACTGAAATGATTGAGCAGGTTCGCGACCACATAAAGAACGGACCGGCTAAAAAAGAAGTAATGCGCAAAGAGACCTCCTCTGGCGTTATTGTTCGCCGCCGCAAGACGGCTGCTAAGTCCGCGGACGAAAAGCCTGCAGATGAAAAACAGGCAGCCGAAGCAGAAAAGGTACAGGAAGACGTGAAAGAAGCTCCAGCTAAGAAAGAAGCTCCAAAAGCTAAAGTTGTTACCCCTAAAAAGGCAACAAAACCTGAACCTGCTGCAAGTGCCAAGTCTGCTAAAGATGAGGCACCTAAGGTGCGTGTTGTGAAACCTGAAGAGCTTAAAAAAACAGAAGCTAAAGAAAAGACTGCTGATACCCCCCAGCCGTCCGCAAAAGCTGCTGCTCCTAAAAAAGAGCAGAAGCCAGCTCCTGAAGCAAAAAAAGAAGCTGCTCCTAAAGCTAAAGCCGAAAAAGTAGACAAAGCTGAAAAAGCTGAGAAAACTGAAGCTGCTCCTAAAAAAGCTGCACCTGCAAAGGCTGCTGCTAAGGACAAAGCTGAAACTCCTGCTGACGCTGAAGGCGCTAAGAAAAAGAAAAAGCCTGCAAAAAAACGTGAGGAAGCACCGGCACCGGCTGCACCTCAGGTTAGAATTATTTCCCGTCCTGACCCTGCTGTAGTTGCAGCAGAAGCCAGAGAACGCGAACAGCGTGCTGCTCGTCCACAACAGCGTCAAGATGATCGTGGTGGTCGTCCTAACGGTGGTGGACGTCCAGGCGGTGGTCAGGGTCGTCCTGGCGGTCAAGGTGGTCGCCCGGGTGGCGGTGGTCAGGGTCGTCCTGCCGGTGGCGCTCCGCGTCCAGGTGGCGGCGGTCAGGGTCGTCCAAGCGGCGGCGCTCCACGCCCTGCTGGTGGTGCTCCACGTCCAGGTGGTCAGGGTCGTCCTGGTCCAGGTTTTACTCCTGCTCCAGCTTCTCCAGACAAACCAGCCACACGTAACAAGAAATATACTAAAGCTAAACGCACAGTAGATTTCAACCAGCGTGATGCTTTCGATAAGAAAAAACGCGGTGGTAAGGATTTTGGTTCTGATGAGTGGAAACGCAGCAAGCGTAAACGCAAAAAACAGGAACAGGCTCCTTCAACTCAGCCTCTCAAGGCAGCAAAACGTAAAATTAAAGTAGATGATCACATTCGTGTATCTGACCTTGCTCACCAGATGGGTGTTAAAGGTTCTGAGATCATTAAAGTGCTCATGCAGCTTGGTGTAATGGCTACCATTAACCAGTCTCTCGACTTTGATACCGCGGTTGTTGTTGCTGGCGAGTTCCAGTACGAAATCGAAAAAGTAGGTTTCTCCGAAGAGGATTACCTCACACCGCGTGAAGAAGATAAATCAGAGGACATGCAGATCAGACCTCCGGTTGTTACCATCATGGGTCACGTTGACCACGGTAAAACTTCTTTGCTTGATTCAATCCGTAAATCCAGCATCACTGATCGTGAAGCAGGTGGTATTACTCAGCACATTGGTGCATACCACGTGGCCACCCCTAACGGTGCTCTCTGTTTCCTCGATACTCCTGGTCACGAAGCGTTTACCGCTATGCGTGCTCGTGGTGCTAAGGTTACTGATATTGTTATCCTTGTTGTTGCTGCTGATGACGGCGTAATGGAGCAGACTCGTGAGGCTGTATCTCACGCAAAAGCTGCTGAAGTACCGATCATCGTTGCTGTTAACAAAATGGATAAAGAAGGCGCTAACCCAGAACGCGTAATGCGCGAACTCTCCGACATCGGACTCGTTTCCGAAGATTGGGGTGGCGACACCATCTTTACCAACGTATCAGCTAAAACTGGTCTTGGTCTTGAAGGCCTTCTCGAAACTCTTGCTCTGCAGGCTGAAGTTCTCGAACTGAAAGCTAACCCGGACAAACCAGCTCGTGGTCACATTGTTGAAGCTAAGCTCGACAAAGGTCGCGGTCCGGTTGCTACTGTACTCGTACAGGAAGGCACACTGAAACAGGGCGACATCTTCGTATGTGGCACCTTCTCCGGTCGTGTTCGTGCAATGTTCGATGATCAGGGTAAGAAAGTAGCAATAGCTGCTCCTTCTACTCCGGTAGAAGTACAGGGCTTTGACGGCGTACCAGAAGCTGGTGAAGAGTTTGTAGCTCTTGACGACGAAAAAGTAGCACGCCGCATCGCTGATGCACGCGCTGTTAAAGAACGCGAACGCGCTCTTGCTCGTGAGTCTAAAGTTACTCTCGAAACCTTCCTCGCAAGCCGTGCTGATGCTGAAGAAGCTCAGATCCTTAACGTTGTGCTCAAAGCTGACGTACAGGGTTCTGTTGAAGCTATCGTTGATGCTCTGCGCAAGCAGGCAACAGAGAAAGTTAAAGTCGAAGTTATCCACTCCGGCGCAGGTTCCATTACTGAATCTGACATTCTCCTCGCATCAGCTTCCAACGCAGTAATCATCGGCTTCAACGTTCGCCCAACAGTGAAAGTTAAAGCTGTTGCTGAACAGGAAGGCGTAGACATCCGCTTCTACGACATCATCTACAAACTCGTAGAAGAAGTTCGTGACGCTATGGCCGGTATTCTTGCTCCTCTCGTTAAGGAACAGTACCTCGGTCAGGCTGTTGTTCGTGATACATTCAGCGTACCAAAAATCGGTGTTATTGCCGGTTGTCACGTTGAAGACGGTAAAATTACCCGTAATGCTCGGGTTCGTCTGCTTCGCGAAGGTGTGGTTATCTACACTGGTACTATCACTTCTCTCAAACGCTTCAAAGACGACGCAAAAGAAGTCTTGAAGGGTTACGAGTGTGGTATCGGACTCGAACGCTTTAATGACATCAAAATTGGTGACTCTATCGAAGCATTCGAAGAAGTAGAAGAAGCTGATACTCTGTAAGTAATACATGCAAATCGCGGAGTCGGATTCTCTCCGGCTCCGCGATTTTATATTTTTCAAGTGCCTTTGCAGGCATCCCAAAACCAAAAAGAACATAGTAATGCCAAACGTAGTATCACAGATTGCACAGGCAATTCGCTCCGACGAAACCTTTCTCCTTACAGCACACATCGGCCCTGACGGTGACGCTATAGGGTCTGTTTCTGCGCTGGCGTGGCTGCTCACCAAGCTTGATAAAAAGCCTGTTGTCTTTTTGGAATCAGGACTTCCTGCCTACCTCGACTGGGTAGAATTGCCTTGTACGGTTTTCACCACAGCGGAAGAACTGGCAACGTGCAAACCTGATCGCATCATTGTGATGGATTGTGGCGATGCAGAGCGCTCCGGCGACATCATGTTTGATTTTCTTTCCCGCACTGAAGCGCCAGTTATCAACATTGATCACCACCTGCATAACCCTATGTTCGGTAGCATCAATCTTGTTGATACTGCATCCAGCTCCACTGGTGAACTGATTGCAAACATTGTGGACGAATTCGGGATTGCATATGACGGCTTTCTCGGAGAAGGGTTGTATTTGGCCATCAGTTCAGACACTGGACGGTTTGCCTTTAACAGCACCACTGCCCGTTCCCATGAAATTGCTTCCAAGATCATTAATGCCGGTTTAAAACCGGGTGATTTTAATGAAAAGCTAGACAGCGACTGGAGCTTGAATAAGATTAAGCTTTGGGCCGAGCTCTTTGCTCATATTAAAATTGCGGTTAACGGGAAAGTAGCATATCTGACACTTTCCAAGGCACTTTTCGAGCGTACCGGTACTGAATATTCAGACATTGAATCGATCATTAACTATCTTCGAAAAATAGAGAATGTTGACATTGCAATGACCGTACGTGAGACTGACTCCGGCTCCAAAGCGAGCTTGCGATCTCATGGTGCTGTGGATGTACAGAAAATGGCAGCAAGCCTTGGCGGCGGCGGACATAAAAATGCCGCTGGTATCAGCCTTGACCTTCCACTGGACCAAGCAGTCGAAACCCTGCTTGCCACTATTGCTCAGAATCTGGTATTAAACGAGGCATAAGTTTACATGGCACAAGTACCACAGCAGCACGGTATTCTGCTTCTCAATAAGCCCAAGGGACCTTCTTCTGGTGGATGCATCAGTAAGATTAAACGTCTCGGGCAAAAGAAAATCGGTCACGCAGGCACCCTCGATCCTATGGCTCAGGGTCTGTTGATCGTTTTACTCGGACAGGGCACAAAACTGTCCAACTATCTAATGGCCGGCGGCGAAAAAGTGTATTCAGGCACCATCAAACTTGGTGAAACGACTGATACATGGGACGCAGAAGGTCAAATAACAGCCACAGCAGACTGGGAGCACATCACAGAAGAAGATGTACGCGCCGAAGTTGCTCACTGGCTTGAAACTACCGAGCAGGAAGTTCCTGCGTACTCAGCAGCAAAACACAAAGGGAAATCCTTGTATAAGCTGGCGCGAGAAGGTAAAGAAACACCGGTTAAGATAAAAACCGTAAAAATTTCCGAAGCAGCAACTCTATCGGTTGAGTTGCCGTTTCTCCGTTTCCGGGTGCGGTGTAGCACTGGTACGTATATTCGGTCCCTGGCCCACAGCTTGGGGATTCGATTGAAGTGCGGGGCAGTTCTCACTGAACTTATCCGGGAATACAGCCATCCGTTCTCGTTGGACAAGGCTTGCGAGCCCGATGAACTGGTCGAAAATCCAGAGTTGCTTGAATCAAAGATTATATCTTTGGAAGAAGCATTGCCTACATGGCCAAAAGTTATCCTCAGCGATGAGGAATCTGCTTTGGTCAAAAACGGCAACCCGATTCCGTATGATCCGGAACAAATTGCACAGATGCCGTTTTCTATCGGTGTTACTGCAATGCTTTTGGATTCAAACAGAACGCCTCTGGCTCTTGCCGAAACAGACATAGTGCAACGCCAGCCCGTATGGTCCATCATGCGCGGCCTCTGGCAATCCTAATTAACCCATTTATCCTTGGAGGATATCGCTGTGGTAATGACCCCTGAAGCAAAACAGGCAGTTATTAATGAATTTGCCCAGAATGAAGGAGACACAGGCTCTCCAGAAGTACAGGTAGCTCTTTTGACTGCCCGTATCAAATACCTTACTGGCCATTTCAAAGAGCACAAACATGACTACCACTCCCGTACTGGTCTGTTGAAACTCGTAGGTCAGCGTCGTAAGCTTCTGAAGTACCTTGCTCACAAGGACGTTCAGCGCTACCGTGATCTCATCAAAAGACTTGGCCTCCGTAAGTAGGCATTTTTACAGGGGAATCCTATGGATTCCCCTGTTCTCATATATTTATTGTACCGGGTAGGCTTACAGAAGACGTCAATAGTTCCTTCTGGAAAGCAGGGTTCGTCCCTGCTTGAATACTTACCAAGGTACACCTACGCAGTATCGCGAAAGGGGGGTCCGGGAAGAAGGTTTTTCCCCCGCTAATTAGCATAAGAAAGGTTACATATAGCCTGCTAAAAGCACTCTCCCCGGAATCCCCTTCGCCAAACGATGAGGATTTTATTATGGAAAATAAATTTGGCGCACAGCGCCTTACCGCCACAATTGGCGGCAAAGAAATTACTTTTGAGACCGGTCGTCTTGCAAACCATGCCGACGGTTCCGTATGGGTTCAGTGCGGTGGCACTGTAGTTCTCGTAACTGCATGTACTCAGCCAACTGAGCGCGATCTCGGTTTCTTCCCACTTACTGTTGAGTACTCTGAAAAAATGTACGCAGCGGGTCGCATCCCTGGATCATTTTTCCGCCGCGAAATGGGACGTCCTTCCGAACGTGAAACACTTTGCGCTCGTGTAATTGACCGTCCTATCCGTCCTATGTTCCCTAAAGGGTTCAAAGACGAAGTACAGATTCTTGCTAACGTTATCTCTTCTGACCAGCTCAACGAGTCTGACGTTCTTGCTCTTACTGGCGCATCTGCCGCTCTTAGCATCTCCTCTGTTCCTTTTAACGGTCCTATTGCTGGCGCACGTGTTTGTCGCGTTGGTGGTGAGTTCATCTTGAACCCGGACGTTAATGAACAGGTTGGCGCTGATCTTAATCTCGTATTCGCAGCATCCCGTGACGCTGTAGTAATGGTAGAAGGCGAAGCTAACTTCGTTCCTGAAGCTGTTGTTGCTGACGCGCTCAGCTGGGGCCACAAAGAAATCGCACCTCTCTTCGACATTCAGGACAAGCTCCGTGAACTTTGTGGTAAAGAGAAACTCGAATTCACAGCACCAGTTCCTAACGAAGAGCTCAAAGCTCGCGTTGAAGAAATCGCAACTGACGATCTCAAAATCGCTCTTCAGGTTGCTGATAAAATGGAACGTAAAGTTGCTCGCAAAGCTGTTAAAGTTAAGGTTATGGAAACTCTTTCTGCTGAACCTCAGTACGAAGAAGATCCATCCGCACTTAAAGAAGTTGGCGATATTCTCGGCGGCCTCGAAAAAACTATTGTTCGTACCCGTATCCACCAGGAAGGTCTTCGTATCGATGGTCGTGACGTAAAAACTGTACGTCCAATCATCGTTGAAACCGGCGTACTTCCGCGTGCTCACGGTTCTTCTATTTTCGCACGTGGCGAAACCAAGTCTTTAGTTGTTACAACTCTTGGTTCCACCACTGACGAGCAGCGTATGGACTCACTCATGGGTGACGTTACCAAACGCTTCATGCTCCACTACAACTTTGCACCGTACTGCGTTGGCGAAGTTAAAATGGTTCGTGTATCCCGCCGCGAAATCGGTCACGGTGCACTTGCTGAAAGAGCTCTTCGTCCTATTCTTCCTGCAAGCGAAGACTTCCCGTTCACAATTCGCGTAGTTTCTGAAACTATGGAATCCAACGGTTCTTCTTCCATGGCAGCTGTAACTGGCGGTTGTATGTCCCTTATGGACGCAGGCGTACCAGTTAAAGCTCCTGTTGCCGGTATCGCAATGGGTCTCATCAAAGAAGGCGACGACTACATCGTTCTTACCGACATTCTCGGTGACGAAGATGCACTCGGCGATATGGACTTTAAAATTGCTGGTACTGCCGAAGGTATTACCTCAATTCAGATGGACATCAAAATCGCTGGCATCCCTGCTGACGTGATGGTACGCGCTCTTAATCAGGCAAAAGACGCTCGTCTGCACATTCTTGATGAAATGGCAAAAGAGCTTGCTTCTTCCCGTGAAGAGCTTTCTAAATATGCTCCTCAGATTGCTACTGTTGAAGTTAACCCGGACGTTATCCGCGTTATCATCGGCCCTGGTGGCAAAAACATCAAAGCTATTACCGCAGCAACTGGCGCTTCCGTTGATATTGAAGACAGCGGTAAAGTAACCATCTTCGCTCCTACTCTCGACTCTCTTGAGCTGGCTCGCGAAATGGTTCAGTACTACGACCAGCGTGCTGATCTTGGTAAAGATTACATGGGTAAAGTTAAGAAAATTCTCGAAATCGGTGCGATTGTTGAGATTCTTCCTAACATTGAAGCTCTTGTACACATCTCCCAGCTCGACATCGCTCGCGTTGAGAAAGTAGAAGACCTCGTATCCCTCGGCGAAGACATGAAAGTTAAGGTTATCGAAATTAACGATGGCCGCGTTCGTGCTTCCCGCAAAGCAGTTCTTCTTGAAGCTCAGGGTACTCCTTGGACTCCAGAATCCACTGCACGCCCACAGCGTCGCCCAGGCGGCCGTGATGACCGTCGTGATGGTGGCCGTCGTGATGATCGCCGTGATGGTGGTCGTCGTGATGACCGTCGTGGTGGCGGCCGTGATGGTGGTCGTCGTGACGACCGCGGTGGCCGTCGATAGTCTCTGACATTATGAAAGAGCGGAAGCATTGCTTCCGCTCTTTTTTTTGCACTTGCGATATCTTAAAAAATTTCCCCCAATTTTTTTGTACATCAATGCGACTTTTCCCCCACCTGCCGCACTACCTGAACAACTTCGCAAAGCACGCCCCCTATGAAGAGCCAATTCTTCAAAAAACAAAAAAGACACGACACTGAAATTACCTCTCAGTATCCTAAAATCTTTCGATAAAAAGCAAATCCAATTGACATAAACCATGTCTGATAGATAACGTACCCTGTCCTTGATGTTCGAAGGGGAGAACATCAATCAGAAGTTCAGTATCAACACGCCGATTCCGGGGGGAACCGGTAAGAGAGTATATTATGTACAGAGTGGATCACCTTCAGGCTCGGCATCTTGAGACAATGCTACAGCTCTCAAAGGATCAGGAAAAAAGTGCTCGCAAACTACAATTTCAATTAAACCAAATTGATGCAGCCTTCAGCGAATTAAATGAGGTACTTTTGACTAGCATTTCAAATGCAACCCCAGCACATGTCAAAACCCCTCGCATCGGCGGATTATTCTCACAGATTAAAGGGCTATTCCTTTAATTGTTCCGCTAGCGCCTTTTAGAGTGGCTTTTCCCAAAAAAATTTTGCCATTCTTTTATGCACCTAAAAAAACATCCCGCCCGTATCACGGGCAGGATGTTTTATTTTTTATTCCAGAATAATTCTGAACCAAGAGCAGATGTTTGGCTCAAGTACTAGCGGGATCGGAAGTCATCTCTATCAAGAGTATACAATTCTCTTGCAAGTGGAGCTGCCGCATAGCCACTTATAGTGTCCGGTGTCAGAACTAACACACGTGCGACCAGTTTACGTCCTATCAATTTATCGTACATTTCCATTCGGTAGCTAGCTGCCACCGGATTGCCAGTCCCCCTGATGTACTCAATGTACCGGGCATATTCAGCACTCGCAGTAGCTGGATCAAGCTGATAGGTATTCATGCGCCAGCCGGTACCCCATCTGGAAACATTCGATCCACTAAGTGGGCGAACATAATATCTGTTACCGGAAACCTGCATAGTTTGAGAAAGAATATACGACTCACCGTCACCAAAAACTGTTGTATTGAATCTCTGGTATGGATAACTACCACTTTCCCATGTCTTCGGGGTAACCGAGACACTCAATCCACCAATATTTTTATACCCACTCGGTATATCAACCTTAGCTGTGCCATACACAGTGTGCATATCTGCCTGTGCATTAGATGTCGGAGCACAGCCAAAAATAATCAACAGTGCCGCCATCAACATAAGTATTTTCGATAGCTTTTGCATAATTCCCTCTCATCTCTTAGCTAAAAAGCAATGTCACACAAAGCAACATCCATTTTATTGTGAAATAAGTTTATTTTCTGCTTCAAGTGAATTTCCTGCTTCCAATGTATTATCTACTTCAAGTGTCTTTTCTGCTTGAAGTGTACTTTCTGCTTCAGACTTATCTACCGTTTGCAACGGCACAACCGGATACAATTGACCAAATTGCGGAATTGGCGTGTTTCCATCTCTCGAAGGTGTCAATTCAAGCACCCGCACAATGACACGTCCTGAAAAACGTTTTGCATACACATTCACAGCAAAGGCCTGCGCCAACTTTCCGCTTTGTTCCTTCATGTACTTCATATACTGGCTATATTCTTGATTATCTGTATTCGCGGGTACTGTAAATGTTGTCAATTGCCACTTATAGCCCCATCGATCTGTGTTTTCATTTTTCAATGTTTCGAAATAATATTTTTCAGTTCCAAGTCGGGTCCATTGCGTCAAATAGTATGCGCCGCCATCTTTATAGACCTTGGTTTCTAACTTCTGAGGAAGAGTCAGGTCAGGAATAGTGACATCAGGGCTCCACAGCACTTCCAACGTACCGAGAGCGGTAAATGTAGTAGGTAGGTCAATAATGATATGTCCATACACCTCTTCACGTTGTTCCTGAGCAGTTTTGCCAAACATGGCATCATCGCCAAAAATAGAAGGAAAAATCGTAGAACACCCTGCCATGGATACACAGCAAAGAAGGAACACTATGAGCCCCAGTTGTCGTCGTTTCATACCTCCGGTACCCCCTTTAAAAAAAAGAATGCCCTCGAAGTATACTCCGAGGGCAATTTTTACTTATATGATTACATCCACTACGAATTGCTACCACCAAAACCATTTCCGTACTCGTAGTACTGATATAGATCATTAAAGGATGGCATTGCGGCCAGACCGCCTACATCGGTAGGAGTAAGGCTGATTACACGTGCAACAACAGCAGGTGTGATCTTTTGATCATACATAGTTACTCTATACATAGGAGCAACTTGTCCGCCTTTCTCGCGGATGCATGCAAAGTATTTTGCGTATTCTACCTGCGTAGTGTTCGATGAAAGGGTGTAGTCACCTTTTCTCCAAGCTGTGCCCCACATTTCTGAGGTAGAGCCAACCAACGCTTTAAAACGGTAAAATGAGTTGTTGAACACCATTTTCTGTACGATGACGTAACTATCACCCATTCCGTAAATTTCAGAATTCCATCTCTGGTACGGGTACATACCTTCTATCGGAACATTTATGGTGTCAGGCAAAACACTTACAGTTGTGGAGCCAAGCATTGAATAACCACATGGCACTACGGTTTCTGCACTGCCGTACACTCGCATCGGCTCACCAGCCTGAGTTTGAGCGCAGCCTGCAAGCACCATCAGTGCGATTACAATAAACAAGCAACGTGTTAGTTTCATAGCATTCCTCACTAGATTTATGTGACAAGACTGTTGAGCAAGAATAATACTTATAATACCTTGCCAAGGGACTCTGCTCTTTTCAGCATCCCAACAATAGCGAATCGCGAATCTATTGCCATAATATTTTCAAATAACACCATTCTTTATAATAACTTACTACACTTCTAGCTTGTTCATTTTTTTATACGCAACAGGGAACGGTTTTTAACAGTCCAACAGGCATTATTGTTTTTATATTTACTGTTGTTGCATGTAATTATTTCATTATTTCATACACACAACAGTCTCTATTTTACTCTTTCTCTATATTTTAGTGCACTTAATCTTAATCTACAGTTAATAAAGCCTGCAAATTAGCCATTGATACATGCGATTGTTACTCCACGTACTCCTGTAACGTAATACAGACAATAATAGTAGGAGGTTCGGCCACACAATCAATTCCGTGCGAACACCCAGCTCACACTCTTTTTGACGGGATAAACGCATAAAAGCGCGGCACCCCTTCACACTTTTGTGTGAAGGCATACCACGCTTTCAACGTATTATCTGAACCTTGCGGTCCGGAAATATATACTTAGGTCATCAGCAATATGCAGCAGTGCGTATGCAATAGCACACAGCCACTACCCTTGCCTGTCCAAACAATTGGAAATTGAAGTTCCCGGTCTTGTTACCGACTTCTGGTAACCACGGTAACCTGATGACTTTTTCTTACTTGCTATAAGTTGAGACTTTAATGAGGCGTGCAACTTCTTTAGTTCATCTGTCAGCAGTAATTGAACATTCTGCATTTTCAGAAGCTTTTGTCGTAAATCACCCTCTATATCGCCTGTTCGGATTGCCCACGCCTCAGAAATAAGACGTTCACGCTCCACAGCGGCCTCATCAGCAACATCCATGTCACCATTCTTCAAGGCTTCCAGTTCTCGCTCCCCAATCCGGAGGGCTTCGTCAAGCAATGTAAGGCTGTTTGCCATACCTTTTATTCCTCGCAGACATTCTCCAATTTCCCACGCATAACAGCGACAACGCTTTTCCAGCGGGAAACGGCAGTTGCAAAATCACCATCAAGAATTTCAGCAAGAGCATGCCAATCTTCTTTACTGGTAGACTCACCCATACTTTCGAACTGGGCAGAAACTTCTTCAACTGTTGTTTCAAACAGCTCTTCTTTTTCATGCACGTATTCGCTACGCAGTACGGCGAGCATGCCCATAAAATCGTGTAATACGTTAAGCAACTCGGTAAATAATGCGAGTGCTTCAGCTTCCTGACCATTGCGGAACATGCCTGCAATGTGATGGGAGCTGTTTTCCATAAGTGCAACAACTTTATCAAGTTCTGCAACAATACCGAGAGCAAATTCGTTCATAGGAACGCTTTTAATCTCAACGCGCTCAAAGGAGCTAGTTTCTACCTGACCAGCCTGATTTGGATATTCTTCCTGAAACTGCGTCTCGTCTACGAGCACGTCAGTAACAATTCTATCCTCAAGCTCGTCCTCCATAACCTTGACGAGCAATTCCTCAAGGTTTGAAAAAGCGTTAACATTGTATTCTGCTGCATTACCGTCAATAACAATCATTATTGAGCCTCCTGATGCCTGATAAGGCGAAATTTTCCGTCACTCGCAGTAATACAATTTCTATGCCACGGATATTCCAACACAAACTGATCGGGTGAAGTAATTTTGCACACAGGGCATTCCCCTCGCAAACTAAAAAGAATAACCATCTGATTTTAAAGGTTTTTATAAGTAAATTCTTTTTTAACACTCAACGATATTCTGTTCTAACATTCCGTATACATTGTATAGATGAGCAGGCAGTTCGTGTATTTCACGTCAAGTTACTGACGAGATTCACTGATAGTGTTTTGACATAACTACTGCGTATCAACTGCAACAACAGTCTTTTGTCATTGCCTGCGACTATACCGTGATGGCTCGCGAGAGAACCCGCGACGATCACACTTGCAAAGAACAAAAAACACATTCCTCACTGCTGAACGTGTCATTTTTTCTATCTGATGCTTTGGCGATTCGACTCCCGCAGAAAGCGCATTGCGTCTTTATTGCTTCATCGGTTCACCCTGCATTGTAAAAAACAAACTACATCGTTTTGCTTATAATTATAAAACACAACTATGAGGATTTACTTGCTTTCACGTGGCAAGATGCTTAAAGCCATTTGAAAGCAATTTTCATCGCATTCTTTAAGCAGTGTAACGGCTCCGGTACTGATTTTCTAACCAAGGGAGCGCAAGCACCCTGCGATTACCAGTTCCGCCTCCGGACACCTCTTACTGCGTGCACAACTCGCCCAAGGTAAACAAAGGTTCAAAAAAATGGCGTTATTCACGAAAGAAGAAGCGCTGGAGTACCACAAAGCTCCTCGCTGCGGTAAAGTTGAAGTTGTTCCAGTAAAACCATGCGGTTCACAGAAAGACCTCTCTCTGGCTTACTCTCCGGGTGTTGCAGAAGCATGCAAAGCAATTCATGCTGATCCGGAAACAGCAGCCCTCTACACAAACCGCTCGAACCTTGTCGGTGTAGTTACAGACGGCACAGCCGTGCTCGGCCTTGGCAATATCGGCCCCTTAGCAGCAAAGCCTGTTATGGAAGGCAAAGGCGTTCTGTTTAAAACTTTCGCAGATATTGATGTGTTCGACATCAACCTCGACATTAAAGATGCAGACCAGTTCATCGCCACAGTTAAGGCAATGGAACCAACATTCGGCGGCATCAACCTCGAAGACATTAAAGCACCTGAGTGTTTCTACATTGAAGAAACATTGAAGCGCGAAATGGACATCCCTGTTTTCCACGATGATCAGCACGGCACCGCAGTTATCTCCGGCGCAGCCATCATTAACGCATGCGAAATCACCAACCGCGACATTGAAAAACTCAAAGTTGTTGTTGTAGGCGCAGGCGCAGCTGGTATTGCGTGTTCCAAGTTCTATGTAGAACTCGGTGTTAAACGTGAAAATATCTTCATGTTCGATTCCCGCGGTCTTATCCATTCCGGTCGTGAAGGACTCAACAAATACAAAGCTGAGTTCGCACAGGAAAAAGATCACGGCTCCCTCGAAGACATTTTGAAGGGTGCTGACTGCTTCCTCGGTCTTTCCGCAAAAGATTTGCTTTCCAAAAAAATGGTTGCTTCCATGGCGGAAAATCCAATCATCTTTGCAATGGCAAACCCTGATCCGGAAATTCCATACCCTGACGCAAAAGAAGCATCTCCAAATTGCATCATGGGCACAGGCCGTTCCGACTTCCCGAACCAGATCAACAACGTTTCCGGCTTCCCGTACATCTTCCGCGGCGCATTGGATACATGTGCAACTGAAATCAACGAAGCTATGAAAATTGCAGCTGCAACAGCTCTTGCAAAACTTGCAAAAGAGCCGGTACCGCAGTCAATTTGTGAAGCATACGGTGTGGATTCTTTGGAATTTGGCACCGACTACGTTATTCCAAAACCGCTCGACCCACGCATTCTTGAATGGGTTGTTCCTGAAGTAGCTAGAACTGCAATGGAAACCGGCGTAGCGCGTCTGAGCATTGACGACTTTGACGTATACAAAAAAGAACTCACTGCACGCTTGGAAGCATCACACAAACGCGTTGATGCATTTGTAGCAAGCTACTATTCCAAGTAAGATTGCGTATCGCATCTGGACTCCAAGCCGTTCCGGCCTTATACTGCCAGATGGACAATAAAAGCGGCGCGTCATGCTCTGCATAACGCGCCGCTATCGTGCATAGAAATCAATCAACTACCGGGCCTACCGGACAATCTGCTGTGGAGACAAACATGGATCTTCGATTCCAACAGGCACCAGCCGCTGAGTGGCAGGCAAACACTGTTCTTCTTTTCAATTTCAAAGATGAAGCAGTAACAGAAAGCATCCCTAATCTTAGCGAAACTATTCCTTGGATTACCATCACTCCTGCAATTCAGGATGCAAAAGGCGAAAAGAATCAGGTAACCGTTGCATACGGTCACCCTTCTATCCCACTGCCACGCGCTATCATCGTCGGCCTTGGTGAACGCAAATCATTTACTCTTAAAGTACTCCGCGACGCTGTAAAAACAGCAGCACTCAAATGCAGAGAACTCAAAGTAGACACATGCGCAATACCTGTTGAAACCATCGATACCATTGATGAAGAAAACGCAGTGCTCATCGAAGAAGCCGTTGCTTCTGCACTCATTGCCCTTCACACATACGACGCACTCAAAACTACTCAGAAAGAACCTGCACACACACCTCGCTGGATGGGTCTGCTTTCTTCTGAAGAAAATTTCCCGGACGAACTTCATGCAGCAGCACGTCGTGGTGAAGCAGCAGCCGCGGGCGTTAACTACACCCGCGATCTCGTAAATGCTCCTGCAAACGTCATCACTCCTGCAGTTCTCGCTGATAAAGCAGAAGAACTCGGCAAAAAATACAATTTCAAACGTACCATTCTTGGTCGCAAAGAAATTGAAAAAGCAGGCATGGGCGCATTTATGTCCGTTGCTGCCGGTTCCGATGCAGAACCAAAATTTATCGTTCTTGAACATGCACCAAAAGGTACCGAAACCGACGATCCTATCGTGTTCGTAGGTAAAGGCGTTACCTTTGATACCGGCGGGATCTCTTTGAAACCATCACTCGGTATGCATGAAATGAAATGCGACATGGGCGGCGCAGGCGCAGTATTCGGCCTGTTCGAAGCACTCGGTAATTCCGACATCGAACGCCGCGTTATCGGCATCACTCCATGTACCGACAACATGCCAAGCTCAACAGCGACCCACCCGGGTGACGTTGTAACCTCCCTCAACGGTAAAACCATTGAGGTTATCAACACTGATGCAGAAGGTCGCCTCATCCTCGTTGATGCACTCACCTACGCACAGAACGAATTTAAACCGGCAGCACTCATCAACCTTGCAACCCTCACAGGTGCATGTGTTGTAGCTCTCGGCGCTCACGCAGCAGCAGTATTTTCAACAGACGATGAGCTTTCAAAAACAATCACCGACACAGGTGAGCTTGTTGGCGACAGATACTGGCCAATGCCATTGTGGGACTCATACTTCGAGACCCTCAAGTCTGACGTTGCTGATATGAAAAACGTTGGCTCCCGTGAAGGTGGCGCAATCCACGCTGCACTCTTCCTTAAACAGTTTGTTGAAAAAGATGTACGCTGGGCCCACCTCGACATCGCAGGCCCTGCATACAACACCAAAGGCGGCGCAACCGGCTTTGGCGTTCGTACCCTGCTCGAAATTGTTCGCAAAGGCGTTTAATCACCCTGCGCACGATGCGTCCTCCGGCAAAGCGACAAGTATGATGCTCTGCTAACCGGAAGATGTTCAAAAAAACTAGTAAAGGCTGTCCCGCACAACGAGGCAGCCTTTTTTATTGCCATATTCGTTTATTCAGCCTTTCAACTATACTGCCGCACCACATGCGGGTGTGCTACCCTATGTGCTACACTTGTTGCACACATTTAGCTTAAAAAAGGATGCAGACCATGAAAGTTGAAATAGACCATTTGACGCTCAATGTTGAAAGCCCCGACGTATGTGTGACTTTCTATACCGAAGTTATCGGGCTGACGGCTGAAAACTACGATGCATGGAAAGAAGGAAAAGCAAAATTCCCTTCCGTGCGAATCAACACGCATAACATGATCCATTTTTTCCCTCCGAACATGTGGGAAGAACTAGGCGATCTTATCTGCACACCGGGTAAAGCAAATCATGTGTGCCTAGCATTTGCGGATAAGGAATGGAAAGCGCTGCTAAAACGAATTGCCGACCATAAAATCACTATCAGAGGGCCGTTTATCCTAGGTGGATCACGCGGAACAGGGACATCAATATTTGTTACTGACCCTGAAGGATTTACTATCGAATTAAAAACATACGATAACGATTAGCATAAACTAATTTTCGCAGTTTTTAGTGCATAATTTGTATTGACAGGACGACCGTAAGCCCACTAAAAATTCGCACGCGTTTTGTGTTATATTTGCGCGTGCGTGTGCCTGCCATCCGGTTCTATAAGGCATGCACTTGTAGAGGATACGGCAACTTACCATTTTCTTTTGTTGCCGGTGGTACACACCATTAATGGAGTATGTATGAGGTACGACAGTTGGCCAACAAGAAAGCCCTCCAGCAGTGGAGCATTGATGACTCCGCTGAACTGTATGGCATCCGTAATTGGGGTGCCGGTTACTTTGACATTACTGACCATGGCGACGTTGCCATCCACCCGTTTGGACGTGGCAGCAACGTAGCTGTCAGTATTCCCGAGGTTATTAGAGAACTCAAAGAGCGCGGCCTTGAGCTGCCTGTTCTCTTGCGCATTGAAAACATTCTCGATTCGCAGATTTCCTCTCTTCACAATTCCTTTAGAGACGCCATCAAAAGCCTTGGCTACAAGGCAGAATACCGAGGCGTTTTTCCCATCAAAGTCAATCAGCAGCAGCAAGTTCTTGAAGAGATAGCCAATTTTGGCTCATCTTTTCATCATGGATTTGAAGTTGGCAGTAAAGCTGAGCTTATTGCCGCCATCTCTCAAATGCGTGACCATACTGCATGCCTTGTGTGTAACGGATACAAAGATGAAGAATTCATCGACCTTGGACTCCACGCCATGCGCATGGGCTTCAACTGTATTTTCGTTATGGAAATGGGCTGGGAACTGGCTACGCTGTTAGAGCGTGCCGCTTTGCTTGGCGTAGAGCCACAAATCGGCGTGCGTGTTAAGCTTTCAGCACAAGGCGGCGGTCACTGGACTGCTTCCGGCGGTGAGCGTTCTTCTTTCGGGCTTTCAATGTCGCAAATTACCGACATTATCGACACCCTGAAAGAACATAACAAGCTGCATTGCTTAAAGCTGCTGCACTATCATCTTGGTTCACAGATTCCTAACATCCGCAGTATTCGCTCTGCTGTTCAGGAAGCTTCCCGCGTGTACGCCGAACTCGTTCGTGAAGGCGCACCAATGGGATACATTGACCTTGGTGGCGGGCTTGCAGTGGATTATGATGGTTCACATACAAACTATGTCTCCAGCCGAAACTACAGCGTTAACGAATATGCGATGGACGTTGTAGAAGCGGTTATGACAACACTCGATAAGCAGGACATTCCGCATCCGCACATCATTACCGAATCCGGTCGTGCTGTGGTTGCGTACTATTCTGTACTGCTTTTCAACATCCTCGATGTAAGCAAAATTGAAGACGGTAATGTCCCTGAAGAAATTCCTGTAGACACACCTGAACCAATTGTAAGCATGTACGAGGCATATAAATCTCTCAGCTTGCGTAACATTCAGGAAGCATACAACGATGCTCTCTTCTACAGAGATGAAACACGTCGTATGTTCCTTGACGGAAGAGTCAACCTGCGCCAGCGAACACTGGCAGACAACCTCTTCTGGGCAATCACCAAAACTGTTGCCAAGCTGAAAGATAAACTGAAAATAGTACCTAAAGAGCTGGAAGAAATTGATACAGCTCTTGCAGATATATATTACGCTAACTTCAGCGTATTCCAGTCCCTTCCGGACTCATGGGCAATTGACCAGCTGTTTCCGGTAATGCCGCTGCATCGCTTGAAGGAAGAGCCGTCCCGCTACGCCATCATTTCAGACATCACATGTGATTCTGACGGCAAGCTGGACTCGTTTATTGACCCTAAAGGCCAGAAGCCCCTGCTTGACCTGCATCCTATGAAAAACGGTGATGAGTACTATATGGGTGCTTTCCTCGTTGGTGCATATCAGGAAACCCTTGGCGATCTGCACAACCTGTTCGGCGACACCAACGTTGTCAGCGTACGTATGTATGAAGACGGCAGTTACGAATTTGTACGTGAGATTGAAGGTGACACAGTGGGCGAGCTGCTCGAATACGTAGAGTATGACCAGCGCAGAATCATGGAAGACCTGCGCTCTATGGCGGAACAATCCGTGCGCGAAGGAAGAATCACCGCTGCGGAACGATTCGAACTTCTACAGGCGTTCTATGCCGGTCTGCGCGGCTATACTTACTTTGAAAGATAATTTTTGCGGCTAAATCGTATCTCAAAAATGAAATTTTGAGGTAGATTTCAGTACCGCACCATGCAAGGAGTACAACTATGTCTAAAGTGTTGATCATCGGCGCTGGCGGCGTCGGCGGCGTGTGTGTACACAAGTGTGCACAGGTTCCTGAAGTTTTTTCCGAAATCGTTCTTGCATCCAGAACCATTGAAAAATGTGATGCAATTGCTTCTTCAGTTAAAGAACGTACCGGTCGCGACATTGTTACCGACACAGTAGATGCTGACAACGTGCCTGAGCTTGTAGAACTCATCAACAAGCACAAGCCTGTTCTCGTTATCAACCTCGCACTGCCGTATCAGGATCTCACCATCATGGACGCATGTCTGGAAACAGGTGTGAACTACCTTGATACTGCCAACTACGAACCGCTTGATGAAGCCAAGTTCGAATACAAATGGCAGTGGGAATATCAGGAGCGTTTCAAAGAGAAAGGCCTCATGGCACTTCTCGGTTCCGGCTTTGATCCGGGCGTAACCAATATTTTCTGCGCACATGCAATGAAACACCAGTTTGATGAAATTCATCAGCTCGACATCATTGACTGCAACGCAGGCGACCACGGTCACCCGTTCGCAACCAACTTCAACCCGGAAATCAACATCCGCGAAGTTACTGCAAACGGCCGCTACTGGGAACACGGCGAATGGCTTGAAACTGATCCGCTCAGCTTCTCCATGAACTACGACTTCCCTGAAGGCATTGGTCCCAAAAAGTGTTTCCTCATGTACCACGAAGAGCTTGAGTCTCTCGTAAAACACTTGAAAGGTCTCAAACGTGCCCGTTTCTGGATGACCTTCTCCGACCAGTACCTGAACCATCTCCAAGTGCTCGAAAACGTTGGCATGACACGTATCGACACCGTTAAATACAATGGTCAGGACATCATCCCTCTCCGATTCCTCAAAGAAGTTCTTCCAGAACCAGCAGGACTCGGCGAGCGCACAAAAGGTCGCACATGCATCGGTTGTCGCATGAAAGGTATGAAAGACGGCGAGCCTAAAGATTACTACATCTACAACATCTGCGACCACGAAGAAGCATTCAAAGAAGTTGCTTCACAGGCTGTATCATACACCACCGGCGTACCAGCTATGATTGGCGCGATGCTTATGCTCACCGGCAAATGGACTGGCGAAGGCGTCTTCAACATGGAAGAACTTGATCCAGACCCATTCATGGAAAAACTCAACATTCACGGTCTCCCATGGACAGAAGTTACCTTCAAAAATTAAATCCAGAACGCCTGCCTTCTCCATGCTTTGTTGTGGATGAGGCAAAGCTTGCGGATAACGCGGCTATTTTAGATTCCGTGCAACAGCGCACCGAGGCAAAAATCCTCCTCGCGCTCAAAGGATTCGCCACATACAGCACCTTTCCGGTACTGAGCGGCGTCCTGCACGGAACCTGCGCTAGCTCTCCGCACGAGGCGAGACTGGGACGTGAAGAATTCGGCGGCGAAGTGCACAGCTTCGCCGCTGCTTATTCCGACAACGACATGGCAGAGATCATCAAATACTCTGACCACATCGTGTTCAACTCTTTTGCACAGTTGCGCAAATACCGCCCGCTTATTCAGGCATCAGAGCGCACCATCAAAATCGGCGTGCGCGTTAACCCGCAACACTCCGAAGGCGCAACGCCCATCTATGACCCGTGTTCCCCCGGTTCACGTTTAGGTGTGCGGCTTGAAAACTTTGATGAGAACGATCTTGAAGGCGTATCCGGTCTGCATTTTCACACACTCTGTGAACAAGATGCAGATGCGCTTGATCGTACGCTGGAAGCCGTAGAAAAGCAGTTTGGTCATCTTCTCCAGAATATGGAATGGCTCAACTTTGGCGGCGGGCACCACATCACCCGCGAAGGATATGACATAGATCGTCTCTGTGCGTGTATCGAGCGCGCTAAGACACGTTATAACGTTCAAGTGTATCTTGAGCCGGGTGAAGCCGTTGCGCTCGACGCAGGGCTACTCGTAGCCACAGTCCTCGACGTAATCAAAGCAGATATGGATATCGCCATCCTCGACGCGTCAGCCGCATGCCACATGCCAGACGTATTAGAGATGCCGTACCGACCATTCGTCATTGATTCAGGCGAGAAAAACGAGAAGGCACACTCCTACCGCCTAGCCGGTAAATCCTGCCTCGCAGGGGATGTCATCGGAGAATACTCTTTTGATACCCCGCTCAAAGCAGGTGACCGTCTCGCGTTCACGGACATGGCTATCTACTCCATGGTGAAAACAAACACCTTCAACGGACTACAGCTGCCTGCAATCGCACGCTACAATCCAAGCTCCGGCGACCTGCACGTCGTTCGTGAATTTGGATATGACGATTTTAGGTGCCGCTTGTCCTAATATTTTTTTCTTTTTTTGCCTTCGGCGACCAGAGAACCTTTTTGAAAAAAGGTTCTCTGGACTCTCCAAAAACTTTTATTTGCGAGCCCAGCCTGTTGATTCCGTAACCTCGCGGCTTTTACAACACTACCAGTCTCTTTCTACGCTCTTTCCAACTCTCCACCTTCCTTTCTTCCGATATTTAAAGGTTGGAGCACTCAATCGAAATTTCTTCCTACAAATAAATTTCACTTTGCCTAAACGGAATCACAAAGCTCATATATTCCACATTAAGTCACTAGCTAGCCACATGTTCTCTTTCAGAGCTTTCTATTTTTATTTCAAATTGTTACGTTAACCAGCGCCAGCCTTGTAGTACTTGACTACTTAATCGTAACTTGATGTTTAAAACTAAATTCAGCGAAGTGCAGTGGTAGTATTCAGCGAAAGACTCTCGCGCTGTTTTTAGTGCAAAAAGCGATAAGCAAATCGTATCCAGAAGTTCCGCGATCCGCCCGAGAGACTGAAGCAGAAGGCTACCTCTGTACTACGTGCACTCAGGTATCATTCCTCTTATTAATTCTAAACAACAGCTTACAATATCAACTTCTCAAAAAAAAACTTTCTACTTAACGTAACTTCCAAATATACTTACTAAGTATCAATTTCAGCGAAGCGCAGAGGTAATGTTCTGCGTAAGACTCTCGCGCTGTTTTTAGTGCAAAAAGCGATAAGTAAATAGTATTCTGCAACTCCGTTATTCGCCCGAGAGGCTGAAGTAGAAGATTACCTCTGTACTTCGCGCGCCCTATTTCACTCCCCCTAACCCATCACTAAACCAAACAGTGTTGCCAACAAATTCATCAAAAAGTATAGTAAGAACATGAATAGATTTTTAGCATCAGAACTTGAAGAAACTACACCGGAACAATGTCGATTTCAGATTGTTCCGGTACCTTTTGAAGCAACGGTTTCTTATGGTGGGGGTACGGCTGACGGGCCTGAAGCAATTCTCGAAGCTTCAGATCAACTTGAACTATGGGACGGTGAATCCATTCCCGCAGACGATGGCATCTACACTCATGAGCCAGTCGACTGTACAGGATCTGCTGAACAGGTGATTGCCCGCATTGAATCAGCGGTAACAGAAGCATCCCAATACGGGCTGCCAGTTATGCTCGGCGGTGAACATTCCGTGACACTCGGCGCATTGCGTGCGCTTAAGAAAAAGCACGGCACATTCGGTATCGTTCAATTTGACGCTCATGCAGATTTACGAAAAGCCTATGAGGGCGATCCGTACAGCCATGCATCCGTCATGCATCGTGCACTTGAACTTGAATTACCTGTCTTTCAATTAGGTGTTCGCGCTTTTTGTACAGAAGAAGTTGAAGTCCGCACTAAACACAACATTCCGCATATCGATGCCAAAGATCTGGCACTCAAACCACTGCCGGACGTTCTGCTTCCTGAAGATTTTCCGAAAAATATTTACATCACCTTTGACGTGGATGGGCTCGACCCGTCTGTTATCCGCGCAACTGGCACCCCTGTTCCCGGTGGTATCCAGTGGTGGCAGGCCATCACATTGCTTGAGAAGGCTGTGAAAGATCGAAATGTCATTGGTTGTGATGTGGTTGAACTTGCACCGCAGGAAGGCGATCACGCATCAGATTTTGCTGCTGCTCAGCTCACATACTCCATGTTGGGAATTATTCAGCGATCTGGTATATAACACTACAGGAACCCAATTTACTGCTATCTTAAGCCAACACTTTTAGATCTTGGTGGTGACAGTATGAAATTTGCTATTATCTCTGACATTCACAGTAATGCGTATGCCCTACAGGCTGTTCTCGATGACATCTCGACTCGTGGTGCCAACCATATCGTTAATCTCGGTGACACTCTGTACGGACCACTTGCTCCTAGAGCTACCTACAACCTGCTAACATCATATAATGTTATTTCAATTTGCGGAAATCAAGATCGGCTGCTGTATGAAGTTGCACCCGAAGAAGTTTTAAAAAATCCAACACTTCAGTTTGTGTTGAATGACCTTGGTGATGCTCCGGTTGAGTGGCTTGATACGCTCCCCTTTGACTGCCAGATAACTAGAGAAATTTATGCCTGTCATGGCTCGCCAACCAACGATTTGACGTATTTATTGGAAGACATTTCCAGTGGTATTCCACAAGTTCGCTCGGACGGCGAGATAATACGAATGCTCGACGGAGAAGATTCTGATGTGATCCTTTGTGGTCATACTCATCTTCCGCGAGTTGTTGAACTGTCATCCGGTCAGCTTATAGTTAATGCAGGAAGCGTTGGCCTGCCTGCATATACTGACAATCACCCTGTCGTGCATTCCATGCAGACGTATTCTTCGCATGCATCATACACAATGCTGGAACAAGATTCCGCTGGCTGGAAGGTTCAGCAAATGAATATTCCATATGCCGTGGAAGATGCTGTTGCTGCGGCAACAAGACAAGAACGTTTCGACTGGGCACGCTACCTTGCAACGGGTAGAGGCGATTAGATCAAAATCACAAATAAAAAAACCGAAGCTACATGTGTAGCTTCGGTTTTTTGTTTTAGGTGAAAAGCCCCATCTATCAAATAGTCTTTTCAAAAGGAAAATAGCTGTTTTCTACAAGCGCTCTACAACCAAGTTGCCCATGGTGTTACAACCAACAAGGGTTTCACCTTTGGACATGATGTCACCAGTTCTGTAGCCTTCGCGCAATACTTTCTGAACTGCTGTTTCAATAGCGTTCGCCTCTTTGATGAGGTTGAAAGAATGACGCAGCATCATTGCCATGGAAAGGATTGATGCAAGCGGGTTAGCTTTGTTCTGACCTGCGATGTCCGGTGCGGAACCATGAATCGGCTCAAAAAGGCCAGTGCCGGATTTGTTGAGGGAAGCAGAAGGAAGCATACCGATAGAACCGGTGATTACTGCAGCTTCATCAGACAAGATGTCACCGAAAAGGTTGCCAGTCACGATAACGTCGAACTGGTTCGGGTCACGAACAAGCTGCATTGCAGCGTTATCAACGTACATGTGAGTGAGTTCAACTTCAGGGTAATCAACCGCAACTTCTTCTACAACAGCTCTCCACAAACGGGAGACTTCGAGTACGTTTGCTTTATCTACAGAACAAACGCGCTTGTCGCGTTTCATGGCTGCTTCAAAAGCAATGCGAGCAATACGACGAACTTCGTCTTCGTTGTACACCATGGTGTTGAAACCATAACGAACACCGTCGCGTACTTCCTGACCCTGCGGCTGTCCGAAGTAGATGCCGCCAGTAAGTTCACGAACAACCATAACGTCGATGCCGTCTTCTACGATATCCGGACGCAAGAAACATGCGCTGGAAAGTTCAGGGAATAATTTTGCAGGACGCAAGTTGGCAAAAAGACCAAGCTCTTTGCGGATGCCAAGCAATCCAGCTTCAGGACGAGTCGCACCATCTAAATTATCCCATTTAGGGCCGCCTACAGCGCCAAGAAAGACTGCATCCGCTTTCTTACACGCTTCAACAGTTTCCTTCGGTAACGGGCAACCTGTGGCGTCAATAGCGCAACCACCAATCTGCTCTTCTGTGAAGGTTACGTTATGGCCAAACTTGTTCGCGACTGTCTTCAAAACTTCTACTGCCTGAGTGGTGATCTCCGGCCCGATGCCGTCACCCGGCAATAAAACAATATTCATATCCATGATCTTTCCCTCTATGAAAATTTTTTCCGCAGTTTAGCAGGAAAATAGGTGCCTCCGGCGGGTCTTCGACGAGCCTCCGGCAGCCAGAGAACCCTTTTAAAAAAGGGCTTCTCTGGACTCTCCTAAAACTTTTATCTGCGAGATACGCTTATTTTTTCTGTAACTTAACGGCTTACGCCCCACTACCTTGCAGCGATTTGGAGCGCTTACCTATTACTTTTCTTCTAATTTTTCGCTTACGTACGGAATAAGTCCGCCATTATCGACAAAATCGCGCATAAACTGTGGAAGCGGCGGGAATTCGATTACTTTGCCAGTGGTCACGTTGATGACGGTACCAGCTTCGATATCCACGGAGACTACATGTCCATCTTCAATATGGATGATCTCTTCACCGATTTCGATGAGCAAGAGGCCCATGTTAAAGCTGTTACGGTAGAAGATACGCGCAAAGGAATGCGCAACTACTACCTGCATACCAGCACCAAGAATTGAAATTGGTGCATGTTCACGTGAAGAACCACAACCGAAGTTTTCACCGGCAACCATGATGTCGCCTTCAGAAACACGCTCTACCCAGCCTGCTTCAAGACCTTCCATGCAGTTTGCACCAAGCTCTTTTTCATCAGTCGTTACCAAAAAACGCGCAGGAATGATGGCATCTGTATCTATGTGATCGCCCACTTTGTGAGCTTTACCTTTTAAAGTCATGATCATTTCTCCCAAAAAGAATCAAATCGTTTGTGATTGAAACCGAAACAACATCAACATCTCGATGTGCCTCTATCTTTCCAACCACCACTCACCTATTCGCGGTCAAGGGGGCGTCCCCCTTGCGGGTGCAGGGCAGAGCCCTTGCCCGTCGGAGACACAAACGTCCTAGACCCGCCGGAGGCATCAATAAAAATAACAACTACACCTTGCGAGGATCAGCAATTTCACCAGCTAAAGCACTTGCCGCAGCAACGGCAGGGCTTGAGAGGTAAACTTCTGACTCAAGGCTGCCCATGCGTCCTCTGAAGTTACGGTTGGTAGTAGCTACTGCTACTTCACCGTCAGCAAGGATGCCCATATGTCCACCGAGACAAGGGCCACATGTTGCAGGACCTACGATACAGCCTGACTCCATGAAGGTTTCAATGAGACCTTCGCGCAATGCCTGTTTCCAGATGGTAGGCGTTGCCGGAAGTACAATTGTACGAGTGCGAGATGCTACTTTGCGTCCTTTAAGTACGGCTGCTGCTTCGCGTAAGTCGCTGATACGACCGTTGGTGCAGGAACCGATGACGACCTGATCGACCTTTTTAGGTTCGACATTTTCAATTGGATGCACGTTATCCGGCAAATGCGGACATGCAACCATTGGTGACATGTTTGATACGTCGAAGTTAAGAACACGTTCGTATTCTGCGCCTTCGTCCGGTGCGAGCAGTTCGTCGTTACGACCACGTGCAGCGGTGTATTCAAGAGTCTTTGCATCCACTGGGAAAAGTCCGCATTTACCACCGGCTTCAATTGCCATGTTAGCAATGGTCATACGGCCTTCAACGCTGAGGGCATCAATTGTGGAACCGCCAAATTCGAGCGCTTTGTAGAGCGCACCGGATACACCGATTTCACCGATGAGACGCAAGATTAAGTCTTTTGCACCAACGAACTCAGGAAGCTCACCGTTGAAGATGGCGCGGATTGTTGGCGGTACTTTGAACCATGTGGAACCAAGTGCCATGCCGCCCGCTACGTCTGTTGAACCAAGGCCTGTTGCGAAGGCACCGAGACCACCGTAGGTGCAGGTATGGGAGTCTGCGCCGATTACGATGTCACCAGGGCCTACAAGTCCGAGTTCTGGCAAGAGAGCGTGTTCTACGCCGCAATCGCCACCTTCGTAGTAATGCGTAATGTTTTGCTCCTCCGCAAATTCACGTGTATTTTTCACCTGAATTGCGGAAGCGATATCTTTTTGCGGTGTAAAGTGGTCCATTACGAGAGCCACTTTATCTTTATCAAACACAGATTTTGCGCCCATTGCCTTAAATGATTTAATGGCAAGCGGTGCGGTGATATCGTTTGCAAGAACCAGAGAAACGTCGCATTGAACGATCTGTCCGATTCCTTCGATTTTTTGATCAGTGTGTTTCTGTAATATTTTTTGTGCGAGTGTGTGCGCCATGACTGTTAACCCTCCGAGTTCATTTTATCGAGTCTGTTTAATGCGTTCAGGAATGCTCTTGCGCTAGCGGCAATGATGTCAGGATCGGATCCACGTCCAACTGTGCTGCATTCATTCTCTTCGAGGCGTACGGTTACCTCGCCCTGTGCATCTCCGCCGCTGGTGATGGCGTTAACACTGTATCGTTTGAGCTTTGGTGAGCGCCCTACGATCTGGGAAATAGTTTTGAATACTGCATCAATCGGACCTGCGCCGAATGTAGTGTGCTCCCTACGGATACCGTTAATTTCCATTACAACGGCAGCGGTTGGTGGCACTCCCACATCACTTGACTGAACGGAGAGATGTACCAGTCTGTACTTATCCGGAATACGGTAGACTTCTTCAAGGATAATTGCCTCGATGTCTGCGTCGTAAACCTTCTCTTTTTTATCCGCGAGGCGCTTAACGGCCTCGAAAACAATCTGTAATTCGTCATCTTCCAATGGGTAACCGAGTTCAGTCGTTTTGCCTTTAATGGCGTTACGACCGGAATGTTTACCGAGGATGATGTCTGTTTTTTCACGGCCTACGGACTCAGGGGTCATAATCTCGTAGGTTTCGCGATTTTTGAGCATGCCGTCCTGATGAATACCGGACTCATGCGCAAATGCGTTTGCACCAACAATGGCTTTGTTCGAAGGAATCGGCTGACCAATGATCATTGAGAGCAGGCGACATGTCGGGAACAACTGTTCAGACTTCACCTGAGTTTCAAGATCGTAGTAATCACTGCGAGTACGTAACGCCATGATGAGCTCTTCGAGCGCTGCGTTACCTGCTCGTTCTCCGATACCGGAGATAGTCACTTCTGCCTGTCTTGCACCTGCATTAATCGCAGCAAGGGTGTTTGCCACACCGAGACCGAGATCGTTATGACAATGCACACTGAAGACAGCTTTGTGGCTGTTGCTGGTGTTTTCAATCACGTAGCGAACCATATCGCCAAATTCCTGAGGCTGTGCATACCCCACGGTATCAGGAATGTTGATGGTGGTTGCGCCTGCGTTGATTGCTGTTTCTGCAACTTTTGCGAGGAAATCCCAGTCAGAGCGGGATGCATCTTCTGCAGAAAACTCAATGTTAGAGGTGTATTTTGCTGCGTGTTTTACAGCCGCTTCTGTCATTTCCAAAACCTGTTCCGGTGTCTTACGGAGCTTGTACTCCATGTGTACCGGACTGGTTGCTAAGAATGTATGAATTCGTGGATGCTCTGCGTCTTTGATTGCATCCCAGCACCTATCAATATCCGCCGCCATCGCCCTACACAAACCAGCAACCTGTGAATGCTTAATGGTCTGTGCAATTTTGCGAACTGCTTCAAAATCCCCTTGGCTTGCAGCAGGAAAACCTGCTTCCATAATATCGACACCCAAATTCTCGAGTTCCCGCGCAAGACGAATTTTTTCGTTCTGGTTCATTGTTGCGCCGGGAGACTGCTCTCCATCTCTCAAAGTGGTATCGAAAATGTATAAGCGATCGGACATTGTATTCTCCTGTGGAGTTATTCTTTTTTTATTCTATTTCATAAACTAATTTCACAAAAACCTCACTTAGTTCGCTAGTAGATTACATAGTAGTGGGCCAAACGGACGGTATTCGTTCTTCGATCGGTTCATTTGCTTGGTGACGTATGCTGAATGCATGATTTAGGCTCCTTTTTATAACATAATTGTTAAGTTTTATTCCAAATATGAAAAAAGCTCCGGTTCCTTCTGTGTAGAAGAAACCGGAGCTTGGTTTGCTTGTACTTTAAGAGTAAAGGCTAGGGGGCGGTGTGTTACTCGCCGTGCCTTTCCTCCGTGCTGTTAGCTCTCGGAAAGGTCACCCAGTAACTTATTGGACCTGCGTGATAGAAATAGGAATGTATACACAGGTCCGCTAATAATATAGCCGCCAATAATAATGAAGCCTAGTAGCTTCGGCTCGCTAACAATTAGCGTAAATATAAGAATAGCAGATACAAGGGTGCTAAATGGACGAGCCTTAACGAAACCGTACTCCTTAAAGGAGAAGTAACGTACGCGGCTAACCATTGAGAATGCTGCAACAAAAGTAAGACCCAACGCAAACGCAGGGACAATACTAGAGAGTTCAGCAGGAATGTACTGGGTAAAGAATACGAAAGCAGCGAGTGCACAGCCGCCAGCAGGTGAAGGAAGTCCGATAAAGAACTTCTTAGGAACCACTGCTGTGGATACGTTGAAACGCGCCAATCTGAGAGCAGCACATGCTGCAAACAAGAATGCAACGGCAATGCCGAGACGGTTAAACTGGTTAAGGTACATTGAGTACATCATAAAGGCTGGTACGAGACCAAACGCTACGAGGTCACACAATGAGTCGTACTGCACACCAAATTCACTGGCAGTGCCAGTAAGACGTGCAACCTTACCATCTAAGCCATCCATGATAGCGGAGAATATAATAGCAGCAGCACACAGCTCAAATTTGCCCGAAGATGCCCAGATCAACCCCATGAATCCTGAAAAAAGACTCGCGGTGGTGAAAAGGTTAGGCAAAATGTAAATACCCTTACGGGCTTTTGATTGATCCATGTTTATGTGCTTCCTTATTAAAATCGAAAATATCTATTGGTGATGAACTTTGCTAAGAATATTACTTTTCGTCTTTGCTGGCAATTACAGTTTCACCTGCAAACACCTGCTCACCAATAGCAACGGAGGGAGCATAGCCCTCTGGTAAGTAAAGGTCAACCCGAGAACCAAACTTGATCATTCCGTAACGTTCTCCACGGGTTAACGCATCTCCCTCGTCAACACGGCACACAATTCTGCGAGCAATAAGGCCTGCAATCTGTACCATTGTCCAACGGCTGCCATCGGCATGCTCAAGGTCATATGCACAACGTTCATTGTCGCTTGAAGCCTTGTCCCATGCGGCATTTAAGTACTTTCCGGAGAAGTATTTAATACCACGAACAGTGCCTTCAATCGGGGAGCGGTTCACATGTACGCTAAAAACGTTCATGAAAACACAAACACACATACGACGCTCACCAGTAAACGGGTCTTCCATTGGAGTAATTTTAATTACTTTGCCGTCAGCAGGGCTTACAGCAAGGCCTTTAGCGGTTGGTGTCACACGTTCCGGATCGCGGAAGAAGTGCAGGCTGAACCAGAAAAGAATAAAAAATACAGTGGAGAGTACCCAGCAGCCCATAATGGCAAATGCAAGGGTACCAAGACCGGTCAACACTAAAGAAGGAATACCTTCCGGGGTAAGGCCGCTTGTTGCTTTTCTCATGATATATTTCTGCCGGACAAAAACTCCGGACTTGCTTGTTTGTTGAAAATCAGCGGACACGTTATGCAATTTTCATCTATAACGCAACTTTTGAAGAGTGTGGCACTCTCATCCGCATCCTTCCACTCACGCTATTATACTGTAGGGAAGATGACATTCGGGAATAACGCCTGAAGACGTTCCAGAACTTTGTCATGTTCATCGTACAGCAGTGTCTGTATTCCAATTTCACCAGCACGCAATAAATTCGATGGATTATCATCTACAAATAAAGAGCGCTCAGGAGTCACATCCATTGCACGCAAGGCGTAATGAAAATAATCATGAGAACGTTTGGAGATACCTTCACGGTACGAGTTAAACACCCTATCAAAATGGGAATAAATAGAATGTTCAAAGTCGAGATCTTCTAGCCAGTTGGTATGATCGCTTAAAATGGCTGTTTTTACACCGCTTGCGCGAATAACATCCACAACTTCAAGCATCCATAATCGCACAGCAAATCCTGTCAAAATTTCCAGATGCAACAATTCGCTTTGCTCAACTAACCCTGTCTTTTTGCGTACTTCTTCCCAAAATTCCGCTTCAGTTGCTTTGCCGGTCGCGTAGCCGCCCTCATAACAAATTTCGGTAACTACGGACTGAAACTCGTCCTGATCAAAACCGTTACGCGCAGCAATTTTACGCAATCCCTCCACAAAACCTTCATCAGCTAACACGCCGCTGAAATCGAAAAATACAACATCTATTGGTTGAGTCAGTTCAGTGGTCATAACGAAACTCCAAATGTACGTAAGCACCATTTCATAATTTTTATATTTGCATACACAACGCAACTGAGCCAATCTTAATACGAACTCTTAGACATAATATTATACCTCAAAGAGGAAAGAGCAACATGCAGGACACAAAAAAAATTCGCATTGGTATTTCTTCCTGCCTACTTGGCAATCCTGTTCGCTTTGATGGCGGGCATAAAAAAGATTTATGGCTTGTGAATACACTAGGGGAATATGTTGAATACGTCCCCGTGTGTCCTGAGGTTGAAATGGGTCTCGGCATCCCTCGAGAAGCGATGCGCCTTGTAGGAAAACCTGAAGACCCGAGACTTGTTACAAACAAAACATTTCTGGATCACACAGCACAGATGAAAGAGTTTTCGGCGCAAAGGGTTCAAGAACTTGAAAATGAACACTTGTGTGGATTTGTCTTTAAACGTGCATCCCCTTCCAGCGGCATGGAGCGGGTAAAAGTATATAAAGATGTTGATCCGAAAGAAGCCAAGAATGCCGGTCCGCCAAGCTTAAAAGGTATCGGAGTCTTTGCCAGAGCCTTTATGGAACATTTTCCGCTGCTTCCTGTAGAAGAAGAAGGAAGACTTTGCGACGCACCGTTTCGTGAGAATTTTATTGAACAAATCTTTGCCCTTCAACGGTGGAGAGAGATGCTCAAACAACCGTTTGCATATCGTAATTTGGTAGAATTCCATACTCGCCATAAATTACTGCTCATGTCCCATAGCGTCGAGCACTACCGCTCCATGGGCTCATTGGTAGCACACGGTAAGCAAATGGACACGCTAGAGCTGCTCCAGCAATATCAGAATGAATTACTCACGACCCTTAAGATAAAAACGACGGTCAAAAAACATACAAACGTACTACAGCACATCGCCGGATATTTTAAAAAAGCGCTCTCCGCTGACGAAAAAAAAGAACTTCAGGAAGTTATCGAACAATACCATTCCCAATTAGTGCCCCTTATTGTTCCGCTGACTCTGTGTAACCATTATGTCCGAAAATATGATGAAGAATATTTGTCATCGCAATGGTATTTGAAGCCACATCCAATAGAATTGAAGCTACGAAACCACGTTTAAACACTGCTACGTCCCGTTATACTAACGGGACGTAGTCTTTTCCAACTGCATTTTTGCTTACTTCTAACGGTTTGTTTGATGATATATTGCAACTAGCACTATAAATTGAACTATTTTTTCAACGTCAGAATATGCAAGCATTACGCTTCATTGATCGTACGTTTTATAGTTTTATAAACAAAACCCCTTTGAATAACAGAAGAAATAACCATCACCCCCTTGTCACTATGGCGGTGAATAGGTACTACTCTAATATCGTGGACAAAATTACGAATCGATATTCCATAGGGGGTTCTTGTGAATAAAAGCGAACTTGTTAAGTTGATGGCTGAGGATCATAACCTGTCTAAAGATGAAGCAGTACTGCTTGTAAATGTCTTTTTTGACAGCATCCGAGAAGCTCTTGTCGAAGAAGGCAGAGTTGAAATTCGTGGATTTGGTTCTTTTAAAGTGAAAGAGTACAAGGGATACAAAGGCCGTAACCCTAAAACCGGTGAAAGTGTGAAGGTATCTCCTAAAAAGTTACCTGTTTTCCGTGCAGGGAAAGAACTCAAAGAAATGGTAAACAAATAGAGTTTCTTTTTCCTGTAGACCAACTCTTTGCAACCTGAGACACACACTCCGGCTGAATTGCGCTGTGCAGCATATGCACAATGGTGCGGTTACCAGCAATAGCGCCGGACAATATCTCACATTCGTATTAGCGTTCGCCTTCCTGTGGAATTCGCAAGTATACGATGCAAAGCAAAAGAAAGAGTGGAGCATGCGAGCCCCACTCTTTTTATTTTCCGTTTTCAAAAAAAAGCGCCCCAGTTTGCTGATAGCAACGGGGCGCTTTTTTATTGAAAAGAATTACGGCTAAAGCCCATCGTCAGGCTCTCCATTTTCATCTTTTAAATCCAGCGTGAAATGATACGTATCGTCATCAAAGTCTTTTGAGACTACAAATCCGAGGGATCGCGCAAGCTCGACCATATTCTTATTATCGCCAAGAGCTTCGCCTGTAATCTGCTTTGTATTACGGGAACGCAGATAGTCCACGAGATGCGCCATCAACATGCGCCCCAGCCCCTTGCGCTTCCAGTCACTGCGAACAACCACTGCAAACTCAGAGGTTTCATTATCCGGTGAAATCATAGCACGGGCAGACCCGATGGTAAGAGGCTCTTTTCCTTCTTCAGGAATAGTCTGAACAATGAACGCCATCTCCCTGTCGTAGTCAATCTGTGTCAGCTTAACCATTTCAGAACGCGGTAGCTCGCCAACATTACCAAAGAACCTAAAACGCCTGTCCTGCGGACTGAGGTTCTCCACGAAATCCCAGTGGGCGTGTTCATCTTCAGGTCGAATAGGACGCAGACGAACAGTCAGGTCTTCACCCACCTGAATAATTTCTTCCAGTTCAGCTGGATACGGACAAATCGCAAGCTGATCTGCACCACCCATATCTGTCCACGCCACACGGACGGCAGCATCAAAAACAAACGCTCCGCTGGAATCAGCCTGCACGGGGTTGATCTCTAGTTCAAAAACTTCCGGTATATCAATCAGCATCTGTGAAATAGATACAAGCATTTCATATACAGCCTGCGTATCCACGCCTGTAACTGTTTTGTTACCCACAAGCTGCTTGCTCACATGTGTTGATGCTACAAGCTCTTTTGCAAGGCTCATATTCAACGGTAGCAACTCTGTTTGCGTATCCTGTATAATATGCGCCAGAGAGCCACCCTGCCCGAAACGGATTACAGGGCCAAACTGCGGGTCTGTTTCGATTTCAATAGAAAGCTCTACCCCACGCAAACGCTGCGTCATTCGCTGGACTGCAAAACCGTTAATGCGTGCGAATGGCTGATACTGGGCAACATTCATTACTATAGATTCAGCAGCGGCTGTAGCTTCAGCGCTATCCTGAATATCCAGCATAACCCCGCCGACCTGTGACTTACGGAAAATATCCGGCGAAATCACTTTGATCGCCAGCGGATACCCCACCTCATCTGCAATGGCTGCAATCTGCTCTACTGAATCAGCACTGCGTGTAGTGATGCAGTTAATGTCGTAGGCGGCAAGCAGTGCTTCCACTTCCTGCACTGTTAGCATCTGGCGTTTCTCTTCGAGCGCCTGCAAAACAATCGCGCGGCTTTTCAGCACGTCTGTTTTGTTATCAGGACGCGACTCCGGTGCTTCCGCCAGTTTAATCTGGTTACTTCTGTACTGCACAAGATACAGGAAGGTACGCACAGCACTGTCCGGCGTAACGTAGGAAGGCACCTTTGCCTTGAAAAATATGTTTCGCGCTATGTCGCCATCGCCTCCACCAAGCCAGCTTGTAAGGATAACCTTCTTACTGCGTTTGCAGGTTTTTACTACCTGTTCAGCAATAGCAGCGCTGTCCACACCGGCTGTAGGGATATGCAAAACGAGGATGCCATCCACAGAACTGTCACGCAGTAACGGCTTTATGGCGTTGGCGTACATGTCAGCATCGGCCTTGGCATCAATTACTAATGGATTCCAATACGACCAGCTGCTTCCGAGTGCGTCGTCCAAATGCTGACACGCTTCGTCTGTCAGCTCAGCAAGCTCTCCGCCTCCCTTTAGCAACAGATCAGTGGCAATAAATGCCGGTGCTCCACCGTTTGTGACAATAGCCAACCGTTTACCTTTCAGAGGCTTTGACCATGCAAGCGCCTGAATGGTGTCAAAAACAGAGTCAATGGAATCCATCCGAAGCATACCGGCTCGTTTGAATGCGGCTTCGTACACTTCGTCCGCACCCAGAATCATGCCTGTATGTGCAGCCACAGCTTGCTCTGCCGCATGGGATTTGCCCGCTTTAACAACGATGACAGGCTTTGAACGCGAAAGCGCACGCGCAGCAGACATAAACTCGCGGGCATTGGCGACTGACTCAAGGTACAGCAGCACGGCACGGGTATTCATGTCTCTGTTCAGATAATCCAGCACTTCGCTGAAGCCCACATCTAGCACATCTCCGAGAGAAATTACGTGAGAAAAGCCAAGAGATTTGGACACTGCCCAATCGAGCACAGAGGTAAACAGGGAATCTGACTGTGTGACAAAGGCAACTTTGCCCGTGGTAAATGGAGATGAAGCAAGACTGGCATTAATGCCGAGGGAAGGATTGATGAAGCCGAGCCCGTTAGGCCCCAGCAAACGTACAGAAAATTTATGCGCCAGCGCAACGAGTCGTTCACGCTTACGAGTGGCTTGCTTTGTGTTGAACCGTGAAAAACCGGAAGAAAACAGAATAGCGTTCTGTGTTCCACGTTTACCAAGCTCTTCTATGTAATAAGGAACCTCGTCTGCATCAACGCAAATGATGGCAAGATCCGGTGTAATAGGAAGTGTATCAATGGCAGTGTAAACAGGCTGACCGAAAATAGTATCCGGCGAATCCGGCTGTGTCACAACCGGAAGTATTGGCCCCAGAAATGTACCGCCGAGCAAATTTTGCATGCAGTCACTGGCAGGGGTTCCAGACTCTTCAGAAGCACCAATTATTACCACAGAGGTCGGTCGAAACATCTGTTTTAGCGTCGAATGACTCACACAGACTCCTACGATTGGTTCCGGTTGGGATTATGCAACAGCAAGTAAAAAACACTGTAGTTGAAACTCATGGTAAGTTCAAACAGTTGTATTGCTTTTACCTCTGCAAAATCAGCCCCCTTGAATTCAGCCTTCAACCATACCTTTGCCATGCCATTCACTGTGCCTTTTTCTACCGCTTACCGGTAGCCATGTTATTCACCTTTCGATTCATACCGTTCACCGAAAAAGAATGTCTTTTTTGAAACAGATGGTTGCATAGTGCAGTTGTTCATTAACAAACCGAAATGCTCTCGCAGGTTACATATAAAATGTTTCCACCTTTCCCTTATGGTTTGTTTGCGGTTGTGGCGAATACTATTCCTTGCAGCACCAGTATACGCCACAACCGGAACATACAAATTTTCGGGTCAACATGCGATGCAGAAGCATCTGGAAGACCACTGCCGTATGATGTCACCATTTATTTCGAGGAGAATCCCATGAGCCAAAACAACATCATTTCCATGCAAGATGAGCAGCGTCTGTTCACCCCTTCTAAATCCGTAGGCGTAGGAACTCATATCCAGTCCCTGGAAGAATATGAGCGTCAGTATAAGCGTTCTATTGAAGACAATGAAGGGTTCTGGGCGGGACGGGCAAATGAGTTGCTTGACTGGTTCTCCCCGTTCACCAGTGTGCTTGAAGCAGACATGGACACACCGGACATCCGCTGGTTCACCGGCGGCAAGTTGAACGTTGCTCATAACTGTCTTGATAGACATCTGGGACTTGGCCGTAAGGATAAAGCAGCTCTTATCTGGCAAGGGGAGCCGGAAGGAGATGTAATTACATTCACGTATGAGGAACTCTACGAAGAAGTATGTAAATTTGCTAACGTGTTAAAAAAATACGGAGTAGGCAAAGGCGACCGAGTAGCCTTGTACATGCCGATGATTCCGGAATTATCCATTGCCATGCTTGCCTGTGTTCGTATTGGCGCAGTGCATTCAATCGTTTTTGCAGGCTTTTCTGCCCTCAGCCTGCAAAGTCGCATGATAGATTGTGAAGCAAAAGTGCTTGTTACCGCAGATGCTGTTTTACGCTCCGGTCGCGTAATTCCCCTTAAAGCTAATGCAGACGATGCACTGAAATCCTGCCCGAGTGTTGAACACGTTGTTGTTGTAGACCGTGCAGGTATTGCAGAACAAGGCAAACTGGAATGGACGGACGAGCGGGATATCTGGTGGCATCAGGCAATGCAACAGCCTGACATCAAGCCTTTCTGCGAGTGCGAGCCTATGGATTCTGAAGATCCGCTGTTTATTCTGTATACAAGTGGATCAACAGGAAAACCAAAAGGCGTTGTGCATACTACTGGCGGGTACCTTACCTATACAGCGCACACATCACAGTGGGTTTTTGATATTCAAGAATCCGACGTGTACTGGTGTACCGCTGATATCGGCTGGATTACCGGTCATTCTTACATCGTATATGGCCCGCTGTCCCTCGGTGCCACAACCGTTATGTTTGAAGGTGTTCCAAGCTACCCTAGCCCGGATCGTTTTTGGCACATCGTAGAAAAATTCGGCGTTTCTATTTTTTACACTGCCCCGACAGTTATCCGCGCCCTTATGCGCGAAGGAACAGAGTGGACCCAACGCCACGACCTTTCTTCATTGCGGGTACTTGGATCCGTTGGTGAACCGATTAACCCTGAAGCATGGATGTGGTATCACGATGAAATAGGCAAAGGTAAAACTCCTATCGTCGATACTTGGTGGCAGACAGAGACAGGCGGCATTATGATTGCTGCACTCCCGTTTGCGACTCCACTCAAACCGGGGTCTGCGACTCTTCCACTTCCGGGAATTGATGCTCGGATCGTGCGCTCTGACGGAACAGATGCCGAGCCGAATGAAGGCGGACATCTTGTTATCCGTAAACCATGGCCGGGTATGCTTCGCGGCGTCTTTGGTGATCCGGAACGCTACAAAAGCACCTATTTTGAAAAATTCCCCGGAATGTATGAATCCGGTGACGGTGCTCGCGTAGATAGTGACGGCTATTTCTGGATCATGGGGCGCCTTGATGACGTAATCAACGTATCCGGTCACCGTATGGGCACAGCTGAAATTGAATCAGCATTGGTTGCTCATCCTACGGTTGCAGAGGCAGCAGTAGTAGGAATGCCGCACGCTATCAAAGGTGAAAGCATTTATGCCTACGTGACCTTAAAGGCAGATGAAGATGAGACTGAAGAATTGCGCGCGTTACTTCGCACCTGGGTTCGAAAAGAAATCGGACCGATTGCTACGCCGGAAGTATTGCAGTTTGCAGAAGAACTGCCAAAAACTCGAAGTGGTAAAATTATGCGGAGAATTTTGCGGAAAATTGCTTCAGGAAGCACTGGCGATTTTGGTGACACATCCACTTTGGCCGACCCAAGTGTCATCACCGAACTCGTTGAGGGTCGTACAGAGCTGACTGGAAGCTAGGCTTCAGCCTTCTACCGCTCTTCCCGGAGACAAAGGACGCAATCTGACTGCTTCAATGGTGCACAGCTTATCAGCACATGTTGGAGGTGTTGATTGCGTACCTTTGCTCAAGGGATGCATGAAAACATTCATAGCATTCCCCCCCTTTGAATTAATTTTGGGCACTGAACAGATGGTAACATTTGTTCAGTGCTTTTTTTTGATAACAAACTCTGCACACGGAATGAGACGATTCCATGTGCAGAAATGTTATCTAGTAGAGCATACCAACGGGCGTAACGCGGTATGCTCTGATTCACCAGCGAAGAGCGATGAAATTTTTCTATAAATCGCTAAACAATGGTTACAGAAAAAAGCTGAGTATCGAGACAGATACTCAGCTTTTTTTCTATAGCACTCACTAACGGCTATTTAGCCGAATAACATTCTCGCAGTATGTTGCGTTAACTGTGGCGGTAATACCGTCCATCAGTTTCCCCCGCAGTCACAAAATCAAAAGATTCTTCTGCGAAATAGAGTGAGATATTACCTACTCTATTTGTGGTATAGTTTGAGTACTATACCCCCCCGTGCCCCGATGAAGATAAATCTTCACCCGGCTATCCCCTGTTCTGCACCCTGAGGTGCAGACAAATGCGTGCAAAATCTTCCATGAGCCTTACTATTCCCCAGCGGGGCTCAAACAACCTTTTCCCCAAGATTGTCGGAAGATTTTACACCTTCAGGCGTAGTACAGTATCGTATAGGACACTGCTGACCGAAATTTGTAATCCCGTCGTCAACTGTTGCATTGTGACGAGCAGTCTTTGTGTTTCTATTATAGCAAGCACAATGCCAACTTTTCAAAATTAATTAATTATAATATTTCAGTTGGTTATGATCTGTAGAAAAAGTGATGAAAACAAAAAAGTGTCTCATGAGACGTCTCATGAGACACTTTGAGACATCCTGAGACGCCTTCAGTATTTTTATTTCGGGATAATTATCCCAAACCAAGCTCTTTTAATTTTCGGTACAAGGTCGCTCTGCCCATACCAAGCAATTTAGCTGCCGCTGTTTTGTTGCCATTGGCAGAAGCAATCGCTGCCTGAACTTCTTCAACAGAAACGGTATGACAAGGCACACGCGCCTGTTGCATGGAAGCCGGCATATAGGCATTCGGGCTGATAAGCGGCTGCGGGGAGTAATGTGAACCATACCCGCCGCCATAACCACCACCGTACGGCGGATAACGAACAGTATCAGAACTGGACAACGGATCTGCACCCAGAATCTGTACAGGCAGGTGATCCGGCGTAATACGTCCGGTTCGGGCAAGAATAGAAGCATGCTCGATAGTATGTTTCAATTCTCGAATGTTACCCGGCCAAGAATGGTTCATGAAAACTTGCATAACCTGCTCTGATAAACCGGTGATAGAAACCCCGAGAGTATCGTTGAACATATCAATAAAGAACTGCACCAGCAGCGCCAAATCATCCAGACGCTCACGCAACGGCGGAAGGTGCACGTTCATGACATTCAGTCTGTAAAACAAATCTGAACGGAACACGCCCTGCGCCACACGCTGCTGTAAGTCTGCATTGGTTGCAGCCACAATACGTACGTTAGCTTTGCGAGTTACTGTATCGCCCACGCGTTCAAATTCGTGTGACTCAAGGAATCTGAGCAAAAGAACCTGAATACGTAATGATACGTCACCGATTTCATCAAGGAAAATTGTTCCGCCTTCAGCAGCTTCAAAACGACCGACCTTATCTTTGGTTGCACCGGTAAATGCTCCGCGAACATGACCGAACAACTCGCTTTCCAGCAAGTTTTCAGACAACGCTGAGCAGTTCACACGAACAAGCGGCCCGTCTGCACGGGCACCGTTATGGTGCAACGCTTCTGCCACAAGCTCTTTGCCCGTACCGGATTCACCGGTAACAAGAACAGTTGTGTCCAGATCAACAAGGTTTTCAAGCATTGAATACAAGTTGAGCATACTTTTGCTGGTACCGATAATGTTCTTGAAGGAACGTCGCTCCTGCAACTGTTCTTCCAGAGTAACAAGGCGGGTAATGTCGCGCAGCATAAGCATAGCGCCACGTTGCCCATCAGCACCGGATGCAAACGGCGAGCAGTTGATCATAAAGATATGTCTTGCGTCAGCATCCAGCAGCAACTCGACTCGTTCTTCAACAATCCGTTCACCGTATGAAAGCACGTCGTGGAAAAATTCATCACAGCGCAATGCAAGGTCAGGCATAACCTGCGGCAGCAGCTTACCCACAACATCATCCTGCATAACACCGAACAGATCTTCACCCGCACGGTTAATACTTTGCACGGTAAGTTCCGGATCGACAGAAATCATCACGTCCTGCATGGACGAGAACAGCAACTCTAAATGCTGTTTGTATGTTTCTTTTTCTTGAAGGGTACGTCTGAGCTGTCTATTGGAAGCGCTCAATTCTTCTGTACGGCTGGTAACTTTTCCTTCCAGTTCGCTGTTGCTTTCAGAAAGCTGCTTGTAGAGAAAAAAGTTTTCAATGGCGATGCTTGCTGCAACAAGCGTCATAGAAAGGAGATAAAACGAGACATCTTCTGCCGGCTCGTCGCCCTGCAAAACGCCCACAAACATCCCCACAGGCCCTGAAGAGGTCTGTAATGGATGCAGCAACACGTCTCCAAGTCCTTCGGAGGTGACAGTCGTAGGCTGATTGCGGCGCAGCGCCCAGGAAAACATATGGTCTTCCATGAGCTTACGGCACGCATCGGTAATGCTGGCTTCTTCTGTTTCGGATGAACACCATGACATAACAAAATCATGCGATTCATCATCCACCAGCAAAAATGCCATCGTCTTAAAAGGGTGGATAGCCTCTACATTGGCAGCAATTTCCGTGAGCATGCTTGAAACATCGGCAACTTCACTTAGCCGATATCCAAAATGCCCCATTCCTGTTGCTGCCTCCAGAATCTTTAACAACGCCTGCCGGCTCTCCGGTGTATTGTTTTTATCTGGAGAAACAAATGCTTCATGCTCTACCATCTCACCCAACTTTGCTTATAAGTACGACGTCATCAACCGAAAAGCACGCACTCTCCGGCTCTCATGCCCGCGACAACTCGTAAACTGCGCAAGCGCAGTCCGTTGCCTTTCTCTCTTGAATTACACCAGCTACACCAAGGCTGCAACACCCGCATGGCTACATACCGTCGGTCAAAATCTCCAGAGTATCTGCAAACTGCCTATCATATTGCGAAAGAATAGGGGCGAGTGCAGAAGGAGAAATCTTTGTTTCATCCAATGTAGCTGAAAAAAAGTCCGGCAAATGGAATGTGCAGAAATCTTTTCTACGCAATCCGGTCGCCATAATCGTTGCCAAATGCACAATACTCGAATCTGTCGGCAATGGTGACGACAGAGGCGTGTAGCAATGGCGAACAATATTTGTCAAAGTTTCCGGAATATTCCATGACTCCAACAGAGCTGCGCCCACTTCCGCATGGTTAAAGCCGAACACCGCTCGTTCAGCAACCGGAAGGGGAACATCTTTTTTACGGCTCAGCAGTACGGCCTTACACATAGATGCAGGGTCATAACTGATCATAAGCAACATACCGACAGGCTGTAACAACCCGCCGACAAACAGGCGTTCTTCCATCAACTCCGTGCAGTGTGCACCAAGCAGACGAGACAGAATACCACAGGAAATCGCATATTCCCAAAAGTCCTGAACGTTAAAGACGGTATCCGGAATCCCGGAGAAAATGTGTACAACACTCAGTCCCAAGGTCAGCGTCGTCAATTCGTTAGAACCAAGAATTGTCAACGCACGTTCAATGCTTTCGATACGGGATGGAAACCCATAAAACGGGCTGTTAACCAGTTTCAAAATGCGGGCGGCAAGTCCGGTATCTTTAGACACGATACCAGCAAGCCTGCGTGATGTCGTGAACGGAAACTCCAATTCACGAACAATCTCATAATAAATATCCGGAAACGATACCAGCTCCAGTTGTGTTTCAACAAGATCCTGAGGCGTAACCATTCCCGGACGCAGAGTACTCTTTGCTGCCTGATCGTATAGACCGCGCATGTTCTCTGCTGTCATCACAGAAAAATTTCGGCTGCGTATAGCCTTCGTTGTGCGTTTTATACACTGAACTTTAAACTGGCGCATAAAACTGGAACCAGCTTCCTGCCCACGGAATGCCTGTGTAACAAACCGTTTGGCAAGTAATTGCGCTTCATCCGCAACAGACTCTTTTTCCAGCTGAGCCTGACGTGAACTTTCGCGTGTACCCCCTATTATATCGGCCTCTACCACTCCCCATGCTTTAAGAATTGTAATCTTTTGTTCATCCAGCTCTACACCGGCAGGAAACAGACGTTTTCCCTTCATCCCCCGAACTTCGTCTTGAAGCACCATACCGGATTGAAGCAGGTCAATACTGAGTTTTCCCACAACCATCTCCTGCTATAAATAATCACAATGCAACGTAACTTATCTATCTAAAATATGATATAATTCATAGTCCTCATTGCCGTAAAAAACTCTATACACTGTTGGTAAAATCATACATAGGTATAGAAGAACCATCTTGTAACCTGTATGCTACAATTCTAGATTCATAAATATAGTAAACAATCACGCACAATGGTGTAGTCATGTCAGAACACAGCAGCAAAGCTAAGCAAATCGTTATTCTAGGCGGTGGATTTGCCGGACTCTGGGCAGCAAAAGAGTTCGGGAAAAAAGATGGATACCAAGTTACAGTTATCGATCGTAACAACTATCATCTATTTCAACCTCTGCTTTATCAAGTTGCATCCGCAGGACTGGAACCGGAGCAGATTTCATATCCACTCCGCGGAACCTTCCGTAAAATGCTGAATGTAGAATTCCGCATGGCCGAGGTAACCGGACTTGATTTAGAAAAAAAAGTCCTCCTCAGCGATGTAGGGCCTATCCACTACGATGGTCTTATTATCGCTCTCGGCAGCGTCACCAGCTACTTCGGCGTTCCCGGTGCAGAAGAGTTTGCCTTCTCGCTTAAAAGTGCAGAAGAAGCCATCGACATCCGTAACCATATTCTTTCCTGCTTCGAATACGCACAGCACGAGCCAGACCCTGCAATACGGGAACAACTGCTCACCTTTGCGATTGTAGGCGGCGGCCCTACAGGCGTTGAGTACGCGGGCGCTCTTGCTGAACTCGTACACACTTCACTGCGTAGAGACTTCAGAGGACTTGATAAGAATGATGTAAAAATCATGCTCATCGAGGGAGAAGACGGCCCTCTCAAAGGCTTTCCTGAAAAATTACGCAGCTACGCTAAAAAAAGACTTGAACACCTTGATGTACACGGCACCTACAAACAGCATGTAGTGCAGGTTGAAGCGGACAAAGTTACCCTGAAATCCGGTGATGTCATTTCCACACGTACAGTCCTTTGGACAGCCGGTATTCGCGGCAACAACGTTGCCGAAAAAATGGGAATGCCTCTGGGGCATGCAAACCGCATTATAACGACACCTGAACTTAATCTTGCAGATAACCCTGAGGTATTTGTTGCCGGAGACCTTGCCCTACCGATGGATGGGGATACTCCAATCATTGGCCCGACTGTTGCTCCAAACGCAATCCAGCAGGGCGCACTGGCAGCCAAAAACCTCATGAACTTTTTTGAAGGTACAAAGCTTGAGCCGTTCTCCTACTTCGACAAAGGCTCACTTGCCACCATCGGCCGCTCCAGCGCAGTTGTTCATCTTGGAAAATTTAAAATAACAGGCTTCTTCGCGTGGGTGACATGGCTCATTGTTCACCTGCTGTATCTCATCGGATTCCGTAACCGAGTCATCGTATTTATTAACTGGTCGTTCGAGTATCTCTTTTTCGAACGCGGTGTACGGCTCATTATGCCAAAAGCAAAAGATACAATTCCGCACGGAAAAGCAGATGAATATGAACCTTCAGGCACCGAGGGCGCGGCATTGAACGAACGCTCTACAAAAGAAAAATGAATATAGCCTGCTAAGGTTGATAAGTATGAAAAGTACAGGCAGTATACAGTCATGATAATGGTTCTCTTAACGATGCCATATAACTACTGCCCCGATCGCTCTCTGTAAAAGCTACAGAGTACCGACAGAGCCTTTTTTAGGCAGATTGAGACAACACGATGCAACGAAAGACGCACCTGAACCGGCAGAAATCTTACTGTTCTGCTTGTAGTTACCTGAACGTTTCCGGGAATAATCATTTTGAAATACATAAGAAAACGTATGCATTTCAAATAGCTTCCTGAACTGACAGCCAACAGCCGGTGTATTTTTAAGCTGCACAGCACCTATCCTCGAGATGTGTGTCCTTGTGCGAGTTTGTCATCAACCTGAGAGGATGTGCTTATGATTTTAAATGCTAATCAACTGACTGCACTGCGCCAACGCAATGATGAAGAGCTGCGCAAAGACCCGCAAAGCTACGGCTACCCTGCACAGACGATACGGGACTTGCTTCATACAATTGAAGCAACAAAGAAAGAAAAGAAAAAGTGGAAACGTCTTGCGCAGGAACGCGGCAGCGTCATTGAAATTATGAAGAAAGCACTGGAAGAAGAAGTCTAGCGTAACGTTCACCGAACACAAAAAAAGGAAAGGGAGTACCCTTTCCTTTTTTTTATTTCTTCGGATCTTTTGTTCCGGAGTATGTGCAGGCATTACGGATCATTCTGTAATGCCCTTCTTTATCTACTCCAATGGGACGCCCGCACAGGCAAAACACTTTCCCGTCGCGTTCATCTATCTCAAAGATTTTTTTTATCCGATCTTTATGACATCGGACGACTTCGCCCTTGCCGATCTTAAAATACTTCCAGAGTTTTCTACGGCACGCGGCACACTTAAATGTCAGCATTAGTATCCTCCCGAAGTATATACGCAAGCCTTTTGAACCTAAGCGCTGCGATGTCTGCAACCCATTAGCTAATCAGTCCATCAGCTAATCGGGGCAGACTACAATAAATTAAAAATCAGGTGCTCTGTCAAATTCAAGAGTCTCACCGGAAACAGGATGTGCAATCTTTAAATAACGAGAGTGCAACATAAGACGTTCACCGGGCTTACGTGTGCCGTACAGATTATCCCCGACAATTGGACATCCAAGCCCGAATTTATGGGATGAATGTACACGAAGCTGATGTGTACGTCCTGTAATGAGATCAAACGCTATCCGAGTCTGCCCGTCAGAGTAATCAAGCTTTTCCCACAAAGTAAGACAACGCTTGCCCTGAAGCGGATCATAAATGCGAATAGGGCTGTTAAACCAGTCCAGACGCAACGGCAGATCAATTGTACCACTGTCCCCGCGAACTTCACCATCGAGAATTGCTTCGTACTTTTTCCCTACGCGTCGTTCACGAAACTCTGTGGACAAATCGCGTTTGGCTTCAGCTGTAAGCCCAAGAATAAGGATGCCGGATGTAGACATATCGAGGCGATGCGCTTCTGGATGTTCAATACATCCGGGAAACATTTCACGCACGCGGCTGACAACACAGTCAGCTTTTTCCGGCCCTTTTCCCGGTACAGAGAGCAGTCCCGCAGGCTTATATACCACTACGCAATGTTCATCTGCGTACAAAACGTCTATTGAAAGATGCGACGCATCATATGTATCAAACATAAATTTATCCATCGTTATTGTAACCCGCAAAGCATAAAGCCGAGAATCGGCTGGCATTTTTCTTCGCACGCTTCGTAAAATTTACCGTGCTGCCGCGTTTGCGATTTATTTTCAGCTCCATAGAAAAACTCTGCAATTCCAAGCGGAGTCAACTGATTCTGCTGCGCATAATGAATCAGCTTAGGAGCACAACAATCTGCCGTACCGGTTCGCATACCCTGTTTGCTGTAGAAAACTTCTTTAAGCGGCTTTTTTCCGCCTGAAAAATTTCCCAGAATATACAATCCGTACAGTTCATCCATTAAAGAGCGAGAGCGAGCTTTTCGCTCCTGCTTAAGCTGTTGCAGAAGTGCCTTGTCGGAAGGAGCAAGCCCATTAATCTGATCCGTATAATCGTTCACGATCTTGTTCCCCACAGAATTTACCGCATTATACTGCGCTAAATCCATTACAGGCGGTGCCCATCCGGGGATTTCGTACAACCTGTCATACTGACCGGAAAAAGCACGCACAATACCCACGGTACCGTCCTGCTTTCTGCAAACCATAATGCCAAGCATCTGCCCCAACGCGGAGCCCCATAAATACTCCATACTGTAGCGCGGGTTTCCCGCAAGTGCGTCCACTTGTGCCTGAATTTTCTGCTGATCCGCAACACTGTCGGGAATAGGGAGAAGCATGTCGCCTTTGGCCTCAAGCTGCTGCCGCAATTCATGCGCATAGAGTTTCGCATGACCGTACGGTAGCGAATGCGAAACACCACACGCGACACAATGTCCGAATGCGGATGCTTCTTCAGAAAACTCATCTGTACACGTATCCAATGGGATAAACACTCGCATCTCCTTGCGCTCAATATGGCAGAATTCACTGCTCTGCACCGAAAGGTATATAGGCACTGAATGCAAGAACAGCAAGAAAAGATAGGCACACGGATAGCAGGCAGGCACGGCGGCACAAATGCTACCCTGCAAACGCAGAAAAACGAGATGATAAACATCTCGTTTTCTGTTGCAAACCTACCGGACAAAATCAGTATATCCTACAAAGAGCCTCTGACTGTCGACGAAAACTTGCGTTGGCGAATGCCGTGCAGCAACAATCTTCAGCAGAGGAAATCCATTTATTTAAAGAAAACTCCGGTAGTTGCTCGATGTTGCCATCGATTGCGTTGCAAATAGGTTTGGAGGGATTGGAAACCCGTATCCGCGGTCAGGAAATGCAAATTCAGAAAGTCTAAACTTGCAGCGCTGTTTTCCAGCCCGCACGCATTACCTGTTCCAGACCCTATGCAATATTTTTTCTAGTGGCTGCCGCAGCCTTCTGTGCTGTGACTGTGGTCTGCGCCGCCGCCACAAGTGAATTCCTGAGAGAAATGTGGAAGAGTACCGGCGATGAATGCGCTTACTGCATCCTGAACGCTTGCTGCGCCGTTGCCGTGCAGAACTTCGATACCAACCTGATTAAAGCCCATCAGAGGACGCATGCCCATGCCACCGGAGATGATAGCCTGAACTTTGTGACCTGCAAGGTAATTAACAGGAGCCATACAGCCACCCTGCTCATGCGGGATGTTAGGAATGATTTCAACATTAGCAATGCTGCCGTTTTCCACGGAAATAAGGGTGTACATCTGGCAATGGCCAAAATGTGCGTCTACGCCTGCTTCAAGTCCACCTGGTGCTGCAGATGGAACTGCTACGAGAGTTGAGGACATATTGTCTCCTTGTAACCTGTCAAAAATTCGGTGCTGCAAGGGTAATTACAGCTGTGAGAGTACATTGTTCCAGATACCGGCAAAATCAGTGTACATTGATGAATCATATTCTGTAACGGCCTTCCGCTCCACCATTGCTGCTGTAACAACATTGGAGTGCGGAACTCGACCAGCAACCGGGTACCCCTTTTGCTCGCAGAATGATTCAATCTTTTCTGTCATGTCGGTATTTAAATCGTATTTATTAATGACCACGCATCCTTTAACTCGGAAGTGGTCACATAATGCGGCAACGCGTTCTAAATCGTGCAGACCCGATGGAGTCGGCTCAGTTACGAACACGGCAAGATCAGTTCCGGAAAGTGAGCTGATAACAGGACAGCCGATGCCCGGTGCGCCGTCTGCAAGCATAATCTCGTAGCCATACTCTTTGGCGGTCTTACGAGCTTCATCTTTCAGCAGTGCTACCAGTCTGCCGGAGTTTTCTTCTCCGGGATACAACTGTGCATGAACCAACTGCCCGAAACGGGTATGTGATCTGTACCATTCGCCACATTTTTTTAAATTAAAATCAATAGCGTCACCCGGACACAAAGCAACGCAGACTTTACAGCCTTCGCACTTGATCGGGTCTACTGTATACAATCCGTCTTCTTCTTTGATTGCATCAAAACGACAACGCTCTAAACAGTCGCCGCACTTCATACAATCGTCCTGACGGATATGAGCTTCATAACCGGACCAGAACTCATGAGTCTGATATTTTTCAGGCTGGCTGAGAAGATGGAAATCCGGTGCATCAACATCCAGATCGCAAAGGATTGCATTGTCTGCAAGATGGGCAAAAGCACCGGTAACTGATGTTTTACCGGCTCCGCCCTTACCGCTGATTACGAGAATCTCATGCATGGACGGACTCCTGAATAGAACGGGTCAGCTCTTCGAACACAGGTTTAAGTGAAGGAACAGCTTCTGTAATCACTGATCCCATAGAATACGCTTCTGCAATGCCTCTATCGTACGGAATTTCCGCCCAGATAGGGATATTGTGTTCTTCACAGAAGGCATAAACCTGCATGTCGCCGATGCCTGCTTTGTTTACAACAACACCCGTTGGTTTGTTGAAAACTGAGAAGGCTTCGTAAGCAATTTTAAAATCGTAAAATCCAAACGGGGTCGGCTCCGTTACCAGTACTACGCAGTCCGCGTCTGCCACTGCGCAAATCGCAGGGCAACTCGCACCGGGAGGAGAATCTAGTATAACGTCACGAGTCTCATTCTCATAGGATGAGAAGACATCGTTCTTAACCAACTTCATTAGTGGAGGACACATCGCCTCACCGATGCGAAGTCGACCCATATGGAACGCAATATCACCGGAAGTGCCATGGCACAGCTCGCCCAGCTCGCGAGAACTCTCTGTTAATGCACCGGTTGGACACACAGCAATACAACCGCCACAACCATGACACATTTCAGGAAATGTTAATAACGTATCCCCAATTAATGCAATTGCCTTAAACTGGCACAACTCAGTACAGGCACCACAAGAGGTGCACATCCTCTCGTCTGCTTCGGGAATTTCGATATAACCTTTCTCTGTTCCGGTGATGCTAGGATGTAAAAATAGATGAAGATTAGGCTCTTCAACATCCAGATCAACCGCAGCAACGGGGGTTTTCCAGTTCGCTGCTAATGCAGCAGTAACTGTTGTTTTACCAGTACCACCTTTGCCGCTAGCCACTGCAATAATCACTAGAAACGACCTCCGCCTTTACGACCGCCGCCCTGACCGCCGCCCTGACCGCCACCTTGGCCGCCACAACGTCCGCCGCCTTGTCCACCCTGACCTCGTCCGGTACCCTGACCACGTCCGCCGCCCTGTCCGCGACCGGCACCCTGACCAGCTCCCTGAGCCTGCTGAGTAGGTTGGGCCTGTTGAGTAGACTGAGCAGCACCGCCGCCCATTCCACTTTTGCCCTGAGAGTTAGGTGTGGAAGCAATAGTGATATTGCCACTGTTAAATTCTTCAACTGCTTTACGCACAGTCATGTTTTCAACATCCTGTCCAATCTGAACCTTCGCAGCTTCAAGTGCTGTAAAGGCTTTAGGACCAACATAACCGGTGAGCACAACCTGTGCGCCGCTACCTGCTACATTCTGAGCAGCCTGAATGCCTGCCCCTTGAGACATTGTCTGTGAAAGACCATTATCCAAGTAAGTAAACTCAAGGCTCTGAGAATCTACAATCAAAAAACCAGGCGCTCGTCCGAAACGAGGGTTAACAGTATCATCAAGTGTTGGGCCATTGGTGCTGATTGCTATTTTAATTGATTCCATCGTGTTACTCCTTGGTGATGTCGTTGCATCAGAAAATGGTCATTTTTGACGCCGCAAGCACACATAACTGTGCACCGGGCTTACCTCTCTGTTTGCTTACCACCAGAACAACAAGGCTGTCCTGTTTCGTTCTTAGCTTGTAAGTCTGCTTCAAATTTATAGTCTCCACCTTCAACTCGAATGGCGCATCCGTTTGAAAGGGCAGTTGCAACTGTTTTTCGTGCTCCTGCTAAAATGCGTCCGAGTGTAGGACGGGAAACACCCATTTGTGAGGCAGCTTCTTCTTGTAAAAACCCTTCAGCATCGATCAACTGTAGTGCTTCAAACTCATCTACAGATATCTCTAATGTTGTTAAGTCCATCATCGGAATTCCCTGCGGCTTATAAAACACCACATGGGGCATCCGCCTGACAACACGGGTTATTTTTCGTCTGCCCACAAATTCTCCTGTTCGGTTAGTAAGTACTCACAATTTATGCATCCGCTTCTCAAAGTCAACAGAAAAAATGAGCGTAGGTTCAAAAAAATCCATAACTATCTGTTTTATAATGAACATACGCTCGAAACTTTTTTGCCGTCATCTCGCTCAGTTAACGAAACGAATCTTCTTTATAATCGCACTACTACCTTTTGAGATGGTGGACACTGTGTTACAACCGCCCCCGTCAACTGCCTCATTCTAAAAACAAAATTTTCCCGAAAATTTCATTCTCCAGCTTCTGCTCCAGCTTCTGTCCCACCCTCTTTTTAAAAGCTTTTTCCTGAATATCTGGTGACTTGATTTTAAAAAAAGAGTATTTCCGCCCGCAGTAAGACCATCCACGGTACACAATACCTGCTAACTTAAGCTTCGAGACACAAATGCATTCTGAATATATGAAAGGCCTACTCCTGACCGCGTTAGGCGTACTTGTACTGAGTTTTGATTCGCTTATGATCCGGCTCATAGGAGCACAATCGTTTGACCTGCTCTTCTGGCGAGGGACCCTGTTAAGCCTCATGGTATTCCTCTGGTGCCGACACAGCCTCCCAAAGCAGCCTCTTTTATCATTCGACCGTGCTCTGATCAGATCGGCACTGCTCTTTACTGTCAGCACTATCTGTTTTGTTTCTGCCGTTTCGCTGACATCAGTAACAAACGTCTTGGTTATGATCAGTACCCAACCGCTGTTTGCCGCAGTATTCGGACGAATTTTTCTTAAGGAAAACCCGCCACCCATCACATGGGTAGCCATTTTTGTATCGATGATTGGGATATCGTGGGTACTTTTGGGTTCATGGCACAGTCCAAACATTATTGGTGACATAATCGGACTGGGGTGCAGCATTGCTTTAGCAGGTAAATTTGTAAGCGATCGTGCGGCCGGTACGCGAAATATGACGCCCAGCCTTATTCTTTCGGGAGCAGTTACGGCAGGTATCAGCGCTCTTGCGGGACATCCGATAGAAATTATCAATAACGGATGGGGATGGATGCTCCTGCATTGCATCATCATCGTTCCTATTTCATTCATCCTCATAACATTAGGCCCTAGACGCATTCCGGCAGCAGAAGTAGGCATGCTGATGCTTTTGGAAACAGCAATCGGTCCGTTATGGATATGGCTCTGCCTTAACGAAATGCCGAGCCAGAGAGCCGTAGAGGGGGGCACTCTGGTTGTGGGGACACTCTTACTCCACGGCCTTGTTAAATGGCGAACCAGCCAGCCCCAAGTCGCAACGTCGAATTAAGAACAAAAAAAGCCTTCATACAAATGTATGAAGGCTTTTTTTTAATATTTTATCGTATTCCTACCGGCGTTCTTTGCTTCGTAAAGCTTTATGTCCACGCGGTGTAATAAGGAATCAATTGTCTCGTCAGGATGATGCTCCGCAAGACCGATCGAAAAGCTCATGGGCAATTCTGTTCCGCCATATTCACAAGGCATTTTCTCCACAAACTTTTGAATGGCATCGGCAACATCCATGCACTCATCCAATCCCATCTCAGGAAGATGCATAAGAAATTCATCTCCACCTATCCTGAACACAGAATTACATCGCTGTGCTGATGCATTAAGACAGAAGGCAGAATGCTTTAGAAGATGATCACCAGCCGGATGTCCGAATTGATCATTAACCTCTTTAAACAGGTCAATATCAAGCATGAGAACTGATAATGTCTTATTCGTATATTTTGACTTTTGAATTCCGCGTGCCAGCGCTTGCATGCCAGCCCTGCGGTTACCAACACCTGTAAGTTCATCCTTTAAGGACAATTCCATCAGGCGTTCATTCAAAAAAGAAATTTCTTCCTGCTTTACGCTCATCATGCAGCGCTGAACAAAAATATAGATCGCAATTGTTATTGAGAAAAATGCGATAAAAATTCTAGCCAACGAATAGTATTTATTCGTTATAGGATCGTGTCCAAGCCTGAGTGTCCAAGTGCCGTTAGGGACTTTAATAGTCATGGCAACATCATTGCCTTCAACCCACTTATCTGACGAAAACAACACAGCCGGATCTTGAGAATCAGGGTTCTCACCTTCCAACTTTATATACAGCCCCTGCTTTTCCAACTGCCGCACCCTATCCGGCAACACATCGTCCACCAGAAGAAGAGCAATGGTAAATCCCCAGAAAGTGTCTACACCGTCTATGTCTCTAAACACAGGCTTTCTGGCGATAACGGCATATTTACCGTTCTGGATAAGCTTTATGGGACCAACAAAAGTCACCTCACGACTCTGTATTGCAAGGTTAGCACCGTCATCGCGCCTTTTATCAAGCAATAGGTCATGTCCGAGAGCACGCTCATTTCCTTCCAAAGGGTATATGTAGGACACAACACCATTTGGTGCGAGTTGAATAGAACTGGTGCCAGAGCCAAGGGCGAACAACCGCTCTCCCCATTTGGAGAAATTCGTAACTTGATAATGAGTAGATTCAAGAAGGGCATGAAGTGTTTCAGTCACAACTATACCATAGGAGAGATTGCGTTGAATTTCCTGACCGATCAAAGCGCCTGTATTAAGGAGGGTATCATGGATAAGTGCTGTTTCATGCTCTGTATCCCGACGGATAAGCACTTCGACAAGACTTATCGTAATCAAGGTCATGCAGATACAGAGAATCGCGGTACCAAGTATCTTAACATTATCCTTTCTCTGCATATAACGCTCACTAAGCTAAGAAAAGTTTTTCAAAAAATTCAGATGAAACCATTAAAGCTGCACCATCCTCAAATAATGAATCTGCTGCTAAAGAATCAAGCTTCTTACAACAGTAACTATTCCTAAAGCAATAGCGATTTTAGTAAGGTATCGATAAAGGCACTCATAACTACATGAAAATTGTTGCACCACGCACGATCCCAAGACGAGCCCTCTCACGTTAAAAAAAATGATCAAATTAACCGCTGCTTGCCCCGCACAACATTCTGGCAAGTGCAGAAGCTTCAGCTTCAATAACTGACACATCGTTCTCAACTTCCATTGACTGGCCGGTTGCCCGAAGCACTTTCACGTCAAACCCAAGCATTGCTAATGTTTCTGTGTACCGTTCAACAACATCAAGATGTGTATTTTCATCACTTGCCTGACTTAAAATGAGCACGGCAACTTTCCCCTCGGGAATGCGATTCACAAAAGGATAATCCTTGGAATAATCAACCGCCACATGTGACCACGTACGATCCATGAGCAGTTTGAGCTGACCTGAGATATCTCCCAAGTAAACTGGACTGGCAAGCACCATGACATCAGCAGTACGCATGGAATCTAAAGCTTTTTTCCCGTCATCTTCAAATGCACAATGATCAAGCTTTGTGTGGCATGCCTCACACCCCTGACAGCCGCGGTACTTCATACTGTTCAAAGGAAAAATCTCAATGTCGGCACCCAAACGTTTTGCCTCTTCTGTAAAAGAAGCCGCAATTCGGCTGCTTGATCCTTTGATTCGTGGACTTCCGAGAATGCTGACAACTTTTTTCATATTATTCTCCGAACCATGTTCTGTTTGCTCAGGATAAAGCTCAGTTAACCAATGCACACTGCAAACAATTTCATATAATCCTAAACAGTTGCATACTATTTAATATCACTTTTTAGGACTATTTTCTGTCAATCTACATTAACAAAGCCCTCCGGGATGATGAATATCATCCCGGAGGGCTTTGTTTGCATACAAAACGAACTATGTGGAGAAAGGACAGTATGAACCCGTCACAACTGACAGAGGTCAGTAGTTCAGTCGTGAAAGATAAAATTTAGACATAAAAAAAGTCCTCATACTTACGTATGAGGACTAGATTTGCGTGGCGGAGCCGACGAGACTCGAACTCGCGGCCTCCGGCGTGACAGGCCGGCGTTATAACCGACTTAACTACGGCTCCGCAAAAATGGTGGGCGGTACAAGGCTCGAACTTGTGACCCTCGGCTTGTAAGGCCGATGCTCTCCCAACTGAGCTAACCGCCCGATGGAGAAGTTTCTATATGCACAGCCTTCCGAAGTCAACAGAAATTCGAACTTCTATGCACTTTTTCTCCGAACTATAGTACCTACTAAAGTCTTTTGAGCCTGAACATTATAAAATGGCTGCATCCTCACAACCCACACCTGCAATACTCTCGACTTCCGTAGGCTCATCACAAAAAAACGACAGTAACTTTCGTCACTGCCGTTTACATGCAACATTAGCTGATTCAGAAGCGATTCTGAACCAACGTACACACAAACTAACTTACTTCTCAGCGATAACTTCAATCTCAAACATGGAATCCATCGGAAGACGGGAAACTTCCATTCCACTGCGTGCAGGGAATGGCTCGTTAAAGAAGTCTGTGTACACTTTTGCAAGGTCTGCAAAGTATTCCAACTTAGTTGCAAACACAGTAACTTTAATAACTCTATCCAATGAAGTGCCTGCCGCTTCCAGAACATGCTTAATATTTGTAAGAGTCTGGCGAGCCTGTGTTTCTGCATCTCCAGCTACTTTTCCTGTTTCAGGATTAATAGCGAGCTGACCGGCAGTGAAGACAAGACCTGCAGCTTTGATTGCGTGTGAGTATGGACCTGCAGCTGCTGGTGCTTTATCGCTTGTAATTACGGTTGCCATTCGATTATTCTCCAAAAATTCAAAAATATAATAAAAAATACAACAAGTTAAAAAGCGAAGCGCATTAAGCCTTCGCAAGAGTAAACTCGAGTGTATTCCTGTGACAGAGTGTTCAGCATAACTCTATCGTACTACATAATATGGAAGAAACATTACTTCAACGGATTTCTCTATAAGAAACGTACGTAGCCTACTGTTTATCGACAATAAAAACGTCATAGCTATACGTATCGTCAATGCGCCGAATCATTTTCTTATCAAGCCGCTATAAACATAAATCCGTTGCAAACATAAATTGGACAAAAAAAAGGACTGGATAAAAATCCAGTCCTTAAAAATGGTGGGCGGTACAAGGCTCGAACTTGTGACCCTCGGCTTGTAAGGCCGATGCTCTCCCAACTGAGCTAACCGCCCGAAATTTTTCGGTCGTAAAACAAGACTATATATAGTCCGCTTTACTAAAAAGTGGCGGAGCCGACGAGACTCGAACTCGCGGCCTCCGGCGTGACAGGCCGGCGTTATAACCGACTTAACTACGGCTCCGCATTTCTCTTACGAGAAAAAATATATATTCAATTGTATGAAGCTTTCGCCTCTTGCTTTCAAGTGGCGGAGCCGACGAGACTCGAACTCGCGGCCTCCGGCGTGACAGGCCGGCGTTATAACCGACTTAACTACGGCTCCGCTTCGTGATTGAATGGTGGGCGGTACAAGGCTCGAACTTGTGACCCTCGGCTTGTAAGGCCGATGCTCTCCCAACTGAGCTAACCGCCCATTCAACGAGGACACGTTTTAGGGAAAACCCGCTCAGGTGTCAACAAGAAAGCTTGAAAAAAGTACTTTTTTTATTTTCTATTCTTTCGCAAGCCCCGCAGAGTTCATGTTTTCCCACAACTCAACTGGCTCCCAAAAGGCTTTCAACAGATAAAAAAATCTATTTTACCATATGATTACAGAAAAGCATTACGCAACGTCAGCTCACACTTAAAAATCTGGCTCTGAAATAAACTCTAACACTTCTTGTGTCTTAGGATGCACAAAACGCAGGTACGCTGCATGTAACTTCATCTGCCCCGCCTGAGTTCCATTCCCATAAAGCCGATCTCCCACAATAGGAAAACCCAAGCCATAAAGAGCATGTAGACGCAATTGATGTGTTCTGCCTGTATGCAAAGCAAATTCTACACGAGTATACGCACCTTCAACACCAAGGTTGCGCCATTCTGTCAAAGCCTGTTTTCCATTTTCATGATCAACAACACTATAAGGCCGGTTGTTTAAATCCATCCTCAGCGGCAAAGATATCGTACCGCCTTCTTCTTCAAGCTGCCCTTCAATGAGGGCTATGTATCGCTTGCTCACTTCTCTATTTTGAAACTGTTCAGACAACTCTCGCTTTGCACGCTTTGTCAAAGCCAGCACAAGCAAACCGGAAGTATCCATATCAAGCCGATGAACAGTTGGGATTTTAGTGCAGTGCGGATAACGCTCACGAATTCGTGTTTCCACGGAATCCTGATTCTCTTCCCCTTTTCCCGGCACAGAAAGCAACCCGCTGGGCTTATTTACCACCACAAGCTTGGTGTCTTCGTAAACAAAAGTAAGGGAAAGCATACACACTCCAATAAATATCGTTGTTGGATTCTTATGTAGTAAGGAAGGAAAGGTGAAGCAAGCAGTCGAATGAAGAATTGTTTCATCTGATAGAAAATCAGGCAATGAAAAGGAGGGCTGCCTTCATGTGTTCTCTAGAGAACATTTGAACAGAAAGCACATTGAAGCGCCAACTCAGGGCTAGAAATAGAAAAAAGCGCTTAAGCTTTCGCTTAAGCGCTAAAATTTCATGGCGGAGCCGACGAGACTCGAACTCGCGGCCTCCGGCGTGACAGGCCGGCGTTATAACCGACTTAACTACGGCTCCGCATTATATGGTGGGCGGTACAAGGCTCGAACTTGTGACCCTCGGCTTGTAAGGCCGATGCTCTCCCAACTGAGCTAACCGCCCACTATGAGGAAACACTATCTAGTGAATCCAACTTGATGCGTCAACATCTTTCTTTCAATGCAATGTGCATTTGCTAAAAGCTGTTTCTCTCAAGCGAAAAAGCTTCTACGTAATTTCAAATTTACCCGCAAGTCTTTTTTATATTTTTTATACTTTTTTTATTGAACAACATCATAACTATCTATTTAAATTGATTTTATCTTACACCCTTCACACAACCACTGTTCACTTATTCAATAATGCAAATCTAGTCCCGTTTAATTTTTTTTACTTGCTAAAAACCGCGCCAACTCAGGGCGGAGACATTAGAGACCTATTATAATTACTTAAAATAATGAGAAAAAACTTGTGCGCGTTCTATATTTTACGCTACAACAGCTTCAGACCTGTGTTGGGATTATTGACCACAATCTCAAAAGATTACTGACCATAATCTTTAAAGCAGTTTTAAAGAAAGAAGGATTTTCACACATGAAACGCATTATTATCCTGATGCTCGCTTGTACTATGGTATTTGGTGCCGTAGTTTCAAGTTCAGCTACCGAATTTAAGGCTTCCGGTACTCTCGACATGGCTTTCGAGTGGCTGGACAACCCAAATCCACGCGAAGCTAGCAATGGCGATTACTTTACTGCCATTCAGCGTCTGCGTACCAAAATTGACATCATCGCTAACGAATCCCTGAAAGGTGTTTACTACCTTGAAGTTGGTACCATCCGTTGGGGTGATACAGACACCTTTGGCCGCGGAAGCGGTGGTGCTATCGGCACCGACGGTGTAAACGTAGAAACTAAACGTCTCTACCTCGATTTCCAGATGCCTCATACTTCCCTTTCACTTCGTATGGGTCTTCAGGGTCTCGCATTTCCTGGCCTTGCTAACAACAACCCGGTTCTCGATGACGACGTAGCAGCTGTTGTTGCTAACTACGCTTTCTCAGATCGTTTCAACGTTGTAGCAGCATGGGCTCGTGCAGCAGATACTGAAAACTACACTCCTGCAACACCTACTAGCAAAACAAAGTACGACGTATTCACCATCATCGGTGGTTTGAACTTTGAACCTGTTACTGTTGTACCTTACATTGCTTACGCTACAATCGGCCGTAACGCAGACGTTAACTCAGGCATTCCTTTGGGCGTTCCTTTAGCTACAGACGATCGTGACGTATGGTGGCTCGGTGTTTCTGCTCAGTCAGCTTGTTGGGAACGACTCAATTTAGCTTTCGACTTTGTTTGGGGTCAGTCTAACGGTTCCGACATGCCTGCTGGTTTAACTAATGTTAACAGCCGTGACCAGAGTGGCTTCTACGCTCTCCTCCACGCTGACTACAAAATGGAAAACTACACTCCTACTATCGACCTCTGGTATGCATCCGGTGATGACGACAGCGAAACAGGCGATGGTAACTACTTGCCAGAAATCTCCGCTGGTGGTCTTGCTCTGACCAACCTCGGTACTGACGGTGGCTTCTTTGACACCACAGATAACGCATTTACTCTTTCCGGTATCGGCACCATGGGTGTTGTTCTCGGCATTACTGAAGTTACCTTCATTGAGAACGTAACTCATGACTTTAAAGTTGCATGGATGCAGGGTACATCTGATTACTCTAGCACTGCTGTAGTTGACACCTTCCCAACTGACGAAGACAGAGCTTGGGAATTCAACATCGATACTAACTGGCAGATGTACGAAAACCTCGCAGCTATCGTAGAGCTCGGTTACCTGAACCCAGACTACAAGTCTGTTTCCGGTGAAGAAGCTGTATTCAAAGCAGCTTTAGGTTTCCAGTACTCTTACTAGTACGCATCCCTGTGGTCAGCGCATAGCCGCGCAAACAACGCAGTTCCAGCCGGAGGATTTAATCCTCCGGCTTTTTTTATGCAAAAAATCCGTACATCACCCAGGAGCAATATACGGATTAACCATTCAAGATGTTCGTCCACAGTTCAAACAACCAACTTTCAAAACTAGCTACATAGAACTAATCCATTTGAAAAATAGGAAGTTTCCAACCCAGAGCATTTTCTGGAGACATACCTTGCTGACTCCAAAACTCTCTATGCGCCCCTTTGTACCCCCAAAGCTCACCTTGATAGCGCTTTGGTAAAATAAGTCGCGAGAACGGCTTATCAAGCTGTTCCATTTTTTCAACAAGCAAACACCGCAGCGCTTCACTCCGCACCATATTCCCCATAGCCGGATGAAACGGTCCCGCAATGAGGCTGTCAGTCAGCCCATCTTCCTGAGCAACCCCTATTCGGATAACACGGATACCATGCTGCCAAAGCTTTAGTATTCCCATCCCCAAAGCCTCAACTGTTTCATCTAATCCCCATGGCGAAAACTCACCACGAGCATACCAGCGAGCCAAAACAGTATTATCGAAGACAAGACATGGATAGAGACGAACAACCGCCGGAGCCAAGGCACATGTCTTTTCTATATCAGTTTGAAATATTTTTTTATCCATTCCCGGAAGACCGGGAAGCAGCTGAATGCCCAGCTCCAAAGAACTTTTTTTAACAATATTGCAAGCACTTACTATCACTCCTTCCGTATACCCGCGCTTGCTATTGGCTAAAACTGTGTTATTATAGGTTTGTACGCCTAGCTCGACAGTTTTAAGACCTAAATTTCGTAGTTTCGATAAACGTTCTGGATCAACAGCATCAGGGCGGGTTGAACAGCGAACCCCTGTAACCTTTCCGGACTCAATATATTGTCCAGCAAGGGAAACCAGACGTTCCTGCCATTCAAATGGAATTGCAGTAAATGTTCCGCCATAGAATGCAACTTCGTACCCGGCACCGTCTTCCGCGCTTGCAAGAGTCTGCTGCAACGACGTGTAAATATTTTTCAACTGTGATTCAGCTGTTCCAGTCTGAACCGTTTGTGAACAATACACACACCGAGTTCTGCATCCGGCAAAAGGCATGAAAACAGGCAGAATCCGTGTCTTGCGGCTTACTGGTTCTGGGTGAGAAAAAATCATTCCGAACGTAACCACCTTTATGTATTAATTTTTTTAGTTTTTTTCTTTAGAAAAAAAATATATAATGCTAAGAAATGGACGAAACGCCCGCGGTTTCTGGCGTAATTTCCCATAAAATAACCGACTATTTACACATCAACAGTGTAAACATATAAAATTACGTAAAAAAACTTGATTGCTCATGGACATTGAGTATATACACAGCGCGGCGCATGACTGGAAAAGATAAAATCATCCAGCCGATTACCTGAACAATGTAACAAAAAATCATTACAGCACTATGAGTACTCAAGATTGTATTTTTTGCAAGATCATCAACGGTGAGATTCCCTGCGCGGAACTTTACTCAGATGACAACGTATTGGCTTTTCTAGACATTGGTCCGGTAAGCAAAGGCCACACGCTTATTATCCCTAAGCAGCATTATGCGAATATCTTTGATATTCCAGCTGAACTTGCCCCTGCCATCATCAAAGCACAACAGGTTGTTGGCAAAGCTATACTTGCCACTACGGGGGCAACAGGGTTGAATATATTCATGAACAACCATCCAGATGCCGGTCAGCTTGTTTTTCACGCTCACTGGCACCTGATACCCCGCTTCAGTGATGATGGCCTGAAGCATTGGCCACAGGTAGCATACGACTCTATTAAAGAGGCACAGCATTTAGCCACCAGCATTCGGCAGCACATATAAGAGCCGTTACCCCACGAAAATGGGAGGATAACATGGAAGGGAAAACCCTTACAAAAGCTGACATAGTAGATTCTATCTACGAAAAAACTGACAGGAACCGCGCAGAAGTTAAAAACCTCGTAGAATCCCTGTTAGATATCATGAAGAGCGCGATCAAAAAAGATCACGCACTTCTCATCAGCGGATTCGGAAAACTTGAAGCTTACGACAAAAAAGCTCGTAAAGGCCGCAACCCGCAGACCGACGAGACTATCACTCTGCCACCGCGCAAAGTTGTAGTATTCCGTCTGTCCCGCAAATTCCGTGCTGAACTAAACGGTTAGTTCTCGACACGGTTAGTCAGGCACACCCTGCACCTGCACTGTGTGCCTGTACATCTTACAAAAAAACCCGCGTAAAGCGGGTTTTTTTGTGCCTATTTTCCTGCAAAAATAAAGGCGCCAGAAAATTCATTCGTGAGCGTTTTTTTGGCCCGCTCCGCAGCCGTATAAGTAAAGTAGGGACCGACATGCACTTTCCAGATACTGGAACTTACATCCTGAAACAATCGGCAGGAACGCCCATTACGGACAATCTTCTGCCGAAGTGTCTGGGCGTTGAACTTATCCCCGAAGGAACCAACCTGAATATAAAACGATCCACTATTCTTTTTCGATGTGGATGCATACTTTTTATGCTCTGGGCCACCAATGGCTTCAATCTTTACTGAAACTACACCGGGTCCAAGCATACCAAGTTTCTTTGCTGCTGAATGGGTCAAATCAACAACGCGGCCTTCAACAAAAGGGCCCCTGTCGTTAACTCGTACAACAACAGATCGCTTATTCTTCATGTTTGTTACGCGTAGAATGGTTCCAAACGGTAAGTTCTTATGCGCAGCTGTCATACCGTACATATCGTACCGTTCACCGTTTGCAGTTTTTCTACCGTGGAATTTTTTACCGTACCAAGAGGCTTTTCCGTACTCAATAAAGCCCTTGGATGATGCCAATTTTGTGTAGCGCTTACCCCATACAGTATAGGAACCGGAAGTCTTATGCTTCGCTTTTACTTTGGTAGGGGCTGAATATTTCTTGGGTGAAGAAATGTGTGTCTTTCCACACCCGACAAGCGAAATAATACATGCAATACAGAGTGATAAAACAAAAATCCGCAATGAATACTCCTAAAATATAATACAACTAAAATAGAATATTCACTGGCTATAATATTAAAAGAACGCATGCCGCAAGAGGCAACATGCGTTCTTCTATCGTCTTTACGTTATCTAACAAAATTCTTCGGGCTTCTTATCCTCTTCCAATTCGCATTCACGCTGTAAGAGCTGCTCGAGCATAATATCTGCACCGATAACACCAGTAATATTATCATCACTGTCTGTTACAGGAGCGGACACCGTTAATATAAGCTGTCCTGTAAAATGAGATGTGTACAGGTTAGTAATATGCAGCTTACCAGTTTGAACCGGCTGTTTGAACCACTCTCTGGATGAGAAATCGTAACCGATTTCAAGAACTTCGTACTGTTCCTTAAATCGCAGATCAGTAATTTCTGATGCGATCAGGCCACCTTCTTTGTCAGTAAGATAGAGATACTGAATGAAAGGATAGTCGTGCACAAAATCTGTAAGGCAGCCGTAGTTCTCTTTTGTGAGAATAACCCGGCAATCTTCGGAAAGCTTGGAAATAAGCTTAGCCGCGAGATTATGTGCAACTTCTTTCAAGTTATCAAAATCAGTACGGAACATTTCCGGCATGTATCGACGCACAAGGCGTTCCATTTCTTTGTTAGAAACAGAAGTGGAGCGACCTTTTTCATACGCTTCCATAATGCGGCTGTACACTTTACCAACAGCAGGGTGACGTTTTGAAACTTCACTATCGCCTGAAAGTTTAAGTGTCTGGTTAATCCAGTACGCAACACCGGCTCTACCGGATTTATCTGTAATGATAATCGGCACAGGGCGGTTAAGAAGACGAGTAGTGTCGAATACGTTGTAAATCTCTTCGTTTTTAGCAAGCCCGTCCACATGGATACCTGCACTTGTGGCGTTGAAGTCACGTCCAACAAACGGATAGTTATCCGCCACTTTGTACTCAAGCTCGCTTTCGAAGTATTCACTAATTTCACTGATTACTCGGGTATCAGCAGCTTCGTCGTGACCGGTAAGGGAGATGTATTCAATAATAAGCGCCTCAATAGGCGAGTTACCGGTACGTTCACCAAATCCGAGTAAGGTTCCGTTAGCGCCACCACAGCCATGCAGCCATGCTGTTACAGCGTTAACCAATGTTTTATGAAAATCGTTATGTCCGTGCCATTCCAACCATTCACTTGGCACGCCGACTTCATCCGTAAAAGCGCGGACAATACGAGGAACCGAACGCGGGAGAGTTGCTCCCGTATACGGAACACCGTAGCCCATGGTGTCGCACATACGAATTTTAACCGGCAGGCCGCTCTGACGGGAAAGATCCATCAGTTTTTCTGCAAATGGCAGACAGAAGCCATAAATATCTGCGCGGGTAATGTCCTCAAAATGACAGCGAGGAGAAATACCCCAGGCAAGAGCCTGTTCCACTACATCAAGGTAGTTGCGCATTGCCTGTTCACGATCAAGTCCTAGCTTTAAGTAAATATGGTAATCAGAGACGGAGGTAAGCATACCCACTTCTCTAAATTCCATACTCTTAGCTATTTTCAAGTCGTTTTTATGGGCACGAATCCATCCGGTAATTTCCGGATATTTGTAGCCCCTTGATCGGCAGGCATCGATGGCACGTTTGTCTTTGTCTGAATACATGAAGAACTCGGAGGCACGGATTAATCCGCTTCTACCACCAAGTCTATGCAGCATGTCAAAAATAGTTTCAATTTGCTTTACCGTGTACGGAGGTCTTGCCTGTTGACCATCCCGAAAAGTGGTATCGGTGATGAACATTGGTTCCGCAGGACGCGGTGCCACAAAAACATCATCAAACGCGATACGGCTAATCTGCTTGTAAGGATACAGATCACGGAAATACTCACCTTGTTCAAGGTTCTCGAGTTTAAGCTTCGATGTCGCGCGGTTTAGATGAAACAAGGTCACTGTTCTTTACCCTCCTTGGAGACGAGTCATTTAACAATTCTTCAATATTTTGGCGCACTGTAGCAGCTTTGGTACACGCAGGATTTATCTGCGCTGCTTCTATTGCTGCCTCTAACGCCTCATCAAGGCGTCCTCCTTCCAAAAGCCCTTCTGCTGCCAGAATATACATTTCTTCTGGCACCGTTCCATAAATAGAAGAGATTAAAGTGTCATAGTCGTTGCCGAATACGCCCCTGACCAGCTCGTTACGTGAATATAACAATCTGGAAAGCAACAGGTTTTGCTTGTTGTGAGCGCAGTAGATGCAAAAGAGTGTTTTGCAGCGTGAAAGCAGAAAAGAAATACGGGCAATTTCGCGAGACATACTCTCGCGGGTTTCCCCGAGGAGCTGTGAAAAAGGTTCCACAATATCCTGAATGCCATTTTCCGCAGCAGGCTTCTCCAATGCTTTAAACATAGGAGCATAGTGCTGTTGCTGGTAGGCATCTTCTTTTAACTTGATACATTCGTGAAACACATAACTGATAGCCCAGTCCAGAGCTTTGGCTACTACAGGAGCCTGTACGTCTGTTCTAAGCAAATGATGAGCGGTGTCTTTTAAGCGCCAAAGCAGTCCCTTGTTCATGGTACTGCCCAGCAGATCACGCACTTGTGTAAACGAAACCGCACCGGAGTCTGAAAAACGTGCAAACTGTTCTTCCAGAATGCTCGATACCATACAAAAATCACGCATGATATCGCGTGCAAACTCTTCTCTATTGGCTTCTATCCATCGGCGGGACATGATCACCTCATCTCGGGTTGCATCGGTCACAGTACACGATTTTACAAAAAAGGCAAAACCGGCACTAAACAAAGTCCCCATTGCGCAAAGCAAGGAGGACAACTGAACCAACTATCAGAACTCGTTGATTATTCAACTGATACGAATTCTTCGCAACTTTTTTTTTGCTGGGCCAGTTACTCCACCATCTTTTCTGAACAAGACGGAGCGTAAAAAACACTCCCCTGGTTACGTTAGTAACATTATATATGAACATTTTATACTGACGTTTTTTGGGCAAAAAAATAACGGCAGCTCCTGAATATTCAGGGCTGCCGCTAGTTGTGCAAAAAATACAATATCTTTCGCACAGCCAAGAAATGGCTACTAGTTTTCGCTGAGTAAAACTTTCGCTACAGAAACATCATAAAAAAGCATCGGGTCGGCATCGCGTCCCATTCCTTTATACATTTCTGCAGCCTGTTTGATGGCTTCATATGGCACCCAACCGTGCTGATCCCATACCTGCTCATTATCTGCACGCCAAATGCGGAATTCAATATCATCTGCATTACGACGTACATATACACGAGTTTTCTTATCATTCGGTGCCGGATAGTAGTAATGTCCGAGCTGATCTTTCATAACAAACCTCACATAGTTCTTGTGTGGCTTTGACCTCATTTATGCAGCGAGGTCAAGTCTGCGGGGCTGCGTTTTTTTCCAAGTTTGCATCCAATTTTTTCCGGGAAAAGGTTTTTACATCTTATTACATCTTAATCTTGCAGACATTTTTCAAAAGACCTGAATTGTGAAAAAAAGCACTTGTAGAAATATCCACTTTCTTTTTATGAAAGTTCGTTATGTTACCACCTGCCTGCAAACTTAAATTGTCAGCCTATGACGCAGGGTTTGCGTTGTTTTTCTGCAACTTACAAATAGAAAATGCTATACACAAACTTATCAAATACACTTGACAAACCGAGGCGTTCTTTCTAGCAAGAGATAACTTTGTCCAAAAAATCACGCCCTTTTTCAGGAACGAAATCTTAGACCAGATTTACTCCTATAAGGTGCGTCCATCTTGACCGCTATCAGATCGCCTGCGGTGGGATGGAAGTGTCTGGTGTAAAAACACATACCAACTTTTTTTGTGGAGGTAAGGTAATGGCGAAACACGCAACTCCGATGTTGGATCAGCTCGAAACTGGCCCTTGGCCAAGTTTTGTCTCCGACATTAAGCAGGAAGCAGCAACGCGTGCTGCTAACCCTAAAGGCCTTGATTACCAGATCCCTGTAGATTGTCCTGACGATCTCCTCGGCGTTCTGGAACTTTCCTACAACGACGGTGAAACTCACTGGAAACACGGCGGCATCGTAGGCGTATTCGGTTACGGCGGCGGCGTTATCGGTCGTTACTGTGACCAGCCTGAGCAGTTCCCTGGCGTTGCTCACTTCCATACCGTACGTTTGAACCAGCCTGCTGGTAAATACTACACCACTGATTTCCTTCGTCAGCTCTGTGACATCTGGGACCTCCGTGGCTCTGGTCTTACCAACATGCACGGTGCAACTGGTGACATCGTACTTCTCGGTACAACAACACCACAGCTTGAAGAAATCTTCTGGGACGTTACTCACAATCTGAATAACGACCTTGGTGGTTCCGGTTCTAACCTGCGTACCCCAGCAGCTTGCCTCGGCGAGTCCCGTTGTGAATACGCATGTTACGATACCCAGGCTGCTTCTTACAACTTGACCATGGAATACCAGGACGAACTTCACCGTCCAGCATTCCCATACAAGTTTAAATTCAAGTTTGACGGCTGTCCTAACGGTTGTGTAGCTGCTATGGCTCGCTCCGACTTCTCAGTTGTTGGTACTTGGAAAGATAGCATCAAAATCGATCAGGAAGCTGTTGCTGCTTACGTTGCTGGCGAATTCAAGCCAAACGCAGGCGCACACTCCGGTAAAGATTGGGGCGCATTCGACATCGAAGCTGAAGTTATCAACCGTTGTCCTTCTGCAGCAATGAAGTGGGAAGGCGGCAAACTCGCTATCGATCGTTCCGAATGTGTTCGTTGTATGCATTGCATCAACACCATGCCTCGTGCTCTGCGTATCGGTGACGAACGTGGCGCTTCCATCCTTTGTGGTGCGAAAGCTCCTATTCTCGACGGTGCACAGATGTCCTCCCTCGTAGTTCCTTTCATTGAAGCTTCCGGCGATTTCGAAGAAATCAAAGAAGTTGTTGAAAACATTTGGGACTGGTGGATGGAAGAAGGTAAGAACCGTGAGCGCCTTGGTGAAACCATGCGTCGTCTCTCTCTCCAGAAACTTCTCGAAGTTACTGGTCAGACCCCGACTGCTCACAACGTTCAGGAGCCTCGTCACAACCCATACATCTTCTTCAAAGAAGAAGACGTACCTGGTGGTTGGGACCGTGACATCAACGCATACCGCAAGCGCCACCAGCGCTAAGAAGAGGAGCACAATAACATGGCATTCATCTCTTCCGGTTACAATCCAGCGAAACCAATGGAAGGCCGTATCACCGATATTGGCCCACGCGAATTCACAGAATTCCTTCCTCCAGTAATCAAGGCAAACAAGGGCAAGTGGGCTTACCACGAAATCCTCGAGCCTGGTGTATTGGTTCACGTTGGCGAATCCGGCGATAAAGTATTTACCGTTCGTGTAGGTGCTGCTCGTCTTATGTCTGTTACTCATATTCGCGAAATTTGCGAAATTGCTGACAAACATTGTGACGGCCACCTCCGCTTTACTACTCGTAACAACGTTGAATTTATGACTGACAGCGAAGACAAACTCGCTGCTCTTAAAGAAGATCTTTCTTCCCGTAAATTCGACGGTGGTTCCCACAAATTCCCTATCGGTGGCACCGGTGCTGGTATTACCAACATCGTTCACACTCAGGGTTGGGTTCACTGCCACACTCCTGCAACTGACGCTTCTGGCCCAGTTAAAGCTGTTATGGATACAGTTTTCTCTGACTTCCAGGATCACCGTCTGCCTGCACCAGTTCGTATCTCTCTCGCATGTTGTATCAACATGTGTGGTGCGGTACACTGCTCCGACATTGGCCTTGTTGGTATTCACCGTAAGCCACCAATGATCGACCACGAGTGGACTGATCAGCTTTGTGAGATTCCTCTCGCAGTTGCTTCTTGTCCTACCGCTGCTGTTCGTCCTACTAAGATCGAACTCGACGGTAAGAAAGTTAACACCATCGCTATTAAGAATGAGCGTTGCATGTACTGTGGTAACTGCTACACTATGTGTCCTGCTCTTCCTATCTCCGATGGCGAAGGTGACGGCGTTGTAATCATGGTTGGTGGTAAGGTTTCTAACCGTATCTCCCAGCCTAAATTCTCTAAAGTTGTTGTAGCGTACATTCCTAACGAAATGCCTCGCTGGCCTACACTTACTGAGAAAATCAAACTCATCATCGATATCTACGCTGACAACGCTATGAAATATGAGCGTCTTGGCGATTGGATTGAACGCATTGGTTGGGAAAAGTTCTTCGAACTTACCGGCTTCGAGTTCACCGAGCATCTCATTGATGACTTCCGTGACCACGCTTACTACACCTGGCGTCAGACTACCCAGTTCAAGTTCTAAGCAAAGTTACTTCGAAATTACGCCGGACGAGGGTTTCCCTCGTCCGGTTTAACGCTTAAACGCTAAAGGGGCTTCCCATGGAAGAATCAACTAAAATTATTGTTGACTTCATTGAGTCCAAATCTAAGAACAAATCTAAATTTTACTTCAACGATTTCCTTCCGCTCTTTCCGGATATGAAACCTCGTGCTGTGAAAAAGATCCTCTCTGAGCTCGTTAAAACTGAAGTAATGGAATACTGGTCCTCAGGTTCCACTACCATGTACGGTCTCAAAGGTGCTGGCAAACAGGCTAGTGCTGAGCACGAAGATTAATTTCTTTGTTCTACAGAGCGTAAGGCGTATGGGCTTTTGTCCATACGCTCTTTCTATTTGGTAGCCCCACTCCATAACTCGTAAAACTTGTGTAGCAAGGCATTATATGACAATACCTCGACTCATTATTGCCGGACTCAGCGGCGGCACAGGTAAAACCATCACCAGTCTTGGCACTACCAGAGCGTGGAGCCGTAAAGGACTATGTATCAAGCCTTTCAAAAAAGGGCCCGATTACATTGATGCCAAATGGCTGGCGCTTGCTGCACAAAATCCTTGTACCAATCTCGACCCATATCTTCTGGACAATGCGACTCTCAACTCCCTGTTTGCAACTACAGCAACAGGATACGACGGTGCGCTTATCGAAGGAAACCGTGGTTTGTTTGATGGTAAAGATGTAACGGGAACCTGCTCCACGGCAGAACTTGCCCGCATAATCAACACCCCCGTCATCCTTGCAATGGACTGTACCAAAATGACCCGTACAGCTGCTGCAATCCTCACCGGCATGCTCAACTTTGAAGAAGGCGTTCACATTGCAGGTGTAGTTCTCAACCGCACGGCAACCGACCGCCATCGTTCCATCCTGCGCCAGACAATTGAGCACTACACAGATGTTCCTGTGCTCGGTTGCTTACCAAAGATTAAGAACAATCCTATTCCAGAACGGCACATGGGACTTATTTCAAACGCAGAGTACGAAGGAACAAACTCCGCACTGGAGCAAGTTGCGGATATTATCGAAGAGCATCTTGATGTAGAAAAGATGTGGGAGATAGCTTCTAGCGCCCCAAAACTTTCTGAGCAGCCTAATGTGTGGGACGTAATAGAAAAGGTCTCTACAGGTGCAAATGCGACCTCAAAAATAGATAGTCCATGCGCAACCACAATGCCAAACTGCCCGGAAGTTGATCCAACCATTACGCCTCGCATCGGTTACGTGCATGACGACGCCCTGTGGTTCTATTACGATGAAAACCTGCAAGCCCTGCAGCACGCAGGCGCACAACTCATCCGTCTTTCCATTACATCCGATAAAGACTGGCCGGAAATTGATGCACTCTATTTAGGCGGCGGTTTCCCCGAAACCATGCACGAGTCCATCACTGCCAATAAAAAAATCTGCGAACACGTACGTGCGCTCGCAGAAAAAGAAATGCCAATCTACGCCGAATGCGGCGGATTCATGTATCTATGCAAAGCCCTTGTTCAGGATTCAACAACATCGCCCATGGCAAATGTGCTTCCTGTTCAAACTCAGCTGTGCAAACGTCCTCAGGGACTCGGCTATATTGATGCAGAAGTTATTGAACCAAACCCGTATCATCCACTGGGCTCTGTAGTCCGCGGGCACGAATTCCATTATTCAAAATGTATTGTGGAAAATGGACAGCCAACATTCGGCTTCCGTATGTCGAAAGGCTTCGGAATGGGTGAGCGCTTAGACGGGCTTATCTACAAGAATGTTTTTGCATCCTACACCCACCTGTTTGCACTAGGCGAACCGCACTGGGCAGTAAACTTTGTTCGAGCAGCTCGAGAATTCAATTCTGGCAAGACTGTTACTGCTGCTAAATAAGAACGGGATAAACATGTAGCAGCGCTAAATGCCTCCGGCGTATCTGCGATGCTTGAATTCTTTTGTCTCCGACGGGCAAGGGCTCTGCCCTGCACCCGCAAGGGGCTCGCCCCTTGACCCCTATTTATTCGCGAAATCAGAAAGTCTGTTATGCCGTTGGAAGCCGCGAACAAGCTACCTTTTTAATATGAAATTAAATAACGTAGCAAGAGGGATAATTAATCTTTCTTTTTCCCGTCATACATCTCAACATATTTTTTGTAGCACCTAGTCACAGGTGATTCAGGATCAAGAATATGTTCTAGATCCCCAAGATCGTCAGGCCGCGGTGGAATTTTCACCAGTGCTTTTTCAAACGTCGGCATAGTAATGTCATCAAGAGCCTCTCGTCCCCGCATCAACTCGACCTGAACAGTATCAAACATATCTTTTCCAAGAAATGCATTCACCCGCTCAAGAACATCATATGTCTGCGCAGAAAGTTCGTACTGAGCCATGTTATCTTCAGCACCAATAATAATCGTACGGTTTTTATGACCCAAAGGACGACCGAGCTCTGCCAGCTCCTCGCCCATAACCATGTCCCAATTCTGCCATAATGGCACAAGTGGCATGTTGCGGTCTCCGCCCTTCTCATACAGAAGCTTCTTAAGCATTTTGCTTGCGCTATGTTCCATAATTCCTCTCAACTTGTGTAAGGCTAATGCCTCCGGCAGACCTGCGGTGCTTGAATTCTTTTGTCTCCGACGGGCAAAGGGGCCAGCCCCTTGCATCCCCGCGAGAGGGACGCCCTCTCGACTGCGTTGACGTACAGGTGAGTTGTTGACCGTAAACAATGGTCAACAGTTCCAAGCTAAAATCACGGCTATCAGTATACTCTCGCTTCTCAATAAAGCTAGTACACCTGATTTCTTTACCTAAATTTGTTCGTAACCATGTATTATCATACTAAAGAACAAACAAAAAAGACTCCCCCATAATGGCGGTCAAGGGGGCCTCCCCCTTGCGGGTGCAGGGCAGAGCCTTGCCCGCCGGAGGCATCTGTCTAGAAAAAGCTAAAAACTAAACGCGTTTGTACTTGTTCTGCTTTTTAATTGAGAGAAGTAAATCTTCACCAAGCTGTTGGGCACTGTGATAGAAGCTTACAATCTGCATCATGTCACGCATAGTAATACGCTGAATCATACCATCTTCACGTAGATGTTCCAGCCGCTTATCAGCACTAAACAAAGCTTGCTCCAGCTTGCGGTTGTCAGGAATAACATTTCGCCCGATCGCACGCATTACATCCTGCGATTCTTTGACCACTTTACGAATTTCAGCTTCCATAATGATGCAGTAATCACTGTCTCGCAGCTCGTGCACAACGTGCAGCATGGCACGCAAGTGTTCTACACTTTGAACGAGCGTCTCAATTTTAATATCGAGCATGGCTGAATCGTCATCAACAAATAACCGCTCATGACGCAGGTAGCCACGGAACAATTCTCTATTGTAGTGAATCTCGTCTTCAAGATCGATAAGCATACCTTTGCAGGTATCACACTTGAGAGCCATGAATGAGTCTATGATGAGTTCGAATTTGTCTGCACAGCGCGTAAACTGTTCCTGCAAGCGTTCTTTAAGTTCTTCGCTTGCATGGTGCGGCCAGATAAGAAGCGCAACGATGAATGTTGAACATACACCGATACTAATCTCTGCTACGCGGAAAAGGGCATACTGGATGTAGTCACCGGAGGCTTGCGGAGCGAGCATAACAATGGTGACGGTGATAGCAGCCATGGAAAAGCGGTTTGTATAACGCTTAAGATATGCGCAAAGCCCAACGGTTACGAGGAACCCTGCGAGGCGACCATGGTCTGTAGGCGGAACAAGATATAGAGCTGTCATGCCCATAGTCGCACCGATGGCAGTACCCACAAGACGGTACCCGCACATCTGCATAGACGCGGCAACGTTACGCTGCATAACAATAACAGCGCTAATAACAGCCCAGAAACCCAAGTCCGGGTCAGTAAGTGATGCTAGAACATAAGAAAGAAGTGCAGCAAGTGCGGTTTTTACACCATACTTGATAAATTCTGTTCGCTGGCGCGAACCTGGAAACAGCATTGAAAACGCTCCTGTTGAGCAGGCAGTCTGTGCGGATTTCTCGCAGCAAAATCTATCTGCAAGCTAAGTTATCCGTAATATTTTTTATGCCTGTGTACTTCGGGCAAGCAGTATAGCAAGCAGAGAACACATGCAAGAATTTTGTCCTAAACAAGTTCCATAAAAATCTGAATTATCAATAAAATAAGAACACCGTATTCAATATAAGTCTCTACACATCAACAGTTACGCCTTATAACTTTGTGCGCCAATCTCTAAAATTCAGTATATCTTATTTATAACCACTCGATCATGAAACTACTCTTTTCATAGTGCGAAGTATCCATGAGTAGCGCAATTATGAAAGTCGGAAACTGTTTTCCCCCAATGCTTTTGCGAGAATTACACTAATTGTTATTCACGGTTGATTTACTTGACTGTATCTCAAACCTTAGATAAAGCTGTATCAAGTTTTCTTGATGCAACTCAATCAAGACAGCCGAAAATAGCATAGGAATATAATATGTCGACCATCCTTCCTGTATTCAAGGCGCTGGCAGATGAAACCCGCCTGAGATTACTGCACGTTCTCAACAGGTACGAGCTTAGCGTAAACGAGCTTGTTACCATTCTGGAAATGGGGCAGTCCCGCGTATCACGCCATCTTAAAATCCTCACTGGCGCAGGCCTTTTGACCTCTCGCCGCGATGGATTGTGGGTTTTTTACAGTGCGCCACCAGAAGGCGAAGGAAGAGAGTTTATTGACGCTGTTGCAGCGTTTATTGACGAAGATGAGACTCTTGATTCCGACATGGAAATGGCTGCGACCATTATTGAAGAACGTGTTCGTAAAACGAAGCAGTTCTTTAATGCCATCGCCGAAGACTGGGATCAGCTCAACCGCGAAGTTATCGGTGATTTCGACCTGCCGGGTGCTATTCTCGAACGTATGCCACGCTGCAAAGTTGCTGTGGACTTAGGCTGCGGAACAGGAACCTTGCTTGAGCGTATGCTTGAGCGTTCGCTGAACATTATTGGCGTAGACGGTTCCCCACGTATGCTGGAGCTTGCAAAGCGCAGATTGGTAGAAGACGAAGACCGTATTTCATTACGGATCGGCGATCTTGAACATCTTCCATTACGTGATGGCGAAGCAGATTTCGCCACCATCAACATGGTATTGCATCACCTTTCCCATCCAGGAAAATCCCTGAAAGAAATCCGACGCGTTCTCCGCAAAGGCGGCCTGCTTGTGCTTGCCGACTTTGATAAGCATGACAACGAAAAAATGCGTGCAGACTACGGTGACCGCTGGCTGGGTTTTGATATGACAAATTTGGCGCTGAAGCTCACAGAGGCAGGCTTTGCATTACGTCAAAGCACGCTACACCCTGTACGCAACGGACTGACAATTCATCTTATTGTAGCTGAAAATACACAATAAATTTCTTAGGAGAAATTGAGAAATGACTGACGCAAGCCGCGCTATCAAGCTTGATCTGAGCCTCGAAAATAAAGTTGCTGACATGTCTCTTGCTGACTTCGGTCACAAAGAAATGCAGATTTCCGAACGTGAAATGCCGGGCCTCATGGAGACCATCAAAAAATACGGCACCGAGAAGCCTCTTACAGGTCTCAAAGTTATGGGCTCCCTGCACATGACCATCCAGACCGCTATGCTTATCAAAACTCTGCACGCTCTTGGCGCAGACATCCGTTGGGCTTCCTGCAACATTTTCTCCACTCAGGATCACGCAGCAGCAGCAATCGTTGATTCCGGTATGGCAAAAGTTTTCGCATGGAAAGGCGAATCTCTTGAAGAATACTGGTGGTGCACCGAGCAGGCACTTACATGGCCTGACGGTTCCGGTCCTGACCTCATCGTTGATGACGGTGGCGACGCAACTATGCTCATCCACAAAGGCGTAGAAGCAGAAAAAGACGATTCCATCGTTAAAAAAGCATACGACAACAAAGAGTTCCAGATTGTAATGGATCGCATTGCTCTGTCCCTTCAGGAAAATCCTGGCAAGTGGACACGTATCGCTAAAAAAATCAAAGGTGTTTCTGAAGAAACCACCACTGGCGTTCACCGTCTTTACCAGATGGAAAAAGAAAACGCTCTTCTCTTCCCTGCTATCAACGTTAACGACTCTGTTACCAAGTCCAAATTTGACAACCTCTACGGCTGCCGCGAATCTCTTGCAGACGGTATCAAACGTGCTACTGACGTAATGATCGCTGGTAAATCCGTAGTTGTTCTCGGTTACGGCGACGTTGGTAAAGGTTGTGCTCAGTCCATGCGCGGCTTTGGTGCTCGCGTTGCTATTACTGAAATTGATCCAATTTGTGCGCTTCAGGCTGCAATGGAAGGCTACGACGTAGTCACACTCGAAGACATGGTTGGCACAGCAGACATCTTTGTGACCACTACCGGTAACTTCAACGTTATCACCGGCGCTCACATGGAAATGATGAAAGATGAAGCAATCGTTTGTAACATCGGTCACTTCGATAACGAAATCGAAATGGCATACCTCGAAGGCGACAACGGTTGTACCGTTCTTAACATCAAGCCTCAGGTAGACAAATGGACTCTCCAGTCCGGTCGTACCATCATCGTACTCGCAGAAGGTCGCCTCGTTAACCTCGGTTGCGCAACAGGTCACCCTTCTTTCGTTATGTCCAACTCCTTCACCAACCAGGCTCTTGCTCAGCTCGAGCTTGCTGCTAACGACTCCCTCGAGAACAAAGTTTACACTCTTCCTAAACACCTCGATGAAGAAGTTGCACGCCTCCACCTTGATCGTCTTGATGCTAAACTCACCAAGCTTACTGAAGCTCAGGCTGAATACCTCGGCATCGACCAGAACGGTCCTTTCAAAGCAGATCACTACCGCTACTAAGTCGGTACTGAACATAGAATTAAAAAAGCCGCAGTTACTGCGGCTTTTTTTTGTCCAAAACTCGGCTTATGAAGTTTTACAAGGTTTGTTTCTGCAACCACCTTGGAACTCCTTTGCCTCCGGCGGCCTAAGAACCTTTCTCAGTAGAACGGTTCTTAGGAATCTCCAAAGACTTTTACCTGCGAGATCGCCCTATTGGTTATGCTGCCTCGCGGCTTATGCTCCACTACCTTTTGCATAATAAAAAAGGCTGTTCCTTGAAAAAAGAACAGCCTTGCAATAGCTTATGGGTCACAAAAAGTTTGTTACGGTAGAAGAGTTATTTCATCGCCTGTTTTAATCTCGCCGCCCTTAAGGACTCGTGCAAAAATCCCCTCGGTCGGCATTACACAGAAACCGACAGCTTTATGAATTTCACATTTAGAATGACACTTCTTTCCGATCTGGGTCAGTTCTAGCAATGTAGAGCCGATTGTAAACTGCAACCCGACACGTAAAAAAGTAATCGGAAATCCGCTCACAAGTAGATTTTCTGCAAAATCGCCAGCCTTCAGCGTCGGAAGCTTATGGCGCATCTTGTCCACGCTCTCGACAGCAAGCAAACTAACTTGCCTGCCACTTCCTGCATGCGCATCGCCTTCAATGCCATGCTCTTCAATGAGCACAGCAGAATCTACAGGCTTCTTTTGCTCGCCTTTTTTCTTACTCACACAAATAGCTAAAACTTGTCCCATCTCAATACCCCGTTATTCTTAATCAGAATGGAATAATGCATACCGCACGTTATAACTAGAATACGCTAAGCTATCACTGTACTACCATCATTCAATTCTAGAGTACATCTTTGCACAACAAACTGTAGCTACATTAATTTATTGAGTATTTTTTTCTAAAAAAATCGAGATGAGCTTTGAGAAACAAAAAAGGCCAACTTGCAAAACAAGTTAGCCTTCACATAAAATCAGTATTTTTTATTCAGAGCAGTTTTCTAGCGAGAATAGACATCCGAAATAAAATCTTGCAACGCGCCAGGGGTAATTTCATGCCCGTTCGTGGTCATATCTTTAATGACCATAACAGAACCACGCAGTGTGGATGTTTGCGCCATGGTTAGACAAATATTATGCGGCACATGCGCCCGTTCCTGCAACAAATCGAGTTGCCAACCGGAATTATTTTCAGACCAATGAATTGTGTAGCAGTCATCCTCAACAAAATGCGTCATCAAAGAAGCACGCAAATCATTAAGAGTAATTCGGCTGTTACCGCGCCCGTGTAGTGGAGTATACTCGCCTTCCCGTTCCTGAATAAGAAGCGGCATTGCAAGAATCTTACGCGGCGGATCATGAGAAATAGCTTCGCGCAGTGGAACAAGTCTGTGCACTTTTGCTTTCTGAACCTGACTCTCAAGCTTTGGGGTAGGTTCTGTACAATCTGAATGAATAGTAGGGTCAGCAGAAACGGTACAGGAAATAGCATCCCATAAGGCTTCTGTGCGTTCCGTTAATACACGAAGTTCTGCAAGTACTGGATCAGATGATGTTGTGCCGGATGTACGCACATCTGCAAGCCCAAGCTGCTGCAAACGAGATTCTATGGAGCTCATTTTTTTAAGCATCTGTTCCTGTTTCAAGGAAAGATTCACCATGCTTGTCGCAAGACTGCTCATTGCCTGCTTGTAATCGTCAGGCAAAACGACTTCTACAACTTCATTGTCTTCTTCCGGCTCTTCAAAAACCGGCGGAGCAATAAAGTCAAAAAGCTCAGCAAGGCGCTGATGCGTTTCTTCGATTGAAAGTCCAGCGCTGAACAAATCGCGTATTGCGCGACACACCTCAAGAGCCTCATCTGTGAATTGAATCGGCTTTCCCTTGCTCGCCACAGGAATGCAATCTGGAAACTTACGTCTGTAACTTTTTACAGTTGTCTCTGAGACGCCCAAAATTCGGGCAATTCTCTTGTGAGTCAAAGGCATCTGGCTCATGTTTTCCTCGCAACTTCAGTAGTATAACGGTACTCTAATCGATAAATTATTTACAAAAAGAGTGCAACACCCCACCTACAACAGGAGCTATTCTTTACTCAACGTGTAGCGACCTTGTCTACATGGTAGCGAACAGCACAGATATTGCGCACTACACATCTAGAGAACACAGTGTTTACTGTAACTTCGTGCATTCATTATCGTAAAATTACACATAAAAAAAAGGGCTGTTGACATTCCCCTCTGTTACAATAAATAACGAGCTACCGTTACGCAGCTTTTTGTCATTTTCTTTGCAAAATAACAACGTCTGTCTACTCAAAAACGGTTCCGTATTGGTTTCAGTACGTACAATATGGTACAATTTCGAACAGGCAACGCACGCTGTTCTATATATCAAAAAGTTACTGGGAGACCTCATGAAATTCACAAAATTTTTTGTTTTCGTTCTCACGGCAATCTGTTTTGCAGTTCCTGCAATAGCTGCAACACAAGTACAGCTTGCGGTTGTTACGAAGCCCGGTTCAGCACAGTACGTAGCGGCTGAAAAATTTGCAGAGCTGATCAAAAAGCGTTCAAGCGGTGAGTACACCGTTAAGTTGTACCACTCCGGTTCTCTAGGAAAAGAAACAGAAATTTTGCAGCAGGTTCAGCTTGGTGCAATTCAAATGGCAATCGTCACCCTTGGACCTTTCGATACCTTTGTTCCCGAAATCAAAGCGATAGCATTCCCGTTTCTGTTTAAAGATTCCGAAACAGCAGACCGTGTTCTTGACGGTCCCGTCGGCAAAGAAGCACTCGATTCATTGGCGCAAGCCGGTTTTAAAGGATTACAGTTCTCCGAAAATGGCTTTCGTAATCTTTCCAATAACCGCGGCGCAATTCATTCAGCGAAAGATGTGAAAGGACTGAAGCTACGAGTAATGCAGTCAACATTCCATAAAGAATTATGGCGCACTCTTGATGCAAACCCGACCCCGATGGGCTGGCCTATTTACTCCGAATTACAGCAGGGAACCATTGATGGTCAGGAAAATCCATTGTGGGTATTTGACGAATACAAATTGTACGAAGTGCAGAAATATCTCGCCCTAACGGGACATGTATATTCAGTTCACATCGACATTGCCAATCTTCAGTGGTTCGAAGCATTGCCAAAAGAAACACAGACAATGTTCGAAACTGCCATGCGTGATGCCGCAATCTACCAACGCAAAGTAAACCGCGAAAAAGAAGCAGAATACCTTGCCACTCTCAAAGAAAAAGGGATGATCATCGACGAAAGCCCTGACATGAAATCTTTCCGCGAGATGGTAAAGCCTATGAAAGACATGGACATGTACAAAGAGTCAAAAACACGTGCCCTGTTAGATAAACTTCTCGACGCCACTCAGTAAGAATTAATTTTTGAAATAAAACATGCACGGTGCAGCTTTTATCCATCAACAACTAACCGATCTTTATTAATAAAGGTCGTGTAGCGGCGCACGAAAAAAACTAAATGAAGCATCATCAACGTATGTAAGAGCTTGGCTTTTTCACAGCAACGCCTTCTAACCGAAGGTGAGCTTTCGCCCCGTTCGGGAACAAGTGCTCTCAATGTGCGACGCAATGTGCAGATTTATCTCAATCTATTCGGGCCGTGCACTTGTACGGCCCTTTATTTCATTAATTCTCCCTTGCGCATAACGCGTAAAAAAGGAGAAAATGATCTATTACTCACAATTATAAAATGGACACCCTTTATGCTCCGCAGCATTGCCTCTGTTGTTACCGCTGTAAGTAACGGCCTTGATACTGCCTGTCGCTGGCTTTTATGCACATGCGGCATTGCCATGGCTGTTGTCACAGCCTCGCAAGTTTTCTTCCGTTATGTTCTTAACAACTCTCTGTTCTGGTCAGAGGAATTAGGGCGGGTGCTGCTTATTCAGCTCACATTTTTTGGTGCAGCAGTTGCGCTAAAAGCACATGCGCATATTGGGTTAGATTTTATGGTGCGTAATCTTACAGAAAAAGGACGCAAAAACGCTGCACTGCTCGTGCAAGTTCTCAGCTCAATCTTTTTCTTTGTTATGATGTGGTACGGGTTTCAGTTTGCAATGTTCCTCAGATTCCAAACAACTGCAACACTCGGCATCTCACGCATGATCCCGTTCCTTGCTATTCCCATCAGCGGAACAATCATGCTTGTTCATTCCCTGTCCTGTTTTTTTGAAATTTTAGAATTTAAGCCAGATCCAGATAGCCTCTCTCAAACTGTACACTCTGGCTGTGCAATCTCACCAGAAGAGGAGAATAAATAAATGACTCTCCTCCTCTTCGCCGTACTCATACTTCTCTTTTGCCTTAATGTACCAATTGCTGTCGCTGTTGGATTAAGCGCGGTTATTGCCTTCGTCATTGATGGTAATATGAACATGATCCTCATCACCCAGCGGCTATACGCCGGAGCTGATTCTTTTCCACTTATGGCTGTACCGCTTTTTATGATCGCAGGACAGCTCATGGGCGCAGGTGGCATATCGAAACGAATCGTTAATTTTGCAGATGCACTTGTCGGGCATCTGTCCGGCGGACTTGCAGCCGTTTCCGTTGTATCCGCCATGTTCTTTGCCGGAATTTCCGGCTCTGCCGCAGCAGATACGGCAGCTGTCGGCGCAATCCTCATTCCCTCAATGGTACGACGAGGCTACACGCCTGCATTCTCCGGTGCAGTCCAAGCAGCCGCAGGTTCCATCGGTGTCATCATTCCACCGTCCATCCCTATGATCATTTTCGGGGTACTCACAGGCGCATCCATCGGAAAACTTTTTGCCGCAGGCATTCTTCCCGGCATTCTCATGGGGCTCAGTCTCATCGGCGTTTGTGTCTGGAATGCAAAACGTACAGAAACAACCGAGACCACCGCAAAGCGTGCCTTCTCCCTAGCCCTCGCAAGCAAAGCATTTACCTCTGCAATATGGGCACTCGGGGCACCATTCATCATAATCGGCGGCATACTCGGTGGTGTATTCACAGCAACAGAATCCGCCGCTGTGGCTGTTGTCTACGCTCTCTTCGTCGGCATGTTCATTCACAAAGAACTCAGCATAAAAGACCTTCCGAACCTGTTCATATCCGCCAGCATTACTTCAAGCGTTGTGATGTTCATAATCTGTGCCGCATCCATCTTCTCATGGTACATGGCAATTCAAGATATCCCAGCCTCAATAGCGTCTTCAATTCTGTCCCTCACAGACAACCGGATAATTCTCCTCCTACTCATCAACCTGCTGCTCCTGATAGCAGGAACAATTTTAGAAACAACCGCGGCACTCATTCTCTTTGTGCCAGTTCTAGTACCCATGCTTCCAACCCTCGGTATCGACCCCGTCCAGCTTGGCGCAATAGTAGTAGTGAACCTTGCCATCGGCATGCTCACGCCGCCACTCGGGGTATGCACAATCGTTGCCTGCTCCATAGCACACACACGAATAGGAACACTCGCCAAAGCAATTGTTCCTTTCCTCGTTGTTCTGCTCCTTGATCTTCTCCTCATTACTTTCTGGGCTCCATTAACAACCTATCTTCCAAGTTTATTCTTTAAATAAAAGCAAGTTACGATAGTTATCAACAGCATGTTCTTAATATGTTGCTAACTTGTTCACAATTTTCAAAAGTTATGCACATTTTTAGGAACATTTTACGAACATCTATAAATAAGTTTGCCTTCGGCAAGTCTACGACGCTTTTTGTCTCCGACGGCTCTCCGAGGGACAAGGGCTCTGCCCTGTACCCGCAAGGGGGACGCCCCCTTGACCGCGATTTTATTGCGATCAACTTTTTTAAGTTACACTTTCACGCGGCTTAACCAAACTGACTTGAACAAAAAAGAGCTGTCCTACATACACAGGACAGCTCTTCTCTATTCTTTTGAAAGGTAGTGAGGCATTAGCCGCGAGGTTACATAAGCAATAAGCTTACCTCGCAGATAAAATTTTTTGGAGAGTCAATGAATCTTGTTAAGGCGGAACATCTCCCCCCTTAACGTAAATTTTATTATTAACACTTTTATGAGTTGCACTTTTGCGCGCTTCACCCCACTGACTTGAACAAAAAAAAGCTGCCTAAATATATAGGACAGCCCTTCTCAATTTTGCAAAAGGTAGTGAGGCATTAGCCGCGAGACTACATAAGCAATAAGCTTACCTCACAGATAAAAGTTTTTGGAGAGTCAATGAATCTTGTTAAGGGGGAACATCTCCCCCCTTAACGTAAATTTTATTATTAACAACTTTTATGAGTTGCACTTTTCCGCGCTGTCCCCACTGATTTGAACAAAAAAGGGCTGTCCTACATAGACAGGACAGCCCTTCTCAATTTCGCAAAAGGTAGTTAGGCATAAGCCGCGAGGCTACATAAGCAATAAGCTTACCTCGCAGTTAAAAGTTTTTGGAGAGTCAATGAATCTTGTTAAGGGGGAACATCTCCCCCCTTAACGTAAATTTTATTATTAACGCTTTTATGAGTTGCACTTTTGCGCGCTTTCCCCACCGATTTGAACAAAAAAAGGGCTGTCCCACATATATAGGACAGCCCTTCTCAATTTCGCAAAAGGTAGTGAGGCATAAGCCGCAAGGCTACATAAACAATAAGCTTACCTCGCAGATAAAAGTTTTTGGAGAGTCCAGAGAAGCCTTTTTTCAAAAAGGTTCTCTGGCCGCCGGAGGCACGCCCCGCAGGGTAGCCAAAGGCATCACGCTGATAAGCGTCGCCGGAGGCAATACAAAAAACTTATACCAACCTCAATAAACTTTTATTTGTATACAGCACCGGAAGAAGCACTTTTAACCATGCGGCTGTAGCGCTTGAGCAACGGCGAAGTTACTTCTTTTTCCAGCGGCTTCCAGCCTTTTTTGCGCTCTTCGATTGTTGCTTCGTCTACGAGCAAATTGAGTTTGCGCTCTGGAATATTGATCTCGATTTTGTCGCCTTCATTTACGAATGCGATGAGACCACCGTCTGCTGCTTCTGGGGAAACGTGCCCGATTGCGGCACCGCGTGTTCCGCCAGAGAAGCGACCGTCGGTGATGAGCGCAACGTCGGAACCAAGTCCGATACCGGCGATTGCGGCTGTGGGTGACAACATTTCGCGCATACCAGGGCCGCCTTTAGGGCCTTCGTAGCGGATAATGATTGCATCATTTTTATTAATTTTCTGTCCCATGATGGCTTCAAAAGCATCTTCTTCGGAGTTGAATACGCGTGCGTTTGCGGTGCGTACCATCATCTCCGGTGCTACTGCGGACTGCTTAACCACGGCACCTTCTGGAGCGAGGGAACCGTAAAGAATTGCGATGCCGCCTTCTTGGGAATATGGATCTTCGATTGGACGAATGACGGTTGGATCACAGTTGGTAGCATTCATCTCTGTAAGGTTTTCACCAAGAGTTTTGCCTGTGACGGTCATTACGTCGAGATTGAGTGCGTCTTTTTTACGCAGTTCAGCAAGAACAGCTGGGATACCACCGGCTCTGTGGAGATCTTGAATGTACTGATCACCTGCTGGAGAAAGCTTGCAGAGGTTCGGTGTTTTTTTGCTGATCTTATCGAAGAGCTCGAGTGAAATATCAAGGTTTGCTTCACCGAACACGGCTGGCAAATGCAGCACGGTGTTAGTGGAACAACCAAGTGCCATATCTGCGGTGATTGCGTTGGAAACGGATGCTTCTGTCACAATATCGCGAGGACAAATGTTCTTTTCGAGCAGTTCCATAACTTTGAAACCGGCAGTTTTTGCGAGACGGATACGCGCAGCAGATGTTGCTGGAGTTGTTCCGTTACCCGGCAAAGCAAGACCGATGGTTTCTGAGAGACAGTTCATGGAGTTTGCGGTGAACATACCCGCACAGGAACCACAGCCCGGACATGCTGTCTCGGAAAGGTCTTCCAACTCTTCTTCTGTCATCTTACCAAGCTTAACTTTACCAACGCCTTCAAATACGTTGATGAGGTCAGCACCACCGCCGCCTTTGGTTGTTCCTGCTGCCATTGGTCCACCGCTAACAAGTACGGATGGAACGTTCATACGCAGCATTGCCATAAGCATACCCGGAACGGATTTGTCACAGTTAGGAATAAACACAAGGGCATCAAACGGGTGCGCAGTTGCCATGATTTCAATAGAATCAGCGATGAGTTCACGACTTGGCAGCGAGAAGCGCATACCTTCGTGGTTCATTGCCAGGCCGTCACAGACTGCGATGGCTGGGAACTCCATAGGAGTACCGCCAGCAGCACGAATTCCAGCTTTTACAGCGTTTGCGATGGTATCCAGATGAATATGACCGGGAACCACCTCGTTGGCTGCGTTAACAACACCCACTAACGGGCGGGAAATTTCTTCGCGTGTAAGCCCGAGAGCATACAGTAAGGAGCGATGCGGCGCTTTTTCAAGGCCACCTGTCATTTTTTTACTACGCATAGTTAAGCTTCCTGTAGTGTTTCTGGTCAGTCGAAATATTTGCTGCTGCAACAGTGCACAGCATTAGTTACGTACAGCAACCCAGCTACTGATACAACCGACACACATCGGTATAAGCACCAGTAATAATGCTTGATCTACAGGCAGGAAGTGGAGTTCCCAGTGGAGTGGCGCAAAGTTAAACGTATCTTTCAAATTCCACCATGCTGCATATAAGCCCATAATACCAAGCATACCGCCAACACTGCCAAGCAGTGCGCCGCCAACTAACAGCGGAGTACGAATATACCAGTTTTTGGCGCCCACCAGTTTGAGTATTTCAATTTCATCTTGTCTACTGATGAGCGAAAGCTTCATGGTGTTCCCTACCGCTATGGAAAGAATAAGCACTAAAAAGACCAACACCGGAACTGTTACCGTGCCGGAAATCTTTTGCCATGCGCGACTTACCTCGTCTTTCAGGCTGCTGGAACGAACCGTTTCAACATCCGGTAGACGCTGCAACTCAGCTAGTGTTGTATCTTTCCATCCGGTCAAATCGCCAGAGCGATGCGCAAACTTTATCACTGCCGTGTACGGCAACGGACTATTATCTGCCAGCAACACTCCTGCGCTTCCTTTCGGGAACGTGGAACTTAAATCTTTCAACGCTTCTTTCGGCGTGTAGGTAAGAACCTTTGTCACACCGTCCATCTTGTGGAGCGATTTCCACGCTGTTTGAACCCGTTTAGGCGAAGCACCTTCTTTCCAATACATCTGGAAGGCAATTTCACCACGTGTCACACGTAACTCGTTATCCAGATTACCCACGCCAAGCAGCATGAGTCCGGCAAGAAAAGTAATAAACGTAACGGCAAGCAGCGTCATTAACTGCGCCCAAGGATGCAGGGCGATATCACGAACACCTTGTCTAATAAGCTTGAAGAATACACGCATTAGAAGTGTTCCTCCGCAATACTATCAGAAAAGATCTCTGCCCCGCGCCAGTTTGCGGCAGCAATTTTACCATGCTCCAACCGGAGTTGTCGCGCCTCAGGATGCATTCGCACAAGATCATTGTTGTGTGTTGCGACCACAACGGTTGTTCCGTGCATGTGGAATTGTTTAAAAATACCCATCATGCGCGCTGCAAGCTCTTCATCAAGGTTCCCTGTCGGTTCATCAGCAAGAAGAATCTTAGGGTTAACCACAACAGAGCGGGCAACTGCAACCCGTTGCTGCTCGCCACCGGAAAGCTCTCCGCACAGCATGTTAATGCGTGGTTCGAGCCCTAATCCGCGCACAACAGCGCGTACTCGTCTATCAATATGAACCTTAGTAAACCCTCGAACTTCGAGCGCCATGGCTACATTTTGGAAAACGGTGCGGTACGGCAGAATTTTAAAATCCTGAAAAACAACACTCACCTGTCGGCGCAGGTTGGGAATCTGTCGCGGAGGTAACGATTTTAAATTATACCCCGCAACATTTACGTTACCGCGCATAACCGGAAGCGAGGCATACAACAAACGCAAAAGCGTGGTTTTGCCAGCACCGGATGAGCCAGTGAGAAAAAGAAACTCGCCCTTCTTCAATGAAAAGGAGCAGTTTTTCAACGCCCAGTACGGTCCGAAATTATGCGATAAGTTTGTAACGTTAAGCAAAGCACTCCTGCCTTGTAAAAAGCTGATGGATATTTGTTGTATACAATTATGTAAAAATCAACAAAATTAACACGCGGACAGAGCAGGATACGCACTAGTCGCGTTCTTTTCAAGGAATGACAACCTGCTAGAACAATGCGGAACATAAAATAAATTACAGCGCAATGCCTGACAATACGTAATTCTCGCCAACCAGTCGTATCTATTCATATAGTTGCTACTACGACCAGAAATATAATTATTTTTTTTCAGATTACTTCGTTTTTTTGATCTCTAACTATGCTGAACCATAAAAAAAGGCTGTCCTTTATATAAAGGACAGCCTTTTACTTTTCAAATAATGCACAATGCCACAGCTAAATAAGCGGGCTTTGCTGCAACTAGAAGTCTGTGGCCACAAAAGTAACCAGACTCTATTGTTGTTTATGCTTCGCGATGCGGAGCAAGTTCAGCGAGGAAGTTAGGGTCAACTTCAAAGCCGAGTTCAACAGCTTTATCTACGTTTTCAATAGCAACAGCGAAATCTTCACGCTCAAGAGCTACGAGAGCAAGGTTGTTGTACGCAGGTGCAAACGCAGGGTAGCTGGCGATTGTTTTTTTGGAAATTTTTTCACTCTCATCGAGTTCGCCAAGCATGTAATGCGCAGAAGCAATGGTAACCTGAGCCTGAACAAAGTCAGCATCCCATTTAAGTGCTTTTGTAGCGCATTTAATTGCTTCTTCAGCGTCACCCTGCTGAATGTGAACAAATGCCATGTTTGCCCAAGGCACTGGGAATTTAGCACGGCACTGTGCAGCTTCTTTGTTGTACTGCATACAACCGTCAAGGTCGTTACGCTGCATGCAGATACCACCAAGCTGGATGTAAGCTTCGGCAAAACGGCTTGAGTTACGAACACATTCAAGGAATGCAGCCTCTGCACCGCTCCAGTCACGAGCTGAAAGAAGTGCTACACCAAGGTTGTAATGGTGGTTAGCACATTCTGGGTTCTCATCAATCTCTGTACGTAAAAATGCAACGTATTCTTCGATACTTGCGAATTCTTTATTCGTCATGATCTATATGCCCTTCTTCAATCAAGAGGTTGTAATACCAAACGCAGAAGTCGAAAATGCCGCGGTACTTCTCATCCTTATTGACAATGCCGACGGCTGTTTCTAATGCGCCGCGACCGTAGTCATTGGAATAATTGCCTCTATGAGACTGGAGAAACTCGCGAACGAGCTGCTGAGTGGTGCGCTTGGAAATATCCATACGCAAATCCATAGGATCGTTCGGTTTTGGAAATGGATCCCAATTATCATATCCGATGCGGTCAATAAACTTACGACGACGAGGCGCCATCTTTTCGTACATGAACCGCTTCTGTTTTTCCTCTTCCGGTGTCAATTCGTGCTCTGCACCAGTACGGTACATGCTCGCAGAAATACTCATTACTTGTCCTTTTTCTTAGGTTCTTTAAGACCAAGAAACTCTTCATTGTAGTTTGTAATCAGCGCCATTGACACAGGAACAAATACGCCCGGCAATTCGGTGTAGTTGGACTTAATCGCTTTGCACAGCTCAAGGCTGATTTTTGCAAGACGGTCCTGAATAGTATCTAAAGATACAGTAGGGTACGGTTTGCCGGCTTCAAATTTTGAAAGTCCGCAAGTATGCGCTTTGCCGCCGATATTGGTAGGAATACCGTATAAACGACATGTAATAGGACGAGCGTCGTACATGGTACATTTGTCTTCACTGTTCAACAGTGGACAACGAATACGCTCTTTAGCCATCGCTTCGAGTAATTCACGAGGCTCAACACCATTCATGGAATCGCGGTACAATTGGCGCTTACGTTTGTAGATCAAACGGTCCGCGGTGTTAGCAGCTTCAACGATGTTGGAGCGCAGTTCACCAAACGGATACTGTTCGAGAAATTTGTGATTTATGTACAGCGCTTCGATCAGGCTTATGTCAAACAACGCATGACAACAGTCGCTACAACCGGAGTCACAGCTAATACAGTCGCCGTGCATGTCGGCTACACGATTAAAAACAGTATCTACTTCGGCTACAAGTGCCTCGTATTGTGCAAAAAATTCAGAAAAATCCAGCTTCATCAGAAAACTCCCTACCCCCCGTAGACTTGCTAAGTGTCCCGATTTGGTAGCTTTTTATACATCAATGATTGGAGCAATAAATTTCTAAGTGATATTGAAACAGGCACTCGCAACCTTGCACCTGTCTGCTACAAATCATTAGTAACGAAATGTACAACTGGCAAGGGAAGAACAGCAGGAGAATAAAAAAATTTGCGGCGATGCGTTGAATACCAACAGTTACAGCAGGAAGTAATTTTTTGCTCTAAAAGATCACTGAACAATTTACAGCTAATATACGGGGAGATTAGCCTACCCATATATGAAACCGGACAGCGAGATTGCCCACTGTCCGGTTCAAAAATCAAAGCATGCGAAAAAACGCACGTGTTGAATTACATTTCTTCAACAACGATAGCGTCTGCTTCACAAACTTCAACACAGGATTCACAGCCAAGACATTCGTCAGCGTTAGCTGGTGCTGCTTTGCCGTCCTGCATTTCAAAAACTTCAACTGGACATACGTCTACGCATTCTGCGTCGCCAGTACATTTTTCTGTATCAACAGTTACATTATAACCCATGGTAATCCTCCAGGTTTGATTTGGTTCAGATGAACCGTAATAAAAGCATCAACACCTAGCGACTAGGTTTGGTGCGTTAATCTCATCGAAACCTGCAATTAGCCCTGTCCTGTCATCAGTGTCAAGACCTGAAAAACATTATCTTCACTCTTTGCAGTTTTTTTTATGTAAATATCGCACACTATTTAACATTTCCAGTAATTATAGCTCTATATATCCATACGCACACGGTAGCCTTTACCATCCCTCGCGACAAAAAGAATGAGCGATGAATCCAGCCTGTGAGTAAAGAACACCTGATATAGTGCTTTCATACTCGTAATTTTTTTCCCGCTGATGTTCACAAGCAGGTCTCCCGCCTGTAGTCCAAGCTTTGCAGCAGGGCTACCTTTGCGAATTGATTCAATAACTAAATATGTTTGTCCTTTTCGCAGCGAAAGTCCCCATCGCCCGCGCAATTGTCTTGCAGCGAACGCTTCGGAATATGGCGCAGTTCGCAATTCAATTGTCACAGGTTCACCATCACGCATATACGTGAGATTTACAGCTTCGCCCTTCGTCATATTCTTCAGTAACTGCACATAGTGCCTGTGGTCTGTCACCAACTTGTCATTTACTTCAATTATTGTGTCGCCAGATTTAATTCCAGCATCAGCAGCAGGAGTTCCATCAAAAACAGATGTTACAAGCAGCCCCTTTGTGGATGACAAGCGTAACCATGCAGCAGTGTTTTCATCCAAATTTTGACCGGAAAGCCCAAGCCACACAGGAACAATGTGCCCCGTTTCCAGCAGTTCCGTTACTGCTCTGCGCGCCTTATCTATAGGGATAGAGAATCCAATATTTGCAGCCTGACGCAACATTGCTGTGTTAATCCCCACCAGCTCTCCAGCAAGGTTGATTAACGGGCCGCCGCTGTTTCCCGGATTAATGGCAGCATCAATCTGGATAAGATCCGTAATGGTAGCGTTACCCGTTTTAATAGAACGATCCAACGCAGAAATAACGCCGGTCGTCACGGTGTGGCTAAATCCAAGCGGGTTGCCGATAGCAATTACCGTTTCACCGGGCATCAAGTCATCAGACTGCCCCATTGGTAATGCTGGCAAGTCAGAAGCTTTATCGAGCTTTAAAACCGCAAGATCAAAGTCCGGATCAGAACCAATCATGCTAGCAGTAAACGTACGACCATCAAGCAACGTAACATTAATCTGTGCTGCGCCCTGAATAACGTGTGCGTTGGTTAATACAATCGCTTTTTTTGAATCAATAATTACACCGGAGCCAAGAGTCTGTTCTTTTACCTTCCGTCGCCCCTGCCCCCGCTGAAAAAATTCATCAAACAGCGGATTACGAGGCAATAAATTTGCAAAAGGATTTACAGCGCGTTCAACAATCCTGTCTGTGCTGATACTTACAACAGCAGGAGCGGCTCTTTGCACAGCCGACACAACAGGAGTGATACGAACACTGCCTTCAGTCTTTAACTTTGTGTAATTATTCTGAGCAAATGCAACACTTGAGCTAAGCATGATTATAAGGAGGATTGCGAAGATTCGGCGCATCAGATACCTTTATCCCGTTCTTGGTAGTTAATAGTAAACTGGCGTTCAGGTACACAGACTGTAAGTACGTCTGGGTAAAAAAGCCATAGCCATCATGCATAAAGTCACCACAACAGACTATTCCGGCTTATAATTTTGCCATTATTTCAGGAGATTTCATGACACCGTCTTTATCGGATCACACTTTCAAGGTTGAACCTGTTTCTACCTACGAAAACACCGCAGAAAATGAAGCTTTGCTGCGTGATCTTCTCCAAAAAATCAAGCCGGTTTCTGACACGCTGCGTCCAGCAGCAAACCACCGTCTTGATCATCTCACAAAGCCCATAGGCAGCCTTGGCAAATTAGAAGAACTCGCCGTTCGCATGTGCTGCATTCAAAACAAGACGCTGGGCATCGCCGCTGATCCGTTACGCATATACGCCATAGCCGGTGACCACGGCGTAAATGAAGAAGGCGTCTCAGCCTTCACCCAAGATGTGACGCGCCAGATGGTACAAAATTTCTGTGACGGCGGTGCAGGCATCAACGTACTGGCAAACACTGCCGGTGCCGAGCTCTGTGTAGTCGATCTCGCCTCAAAAGGTGGCGATTACCCAAACCACCCGTCACTCATCCAATGCAAAATTGCTCAGGGCACACAAAACATCGCAAAAGCACCAGCTATGAACCGTGAAATGTGTCTACGAGCGCTGCTCATCGGTGCCACTCTGGCAAACAAAGCACTCGCAGAAGGTTGCCCTGCCATTGGTACCGGCGAAATGGGGGTATCAAACACCACCCCGTCGACAGCCCTCTACTGTGCCTACCTGAATCTTCACCCGCAAGACATCACAGGTGCCGGCGGCGGTCTTGATCCCGAAGGCGTCACACGCAAAACCCATGTCATCGAACGCGCGCTCTCTCTACATTCAGCCACAATAGAATCCGGCGATACTGTAGACATCCTCGCAACCCTCGGTGGTTACGAAATTGCCGCCCTCGCAGGGCTCATCCTCGGCGGAGCAGCAAACAATCAGCTCGTACTCCTCGACGGGTTCATAGCAACAGCAGCATACACAGCAGCATGGAAGCTTTGCCCGACAATCAAAGACTACACATTCTTCTCTCACGCATCAGCCGAAGCAGGACACAAACAAATTCTCGCCAAGCTCGATATCGATCCGCTTCATGATCTCGGCCTACGACTCGGCGAAGGCAGCGGCGTGCCGCTCGCGCTGTTCCTCATGCGCTGTGCCTGCAACACCTACAATCAAATGACCACGTACAGTGACGCCGATGTAGAGCCGCCTGACAATTTATAGTTAGAGCTGTCTTCAACGAGCCTCTGGCGGCGCTTATCAGCGGGATGCCTTTGGCTACCCTGCGGGGCTTGCCTCCGGCGGCTTAAGAACCCTTTTGAAAAAGGGCTTCTTAAGAATCTCCTAAAACTTTTATCTGCGAGGCAAGCTTATTGTTTATGCAGCCTCGCGGCTTATGCATCACTACCTTTCGAAAATGAGAAGGGCTGTCCTATTTATGTAGGACAGCCCTTTTTTTGTTCAAGTCAGTGGGATTAAGCCGCGTACGAAATCTATTGACGAGCGTTCATCGCATAATAAAAAGTTTGAAGGGGGGTCTGGGGGGAAACTTGCAAAGTTTCCAGCCCAGCCGCCGGAGGCAAAATAACAAAACGTCAGATTCCTAGCGCACTAACTTTGATTAAGTAGCCATTGCCTGCCGTAGGCGGCCTGTCCGAGTGATATGCACCCGTCGTTTGGTGGCAACTGCGTATGCTGAATAACGGTAAGCCCTAGCGCGGCGAGCGCTTTAGGCAACTCAGTGCCGATGGTGAAACTTTGCATGACTCCGCCCGAAAGAGCTATGACGTCGATTCCGGTGGTGCTTGCTGCGTGTGCTGCAAGCTGTGCACAACCTTGAACGAGTCCAAGATGAAATTTTCTGGCGATGATGCCTTGTTCTATGCCCTGCTGCCAGTCTTGATAGCACTGAAGGAACAAAGATTGGCTGTCTAATTCAATGAGACCATCATGTTTAATGAGCGGGCACTCGTAGGCTTCTGTCACGGTGAGGTCTTGCGCGTCCTCTAGGAGAATTGCTGCTTCACCTTCGTAGGTTACGTCATGACAAATGCCGAGCATGGCGGAAACTGCATCGAATAAGCGTCCACAGGAGGAAGTGAGCGGCGTATTAATGTTGCGCTCTAGCAGCTGCGGTAAGAATTGGGACTGCTGGCTGAACTGATTCTGCCATGTCCATTCTTTGTCGCTGATTGTAATTCCGGCGTTCCAGAGGATACCTTGTGCAATACGCCAAGGTTCACGGATGGCTGTTTCACCACCGGGAAGCGGAATATGCGACAATCTGCCAAGCCTGTTGTGCTCTAATGACTGTTTGTTAACGCTTAGAAGTTCGCCACCCCAGATGGTTCCGTCTTCACCGTAGCCGGTACCGTCTAACGCAAGCCCAAGGGCAGTTCCGATAAATTTATTTTCTGCCAGTACACTATATATGTGCGCTGCGTGGTGCTGAAGCCCGAGCACAGGGATGTTGTGTGACTTGCCGTATTCGCGGGCAAAGCGAGTTGTCATGTAATCGGGATGCAGGTCATGAACAACTGCCTCGACGGTTACCTCAAGGGTTTGCGGCAGAAATTCGGCTATCTCTTCGTAGAAAGAGTAGACTTCCAGATTTTGCATGTCGCCAATGTGCTGCGACACGAATGCTTCATTGCCTCGAGTGTAACAAAGCGTATTTTTCAGTTCAGGGCCTACGCCAAGAACTGATGGTGCTTTATCTGCCATAAAGACTGGGCGCGGAGCAAAACCTCTGGCACGTCGAAAAAATTGTGGTTTGCCTGTATCTTTTTGAACGCGGACAACGGAGTCATCAACACGTACGAGGATGTCTCGATTATGCAGCAGGAACACGTCCGCAAGAGCATGCAGACGTTTGAGCGCTTCACGGTTACCGAGTGCGATTGGCTCGCTGCTCATGTTACCGGATGTCATGACGAGAACAGGCAGTTCAGTTGTCTGCTGCGCAAAGTATTTGAAAAGGATGTGGTGAAGCGGCGTATACGGAAGCATGATGCCTACGTACTGCGTCCCGGGATTAAGAACTTCTGCAAGCGTAGAGTCGTTGCGTTGTTTACAGAGAACAATCGGACGCTCTTTTGTGAGCAGCAGCTTTTCTTCTTCCTCTGTGAGGTCTGCTATAGCGCGGGCTGTTTCAATATCTTTTGCCATAACAGCAAGCGGCTTGCCCCAGCGATTTTTGCGAGTACGCAAGGTTTCAATTGCCTGCTGCCCCTGATTGCCAGTTGCCATACAAACGAGATGAAACCCGCCTAGCCCTTTAACAGCAGCAATTTCGCCTTTTGCCAAAGCTTCAGCAGTCTGTTTGATAGCCTCTGTGCCGCGACATTGTTCAACACCATCAGGTGTTGTCAGCCACACATAAGGGCCGCAAACATCACAGGCATTAGGCTGCGCATGAAAGCGTCTATCCAGCGGATCTTCGTATTCCGTTTTGCAGTCAGGACACAATGGGAAACAAGACATAGACGTCTTGGCTCTATCGTAAGGGATAGATTTTGTGATAGTGTAACGCGGCCCGCAGTTGGTACAGTTGGTAAAGGGATATTCATACCTGCGATTGTCCGGATCGGACATGTCGCGCAGGCAATCATCGCAGGTGGCAACGTCGGCACTGATAAGGACACGGTTGCCCTTTTTGCCTTCGCTTGCCAAAATTGTGAAATCTGTTTCACCGTCTACAACCGGAAGTTCATCCTCTGTTTTAGAGGTAACTTCCGCCAGTGGCGGCAGTTTGTCTACCAAGTCGAATGCGAAACCAGCTAGTGTTTCTTCATCCCCCTGCACCTCAATGAACACTCCGTCAGAAGTATTACTTACAGTGCCAGTAACCTTGTTACCCAAGGCAATTCGATACACGAACGGACGAAACCCAACACCCTGAACCTGACCAGTAATGATATAGCGCTTGCGGCGTACACGATGAGTCATACAAAACCATACCGCAAATACAAGGGAGAGAAAAGGGAAGGGGGTAAGCAAATATCATGATTACAATTTTGCTAAAATACACGCTAAGAATAACTTGCTACAATAATTTACGATAGCACTACACCAGCAGCAAGAAACAGCAGATAAGCAGTATTCATAGCCTTTGAACACTTGAATATTCTTGTAACGTCGGATACCTGTAACTCTTATTTGAACAATTTTGTAGTATGGAGAAACTATGGCGACTGAAAAATTAGGAAATCGCATTCGCAAGTTTAGGGAAGAGCGTGGCTTGAGCCGTGCAGAGCTTGCTGAACAGGCTGATTTGACTGAATTATTTGTAACAGCATTGGAAGAAGAAGATTTGTACCCTTCCATCGCACCGTTACAGAAAATTGCTCGTGCTCTCGGCGTTCGCCTCGGCACATTTATGGACGATGAAATTTCTGTTGATCCACTAATTGTACGTAAAGCCTGTCGCGAAACAGATCTTACTATGCAAAAAGCTGGCGACAAGAGCCCAAGCTTCCTGTTCCATTCTTTGGGTAAAGGCAAAACTGACCGTAATATGGAGCCTTTCTTCATTCATATTACTCCGGAAAGCGATGAAGACCGTAAAATTTCTTCCCATCAGGGTGAAGAGTTTATCGTCGTTACTTCCGGCAAGTTGCTTATCCGCTATGGAAAAGAGGAACACATTCTTGAAGCAGGCGACAGTGCCTATTTCAACTCCATCGTTCCGCATTACGTAGGTGCGGCAGATGGTGAAGAAGCTGAAATCTACGCAGTAATCTACTACCCTGACTAGGAAATTCCATGCAAGCATTCGAACTTCGCGAAAAGACCCTTGGTCAGATTCTTGATGACACCGTTGCAAAGTATCCAGAAAACGATGCTGTTGTATACGTAGACCGTGACTATCGTCAGTCCTACAAAGAATTTGGCAAGGTGGTTGATGATCTGGCGCAAGGGCTTATGGCTCTTGGTGTCCAGCGGGGCGAAAAAGTTGCCGTTTGGGCAACAAACGTCCCCTACTGGGTTGCACTACAGTTTGCTACAGCAAAAATTGGTGCCATCCTACTAACCGTGAATACCAACTACCGTAAAAGCGAACTAGAATACCTGCTATCTCAGTCTGAATGCGAAAACCTGTTCATTATGGACGGCTATCGCGATCATGACTTTGTTCAGACTATTTACGACATGATTCCGGAATTACGTAATCAGTCACGCGGCAAGCTTAAAGTAGACAAGCTTCCGTCTCTGAAACGCGTTATGTTCCTCGGTGTGGAAAAACACCGCGGCATGTACTCAATTCCAGAAATCATGGCGATGAAAGCTATGGTATCCGAAGACGAATATCAGGAACGGCAGGATTCCCTTTCTCCATACGATGTAGTGAACATGCAGTACACTTCCGGTACTACAGGGTTCCCTAAAGGGGTAATGCTTACACACGTTGGTATTGGTCTTAACGGCTACTGGATTGGTGAAAACCAGAATTTTACGCACAAAGACAGACTTTGTCTGCCTGTGCCGTTGTTCCACTGCTTTGGTTGCGTGCTCGGCGTTCTCGCCGCCGTAAACCATGGTGCAGCGCTTGTAATTCTGGAAAACTTTTCACCAGTACACATTATGGCTTCTGTGGATCAGGAGCGTTGTACAGCGCTTTACGGCGTACCGACAATGTTCCTCGCAGTACTTGAGCACAAAATGTTCTCCAAGTTCGATTACTCTTCGCTCCGCACAGGCATCATGGCAGGTTCTATCTGCCCTGAGCCGCTGATGAAGCGCGTTATCGAAGATATGAACATGACGGAAGTAACTATCTGTTACGGTCTCACAGAAGGCTCTCCGGTAATGACACAAACATTGCCGCATGACAGCTTCGAACGTCGTACCCAGAGTGTCGGTAAAAAAATGCCGGGCATCGAAGTACGTGTTGTTGATCCGGAAACCGGTGAAGAATGCCCAAGCGGAACGCAGGGCGAAGTTGTCTGCCGTGGCTACAACGTCATGAAAGGCTACTACGCAATGCCGGAAGCAACAGAAGCAGCAATCGATACCGATAACTGGCTGCACTCAGGCGATCTCGGTGTAATGGATGAAGACGGCTACGTTGTCATCACAGGACGTATCAAGGACATGATCATCCGTGGTGGTGAAAACATCTACCCACGTGAGATTGAAGAATTCCTTTACGGCATGGACGGCGTACATGACATTCAGGTTGTCGGTATCCCAAGCCGCAAATACGGTGAAGAAGTTGCTGCCTTTATTATCAACAAAGAAGGCTACGACCTCGCACCAGAAGATGTACGCGACTACTGCCGCGGAAAAATCGCATGGCACAAAGTTCCACGCTACATCACATCTATCGACGAATATCCGATGACCGCCTCTGGCAAGATTCAGAAATTTAAGCTTCGCGAAGATTACCAAAAGTATTTTGGCGAAGTTCGATAACAACAAGTTACGAATGAAAGGGTGAAGCTCCGGCTTCACCCTTTTTTTGTTTCTGATGTTTGCCTCTGTGGTGGTCTGCGACGCTTTTTTTGTCTCCGACGAGCCTCCGGCGGCTGGGAGAAACCCTTTTGGAAAAGGGTTCTCCCCCAGACCCCCTTCCTAAAACTTTTACTATGCGAAAAGGATCAGTTGATAATGTTCTCTCGCGGCTTAACGCCACTGACTTGAGTCTAAAAAGGATTAAACCACATAGAGAGGCTGCCCTTTTCATTTTCGCAAGATTGTGATGCATAAGCTGCGAGGTTGAGTAAGAAAAGGGCTGGCCTATTTATGTAGGACAGCCCTTTATTTACTCAAGTCAGTGGCGTTAAGCCGCGTGAGAAATTAATCGACGTGCACTTTTCGCATAATAAAAAGTTTGAAGGGGGGTCTGGGGGGAAACTTGCAAAGTTTCCAGCCCAGCCGCCGGAGGCAACCGTCGGAGACAAAAAAAGGCGTCGCCGACACGCCATAGGCACGCAGTACCCCATAGCAAACAAGCATAAAAAAAGCCCTCAGCAACAGCTGAGGGCTTTTTGTGTATTCTAGTAGCAAGCTTTACTAGCTTGCGTCTGGCAGGCGTTTACCGAAGAGGAAAAGCATACCAACTACAGCGATGAGACCTACTGGCAGAGTAATCATCGGGGAGAGGCCGAGACCTGCTGGCAGGAAGCCGAAGAGGATGGATACTGCACCTACGGACACTGCGTATGTCAGCTGGGTACGAACGTGATCGATATGGTCACATGCGGAACCCATGGAGGACAGAATGGTGGTATCTGAAATAGGCGAACAATGGTCACCGAAGATAGCACCAGTAAGCACTGCACTGATGTTGAGGAGCAGGTAAGCCTGATCCGGGTTGATAGCCCACGCCAGCGGAATAGCCAGCGGCATAAGAATACCCATTGTGCCGTAAGAGGTTCCTGTCGCAAAGGAGATGACAGAACCGAGGATGAAGATAATGGACGGCAGCATGAATGCAGGCAATGTGTCAGACAATACGCTTACGAGCCACATAGCAGTACCGAGCTCTTTGATGATACCGGAAAGGGACCATGCGAGGAGCAGGATAACAGCGGTAATGGTCATGGATTTGATACCCAGAACCCAAGTCGTAATTGCTTCTTCAATGCTGAACACTTTCTTGCAGATACCCATGGTCATCGCAACGATACCGGCAAGCAGTGCAGCCTGGAACAGAACAACGGATGCATCGGAAGCACCAAAGCATTCACGAATAGCGAAGAAGCTAAACGGAGCAGCGTCGATTTTTGCGAGCAGCTCAGCGTTATCAAGAGCGCTGAGACCGTTGAAGTAGAATCCGAGGAAAGCAGCTACAATAAGAGTACCGATTGGAATGATTGCATTCCAGATGGAAGGAACAACGTGTGAGCCCGGTTCGAGCTGAGTTGTTTCTTCAGAAGCCATTGGGCTTGCGTTATCAGCAAGCACTTTTCCGTGCTTACGTGCGCGTACTTCAGCTTTATACATAGGGCCGTATTCGCGGAGCAGCATAATGCCTGCGAGTACGAAGAACAGAATAAAGATGTTGTAGAAGCGGTATGGGATGGTTTCAACGAATGCACCGTATGCGTTCATCTGAATACCAATCTGTTCGAAGCCGTCTTTGATAAGACCAATTTCGTACGCAACCCAAGTAGAAATAAGTGCGATACCGGCGATTGGAGCTGCTGTTGCATCAATGATGAATGCAAGCTTTTCGCGGGATACGCGCATACGGTCAGTAACCGGACGCATGATAGGACCAACGGTCAGTGAGTTTGCGTAGTCATCAAAGAAGATAACCAAACCCATAACCCATGTGAAGAACTGGGCACTACGAGGGCCTTTTGCTTTTTTAGCAAGCGCCTCTGCTACTGCGAGTGTACCACCCATTTTGGATACAACCGCAATAAGACCACCGATTGCAAGACACTGGAGTACGATACCAGCGTTCCATGAATCAGCTAATGAGCCAAGAATTTCGAGGGAAACACGCTGAAAGGAACCAAGCAGGCCGTGGTAAATGTCCATGCCTTTGGTTTCAAGCATCATTGCGCCGGAAAATACACCGAGGAATAAGGACAACACTACGTTACGGCTGATAAATGCAAGGATGATTGCTACCAGCGGCGGAACCAATGTCCAAAATCCAAAAAGTTGTGAGTTAGCAGCGCCTTTGCTTGAGTCAGCAGCAAATGCTGGTGCTGTAACAAAAAGAATTCCTACTGCAGAAAGCAGTAGCAACAAATGTCTTAATCTCATAATCACTCTCTCCTGATTATTGCTCTCTTTTGCGTAGTTCCTAAAAGAAATACCCTTGCTTTGCAAGCATTGTCTTATATGTTTAGGAGGAGTGAAAATAAGCGGAAAACCAGACCGTTACAGCTATTTTTTATCTTTCAAGTATCACTAAAGATAGTTTGACTGTTTTTTGATGCCATTTCACAGTTTGCAGATTGACTTTACAGAGGGTGCACAGCATGGTCGGGCTTATGCAAGAGGATAAGGATATAGTCGCGGAATACGTTGACGCGTTGCGCAAATCAGAGCGTCTTGGTGATCAGGTAGTGTTTCATAAAGTGATGCCTGATGTTGATGCCCAATACGCAGAAAACCGTCGCCCATGGGCGCAGGCAATTAAAGATATGCTCTCAATGCAGGGCATAAAGTATCTTTACGCGCATCAAACTCTCGCAACAGATCATATTCGAGCGGGCAGACACGTTGTCGTGGCTACGCCGACAGCAAGTGGCAAAAGCCTGGTATACAATCTGCCTGTCATTGAGCGATTTTTACAAGACCCTGATGCACGCGGACTGTATCTTTTCCCCTTAAAGGCATTAGCGCAGGATCAGTTAAAAACATTTAAATCCCTGACCGCGCATTGGCCTAAAGAGGCTCGACCGGAAGCTGCTATTTATGATGGCGACACTACGCCACATTTCCGCAAAAAAATTCGCACAAAGCCACCTACCGTACTCATGACGAATCCGGAGATGCTGCACCTTTCTATTCTGCCGCATCACGAACAGTGGATTGAATTTCTAGCGTCCCTGCAATTTATTGTTGTGGATGAGGTACACACATATCGCGGCGTTATGGGCTCTCATATGGCGCAGCTTTTCCGCAGATTGCTCCGCGTATGTAAACAATACGGAATTACCCCGACCTTTATCTTTTGCTCGGCAACTGTGGGAAACCCTGCTGAACTGTGTGAAAATCTTACAGGCATTGCGCCTACCGTCATCACTGAAAGCGGCGCGCCGCAAGGTAAACGCCATTTCGTGTTTATGGACCCGCATCAGAGTCCTTCTTCAGCCGCCATTTCTTTGCTCAAATCCGCATTGATGCGCAATATGCGTACGATTGTGTACACGCAATCACGCAAGATGACCGAACTCATTAGTATGTGGGCCGGACAAAAGTCCGGTGCGTTCAAAGACAGAATTTCCGCTTACCGTGCGGGCTTCCTGCCTGAAGAGCGTCGGGAAGTTGAACAAAAAATGGCCAGTGGTGAACTTCTCGCAGTAATTTCCACCAGTGCCTTGGAGCTTGGAATCGACATCGGCGCACTCGATTTATGTATTCTAGTGGGTTACCCCGGTTCCATTATGTCGACCATGCAGCGTGGTGGGCGAGTTGGGCGTAAAAATCAGGAATCCGCGGTCATGCTTGTGGCTGGCGAAGATGCGCTCGATCAATACTTCATGCGGCACCCTAAAGAATTTTTCTCCCGTCCACCGGAATGTGCTGTTTTAAACCCGCACAATCCCGTGATCCTAAAACGTCACCTTGAATGTGCCGCAGCAGAACTCACTCTGCGAACTTCTGAGGAATGGATGCGGGAACCGGAAGTAGTGACCGCCGTGCACGAATTAGAACAGTGTGGCCTTCTTTTGCGGGATGCTGAAGGCACAACCATTTTTGCGGCAAAAAAACGCCCGCACAGGCATGTTGATCTTCGCGGCGCTGGAAACAATTTTCATATTGAGTCTGAAGACGGCACCATCATCGGTAGCGTCGATGGCGTTAAAGCGTTCAAAGAAACGCACCCCGGCGCAGTTTATCTACATAAAGGCCAAACGTGGTCGATAACTGAGCTCGACTTTGGAACCCGCACAGCCAAAGCGAAACAAGGTCGTGTAAACTATTACACACGCACCCGCTGCAACAAGAGCACAGAAATTTTAGAAGTCATTGACCAGACGCTCGTATGGGGAACACGCTTATGCTTCGGCAAGCTGCGCGTTACGGAAATCATCAGCGGGTTCGAAAAACGAAGCGTACAAGGCGGCAAGCTCCTCGGCATCACTCCGCTAGAGCTTCCACCGCTGGTATTTGAAACAGAAGGTATCTGGTTTGAAGTACCACTTGGCGTTCAGCGTAACGTTGAAAACGAATTTCTACATTTTATGGGATCAATCCACGCGCTAGAACACGCAATGATCGGAATCTTACCGATTCTCGTGCTCACAGACCGCAACGATCTCGGCGGCATTTCAACCCCCATGCATGCACAGGTAGGTAAGCCAGCAGTGTTTGTTTACGACGGAATGGAAGGCGGTGCAGGGTTAACACGGCACGCATTCACCATGGCGCATGAAATTTTTGAACGAACTCTTGCTGCTGTTCGTGACTGTGGCTGTGAACTCGGCTGTCCAAGCTGTGTACATTCTCCCAAATGTGGCTCCGGTAACCGACCAATAGATAAAGTTGGAAGCATTTTCCTTCTCGAAGACATGGCAAAGGGATTCTTCACCCCGCCAGCAGACGAAATTTTTGAAGTGGAGCCATTGCCACAGCCACTAGCACCACCTTCGCGTATCGCGCCCAAAGTGCTCACAGCCGAAGCTGGAAACACCATAACACCAGCACAAACTTCAAATTCAAAAACTCAAACCGAACCGCGCGACATAACAACTCCCGCCCGCTACGCTGTACTCGACATCGAAACGCAGCGTTCAGCGCAAGAAGTCGGCGGATGGAACCGTGCAGAGCTCATGCGAGTATCCGTCGCCGTGCTCTACGATTCCAAAGAAGACAAATTTATCCATTACATGGAAGAGGACATGCCCGAGCTGCTCGAGCATCTTAAAGACTACGACTGCATCATCGGATTCAACATCATCCGTTTCGATTACAAAGTGCTTTCAGCTTACGCCGACTACAATCTACAGTCCTTGCCAACGCTTGATTTGCTCGACGAAATTCGCAAGCGGCTAAACTACCGTGTATCTCTCGACAACCTCGGGTCAGCGACACTCAATGCACCCAAGTCTGCCGACGGGCTTCAAGCACTCAAATGGTGGAAAGAAGGAAAAATCGAGGAAATCGCAACCTACTGCGAGGCTGATGTACGCATAACGCGCGACATATACCTCTACGGCAAGGAGCACGGGTATCTGCTCTTTACCAACAAGGCGAAACAAAAAGTCCGCATACCAATTGCTTGGTAGTAGGTACTTGTCGCGACAGGGTGAAGCAACCCTGCGGGGCTTGCCTCTGGCGGGTCTTCGACGAGCCTCCGGCGGCCAGAGAACCTTGTTACACTGTCGCTATCTGTAATCTCTCATTCCTCGAGAACAGCTACCGCTTTGAAAAAAGGCTTCTCTGGACTCTCCAAAAACTTTTATTTGCGAGGTGGGCTTATTGTTTATGTAGCCTCGCGGCTTACGCCTCACTACCTTTCACAAAATAGAGAAGGGCTGCCCTAATTATTTAGGACAGCCCTTCTTTTGTTATTCAAGTAAGTGGCATTAAGCCGCGTGAGAAATTCAGCAACGAGCTTTTTTCGCATAATAAAAGTCTTTGGAGATTCCTAAGAACCTTTCTACAGAAAGGTTCTTAGGCCGCCGGAGGCAAAAAAAACAACTCTCCCACTCTACTACTTCTCAACAATCGGATGATGCGCAGAATCGTACATGCTCATTTCCATTGTGTGACACACACAATTGTCCTCGGCACCGAGCGGCGCTGCGAACTTTTGGTACTGCATTGGCGCGATGTTGTTTCGCGACTCGCCGTATCCGTTGTCTGCTGGATAGAGAGCGTGCGCTGTGCCGTGGCATGCTTGGCACATAACGGCTTCCAGATCGTCTTTTCTGTTTTTGAAAAGACTTTGCGCGTCCTCTGTCCATTGGTTGGCGGCTGATGCATCGCTGTCCGGTGACTCAAAGAATGTATGGCATGCGCTGCAATCGGGCTGATTTTGCCATGCTTCGCGTGGCTGTACTTCATCGAGGGTCGCTGATGCTCGCGGAATAAGATTCGCCATGAGCAGCTTTGCCCGAGGCTTGCCTTTTTGATCTTCTGCTTTGAGTAACCCTAGCGCATGATCTTCGATTGTTCCGTGGCAGTTTGTGCAGGTAATATCTCGATCCACGTGTAACCCGCGCATGCCCTGCGTATCGGTATTGTGTGCGGCTGGATGACAGCTCTCGCATGTAATATCGTCACGCTCTGCGAGGTAGTTTGCGTGCCAACCGTGGATGGCTGCTGAGAACCCGAGAATCTGTTTTTTACCGGCATCGCCTGTGCGGGTGGACTCGTGACAAGATTGACACTTAGGCGGCGTGCCTCGTTCACTTTTTTCTGCGAGGCTGGTTCCATTAATTTTGTCATGCGCTGCAAGAATGTTGTCCGCAGTTTTATTGGAAATCCCTGCGGTATCAGCTACGCGCCACGCTCCATCGTGGCAATTACGACAACCCCATTCTGTTGAGATAGGCACGGCGACCTTGGTAACGGCAAGAAGTTTGCCATCTGAAGTCCGCGCTTCCACTGTTAGCAACGGATATGGGTTCACGGTTCCATCATTTGAGTACGGGAATATTGGCAGAGAACAGGCGACAAATGCTCTGTTTTCCTCATCGACCTTAAAGGTGCCTATGAGATTGGTTTCGCAGGTTCCTGTGTCCGGCGGTAAATCCTTTCCTGTAAGCTCCTTGGCGTACTTCCAGAATGTTACGTGCTCGGATGGCGTAGAAAAGTCTTTCTCGATTCTGTACGTCAGGGTCACGTCTTCAGTTACTATTTCCGGAATGTCGTCACGCAGGAACAATTGCGCACGAATGGTTGAACCGGGTATCTGCATGGTAAATTTAGAATAGTTGTCGGATATGGTGTTCATACCCTCTGTTGCCCATGCTATAAGAACATACTCTGCGTCCTCTGGATTAAATGCAGGTAAGGCAACATCTTCTTCATGCGGCAGTTTGGCCGGTGCTTCTTCAAGAGGTTTGTCCAGAATAAAGGCAATGTATGCAGAAACAGCCTTTCTCTCGGCGTCGTTACCGAGAAACGGAGGCATAAATTCACGCAACTTACCTTGCCCGTTAAACTGAGCAATTAAACCTTCGCGTGTTAGCCCTGCTGCACCTGTTTCTGTCGCAAGCATTGGCCCATTTAGGCTATGACAACTCATACACTGAACTCTGTAGAGCTCTTCACCAGCTTTAAGTAAATTTTCGTCGGTTATTTCTTTGGTATCAATCCATTTTGCATAAGCCAGCATGCCGTTTTCACGAATTTCATCCGTCAGATCAACATGCACAGAGTTTGACCACATGTACCCGTGAATAATGTACGGGCGACGCCCTGCTTCACGAATCCACTCAAAGGTACCAATTTGCCCGATACCGATAACAAGAAGCACAGCGAGAAGCGCAGGACGCACAGACTGCGGTGTTATGTAGGCAAAGGTAAGAACTCCGGCGAGCAGCACGGCTGAGAGCGGCAAGAAGACTTTTACCAACTGCGGAGTCTGTGCAGATTTAGTTAGAATCATGGTGAATTGTGCTTCTGGAAGCGCCATTATGTACCAGACAGCACTCGCGCAGAGGAGTGCGAACGGAAATGCTACAAACCGGACGGCATAGCGAATCATCTGTTCGCGTATTTCTTCATCTTTAAGACGATACGCAGTCACCAAGGCAAAAAGCCCTGCAAGCATAAGGCAGATAGCGAAACGCAATGAAAGAGAAGGCCAGAATGTTGGATTCCAAAAGCCATCCCAGAACGATTGTGTTTCGAGCCATTTCCCCGGAGTGAGCATCATTGTGATGATGCCGTTGACTACAAACAAAGAAAGAAATGCGAACAGCGCGTAAAACCAACCAATAATCTGATGATCCCGGCGGGACATTTTGCCAAAACGATAATGGTAGATAAGCAGCGAAACGACTTCACAAAGGAAGAAAACCCACTCTGTTGCCCAGCCGAAACCGAATCTATGCACCAGCACAGATGTTGCGGCAGGCGAAAGCAGTCCAATGGTGAACCATATCCCCACACCGGTCATGCCACCTGCTACCATTGTGAGCAGAAGGAAAAATTTTGTATGACGTTTAACGTACTCGACAATCTTCGGGTTATTTTCCGCATACCCTTTGCGCTCTGTCAGTACGAGGAAAAAACCGCCGCCAACAGCGAAATGCGCAATGAAAACGTGAAAAACTGCCATGCAGGCGATCATAAAGCCGCCTGAAAAAGATGGGAGCCACCAGACTGGATATTCCATACTATGCTTCCTCGTTGCTACGCATTGCAAGTTTGATCATGTACGCAATGGCAACAAGCCCGAACGTAAGAGAGATGATGAACATCAGGAAGGGAGAATACTCAGCCTGAACAGGAAGAGCCGCTATTCCACCGTATGGATCAAGCATGGCTTTGCGGATAAGAGCCCTCAAGCCTGCCATCACCAGCACGGTGAATACAAGTGTTGTGATGGTTCCATACAAGTTTCGGGCAGCAGCCTGAAATAGTAGCATGGCAACAAAGGACAGCCCTATGAGCAGGGAGCCTGTATAAAATTCAGACCCGCCGGAAAAGAGCGCATGTACGTGCTCAGGCAGGGCAAAATACAAAGTTACACCGACGAGTATCTGTACCAGAGAAGCAAAAAGGAAAATATTCAGCCCTAACCGTTCTTCTTGAACAGCCAGTTCTGGAGATTCTTGTGCAATTTTATAACGAGCAACCAAGGCTAGCACCAGTCCGCCCACGGCAATAGAAGCAACCACAACATGCAGATACCGCAATCCCATAGTCGGATCATCAAAATTAAGGATCGTGCCGCCGGGAGATGCGAAATACGCTGACCACACGTCGGGACGGAGCATGAGCGTCATATTATTTGACATCACAAGCCCAATACACAGCATGGCAGCACTGCTTAGAAAAATAGATAAGGAAAATTTAGAATGTCCGCCGTACCGTCCGGCAAAAACATAGAGTGCATAATACGCGATGATCGCCAAGAAAACGACGCTTAGCCAGTACACAGCCATCAAAATAGAGCTTGTGTACATGTATTGACCGTACAGCATCTGAATAAATAAGAGAGGAGCGACTCCTAAGTTCACAGCAAGCGCAAAAAGCGAAGGCAATACTTTGGAGACTCTTTTGATAGAAAGGCTGTTTTTGCCTACAACGCTACGTACTGAGCAGACAATAGCTCCACCAAGAACTGTATTCACGAGAAGAATGTGCAAAGCGAAAGTAATAATCAGAAGTCCTTCCAACCAGCCAGCAGCAATTGGGATGGCATCTGGAGCAGGAATGAGAGCAGCAGCTTGCATTAAATCTCCTTACAAAATGCGCTACAGGAACATTGTAAACTGTTTCATGCAGCTTTATTTGTTTTTTCTCTTTTTTGTTCTCTTGTTTTATTCTATCAAAGGGGGTACGTGCCGCTACAGCACAAGTCGTTGGCGCAGTAGAGTGCATGGCAAGACCATGTATAAACAGCAATGCGGTGGCCTGAAAACCACACAGCACTTTTGCCAACAAAACACCGCATGGCTCTTTATTCCGTGTGTGTGTTTTGCGCGGTTTCTAATAATATGTAGATACCACACTGTATACTACTATGTATTGTCTGTATTCGGATGAAATCCGAATACAAAATGCCGGTAGCGAGTCTGTTATAAATGGCAAAAATATTTTATATTTTGCCCAATAGATGTTCAAAAGCTCTAGATTGCATGCTCAGGCGTTGAGATTCAACCAGAGGAAATATGACTAACACTGTTCTATTATTCGATATTGGTAATACCAATATTAAAATTGGTATTACACAAAGAGAAGATCTCGCTACAACATATGTCTTACCCACAGACCCGCACCAGACTTCGGATTCTATCGGGTTTCGCATTGTAGACGTCCTCTCCCACATGTCTATTTCTCCCGACGAAATTACGGCATGTATTGGTAGTTCCGTTGTACCGGATATGAACCCGATTATCCGCAATGCCGTCAAGCGATACCTTAACCAAAGGCTCTTGCTTGCGCCGGAAGATATTCCAATTCCTTTGGAAAATCGGTACACACGACCTGAACAGGTCGGCGCGGATCGTCTCGTGGGTGCATACGCTGCCCGCAAGCTGTATCCAGATGCCCGCTCTATTGTTTCTGTAGATTTTGGTACTGCAACTACCTTTGACTGCGTGCAGGACAACGCCTATCTTGGCGGCCTGATATGTCCCGGCGTTAAGTCTGCCGCCTCTGCGCTGGCCAGCAATACTGCCAAACTTCCACAGATCAGCCTGGAAGTGCACAGCGACATGCCTGTTTTTGGTCGCAGCACATCCACCAGTATTAATCACGGCTTTATTTTCGGTTTTGCGGCAATGACAGAAGGACTGTGCGAACGTCTTTCACATACGCTTGAAGGCCCTTTGCAGGTTGTTGCAACCGGCGGCTTCGCTAAAGACATTGCACGCGTTACATCATGTTTTGATCACGTCCGTTCCGATCTTCTTATGGAAGGTCTGCGGTTGTTATATTTGGAAAGTGGCATTCGGTAACGAGCCGAGTCACCATCGTTTTTATACTATTTGTCAGAAAAGAACGGCCAAATCGGTCGGACTACAAGGAGTTATAGAATGAGTACTATTGTTTCCGTTTGGGCAAGAGAGATTTTGGATTCCCGCGGCAATCCTACCATCGAAGTTGAAGTTTCCCTCGAATCCGGTCACTCCGGCCGCGCTGCAGTTCCATCCGGCGCATCCACCGGCACCCGTGAAGCGCTTGAACTGCGTGACGGTGACATGAACCGTTACCTCGGCAAAGGTGTTGAAACCGCTGTTAACAACGTAATGGGCGAAATTGCTGAAGGCATTATCGGCCTCGACGCAACCCGTCAGGTTAACATCGACAACATCCTTCTCGAACTCGACGGCACTGAAAACAAAGAACGCCTCGGCGCTAACGCAATGCTCGGTGTTTCTCTCGCAGTTGCACGTGCATCCGCTAGCTTCCTCGGCCAGCCTTTGTACCAGTACCTCGGTGGTATCAACGCTAAAGTGCTTCCAGTACCAATGATGAACATCATCAACGGTGGCGAACATGCACCAAACAACCTTGATATTCAGGAATTCATGATCATGCCGATCGGTGCTCCTACTTTTGCCGAAGCACTCCGCATGGGCGCAGAAGTATTCCACGCACTGAAAAAACTTCTCTCCAACGACGGTCACGTTACTTCCGTTGGTGACGAAGGTGGCTTTGCACCTAACCTCGAAAGCCATGCAGAAGCTTTTGACTACATCATGAAAGCTATCGAAGCTGCTGGCTACGTTCCTGGTAAAGAAATTGCTCTTGCCATCGACGCTGCTGCTTCTGAATTCTACAAAGACGGCAAGTACGTTCTTGCTGGCGAGAACAAAACCCTTACTTCTGAAGAATTGGTTGAATGGCTCGCAGCATTTACTGAAAAATACCCGCTCATCTCCATTGAAGATGGCCTTGCAGAACAGGATTGGGAAGGCTGGAAGCTTCTTACAGATCGTCTTCCTTCCACCCAGATCGTTGGTGACGACATCTTCGTAACCAACCCTGAAATTCTTGCTGAAGGTATCGAAGAAGGTTGCGCTAACTCCATTCTGATTAAACTTAACCAGATTGGTACGCTTACCGAAACCCTCGACACCATCGAAATGGCTAAAGGCGCTGCTTACTCTACAGTTATTTCTCACCGCTCCGGTGAAACTGAAGATAGCTTTATCGCAGACCTCGCTGTGGCAGTTAACGCTGGTCAGATTAAAACCGGCTCCCTCTCCCGCTCCGACCGTCTCGCTAAATACAACCAGCTCCTCCGCATCGAAGAAGACCTCGACGACGATGGCATCTTCTTCGGTCCATTCATGGCAGCTCACTTCGGTCTCAGCGACTAATCCTCGCTCCGAACAGCACAGCATCAAAGCCGGAACGCACTGCGTTCCGGCTTTTTTTTATTCTTAATTTGAATAAGTCTTCGATGAGCCTCCGGCAGGTCTGCGACGCTTTTAAGCAGCTGTTTTTTTGCCTCCGGCGGCTGGGGGAAACCCTTTTGGAAAAGGGTTCTCCCCCAGACCCCTTTCCTAAAACTTTTATTATGCGATGCGTACTCGTTTATTACGTTCTCACGCGGCTTAATTGCCACTTACTCGAATCACTAAGGGGAGATTTTTCTAGTAAGTTAGAACTATGCTCGTACATCGTTCAAGTCAGTGGGATTAAGCCGCGTGAAAACTTTATTCATAAAATGACCATCGCAACAAAATCGCGGTCAAGGGGGCGTCCCCCTTGCGGGTGCAGGGCAGCGCCCTTGCCCGTCGGAGACCCCTCGGAGAGCCGCCGGAGGCACATCGAAAACCCGCTGGAGACTCATCGAAGACCTGTCAGAGACAAAAAAAGCTTCAACCCCACCAGCGGCAAATATCAAATAACCCAGTCTGCAACCGTGCTACACTCACTTGCAATTGAATATAAGCAGGAGAGATCATGCGTAAAAAAGTAGTTGATGGTGTTTCATGGGTTGGCAAAATTGACTGGGAAATCCGGACTGCGCACGGGAAGGAATATTCCACGCATAAGGGCACATCATATAATGCGTATCTCATTGAAGATGAGAAGACCGCGTTAGTGGATACAGTGTGGGAACCTTATGCTGATGAATTTGTCGCCAACCTCCAGCTGGAGATCGACTTAGACAAGATAGATTACATCATCTGTAATCACGCAGAACCAGACCATAGCGGCGCGTTACCGGCCTTAATGAAACTTATCCCCGACACGCCGATTTATTGCACCAAACAAGCCACTATGTCGCTTCCGGGACACTATCATCAGGACTGGAATTTCCAACCTGTGAGCGCTGGCGACACGCTGAGCCTCGGGAAGAACACCCTTACCTTCCAGCCTATCCCTATGGTGCACTGGCCAGACTCAATGATGACGCACCTTTCCGGTAAGAATATTCTCTTTTCTAACGATGCGTTTGGGCAGCACTACGCGCATGAATTGTTGTTTAACGATTTAGCGGATCAGTGCACCCTGTATGAAGAAGCTATTAAATACTTCGCCAATATCCTCACCCCGTTCAGCCCGATCATAAAAAATCGTATTCTGGACTTTCTCGCTACTGCATTGCCTGTTGAGTTGATTGCAACAAGCCACGGTATCCTGTGGCGGAAAAATCCTGAACAGATCATAGAACAATACCTGCAATGGTGTGACGCGTATCAGGAAGATCAGATAACTATCATCTACGACTCAATGTACAACTCTACAAAAGTAATCGCAGAAACGATTGCTCGCGGAATATTGCAACACAGCCCTGCTACGCAGGTTAAGCTCTTTCATGCTGCCAAGGCGGATAAGAACGACATACTGACAGAAGTTTTTCGCTCTAAAGCTGTTTTGATGGGATCGCCGACATTCAACAAAGGGCCGTTATCAAGCCTGTCTGCGCTTCTGGAAGAATTCCGTGGTCTTAAATTTATGGGTAAAAAAGCGAGTGCATTTACATCGTATGGCTGGAGCGGTGAAGCAGCGAAAGAGATGCTTGCACAGCTTGTGGATGCAGGATTCACGACTACGGACGAAGGATTCCGTGTACATTGGAGAATGGATACTGATGAACGCGCAAACGCACTGCAATTTGGGGTCGATTTTGCTTCTGCAACATTCTAACCGAATCGCATTATAAAAGGATCGGGCAGTATATAATAAATATAAGACAAAAATCAACAAGTAATAAGACACATTGCATTCTGAATGAGCTATATCACATCTAGATTATTCGACGACGTCGGAGGATTGTCATGAAACAATGGATTATTTTTGCTTGCTTCATCTGCTTCCTGTGCCTGTTCACCGCATGTTCAACATTGTTGCAACCTGCTAAAGGTCCTTTGCCTCCGATGACTAGTGCAGCCGAAATCTGGCAATACATTAATATCACTGATCCCTATAAAAAATGGGACCAGTTTGACGATGTAGTCGGCATGAAAGACGCCGCACCACCCCACGGACCTCGAATTCAAATTTATCCAAATAGAATTGCCGAAGAATCAGTTTACCAAGCAGAAGAAGGTTCCATTGTCATAATGGAAAACTTTGATAAAGACGGAAAAACACTCCTTACCATAAACCTCATGCAAAAACGCAAAAACTACGCCCCTTCCGCTGGAAATTGGTTTTGGGTTGAGTATGAGCCGGACGGAACCGTTATTGAGGAAGGTAAAATCAAACGATGTGTAGAATGTCACGTAAGCATGGCGTTTGATGACTATACGTTCATTCACCAATGGTGATAACGCAAACGAACACCTCTCTCCTTCATTCCGTTGAAACTGCTCCATCCCCCCATCGGAGCAGTGCAAACTCCTCGTTTGCTGTGGCGTAGATCGACACAGTAAACAAAAAGGCAGAAGCGTAGATGCATCACTACGCTCCTGCCTTTTTATTTTTCTATCTTGTGCCTGCTAAACGCGGGCAAACTCTGTTCTGCTATTCAGCAGCTTCTTTTTTAATCTCACGCAAACGCAAGCTTAAGTCACGCAGCTGGTTGTTAGAAACAGCAGACGGTGCGTTGGTAAGCATGCAAGTTGCTTTCTGAGTTTTAGGGAAAGCAATAACGTCGCGGATAGACGCTGAGTTGGTCAGAATCATAACGAGACGATCAAGACCAAAAGCGATGCCGCCATGAGGTGGTGCGCCGTACTCAAATGCTTCCATAAGGAAACCGAACTGCTCTTCTGCTTCTTCTTTAGAGAAACCGAGCGCGGAGAACATTTCTTCCTGACGCTGACGGTTATGCATACGAATAGAACCGCCGCCTACTTCGCAGCCGTTAAGTACGAGGTCGTACGCACGTGCTTTTGCGTTAGCAGGGTCTGTTACCATTACGTTCTCTTCGCCATCCTGAGCGGAGGTGAACGGGTGGTGACAAGCTACATAGCGTTTTTCGTCTGCATCGTATTCGAAGAGAGGGAAGTCAGTTACCCACAAGAAGTTGTAGGTGTTCTCTGGAATAAGTTCGAAGCGTTTTGCAACTTCAACACGCAGGTTACCAAGAGCGTTGTTAACCATGTCAGCAGCGCCAGCCTGGAAGAATACGATATCGCCAACTTCAAGACCGAGTTCTTCGGTAAGACCTTTGCGTTCGTCATCGGAAAGGAATTTAGCAATCGGGGACTGCCATTCGCCTTCTTTAATTTTGATCCAAGCAAGACCCTGAGCACCGTAAATTTTTACGAAGTCAGTGTACTGGTCAATTTCCTTACGGGAAAGAACAGCACCACCCGGGATGCGCATTGCTTTAATAAGCTCTGCGGTTGAGAAAAGACGGAAGGTGGAGTCTTTTACAACGTGGCTTACGTTTTTAAGGCGCAGATCAAAACGGGTGTCCGGCTTATCAAGACCGTAATCTTCAATTGCCTGATCGTAAGTCATACGCGGGAATGTGCTTGGAACATCAACATCGAGACATTCTTTAAACACACGCCCAACAAGACCTTCAGCCATGGTCTGAACCTGTACTTCGTCAGCAAAGCTCATTTCGATATCAACCTGTGTAAATTCAGGCTGGCGATCAGCACGAAGATCTTCGTCACGGAAACAACGAACGATTTGGTAGTAACGATCCATGCCCGCAGTCATGAGCAGCTGTTTAAAAATCTGCGGAGACTGTGGAAGCGCGTAAAATTCACCCTGATTCACACGGCTCGGTACGAGGAAGTCACGTGCGCCTTCAGGAGTAGATTTAGTAAGGAACGGAGTTTCCACTTCGAGGAAATCCAGTTCGTCGAGGTAACGGCGGATTGCCTGAGCAGCGCGGTTACGAATGATAAAGTTGTTTGCAAGCTTAGGGCGACGAAGGTCAAGGTAACGGTATTCGAGACGAAGGTTCTCGGATGCGTCTACACGGTCTTCAATCTGAAACGGAGTGGTTTTAGCAGTGTTAAGCAATTTCCAATCAGTTACATAGATTTCAACTTCGCCTGTTACCATGCTGGTGTTGGTCATGCCTTCAGGGCGATGACGAACTTCACCTTTAATAGCAACAACGTATTCAGTACGCAGAATGTGCGCAAGCTTGTGAGCTTCTGCGTTCACGTCCGGACTGAAAACTACCTGAGTAAGACCTCTACGGTCACGGAGGTCGATAAAAATCAGGCCACCATGATCGCGACGGAACTGCACCCAACCCATCAGGCATACTTCAGAGCCGATATTATTGGCATTCAGCTCGCAGCAATTATGGGTGCGAACCCATCCATTAAGAGGCTCTATGTACTGCTGATGGTCCTGCTGAATATCCAGATTTTGATCGCTCATTCTCGTTTCCTTTAAAAATGCATTAAAGACAGCTGCGCTGTCCAAAGGTTAGGGTTCAACACGAATGGTGTTATCAGACTGCGGAAAAAATCGAACGGCACCATTATGTGCCGTCCGTTATTTACTGCATCTGATTATATTAGATATGCTCAATAAGTTCAGATTGAGAAACTGTGATCTGCTCACCGGTTTCCATATCTTTCACTACAACAGTCTTAGCTGCAAGCTCTTCTCCGCCAAGGATAAGGGCTTTGCGAGCACCTTTTTTACCAGCCTGACGCATCTGAGCTTTCATTGATTTAGAAGCAAAGCTTACATCACCTTTCTTGCCTGCCAGACGCAAGGACTGCGCAAGCATAAGGCCGTCTTCAAGGCCATTCTCATCGAGAATAGCAATGTAGAAATCAGGCTGTTCCACTTCTCGTTCGCCAAGCATGAGAGCAAGACGTTCCATACCGCATGCAAAGCCGATACCGGGAACATCTGCGCCACCAAGCTGTTTGATGAGTCCGTCGTAACGGCCACCACCCGCTACAGAGCTCTGGGAGCCGATAGCGTTGGACACAACTTCAAAAGTGGTACGGTTGTAGTAATCAAGACCGCGAACAAGGCGGTCGTTCTGTATAAATGTCACATCAGCGGCACGTAACGTAGAAAGCACTTTGTTGTGGTGCGTACGACAGGTGTCACAGGTGTGTTCAATAATTGTCGGAGCGTTCTCAGTTAATGCCTTACAGGCAGGAACTTTACAGTCGAGTACGCGAAGCGGGTTGGTGTCCATACGACGGCGGCAGTCTTCGCAAAGCTCTTCTTTATTAAGATTCGCAAGGAAGGTGCGCAGCGCTTCGTTGTATTTAGGACGACACTCACGACAACCAAGGGAGTTAACCTCGAGTTCAAGCTCTTTAAGACCGATCTTTGTAAGGAAGGTCATGAGCATGAGGATTACTTCTGCATCCGCATGCGGCTCGTCAGGGCCAAGGCACTCACAGTTGATTTGATGGAACTGGCGCATACGTCCTTTCTGTGGACGTTCGTACCGGAACATTGGACCGAAGGTGAAAAGCTTTGAAATCTGCTCAGATGCGTTCACATTACCTTCAATGTACGCACGCATAACACCGGCGGTAGCTTCCGGACGCATAGTAAGAGAACGACCTTTGCGGTCATCAAAAGTGTACATTTCTTTCTGTACTACGTCTGTATCATCGCCAATGGTTCGTTTGAACAGCTCAGTACGCTCAATAATTGGCGTACGCAGTTCTTTATAGCCAAAGCTACTAAAAACATCGCGTGCAACAGTTTCCATAAAGGTAAAGGTATCGCTCTCCGGAGAGAACATATCCGCAAAACCTTTAATTCTTTTTACTTTACTCATGCCCGTTCCTAAAAAATTGTATTTTTTTCCATGTGCTACAACACAAAACCGTAGCAAACAAGAGGTGCTGTTCGCACAAAAAAAAAGCTGTATCGACAATATTGTGCCGAAACAGCTTTGGGTAGTCTAAAGTTGCCTATTTGTCAAAAGTAGAAGTTGGATTTCTCGCGGCAAGGTTTGTGCGACAAGCATTCAAAATAGCAGGTTTTGCCCTGCGTTTTTCAATCTTGAGAGGGATAGTCATTTTTGTATCATTTTTATCGATACAAATTCCGGAAAGAGCACCAAGCCCGTACGGCATAATTCTGGAGTTAACCCAGCCACACAAAGGAGTTTCTTTCCATGTGGAAACAGGACCGAGCAAAGTAGAACGACGGGTCATTTCACCCATATCAACCAATCCGCGAAGCATTTTATCTACGGCAAAAGGACTCAACCAACGCCTGTGCTTCACACATCCAGAAGCGGAACGATTGCGCAACAAATAATACAATGACCATTTAGAATAAACAGTTACCACAACACCACAGGAAGCAACCCTAAGCGCTTCAGCAAGAACAGCTTCCGGATCATCCACAAATTCCAGTACTGAGCCGACGCCTACGTAATCAAATTGATTATCGTCAAACGGAAGATGTTCAGCCCTGCCCAAAAAGAACTCAGCCCGTCTTCCTAAAAGCTCTTGGGCTTCGGTAAGCATAAGTGGTGAGCAATCCAGACCGGTCACATCAAACCCTGCATGATAAAACATTTCTGTCATCAATCCGGTAGCGCAACCAACCTCAAGAAAGCGACGCCCACGGCGAGGCCATCCGGAAATGAGATCAACAATGAGCCGCATTTTTGACTGCAAAGCCAAAGAGCCTGCGGGAGATTCAACCCACTGCCTATATTCTTCTACAATATTTTCATTAGTCCAAATGGTCATTATTGAGTACCTTTTAACTAAGAACATCATACATATATGTTAGCCATACCTGTACTATACCTACTTCACAGATCTCATAAAAACAATACTCAAGTATTCACTGTACCATTAGTAAGTAACTACATCTGATCGTTATATCAAATATAATAATACTACACTTTTTTACAGTTTTCAGAGCAAAACATAGCACTATGAGCGGCTTGAACTCTCCGTATGGCCAATTGAAGCCCGCAATATGACTACTTTTATGCACTGATTAAAACCAACATAAAGCAAAAACACACCATACAACATTTTTTTACTACTACGTGTAACCGAAACATATCGTTCCCTTGAACATGTGACTAGATAAAGATAATAGGAGGAGTTACACACCGTCGTTGCAGAATTTCTTGCATATTTTATAGTTCAACATTATGACAGCATTTAGAAAATAAAAAGATATTAGGTAGATGTGTTGCGACAAGCGCAAAGAATGATATAGACCCCCAACTATTTCAGGTAAGGAAGACTATATGAAAGGACGAAGCGTAGCCAGCAGTGAAACATTTATGACACACCGCGCACTACCGGGTGACACCAATGCCGCGGGTAATGTTCACGGCGGTGTAATCCTTAAGCATATTGATTTGGCGGGTGCTGTATGCGCCATGCGCCATGCCAGAGGATGCTCTGTTGTCACAGCTTCGATTGATCGTATGGAATTTAAGGCGCCCGTCCACGTTGGTGAGCTTATGATGCTCAAATCCAGCCTTAACTTTGTAGGCTCAAAGTCTATGGAGGTTGGTGTGCGTGTCGAGTCTGAAGACTTGTTTACTGGAAAAATCAGGCACGTGGCTTCTGCGTATCTTACCTTTGTTGCCATGAATGCAGAGAAAAAGGCTACTACCATTCCGCCGCTTGTGGTTGAGTCGCACACACAAGAACGAAGGCTACAAGAAGCACGGTTACGCCGCGCAGCCCGGCAAGCCGAACGCCAGCGAGAACAGCAAACTCAGGAAGAAATGGAACAAAGCTCCGTTTACAGCCCTGAAGAGCTATATTAAATTTTCGAATACAATTTACGGAAGATTACATTGCCTGCGCAATTTTCCGACATCTCAATAAAAATTCACACATTGTTAGCAAGACAAAATCGCCGTCTTGTTAAGGGGGCTTTGGGTTATATAAGCTACGCTATTTTGTGCATCTGTACCCAGATTCAGCAGACCCCTACCCTGCAGAACATGAAAATGCACAAAATACAGAATCCCCCTTCTATCGCTTATTACCCATTGCCCCCAATTATTTCTAATCGACTGGCATCCTTCTTTCTTTACCATTTATATTTTTTCTCATTTATTTAAAAAGGTAATTTGGTTGCTCATTAGATGACACCATTCGGCAATCATTACGAGAAAAATTCACAGACAATGTAACAAAGAAACATTACTTGCAGCTTACAGCTAACTTACTTAATTTACCGTTAAGATAGCATAAAACAGCGAGCATAAAAAAACGAACAAATGAGTTAACCTCATTGTTCGTTTTTTTGTAATCAATGCACAGAAAAAGGGTAGATGATTCCTCATCTACCCCGCGGAATGTGCACTAATTGTGAGTCTGGCAAGCGTCACATACACCATCAAACTCAATGTATGCTGCATGAATAGTAAAACCGGGAGCAATAGCACCCTCAGCAGAAGCGATGTACTCTACGTCCATCACGTCGCCTACTTTACCACAAATGCTGCAACGAACATGAGCATGAGGATTTGTATTACCGTCAAACCGTTTCTGTGATCCTGCGTGTTCGAGCTTGAGAATATCTCCGCTCTCCGCAAGCACATCAAGGTTACGATACACTGTGCCCAGACTAATGCGCGGCAACCGCTGTCTGACCATGTCGTACACTTCATCTGCTGTTGGATGGGTAATAACCTTGCAGAGCTCTTCTAAAATAACTTTGCGCTGCTTGGTCATACGTGTCTGTACAGCCATATGTGCACCCCCTGTTAATAGTAATAGTTTTTACTATCGACTTATCAATATTATGTCAACATCCATTGCTGTATTATTTACAATGGCGATATATAAAGAAAAAGCCCTTGCATCGCTGCAAGGGCTTTAACTCTTTGTCCTGTGTCCAGTACAATTAATCGGCCTGAAACACACCACTCTTGCCTCCGGCCTTGTAAACAAGACGGCAATCGCGGATGATAATATCTTTTTGCACAGCTTTGCACATGTCATAAATTGTCATGGCAGCTGTCTGCGCAGCCATAAGAGCTTCCATCTCTACACCAGTCTGAGACGTGGTGCGGGCTTCAGCTTCAATTTTAATGGCATTGTGTGCTTCGTCGATTTCAAAACGTACGTCAACGTAGCTCAAAAAAAGCGGATGGCACAAAGGAATTAATTCCCAAGTGCGTTTGGCAGCCTGAATACCGGCAACCTTAGCAGTTGTGAGCACATCGCCTTTTGGCAACGCCTCACGAAGAAGTAAATCAAGGGTCGCAGAAGAGACTTCAACCACAGTCCGGACAATTGCGGTCCGGCGGGTGTCGTCTTTATCGCCAACATCCACCATAGTGATGGAACCGTCTGAGTCCATGTGGGAAAAACTCTTCTCGTCCATTAATCAACTCCCATTGCTTTTCCGGCTTTTTTGAACATTTTTTTAACTTTGGAGAATGGCTTTTCTTCTTCAAGATCAGCGAACTCCTGAAGCAGTTCTTCCTGACGTTTAGAGAGCTTAGTAGGGGTTCTTACGATGACTTCCACCATCAAATCACCCTGAGGTGCGCCGTAACCGAGGTTTGGCAAGCCATACCCCTTCATGCGGAACACTTCACCACTCTGGGTTCCTTTCGGAATATCCATAGTGATCGGCTCGTCCAATGTAGGTATTTCTACCTTGTCGCCAAGTGCAGCCTGAACAAAAGTAATTTCTCTGCTGAGAATCAGGTGCTGGCCCTGACGCTCAAAAGTTTTATCTTCTTCAACGGTGAGAACAACGTACAGGTCACCCGGAGGGCCACCGTGAACGCCCGGTTCACCTTCTGCACGTAAGCGCAGACGGTTACCAGTATCAACACCAGCAGGAACTTTTACCTGAAGTTCTTTTGTTTCCTTAACAATTCCGACGCCACGACATTTAGGACAAGGATTAGGAATAATCTGTCCTGAGCCGCTACATACCGGACATGGTCGGGAAATAGAGAAAGGTCCCTGACTCTGGCGAACCTGACCGGAACCGTGACAGTGACTACATGTTTCTACGGAAGACCCCGGTGCTGCACCGGTACCGTCACACTCGTCACAAAAAACGTTTTTAGGAATCTTCAGCGTTACTTCATCACCATGTGCAGCCTGACGGAACGAAACAGTCAGGTTGTAACGCAAGTCTGCTCCAGCCTGAGCACGAGGACCGCGAGAGCCGCCACCCATGTTGAAGCCGAAGAAGTCACCAAAGATATCTCCGAAAGAACCGAAGATGTCTTCTGCGTTATTGAAGCCGCCAAAACCGTTGCCATCAACGCCAGCATGACCAAATTGGTCATAACGGCCGCGCTTTTCGTCGTCATGCAGAACTTCGTAAGCCTGAGAGGCTTCTTTAAATTTCTGTTCAGCTTCTGGATTGTCCGGATTTCTATCAGGATGAAATTCCATAGCTTTTTTACGATAAGCACGTTTGATTTCGTCTGCAGAGGATGATCGGGAAACCCCGAGAACCTCGTAATAATCTCTCTGGCTCATAGGAACTATTCAGCGTCGTCCTGTTCGTAACCAATCTTCATGTCAATACCGGTTGCAAGCACTTTACCTGCAGCGATTTCACGAAGAGCAGTTACAACTTCTTTGTTCTTGCTATCAACGAGAGGCTCGTAGCCTTCACGGAACTGATGGACACGTTTAATTGCCATCTGAACAAGAAGAAAACGGTTATCTACACGTTCCTGACAGTCTTCTACTGTAATGCGGGCCATTGAGGACTCCTTATGTATGAATGCGGCTACGCCGTTTTTTCAACAAAAATGTTACTGATTAAAAGGAAGACGTGCCCGCAGGTCGCGCAACAACTGGCTCGACACTGGGTACCACACGCTTTCCCTTTGCAACCGTACCCAGCAAACTCCTTCTGGAAGTTCGGGGTCGGTATAGAAATACAATTCTACAAGCGGAACGCCTTCCGCTGCATAAATATTCCAACTCAGTGACAACAGTGCACTCTCCGGTCTGTTACGAACCGGCAAGCTTTGATACTGCATCTCTCCAAGTCGCCAAATAAACAAATCCATCCCTGTAAGTTCCTGGTTAGTCAGGTCATCAACCCAGCCTTCCGTCGTCTTCGTGATGGTAATATTTCGTACTTGTTTGCCATCGATTCGGCCAAGCTTCTGCTTAACCGCCTCGCCGACATTTACGTCAAAAATAGGCTTTTCCTGCAAGGCAAAGGCAGTAACTTTCAACTGTGCTACCAGTTCCGGTGAAAGTTCTACAGGATCAGGCTGACGGCTGTCCTTTGCTTTGTACACTCCTTTTTCCATATCACGCTTAAAAATAACGAGCGTGGTAGGGTCGGAGTCACCTTCTTGCCATACAGAAATAGAAAAATCGGCCACAGCTCCCAGCAGCGCCCCAGCAGATTCGCAGGAAGCACCGCCATTTACGAGCGTATGAATAAACAGCTCTGCTGAATTCTGATTTACCGCATGCTTCACAAGAGCTTCAGGATACGAAAAGGTAAATCCATCATCAGAACGGTCAATTTCCCACGTTCCTGTGCTTTCGCCCTGCATCCGGATTTTAGTAATCTGGCTTGAAGGAACAGCAATCAGTCGGGAATCAATAAAAGTAGCAACAGGCTGGTCGAGCAAAGTAACAACTTCCGGAGTTATCATGCAGACCTGACCGTTCCCTTTACGGGCATAAAAGACTTCGCCACTAACAGCCGCGCGTCCAACCCCGAGATGCCAAAGTTCTTTTCCGGATAAAGTAATCCGAATTTTCGGGTTGTCCAGACGGTAATCGAGGATCTTTTTAGGCTCTACCTCAGCACAATTTTGTGGAGGCATTTCACGTAGTTTCGTGAATAAATTTTCGATAACATCTTGTCGGGCAAGACATTTTTTTTCATTAAACAAAACAAACCAGCGTCCTTTTTCCCGTATAAAAGAAAAATGGCCGCTGTTATTTATTAGATCAATCTTCTCTACAACCTTAGAGGGTTGTGTAAACCAAGAAGCATTGCTCACGCGCGACGAATTAGTGCGCTGATATTCTTGTACTCCTGCTACGACTCCGGCAGAAAGGAGGAGCAGAGCAATTGCTACTAGTAGTGTTCTTTTCATAACCAACCGGTCAACGGTGTAATTAATGATAACGTTTGACGCCATCGCCATCATCAGAAAAATAAGCTTGTCTGCGTTTGCAGGGGCATCCTGCTGAACTTAGCAATAAAAAAAACGCAGACCATCCGGCAAGCTTTGCAGTATACTTCGCAGTATAATGTCTGTCAATATATCATCGCATCTTTTACTCATTCAAGATACTTGCCCGCCATTACAGCTCCTTTTAATTATTACGCCAACTATCCGACAGTTACACGCAAATCGTGCTTGCACGATACTGCGCCGCCCTGTTAATGCCTCTACAACCCTATACGCTCCGTTAACATGATTACCGGACAAAAACGGGAACAATATAGATAGAACAGATCAGCTTGCACAACTCGGCGCTTGTATTTTTGCATCTGCACAATGCAAAAAAAGAAAACAGCGTGTCGAAAGCATGATCGGGAGCACCCATGGCAAAAGAAAAATTAAGCTACATTCAAAAGCAATGCATAGGCAACGCAGGCAAGCTTATGCAGCAGACAGAAATGATTCACCCCGGCGCACGCATCGGCGTCGCCATGTCCGGCGGCATGGACAGCTGGGTGCTGATGAGAACACTCCTCTATCGCCAGAAGATTGTTCCGTTCACATTCGAAATGATGGCACTGCACGTTAACCCCGGTTTCGACAACACAAGCCACGCACCACTTGCTCCATGGCTTGTCGAACACGGCATTCCGTACCACATTGAGACCACCACCGACGGACCGGATGCACATTCCGAGGTCAACCGTAACAATTCTCCGTGCTTTTACTGCGCCATGAAGCGCCGCACACGTCTGTTTGAACTGTGCAAACAGTACAATCTTACCCACCTTGCCTTCGGGCACAACGCCGACGACCTCGTCGGAACATTCCTGATGAACCTGTACGAAGCAGGCAATGTTCGAGGCATGTCCATTAAAGAAGATTTCTTTGGCGGCGAGCTGACTATTATACGACCTTTATTGATGGTTCAAAAAGACGTTATTCGAAAGTGCGTTAAGCAATGGGAACTGCCATTGTGGGACAATCCGTGCCCTTCAGCGTTTGATTCACGCAGAAAAGACGTAATGGACGACTTCTGGGAACTTGCGGGCAAGTATAAGAACCTGAAGCAAAACGTATTTAACGGTCTAACCAGATGGCAACTTGGCTTGACACTAGACTCTAAAGAGAAGTAACCTCGAAAATTATTTTTTCCACCCTAACATCTGAGTATTCGAAAGATAATATGCTGTTCAATCGCTACCACGTTGTTGTCTTCAAAGACAATCAGGGGCATTGCAAAAAGATAAGCCTTCATGGCTGGTTTTTTGCGACTATCCTCGTTCTTATCCTTTCGTTATCCGCAGGGAATATCTACCTGTGGAAATACTACCATCAATCACAGACATTGGTACAAAGCCTAGCAGACTCTGAAAAAACTATTTTCGAGCAAAACAGCCAGATCTTAAGCATGGTGGACAAGCTGCGTATCGTCCAGAAGGACCTACAACGCGTACAGCAGTTTGACACAAAACTGCGTATCATGATCAACCTCGACAAAGATCAGGGCGATACTGCTTCTGCTGTAGGCGGAGCCAAAACAAAAGATTTTGCTGACAACTACCTGCCGATACACAGGCAGGAACTTCTGGCTCGTAAAATTCACAGCTTCTTGAAGGATCTCAACACAGAGGTTCGACTGGAAGAAGTAAGCCAGCAGGAATTGATTCAAACATTCCGCAAAAACCAACGACTGCTTGCCGCAACACCGTCTATCTGGCCTACAGAAGGCTGGGTGGCGTCACCGTTCGGACCAAGGCGGTCTCCGTTTACCGGCCGTAAAGATTTCCATAAAGGAATCGACATCGCCAACCGCATCGGTACTCCGATCTATTCCACTGCGAATGGTCGCATCTCTTTCACCGGTTCTGGCGGCGGCTACGGTATCAACCTCATGATCAACCACGGTTCAGGTGTCATCACACGATACGCACACATGAAACGCTATGTGGTTAAGAAAGGTCAAAAGGTTAAACGCGGTGAACTCGTTGGCTACATGGGCAACACCGGTCGCTCAACAGGCCCTCACCTTCACTATGAAGTGAAGCTGAACGGCGTAGCTTTGAATCCGAAAAAGTTTATCCTGAATTAAAATGTGACGACAAAAGGGGTACTAGAAATAGTACCCTTTTTTTATGTTCTTTTTTTGTTTTCAACGAGGCATCGGGTGTTTCATTTTATCGTTTTGTCTTCGACGAGCTATCCAGAGCTGACACTTTATTTTTATGTCTTCGACGAGCCTCCGGCGGCTTAAGAACCCTGTTACACTGTCGCTATCTGTAATCTCTCATTCTTCGAGAACAGCTACCGCTTTGGAAAAGGGCTTCTTAAGAATCTCCTAAAACTTTTACCTGCGAGGTCAGTCCGTTGTTTATTTAACTCGCGGCTTATGCGCCACCACCTTTCAGTGCCTCAACGAAAATGACGCTACAATTCGTCAACACGCCCGCTCACCAACTTCATTAGCAGTTATGAAAAAAAAGGGCTGTCCTACATATGTAGGACAGCCCTTTTTGCTACTCAAGTCAGTAAATTTAAGCCGCGTGAAGAAATAATCTACGGAACTTCATCGCATAATAAAAAGTTTTGATGGGGGTCTGGGGGAAACTTTTCCGAAAGTTTCAGCCCAGCCGTCGGAGACCCGCCGGAGGCAAAAAACATAGCTAAAGCGCCGAAGGCACCCTGCCAACAATCGCCACCAATGACAAAACAGAAAATTATCGAATAGGCCGTCCGCTGGACTTGGCAGAAAATTTGGCAAGCAGATAAAGCTTGGTTCCGAGCCAATCTATTACGAGCGGTGGCGAGACGAGCGCATTGAGTGAATCCTGACACTCGCTGAACACTTCATCCAGCTTACGTTGACGCCCCATATCGATTTGCGCAAACAGCCGTGCGAGTTCACCGGATTTTCTACCGGTAATGGCATTGGCAAGCTCGTGCTGACAATGAACTAACAGGTGCATTGCAAGCGTGGCATCCAACGCTCCACGTGTGCCTGTCTTGGTCATAAGACCTGTGCCTTCGATCATGAAATTGGCGAGAATACCTGCCCATTCGTGAACTTCGTCCGAAAGGGCTGATGGCGCTTCACCTATAGGCCACGCAAGAGTTACTACCCAACTTCTTGAAACAAGAGTCGGGAGCAGACGCTCTCGCTGTGGAGCGAGAAGAAGAAAACTTGTATTCGGGCGTGGCTCTTCGAGAGATTTCAGTAGCGCATTTGCTGCAGCAATACTCAATGATTGTGCTTCAAAGAGAACGACTACGCGTTTCTTTTCGGCTCGAGGCGGTTCGCCCAGAACGGAGCGGAGTTCGCGAATCCATTCGATTTTGATAGTGCCCGTATTGTTGGGTTCACCGTCGTAACCGATGGAGCCTGCGCGTCCGTCGAAGAAAAATAGATCGCGTGATGATTTAGTAATCATCTGCCTGCATGCACTACACTCCATGCAAGGCGCGGGGGAGTTGACGCAATTGATGCGCGCAGCCCAATAGAGCGCCACGGCTTCACGTTCATCGGTGGTTCCACCTTCGAACAGGATAACTTGTGGCGGGTCTTCTGAGAGCTGCTCAATAAAGCCCCGCACTCTGGCATGACGAGCATCCAGAGACGGGGCTATAATATCATGAGGCTCCAGAGCGGACTGGGTTGATTGGTCTTTTGACGTACCCAAACCGTTACCTCCGGGTAATTAGCGCATGATTGTCTGATCGCGTTCAGGACCAACAGAGATGATGCTTACGCGTACACCTGTGAGGTCTTCAATGCGTTCAATGTACTTCTGACAATTGTCAGGAAGATCTTCCCACTTAGTTGCCTTAGTGATGTCTTCGTCCCAACCTGGTACAGATTCGTACACTGGTGTGCATTCACCAAGAGCGCCCTGCTCCTGAGGAATAACAGTAACACGTTCGCCTTTGTAATCGTATGCGGTACAGATTTTAATTTCTTTCATACCGCTGAGTACGTCAAGCTTAGTGAGTGCAATATCGGTAGGGCCATTCAAACGAGCGGTCTCACCGAGGACTACGAGATCAAGCCAACCACAGCGACGGCGACGACCGGTTGTTGCACCGAATTCGTGGCCTTTTTCCTGCAGGAACTTTCCGTCTTCATCAAAGAGTTCAGTCGGGAATGGACCTGCACCTACGCGTGTAGTGTACGCTTTAACGATTGCAATAATGCGATCAAGACGGGTAGCTGGAATACCAGCACCTGCTGATGCGTTACCTGCAACAGTATTGGAAGAGGTTACGAACGGGTAAGTGCCGTGATCGATGTCAAGGTGGATACCCTGAGCACCTTCGAACATCACGTTCTTACCAGAGTCGAATGCTTCCCAGATTTCACCAGTAACATCGGCGAGATATGGCACGAGACTGTTGCCTGCTGCCACAACTTCTTCGAATACTGCGTCAACGGAAACAGCTTCACGGCCGTAAAGGGCAGTGAACAATGCGTTCTTTTCAATCAATGCTGCTTCGATTTTAGTGCGGAGCAATGCATGATCAGCAAGATCGCCGGCACGGATGCCGATACGGGCTGCTTTATCTTCGTAGCATGGACCGATACCACGACCGGTTGTACCGATCTTGTTATCTTCTGATTTATGATCTTCACGAGCACCATCAAGCGCACAATGGTACGGCATGATGAGGTGAGTTTTTTTACTGATTTTCAGGCGTGCTGGACTTACATCAAGTCCTTTAGCACGAAGCCCTTCAATCTCTTTCCAAAACACGCCTGGGTCGAGTACTACACCGTTGCCAATGAGACACTTCTTGCCTTCGTGCAGGATGCCTGAAGGGATGAGATGAAGGATGTATTCCTTATCACCTACGATAACAGTATGACCGGCGTTATTTCCGCCCTGAAAGCGGACGATTACGTCGATGTCGCGGGTAAGGAGGTCAACAATTTTACCTTTGCCTTCGTCTCCCCACTGAGCGCCCATCACGATTACGTTTGACATTAGCCTCTCCTTCTGGAATGAAACTGCTTCTTTGGAACCTTGGCTACCCAAGGAACGCAAAAAATGCATCTTCTCTTAATACACTCTTTGGACACCCGTCAATCGATTCACAGAGAAAATTTCACTAGCGACGCATTAGAATCCTGTTATAATGCGGCTACGATGAAAAAATTTTTAGGTACGGTTTGTTACCTTGCCTCGGAGATTCAATGAAGAGACGTTTTTTCACCTCGTGGGAAGCAATATTATTGTTCCTACTCATCACTGCACAAGGTGCGCTTATGGTAGGTACAGAAGTTGTAGCCTACCTTTACCGCGTTCCTCCGGTGCGAGTTGTTGTGCCCAACGTCTCCCAATTTTCCTCTCTCGTCTCCCCGTACGGCCTTGGTGTGGATGGCGAACTGCTGAGCAGCTTTGCCAAAGAAAAAGGCTATACCATCACCTTTCTTCGCGTCAAAAGCGCTGAAGAAGCATGGGATCTTATCTCAAAAGATAAAGCAGACTTACTTGTCGGATTCGGCGGCGATGTCCCCGAAAAATACTCCAAAAAAATTACCGCAGGTCCAGCCTACGACGACTATAAGTCTGTAACCATCAAAGATACCAAACAAACAGACAACAAGGAGCTCCAAGCTCTTTGCAGCAGTCTTCTGGACACAGTACCGGAAGGCGTGGACGAAGAAGTTTACAGCGAAAACGCCACATTCCTTTCTTCCCTTGCGGATGCTCTTCCGCAGGTGGTCTCCCCGCGGGAAAACAGTGAACCTTCCGGCCAGACTCAGTATGCAAAAAAAGCTGAAGCGTTGAGTGAAACCGCACCGAACACCGCTTCTGAACCTGCTTCTGCACCTGCATCGGCTTCTGCTTCTGCATCGGCACCTGACAAGCCGACACAACGCAAAAAAGCACCTGCAACCGTCGCAACGGTCAACGAAGATGCTCTGGAAAATGTAGACTGTGTCGATTTTGATCGCTTCCACATGTTTCACCTCATGTCATTCGACAGCGATGAAGGTGGCACAGCACAGATAGATGTACGTAATTTTACAATGCTGCAACCCTTTTTCCTTGATGTGGTCCCAAATTCCAAAATTAATGAGGGTGGCTCATATCATTGGTTCTGGCGCAACAAATTTTTTGCGGAATCAGGATTACAAAAAGATCTGAAAAATTTTTGGGATACAGTTCAAGCTGAAGGTACCGTTGCTGTCTTAAAAGAGAAGCATTACGGATTTTTCCCCAAAGATTTAAATTATTACGTCATCGGAAAACTTAAAAAAGCATTACGTCGAAAAATGCCGAAGTACGCAAAGACAATGGGAAAGGCGAGTAAGAAAAACAACATCGACCCGTTGTTGCTGGCGGCTGTAATTTTTCAGGAATCACATTTCAACAACTCTGCCCGCAGCAGAACCGGCGTGCGTGGATTAATGCAGATTACGCAGACAACGGCCAAGGAACTTGGCATCAACCGTCTCGACCCGCACCAATCGATCATGGGCGGGGCAACGTATCTTCGTAAATTGTGGGATAGATTTGAAGACCAGGACTTAGAAGTATGGGACAGGTGGTTTTTCACACTTGCCGCATACAACCAAGGCTACGGGCATGTTACCGACGCCATTAAGCTTACGCAAAAACGCGGCGGCACAGGCAAAACGTGGCAGGAATTAAGAGAAACTCTGCCGCTTCTGGCCTGGAAGCGTTACTTCTCTCAGACCAGACACGGCTACTGTCGCGGCTACGAAGCCGTAACATACGTCGAAAATATCCGGTATTACTACTACCTGATTAACGGACTAGTCGCTCTTTCTAGGCCGGAAGGCGAGAACCTTGGCAAGCTTCGGAGCAGCATTAGTACCGCCACTCCCGACGTTTAGCTGTGCATCTTTGTTTTCTCCACGTTTCACCATGTCAAAGGCTGCCTGCGGAGGCAGATCGCGAACATGGCCCTGCTCAGATTCTGCCCAATGATGATTAAACAACTGATTCTTCCAGCGAACTGCCTGAATCAGTGAAAAAATCAACGTAGCCTCTTCCCATTCCCGGCTCGGTTCAAATACTTCAGTTTTAGTTGCGTACTTTTCCCACAAATCCATGAGGGATGCTTCGTCGTATCCATTCAGCTGTGCAGCTAATTTTCGGAGGGCGCGTTCCATAGCAGTAAATTGCTCCTTTCTACATGTGAATAATGATGATACCGAATCTCTACTGCAATCTGCCATTGCCTACAAATGAAAATTGCCCCCCGTGCTACTGTATGATACTTTCTTGCGCCTCTGGGGTGTTGTTGCCGAGGTTTGGCAACTAAACTCGGCGATTCACCACATGTTTGTGTTTTATTTGTGCTACTAACATAACAAGCGGAGTCAAAACCTCATGAGCGACTTGAAGAATATGTACAAAACCATTCTCGGAGATCCATTTCCTTCCGAGATGAAAGTTCAGTTGGGCGATCAAGAGCTTGTGTATCGCAAGCGCACGTGGGAAATTGACGGGGAAGAAAAAGGGCTGCGCTACGGCGAAAACCCTGATCAGCCAGCGGCTGTATACGAATTGGCTGAAGGCTCCCTTACTCTTGGTGGTGTGGAGTTTCGTGGACCGGGAAAAGGACTTGTTTCTGCTTTAACTGAAGAAAATATGATTCAGGCAGGCAAGCATCCCGGTAAAACAAACCTGACAGATGTTGATAATGCCATTAACATGTTGCAGTACCTTACTGCAAAACCGGCAGCTCTCATCTTAAAACACAATAACCCTTGTGGTGCCGCATGGTCCGACAAGGGCGTTGCAGATGCGCTTAATAAAGCCTTCTGGAGTGACCGCATTGCTGCCTTCGGCGGCGCGGTAGTGGTTAACCGTCCTATGGATTTAGAGTGTGCTAAAGTTATTAACAGCGCATACTTTGAAGTGGTAGCAGCGCCTGCTTTTGAAGAAGGTGTTGTAGAAGAACTGAAAAAACGCAAAAACCTGCGTATTCTCGAAATTCCGGGAATGGCGCATCTTGAAGAGCTGGTAAACGTGCCGGTGCTTGACTTCAAGAGCCTTATTGACGGCGGTATTGTTATGCAGCAGTCCTTCCGTAACCGAATCCTCACCGTAGACGACTTTATCCCTGCCACAGCGGAAAAAGACGGCGTGGAAGTGGCAGCACGTAAGCCGACAGCACAGGAAGCGGACGACCTCCTCTTTGCATGGGCTGTTGAAGCTGGCGTTACCTCCAACTCAATTATCTTTGCACGTAACGGCGCTACCGTATCCATCGGTACCGGCGAGCAGGACAGAGTTGGTTGTGTAGAGCTTACCATCCACAAAGCGTATACAAAATTTGCTGATATGCTAGCGTTTAAGGAACACGGCATTTCTTTGTACGAACTTAAGCAGAAAGCGCTTAACGACGAAGAATCAAAAGCAATTCTTGACGACATTGAAGCCCGCACCCGCGCGGAGAAAGGTGGACTCATGGGAACCGCAATGGTTTCTGATGGTTTCTTCCCATTCCGTGACGGTGTAGATGCAGCACTGGTACATGGTGTTGCTGCAATTGCACAGCCGGGCGGCTCTATTCGTGACCATGAAGTTATTGAAGCAGTGAACGAAGTTTCACCGCAGGTAGCAATGGTCTACACTGCACAGCGTTCCTTTAAGCATTAAAAGATACTTCCCGCAGATGAATTACCATCTGCGGGAAGTTACTATTTGCCGACGCACAAAAAATTTCGCCTCCTTCGGGAGGCACCCCGAAAAATACACGGTGAGAGACACACCGCATTGATACATATGAATACCGGCAGGTGCCGGTTCCAAATAAAGCAGGTAATATGAGTGCTCCTTCTCTGGTTCGGTATCCCGGACCGGGCTGTGTTGTAGAGTTCATGCACGGTAACAAGGCTCAGCAAGGCTGGGTACTTGACGAACAGGGTGGAAAACTACGGCTTCTTACCATTAATAAACGCGAGATGAAGCTTGCTTCTTCACGCGTTCTTCCTTGGGCAGGCCCTTCATACAGTGGCGAGCGTTCCCGTCAGGAAATCGGTGCACTGTTAGAAGAGCATCGGGCAACGCGTGACGCCATGAGCGCAGAAATCGATGCGCTTGAGTTATGGGATTTTGCACAAGGCGAAGTGGATAAAGAAACCATCCAGTGGTTTGCTGAACTGTTGTGGGAAGAACCATCCATCGACCAGCTTGCTGCACTTGGCAGCGCAATGCTCACCTGCAAGACACATTTTAAATTTCAGCCGCCGGAATTTGAGATTTACCCTGCTGAAAAAGTGGACAAACGTCTGGAAGAAGACCGCAAGCGTATTGAACGTGAAGCACTCGTTACACAGGGTGTCGGCTTTTTCCGTAATCTTTGGGAAAAACATTCCAAAGGTCGTGCACTTGGCAAAGCTCCGGATGAAGGCGTTGCAGAACAGCTTAAAGAGATTATCTTAAATCGCTTGAGCGATCCTGACAGCCACGAAATTGAGCAGGTCTGGAAACAGCTTGCTAAAGGTTTGCCGGAAGATCCGCATATGGCGCTGCACCTTGCCCGCGCATGGGATTTAGTTCCGCCGCACCATAACTTCTGGCTCGACCGTGCAGACTACGAATGCACCAACAACTGGGCAGACGAGTTCTCCTCTGAAGTTCAGGACATCAAAGACAAGTGTCTCTCCATCCATCAAAAACCGGAAGAGCGCACCTATATTTCTATTGATTCCGCTACCACCAAAGACATTGACGATGCATTCAACATCGAACGTCGCGGTGACGGCGGCTATCGCCTTCGTATCTCCCTTGCATGCCCTGCTGTAGCATGGCCGTTCGGCAGCCGTTTCGATAAAGAAGTACTTCGTCGTGCCACAAGTGTGTACCTGCCGGAAGGCGATTGCCACATGATGCCGACAACACTTGGTACAGACTTCTTCAGTCTTCATGCAAACGAAGACCGTCCGTCACTCATTCTTGATATAGAATGCAGCAGCACAGGCGAACTTGAGCGTTGCACGCCGGTACCTGTATGGGTTAATTTGGCTGCAAACCTCACCTATATTGATTCTGAAGCGGTAATCAACGGTGGTGGTAAAGACACTCCTGCCGGTCCATTTGCCGAACAGATTGCACTGGGTGCTGAACTCAGTGACAAGCTTCAGGAACAGCGTATTGCCAGCGGTGCTGTAATCATCGAGCGCAACGATCCAAAGGTAAAACTTTCCGGCGAGGGAAGCGAAACCAAAGTTGAAATCGTTCCTGCTGATGACACTCCGAAAGCTATGAAACTGGTAAGCGAGATGATGATTCTTGCAAACTCCGGCGTAGCTGCATGGGCAAAAGAGCACGGCGTAACGTTGCTGCACAGAACGCAGGATGTAGCTGTACCGAAAGAATACGTTGGCGTATGGAGCGCACCGCACGACATCGCACGTGTTGTGAAAGCTCTGTCTTCTGCTATTCTGGAAACTACGCCAAGACCGCACAGAGGTATTGGTGTAAATGCGTACAGTCCGATTACTTCTCCACTCAGACGCTACCCTGACCTTGTCAACGTGGCGCAAGTAATACACTATACTGCAACCGGTGAAGCACAGTGGACTACTGAAGAAATCACCGCAATGCTCCCGCTGCTCAACGCTCGCCTTGATTCTGTGGGTCAAATCCAGCGTTTCCGCCCTCGTTACTGGAAGTTACTGTACTTCAAGCAGCAGGGTGACAAAGTATGGCGTGAAGCTATTGTTACGGAAGAAAACGATGCCTTCGTAACGGTTTCTTTACCGAATGAGCAAATTTTTGTACGTGGCAGACGTAAGTCGTTTGGCGATAAGGTGAATCCGGGGCAACTGTTTATGGTTCGCATCGGCAAAGTTCATCCTTTGAATAACGAAATCCAAATTCTGGATGCAATGGAAAGTTAACAAGTAGTTCTGTGGCTACGCACAACGCTAGGTACCGCAGAACATATCTTGATGAGCTATCGCAAGGAGAGTGAACATGCTGGCAAAAATCCTCTGGCTTGGTATCGCGTACGTAATGGGCTCCATTCCGTTTGGTCTGCTTATCGCTAAAGCTGCCTGCGGAATCGATCCACGTCTCGATGGCAGTAAAAACGTTGGCGCTACCAACGTAGCCCGTCTTTGTGGCTTTAAATACGGCGTTGCAACGCTGCTGTGTGATCTTCTTAAAGGCGCAATTCCAGTAGCAATCGCATTCACCATCAGCCATAACTGGTTATTTTTAAGTCTTGTTGCACTTGCTGCGCTCATGGGACACGTCCGTTCCTGCTTCCTCGGTTTTGAGGGTGGCAAAGCGGTAGCAACAACTGTTGGCGTATTCGTACCGCTGGCATTTTTCCCTATGCTCTTTAGCTGTATTGCCAGTGCATTAGTTATTTGGCGCTCCGGATATGTGTCTATGGGGTCACTCACACTTGTAGTAACCCTTCCTATATTCCTGTTCCTGTCCGGCCATTGGTCCTTAATCCCATTGGCTCTCGTAGTGCTTGCACTCGTATTTTGGACTCATAGAGAAAACATCGGCCGCCTTGCTCGCGGCGAAGAAAAATCGTGGCTTAAAAAGAAGCACGAGGAACAAGCATAATGAAGAACGCATCAGTTTTCCCTGAATACCGGGGAAATATGGAGTACTACTGTTTAGGTTGTGGAGAGCGCTTCGGCATCGACGAACTTCTGTACACCTGCCCTGAATGTGGCGGCGTGTTCCTGCTCGACAACCTCGACTTTGACAAACTTTCCGAACGTACCGGTGAAGAATGGCGCGAACTGTTCGACACCCGTGCAGCTTCCAAGAACACCGCACTGCGCGGCATCTTCCGTTTTTACGAATTGATGGCACCTGTTCTGGAAGAAGACGATATCGTCTACTTAGGTGAAGGCAACACCCCTATCGTGGAAGCAAACAACAACCTGACTGAAAAGACAGGTGTCCATTTTGCCTTCAAAAACGATGGTCAAAACCCTAGCGCGTCTTTCAAAGATCGCGGTATGGCGTGTGCTTTCTCCTACCTCAAAGCGCTCGTACGCAAACACGGCTGGGACGAAGTTCTCACCGTATGTGCTTCCACAGGCGACACATCTGCCGCAGCAGCCCTGTATGCTTCATACATCGGCTCTCCGCTCAAATCCGTAGTACTTCTGCCACACGGTAAAGTAACTCCGCAGCAGTTGTCTCAGCCTCTCGGCTCCGGTGCTACCGTACTGGAAATTCCGGGCGTATTTGATGACTGCATGAAGGTTGTAGAAAACCTTGCAGAAAACTACCGTGTTGCCCTGCTGAACTCCAAGAACAGCTGGCGTATCCTCGGTCAGGAATCCTACGCATTCGAAATTGCGCAGTGGTGTGACTGGGATCTCAAAGGCAAATGCGTTTTTGTACCAGTAGGTAACGCAGGTAACATCACCGCAGTTATGGGTGGTTTCCTCAAGTTACATCGCCTTGGTATTATCAGCGAACTTCCACGCGTATTCGGTGTTCAGTCTCATCATGCAGACCCTGTATACCAGTATTACAGCGTAGAAGACCCTGCAAAACGCGAGTTCAAGCCGGTTGAGGTTACTCCGTCCGTTGCACAGGCTGCAATGATCGGTAACCCTGTGTCTTTCCCGCGTGTAAAACATTTTGCAGAACAGTTTGAAGCCATTGGCGGCAAAGGTTCTTTCCAGGTATTGCAGGTGACCGAGCAGATGATCATGGATTCCATGATTGAAGCAAACATGAATGGTCACATCGCATGTACTCAGGGTGGCGAATGCTACGCAGGTCTCAAGCGTGCAAAAGAACTCGGCCTCATCGCTGAAGACGAATTTGCAATCCTTGATGCAACCGCGCATGCACTCAAATTCTCCGGTTTTCAGGACATGTACTTCAGCAACACCTTCCCTCCAGAGTTCGGCGTACAGCCGGATACTTCTCTTGCCAACGCACCTGAGTTGGTTATTGAAGAGTCTGTTAAAGCAGAACTGGCACCGGAAGCGTTCACTGAAGCTGCTGCCAAGACCATTGCTGGCAAGTTAGGTCTTCAGAGTAAATAGTTTGAAGGGGGCTTGTGCCTCCGGTGAGTCTTCGGAGGTTGTTGCCTTTGGCGAACCTGCGGTGCTTGTCTTCGGTGAGCCTTCAGAGCTTTTTGCCTTCGGCGAGTCTACGACGCTGCCTCCGGCGGCCAAAGAACCTTGTTGAAACAAGGTCCTCTGGACTCTCCAAAAACTTTTACTCGCGAGTTAAGCACGTTGCTTTCAATGCCTCGCGGCTTACGCTCCATTACCTTTCGTGAAATAAGAAAAGGCTGTTCCATATACTGGGACAGCCTTTTTTTAGGGAAAAATAGGAAGAGACTTCAAAAAGTGCAGGCTAGAATGATTGTTTTCTAGAAAATAGTAAGCAAGCTTATTATGAAAACGGTAAGCATCATACAGAAATAGTACATTTTTATTTGTAATAGAACAAAACTGACACCAAAGCCCAAAGCACCCCTCTGTTGTAAAGTACGTTTTTTTGCACTACCGTTAATCACAAATTTGTGATTAACCACCAGAGCCGCATAGGACGGGGGATTTTTAGAACATGGAAGGCACCGAACCACACGACTCAGTCTCATATCCCTCATTGCTCATGTGGCATTGGTACTTTCTTGCATGGACAGCAGGTCTATGGGGTGCCCGCTATCTCATTCCTTCCCTTGCAGCCCTTAGCTCCATTGTCTTCTTTTACGTTCTTACCCGTCATTTCGCGCAAAAACTTCCAGAACAAAGCCTTTCGTCACCCAAAAAAAATGTAACGCAAAATATAGCACGCCTCTGCATCCTTTTTGCGTCCTTCGTTCTGGGATTACAGGTAGCAACAGCAACACTTGCGCAGCGCCCTTTTGATATCAGTCAGCCCGACTCGCTTCCTCAATTCATTCTCGACAAAAAATATGTTCAGGTCACGGGAACCGTTCGCGAAGTTCAAACATCTCCTGACCGGCGTATAAAATTTATTCTGACAGACGCAAGCTACACGAAAGATTACGTAACAACGCCCATCACAGGCGATGTTGTCTGGACATGGGCAAACCGGAAAGACGCTTGGAACAAGCAGCAGAAAGCAGCTAACGCGCTGAAAAACGGTCAAGAAAGACCATCTTCTGCAAAACAAGCTTTGATAACAGATAGCCCCGCAATTGCGCGGTTACGTCCGATGGTCGGCGAAACTGTGTCAATTCGTGCAAAGTTGCTCCCCATTGTTGGTTTCCGAAACAAAAGTTTATGGAACAGTGGTGACTATTGGCAAAATCGCGGTGTGTTCTGGCGAATATGGACATGGGGTGACAAAGCTATCCCTACGCGCTCAGGTGATGTCTCACTTCCAACACTATGGCGTGAGAAAATGCGTTTCAATGTCTCTCAGCAACTGGAAGACCTTGTTCACACGGACGCAATACAGAAGCTTTCTTCAATTTTAGGAGCTACTGCACTCAGCGATGCGTTAGACGTTATCCCCGCTCTGCTTTTCGGAGACAAATACAATTTCCCAAGCAAGCGCTACGCTCAGCTTTCACGTGCCTCTCTTTCCCATTCATTTGCACTCTCCGGAATGCATTTAGCCATTGTGGCCTTGAGTATCTCTTTTCTCTTCACGCTCTGTGTGCGCCGTGCCAGCGTATACGAACTCATAAGCCGTTCCAAACTTTTTGCTTTGGGAATTTTACCTGCGGCTGCGGTCTATGTCTGGATTGGCGGCGGATCGCCTTCGTTAGTTCGAGCATTCATTATGCTCTGCTGTTGGTGTATACTGCTGCTCTTCAACCGTCCCCGTGTCTTCATGGACGGGCTCTTCTGGGCGCTGGCATTTATGACCATCGTAAATCCGCTCATTGTCTTTGACTTACGACTCCACCTTTCCGGATTGGCAATTGTGGCTATAATTATTGCCCTGCCGATGCTTACTGTCGTGAAGTCATATCTACTACCGAACAAAACAACTCGTTTTCAACGCATAAAACGAGCGGCATTTGATACGCTCTTCCTGTCCATTGCAATTCAACTTGTTTTACTACCCGTCACTGTCTGGAACTTTAACGAGCTGTCCTTGTGGAATGTTCTCAACATTATCTGGCTGCCGCTTCTTGGCATGTTCATAATGCCAATCCTGCTCTTCGGCCTTATTGTTGCTTGTATGAGCATGGCATTACCGGCGATTGTTCCTTTCTCAGAAACACTCTTTGCAATTGCCGCAGCACCAGTGGCAACACTTTTCGCCTTTCTTGATGATATGGACAAAGCAGGATTTTTGACTCCTGTGATTATGAATCGTCCACACTGGGTCGAAATTTTTGCGTGGTATGGCTGTATAATTTCAGCCCTTGTCTGGTGGAAAATTGAAGGCAGAGAAATCATACCGGAAATATACAATTCCCTAAGTGACGGCGCTCCAACATGGGAAACCAAGCTATTTACTGCGGCAGGGTTACCACTGGTGGGTGGAGATATTGAGCAAAGGGAAACAGAACCGCCGCTCATGATGCGCAGCGTGGACGAGCCTACCCACAATTCTGGAAAAGGTGTCTCCCCATCTGTATGCAAAGAACGTTGCAATATCTCGCGATGGGCATCCCGCATGGCCTTTTCGTGTTTTATCCTACTGCTGTTTATACCGGATGCTCTCCATGCATACCGCATAGAACATAGAACCCGATTAAATGTCCTAGACGTTGGTCAGGGGCAATCTTTGCTTCTCACCTTCCCAAATAACAAACGAATGCTCATTGATGGCGGAGGATTCGCCTCACGCTCTTTTGATGTGGGACGGGCAATCGTTGTGCCGTGCATTACGCGCCAACACGATTCGTCCTTACAATGGGTCATGTCCACACATCCGGATACGGATCATCTTCGCGGACTTTTCCACCCCGTTGGATACGCAGATGTAAAAGGCTACTTTGCTACAGATGCCGTCCCGCGCGGGTGGAACAAAAAGCAACTTCGCCAAGCATTAAAACGGGCTGGATTGAAGAAAAGCATTCTTAAGGCTGGAGATGTGCTGACCATCTCAAAAAATTTGGAACTTGAAGTATTGCATCCACCAAAAAATTCTGAACTTGAAGGAAACAACAAGTCGCTCGTGCTCCGTCTCGTGAAGCACAACGGTACAGAACGCAAAGGACTGGCTCTACTGACAGGGGATATTGAACTGAAGGGAATTCAGGAGCTGATGGCTTCAAAAGCAGACCTTAGCGCAGAAGTACTTATCCTTCCGCATCACGGATCTGCATCCAGCTATTCACCGGAATTTTACGACGCAGTAAGCCCAAAAGTGGCTGTAGCCTCATGCAGTTTTTTGAATAAATTCAAGTTTCCGTCACAGGACGTAATAAACGAATTACACCGCAAAGGAATACAAACTTTGGTTACCGCAGAAAAGGGTGAAGTAGAACTCTATTTAGAGTGAGTTGAGTTATTAGAATAAAATTAGATTGAGATTAGAAGGCGTTAGATCGCATTAGATTGATTATTTTTCGTAAAATAACGCTGAAAGGGCTTGTGCTATATGGAAGATGTGCTAGAAAAAAAGAAAGCATATTGGCGGGTTGGTGACAAGCCGAAACTACCCCTTCGGGGTTATCAGCCATCTAGATGCTAGGGAAGTAGCTTCGGAAAGTTCCGGACATGTGGCGGCCCCATTCCGCTTAAAAAACAGGGCCGCTACACACATTATCCTGATGCTGAAGAGCGACCAACTCTTGCAGCAAGTCCCTGAAGGATGACCCCCTTCAAGAGACAATATCTCAAAAAGGGCACGCGCAAGCGTGTCCTTTTTAGTTCTTAACTAAAAATAGTGCTATTCAAAGAAACTTGCAACCTTCGCTTTCAATTCCGTCAAATCAACAGATTTTACTACGTAACAATCCGCCGCAATCGACTTCATATCATGCTGAAAGCTATCGTATGCTGTACTTAAGATAACAGGCAGCGTCGAATTAGTAGTTCGAATATCCTGCAATAAATCCAAGCCCGTAAGCTTTTGATTCAGCCTGATATCCAACACAACGACATCCGGACTTTCGCGTTCGAGCACATCTAAAATAGGCTCGGAACCATCAGAGATAGCTACTTTGTAGCCGTCCTCTTCAAACGCGTCCTTATATAACAGTCTGATATTCTCTTCGTCATCCACAATCAGTACTTTTTTATCAGCCATATCATTCTCCCCCAAAGCGAAAAAAAGAAAATTTCTCTTCATGTTAATCTCGCGTAGAGGCTGATTGTGCAATGATTAAAACATTGCAGAGGGCTTACTTGTGGATGCAAAAAAGATGAATTCGTCCCCGTGAATAATACCGCGTATACTTGGCATACACTTAAAACAAATGCAACGAGATTCATAACCCCTTTATTAGAATGTATAAACATAAAAAAAAGCTACAAAGTCGTTTTTCGACCAAAACCTGTTTTATCAAAATCGTAACATGCTGATTTACTAGTTAAAAAAATATTAAAAAAACATAACTAGCTAATTTTACTACATCAGCAAGCATTTACTTTTCAGATTCTTGTCATGTTGTAAAAAATGAGTAAAGTATGCACGGATTGTCGGACAGCTATTTTGCCCCACTGTATTCAGTGTCGCAAAAGTCACACGACACTAATAGCATATACAAACTTCTGCCTCGGATCAAAAGAGACAGTAGCCATTCAATAACTTTATGTACACGGATGCCTATCATGCAAGAAGAAAAGGTTGTTTACACAAAACCTTACGGAGTTACTGTTACACTCCAGCCACAAAATGAGACTCTCACGTTAAAAGCTCGTTCAGTACGTCAGCTTTTAAATATCGTTAAAGCAAATTCTGCAGAAGTACTTGTTATCCGCGACAACGAACTACTTACTTCAGATAGAAAACTTTTTCATGGCGACGACGTTATCGTTCGCAACGTTGTATCCAGCGGTTAGCAAACTACCTCCCCGCACAACCATGCAGGGCTGTCATCTTCTCTGATCTCATGCTTCGGCGTCGGTTCACCAAGGCGCCGCATATATCTATAAGGAAAACTCAGAATGAAATGTAAAGTATGTAAAACAACTGCGGTTGTTGCACTTCCTAGCCATAACACCGGCTTTTGCGCTGACTGTTTTATGTCTTTCTACGAACGATCTGTTGAACGTAGCATCCGTCGTCAAAAGCTGTTTACATTCGAAGATAAAATCCTCGTCGCACTCTCTGGCGGCAAAGATTCATTAGCCTGTGCTATCGTACTCAAAAAACTCGGGTACAAAATTCACGGCTTACATATAGATCTCGGTATCCCAGAAAGCTCTATTGCAGCACGCGGCGTTGTTGAACGCTTCTGCGCAACACACGAAATTCCACTCATTGTTAAAGAGATGGAAGAAGAAAATTTACAGATCCCGCGTGTTAAAAAAGTCCTCTCTCGTTCCGTATGCTCCGCATGTGGTCGAATCAAACGTTACTTCTTCAACAAAGTTGCCATGGACGAAGGCTTTACCGCCCTTGCTACCGGACACAACCTTGATGACGAAGTTGCACGACTTTTTTCCAACACCCTCCGTTGGGATATCCCGCATCTTAGCGATCAAGGGCCACTGCTCGAAGCAGAAAACGGCTTTGCGCGCAAAGTACGTCCGCTTTACCGACTCACAGAATTTGAAAACGCTAACTACGCGTTCCTCAACGGACTCGAATACCACTACGCTCCATGCCCTTATTCTCCAGGCGCTACATCCACTGCATACAAAAAACTCTGGAACCAGCTTGAAGAAGAAATGCCAGGACGCAAACTCGCGTTCTACACAGCGTTCCTCGCGCATGGACGTGAACCGTTCCGCCAGTACGAAAAAGAAGAAGGCACCAAGCCAGTACCGTGCGACCGCTGTGGCTACCCAACTTCTGCCGGAACCTGTGGCGTATGCCGCACCCGCGATGCTGTCGCTAACGACGACGATTAGACAGTATTTGTCTTCGATAAGCCTTCCGGCAAGAACTGTCTCCGACGGCTCTCCGAGGGACAAGGGCTCTGCCCTGTACCCGCAAGGGGGACGCCCCCTTGACCGCGATTTTATTGCGATCAACCCTTCACAAGCGAAGCTTTCACGCGGCTTGACCCCACTGACTTGAATAATAAAAAAAGGGCTGTCCTACATAAATAGGACAGCCCTTTTTTCATTTCACGAAAGGTAATGGAGCATAAGCCGCGAGGTTACGTAAGCAATAAGCTCACCTCGCTGGTAAAAGTTTTTGGAGAGTCCAGAGAAGCCTTTTTTCAAAAAGGTTCTCTGGCCGCCGGAGGCAAGCGTCGCAGACTCGCCGAAGGCGCCACCAAACAGGCCGCCAAAGACTTACTTGTCGGCGTCCTTAAAGGATTCGATAAGCTGAACAGCTTCGGCATCGCCGAGGTAACGCTTGAGCGTGCGCAGCGGTGTTTCGGACAGATCGATCATTAGGAAAGCATCGAGACTGCCGAATGCGTTATCAACGTGGAAAGCACCAATTTTGCCTGCGAGGCGTAGATAGTGCTTGAAGAGAATAGGCATGGTTCTGCCATCTTCCATATCTCTTACTAATCCGTTGAGACCGGTGAAGCTTAGGTCTGTGATATTGAATGCAGACTGAATGCCTTTCGGCAGCTTCAGCTTCGGTGCTTTTTTACCTGCTACTAACGTAGAGAGCTCTTTGTCTATATGATGCTCTTTAAGATAATTAACTGCGGTTACGAGTGTAAACGGGTTAAATTCAAGCGGCAGACTGCATGGGCCGAACAGGTAGCGAGTACCTGGGCGACGCAGAATGTACTGCCCAATGCCTTTCCAGAGCAACATCAGCGGACTGTAATCTTTCTGATAATCCGGATTCACTATTGCGCGCCCTAGCTCTACTGCATGTTCAAAGCGGGTGAAAAACTCTGGCTTGAACTTGAAGAGGGTGCTGCAATACATGCCTTTTACGCCGCTTCTAGGAAAGATTTTATCTGTGCATCCAAGACGGTACGCACCTGCGATTGTTTCTTTTTCATCATCCCATAGAATAAGATGATCGTATTCATAATCGTAGGTGTCGAGATCAAGATCGAGTCCGGTACCTTCACCCACGGGGCGGAAGGTTAATTCGCGCAGTCGACCAAGATCGTGCAGCATGTTTGGAATCTGAAATGCCTGCGCTTCAAATACTGTAAATCCATTTTCTTTTGCAAGAATCTGTTCTTCTGGCAGTTTCGAGAGTTCTCTCAGGAGCGATTCATGCGGACGCGCTGCTGCGATTTCCATCTGATCTTTTTCTTTTCTGAACGGAAGACGGAATTTTTTGGATGATGGACGCTTAGCTAGGGAATAACTGCGAACACGCAGATAGTTCATCACATCATCTTCTGTTGCGAACGTCTTCAACATATTGGACGGGATAATATTCCCGACACTGTAGGTAATTTTTTTGTTTCGTTTATTGTATAGCTGTTTCGGGAGCATGGCTGTGCGTGCAAATGGATGCACCATACCCATCATATTAAAGAACAGGCTATTACGACCGTGGAAATACAAAGGCAGAACGTCGGCATTCGTTTTACGAATAATCCGCGCTACGTTTTTGCTCCATACTGGATCAACGATGCCGCCCATTTTAGGCTGAAGATGGGAAACTTCTCCAGCCGGGAACACCACAAGACTTCCGCCTGCTGCTACATGTGTAATCGCATTACGAAGTCCGCGAACATTTGCGCGGCGTGCCTCTTTTGTTTCAAACGGATTCACTTCAATCATGCATGGACGCAATTCCGGCATAATTCCAAGCATAAAGTTCGCAAGAAACTTACATTCAGGACGCAGCGGCAATATTTCTGCCATCAGCGCGAGTCCTTCAATACCACCAAACGGATGGTTCGAAACGATAACAAGCGGCTTATCAAGCGGCATATCGCGCAGCCCTCTACCGAGAGCTTCGACTTCTATATTTAATATTTCTAAACCGTTTTGACAAAACTCAAGCGGGTTATCTCTTCTTGTAATGCTATCATACACATTAAACAATCCATCAACGCCAGTCATATGCATTAATGGCTTCTTAATTGGTGCGAGCACCTTCTTAACCTTAGGCGGAATAAAATCTAGATTGATATTTCTATCTTCAATACTCCGTCTCATCATGGCCAACCTCTCAAGGCTAAATTCACTTACTACATTTTTTGATTAATGGATGTATCTTCATCATATACTATATTCCTGAGTAATATAGTAAAATAATTACGCCAATGTTTCAGTCAAGTATCGACTTTTAAACAAAAGATCGACAAAAAAACTATTATCTCAGACTATTACAACTTTGGTAAAATTTGGGCATTGTGATATTTTGATTACAGCTGCATAGTGCACTCGCCCATTGCAGTAGGTACCTACTTACGGCGCACATGTCTATTTTACAAATTTGTGATTTGGTTTTCGCCGCACACTGCTTATTTTAGGCCTGTTTTTACAATATTGTAAATTCAGGTACTTTTATTGTTGTTTTTGTGACATTTTTGTCATAAAAAGAAATCAACAGAAGCAGCCATTTTTTGTAACTTATTGATTTTACAGAACTGGCATTATCTATGCTTTATATTTTCTAAAAGAAGAATGCAGATGCCTACTCGGGCGTGTACCATTTTATATTGCGCAAATTAGTTTAAAGGAGAGATTTTCATGAGTGGATCGTTAGCCAGACTTAAAGCCATTTCGGCTGTAAACAACACGACACCAACAAGCAAGCCGTTAAATTTCTTGGAAGAAAAGCCAACCGACCTGTTCGGTCGCAATGTGTTCAATGACAAAGTCATGCAAGATCACCTTCCTAAACCTGTTTATAAATCTCTCAAGCGCACAATCGAAAATGGCGAACAGATGGACCCTTCTATTGCAGATGCAGTAGCTTCAGCAATGAAAGAATGGGCTCTTTCCCGTGGTGCGACTCACTACACACACGTATTTTACCCGCTTACCGGCCTTACCGCTGAAAAGCATGACAGCTTTCTTGAGCCTGACGGACGCGGCGGCGCAATCGCCCAATTCTCCGGCACTACCCTTATTCAGGGTGAACCGGATGCATCCAGCTTCCCGAACGGCGGTCTGCGTACCACCTTCGAAGCTCGTGGCTACACCGCATGGGACCTTACAAACCCTGCATACCTCTTAGAAAACGACAATGGCGTTTTCCTGTGTATCCCTACTGCATTCGTTTCCTGGACTGGTGAAGCTCTTGATAAAAAGACTCCGCTTCTCCGTTCCAACCAGTGCATCCACACCCAGACCAGCCGTCTGCTTAAGCTGCTTGGTCACGAAAATTTTGGACGCATTCAGAACTACGCTGGCGTAGAGCAGGAATACTTCCTCGTTGACCGTAACTTCTACTTCTCCCGTCCCGACCTCTACCTTGCAGGCCGTACCCTTTTCGGTGCAAAGCCAGCTAAAGGTCAGGAGCAGGATGACCATTACTTCGGTACCATTCCGAAACGTGTTCTCGCATTCATGATTGAAGCAGAACGCGATCTCTACAAACTCGGCGTGCCGGTAAAAACCCGTCACAACGAAGTAGCACCTGGTCAGTACGAAATTGCACCAATGTTTGAAGATTCCAACCTCGCAAACGATCATAACCAGATGATCATGAGCGTACTGAAAAGCGTTGCTAAGCGTTACGGTATGGCGTGCCTCATGCACGAAAAACCGTTCGCAGGAATCAACGGTTCCGGTAAACACCTGAACTACTCCATCGGTAACGGCAAATTCGGCAGCCTCTTTGAGCCGGGCGAAACTCCGCATGAAAATGCTCAGTTCCTGCTCTTCTGTGCTGCTATGATCCGCTCTGTTCACAAACACGGTTCATTGCTCCGTTCCAGCGTAGCATGTGCAAGCAACGACCACCGTCTCGGTGCGAACGAAGCACCTCCTGCGATCATGTCCATCTACCTCGGACAGCAGCTTTCTGACATCTTTGACCAGATCAAAAATGGCGACGAAGCTACCTCTGAAGCAAAAGGCATCCTGCGTGTAGGCGTAGATACTCTGCCTCCACTGCCTATGGACGCCGGTGACCGTAACCGTACAAGTCCGTTTGCTTTCACAGGAAACCGCTTTGAGTTCCGCGCAGTTGGCTCCAGCCAGTCTATCGCCGGTGCACAGCTCGTACTGAACACTATTCTCTCTGACTCTTTGGATTACATTTCCAACCGTCTTGAGAACCTCATGTACAGCGAAAACTGGGAACTCAACGATGCAGTAACAAAAGTTATTCAGGAAATCGTTCAGGAACACGACTCTGTAGTGTTCAACGGTGACGGTTACTCTGATGAGTGGGCTGAAGAAGCTAAGACCCGCGGTCTTGCAAACCTTCGCACTACTCCTGAAGCACTTACTGCACTCAACAGCGAATCCAGTGTTGCATTGTTCGAAAGCTTCGGTGTTCTTTCCAAGCGCGAACTCGACAGCCGTACTTCAATCTTCTTTGAGCAGTACATTAATGTTGTTCAGACAGAGATTGAACTTGCTATCAAACTGGCTCGCACCTCAATTCTTCCTGCTGCAGTTCGTTACCAGACAGAACTCGCACGCAACTGCATGAACATGAAAGAGCTTGGTCTCGGCTGCGTACAGGGCCCGCTGACCAAACTTACTGAAAACCTTAATGGCCTTGAGTCCGCAGCAAACGAACTCGAATCCATGCTTACTAAAGCACATTCCGGCGAACAGGATCATGCTCGCTTCCTGTGCAACGAAGTACTGCCAGTAATGAACGAACTTCGTGAGTACGCAGACAGACTCGAAGACGTAGTAGCAGATGACCTCTGGCCACTGCCGACCTACCAGGAAATGCTGTTCATTAAATAGTTGTTTCCAGTCTATCTGCCTCCATTTGGGCAAAGTTACTCCCCTGTTCTTTACGAACAGGGGAGTTTTTTTTGTGTTAAGAAAATAAATTATAGAAAAAAACCCCATTGTGTGACAATTTTGTAAACGAGGATACTTTTATCTTCTTGCTATTCATTTGGATGCTGTTTAATGATGCGCCCGTGAATAACAGGGATGAGCCTTAAAAAAACGCAATCATTTTTAAGATCACTCAACGTATCCCCGTAAAAATTGTAGGATTTTTAGGAAACAGGGCAATAAATCCTGTCATCAATACTAGCAGGCTTGCCTTTGGGAGGTATTTAGTGGTGGACGAATATACCGTGTTTAATTGCAAGAATGGAGATGATGTTATCCGTGCAGTTAAAGAGCACAACATCAGCTTTGTTCAATTTTGGTTTGTAGATATTTTGGGTACGCTCAAAAGTTTTCAGGTAACGCCTAAAGAACTCGAAGTTGCTTTCGAAGAAGGCATGGGGTTTGACGGTTCTTCAATCCTTGGTTTTACCCGTATTGAAGAATCAGACATGGTTGCATATCCGGATGCAACAACATTTCAGATTTGCTCATGGCGTCCTTCGGACCGCCCTGTAGCACGCATGTTCTGTGACATTAAAAATCCGGACGGCACACCATACGAAGGCGACCCGCGTTACATTCTGCGTAAGCTTATCGAAAAAGCGGCACAGAAAGGGTACACCTACTACGTAGGCCCTGAGCTTGAGTTCTTCCTCTTTACAGATTCTAAGAATCCACAGGCGTTGGATTCTGGCGGGTACTTTGATGCACCGCCTCTCGATATGGGGAATGATGTTCGTCGCGAAATCATTTTTGCGCTGGAAAAAATGGGCGTAGATGTTGAGTACTCTCACCATGAGGTTGCTCCATCCCAGCATGAGATTGACCTTCGCTATTGCGAAGCTCTCAAAATGGCTGACATCGCAATGACGTATAAAGTTGTTGTGAAAGAAATTGCCCGTAAACACGGCTGTTACGCGACCTTCATGCCTAAACCGCTCTTTGGCGAAAACGGTTCGGGTATGCACGTGCATCAGTCTTTGTTTAAAAACGGCAAGAACGCATTTTTTGATGCGAACGACCCGCACAACCTTTCTTCAGAAGCACGCAGCTACATTGCAGGCTTGCTGAAACACGCTAAAGAATACACCTGCATCGCAAACCAGTGGGTAAACTCCTACAAGCGTTTGTTACCGGGATTTGAAGCACCTGTGTACGTTGCATGGGCACAGTGCAACCGCTCTTCTCTTATCCGAGTACCGATGTACAAACCGGGTAAAGAGCAGGCAACACGCATTGAACTGCGTAGCCCGGACCCGGCAGCAAACCCGTATCTTTGCTTTGCCGCAACACTTGGTGCCGGTCTTGAAGGTATCGAAAAAGGGTACGAACTTCCGGCAGCAGTTGAAGAGAATATTTTTGCTATGGAAACCGAAGACCTCACCGCAAAAGGCATCGAATCCCTACCTGGTTCTTTGCACGAAGCTGTTGAATTTTTGAATGATTCCAAACTGATGAAAACCATTCTTGGAGAGCACTTGCACTCCAACCTTGTGAACAACAAACGCATTGAATGGGACGAGTACCGTACCCATATCTCTGACTTTGAACTTCGCAAATACCTTCCGATCCTGTAATCACAGGAACAAAGCCAAAAAAAATGTAGCCAAGATATACAATATATCTTGGCTACACTTATAACGCCTGTCATTTTTCTCAGTAGACTAGATGAACGTTAAAACGATTCAGTCTAGCAGGGTGTGCTACATGTGGCCCCCTCCGTGTCCGCCGCCATGGCTACCATTGTGACCAGTGTTGTGACCAGTGTTGTGACCGCCGTTGTGACCAGCGTAGCCGCTATGACTACCGTGACCACCATGCATTCCGAAGAAGTTACATACTGAATCCCATGTGGATGAAGAACGTTGTTTTGCCTGATCAGACAGCTGATACATATGCTGTCCGTGATTACCATTATGATTCATAGGCATATGGTTGTAGGAACCATTATGCTGTGCGTACCCATTGTTATTGTACATTGGCATCTGATTTGAGCCGTTTGCTGCAAAAGCCATAGAACCTGTCAAAACCATCATTGCTGCTGTAATTGCGATTAACTTTTTATTCATAACTTACTCCCGTAGTTTTTTTGAATGTACTCACAACAAAGCAACCAGCGTGCCAACATTCTCAATATAGTAATTTCATTAATATTATCTTAATGCCTCAATTAACTTACAAACCTTCTGTATAAAAAGCATACAGATACACAAAAAATAGCTTTGCTTTGCTGTGTAAAATTTGATCATGCGTACAATTTCCATACACTCCACAAATTTCTTCAAATAAACACAATACCCTATCATACTGATTATACTGAACCACTTGCCGACCATACATATGAATGCTAGGGGCAATGCCTGAGCAGATAACAATTCATGGAGGATGTATGCTTGAATACGTAGTGAGCGCCTGCCTTGCAGGCTGTAAATGTAGATACGACGGTAATGACAACACGAACGAACATGTACAGCAGCTTGTACGTGAAGGACGCGCTTTACCTGTATGTCCTGAACAGCTGGGCGGATTTCCAACTCCGCGTACACCTTTTGAACTGAAAGATGGACGTGCCGTTTCAAAGAACGGAGAAGATATTACGGAAAGAATGCAGCTCGGCGTTGAAGAAGCAGCAAAGCTGGTTGAACTGGCAGGATGCACTAAGGCTATTTTGAAATCCCGTTCACCATCCTGTGGTGTCGGCATTATTTATGATGGTTCTTTTTCCGGAGTGAAGATCAAAGGAAACGGACTTTTTGCTGCGCGGATGCTCTCAATGGGGCTGGAAGCGTCAAGCACAGATTAACTTGTGCACACCAACCATCTGCACATTTTTTGACAAAGTGCACATGTGCAAATTTTGCACATGCAGAGTTGCACATGTGGTTTGTTTTTAGTGCAACTTTTGCACATATTTTTTGTGCACATTTTTCTTCATATTCATAACTCACTGTTTTTAAAAGCTTGTCAATTTTGGCACGCTGTATGCTAATATAGAATCAAACAGCATAGAGAACGCAAGTAACATTGCAACACATACTTTGCTCCTTTCGCATTGTGGCAGATGCGATGAGATAGCATTACATACTCCTCGTTAAAAACGTGTTGAAATTCAGTCCCCCCTCACACACCCCGGGGCAGACTGAAAGCCTCTAGCAAAGGCACTAGCTGTACCCCCCACACTGGTACAGCCTAGGGTAAAAAAAAAGGGAATGGAACACCTCCTCACCATTCCCAATCAGGTCCCAACGGGGGTTGAGTTATCAACCCCCGCTTACTGAGCAATTAACAGTACTTACTGTTTTTATATATAAGACAAGCAAACAGCACTCATAATAGCCCACTATTGATTTCCTCCTTTAGCAAGGCCTCCTCTGCTCCCCGACACTGTCGGGGAGCACTTTTTTGTGCTGTATACAACCGCGACGTCAAATATGTTCGAGGTGCATCACTTCCTTTACGTATTATCATGCAAAATAAAGCTCTCCATCCTGCACTGTTTTCATAATCTTTTTGTCATGTTGTCATACGATGACCCAAAAACAGTAATCCCACCGCCAAGAGTAATCATAGAAGCTATAAAAAGGGGCTGTGTACCATACCAAAATGGAACAGAACCTATATTACATGATGCATTCAACCCACGACCATAAGACAGAGCTAATCAAAGCTCTTTCTTCACTTAATAAACAGTACGCGGGTATAGTACGGCGCAAACCACCGGGAGAAGAACGGTGGTCTGCTATCATGGCGCTTGAGCATATTGTTCTTACAGAACGCTCACTTCTCGGCGGATTACCTGCCCCTGAAAATATGGAGATTCTGCATAGAACTTTTGCAAACAAAATTTCATACGCCATCACTTCGTATGTATTTAATTTGCAATTGCTCTTACCCGTGCCGGAAATCGCCCTGCAACCAAAGGGTGAGTACGATATTTTTGAGCTGACAGACATGTGGGATGAAAACCACGCATGGCTACGATCGTTCATAACAGAAGCCCCGAGAGAGTGCCTGAAAGACACCTATTTCAGACATCAAATTGCAGGGCCGATGAATATTGAACAAGCTATGGGGTTAAACCTTGCGCACATCGTCATGCATGAGTTTCAGATCTCACAAATTTTTATGGAGTTGAACATTGAGACCTCACTTTTGCCGTATCAGCCTTCAACATAATTCTAGGCAAAAGCGATGTTATGTCGCCTGATGTGCATAAAAAAAGCTCTGTATCCTCGGATACAGAGCTTTTTTTCAACATAATGTCCGTAAAATTTAACCAAATATCACATAAAGCCATGTCAAAAGATTCGCGACAATAGCCACGCCAACAGCAGCAGAGCCTGCGTCTTTTGCACGTTTTATAAATTCATTCTTCTCAGGCATCACTAAATCTGCAATATTTTCAATCGCGGAATTGCATAACTCAAAAGCACAGACTATAAGCCACATGCCGGTCAGCAATAGTGCTGATGGAAATCCGAAGAAAAACCATGCAACAAGCAATATTACTGGAATAAGTGCGATCTCTTGTTTGAATGCAATTTCAGAACGATAGGTGGCAACGAGCCCTTCTATTGTATAGCCTGTTGCTTGAAAAAAGTGTGCAACACCTGTTGCTACTGAGTCTTTTATCGGCACAATGTCCCCTGTCCGGTGTTATATACGGTTTTTTTATGCAGCACTGCGAAACTATTGTGGTATCATAGATCGCGCTGTACTAAGACAAGCGTTAAAAATGTCGGCAAGTTCATACGAACTTGCCGTAATAAATACAGCTTTCGTTTTTCGTTTTACTGAATTTACATACTGTTTGTACTCAAAATGTGCAAACCGCTACATATAAGGCAAAATATGGCAAAGGTATCACCGCAAAAAGCAATCAGACGATTCTGCCTCACATGTCAGGGGGGCTCCTCCAAACGTGTGGAAGGATGCGAGGACGGCACGTGCCTGTTCTTTAATCATCGCCTTGGAACCGGGCCGGAAGCACCTCAACGCAGCACTGTGCAGCAAATCCGGCAATACTGCCTCATGTGCTCCGATAACAACCGTAATGAAGTTCGTTCATGCAGTGCCAGAGAAGATTGTGACCTTTGGTCTTTTCGCTTCGGATGCACTCCTAAAACGTGGACGCGGGTTAAGCGGCGCGTCAATCAGCCACGCAAATTACTTTTGCCGGGGCTGAACTAAGAACATAAAAAAACCTCTCTTTCTATCCGAAAGAGAGGTTTCTGTTCTGCTTACGCAGCATCCTTCAGCTGCATTCCCACCACGGACTGATCATACGCCGCGAGCACGTCCTGTTCTCGCAGTGTACCTATAAGCTTTCCGTCAGTCCCCACCACAGGCAGTTGTGAAATACTGAATTCTGCCATTCGATGCAGAGCCTCCAGTACAATATCTTCATCACGAACCGTCTCTATGCACGTAGTGGCGATGTCCTTCGCGATAAGTAAATTATCCAAATATTCTTCCGCAAACACACTTCGCAAATCGCGGAAAGAAATAATACCTGTCAACTCGTCGTTTTTATCTACCAAATGCAGATACGGAGCGTTCTTCTGCCGAAACGTTTCAAACACCTGCTGGAGTGAAGCGCCTTCGTACAGGATGTCCGGCTCTTGCTGCATCAAATCCTTCACTTTGTACTTTTTCAAAATATTCTGTTCCATACCACCCTGCAGATTAACACCTCTTCTGAGAAGCTTCATTGTATAGATGGAACCGGGGCTGATAGAGGAAGCAATCAGCGTACTGATAATACATGTAAGCATAAGCGGAAGGATAATATGGTAGTTACTGGTAAGCTCAAATATTATGAGAATAGCAGTAATGGGCGCATAGGTAGTTCCTGCCACAAGTCCCCCCATTGCTATAAGAGCAAAGATTCCGGGAGTTGGAACAACAGCAGGAAATAGATAATGCACGGCAACACCGAACACGCCGCCAGTCATGGCACCGATAAACAGTGACGGAGCGAATATACCGCCACTGCCGCCACTACTGATGGTAAGCGATGTCGCAAAAATTTTTAAGAAAATGAGAATAAGCATGGTACCCCATGCCATTTTATCCATGAGGGATAATGTAATCGCTCCATAACCCACGCCCATGATTTCTGGAAATTGCAGCAAAATTCCGCCGATACACAATCCACCGAGAGCAGCTTTAAGAATTGGCGGAATAGCTATGTAATCTGCCAGATCTTCCATTTTGTAGAGCGTCAAAACAAAGAGAACTGCTACTAGAGCGGATATTACCCCAAGCACTGGAAATAATCCAAGCTCCCAAAGTGAACCAAGTTCGTACACTGGAGAAATAAACGCGGGAAAATCGCCGAAATAGTAACGGGAGATAGCTGTAGCGGTAACGCTGGAAAGAACGACAGGAGAAAACGCAGCAAAGCCAAAATCACCAAGCAATATTTCCAAGGCAAAAAGAATTCCTGCGATCGGTGCATTAAACGTTGCGGCAACCCCAGCAGCAGCGCCGCACCCCACAAGGGTTCGCTGGTTGGTTCTATTTACTTTGAGCAATTGCCCGAGCGTTGACCCGATGCTTGAACCAATCTGGACAATCGGCCCTTCACGCCCAACAGAACCGCCTGAGCCGATACAAATGGCTGATGCGGCAATCTTTACGGCAGCTACTCGCTTACGGATAACGCCATCACGTAGAGCAACAGCCTCCATCACTTCTGGAACACCATGCCCCTTAGCCTCTGGCGCCCCCTTAGACGTAAGGAAACCAACAATTGCACCACCAATAGTAGGCGGAAGCACAATTGCGTACCAAGGAAGTGTGTCACAGAACTCTAAAAAATCAGCACTGTTCTGATAGAACAAGATCTGAACTGCATCAATGGCATATCGGAATAGCACCGAACCATATCCGGCAAGAACACCAACCCCTAGAGCCAACAAGAGCATAGGTGTATGCGCGTTAATTCTAGATGAAACACCAAGCCAGGGACGGGAATCGCATACATTCTGCTGCGGCATACCTCTCCTCCGGTGCTGTAAATGGAAATTGGAGTAACCATAGCAAAAAGATACTTTTATTTCTAGATAATAGACTCATTTTTCTAAATAACATTTGTCTTGAGAAATAGATGGCGCGCCATAAAAAAAAGATCCCTGCCACTACGACGGATCTTAACGTATTATTAATCCAACAACTGCTAGATTGGAACTTCCAGACAAAACCAATAAGTATTCTTGAAAACAAATCATCGATAAAAATTTCTTGAAAAAACCAACAATTCTTATTTTATTTCTGGAACATAGCTTAACTACGTCTCGTCGTTGTTTTTGCCTTGCAATAGATGATTTCAATGAGTAAAAACCTACTACAAACTAGCAAAGCAGATGTTGCCGGTACAAACTTTAATAGTAGTACTCCGACTCTTTTACATCGATTTTTACTACTGGTCAGAGGAAATACATGGCGTTTTCTACTCCTGAATGGGACTTAGCCCTTTTCAAACTCATCAACATGCAATGGCGTTCTGACGTACTTGATGTACTCATGCCTATTTTTTCAGACCGCATGTTGGTGTGGGTTGTTGCAATCCCTCTTGTTATACTTGCCGGAATTAAAACAAAAAAATGGCGCAATTTGCTTATTAGCTTAGCAATTATCGGCGCAGTTGTAGGTGCTACAGACTTAACGACAAATGTTGTTAAGGATGCTGTCGGAAGGGTACGGCCTAACAATGCCATCGCCCAATCTAATTACTATAGCTACAACAAAAGTGAATGGCTTCAACGGCCAGCGAACTTTGTGCAGACAGATACCAGCGGCTCATCATTTTTCTCCGGGCACGCTGCTAACTCTATGGCTGCCGTAACCATTGCAATGCTCATGTGGCCTAAGCTCAGATCATTCCTTTGGTTGCTCCCGCTGATTATTGGCTATTCACGGGTATATCTTGCTAAACATTATCCGCTGGATGTGCTTTGTGGCTGGGCTTTCGGCCTATGCTTCAGCTATCTACTCTGGAAAGTTGTTCTCTATCGATTTGCTCCTGACTGGGGCAAAAACCCGAAACAACCGACCAGTTAATTGGCATAAAAAAAGGGTGGAGTTAAACAACTCCACCCTTTTCTCATTTGTATATGGTTCGTACACGCCAAAGCGTTAGCTAACCTTTTCATCTCCAAGCATAATAAGAAAATCATCAACAGCAACCGGTTTTGAGAATAAAAAGCCCTGTGCTTCTTCACACTTGTGCTTTTGCAGGAAAACAAGCTGTTCATCTGTCTCAACGCCTTCTGCCACAACATGCAACTTCATCTGTTTTGCCATGGAAAGGATTGCGGATACGATGTTTCCGTCATTTTCATCTTCAGGAATACCGTCGATGAACGTGCGGTCGATTTTCAAAATATCGATCGGGAAAATCTTCAGATAGTACAAAGAAGAATAGCCTGTTCCAAAATCATCAATGACAATCTTAACACCGAGTCCTGCTAATTCACGAAGAATCTCAGCAGTTTTATCAAGATTTTTCATCATGATGGTTTCGGTAATTTCAAGCTCAAGCTTAACAGGGTTAATACCCGATTCTTTAATAGCGCTGCTTACAGTCGCGTACAAATCTTCCGTAAACTGAACTGCTGAAATGTTCACAGATACCGTTAAATCCGGATACCCCATCTCGTGCCATGCGTGCATCTGGTTGCATGAATCGATGAGCACCTGTTCACCAAGCTCACGAACAAGACCGGTTTCTTCCGCAACAGGAATAAACTCGGCCGGGTTACCGATACTGCCATCTGCACGAATCCAGCGTACAAGGGCTTCAGCACCCAAGATTTCACCGCTCTGCACATCGAAACGAGGTTGGAAATACGGAATAAACTCGTGACGTTCAAGACCTTCACGAATTAAACGCTCAAGCTTAAGGCGTTCTGTCACCTGTTCCAGCATACAACGATCAAAGCGCATCCAACTGGAACGCTTATGCTCTTTAGCACGATACATGGCGATATCACTTCGAGTAAGCAGTGTGTTCGCATCATGCCCATCGTCCGGATAGCATGTGATACCGATAGTTACTGACAGGTGAAGTTTGTGGGATGCCACAAAAAACGGTTCTCTGAAAACAGTGTTTAAATTTTCTGCATGACTTGAAATAACATGTTCTTCCGTAACATTCGGAAGCAGAGCAAGAAATTCGTCACCGCCGACTCTGGCAACTTTTCCGTTAACGCCGATAATACCCTTCAAACGGCTTGCAACAAGTTTGAGCAGCTCGTCGCCAAGATCATGACCAAGACTGTCATTGATACGCTTGAAGTTATCGATGTCGATGAAAAGAAGACAAAAAGTTGTTTTACCGGTGTCCTGCCCGAGTAACTCGTGCAGAAAATTCATAATATAAAAACGGTTCGGCAGTGTGGTCAGCTCATCATGATATGCTTGATGGGCAACAAGTTCTTTTTGTGACTTCAGCTCTGTAATATTGTGCAACACGCCAAGCGTGGACAATTTACCATCATTTCCGTCCGTAAATGCCCTGCGATATAACACATAATATGATATAGTCTTATCCTGAGCTACATATGTAATTTCGCAATCACCGCTGTTATTGTTTTCAAATACATCGCTGCATAACGCTTCTGCACAGGTTGTATTTGTCGCGAGCAGGTCAGGAATACGGCGGTTAACCACTTCACTTTTTTCAAGCTGCAACATATCGCAAAAAGCTTTATTGCAATCAATGCACACAAAGTTTTTGTCGCTAATGTATAAAGGGCTCGGAATTGCTTCAACAAGGTTGTTTACAAAACTACTATTTGACCGCAATAATTGCTGATAGCGAATAAGTTGGTCACTTGTTGACTGTAATTCGTTAGAATGAGTCTCTAGACGGGATTCAAGTAAGGCATGGTATTGGCTGCGTTCGAGCAATAAGCTCGCGCGTTCCAGACATTTTTTGACAGCATGATCAAGTACGCCATGATCAACAATCGGTTTTGTGATGAATTCCCAAGCACCTTTTTTAAGTGCCCGTACAGCTTCATCCACAAGATTAACGCCGGAAATAACGATTACCGGCACGTATGGCGCTACTTTTTTTACATGCTCAACAACCGCAAGACCACCTGTATCAGGCATTATCAAGTCAACTATCACAATATCAGGCTGATTTTGTGAAAAGAGCTCAATCCCCTCTGTACCATTACAGGCTTGCGTTACAAAAAAGCCGCTGTCTTCGAAGTAAACCGAAATATTACGGCGTAACATTGTATCATCATCTATAATTAATAGATGCAGTGTATCCCCTTGCATGCGTTCTAACCCTCTTTCTCTTACGCGATGTGGTAAACGGATAGAGCAACCTTCGCTGCAAAAATACAAATATGTACAAGACAATCGTGCGAAAGATATTTCGCGTATATTACATGGAATACTGGATACTGAAAAGCAATTGTTACAAGCAATTATTGTACTGGAGGACAGATGGCGCACAGCGTACTGCGAAAGCAGATTGGATTAAAGAAACGTATTGATGAGTTTTTAGATCAGGTAAGTGAAGCGTCTTTGCTTTTTAAGCAAGGCGTTGGCTTCTATATTGATGAAAAGCACGACCAGTTTGAAGAAAAATTGGATCAGATTTCTACTGTAGAACATCATGGGGATGAGATGCGACGCGCAATTGAACGTCAGCTATATCTCAAAACTCTTATTCCCGAATCACGGGGTGACGTACTTCAACTATTAGAGCAGCTTGATACACTACTTGATTGCTGTAAAGAAGTGCTCTGGCAATTTCAGATTGAATTACCGGAAGTACCATACAAGTCACATGACGATATGCAGGAACTTGTTTTGTACTCTGTGGAATCAGTTGAAGCAATCGTGCGCTCTGCACGTTCATTCTTCCGCAGTTCAAATGTTTCTGACCACCTTCACAAAGTATCATACTGGGAAAGTGAATCAGACAAAGTTACGACCCGCATGCTCATTGATATCTATCGACGCGACGACCTGAGCTTATGCCACAAAAGCCAGCTAAAAGACCTTGTCCGCCAAGTTGCACAGATTGCAGACAGGGCGGAAGACGTGGCTGACAGACTCACCATTTACGTTATCAAGCGCATGCTCTAAGGACGGTTTTCTATGTTGCCTGTATTCTTATCCAGCGGCCTCTTTCTAGGCTGGTCTCTGGGCGCAAACGATGCAGCAAACGTTTTTGGCGCTGCTGTTGGCTCGCGCATGGTCAAGTTTCGAACTGCGGCCATCGTCAGCTCCATCTGCGTTATTATCGGTGCTATGTACAGTGGCTCCGGCACGGCTGACACCCTTGGGAAACTGGGGGAAGTAAACGCCCTTGCCGGTGCATTTATGGTAGCGTTCTCTGCCGCCATCACTGTGTACCTGCTCGTTAAAGCCCGCTGTCTGGTTTCCACTTCGCAGGCAATCGTTGGGGCTGTTGTCGGTTGGAACTTCTTTAGTGGTTCCGCAACAGACCCTGCTGTGCTGAGTAAGATCATGCTCACATGGGTGGCTTGTCCTGCCCTGTCCGCTGTATTCGCTATTCTACTTTATAAGTGCATAGCCGGACTCATTCACGCTGCTCAAATACATATTTTTACGCTGGATGGAATGACCCGCTGGGGGCTTATCCTCGCCGGTGCATTCGGCTCCTACGCCCTCGGCGCGAACAACATGGCGAACGTCATGGGTGTTTTTATCCCCGTTGCGCACCTACAGCCTCTTGAAATTTTCCCCGGATTTATCCTGACCGCCACACAACAGCTCTTTTTTCTTGGCGGGCTCGCTGTATCCGTTGGTATCTTCACATATTCACACAGAACAATGATGCTCGTCGGTGACGGTATCATCAAGCTGACCCCAGTTGCATCCTTTGTGGTTGTTATGGCGAACTCACTCGTTCTGTTTATGCTGTCATCACAAGATCTTTCCAACCTGTCCGTATCACTCGGACTACCACCGATTCCGCTTGTACCTGTTTCCAGTTCACAAGCGACCATCGGCGCAATTGTTGGTATCGGGCTCTTGAAAGGTGGCAGAGGCATCCGCTGGCGCTCACTGGCGAACATCGCATTCGGCTGGATTCTTACCCCCGTAATGGCGGCAACAATCTGTTTCGTATGCCTGTTCTTCCTACAGAACGTATTCCAGCAGACAACCTTTGAACCTGTTTCCTACGAACTCACACCGAGTGCATGGGAAAAGCTCACAGAGGTTGATGGCATAACCCAAGATACCCTGACAAAAATTGACGACCTCTGGCTCGAACGGTTCCCGAATGCATCAGAGTTTCGCGATGCCTTAAAATATCGCCTCGGCAAAAAGCCGAATGCCATTCGGACAATTATGGGCTACGCCCGTCGTGATTCTCTCAGGCTGTCGCCAAGGATTATTGAACGACTCGACACCAGCAAATTCACACAAGCAGAGCTTGCAGTGTTGCACGGGCTGTCAGGACAGGTATTTGTTCACAGCTGGCGCCTTAAAGACATCCTCGGTGAAATGTCGCCTCTGTGGCGCTATTCCGACACCGATGTCGAACACAACAAACGCCTCGACGCCAAGTTCAAGTATCTCGATTCTAAGCTGCATATTCAAGAACCTAGTGATCTAAAATAGCAGCAAGCTATGTGGTACGCCTTTGGTGAGTCTGCGACGCTTTTTTGTCTACGGAGTTTGCCGCCGCTGGATGTCTTCGACGAGCCTCCGGCGGCCTAAGAACCTCTTGCAAGAGGTTCTTAGGAATCTCCAGAAACCTTTAACCGCGAGACTAGCCCGTTACTTTTGTAGCTCGCGGCTTATACTCCACGACCTTTCGTAAAATAAAAAAGGGCTGTCCTTCATATGAAGGACAGCCCTTTTTGCTATTCAAGTCAGTGGGATTAAGCCAAGTAATAAGTAAATCAAAAGGCTTTCATCGCATAATAAAAGTTTTTGGAGAGTCCAGAGAACCTTGTTTCAACAAGGTTCTTTGGCCGCCGGAGGCAAGCCCCTAGGCTAACCAAAATCAGCAATCAGCCTAGATTTTAGCGTTCAGTTTTTTCTGAGCGCCCATACCACCAGCGGATGCTTTTACGTTTTCAAGCCCCAGTTCGCACGCAAGAAGCATAGCTTCGTAGGAGCGCAGACCGGTGTTGCAGATCATTACAACCTGTTTGTCTTTAGGAATTTCGTTGATACGTGCACTAATTTCTTCGTTTGGAATATTGTGCCATTCGCCTGGGTATGTTTCGCACATATCTTTAGCGCCACCAGCAAGGCGGGTATCAATGAAGTAGTAGTCGCCGCAATCACGATCAGCCCAACATGCGCCGAAGTCAGCAGGGTCCATGTACTTGTTCTGACCTGCGAGAACGTTATCTGCTACGTTAGCAACAGCGTTAACGATATCCATCGCAGAGGAGAACGGTGGAGAGTAAACAACTTCGAGATTGGCTACGTCGTCGATGGTTGCATGAGAAGAGATGAGCGGCACAACTGCGTTGATACGTGCAGTGAGCGCATCGCCGAATTCGTTCATGCCCTGCATACCGAGGATACGACGAGTAGGACGATCAACAACAATCTGGAGAGACATGAGCGCTTTTTCAGGGAAGAAGTGAGCTCTGTCCATCTGTTCAACGTGAACGGAGATTGCATCAAAATCGTTCGCAAGAGCCTGTTCGAGAGTAAGACCTGCACCACTGCAAGACATTTCGAACAGCTTTACGCACCAGCTGCCAATACCGCCAGCCATGCTTGCGTCACCACCGGCGAGGTTAGTACCGATGATACGACCCTGACGGTTCGCCATGGAACCGAGTGGGTAGTAGCCGAGTTTGCCGGTTACGAGGTTAGGAATGGTTACGCAGTCACCACCGGAGTAAATGGCAGGATCGGAAGTCTGGAAATGATCGTTAACTTTGATTGCACCGCGTTTATCGCATTCGATGCCAGCTTCAACAGCAATCTCAGTATTAGGGGAAACACCAATAGCAAGGATAACGAGATCGGCTTCGATCTCGCGCTTGTTGGTGATAACTTTAGTAACTTTACCGTCTACGCCTTCGAAACGAACAACAGACTCTTCGAGGTAAACTTTTACTTCGTTATTCTCGAGATCGCTCTGTGCCATTCTAGATAAAGACTTAGGCAGGAAACCAGGAAGTATCTGACTCTGAAGCTCAACAACGCTAGTGTTGATGCCCCACATATCTGCAAAAGCAACTGCCATTTCAAGACCAATAAAACCAGCACCAACTACAACTGCGTTGTTAACTTCGCCGTTTGCAACAGCGTTTTTGATAACTTCAGCTTCTTCGAGGTTGGTAGCAGGAGTGATGCCTTTGAGGTTAATTCCCTCAAACGGAGGCAAGTTTGGCTTAGAACCGGTTGCGATTACGAGTTCGTCGTAAGAGAGCACTTCTTTTTCACAGGTCAAAACGTTTTCGATAGAAACAGTTTTGGCTTCGCGGTCAATAGAAGTTGCGCGGGTGTTGATAAGAACGTCTACGTCTTTGTTTGTTTTGAAGAACGCAGCGTCACGAACGATATGGTAAGGAGTAGACTGGAGGTCTACAACGGTATTTACTTCACCGGAAACAAAGTAAGGGATGCCGCAACCACCGTATGAAATACGTGGAGCCTGATCAATCATGGTTACTTTCGCGTCTGGACAAAGACGTTTGTAACGACAGGCAGCTTTTGGACCAAGGGCAACAGCACCAATAACAATTACGTGCTTAGACATAAGACATCCTCCGCAAAAGATGTGTAAGTCGGCGGCAGGCTCGCTCTTACATTGAACTGTCTGTCGCACAATTTACTGTAATAATAAAAAGAAACAAATCAGTTAATACGTGCGCGTGATACAACTAAACACCATGTAGCAGCAGGTTAGTAAAAAGCTAATTAGTAACCGCCGGTGCAATAAATCTATTCTATGCCTCAATAATAACGAGGCTCAGGTGCATGTCTGTACGTGCTCACATTTACGGTTAAAACCAACCGTACGAGCACATACGACCAAGCAGTATCGCGTGAGGGTAGGACTAGCATGTTTGGCTATTTTTGCAAGTAGTGATTGCACCACCCAGCTATATACTACCAACAAAGTAGGACATTTATCGATCGCATGGATAGTTCCATGCTTACGAGAACACCACTTCGTCGGTTCCAACTCTTACATTATCCATTTTCAGCTTTCATTGATGCACATCAAGAGTAGTAAGTACGATTCCGGCACTCGTCAAAAACAAAACAAACGGGATCATCTGAATACGTTCAGACAATCCCGTTTGAGATATAATGAGATTACACCTACGGGCTACTATTTTTGCATTTCCCGTACGATTGAAGCTAATTCATCTGTCAGTGCAGAAAGCTCCACAAGAGCGCTGGAGGCTTGCCCCATGGATTCATTCGTCTCGCCACTGATACGGTTTACTTCTTCAGTACCGCGATTAATTTGTTCAGAAGTAGCAGCCTGCTCTTCTGATGCTGTTGCGATAGCTCGAACCTGATCCGCTGTGGATTCAGCAATTGTCACAATATTTGTGAGAGAAGTTCCAGACTGCTGAGCCTGTTCTGTACTGCTTTCCACCACAACTGCAACCTCTTCCATGCTTTTGATATTATGACGTGTTCCTGCCTGAATTGAAGCGATGGATTTACCGACTTCGTGTGTGGCAGTCATGGTTTTTTCTGCCAGCTTGCGCACTTCGTCAGCAACAACGGCGAAGCCGCGTCCTGCATCTCCTGCGCGCGCTGCTTCAATGGCAGCATTCAGAGCCAGCAAGTTGGTTTGGTCTGCAATGTCTGAAATAACATCCATGACCTGCCCAATGCCTTCAGCCTGAATACCCAGATCATCAAGACCTGATTTCATATCCACAACCTGACGATTGATCTCAGTGATGGAGCCCACAACATGATTTACTATTGTAGCGCCTTCAGCAGCCCGCCCTTTTGCGGCATCCGCGTTACCAGCGGCTTCGGAGGCGTTTTTAGCAACTTCAAGAACCGTGGCGTTCATTTCTTCCATGGCTGTAGCAGTTTCAGTCATACGGTCACGTTGAACTTCTGCGCCCTGACTGGACTGATTCACCAACGCAAACAATTGTTCAGAAGCTGAAGAAACACGCTCAACAATATGTTGAATTCGTGAAGCTGCTTCCGCAATACCGCGCTGAGTCGCTTGCTCGCCTTCAAGCTTAGCCTGTTCACTTTCGCGAACAGCCTGCTCTGCAATTCGCGCCTTATCTCTTGCTTCACGCGACTGTGCGTCTGCTTCTGCAAGGGCATCCACGGCCTGCGTGGTCATGCTTTTTAAGCCATTGTGCAGATCAAGAAGTTCACCGGAAAAATTTCGGGCATCTGGAATGCCGGATAAATCTTGAAACCTAGAATTCGCAGTCATGCTTGCCGCTCTGGACATAACAATCATGGGATTGGCAATGCGACATGCGACGAACCACATACAGATAAGGCCGAAAACAATTAACCCGATTGCTGTCAAAACAAGGGTTGTTACTTCTTCTGTGGCTTTGTCTGCAATATAGCTTTCCGGCAAAGTCACCATAACACTCCACGGGGTCGGTGATTTACCAATATGGATAGGTTTTACAATCTGGTATCTTTGTAATTTTTCGTTGAATAAGACACTAGCTTCACCATTCTGTACCAACCGACCAAGCTCAGGTAATTCTGGATAGATATTGTTAATATTGCGCCCAATGGATTTTGGTTGGCCGGAATGTGCAACAATCTCACCATGGTTGGCAATAACGACCACTTCACCGGTATCATCAAACATGTGCTGCTGTTCAGCTGCTTCTTCAAGAAATCCTAAGTTAATATCGATTCCTGCGATACCAACAAATTTTTCTCTCACAAAAATAGGACTTACAAGTGAAGTAATGAATTCGTCTTTTCCCTGTACGCTGTAGAAAGAAGGGGCTGTCACAGCCTCCTGTCTAGTACGCTTAGGAAGCTGGTAGTAATCGGACGTATCGTAATCCACCAGCGGTTCAACAACATATGTACCGCCTGCTCCACGTGACCAATACGGAAGATATCTGCCAGTGCTGTCGTGACCTTCATCATTCGCATAGATGCTGTCACGTCCATCAAAGGTATCCGTATCCCACAAGGTAAAAGAAGCAAGTGCGGCAGGGTTTGCACCCAAAATGTTCTGCAACATCGTATCAACTGCTTCTCTGCTCAGATACATGGACTCTCTCATGCCGCCCAGAGAAACAGCTACAGTACGGGCTATAGTAATTGCCTGATTCATCTGATCCTGAGTCTTGCTGGAATAAGCAGTCGCTAAAGCTTCCGCGTTTACAAGCGCGTCCTTTGAAGATGTGTTCCACAATGTAACACCGGATACAGCAATTAATGCAGCCATAACAATAAACAGAGTAACACCTGCGAATGATGTTATTCGTACTTTAATTGAATCTAATCTCATTATACCTTCCCCCTAAAATTTCACAGAACTTAATCGGCAGAAGAATTAGAAACTATAGTGCTACTGTAAAATATAATAAGTAAATGCTAACAATTATTGTTTGATTGTTAAATGTTTCTATTTTCAATGTACTATATGTACAACTTAATGCTACTATAGTGCCTTATTTGCTACATAAAATTCACTACACATAAAAAAATGCCAGCCTGCATTGCAGACTGGCATTTTTACGTTATTTTCTAGTACAACAACTAGCCGAACTGAGGTGTACTCATTTTCATACCGTCTTTCGTCACAAAAAGTGCTTCACGTCCACTAAGAGACTCAATGAACTGAAGACCACGACGGGACTGCATAATAAATGCTGCTGTTGCAAGGGCGTCCGCTTCCATTACGCTTGGAGCCATAACAGACACAGAAGCCACATTGTTCGGGCTCATACCGGACTGAGGACTTACCAGATGATGGTACATGTGGTTCTTATCGTAGAACACTTCGTAGCCACCGGAAGTAGCAAGCGCGCCTGTGGTCATTTGAATAACCGCAGGGTAGTTGCCTTTCTTTTCCGGGTCCTGCACAGCAATAACCCAAGGCTTGCTGCCAGCTTTTTCACCCATTGTCCGAATATCGCCACCAGCGTTGATCATGTGGTTCTTAGCACCATATGCAGCAAGAACTGCGGATGCTTTATCCACGATGTAGCCTTTTGCGATACCATCCAGAGTAACGCCCATTCCTTCGCGGTTAAGACGAATAGAATCACGTTTCTGGATAAGAGAATCAGCATCTACGAGAGACAGTGCTTCTTCGAACTCAGCTTTTGAAAGTACCATTTCACCATTAAGGTTGGCTTTCTCGTTGTAGAGATCAACCACGGGCTTAATAGTAACATCAAATGCTTTATCAGAAAGCTTGCTGATCAATCGTGCGCTCCGCACAACTTCTGCAAGTTCCTGTGGAATGCCGGAAACACGACCGTCTCTGTTTAACACAGAAACAGGAGAGTCACTCTGGTAACGGGTGAGAAGCGCCTCAAGGCGTGTCATCTCTTCAAAACTGCGACCGATTGCTTCCTGTCCAAGCTGTTTGGAAGGATGCAGCGCAGTAATAGTTACCACAGTACCCATCATAAAACGGGTTTCCTGCACTTTGTATTCGTCACCCACACGTGCGGCTGATGCTACTGCTGGCACGCCGGTTACGGCGGCACCAAGACCGAGCATACCGCAGGCCTGCAGGAACTGTCGACGAGAAGTAGTCATAGTCTTCGCTCCTATTAGGCGTTTGCCTGTGGTTTTTCTGCTTCTGCAGCCTTGGCAGCTTCAGCAGCTTTTTTAGCAACTGCAGCTTCCTGCGCTTTGGCGGTGATGCCAACAGGGCACATGAGACGCAGAATGTCGCGCGGGCACACATCAACACATATTTCTTCACAATCAGGACCGTAGGCAAGACAAGCTGCCTGATCGATTCTAATCTGACCGTTAACGTGGGAAATAACCTTTGCAGGACACTTCTTCACGCACTTCATGCAGTTGATACAACCGGCTTCACACACATCCATAACAGCTTTCATTTTGTCCTGAGTAGAACAGAAAACCTGAACGCGTGCGCGACGCGGAATCATTTCGAGAACCTGATTCGGACAAACGTTGATACATGCGCCACAAGCGACACACTTATCAGGATCAATCACAACCAGATCGTTCTCAATGTACATGGCATCAAACGGACATGCTTTTACACAGTCGCCGTAGCCAAGACAGGAGTATTTACAAGCGTCAGAGCCATCTTGCAGCAAACTGGCTGCGGTACAAGACAGAACACCCTGATACCCGAATTTCTTTTGTACTTTGCCTTCATCCTTCACACAACGGCGGAAGGAGATTTCCGGATCATCGCCACCGGCAGATTTGCCGGAGAGTTCTGAAACTGCGACGCAAACGTCTGCACCACCAGCACAACAAAGGCCGGCAGATACATCCGGGTCAGTAATTACGGCGATGGCGTAGGCTTCACAGCCTGCATAACCACAACCACCGCAGTTAGCACCCGGAAGCGCTTCGCAGATTGCCTCTACTCTTGGATCTTCTTCTACATAGAAGACACGGGATGCTGCAGACAGCACAACCGCACAGAAAAAGCCCAGAGCTAGCAATGAAAGGACAGATGTCAAAACCATAATGCTATCCTTGTTGGTTTATCCCGCAAGGGGAGTCACATGCATAGAACCCTGCGCCTAAGAGATCATGCCCTTAAAGGCCATGAAGGACAGAGACATGATACCAGCCATCACCAGTGCAGCAGGAACGCCCTGCATGGACTTTGGCAGATGGGTAACTTCCAGTCGTTCGCGAATGGCGGCAAGTAAAACGAGAGCGAGTAAGAAACCTAAGCCGGAAGCGAATGAGTAGAAGATAGAAAGGCCGAGGTCGAATTCTTTACGCTGAACGAGAATTGCCACACCAAGCACCGCGCAGTTTGTGGTAATGAGCGGAAGAAAAATACCGAGCGCGTTGTAAAGCGGCGGAACAGATTTCTTCAGGAACATCTCAACAAGCTGTACAAGTGATGCGATGACGAGAATAAACATAATGGTCTGCAAGTACCCGAGATCAAGCGGCAGGAGCACGTACTCCTGAATAAGCCATGTAAGCGGGGTCGCAATAACCATAACAAAGATAACCGCACCACCCATACCGAGAGAGACACCCTTTTCCTTGGAGCAACCAAGGTACGGGCACTGTCCCAGATACTGAGCAAGAACGATGTTGTTAACAAAGATCGCGGAGATAAAAATCAGGAAATAATCCATACTATACTACCTCCAGTTACTTGTGGCCTGCACAGGCACGACAAGCGGCGCAACCTGTAGACGGGTTTTCCGGTGCTGGTTCACCGCGGCGTTTTGCCTGAACAATGCTCAGGTAGTTCATGCCTGCGAGAATAAGACCAAGCGCAACAAATGCACCCGGAGCAGCAATCATAAAACCAACAGGTTCGAAGGAACCACCGAGAATCTCTATACCGAACACGGAGCCGGTACCGAATAATTCTCGAACTGCACCAAGGAAAGTAAGTGACAGAGTAAAACCGATACCCATGCCAAGGCCATCTGCAACAGCCATGTGCACAGGGTTTTTACCTGCAAATGCTTCCGCCCTGCCTAAGATAAGGCAGTTAACAACAATAAGTGGTACGAAAATACCAAGCTGCTGATATAAAGGATAAGCGTATGCCTGCATCAGCAATTCCACAGCTACAACAAGAGATGCAGCAATGGTAATATAACAAGCAATACGTACTTTTTTAGGAATAACTTTACGGATCAATGAGACAAGGAAACTGGACAGGGTAATAACAAAGACTACCGCCATGCCCATGCCTAAACCGTTTTCCGCCGTTGTGGTGACCGCAAGAGTCGGACACAAACCTAACAGGAGTCGAAACGGTGGCAATTCTGCCCATAGGCCCTTGGAAAACTCTTTCCATACGTTGGCCATGCTTTTCTCCTCACAGCGCGCATTACCGCGCGTTCACGTTCTTCTTCCAATGCCTATTTAAAGGCTTGAAGAATCTCTTCTTTCAAAGCGCTGTATATTTTACCAGCATCTTGAACAGCTACCACAGCACCCTCGGAGGAAATTGTTGCCCCGGAAAGGGCATCAATCACGCCACCTTGAGACTTCAACCTTGCTTCGGCTTCAGAAAGCCCCGGGAAGAGGTCGAGAAATTCAGGTTTAGCAATACGTGAGCCAATACCCGGAGTCTCTTTCATTGTGGTAATACCGATACCGACAAGCTTATTGTTTTCAAGGTCGAACCCGACCATAACACCAATATTGTCGCCGTAACCGCCGCCAAAGCCTTCAATAGCAACAGCTTTAAGCTGGCCATCTACTTTAAGCGGGAATACGTTTACAAGCTTGCTGGTAAGAGGATTTGTGAATTTTTTGCGTTCTTTCACAGGATCGTTCGTATAGTCAGGCAAAACCTGCTTCAAGGACGGCCCCTGCACAAATGTAAGTAACTGCAACTCAATGGTCGGTGCCGTCATCTGCTTAAGAGAAGACAACGCAAAGCCTGAGATACCAGCGATGCAGGTCAACACAACGATCATCTTTAAGATTTCACGCATAGCTTACCTCGCTCCAAATGGTTTAGGCTTAATCATATCACAAAGCGGAGTGATCATGTTTGCGAGTAAAACTGCAAACAAAACACCGTCAGGGTACTGACCGTACGTGCGAATGAGTATGATAAGGAAACCGGCCATGAGTCCGAACACGATTTTACCACCACGAGTATTCGGTGTGGAAGTAAAGTCAGTCAGCAAAAAGAAGATTGAGAGCATGGTAGAACCGGTAAACAAATGGAACAGCGGGTTCGCGTACAATTCCGGATCGATTGCATAGTAGATTCCGCCAACAACCAGCACAGCTGCGATGGTTGCAACAGGAATTTCCCATGTAATGACACGGCGGGCGAGCAAGATAAGTCCGCCAAGCAGTAACGCGCCAACCTGCACAGCACCAAGAGTACCGAGCTGATCGCCAATAAAGTAGTTGTACATTGATGCATCCACAATGGAGTCAATGCCGAAGTACTTAAGCTGGGAAAGCGGGTTTACCAGAGTAGTATTCAGCATGGTTGCATCAACATTCATATATACCGGCCATGATACGGTACAGAACGCCCAGCCAACTGCGATGGCACTAATAGGTGCGCCGCCGAAGTTACCCCAGAGCATTTTACCAAGAATCATTGTTGCGGCAGAGCCTGAAACAACCAGCCACCATTCGGCGCCGGCAGGCAGGATAAACGCAAAAAGTAAACCGGTTACGACTGCGTGAAAATCGTCTACACGCACTTCCTTTTCCATGATCCTGGAGCATAACGCTTCAACAATAACTGCCGTAGCAATGGAAAGCGCCATAACGCGCATAGCATCCATGCCATACCAGTATACCGCGCCGATTACGGCCGGAAACAATGCTAACAGGATGGTACTCATCATTCCCTTGATGGAAGCACCGCAATGCAAATGCGGAGCGGAGGCAACCGTCAGGAATGGAGCGGTGGGCAAAGATTTTTTCGCCATAGTATCCCCCTACTCTTCAACCTGCAGAGCACAAGCCGTAACCTGTGATTCTTCAAGGGCTATTTTGTGTTTTCCAAGACGGATGAACTGGAGCATCGGACGACGAGCCGGACAGTAGAAAGTACACAATCCACATTCCATACATGCGCCAATGTTTTCCTGACGGCAGAAATCAAGCTCGTTGAATTCAACATATCGGGAAATCATATTCGGCTGAATGCGTGACGGACAATGCTCTATGCATGCGCCACAACTAAAACAGGCATGGTCGGAGATCGGTTCAGTACTACCTGCAGGCATTACAAACAATGCGTTGGTATTTTTACCAATGCCTTTGTTCAAATCACCTGTAGCTTCACCGCGCATTGGGCCGCCCACAATAACTGTGTCGCCGTCTTCTACTTCGATAGAAGCTTCTTTCAGCAACGCACCTACAGGGGTACCAATTGGTGCAACGATGTTTTTACCTTCTACACAAACAACAGTGTGTGTAAGAGGCATGCCGCTTTCTGCTACTGCACCCAGATTATAGAGCGCATGCAGATCAACAACATTTACGCCCTTCATGCTTTCTTTGCCGGTAATGTTGGCAACAAGCAGTTCGTCAAGGCTGTTAGGATACACAGGGTTGATAAAGGCGATGTCTGAACCATCAAATGTTGCAGTAGAAGCGGTAGGCAAAGCTACAACGGTTCTAGCAGCAGGGGAAAGGCGCTTGAGCATATCAAGGCCGGCATTGATGGTACCTTTTGCGTGTACAAGCATGCTCTCTGCGTATGAGATACCCGGGTCAGGGTTCAACGCATTAACAATAAGCAAATCACAGCGTTTGATGAGCGGACGAATGTCCACGCCCAAACCTTTAAGCGCAGCCTGCAGCTCAGCGTCTTCCAAGGAAGCAAGAGCAACAGGTTCCACACCCGTAGGTTTAGGATCTTCACCTTCCGCCGGAGCAGCAAGTTCTTGTGCTTTGATGGTGATGTGAGTGTCTGTAACTTCAGTTACAATACCGGTAATGCCAGAATGCATATCACCGACTTTAGCGTTCTCGTGGTCTGCCACAAGAAGCCCCGGGTATACTTCTGCTTTTTTCTTTACCGATTTTTTTCCATGTCCGTTAAGGGGAATGCGCACTTCGAAAGGAACTGTACCAGTCTCAAATGCTCCTGTGTCCCCATGAGTCAGAATGAAAATATTCTTATTCATAAGACATCCCTATTTGAAATGACACTGGTTACACTGATCTTTTTCATAAGGACCAGAACCGCTTTCTTCGTGGCAACCCATACAAGACTGATGGTAAGCATCCATCAAGTTAGGTACATCCGGATCATCGGAAACTTTAGAATGGCAGTCGGCACATGAAGTAGGCTCTGCGTCTTCTGGAAGATTGCCATCATCATCAACTTCATCTGAAAGCTCATGATGGCATTCCACACAGCCTGCACCATACTCATCTACGTGTTTGGCATGGTCAAAAATAACCATCCCTGCGCTGTTATCTAACAGCACACGCATAGGTACGGCCGCAGTTTCTGCGGGACGCAAAAAGCCGTAGCATGCAACGGCAATAAGAATCGCAGTAAAAATTGCGATTGGAAAGTATCTCGTTGGCAAGGCACACCTTCCTGATACTGGTGTTAAACCCGACCGGCCGAGTAAGGGAAAGAGATAGTCTGTTGGCGCCTTTTAACTAGAACATTTTTCCATTTTTGAAAAGGCTCAGAGCGCCCTGCATTCAGGAAAAATAACGGTATGTTATGACTATCAAAGTTCTTTTGTTTGATTTCTCAATCAAATCAATATGTAACCTTTACAAAAAGAATTTCATTAAAAAATTCATTGTCGTTTCATAATGTTATCAGAAAAAGCTACTAGTTTTCAAAGCACCAAAACTACGATACAACACCCACACTTCAAAGAAATACACGGTGCAAAATATGCTTACCCAGACCAGCCCACAGGCGTTTAAAAAAATATTTACTTTTTCTGCCGGCTCCGAAACGTTCGGACTTCCGCTGCACCTTCTGCACGAAGTCATTTATCCCGAACACATCACCAGAGTACCCAAAGCACCTGCCTTTATGGCAGGCATCTTGACCTATGGCTCTGAAACAATCCCCGTACTGGACATAAGCAAAAAGCTTTGCCTTGCAGCACCGTCCATCCGCGTTCATCATCCGGCAATCATCATCAATACTATTATTGAAGACGAAACAATGCAACTAGCTTTACTTGTTGAGAGATTCGGAAAAATTGTTCAGTACAAAAATTCTGAGACAATCAAGCGAAAAAATATTCCATTCAGTACTTGCTCAGCTAAAAATAATCAGTTGGGACAAAATTCGGCAACATATACACAGTCCCGGGAAGCTATTCGGAAATTTGTGAGTGAAGAACTCTATCGAGCAGGTGTGCGCATACGTCTTTTGAACGAGTCCACACTTTTTTCTGTGGCAGAACTCACATAAAACCGGTTTCATATATAGGGAGATCCGTAGATACTCCTTCATATCCCCTAAAAATCACTGTGTCGACACGCCCAAGCACTTTAAAAGTACTGTAACAATACTTTTTTCAATTTTATAGCTTCTTCAATACGACTCTCATAGTAAGACAATACTAACTGTATTCTTTCTCAATAACTTTCGCATAAAAAAAGGGTCAAATGACCCTTTTTTTATGCTCTCAGATTCTGTCTATGTCCTGCGTTCCCACAGTCTCATGTCTTTCATCTTCTTTCTACGCTCTCGCTGGAGTGACTTGCAAACCAACGGAGTGTTTTTCTTATATCCACAACGTGCACGATACTCTTCTGGTGTAAGTTCGTGTGTTGCAAGATGCTTTTTTGTTATTATTTTAAAGGACTTTCCACATTCAACACATGTAATTGATTTTTCCTTAATCGCCTTTTTAGGATCAATCATCTTACTTGTAGAATCATCATCAACGGAGCAGCTTGCACTAATTTCCTTAATTCCCCCAGCAAGCTTACGAACCATTGTTGTGATTTCTTCTTCTGTCATTGTCCGTACACTAGCTTGTGCTTTGACAATCTCCAGAGCTTCCTTCAAATAACTTTCCATGTAAAACTACCCCTCCTATCCATTAAATGAACAAGTATTATACCCAGAAAATGAAAAAATATTTAAAATAGTATCGCCGAAGCACGATTTACATATTCAAATGTCGACTTGAGCCAACTACTAAATCGCACATAAGCACTATTAAACTCATGTTAAATGCACCGAAGATATACTACAGAACTGCATATGCACACAATAGAATTTTTTGCAGTTTTTTTTATAATACTATCACAGACAAATTACATTTTTCTATCATCATAAATGCAACATTACTGCACATTGTACAGTTGAAGCAACAGTAAGCATAATGGTGACATCTATAAACACGTTAACTTTTCAATTTTCTATGCATTTTTATATTCATTAATAATGGAAAATGTTTTTTTGAGTTAAAATTCCTCTTCTGCATGACCACACATTTTTTCTATTACAAAAAAAGCATAACAACCTTCATTCTAGCATTGTTACTTTTTATAAAGACATGTTCATTGTTCTATCAAACCAGTGGAAAAAAGAAAAAAAGATAGCGAAATCACTAACTATTCATTGAGATAAGCCCTAACTCATATGTTTGTATATATTTTCACTTAGCATTGTCTGTAGCTATAAGAACAGACAACACAATCTTTCGATGTAAATTCTCTGGAATGTTGTACAAACGTAACTATATATAACACAATGAACTATTTTTTAATCTTCATACACAATTTGTTAGCGATTCAAGTTTCTTGCATTTCATCACACTGAACAGAGTTTACATCTCAAATCATTTACAAAGATGTACTCGCGCATCGTTAAACAGCTTCTATCTTGTTTAGATTTTCTATAGACTCTATGTCTTAAGAAGTGCGTTTCTGCGTACCTGTCAAAAACCATCTACACCCTAATATGCTGCAGCATTTTCAGGAGAATTGTGCATATGACAAAAACCATCGTCATTGGCGGTACACAAAGCGGCAGTGGTAAAACACTCATCAGCCTTGCTGTTATGGCAGCTCTTACACGCCGGGGACTCAATATTCAGCCGTTCAAATGCGGACCGGACTTTATTGACCCCGGACTGCATGCTGTTGTCACAGGTAATGCAAGCATTAACCTTGATGGATGGATGCTTTCAAAAAAAGCCTGTATCGCCGCCTACGAAAACGCCATGTCTCCTGCAAAAAAAACATCACCTGATATTGCAGTTATCGAAGGAGTCATGGGACTCTTTGACGGTGCCAGCGGCAGCGAAGACGCAGGTTCAACAGCACAGATTGCTAAATGGCTCAACGCACAGGTACTGCTGGTTATTGACGGCCGCTCCATGGCTCGATCCTTTGCTGCCATTGCCCATGGCTTTACAACTCTCGATCCCGAGCTTACCTTTGCAGGATGCATTGCTAACAGGGTGAGCAGTCCGAACCACACATCACTTGTCCGCGAAGCCATGCAGACATACTGTCCGAACATTCTGCTTGCCGGTTGTATGCCGCGTAATGACGCCATAACTCTTCCTTCGCGCCATCTCGGACTTATCACGGCGGAAGAGGGTGTTCTCAACGCAGAACGCATTACTGCGCTTGCTGACTGGGCAGAAGAGAATATTGATTTTGATCAGATGCTTTCTCAACTGCCGGAACATAAATTTTCAACTCCCCCAACAGACCATAGCAAATCAGTATCTCAAAAAAAGGTGCGCATTGCGGTGGCCAAAGATGCAGCTTTCTGCTTTTGCTATCCGGATAATCTACGCATTCTTGAAGAAAACGGTGCTGAAATTGTCCACTTTTCACCACTTGCAGATACGGCTCTGCCAAAAAAAATTGATGGATTATACTTGCCGGGGGGCTATCCTGAATTATATGCAGAACGGTTGGGACTCAACGCCTCTATGCGTTCTTCCATCCGCACATTCTCTGAAGCCGGAAAACCTGTGTATGCCGAATGCGGCGGTTTTATGTACCTTGCACAACAAATTACAACCGAAGCAGCCACATATCCCATGTGTGACGTATTCAAACTACATTGCACCATGGACAAACGACACAGAGCGCTTGGCTACAGAGAAATAACAACAACTGCTGACTCCATTTTAGGCAGCAAAGGCACTACAGCGCGCGGGCACGAGTTTCACTACTCATTTGCAGAAGAAAACACTGCACATGCCTCACTTTACAAAGTGACTGATAGAAAAGGCACAGAAACATCAACCTCCGGCTATGCCACACAAAACACAGTCGGCTCATATGTACATTTACACTTTGCTTCGCAACCGTCCGTTGCAAAAGCCATTGTAGAAGCTTGCTTACGAACAAGGGATCTCCATGACTAAGACTCCGTTGCAACCATATTTTTCGCCAGACAACATTGAGCAACGCTCTTTTGAAATTATCGACAGCGAAGTGCCGGAACCGCGTCCTTTTGCCGGTAACGCTTGGACTATCGCCCGTCGCCTTATCCACACCACTGCGGATTTTGACTTGCTGAACCATATTATAATCCATCCCGAAGCTATTGCTGCGGGTGTGGACGCAATCAAAAACGGCTGTACAATTTTTACTGACACAGAAATGGCGCGCTCCGGAATTCCTGTTCGACGCACAACGCCGTTCGGCTGCACAACACAGTGCCTGCTCAACCGCCCTGACGTTGTAGAAAAAGCACAAGAAACTGGCTCTACCCGTGCACAAGCTGCAATGGATGCAGCAGCTCCGGAAATCGGCGACTCTATCATGGTTATCGGCAATGCCCCGACAGCTTTAATCCGGCTTATGCAGCATTTAGAAAACGGCGGAACACCTCCTGCACTCATCGTAGGAATGCCTGTCGGCTTCGTTAATGCCGCTGAATCCAAAGAAATACTTCTTGCACAATCTACTGTTCCTTATATAACCATTCGCGGACGAAAGGGTGGTTCGCCACTTGCAGCCGCAACAGTGAATGCTTTGGCGATCCTTGCCGCAACCACATAGATCACTATTCTTTATTAACTAACTTTTCAGCAAGTTGCAGTAATCCACTACAGTTGCTATAGTGTTCTGTGGAACTTTGACTTTTGCTAATTACAGTCTTTTATGACTGACAGGATGTACAATGACAGACGACCCTCGCAACAGCGCTTCAGAAGATGCCCCGGCAAAACAAAAAAAATTCGTAGACCCTGCGGATAGAATTGCCGCGGAAATTTCCGGCATCACTGAACCGGAAGATGCGCTGCCACCAATCACTCTGGAAGATCTTCCTGAAAGAGTCCGTGAAGCCTGTGCCCGTGCAGGATGGAATAAGCTTATGCCTGTTCAGGCACACGCTATGCCATACCAGCTTGCCCGCAGGGATATTATGATTCAGTCCCGCACTGGCAGCGGAAAAACCGGCACATATCTCCTTCCTGCGCTGGATCGAGTGGACACCTCTAAAAAACATGCGCAGATGCTCGTACTTGTTCCTACCCGCGAACTCGCTTTGCAGGTTGAATATGAAGCATCAACCCTTTTTGAGGGCACCGGAATCACTTCCTGCGCAGTATACGGCGGTGTTGGATACGGTAAACAGGTAGATAAGCTCAGCAGTGGCGCCCATGTTATCATCGGCACACCGGGTCGCGTACTCGACCACCTTATCCGCCACACACTTGATCTTTCAAAAGCACGTATCCTTGTCTTTGATGAAGCAGACAGAATGCTTTCCATCGGGTTCTACCCTGACATGGTTCAAATCAAAGGCTACCTGCCTCGTAGTCGTTCTACATTCCTTCTTTCTGCAACCTACCCTCCGCGCGTTATCCAGCTCGCAGGGGAATTCATGCACAAGCCTTCCATGCTGAGTCTTTCACACCAGCAGGTACACGTTATTGATACGCCGCACGTATTCTACAACGCAAAACCAATGGATAAAGACCGTGTGCTTGTTCGCGTAATGGAAGTAGAAAATCCGTCTTCTGCCATCATCTTCTGTAACACAAAAGCTAACGTGCATTACGTTACAGCAGTCCTCAAAGGCTTCGGCTATGATGCAGACGAACTTTCTGCTGATCTTTCCCAGTCCAAAAGGGAACAGGTTCTTACAAAACTGCGTGAAGGCCGTGTCCGCTTCCTCGTGGCAACAGACGTTGCAGCACGCGGTATCGACATCCCAGACCTTTCACACGTAATCTTGTATGAACCACCGGAAGATCGCGAATCATACATTCACCGTGCAGGTCGTACAGGCCGTGCAGGCGCCAGCGGCGAAGTAATATCTCTTGTAGATATTATGCAGAAGCTGGAGTTGAAGCGCATCGGTGCCCACTACAAAATTTCTCTTCAGGAGCGCGAAACCCCTACAGATGAAGACGTTGCCAAAGTTGCAGGTCTCCGTCTGACAGCAATGCTGGAAGGTAGTCTCCGCGATAAAACCAGCCTTGAAAAAGAACGTATGAAACGGTTTATTCCGCTTCTTAAAGAACTTGCTCAAGATGACGAACAGCTTCTTCTGGCTGCACAGCTTCTTGACGATCTGTACCAGCAAACCCTGCACACCCCTCCACCAGCTCCAGAAGCTGCTAAAGAGAAAAAGCAGGATCAGAACGGCCAGAAAGAACAGCGCAACACTCAGGGGCAGCAACGACGCCATACTCGTCCACGCCGCAGAAAACCTACACAGAACCGCGCCGACTAGTTATCGATCACTTCTTACAGGATGGTGCAGTTAGTGCTGAAGACTTACTCTGAATCTGATTTATTTGAAAACTTTGACGCACTGCTTGATACATACGATGTAAGCAACGAACTCACGGTATTTGAGATGGGGAAATTTCATTTTCTTCGTAAAAAGAAAGCTAAACATGAACTTACTGCACTGTTTTATGCATTGTGGAAGCTTGCGTTGAAACAATCTTTTCCCGAAGAATATGAAAACCACTTTGCAAATTACTGCAACGTTAAAAAGCTGGAAATGGATGCTGCTGGAAATGCAACGATGATGTACCGTAGCGTTGAAGTGTACAACACTTTGCTTGCGGAACATGGAACGACGAACTTTTCAAACGTAGCGGATTTTTTGACAGATCAACTTGTTAATGAATCTGACCGTAAAGAGCACATCACGCTAAAGTTGGCGCTTTCTATTCGCTCAACATACAACCTCATTTTCCAAAAGCTTATTGCAAATTAACGTCCTCATTGTCGTGAATGTTGAACAGAAGATCCCAAAAAAGGCGGCCTCGCAACAGGTCGCCTTTTCTTGGGAGGTTATCCCCATGGTAATAAAACGTCTTTAGTTACAAGCTATATCGGCATGCTGAAACTTGCCTTTACTTTTTTCTGCTATTTTTTTGACACACTACCGTTTTTCACCATCGACGGTCATTTTTGCTGATTATTCTGCCTATTTTTTGCTTTTTTTCATTTTAATATTGACAAAAACGCCCGCAGTCCGATAAACACCGACTTCACACAATGTGGGGCTATAGCTCAGCTGGGAGAGCGCTTGACTGGCAGTCAAGAGGTCAACGGTTCAATCCCGTTTAGCTCCACCACATTGATCTTCGAAAGCTTACAGAGAAATCTGTAAGCTTTTTTTTATGCTTTTTGCACCACGTCTCAGTCCCTTTCAACAACGTCTCTCAAGCTCTACAGCTCCTCACATTTCCCTAATACTCCACGCATATAATATCGTCCCGAAGTATATCCCGTATAACAGAGGGAAACCTGACTTCAGGAAAAAACGGTATGGAAGAAAAATGGGACTTCTACAAAGATTATGCAAAGGAATGGCGCTGGCGCAGAAAAACAGCCAGCGGCAAAACTGTTGGTGCCTCTCCACAAGGGTACAAAAGCAAACAAAAGTGTCTAGATAATGCAAAGCAACATGGCTTTACTAATTAACCACTCATTCCTCCATCCAAAAACAAATTTTGATTTGCCACATCGCCCGAAACTTCCGCATTCATCAAAAACAAAGCCTAGTCTTTTGCTCCCCCAAGTTGTTCACTCACACGCATCTTTTTGTTAACTGCCCTCAATTTCCACAACGGTTAACATATCGTTCGGGTACGTTACCAAACACTGCATCCTGCACATTATCTTAACCTAGATCATTGCAACGCAGCCGCGAATTCCCCACCATGTAAGTTCGCTGTAGCCGTCATACTGTCGGAGATGCGCCAATCATCCGGATTACTCCGCATAACATCTCGTCAGCATACGACAGCCCGAACACTCTTAGCCGCAAGGTTCATTCATAGGTATACATATGAAGAAGTCCCCGACAAAAAACTCATCACCCAATACGCCTATCTCCCGACGAACCTTTCTGAAAGCTTTCGGAGCTGCCGGAGCTACAGCCTGTGCCTCTTCGGTGCACCCCGCTGAGGCACAGAATTCAGCACCAAAAGAAGAGCTCATGACTGTGCTCGACATATCAAAATGTATTGGGTGTGGGGAATGCGTAATCGCCTGTACGGAATCGAACGAACACAAACACCCTACGGTTCGCAAGCCAATCCCGAAAATGTTCCCGCCACGCGTAAAGGTTGAAGACTGGTCAGACAAAAAAGATGTTGATGACCGACTCACTCCTTACAACTGGCTTTTTATCCAGACCGCAGAAGTGGAACACAACGGCGAAGCACACGAGATAAACATTCCGCGCCGATGCCTGCATTGCACAAACCCACCGTGCGCCAACCTCTGTCCATGGGGCGCTGCACGCAAAGAAGATACAGGCGTAGTCCGTATTCATGAAGATATCTGTCTTGGTGGCGCTAAATGCCGAACGGTATGCCCTTGGCACATCCCCCAACGACAAAGTGGTGCAGGCCTCTATCTCGACCTGCTCCCGCGCTTTGCCGGAAATGGAACCATGCTCAAATGTGACCGCTGCTACGACAAGGTCGCGCAAGGCGAACAGCCTGCATGCATCACAGCCTGCCCAGAAAATGTGCAGCGCATCGGTGGACGCAGCGAAATGATCGCCTACGCAAAAGAGCTCGCAGCCTCCACAAATGGCTACATATACGGACTGGAAGAAAACGGCGGAACAAACACAATTTACGTATCACCAGTGCCATTCGACAAGCTCAACAACGCCATCGACAAAGGCAAAGGCAAGCCGCACCTCGCACCGGTAGAAAATTCCATGGCGAATGAAGAAACATTAACGTCTGCACTCATAGCCGCGCCAATTGCTGGTGTCGCAGCAGGCGTCCTTAAAGTTCTCTCTGACGCACGCAAGGAGAAGAACAATGACTAACATCATCCGCAGACTCTGGGTGCCCCTCATGGCGCTTATGGCCATAACAGGCATGGGACAAATGCCCATCTTCAAGCGCTACTACGTTGCAGACATCCCCGGCCTTGCATGGCTAGGGCAGCCTTTTACCGTCCACTGGGTACACTACATAGGCGCAGCCGTGCTCATGTTCATAATCGCATGGTTCGTAACGTTATGGATAGCAAAGCAGCCCAAACTGACAACATCAGGAATCCTCCGCATCGTGCTTCTCGCGCTTCTCATCGTCACAGGATACGTGCGTGTGATGAAAAATTTACCTGATGTACATTTCTCGCCAATGATCACAATGCTCATCGACTGGTCGCATCTTCTCTTCGCCATGCTGCTCGGCATTGCCGCAGTTTGGTGTGTGCGGACAGGGCGAAAGGCGTACATCGAGAAATAAGAGGCGGCCTCTGGCGAGTCTGCGACGCTTTTTTCTGGGCATTTTTGTTGCCTCTGGCGGGTCTTCGACGACGCTTTTTTTGTCTCCGACGGCTGGGGAAAACCTTTCTGTAGAAAGGTTCTTCCCCAGACCCCTTTCCAAAGACTTTTATTATGCGAGGTGCGCACGTTTTTTATGTTACCTCGCGGCTTTTGCCACACTACCTTTCTGAAAATAAAAAAGCTGTCCTTCGTATGAAGGACAGCTTTTTTGCTATTCAAGTCAGTGGAATCAAGCCGCGTGAGAAATATATCTACGGGATTTCATCGCATAATAAGAAGTTTTGAAGGGGGTCTGGGGGAAACTTTTTTAAAAGTTTCAGCCCAGCCGCCGGAGGCAAAGTCCCGCTGGCAAGCGCCGTCGGAGACAGTTCTCCGATTGCTAAACTACAAAATCGATAGCTTTGCGACCTGAAACGACTTTTTTGATAAAGTCTACGCATTCAACGTGCAGCGGATGGTTCGCGTAATCTGCGAGTCCTGCTTCGTCATCGTGAGTGGAGATGAGAGCCAACTGCACGTCTTCGGTAGTGGTGCTTGTAAACTCCATAGAAACGTCAAGAGTTTTGAGGGAAGGAATTTTTCCTTTAAGCTCGTTGAGCATTGCTACAATCTTCGCTGCGTTGTCTGCTGCGGGTGCGCCTTCTGCCTCTTCTTTGAGAGTAAACCAAACGATATGTTTAATCATAAGATTATCCTTTCTATAAAATAGTGTTGTACTCATTTTCATATGCTTAAAGAACCAAAAAGGTCAATTGACATGCTGTAACAGACAGCTAGAAAGAGGTCGGCAGCATTGCAGACTTCTCCATCTTCGCGTACAGACAATTCGTTTAGCACTGAACAGTATTCACTGCTTTTAATGGATGATTTTTTACGGAGCGCCCATGTACCCACTTTCTACGTATACACTGACCGCAGTGCTCGAACGCAGTGCTGATTTGTTTCCGGATCAACCGGCACTTTCGAATGCTGGCGGAACTCCCATTACCTACAAAGAATTTGCTACTGCCGTTCAGGGGTTGCAGGGGCTACTTGTTGAGCATGGTATCAATGCTGGCGACAAGGTTGCTATTTTAAGTGAAAGTACACCAAACTGGGGCATTGCTTATTTTGCAGTTACTGCCATGGGCGCAGTCGCTGTACCTATTCTTCCAGATTTTCATCCGGACGCAGTGCACCACATCATCCGTCATTCTGAAGCAAGCGCAGTTATTGTTTCCCAAAAGCTGTTTAATAAAGTTGAAGACGGCCAGTATGATGAGCTACCAATTCTTTTCTTGATGGAAACATTCTCTCCAGTTGCATTTGACGAAGAGCCACAAAAGCTGAAGGAATTAAAAAAAGCAGGTCTACGTGAATTCCGTTCTCTTTTGGACAAAGCACGTGATCTGACACAAAAATTTATTGAACGCGAACACGCAGAGAAAATTAAAGGCTCTGTCAGCCTTTTTTCTGCTGGAAATACCGTTTCTCAAGACGATGTTGCTGCAATCATCTACACTTCCGGTACCACTGGACATTCCAAAGGGGTTGTCCTTACTCATGGCAACATTGTTTCGAATGCGTATGCCGTTCGTTCTATTGTTGAAGTTGGTCCCGGCGACAGACTGCTCTCTATCCTTCCGCTTTCCCATACATATGAATGCACACTCGGTTTAATCTTACCGATTATGAACGGGGCGCATATTAACTACATGGACAAGCCGCCTACAGCACGCGCATTATTGCCTGCCATGGCGTTGGTTAAACCGACTGTCATGTTGTCCGTACCACTTGTTATTGAGAAAATTTTCAAGGCTGCAATCTTACCAAAACTGACAAGCAGCTGGGCAAAGCGCCTATTATATAAAGCTGCACGTCCGAAACTGCATGCCCTTGCCGGGAAAAAATTGCTGGAAACATTCGGCGGCAGCTTACGTGTTTTCTGTATCGGCGGCGCAGCTATTGCGCCGGAAGTTGAACGCTTTTTAAAGGAAGCAAACTTCCCGTATGCTATCGGATACGGACTGACTGAAACCAGCCCGTTACTGGCTGGAACAGGCCCCGCACAGACTCGCTTATACTCGACTGGGTACAAGCTTGAAGGTGTCGAGCTGAAGATTGATAACCCGCATCCAGAAACTGGTGAAGGTGAAATCCTCGCAAAAGGCCCATGCGTCATGCAGGAGTACTATAAAGCTCCTGAGATTACGAAATCTGTATTCACAGACGATGGTTGGTTCCGTACTGGCGATCTGGGCAAATTTGACAGCGATGACTTCCTTTACATTCGAGGTCGTCTTAAAAATGTCATTGTAGGCCCGAGCGGTGAAAATATTTATCCTGAAGAGCTTGAAGGCATGATTATGCAGTCCCCGTGGGTGCTGGAAACCATCGTGTACGAACAGGATAGAAAACTTATCGCCCGTATCCACCTTGATCGAAGTAAAGTAGACGACGAATTTGGCTCATTACATGCGGGCAAGTTGGAAGAAAAAGTTCTTAAACTGCTGGAAGAAATCCGCTCCAACGTAAACAGCAAAGTTGCCGGATTCTCCCGCATTATGAAAGTTACTGAACAAACTGAGCCTTTTGAAAAGACGCCTACACAGAAAATTAAACGTTACTTGTACATCGATTAATTTTCGATCTGCAAAAAAGCAGGCATGTAACTACTTTTATTCCATACTTAAACCTTATTTAATCAATTGTTAGCTACATTTAGTCCATAGTTAGTCAATAATTGAACCATATTCGGTCGATATTTAACTCACAGTCGGTCGATAGCTGAACTTTATTTGAACCTCATTTAAATTTGCAGAGAGTACGAGCTTTGCAAATTCAAATGAGGTTCAAATTTTTTGCACAATCCCCTTGCCAATAGCGGAAGCTTTTTCCGAAGTAAAAATTACTTTACGTTCACCGATATTCGACCTTTCGGGTATTTTTCTGCTACCTACTGATTTTGCTGTGTTTTTAAAAAATAAAAACTATAAACAAAAGTTGGCACGCAGGTTGCTATAGTTAAAGTACCTTCTTTCTTTCATAGGTCATTCATGGCGAGGGGTGGCTCCCCAAACCCGAATTTTTGAAGCGGAGTGCTTGGTTTGCACTCCGCTTTTTTGTTGCCTTCATTCAATTCTCGCCCTGTACCTTCAGTTTTTTCTTAGCTACACTCTACGGCACACAGAACAACGCACTGCACAACCTGCTGCCTATAGAAGGAAAAACAATGACTGCTCCTCAAAAAAAATTATACGGAATCATCGGACACCCGCTTGGTCACACCATGAGCCCCGCCCTGCACAATAGCGGGTTCAATCTGTTTTCCCTTCAGTCCGTGTACATGGCATTCCCTACCCCGCCTGAAAAACTTGCTGAATTTATGGAGAGTTTCCGAACATTGCCAATGTACGGGGCAAGCGTCACTATTCCACACAAAGAAACAGTCATGGAATATGTTGATACAATTACGCCCCGGGCAGAAAAGGTCGGCGCAGTAAATACACTTTACTGGAAAGACGACGATATTATTGGTGACAACACGGACGTTCTCGGTTTCATGGCGCCGCTCAAAGATAAAAAGAAGACGATTAAAAAGGCTCTTGTACTTGGTGCAGGGGGAGCTGCAAAAGCTGTTTTGGCGGGATTACAAGAACTTGGCATCAGCAACATCACTATTTGCAACCGCACAGCGCAACGAGCGGAAAATCTTGCAACACTGTTCAGCATTGACGCCGTTGCGTGGGAAGATCGCGGTTCCGTTGAGGCAGATCTTGTTATCAACACAACCCCTATGGGCATGTCCGGCGAGCATGTAGATGCGACTCCGTTCACAGCAGATATGTTTCAAGAGCACGGCACGGCGTATGACCTTGTTTATAATCCTCTTGAAACAGCTTTCCTTCGCACAGCAAAAGAAGCCGGCTGGGAAACCATAGACGGCCTGCATATGTTCGCAGCACAGGGAGCGGAACAGTTCAAACTATGGACTGGCAAAAGCATTCCGCACGAGCATATCCGCAAACTCGTTTCAAATCTTCTGCGTCTTTAGAATCTCAAATCAGATCGAGTGGGTAGAAGAAGCCGGCTGGGAAACCATAGACGGCCTGCATACGTTCGCAGCACAGGGTGCAGAACAGTTCAAACTAAGGACTGGCAAAAACATTCCACACGAACATATCCGCAAACTCGTTTCAAATTTTCTGCGTCTTTAATATTTCGAACCAGACCGAGTGCGTAAGCAACATATTTTTTCTTCAGAGAACGCCTGCAATGACATGAAGCGCGAGCTGTCTCTCATTTTTTTACACTGTGGCTCGATCTATTGCGATTTCAAAAAAAGCATAAATGAAAGGGTAGAGTTTTTTACACTCTACCCTTTCTGTTTTTTTCAATTGAATGTCTGACGTACAGACGCAGTTTTTAAACTACTTTCTTCTGTCCCTATAATTCCTCACCTGTTCGAATTCTTCGAACGCCTTCGATGCTATGGAAGTAGATGATACCATCACCTTCTGTTGCAGTTCGTGCGCCTTTTTCAATGGCAGAAATGGCGTCGTTCAGGCGTTCTTCTTGAACAACAAGTTCAATACGCAGCTTCTTAAGAAGATTCACTTCTTCAGTTACGCCACGGTACGTTTCTGTAAAACCCTTCTGCTGTCCGCTCCCAAGAATATTGTTTACAGACAATCCGAAAAGATCTTTGGCGAACAACTCCTGCTTAACCTGCGGGAGACGTTCCGGTCTGATAAAAGCAACGACATTCTTCATTGTTTTTCTCCAATCAGGTTATTCGACACTGAAAATCTGGAATCCGTTGTAGGCTTCAGAGCCATGTTCGGTAATATCCAGTCCCTTAATTTCTTCAACGCGAGAAACGCGTAATCCAACTACTTTATCAATCAGTTTAAAACAGACGGTGCCGGCGCCGAATGCCCATGCAAAGAAGACGACAACTCCTAAAAGCTGAACTCCGAACTGTGACAGATCTCCGTTATAGAAAAATCCAGTTACAGAGCCAAAATTTGGTGATGCAAATAAACCAACGCCGAGAGTGCCGATAGCACCGCAGACACCGTGAACAGAGATAGCGCCTACAGGGTCATCAATGCACAGAACGGTATCAATAAACTGTATGGCCAGAACGACTGCTACGCCGCAAATTGCGCCGATAGCGATTGCACCGAACGGTGAAAGTTCACTACAGCCAGCGGTAACACCGACGAGTCCGGCAAGGATGCCGTTCATAGTCATGGATGCTTCCGGCTTACCAAAACGTACCCATACTGTAATCATGGCTGCGATCATACCGGCGCAACCAGCCAAGCTTGTATTCATAGCAATGTAACCAATGCTACCGTCAGCTACGGTTGTTGATCCGGCATTAAATCCGAACCAGCCAAACCAGAGAATAAAGACACCGAGACCAGCCATAGGCATGTTGTGACCAAGAATCGCACGTGGCTTTTTGTCCGGCATGTATTTACCAATTCGCGGACCTACAGCCATAGCACCTGCTAATGCAACCCAACCGCCGAGAGAGTGAACAACTGTTGATCCTGCAAAATCTACAAAACCAAAAGATTCGAGCCAGCCGGTGCTTCCGGTAAGACCACCCCAAGCCCAATGGCCTGCAACTGGGTAGATAAGCCCGGTAATGAGCACACAAATCAAAATGTACGCCTGAAATTTAGTTCGCTCTGCAACGCTACCGGAAACAATTGTTGCCGCTGTTGCTGCAAATACAGACTGGAACAGCCAGAATGTAATATCGAAATCCCTAGTGGCAGAAGGAACATCGATGAATGAGAGAAAGAAACTGTCAGTTCCAAACAACCCTAAAAAATCTCCGCCAAACATTAACCCGTAACCAATCATAAGGAACATCAAAGTTCCAACAGCAAAATCCAACATGTTCTTCATGAGAATATTACCGGCATTCTTTGATCGAGTTAGTCCGCATTCAACCAAGGTGAATCCGGCCTGCATAAACATCACGAGCATGGCAGCGAGCAGAGTCCATACTATGTTCGCGTTTGTTTGTGTCAGATACATAACCTCGTCTTCGGCATGTACTACTGTTGCGCTTGCGCCAAGCGCCAAAACTGTCATTACTGTAATCAACCCTGTTCGGGACAACGTGCTTTTGTACACAGACATAGTAACCTCCTGCTTTTTAGATTTTGCATAGTATTAAGCAGACTCTGTGCCAAAAACGTAACTAGCTGTTTTTACTACACCTCGCTTTTTACTGTTTTACAATTTTGTTAATTTTGATCATTTTGAAGCTTGTTTTTTTGTCATTATTTACAAAATTGTCAATTTTGTGTTTTTTTGGGAGTTCTTTTTTTGCCTCCGGCGGCTGGGCTGAAACTTTTGAAAAAGTTTCCCCCAGACCCCCATCAAAACTTTTTTATTTGCGAGGCCTTTCTTTGTTTAAGATCGCCTCGCGGCTTTCCTCCCCACTACCTTTCGCAACCTATACTTAAGAAGAGAAGACGTTCGTCTAACCGCCCACGAAGGGTAGCCCCTTCGCGACTTCCAACACGATAAAGAACGGATTGTATCGCGAGAAAAAGGGGTCAAGGGGCGAGCCCCTTGCGGGAGGTGCAGGAGGGTGGAACCCTGCCTGCCCGTCGGAGACATTCAAAAAAAACCATAAAAAAAGGGTGGCCTCTAGCGAGACCACCCTTTTGCGTATTATATAGATATGTACGACTACAAGAGGCTTCCCACCAGTTCACCAAATGCCTTACAGCCGACGGTTTTTGCATCTTCCATCTGGCTTGCGAGGTCACAGGTTACGGTTTTAGCGGAAATAGCTTTGCTCACAGCGGAGTGGATAGCATCTGCTGCTTCAGTCCAGCCAATGTGCTCAAGCATCATTGCACCGGAAAGAATAAGGCTACCCGGGTTTGCCATGTCTTTACCGGCAATAGTAGGCGCTGTGCCATGTGTAGCTTCAAAAAGCGCAAGCTTATCAGACATATTAACGCCCGGTGCTAGACCGAGTCCGCCAACCTGCGCTGCAAGTGCGTCAGAAAGGTAGTCACCATTGAGGTTAGTGGTCGCAAGTACGGAATACTGCTCTGGTCGAATCAGTGCTTCCTGGAACATTGCGTCTGCAATGCGATCGTTTACGACTACTTTGCCTTCTGCTGGTGCATCTTCTGTGGTGGTGTGCGCGGCAAACTCTTCAGCAGCAACATCATATCCCCACTGGCGGAAGCCGCCTTCGGTGTATTTCATGATGTTACCTTTATGCACGAGAGTTACGCTCGGCTTGCCCTGTGCCACAGCAAATTCCAACGCTTTGCGTACAAGGCGTTTGGAACCGTTCGGTGTAATCGGCTTTAAGCCCACACCGGCAGTAGGGTCCACAGTAACACCAAGCTCGTCGTGGAAAAATGCAATAAGGCGCTTTGCTTCGTCGCTGCCGGATTCGAATTCGATACCAGCATAAACGTCTTCAGTATTTTCGCGGAATACAACCATATCAACAAGATCCGGACGCTTAACCGGTGAAATGATACCATCATAGTAACGGATAGGACGAATACATGCGTATAAGTCGAGCGTCTGTCTCAAGGTAACGTTCAGGCTTCTGAATCCTTTGCCGACAGGAGTTGTAAGCGGGCCTTTAATGGCGAGCTCTGCATTCTGTAATGCGGTCAACGTAGCCTGCGGCAGGTATTCACCTGTCTCGTTAAATGCTTTTTCTCCGGCGAGAAGCTCCTTAAATTCCAAGGAACGTTCTTTGCCGTACGCTTTTTCAATCGCAGCAGTAAGAACCGGACGTGCGGATGCCCACACTTCTTTGCCGATCCCGTCGCCTTCGATAAAATACACTGTTTTCTGCACGGATGAACTCTCCCTGTACATGCTAAATTTCTAATTCGAGACGGGACGATAGCCTGAACGTTATCTACTTTGCAAGAGTTCTTGTTCCACTATTTTACTGTTTTTGCTTAATATCGCCAATTTGTTACAATTTTGTAATTGTGAACTGTGTATAAAAAAAAGCCTCCGAGTAAATACTCAGAGGCTTTTCATATTCAGTTGCTCCCGCGACAAAGCACGGTTTACAGCAAGTACTACTTTTTGTTTTCGTAATCCAAAGCAATCTCTACAGCTTCGGAGTACAAATCGAGCGGCAACGCGCCACGGATAAGGATATTGTTAACGAGGAAGTATGGAGTGCCTTCAAGCTCAAGACCTTTTGCGTCTGCCATATCTTCATCAATAATAGCGTTAACAGATGCTGTACGAGCCTCTTTTGCGAGTTCTTCAGGATCAAGCCCTACTTTTTTCGCAGCTTTTTTCATATACGGTTCACCCTCAGCCATGAGAGTTTCGCGGTTTGCGAAAAATTCGTCGTACAACTTCCATGCTTTTTCAGAATCAAGATTATTTGCAGCAACAAAGTACTGCGATGCAAGGCGTGAATTTTCATGCGATGCAAGCGGGTAGTTCTTAAAAATGAAACGCACGGTTTTGCCGTAATGCGACATGAGGCTGTTTAATGTAAACGCAGCTCGTTCGCAGTAAGGGCATGTGAAATCTGAAAATGCAATAATAGTTACCGGTGCGTCTGCATTACCACGGATGGCGCGGTTATTTGTTGCAACGGTTTTAGTAACTGCAACATCCTGCTTCCATTGTGCCTTCATGGCAGCAATCTTAGCTTTTGAGTTACCTTCACGCAGTGCAACCAGCACCTGCTCACTGTTCTCACGAATAATGTTGAGCAAAATCTCCGGCTTTTCTCGCAGGATAGATTCTATTTGAGCATTTAATTCAGGGGTGGCAGCAGAAGCACTCTGCGGAATAAGAAGCAGTAATGCGAATACTGCCATTAAAATTCTTTGAACCATGCGTCCTCCGGACCGGTCTTTCAGAAGGTTAAGGTGCATAAACAAGAATCATCGTGACAGGCGGGTCAGTGTGATTTTTTAAATTTGTTTCACATCCGACATTTTTTGTACTGTTTGCCCCAAGCTGTTGCAAGTACGCAAGCCCTTTCTTATCATATTAACACCAATTCCACAGCACGCGGGGCTTTTCCGTTATTAAATAGCCACTTCAGCGCCTGTCTTTACATAAACAGATGGTCATTTTGTATTTTTGAATAACATTTCGATCACTCATCGAATTTGAATCCATCTTTACGAATGCAAGTAATATCAAATTGCAGTGGACTTGCAAGTCAGTTATAGAGCTTCAATACCAAGTAAATAACGAAACCAACCATGGTTTTGTATACCGCCATACGACTGTAAGGAGACAGGGACATGCGTAGAACCCCCATTGTTGATGCATTGCAGGCAGAAGAGGCTTCTAAAGAAGTTAAAATTTGCGGCTGGGTACGTACCCGCCGTGACGCTAAAGGATTTTCTTTTCTTGAGCTGAATGACGGCTCTTGCCTCACAAACTTGCAAGCTATCGTCGACGAATCAGTACCGACCTACGAGATTATTAAAGATGTAAGCACAGGCGCAGCTGTTGAAGTACACGGTGAACTTGTACCATCTCCGGGTAAAGGACAGAAATGGGAAGTTCGCGCTACAGAACTCAAGCTGCTCGGCGCTGCTGATGCAGATGATTTCCCGTTGCAGAAAAAACGCCATTCCGATGAATTTCTTCGTCAGATTGCGCATCTTCGCCCTCGTACCAACAAATTCGGTGCTGCTTTCCGCATCCGCTCCGAAGCAGCATTCGCTGTACACAAATTTTACCGCGACAAGGGCTTCTTCAACGTACACACCCCTATCCTCACAGGTTCCGACTGCGAAGGCGCTGGCGAAATGTTCCGCGTTTCTACCCTTCCAGTAACCGGTGTAGAAGCTCCTAAAGAAGGTTCTGTTTTCGACGAAGATTTCTTTGGTCGCGAAGCAAACCTTACCGTATCCGGCCAGCTCGAAGCAGAACTGCTCGCTATGGGTCTTGGTAAGGTGTACACATTCGGCCCAACCTTCCGTGCTGAAAACTCCAATACTCCGCGCCACGCTGCTGAGTTCTGGATGATCGAACCTGAAGTTGCATTCGCTGATAACGAAGACAACATGGATCTCGCAGAAGAAATGACCAAGTATGTTGTTAAGCACATTCTTGAAAACTGCGCAGAAGACATCAACCTCTTCGCTAAATTCGTCGACAAAGAGCTCATGGGGCGTCTTGAAAACATCATCAACGAGCCATTCGCACGCGTAAGTTACACCGAAGCAGTTGAACTGCTCGCAGCTACCAAGAAAAAATGGGAATTCCCTGTTGAATGGGGCATCGATCTCCAGACAGAGCACGAGCGCTACCTTGCAGAAGATCACTTTAAGCGTCCTGTAATCGTATACGATTACCCAAAAGACATTAAAGCATTCTACATGCGCATGAACGATGACGGCAAGACCGTTGCTGCAATGGACGTTCTCGTACCGCGCATTGGTGAACTCATCGGCGGATCACAGCGTGAAGAGCGAATGGACGTGCTCCTCGAGCGCATCAACGAAATGGGTCAGAACCCTGAAGATTACTGGTGGTACACCGATCTTCGTCGTTTCGGCTCTGTGCCGCACGCTGGCTTCGGTATGGGCTTCGAGCGCCTGCTCATGCTCGTGACCGGTATCACCAACATTCGCGACGTGATCCCGTTCCCACGCACACCGCAGCATATTGAATTTTAAGCTGCCTTTGGTAGGATCGTAGAAATGCTTTTGGCGAGTCTACGACGTTTGCCTCCGGCGGCTTAAGAACCTCTTGCAAGAGGTTCTTAAGAATCTCCAGAAACCTTTATTATGCGAAGAACGCGCGTTGATTATTATTTCACGCGGCTTAACTTCACTGACTTAAATAATAAAAAAGGGCTGTCCTATTTAAATAGGACGGCCCTTTTATGTTTTATGAAAGGTGGTGGAGCGTAAGCCGCGAGGCTAAGGAAACAACGTGCTAAGCTCGCACGTAAAAGTTTTAGAAGATTCTTAAGAAGCCCTTTTCCAAAGCGGTAGCTGTTCTCAAAGAATGAGAGATTACAGATAGCGACAGTGTAACAGGGTTCTTAAGCCGCCGGAGGCTCTTAAAAGTATAAAAACCTAGCTGGCTAGAATTTATAGCCAACAGTTAACGCAACAAGCTGCGCGTCACCGTTTTTAAACTCTGCATCCTGAGTATATTTGGTAGTATCAGCATTCGATACTTCTACCGATCTGGAGCTATCAGCCATGAAAAGGTAAGAGTAACTTGCATCAACAGACCATGTTTCGTTATGCCAACCAACGCCCACACCGACAATCTGACGATCGTTCGCAGGAACCATGTAACTCAAGCTGTCGCCGTTAAGCGGCGAGTTGTCGTACACATAACTGGCACGTAAATCCCAATTTTCTGTAAGATTGTACTCTGCACCAATGTTGTAACGCCAAGTATCTTTGTAGTCACTTTTTTTGGTAAATGGGCCACCTTCGAATTCTACTGTCAGCTCTTCGTAGCTGCTCCATCCAATCCAAGTAGCACCAACTTCAACACTCAGCTTATCAATTGGCTTTACATTAATACCAAAGCCAATCTGCTCTGGCAGAGTGATCTTTCCGGATGCGCTGGTATCTTTAAGAGTAGCACTACCGAAAGTTGTTTTAATGTCGCCCTTAACTTTCTGCGTAATCTCTGAACGATAGCTGGCACCGAGTGATAACCAGTCTGTCCATTGGTAACGGACACCAAGGGAAAGACCCGCTCCCCAACTATCACCACCCATCTCTGTATCACCAAAAACAGCACCCAAAGGCTGTTTCTTTTCTAAATTAAAATCGAACCACATAATTTCCGGGCCGATAGCGATAGAAAGATCGTCGGTAATGTTATAGCCGACAAGCGGATTAATGGAGACAGATTTAATTTGAACTTTATACACATCGGTTGCGCCAGGCCAGTCACTATCGAATTCAGTACCAAGACCAAAGCGAGAAAAAACACCAATGCCTAAAGAAAATTTCTCGTTAAGCTTATGAGCTACGTACAGATGTGGCATAGTCCACAAAGTACTTTCGCCGTCATATGAACCAGCATCTGCTGCCGGAGCATCAATCTCTACTGTTGCTCTCGGATAAATTCCGGTTGCACCAACAGCGATCTGAGTTCCTTCCAGCTGAGTCAACTGGGCAGGGTTAAGAGCCATAGAAGATGGGTCTGCTTTACCAGCCATTACGGAGTTGCCAAGCGCGTTAGCGCGAGCACTGTACTCGTAAATACCAAAGCCCGCCGCCTGAGCAGCAACAGAAGCTAACACCATAGAACAAATAACAATAAGTTGGATTACACGACGTGTCACATTCTCTCCTGATGTGATTTGAGGATAAAGCAACCGTTCCCCTTGGCTGCTTCAAAAAGCGTGTCGTCCCTCGTTCAATTCAGTCGTTTTTATGCAATTGAAGTAGCACTCACCTAATAGCAAGTCCTGAGATTTGCAAGAAAAATCAGGTAATTATGAACGCGTAAACACTGTAAACCACAGCCGCACACACCTTTGAGAGTGTTACTCATGTCGCCTAAAAAAAGAGTAGTTGCTTCTTTTTTAAGAGAGTCGCTATTAGCCTTATTAGTATTTGCTTGTACATACACAGTAAACAGTGTTCAGCAATTTTAATGAGATAGAAAAAACGTTTTGGAAAAGCTTGCTTCTCAGGCGGTATTTTGATTGTGTGCTAGACAATGGTGCTGAATACAAAAAATTGTTTTCTCGCAAATGTAAAAAATTGTTTAAACCGCAATGTTGAGGTCGAGCGGCAGACGATTCTACATTTGAGATGGAGATGAGCTGTTATGAAATCCATTCGTGAATTGTACAGAATTGGTGTCGGACCTTCTTCTAGCCATACTATGGGCCCAAAACGGGCTGCGGAACTCTTTTTACAGCAGTACACACATGCTTTCCGGTATGTTGTGCACCTGTACGAAAGCCTTGCAGCAACAGGCAAAGGGCACCTTACAGATCAGGCAGTGCTAGAAGTTCTCGGCGAAGAGTACACAACCATTAAATGGCATCCTGAAAAATGTTTGCCGGAACATCCAAACGCCATGACATTTGAAGCGTTTGATGAACAGGGAGAACTCTTAGGTTCTCGAACCTTCTTCAGCATAGGTGGCGGAGCAATCCGCGAGCTTGGTGAAGAAGACAAAGAAAGCGACGCTGTTTACCCGCTCACGACAGTCAAAGAAATTATGGATTACTGTTCGCAAAAAGGCATCACGTACTGGGAATATGTAGTGGAATGCGAAGGGCAAACTATTTTTGATTTTCTGGAAACTGTCTGGGAAACAATGGAAACAGCAGTAAAACGCGGGCTTGAAAACCAAGGTGTATTACCGGGTTCTATCGGGCTTAGCAGACAGGCATGGCGCTTCCATAGAAGATGTCAAAATGCCTCAAGTGAGATGCAGCAAACAGGGCTTATTACGGCCTTCGCGCTTGCTGTGTCTGAAGAAAACGCAGGTGGCGGCATTATCGTCACCTCACCTACATGCGGCGCAAGCGGTGTTGTTCCAGCAGTTCTCTATTACTTGCAGCAACAACAACAGCTCAACCGTCGCGATATTCTGCGGGCACTGGCAACCGCAGGTCTGTTCGGTAATGTCATTAAATTTAATGGCTCAATTTCCGGTGCAGAAGTTGGCTGTCAGGGCGAAGTTGGTTCCGCATGTGCGATGGCGGCAGGAGCTGCCGCAGAATTACTGGGCGGAACATTACGACAAATTGAATACGCAGCAGAAATGGGTCTTGAGCACCACTTAGGGCTTACATGTGACCCCGTTGACGGCTTGGTGCAGATTCCTTGCATCGAACGTAACGCCTGTGCTGCCACCCGTGCACTTTCTTGCGCACAGATGGCTATTCTTTCTGATGGTACACATCACATCACCTTTGATGAAGTTGTACACGTTATGAAGCAAACAGGGCACGATCTGCCAAGTCTGTACCGCGAAACCTCCACAGGAGGACTCGCCAAGGCATACGCAGGACGCTGCAGTAAGAAATAAGAAAAAGGGCTGCTCCGATATAATCGGAGCAGCCTCTTTTATATATAAACACTGTGTTACCCAGTGAAAATTCGTTAGCTTTCCAGCCACGTCTTCGCAAATTCATATTCATCTTCCACAAAAACTTTTGCTTCAAACGGCATAATCGGCAAAATGTATCCTGCGGATTTATGAACCCAAGGTATGTCAGTTACGATGGCGACTCTATGCCATGAGAACAAATGCCGAATTCCGAACACGGCATCAGTTGCCATTGCGCCTGCGGAGTACTTTGTGTCTTCCGTAAAGTGCATAAAGCAACTCACTTTGTCGTACGTTTTCAAAATTTCTTTCACACGGGGGATGATCACTTCTTCGTAATCTTTATGTGTGATCTCGCCAGTTGCTTCAACGGCGATTGTTGCGTCATCAAATCCTTCTAAAAGCTTTAACATACCTACCTCACTTACGTACTGATGAGTTTGGAAGCGAATTAGCATTATCTGCAAATACCGGTTCCCACGCTGCTGCCATTGCATCTGCTTCTAAAATCTCTTCATGAGACATATGCTCTGCAAGAACTTCGGCGTTGCGTTTTGCCTTATCGCTTCCGCTTGATGCAGCAAGTCTAAACCACTTTAACGCTTCAATAGAATTTCGCTCAACACCTTCACCGTTACCATACATAACGCCTAAGTTAGTCTGAGCGGCTGCATGCCCCTGATTCGCGGCTTTAATGTACCACATAACAGCGGTGGATAAGTCTTTATCTACACCAAAGCCTGCTTCATATGCAGCGCCAACACCAAACTGTGCGTTAGGATGTCCGTTCTCTGCGGCACGTGTCAGCCAGAGAATGGTCTTAGATGTATCTTTCTCAACACCTTGCCCTAAATGATACAATACAGCCAAATTAAACTGAGACTGTGGGTCGCCTTCTGTTGCCATAAACTCAATGCATTGGAACGCTTCGTCATACTGAGCGGAAAAATAAAACTTGTCACATTGCTGCTGGGTATATGCTGCAGAAGAAATTGATGCGCTGACTAAGCACAAACATGAAACAAGTGCGAAACATTGAAATATCTTTGTCATACCATGCCCTCCCGTGGTCACGTACGAGTACCTGTTCTAAGTACGCATAAGTGTAGCACTCAGGATACGACTGGACGTTGATAAACAGAGTTAGGGGTAGGATAACTGGAAGGATTCTAGGGAGTATCAGGATTACAAAAAAGCCCACGGTGCCTATAAAGCACCGCGGACGTTATAAAGTCTAGAAAACTAATGGAAACAATATGATACGGATACGTACCATGCTGTCAGTTACATTCTTTCGACACCATTTTCAGTCACATGGATCATGTGTTCCCAGCGAATCCCACCCCATTCCGGATAGTACAATCCAGGCTCTGCGGTGATGACCATTCCCGGTTGTAAAATGGCTTCTGAACGTGGATTTACAGACGGTGCTTCGTGCGTTTCCAATCCAACACCATGACCAAGAGAATGTGTGAAATATTCTGCAACACCTGCATCTTTAAATACATTAGCTGCAACACCATGTGCTGCTTTTGCAGGCTGCCCCGGTTCCATGGAAGCAATGGCTGCATCCTGCGCAGTTCGAACAAACTCCATTGTCCGTTTGAACTCGTCAGTCGGATTCGAGCCAACCCAGATGGTTCTGGTCTGATCAGAGCAATAATCATCTAAACGGCACCCTACATCAATAAGAACAGGGCACTCTTCAGTGATCACAGTGTCACCCGGAATAGCATGCGGGAGCGCCGCGTTCGGTCCAACAGCAACAATCGAGGCAAAGGCCAATTCGCTTGCGCCGTTATCACGGAAAAATTTCTCAATATCCCATGCTACAGCCCGTTCTGTGCGCCCCGGTCGGCAAACAGAAGGAACCCACTGCATAAGCTTATGGTTCAGCGCACAAGACTTTTTCATACACGCAATTTCATGCGCGTCCTTAATGATACGCAGCTCTTCCACAAGGCCGTCGCCCTCTACGCAATTCAAGTCTTCAGCAAAAGCTTTCTGGAAGGCATACGGAATAGTGCGAGCTTCAAACCCGACTTTCTTATACCCAAGCTGCTTAATGTGCGCATTAATAGAGCCAGCAGGATTCGAGCGGTAAATGAATACCCGCGACGCGTCCCATAACCGTTTAGCTGCATCCCAATAACGGGAATCTGTAAACAGCCAGTCCTTTCCATCCTTTGTAATCAGCAGATAGCCAGCATATTCATTCTTCTGTCCGTCATGTAATTCAAAACCGGACAAGTAATAGCGGTTTGCTTCGTGACTGATAAAAAGAGCATCAATCCCTTTTTCATCCATGAGTGCGCGTAATTTTTCGCGTCTTGCTTCGCATACCTGAATCATAATGTATCTATCTCCTTCAAAGAGGGATTTGAAAACGAGAAGAAAAAACTAGATCGCGCTGTCATTCAATTCTGACTACGATCCAAATCAGTTTAGTAATTCAAACCGACACCATATACCTGCGTTTTGTATCAAGCAATGAGTACGAACTAGGAATAATTCCTAATTGACGATTTTCGGTCGCTGATATACCTTCTGAGCAGCAAAATATACCAGCTTGAGGAAATATATATGAAACTTACATCCTGGAATGTGAACGGCTTTCGTGCCGTGCGGAAAAAGCCCGAGTGGCAGTGGTTCGAAGAAAATGGCGCAGACGTTGTCGGCGTGCAGGAAACCAAAGCTATGCCTGAGCAGATTGCCGAAGAAGACCGGCATCCCGAAGGCATCTACAGTTATTGGCTCGGTTCCACCGTCAAAAAGGGATATTCAGGCACAGCAGTCTTTTCCAAGATCAGACCGATCAGTGTAAGTTACGATCTTCCCGATTCCAAGTATCAGGGTGAAGGGCGTGTGATCCACCTCGAATTCGAGGCGTTCCACTACTTCAACATCTATTTCCCGAACGGGCAAGCAGGCGAAGAACGGCTTGAATACAAGCTTGGTTTCTACGACGCTTTCCTCGAGCACGCAGAAGAGTTACGCAAAACCAAGCCTATCGTCGTATGCGGCGATTTCAACACTGCGCACAAGCCCGTCGATCTCGCACGGCCTAAGCCAAACGAAGGTACCTCAGGCTTCCTGCCAATCGAACGTGAATGGCTCGACAAGCTCGTAGCTGCTGGCTACGTGGACACTTTCCGCCATATTCACCCAGACGCCAAAGACAAGTATTCATGGTGGTCCTACCGCTTCAATGCGCGCAAAAACAACACCGGATGGCGTATCGACTACTTCTTTGTGTCTGAAGAACTCAAAGACGTTATCAAGGACGCGTGGATCGAAGATACACAGCTCGGCTCCGATCATTGCCCTGTATGGCTTGAATTAGATATTTAACTGCCTTCGGTGACGTTTATCAATGGGATGTCTCCGACGGGCAGGCGGGCTCTGCCCCCTGCACCCCCGCAAGGGGCTTGCCTCCGGCGGCTGGGCTGAAACTTTTGCAAAGTTTCCCCCAGACCCCCTTCAAAACTTTTTATTTGCGAGGCCTTTCTTTACTTAAACTGACCTCGCGGCTTTCCACCCCATTACCTTTCGTTGAAAACAAAAAGGCTGTCCCTCTGATGAAGGACAGCCTTTATTATTGGATAGGTAATGTATTCGCGCCTTCCAATCCCATTATGCACAAAACTACTCGCGAATAAATGGGTCAAGGGGCAAACCCCTTGCGGGTGCAGGGCAGAGCCCTTGCCCCTCGGAGAGTCGCCGAAGGCTACAAGCTACCAGCTCATGCGCATTTTAGCGCCCATGGCAGCCATCTGGCGCTTGAGCTCAGGGATGGTGTATTCACCGTAATGGACGATAGAGGCGATAAGCGCTGCTGTTGCTTTACCTTCGGTCACGGCATCATACATGTGCTGAGGATTCCCTGCACCGCCGGAGGCAATGATCGGAATGTTTACAGCATCTGCGATGGTGCGGGTGAGGTTCAGCTCGTAGCCGTCTTTGGTACCGTCTGCATCAATGGAGTTAACGCAAATTTCGCCAGCACCGAGTGCTTCAGCGGTTTTTGCCCATTCGATTGCATCCATACCCATGTGCTTTCTGCCACCATGGATAACGATTTCGTAGCCGGATGGGAGTTCAGCGGTTACTGGAACCTGCTTTACGTCCATACCGAGTACGATTGCTTGATTCCCGAAACGTGCTGCACCTTCACTGATAATATCAGGATTTTTAACAGCACCGGAGTTCACGGAAACCTTCTCTGCACCGGCGTTAAGGGCATCGCGCATATCTTGCACTGAATTGATGCCGCCGCCTACGGAGAACGGGATAAAGATAGTTGAAGCAACTTTTTCTACAACATCAAGGAAGATACCGCGGCCTTCGTGGGACGCTGTGATGTCGTAGAATACGATTTCGTCGGCACCATCTTCGTAGTACTTCTTGGCAGTTTCTACGGGATCACCGATATCGACGTTACCTTTAAATTTGATACCTTTTGTCAATCTTCCATCGCGTACGTCGAGGCACGGGATAATACGCTTACTTAGCATTAGCGGCCTCCTCACAGTAGTTGTAGAAGTTTTTGATCAGGCGGAGTCCTGCATGGCCACTTTTTTCCGGATGGAACTGAACAGCCCACAAACCGGGGCCGCCGTGGATAGAACAGAACTCATAACCGTATTGTGTTGTAGCAATAACGTATTCAGGATCTGGCTCAGGGAAATATGAATGTACAAAGTAGAATTCATCTTCGTCGCTGATGCCTTTAAGCAGTTCGCATGGCTTATGCTGCGTAAGCTTATTCCAACCCATATGAGGAACACGAATCGGATCGCCGTTCATGTCTTTCCATTCATCATTAAACAGATTGCACTGACCGGGGATAATACCAAGAGTCTTGGTGTTACCTTCCTGACTGTAATCGAGCATAATCTGACAACCAACACAGATACCGAGCAGCGGCTTTCCCTGTTCAATAGCTTTACGAAGCACAGATTCAAGGCCGGAAGCTTCTAATTCTTCCATTGCCTGACCTGCGGCACCGACGCCAGGGAAAATAATTCCATGAGCCGCCAACACTTCATCAGGGTTTGCTGTAATTTTATTTGGGATGCCAAGATGATCAAGCGCACGTTTAACGCTTGTTTGGTTCCCCGCTTTGTACTCAAGAATCGCGAGCATGTGTGCGGCCTCCTTATATAGTATGATGTTGTTCTACGCTGTATAATTGTCGGATACAGCAGTAGTTTACAATGACTCAATTTGTGGAAGTAACAGGCAGCATCAAGAAGAGCAAGTATTTAGGACTCAGCTTGCATTACATTGCACGGCAGGATATATTTTTTCCAGATTTATTTTATTGTTTGCTTTTAAAATTTCGTTAGCGTAAGACACGGAGATTTCTGGCGAGAGCACGAGGTTCAACCCGCTCTTTGTCTTATAAGTTGACGGTAATCTCGGATTCTTACGTCATTAATCTTGCGGGGAATTCTTTCCCGCTATTTTTGTGCCCGACAGTATTTTCTGTCTCCACCGAGAAGGTGCAACTTTTACAACCAGAGATTTTTGCCACCATGCCAAAAAGGACAGATTTAAAGCGCATTATGGTCATTGGCTCCGGACCAATTGTTATTGGTCAGGCTTGTGAGTTTGATTACTCCGGCACTCAGGCTGTTAAAGCCTTGAAAGAAGAAGGGTACGAAGTTGTGTTGGTTAACTCCAACCCTGCTACGATTATGACTGACCCTGATCTTGCTGACCGGACGTATATTGAGCCAATTGAACCTGCAACGGTTGCTGAAATTATTCGAAAAGAGCGACCTTGTGCTCTTCTGCCCACACTTGGCGGTCAGACCGGACTAAACACTGCGCTTGCAGTGGCCGAATCTGGCGTGCTTGAAGAGTGTGGCGTTGAACTTATCGGTGCAACCAAGTCGGTTATTGAAAAAGCGGAAAGCCGTGAGCTATTCCGTGAAGCAATGGCGAATATTGGTCTCAGCGTACCTGCTTCTCACATTGCTAGAAGCATGGACGACGTGCGTCGTATCGGCGAAGAAATGAGCTTCCCGATTATCATCCGTCCTGCGTTTACCATGGGTGGTCAAGGCGGCGGTATTGCGTACAACATGGAAGACCTTGAGCATATTGCCTCACAGGGTCTCTCTGCGTCTATTCAATCAGAGTTGCTCCTTGAGCAGTCCATCATCGGTTGGAAAGAGTTCGAAATGGAAGTTATGCGTGATAAAGCAGACAACTGCGTTATCATCTGTTCCATTGAAAACTTTGACGCAATGGGCGTTCACACCGGTGACTCCATTACCGTAGCACCAGCACAGACACTTACTGACGTTGAATACCAGAAGATGCGTGACGCTTCTATCGCCATCATGCGCGAAATTGGTGTTGAAACAGGCGGTTCAAACGTACAGTTTGGTGTTAACCCTAAGAACGGCGACCTCGTGGTTATCGAAATGAACCCGCGTGTTTCCCGTTCCTCTGCCCTTGCTTCTAAAGCAACCGGCTTCCCTATTGCTAAAATTGCGGCAAAGCTTGCTGTGGGATACACACTTGATGAAATCCCTAACGACATTACACGCGAGACAATGGCTTCTTTCGAACCAACCATTGACTACTGTGTAACCAAGCTTCCTCGCTTTACATTTGAAAAATTCCCGGGTGCTAAAGACGAACTGAACACCGCAATGAAGAGTGTTGGCGAAGCTATGTCTATCGGACGTACCTTCAAAGAATCCTTCCAGAAAGGTATGCGCTCTCTCGAAGTTGGTGTTGCAGGATTTGGTAGCGACTACCGTGGCAAACTTCCAGAAATGGAAGACATCATGGGTCTGCTGCGCACACCAAACTCCAAGCGTGTTTTCGCTCTGCGCCATGCATTCCTTCTTGGTATGACCATTGAAGAAATGTACGAAATTACTCATATCGATCCTTGGTTCCTTCACCAGCTGAAAGATATCATTATCATGGAAGAAGAGATTAAAGATTTCGGTCTTGCTAACTCTCTTGCTCCTGAAAATGAAGAACTGTACCCGCTCATGAAACGTGCTAAAGAGTACGGTTTCTCTGATCGCCAGCTTGCTGAAATGTGGAAACAGCCGGAAACAGCAATCCGTCAGCTCCGCAAAGAACTCGGACTCGAAGCAGTATACTACCTTGTAGATACCTGCGCTTCTGAATTTGAAGCATACACCCCGTACTACTACTCAACCTACGAAACAGGTAATGAGATTGAAGTTACGGACAAGAAAAAAGTAATCATCCTCGGTGGTGGTCCTAACCGTATCGGTCAGGGCATTGAGTTTGACTACTGCTGCTGTCATGCATCCTTTGCACTGCGCGACATGGACGTTCAGTCCATCATGGTTAACTCCAACCCTGAAACAGTTTCTACAGACTACGATACATCTGACCGACTCTACTTTGAGCCGCTCACCTTTGAAGATGTAATGAACATCGTAGAACTGGAAAAACCGGACGGAGTTATCATTCAGTTCGGCGGCCAGACTCCGTTGAACCTTGCGGTTCCGTTGTTACGCGCCGGTGTGCCAATCCTCGGCACCCATCCGGACTCCATTGACCGTGCAGAAGACCGCGAACGTTTTCAGGCGCTGATCAAAAAACTTGATCTTATGCAGCCTGCCAACGCAACCGTGTTGTCTTTCGACGAAGCTCGCAGAGTCGCTTCAGACATTACATACCCACTGGTTGTTCGTCCTTCCTACGTACTCGGCGGACGCGCAATGGAAATCGTATTTGATGAAGAACAGCTTGCCGCTTACTTCACCAAACACGTTCCTGCTAACCTTGAGCACCCGATCCTTCTGGACAAGTTCCTTGAGAACGCCATTGAAGTTGACGTGGATGCGGTTAGTGACGGTGATGAAGTATACGTTGCCGGCATCATGGAGCACATTGAAGAAGCTGGTATCCACTCCGGTGACTCCGCATGTGTTCTTCCTCCGCACACTTTGCCTGCTGAAATCGTAGGTGAAATTCGCAGACAGACCATCGAACTCGCTAAAGAGATTCGTGTTGTCGGTCTTATGAACATTCAGTTTGCGGTAAAAGACAAGCAGATCTACGTTCTCGAAGTTAACCCTCGTGCGTCCCGAACCGCACCGTTTGTATCAAAAGCAACCGGCGTACCGTTGCCGCGTCTGGCTACTCAGGTTATGATGGGCGAAAAACTCGCCGATCTTGATCCTTGGTCCATGCGCAAACACGGTTACGTATCTGTTAAAGAATCCGTATTCCCATTCTCCCGCTTCCCTGGTGTTGATATCCTTCTCGGACCTGAGATGCGTTCAACCGGTGAAGTAATGGGTATTTCAAAAACAGTGGAAGAAGCATTCATGAAAGGACAGGTCGCATCTGGACAGGTTCTCCCTCAGGAAGGTAAAGTCTTCATTTCAGTTAACGATAGTGACAAGCCGTATATTTTGGATGTTGCTAAACGTTTTGTTGACCTTGGATTCGAAGTACTCGCAACTTCTGGTTCCGCTAAACTGTTCATAGAGAACGGTATTCCGGCAACCAGAGTTTCAAAAGTGTACGAAGGGCGACCAAACATAGTTGACTTTATAAAGAATGGTGAAGTAGCTCTCCTCTTGAACACGGCTTCAGGTAAACGCACTGTACAGGATTCCAAGTCCATCAGACAGGAAGCACTGGTATACGGAGTTCCTTACTCCACAACCGTTTCCGGAGCTCGTGCGATATCTATGGCTATAGCAGAACAAAGAAACTGCGAACTGACTGTTAAAAGTTTGCAGGAATACTACGCTGGGGAATAATTCTCCGTAAAAGGCTGGAAGGGATGCCATGAAACGTGAATATTGTGGTGTGTTCGGGATCTATAATCACGAAGAGGCAGCCCGCCTTACTTACTTTGGTCTATATGCTCAGCAGCATAGAGGACAGGAAAGTGCCGGTATCGTAACATGGGACGGCACAAAGCTTCGTGAAGAACGTGGCATGGGACTTGTTCCCGATGTGTTTAATGAAGAGCATCTCAGCAGAGAACTGAAGGGCAACATTGGCATGGGACACGTCCGGTATTCAACTACCGGTGGTTCACGCCTCAGAAACGCTCAGCCATTTATGGTTCAGTACAAAGATCTGGAACTCGCAATTGCGCACAACGGTAACCTTGTAAACACTATGGAACTACGTGCTAAACTTGAAGCGCGCGGCTCCATTTTTCAGACCACAATTGACAGTGAAGTCATTGTGCACCTGATTGTTCAAAATTTGCGCTCAATGCCGCTTGAAGAAGCGGTGCTTGCTGCTTGCAAAGAAGCCCAGGGCTCTTACTCGCTTTTGCTTATGGTAAACAATAAGCTTATCGCGGTACGTGACCCACTCGGAATTCGTCCTTTAGTACTCGGACGTCTTGGAGAATCTCATGTCATCGCATCTGAGACATGTGCTTTCGATTTACTCGAAGCAGACCTCGTGCGTAACATTGAGCCGGGAGAAATGCTCGTTATTGATGGCAACTCTATGGAATCCTACAAAATGGATGTTGAAGTAGAGAGAAAACGTCATTGTATCTTTGAGCTTGTATACTTCTCCCGCCCGGACTCCCTTGTCTTTGGCGAAAACGTATATACCTGTCGAAAAGAAATGGGACACCAGCTCGCGCTGGAGTCACATGTGGATGCTGATTTTGTTATGCCGTTCCCCGATTCCGGTATCTACTGTGCTGTTGGTTACGCACAGGCTTCCGGTTTACCCTACGAGCATGCAATGATTCGAAACCACTACGTGGGACGAACCTTTATTCAGCCTTCGCAGAGCATGCGTGATTTTAGCACTCGCGTTAAAATCAACCCAGTAAGAAGCCTTATTGAAGGTAAGCGTATTGTTATTGTGGACGACTCTGTTGTTCGCGGTACCACAATTCGTTCCCGTGTTAAAAAGCTGCGTGAACTTGGTGCAAAAGAAATTCACTTTAGAGTGAGTTGCCCGCCGATCAAGTTCCCGTGTTACTACGGCATCAACTTCTCCTCCAAGGGAGAACTCATTGCTGCCAATAATTCCGTAAAAGACATCGAAGACTTTATCGGTATTGAGAGCCTTCATTACCTTTCTATTGAAGGGCTGCTCAAATCGGTTTCGTCTCCTGATGATTACTGTCTTGCTTGCTTTAACGGGGATTACGCAATCCCTTGTCCGGGCAGCAATTGCGGGTCATGCAGCTGCTAGTTGCTGACACGCTGGAGCTTAATAAATAATGAATAAGTGTATCTGCACACCCGCTGGCGACTGGCTGGCAAAAGGGCGTCAAGCTATCCAGATCGAAATTGAAGGTCTGGAAACCGTTAAAGCTAACCTTGATGAATCCTTTGTAAGCGCTGTCGAACTGCTTGCAGCATGTAAAGGCCGTGTTATTATCACCGGTCTTGGCAAATCCGGCCTTGTCGGACGTAAGCTTGCAGCTACCCTGTCTTCCACAGGGACTGCGTCTTTCTACCTGCATCCAGTCGAAGGCGCCCACGGCGACCTCGGCATGATTCGCGAAGAAGACGTTGTGGTGTCCATATCTAACTCCGGAGAAACTGACGAACTTAACGCAGTTCTTCCGTCAATGCGCTCCCTCGGAGTGTCCGTGATCTCCTTAACCGGCGGCGTCACATCAACAATGGCACGTCTTTCAGACATCGTCATTAATACCGGTGTGCCTAAAGAAGCCTGCCCGCTTGATCTTGCTCCAACAAGCTCAACAACTGCAACCATCGCCATCGGTGATGCACTCGCAGCGTGCCTGATTGAAGCAAAAGCATTTACCGCGGCAGACTTTAAACGCTACCACCCAGGTGGAGCGTTAGGACAGCGCCTGACCATGTCCATCGATGCACTCATTCTTCGCGAATCTGATCCTGTTGTACGACAGGAAACACCACTCGCTGAAGCACTGCTCGTTATGGACAAAGGGCATCTCGGATCTGTCGTTTTCACTGATGACAAGTGTTGCCTCACCGGCATCCTCACTGATGGCGACCTGCGCCGTCTCATCTGTCAGGGTGAACTCGATATGAAACAGCCTTCTTCCAACATAATGGTCAAAGATCCCTACAGAGCCCAAAAAGGTTCTTCTGTAGCGGAACTTCTCGATTTCATGGAAGAGAAAGCTATTACCGTTCTGCCAGTAGTGGATGAGAACGGTACCCTCTGCGGCATCGTGCACATGCATGATCTGCTCGGCAAAGGGCGCGTGAAATTCAGTAGATAACTAAGCTTCTCAGTCTACAAGCTACACAAAAGGGCGACATGAAAATGTCGCCCTTTTTTTGTTTATCTGTCGCTGACAACGGGGGGGGGGAGGAGTCTTCGACGACCCTGCGGGGCTTGTCTCCGACGGCTGGGCTGAAAACTTTGGAAAGTTTTCCCCCAGACCCCCTTTCAAACTTTTTATTATGCGATCAACACGCGTTTCTTTAACTCTCACGCGGCTTAATTCCACTGACTCGAATAGCAAAGGCTGCCCTTCATATTAGAAGGACAGCCTCTTTTGATAATAGGATAAAGGAAAGTTAACATGGTCGCGGCTACCAACGTGATTCATCGTAGAATGAACCGCGTATAACTGAGGTTAAGGGGCGAGCCCCTTACGGGTGCAGGGCAGAGCCCTTGCCCCTCGGAGAGCCGTCGGAGACATAACGAACACCAAAGCCTGCCGGAGGCTCGTCGAAGACCCGCCAGAGGCTCTCACAACTCCTACAAATACGGAGAAAACAGCCAGAAGAAGGCGTCACGGATGCGGACGGGGAGCGGTCGCAGCACAATTTCGCGATGCGTCACTTCTTCAGACCGAAGGACGGTTTCGTCTACGTGCGTAATGAGCTGCTGCGCAAGTCCCATATCGAGCACTTCGACATTCAGCTCAAAATTGAGCCGCAGACTGCGCGGGTCCATGTTCGCGGAACCGAACTGAACGTAACAGTCGTCTACAACGAATAACTTTGTGTGACAGAACGGCTGCGGTTGATAGAAAATACGTACCCCAGCCTCGAGTAGATCTTTAAAATAGTTTCGGCTTGCCCAATGTACAAACGGCCAATTGGATTTGACGGGCAGAATAATAGTCACGGCTATCCCACGCAGCGCTGCTACCGAAATCACGCTTATAAGCTCTGCTGAAGGCAGGAAATAGGGCGTTATGATTCGCACTGAATGCTTGGCTGCACTGATTGTCGCAATTATGGACGTGTGAAGGGGATTGTTGGGATTGTCCGGCCCGTCTTTTATCACTCTGGCGAGGATCTCTCCGGTATGATCCATGGGGGCTGGAAGCGGCTGGTGTGCTGCACCTTTTGCGTACGCCCAGTCTTCCATAAAAATTTGCTGAAGCTGGGAGACTATTGGCCCTGTCAGCTTGTAGTGCATGTCTGTGAGTCGACGAGTCCCTTTAGAGTTGCGGGTTCCGCCGATATTCATTCCACCTGTGAACCCGACTTTACCATCAACAGCGAGTAACTTTCTGTGATTGCGCAAGTTCAAACGAATTTGTGGCGGAATAATACTTAACGGCAGGAAAACTGTGGCAGGAACGCCGTGTTTTTTTAGAATACGTATTACGGATCGCCATGAAAGCAAGAGACCAAACCCGTCTATGAGGACGGCAACGTGCACACCGCGTTTGTGGGCTGCGACAAGGCTGTTTATGAAACGCCTTCCGACGGGGTCTTTATCAAGAAGAAAGGTGGAGAGGTAAACTGACTCTTTCGCGTTTTTAATCGCATCGAGCATGGCGGGATATGTTTGCTGTCCGTTGTACAAGGGTTCAATACTGTTTCCCTTGAGGGGAAAAGTACCTGTCACTGCACGACCGATCTTTTCCATCATGATCAGCTCTTCGGGCAACTCTTTAAGCAAACATGTGTGCGCCCTGTGATCCGGCGGTTTGAGATACCCTGTTATGTTTTGCTGTTCAAATTCTTCGCGCAGCTTTGTAGCACTTCGTCGTACACGATTTACGCCGAAGACCACGTACGCGAGTACTCCGACTACGGGGAGCGACAGGCAAAGCGTAACCCATACTAGAGCTGAATTCGGCTGCTTTCGAGTCAGCAACGCATGTCCGGCTCCGAGAAGAGACAGTATGAAAAAGAAATTGAATAATAAAACGTAAGGAGACATTTACTCTCCATAGTGATCATAACTGCTGAATGTTTAATAGAGAAAACACAAAACACAGCTTGTTATCAATATCGTTGAGCAGTCAGTATTTGCAAGTTTTATTATCTTTCAGAAGCAGAATATAAAAAAACGCGGGATAATTATTATCCCGCGTTTCTATTCGTCAACTAACTATCGAACAACCAAAACTGGTGTTGTGCAGTGAGAGATAATTGCAGAAGATACGCTACCCAGCAGTAATCCTTCTACTTCGCTCAATCCACGTGCTCCGATACAAATCAGATCGCAACCTTCATCTTTTACAACAGTGCAAATAGCATCAAAAGGACGACCGGATTCAATACGTGTTTTGTATTTGATGTTTTTTGCTTCTAAGCCCGGAATGTACTGGTCAAACACTTTCTGTGCTTCAGCTTTCATTTCTTTACGCAGCTCTTCACGAGCACTACCGCCAATGATAGATGGAATACGATCAAGTACGTGTACTAAAACGATTTCAGCATCCATGCTTTCAGCAATAGCAAGAGCTCTACGTTTTGCAAGTAAAGCATGTTTAGAGCCGTCTACCGGAACAAGAATTTTTTCGAAAAACATGAGTAAGCCTCCGCATGCTTATTTTCTTAGGGTGCGTTTAATTCAATAAAGCTAAAAAATATTATTATTGTATGCTACAACGCACATAGATATTCCTTATTATACAGCAGTAACGCTAGCAGGTTCAAGAATCTTTTTCAATACAGTATCACCTGTAAAACGTTAATACCTTTACTGTCCAAACACTTTCCATCTTCAATCTATCATGCTAGTTTTAATGAAATTTTTTCTCATAAACAACACAATTAACCATCACTCAGTAGGAGAGTATCCATGTTTGATATTCAAACTTTATATTCCATGGCATCCGTATGGGTACTTAACGGCGGAAAAAACATGCTCTATGCAATTGTAATGATTGTTGTCGGCTGGTGGGCTGCCCGCTATACCGCCAGACTTCTCCGGGCATCGCTAGATCGCTATCATATCGACCCGTTACAAGCAGGTTTCATAACAACAATTGTCCGCTACGGGATTATTATTGCGGTACTGCTCGCAGCAGCTTCACGAGTCGGCATCAACATTACGTCACTTATTGCTATATTCGGTGCCGCCGCTCTGGCCATTGGTCTCGCTGTAAAAGACAATCTCTCAAACTTTTCATCCGGCATGCTGCTTGTATTTTTCCGCCCGTTCACCGCAGGCGATTTTGTTGAAGTTTCCAGTGCAGCGGGAACTATCGAAGCCACAAATCTTTTCAGCACAGTGCTCAACACCACGGATAACAAAAAAATATTCATCCCTAACAGTCTGGTGATGAGCAATATTATTACCAACTACAGCGCCAATCCGACCCGTAGGTTAGATCTCTCCATCGGCATTGATTACAATGCTGACATTCTTACAGCGAAAAAAACTCTGCTCACCGTTCTCGAGATGCACCCTGTTGTTCGATCCACACCTGAACCTGTTGTGGCAGTGGAAGCCCTTGCCGACAGCAGCGTTAACATCACAGTGCGCGCATGGGTGCCGACTGCTCAATATCTTTCCACGAAATTTGAACTGCTCGAAGAAAGTAAAAATGCGCTGACAGAACAGGGTATTTCCATTCCATTCCCTCAAATGGACATCCACATGGATAAATAGAAAAAACACACAACCCACTTTTCTTTCAGTACTTTTACTCCTTGAGACGATACGAGACAAAAAAAGTAACTATCTTGAAGCAATCGTCGAAACACGGTATCAGGCGCTCATCAAGAATTTTTAATGGTGTATTTTCCACGCACCATAAACAGGAATGACAACCCATTCCCAATTAGGAGGCCAGACGTGCGGATTCTTATCGTGGGTTCCGGTGGACGTGAACACGCCCTCGCATGGAAACTTCGTCAGAGTGCAACAGTTGAAGAAATCTTCATCGCCCCGGGTAATGGTGGTACTGCGCTCGAAGGTACAAACGTACCAATTAATGCAGACGACCTGCCCGCACTGGTGGCTTTCGCCAAAGAAAAGGCTATTGATCTCGTTGTTCCGGGTCCTGAATTACCTTTGGTTCTCGGAATCAAAGATGCTCTCGATCTGGAAGGGATTCCCTGCTTTGGCCCTAATGCATTTGCAGCCCAGCTAGAAGGCTCTAAAGCATTTGCCAAAAAGATTATGCAGGAAGCCGGTGTACCCACTGCTGCGTTCGGAGTATTTGAAGAATTTTCTGAAGCCCGTGATTTCGTCCTGGAAAAAGGCGCACCTATCGTTGTTAAGGCAGACGGCCTTGCAGCGGGTAAAGGTGTTATCGTTGCCCAAACCACGGATGAAGCCATTCAGGCGCTTGAAGAAATCATGGTGCAGAAGTCCTTTGGCGACTCAGGGAAACATGTTGTTGTTGAAGAGTGTCTTGTTGGTGAAGAAGCATCATTTATCTGCTTCTGCGACGGCAATACTGTAAAACCTCTTCCATCTTCTCAGGATCACAAGGCTGTGTTCGAGGGCGATACCGGCCCTAACACTGGCGGCATGGGTGCTTACAGCCCTGCACCGGTACTGCCTTCAAGCCGCTATGATGAGATCATTGAATCCGTCATGAAGCCGGTTGTGAATCTGCTGGGTAAAAAAGATAAACCGTTTATCGGCATCCTCTACGCAGGTATCATGATGACCGAAAACGGCCCGTACGTGCTTGAATTCAACGTTCGTTTTGGTGATCCGGAATGTCAGCCTCTGCTGATGCGCCTTGATTGCGACCTTGCGGAAGTTATGATGGCGTGTGTTCAGGGCAAACTTGCGGAAACCCCGCTCCCAATCAAAGATGAAACAACTCTTGGCGTTGTTGTTGCTGCTGACGGCTACCCGGGAAGCTACCCTAAAGGTATGGCTATCTCCGGCTTTGCAGAAGCAGAAGCACTCGGTAATGTAAAAGTATTTCAGGGTGGAACGACCATCAAAAATGGTCAGACCGTATCTAATGGCGGACGCGTTCTTTGTGTAACAGCCCTTGGGGTTGACCTTGCTGCGGCACAAAAACGTGCTTACGAAGCCCTTGAATTTGTCAAAATGGATAACGCATACTTCCGTAAAGACATTGGTTTTAAAGGGTTTAAATAAGACATTCAGGAGACAGACATTATGCCTCAAGTTGCTATATTCATGGGCAGTGCTTCAGACGAAGACACTATGCGCCCGTGCACACAGCTATTAGATCAACTTAAGATATCGTACATCTTCACCGTGAGTTCAGCTCACAGAACACCGGAACGCACAGAAAATCTGGTGGACTCTCTCGAAGCAGACGGTTGTCAGGTATTTATTTGCGCTGCTGGCATGGCTGCACACCTTGCCGGTGCTGTAGCTGCACGTACCCTTAAACCTGTTATCGGTGTACCTGTGACTGCATCCAACCTTTCCGGTCTGGACGCAATGCTCGCAACCGTACAGATGCCTCCGGGATACCCTGTTGCAACTGTAGCACTTGATAAAGCAGGCGCTAAAAACGCTGCATGGCTTGCTGCACAGATCATCGCTCTTAAAGACGAAAGCATCGCAGCAAACCTCAAAGCCGCACGTGACGAAGGTAAAAACGCTGTTATCAAAAGCGCGGAAGAACTCGAAGCACGCTACGCCAAGTAGACATATTTCGTAGCAAGGTCTTTATTGCCCCTCACGCAGCTGCAACTACGTGAAGAGAGCAGAAGGCTTCCCCAAGCTGCGTAAAAATTAAAACGCCCGTCAGATCCAGCTGACGGGCGTTTTTTATTTCAAAGCATATAGTAAGCGATTTTTTGTCCGGAACATATATGCTCCATACCTAAAATCGCTCGTCAGCAACTGTCACCAGCGCTGACTCACAGGAAAACCATCTCAGATGTACTGAGAGTTGGCACCTGTCTTGTGTACGTTACAGAACCTCAAGCTCTTCTGTTTCCATCAATGCGATGCCGTACTCAATGGAGATTGCATACGACAAGTCGGTATCAAGAGCTTGCTCGCGTGTGTAGGAAGAAATGGAGCTGCCATCTGCCATAGGGCAGTAACGGCCACAAACAATCCCGATAATGCGATCTTCGTTAACACTGATGAGTGGTCCGCCGACATCGCCGGCATGTACTCGAGTATCAAAAAGAATATGGTTATTACCGAGCGGAGAAGTAAGCTTGGAACTTACAACAGAGCTTACCGCGGTAAGGTGATGCATGTTCTGGAAACCAAACGGGTACCCCAAGCTTACGAGCGGTGAACCAAGGCGCAGAGTCTCGGCATTGCCGAGCAGAAAATCAGGCATAGTAATATCTGCATCCACATCAATCGCCAGCAACGCGATATCGCGCTCCTTATCGACGTTGATGACTTCAACAGGAATGGAGCGAACATGTTCACGACTGATAGTCTGAAATTCTGTGCTCTCAGGAGAGTACGGTACAACACAAAGGTCTTCATGGTTATCCCCGAAGATATGGCTTGTGGTAAGCATGTAACCTTCTTCGTGTACCAAAAAGCAAGACCCTAAGAAGCTGGCGCCGCCTTCATTCTGACGCATAAGCATCATGCAGCCGCCAGTGAATTTTTCTGCAGAAGTAGTATACATAAAATCCTCCTAGCGAATTTTGTGGCGACGACGTTTAGCCGGAAATGCTCTTGGTGTGATACTCATCTTTTTAGGCTTCTTGTCAGTATCAATGTAGAACTGCTGCGGCCCTGAGTAGTCTTTAAGCCCTTTAAACAAACTGTAGACCATAAAGAGCAGGATTACCCCGAAAGGTAAGCCGGACGCAATCGTCGCAGTTTGCAGAGCCATCAACCCACCACCGTACAACAACGCGGCTGCTACAGCACCTTCCATCATTGCCCAGAACACTCGCTGCGGAGTAGGCGGATCAGGGTTACCGTTTGCGGTTATGATATCAATAACCAGCGAACCGGAGTCCGACGAGGTTACAAAGAAGCTGATTACAACAAGAATACCGAGTACGCTTGTTAAAGAAGCAAACGGGAAGTGTTCCAGAAGTACGAACAAGGAAACAGGAACGTTTTCCTGTACGGCCTTAGCAATGCCACCACCACCGAACATGTCGATGTACAATGCGCTGTTACCGAAAACGGTAATCCACACAAAGGTAACAAATGTTGGAACAAGAAGTACGCCGGCGATAAATTCGCGGATAGTACGACCTTTGGAGATTCGGGCAATAAACATACCTACGAATGGTGACCACCCGATCCACCAACCCCAGTAGAACACGGTCCAACCGTTCTGCCATGAGGAGTTTTCGTACGTTTCATTCCAAGTAGAAAGCTGCATGAAGTTTTGCAGGTAAATACCAATGTTTTCAACAAGAGCATTGAGGATAAACAAGGTAGGGCCAAGTATAAGCACAAAAAGCATCAGCGTAAAAGCAAGGCCGATGTTGATTTCACTAAGCTTACGAATACCTGCATCCAGCCCGCGCACTACTGAGTACGTTGCAATAAGCGTAATACCGCAAATGAGCAGGAGCTGAACATTAGTTGTCTGCGGCACGCCAAAGACATGGAATAAACCGGCATTAACCTGCTGAACACCGACACCAAGAGAGGTAGCAACACCAAACAGAGTAGCGACGGTTGCAGAAATATCAATGGCGTACCCGATAGGTCCGTTAACTCTGTCCCCAAGCAGTGGTACAAAAGCAGAACGGATTGTTAACGGATACCCTTTGTTGAACGAGAAAAATGCCAGAGAAAGGCCAACAAGGGCGTAGACACTCCAAGGGTGTAATCCCCAGTGCAGGAAGGTTAAATCCATTGCCCTGCGTGCGGCTTCCGGTGAGCCGGGAGTGTCGGAAAACGGTGAAGATATAAAATGGAACATTGGTTCGGCAACGCCGTAGAAGAGAAGACCAATACCCATGCCTGCACTAAAGAGCATGGCAAACCATGCGGCAGTACTGAATTCCGGAACGGCGTCATCACCGCCAAGCCGAATGTCTCCGAATCTGGAGAACATGAAAAGAAGAACACAAGCTAGAATCACGTTCATGGTGAGAACGAAAAACCACCCTGTGTACGTAGAGATGCCAGTCTGGATTATCCCAAAAAAGTCTTTTATATCCTTACCTAAGTAAATGGTAAGGCCAACAAGTAAGATAATTAATCCAGCAGAAATAAAGAAAATATACGGATGTACATCAAATTTTAATTTCGCCCCATCACTGTTGGTGAGGTTTGAAGTAGAGCTCAAGACTCCTCCTCTCGCTTATGCGTAATGCACTATTTGCAACCACAGCTTATTGTACGCACAAAAAATAATGCAGAATGTTACTTCTACATTACTAGTTACAGTGCATAAATAAATTGCGCATCGTGTCTCGCAGTTATGACTCGCTGTATTGTAAGTAATACATTAAACACACTTATTAGTCAAGTTGCGTACTTATTCGATTTTTTCTCATAACGTTCATAATAGAATGCTTTACAGTATCACTCTATCGTTTTCTTGCAACATAATGATTGCACACACCATCCAACAACGAGCAAAGAAAAGCTCATTGTTCTGTAAAAAGAACTCCTTCCCGAAAAACAAAAGATAAAAAAAAGCGCTTCCGACATAATTGCCTGAAGCGCTTTTTGCGTATTCTAGTAAGCTGCCTAGCGAGGAGGAACCCCGGAAGACTCTCGAATAATGAGATCGTGCTGAACGGGTGGAATTTTTTCTTCCGGATGTTTGCCTGTACGTAAAATATCAAGCAGCACCGCAGCAGCCTGACGTCCCATGCGGTAGCCCGGCTGCAACACTGTAGTAAGCGGCGGCCAGACGTGTTTTGCCATAGGAATGTCATCAAACCCGATAACAGATACATCTTTAGGAATTTCAAAGCCGAGACGGCGCAATGCGCTGATTGTATTAATTGCTACAAGATCGTTTGAAGCAAAAATCGCTGTCGGAGGATTTGAGGAGTTCATTAATTTTTCGACGCCTTCTGAGCAGTCCAGAGTATTAGAAGAAATTTGTACAAAACTCTGGGGATGGGTCGGAATATCATGATCCTGCAAGCAATGAAGGAAACCTTCATAACGCATACGACAACGGTCAGACGCAGTAAACGGCACACCAAGCATAGCGAAACTTCTGTGACCGAGTTTAATCAAGTACTCAGTAGCATCGTAGCTGGCTTTAACGTTATCCACAGAAACACATGGCAGGCAGCCCTGTTTGTTAAACAGGTTCACTGCAGGAATTTTTTCCTGAAACAGTTTCTGTGCAATGTCGCCCATGGAGTCAGACACGGTAAGAATAATACCGTCGACACGACGTTCAAGAAAGTTTTCTACCATCTGCTTTTCACGCTGGCGGTTGTATTCCGCACTGGCGATGAAAACCTGATAGCCATGAAGTTGTGCTTCATCCTGCACGCCGCGGGCGCACTCGCTGTAAATTTGGTTGTTAACAGCCGGAATAATGTATCCGATTGTTTTCGTACGCTGGGTAGCAAGTGCTTTAGCCGCAAAGTTACATCGGTAGTTGTGCTTATCGATGATGCGTTGAATTCGTTCCCCGGTTTCCTTACGTACCTTCTCAGGCATGTTCAGATAACGCGAAACAGTTGCAATGGAAACTTTTGCCTCACGGGCAATATCCCTAATTGTCGGCTGGAAAGATTTGTTCATAGTCATAAGTCATAAACGCGTTATGGTTTTCAAACTGGATGCTTAATCCCCAAAACGCGTGCTTGGACTGAGGGGAGGCATCGTAAGTTATGTCTTCACGACAAAAACGAACCACACTGAAATATCTCGCTTGCAGTGCAGTGTTATGAAAACAGTACAGCAAACAAATCAATCTGTTTTCATTTTTTGCTTTATATGGTGCTTTTGAAACTTTTGCAACTATGGTGTGAATATAAGGGAAAGACTAGGGTAAAACGCTACTTACCCTAAGGTTACCGCGCACTAGCCGAAAAGGCAAAAGCCCTAAAACAGCGTTTCATAAGGATGAAAACGGTTACATTGGCATTAAAAAAAGCGAAGCATCATGTCTTTTTTTATAAAATGCATAAAAAAAGACCGGAAAAGAATAGCTTTTCCGGTCTTAAATATTTCACTCAGTCCTGATCGTGAAAAATGCCCGCCTGGTAAGTAAACAAACCAAGTAAAAGGGGCAGACGAGGAGCAGCGCGCACTCCTCTTTATGTCGAGATACTAGCCGATTGGCAGTACAACTCTGTCGTAAACTTCGTTAAGAACTTCTGCCATTGCAAGGTAAATTGCAGACAGACCACAAACGATACCCTCGTACCCTGCGATAGTTCCGATGAGTGCAGAACCTGTGAAATCACGGATTGCAAGCAAGAAGAACAAAACGGTAAGGGAACCGAAGATAAATTTAATACAGAAGTTACTTTTAAGTGTTCCAAGGAACATGAAGAAAGTAAAAACACCCCACATTGCAAGGTAGCAGCCCATGTAAGCATGAGGGGTTGCTTCAGCCCAGCCAAGCTTAGGCATGACAATAAGTCCTACCAAAGTAAGCCAGAAAAATCCGTAAGAGGTAAACGCGGTTGTACCGAAAGTATTACCTTTTTTAAATTCCATAATGCCAGCGACTACCTGAGCAGCACCGCCGTAAAAAATACCCATTGCAAGGATCATTGCAGAGATTGGAAAAAATCCTGCATTGTGAATGTTCAACAACACTGTGGTCATACCAAAGCCCATAAGACCGAGTGGTGCTGGATTCGCTAAATTATCATGCATCAACCTACTCCTGATACTAAAAAGTCGTACGCCCCATAAAAAGGCTGTTTGAACGAACAGCTAAGCTATATTTCTTGGAACTTCAAGCAAAATGACGCATCTTTTTGCTGATACCCATATGTTTCCAAGAAGAGCTGCACGTTCATTTGCATCACCGTTACCACAAGAAAAGAGAGCTGCGATTCACGCAGCCCTCTTGTAGTACGTATTAACAACTAGGCAATTGTTACAATCGTGTTACAATCACGTTACAGCTTTGTTACCTAAGTGAAGTCTTCTGCCAGTAAGGCTTGAAGTTCTTCACGGATAACTTGTGCTGCGGACTTCGCCGCAGTCTGTTCAATCGCCCCTTTTATCTGGCTTTCAATGCGGGTGCCCATAGATTCAATCAGAGTTTCTGTCCGAACTTCAACAGCGCTCAGGACACGCGCCATTAATGGACCATCCATATTGAAAGCCTCGTCGATTGCTTTCACAAGTACCTTTTTCTCCACAGCCTGTGGCTCTGGAGCAACAAAAGATTCCTGCATAGCAATAACATTCTGTAATGTGCTTTCCAGATAGTAGATACGTTCTGTAAGTTCTGCGAACTCTTCCGGAGTCATAGCCGGAACAGGCGGAACATCGTACGCAGCATCACTCTGGATAGCTGAGCTAACTGCCGGCATAGTATCCAGCATTTCCATTGAAGCATCGGAGAATTCAGGCGTATCCACTGAGGATTCTCTCATGAGATCTTCTATGCTCGCATTAGGCGGCACAGGAGAGGCGTTCTCATTAATGTCATCCATGTTCAGTGCAGCATCAAAACCCTCTTCCGTCATGTCGACAGCATCGAGTAATTCTTCCGGTGCATCAAAAGATTCAGGCTGAACCTCAGTAAGAGATTCAAGCTCTGCCATTGCTTCCTGCTCAAGGTCAACCAATGGAATGTCATCTTCCATGGCATCCATTGCCTCAGAAACGGAGTTCGGTTCTTCAAGAGAATCCTGTGATTCTTCCTGCTGAACAACCTGCTCCGCAGCAAAGTCAACAACAGGCTCTGTCGCGATATCCGCGACATCCTCGAAACCCTCGACATCAGACGCTGCCATCATATCTTCAATAGCAGGCTCTACTGGAAGTTCTGGCTCAACAGCAGTCTCCTGAGCAAACATTTCTTGCTCAAGTTCTGTTGATTCCATGGCTTCTGGCGCGTCGAACATTGGTTCTTCCACTACCGGAGCTTCTTCCATAAATGTCGGTTCTTCAAACGCCGGAGCTTCAGGCTGAACTTCTTCAGCAATCAACTCTTCCGTAAGTACCTCTTCTGGCATCGCTGCCTCGAAGACTGGTTCTTCAACTGCTGGGTCTTCCAGAATTGAATCTTCCGGTATTACATCTTCCGGCGCTTGTACTTCCATTACTGGCTCTTCTGAAATCTCAGAATCAGCCAATAAGGCATCAATATCATCATGCGTGAACGCTGCCGGTTCTACGGCCTGCTCTGAAGCTTGCTGTGAAGCTTCTTCAGCAACATCTTCCATGGAAAGAGGTTCATCGCCTAAAATTCTATCAAGTGTTGAGTCTAAGTCTTCTTCTAATGAAGTCGGCTCTGTCAGCTGCCCAAGTTCCATCTCTAGATCTGGTTCAACGGTTGCTGCTTCTTCAAACACAGGTTCAGCAGCCACTGGCTCTGGTGCTAACTCTGGAGCAGGAGGCTCAACAGGAGCAGCTTCCATTACAGGTTCCGGCACCATCTCAACCATTGGTTCAGGATCAAAATCAAGCTCAGGTTCTGAGTCGAAATCAAACCCTGCATCGTCCTGAAGAACGTCTTCAACCGGTGTAGCAAGCAACTCATCAACAGGATCGACTGGTGCTGCTTCCATAGCTGGCTCAAGTGCTTCCTGCTCATCAAGAAGAGAATCGAGTTCATCAAGAATGGACTCAAATTCATCAGCAGAACCAAGCGGAGAAGCAGCTTTCTGCTCCTCAGATACCTCTTTGGTAACTGCCTGAACTTCAGGAGCAACTGGAACTTCCTGCGGAACCTCGTTAAGCAAAGCATCAATTTCTGCACCGAGATCGTCTTCTGCATCTAATGCAGCGTCCACTTCTGGAGTCGCAAATTCTGGAGCAACTTCACCATTCACCTGATCGTTATCTAGAAATGCATCTAAATCGAGATCATCTTCCGATGCGCCAAGGCTTTCCGGTTCAGCAGACAATGCTGTGTCATCAGAAATTGCATCAAACAGGCTATCATCAGGCTGTGCGAATTGTGGTGCTGCAGGCTCCATTACTGGTTCAGCAACAGACTCCACAATTGGCTCAGTAACAGGTGCCGGTGGCTCCTGCGAAATTGGTGCAGTTGGTTCAACAGATGCCATTTCCAAATCATCAAGAAGCGCATCAATTTCTGCATCAAACATAGAACCATCAACTGGAGCGGCAGGCTCTGCCACTTCAGAAACAACTGGTTCTACGGGTGCATCCGGTTCAAATGCAAACTCCGGAGCAACAGGCGCTTCCGGCTCAAACACCGGTTCCGGCTGTGGCTCTGGCGCTGATGCAGCAGCCTGCGTGCCGCCATTCTCGTCGAACTCACTCAACAAGAAGCCAATGTCGTCCATCTCAACTTCTTCAGAATCAAGAGTGGTGCCATCAGCAGGCGTTAAGTCCGTACGTGGTGCTTGTGCAGGCTCATCATCAACTCTGAGTAATTCATCGAGATCAGCAAGATCAAAATCTCCCGCAGTAGCCGAATCTGCCGAAGTCGGCTGTGGGGTTACATCATCACTGAACTCACTTAAAATATCGTCCACATCAAATGGATCATCTAACGAGGTGCTATCAACAGAAGATGGACTTGCAGCTGCAACTGGGGGCGCTACTGGCTCCGGTGTATTTGCCGGTGCACTGGCTGATACATTGTCTGATACAGATTCACCCGGCATTTCACCAAGCTCAAAGTCCAAGTCTGAAAACAAATCGTCAACATCCGAAGCATTAACATCCGCAATGTTAGATTCTGTCGCAGGTGCAGGAGCCGGTTCCGCCACAGGAGCTTGCGCCTGAGGCATTTTTGCCTGTGAACTTTGAGATTGGGGAGCTGCCGCAGGCTTTGCGTCCAATTCATCCAGATCAAACTCTAAACCCAAATCAGCAAACAGATCATCGTCTGCGCCAGCCTGTGGTTCTTCAGCCGTAAAAGAAGCAGCCTGTGATGCAGGGGCTTCTATCGGCGCAGATTCCATCGGGTCCAGTTCAAAATCAAACCCTGCAAAAAGGTCATCCTCTGCAAAAGCGTCTTGTTCTGCCGGAGCAACAGGTGGAGCCTCTACCGGTGCCGGTTTAGCCTCTGCAACTGGTGCGGCCGGAGCCTCGCCTAATTCAAAGTCCAAATCTGCAAACAAGTCGTCAACATCCGCAGCGTTCACATCTGCAATATTAGATTCTGTTGCGTGCACTGGTTCCGGAGCCACTGCCTGAGGCTGCGGAGCAGGTTCTGCGACAACAGGCTCAGGATCAGCAGAGCTCAAAGACATTGAGGATAAATCTTCTTCAAAATCCGGTTGATATGCAGGAGCCGTTGAAGAAGCCGGAGAATCTGAAAATTCACTCAACAGATCTTCAAAGTCAGCATCAAACCCGACCGAAGAATCCTTCGAATCAGCGGAATCAAGTAAAGCGTCTAAATCAGACTCAAAAGACGGAGCAGCTTCAGCAGCTACATCCTGCACAGGGGGTGAAGCCGCCACCTCCGGCGCTAAGTCTGCCAAAATATCTTCAACTGCTGGCGTAGTTGTCGGTGTGTCTGGAAAAATATCTGCATCCGCGGACGCTGCGGGCTGCGGGCTAGAATCGGTAGAGTCCGTGAACTCTGAAAAATCGGTGCTACTGAAAAGGTCTTCCAGTTCGCTTTCAAAATCAACAGTGCCTGCTGGGCTGGTAGGGATGCTTTGCGCGGGCGCCGGATCAGGCGGAGTCCCCATCTCTACGATTTCTGTTAGATCGATAATTCCATTCTTTGTATTATCGGACATGACACACCTTCATATTCGGTTAGGCAGTTTTGAACACAAATTTATCGTGCATTGATGTATGCAAATGAACATATCAAAACATACAGTATTTTAGGAAATTAACCATACATTACTGCATAAAGCAAGGTACGATGGCGCTACTGACATTATGGAAAGCAGCGAATCACCCTATTTTTACGTTTTCATGCGCTTCGTTATATGCATGATATTTTTTGCTGCATTCTTCTTACGATACTAAACAGTATCTAACACACACAAATGTCATTATCGTGCAGTAAAGTGAACACTACAGCTTTTGTATAGGTATCCCTGAGCAGATTAGTGCAACAACATACATCGTTGCATGGCATACGCACCTCATATCTCATCGGTCTGCACGTGTGTTTCATTAGGTACAGCGCGGAATATCACTGTTTCTGCCTATGCTCCACAAAAAAAGACCGCCGTTAGGCGGTCTTTACGCTCATCATCAAAAAATGTCCTCTAAGAGTGACATTTAGATTTTTTACAACCAGTGAGAGCTTTTTTCTTAGCTTTGTCTTTGCCAGCAACTTTTTTGTGACAAGAAACACAGGTTGCAATACCGGATTTACCAACTTTTTTGTTATGAACAATTTTGTAGTAAGAACCAGCTTTTCTTTTGTCTGCTTTAGCAGCAGAGTGGCAGCCTGCTGTAGCACACTTTTTGTAGTTTTCTTTACCATCTACAGGATGGTGACATTCACCACATTTGTAGTCAGTGTGGGTAGCGTGGTTAAACATAACCGGCTTCTTGGTTGCGTCCATCTTAACTGGTTCAGATGGGGCATCAACAGCATAAGCAACCATGGCAAAAGCAACACAAAGTATTGCGGCCATAGCGAGTACCATTACTCTTTTCATGACAGTACAACCTCCTTCACAAGGCATGTTATGATTTTCACATTAGGCTATATTGTACCTCTATTACACTGTCAAGCAAACGCGACCTACTCAGTAGTAATCACATGATATTCCCTGAAAACAGGGTATATGCAGCAACTTGACGGTATATAATGTGTACTGTTTGCCTGCTCAAACCAAACTGCATTATTTTACAGTATGGCACCCCTTACAAGAAGTTGGTCCTGCAGGCTTGCCCTCTTTCTTAAGGGACTTATGACAGCCGTTACAGCTGGCTTTACTATTCATATGGAATGCGTTTCGGAAATAACGAATTGATTTACGTTCTTTGGATGAAGTCGGGTTGCCAAGATCATGGCAGCCTTTAGATGAACAAGAGTAGACTTCTGGATTTTCCTTCAGCATGTGGTGACACGCTTCGCACTGTAACGCTGCATGCTTAGCATGCTGAAACGCTACCTTCGGCTTCTTGATCTTTGCTCCGGCAGGAACCCCGATTACAACTGGCTCCTGCGGCGCTTCTTGAGCCGCAGCTATACAGATAGCTGCAAAGAAAAGTGAAATAATCAATGGAACGGAAGGAATAAGGTAGCGATGTAACATAGCGTTTTCCAAATTGTTAGTTACGGTACTTTTTCAGGTAACCACGGGGAGTTACGATGTTTTCACCTATCATTCGTGTCGTAGAATTGCCTATTATTATTGTAGAAAGCATATCTACTTGGTCGGTGTCAAAGGAACGTAAAGAAAACACTATAGTTTCCTGTTCCTTACGATAGGCAGACTTCACCAAACCCACCGGAGTATCAGCACTCCGCACGGTTCCTACAATCTCAAGCGCTTTACCAATTTGCCAGTTTCTGCGTTTGGATTTCGGATTATATAAGACTATCACAAAATCTGCCTCAGCGGCAGCTTTCAAGCGTTTCTCAATAAGTTCCCATTCTGTCAGCAAGTCAGAAAGGCTGATCACAGCAAAGTCGTGCATGAGTGGTGCACCAAGCAAGGCAGAGGCCGCAGACAATGCCGGAATCCCCGCCACAACTTCGATCTCAAGCGTATCAAGATGCTCTTCCGCCAATTCGTAAATCAGGCCGGACATTGCATAAATCCCTGGATCACCGGAACAGACTACAACAGTATCCTTGCCACTCAAAGCAATTTCAATCGCTTTTTCACAGCGAGCCATTTCGCCCATCATTCCTGTTGAAACAAGCTCTTTGCCTTCTTTCAACGTATCCGGAACCAGATCAACGTACAAAGTGTATCCGACAATGACGTCAGCATCTTCAATTGCCTTCTGTGCCTGTGGCGTCAGCAAAGCACTATCGCCGGGACCAAGCCCGACTACTTTCAAAGAGGAACCCATTATATCTCCAACGCGACAGCGCAAGTTACGCCGTCACCCTTTTCTTTTTCTACAACCAACCGCGCACCATGCTTCAGCGAAGCGCAATGAAGCGCAGCGGCTTCTGCGACACTCTTAGTACCTACAGCCCGCTTGGGTGCATCGGAAGGATTTGGAACATCCACGCCATCAAGAACATCTGCTGCGAACGACACAAAAGGCACACCAAGCTCTTCAGCAGCTTCAATAATGCCCTCTTCATCCGCCTTGGCATCAACCGAAGCCAAATACGCGATACTCTCAAGCGCCAGATCCCGTTTCTGAAACGTATCCTGAATAAGTCCGAGAACAGCATCCTTGGGAACACCACGCTTAGAACCAATGCCTACGCACAGCACTTTAGGATGCAGCAGCAACGTTTTTTCTTCCGGCTCAAGCAATTCTGCACTACGCCATGAAACAACGACACTTGGAGCGTCTTCTTCCGAAAACGGCACCAGTTCTGCTGCCAAAAAATATTTTTCAAACGCGCCGTGCTTCAAGCCAAGCACATCCGCTGGATCATCAAGAACAACCTTTTCACCCGCAAGCAAAGCGCCGTTAACGTGCTTTACTGCACCAATATTATGAATGGTGCAGCCAGCCTCAACAGCAACCAGATCGAGTGATGGCAGCTTTTCCGTATCAGTAGCCGTGGTGATAACCGCAACACCACCAACAAGCTGCGCCACAACCGTAGCCAGATCATTTGCGCCGCCCAAGTGACCGGAAAGCAAACTCACAATGTGCCGCCCGTTCTGATCCATCACAACAACGGCAGGATCAACGTCCTTACTCACCAGATGTGGTGCAATAGCACGAACAGCAATGCCCGCAGCCGTGATGAAAACATGCGCAGAAAAGTCACTGAAGCCCTCGGCAACACATGTCCGCAGGCTTTCAAAGCCTATCTCTTGCGTATTCGAATCAGCATCGACCATTCGCATCGGTACAAAAACACTGCCACCAAACGCGTCAGCAATGGTGCGAGCAAGCGTCACGCCCTGTGGGGTGACTGCGTATATGGCTAGGTTGTTCATAGCGTTGTTATGCCTTTGCAGTGAATGTTTGTTCGCCTTCGGAGTGAGGAGAACTAACGCCTCTGGCAGGTCTCCGACGGGCAAGGGCTCTGCCCTGCACCCGCAAGGGGGACGCCCCCTTGACCGCGATTTTTATTGCGACCCACGTACGTTGCTTATGCTCTCACGCGGCTTCATCGTCGCTACCTTATCACAACAAAGGGTGGAGCGACGAACACTCCACCCTTCGTAATATACTCGAACGTACTAACAAAGCCCTTTTTGTTCAGACGTAACACGACGCAGCAGCGTCTGTAATTGTTAGTAACCTAATTTTTAGCTTGGAACTGTTGACCATTGTTTACGGTCAATAACTCACCTGAACGTCAACGCAGTCGAGAGGAAGTTCCTCTCGCGGGGATGCAAGGGGCTGGCCCTTTGCCCGCCGGAGGCATCAAAACTCAACAAGCGCCGCAGGCAATATTAAAGCTAAAACTTCACGTTACGAGCAGCTTCGAGAGCTTTCTCGAGCTGTTCGTCAGTATGCGCGAAGGAAACCATTGCAGCCTCAAGACCGAGGGAAGCAAGGTAAATGCCCTGAGCGCGCATCTGCTGGTAGAAAGAAGCGTACATTTTTGCATTACAAGCTTTGGAATGCTCAAAGTGTGTCACTTTTTCGTTCGTGAAGAACATGGTGAACATGGATGCAATGGTGTTGTAAGTTACGTCTACACCTTTGGAAGCGAGGATTGCGTGCAATTCTTTAGCGAACGCTGCAACGCGGGCTTCGAGTGCATCGTAATCTGCATTCTGAAGCACTTTCAGGGTAGCAATACCAGCTGCCATAACAACCGGGTTACCGGAGTTAGTGCCTGCCTGGAAAATGTTACCGGTTGGTGCTACGCGGTCCATGATCTCACGCTTGCCGCCGTATGCGCCTACTGGCATACCGCCGCCGATAATTTTACCGAGAGTGGTGAGGTCAGGAGTAACGCCAAAACGTTTCTGAGCGCCACCGTAAGAGAGACGGAAACCGGTGATTACTTCGTCGAAGATAAGCAATGCGCCATACTGGTCACATACGTCACGAAGACCTTGGAGGAAACCTTCTGCTGGAGGGATAACACCCATGTTACCAGCCGTTGGTTCAACGATGATGCAGGAAATTTCGTCGCCGTTTGCTTCAAACTGCTTACGAACTGCTTCAAGATCGTTGAAAGGAACAAGCAAGGTATCCTGAACGGTACCGGCAGGAACACCCGGTGTACCTGGAATTGCAAGATCAGCAAAACCGGAGCCTGCTGCTGCGAGGAACGGATCACCGTGACCGTGGTAGTTACCAATAAATTTAACGAACTTGTCACGACCTGTGTAACCGCGAGCAAGACGTAAGGCTGTCATGGTAGCTTCAGTACCGGAGCTAACCATACGAACCATGTCTACACCTGGCATCGCGTCAACGATCATCTGAGCAAGTTCAACCTCACCAGCGTAAGGTGCACCGAAACAACAGCCGTTTGCAGCGGATTCCTGAATTGCTTTGGTTACGTCCGGATGAGCGTGACCAAGCAGCATTGGACCCCAACCTTCAACGAAATCGATGTAGGTCTTGCCGTCTTCTGTGGTAAGAGTTGCGCCTTCACCTTTTTTAATGAAAAGCGGCTCACATTCAACGCTAAGACAAGCACGGATCGGGCTGTTTACGCCACCGGGCATAAGGTCTTTTGCGCGTGCGTATAATTCACTGGAGCGTTCCATACGGTTCTCCCTCTTGGGTGGTATAAAATAGAAGCCAAAACCACGCGAATAACGCGGGTTTTATGCTGAAAAATCTAAAAATATGTCATGGATGTTTTTTTGAGCTCTTTCAAAGACGTGAGCACGGCGAATTCGTCCAGCTCAGTCGCATTGCGAAGCTCTTCAACAACTTCCATGTACTCATCTTCGTGACGACCATGAATCATCGTAAAAAGATTGTACTTCCACTCAGGATGAGTGGTCGGACGGTGGTAGCAATGGGAAATAAGTGTATGCTTGGCAGCAATTTTACCGATTCCATCAATGATGTCTTCGTCTACTATCCATGCAACCATTGCATTATGATTAAACCCTGCTTTCTGGTGCTTTAAGCTCGCACCAAAACGGCGGATTGTGCCTTCGTCTTTCATAAGCTGCAGCAGATTAAGAACAGTTTCTTCGTCTGTGCCCACTTCTTTTGCAATATCTGCGTATGGAGTAGCGCTATCTGGAAGATTGGCTTGCACAATATGCAAAATCTTTTTTTCGATTTCCGTAAACTCGGTTTTCGCCATGGTCATCCTCACATTCCTTTTTTATTTCACCAAGTGTTGATACCTGTTAGCACCGCGCGTTGCAACTGCTAATCATTCTTTCGGACAGCACACACAACATGCAGTAAATACAACACTGTTTATTATTTTTACTATTCCCAAAGCACGTCTCATCAGCAATTTTTCCCATAAAACGCCTCGCGGGGAACATACTATATGCCTGCTGCTTTTTCTGTCGCCTCACAGACATCATGGAACCCTTCTGAAAAAGCGGCTACTCATAAAAACTAGCCTTGTGGCTTAGCAAACGATAAGATACATGATGTCTGAAACAAAATGTAACCGTATACATTTTGTCATTAAAACTTTCTCAACATTACATCTAGATTGATTTTCTGGAGTCCTACATGAACGTTACCGTAATCGGTGGTGGCAGCTGGGGAACAGCCCTCGCTCAACTGCTTGCCGACAAGGGATATACAGTACCGTTACTCGTGCGTGACGATAAGCAGGCTGAAGCCATTAACAGCACACGGGAAAACGCTAAATACTTACCGAATGTGCCGCTCCACGAGAATATTACTGCAACAACCAACGCACAGACCGCACTCACAGGTGCGCGCCACATTCTTTTCTCTGTACCGTGTCAGGTATTTCGCAGCACGTTGAAAAAGTTTGAACCGCTCATCGATGATGGCACTACAATAATATGCTCCAATAAGGGGCTGGAATTGGATACCGGCAAAACCGTGTCTGAAGTTGTGACAGAAGAACTCGGACATAAAAATCCGATTTTCGCCATGCTTTCCGGCCCTTCATTCGCAGCAGAAGTTGTGCGCGGTATGCCGACAGCAGTTGTCTTAGGTTGCTGCAATCATCAATGTGGCAAAGAGTTACGCGAAATGTTTTCCAATGAAAATTTCCGTGCATACTCATCAACAGATGTGCTCGGTGTTGAGCTTGGCGGGGCATTCAAAAACGTTATCGCCATCGCCGCAGGCATGTCCGACGGATTACGGTTCGGCGCAAACGCACGCGCTGCGCTCATCACCCGCGGTCTTGCAGAAATGTCACGCCTCGGCGTTGTCATGGGTGCGAAGGCAGAAACATTTATGGGGCTCTCTGGAATGGGAGATCTCGTATTAACCTGCACTGGCGACCTGTCTCGAAACAGACAAGTCGGGCTCAAGCTCGGCCAAGGCAAAACCATGGATCAGATCCTCGACGAAATGCATCAGGTCGCTGAAGGGGTAAAGACAACAACTGCGGTGCACAGGCTTGCCCAGCGCCTTAACGTTGAACTTCCTATCACCGCGACCATGCATGCCATTATCCACGATGGAAAAAATCCGCACGTCGCATGGCGCGAACTTATGAAGCGTGACCTGCGAGAAGAATAGCCGTTTAAATAAACAAAAAGACGATAGCATTTAGCTATCGTCTTTTCGAACTTTTTCCATATATCATATGTCTGTGAGGAGGATAAAGGTTAATCCATGACCTTTCGGCATTCCCTTTTGTAAATATTGTACACCGAGACGAGAGTTGTGTCTAAAAAAATCGTTAGGTTGTGCAAGTTTGTCTCGATGAATGTACTTAAGCCTGTCCTACACGTGCATCATGCAAGTTTGCTTCAATAACACGGTAGAGTTTATTCTCGGTTCCGATTGTTCTGGTAATTGTTGTGAGTGCTTCATCAAAATAACCGGCGGCTTCATTCGTTTTGCCTTGCAAATTCAGAATAATACCAAAATTATTTTTAAGCTTTGCTGTGTAGGTATCTACCCCGAGCTGTTCTGCTCTGCGAATAGCCTGATGCATCATAAATTCTGCATTCATGTAATTACCATCAGCCATAGCTGCCATACCTGCTTTGCTCAACGCACCAATTTCTCTTGCAGCACACATTGTAATTCCCCTTTTATCGTAAAACCTGCTTAAGCGTGGAAACACCGCAGGAATGAGCCATATGAATCGGAATATCTTTAGATTTTGCGTATTGTACAACTTCCCGGCGGGCGGCATGTGAAACTTTATTGGTAAACAGGATAACCATATCAGGGGTTCCCATTTTACCAGCTATGGAGTTCTCCTTTCCAGTAAACACCTTCAATTTCACACCCTGACTTTTTGCTGTGTTGATATAATCACGTCTAAGTCTGTCCATTCCGCCTATTAACGTTGCGCACATAACGCCTCCAAAATGTATTCCGGCCTCTTCGTTACCCCTTGTTTAATTGAAAACGATTTTCAATGTCAACTAGAAAATGCTTTTTTTCAATCCATCTCATTGGTATACGAATGAGAATATGCCTAAATATCGGCTAAGAACCCCATATATTGCCCCGTTACAGCGCAAATCCACATTTTTACAAATGGTCATGATATGAGAACTGCCTTATCCTTGCTTCTAATCCTTTGTCTTTGCAGCATGGTATTTACCCCACGCGTCGCAAAGGCACACCCGCATGTATTTATCGACAGCTCATTGAATTTGCACTTTGAAAACAGCAATCTGAAATCGATTGATGTTGTTTGGACATTCGACGATATGTCCAGCGATCTGTTTTTGATTGATCTAGACACAAACGCTGATGGTGCGTTGACTCAGGCTGAATGGAACAAACAGCGTCCAGATATTGAAAGCTATCTTGCAGAACACAGTTTTTTTGTTCACATAATGCTTAACGGTGAAAGAGTTTCGCTAAAAAAGATCACCAACTTTGTCGCGATCTTTGAAAAAGGAACACTGAAGTACAAAATGAACATTCCGTTTTCCGTTACAAAAAAAGATTCAGCGCAAAAGATGCAAATCGCAATTTTTGACCCGTCTTACTACTCAGATTTTTATACTGCCCTAGAGGCCGTTGCTGTTGATGGAAAAAAAGATCTACAGCTTACTATTGATGAAGCACCTGAACTTGCTTTTTTTCAGGGACAAATCATCCCTACAGCCGTTACGTTTGAGTTTTAGTCATGCAAAAACTTTTTCTCGCAACACTACTATTGCTCCTAATGATAACTGCGGCTCACGCCAGTCCATTTACGGGTAAGCATAGTGCAAGCAAAACAACCGTTGAGCAAACAGAACTGCAACAACACAAGGCAGGATTCTTTGCGCTGCAATATTCAAAAATGCTTCGCAACGTAAACCTTGCCCAGCGCGCCTTGCGCTCAAAAATGACAACTCTGGGTCGTGAAATTAAAAAGAACCCGAACGGGCAAGCCTTCTGGTCTTTTTTATTGTTCTCTTTCCTCTATGGAATAATTCACGCGCTAGGGCCGGGACACGGCAAATCCATTGTCTTTTCCTACTTTCTGGGCAGAAAAGGAACGTTGCTTAAAGGCGTCCTCATGGGACATCTACTCACAGCGGTGCATACACTTTCCGCTGTTGTAGTCGTCCTTGGTGCGTATTTTCTGCTAAATCTCAAGGGGAGCCGTGCGCTTTCATCCGCCAGTGAACCACTGAAGATGACAAGCTACTATCTCATAATCGGACTGGGTATTTTCATACTGCTGCACGCACTGTACGAAGCAGTTTCGCGGTATCGTAAAGATAACAGCATAAAAAAAGAAGCCGACAATAAAGGAATCATCACTGTTTCCATTATTTCCGGCCTTGTACCATGTCCTGGAGTTGCGCTTTTGCTTTCCTTTGCACTAAGCCTAAACTTGCTCACTACTGGCCTTCTTGGCGCTGTGTTCTTTACTATGGGGATGGGAATTACAACGTCACTTTTTGGCATTGCCAGTATTCATTCTCGAAAAATGCTTATGCACGTTGCAGGTAAGAGTTCCACTGCTGTTGCCGTACTCCACACATCATTTTCAATTATTGCCGGTACCGTCATAATTGCTACAGGTTGGCTGCTTATTGCAACATCGCAATTCTAACACATCAATATAGCTAAAAATCATACACGCCGCTTCGAAAGAAGCGGCGTTTTTTTATGTCCATTTTCTTGGTTCCACGACCAGAGAAGTCCACACTTTATGGGTGAAGTGTTAGTCTCAATAACTAATGTATTATTTATTTTTACCTTTAATTTTAAAATCTTATTGACCTTTTAAAAAGATAAGAACAGAAAGACATCAACGGTAATAGTTACAGTTACTATTAGCGATAATGAGATTTGTGCAATTCAGCACGTGACAATAATTTTTTACAGGCCGTTGTAAACGGCGCGTACCATGGAGGGGTTTATGTTACGCAGGTTTACCATTCAGCACAGAATTTTTTCATTACTGCTCATAAATATGTTGTGCATTGTCGGGGCATTTTTCCTTTTCTATATGACGACGCAACACATACGAGACTATTCCGTGTCGACGGCAAAAGAAGAGATGTTTGAAGGACGTCAGGAGTCCATCAAGCTTGCAGTGGACAGTTTAGCATTCTTATTAGCGAAGAAAATTGATGGAATGCCTAAAGCCGAACAGCAAACTGCTTTGCAATATGCAATTAACGACCTTCGGCACGAAGATGACAACTCAGGATATTTCTTCATTCTTCAAGATGGAAAATTTGTAGTATTTCCGCCGAATCCTCAGAGAGTTGGGGAATCCGTAATCAATTTTCAAGATTCCAACGGGGTAATGTTCAACAAGGAACTCGTAGCCAAAGCACAAGAAGGGGGGGGCTTTGTTGAGTACATTTTCGATAAGCCGGGAATGGGAAAACAGCCTAAAATCAGCTACGGCACGCACATCGGCAACACAGACTATGTTATCGCGACAGGCGTTTACATCGACAATATTGCAGTAGAAGGCGAGGAAATCAGCAACACAATCACTTCCATGGTTGATAAAGCATTCCTCGATAGAATTATCCTCTTCTGCGCCATTTTCGCTGTGATCATTCCATTATGCATTATGATTTCACGCAGTATCCTCCGCCCTCTCTCTTTGGCGACAGAGGCAGCACAGGAAGTAGCTTCCGGTAATCTGGATGTTCCTATCTCTGTTGACGGGCAAGACGAAGTGACCAGCCTTCAGCGCTCTTTAACGCAGATGGTGGATACATTTAAGCACGACAAAAAAGAGATGGAAAAGAAAGAGGCTGAAGCACAGAACCAGACCCAAATTGCCCGCCAAGCTGCTCAACAGGCTGAAGACGCTATGGCACAAGCTGAAATCGCCACTAAGGAAGGTATCCTTACGGCTGCATCCACTCTTGAAGGCTTGGTACGAAGCATGAACAGTGAAATGGGGTCACTTTTCGATCAGAACTCAAATATTCAGCAAGGCACAAGTTCCCAGATGACCCGTATCGGTGATGCTGCAACAGCAATGGAAGAAATGAACGCCACCGTTCTGGAAGTTGCCCGTAACGCAAGTGAGGCTGCTTCTGAAACCGAACGTTCCCGCGTTATGGCACAGCAGGGGGCTGATGCAGTAACAGAATCCGTTGCAGCAATCACACAGCTGCATGCACGCAGCGAAGAGCTTAAAGGTAATATGGCGACACTTGATGCCCAGTCTGAATCCATTGGTGACATCATCAATGTCATTAACGACATTGCGGATCAAACCAACCTGCTGGCGCTCAACGCCGCTATTGAAGCAGCACGAGCCGGTGATGCTGGACGAGGTTTTGCGGTTGTTGCGGACGAAGTTCGCAAACTTGCTGAAAAAACCATGAATGCAACTCATGAAGTAAGTAAGAATATCAAAACAATTCAGGATCTCGCCAAGCTCAACGCACACGGCATGGATGAGACTCTTGAAGCGTTTGAAAACGTACAAAGCTTATCCAGCAAATCCGGCGAAGTGCTCAGCGAGATTGTACTTGCTGCGGATTCTGCAGCTGAACAGGTACGCTCAATTGCAACGGCAGCAGAGCAGCAGTCAGCAGCGTCGGAAGAGATTACTCGAAGCGTGGAAGAAATTGATTCAATTGCCCGCGACAACAGCACACTTGTTGATAGTTCTGCCGCCAACACAGAACAGCTTGTTGCACAGGCTGAAAATCTCAACAGTGTAATTGAAAAATTGAAAGCAGACGCATAACACGCACGGGGGAGACCGAGGCGGTGCCTTGCTTGGTTAGTGTCAATTTTCTGAATCACCACCTATAACGAAAGGGGATGAGTAAATTTCTACTCATCCCCTTCTTTTTGTTAAGTTCACACACATCGGTGCTGTTTCAACAAATCCTAAATCCGACATTAGTCTATCTATGCTTCGATTTTGGATTTTTATTTCTACTTTTGAAGCATTCTTTGAGGTCAATCTACATGAAAAAAGATTTATAAACGATCCTGTCTTTATGTTTCTTAACTCGGCGCGTTTTTTGCTTAATATTCTGTAAGCAGAAATTTTTACCGCAGGAGAATACATATGCCACCTATCAATGGTGTCGGACAAGATGCCTTTTCATTCAAGCTTGGCAACCTGATGAGTGCAACCAACCAGAAAGTTCAGGAACAGCAGGCAACCGCAGCTGCACCTGTACAGGCAGCAGCAATGCCGACTCGTACTGAAACCGAAACGGCAAACATTGCCTACGGCAATACCATGTCAGCCCTCGAAAATGGTCAGCAGCCTTCAGGTCAGACAGGCCATGCGCTTGATCCTGCACGTGTTGCAGCTTTGCTGGACTTCTAAGTTCACATAGTTTCAGGGGGTGCTCTCGCACTCCCTGAAGATACAAAAAAAGCGCATTGCAAGTGCAATACGCTTTATAGCTACATAGCTTATGGTTACTAAGAGTAATCGCCCTGCAACTGCGCCTTTAATTTGGCAGCGCCGACTTTATCCCCAGTACCAACAACAGCATCAAGCAGAATTCGTTTTGCCTTCCTGGTATCAGGATCAACGGAAACTGCTTTTTTTAAATATCTTACAGCCATTTTAGGCTGTTTACATGCCAGACACCACTCGCCGATCATGCGAAACATGCTATGTTCATCAACATACAACGCTTTTGCTTCTTCAAACGCCTCTGTTGCATCTTGCAGCTTGCCACCGGAAAGATATCTTCTTCCCCGATTTAACGCCTTATCAAGTGTCATCTTGCGATTAAGCTGCTGTTTATAGGATTCTGATTCCTCAGCTTTCTTTAATTCAAGAAACAGCTTCACGAGACTGTCGTGAACCAATTTCTCATGCCCTTTCGCGTACATGATACCGCGAGGAAATCTTTTTTTAATTTCGGTTACTCTATTCATGTTGTGCAGCACTTCTTTAAGTGCAGAGTCCACCGTGATCCTATCAACTCCGGTAACCTTTCCTGCAAGAACGAGCCTCAGTGACGCAATGACAGAGGCAGTTGCTCGCAGGACATCATGTCGCTGGAAATAAGCTTTAGCTCGGGCAATATGTTCTTTTGCAGCTTTGGAATCATCTTTCATACAGTCACCTTACAACATTTTTTTGAATACAAAGTCACGATAGTAGAATAATACTGAAAGTCAAATATCATTGTTCGAAGACCAAAGCGTGCTATTCACAAAAGTATCCTCAACAAAAAACTCTTAACTGGAGATTGATATGGCTAAAAAGTTACGCATTGATGAAGAAGAATGTATCGGCTGTGAATCCTGTGTAGAGCTTTGTCCTGCTGCCTTTGAAATGAACGCGGATGGTGACAAAGCAATTGTACTAAACGAAGACTGTACAGACGATTGTGTTGATGAATCAATCGACACCTGTCCAGTTAACTGTATCATGTACGAAGAATAGCTCGTTTTTCAAGACACAAAAGCACTGTCTTTACAAAGACAGTGCTTTTTTATTGCGCATTGAATATAAACGACGAGATATGAAACATTATCGGCGTATTAACATCTCTTAATACCTTTTGCTTTACCGCAAACGGCTTCTCCTGTAGAACGGCCTAACGTTGTAACTATCACATTTTTCTACCTTTGGTGGATAGAGCCATCCCACAGACGTTACTGTTACGAATATAATTTTTTTATGTACTTTTTTGAAAAAGAAGAAGTTATCGACACGTAATGAGTCTTTTGTGGCGCCTTCAACTCAAAAAACTCATTTATGTACCGCGGTACTGCCATAGGAGCTGCTATGAATTCTGACGTTACTTTTGCTAAACCTTTTATTAGCGCAACAAACAACGTACTTACCACAATGGCTGGTATCACCCCTGTTCCAAGTGCACCGTTTGTAAAAAAAGACAACATTGCATGCGGCGATGTATCTGCGATTATCGGCATTACTGGAGAAAAACGCGGAAGTATTTCTGTAACCTTCACAAAAAAATGCGCTGTTGCTCTTGTTCGCGCAATGCTCGGTGATGATGTGCAGGATATTATTTCTGACACAAAAGATGCTGTTGGCGAAATTTGCAATATGATCTCAGGGCAGGCACGAGCCGGTCTTGCAGACATGGGCTATAAATTTGATGGGTCAACACCATCTGTCATTATGGGTGACAATCACACAATCAGCCATGTGACTTCCAGCCCGGTTATCGCTGTTCCATTTTCCACTGCTCATGGTGAATTCACCATTGAGTTCTGCTTTGGCTAATTGCGTAAGCATTACAAGCTACTAGCACAAATTTACATGAAAAACGCTCACATTTGTATGTGAGCGTTTTTTATTACACAGCATTAACTCAGCTATTCGCAATGGTTTCACGGCATGATACAATGTTTCACGCTGTTTTTGCACACCATTTCCACAGCCTCTTGTCTGATTTTGACACATCGTTATTACTTTTTTTTTGCAAGCAAACCTGTTGAGATGTCTCACTTCTAATCGATACAATAGCCTGATCGAAAAAAAGTCTATTGCTAAAAAACTGTCAGAATGAGTATTATTTACTTCTTGCGACTGAGTAATCTACAACGCTCACTTAGTCGAATTATTCCTGTTATTTTAATTAGTTAAAAGATATGTGGCAACGCCTTCACATATCATGACACACACATTTGAGGATTAAAGTATGGCTACTGCTTGGTCACGTGTTTTTGGTTTTGAACGGGTCAGTCTTTGCGATTGGCCTGGTATGAATGCAAGCGTTATCTTTTTAGGTGGCTGCAATATGCACTGTCCGACTTGCCACAACTTTAATCTCGCTTGGCATAGCGACACAATGGATGTCATTCCGCAAGACGCAATTGAGTCATACCTGACCAAACGCGCACGCTGGATTGACGGTGTCGTTATCACTGGGGGGGAAGCAACCATTACACCGGGACTTGCTGATCTTATTAAAGATCTTGGCAAGCTTGGCATGCCTGTCAAAATGGACAGTAACGGCATGCGTCCGGACGTATTGAAACAACTGCTTGACGAAGATCTCGTTAGGCTTTTTGCGGTAGATGTTAAAGGCCCTTACCAGAAATATCCTGTGCTTACCGGTGGTACGACATCCCCAGCAGAAGCAGAAGAAAACCTCTCTCAGGTTTTCGAATTAGCAAAACAGTATCCTGACAAGTTCCTGTTCCGCATTACTAAAGTGCCTGTGCTGACAGATGAAGACATTCAGGAAGCTGAGAGCTACCTACCGGAAGGCTTTACGCTTAAGCATCAGGAATACGTTCCCCCAAGGAGAGAGCATGCCGAAACAGATTCTGAAGCGCGACGAGTGTCTGGAGACATGGTCGCTTGAGCGAATTGCATATGCAATCCTCAAGGCACTTAAAGCTAGCGGAATTAAAGATCCGCTTCTTTCAAAGAGACTTGCCCGAAAAGTTGAGCTAAAACTCGGAGCGCAAGAAATCGCGCCACAGGAATTGGTACAGGACACCATTGAGAAAGTTTTAATGGAGTCTCGCCTGTACCACGTTGCAAAACGGTTCATTATCTACCGTGAACAACGCAGACAGTTACGCGAGCATAAAGCCGCGTATCTGGACATCAAAGAGACCATCAATACCTATCTGGATAAAGCAGACTGGCGTGTAAACGAAAACGCAAACATGACCCACTCATTCCAAGGGCTCATGCTGCACCTTTCCGGAACATTGCAAGCCAGATATGCACTGGAGAAATATCCGGAAGAAGTACGGCTTTCACATGAGCACGGTTACTTCCACATACACGATCTTTCTTTCGGCCTTGCAGGGTACTGCGCAGGCTGGAGTCTCAGAGATCTCCTGCTCGAAGGCTTCAACCTTGAAGGTCGTTCAAGCGCTGGACCTGCTCACCATTTTGACGCTGTGCTCGGTCAAATGGTTAACTTCCTCGGTACGCTTCAAAATGAATGGGCTGGTGCTCAGGCGTTTAACAACGTTGACACCTACCTCGCACCGTTCATCAGACACGATGGTCTTACGTACAAGCAAGTACGTCAGGCCATGCAGAAATTTATATTCAACCTGAACACCACGTCACGTTGGGGCGGCCAAAGTCCGTTCACCAACCTCACTCTTGACATTGTGCCTCCAAAACACATTGCGAAAGAAGCTGTAATCATCGGCGGTGTTCTTCAGGATTCAACATACGGCGACTACGTTGAAGAAATGGCTATGATCAACAAAGCATTCCTCGAAGTTATGCTTCAAGGCGATCATCACGGCCGTATCTTCTCGTTCCCGATTCCGACATACAACGTCACTACAGAGTTCCCTTGGGAAACTGAAATCGGTGACTTACTTATGCAGCTTACAGCCAAGTACGGTGTTCCGTACTTCCAGAACTTCATCAACTCTGATCTTGATCCGGAAGATGTTCGTTCTATGTGCTGCCGTCTGCAAATGGATCTGCGTGAGTTACGCAAAAAAACCGGCGGCCTCTTCGGCGCAGGCGACCTCACAGGTTCCATCGGCGTTGTAACACTCAACCTGCCTAAACTGGCATACCTTGCGAACAACGAAGAGGACTTCCTCGATCTTATTACTGAATACGCAGAGCTTGCTAAAGACTCCTTAGAGTTCAAACGCAAATTCATTCAGGAAAACCTTGATCGGGGCATGTTCCCTTGGTCTTCCCGTTACCTCAAGAATGGTTTTAAAGCACACTTCTCCACCATCGGTATCATCGGTGGTCACGAAGCATGCCTCAACCTTCTTGGTAAAGGTATCGAGACAGAGGGCGGAGTTCGCCTCATGCAGCGTGTGCTGAATCATCTTCGTGATCTGACATCAGGTTACCAGGAAGAGACAGGAACCCTTTACAACCTCGAAGCAACCCCTGCAGAGGGTACAAGCTACCGTCTCGCACGCCTCGATAAAAAACTATACGCAGACATCGCAGCATCAGGTAACGGTACTCCGTACTACACCAACTCAACTGCGCTGCCTGTAGGCGCAACAGAAGATGTATTTTCAGCACTTGAGCATCAGGATATGCTGCAACCACTTTTCACCGGCGGTACTGTATTCCACACATATCTCGGCGAAGCTGTGTCAGACCACGCAGCGTTGAAAAAATTCATCGTTAAGGCGTTTACCAAAACAAAGTTACCGTACATCTCCATCACACCGACATTCTCAGTGTGCAAAGATCACGGGTACATCGCCGGTGAACATTTCACCTGCCCTACATGTGACGCGGATACCGAAGTATACACTCGTATCGTCGGCTACTACCGTCCGATCTCACAGTGGAACAAAGGTAAGCAGATGGAATACGACGACCGCGTTTGCTACAACAGCGCGCCAGTTGATACCGGTGCTAATGTTAAACCTGCTGTAGTGGAAGAGGCTGTTTAGAACGGGTAATAGCTTCCGGCGGGTCTTCGACGAGCCTCCGGCGGCTGGGCTGAAACTTTTTGAAAAAGCGGTAGTTGTTCTCGAAGAATGAGAGACTACAAATAGCGACAGTGTAACAGGTTTCCCCCAGACCCCTTTCAAAAACTTTTATTTGCGAGGTCAGCACGTTTTTAATGCGACTTTGCGGCTTATGCCTCACTACCTTTCTGAACTAAAAAGTGGTGGAGTTTAGAACTCCACCACTTTTCTTTTTTATGAGTAAGAAAACAAACAATAGAGAGCTGCGCTTTTCAAGAGAAGAGCGCAGCTCTCTTTTTTTGCAAAAATACCTAAAAAAATCTTATGCACATTTCTAGGAACAAATTACTGACACCCTGTGCAAAACTTTTTAAGCCCGATAGCATCACTACTTTTCACAACAGTCTAATTTTAAGACTGTTTTTTACTCTACCCGAACTAATTACATGGACGACTTATTGACATAGTTAGGAACATTTTACGAACAGGCTGTGCAAAACTCAGATAATTGCCCAAAAATAAACAACTTTAGTTTACTTAAAGTTGTTTTAGTTTACTTAACTTTCTTTTTAGTCACTTTCGTCTCATTTGAGTCACTCTATAACACTTAGGTTCTCTTCTGTGCGATCTCGTTCACTCGCGCTTAACATTATATATGATCGGACTGCTACATGTTGCTACATGCCGGTGCCTGCTGGTGCCTGTTTCAGTATGTCGCAGCCTGTTGGTATCATCATGAATATTGTCACATGTAGAACCTCTGAAAGCTTAGTTGTTCAGTGACGATGGGGACTAGTCACGCCCGTAAGCAGAAGAAAAGGAGAGACAAGTGAAGAAAGGATCGGCTAAGCAAATCCCAAAAAAAATCCCCGCTGCCGAAGCAACGGGGACATAACAAGCTAAGTAAGCTTTCTACTGTTCCTGCGAGAAATCGCTGGAAGCAGGAGTATTAGCGTCGGTTTTAGCAAGATCAAGCGGGTAACCAAGAACCATGGTTTTACGAGCTTCGAAGCCAGTAGCACCCGGGTGGGTGTTAATACCAACAACCAAGTCCATGATACCGTCGTTATCGAGGTCGGCAATCTGGTAAGCCATTACGCCACCTTTAATACGACGAGTTTTCCACTGTAAGCCAAGGCCAACACCGTCCCACTGCAAAGAGTGAATTTCACCCTGAGGGAAGAAACGGTAGCGGTCGAAGAACTGAGCAGCAACAGAAATAGGCTTGTTAACCAGAACTTCGTATTTTCCGTTGTGATCAAGATCTTCTACAACGAACGGCATTGGAATGTAGTATTTGGAAGGAATAAGGAGCTTATCTTTACCAAGGCCAGGCATTGTGTCGTCATTCTCGATGCTGACAGTACTACCGGAGTACGCAACAGGAGAAGAAACAATGCGGTTGAACTTGGAGTTAAAAACAGCAACTTTTTCGCTATCAGGAAGAAGAACAAGCACTTTATCGCCGTCTTCTTCGTCAGGTACCCATGCAAAGTTGTACAGGTTTGCTTTTTTAGGAACAGCTACACGTCGGGTAGAAACAACTTCACCGTTGATGAATGCAAGCTCATGTACGCCCGGTGTAAGCACAGTGCCACCCTTACGAGTTTTCTGGCCAATGAGAGTTGGCAAGTAAGTCGGAGGAAGAGGCAGAACGTTTACAAGCATTTTAATGCTAGGCGCAAACTTTACAAGCTTGCCGTCCTTCAGAGCGTAGAAGAATGTCAGCGAAGACTGATCCTTGTCCATTGCACTTACGATAAGTTCTTTCACGCCATCACGATCTAGATCGCTAGCACGAACTGTTAACAGCTCATAACGTCGGGATGGTGTTACTTCTGCAACAGGAACAAGAGTGTTATTATCGAAGTTGAAAACGCGCACGATGCGTTTGTCAATCAACACAACTTCGTTTTTCTTGTTACCAGTCAAGTCAGCTACAACCATGCCGTGTGCAGCAAAACGCAAAGCGTTTGAGCGCAGACGGTTTTCAGAATTGCTACTACCAGCGTAACGGAACTGAGGGTTCAGATAAACTTCCTGATTTGCAGATGTCTGGTTAACAGTAATCGCAGGGTTCATCTGATTAACACGGTTCTTAGCCTGTTCAACAGCCTGTGCGCGTGCATCAGGACGGTCAAATACTTCTGTATTAATCGCACCTGCAATGTTCTGCAGGGTAGGAATCATGTCATTAAGTGAACTGGAAGCAGAGCGTGGCCAAACAGTTCCGTCTCTATCAGCAACACGAACGTCCAAAGAAGACTGGTCGCCAATAATGTTCACGCTACCATATATAAGGTAGTCAACGCCGGCATCTGCGAGAGCTTTCTGTGCTTCTGCATTGCTCGTAGGAGCAGTAATGCCATCCAAAGCAATAGCATCAACAGGGATAAAGTTATCTTTCCAGAATAAACGGGAGCTGAGCATTTGCGGAATCGCACGCTCTAAATAGGTAAAAGTCTTAGGGCCGTTCACAGAAAATGGAACAATACCAAAAGTTTTTGCCCCCTCTGCAAACGCTACAGAAATGCTTAACATCAGCATAAGCACTGCCAAAATTACAGTGCGCATAACAGATTGCATACGATCTCCTTAAAAAATGATTGCCGGATAAGCGTATTTATCCAGCTTAGTCGCAAGGTTACGCGGAAAAGCATATCTGTATTGCAACGTACAGAAGGTTTGCCAAAGCTTTTCCAAAAGGACATCGCAGCCTGTAAAAACTGCTACAATGCCTATATCTAATCTTTTTTGTATGAAATTTTGTAAATCGTTTAACAAAAAAATCTCATTTCGCCTAGTCAGCTTCCCATCCATAATATCACTTGATCGATGAAGCAACCATAAGGTAGAGCGGCAAGCAGAATTTTAAAATAAATTGGATTGAGCAGGAGACTTTGTGACAGTAACAACCTCATCCCGTTCTTTCAGGCTTGTTTGTACACCTGAAGAGCGACCACTTGTAGAAGAGCTTTTGCGCGCGCAGGGCTACGACTTTGATCCAGAACCGTTTTCTGAATGGTCCCGAAAAATTACCAAAGAACCAAAACCTCTTGGTTCAAGTCTCGCTGCATTTTTCGGACTCATTTACATTCAGGACAGATCTTCAATGCTGCCACCGGTTGTGTTGAACCCTGAAGCTGGAGATGCTGTACTCGATATGTGTGCAAGCCCGGGCAGTAAAACAGGTTTTCTGGCTCAATTAGTAGGCCCGACAGGTTTTGTTATGGGCAACGAACCCAGCAGAAACCGCCTTGCTACACTGCGCCAAAATCTTTTTACAATGAACTTGCTCCATACCGCCACCTGCTCATACCCCGGTGAAAACTTTCCACTGCCTTCCGGCGGATGGAAAAAAATTCAGCTCGATCCACCTTGCAGCGGATGGGGAACCGTAGAACGAAACCCGAATGTCCTCAAGCTCTGGCAGGGCGACAAAGTTAAGCCGCTCATTGGCATTCAGCGCAAATTACTTCAGGAAGCGTTCCGACTTCTTGCTCCCGGCGGAAAAGTTGTCTTCTCAACCTGTACAACTAACGTTCAGGAAAACGAAGAACAAGTTCGCTTTGCAATAGATGAAGTTGGTTTCAAGCTCCAGCCTATTACGCCACCGGCAGGCTTTACTTTCGAAGAACCTTACCTTGGTGGCTGCGAAGGAACACTTCGCGTTGATCCGGAAAAATCCGGCGCTCAAGGTTTCTATATTGCCGCCTTCACAAAACCAGAAGACGCTGAAGCACCACAAGAGTTCGAAGCCGGTCTTAAAGCTGACATCATGCCTCGCAAAGCACTCAGCATGCCGGGCGTTGAAGCAGGACTACTTCCGGAAGGGGAACTCGCGCATGTTCGCGAAGCCGCTCTCTTCCTGCCGCAGTATGCTCTCGATAACTTTCCAGAGGCTTTCCGATGGAGAGGCTTCCCGATTGGCAAAATGGCCCGCGGTGAAGTACGTCCGTCACCAAGGTTACGCGCCCTCATGCCTGAATATGAAGAAGGCAACGGCATCAACCTTGAAGAAACCGAACCAATCGAACGGTTGCTTACCGGTCAGTCCATGCAGGTAAAAGCAAAAGGCAAGGAAACCGGACTCTACTTTAAAGGACTCCGTCTCGGACGCCTTAAAGTTAAGGGCAACCGTGTGCTTTGGAGTGAGAAGTAAAAAGAACGCCTCTGGCGTTTTTGTTTATGTCTTCGACGACTCTCCGAGGGGGAAGGGCTCAGCCCTCCACCCGCAAGGGGCTCGCCCCTTGACCCAATTTATACGCGATCAACTCTACAATTGATTACGTTGGAAGCCGCGAACACACGGACTTTCGAATGCGGGAAGGCTCTCTATATAGAACCAAGTGCGTTCTATGGAATTATTACTGACATATTGTTCTGTTACAGAATTTTTTACAGAACAACTAGTTAAGAAACAGTAAAGGGCTGTCCCATCTTTTGGGGACAGCCCTTTTTCATTCAAATATCTTAAATAAATACGTCACCCCCGAAGGGTAATGTGTTCGCGCCTACCAACATAAGCACTCGCAAATTACCACGCGAATAATCGGGGTTAAGGGGACAAGTCCCCTTGCGGGGTGCTTGCGCCAGTAGCCGTTCACGAGGAACGAGTGCTATGGATGCCAGTCCCTTGTGGAGGGGCAGCGCCCGCCTGCCCGCCGGAGGCAAACGTCGTAAACAAAAAACCGCCTGCCTGCCAGAGGCAAAAAATTTACGATTACTCGAAATCTTTCCAGCCGATCGGCATAACGATCATCGGGTTGTGCTCAGGTGGCAACTCAAGAAGTTCCATGAGATGTTCTTCTTTAAACGCACCGACTGAGGTCACACCGAGTCCGAGCGCTTCAGCTTGCAGATAGCAGTTTTGTGCCATGTGTCCTGCTTCAAAGAAGGTGTACGCCACACCGCGTTCGCCAAATTTTTGAGAAATACGGTCGAAAGCTGCTGTGATCACGAGAATGGCAGGTGCTTTTGCAATCCAATCCTGTTCCATGCAAACTTCAGCAAGCTCTTCACGTAAATCGCCTTCTTCCACTTCTTCGAGAGAGTGGCCGAGAGCTTCATAACGGTATACACCCGGCTCCAGCCCTTCAACATCACCGGCGACAACGTAAAGCTCCATTGGATACATTGCTGCTGGAGACGGAACGGTACGGCGGTTCCATGGTCCCTCTTCGCTCACACCGTAGGTTGCCCACAATACTTGTCCGAGGGAATCCGGCGTCAGCGGTTCGTCTGCAAACTCACGTATGCTGCGACGGTTTGCCAACGCTGTTTCAACGGAAAGAGGTCCTTCCATACTTGGTTCTGGAAACTGCATATATATTCTCCTTACCCACACGCTTTGTCGTTGCGCCTGTGAGCATTTCGTATCTTTATTGTGTTTGAGTGATACAGTTGATCGAATAATCCCGCAAGAGGCACCTCATGCCAAATCATAATTCCCGTCTGCAGAATACTTTTCAAATTCGACATACCCATTTCATACACTAACAGCCACCTTGCAGACCAGTATGTAGTACAACTCATACTTTAGGATGACTCAAACCTTGCTGCAACAAACAGCCTGTCTGTTTAAAACATCATCGACGGCTTCATTGACAAAATGTCTGTATAGAGAAGCAAAAATCTACCTTTTTTAAGCAATGGATAAAGCATCAATGTAACAATATTGTACAAACCAACATGTTAGTAAGTTTTCGCTCCTGTAATAATACTTTTGCATTTTTCTTCATATACGGTAATTTTTGCATTATACATCACTATCTCTCAGTTTTTCTTTGTATTCTTTTAAAAAAAAGAAAAAAAGTATGCGTTTTTTACTGTAATTACGACGAGAGCTTTGTATTTTTCTGCAAAATTATGCAGTGGCGATTCTTTATTTACTGTACGACCTCTACAAATAACAGTGGAACTCAGAGAACATTTTACTTTCATCACAGTGTGATGGCGCAAAATGTATAGAAAAGTTGTTATTTTCCAGTATCTGTTGTACTAAAATCCGCACGGCGAATAGTTTCTCTTTCCTTACCCGCTTGGTTTTCATAACTGTTTACGTAAATGGTAATTATTGAAAACTACATGGTTAAAGTACGTCCTTGTATATACTGAGCTACTATTCCTAAGCATTCCCCAGACAGCACGGACTTTTTTTATTTTCGACGTCAGCCAAGACGATTGCACTTACCTGCTGTTTTTTAAGAAAAAACCGAAATAAGGCTCTATTGCGTGTTTGCTCAAAGAACTACGCCGCAAACCCGCGTCATTAGCCACAATCGGTTCTCCTATCGCAAAAAAGCTTGACTTAAAAAGGTCTGACAGGTTTTTATTTCGAGCTTTATATATTGTTTACGGTGTCGCTGTGTATCAAAATGCGCACTTAAACAATTTTGTGGTCTCTATATGTTTTAGGTTGTTAGAAGTATTTCTAGTTTGGAGGTTTCGGATGAAACGTTTGTTCACGGTGCTTGCTCTCGCCGCTGTTTTAGCATTTGCTGCAGCGCCAGCTTCCGCTAAGACTTTACGCTTAGCTGTTGATGCTGACCCTGTATCACTTGACCCGCATGTGCAGCTTTCCGGCGGCATGCTTCAGTACTCTCACTTAGTATTTGACCCGCTTGTACGTTGGAACCATGAAATGGGCTTTGACCCTCGCCTTGCAACTAAATGGGAACGCATTGACGACAAGACCATGCGTTTTCACCTTCGCAAAGGCGTAAAGTTCCACACCGGTAACGAATTTACTGCTAAAGACGTTGCGTGGACTCTTGATCGTCTCAAGAAATCCATTGACTACAAAGGTCTTTTCGAAGTTTTTGAACCTGCAGTTGTTGTGGATGACTACACTGTAGACCTCAAAACTAAAGTGCCTTACCCGCTCCTTATCAACATGGCTACCTACCTCTTCCCAATGGACTCCAAGTTCTACACTGGTAAAGATGAAAATGGTCAGGATAAAGGCATCATCGGCAAAACCGGTCCTGCATTTGCTAACACCCACGCTTCCGGTACTGGTCCTTTCACCGTTGCTGACCGTGAACAGGGCGTTAAAATGGTTTTCAAAGCCAACCCTAACTACTGGACTTCCCGTGGTAACGTTGACGAAATCGACATGCGTCCTATTAAGAACGAAGCTACTCGCGTTGCTTCCATTCTTTCCGGCGACGTAGATTTCATCATGCCTGTACCTCCACAGGATTACGACCGTCTTGATTCTGCTGATAACGTAGACCTGATTACCATGCCGGGTACCCGCATTATCTTGTTCCAGATGAACCAGAAGCGTAACAAAGCTCTTGCGAATCCTAAAGTTCGTGAAGCTATGGCATACGCTACCAACAATGCTGGTATCGTTAAAAAAATTCTCAAAGGTCGCGGTACTGCAGCTGCCCAGCAGAGCCCTAAAGGCTACCAGGGCTACGTAGCAGATCTTACACCTCGCTACGACCTCAAAAAAGCTAAAGCTCTCATGAAAGAAGCTGGTTACGCTGACGGTTTTGAAGCAACTATGATTGCTCCTAACAACCGTTACGTTAAAGATGAGCAGATCGCTCAGGCTTTCGTTTCTATGATGGCTCGCATCGGTATCAAAGTTAACCTCAAAACTATGCCTAAAGCACAGTACTGGGATCAGTTCGACGCACGCGCTGCTGACATTCAGATGATCGGTTGGCACTCTGACACCGAAGACTCCGCAAACTTCACCGAGTACCTTGCAGTTTGTCCTAACAAAGAGACAGGCGCAGGCCAGTACAACTCCGGTGAATACTGCAACCCTAAAGTTGATGAACTCGTAGCTCTTGCTAACTCCGAAACTGACACAGCTAAACGCCATGATCAGCTTCAGGAAATCGAGCGCATCCTCAATGCAGACGCTGCATTCATTCCACTTCACTGGCAGGATCTTTCCTGGGCCAGCGCTAAAAACCTCGAGAACGCTCGTGTGGTAGTAAACGTAATGAACTACCCATACTTCGGCGACCTCGTAATGAAATAGCATTCTTCGGGGCGGCGCAAGTCGCCCCGATTTTAATGATGGATACAAACAGGCTCCGCCTGTACTGCTCAGTTCTCCGCCACACAGCGGGAACCATATGAACCGACCTTTGTGCCGGTTCTCTTCGGTTTTAAGAGACTGGGTTTTGGATTAACTTATAACCCCCAACACCCCATATGTTTGCTTTTATTGTTCGAAGAGTGACACAGGCGTTGATCGTCATGTTTGTCATATCCATCATCGGGTTCGGTATTAAATATTCGTTCGGTGATCCAATTCGTGAGATGGTCGGCATTAACGTTTCCGCTGCAGAGCGTGAAGCGTATCGCGACCAGCTAGGCTTGAATGACCCTGTAATGGTTCAGTGGGTACGGTTTGTAAAAAAAGCAGTGCACGGCGATCTTGGCCGTTCCTTCTTTTACCGCAAGCCAGCTACTGAGGTAATCTTAAAAAAAGCTCCAGCGACCTTGGAACTTGTTATCGCAAGTGCCTTGATCGTTATTCTTCTCTCTGTGCCTATCGGCATTTATGCAGCAGTTAAACCCCGTTCATGGCTATCCAGACTCTTTATGGGTACCAGTATCGTCGGGGTATCTATTCCTGTATTCCTCACCGCACTGCTGCTCATTTATGTTTTTGCAGTTGAACTGCACTGGCTTCCGTCCTATGGACGCGGCCCTACAGCAGAACTTTTCCCTGGTTGGGAAAGTAACTTCTTAAGCTGGAAGGCGTTTAGACACATCATCCTTCCATCTGTTGCACTATCTTCAATTATGCTTCCACTCTTCATCCGTCTCATCAGAGCTGAAATGGTTGAAGTTCTTCAGACTGAATACGTTAAATTTGCCCATGCAAAAGGTCTTAACCCGACCCGCGTTCTTATGGTGCATGCATTTAAAAACACCCTTCTTCCGGTTATCACCGTGGGTGGCGTACAGCTCGGTATTATGATTGCGTACACAATCCTCACTGAAACAGTATTCCAGTGGCAGGGTATGGGCTTTATGTTCATTGAAGCTGTAGAGCGTTCTGACACAGCTTTACTTGTTGCGTACCTTGTTTTCGTTGGTGTTCTTTTTGTAATCGTAAACACCATCGTGGATGTTATTTACGGACTGGTTAACCCAATGGTCCGTGTTTCGGGGAGGAAGTAATCCATGTGGCAAAAATTTAAGGATTCATACTTTTTGTATAGCTTCCGCCGTGACCCTGTCGCGGTCTGTAGCTTCCTTGTTTTAATGATTCTTCTTGCAATGGCGATCCTTGCACCGCTGCTTGCAACACAGAACCCATACGATGGTGCAGCAATTGACCTTATGGATGCTGAAACCCCGCCAATGTGGACTCCGGACGGAATGAGTGCCTTCTGGCTCGGTACCGATGCACAGGGACGTGATATTTGGTCTACCATTTTATATGGTACACGTATCTCGCTTCTCATTGGTATTGGCGCAGTTGTCTTACAGTCTGTCCTCGGAATTACTATCGGCCTGACCGCAGGTTACAAAGGTGGTCGTATTGACTCCTTCCTCATGCGTGTTGCCGATGTTCAGCTTTCTTTCTCATCCTACATGGTTGCGATCTTCTTTGGAGCAATCTTACAGGCTGCATTAGGCGTGTCCCGCTATGCAGATGTTGCTGTTCCATTTCTGATTTTTGTTATCGGATTCTCTGAATGGCCGCAGTACGCACGTACTGTCCGAGCCTCCGTACTGGCAGAGAAGAAAAAAGAATATGTTGAAGCTGCTCGCGTTATCGGTCTTCGACCAACTCGAATTATGTTCCGTCATATTCTTCCGAATACGCTGACTCCTGTTCTCGTTATTTCTACAGTTCAGGTTGCTAACGCTGTAATGAGTGAAGCTGCGCTTTCTTTCCTCGGGCTCGGTATGCCTGTTAACCAGCCTTCACTCGGCTCTCTCATTAAATCAGGCTTTGCCTACTTCATGAGTGGCAGCTGGTGGATTACCCTGTTCCCGGGACTCGTTCTCGTGCTGCTGGTACTTTCCATCAACCTGCTTGGCGACTGGGTCAGGGACTTCCTGAATCCAAAACTGTACAAGGATTAAGGAACAATGGAACACCTTTTAGATGTAAAAAATATGGTTGTTCAGTTTCGTATGCGTGACATCGCGCTTACGGCTGTAAATAACGTTTCGTTTTCAGTAGATAAAGGCGAACGCCTTGGTCTTGTGGGTGAATCCGGCGCAGGCAAATCTGTTACCGGCTTCTCCATTATCAACCAGATCTCCAAGCCGGGCTTTATCGCCAGTGGTTCTGTAATATTCGAAGGTGAGGACATTGCCCAGATGAACAGCAAGCAATTGCGTTCCATCCGCGGCAATCGAATCTCCATGATTTTTCAGGATCCGATGATGACACTCAACCCTGTTCTGACTGTTGGTCAGCAGATGATTGAAACTGTGCTTGCACACAGTAAGTTATCAAAAAAAGAAGCTGAAAAAATCGCGCTGGAAAAACTGCGTAAAGTGTACATTCCTTCACCGGAAAAACGCTTAAAGCAGTACCCGCACGAATTTTCCGGCGGTATGCGTCAGCGTATTGTTATTGCAATTGCATTGCTGACAGAACCTGCGCTTATTGTTGCTGATGAACCTACTACTGCTCTCGATGTAACCATTCAGGCTGAGATCATGGATCTGCTTCTCGAACTTTGCGAGAAAGATAACATGGGTCTTATCCTCATCACACACGACCTTGGTGTTGTGTCTCAGGTTACAGAAAAGATTGCTGTTATGTATGCCGGACGTATTGTGGAGCTGGGCTCAACAGACACAGTCTGTTCCACCCCTACCCATCCGTACACTCAGGGGCTTATTGCAGCTTTACCGGACGGCGCTGAAGGCGACCGTCTTAACCAGATTCGCGGCTCAATGCCTAGCCTTACCAATATTCCTAAAGGCTGTGCATTCAACAACCGGTGCGACTACTGTAAAGACATCTGTTTTGAAGTGGTACCGGAGCTCGAACTTAAAAAGTCCGGCGTCCTTGCTGCCTGTCATGTAGTGGAGTAGGCGATGAGTAATACACCTCTTCTTAAAATTAAGAATCTAGTAAAACACTTCGATATTTCCGGCGGATTTCTTGATCAGCTCGGATTTGAAAATGGCAAGCTTACACGTAAGAAATCTATTGTTCATGCTGTGAACGATGTGAGTTTTGAAATTCAGAAAGGTGAAACCCTTTCTGTTGTAGGTGAGTCCGGTTGTGGTAAATCAACCCTCGCACGTACCGTTATCGGTCTGTACGAGCCAACTGGTGGTCAGGTATTTTACCGCGGCGAGCGTGTGGACAACAAGTCCGGTGCAGACCGTAAAAAATTCCGTACCGCTGCTCAGATGATCTTTCAGGATCCATACGCATCTTTGAACCCGCGTATGAAGGTTTCACAGATTCTTGAAGAACCTGTACGCTTTCATTTTCCTGAATACACCGATGAGCAAGTAAAACAGCGTGTGGCAGACGTAATGGAACAGGTTGGTATTAACCCTGTTTGGGGCGTACGCTATCCGCACGAATTCTCTGGCGGCCAGCGTCAGCGTATTTCCATTGCACGCGCACTTGTTCTCAAACCTGAGTTTATCGTAGCTGACGAGCCTATTTCTGCGCTCGACGTGTCCATTCAGGCACAGGTTCTTAACCTGATGATGGACTTACAGCGCGACCATAACCTTACGTACTTGTTCATCAGTCATGACTTGTCTGTTGTTGAACATATCTCAAACAGAGTTGCTGTAATGTACCTCGGTTCCCTGTGTGAACTGGCAGACGCAAAAGAGCTGTTTGCTAATCCGCAGCACCCGTACACCAAAGCACTGTTGTCTGCGATTCCGCGTATGGGCAAAAAAGGTTTCTCTCACATTAAGCTTACCGGTGACGTTCCGACCCCGATCAACCTGCCTACAGGCTGTGTTTTCCATGGTCGTTGTCGCCTTGCCAACCAGCGCTGTGTGAACGAAGTTCCACACGCAATGACACTTGATAACGGCACCCTCTGTGCCTGTCATGCTGTTCAGGAAGGCCGCTCAATGCATATTCCTTCATAGTTACAGGAGGAGCTTTGCTCCTCGCTATACTATAGAAATAACAAAGCCCGCTCTAATTAAATTAGAGCGGGCTTTATTCGTTACGCTTAAAAAAAACGAACGCCTTATATGTCGAACCTAACGAGGACGGAAGGTAATACGACCGCGAGTGAGGTCATAAGGTGAAAGTTCTACAGTAACTGTATCTCCTGGCAGTACGCGAATACGAAATTTACGCATTTTACCGGAGATGTGGGCGAGACATTGATGACCATTTTCGAGGCGAACGAGAAACATTGCGTTCGGCAACGCTTCCATAACTTCACCGTTTACTTGAATGGCTTCTTCTTTTGCCATGTGCGATCTCCTTATCGTGAGTTAACGCCGGGAGTACATAACAGAATGACCCCCCTGCATAGCAGGGGGGTCAAATATTGGTAGCGGGGACAGGATTTGAACCTGCGGCCTTCGGGTTATGAGCCCGACGAGCTACCGAACTGCTCCACCCCGCGTCATAGCTTGTTTACGATGCGGTCCTTGCTCTGAAAGCAATTCCCTCTCGAGGTGGACATAACTATACGTGACGCCTGCAACTGTCAACATTTTTTTTTTGAAAAAAATACCTGCACTAAGTAACATGACACATTTATAGCTATTAACATACTATATTCTTAAAACATCCACATGGTACTGGCTGCACTCTATATAAATTTTTTATACACGCGCGCATCATGCCAGGTCGTTACATCATGCAAAGTTCAGCATGAAGTGTAGAATCTTTTACTGTAATCTTTGCATATCCCCCATCAGACAACATACCCGTATTAATCACGGTAGTTTTACCAATGGAATCTACAGAACGTGCTTCATGAATGTGCCCACACAGAACAAGCTGCGGCTGTGCCTTTTCAATAAACGCACGAATTGCTTTACTGCCAACATGCACGCCATTTCCCAGATCATCACAACTTGTATCAAACGGAGCATCGTGTACCACCACCACAGTTGCATCGTACTGCACTGTTTTAGCGTATGTTTCGTCCAGCCATTCACCAAGAGTGTCGTCCGGTGTCTCGGAAACTGTATTAAACGGGGTAATACTGGAAGTTCCTACACCCATGATGGCAACTTCCGGTGTAAGCTCGGCAACAGAACGGTGAATATTACAGCCCTGCTCCTGCAAAAATTCTGTCACTTCCGGCTTATCCATATTCCCGATCTGTGCATAGATAACAGGATTGATGGCAGCTACCGCATCAATAACACGACGAGCAGCAGGAACACCTTTTGCCATGGTCAAATCACCGCTGATGATTACCCCGCGTGCCTGCGCAAGCTCGGGAATATCTTTTAGGCGTGCAATCTCATCATGAATATCACCAATACAAATCCAAAAATCGCTCATAGATAGCTCCGTAACACACAGTATTTTAATAAATTATTTTCTGCACACATAGTTGACGTAAAAGAGATCATTTGCAACCGTTGGAAGCTATTTTTCTCTTTGAGCGTGTCTTGATATATCAAAGCCGTTGAGTATCTGCGGTACAAGTGCTAGGCAGAGTTGAAGAGAATTTCATATTCCTTACCTAATTCTTAATTTTTCTTCAGGAGTGACCGGTGACAAAAGCAAAATTGCGCAAAAACCTCCTTGATCAACGAAAAAATCTTGATGAGCTTTTCGTGCAGGAAGCCTCCATCCGTGCACAGCACCATTTAATGGCTGATGATGTGTGGAAAAAAGCACAGCAAGTCATCATTTATTCTCCTATCCGCAATGAAGTTCGGACAGACTTGCTGTTAAATGACATTTGGAGCTCCGGCAGAACACTCCTTCTGCCTCGATGCGATGAAGAATTAGGCCAGATGTCCCTTGTCCATTGTGAAGGGGAGCATGATCTTGAAGAAGGAACCTATGGAATTCTCGAGCCACGCAGCCACTGCACTGTTATTGAATACAATTCCCCAAGCTTTACACCTTCCCTAGTTATCGTTCCCGGCGTAGGGTTTGATACCGCCGGAAACCGGCTTGGATTCGGAGGCGGATACTACGACAGAATGTTGCATAAACCGGCTTTTAATCATGCAACCTTTGTAGGATTGGCTTATTCTTTTCAGGTAGTCCCGGCATTAGAATCTGACCCTTGGGATCAGGCAATGCATGCTTTATGCACCGAGGAGGCTTTGCGATGGCTTTAAACGGAATTGAATTTGCGTTCCCCGGCATTTCCCATGTGCGCTGTTTCTTTCAAAGCCGCCTAGGCGGCGAAAGCACAGGCGCGTTTATGTCCAGCAATATTTCTTTGGATGTGGGCGATAATCCAAAACACGTTGTATACAATCGTATACGCCTGCAAAAAGAACTGGGAATCCATTCATGGTGCGAATTAAAGCAGGTGCATGACGACACGCTCGTCTTTGATCCACCGGAAACTCCCGCAGGAGAACCTGCAAGACTGGAAGCAGATGGCAGTGCAACAGACAAAATTTCCAAAGCGCTCGTCATCAAAACAGCAGACTGCCAACCTATTCTTCTTGCCCACAAAAGCGGCAAATACATAGCCGCTCTCCATGTCGGATGGCGTGGAAACCGCATTGCGTTCCCCGTTTCCGGAGTACGCAATTTTTGTAAGCAATACGGCATTAAGCCAGCCGATGTTTTGGCAGTCCGTGGCCCGAGCCTTGGCCCTGCCGAGGCACAGTTTGTTAATTTTGAGCATGAATGGGGCGTAGAGTGGGCGGACTGGTTCAGCAAAAAGACAAACACAATGAACTTATGGCAGCTCACCAAGCATCAACTTCACCTTGCCGGAATCCCGGAAGAGCAAATTTTCGGTCTTGACCTTTGTACCAAAACGCTTGAAGACGAATTTTATTCCTACCGTCGGGATAAAGTTACTGGCAGACAAGCTGCCGTTATCTGGATTGAGCAGGAACTGTAGCAGGAATAAATAGTGCGCATTGTATTAGTAGACAACAACGACAGCTTCACCCGAAACCTTGAGCACCTTCTGGTTACGGCAACTTCCTTCGTTCCGGACATTATTTCGTACGGCAAAGACGGAGCTGCATTATCAGCGTGCTCATTAGAACAATACGATCTAATTGTTATTTCTCCCGGGCCCGGTCATCCTGTCGAATACGATGCATACGACTGTGTATTTGAAAGCGGTAAACCCGTGCTCGGTATCTGTATGGGGATGCAGATCATCAATCACTATTACGGCGGTACGACCGATAGACTGCCAAATTGTGTGCACGGCAAAACAGACTTGCTTGAAATAGATGGTGAGTTACGAACAATAGCCCGCTATCATTCACTATATCTTTCTTCCATTGGAGAAGGATTAAGAGTAACGTCCACTTTGTCAGGAACAGAGATTCCTATGATTATTGAACATGAAAACCGCCCTATCATGGGGCTTCAGTTCCATCCTGAATCGTTTTTAACGAAACAGGGTGAGTGGTACATTCACCATGCAACGCGCTTTTTCGGTCTTTCTTGAAGCAGGCAAAGTGCAGCGACAGAAACTTGCTGCACTCTTTAATGGATTCGCAACAATTTTCGACGCGGATATGTTTTTGTCCGGCGTTACTGAAGAAGATGCACCGCTTCGCCGCTCCGCGAATACGTGCATAATCGGCATAGATCCCATCACAGAACTCATTGTTCAACCGGAAACCACCAGAGACCAGATAAAATCCTTCTGTTTTGATTCCGGCAACGAAACCCTCGGATACCTTTCCTACACCTACGGATTAAAAGAACGGGGGATAGCGTCCGAAAAAAAGAACGAACTGCCACTGGGACACTTCCGCCAATACGAAATCCTCATCACCGTCAATCTCTCCACAGGCTTCCTTGAGTGCTCAGCATTAGAAACAGCGGACAAGCGCAGGCTGCAACGCCTTAAAAACTTATGCACCACGCCACCTCTCAGCACAGAACTACTTCCTGAAAGCGCAACATTTTCTACCCCGACGCCTTCCATGAGCAAAACAGAGTACATCGATGGTGTGAAAGCCGTACTCGAACACATTCGTAACGGTGACACCTACCAACTTTGTCTTTCTTCTTCCTTTTCAATGACCGTACCAGAAAACTTCAGCACATCCGTAATCTGCACCAGTGACAACAAAAAGCAGTGTGATGCCATCGGGCTGTTCATGCATCTATGGCAGAACTATCCGGCAGCATATTACGCATGGTTTTCTTCAGAAGATGCAAAGATCATCTCCACCTCTCCTGAATGCTTCCTGCGTGTCGATGATGGCTTAATTACTTCCGAACCGATCAAAGGCACCATTGCCTTCGACGAATTTTCAGAAGAGCTGCTCACAGAATTGCGCGAGTCACCAAAAGAAAGTGCCGAACTTTCCATGATAGTCGATCTGGTTCGCAACGATATTTCCACACACTGTGAGTACGGCTCTGTAACCGTAGAGCGCCACAAAGACATTTTCACCGTAGACAATATGCTGCAAATGTATTCCGTCGTACGCGGCACGCTTAAGGCAGAATCCACATGTCTGGATCTTCTTTTCGATGCATTCCCCGGCGGCTCCATAACTGGATGTCCGAAGTTACGAACAATGACGATTATTGAAAAATTAGAACCGCACAGCCGTGACCTCTACTGCGGCAGTTTTCTCCATATTAAAAACCCAACTACAATGAATTCAAGTATTGCAATTCGTACCGGATGGTTTACACATGACCATAGTGGAATACAAACGTTCCGGTATTTTGCAGGAAGTGGGCTGGTAATTGATTCAGTGCCGGAGCTAGAATTTGAAGAAACTATCGCTAAAGCTGAAAAGTTTCGAAAGGTGCTATCTACATGACCTACTACAGAGCTGGTGAATACCATGACGACGGAGTGACGCAAGATATTGCTGCTCCGTCTTTTCGTTTTGGAGCAGGAATCTTCGAGACCATCCTGTTTAACGGAAAGAGCCTATGTTTTTTCAACCAACATCTAGACCGGATGGAAAGTTCGCTTGAAAAATTGGGATTTATTGTCCCGCAGATAGATTTTGCAGAGCTTACAATGGAAGTTATTAAGCGGAACAACCTTAGTGACCAAATTGCTCGTGTTAATATTTTTGGACTCATTGATGAAAACGATGCAGTAGACCCTGTCATCACTGCCGCGCCCTACACGCCACTTTCGGAAAAACAGTATCGCGTCTGCACCGTCACAGACGGAGTTCAGCATCCGCTGCTCGGGCATAAGACAATGAACTACATGTACAACTGGCTACAGCGCCGTTCCGCAATCAAAAAAGGATACGATGATGCTGTGCTGCTTGCACGCGACAATCTCGTAACCGAAACCACCACAGCTGCGCTTCTTTTCGGAGACGGGGAACGATTCTGCCTGCCGGGCGGTAAAATGAAGCTTCCGTCCATTGCACTTGAAGCAGCACGATCAATCCTGCCTATCTACGACTGCTCTGTGCGCTCGTATTCTTTAGGGAACTTCCGATACGCTTACGTACTCAATTCTCTCATAGGCATGCGACCAGTAACTGCCATCAACGGCACTATGTTCATGCCGGACGAGACCAGTTGCAAAGCCGTTACGGAAATTATCTGCGGTTGCTAGCGGCTTTTTTGTTTTTGTTTTTGTTGCCTCCGGCGGTGCTTCCAGCAGGTTGCCTCCGGCGGCTTAAGAACCCTTTAAAAAGGGCTTCTTAAGAATCTCCTAAATTTTTTATCTGCGAGGCCAGCACGTTTCTTATCTAGCTCGCGGCTTACGCACCACTACCTTTCATAAATAAAAAAGGCTGTTCCAATACAGTGGGGCAGCCTTTTATCTTTTAAGACGACTCGTTCCATTTTCTTACAAGTCTCATTTACTCGGTATACAAAAGGCACGCGGTCACACCTCATCTAGCTTTTGTATTGCTTCCTTTGGGGAGCATTTTCGATTCATAAAGTGCCGAAAACATTTTTTCAGGGCATCAACTTCTTTGTGCTTCTGTCCCTGTCTCTTTTTTCATAGTCCTTTTTTCATAGTCCCTTTTTTCACGGACTAGATGCATTTAAACTGAGTGTAGAATCTTTTCACATCAGTTTTCGTGCTGTTTTTCGTACCGTACGCTGCCTTGGACTCCAGATAGTTGCCCCTGCACGTACCGCTCGGAAACAGATGAGAAAAGATTCTGCACTCAGTCATCACTTCTTTACCACTCCTTCGAGCATCATTTTTTTCAAGTCTTATTATTCAAATTTTGCTATTCAAATTTTGCTATTCATTCCCCGATTTCTTTTTCTCGCTCGAACTCGATAGTTTGACTCAGCACGCTGTTTTTCTACCGCATTTTCACGTTACGTTCAGTCCAAACGAGAGCAATTACTCTCCCAAAGCCCCTGTTAAAAAAAACACAAAAGTTAACGAAACGAGCAGCTACACCCCTATCTATGGGTATTTACTCTCATTTGAGACAGAAAACTTGCTATTTCGTATATATGAAACCGTTATACCATTTGCCGCTCTACATAATTCGCGTTACAGTCAGTTATTGCGCACAACGTCTTCCGCTTGCGGTTTTACCGCTTGTTGTGAGCAACAATACATTTTGACGACATGTCACTATGTTCAGACGCTCCTGCCAGCAATGGCTGAGAGTCTCCTCACGCAAGGATGCAGAAATTCTAGCTAGATTCTGCATCCTTGCTTCGATTCCCCCTACGCCTCATCCAGCCACAACTTTTCCACAATCTTCCATTTGCTGTATTGCCTCAACGAGCGTATGTTCCAATATGACTTCTTGACTTTATACGAAGTCCTATTACACATCTAAGCAAACTAATTTGTCAGAAAATTGATGGAGAAATATATAATATGAGTAACACAGAACACCGCTGCGGTTGGGTCGCCATGATGGGACCTCCTAATGCGGGTAAATCAACTATGCTTAACGCATACTTAGGGCAAAAAGTAGCTATCGTTACCCCTAAGCCACAAACTACCCGAAATCAGGTCAGCGGTATCCTGTCCAGCCCAGATTCCCAGGTTATCTTTATGGATACACCTGGTATTCACCAGCTTCGCGGTAAAATGAACAAAATTTTATTGCAGACTGCATGGCACACCCTTAGTGGTGCGGATGTAGTTATGGTGGTTCTGGATGGTTCCCAGTACGTCGACCGTCCTGGTACATTTGATAGAGATATCGAACCGTTGAAAGAAGCAATTCTCAACGAAAAACGTGCTGTGGTAGTTGCTGTCAACAAAGTGGACAAGTTCCGCGATAAAGCCAAAATGCTTCCGCTTCTCGAAAAGTTGAGCACTCTTTGGCCTAACGCAGAAGTTTTCCCTGTTTCTGCAATGCGCAGAGATGGCCTTGATCCTATGCTCGAGTACCTCAAGAAGCACCTTCCTGTTTCTGAAAAACTCTACCCTGAAGACCAGCTCTCCACTGTACCAGTACGCTTTATGGCTGCTGAAGTTGTACGTGAAAAGCTCTTCATGGAACTGCGTCAGGAACTTCCATACAACTGCGCTGTTGAAATTGAAAAATGGGATGACACCGGCGAACGAGTATTCGTTAACGCTGTTATCTACGTTTCACGCAAGAGCCATAAATCTATGGTAATCGGCGCACAGGGTCAGAACCTTAAAAAGGTCGGCACAGAAGCACGTAAAGAGCTTCAGGAAATGCTGCACCAAAAAGTTCACCTCGAACTGTGGGTAAAAGTACGCGAAGGTTGGACTGAAGACGTAGGCTTTATGCGCCTTCTTGGTCTTTCTTCTTCCTAGCTGCTCCATATCAGCGAACATAGGCGGCTTTTGCCGCCTTTTTTATTAGGGGTGTCAAAACCCCGTACTTACTTTGACCGGCGAGGGGTAATAACCGCCGGAAAAATGGATAGAGAACTATGAATGAATGTCATGTTGACGGTGCTGCAATTATTGCCCGTTACGATACTGTCGTTGAAAAAGTGGCGGATGCTGCCCGTAAAGCGGGACGTAACCCTGAAGATGTAAAGCTCATTGCTGTGTCTAAACGCCACCCTGCCGAATCTATTAAAATTCTCAACAAACACGGCCAGTTAGATTTTGGTGAAAACTATGTTCAAGAGGTTCTTGCTAAGCAGGAAGAACTCGCTGAACTTACCATCAACTGGCACTTTATTGGCCATTTGCAGTCTAAAAAAGCCAAAGATGTTGCTGGGAAATTTGCCCTTATTCACTCCATCGATCGTTTAGCCTTGGCACAAAAACTGCAAAACCGCATGGAGATGCTTCCCGTTTCCGGTTTGGACGGTGAGAGAAAAGTTCAGGACATTTTGCTTCAGGTCAATATTGGCGACGAAGCACAAAAATCCGGCGTCGATAAAGACGGACTTTTTGAACTTGCCGAAAAGGTTGCAGCATTTCCACTCCTGCGTATCCGCGGGTTAATGGGAATGCCACCGGCATCTTGTGTTGCAGAAGAGGCTCGTCCTTTCTTCAGCAATTTGCGCGAACTGCGCGATGAGCTTTCGACCCGCATTGGCGTTCCTATGGAACACCTTTCCATGGGTATGACACAGGACTACGTGCAGGCAATTGAAGAAGGCGCCACATTTGTACGTATAGGAACAGAAATTTTCGGCCCGCGTCCTTATTAACACGCGAAAAAAGAGCATTCTATGGATTTGGCAACGGTTCTCGGGATAGTAATTTCCTTCGGTCTGGTTCTCTCTGCTATCATGATGGGTGGCAGTCTTCTTATCTTTGTTTCCGTACCGTCACTACTTATTGTTATGGGCGGAACCATTGGCGCAACGCTTGTAAACTATCCGCTTAAGCGCGTTATTTCCGTAATGAGTGTTTTCAAAAAGACACTCTTTGCTCAAGACTTGTCCCCGCAGGAAACTATTGATCAGTTCAAAGATTACGCTGACCGCGCTCGTAGAGAAGGTATCCTTTCTCTTGAACCAATCATCAGCGGCATTGAAGACCCGTACCTTAAAAAGGGTTTACAACTGACCGTCGACGGCCTTGAGCCGCAGGCGATTCAGGAAATCTTAGAATCTGAAATTGCCAATACAGAAGCCCGCCATAGCGACGGGCAGGATATTCTTAAATCATTCGGTGAATACGCACCGGCACTGGGCATGATCGGTACAGTTATCGGCCTTGTTCAGATGCTGCAAACCATGAGCGATCCAAGTTCCATTGGCCCTGCTATGGCGGTTGCGCTTATCACCACCTTCTACGGCGCATGCCTTGCTAACCTTGTGTTCATTCCTATGGCTGGCAAGCTGAAGTCCCGTAGTAACTCCGAAATTCGTATTAAAGAAATGCAGCTCGAAGGCGTGCTTGCAATTTCTCGTGGTGAAAACCCGCGTATTATTCAAGAAAAGCTTTCTTGTTTCCAGGCAATTGGCGATCGTCTTGATGCTGCATAGCAGCTCCCATACTTCATCGTAACGGGAGTACGTAATGGCTAAACGTAAAAAGAAACAAGAAGAAGGCGGCGGCGCCTCCTGGCTCATCACTTTCTCAGACATGATGACCCTCATGCTTACATTCTTTGTATTGCTTGTAAGTATGTCGGTTACGGATGAGAGACGAAAGCTGATTGTACTGACGTCTGTAACTGGCGCGTTCGGTGAAGGTAATGGCAACCTCAACCCCGCCACACAGACTAATGCTCAGCGTATTGTTGACCCGGGACCGATGGAACTGAAAACTGATGACCTCTCTCCACTTAAAGACCTTTTGTGGGAAGACGACAAAGAAGACTTGAACTTTCAGGAAAACCAGTATGTTCAAATTTTCTCCATCAGCGAAGATGTTCTATTTAACCCAGGCACCACACAATTAAGCAACAGAGGCGTTGTGCTGTTAAACCGCATAATGCCTTGGATGCTGCGGATCAAACATCCGCTGCTGCTTGCCGGGCACACATCCGCACTACGCGATGAAGCCGGTAAGAAATATGAAGTTTCCTTTACGCGTGATGCAGAGCTTTCCCCAACATGGAACCTCTCTTTCATGCGCGTAATGAGCGTCTACAGTTACCTTAAAGGACGCGGAATCCCTACAGATCAGATGATGGTGGAGGCTTTTGGCAACTATCATCCACGCTGGAGTGATAACAATCCGAAAGGTAGAAAGAAAAACAGACGCGTAGATATTGTGTTGGATAAACGCAATATGCAGTGGATCCAAAAGCTTGAAGACTTAACCCGCGAAGCGCCAAAGAAGAAAAGAGAATTTGATTTCAAAGATTTCAAATTTGATCTTAGCGTAAACGATGGCGGAGACAGGGTTTCCAGTGTATCCGGTTCAATGCAGGACGGAGTATAACGAATGGCTCGTGAAAAAAAACAAGAAGAACCGGAAGGCGTCCCTGCGTGGCTCATCACCTTCTCTGACCTTGTGACCTTGCTGCTCACATTCTTTGTACTCATTCTCAGTATGTCTTCTATGGATAAGACAATGCTTATTGAGATTAACCCGTTCGAGCGCGGCTTGGGAGTTATCAACTACCATGGTTCTGGACGAGTGCCGCAGCGCATTAAACTTATCTTGGAACTTGTAGCTGATCCAAAATCTGCTTTTGAACAGCGAGACAGAATTAAAGACTTGTTATTTCCGGAGGACGTACTGCCGCCGGATATTGACATGAGTACGTTGGATCGTAACTTACGCATCCTTCAAAAGCCGGAAGGCCTTGCAATTGCCCTTACAAATGATCTTGTATTCAAACCGGGTAGTTATGAGTTAACCCCTTCTGCAAAAAAACTACTCTCTCAAGTAGTGCTGATGCTGCAATACACATCCGCAGATACAAACATTTCCGGCCATGCAGATAATACAGGTCGCAGCAATGCAGCCAACTATCCGCTTTCCGGAAAAAGAGCGATGGCTGTACTCGAATACTTTTTGGCAACTGGGCTTCAACCGAGACGCTTTTCAGTAAGCGGATACGGCGCAGACAAGCCACTTGAGTCGAATGCAACAGAGTACGGACGTGCGCAGAATAGACGAGTAGAGATTTTAATTAAAACAACCCAGCGTCTTGGACGCTACTCATAAGAGATTGCTGCAAGAAACTGCAAAGGAGCTGTATCGTGATTGAAGAAGGAAAAGATCAAAATAAAAAAAGCGGAAAGATGAAATGGGTCATCATGCTTTTAGTCCTTCTGCTTCTGGCTGGCGGCGGGTACTTCGCGTACACAATGTACTTCCAGAATTCTACCGAAACGGCGGAACCTCAGGATGTCCAGCTTGAAGATGTTGATCCAGCTGATTCGCAAGTGGTCACCCTGCCAAGTTTCCTTGTAAACCTCTCTGACCCGCTCGGGCGACGCTACATTAAGCTCACTCTTGATGTTGAAGTTGCCAGTTCGGATGCTGCACAAGTACTGGAAACCTCAAGCGCAAAAGTGCGTGATGCAGTTATTCTGCTTCTTTCCAGCAAGTCATACGCAGACCTTGCTTCTCTCGAGAGCAAAATCCTGCTTAAAAATGAACTGGTGACCCGACTCAACCAGATCATTGGCAGCTCTAAAGTTGTACGTGTGTATTTTACAGAACTGGTTATCCAGTAATTTAATTAGCTATTACTCCCTTTCAGATAAGGAAGGTTACTATGTCTGAAGACGTGAATCAGGATTTACTGGCTGAACAGTGGGCGGCAGCTCTTGAAGAGCAGGATGATGAACCTACAGCCGGCGCAACTCAGAATATGAGTCAGAACGAAGCGCTTGCAGAAGAATGGGCAGCAGCACTTGCCTCTGAAGAACAAGAAGTTATTCAGAAGGAAAAAGAGCAGAGCGTACTCTCCAGCAAAGCTCACGAAGCTGAGTTCAAGGATTTGACAGAGGATGCAAAAGCCATCCGTCCTGAAGCTGGAAAGCACGAGCTCGACTTCATTCTGGACATTCCACTTGATGTTTCCGCAGAACTCGGTCGCACCCGTCTGCTCATCAACGAACTGCTCCAGCTTGGTCAGGGTTCTGTTGTTGAACTCAACAAACTTGCAGGTGAACCGCTTGAAATATTTGTTAATGGCAAGCTTGTCGCTCGTGGCGAAGCTGTTGTTATTAACGAAAAATTCGGTGTGCGCCTGACTGATATCATCAGCCCGATCGAAAGGGTTAAGCAGCTTGCATAACATTTTTGTGACAGCAGCCCATGCGGCTATCGATTCTTCCGGTGATATCGTCAACGGAACGTCGCCCGCTGTCCCTGAAGTGGTAGGCTGGGGAAGCTATGTTCAGTCCATCGGCATCCTGCTACTACTTTTAGGTGGGCTCTACGGACTGCTCTGGCTCGTTAGAAAAGTTGGCATGAATAAAGGCTTAAGGGGAAAAAAGGGCGGCAAACGCACCTTGGATGTGGAAGAACGATTCCACCTTGCTCCTAAAAAGCAATTAGTCGTGGTACGCTTCTTGAATAAAAGGCTATTACTGGGGGTTACAGACCACCAGATCAACCTTTTATCTGAAACGGAAGCGGAAGATGACTCTAGCCACTCCTCTGACTCGGAAGAATTTAAAAAATTTATGGGACAGCTCCGCAACGCGGATTCTGACTCTTAGTGCTTTATTACTGCTGGTTCCCGCTGTAGCGTTTGCTGCGCGGGACCTTGCAGTGCCATCCCTATCGCTGGCATTGGGCGCAGGCCAATCAGAACCGGAGAATGTGTCCGTTCTGTTGGAAATCCTGTTCCTGCTCACTATTCTGTCACTGGCACCAGCCATTATGCTGACAGTTACCAGCTTTACCCGCATCATCATCGTTTTTTCCTTTTTGCGTCAGGCATTAGGAACACAGCAGCTGCCACCGTCTCAGGTTCTGGCAAGCCTCGCTATTTTTATGACTTTCGTCATCATGCGCCCTGTGGGCATGGCAATTAACGACAATGCACTGCAACCCTACCTAAGCGAAGAAATTGGCTTTACAGTAGCTCTGGACGAGGCACAAAAGCCTCTTAGAGAGTTTATGTTTAAGCATACACGCGAAAAAGACCTATCTTTGTTTTATTCCATCAGTAAAATGGAACGACCAAAATCAAAGGTTGAAGTTCCTACCATGATGCTGGCAGCAGCCTACGTCATCAGTGAACTTAAAACAGGCTTCACCATCGGCTTCCTCATCTACGTACCGTTCCTCATAATCGATATGGTTGTTTCGAGTATCCTTCTCGCGATGGGTATGATGATGCTGCCGCCTATGATGGTTTCTATGCCGTTTAAACTGCTACTTTTCGTTCTGGTAGACGGCTGGAGCCTGCTCACCGGCTCTCTCGTTAACAGCTTCCTATTGTGAGGATATGAAACATGACACCCGAATTCGTTATCGGCTATGCCCGTAAAGCAATTGAGCTTACGCTCATGATCTCGCTGCCTATGCTGCTCGTAGGTCTAATTGTCGGTCTGATCGTATCCATCATTCAGGCAGCAACACAGGTGCAGGAACAAACCCTGACCTTTGTGCCTAAAATTATCGCGATCTTTGTATCGCTGCTCATAGCGTTTCCGTGGATTATGGAGAAAATGACCTCGTTTACTCGCGAAGTCTTTATGAATATTCCTAATTACATCCGCTAACGGCTATATACAAAAATTGCCTCCGGCGGCTTAAGAACCCTTTTAAAAAAGGGCTTCTTAAGAATCTCCTAAAACTTTTATTAGCGAGGTTAGCCTGTTTTTTACTCAACTTCACGGCTTGTACATCACTACCTTTCAGCTAATAAAAAAGGGCTGTCCTTCATATGAAGGACAGCCCTTTTTCTATTCAATTCAGTAAATTTAAGCCGCGTGAAAAAAGAATCTACGGGACTTCATCGCATAATAAAAAGTTTTGATGGGGGTCTGGGGGAAACTTTTTCAAAAGTTTCCCCCCAGCCGCCGGAGGCAGCTCAACGTAGACTGCTACCGTACAGCAAGCGCGTTGTTTTTGGTAAACCGCACGAGCACCATACCGGAGAACTTTTTACCGCGATATACTTCGACACGATACACACGTCCGCCCTTATCGAGGGAGAAACGTTTCACGAGATCTTTCTTTCGTACGAGCACATCTGATTCTGCACCTTTATTCGGTGCCACGTATCCAATAATATTGAATCGGTAGCCTTTCAGGGAACTAACGCTAAAATGGCTGCCCACGTCGATGATGGTACCCATAGAGACTTTCTGGTCTCTTCCGTCTACGGTCAACTGCAATGAAGAAAGACTGTCATCGAACTCAAAGAACTGAGGCGACAGGTTCGTCAAATTTCTGTTTCCGTAGTAGACCTTGTAGCCGTTCGGGGCATCAACCATGGTTAACAGCGGCTTGGATGCTTCAAACTTGTTCGCTAAGCTCTTGTTCATAGGAACGTAGTTAAGATATTTACGAACATTATCCAGTTCGAGCTGTAGTTTTCCGCCGTACATTGCCAGTTTAACCTGACTGAACATGGCTTGTTTGATCGAACGCGGGTTCAGATCAAAATCGCGGGAAAATTCAACACCAGCCTGCCTCAAGAAAGATTCAAGCACTGAAAGATGATAGTATGTACGAGTCGGTGTCATAAAAGACTTACTGGCTTCGATACCGAAAGCTGGCTTACCATGTTTAATTGCATAGTAGGTAAGCGACTTTTCCATTTCGTGATCACCTTCGCGGGTGCGGGTGTTCTTCAAATGAAGTTTGTCACTCTTTTTAAGCAACTCAGTGTTAGCTTTTTTGACAGCAATCCGTGCCATGCTGCTCAGGTCGCCAAATTTTGGATGCGTAATCGCTTCCTGATCAATAATGACGCACTGCCCCCAATAGCGAGGATTGTGCAACTTATCGATGTACGTTGGACTGTAAAATCCGCTACCGTCGTGCAGGTTAAGAACCATATCGACTTTGTCATTGCGGATAATTTCTTTTATCCGCTGTACGGAAGAATAGTCAGGATCTTTCTTATCAAGCATCGCAAATTTACGGTTCATGTCACCGTATGAGCCACGAGAACTCTTGATGATGCTTAAAAAGTTTAAGTTCGGAACAACCCACACGTTGCCTTTGGTGATGTTGTAATGAGAAACAAGCATACCGGCAGCACTAAATCCACCAGGCTCATCACCCTGAATGCCACCAACAACAAGAATTGTTGGTCCTTCAGCATCGCTGCCAAGCTTATGCAAAGAAAAATCTAGCGGATTCTGCGCAAAGGCAGACACCGTCATCATGAGAACAAATATAAATGATAGTAACAGTCGCATTATAAATTCACCTTAACATGCCAGGGTTCATACCGTACTCCCAGCAAATTTTCTCTGGGGTATCGCAGTGTCAGATAACCAAGCTTGCTTAATTTGCTGAACACAGGAGTTTCAGTGAAACGGGAGGTAAAATTTGATTTTCCGTATTTTCGCTGCCCGACATCAAAGTCACTGATACCGTGGAAGGAGTAGCCCGGAGGAGCTAACGAGCGTGATGCCAAAGACAAATTCCCACCGTTACTGCTCGCTTTCATGAGGAACAGGTGGAATTGTTTCACCACGCCGCGCACGCCGGATGTCAAAATTACATCAGAAGCAAGAGCACTTTTTATTTCTTTCCACACCTCGAATGGGTGTCCCCTAAAAACATAGTGCCCGCTGTTGCGAATTTTAATGACATTCTTGCGTTTTATGGTCTGGGTAAATGCAGTAATAGGTTTATCACCGTAAAAACCTAATACACTAGCATCGTAGTAAAATATTTTTTCAAGAAATGCTTTTTCTTTATCGGAAAACGCGCCAACACGTGAGTACTGTTTCCCAATAGTAAAGGCCTGATCAACACTAACAAGATTAAAATTTCCGTATCCGACTGTGCGCATCACACGAGTGATCCTTGTCGTACACTCTTTAAGCAGCTCTAACTCTTCATCTTTAAGCACAATATCGTCAGGATGTGCAGAATCAAAATGACTCATCTTCGAAATGTAGTCTTTTACATGCAAATCAAACTGGCCATGCTCTTCTTGAAGATCCGTTTCGATCAACTCAGCAGCAAAAGCATTGCATGGTATTGCAATCGCAGATGCAATACAAATATGTCGTAAAAAAGATCGCCTGTTCATACGTCACTCGTGGGAAAAATACATGCACCACAGCATTATTGCCGTTTATTTCAAAAGAGAACTACGTTATTTCACGTAAAAATTAAACCCCGATGATCATCCTTTAACAACTTCAGTTTGCACTGCGCGCGCTACTTCTAATAGTAATATCTTGTAAAAGTACACAACAGAACTTTTGCATTAAAGTAATACCTACACTTACAACAGTGCACTGCCTTGTTTTATCAACTTCTTCGCGAATGCAAAAAATAATGAGTGAAACCGTCTGTACCAAGGGTTCATCTTGCCTTTGCCCTATTTTTTTTTTAGCGTGACTAATTGTAGTTCTTTTTGCGTATTCCTTGTTTTGAATACACAATCCCGGAACACACAAATTCCAAATTTTTGAAATTTGCAGGACCATAATGAGTACAGCAGCATTAACCACAGCCTACAGACCACAGCGCTTTGCCGACGTTGCAGGACAAAAAACAGTAAAAGCTGTTCTTTCCCGCGCAGCCAAAGAAGACAAAGTAGCTCCGGCCTATCTTTTTAGCGGCACCCGCGGTGTCGGCAAAACAACCATTGCCCGTATTTTCGCAAAGGCACTTAACTGCAAAAATGCTCCTACAAACGAGCCTTGCAACGAGTGCGAACATTGCAAAAAGATTACACAGGGCATGCATGTAGATGTGGTGGAAATTGACGGCGCTTCCAACCGAGGCATCGATGACGCACGCAGACTGCGTGAATCTATCGGCTATGCAGCAATGGAAGGTCGCTACAAAGTCTTCATTATCGATGAAGCACACATGCTCACCCGTGACGCGTTTAACGCGCTGCTCAAAACTCTTGAGGAGCCGCCAAAAGGCGTTACGTTTATTCTTGCCACCACAGAGTCGCACAAGTTCCCCATCACTATCATCAGCCGTTGTCAGCACTACACGTTCAAAATGCTCACCGAGCAGGAACTTGTAGATCACCTGACAAAAATTCTTGGGTTGGAAAAAATCGAATACGATCAAGCAGCAGTGCGTCTTATCGCACGCCGTGCAGCAGGATCTGTTCGTGACTCCATGTCCCTACTTGGACAGGTTCTAGCTCTGGGGAATGATCGTCTTGAAGTGGCGGATGTTCGCTCTATTCTTGGTCTTGCAGGACAGGAACTATTCTTCAGCGTTATGGACGCCATGAAGAATCAGGACGTGATCGCCCTTTCTCAGGTGATCCGTGACATCTTGGAACAAGGCGTTGATATCGGCTTCTTCCTTCGCGAGCTTGGTAACACATGGCGCAACTTGTTTATGCTTAAACAGGCTGGCACACAGGCGTTGCCGCTTCTCAATCTACCAGAAGCTGAAGCGCAGCAATGGCTGGAACTGGCACCACAGTTCGCTTTGTCTCACGTGCACGCTTGCTGGCAGTTGACACTTGAAGGTCAGCGCCGCGTACTCACAAGCCTTGAACCGGCAATGGCACTTGAACTGCTGTTGCTGAACCTTGCGTTCCTGCCAAAACTTATTTCAACAGAATCACTTTCTCGTGGAACCGGTGCACCTCAGCAGCCAGCAGGACAACGTTCTGCTCCCCAGCAGAGTGCGCCACAGGCTGCACAACAGGGAAATCATCAGGCTAGTCATCAGATTAATCATCAGGCAACTCCTTCGGCTAATCATTCAGCCACCGATCAGGCTAGCCACCAGATGAACCAGCAAGCACCTCAACAAGCCGCTTCCCACATGCAGCAGACGCAGCAGGAACGCCCACAACAGGCGCAACAACCTCAGGTTGCACCGCAGCAGGCTCAAGCTCCTGCTCAATCAGCGCCACAGTCCCAGCCGCCACACAGGCAGCAAGGACAACAAGCGCAGCGTCAGCAGCAACCGCCTCATAGACAAGAGCCACCGCACAGACAGCAGCAACAGCAACGTCCACCGGTGCAGAGCAACATGCCATCGTCTATGCCTCCAATGGATTCTCCACCTATGGAGCTACCACCGGAGTATGGCGGGGCTAACAATAGCATGAGCGCGCCTCCGGACATTCCATCTTCCGGTGGAGGAGATGCTTCAAGCAATAATCAGCCGTCCGATCTTACCCGTTGGAGCGAATTCTTAGAGTCCTGTCAAAAGCAGGACGAGACGGGCGGCAAAAGCTTACAATACCTCGCTAAAGCCACTGGCAAACGTTTCGACGACACCCTACAGATTACCGCTGCGGGGCGTACACAGTATGACATGTTGAACAGCACAGATGTAATTGTGCTACTCACACAACGTGCTAAAGAATGGTACGGTACAACTGCCGTTACGTTGCAAGAACCTGAATCAGAAGTGCGCAGCTACCACGAATTGAAAGAAGATATTGAATCGAATCCAGCAGCACTCCTTCTTAAAGAAGAATTAGGTGCAGAGCTGCTTACGTTCAAACATAAAGACGATCCAAGCCGGAAATAGTATACTGTTTCCGGAAAACGGGGCTTGCCCCTCCGATTGTGCTAACTATGCAGACCTAGATTTCTGCTTACTTTAAATACTACATTCTCAAGGAGACTACCATGCGTGGAATGAACGATATGCTTCGTCAGGCTCAGGCGCTTCAGAAAAAAATGTCTAAACTTCAGGACGAACTCGCAGACCGCGAAGTATCCGGCACTGCTGGTGGCGGCATGATCACTGTTGTTTGCACTGGCAAACAAGAAATTCGCTCCATTGTTATCGACAAAAACGCTGTAGACCCTGAAGACGTTGAAATGCTGCAGGACCTCGTTCTTGCTGCTGCTAACGACGCACTGCGCAAATCTAAAGAAATGGCTGAGAGTGAAATGGGCGCCCTTACCGGCGGCATGAACATTCCAGGCATGTTCTAAGTCAGGTTTACCAGTGCAACAGCTCCCTGAACCGCTTAAAGTTCTAGTTGGACAACTCTCCAAGCTGCCGGGACTCGGTCCCAAATCTGCACAACGACTTGCTATGACGTTGCTCAAGTGGCCGGAAAAGCAAACTCGCGATCTTGGACAAAATATCCATGACCTGCGGGACAAGCTGTATCTCTGTGATCGATGCGGCGCATTGTCAGACACCGACCCTTGTGCCATCTGCATCAACGAAAACCGTTCGACCGATACCCTGTGTATCGTGCCGGAATGGGATGCGATGCTCGCACTTGAAGAGGGCGGCTTCTACAAAGGGCAGTACTTTATCATCGGCGGACTCATTGCGCCGCTTGAAAACGTTACTCCCGAACAGCTGGAACTGGATAAACTGAAATCACGCCTTCTCGAAGGCTCCATTACCGAGATTATCTTCGCACTCGGCACCACCATTGAAGCGGAAAACACCGTCTCCTACATCAAGGAGCTTGTAAAACGGGAGTTTCCTCACATCAATGTCAGCCGACTCGCGCAAGGTATTCCCCTCGGGTCAGACGTACAGTTTGTGGACAAAGCAACGCTGCGACAATCGCTTAACTACAGGCAAAAACTGTAGCCACTTGCGTGGGTACTTTTGGTGAGTCTGCGGGGCAATATAGGTCTCCGACGGCGCTTGTCAGCGGGACTCTAAGAACCTTTTGCAAAAGGTTCTTAAAAATCTCCAAAAACTTTTATTACGCGAAAGACGCCCGTAGATAATTTTCTCACGCGGCTTGATTTCACTGACTTGAATAGCAAAAAGGGCTGTCCTTCATATGAAGGACAGCCCTTTTTTATTTCACGAAAGGTAGTGAGGCATAAGCCGCGAGGTGACGTAAAAAACGTGCTCAACTCGCAGTTAAAAAATTTAGGAGATTCTTAAGAAGCCCTTTTTAAAGGGTTCTTAAGCCGCCAGAGGCATCCTGCTGATAAGCACCGCCGGAGGCCTAACTCACTACCCATACAATATATATACTAAAAACAACTGCGGAGCTTACTCCACAGGTCGTTCAAAAACTTCAAATGGAATAGTTTGCTGCATTCCTTTGAGGAACGCGCGCATTTCTCGCTCCTGATGCGGCGAGAAGGTAATTTTAAGCACACAGTCGTAGTTATCGACTACGGTTGCGTAGCCGAGATTATCTTGTGCTTCGAGCAGAAAGCGGAACATGCCGATGTATTTCTTTTCAATTTTTGCATACAGCATGCTTGACCAGCTTGGTGCCGGTAAAGGTGGACGTGGTTTTCTATTACGTTTTTTTGCCATGTTTGTTCCTCGGAGGTGGAAAGTGGCTCATTTCAAAACCCTTGTCAATAAAGCGTTCTAGGCGCGTTTTCTAATCATCAGTCGTACTGATAGTTTTTTGCTAACTCAGTAACACTTTGGTATTATGAAACCGTTGGACACTAACGTACTGGAGAGATGAGCATTACAACTTTTTTAGAACTTAAAAATGTTACTCGGAAATTTTCCGTAGAACAGCCTTTGTTTTCAGCGGCTCCCAGAGAACTGACGGCTGTTAACGATGTCAGTTTTACCATCGAAAAAGGCACAACTTTAGGACTGGTGGGGGAAAGCGGCTGCGGTAAATCCACGGTGGCAAAAATTGTTGCCCATTTACTTCCGCCATCTTCCGGTGATGTTCTACTGGAAGGCGAATCCATATGGCACGGAAGCCACAAGACGACCCGTTCTTTACCGCAGCGTATCCAGATGATCTTTCAAGATCCTGTATCATCACTGAACCCGCGAAAAAGCATCGGCAAAAGTATTCAGGAAGCATTGGACGTACATCGTGTCGGTAGCACTGCTGACCGCAAAAAAGTTGTTACAGAGCTACTGGAACGTGTCGGAATGCGTGCTGAACATTATGCTCGTTACCCGCATGAATTTTCCGGCGGCCAGCGACAGCGTGTAGCTATTGCCCGTTCGCTAGTTTTAAATCCAGACTTTATCGTTTGCGATGAAGCTGTTTCTGCGTTGGATGTTTCGGTACAAGCACAAGTACTGAACCTTTTGACGGAGCTACAAAACGATTTCGGGCTAACGTACATGTTCATATCACATGACTTAGCCGTTGTAGGCCATGTGAGCGACGTAATCGCCGTTATGTACCTTGGACGCCTTGTTGAGTTAACAAGCGCTCAGGCGCTGTTTGATAACGCATTACACCCGTACACTCAGATGCTGCTCGAAGCCATTCCGGCACCTATCCCCAAAAGACGCAGTGCTGGCAACGCACCGGATGGAGATATTCCAAGTCCATTAACGTTACCAAAGGGATGTCCATTTCATCCACGTTGCAAGCAGGTCATGCCGATATGTAAAGAAGTCACTCCGCAATGGCTGGAAATTGAGAAAAACCACCATGTATTGTGTCACTTATATTCATAGGTGCTGATTGTGAAAAAAGTCACTTGACGTATGGTCATTCAATGACCATAGTTGTTTGTACCCCGTCATTGGGGAGAAACAGAGAAAGGAGTGCCACATGGCGGTTACAGAATTTTCTAAGGCAGTTAAATCTATCAGCGAAGTTCTTATTTTTGAGAACTGGTTACGTTTCTACTTCATTAGCGAAGAGGAAGACGAAAAGCTCTTCATACGTATCCCTGAAAAAGCAGACATGCGTATCCGCGAGAATTGGCCACACATCCACTCTCTTGCTGATGCGCTTAACAACAAAGAAATCACTCCGGAAACCTCCCGCGAAGCAGTTATTGTGCATATCTCTGGAGAACTTGACGGTAACAGCATGAAAGCAGGCATGGCAGAGCGTGTTTTCAACAGCACTACCTTCCAGTTTGAAATGCATCTGTTCAGCATGTGGGTTGAAGGCCATGAGTCTCAGCTTGATGAAAACTTCCTCGACTTTGGAAACTGGCTTTCCATGTACGCAGAGTGGAAGCAGTCTGACAAAGTAAAAGGCTACATCGAAGAGACCCGCGAAAAGATGAATGCAACTGAAGCTGCAACAGCAACGGAAACTACTGCTAAAAAGCAATAATCGTTTCTCGTTCAGATATTTTCTCAAGCGCAAAAAAGCCGGCAATGGATTTATTCCTTTGCCGGCTTTTTTGCGTTCTGTATTGAATGCAAAAGCCTTTGAACGCTTGGCGTAACGACCTTTTCAGGTATGCAAAGCTTGTCGTTCGTTCTTCGATTTTTCAGCTACAGCCAATCTATTAAAAAGGGTGAAGCAGATGCAGAGGACATAAAAAAAAGGCGTTTCCCGAAGGAAACGCCTTATACTAATATACTAAATAATAGGTATATTACTTGATGAGTTTGAACTCTGCGCGACGGTTCTTAGCCCAAGCAGCTTCGCTTGAACCCTGAACAGCCCCACGCTCTTCACCGTAAGAAACGATTTCGAGCTGAGTTGCTGGTACACCGAGAACGATCAGGTAATCCTGAACTGCGCGTGCGCGGCGTTCACCAAGTGCAAGGTTGTATTCGGAAGTACCACGTGAATCTGTGTGGCCTTCAATAAGAACACGCATCATAGGGTACTTTTTAAGCATCATAGCATTGTGCTTGAGCACTGTGCGGTACTCAGGCTTAATGTCAAATTTATCAAAGTCAAAGAAGATTGGAGCATCAGCCATAACTGCGCATGCTGCTGCCATTTCTCCAGCGAGCTGTCCTTCTTCAACCTGAGAGGTTGTAGTCATGGAACCACTATCATTGTAGTTGTCAGCAGGTGCTTCAACAACAGCAGTGGAGCCAGAGGCGTTTTCAGGGGTAACAGCTACCTGTTTTTTAGCACAACCGAAGCTCATGGCCATAGCCATAATGAGCAGCAGTGCAATACCGAATCGTTTCATCATTGCATCCTCCTAAAGTTTGCAAAAAAGGACTCTGGCGATAGAATCGCTTTTATAACAAGCATTTTAAAACCGAATTGAATAGCGCGAATACACTTATATTATGGCAAGCCGCCACAATATCTATATTCTTATAAATTCAAAAAACTCCGTCCATTTCTTACACGGTTTCAGGCCGTTGGCAAGTCCGATGACGCTTAGAATGTAAATGTCATCGTCCTGACGCAGCCGGAACCATGCCCCATGAAGGCAGAGTTGCTTCTCCTGAGCCGGTCTTTACAATCCTTGGAGTCCCCCCGTGGCGGGTGGTAAGATATATTTTGTATTCGCCAGTGCGATTGGACGAGAAAGCTACAAAAAAGCCATCGGGACCGAAGTCAGGCATTTCGTCATCTCCCGGTCCGAAGGTAATCTGCTTTTCTTTGCCAGTGACGAGGTCAAGGGCAAATATTCTGTGTCCTTCCGATGTCCTGCGCGCGAATACTACCAGTTCTCCGTCAGGTGAAATAGACGGGCTGGTGTTGTATTTGCCATTTCGAGTAATACGGGTCTCTTTGCCTGTCGTCAGGTCTTTCAGGAAGATGTGTGGGTTTCCGCGTCTGCTGGAAACAAACACCATCTTCTTCCCTGAGGCATCGAAGCTTGGAGAAACATCGATGGCCCAGTTCTTTACAAGAGTTTTTTCGCGTTTGAAGAGGTGGTTCAAAAGGTATATGTCGGGATTACCACCGGTGGCAAGGCTTACTGCTACTTTATTATCAGGCAGAAAAGCAGGGCCAATAATGGTGTTGCCCGGGAATTGAACTTTTTGCACTCGCTGGGTCAATCGATCCCAAATGCCCATGGAGTGGTATCTTTTACCAATATGACTGAATAGAATGTACCGACCATCAGGAGACCATGTTGGTGACATGGCAAGGCCGGACATATTCGTCAGTCTGTTCAAATCACGACCGGTAGGTCGGACTGTCCAGATATCTTTCTTTTCAGGGCTCGCTTTTTTTACAAAAGCAAGTGTGGAGAGGAAAAATTCGCCACGCCCTGTTAGTTTCTTCATTAAAGCAGAACAAAATCTGTCTGCAACGTTCGGAAGGTTTTCCGGTGTGAGCTCGGAATACGCCTTACCAAGAATCAGCTTGCCCGTGAAGACTTCAAATGCACGCAGTTCAACTTTTGGTCGACCACCGTTTGGCACGTCCGGCCATACTTCGGTAACAAGTAAGTCAACATTTGCAAGCTGGTACTTTTTAAAATCAATCGCTTTTCCTGTACCACCAGCTACCGTATTGCCACCAAGAATTGTGTTACCTTTCATAAGGTTCATAAACGGCAGGTAGTACAAGTTGGTGTTAATAAGCTTAGAAAGAGTCGCAGCACTTTGTACTGTTTGATCACTTCCCTGTGCTTGTGGCGCAATAACTGGTGTGGACTGGATGAGGTTAATGCTGTTTTGTCCCGGCCCGTAGATATCAATCTCCAGAGTACGGGCATTCGCGGTTGTTGCTAAGGCAAAAGCCAAGCACACCAGTAATGTCAGTATATAAATACGCTTCATTTTATTCATCCAGACGTTATGTCAGTTATTTTTCCTGACTGTTAAAGTTCAGGGTGATTTCCGTAAGGTCAGGGCTTGGAGGGGTGGGCAAAGACTCTGTTTCAGCAATTGCCCGCAGCGTGGAAGAATCGAAATCAGGACGGCCAGACGAATTTATGAGCTTGGCGTCTAAGATTTCCCCTACGTTCGAAATCATTATTCGTACCTGTGCAACAAGAATGGTGCGCGTGGCAAGCTTTGGATAGCGCCAATTTGGTCTAATGGCGTCCATAACTGTTAACGCATATAGGTCTTCAATGCTGCCGATAACACCATCTTGTGGTGTACCTTCAATACCTTGTTCTGCATTTTTAGCATCTTCTTTCTCTACTGCCTTTTGTAAAGCCGCCAGCTCATTTTCGACATTTCGAACTTTATTCTGGTCGTTTTTTTTCACAGTAGCCTTAGTTGATGCCAACGCTTTCCGCAAAAGATCCTCGGGGGTTGGTTTCGGTGGAGTTTTCTTCTTCACCTTTTTCTTTTGCGGTTTTTTCTTTGTGTTAACTTTTTTTACAGCTTTTTTCTTTTGCGGCTTCTTCTTTTTAGTCACCGCTTTTTTGGGCTGATCTTTCTTTTTGTCGCTAACAGGTTTTGCTTTAGGCTTGGCCTTTACCGGTGCCTTCTGCTTTGTCACTTCCTGCTTAGGAGCCTCTTTTTTAGGAACTTCCTTTTTCGGGGCTTCCTTCTTTGGAACTTCTTTTTTAGGAGCTTCTTTAACAGGAGTTTCCTTTTTAGGCTTTGTTTCCTTAACTACAGGCTTTGAATGCTTAGGTAGAGAGGTCTTGGATTTTTTGGCCAGTTGCACAAGTTTAACCTTGTACACAGGCACATCCAGTCGAACCTTAATAGTAGAAACAGGCCAATAAAGGATTGTGACAATAAGCCCTAAATGAAGACATAGGGAGAACAACATACTCAAAGAGCGCATGTTACAAACACCTATTTTTTTGCGGGCGGGGTTTCTGGAGTTTCAGCGAGAACTCCTAAATTATCGATGCCTGCACCTTTAATAATGCCCATCGCATTAACAACTTTTCCATATGCTACATTTGTATCAGCACGCAAGAATAGCTGTTTATTTTGTTTTTTTACAAGACGTTCCAGATGCCCCGGAAGATCCTTTTCTGTTACAGCGTAGTCATCAAGCGTCATCTTACCGTTCTTATCGATGGTAAGTATTAAATGATCTTTATCTGATGGCAAAGCGGAAACAGTTTCTGTTTGTGGCAGTTCTACGTCCAGCCCCTGTGTCATAAGTGGTGCTGTCACCATAAAAATGATGAGCAAAACCAGCATAACGTCTACAAAAGGCGTCACGTTGATTTCAGACACAAAGCCTTTTTTATTTCCGATAGATATAGCCATGCGTGCTACCCTTCGCCGGTAGTACGTTTTGGACGCTGTGTGTGTAATTCACGCTGCACACGGTTCAAAAATACACCGGAAAAAGAATTAAGCTGCACTTCAATGTCCTGCAGTTTGCCAAGGAACATGTTGTAGCCGATGCCAGCAGGAATTGCCACAGCAAGGCCGATAGCTGTTGCTACCAGTGCTTCGGAAATACCCGGTGCTACAGCTGCCAATGCTGCTGATTTCATCTGACCGATGGTCTGGAAGGCGTGCATAATACCCCATACAGTACCAAACAGACCGATAAACGGTGCAGAGTTCGCACATGTCGCAAGAAACGGCAATGCGCCGGAAAGAGATGCAGACTGCATAGACACGCCCTGTTCCAAAGAACGCTGAACGTTGTCTGCAATGACGGTTGAAGAATTTACGTTATCGCGAAGACGTGTGTATTCATCCACGCCTTGCTGTGCTACGAAAAAGAGGGGGGAAGAAGCATCAGTGCCTACGGCCTGAACAGCTTCGCGTAGCGATTTAGCATCTTGAAAAGCATTAATGCCTTTTGAGGCACGTTTCTTAGCAGAAGCAAGTGTGAGCCACTTGTTAAACATAATTGTCCAACTAATGATGGACATAAGTGCAAGCATTCCAAGTACAATTTTTACAACAATTGTCGCTTGCCCGATGAGCATGAAGATGTTGGTATCGCCCATATATTTCTCCGGTTGATGTTACGGATAATTTTATTTTTAACCTGATGCGTTGTACCCTAAATATGTTGCGGTTTAAAGTTCTTCCATATCCATCTAATATTTTTTGAATTAAATTATAATTAATGACTTTTTTTATGCAGGTTCACATAGCATCAGGCAAAAAAGCACCCTGTTTTTCGCTTGTAACCGAAAGTGCCTTGCGGTAGTACGTGATTTTGAGTAGAAACTAGCTTTTCAAACAGTGTTTGAATCCTATAACTACTTAGGAATTATCCTGATCATTCAGTGCTTCTCCTCACACACGGAAGCATACCTGAAACACAACGTTATATTACGTATAGATCAGTGTTTTTATCCCCTTACCCTTGAAACAGCCCTTAAAAGTGTTTATTCTTCGTCGAATATTCTTTTATGGTGCTAGCTGCGAGTCTTTGAGACAAACGCAAGGAGACCCGACCATGAGATGCCCCCGTTGGCAACAGCTGCTTTTACTCATAATGCTGAGTATCATTATAGCAGCGCCTGTTTATGCAGAAGAGATGACCTCACAGGAAGACGTTCCGCAGGATGTTAAGATTGACCGCGAAGCATCCCCGGCTGAACGTTCTGCTGTGGCTGCTGAAATCAAACAGGCCTCAAACGCAATTAAGCCAGAAGACACTGCTGACATCCTGTTCTCAGGAACTTTTACTCTAAAAAAGGCTGTGCTGAAAGCCCTCGCTGATAACCCATCCATTGAAGCTGCCCGTAGAGGCGCAACTAGCGCTGAAGAAACCAGAAAATCCGCCCGCGGTGCTTTTGGACCAGCTTTGAGCACTGAATACACAGCCAACTACTCGGAGAAAAGTGTATTCAACAACCACAACGTATACCAATGGTCTCTGACAGTTTCGCAGCCAATTTTTACTGGTTTTAATATTCTTGCTACCTACAACAGTGCTGCCCTTACTGCACAAAGTCAGGAGCTTGCACTTGGACTGTCAGAATTAAACCTTATTTTTCTTGTTCAACAGAACTTTATTAACCTGCTGGCAGCACGTGAAAATGTTGAGTCTGCTAAAGACTCCGTTGAACGTCTTGCTTCTCAGCTAAAAGTTGCACAGGCATTTTACGATGTTGGCCTCAAACCGCGTATCGATGTTCTGCGTGCTGAAGCACAGCTTTCTGAAGCTGAAGACACCCTCATTTCTGCACAGAATACGGTTGTTATTCAGGAAGCCCGTCTGAACACGCTTCTTAACCTGCCTGTTAATGCACATATTCAATACGAAGGCGAACTTGCATATTTCCCGTTCGAACAGCCACTTGAAGTTAGCCTTGATACCGCTGCTCATTACCGCCCTGACATTCTTATTGCCCGTAAGGCAACTGAGATTTCTCAGGAACAAGTAACTCTCGCAGCAAGCGACTTTTACCCACAAATTTCCGCTTCTGTTGAATATGTGAAAAATGGTGACGGCTTTGATGTTAGCGGATTCGATAACAGCAACAATACGGCTCCTCTCGAAAACACTTCAGTTGGTGCAACACTTGAATGGAGCCTCTTCTCCTGGGGTACCACCTATTTTGCAACAACCAGCGCAAAGCAGAACGTACTTTCTGTTAAAGCTACTGAAGCAAACACATGGCAGGAAGCTGCGTTTGAAGTTAAATCTCGCTACTTGAACATTATCACCGCTGCAAAGCGTATTAAAGTAGCAGAAAAAACCGTTGCCGCAGCAGAAGAAGCATACCGTATGGCTGTAGCACGCTATCAGGCACAGGTTGGTACCAACACTGATGTACTTGATGCACAGTCTGACTTATCTTCTGCAGAAGCTTCTCTGATTACCGCTCGCGGTGACTACATGATCTCTGTAGCATCCTTGTACAACGCAACCGGCCGTAAAGTTCCGGGGCTTACAACAAGCGACATCATCAACGAAACAGGTCATGGCCTGCAAGCTGATATTGCTAGCGATATCAAAGAAGATGTTGCCGCAGAACGCAAAGATGACACTTCTGCTTTAGACCAGCCTCTTGATACTGACACAGATCGTCAGCTCGAGAATACACTCGAAAAAGAAGCTGATCAGTAACAGTAGCTTTGGGGCTGCTATTAGCTGACCAAAGTATCTCTGACCAAAATAAAAAGGCTGTCCTTCATATGAAGGACAGCCTTTTTTTATTCTATTTACTGCATCACGCTACAAATCTTATAACAGATTCAGATCCCAGTTGAACGGGGAAGTACGTTTTGCTTCAGGAACAACAGACGGTGGTTTTTCCATGAGTTTTACAAACATGGTGTAACCAGCCTGAAGAAGCAGCTGCTTGTTCTTTTCGATATCCATAGGCCAGCCCGGGTAAATCCAGGAGTTCTGACCGTAGCGGCGCAGCCAGAAGCATTCGCCTTTTGGAGAATAGAAAGGCTCGTTCGGTTTTACGCCTTCAAGAGGGAATCGGGAGATGCCCATAGGCCAGTAACCGTAAAGAACCACGCCAAGCGGCAGACAGCTCTGTTTAGGCAGTTCCATAATATCTTCCTGAGCAAGCTCTGGAGAAATGATAGCGCCTTTAAAGCCCATCTTTTTCAATGCTGCAATGGCAGCAGGGTTGGACGGGTTACAGAATGGACCTGCAATAAGATCGATGTTGCGTGCGCCTTCAAAGAAAGCAGCCTGCCACGGTGAGCCGAGTACAAAGTGACGAGCACCCTGACGCAGCGCCATTTTGATCATGGAGCGCCATTTGTTTTCTTCGTTTGGCCAGATCACTGGTGGCAACCACCAGGACATACGACCGAAGAGAGTACGTCCAACAGTTTTCAGCGCACGTTCACCAAGCCAGATGCCGTTCGCTGTATCTGTAAATTTACCTGCTTTACCTGCTTTTCCGTGCGGAAGATGATCACGCATGAGAATGGTCACTGCACGTGGGCGTTTGCTTGCTGCAGGATAGGTAAGAGGTGCATCGATAGCTTCACTCTTTTTGCCTTTACAACGGGACAACTTGCCATCCCATTCTTTCAAGAGATTGATCATTTCCTGTTCACGGCGATCAATCAAAAATACAGGAGTGCCGCTTTTCGGGCGTTTACCAGCTGGTGCACGCAATACAAAAGTACCGTTTTTCGGTATCGGATGCGGAACACGGTCGGTAAAGTGCCACTGCTCATCTTCATACCCGATACGCAGGTAGTCAGCTTTCAGCAGCTCGAAACGAGGCTTGAAGAAATATTTAGGGTACGTACGTTCGCCTTTTTTAGCTTTTGCAGGCGGCTCAACGGTAATCTTACCGACAAGGCGACCAGAACTTGTCTGTTCACCCGGATCAACAGGAGAACGACGTTTCTGCGGCAGGAAAGTGCTGTGAGTGGAAGGACGACCAAGCGCCTGTTCCAAAATCTGCTCTGCCTGTTTACGCGCTTTCGGATCATCTGGATTATCACGAAGCAGTTTGTACGCTGTAGTTACGTAGTACACATAGTGAGGGCCCTTTTTACGGCCTTCAATCTTCCATGACTTGAGATTTTCAATAGGAAGAAGTGTTTTTGCCAGAACGTCCAAAGACAAATCCTGACAAGAGAAGAAACGCCCTTTTCGAGCTTTCTGCTGGTACACGCGGCGACAAGGCTGAACACAGCGACCGCGAAGACCGGATTTACCGCCCATGTAGCTGGACCAGTAGCAACGTCCGGATACACAGTAGCAAAGCGCACCGTGTACGAACATTTCAAGAGACATGTCTTCAGGACATGCATCGCTGCACTGACGTACTTCATCAATATCCAGTTCACGTGGAAGAATGATGCGGTCTACGCCCATTTCCTGTGCAACTTTAAATGCAGCAGGGTGGGTAACGTTCGCCAATGTAGAAAGGTGCAATTCGCCCTTAAAACCAACCTGTTTTGCCACTTCAACCATGCCTAAATCCTGCATGATAAGTGCGTCCGGCTGTACATCACGCTGAAGTCTGCCAATGAGGCGTGCAGCGGAATCAGGATCACCCGGCTTAACAAGTGTGTTCATTGCCACGTAGACCTTACGGTCTTCTTTGTGGGCAAGCTCTACCATCTTAGAAAGCTCGGTAGAGGAGAAGTTATCCGCCGCCATACGGGCAGAAAAATGTTTCAAGCCAAGGTATACCGCGTCAGCACCCGCAGCTATTGCTGCGAGAAACGCGTTTTTATCACCGGCAGGTGCCAAAATTTCAGGTTTATTTTGCATATATATATCTCTTATGGTCCGCCGCACCTAGGTGGTTCAACCAATTGCCGTGCAATTAGTTGAAAAAATTTTGCTGGCGGAAAAAATTTTCGTCGTTGTCTGCGTTGTAGCACATAACCATTGAACTCCCCGTTGGCAACTCTAATACACTACCTGAGGAAACTCTTTTTTAACATTACACAACCCAAAAGACGTTTGGATCGGTGTCAAAGCAGCAGTGTGTGCAGGGAATTTCATTTCTACTGTGCTTGTATGCTTAATGAATGTATGAAAAAGTTACAGTAGATATTATTTCTGTGATAGGTTCATGCCGATGGGGCGTTCCGTTAAAAAAAATGGAAACTGTAAACTCGATTTTGCCCCAAAGTATTGATTGCGACTAGAGGAGAAAGAACGTACACGTAAACGGCTCGACGTTCGGGTAATACTTTACTATCAGGATTTGCACGCTTTGGGCAGGTCTAACATGCCTTAAGAAATTGCAATGAGGTTACAGGAATTATGCATCAGGAACAATGCACTACACTTACAGTTCTAGATAATGTTCCCTTTGGAACAGTATCCGGCGAAAGTCTCTTTTTCGCCCTACGCATTGAGCGCCCGGAATGGGCAGATTGGAAGCCAGGCCAATTTGTGATGCTTCGCCCGGAAGGGTGGGCGCTTGATATGATGTGGGCGCGTCCCTTTTCAATTTGTCGCGTAAGTAAACGCGATCTCGTAATTTTCTTTCAGGTTGTAGGACGCGGAACACGCCGTCTTGCAGATCTGAAAGCCGGTGACAAAGTTGTGGTATGGGGACCGTTAGGTACTCCATTCGTTGTAGAGGATAAAACCCCTACACTGCTGCTCGCAGGTGGTATCGGCATTGCGCCGCTTGTTGCCTACGCACAGAAGCATCCACAACCGTGGAACCTGCATATGGAGTTCGGGCACAGAATGCCTTTGAACTGCTACCCGTTTGAATCAATCAATGAACGCATTACAGCAGCAAGCCACCTTGAACGCGGCCCTGATGATTTAGCACATTTTCTTGATTTGGTTGAAACAAGCATCAAAGAATACGCAGAAACTGACGGCCTTGTGCTTGCTTGCGGCCCTACCCCGTTCTTACGTGCGGTGCAGGCATTTGCAGCAAAGCATAACGCACGTTGTCAGCTTTCTCTCGAAAACCGTATGGCATGCGGCGTTGGCGCATGTTTGGGTTGTGTAACTAAAACAACAGATAAAATGACTGCCAAAGGTGTTGCAGCCGGTCGCGCACAAGCATGTGAGCACGGGCCTGTATTCTGGGCAGATCAAATTATCCTCGACGAAGAGTAGGAGGCTACAATGACTATGAACGTAACGCTTCCAGGCTCTACCGGTTTACAGTTTAAGAACCCAATTCTCACCGCCTCCGGTACTTTCGGATACGGTGTAGAGTTTGCCCCGTACGGCGATCTTAAAACACTCGGTGGTATTGTGGTAAAAGGGCTTTCCCTTGAACCGCGTGCGGGTAACCCGATGCCACGTATTGCAGAAACTCCATGCGGTATGCTCAATGCCGTTGGTCTGCAAAACTCCGGTGTAGAAAATTTCATCACTGAAAAATTGCCGAAGCTTCCAACCGCTGAGCTGCCTGTTATTGCTAACATCTACGCATGTGACCCTGCCGAGTTCGGTGAACTCACCGCAGTGCTCGCAGCAGAAGAAGGCATCGCAGCAATCGAAGTGAACATTTCCTGCCCTAACGTACAGGAAGGCGGCATTCTTTTCGGACAAGATTCGAAGCTGGCAGCACGCGTAACAGAATCTGTTAAAAAAGCTGCCGGTGACAAGCCAGTTATTATCAAACTGAGCCCGAATGTTACCGACATCACCACCATCGCTAAAGCCGTAGAAGGTGCCGGTGCAGACATTATTTCCTGCATCAACACACTCTCCGGAATGGGCGTGGATATTCGCACCCGTAAGCCGCTTATCGCAAACGTAATCGGCGGTCTTTCAGGGCCTGCAATCAAACCAGTAGCGCTGCGCTGCACGCATCAGGTATGTAAAGCTGTTTCCATTCCCGTAATCGGTATGGGCGGCATTGCATCAGCAGAAGATGTCCTCGAATTCATCCTCGTAGGCGCGCATGCCGTACAAGTCGGTACCGCAAACTTCCTGCGTCCAGATTTCTCGTTCCGTCTCGTGGATCAGCTCGAACAGCTGATGGCGAAACTGAACATCACCGATCTGGAAGAATTCAGAGGCTCATTGAAGCTTTAGTTTTTGCAGCAGACCGGGATTAGGCTTAGCAGCGGGGTGCCTTCGGCGAACCTGCGGTGCTTGCCTCCGGCGGCCAAAGAACCTTGTTGAAACAAGGTTCTCTGGACTCTCCAAAAACTTTTATCTGCGAGTTCAGCACGTTTTTTACGTAACCTCGCGGCTTATGCTCCATTACCTTTCGTGAAATGAGAAAAGGCTGTCCTTCGTATGAGGGACAGCCTTTTTATTATTCAAGTCAGTACAGCTAAGCCGCGTGAGAAGTCTATTAACGGACGTACTTCGCATAATAAAAGTTTTAGGAAGGGGGTCTGGGGGAGAACCCTTTTTCAAAGCGGTAGCTGTTCTCGAAGAATGAGAGATTACAGATAGCGACAGTGTAACAGGGTTTCACCCAGCCGTCGGAGACAAAAGCCTTACCCCAAAAACGTCGTAGACCCGCCGGAGGCTAAACAAGCAACTTACGGCTTACCAACCTGTTCAACAGCCAGCCTGACCTTTTCAATATACTCATCGACATTAAATTTTCGCTTGGCACCGTTGTAGTTCATGTATCGAATTGTGCCGAACACTGGGCGTTCGCGCCATGCTCTGTCGTGCACTCCACCGATGGACCATGCGATGCCGGTGTATCCGTTGGAATCGACGCCATCGAGTGAATAGGTATCATTGAGGTAAATGGCGTGATGCATTGCTTCCTCGGGCGAAGTTGTCCATTCCAATATTTTTTTTGCCCAATACATGCGCATGTAACCGTGCATTTTTCCTTGATACACGAGTTCCTGCTGCGCAGCATTCCAAAGTGGATCGTGGGTTTCTGCCTGTTCCAACTCTTTGAGTGAATAGATGTAGTCGCGCGGATCGGAACGATGCTTTTCAAGAGTATTTTGTGCCCACTGAGGGAAAGATTTTGTGGAATCATAAAGCGGGTTGTAGAAACAAAAATTGTCTGCAAGCTCACGGCGTACGACTAACTCTTCCAGAAACACCTCTTTTGCTTCGACGGGGACTTGCGGGTGTTCCAGTGTTTCCAATACGGCACGCTGGGCTGAAAGCATTCCGTAGTGCAGGTATGGTGAAAGATTTGAAAGGGCATCTTTTGTCGGATCATTTCTGAGAAGATACTTGTGGATTTTTTTGTTCACAAAATGCTGAAGAACATCTTGAGCCGCTTTTTCACCTGACTTGAAATGGGGAACGGCAACAGAATTGTCCTGCCCTGCTTGTGGCGGCTTGAACGCTTCTGAATGCGTGTCACCTTGCCAGACGACTTTGGGAGCTGTGAGCCTTGGAAACGGCGTGAGGAACTGCTCGAGTAAGCGGTGAATTTTTGGACGAATCGTGCGAGCCGCGTATTCCTGCTTGTCTGACACATGACGAAGAGGGACTATGTTGCGCCCATCGACTTCGGCAATGGCGCATTCTGTATGATTTTGTATAGCATGAAGCCATAACTGCTGAGGCTTTAACGAGGATTGGTCTGTTACGACCATGTAGGGGGCAAAAGTCGTAATGAGCTCTGCAAATTCTTCGGGGTGCTGTGCATTTGAATTTATGAAGGGAATACCTAACTGTTCGAGAGATTTTTTGGTTTCCTGAATTCCGTCATAAAGAAACTGCTTTTGCCTGTATGAGCCATTCGGGGTGGAACCGGACAGGCAAAAAAGAACAAGCAATGGCAGATGTTGGCTCTCCGCTTCCTGTAGCGCGTAGAGTAATCCCCAATTATCTTGTGCTCTATGTTCGCAGCGCATCCAATAGATAACACTTTGTGCGGCTGGCAATTTAGAAATTTTTCGCACAAGATTCATTCGTTCTATCTGCATAGGTCTCTCCTGCCTCATAAAAGATGTATGCGCAGTTTAGCAGAAGATAGGCAGGGTGAAAATGTATGTGGTGTAATTTGCCAAAATGGTACGCATACCGAACGCCCAATACATTATATAAAGAAGAAGTGGAGGCACCCGTACCTCTTCTTTCTTGACCAAAGCGGGTTCTTTGTGGAATACGCAGTCATCAACAGTGTAAGATGAAAATTTTACACTTACAATATCAGCACATACAGCAGCGCGGTAAAACGCGCTGTTTTTTGCGAGATCGCACCGTTTTTGTTAGCAAAACGGATACAGAGGAATAACCATGAGTAAAGCTTTAGAACGCGAAGTTAATAAGCGCCGTACATTCGGCATCATCAGTCACCCGGATGCCGGTAAAACCACCCTTACAGAAAAATTATTGTTGTACGGTGGTGCAATTCAGATGGCGGGTTCAGTAAAATCCCGTAAAGCGGCACGCCACGCGACCTCTGACTGGATGGCCATGGAACAGGAACGTGGTATTTCTGTTACTTCCTCTGTTATGAAGTTTGAATACAAAGGGCATGAAATCAACCTGCTCGACACACCGGGTCACCAGGACTTCTCTGAAGATACCTACCGTGTACTCACTGCGGTTGACTCCGGCTTGCTGGTTATCGACTCCGCAAAAGGTGTAGAAACACAGACTTTGAAACTCATGGACGTTTGTCGCCTGCGTAACACTCCTATTGTTACCTTTGTTAACAAACTTGACCGTGAGGGTCTCGATCCTCTGGATGTTATGGCTGATATTGAAGAGCGCTTGAAAATCGAGTGCGTTCCACTCACATGGCCTATCGGCATGGGTTTGGACTTTAAAGGCACATGGAACATCTACAAGAACGAGTTACACTTGTTCAGTTCAGTGCATGAAGGTAAAGCTCAGGAAGGTCTCGTTTTCAACGATGTGAACGATCCTCGCCTTGAAGAATACCTTGGTGATTTTGCAGACCAGCTTCGTGACGAACTGGAACTGCTTGAAGGCGCTGGTAACCCGTTTGATAAAGAGCGCTACCTTAAAGGTGAGCAGACTCCTGTATTCTTCGGTTCCGCGATCAACAACTTTGGTGTGCAGGAAATGCTGGATGCTTTTGTTGAATTGGCTCCTGCTCCGAAAAGCCGCCCTTCCACAACACGCGAAGTATCACCGTTTGAAGAAGATTTTTCAGGTGTTGTTTTCAAAATTCAGGCAAACATGGATAAAAACCACCGTGACCGCATCGCATTTATGCGTATCTGTTCCGGTAAATTTACCCGTGGCATGAAAGTAAAACATCACCGTGTGGGCAAAGATTTTACCATTGCCAACGCGACCATCTTTATGGCGCAGGACAGAACCGGTATTGATGAAGCCTACGCAGGCGACATTATCGGTATCCACAACCACGGCACTATCAAAATTGGTGATACTTTTACCACCAAAGAAGAGCTGAAATTTGTGGGTATTCCGAACTTTTCACCGGAACATTTCCGCCGTGTACAGCTTAGAGATCCTATGAAGCGCAAGCAGTTGCAGAAAGGTCTTGAGCAGCTGGCAGAAGAAGGGGCAGTACAGCTGTTCCGCCCTATTTCCAACAGTGATTACATTCTTGGCGCCGTTGGTATTCTCCAGTTTGACGTAATCGTTCACCGTTTGAAAGAAGAGTACAGCGTAAACGCACTCTACGAACCGTGTATGATTACAACTGCCCGCTGGATTAGCAGCGATGATGAAAAAGTTCTGGCAGAATTTAAAGACTACTACCGCAGCGACCTCGCTATTGATGCTGAGGGATGCCTTGCGTATCTGGCTCCAAACCCTTGGAAGCTCGAGTCTGCTCAGGAACGTTACCCGAAGGTTGTATTCAGTACGACCCGCGAAATTCGCTAAGTTACAAACAAACACTAAAAACCCGCTTTGGAGTCAATCCAATGCGGGTTTTTTCTTGCCAGATTTATAGCACGGCCTTGTTGTAGATTTACACAACCTACATAGTGGGGCAAAAAGTTGTCTACTCGACTTTCTTCTTACGTTTTTCCCACAGGCGCATGTCTTTCATTTTTTTTCTACGCTCACGCTGCAGTGACTTACAAACAAGCGGAATGCCTTTTTTGTAGCCATATTTTTCGCGGTATTCGTGCATAGACAGTTCATGCGAGAGTAAATGTTTGCGGGTAAGAATTTTAAATGCCTTACCGCATTCAAGGCAGGTAATTGATTTTTCTTTAATGGCTTTCCCAGGCTCCATTATCGGCTCTTGCACCACTTCTTCTTGAGCGCCTTCAGCAATCTGTTTAATACCGAATGCTAATTTATGCATCATTGAGCCGAGTTCATCTTCGGTCATGGTGCGAACACTCGCCTGTGCTTTTACAATATCTAAAGCCTGCTTCAGATATTCTTCCATTACGTCCTCCTTCCGTTACGCCACATAATTCATTGCAACCTATCCCACACGTATTAAGCATCCTTAAACGAACATCGGCACTGTTCAGACATTAATACTAGCTTCTTAAATTCTTAGCTGAGGCTACGTAGTAAAATATAACATTTCCATTATATTATGTTGGAATAGTGTTCTTAAGATAAAAAAGGCACTATTCTATTACTTAAAAAAACTGTTGTAATCTTAGAGAGAGTGTTACTTGCGTTCGCAGCTGAGATAGTTTCTTTAATGCGAGTTTTGTATAGTCATTACCATTACCAGTAATTCATACGCTGCGCACTGAATCGTCATATACCGTCTGTTCCATTCCATATTACTTCGACAAGAATCGCTTGAAATGCAATGAAGGTTGATTAACGAAGAAGTAAAGTTTGTTTTAATGTAGCTACGTATAAATACAGTCTTGAACAAAGATTTCGTATTAGAATGACTTATAATAGCATTATAAATTGCACATTTTTTAATTAGATACAGTTATAATTGCATTATATTGCGTATGTTTCGCACTCAGTTGCCAAACCACCTGTTCAAACGGTAGTCTGGGCGCTCATTCATGTATGGGAGTACGCGCAATGGGAAGTAACAAACGGTACTGTATTGGTATTGATACCGGTGGAACATATACAGATGCAGTTATTGTGGCGTTGGATTCGGGGAGTGTTATTACAACAGCCAAAAGCCCCACAACGCACTATGACATCCAGAAAGGCATTCAGGCGGTTGTTGAGAAGGTGTTGGCAGCATCTCACATTAATCCGGCTGACATTATCAGAACATGCGTTTCCACCACGTTAGCAACTAACGCATTAGTGGAAAACAAAGGCGCAGACGTAGCACTTTTCGTCATTGGCTTTAACCAGCGGCTAGAAGTTCCAGCTGTTGCCGCTCGCTTTGTCCCCGGTGGTCACACCATTAAAGGGGAAGAAGTGAAGCCCCTAGGCATTCAATACATTGTCGACGGGGTAAATGAATTGAAAAACGACGTAGAAGCATGGGCAGTATGCAGTTCTATGGCGTTTATGAATCCTGTACACGAGCTTGTTGCAGCAAAAGCCGTTAAGCTGGTGAGTGATGCCCCTGTATTTTGTTCGCACGAGGCAAGCTCCCGTGCTGGCATGAAGGAGCGTGCATCCACCGCATGTCTTAATGCGCAGCTTCTACCAGTTATGCAAAAATTTCTTTCCGGCATACGTAACGCACTTTCCGCCTGCGGCATTACAGGCGAAGTACTCGTAGTGCGCGGTGACGCAACAGCGATGCATATGCAAGAAGCACTTATGCACGCTGCATCAACAATTGCCAGCGGCCCCGCAGCTACAGCATTATTCGGTGCAAAAACTACCAACACAACCGATGCCCTCATCCTCGACGTAGGCGGCACTACAACAGACATAACGCTCATTAAAGATGGTAAGCCAGTGGTAGATACCGCGGGCATGTCTATTGGCAAATGGGAAACCCACGTAGAAGCTGTGGAGATGTTTACTGTTGGAATCGGTGGTGACAGCCTCGTGCAGCTGACACAAGGTAAACCAATGCAGGTAGGCCCTGCGCGGGTAACGCCAATCTGTATGGCGCGGGAAATCCCCGCTCCGGAATCATGGATAGGCCAAGGCAAGATTTCACGTTGCATCACAATGGCACCGGATCTCACGCCAGAAATCATCAAAAAGTCTGCACTACTCACATGTCTTACAGAACATGGCTCTATGACGCCTCAAGTGCTGTTAAAACACCTAAGCATTGCCGAAATAACCTTCGAACAAGAGCTGACCAAACTGCTTCACAAACAACACATCATAGAAGTAGGCTTTACTCCGACAGACGCACTGCATGTTCTTGAAAAGCTCGACATCGGTGACTCCGCCACTGCTCTCAACGCCGCTCAAGTATTAGCAGACATTGAAGGCTGTACTGCAAAAGAATTCGCACAACGCGTAATCACACAAGCAGAACGCATCATCGAAGAAACAGTACTGCGGCACCTTTCCAAACGTGAAATAGGCGGCAATCTCGCCGGTTATCTCGCAAACAGAGAAGAAAACAAGCTGCTACAAATTTCTGTGTCACTCAACGTACCAATGATCGGAATAGGTGCAGCCGCACCATATTTGCTCACAAACGTTGCAAAACGACTGAATACAACCATAGCTTTCCCCGACCATTTCGCCGTCGGCAACGCTCTTGGTTCCGTATTCATGGCAGAGCGCAACTGCTAAGTCTTTCAACGTCATCTGATAGAAAAAGGAACATGTCATGGAACATAAAGAACAAAGTTTTGAAGCTGTAATTGAAGTTGGAAGCGAATGTGAAGATTGTACAATCGTGCACGGTTGGCTTTACGACGGCACCAAATGGGTACTGCACGCATGGGGTGAAACCAATGACGCAGTGTACGATCTCACAGAATCTCGCGATCCTCAGCATCGCGAGGAGTACTACAAAGCTCACGGCGTGACCGAAGAACGGCTCCGCCGCTATTCACGCATAGAATTCTTCACGCTCCTCGGAGACACCAAGTCTTTCGGCCCTTACGACAAAGAGCTTTTCTTTGCGACTGAATCGGATGTCGATCCGTTAGGAAAATAAGTTTCAATAAGCTGTAATAACTTTTTGGGGCCTCTGGCGGGTCTTCGACGAGCCTCCGGCGGCTTAAGAACCTCTTGCAAGAGGTTCTTAAGAATCTCCAGAAACTTTTATTATGCGATGAACGCCCGTTGATAGATTTCTCACGCGGCTTAATTCGACTGACTTGAATAGCAAAAAGGGCTGTCCTTCATATGAAGGACAGCCCTTTTTTATTTTTTGAAAGGTAGTGGAGTATAAGCCGCGAGGTTGCGTAAAAAACGTGCTCACCTCGCATAATAAAAGTTTTGGAAGGGGGTCTGGGGGAAACTTTTTCCAAAAAGTTTCAGCCCAGCCGCCGGAGGCTCGTCGAAGACCCGCCAGAGGCAAAGCCCACTACACCCAAATAACCTAACTACACTTTACCAGTACCGCGAAGCTGGCGCTTGTCACCGATACGCATGGTTAACCGCACGCGGTCAAAATATTCAAGCAACGGGATTGCGTACTTGCGTGAAAGCCCTGCGATTTCGCGCAGCTGTCCGGGCCCCATGTCGTCATGGTTGGAAAGATATTCGCATACCATTTCTTTTACTTTTTCCAGCGCTGGCGCGTGATAGTAGAGAGTGTCTTTCACTTTCACCATCTCGCCTTTTTCTTCCATAAGCTTGAGTACTGGGACGGCTTCTTTTACTTCCACACCGAGCGGCTCGAGAACCTCTTTGAGGTTCGGGGGAGTAATTCCGCCCTTTTCGTATGCTTCAAGGATGGTTTTACGTAAGCCTTCCTGATCCGCTGCCATGGATACTTTGTGCGCTGGTAAACGCAGAACATCACCGTCTACAATGATGGATTTGGCTTTAATAAGTCGTTCAACAAGAAAGTGTACAAGCTTAGGTGAAAGCTGCTTACCCCAACCGGATGCAAGCATACCGCGGGAAAGACCAGCTTTCATCGGTTCGTTTTTATGAAACGCAGCCATAAATTCAACACAGCTTTCTGAAAGTTCAGTAAGAATTTTTCCTGCTATGTACTGGCGCTCTTCTTTGTCGAAACAAAGCGCTTCTTGCTTTCCACCCAAGAGGTTAAGAATTTTTTCAAGCTTCTTGGTTTCGATATCTGTAAAAATGCAAAGACGAGTGAAGGACAAGCCTTTTTCTGCTGCCATTGCTAGGTGCAGACGGACTCTGTCGTCCGGCTCAGCCTTTGGAAGCTCTTGCAGGCTGTTCCATATAACTTCGTAATGCGGATTCTTTTTGCGAAGGCGTTCAGCTTCTGGATGCAGTAATTTGCCACCACCCACGGTACGCAACGGCGAGAAAGAACGAACAACACAACGGTCGTTTGCTACGCCCACCATTGGCTCTGGGAAACGAACTTCACAAATGGCGGTTTCACCCGGCATAAGTTTGTCCCGATCAGGAAAATAAAGACGCGCTAAAACGTCGCGAGCACCGTGGTGGAAATGTATTTCTGTACGATTTTTAAGCGGTGATGGCGACGACGAGAGGCATGTCAGCTCAATATGCCACGTGTCGGAAGGGAACAACGTATCAGGCCGTGCAAGCACATCGCCCCTATGAACGTCTGACACTTCTATCCCAGCTATATTGATTGCGGTACGCTTGCCTGCCGGAGCCTTTTCAACAGCGCTGCCATGACTTTGAAGCCCGCGAACCTTACCCATAAAATCATGTGGGTAAAAACGTACTTCGTCGCCGATATTGAGAGAGCCGGAAACCATGGTTCCCGTCACAACGGTGCCATGACCACGCATAGTAAACGATCTGTCTACTGGCATGCGGAACAAGTCAGAACGGCGCTGCGGTACTAACTCTTTCTCCATTTTGGCAATATGCGCACGGACGGTATCAAGCCCGTCGCCTGTTTGCGAGGATACTAGGAAAATTGGCGCATCTTCAAGGAATGAGCCCTGCAAAAACGCTTTAACGTCTTCCTGCACCAGCTCAAGCCATTCTTCGTCAACCATGTCTGTTTTGGTAAGCGCAACAAAGCCTGTCGGGATACCAAGGAGAGAACAAATTTCCAGATGCTCACGGGTCTGCGGCATTACGCCTTCATCCGCTGCAATAACCAGCATCACAAAATCGATGCCGGATGCACCTGCAACCATGTTCTTAACAAATTTTTCGTGCCCCGGAACGTCCACAATCCCCATCTTGCCGCCATCCGGCAAATCGAAGAAAGCAAACCCTAATTCAATGGTTATCCCGCGCTTTTTCTCTTCTTCCAGTCTGTCACAATCGATTCCGGTGAGGGTTTTTACAAGCGTGGTCTTACCATGATCAACATGTCCGGCAGTGCCCATTACAACAGGCATAGATACTCCTTGGCATAATTCCTAACTGATGCTGCTACACAGAATGTTTATCCGTTAACAGCAACGCATCGTACAGTGTAGTGCCCTCATCGACGACATCTGCCGCCAAGAGGATTGTATGTTGTATTGGAAAAAACCCAACTCCTCAACTATTCCCCGCTCATAGAAGATCTCGCACAATCGTGTTACATATCATACAACACATTCAACCGCTTACAAACATACGAGGACATCATGGAACTACTTGAAATACGCACATCCACCCGTGAAGAACTCATTGATATTACCTCAAAAGTACAAACGCTTGTCAGCGAAAACAACTGGCAGGATGGCGCGCTGCTACTTTTTTGCCCGCACACAACCGGCGCAGTAACCGTCAACGAAGGTGCAGACCCAGACGTTGCCCGTGACATAACAGTAAACATGCGACATCTGGTGCCACACAAAGGTGACTACCAGCACATGGAAGGCAACAGCGATGCTCACATAAAAGCAAGCATGTTCGGGCCCGATCAAATGCTTATAGTCGAAAATGGTCGAGTTCAACTCGGAACATGGCAAGCTATCTATTTCTGTGAATTTGACGGAGCACGCAATCGCAAGCTTTGGGCTAAATTTATTGGGTAGAAGCTAAGAAGTTTAGAAGACTGGGAGTTGCCTCCGGCGGCTGGGCTGGAAACTGTTTCACTGTCTTTATCCGTAATCCCTCGTACCTCGAGAACGGCTAAAGCTTGCAAGTTTCCCCCCAGCCCCCCCTTCAAACTTTTTATTATACGATAACCGCCCGTTGATAAATTTCTCACGCGGCTTAACTATAGTGACTTAAATAATAAAAAAAGCTGCCCTTTGAACAAAGGGCAGCTTTTTTGGCTACTTAATTTGGCGAAATGACGCTCGATATAAGTTCTCTTGTGCTATTCGGCGAGAATAAATATCGCCGAAACCTCGTGTCTCTACAGTGTCACGCGGTGAATTTTTTGAAATTTGCGATCAACCGTACGTGTGTATCTCACAGAAGACTTTCCGAACATGAGCACATATGCGGCCTGATGATCTTCAGGAATGCCGAGAAGCTCTTTGTAGTCAGGTACAAAATACATAAACGCTTGCAGTGCAAACCCGCACCAGAGGGTACCTAGACCTGCGTTTGTTGCTGCGAGATCAAAGTGCGTGAGCGCTATGGCAATATCAACCATGGGTGATGAACCAGTTGTCGGCGAAGACACAACAAGCATGTGCGGTGCTTTTCTAAAGACGATGTCGCCCCCTCCTGCATGCACTTTATCAAAGGCATTAAAGTGCGCCAGCTCTTTAGGGACTCGATGCGCTCTGACTGCTGTAGCAATATGCCCGTAGGCATGGTCTGAAATTTTCTGCATGACTTTTATATCGTCCACAACGGTGAACTGTAGCGGCATGGCATTCTTAGCTGTCGGGGCATTTGCGGCAAGATCAATGAGCCTGTCGATGAGGGCTTTTTCAACATTTTCTTGCTTAAAACGACGTACTGAACGACGTCCGCGCATAAGCGTTTCAAGCTGTTTTTCGGATGGCAGGTTGCCTTTAATCTGCACACAGTCTTCCGGCTCTACGTTTAACATAGAAATGGCTGCTGTAGGACAGATGGCAAGACAGTGCAGGCATCGTAAGCAACGATCTTCACGGGAAGGAGCGATAGCCGGGTATTCACCTTCAAAACGGATAATTGATGCCGGACAATCTGTTACACATTGATTGCACTGAATGCACTTTTCGGTATCAACCTTAAAATCTAGCATGTCTGCTCCTTACGTCACAGTGGTGAAGGGTGCTGCCTCTATAAAAAAAGTCAAGAAATCTGCATGAATTCATGCGTAGAGGTGTCATGTACAGATACGTGACGTGTAGTTGATGCACAATACTGTAAAAAAGATTGAGGATAAAGAACGATATTTTTGATCGATATTATTCTGACAAAAAGACACCGAATTTTAACGGGATATATGTTGAATTGCATACTGTGGTCACAATGCAGCAAAGCTGTAACAAAGCTGTCACATAAAATGTCTATCTAGAGCACGGCTCGAGGAGCAGGCAAGTGTGTCTGAACAGGTCGGGTCGATCACCTAGATATCCGTTATGGAGCATGTATGCCTGAGATGACTTACTCTCCGGAAACGACGCACGAAGCGTCTTCTGTGACTGACCCAGACAAAATAAACCTGAATAGCATTGGCCGCTGGCTCGCTATCGCTGCCCTTGTTTACTGTATGTTACTTGCAGTAGGCATGATTGGCGCAGGTTTTAAAACTGCTACAGCAGGACAGGCGAAATCATTATTTGCTTTCGCATCCAACCCATTCCTCGGACTCATCATCGGTACCGTTTGTACCGCTCTTATCCAGTCTTCAAGTACTGTGACCTCTATTATTGTTGGCCTTGTTGCCGGTGGCCTTCCGGTATCACTCGCAATTCCAATGATCATGGGCGCAAACATCGGTACAACCATTACCAATACTATTGTCAGCGCTGGACACATGCGATGCAGCACAGAATTTAAACGTGCTTTTTCTGCAGCAACCGTGCATGACTTTTTCAACTTGATGGCGGTAATAATATTCTTACCGTTAGAAATGTTCACCGGATTTCTACAAAAAACAAGCTTGGCGATTGCTTCTATGTTCGTGGGCGGCAGCTCAATGAGCATCAAAGGCATCAACTTTATTAAGCCGATTACCAAACCGATTATTGGCGCTCTTAAAAGCATGCTTGGTAGTTTTTCACCGGAAGTTCAAGGCGTTCTTCTTGCGCTTTTCGGTATCGGATTAATTTTCTGCGCTATCACCATGATGGGCAAACTGCTCAAGAGACTCATGGTTGGCCGCGCTAAAAATATGCTCCACACTGCTATCGGCCGCGGGCCATTTGCAGGCATCACTTCCGGAATGCTCATCACTATCCTTGTACAATCTTCTTCTACAACAACAAGCCTTATGATCCCGCTTGTTGGCTCCGGCATCTTCAGTATGCGTCAAGTGTACCCGTTCACTCTGGGAAGCAACATCGGCACCTGCGTAACTGCCCTGCTTGCAGCAACCGCAGTTATCGGCGGCAATAGTCTGTTTGCTCTTCAGATTGCCTTTGTACATTTGCTCTTCAATATTGCCGGCGTACTGTTTATTTACGGAATTCCATTTTTACGCGAAATTCCTCCACGCTGTGCTGAATGGCTTGCAGATTACGCAGGCCGCAAAAAGCGTTATGCAGCGTGTTATGTGCTTGGCGTATTCTTCTTACTTCCGGCTACATGCATTATTCTCGCTCAGTAAAACTGGGTGGTTTATTAGAGCTAATTAGAAACAAATATTAGCCTCAAACTATGTAGCAATTTCAGAATAAATATTGCCTTTTCAGAATGTTAGTAAAAATACCGCAGGAAGATGTTCTTCAAAACATCCTGCGGTATTTTTTTCACTATTTGTACTTCCAAAATAAAAAGGATCGCTTTACAGTCTCACTGAAACCGTTTACAGAATTGGTTCAGATAATTTCTACTAATTTACTCAAGATGAGTGGAGGTAGAGTACTCACTGCATTTAAACAGTGTAACCGCTTCCGGAAAATGACTGATAGATGATGGTACCCCCGTATCAACTTCTATCGCAGTTTGCCGGATGAATCTGACATAAACATCATCTGGTAAAGGTCGTTTGTTAACGACTTAGCGCTGCGTGTTGCAAATTCTTCGGTAGCATTCAATGGGCGAAATGCTGCCGGAGCTTCTCAAAAGAGTCCGGGGTTCAGCCGATGGTTACTTGTTCTGAACTCCGGACTCTTTTGCGTTCAACATTTGAAATCCACGACATTGAATAATAAAAAAAAGGTCGATTTTGTTTACTGACAAACCACCATTATGGTGTTGCCAGTAAACAAAATCGACCTTTTCGTATGTATAGAAAGAAAAAACGCTATGGCTTTTTATGTACCACAAGCACATTACACGGAGACTGCTTAAGCACACGGGTTGTAACGCTACCGAGCAGAATGGATGCAAGCGGGTTTGTTCCGCGTGGAGCCATAATAATCAGGTCCACTTTCTCTTTTTTCGCCATTTTTGCAATCTCTTCGCTCGGCGAGTTATCAATAACACGCTCGATATACGCAACCTCAGACTTATCAAGCAATTCGCGTACAGGCGTGAGCACCTGATTCGCGTATTCAAGTGATTCTACAGAAAAATCTTTGAACTGCTTCAGGTTTTGAAATGTTTCGCTGCAATAAAGCAATATGATTTCTGCGCTAAATTTTTTTGCCAGATCAATAGCTTCTGCAGCGGCATTGAGAGAATATTCCGATCCATCTACCGGCAACAATATTTTTTTTACTTCCATATACTACTCCCATGTAACAGCAGAGTTTATGCGAATAATCATCAATGCCAAAGCTCTTTATATTCGCTACCAAAGAGCACGTTAGGGTCTGTATTTTAAGTAAAAACAAACCTCTTATATTGTATATACCAATTTAGAATGGTTTTTTGCAACATTTTTCTAAGCATAGCTTGCTAAACAAGGTGTAGCAATTGGATAAAAAAGATATAATGAACAGATATACGAAAAGACTAATCCCCATAGTTAAATGAGAATTAGTCTTTTGAAACAGGAAAACCAATGGATTCCTGAGTAGGGATGTACTGTATATCCCCATGCACTCTTTGGCGTAATTGAGTAAACATGGATGATGCGTTTATACAGTGCATTGTTCATGTAATTTTTTTTGATAAAATAAGTAGTATGTATAGGAATAGACAAATTCTATTTCCAAGTAAACAAAATGAAAAATATCACAAGAAAACATCTATAATTTCATATTTTCAACAATATCACGCTTTCAATTATGCTGTTTAATGTTCATAATACTGAATAGTTGCATACAAAAAAGCCTGTCTCAAAACATACGTTTTGAGACAGGCTTTTTATAGGTTCTTTTTGCTGCCGAGTTTTCCGAACACAGTCACGGAACAGTCGTGTCCGGAAAACACAGCATCAACGCGTAAAGATCACGCGTTATGCGAGGAAGCTGCATAATACCCAAGCGGTACGAGTATGCAACTTAATAAATTTTATATAATCCATAAGTTTTTTTTGACTGACTTCACTATAACGCGACAGAACAGAACGATAACCAGCTGAACTATCAAGAAATACACAAAAAATTAAAGATAATCCATTAAGTGAGCAGTGTGTAAAACTACAGCCCCTTCAGGCACGCTTTTTCCTAACGGCAACAGAACAACGTGTTCCGGCTGAACATTTTTATAGGTGATCCTGGAATCATTCCGGAAACCAAGCTTCGTAAAAAATTTTGGGTCACCGTGAGAAATTAATCCATTTGCCTTCTGTGTATACATAGCGCGCACAGCCTGACGTATAAGTGAAGTGCCGATGCCTTTTCTCTGATGTTCAGGGAGCACCCCCACAGGCCCTACATAAAACCAGCCTTCATCGTGACCATTAATTAAAACTGGGGATACAGTCAGTTGCCCAATAATGCCTGTGCCATACTCTTCTGCAACAAGAGAGAGTGTTAAAGCATCACTTTTCCTGAGTGCATCAACTATTTTGTATTCATCTTTGTATGCATACGGATGATCGTTAAACGCATTATACTGCACATTACGAATCGCGGCAGCATCATGTTCTCTTTCGGGGCGAACACGCACAATGGCCTCCTTATAGCTGAAGAATAGTAGATCAACATTCTATCTGTAGCACAATTCCACTACAAAGTGACACACGCCCCATAGAATATACCATTGGGACACGGCACATCGCGACGCAAAATAAAGTGTCTGAATATGAACGAGCTTCAGGCTCTTTTATTACCATTCTAAAACATGTAGTATGCCCGTCGATCACAAAAATTACCGCGAGGAACATATGACTGCATCAAAACGAAACGTATATTTAAAGACAATCCCGCTGACTGAAGCCGTAGCGAAAATGCAAGCTGCACTCGACCGAGAAGTTCTTTTGAGAAGCGAAGTTGTGCCGACACACGAGGCTGGCGGACGCGTATTGGCTGAAGCAGTGTTTGCTGAATATTCCTCGCCAACGTTTCATAGCGCAGCAATGGACGGTATTGCTGTAACAGCAAAGGAAACCTTTACAGCCCGTGAAGGCGCACCATTGCAGCTGAAAAAAGGAATCTCCTACGTTCCTGTGAACACAGGTAACCCGCTTCCGGAAGGACGCGATGCTGTCATTATGATCGAAAACGTTATCTCTGTTGATGACGACACCGTCGAAATTGAAACACCGTCTTTTCCTTGGCAACACGTGCGCCGCATCGGCGAAGACATTGTTGCTACGGAGCTGCTCTTCCCGCAGAATCAGCAAGTTTCCCCATATGACATCGGAGCCTTGCTTAGCGCGGGTATCTGGGAAGTACGTGTGTGGGAAAAAGTACGCATATGCATTATCCCGACCGGTGATGAAGTGCTCGATTTTGAAGAACGTCCAGAGCCTAAACCTGGACAGGTAATTGAAAGCAACTCACAGGTGCTCAGCGCAATGGCGCGAAACCTTGATTGCATAGTCGATCGTGTTCCGCCTGTTCCGGACGTTCCTGCACTGCTGGAAAAAACTGTTGCCGCAAAACTCGACGAGCCATATCACCTCGTCATCATTTGCGCCGGTTCTTCCGCAGGTTCCAAAGATTTCACCCGTGCAACTATTGCCAAGCTTGGCGAAGTAGTTGTTCACGGTGTTGCCGCCATGCCGGGAAAACCCTCCCTGCTTGGCGTCTGCAAAGATAAGCTTGTTGCCGGAGCCCCGGGGTACCCTGTAAGCGCCGTAGTGTGCTTCGAGGAGCTCTTAACTCCACTTATCTCATGGATCAGCCGCAAACCTGTTCCTTCGCGTCCTAAAGTGGATGCAGAGATCACCCGCAAGGTTCCATCTAAGCTTGGTATTGAAGAATTCCTGCGTCTTTCCATCGGTAAAGTCGGCGAAAAATACGTAGCAACTCCGCTTGCCCGTGGCGCAGGGTGCATTACCACCATGTCCCGCGCTCAAGGTGTTGGTCGTATTCCGGCACAGGCTGAAGGCATCGACCAGAACGCCATTGTTCACACCGAACTGCTTGTGGAAGAAAAACGCCTCGATGAAATTCTCGTTACCATCGGCAGCCACGACAACACTCTCGATATTTTATCTGATGAACTCATGGGACTCGACACACCAATGCGTCTTGCTTCCAGCCACGTCGGTTCTATGGGCGGCATCCTCGCCATCAAAAACGGTTCATGCCACATGGCTGGCGCGCATCTATTTGATCCGGAAACCAGCGACTACAACTTCCCGTTCATTAAAAAATACCTGCCGGATACCGATGTCACTCTCGTGAACCTCGCCATCCGTCATCAGGGATTCATTGTTCCTAAAGGGAACCCGCAAAATATTCAATCCATCGAAGACCTTGCAAGCGGAACCATTCGTTTTCTCAACAGACAACGCGGAGCCGGAACACGCATTCTCTTTGATTATCATCTGAAAGAAGCTGATATTTCTCCTGCGTCCGTGACAGGGTATGATAAAGAAGAGTTTACGCACATGGCAGTTGCCGTAAACGTGCTTACTGGAGCTGCCGATACCGGACTCGGTATCTACGCAGCAGCAAAAGCGCTTGATCTTGATTTCGTGCCGCTAGCACGCGAACGATATGACCTTATTATTCCGACAGCCTACATAGAAACACCGCAGGTGCAGGCAGTACTTGAGCTACTTCAGTCTCCTACATTTAAAGCACGAATTGAAGCGCTCGGCGGGTATGAGACCTCTTTGACAGGAACCATTATGGAGCCGGGAATCGGCCTTGGAGAATAGTGTGAAATTTTACAGTCCGGCATTCGCCGCTACAGAAGAAATTCCGGTAAAATACACCTGCGACGGTGAAGATATTTCGCCACCGCTTAAATGGTCAGATCTTCCTGAAGGCACAAAAAGCCTCACCATAATCTGTGATAATCCAGATGCGCCTTCCGGCGTATGGGATCACTGGCTGATCTTCAACATCAGTCCAGAGATCACAGGGCTTGAGGAAGACACCCCAAAAGTTTTTGATCCATTCAGAGGTATCGGGCACGGTATCAACAGTTGGAACAACTCATATTACGGTGGCCCTTGTCCGCCATCCGGTCAGCACCGCTATTACTTCAAGCTCTATGCGCTTGATGCAAAGCTGCGGATCAAGCCGGGATCAGGCAAAGGTGCCATACTTCGCGCCATGGAAGGACATATTCTTGAAAAGGCACACTTCTTTGGTGTCTATTCGCAGAAGAAATAAAGAAAATGAAAAAGCCTCTGACGATACTTCGTCAGAGGCTTTTTTTTATGATTAGGTCGGGCTTGGTAGTCGGGTAGGCCTTCGGCGAGTCTCCGACGGGGACGGGCTCTGCCCTCCACCCGCAAGGGGGAATCCCCCTTGACCCCGTTTAGGGTATTAAGGGCGGAGAAACTTCAAGCTCAGTCCTCTCGTAATGTTTGATGAAACATACCGATCGTACTCTAATATACGTTTTATCAGCTACCCAAATCTTTTTGTTGTTAGCTATTACTGTCCGAGAACGTCAGTAATGATGTTAAGATTCACATCATCAATAGTTTCACAGCCAGTAAGAACCATTGCTGATTTAATTTGTCCTGTAAGCTGCTGGATGTACTTGGACGCACCATCTTCAAGGCCGCCCATGGTTGCGATGGAGAACGGACGTCCGATCATCACAGCATCTGCGCCAAGAGCTACCATTTTGAGAACATCAACACCGGTGCGAACACCGCCATCTACCAGTACTGCAATCTCACCGTTAACGGCTTCTGCAATTTCAGCAATAACATGCGCTGTACCTGGTGTATGATCTAAAACGCGGCCGCCATGGTTGGACACAACAATACCTGCTGCACCAGCTTCCACTGCCGCCTGAGCATCTTCAGGAGTCATAATACCTTTCAGAAGAACTTTACCCGGAATGCGCTCAATAAGAGCCTTCAAACGCTCAACACCACGTGGAGCAACAGGGCGTCCCATCTTTGCAAGGGTGATCAGGCCAATAGCATCAATATCGATGCCGAAGGTTGTACAGCCAGTTGCAGCTGCTTTTTCGATTTTTTCGAAAAACTCTTCGCCTTCCCACGGTTTAATAAACGGAATCCCGTTGCCATTTACAGCCTTGATGGCGTCAAAACCAGCTTCGGAAATAAATGGCGGCACGCCGTCGCCAGTACAGCCGACAATACCGTTTGCGTCACACGCTTTAAGTTTGGACATGATGTAGTCTTCTTCAGAGACTTTTCCGCCCATATTGAAAGATACGCCGCCAATCGGTGCTGCAAATACAGGAATGGAAAGATCATACCCAAGAACAGAAGTACTAGGGTCAGCCTCGGAGCAATCGTGGATAGTACGCATACGCAGTTTATAGTCTGCCAATGCCTCTACGTTACCTTTAAATGATGCAGCAGTGCCAAGACCGCCCATTCCTGGAACTTCGCCTGCACAGGCGCGTCCATCACATTCTTTACAGACTCGGCAATAGCCTTTCATGAGCTCACGGGCTTCTTTACGAACATCTTGCATGACATTTCCTTACGTGGGTTGTTGTGGTTAATTTTTACACCGCAGGTATCAGCCAAGAAAACTTCAAGTTCTAAAAACGAATTGAAGGGAACATATTACTACGCTGAGTCGTTTCGGGCTGCCTGCGGTTGTCTTATTTTTAAGTAAAAAGCATTCCATGCACTTGTTCCAAATGCTTCTGCATACATTTTGTTGCCAATGCTTCATCACCGGCAACAATGGCGCTAAAAATTTCTTTATGCATAGAACAAGACTGCGCTCTACGCTCTGGAGTCTGCAACGGTGCTTCCCGTGTTTCTTCCAAGGCAGTGCTTGCATTAAACAATGCCTGTTCAAAAAGCGGATTTCCGGAAGCCTTGGCAATAGCGCAATGAAAGCGAATGTCCTTTTCCCAAGGATTCCCTTCCGGCGGCTCCGGTGCTTTTTCTTTCATAATTGCAGCAATGTCTTCGAGCTGCTCAGGCGTTGCATTCCGTGCTGCCAATCCAGCCATCACCGGCTCAATAGCCTGACGAAACTCCATGATTTGCAGCAAATAAAGCCGCTGTTCTGTTAACGCTTCTGCCAGTGGTTCCACAATGTCCCCTGTATCGATAACAAAGGTACCATTGCCGCGCCTGCTTTCAACTATACCCTTTTCTTGCAAAGAGCGGATAGCTTCTCGGATGGAACTACGCGAAACTTGAAATGTTCTGGCTAAATCGCGTTCCGCCGGAAGTTTATCACCAACGGAAAGTGTGCCAGCTTGCAGCATCTCTTGAATACGCAGCACTACCTGTTCGTATATTTTCAGCTGCTCACTGGGGTTTGCGGAAGATATATTGTTCATGTAATCCTTTAGGTGGTCTGACCAATTCCTTTGGTCTGACCAATAGCACAACAAAAGTCGGTTTTGAAGAATTTTATTATTGAGGAATTTGCCACATAAGAAGAGTTTCCTTGATAAAAAAAAGCCCCTGAGTTGTTCAGGGGCTTGGGATTGCTAATTGCGCTGTTTTTAAACAGGTTGAGACAAACTTGTATAGTGCAAGGCGCAAGAATAAGTCAGGAGCGAAGCATAGTTAGACCTATGTGAGCGTCTGACTTATTCGAAGTAACGCAGCAATGTGCGAGTTTGTCAGCAAGCTGGGGCTTTCGGATTCTATCGTTTTTCACAACAACGCCGCTTTGTGCGGACTGCCATTGCTGGCTAGCGTTCGTTTTCGTGAATAGTATACAAGTGGTTTTTGTACGCTCTAAAAACATCAGCTCTGTTAATCAAGCCGAGAATTTCGTGCGGGTTACTTTCCTGCACAACAGGGATCTGGCCGAGATCGGAATCTACAAACTTAACGAGCGCGGTGTACAGATCATCGTCTTCCTGCAAGGTAACGCCTTTACGGGCAAGATCACCTACAACAACGAGGTCAAACAAACTTTCTTCATACAGAATGTTACGCACATCGTTGATGGATAAAATACCTGTAATTTCTCCCGCGATGTTTTTGACTGGGAAAAAGAACTCGTTGGTATTGGTAATAATGTTCGTAAGTGCTTTAAGCGTAATGGATTCTTCCAAAATAGTTACGCGTCCACGCTGGAAGAACTCTCTTACCTGCAAATTTTCAAGAATGTTGACGGTAGAATCAACAATATGTGCAGGAGATTCAAATTTGTTCTCAACCTGATTCTCGTAAAGAGAAACTTTGCGGCTGATAACAACACATACAGCACCGGCAAGCATAAGCGGAGCAAGAAGTCCGTAGCCCTGCGACAGCTCACAAACCATGATCAGTGGACCAATTGGAGCATTCGCCACACCAGCAAAGAACGTTGCCATACCAACAAGAACGTAGCCGCCCGGCTGGGTGACAATATTCGGGTAGAAGCTGTTTGCAGTGAACCCGACAACGCCGCCTGTCATACCGCCTACAAAGAGTGCAGGAGCAAACATACCACCACTGAGGCCGGAGCCGAGAGTGAGTGAAGTTGCCAATGTTTTACCAAAAAGCAACACAAGCATTGTAAGTACTGGCAAATTGCCGTTAATTGCTTGTTCTAAGCCATGATGACCACTTGAAAGCACTTCTGGGTAGAACATGCCGTATACACCCATGAGAAGGCCACCTGCGACCATAGCCCACATGATGCCAACACGCTGACGAAGTTTGTCAAATACGGAGTACTTAAGAAAGTGGAAAGTGCGGACATAAATCCAACCAGCCAGCGCACATGCTGCGGAAAGAATCGCGTAAAAGAAGAGTTCACGCACATCATTGAAGTGGAATTCTGGAATATCAAACATTGGTTTTGAACCAAATGCCATAAAGAACAGAGAGTAAGCCACAACTGAAGATGTAACCGCAGAAACAATAGCTTCTGATTCAAAATCTTCTTTGTAGATAACTTCAATAGCAGTCATCGCGCCGCCAAGCGGGGCAAGGAAGATAGCACCGAGACCACCGGCTGCACCGGTAAGCATCAGGATGCGGCGTTCTTTGGTGGAAAGACCAAATTTGTGGGCAAACCAGCAGCCAAGTCCAGCACCAAGCTGGGAAACTGGCCCCTCCTGACCTGCGGAACCACCCGCGGCAATAGTCAGGATAGAGGTAATACCTTTGATAATTGGAGCCTTAGGCTTAATTTCACCTTTATTTTGGTGAAATGCCTTGATCATGGCATCCGTACCGTCAGTAACGCCATCAATGGAATCCGGCAGAAATTTGTTTACGAGAAAGCCGGTAATAAAGGCGACGGTAACAAGTGCTACAGGGATTACCCACGGACGATACTCACCATTGCTTCCATGTGCAGAAAGTCCGGCGAGATCATTCTGGATAAACTCTTGAGAATAATCGAGCCCAAGGCGAAATAAAATTGCAACTAAACCGGCAAAAATACCAACAAGTATGCCGAGTACCAGCATACGGACGTATGTAACGCTGTTGTACACACGCAGGTATTCTTGCCAAACTCTCTTAAAGGGACCGAGCATCGGGCGCTCCAAATTGTATATTATGCTACAGGCGTGCTTCTGGTGCGTCGAGCAACTGTCGTGCTAAAGAAACGTCACTGGTAATCTGTTCAATGAGTTCATCCAGTCCGTTGAACTTTCTCTCATCACGCATACGCGCAACAAAGTTCAAACGCAGTTCCCATCCGTAGATGTCTGCATCAAAATCAAGAATAAACGTTTCAACGCTGATCTCATCGTTACCGAAGGTAGGGTTATAACCAATGTTGGTTACAGCCTGATATACCTTGCCGTCTAATTCTGCCCATGTGGCGTATACACCCGATTTCGGATGTAATTCGTCACGTACGCGCATGTTTGCGGTCGGGAACCCTAATAATTTTCCGCCGCGATCCATACCATGGATAACTATACCACGAATAACGTAAAAGCGATCCATAAGAGGTCTTACGTCCCAAACCTTACCGGCCTTAATTAGGTCGCGGATACGGGTGGAACTAACAATGGCATCGTTAATCATGACGGGCTGAAGGCGTTCAATGCCATATCCTAAGTCTTCTCCCAGTGCGGAGAGAAGCTCAAAATTGCCTTTACGACCTTTACCGAAGGCGTAATCGTATCCAACAACAAGCTCTTTCATGTTAAGCTCATCAACAAGGATAGTTTTTACAAACTCTTCAGGTTCAAGTGCAGCCAGATCTCGTGTAAATTCGAGCAGAACCACAAGGTCTACGTCTATTTTTTCTAACAGATCTAGTTTTTTTTCATAGTCTGTAATGAGAGCAGGGGCATGCGAACCGGCAAGCACCTTAAGTGGATGCGGACAAAAGGTAACAACAACACTTGGCACGCCCATAGACGCCGCCTTTTCTTTAGTGCGGTTAATTAACTTTCTATGACCGTTGTGCACTCCATCGAAGTTTCCGATAGTAACGCAACAACCTTGGGAAAGATCTACTGAAATTTCCTGTATACTTCGTGCTATTTGCATGGGTACCACCAGAAGCATGTGATTTTCTAAAAATACTTTCACGCACAGGCAGCCTGTTGCGCGAAGGCGAATATTGTTACAGCAAAAGGGGTGGTGCTTCAAGTGGCAGTTGGTGTCCAATCCCGTTTTGTATCTATGCTTTTGTTAACACTGTCTTTCGTGTAAATCTAATGCGTTACTAACGCACGCTCGCGACTCAGCCACTTTTGAGCATGAAATAAAAGCCATTTTTTTTATTTTTTTCTACAAAAATGCTTGCAAGATTTCTATATTATCGCTAAACACCACTCCTCGAAGCACTACAAAAGCTTCGACGAAACGTGCCGAGGTGGTGGAATTGGTAGACACGCTAGGTTCAGGGTCTAGTGGATGTATTTCCGTGAGAGTTCGAGTCTCTCCCCCGGCACCATCGATATCAAAAAGCTCTTAATTCGAAAGAATTAAGAGCTTTTTTTTGTGCAAAAAATATTACGCACAACAATACAAAAATTAAACAAAAAAAGGGTGGAGTTAAAAACTCCACCCTTTTTTTATTTCACGAAAGGTAGTGATGCATGGGCTGCGAAGCCACATCAAAGATGCAGAAACTTCAGACGCATGCCCAGCTCTAAAAGCTACGCAGCGTTTTCGACGACCAGCTTAGGAGTCTGAGCTGTTTTGCTTGGATTCAGTAATTTAGCTTTTTCTTTCAGAATAACAATTTGAGCTTTGGTAGCTTTTGGCGCACGCGGGTTGGTTGCTCTTGTCGGGTTAATGTACTTGCCGTTCTTTCTCATACGGAAATCAAGATGTGGCCCGGTAGAAAGCCCCGTTGAACCAACATAAGCGATAGTCTGTCCCTGTTTAACCTTTTTACCGACTCTCATGCCTTTGGCGAAGCGGTTCAGGTGTAAGTAAGCAGACTCGTATCCGTTGCTGTGACGAATTTTTACATACTTACCAGCCCCTCTGCTGCGAGCAACTTTGATAACTTTGCCGTTACCAATAGCGGACACAGGCGTGCCGCGTGGAGCAGCGTAATCAACTCCGTGGTGCGGTCGGTATGTCTTGAGGATCGGGTGCAGACGCCTGTTGGTATACTTGGAAGAAATACGGGTAAACTTGAGTGGTGCTTTTAAGAACGCACGACGCAAATTTTTGCCTTCAGCAGTGTAGTACTGCGTAAAGCCATCCTTATCCTTCATGTAGTAACCTTCATGCTCGTTACCCTGATTCACAAATCGTGCAGCAAGAATGTCGCCATAGCCTTGGAACTTTCCATCACGGAATCGTTTTTCCACAACAACTGTAAAGTTATCGTTTTTGCGAATATCGCGGATAAAGTCGATTTCCCAACCAAAGATGTCACCAATACGAACAGCAAGTGATGCTTTTTCACCGGTGGCAGTTAATGCCTCGTACAAGCTGGACGTAATTACGCCGTTAACTCGTTCAGTGATGACGTCGTATTTAATGTCTTTGCGTTCAGCCGCAAAGCCATCTTCAGTTTTTGCTACAGAAAGGTATTGATCGTTATCGATCTCGTATTCAAATCTTGTGAATTCTCCGTCGGTGGTGACGACTCTATAAGGACGTCCTCGACGAAGCTTTGTGAGACGGAAAGCTTTATCAGTTGCAGATGCAAGCTGATACACTTCCGCTTTGGAGAGCCATTTGTTCAGAATGGTAGAGGCAGTTGCGCCTTTTCCAATTTTCCCGCTGAACACATCCACTACAGGTTGTGGAATTGGCGCAGGTTCAACCTGTGTCGCTGAAGCCACTAGTGCTTCCGGTGTTACTTCAGAAGTTGCGACAGGAGTGGTGCTTTCGATTTCGTTATGAGCGGTCTGTTCAATTTGCGATGGTGTTAATGATAGATAGGCTGTTGCAACGACTAAAACGACTGCAACAACAAGCAAGCATACTTTTTTTACATTTATTTTCTGCTGAATAGACATATAACCCTTACAAACGTTCTCAAATAGTTAGCACATTCCATATTATACACGGACTAATAAAGATCATCTGAAAAGGGTTTTAGTCAACCCCTTAGAAGGAACGAGTCCTGATAATGTATAAGATTTTCAGAATTAATAATGAGTTCGCCAAACTAGATACTGTAAAAATTTTAAACAAATTACGGTTTAAGGAGCATGTAGTCCACAGGATTGTCCGGACACCGCCAACCGCACTCTAAAAAAGTGACTGCAACAAGTGGTAAGGTGATCAAGATCATAAACCCGAAACCAATATGAACGATTTTGTCGTTGTACGGCGGAGTATCAAGCGGTGACCATGCATCTTCTATGAGTAACAATAGGGCAGTAACCACAAGCGCAATAAAGAAGATGAGGGATGACCATGTATACAGATGCATACCAAGAACAGGGGCTCCATAGTTTCCTGAACCGGGAATGATATGCAAAAGAACCTGCCGTACGCTTACAGCAATGCCGAACAAGGCAAACATAAGAGTAACGGATAGATGACGTGGCCTGATTCCGAACCGTAAATTAAGCAGCGGCCCCATTGCCAATCCAATCATTGCATAGCGCTGAAGAATACACAGTGGACATGGTAGATCGCCAACAATGAACTGAACGGAAAGGGAGCCGCATATGACAACGGCGACCATCATTAGCAGGGCTAAATTGATCTTGCGCGCGAGTTCTGGATGCATACGCCCGCCTACAGGTTAATGTTTAACGAATCTGTAGCGTGAGTCATAAACCAAATGATCGCGAGAATGATTGAAGAAATAGTAACGTAGATCGCGCCCATCCGATGCCCATACCACCCAATGCACATTGCCAATATTAGTAATAAAAATAATATAGTACTCATACCGGCAGTGTATTGAAGGCTGGGCTGTAGTGCTAAGATAATTTTTTAAAAAAGCACTATTTTTTTCGGATGATGCGTTCTTTTTTAGGTGAGTTAGGCGTCTGTACTCTTTGGTGCGGTGTTGTACATAGCTGAATCCTTCTGCGCAGAAAGGCTGGCAAAGGAACACACAACGCCGATTGCGCTGATAACTGTAAAGATAACAAAGCCTGTCTGCATGGATGAAATAAACGCTTCTGGAGCGGCAAAAACAGATTTACTACCCATAAACATGCTTAGGATAAATGAAATGGAAGACATTGCTGTAAGCATACCGAGGGTACGCATTGTAGCGGAAAGACTTGCGGCAACGCCGTAGTGCCTTGGTTCTACGCAATTCATAATTACTGTAAGGTTCGGTGATGAGAAGAATGAGAAACCAAGCCCGAGTAATACCAAAATAACCATCAGAGTTCCGATGCTTGTAGCCGCCGTAACTGTGGCGCAAATGCCAAGGGCAACAGTACAAAGCGAGAGTCCGATAATCACTAATTTACCAGGATTAATCTTATCTGAAAGAGCTCCGGCAAAAGGTGACAATACAGCCATGATCACAGGCTGGATCACAAGAATCATACCCGCATACTGTGGGGAAACACCTTTAATCTGCTGCAAATACAAACTGAAAAAGAACGTTACGCCAAATGAAGCTGCATAGTTCATAAGCAACACAATGCTGCTTAAAGAAAAAGTACGATTCTGCTTCAAGAGCGGAACATTGAGGATAGGATGCTTTGCTTTTGATTCCCAAAAAATGAATCCGCAAAGTCCGATGATTCCGGCTACGAACAGAACAGGGAATATTCCTCCCGCTCGCATATGAGTCACGCCTGTCATCGCCATGCAAATTGCAGCCGCATACATGATGCTGCCCGCCCAGTCGAACGGAGCACCTTTTGCGCCGAACCATTCCCCGTGCAAACGAGTAAAAGTAAGCCACAAAGCAACAAGCTGAAGCGGCAGAGCGCCCCAGAAAATCCAGCGCCAGTCAGCATATTGGATAATAAAACCCGTAATTGTAGGACTCGCAGAAAGTCCCATATACACTGATGCTGCCACAATCCCCATCGCCTTTCCCCGCACTTCAGGCGGAACAACAGACGAAATAATGGCAATACTGGTTGTTGCAACAAGCGCAGAGCCTGCACCCTGTACGAAACGCAAAAGAATTAGCGATTCCATAGTCGGTGCCAGCGCAATGAAAAATGTTGCGCAAATGAATACTGAAAGTCCGGTCAGAAAAACTTTTTTACGACCATGAATGTCTGCAAAGCGTCCTGCAGGCAGCATTAAAATACCACCTGCCAGAATGTACGCCATCTCAACTAGGCCAAGCTGAAATGCGCCAGCTGAAAATTCTTTGCCTATTGCAGGCAAAGCTACACCCACAGCCGACATCATAAATGGTGTCAAAAACTGTACGGCAGCAACGATAAACGTTGCTGCCGCTGGTGATACTGTTTTAGTTTTGGTCATGGAATCCTCCCCAATCAGAATAGTGTGTCTAGCAAGTAAATTATTCAGTAAGGCCGTGTTCACAGATCTTTGCTAAAAGATCTGCAAGTATCTTCTGCTCTTCCGTGGTCAACGGCGCGAGCACTTCGTGCGTTGCTTCTCGTAACGATGATCTAAGCTCGCCTTTAATCCAGTTCGCTTTATCTGTAGCGGAAACGAGCTTCTGTCTTCGGTTTTTAGGGTTAACTTTTCGCTTAACAAACCCTTTAAGTTCCAATTGTTCTACAGCGCGAGCAGTCGCTGCAGGGTCAATGAAAAGAGCTTTAGATAATGCATCCTGCGTCATCGGCTCTTTGTTGTGCAGAATTTCCATTAAAAATGGTACCTGCCCATAGGTAATGCCGTACTGAGAAATTTTCTCTTTGGCCTTTGCAGCCTGCATGCGATTCGTCATCGCCACTGCATATCCCAATGGAAACTGTTCATCTTGAAAGCGGTTCATTGCTCCCCCTGTCTCTTTGAGAATAGGATCGAATTGTCGTATCAACTGTTGATCTGTCAATAAAGGAAAAGAATTCGTGCGTCAATGGACCTCACCCTCATTTATAATGCAGCTAACGTACAATCAATTGAATCCTTGACGCATGGCGCCCCTATCCCTACTTTCAACCCGTTATGTTGCTATACTTACATGTCCCTTTCTGCCGCAGTAAATGCGGCTACTGTGCGTTTCATTCCCAAGTGCCGGATGAGAACGCTGTACAGGTGTATCTGGATGCATTAATGCGCGAAATCGCCCTCTGGGGTGACAGGCTCGGCAATGTTCCGGTGGAAACCATCTTTTTTGGTGGCGGCACGCCTTCCATACTCCCTTCCAAAGCCATAGGCACAATCCTCAACAGACTTGCCAAGACCTTTGCCATCGATAACGGGGCGGAGATCAGCATGGAAGCGAATCCCGAATCAGCGGTACGGGGCACATTCCTGCACGATGTTCGCAGCTCGGGCATTAACAGGCTCAGCCTCGGCATTCAGAGTCTGAACCGTGACTTGCTGCACACCTTAGGCAGACCGCACTCCGCAAAACAGGCAATTCAAGCCGTTGAACTTGCTCGCCAAAGCGGATTCGGCAACATAAACGTAGATTTCATCTGGGGATTACCGGGACAGCGCATAAAACACTGGCTCGAAGAACTGAAAGAAATTGCCAAGCTGGGACCGGATCATCTCTCCTGTTACAGCCTCACAATCGAAGAAAACACCCCATTCGAAATTGCCCACGATGACGGAAATCTCGAACTGCCAACTGACGACGACCAGAGTAAAATGTTTCTGTACGGATCAGATTTCTTAGAGCTTCAAGGCTATACACACTACGAAATTTCCAACTTTGCGCGCATGGGCTTTCAGTGCCGCCACAACCTTGGATACTGGGAAGGCGCAGACTATCTGGGACTCGGCCCTTCAGCCGTCTCAACAATAAATAGTCAGCGATGGGGAAACACAAAAGACCTCGCAGCCTACGCAGAACAAGCCACAAGCGGCCAACTCGGCGACAACTCAGAGACTCTGACGCCGCATGAACGTATGCAGGAACTCATCATGCTGCGCCTGCGAACAGCACGCGGACTACGACTTGCTGCTTACAAAGAGCTCACCGGCAGAAGTTTTATGGAAGATTTTCGGCCTATGATTACAGCGTTGCACCAGCACCGCTTAGTTAAAATTCGTAATGGTTATTTGAACCTTACGAAACGCGGCATGTTGGTCTCCAACACCATCATTGAGAACCTGTTCGAAGCTATGGACCGCATCTAGTATTTGAAGCATTGACTTTCTAGATGGTAGTATTACTCTAAGTCCTCAGCCCGAAGCCTCGGGCGCTTTATGAGGGGTGGAGTTCTATGATAAAATGTTTGGTACTGGCGGCAATCGCTGCCTTTGCTTTTGTTTTGCTTCCTGAACCTGCGTACGCGTGGGGGCCGGGAGTTCATATTTCTATAGCTGAATGGCTTCTTTCCAACCTTACTCTTCTTCCTGCATCAGTCGCACACACCATCGCATCACACAAAGACGCATTTAAATACGGCGCACTTTCCGCTGACATATTCATCGGAAAAGGCAGCACAGTCGTTCCCGGTCACAGTCACAACTGGGAAACAGGCTTTACGCTTCTGGAAAATGTTCAAAGTCCCAAACTGCGTTCATACGCCTTCGGGTACCTTTCACATCTTGCAGCAGACGTCGTAGCACACAATAACTACGTTCCAAGCCTTATGTCAGGAGCACCGACTTCCGGCAAACTCGGACACGTATACATCGAAGCACAAGCAGACCGCATGGTTCGCTGGAACAGTAACAGTGTACGTGGCTTATTCAAAATTTCCTGCACCGATCATGATTGTGAGCTGCTCGCAGCCACAAACAAAACCAAAGGTGGTTTTGCTTTCCGTAAACAAGTGTTCCGCAGCAGCGTAGCCTTATGCGGCGCGTACCCGTGGAAGAGTTCGCTCAAGCTTATTCACCACACAATGCCCGGAGCAGCAGACCGCAAATACTTACAGTCCATGATCGATGCCAGTGCCCGGTCAGTAATCAACATCCTTTCGCTGCACGACAAGTCAGCCGTTATAGGTGTAGATCCAATCGGAGCAGTCGCGCTAGCGAACTCAAAAGGACTTTGTGCAGGGGCACCAATCATCCCCAAACGCAACCCTTTTCCGCTCGTTTTCCCGTTAGACAAACGGGTATCAACGTTGCCTAAGTTACAAGTTTCGCATCGTATTTTGCTTTAACACGCGGCTTCGATAATACGGGAATTTTGCCTCCGGCGGCTGGGCTGAAACTTTTTGGAAAAAGCTTCCCCCAGACCCCCCTTCAAAAACTTTTATTATCGATAGCAGCACGTTTCTTACGCTGCATTGCGGCGTATACATTATTACCGTTAATACAATAAAAAAAGGGCTGTCCTTCATATGAAGGACAGCCCTTTTTGCTATTCTAATCAATAAATTTATTTGCGACGAGTCACTACATTCAACAACAAGCGAGCAATAAACCATGCACTCCCGAAAAGTATCGCAAGCGCAAGAAAATAGAGCGGGGTGCTCGCGGCAATTTCAGAATTACGCAGCAACGTTATGCCACTAAAGATAATGGCAGCACTAATTACGAGCTGAAACAGATGATTCGAATCACGGATCACCTTACGTCGTTTGCTCATAAAAAAGCTCATGATCCAAACGATCACGAAAAAAAGTACCGCTATTTTAAACATCTTCTTTCTGAGATTCCTCAGGGAGCGTTGCTACGCTCTGGATGCGTTCTAAGCCTGCTGTTTGCTCTTCTGGAGGGAGAATCTGGAACGGAACAATTACGCCCTCTGCGCCGCATGCAAGCCCTTCTTCGACGGACTTACAATAGCTATCGAAGTTCGTAGCACCGTGTGTTCCCATAAGAAGCACTGGTGCTGAAGATTCACCAACAGCTTGAGCAAAGCTTTCTTCATGTCCAGAGTAAGGCACAGCAATAATATCAGCGCCGAGTTCGCTGCCTAGACTTATCGAATCTGCAATAAGTGCACGATCGTATTCTTGAACAATACGCTCGCCCTTTGCGAAAATTGAAAGAATGACTGGCAATCCATAAGAATGGGCTTCTTCGCTAACAGCGCCAAAGTCCTGAAGCATCTTCTCTTCGTACTCATTGCCGATAGCAAGTTGCAACGCAACAGCATCAGCTCCGGCACGTAAGGCTTCAAGCACAGAACAAACAACAGTGCGGTTCCAAGACGGCACGGCATGTTTGCTGGCTGTAGAAAGCTGGACAACTAGCGGAAGCGTTGCAGGAAAAGTTAAGCCGAATGTTCGGGCAAAGCCGCTGGAAACAAGAAGCGAATTGAGAGGATGCTTGCTGATAGCCTCCACGCAGGCAGACGCAGAGACAGATGAAGTGAAGCCGCCGTCCATTCGGGACTGTTCAAAAGAAACAATAACAGGTTTTGATTTGTTTTCTGTTGAAAGCAGACGCTCTCTTCTACGATACATACCAATCATAAACTCTCCTGAGGGCTATCGCCCGCGTGCATTACATTCCAGATACGGACAATACGCCAAAGCCCCGTCCGTAAGGGCTGTGTTGTCACCTGTGCCGCTGTACATAACAAGCGGAGCTTCAACGGCAACACCGCAATTACAATTTTTTCGGGCTTCAAGCAATACCAGCGTACTATTTTGATCTGCCTTGCTGTGAACAAATTTAAGGCGCTTAGGTGTCAGCTTATTCTGTGAACAAGCACGCATAAGTTCTTCGAGACGCTCCGAAGGAAAAATACAACAAAACGATCCCTTATTCTTTACCAGAAAAGACGCTGTTTGCACAAATGCAGCAAGCGCGCCCTCTGTTTCGAACAAAGCGCACGTCCGCTCCTGAGTTGCAGCATGACGTCCCTGATTCTGTCTACGGTACGGTGGATTAGAAACTACAACATCTGCACTTTCAGCACCAAGCCCGCTCTGACGAATCGCGCCCACGTCCGTCAAAACACCACGAAACCGGTCCGCCACGCCCAAATACTCCGCATTCTGATTCGCAGCATCAAGCAACAACGGTTGTAATTCTACTCCCGTCACAGCAAGTCGCTCGTTCTCAAGCAGCATTGTCAGGCCAATAACGCCACAGCCCGTGCCAAGGTCAACAGCTGTGCGATACTTCGCCGCACCAGCAAACCTCGCCAGCAGCAAAGCGTCCATCGAGAACCGAAACGTTCCCTCCGGCTGGAAAAGGCCACGCGGAAAATATTCACGCGCCTTTTCTATGTCGTGCTCTTTATTCATTGTAATCCTTAATGTGTCTCCGATGGCGCTTGTCAGCGGGATGTCTTTGGGGCTTGTTTGTCTTCGACGACGCTTATCAGCGGGATGTCTCCGACGGCTGGGGGAAACCCTGTTACACTGTCGCTATCTGTAATCTCTCATTCTTCGAGAACAGCTACCGCTTTGGAAAAGGGTTCTCCCCCAGACCCCCTTCCTAAAACTTTTATTACGCGAAAAAAGCCCGTTATTAAACATCTCACGCGGCTTAATAACCACTACCTTTCATTAGCATAAAGAAAGGGTGGAGATATATTCCCCACCCTTTTCTAATAATCATCAATAAGCCGTAATCACTTTTTATGAACAAGAATCCTTCGCGAATCGGGTCAAGGGAGAGTCTCCCTTGCGGATGCAAGGCAGAGCCTGCTCGCCGAAGGCAAAGAAACTCAAAAATAAAAAGCGCCGAAGACTCCAAAACAGTTATTCGCCGCACTTCTCTTTAAGAGCTTTAGCGAGTTCAACACCCATTTCGTAGCATTTTTTGTAAGAGTCGTGTGTTGGTACAAACTGGTTTTTCACGCCATCAACAGGCATTTCGAAGCCCATATCAACGAGGCTTTCGGTGAGTGACTTTACACACTCGCCAGACCAGCCAAAGGAGCCGAATGCGCCACCGATGCGGTTTTGCGGACGAAGACCTTTCATGTAGGTTATCATTTTAGCGACTTCTGGAAGAATACCGTTGTTGTGAGTCGGAGACCCGAACACAACAGCGCTTGCACGACCAAGCTCAGTCATTACTGCGCTATGGTGGTCAGTTTTAAGATGCATGATGCGCACTGGTACGCCTTCGCTCTCAAAACCTTCTGCAACGGAATACGCCATTTTTTCTGTAGAATGCCACATGGTATCGAAGATAATGACAGCACGTTTCTGCCATGCCTGCTCTGCAAATTCACGATATTTGTCTAAGCACCACTGCACATCTTCTTTACCGCGGAAGATAAGACCGTGGTCTGGTGCGAGCATGTCGATTTCGATACCCATTTCTGCAATAGCATCAAGTGTTTTGAGTACTAACGGAGAGAATGGAAGAACGATGTTCTGGTAGTATTCTACCATGTCGTGCTCAACAACAGCGCGATCAACTTCGTCTACAAAACGTTCTGTGCTGGAAATGTTCTGTCCGAAAATGTCGTTGCAGATAAGAAGCTTATCCTGCGGGATGTAGGACACCATAGAATCAGGCCAGTGGAGCATACGAGTTTCGATGAACTGAATGTCACGGGAACCGATGTTAACGGTGTCGCCAGTTTTCACTACTTCGATAGGCCACCCTTCGGTATTGTAATGCGCCTGCATGGAGCGTTTACCGAGTGGTGAACAAAATATTTTTTCTGGTTTGCAAAGTTCTACGAGTCTTGGAAGACAACCGGAGTGGTCTGGCTCGAGGTGGTTACAAACGATGTAGTCAACTTTCTCTAACTCAGTAACGTTAGACATACGGCACAACATTGTGTCGAGGAAATTGCTTTTTACTGTGTCAAAAAGAACGGTTTTTTCGTCTTTAATGAGATAGCTGTTGTAAGTGGTGCCCTGTGGAGAAAGAGAATAACCGTGGAAGTCACGGCTTGTGTAATCAACAGCACCGACCCAAAATACGTCTTTTTTAATTTCAACAGGATGCATCATATTTTCCTTATTACTAGCCCTTGCTCACGCGAAAGGGTCTTAGAGAGAAATTTGTAGCTGTTCAAACAATCGACAGCGTGTTTCCTACTTTCAAGAGCATAGCGCAACACTCTGAAATACATGTGTTTCAGTACCAAAAACACAACGAACACGTGAATAAATTTCACCATGGTACGTAATGCACCACGGCAATACAGCCAAGCACAGCGATAGCATGTACATCTGCATCCTGTACAGAGTATGCTATACGCCAATTTACAAAAAAAAGCCCCCCTCCAGCAGAGGGGGGCTTATAGTATTTAAGCTGGTTCGAATTCGCTCTTAGGAGCCCCGCAGACCGGACAGAGCCAATCTTCTGGGATATCTTCGAACTTTGTGCCAGGCTCTACACCATTGCTTGGGTCGCCCTCGGCTGGATCATACTCATAACCACAAATCACGCATACGTACTTTTCCATTGTTCTCTTCCCTTTTTATTATGCTTCTGCTTTCCAGTGGCCGTGGAGGTTACAGTACTCACGTGCTGTAACTTTTTCTGCTTCAATACAGAACTCAGCCTCTGGTGCGTCGCCAGGGTTAAGGAATTTGGTGTAACTTACGCCGTCTGCAACGAGTTCGATCCACTGAATCCAATGCTTGTCAACCATAGGGTGAGCAACTTCACCGACTTTAACGAGGTAGCCATTCGCAGTTTTTTCAATAACTGGAATGTGTTTTTCGCGTGCTGCGTCAACAGTACCTTCAACCTGAAGAACCATATCTTCACCACAGCAAACCAAAGACGGGCCGCCACCTATGAGAATTTCAGCCATGTTTCCGCAGTGCTCACATTTGTAAACTTCGAGACGATTTGGCATCGGGAGCCTCCTGATCGACATTGTATTATTTTATTCGGGTAAAATCACTTTCCAGTAATCGGAAATTTTATTGCTGCGTCACTATACACGTAAAGTAGTATCAGTTCAACGCGTTAAGCAGGCATTTACTTGTTCCTGCCCGCCGTTGAAAAAAGATATACGCAGTTGAAAAAGAATAATCAAGCTAATAATAACTGTTCTTAATAAGAAACTTTCTTCTTATTCTTTAACATGTTGATTTTAAAAAACTCTAACCCAGCTAACTTTTTATCATAAGCATAAAAAAAGACAGAGAGTTATACACTCCCTGCCTTTTTTGCACCAAAAATATCATCAGTAGCAACAGTATATTGCACTGCGTTTGGCATGAGCAGATACACTTCGCCGTGAGCAGTTACGTTGCTATCTTACTTCTTTCTGCGCAGCTGATACTTACGAACAGCGTTGTTATGTTCTTTCAGCGTCTTACTGAATTTATGAGATCCATCGCCCTTTGACACAAAGAAAAGGTATTTGTGTTGCTCTGGATTCATAGCAGCTTTAATAGCTTCCAGACCGGGGGAACAAATTGGCCCCGGAGGTAAGCCTCTGTGCTGATACGTGTTATATTTATTCTTTTTATTGCGGATGTCAGCGCGGCGAATATCACCGTCAAAGCTCTTTCCCAGTCCATAGATAATGGTCGGGTCTGCCTGCATACGCATTCCCATCTCCAGACGATTTTCATATACGCCTGCAACACGTTCACGCTCTTCAGGAACGCCGGTTTCCTTTTCCACAAGCGAGGCCAGAATGAGAGTTTTTTTCAAAACTTCAGGGCTCGGCTTTTTGTCTCCCCATAAAGAAGCAGTCTTCTGCCAGAACATGTGAACCAGCATTGACGCCACGTCTTCCGCAGAGGCTTCATTCATTACTCGAGGCTTACTTAACTTGTATGTTTCAGGGAACAGAAAGCCTTCCGCATCGGGAAAAGGAATATTGTGTTTCTTCAGAAACTCCGGATCGTGAATGACTCTGGAGAAATCTTCTACTTTGGCAAACCCTTGTTGCTCAATTTTTTTAGCAATAACCCACCAAGGCAGTCCTTCCTGAAAAGTCAGAGTATAAAGGATGCCCTTGCCGGTTACGAGCTCTTTAAGCAGGCGTTCAGGAGTCCAGCCGGTATTAAGAAGATATTCACCGGCTTTTAAATTTTGCTGTTGTTTACGGAGTCGGACGAGCAGACGAAATGCATACGGATGCGTAAGAGCGCCTTGGCGCGCCATATCATCAATAATTTGATTAAACGACGCTCCGGCCGGAACTACCAGAGGAATTTGACGCAACTCTTTTTGCATAGGAGATCTGGTATACGTTTCAAACGTAAACCATACACCCGCTGCAACGAGTACTGTAAGCACTAATAAAGCGCTTAGTATTTTTGAAAATGTGCCCATATCAATCTGCTAATCGTAAAGTTGTCTGTGCTCTTCGTTCAAATGCAGGAACGACTCTAGAATACGCACTGCTGCCTGCTGGTCAACTACCTTATCGATCTCGTGGCCCTTCAAACCAGCGTCTCGCAGCTCTAATTCTGCTTCGAAAGAACTGAGTGCTTCTGTAATGACAAAGATTGGTAGATCGCAGCGACGACGCAATCGTGCAAGAAAATTGCGCACCTGACGGGACATAAGCGTTTCTTCACCAGACAGTGACATGGGCAGGCCAACAACGATGGCAACTGGCTCTTCCTTCTCGATGAACGCTAAAAGCTCCGTGAAAAACTTATCACGTGTTTTCATCATCAGCGTCATACGCGGAAATGCCATATTGCCGCCAGTATCACTGGCTGCAAGTCCTGTCCGCTTTGTTCCGTAGTCTATAGCAATATATTTCATGTAGTTTTTCTTTTGCCTTTAGCAAACAAAGCTCCCCTTCCGAATATAAGTAAGTTCAGAAGGGGAGCCAATGCTCTTAAAGACTCTTTGTATCTACGATTCGCTTCGAATCTTTCTGAGTAGATTCTGTCGCGAGGCGTTTCATTTGTTTTTTCCAGTCAGCGCCGTATAGCGCTTCTGCAATGTATTCTACCGTATGCAGCACAGGGCGTTTTTCTTGTAAATTAAGGAAAATTCGCGAGATACCAACTTTACATGAAGGACACCCTACAAGAACAGGGGCATCTTCTTTCATTGTCGGCAACACGTGTGTTAACCCTGCTTCTTTCTTAGCGCGCAACTTGTTGTAAATATCAGGACTAGTGAGAGCACCCATGCCGGATTCACCACAACAACCAGGGTTCAATGTAATTTCTGCACCACATAATTCACTCAAAGCTTTAACGTATACGCCAGCGGCTTTGGTTTTATGCACACCTGTCCATTCTGCGTGGCAGGATGGATGGTATAATACAGACTTACCCTTTGCGGCATCTTTCAACGCATCTTTGCCCATACGTTCGATAAGGAACTGTACGGCATCTTTATGCTCAAGCTTAATGTTTAAAGCCTCGGCAAGTTCGTATGACTCAAGCCCTTCACGGCAGGAACCACACGCAGTGATGGAATGCGTAATATTAAGTCCCGCACGTACTGCATCGGCAAGAAACGCTTTCATTTCTTCAATGTTAGTAGCACGGTTTTTTCTGTATTCTTCATCTTTACCGGCTGCCAGCAGCGGGTACCCGCAGCACATATGGCGTGGTGGCATAATCACAGCCACACCGGATTTAAGCATCAGCATCAGTGATGCCAGACCGATATTTCTGTAGAACAGGGAACCGCCACAACCCGGGAAGTAAAAGACTGCTTCCAGCGCTTTGCCTTCCGGTGCGTTCTCAGGAACAAAGATTGAACCTTTATCCAAACGCAGAGCTTCATTCAAGCCACGGTATCCAACTTCCGGCCCAAGACCGGAGAACAGCGGGCTGTTAATGCCTGAACGCCATGAACTTGGAACCAGACGCAGCATTTTATTCTGCACACGCTGTCCCATTGAAGCCATTTTAGCAGCACGCGGCACACGGTTCGCAACATCGGACACAAGGTAATCAAGCACCTTGGATTTGATAGGATGTCCGCCTGCGCCTTCATCTTGAACGAATGCGCGTAATTCCAACGCAACCTTCGAAGAATCAATTTTCACAGGACACACAGACGTACACTTACCACAGCCTGTGCAATGCTCCATGAGCTTACGCAGCTGCGCCATAAGGTTGTCGTCCGGCTTACCTTTGTTCACCTGAGAGTAGTAAACCGCTTCAAGCAGCGCACCGAGGCTCAAGTTCTTGTTTCGCGGATGATACAGCAAGTCACCCTGCGGGTAGAACATCGGACAAACCTGCTTACACTTACCACAACGGGTACAAACCTGAATGTTGGTGAGCAAGCTGATAAGGCGTTCTTTTTCCGGCAGACCGGAGGCCTGAATATCGCGGATAAGACGGTTAAACGAGAACGTAAACGGCTGAACCGGAGTATCTCGCTGTGTCAGCTTTGCAGGGTTCATAATAGAAAGCGGATCGACTCTGCGCTTAAACAGAGTGAGCTCTTCCATTTTTTTAACTGAAAGGAATTTAATTTTAGTAATGCCGATGCCGTGCTCGCCGGTAACCTCACCATTCATTTCCTGTGCCTTCGCCATAACTTCTTCTGCCACTTCTTCTGCGTGATGCAGCATGACAGGGTTATTCGAATCAACAGGAATGTTCACATGGCAGTTGCCGTCACCAGCATGCATGTGGTTTGCGACAATGATGCGGGTAGCGAGCATGTCTTCAACAATCTTACCGAGCTTGCGACGCTGGTTCGGATAGCGATCCTGCGCGTGCTCAAAGTACGCAAGCGCCTGATCAAGAGTTTCCTGATCAGAAAGCTCTGCAATCGGCACATCGCCTTTGGCAACTTTAGATGCAAAGGTGAACGCGCGGTTCAGCTCTTTATCTTCAAGCGGCATACCGCTCAGACGTCCACTTTCACCAAGTGCAGTACGGAATGCTCTACCCGTACAACGCTGGTTCAAATGCTCGATAAAGTCAGAAAACTCAGGAATAACATCGATTGGAATAACGATGTCTTCGTTAATTTTAAAGCCGGAGGTACGACGCGCAATGGCAGATAACTTATGTCTGTCTTCCCAGAAGACTTCTGCCTCTGCTGCATCTTTCGCAACAAAAACATCCACGCCTTCGTATGGAGTACAAATATTCACGATATCCTTCACACTGGCGTCCAGTGCGGACGTATCGTTTGAGTTCAGTTCAACAATAAGAACTGAAATCGGGCGCTCGTCATACTTATCTGATTTTGTCTGGTATTCAATTGCTTCAACATATTTGACACCAAACTCTTCCAGCGCTGAGATTTTAACAAGGTCGCCCTGCTCGCGAATAGTATCACGCAGTCCGACAATGTCTTTAATCACAAGCATTGCATTACGCATGGAGCGTCCAAAGAACTCCAGCACAAGCACACGGTCATATTTCTGCTTAGGGTAGCAAATGAAGGTTGCCTCAGTGATGATGCCATCAGTGCCTTCTTTCTGCACACCCGGCAGACCGCCGAGAAACTTGTTGGTAACGTCTTTACCAAGACCTGCTTTGCGGATTTGATCACCGCGCAAAGAAATAACAGTACGGACACCACCGGACACGTCTTTAACTTCAAACACGGCAGTTTCATCTTCCATAATCTTATGACGAGGATGATTAACGCGTTCTACATTGATGATTTCGCCTGTAGCGGTAACCATTGTGTAGTGAAGGATGTTGTCGAGTGTTGTTCCGTATTCAAAGGCAAAAGGACCGCCGGAGTTTTCCGACACGTTCCCGCCGATGGTGGAAGCAGTCTTGGATGCTGGGTCAACAGTAAAGAGCATCCCACCGATGTCTGCGGCTTTAATGGCGTCAAACGTGATAACGCCAGCCTCAGCGGTGAGAGTCATTTCTTTTTTGTCGATGGATTTGATAGCGCTCAGTTTCTGCAGGCTCATCACGACAGTGCGTTTGCGTGCCGGAATAGCACCACCGGTACAACCGGAAGCACCGCCACGCGGGATGAGTGCAAACTTCATTTCGTTCGCAAGGCGAACAATGGCGCTTACTTGATCTGTTGCAGAAGGCGCAACAACAAGCAATGGGAGTTCCATACGCAAGTCAGTTGCGTCTGTGGAACATTCCACTAACGATGCAGGGCGCAGATCAATATTGTTTTTTGGAATGATCTGTCCAAGTCGGCGCACCAACTCACTCCGGAATGCCATATCTGCCTCATAGGCACTCCAGAACATGGTGACACCTTCGCTCAGTGTATTGGCGTAATGATGTGCCAGAGCAGGTTCCGCTCTATCAAAACGCTTAGTTACACTTGTACGAACGGTATCCGCATCGATAAACGGATTGTAGCGGACGAGGAATAGTTCTTCGGCAAGCGCAATGGCGAGCTCCCGAACCGATTCCGGCCAATCTTCAAATTCATCAAGATCAATCCGCAACACCCTATGGACAAGAAACTCGGAACCTATAGAAATATGTGGGCCTTTGTGCGGCATGACCAATTCTCCCAGTATTTAAGAACGAAGCCAATGAGTCTACTTTTTGTTCTCTAAGAATGCAAGAAGAGCATTGCCGCACAATATTTGGGTAGAACTTTCACTCGAAAATCGTTACTCGCCCATTTTTTCGATATCTTCTTCAGCAGGCTTTGCGCACTTTATAGAACGGCTTCGGGTAGGAGATACAAGGCGTTTAAACACGAACATTTCAACATCCTTACCAACCAGATTTTCAATAGGAATCTCCGCACGGGCTAGCGCCTTATGGCCTCCGGCAGAACCTACATCGTTAAACTGGCAGTAGGCAAAATGCCCTAAATCGCGGTTAACACCATCACCACGGAAGATAATGACAGCCTTGTCCTGATACACACCACACACAGCAACCCAACGCATTTCGTGCACACGCATGAAGAAATCTGCAATCACAACAAGTGCGTCAGGATTATCTACTATGCCCACAAACGCATACCGGCCGGAACCTACTTTATGTATCCCGGTGATTGCACGGGAGAAATACTCCAGCCAATCAGAGTGCATTTCACTTCGCGCAATACGGGAAAGCAGCGGGTGGTTTGCAAATTTGCTCAAGACTTTAAACGCGCGGATATCAACCTCGTTGAAACTGCGCTCAAAATCGTTTGTATCAGTCTTGATGCCGTACATAAGTGCTGTTGCCAGCATTTTACCCGGACGAATGGTCATCTGATACAAATATTCTGTAAGAATGGTGCTATTGGAACCATAATTCGGAAGGATTTCTTTGAATTCTGCTTCCACTGGAAAATCATCATTCAACGGGTGATGGTCGATGACGATTGAATAATCCAATTCAGCGAACAAAGGATGGTGATGCGGCTGAGAATCTACAATCGCAAACCTGTCGTATTGAGCGGAAACCTGAGGCGTTAACTTTACCATAGGAATACGGAGCAAACGAGCCATCGCAAGGTTATCCGGACGCGTAATTTCGTTTACACGGGCAATATCTACATCTGCAACTCTGTGGCTCATAATGCGTTTGAGCGCGAGAGCAGAGCCCATCGCATCAGGGTCGGCATTAATAGTGATAAGCCAACGTTCATTGCGAGAGAACATTCCCAGCAGTTTATCAATCTGTGGTTTTACATTACGAAAATACGACATGTTACGCCTTTTTTACATAGAGCGGGATACCCGCGATCATGAGACAGACTTCATCACTTACAGCTGCAACAGCCTGATTAAGTGCACCTAATCTGCGAATGAATTGTCGAACCTGAGAACTTGCCGCAATGGGCCCCAGTCCTGCCTCACATGAAACTATTGTAACCTGAGTCTCGTCAGGAACCAATGAGAGGCTGTGCAAAAAAGCATCTTGTGCCTGCTGCCATTGGTCACCACATGCAAAGACCCAAAAATCCAGACTGTCGATTAGAATAGACTCATAATTCAGTATGGACTTTTCTAACAGTTGGGGCAATTCAATTCCGGTTTCCTTTACTGGAATTTCCGGAATTCTGGCTAACCGGTGATCCAAAATTTGCTGACCGAACGAAAAGTCCTGCGACTGCCCCGTTGCAAGCAAAACAGATGAACCCGTTCCTTCATACAACCGCTGCAAGCCAAAATCTGACTTGCCGGACTTGTCTCCCCCAAGAATAAGTCGGATCATTCTATTGTCCTTCCATCAAAAGCAATTCCTCAATAACCGGAATCGTTGTTTCAATATGCTTCCAGTTAAACAGCTCGTAAACCAGTGTGCAATCTTCTCCGCAAGCCTGAAGCACCTTACGTGCTACCCCTCTTCCGGCTTCATCCAAATGCACTAAACTGACATGCTTACTTCGCCCCTTAGCAGTTCCAACATCCGCAGGTGCATTTATGTGAACCATGCGAAGTCGATCAAAAATATCAGTACGATCAAGGAGTGCATCATGCCCGTATGCAATGATATGCCCTATGTCAATGCACACACCCAACCCCAAATCTTCTATCACTGGAGCAAGGTCGATCAAATCTGCGCCTTCAATATTCTCAATTAGTAAATCATTACAGTCAAATCCATGACTGTGCCAAGCGCGAGTAACCACTGTTAACAACTGCTGAGCCGCTTCTACAGAAAATGCATTTTTTCCCGTAGTCACTGGAGGATGCAACACCGCCTGACGGACTCCAAGAAAACGAACCTTGTCCATCAAGCCCAACACAATTCGAGCCGCTTGGTCAGCATCATCCCAAGGCAAATCCAGTGGCAAATGCACATGGTACGTTAAATCAAGCTCCGCCAGCCCGCTCGGCAAATCTGATTCATCATACGCAAGGCAAGATTCTGATTCAAAAAAGAGCAGCGCAACCTCGTTGACTTTGCCTTCAAGGAAAACACAGTTCTCATACACGCTACCTGCCATCACCCACGACGGCGCAGCCGTTTTCAGTGCAGGCCTCCGGCGGTTTTTCGGAGAGTTTGTTGCCTCCGGCGGGCAGGCTCTGCCTTGCATCCGCAAAGGGACACTGTCCCCTTGACCCCGTTTAGGCGAGTTTTTGTTGTCCATGAAATTTTGTTTCCGGCTTACGTGTTGTTTTGACTGTTGATGAACATATTGCAGAGAACTTGCCTCCGGCGGGCAAGGGTGCTGCCCCCACAAGGGACTGGCATCCGTAGCACTCGTTCCTCGTGAACGGCTACTGGCGCAAGCACCCGAAAGGGGGGAATCCCCCTTGACCCCGTTTAGGCGAGTTTTCTTATCTATAAAATTTAGTTTGCGGCTTGAGAATAGTATCTACCGTTGATGATCATCCGACAAGTATGACTAGAAACTTGGTTTGGAGCTTGAAGATTAATTCTGCCACAACACACGCTAGATCTCTCACAAATACTTCCTCTATTCCTTCCGCAAACGATTCGTTATCTCCTAACAAACTCACTTGGAAAAACGTTCCATCGTTTACGGCTAACACCTACTCGGCACGTCATGCCGGTCAAGGGGGGCTCCCCCTTGCGGGGTGGAGGGGCAGAGCCCTTCCCCGTCGGAGACAAAAAAACTCTAGCGCCGCAGGCACACAAACTCAAAAAAAGCGCCGCAGGCAAAAAAACCTTACAACAAGGTAAGCTGAGTTTCTTTGTGTTTCTTTTTGGCTTTGAGTGCAGAATGCATAAGCCGATCCTCCGGCAAATCTGCAAGGAATCGCGACGGCGCTAGATGCACGGTACGCCCGTAGATCATACGTGTTGTTGAATGACTCAGGAAAAGGAGTTGCTCTGCTCGAGTTATTGCCACGTAAAGCAGCCGCCGTTCTTCGTCGACATCAAAATGATCAGGCGCGCCGCTGGTTGTACCTGTAAGAGTGCTCATGCCTGAATACGGCATGATGCCATCTTCAAGCGCTGGCAGGAACACGGCTTTGAATTCCAGTCCTTTTGATGCGTGCATGGACATTATCTGCACTTTTTCGCTTTTCTGACGCACAAGATCGAGTTCTGTCTGTAGGTTGATCCAGTTGAGCAATCCTGCCCAGCCTTTGTGCTCCTTGTAGTTGTGTACAAGCTGTTTAAAGGCTGTAGATTTCCAGAACAGGCGATCGAATGGAAGAATGTCCTCCATGTACACAGCAATGCCTTGAGGCCCTTTTGCGAGCACTTTGTCGGGGCATGTTATCTGCTCTTCGCCTTCTTTGCTGGAAATACCGACAAAACGACCTGCTGCCGCGAGAATGAGCTCGACACGAGGGTCTACCCAGAATGCTTCCTGTTCGGGCACGGAGCAAGGGATGCCAAGCCTGTTGAGTGTCTGGCTGATTACAGGAATGAGCGCTTTGAATCGCACGAGAACAGCTATGTCTCCTGGAGACAGCTCGCCACCAAGAAGCCGCTCTTGCTTGTTATCTTGCAGAGAATGACTTGTTTGCCCGAGAAGCCCTCGGACTTGTTCTGCGATCCATGAAGCCTCTGCCTCAGAAGTCGGCGCTTCAAACATGCGCACCTCTGCTTCTACTGCTTTTTTAGCTTCAATAGCTTGTGCCTCACGAGCTGGCTCCATGAGTGCGCTTGCGTAGTCTACAATCTGCTGCGAAGAACGATAGTTTTCGGAAAGTTGAATAGTATTCAGCGACGGAAGCTCTTGAGCTAAAAATTCTTTAACACCACCGTGCGCCCCTCTGAATCCATAAATAGATTGATCAGGATCACCGATGCCGAAAAAGCCCTGCCCATTCTGGTCATCCTGCGACACAAGCTCCCGTACGACTGCTAATTGCAGCGGGGATAAATCTTGAATTTCGTCAACAAGCACATGTGTCCATGGGCGCACAAATACGTTGTTACGTAAGGATTCAAGCCAGAACTCTAGGAGGTCTGTATAGTCTGAAAGATTCCAAGAATTTTTCAGCCCGCAATAGTTTGCATACGCAGTTTGCTGTTCAGCTGGGCATGGATCCATACGTTCACGGCAAAGTGAGATAACTTCCCACGCTTTTTTGCACTGCTGCTTGCTTGCTTCTGCATTGGCTTCTGCAAAGACCCGCTTGGAACTTTCTTCGGAAAGCAGGGTCGGGGCGTCTGAATATGAGTTTTGCCAATACTCAAACGCTAGACCATGCAGAGTATCCGCGCGCGGTATGGATAATTTGTTCTGAACGGAATCAGCAAGGCGCGTTGTAAGCTCTTGCGCGGCACGACGAGTAAAAGTCAGCGCAAGCACTTGGCGCGCTTTGACTCCGGAACCGAGTAAATGCTCTATGCGACCGATAAGGGTACGAGTCTTCCCCGTTCCCGGTCCCGCCATAACGAGTACAGGATCAGGTGCTGAAAAAATCGCCTTTTCCTGTGCATCATTGTACTTGATGCGCGCCGGCTCATCCTGACGTTGTTGAACGGCTGCTTCAAAAATCGGGGTAATAGAAGCTTTTTCTTCCGGTGTAAGCCCGCTCACTTTTTCCGGTACATCAATAAGCGATTTACCATGCTTAAACTCGTTACGTTCCTTTTGAGAGAACACACGAACCACGCCGTATTCGCCATCAAACCCCGGCTGACGCAAAACTTCACCTTTACGCATTCTTCCGACAGCTTCAGCAAGAATAGGGTGCACCTTCTTAATGTCCTCTTCAGGAACATCACGAAGAATATTCATTTCTGAACCAAGCTTCTGGATCGCTTCAGCGTACAAGGTCATAACTTTTTTTGTCTTAGGCCCCACGCCCAGCACTTCACCCATCATTTCCGGTAACGGAATTAACGAACTGAAATCGCCAGCTTTAGACGGCTGTTTCGGCGTGTCTCTGTCTGCAAGAGAAAGAATTCTGTGCAAAACCCCCACGGTTAGCGGCTTGCCGCATACAGGGCAAATTCCGTCACGGGTCAGTGTTTCGCGTGGTTCCATGACAACGTTGCATTTGCGATGACCGTCTAAATGGTATTTCCCCTCTTCCGGAAAAAATTCCATGGTGCCAAGAAACTTGTGACCAAGCCCTTCGCCACGCAAACTGCGATACATACCTTCAAAAGAGATATCGCCTGCAAAAAGGTTACATTCGCGGGCGAGCTTGTCGCCGGAATGAGCATCAGAGTTCGACACAAGAGCAAACCGATCAAGGGCGCTCCACAACCAGTTCATTTCAGGGTCAGAAGAAAGACCTGTTTCGAGTGCAAAAATTTCTGAGGCGTAATCGCCGTAACACTCTTCTATTGTGTCGAAGCCGGATTTTGAGCCGAAAAGGGAGAACCACGGCGTCCAGATATGAGCAGGGATAAGGAAGGCTAGCGGATGGGTTTCGAGCACGAGGTCGAGAATATCGCGTGAATCCATACCAAGGATAGGGCGGCCATCGGAAGTAATATTGCCGATTTCACCAAGACGTTTGCTAAATTTTCGAGCAGCTTCAAACGTAGGCATGTACACAAGGTTATGCACCTTACGAACCTTGCCGCCACGCTTGTAGATTGAACTGATTTCTCCCTGCAATGTGAACAGAGCACGACCGTTCATAGAAGTGTCTTCAAAACGAGGAATCTCTTTGCCAAGGTCTGTCGTATCTTTCAGCCGAAATAATCCACTCTGGCTGTCTTCAACAAGTTGATCTTCTAACTCGTCCAGCCATTCAGGATGTGTGCAATCGCCAGTTCCAAGGACATCTAGCCCCTTCACTTCCGCCCATGCTGCCAAATGGCGCGGCGTAAGCTTTTTACTGGTTGCGCGAGAGAATCGGGAATGAATATGCAAATCGGCGCGAAACTGTTTCATGGAGCAACTATCCTAGCTTTAAGCCGTTGACTGCGAACCGCAGACAGGAAAATAAACCCTTCCGTTCCATACCTGTACCAGAGGAATACTCCCTAGACAATTGCGCAAGCTACTCGTTTTTCAATGACTCTACGTCTTCATTTTATGCTTGTATTTAGATGCCGAAATATTTGCCTCCGGCGGCCTAAGAACCTTTCTGTAGAAAGGTTCTTAGGAATCTCCAAAGACTTTTACTTGCGAGGTTAGCCCGTTTTTTACTCAACCTCGCGGCTTATATACTACTACCTTTCAACTAATAAAAAAGGGCTGTCCTTCGTATGAAGGACAGCCCTTTTACTATTTAAGTCAGTGGAATAAAGCCGCGTGAAAAATATATCTACGGGCGTTCTTCGCATAATAAAAAGTTTGAAAGGCCTTTGACCGTTAACGAGTCTTCGAGTTTTACGGACGAAGAGAGTGTAACGGGTCTGGGGGAAAACTTTTCAAAGTTTTCAGCCCAGCCGCCGGAGGCAAAAGCCTTAAACAAAAAGCGTCGAAGACCAGCCAGAGGCTCGTCGAAGACAAAAGCCTTAGACTACAGCTTTCCTAAGAAATCTTTAAGACGAGGATGCTTAGGATTGGAGAAGAACTCGTCTGGAGCTTCTTCTTCCTGAATCACACCATCGGCGATAAAGATTACGCGATCAGCAACTTCGCGAGCGAAGCCCATTTCGTGGGTTACTACCACCATGGTCATGCCTTCGTCGGCGAGTTTTTTCATTACGTCGAGAACTTCACCTACGAGCTCTGGGTCAAGTGCGGAGGTTGGTTCATCAAAGAGAATAACTTTCGGGCTCATAGCCAGAGAGCGTGCGATTGCAACGCGCTGTTTCTGACCACCGGAAAGCTGATCTGGGTAGGATGTTGCTTTATCCGGAAGACCTACTTTATCGAGCAGGCTCAGTGCAATTTTATCCGCTTCTGCTTTGTCCATTTTACGAACTTTAATAAGTCCGATGGTAATGTTCTGCAGAACAGACAGGTGTGGGAACAGGTTAAACTGCTGGAACACCATACCTGCTTCGGAGCGCACGTAGTTGATATCAGTTTCTTTTGCATAGAGGTCAAAGCCGTCTACAACAATAGAACCTGAGGTAATTTCTTCGAGACGGTTGATACAGCGCAAAACTGTTGATTTACCGGAACCGGAAGGTCCGAGAATTACAACAACTTCGCCCTGTTTCACGCTAAGGTCTACGCCTTTAATAACTTCTATATCACCGTAACTTTTATATAAGTTACGGATTTCAATCATGCTTGATGTATCACTCATAGAATGCTCCTAGCGGCTACTGCGTGCCATCAATTTTTTTTCATACCAGCGTAGGGCTTTCGCAATGGAAAGGGTCATACACAGGTAAACGATCGCTACAGTCAGGTATACTTCAAACGAACGGAAGTTAACCGCAACAATCTCCTGACCGGAACGGGTAAGCTCTGCTACACCGATAACTGTGAGGAGTGAGGTATCTTTAAGCGAAATGATGAACTGGTTGCCCAGTGGTGGAATCATGCGGCGGAATGCCTGAGGCCAAATGATAGAGAGCATGGTCTGGTTATGGGTAAGCCCGATAGAGCGACCTGCTTCAAACTGCCCTGCATCAATAGACTGCACTGCGCCACGTACGATTTCAGCGATATATGCACCGGAGTTAACAGCAATGGTGATAACACCTGCTGTAATAGGATTAATACGAACTCCGGAAATGAGCGGTACACCAAAATACAGGAACAGAGCCTGTACAATCATCGGGGTACCACGAATAATTTCTATATAAATGCTCGAGAGGGAGCGATTGAATCTGTTCTGAGAAAGACGACCTAAGCCTGCAACTGTGCCGATGAGAAAACCGAACACAAGGCCAAGGAGAGTGATGTAAATAGTCAGTTCAACCCCTTCTGTAAGAAGCGGAAGAGTTTCTAACATCACTGATGGTTTAAACTGAAATGCCATAGAGAGTATCTGCCTTTAGGTACTTTTGCCAAAAAAACTCGGCGAATAAAATATACATAGGGATGGCACAACACCATCCCTATGTCTTAGGTACTATGAAAAAAGTGGGGAGCTGCTATTTAGCAGGTGCGTAGCCGAACCATTTCATGAACAGTTCGTTGTAGGTGCCGTCTGCTTTCATTTCTTTAAGCGCTTTGTTAACGCCGGAAACGAGCTTGGAATCTTTAGGGAATGCAATGCCGTAAGCCTGCCCCTGATAGATAGGACCAACAACTTTAACCATGCCCTGTCCTGCTTTAGCTTCAAAATCTTTAACAACTGGCATATCGAAGATAACTGCGTCGGCACCGCCGGTCATCAGTTCCATGAACATGTTGTCGTTGTTAGGGAAGAGTTTGATGTTCTTCTTAGGTACGTACTGCTGAGCAAGGTCAACAGAAGAAGTAGCAAGCTTAGTAGCAACAATCTTGTCTTTAAGATCGTTGATAGTCTTGATGTCGTTGTTATCGGAACGAACAAGAATAACGAGACCGGAATCGTAGTAGCCGTCAGAGAAGTCAACAACTTCTGCACGGGAAGGCTTAATGGTGATGCCTGCAACAGCAGCATCGATAGAACCAGCCTGAAGGCCAGGAATAATACCGTTAAAATCCATTGGCTGGAATTCGTAATCAAGGTTCATACGCTTTGCAACTTCTTTCCACATGTCGATATCAAAACCAACAAATTCGCCGTTCTGTTTGAACTCAAAAGGCTTAAAGTTGGTATCATGTGCAACAACCAATTTCTCAGCAAATGCTGCAGAAGATAAAGAAATAACAAGCAAAGCTGTCAATATAGCGATAAGACGTTTCATAAATGAACCCTCCGAAAAATGATTACGATAACTACTGAGTAAAATTCCTACTATTTCGTTTTTTCATTAAACCGTAGTTTAACGAAAATGTGTTCTCAAACCGAGAGAGTATTAGCAGATGGAATAAAAAAAATCAAACGAGCTACTTTTTTTTGCGTTTTTGTCAATTGTAAATTTAATTTTACAATCGGCAACATTTCGATTCAATAAATCCAAGGTACTAACTCGATCATTGTAAACACATGTATCTGTCTTTTTTTAACAAAAATGTTAGCTAAATGATAGGGATAAAAAAATCCGACCCCTTAATAAAGGGTCGGATGTCAAAAACTGTACATGGTTAGCCGTAAATTTACAGTACATCCTCAGGTGAAACGGAGAACATCTCGAAAGCTTCGCCCACAGCAGGACAAGTTATTTTGCCTTTGTATGTGTTCAATCCCAGCGCGAGTGCGCGGTCTGCACGCAAAGCATCAAGACCTTTGTTTGCAAGTTGGATGGCATATGGCAATGTCTGGTTGCTCAGAGCAAAGGTAGAAGTACGAGGCACAGCACCCGGCATGTTTGTAACACCATAGTGAACAACGCCGTGAAGATTAAATACAGGATCGTCATGAGTGGTTGGCTTAATAGTTTCACAGCAACCGCCCTGATCGATAGCAACGTCTACGATGACTGCGCCTTCCTGCATGGTTTCAACCATCTCTTCAGTTACCAGACTTGGAGCTTTTGCACCCGGAATGAGAACAGCACCGACGACAAGGTCAGCTTTTGCAACCCATTCACGAATATTTGGTTCAGTAGATGTAATGGTGCGAATGCGGTTACCGAACACATCATCAAGGTACTGTAGACGCTGGTGGCTGACATCAAGAATGGTTACATCGGCACCAAAGCCGATAGCCATTTTGGCAGCGTTAGTACCAACAATACCACCGCCTACAACAGTAACGCAGCCCGGTGCGACACCAGGGGTTCCGCCAAGTAAGACACCACGTCCGCCATTTGCTTTTTTAAGAAAGTTTGCACCTTCCTGTGTTGCCATACGTCCGGCAACTTCGGACATAGGCATCAAGAGGGGCAGGCAGCCATTTGCAAGCTGCACAGTTTCATATGCTACAGCGGTTGTGCCACCCTCAAGAAGGGCAGTCGTCAAATCACGTTCAGCTGCAAGGTGGAGATATGTGAAAAGAAGCAAACCGTCGCGAAGATACTGGTACTCAGAGGCTACAGGCTCTTTCACCTTAATAACCATTTCTGCGCCCCAAGCCTCTTCTGCGGTAACCATGGTTGCACCGGCAGCAATAAATTCATCATCAAATAATCCGCTTCCGCGACCTGCGTCTGTTTCCACAAGCACGGTATGACCTTGACGAACAAGTGTTGCTGCGCCGCCCGGAGTAAGAGCTACTCGATTTTCCAGAGTTTTAATCTCTTTAGGTACACCAATAATCATGACTTTCTCCTTGCAACATCCAGAGGCTTTGATCTTGTTACGCAGCGACGTATTACGATGCTACCCCTGACTGTAAACATTGAAACTGTGGTATAAATTCACGTTTGTAACGTGCGTCATTTGGGTTACCAATCCCTGTACAACTGCCACAGGTTTGCGACAAGAGAAAAACAACTTTTATTCATAAAACACCTTAAATTTACTGAACTTTGCGAAAACACGGACATGTATTGCAAAAACGCAACATGAATATTCTTTTCATGTTATTTTATGATGTTATTCGATTACACAAACAACTCAGAGTTTCGATGATTTCGAGCTTCATAAAAATCCACAGAAGTGCATAAACGATCAACCATGTTGCAACGTTGCGACAGTTGAGCATATTAGAAAAAATATTTAGATTTCTTGATCAAATTGGCAGTTTTTTCTTTAAAAATGCATGATAACACTATCTAACACCTTAATTGCATACTGTTTTTTACTATCCGAAACAAATGACGTATATAAACAAGGCATAGGGCGCACACCAAAGCAATATTGTAACAGACCATAAGAACCTGTTATGTAATACACAGTGCGGATGCTCCGACATTTACGGGAAATTGCCCCATTATTTATCCTGAGGGAATACCATGACCTTTTTGACCATTCTGATTCTTTTTTTCATCATCGGCACTTGGGGACTTGAAACGTGGGTGAGCAAGCTTAACCTACAGTCTCTGGAGCAGCCCATTCCTGCTGTATTTGAACATGCAGTGAACACACAGAAATATGAAAAATCTCAAGCGTACACTCGCCGAAACGAGAAACTTTCGTTTGTCTCCGGTTTTGTTAACGTCGTCTCCGTAGTGCTTTGCATGATGCTAGGCATTTTCAATATCTTTAATGAATGGGCAACAACCCTTGCTACTGGACAAATTGTACAAGGATTAGCATTTCTGGGCATTGTCTCTGTCGCTTCCATGGTTCTTTCGCTTCCGTTTTCCATCTACAAAACATTTGTGATTGAAGAAGAATACGGATTCAACCGCACCACGCCAAAGCTGTTCATCGCAGACCGTTTCAAAGGAATTCTGCTGGCCGTTGTTCTAGGTGCACCACTTGCTGCGGGTATTATCTGGTTTTTCCAGACATTTTCCACATTCGGCTGGCTCATCGCTTGGGGATTCTCTACCGCATTCATGTTTGCGGTGCAGTACGTTGCGCCAATCTGGATTATGCCGCTGTTCAATAAATTTACTCCGTTGGAAGACGGAGATTTACGACAGGCAATTGAAGATTTTGCACACAAAAACGGATTCAATATTTCCGGCATCTATATAATAGATGGTTCCAAACGTTCCAACAAAGCAAACGCCTTCTTCACAGGGTTCGGCAAACAGAAACGTATTGCTCTGTTCGATACGCTCGTAAAATCCATGAGCACGGATGAAATCGTCGGTGTTCTTGCCCACGAGATCGGCCATTGCAAGCTGAACCACATTAAACGCATGTTCCTCACCAGTATTGTGACAACAGGAATTACATTCTTCTGCCTGTCTTTGGTGCTTGGGTACGAACCTTTGTATACTGCATTTCACGTTGAAAACATGACGATTGCGGTCGGAATGGTACTTTTCAACTTCCTCTACACACCGCTTTCTCTTCTTATGACTATTTTTGCTTCGCATCAGTCCCGTAAATATGAATTTGAAGCTGATGCGTTTGCAGCCAGAACAACCGGTAATCCTTCTGCTCTGTCAGGTGCGCTCATTAAACTTTCTGTTAACAGCCTTTCAAACCTGACACCGCATCCTGCATACGTATTCCTGCACTATTCGCACCCGCCTGTTGTTGCACGAATTGACGCACTGGAAAAAGTGGCAGCATAATTTTCTACCAAGACATAAAAAACACGAAAGAGCACTCTGGTCATACAGATTCTTCAGTAACACCACTGATAGCTTTCACTCTTTCATATAACGCTCACAAAATAGCGGCACGGTTTAATGAACCGTGCCGCTATTTTTTACTTTTACACAATTTCTACACAACTCATTTTCTGAAAACGATGTACCATTTCCAATAACTAATGAGTTTCATAGTCTTTTTCTGTACTCTTTTTCTATTTTTTTTTTATGCATTACTAATCACCGCAACAAACAAAGCATGCATTCATTTTTCATCAGCGAACCTTCACGCAACTTCATCAATACTTTTCCTAGTAACAACGCTAGATATACGCCAGCACGTACTACAAACGCTTTCTGCGTAATCATCTAAAAATAAAAACTTATTTTTTACTTTTTTTGTAATTTTGCATTGACCTTCCCCTTAGGGGCATAGGTTAGGTTTACGTAAATTTGATTAAATTCGTAATCACAAGTCCCCGAAATCAAGTCTACTTACTGACGCCCCGTACTAAGTTGCGCGCATGAAGCCAATTGTCTGCTCCTGCACGCTTCAGAGTCAGTAAACAAGCACTGATATGTTGGCAGTTAAATCAATCACGTTTACGACTGTAACTTGTAATGGAGAAATGTATGAATTTGTTTCGATGTAGTAAAAAGGTAGCATGTACTTTTGTAGTGCTTGCAACCGCCCTGCTTATGGCTTCCAGCGTTTTCGCAGCTGCTCCTAAATATGTCTTCTATTTCATCGGAGATGGCATGGGCCCTGCGCAGCGCCAGTCTGCTCAGTATTTCTACAAGATTGAGACTCAGAACCCAGCTGCTAAACTGGTTATGAACTCTTTCCCTGTTTCTGCTCTGATTACTACCCACTCTGACAACACCATGATTACAGACTCCGCAGCTGGCGGCACCGCTTTAGCTACCGGTTTTAAAACTACCAACGGTGCTGTTTCTAAACTCCCTGACGGTACTAGCGTTAAAACCATTGCAGAAGCAGCACGTGACGCTGGTTACGCAGTTGGTATTGCAACTACTACCCGCATTACCCACGCTACTCCTGCAGCTTTCTCTGCTCACAATATGAGCCGCGGTAATGAAAACGAAATTGCTATCGACCAACTCGGTACCAACTTCGATTACCTTGCAGGTGGCGGCTTCCGTCATTTTGTTGCTAAAGGTAATGCTGAAGGCCTGAAATCTAAACGCAAAGACAAACGCGACCTCGTCGCTGAGTTCAAAGCTAAAGGCTACACTACTTTTATCGGCGACAATGCACGTGATACCTTCCGTGCATACCAGCCGAAGAAAGGCGACAAAGTCCTCGCACCTCTCGCATACAGCGCTCTGGGCATGGAAATCGATCGTCGTAACAGCTCTGATAAAGTAAACGCAATGCCTGCGCTTGCTGAGTTGACTGAAAAAGGTATCGAAGTTCTGGAAGCACAGGACAAACCATTCTTCATGATGGTTGAAGGCGGCCGTATTGACTACGCTGCTCACTGTAACGATGCTTCCGGTACCATCTACGACACTCTTGCTCTCGATGCTGCTATCGCCAAAGCTTTTGCTTTCTACAAAAAACACCCTGAAGAAACTCTGATCGTTGTTGCTGCTGACCACGAAACCGGTGGTATGGCTATGGGTATCAGCCTTGACTCTAAAGGCTACTTCCTCAAGCTGAACGAACTCATGAAAGTAAAAGTTTCCATCGAAGACACCCTTGCATACATCTATCCTGCAATGGTCAAAGAATTCCCGCAGGCTGCTAGCCGCCATCAGGAATACCTCAAATATGTTGCCGAAAACTTCGGCTTAACTGATCTGAACGGACGCGAACTCAAAAAACTTGAGTCTGCAATGGATATCGAAGACCGCAACCAGAAGCTCAGCTCAGCAGAGCAGACAACTTACGGCTATGCATACACCCCAACTATGATCGCAGTTGCGCACCTCGTTTCCGAACGCGCACGCATCAGCTGGACATCATACGTTCATACATCCAGCGTAATCGCGTTGTCTGCAATTGGCGTTCAGGCAGAAAACTTCGGTGGTTTCAAAGATAACACCGACATCCCTCGTACCATTGCTAACGCAATCGGCGTGAAGCTTTCTTCCTTCAAACTTGAATCTTCCAAAGCATTGCTTGGTTACACTTCCGGCCCTAACGAAAAGTACTCTAAAATCCCTTACGGTCACACTGAGAACGTAGCGGGTAAAAACTAAGCTGAAAAAAACACGTTGAAAACAAGTCTGTGAAGTGCGCCTATAGCCGTTAGAGCGCATCGTACAACACCGATTTGTCGTCAATCTATGGAGAGCAGGTTCGCCTGCTCTCCACTTTATATGCTGGAGAGATGTCATGTCGAAGCTCAAACTAGCGGTAGAAACAATACTCATCTTGGGGATTGCCTTTCTTTTGTTTTTCACCGGTCATAACTGGATGAAAGCAAAGACATCCGACAATGTGCATGAACTCTCCGGAACAGTTATTTCGGTAGATAACAGCGAAGTAATGCAAGCTGGAGCCGGTGCAGTAGGGATTCAGACAGCGCTCGTGGTGTTGGGAGAAGGAACATGGAAGGGGGAGCAGGTTTCAGCAATCAACCACCTTAACGGTCAGCTGGATATGGATGAAATATATTCCGCTGGAGACAAAATTTTACTCGCCATCCAAATAGACAACCAGCAAGTCACCTACGCCAAAGCAATCAACATGTACCGCCAGAACTGGGAGCTTGCTCTCTTTGCGCTATTTGCTGTTGCCCTTGTTCTCTATTCACAGTTTATCGGTCTCAAGGCGCTATTTTCTTTTGTGGCGTCACTTGGACTACTCTGGTGCTACTACATCCCGAACCTTCTTAACGGTGCAGATCCGCTTCCGCTAAGTTTAAGCGTTCTAGTTCTGCTCTCAATGGTCATCATCCTTACAGTTGCAGGGGTAACCCGCCACGGCGTTGCAGCCTTTCTCGGCACTGTGAGCGGACTTGGTGTAACACTCGGGCTGACACTCTTTTTCGGTGAAAAACTTCATCTGGGCGGCATGACCGCGCCATTCGCCCAAACATTACTCATGCAGGGCAACTTCGGTCTTAATCTACAGCATATTTTCTATTCAGCCGTCCTACTCGGCGCATCCGGCGCAGCCATGGATATTGCCATGGACGTCAGTGTTTCCATGAATGAAATTAAGATCAAACGTCCAGACATTGAAATGCGCGACCTCATCCAGTCCGGTTTCAACGTCGGGCGTATGGTCATCGGAACCATGGCAACAACTCTGCTACTTGCCTACTCAGGTGGCTACCTAACCATGCTCATGGTGTTTGTTTCGCAAGGAACAAGCTTTACCCGCATAGTAAACATGAAGCTGGTCGCAGCAGAAATTTTTAGAATCCTCATAGGAAGCATCGGGCTGCTCATGGTCGCACCAGTAACAGCGCTTATCGCTGGCATACTGCTCAGCGTATTTGTTGAAGAGAAACAACTTAATAAAGCTGAATTGTCGTCTCCGACGGGCAGGCGGGCTCCGCCCCCTGCACCCCCGCAAGGGGATATCTCCCCTTAACCCCTGTTAAGGGTGGGCTTTGTAAGAGTTTTTATCGAAAGAAAAATTTTTTAGAATAGTAAAAAAGAAGAGAACCCTAATAGGGGTCAAGGGGACGCGTCCCCTTGTGGGGGTGTAGGGGGTGAACCCCGCCTACTCGCCGAAGGCAAAAAAAACCACTGCTCGGAATACATAAATAAAAAAAGGCCGGAACTACGTTCCAGCCTTTTTTGTTTGTAAATCAAAATGACAGATAATCAATCATTCGTAAAAAAATTGAAATATATCATTTTAACGATTAAGCAATGAATTCGGATCATCAACAACGGTTTTTCCGATAGGTGCAAGGCAAATTACTGCAAGCTTGAGATGCTGGAAGCCGAACGGAATGCCAATTATGGTAATAAAGTTGAGCAGTGCGAAAAACAGATGCCCAAGTGCAAGCCAGAGGCCGCCGAAAATGAACCAGATAATGTTACCAACTAGTCCAAGACAGCCAGTTCCAATGTCGTGCTCACCGGTAACATCTACTCTGTTCACAACGTCTTTTCCGAATGGCCACAAGGTAAACATCCCGATCACAAAACAGGAACGCGCCCAGGGAATGCCGATAATGGAAATAATCATGATTAGTCCGGCAATAAACCATCCCAAAGCCATTCCTATTCCTCCAAGAAACAACCAGAGGACGTTCATAATAATTTTTAGCATTGTATTTCTCTGTTTTTTATTGATTCCGCTCCATAACAGAGCGACTTGTTTCACAAATTTGTCACTGTCTAATAGTAAAAACTGGAACTTTTTATATTAAATACGAATTAAGATAAAAAGCAAGTTTGTCCAGTTTACTCTATTTTTGGCCTTTGTATTCCAACAATACAAAAAAAAGTGCAGTATGGCGCCACTATTCTGTACATGAATTTAACTTTGTTTTTTGCTGCATATTATTGCAGCGCTAAGGAGTCCGACAATGGATATTCTCGACCTTATTAAAAGCAGAGATCCTAATGAGCGTGAATTTCATCAAGCGGTGACTGAAGTTGTAGATTCTATCAAGCCTGTCCTTGATCGTAACCCACATTACCGCAGCGCGAATATTCTTGAACGTATTGTTGAACCTGAACGCGTTATTATGTTCCGTGTTCCTTGGGTTGACGATGATAGTAACGTTCGGGTTAACCGCGGGTTCCGTATTGAAATGAACAGTGCCATCGGCCCGTACAAGGGCGGTTTACGTTTTCACCCTTCCGTAAACCTCGGTATTCTCAAGTTTCTCGCTTTTGAACAAGTTTTTAAAAACGCACTCACCAGCCTTCCTATGGGCGGCGGTAAAGGTGGTTCCGACTTTGACCCTAAAGGCAAAAGTAACATGGAAATCATGCGTTTTTGCCAGAGCTTTATGACAGAGCTCTCCCGTCATATCGGCCCTAACACTGACGTACCAGCAGGTGATATCGGCGTAGGCGCTCGTGAAATCGGCTTCATGTTTGGCCAGTACAAACGTATCCGTAACGAATTTACCGGCGTATTAACCGGTAAAGGGCTAGACTGGGGCGGAAGCCTTGTTCGTCCGGAAGCAACAGGCTACGGCGCAGTTTACTTTGCTGCTGAAATGCTTGCTGTTGATGGTCGTACCCTTAAAGACACACGCAGCCTTGTTTCCGGTTCCGGTAACGTTGCACAGTACTCAATGGAAAAACTCATTGAACTTGGCAGCATTCCAGTAACTTTCTCTGATTCCTCAGGCTACATTTACGATGAAAAAGGCGTGGATAAAGAAAAACTCGCATTCATCAAAGAACTCAAAAACGTACGTTTCGGCCGCGTAAGCGAATACGCTGAAGAGTACCCTGAAGCAGTGTACGTACCTGTTGATCCTACAGCAGACTTCAACCCGCTTTGGGACCACAAAGCAGATTGCGCATTCCCTTGTGCTACGCAGAATGAAATTAACGCAACCGATGCTGCTAATCTGGTAGCCAACGGCGTTAATGTTGTTTCTGAAGGTGCAAACATGCCGACCATGCCTGAAGGTATTGAGCTCTTTATTGCAGAAAAAATTATGTACGGCCCGGGTAAAGCAGCAAACGCCGGTGGCGTATCTGTTTCCGGTCTTGAAATGTCACAGAACTCCATGCGTCTTAGCTGGAGCCGTGAAGAAGTGGATGATCGTCTCCGCATGATCATGAAAAACATCCACAAACGTTGTCTGGATACCGCTGAATACTACGGCACCCCTCGTAACTACGTGAACGGTGCAAACATTGCCGGCTTTACCAAAGTTGCAGACGCCATGATTGATCAGGGTGTTGTGTAGCATCATTACAGACAATTCCGTGCCATGTGCGCGTGATATATAGATCCATAAAGGGCATACATGATTTCATGTGTGCCCTTTTTTTGTATAAATCGAAGGCTGTTACACTTTTCAGCCCCTGAGCAGGTTCATTCTTCAACCAAGCGATACGCCCTTTCACTGCGGTCATTCATTGCTCTAAGAGCTTGCAGGTGCTACAGATTAAAGGACGATACCTCTTTTTCGATGCAGCAGCGCAATATAACACGGCACTACTCTTTATTCATGTAGCGTCCAAATAGATACCGTGCTGACACTGCGGAGGTTCATTCTTCTCACAGAAAATCCCAAATCACCCACAAACGAGCGGGGCACTATGGCACTTTCTGATTTCTGTCACAGAATTACGGCTGAAAATAAATTTACTGTATATCACGATCTCATGCGCGTGAAAGTTAAGCACATCCTTCTCGTTTCTTCTCCGTACGATGCATGGGTTATGGAAGAAGACTGCAATCTTTCTGAACGCCTTGCGACCGAATACCGTGGCTTGAACTTAAGCTCGCCACCGCGTCTTACGTGGATTTCCGCGCCGGAAGAAATTCCAGCAACTCTGGAAGCGCGTCCGGTAGACATGGTCATACTTATGTCCGGACTTGCAGAGCCGGAACTTATCAATTTGAAACAACGTATCGATACTTTTGTTCCAGACCTGCCGGTTGTTGTACTCACGCACAGAGAAATTAAAGAGAGCGCACGCCTCAAGCGTAAAAATCTGGATCACTGCTTTTTCTGGACAGGTGATGCAGAGCTTTTAATGGCTATCGTCAAACTGACAGAGGACAAACTGAACCTCGAAGCGGACACGCAGGAAGCGGGCATCCGTAATATTATTCTTGTAGAAGATTCCCCAAGCTACATTTCATCCTTTCTTCCTATTCTTTACCGGGCATTGGTTCAGCAAGCACAATCCGTCATTCAGGAAGGGCTTAATCAGGAACACAGGCTGCTGGTCATGCGTGCACGACCAAAAATTCTTGTTGCTGAAACGTTTGAAGAAGCAATGGAGTACTTCCACAAATACGAACAATACGTGCTTGGTGTCATCTCTGACGTCCGTTATCCACGAAATGGAATGGTTGACCCGTCAGCAGGTGTTACGCTGCTGTCTCAGATTAAACAGGAGCGCAAAGATATTCCGCTTCTGCTCTCCAGCAGTGAATCAGTTAATAGATGGTTCGCACAGGAAATCCCCTGCGAATTTATAGATAAAAATTCACCTCTTTTGCTGGCAGAACTACACAGATTTGTCAGTGAGCATCTTGGCTTCGGCGATTTCATATTCCGCAGCAATAATGGAATGGAAATAGATCGTGCCCACACGATGTACCAACTCAAACTAAAGCTGGAACAAGTTCCGGATGATGTTTTTCTTACACACTGCTTGAACAACGATTTTTCCCGTTGGTTTTTTGCCCGTACAGAAACAGAGCTGGCCTGTGTCATGCGTCCTCTTACAGCGGCGGACTTCGGAAACAGCGTTGAAACAATGCGAACATTCGTTATCGATCAAATTCGCCTAAGACTCCACCAACGCCAGCGGGGCATTGTTGTAAGCTTTAAAGAAAACGACTTTGATCCAAAGACAGATTTCTTAAAAATTGGCGAAGGCTCCATCGGCGGCAAGGCGCGCAGTCTTGCCTTTATGTTCCGCCTTATTGAACAAAGCAGTTGGTTGAACAAAAAATACCCGAACATCGATATTGTTCCCCCCAAAGTATTAAGCATTGCCACTGAAGGATTTGATAGCTTTCTGCGCCTGAATGATCTTGGTTACTTGGCAGATGAAGATTTTAAAGACGAGGAAGTTGTAGAAATCTGTCTCAAGGCAAAACTTCCCGACTGGTTGCAAGGAAAGCTCAGAATTTTCTTAGAGAAAGTGGAAACACCACTTGCTGTACGATCTTCAAGTTTACTCGAAGATGCTCAGTATCAGGCGTATGCAGGCTTATACTCCACGGTTATGCTCACCAATACGCATCCAGACATTGAGGTACGTTACGCAGAGCTTTCAACAGCCGTGAAGAAAGTCTACGCATCGACGTTTTTTCAGTCTCCGAAGTCTTTTTCACGAAGAGTAAAGCTCCGTACTGATGAAGAAAAAATGGGTGTTATTATTCAGGAAGTTATCGGTAGGCGCTTTGACGACTATTTCTATCCGGCAATTTCCGGCGTAGCTCAGTCTAAAAACTTCTATCCGTTTGGCAGGATGAAAACAGACGACGGAATCGCGTCTATTGCTATGGGGCTTGGTAAAACCGTCATGGACGGCGGGCAGGTGTTCCGATTCTGCCCTAAATGTCCTCATGTTCAACCGCAAGCTGCCAATATGCAGGAGCTGCTTAAGAACTCACAAAGCACATTCTACAGCCTTTACATGGGAGATCCTGCCCTTGCGCCTAAGGCAAAAGAGCAAGAGGGCGCTCTAGTGCAACGCAGAATCTACAACGCAGAACCTAACGGGCCAATTTCATATCTTTCAAGCAGCTACCTGCCGCAAGAAGGAATTATTCGGGATACAGCTTCTATTCCAGGCAGTTCCAAAGTTCTGCTCTTTGCACAGGTGCTGAATCACGGACTCTTCCCGCTACCGGAAATGCTGAAGGATCTGCTTGAAATGGCTGAAGAGGCAATGGGCGGCCCCGTTGAGCTTGAATTCTGTGTGAATATGGACATGGACGGCTCCAATGCTGAGTTTGCCTTGCTTCAACTACGCCCAATGAGCTCACTGTCTGGGCTCTCCACAGTGAATATAACCAAACAAGAACTCGCTGCTTCCTTCTGTTATTCAAAACATGCGCTGGGTAATGCGGAAAGTAACGATGTATATGACATACTCTTTATTCATCCAGATGATTTTGATGTGGCAAAAACTATGGAGATTAAACAGGAACTTCTAGAATGCAATAAGCAAATGCTTCGCGATGAACGCAAATACATCCTTATCGGCCCCGGCCGTTGGGGAACATCCGACCGCTGGCTGGGTGTTCCGGTCACGTGGAACGATATTTCCGGCGTATCCGCCATTGTGGAAACTTTTACGGAGAACCTACGGGTTGAGCCGTCTCAGGGCTCGCATTTCTTCCATTGCATCACAACACTGGGCATTAACTACGTTATGGTAACCAACTCCAATGAGGAATTTATCCATTGGGAATGGCTGGCGAACATGCCGGTACACCACAAAGGGCAATTTATAACGCACATACGGTTTGAGTCTCCAATCACTATTAAAGTGGACGGTAGAACGGCAGAATGCGCAATGCTGAGACCAGCATCACAGGCACCCGATGTCCCGATCATATAGCAGTACTCTTCTTTCTAACTGTATTTGTTACTCTTTTACCGCAATGTTGCAAAAAAGAGACATTGTCGACTTTTAACCATTTTTCTCACCCCACTTTAGCCCTTGATATTAAAGGACTTCCTTCCAGTGTTTTATTTTTGCAACATCAAGTAAAAACTAAGCACTTGCTAGTGATGCTTTTTTGCAACCTATATGAGTGTGCACTATTATAACCCACCCTCGGCAAAGCCTTGGTATTGTGCCTTTTATAAAAAATAAGCTCTTTTTGATAAAGTTGGCATCACAGTTGCTATATAAAAAGTAGCTTATCAAAAAGCACATGTGGTATCCTCTAACACTGTGAAATTGTGAGTAACTGCCAACGCTCATTTCACATCCGGTACCAGTTTACCTAAACTTCCTTTTTCTATCTGGCTGCCCGCTGCGATTGCGCTTGAACGGCGGGAATAATGTCAGATAGCCTGAATGTTCCACGAATATTTCCTTGCAGAGGCTCTGTAATCATCATGATTACAGAGCCTCTCTTGGTTTTGCAGGTCATATCATCCAAACCTGTTCAATTTGACGATCAACGTTCTTTTTGAAACAGTGCCACACCCATGACAGACTTTTTCACTCCAGAGCTGGGATATCCTGCTCTATTCCTTCTCAGCTTCCTTGCTGCAACAGTACTTCCTCTCGGTTCCGAGTGGTTGCTTGTCGCCATGATTGCCGGTGCTTTTGATCCAACATCATCTGTACTTGTTGCGACTGCCGGAAATACACTCGGCGCATGTACCACCTATGCAATCGGCATCTGGGGCGGCGCGTATCTTATCCATCGAATTTTACGCATGGATGAAGCTTCACAAGCAAAAGCACATCACTACTACTCTAAATGGGGACAGTGGTCGCTGCTTCTTTCATGGCTGCCTGTCATTGGAGATCCTCTCTGCCTTGTCGGCGGCATCGCCCGTGTTCGCTTTTCCTTCTTTCTCCTGCTTGTCCTCATGGGAAAATTTTCCCGCTACGCCGTGCTCGCCTGGCTTACTTTGCAAGCAATCTAGTCACAAATCCGTATCGCCCCTCTTCACTTCATTATTCTTTCATCCTGACACGCGAAAATGTTCTCAGGTGATCATGAAAAGACTATACACCTGTGCTCCCTATGTTAGAATGAGCCAAACACCTTTTCACGTCATTAAATACATTTTACGCGCCGGAGGAAGGTATGCGGACAATCAAGCACATCCTTGTTGCTGTTGACCTTATGGAAGACAGCTCATTTATTGCAGCATATGCAAAACTTTTTGCGGAAAGACTTAATTCCAAAATAACTGTGGTCTATGCCACACCGCCATTAACCCAATATTTTGGACTCTACCTCCCGCAAGATACCATTGCAAAATTTCATGAAGAATCAGAACAGGGTGCAATACGTGAACTGAAGCAATTTGTTGAGAAGCATTTTGCTGGTATGGGCGCAGAACAACGCCTTGCCAATGGTCACCCACAGGACGTTGTCCTTGGTGTTGCCAAAGAAGGTGGCTTCGACCTTATTATTATGGGTACCCATAGCCGCAAAGGTATGGATAGAATAATGTTCGGCTCTGTCGCCAACCACGTAGTAAAACAGTCAGACATCCCAGTTCTTACGGTTAGACCGGATATGTAACCAGCTGTTTAAAATAATTAATTCCCCTATCGGCAAAAAACTTTGCCAATAGGGGAATTGTTGTACTATCAAAGGACTATAAGAAATTTTTGTTTTTTGTAGATTTCTGGTTGCATTAGAATCATTTTTGGTATTGATTACTATTAACGACAACGAAATCACGTCACACGGCTTGTTATCTCCCGACAATGCACACTATCGGGGCATAAACTATACAATGCATACAAGACGTATTTTCGAGTCGGTATGTAACTCATCCCCGATTTTTAAACATCCTTTGGAGGTCATTATGCGTACTATCAAAAATATCCTCGTTCCTGTTGATGTAATGGAAGACAATGACTTTTTTGTTGAATATGCAAAACTTATGGCAGAGAAACTTGATGCAAAAATTACTCTGCTATATGCCCGTCCGCCTCTGGATCGTTTCTATGATGTCTATCTTACCGATGACGTTGTAGAAAAACTTAAAGCAGATTCTAAACAGCGCGCCCTAAATGAACTTGAAAAACTTGCCGAAGACCAGTTGGCAAGCATGGACGTATCCATCAAACTACGCCGCGGTCAGCCTCAGGATTTGATTCTGGAAATGACCGATACAGATGACTACGACATGGTTATTATGGGAACACACTGCCGCAAGGGTGTTGAACGCGTACTTTTCGGCTCTGTTGCAAACCGGGTGGTGAAACACTCCAATACTCCTGTCCTAACTATCCATCCGGCTGAATGCAAAGGCTAGTGGCTTACCCCTTCTGCCACTAAAACTCAGCCAGCAGAACAGACATCGTACCTGAACAGACGGGTACCATATTCATTCTGCAGCTTCGTAGACGAAAAATGAAAAGCCCCTTCCTGACCGCTCATTCAGGTAGGGGCTTTTCTATTGCTTTTTGCTCAAATGTACCTTTTTACCTGTTAATATTATGAGGAAAAAAGTATTATCCGATACGTATACTGTACTCAGATTTGCATTATCAGCTTACATGCGAATACTGGCACTCAATGCTCATCTATTGGCAACTATGCACACGCACCCAGAAGAAGATCTTAAACGCATCACACAACACTCGTTAGAGAATATGCGTTTTTGATGTAACCCCTTACAAAAGGAACTCTTATGGGGCTTTGTCATCAAACAATAATTAAATTTTACACCTGAACACAAAAATAAGCGTATCGTATTTTTTTCGTTACCTAATTCTACAAGAAAGTGTTAAATAGGAGCAACAATCAGTTCTCTTTATTGGCGGAAATGCGATTTTGGGTTGCCAAAACAACATTTTTAGTATTGATTACCATTACTGAGTGACTGACAGGACAATGTGTGTGTCCTGTTAAAAATATTCAACATTTTTGCGAAACCTTGGCGTCCGTTACCTGCTCTGACAGGACGTAGCCGAAGGGGGTTAATGTATGGACGTAGTAATGCTGTCCAGAATTCAGTTTGCAGTAACTGTATTCTTCCATTTTATTTTCGTACCGTTAACGCTTGGACTGTCTGTACTGCTTGCCATCATGGAAACCATGTATGTGCGCACCGGTAATGAGATGTACAAGCGCATGGTTAAGTTCTGGGGTAAACTGTTTATCATCAACTTCACCCTTGGAGTTGTTACAGGTATTACTCTTGAATTCCAGTTCGGTACGAACTGGTCACGCTACTCTGAGTACGTAGGTGATATTTTCGGCTCCTTGCTCGCCATTGAAGCGAGTACCTCTTTCTTCCTGGAATCTACCTTTATTGCTGTATGGTTCTTTGGTTGGAAAAAAGTCTCCAAGAAAGTTCACCTTATGTGTATCTGGCTTGTTGCGCTCGCTTCCAACATGTCCGCTTTCTGGATTATCATGGCGAACGCGTTCATGCAGAATCCAATCGGCTTCAAAATGGTTAACGGCAAACCACAGCTTGATGATTTTATTGCTGTTATCACAAACCCTTACGGATTCGGCGAATTTGCCCACACCGTAGCCTCTTCATGGATGGTTGGCGGTCTTTTCGTAATCGGTATTTCCGCATGGCATCTTGTTCGCAAAAACGAAGTGGAATTATTCAAAAGCTCTTTCAAAATGGCTTCTGTATTCTTCCTCATCTTCTCTTTGGCGACAGCAGCAGCTGGTCACCATCAGGGACAGATTGCAGCTAAATACCAGCCTGCAAAACTGGCTGCTATGGAATCCCACTGGGAAACCAGCTCCAACGTTCCTATGTACCTGTTGACTTGGCCTAACGCTGACAACACCGGTAACATGATTCAGGCTCTGCCAATTCCTGATGCCCTGTCTATTCTTGCATACAACAATCCGAATGCAGAAGTTATCGGCCTGAACGATATTCCTAAAGAAGATCGTCCACCGGTTCTGCCTGTTTTCATCAGCTTCCGCTTGATGGTCGGTTTAGGTTCCTTCTTCCCGATTCTTGGTATCGCCTTGTTCTTCTGGCGCAAGAAAATTGAAGAAAAAACGCTTGTTCTTAAAGTACTTCCTTGGCTTATCCCGCTTCCATACATCGGCATCATGCTCGGTTGGGCTGTAACTGAAGTTGGTCGTCAGCCTTGGATTGTATATAAAATGCTTCGAACCTCGGATGCGGCTTCGCCTATTGAAGCCTCAATGGTTGTCTGGTCTATTGTTGCCTTTACCGTGATTTATACATTCCTTGGTGTGCTGGATATCTACCTGCTAAGGAAATACGCAATAAAAGGCCCTAAATAGACTGGCAGGACAAATCCTACGCAATCAATAGAGAGGTTTTTATATGACTCTTGAACTTATTTGGTTTTTATTATGGGGAGTCCTCTGGGCCGTCTACTTCGTATTAGACGGGTACGATCTGGGACTCGGAACCATATTCCCGTTCTTTGCTAAAAGTGAGCGCGAGAAGCGTGTTCTGTATAATGCAGTGGCACCTTTCTGGGATGGTAACGAAGTATGGCTGATTGCAGCTGGTGGTATCACCTTTGCTGCATTCCCGAGAGCATACGCCATCATGTTCAGCGCACTTTACGCACCGCTTCTCATTATCCTGTTTGCACTCATCATGCGTGCAGCAAGTTTTGAGTTCCGTAACAAAGTCGATTCCGACGGTTGGCGTAAAATGTGGGACGTATTCCAGTTCCTCGGTAACTTTATACCAGCTCTGCTTTTCGGTGTAGCTTTTGCCAACATCTTCCAGGGCATTCCTTTCGATGCAGACGGCGTATACTTCGGCAGCATTCCTAAACTGCTCAACGTCTACGGCCTCATCGGTGGTGTGTTCTTTGTAATCAACTTTGCAATGCACGGCTCAATGTGGCTTTCCATGAAATCAGATGGTGAAATCCACGACCGCGCTGTTCTCTATGCAAAAAGATTATGGCCGTTCACTGTAGCTCTGGCTGTTGCATTCCTCGCAGCTACCGGCTTCTACACTGATCTGTTCGCAAACTACCAGAAAAACGGCATGTTGCTTGTTGTTCCTGCAATCGGCGTAACTGCGCTGCTTATGGTTCGCATCTTCCTTGCCGGTGGTCGCAACCACCTCGCATGGATCAGCAACGCTATCTCCATCTTCTTTGTGATCATGTTCGGTATCATCGGCATGTTCCCGAAACTGCTGCCTTCCAGTCTTGATCCGGCAGCATCTGTAACAATATTCAACGGTGCATCCAGTACCCTCACCCTGCAGATCATGCTCGGCGTTGTGGCTGTGATTATCCCGCTTGTTCTTCTCTACCAACTCTGGGCTGTAAAACTGCTCATGCACGTTGTAGATGACGAAGTGCTTGATTCTGACGAATCCTACTAGCACTAAGTAAAACGCATTTAAAAAGGCTGCTCTTCATACGAAGAGCAGCCTTTTTTAGTTGGGTATTTTTTTTGCCTCCGGCGGCCTAAGAACCTTTCTGTAGAAAGGTTCTTAGGAATCTCCAAAGACTTTTACCTGCGAGATTAGCATGTTTTTTATGCAACCTCGCGGCTTATGCTTCATTACCTTTCGTAATGCTCCACCTTAAATTTTGTTACGCGTAAATGGGTAATCAATGTGCAATAGGTAATTAAAAAAGGGCTGTCCTATTTATGTAGGACAGCCCTTTTTTCACTATTCAAGTCAGTGGAATTAAGCCGCGTGAAAAATTTTTCAACGGGCTTTCTTCGCATAATAAAAGTTTTTGGAGATTTTTAAGAACCTTTTGCAAAGCGGTAGCCGTTCTCAAAGAATGAGAGATTACGGATAGCGACAGTGAAACAGGTTCTTAAAGCCCCGCTGGCAAGCGCCGTCGGAGACATCTCATTGAAAGGTACGAAACTTAGTTCTTACCACAGCATTTTTTGTATTTTTTGCCAGAACCACAAGGGCAAGCTTCGTTACGGCCCACTTTTGGAGCTTCGCGACGGAATGTGTCGTGATTCTGAACCATACCTTCTACGTAGTACCAGTCGTCGCCTTCTTTACGGAAGAAGCTGTGCTCGTGCATTTCCTGCGGTACGCCGCCGAGTTTGTAGTTAGCAACAAACTCAACTTCGCCGGTAATATCGTTTTCGCCACCATCTTTGGTGCCGAGGATATCAAGACCTGTCCAAGAAATCTTTTCAGACCATTCTTTAATTTCTTCTACGGAAAGATCACCACGCATATCTGGGTGAATGGAAGTACCGAGGTATTCGTAGCTACCAATTGCGTGTGCGGTGTAACGGGAGCGCATAAGTGCTTCCGCAGTAGGAGCGTGCGCTTTACCAGTAATAATAGGCTCACAACACGCAGAAAACTCAAGATCGGAACCGCAAGAACATTTTGACATGACTTCTTCCTCTATATCTATTTAAAATTTTTAGTATATTTGCATTTGTAATATGTAAAAAAAACATGTCTGCAACAAGTAACCATGTATTCTGAAGCAAGATAACGCATGTGCAGAGTCGTCAGCTACAGTTTTCAAGATAGTTACAGCATGTTGCTGAGTGGGTACAACATTCAAAATAGTCTGGCAAGGTAACTATACTTAACTAGAATAATTAACATCTTATAATAGCATCTATACTTGATTGCTGTGATATTTCCACGCAAGTACTCTTTAGAGCTTCTATATCCAATGTATAGAGGCCAAACTATACGGCGCACCCAACCCCTTTAATCATTATGGGACGATTGCATCATGCCAGAAGAGGCTCATTATCAAGAACGCCGGGCAATGCCACGTTACACCCACCCGTTTACTGCATCCATAGCTGAGTTTGTCTTCCCTATGTCCTGCCAGCCGTCTTTTAAGGCAGAATGTATAGACATAACCTCCAAGGGCGCGATGCTAGAGGTGGACTCGATAATTCCAAAAGGAAGCGTACAACAAGTAAGCATTGAGCTCCCCGGATTCGAGAAAAAACTGCTGAAGAACAATCTTCTTACGTGCAATATGCCGTATCAAATTCGCGTTGTCTCGCGAGTAATCTGGACAACTGTCAAAAATGACATCTCAGTTATTGGTATTGAGTTTTTAAACATGAATAAAAGTGCAGAGCAGGCTCTTGGTCGATACTTGAAAGACAAGCGCACATAAACCGTCTCACACCTATCTATACACACTAGCGTTCACACTGCTTACAACGCGCTGCTTACACAAATTGATATCAAATAAAGGTCATACAAAACTGTATGGCCTTTATCTTTGATAACGTATGCATTTTCTCATTGATGATGCAAAATGACATCAATTTATCGTTTTTTTCAAAAAAATAACTCCACAAAGAAACTCCAGCAGTGCACAGCCCCCGTGCATTCCCAACAAATTCTGTTTTTCCGTATGTACAAACTTACTCAATGTTCATTGACACACACAGGCTGTTTACGCATATTTGTAATGATTCAGCTACTTTGTTTATGTTTACTTCGTCCCTGCTGTGCAGGAATAACAAAGGACACAGTCATGGCAGAACCATCTCGTACTACTCGTAAAAAAACGGAAATGCAGTCTCTTCTTTCAGAATCGTTTAAGAAAAAAATTCAGCACGTTCCTATTCAGGAAGAAGTGCAGAACGATATTCAAAGAGTTATGCTGGCGCTTGGATATGCGATTGCGCTTACCCCGACAGGCAGCACTGCTTTTACGCTTCAAACACAGTACAAAGGGCTTGATGTTCGCGTTTGGGTTATGAATGAACATCAAAACGGATGCCCAAGTTCACTTCTGGAAACTGTCTGGGTTGGTTATTATACCCACGGTGACCAGCGTGAAATGGTGGAAGATTTCGAATACCCTCGCCTTATGGATTATCTGCAAGAGATTCATCCAGAAATATTCGATTCATAAAAAGCTGCATTCTACCACTGTAGAATGGGACAACTTCAGGTTACAAAATGATGGCGTCAATTTATCTAAGTTGACGCCATATTTTCCTGCGGCTATGCTAACAAATCGTACAAAATTTCAAGGAGCCGCATTTCAATGCTCGATCTCAAACTTTTACAGAAAAATCCGCAAGTTGTAGCTGACGCTTTGGCTAAGCGAAACTCTTCTATTAACGTTGAAGAATTCACTACTATTGATAAGCGTCGCAGAGAATTGCTTGTAGAGCTTGAGTCTCTTAAAAGCGAACGCAACAAAGCATCCGGTGAAGTAGCTAAGATGAAACGCGCAGGCGAAGATGCATCTGAGTTTATTTCCCGCCTCGGTTCACTGTCCGATAAAATCAAAGAGCTTGATGCTGAAACGGATACTATCATAACCGAAATGAACGAATGGCTTATTGCTGTTCCTAATATACCACACGAAAGTGTTCCTGTTGGCGTAAGCGAAGACGAAAACGTTGAGCTGCACAAATGGGGCACAAAGCCGACCATGTCCTTCACTCCTAAAGAACATTGGGAGATTGCAGAGACTATGGGCGGCCTTGATTTTGAGCGCGCTGCTAAACTTACCGGCTCCCGCTTTGCAGTATTATGGGGCTGGGCTGCTCGCTTAGAACGCGCTCTTATCAACCTGTTCCTCGACATGCAGACAATTGAACACGGCTACACTGAAGTGTTCCCGCCTGCTATCGTTAACAGCGCTACCATGACTGGCACTGGCCAGTTACCAAAATTTGAAGAAGATCTTTTCCGTTTAAGTCATAAAGACTACTACCTCATCCCGACTGCTGAAGTGCCTTTGACTAACATGCACGCGGGTGAAATGCTGGAAGAAAGCGACCTGCCACGTGCATATACTGCGCAGACTCAGTGTTTCCGTTCTGAAGCCGGTAGTTATGGTAAAGACACCAAAGGCCTTTTCCGTATGCACCAGTTCACAAAAGTTGAAATGGTTCGTTACGCAAACCCAGACACTTCTTACGAAGATCTGGAAAAAATGCGTCAGCATGCAGAAAACATCCTTCAGCGCCTTGGTCTGCACTACCGTGTAATCACCTTGTGTACTGGCGACACTGGCTTCTCTGCTGCAAAAACCTACGACATCGAAGTATGGTTACCGGGTCAGGATAAGTACCGTGAGGTTTCTTCCTGCTCCAACTGTGAAGATTTTCAGGCTCGCCGTGCAAACCTCAAGTTCAAACGCAAAGGCGCTAAAAAACCTGAGTTTGTGCACACATTGAACGGTTCTGGACTACCTACCGGCCGTACAATGATCGCGATTATCGAGAACTATCAGCAAGAAGATGGTTCCATTGTAATCCCTGAAGCATTACGTCCTTACATGGGTGGTATCGAAATAATCACCCCTGATATGGCGACTAAATAAAAAAATCACTTTTTTTCGAAAAAGTATTTGACAATCTGAGTGCTCAACTATAGAACTGCACTCCTCAAACGGGTCGTTAACTCAGTTGGTAGAGTATCTGCCTTTTAAGCAGAGAGTCACTGGTTCGAGCCCAGTACGACCCACCATAGAATTTAAAGACCGGAATTTCGGTTCCGGTCTAATTTATTCGCCCCCGTTTGAGTCAGGCACATCGTAGTTAAATTTTTTCTTAGAAAAACATTTGACATGAGGACGCGAAGCCTATAAAAACTTTTTCCTCAAGAGGGTCGTTAACTCAGTTGGTAGAGTATCTGCCTTTTAAGCAGAGAGTCACTGGTTCGAGCCCAGTACGACCCACCATGAATACATAAGCCGTATTTGCTAAAGCGAATACGGCTTTTTTCAGTGCAAGAGGTGAGACCTATAGCTCGTTAAGAAAATGTATCTTTTCTTAAAAAAGTGTTTGACAAGATTACACGGAGTCTATAATTCACATCTCCGAACGGGTCGTTAACTCAGTTGGTAGAGTATCTGCCTTTTAAGCAGAGAGTCACTGGTTCGAGCCCAGTACGACCCACCATGCATATATAAGCCGTATTCGCGAAAGCAAATACGGCTTTTTTTGCGCCTGCTGTTCAAGATTCACAAGCCAAGAGAACCAACACTTCTGACTCTTATTAACCGCCCCCTTGCCTGCAACACTTGTCAATTCCTGCTTTGCCTCCGCGTCCTGCCCCCTGTTACACTGTCGCTATCCGTAATCTCTCATTCTTCAAAAAACCAACTGCCGCTTTGAAAAAGAGCCTCTCAAAAAGCTGCTGACATTTTCACCACTCTTAACGGCGGGTTGAATCAGTTCTTTTTGCAACCTCACGGCTTATGCCCATTACCTTTCATTGAAATATAAAAAGGCTACCCTTCATATGAAGGACAGCCTTTTTTGCTACTCAAGCCAGTCGAATAAAGCCGCGTGAGAACATTAGCTACGGGCTTACTTCGCATAATAAAAGTTTTTGGAGATTTTTAAGAACCTTTTGCAAAGCGGTAGCCGTTCTCAAAAAATGAGAGATTACGGATAGCGACAGTGAAACAGGTTCTTGAAGTCCCGCTGACAAGCGCCGCCAGAGGCATCTACCCTCCAGCTAAAACAAGATTACTTACCCTGTTCTGCAAAAGCTTTCTTTATAGACTCTGTAAACGGAGGGCGCAGCACGCCTACTTCGGTTACGATACCGGCGATCAACTCGTTTGGAGTCGGGTCGAACGCAAAGTTGAACACTGGCACATCGTTCGGTGTAATCTGCGTTTCACCTACATGAGTAACCTCACGCGGCGTACGATCTTCAATCGGTGTGGAATCACCGTCCGGCATGTTTCTGTCAATGGTGGACAACGGCGCTGCCACATAGAAAGGAATATTGTGCGCTTTTGCAAGGAGGGCAACTGAATAGGTGCCAATCTTGTTCACAGCATCACCGTTTGCGGCAACACGGTCTGCACCTACAACCACCTTGTTTACCATGCCGCGACGCATGAGAAGGCCGCAAGCATTGTCACATGCAACAGAAACCGGAATACCGTCTTCTTTCAACTCATAGGCTGTTAAACGAGCCCCTTGAAGGAACGGACGGGTTTCGTTCGCAATGACTGAAATATCTTTCTTACCAGCGTCTACAGCACCACGAACAACACCGAGCGCTGTACCGTACCCAGCAGTTGCAAGAGCCCCTGCGTTGCAATGGGTCATAATGGTGTCACCGTCATCAATGACGGTTGCGCCATGCACACCGATGAGCTTACAAATTTCAATATCTTCTTTGTGGATAACCTTTGCTTCTTCAAGCCAAAGCTCCATGAGTGCCTCAAGAGTTTCTGCTTGTGAAGATACCCATAATGCTTTCATGCGTTCCACACCCCAGCGTAAATTCACGGCTGTTGGTCGTGCTTCTGCAATCTCTTCGAGCTTAACTTCGAGCTCTTTTTTCCAATTCTCGTTACCTGCAACTTCTTTTGCCGCAATCCAGCAACCGTATGCTGCTGTAACACCGATTGCAGGCGCTCCGCGTACAACCATTGTCTGCAATGCATAGATAATATTTCCTACAGTATGGCAGTAGTAATCTTCTTCACACGCTGGCAGATACCGTTGGTCGAGCAACACAAGAGCTGAGTCTTCATCAGAAAAACGAATATGACGTTCCATTAAATACTCTCTATGGGGTTTAGAAAACGCCTCAACACGCCGATAAAAGAATTGGGGGGCAGGATACTGATAAACCGAGAATCTTCCGGTTTACCATACCTGCTAAAAACTTCTCTACACTGAAAAATTCTATTTTTTCGAGCAGAAAGCATTGAGAAACGTATTCTGTGAGTAAAAATTGTGCCTCAACAGATACCCTGTTGGCCGTATCTGGGCAAGGCGTCACGCGGGGTTGCTCAGCAGGACACTTCAGGCTATGAGGTGGGTTAGAGAGGGTTGGAATTAAAGATGATAGCAAAGTTACGAGGTTAATATGAGAGCACTCACCAGTTTGGTCCTCTCTTTGTTCCTGCCTATTACATGCCTTGTGGGAACGTTCTTTATCGTAATGAATCAGCACTTCATTCCGCAATCAGTTCTTCCAATTATGCCTGCTTTACCGTTTGTTCTTGCCATTAGCGGCGCTGCTATGGCTTGGCAATTTAAACGAAGCAGAGCCGTTTTTCTTTTGCTGCTGATAGCACTTTGCTGCTGGTTTATTACCCTATATCTTCCCGGTATGAGCAGTACCGGCATGCGCTTGCGTCTGGCCTACGGCCTTTCTGCGCTGCTGTTACCTATAAATCTGGTTATCTTCGCCTATTGTGAAGATCGAGGCGTTCTTACGTTGTGGGGCTCCATTTCGGGAGCATTCATCGTTCTTCAGGCTGCAATGGTTGCCGCCATGCTTGCGCCTGCACAACAAAGCGGACTTATCGCATGGCTTCAGGAACGCGTACTGCTTTTAGATCGCATTGACGTTCTCCCTGTATGGGCAAGCAATTGGACGTTTATTCCACAAATAGTGCTCATTGTTACCGGCACCGTATTGTTCCTTCTGCTCATATTTATGAGTCTTAATAAAGGTAAGCGAGACAGCACATACGTAACGCTTATTACAAGCTGCATTGCCGTTATTGCGGGCTATCACTATGTGGCGACTCCCAACGCAAGTTCTCTGTTCTTCATGGCAGCAGCGCTCATCATTACGCTTTCCTTATTTCAAGATTCATACTTCATGGCGTACGTGGACGAACTGACAGATCTGCCATCGCGCAGAGCTTTGAATGCAGATTTTAAAAAACTCGGCAGAAAATACGCGTTGGCGATGGTAGACATCGACCACTTCAAAAAATTTAACGATACCTACGGGCACGACATCGGTGATGATGTTTTGCGCATGGTTGCCGGGCATCTTTCAAGAGTTTCCGGTGGCGGCAGGGCATACCGTTACGGTGGCGAAGAGTTCACCATTATCTTTCCAAAAGGTATCGCAGCAGAAGTTCACTCACATCTTGATGAATTACGCCAACGAATTGCCACAACAGATTTCCATATCCGTAGCGGCAAGCGTGCACCTAAAAAACGTAATACTCGCAAGGGCTCTGTAAACGTCACAATATCCATTGGGATCGCCGAACGCACAGACGGGTCACAATCTCCTATGGAAGTAATAAAACTCGCAGACAAGGCCCTCTACAAAGCCAAAGGAGCCGGACGAAATATCGTTAAGCTTGCTTCAACGCCGCGAAACAACAAATCGAAAGACAAACCGTCGCGGCCAGACGCTAAACGCAACGTCCGTACCTAATATTTATTATTTCTTATTCATTATCTTGATGCCTTCGGCGACGGGGCTCACCCCGAGGGCACTTGTTCCCGTAATACTCGCGGACTCGTTAACGGTTGACTGGCGCTGCCCTCGACCCGCAAGAGGACGTCCTCTTGACTACGAATTAGCGACAAAGCTTGTTTTTCAGCTGCCAGTTTCGGCTTTACGGTCTCTTTCCAAAACAACAAAACGTCAGTTCTTTTATGAACTGACGTTTTTATTTTTTTAAAAAACCTTCGAGTGCTGTTTTCCTCATACTCTATCCATTTGTATTTTCCCCACGCCTATTCTTTTGCCTTTTACTTCATCCAACTTTCCACCAAAAACATTTCTCTATTCTTTTCTAGAAACGTCTCCCTTAACAAAAGATCTAGCCCGCCAAAGTTTTCACTCCCGCACTCTTTTCCTCTTCTTCACACTCCTCCCCAATCACATCTCCTAAACAATCTAAACAGGCGTGGTGTTCTCGTCATATTGATGACGGCGCTGTTTCGCCCACGGAGGAGACATTGGGGCTGTGTTCATATCTTGGAAAGTATGCTCCGGAATCAATAAGATGAGAACTCTACGACTGCATTTTTACCACTTGTTCCGTAGTTCCTTCCACCAATTGTCTTTCTTATTTTTCTTTGACACTCCCCTCCATACCTCACCCAAAACTTAATTCCACTTTCCCCTTTTCTTCACATTCTTCCCCACTCACATATCCTTAACAATCTAAGCAGGTGTGATGTTTTCATCATATTAATGACGGCACTGTTTCGCCCACGGAGGAGACATTGAGGCTGTGTTCATATCTTGGCAAGTGTGCTCCGAAATCAATAGGGTGAGAACTCTACGCATGCATTTTTACCACCTACTTCGAATACAAAACAATCCACTCCCTGACTTCGCAAGGGGTCATGGTCTCACAAACAAAAAAAAGCGGCTTATCCATTGAAGGATAAGCCGCCTTTAAAATTAACTCTGCCACTCGTTAATACATGTTCTCTGTTCGACTATACGAAAAATGAACTGTAATACTACGAATACAGTTCATCATTATTTACGCAAGAAGATTGAGAATGCAAGTACCTACAGCAATACCGAATGCTGGTGGGTCAACGTGTGAGTCGCCGTGGTTCCAGAAGAGACGAGCGCCCAATTCCTGAAGAAGAGCACCAGCTACTGCTGCTGCTACACAAACTCCAAGGTTTCCGAAGTTAACCCATGCGATACCGGCAAGAATAGCCTGGCAATGCCATACTGGCACGCGCTGAACTGTATCAGTACCAAGCTGTAATGAGATGAGGGTAATTGCAGCAATAGCCCAACCGATTACAACCTGTGCGGTTACGGTAGCGCCGGATGTAATACCAGCAGCTTCTGCATAGTTACCGATTGCCATTGCAGTACCACCGGATACGAGTCCGATACCAATAGCAAACATGATCATGCGGGAGAACGGCAACATCCAAGGTACCCATGACAAGTTGGTGTCATCGGTGCCGAAAAGGCCGAATTTTTTGATTGATTCAGAACTACCAAACGGGCTCTGACGAAGGAACATAGCGCGAGATACGAATGCGCTGATAAGAACTGTAATTGCGATGGTGTCTTGTCCTTTCATGAAAGAAGCAAGCCAGAAGTTACAAAGGTAACCAAATACGGCGAATACGCCACCAACGAATAATACGTCCCAAGAAGTAGGCATTAATGATGCGAGAATATCCTTAGCTCCACCTGTAGGATGATTCTTGCGAACGCCTTGTGCATAGTTAGCAGCAGCAACACCAGCTGCGAAGCCACCAACGTGTGGGCCGAATACAGGACCGAATCCGATTACGGAAAACATAAAGTCTCCGCCGCCAGCAAGGGCGATCAGACAGCCTGTAAAAACGAACATACCACAAAGCACGAAGGACAGCAGCCCGCCAAGAGCGCCGCCCAGTATTCCTCCACCAAAACAGACTAGTAACGTCGTTAAGCTTAACGGTTCCATTCTGCCTCCACTTTTTGTGCTCTCCTTCACAGCGTATGTAGCTAATTCCCCATTATGTGGCAGGTGGGGTATTATATGTACATGTAACTAGGCCGATAAGAAGGATTACATAGTATAAATGAGATAACGATTTGTCGTATATACTAGTATACTAAATAAAATGCTACTCAAATCCATAACGTTTTAGCTTATTATGCAGAGTAGCCCGCGTAATACCTAATCTTCTGGCGGTCTTGCTCTTGTTATACTCGCACTCTTCCAGAGTCGCGAGAATGGCTTTGCGCTCTAGCTCATCAAGAGACATTCCTGTCAATACAGTAGCTTGTGCTGGCTGCACAGGTGCTTCGTTTTCCTTTGCGGATAACGACAACGGCAATTCACGGGTGGAGATATACTCCCCCATAGTCATGATGACAGCGCGTTCAATAACATTTTCTAATTCACGAACATTTCCGGGCCATGCGTACCGGATGAGAGTATCCATTGCCTGTGGAGCAAGTCCCTTAATGCTTTTGCGGTTCTTGTTTGAATATTTTTTCATGAAAAATTCTGCGAGAAGCGGAATGTCACTCGGACGTTCACATAATGCTGGCACCCGAAGCGCAATAACATTGAGGCGATAATAGAGATCTTCTCTAAAATTACCGTTTTCTACTTCTTCTGGAAGATTGCGGTTTGTGGCTGTGATGACACGTACGTCTACCTTTTCTACCGTGTCACTGCCTACGCGCTGCACTTCGCCCTGTTGCAGAGCTCGAAGCAGCTTCGGTTGCAGAGAAACAGGAATTTCACCCACTTCATCAAGAAAAAGCGTACCGCCGTCAGCCTGAACAAATCGCCCTTCACGTCGTCTGTCTGCGCCGGTAAATGCACCGCGCTCATGCCCAAACAATTCAGATTCAAGCAAGTTTTCACTCAATGCTGCACAGTTGATGGCCACAAAGCTCTTTTCTGCGCGACTGCTTGCGCTGTGGATAGCGTTCGCAACGAGTTCCTTACCTGTTCCTGATTCACCGGCAATGAGTACAGATGCGTCTGAAGGGGCAATGGTAGCAATTATCTTACGAAGTTCTTTAATGACATCGCTATTGCCGATCATCCCCATATTGCTCGGCTCAAGAATGCTTCTCAACTCTTTGTTTTCGGAAGCAAGACGAGTGTGATCGAGCATGCGCTCCAGCGTAAGCTTAAGCACATCAAAATCCAGCGGCTTTGTCAGATAATCGTACGCACCAATTTTCAATGCTTTTACCGCAGTATCTACAGATGAAAATGCCGTCATAATTAGAATCGGGATAGAGGGATTGTACTCCTTGATAAGCTCAAGGGCAGTAATACCGTCCATTTTCACCATTCGAATATCCATCAAAATAGAATCGTACGATTGATTACGAACCATTTCGACAGCGACTTCACCATCGTCGGCTTCTGCCACATCGTAGCCCCAGCCTTTAATAATGATTTTAAGCATGGAACGATGCGCTAAATCATCATCTACTATCAATACTTGCGCGCTCATTAGGCGTTTTCTCCTACCGGTGACACTGGAATTTCAATAATAAACTGGGCACCGGCACCTTCCTGTGATTCCACACGAATCGTGCCGCCATGTGCTTCTATAATTTTGAGAACAATAGACAGACCAAGCCCTGTCCCCTGACTCTTCGTTGTGTAATATGGTTCAAAAATGCGGATAGCATCCTCTTTGCTGATACCTTTACCTGTATCGGAAACAGTCAATGTTACCAGATCTTCCGTGTGGGAAAGGTTCATGGCAAGAGTTCCGCCTTCCGGCATCGCTTCAAGACTGTTGAGGCATATATTCAGTACGGCCTGAGAAAGCCTGTCTGGATCAACAGATAAATGCGGCAACGTTTCGTCGTTTTTCATATCCAGAACCACATTGTGTGATGCGGCATCCTGTTTGATTAACCCGAAACAATGTTTGATCAACGCATTCAGATCAGTCTCACTACGACGCAAGTCAGATGGCCGTGAAAGACTAATAAGATCAGTAATAACGCGGTTAAGGCGTTCTACCTCATGCACCATAATATTAGCTGCTTCCCTGTCTTCAGAGCCTTCATCAAAACGACTGCCGAAGTAGGTTGCATAACCTTTAATAGAACTTAGTGGATTACGGATTTCATGAGCAACACCGGCTGCAAGGGAACCGACCGCTGCCAATTTTTCCTTACGGCGCACTTCTGCTTCAAGCCTGCGCACTTCGCGAAGATCGCGCAGCAAATAAACGTATCCGATGGAAGTACCGTCATCCAGCGTGACAGCAGAGCCACTTACGCCGATCGGGATAACTTCCCCGCGCTCGCCAAGGCATTCTACTTCTACTTCAGAAAGCTCTTCGCCGCCGGTAAGCTCTACAAGACGCGCCACGCATTCCGGTAACGCTTCAGAAGGGGATTTGCCCACCACGTTACTGTCAGTAAGATTTAATTGCTCCAAAGCAACATCATTAAGCATAGCAATGCGACCGCCACCATCAGTAACAAGCAAGCCGTCCGGCAAGTTGAACATAACTTCGTTAGCCAATGCTTCGGAAGTTTGCATACGTCTGCGAGATTGACGTGCCTTCTGCGCCCATGACAACGCGAGGAATCCGGCAAGACCTATAAGAAGTATGAACACAGCATTTACCATGGCGTGCTCTCTGTTAATCTTTTGCGCAGTCGCAAAGGTCTTTTCATCCAATCCTATATAAATAACCGGAGCAGGGCCTTTGGGAGGGAAAAGCTTACGCCTGAACGTGTGTTCTTCTTTTGAACAACCAAGTTCTTGCCTGTGCATTCTTTTTGCCATCCGCCCCATAGAACCGGGCATCATGTCTGCTCTCCCGTCTATCGGGGCAAACGGTCTAAAATCTCTGTAGACAACAAACGCCTTTTCTTTGCCTTGTTCCATAATACGCCAAGAAACATGTCTGCTGGGTCGTAATTCGTCGAGCTGCTTCGGACTGAATGCACGGGAACCAACAGCATTAGGGTTGCTATGAGCAATAATGTTGCCGTTAGCATCCGTTGCCATAAGAAACAGGATATCAGACTGGGTGGACATTTCTTCAAGTAATGTCTGAAGCCTGAGCGCACCCATATTATGACGGAAATCTGTACGGGTTCCGGCTTCAAGAGCAGTAATGATGGAAGCACCCTTTTCTTCATAGAATGTTTCCAACTGCCGATTCTCCTGCTCAATGCCTCGAATGGTCAAAAAAGTAATTACCGTGCCGAGGATAATTATCCCCCCGATAAGCAACCATAGTGAGGTAGCAAATTGAGATCGTACTATTTTTTTCTTCCGGAGAGTGGTCTCTTTCATATCAGCCCTGTGTATTCTTTTTTATCAGTGTAAAAAAAATGGACAATCAGCACAAAGTATTCTGTATGTTTTTTTTACACCTATATTTTGACTCATGTTTCGCCAAAAAATTTTATTCGCATAAGTATCTAATTTAAAACAACCTTATAGCAAGTTTGAAAACTTGGCACACGGGTTGCTCTAGTAGAACTAGCAAAACGCGAACCATTACTTGATTCTTGAACATAGGAGTTTATTATGCGGTTTAAAGCATTCAGATTATTAGTTGCAACAGCGTGTGTCATGGCAGTGGCAACCGTAGCATTGGCAGCAGGTCCAAACTGGACTGACCTTACCGAAGCACAGCAACAGAAGTACATGACCCTGCATGACGACTTCATTAAGAACACTACTCCGCTCCGCGATGCAATGTGGGCCAAAAAAGTAGAACTTAATGCACTTATGAATAACCAGAACGTTGATGCGAACAAAGTAGCCAGCGTTGTTACTGAAATGAATAAAATGCGTGCAGATATGCGTGCACAGCGTGCTGAATTTGCAGCAACTGTAAAAAAAGAAATTGGAATTGAACCGTTACGCAACCCGCACCGTGGGGACAACATGGGCTACAATTGCCCTGGATTCAATGGAAACAAAGGTAATCACGGTGGTGGACACGGCATGAATCGCGGCCACGGCGGCGGACATGGTATGAACAATTGCGGCAACATGCCGATGCAGATGCAAACCCCAATGCAGGCACCTGCACAGCAGTAATAAACTAAACATTCCTTATACACACTCCGCAATAACGTCATAACTCGTGGCAGCGAGTCCTTCACCTCGCATGACGCATTGCAACTCAGCTTTCTCTTACCCTGAAGGGTAATATGAATATAAAGGGTAATTGGTACCCTTTCTCCCCCCAGATGGAAGAGCCCTGTACAACTCCTCAAGTACAGGGCTTTTTCTGTTTTTATGTCCACAATTCTCTATCATATACCCTTGCCCCTAATCATTGAGACGAACCTGTTCAATAGTACAATACTAGGTAGCTATGCACTTTTGGACACTCTTGGGGGACCTATGCGACAGACTACTATTCTCTGGATAGCAGTTATTACACTGCTGCCAATACTCTCCGCACTTGCCATGCAGTACGATGCACGCAGAAACTCCGGTACCATCTTTAAGGAGCAAGCGGAGCAAAGAGAAGTCACGTTTATTCTCAATACCGCAGACCCCAAAAAAGCAGAAACCACATTCAAACTCGCCCGCGATTTATACAATAAGGGCGTTCGAACTACGGTGATTCTGGAAGGATCAGGCGTAACACTTGTACGTATTCCATACGCCAAGCAAATTGGATATGATGGTGAAATTGCGGTCTGCCCACGATGTATGGCTACTTTTGGTATTCGTAAAGACGAACTTCCTGAAGGTGCATACCTAGCTCCCGATGACAAAATATTCACCATTCATGCGGGCGATGCCATGCGTCCAAGCTTTGAATAAAGAGCGCGCGATGCGAATATTCACCCCAATGACCATAGCCTTCAGTGTGTGGATACTATTCACAACCTTGCTTTGTGCTGAAGTTTCTCCCGTCTACTCAGCAACACCGTTACCCATGAAATATTATTCACCATCAGCGCGTACGCCTTATCCCCACATGACTTTTGTCATTCCCGCAGCGAACAAGCTGAGACAAGCAATTCGAACAGTAACACTCGCTAATAAACGCCAGAAAGCCGGAATCGACACGGTTATCCTGTTCGAAGATACCGCGGTGACGCTTCCTGCTGTTCGAGGCATCCCGTTTGGAGTCATGACGACATATCATGGAGAAAACGTATGCGCACCACTGCACACAATGCCTAAATGTCCCAAGCGGGTTACGGACGATATTTCGCCGATTATTCCTGAAATTATGATTCCCGATGCAAAAAAAATTTACCTGCCTCTCTTAAACAAACTTCTTTTAGAACATGCACAACTTGGCGGAAAAATAGTGGTGTGCCCTTGCTGTGAAAGGAATCTTCCTAAGGGAATCCAATTCCTGCCAAAAGAAATTGCGCCAGAAAAGCTCCGTAAACTCGAAAAACAACTGAAAACAACTGAAGGGAATTACTAGGGTTGTATCAAAGCGATGTCCCTGCATTGTGATCAAAGAAATTTGAGAAAAAAAAGTAGGAGACTACGGGATGCCGTAAATAAACGTTCCTGCAAAAAGACATGTGTGAAGACGAAATAATAAACAAGAAAGGCTGTGCCGCACATACAAAATGCTAAAAAGCGGTGCGTTACAGCATGAAATGAGGATTCAGAGGGAAACTCTGAGAGTTTGGGGAGCTGATGGCTCACAGAAATAGAGCCATGCAATATCGTTACGGATTATTCTTCGTTAAAGCCAAATAAGCTACCGCGACAAATAACTTTGTTACCAAATTTATTTCGCACAGCATCCAGCGTTTCATCAAGCTGCTGTTGTTTTTTTGTGGCACGAACAACTCCCGCACAGTTATGCTGCATATGATCGAGCATATTCAACTGTTCAACGCCGGTATTGTTGTAATTGGAAAGCCCAAGCCCGATTAATCGAACAGGCCTAGCCAATTCAATGGTATCTAGAAGATCTGCCGCCACCTGATAAATAACGTCTGTCGTATTGGTAGGGTCAGGTAACGTTTTGCTGCGGGTAAGGGACTGGAAATCACTGTATTTAACTTTCAACGTAATCGTACGTCCTTTAAGGCCGTGTTTGCGCTGATTTTGTCCCACACGGTCTGCATGACGCATAAGCCATTTTTTCAACAATGCTTTATCAAACGTGTCTTTATGCAACGTATTTTCTGCACTTTCTGACTTCGCTTCTACAGAAGTTTCAACGGCTCTTTCGTCGATACCATTGGAGCGCTCCCAAAGCGATATGCCGCTTTTCCCGAATCGACGCTCCCAGAATTCAACGGAATATTCCAAGACTTGGCCGCAGGAGCTCACTCCCAACTCATCAAGCTTTCCGACAAATTTTTTACCTACACCGGGAATTTTACGCACAGGTAGTTCGTTCAAAAAAGCAGGAACATCCTTTTCAAAAATAGCGTACAACCCATTGGGCTTATTGTAATCAGAAGCAATTTTGGCAAGAAATTTTACAGGTGCAATACCGATAGAGCAGGTTAATCCTACTGTATCAAAAATTTTCTGCTTCATTTCATGCGCCATTTCAAGCGGCGGGCCGAAAATATGCTCAACACCTGTGGCATCGACATAAGCTTCATCAATTGAAGCTTTTTCAATGACTGGTGAATACGCGTGGAGCACTGACATTACTTTACGGGAAAGCTCTAAATACCGTTCCCGTGAGTTGCCTGTATATATTCCATACGGGCATAACTTACGTGCCTGAACAATAGGCATTGCAGAGTGCACACCAAATTTTCGAGCTTCGTACGAAGCAGCGCATACAACACCACGATCACCTGAACCACCCACAATGACAGGTTTCCCTCTCCATTCCGGATTATCCAGTTGCTCTACAGAAGCAAAAAAAGCGTCCATATCAAGGTGCATAATGCAGCGTTTCATCTCTATCATATAACAGAATGAGACTAGAGACAGAAGCCCCATCATGCCGCAACGCTTATTCGTACGCCTTATTCATAATAATCAATGCAATACAAGAACATAGAACAAATGTATTTTTTCTCTTTTCTTTTTGAAAAAGTTAGCATACTCTCTGACGGTTTAAACAATGCCCCATAGCGTGGGGCTTTTCTGTGTCCAATCTATGAACCTCCCTAACTATAGGGAATTAGGTGTGCATATGGCTCTAACAGCTTCCTGCTTTGGTATCATACCCGCCCGGTACGACTCCTCGCGTTTCCCCGGCAAACCGCTTGCCCTCATCGAAGGCAAGCCTATGTTCTGGCATGTATATCAACGTGCCTGTTCATGTCCGGAATTCGACAAGGTAGTACTGGCGACTGACGACGAACGTATTGCGAGCATCGCGCGCGAGCTGGATGTCGAATACGTAATGACCCGCAACGACCACCCGAGTGGTACGGACAGGGTTTACGAAGCTGCATGTCTGCTTGGTGCTGGTGAAGATTCTGTTATAGTAAATATACAGGGTGATGAACCTGCGCTGAATCCGATTATGCTCACCGAATTAGTTACTCCGTTCTTAACAGACGGCAACGTACAGGTGTCGACGCTTGCGCACCACATCACTGCTGAAGAAGCAGCCAGTCCGGACAAGGTTAAAATTGTTCAGGCTGCAAATGGTGATGCGCTGTATTTTTCCCGAGCGCTTGTACCATTTGCAAGAGACGGTGAAGAAACCGACGGGTATCTTGGGCATATCGGATTGTACGCATTCCGTTTTGGAGTTTTAAAGCAGTTCACAAAGTGGGAGCAGTCCAGCTTGGAGCGTATAGAACGACTTGAGCAACTGCGCCTTTTAGAGAATAATGTTCCTATCAGAGTGGTATGCACGGAACATAAGACACACGGTGTGGATCGTCCTGAAGATATAGACGTAATTTTAAAACTTTTACGGGAGAATTCCTGATGAAAGCCATTTTGGCACTTGAAGACGGCTTTGTACTTGAGGGTCGCTCATTCACCGGACCTGGTGAAACTGGCGGAGAGGTTATCTTCAACACTGGTATGACCGGGTATCAGGAAATTTTGACTGACCCTTCCTACGCCGGACAGATGGTATGTATGACATACCCGCTTATTGGTAACTACGGCGTAACCGAAGAAGATATTGAGTCAGGCGGAGTTCACGCTGCAGCACTTATTGTCAAAGAATGCTGTAAAGTTCCTTCCAACTGGCGTTCGGTAGCATCTCTGCCGGATTATCTTAAACGTTGTGGCGTTCTTGGTATTGAGGGAATCGATACAAGAGCACTTACAAGCCACATTCGTAAGAACGGCGCAATGCGTGCAATCATTTCTACACAAGAACTTAATGTAGAAAAGCTTGTAGAAAAAGCAAAAGCGCTTCCTTCTATGGAAGGACTCAATCTTGTAAAAGACGTTGCACCAACTGATGTATACCGATGGGACGGCGTTCGACCTCAGAATGTTCGCCTTGTAGACGGTGTTTACAACTGGACCGGCAAAGGTCCTAAGGTTGTTGTGTACGACTTTGGCATTAAATGGAATATTTTACGACTATTACATGAACAGGGACTTGACTTACTAGTTGTTCCTCCGTCATTTACAGCAGAGCAGGTTGCATTAACTGGTGCCGATGCAGTATTTTTATCAAACGGTCCTGGCGACCCTGCTACTCTTAAAGACGAAATTGTCGAAATCACTAAGCTTTGCGATATGATGCCTGTTGGCGGTATTTGCCTCGGACATCAGCTACTTGGACACGCATTAGGTGGCACAACTTCCAAGCTTAAATTTGGACATCACGGCTGTAACCATCCTGTTAAAGATTTGACAACAGGGCGCATTGAAATTTCTTCGCAGAACCACGGCTTCTGTGTTGAACTGGATAGTGATGATGTAGAAATTACGCATCTTAACCTCAACGATAATACTGTTGAGGGCATTGCACATAAAATTAAGAAAGTTATTTCTGTGCAGCACCATCCAGAAGCTTGTCCGGGACCTAATGACAGTCACTACTTCTTCAAAAGATTCAGTGACATGATCAAAGAGAATCTCGATAAGTAGTTTCATCGTGCTTCCAAAAGGGGATTTGGATGTCTGCTGAACTGACTAGAGCTCGTACCCAGCTAAGCAACGTTCGCACGTACTTAAAGCAAGAAAAAATTCAAATGGCTGCTCAGGCATTGCATGACGGAATAATCGCTTATTTAAAGCATCCGTTAATGAAGGCTGAGAAGCAGGAATTTTTGCAACTGCTTGAAGACAGTACAATGTACTTGGCGGCAGCTCCTAAGCTGAAAGAAGTTTTTCCTATCGCACTTATCTTCAAAGAAGGTGAGGAGCGTCAGCTTGTTGAAACGCTGAAAGAATTGCTTACTGAGCTTCAAAAAAACGTAACTGACGAAGCTCAATTAATGCTGGAAGCGCTGGAAAAGCAAAAACAAGCAGAGCTGGAAAAAGGCCAATTGTGCCTTGATACAGAGCAAAACGAGAAAGCTACCGCAATCTTTAACTCATTGCTCTCTAAATTCTCAGAAGACGCAGACCTTAAAAGTGATATTGCAGAACGCTATCTTCGTGCTGGTATGTACAACGAAGCGTTCACTCAGCTTGCTGAGGCAATTGAACTATCTCCGGAGAACATCCGTTACTACAACAGTATCGGCATGGCACTACGGAAAATGGGTAAGTTCGACGTAGCAGAGAAATACTTTGCTAAAGCCGTAAAGGTAGCCGGACAAGACCCGCATCTCTTCTTTAACCTTGGCCGAGTCTATGTTGACTGGGAAAAGTGGGATAAATGTGCAAAGTCAGCGCTCATGGCGCTGAAACTTGATCCCGAATTTAAAGAAGCAGAAAAAATGCTCGCATTCGCAAAAAAGCGTCTTGCATAACCCCTTGAGCATTACGTTTTGAATAATGGCCTAAGTGCGCCTACGTGTTGAACAGCTAACTATTTACTGAAACAGCATAATTTGCCTCTTAGTTCATATTCAATGCACCCCGCCTTATCAGCAGACCAAGAGCAGGTAGTGAAAACTACCTGCTCTTTTTTTTCGTCATTATTTTTATCTCCACTCACAAACCCCCTTTCTTTTATTGACTTTTCATAAAAATTAGAAAAAACAGCACCTACAAGACAATGTTTGATTTTCGAGATATTTGACTTTGTGCAAAAAAACACAATGTTGCAATAAAAATAATATTTCATCATAAATTCAAACCATTATGCTTTTAAAAAGCACGTGAAAAAAATCGCTACCTCACTGTTTTATTCAGTTTTTTTCAACTTTATGCTTCCACGGAAAAGCATTCATTAACGTCGATAAACTTGAAATTCAGTGGGTTATTTCGATTCATTTCTTTGCTCTGGGTGATTGACATATTTTTCACATTCTTTTACCCAAAAAGTACGGAACAACATTTGATTAGAGGTCAACGTAAGTTATGCGAGGAAAAAATGCTGAAAAACGTTACTAGACTTTTCACGATGCTGACCCTTTGGGTTGGCGCAGCAGTGTTTGCATCTCCTATGGGTGCATTTGCTACTGAAGCGGCTACTGCCAGCGCTCCGGCGGGTGGTAACCATGTATGGTGGTTCTGGCCACTTATATTATTAGTTTTCTGTTTTGTACTTGGTGTAATCGCGGTTTTGGCTGGCGTTGGTGGTGGCGTACTGTACGTACCACTCGTGTCTGGCTTCTTCCCGTTTCACATTGACTTTGTGCGTGGTGCAGGCCTTATGGTTGCGCTTGCAGGTGCCCTTGCTGCGGGACCTGGTCTTTTAAAGCGTAACTTAGCGAGCCTTCGCCTTGCCCTGCCTATGGCGCTTATTGCATCCGCCTGTGCGGTGGGTGGTGCTGTGCTTGGTTTATACCTTTCACAACTCGACCCGCGCTACGTACAGACTGCACTCGGTGCGACCATTATGGGTATCTCCATTCTTTTACTCTGCTCCAAGAACTCAGAATACCCAATCGTCACCAAACAGGATGCTATCAGCCACGCTCTCGGGATTGAAGGTCTCTATCAGGACCAAGCAACAGGTAAAGAATTTGAATGGAAAACTCACCGCACCTTCACCGGTCTTCTGCTGTTCGTCGTAATCGGCGTTATGGCAGGTATGTTCGGCCTCGGTGCTGGTTGGGCTAACATCCCTGTTCTCAACCTTCTCATGGGCGCTCCACTGAAAGTTTCTGTAGCAACATCTAAATTCTTACTCTCCATCACAGATACCTCTGCTGCATGGGTGTACATGAACCAGGGTGCTGTTATTCCACTGATCGCTATCCCTTCCATTATCGGCCTGATGCTCGGCTCTCTCGTTGGCGTACGCCTCCTTGCAGTAGCAAAAGCATCTTTCATCCGTTACATGGTTATCGGCGTTCTCTTCTTTGCTGGTTTCAAGGCGCTCGACAAAGGCCTTGGACTCGGTATTATGGGTTAATGGAGGTAAGTCATGACAAAACAAATGAACGTGTGCGTAACTCCACCAGAACAAATGCGCTATGCAGTAATTCTGGAACGCGGTGCCTATCTTGGTATCCTGATCATGGTGATTACCTATTTACTCTATGCATTTGGTATTACAACACCACATGTGCCGATTGAAACTGTAATCAACAACTGGCACCTCGGTGTTCATGATTACCTTCAAGTTACCAACAGCCCAAGTGGCTGGGACTGGCTAGTCCTTATTGGTACTGGCGATTACCTTAACTACATCGGAATCGTGTTGCTCGCAGTGATGACTATCGTCTGCTACGCAACACTTATTATACCTTACTTCCGCTGTGGCGATCACATCTATCTTGCTATCGTCGTAGCTGAAATCTTAGTGCTTCTCTTCGCAGCCTCCGGTATCGTTGGAGGGGGCGGGCACTAACGCTCAGCACCAAATGATAATAAATGAAGCCCTTGATCACATGATCGAGGGCTTTTTTTTGCGGTAATTTTTATTTCTTCTTCTTTTTTATTTTTTTATTTTTGTTGCCTTCGGCGAGGGGGCCCTGCCCTCCACCCGCAAGGGGGAGCCCCCCTTGACCGGCAATTATATGAACCCTTTATTTGTAAGAGTTTCGAGCTGATCAACTAAATTCAGAATTCGGACCCATTGCTCATCCGAAATGTGGTACGCAGGGTGGTACATTACAATCTGATTATTTTTTACAACTATTTTAAATTCAGCTAATTATGCTGCGATCTGAATCCCTCCCTTGATTTCGAAAAAATACAAAACCGAACATCCAAAAGACCCTGCTTAATAAGCAGGGTCTTTAATGTGTCCAGCTGTGTAGGGTCTTACAGCTAGGAGTAGGGAGAATGTGGCGTAGAGAGTTGAGGTGCAATCACTTTGGCAATTAATAAGAAAATTATCTGAGCACTTCAGTGAGTATAAATTGTAGCCATCTGGTGTGATATCATTCTCGGCAAGTTATGAGTATTGATATACGTTAAGCACGCTGCTTGCCGAAACTTGAGCAAGCATTTTTTTGATTTGTTGTGAACATAATATCCCAATTTGGGATATCTATAAACACAACATACCCTTCCCTCTATCTACGTGGAGGATAATGTGGTGAAATCAATATATTCTGTGGAATATAAAGCTGTTATTGATGCGCTTGTGGCAGAGCGTAAACATGCTGGGATAACTCAATCTCAACTGGCCAATAAATTAGGCAAGCCTCAGTCTTTTGTTTCAAAGATCGAGAGCAGAGAGCGACGCCTCGATATCATTGAGTTTTTTCATATTTGCAGGGCTATGGGTAAAGATGGCGTTGAAGTTCTGCGTTCTGCTGGGATTTGCTAAACTGCTGCTGAGTGCTTGATTGTTATTTTTGTGTTCTGTCGGTCGAACTTTATTGAGTTATATAAATCCTGTCATCTTGGTGGCAGGATTTTTTGTTTTAAAGAGGCAACGTTCGAATTGCAGGCAAGTCCTTACCTTATCCTTCACCACGAGCTTGGCGACCATTTTAGCAAGTTCGGGTCAACTCTTTGTGGTTATTTTCAGCGCGGTTTCTCCCACGGATGAAGAATAAAAAAGGGTTACTTGCTTGGTACAAGTAGCCCTGAAAATCAGCACAAAGAGTTGCCCCGTGCTCGCGGTCAATTCAATTCAATTCAATTCAATTCACGCAAATCCAGTAAATCCTAGTAAATTACAATACAATTTTTACCTATTCATCGTACCCAACAAACCATTCGTTACGGTGTATACGCCAACATTTTCGGAATGCCTCTGCATAAGATCGACAGTTTGCGGATGACAGGTAAAGAGGAATACCTGATTGTGCGCTGCTAATTCAGCAATTGTTTCTGCTGTGCTTGCGGCTCTTGTTGGATCAAAGTTTACCATAATGTCATCCATGATGACGGGTAATGGCTCATTTTGCCCGGAATGACTTAGGATATGCCCAAGACGTAACGATAAATAAAGCTGCTCCACGGTTCCGCGACTTAATTCTTCCGGCTCACGGCGTGTTCCATCTTCTGCCAGTGCAAAAATATTTTCTTCACCAAGCGGCTTGAATACACCACTGTAGGCACCTTTTGTAATTGTCTTGAAGAACGTTCCGGCCTGTTTAACCACTTCTGGCTGCTGTTCACGTTCAAACCGCTCACGGGCACGGGATAAAAGATGTTCAGCGATACGGAATCGTGCCCATTCTTTTGCTAACCCGTTCGCCTCTTCTTTAAGCTCTTCACTTTGAGTTCGTTGACGCGCTTGCTCTTCAGTTGAAGTCAATTTTTCTTGTTCAACTTTAGATTGAATAAGCTTCTGACGCAGCTCTTCTTGCTCTTGCTCTTTTTCTTGAATGGTTGCGGATAACTCAGATGCTTTTACTGCAAGCTCCTGTTCGCTCTGCTGACCTATTCGCGCTGTAAGCTGTTCTATGTCACCATCTTCACTGGCAGCTGTGAGAGAAGCTTTGAGAGCGTTAAATGCAGATACGATTTCTTGCTGCTGTACGTAGAGCGTATATTTGGTTCTGAAAGATTCTTCATCCGTGGCACTTGCGGCTGTAAATAACGTATGAATTTCTTCTTCAAGTTTCACTAAGGAATCACGAAGAATTTTTGCGGACTCAATATCTTTATGCAGCGCTTCGGACAAACTTTTACCGGCAGCTTGTGCAGCTTGAGATTCTGTCAAAATACGAAGTAACTTATCTTGCGTCGCACTGCGCTTAATACTGCGATCAAAAGCATATTCTGGCTCTATTCCGGCTACCGCACAAAGGGAGTCCTGCTGTTTTGAAAAAGCTTCAAGAACCCCATGTAGAGAGGCTTTGCGAGCCTTAAGGTCGGAAAGGTGACTGATATTAGATTTGGCGTCTTTAATAAGCTGTAAGGTTTCTGGAATGTGCTGAACTCGTAACGTTGACGATAAGTCACGCTGTAAAAGCCATTGTTCCACCTTTACATTGACTGTCGTTAGAACCTCGTCAGCCTCTTTATCAATGCGGCTTCCTTTTTCGAACTGCTCCAACGCTTCATCATGCTGTTTTTGAGCAAGAGTCAGCTTTTCCTGCAACGCATCACATGCCATTAAGCCACGCTGCATATCTTCGAATAAATCTTCCGCCTGAAGCAGGCATTCTTCGGTTGCAGCCGGTTGTGGAAACAGTAATGGAGCTTCATTCATAACCGCAAAAATATCTTCTTGCTGGGCTGTTTGCTTCTTTTTCCGCTGGACATTTGCCAGCACAAAACCCGCAATTGCCAACGCAAGTATGGCGACACCGCAATACAAAGTGTATGGCGGAACTGGAACAAATTGTGGAAGAGCGGCTATACCCGAACCTACAACACCTACGGATGTCGCCATCATAAGTGCTGAGTTGTTTGAACCTGTTTCCGCAGCAAGTACCATTGGTAATCTAGTGCGAACAGTTCGTAAAATTTCTTTATTTTTCTGTAGATCAACTGGTGCGGAATTTTGCTCAGTATTCAGAGCGGCAAAACGCATTACATCGGCATTTTGCTCAAATTCATATGTACGCTGCTCAACATTGCGCCGCGCGTCATCAAGAACTCCGGCAAGACGTGATGCTTCGTTCTGAGCAAGATTTGAAGCCTGCTTTGCAGAGTCTATCTGATCTTCTAGCTGCGCGACTTCTCGTCGAGTATTGTCTGACAAATCAAATGCCACTACTCGTTCAGCATTCCAGTCACTACCAAGCTGCTCGAAAGTTTCTGTAAGATCGCGTTCGAGAGTTTTCTGCTCCAGCCCCAGCTGTTCCAATTCACTCTTCTTCCCCGCCACCACAGCTTTTTCTTCGCTTAATGCACGTACAACATCCTGCTGTTCCACAAGCTCGGCATTAACCTGTGCCTGCTTTTCTACAATATCTCGCTTTGTGGCTTCAATACTGCTTTTGAGCTTGGATAACTGCTCCCGCTTTTCTTGCACACTTTCATTACGGCTATCGAACCGGGATAACCCTTCAGACGGAAATTCAATAAGCGGCTGAACAGCCTCAAGTGCTGCTTTCTTTTCTTTGTATTCGGTTAAAATACTCCACAGGCGAATATCCACATTTACGGTTCCGGCTTCGATGCCTAATTCGCGCAAAATAGCGGTTCGTTCTGCAAGCTTTTCTTCAAGTTCAGAAATTTTTTGTGAAACTGTTAAGTACGCTGCAACGCTGTCATCGCTAGCATTCATGTCTTTACGAAGCTGTTCAAGCTCTTTGAGATTTTTATTCAATGGTAGAACTTTGCCACCTTTTTTGAATAATGCCTCTCGCTTTGCGGCAAGATGCTTCATCACATCTGTGTACGAGGCGCCGCCACCATGAACAGTTCCGTACAAGGCATTACGCACAGCATCACCTGTTAACGCGTCTTTGCTCTGTAATTCTGTAAGAGAAAAACCATACACGTTTGTGTACAAGTCACGCGAAACATTACCGAGCAATGCCTGCAAGGCAGATTCATCCATTTGACTGCCATCAGCACCAGTGATGCCTACACGCTTTGGCTTAAAAGAACGTTCAAGACGGAGTGCACCAAATTTTTGTGTATCAAGCCCCAGAACACCGGCATGATTACCGCCGCGCAGCGGCTCATGGTGCGAAATATTTTTCCCTTTTCGCGGCAGCCCGAAGAGCATGTATCGTAAAAACGACAAACAGGTTGATTTCCCCGCTTCGTTATTTCCAAGAAAAACGTTCACACCGGAAGAAAATCCAGAAAGATCTTGTTCAGAAAAAACACCAAAGCCATTTATATGAAGGTCAGTAATCCGCATTATTCTGCCTCCAACAAATCAAGGCATACATATTGTGCTTCTGTGGCAAGCTGGATCAGCTCATCATCAGAAAGAATGGTTAAATGGCGCTTGCTAGTGGGGGAACCGAACAATTCACTTACTGAATCACGAAGTTCTGTCACACCGTCTTCGCTCGTCAATTGATCTGCAACAGTCAGCGCCTCACCAAGTAAATCTGGTCGGCTGCGCATCGCTTCAATATCCACATCCGGCTTACACGCCAGTTCAATATCTTTCAGCCAGACAAACGGACTATGTTCCATCTGCCCTTCACGAATGCGCTCTGCAAGTTCTTTTACTGCGCCGTTCTTTCGTAATTCACCATCAAGGACGCTGCGGCCTTCCAGTACTAGACGTACAATCACGCCCTTACACCCTTCAGGCAATTGTTGAGAAATTTCATCAAGACGAGATTCTACAACTTCTTCAAGCGCATCAAATTGTTCAACAGCAGAAATATCCACCGCTTCAATTTTCCACTGGATTCCACCAAGAGTATGGTGTCGGCTAGAAACTTGCCCATCCGCCACATCAACAAGCAAACAGCCACGCTCGCCTTGTTCATTAATATGCAGACCCTGAATATTTCCAGAATAAGCAACAAGCGGTTCACGACTCACAATCTGCTGCTCATGGATATGTCCAAGCGCCCAATACTCAATGCCTGACTTAGCGAAATCTGCCACGCTTGCCGGAGCATACTGTTCAGAAGCAGCAACAGAATCCACAGTGCAATGCAGCACCGCCACCTGAAAAACATTGTCCTCGGTACGCGCATACAGTCTTGCAAGTTTTCTACGCTCGTTATGTTTTCCATGGCTCATGCCATGCACAACCGTAACAAGCTCCCCATGTTCATTTTCAACACGCACTTTCTCGACAGCTTCAGTACCGAAGATATGAACATTATCCGGAAAGCTGAAAGATTTTTCTGTTTCAAGCAACGGGTCATGGTTGCCGTGAACAATAAAAACTCGCACTCCTGCATCGCGCATACGTTTACACGCATCAAGCAAGGCAAACCGTGCCTTCAAGCTCTGATCTTCCTGATTATAAATATCACCAGCAAGAACAACAAAAAGTGGACGTTCATTGCACGCAAGCTGCGTCAAACGCTCCAATGCCTCAAAAGTAGCAGAGCGCAGAACACTCGCCACCTGTGGTGAAACGTGAGCAACGCCCTTAAAGGCTGCATCCAGATGCAAATCTGCTGCGTGGATAAAAGAAAATGTCGGTTTCATGGATAGCGACCTTTTTGGTCTTTTGCGAACATGCGGTGCTTTTTTTTTGGGAGTTTTTTGCCTCCGGCGGCTTAAGAACCCTTTTGAAAAAGGGCTTCTTAAGAATCTCCTAAAACTTTTCTTCGCGAGTTCAGCACGTTTTTTATTATTTTTTCGCGGCTAGTAACCACTACCTTGGGACTTTTAAGGAGTGGGGGTGCAAAAGATTTATTAAATATATAAAATTTACTTTTAAAAATCTGATTGGAAAAAGATACGGTGAAAAAAATATATTTCTTCGCTATTTTTTTAAGCCAGTAAATTTAAATTTTATCGATAAGTTCATTTCCAACATCGAAAGGGCGTTCCCATGTTGGTAAACAAATAAATTTCTCTGTAGGCAAAACAATTCGCCATGCATGCAGAAGCATTCCCTGCGGATTCGGGGAACCGTTGTATTTGATATCCCCGATAATAGGATGATTTCTACTGGAAAGCTGTACGCGGATCTGATGCGTACGTCCTGTTTGTAATGATATATGCAGCAAAGATTTTTTATCCGTTACGAGTAGAGGGGTAACAGTACAAAGTGAATCTTTGCCATCACCGGTCTCAATGCGTTCTTTGCCATCTTCCTGCGTCTGTTTGCTCAGCTGATCATGAAGCTGCACTGTTTCGGAATGTTCCCAACGACCTTCAACCCATGCAAGGTAATGCTTACCCAGCGCATGTTCGTTACGGAAAAGTTCATGCAATTCCTGCAAGCGGGTATAGCTAGTCGCAACCAGCAACAGGCCGGATGTATTTTTATCTAATCGATGAGCAGGCGTCGGACAAAAAGGGGCATCTGCGTATTTTAATTTCAAGCGTGTAGTGACAGCGTCAGTATGACCTGTTCCCGGTTGAACCGGTAAACCCGCTGGCTTGTGCAAAACAAGCAACCCATCAGCTTCACCGACAATCGTTAGCTCAATATTTTTTTGTGCAGAACTCAGTTCCTCTTTTCTATGATCAGAAGAGGGCGATGACTCATCAATAGTATAGGGCGGAATCCGCACCATATCGTCCAGCTCCAATCGAACAAAAGGCTTCACTCGTCCTTTATTTACACGCACCTGTCCAGTTCTGATCCAGCGCATAATCGCGCTTTTAGGAACATCTTTATCAACTCTGCGTTGCAAAAACTGCAACAATTTCTGACCGGCTTCCTCCGGCGTTACCGTAACAAACTCAACCTGTCCCATGTAGATCCTTTCTTAGCTCCGACAAATTATCTCTGAAGGGCTGCGATGCGTGTTTGTCTCCGACGGATAAGCGGACGCACCCCAAGGGCACTTGTTCCCGTACCGCTCGCAGACGCGCTAACGGTTGACTAGCGCCGGCTCCTGTACCTCCGCAAAGGGACACTGTCCCCTTGCCCCCTTTTAGGGCTGACAAAAATTCGTGTTCACGCAAAACATTCGAATATTCAAATTTTGTATCCCGCAGTTGTACTGCAACATATTTCAATTGGCTACTACGGAGACATTATCTACAAAGTGTTCATAACTCCTATTAGTGGAAAATGTTCGTAACTTTTACATCTCACTTTTTTTAAAGAGAAATCAAACAACATTTTACGAACATTTATCTTTGTACATAACTTGTTCCTAACAACTAAAGAGAAGGTTCATCACAAAATCCAAACAACTAAGTATTCCCCCTACGATAATAAAAAGGGAGATCACTCCTATAAAAAAAGCCCCGTAAAAGGGGTTAAGGGGACAGTGTCCCCTTGCGGGGGTACAGGGGGCGGAGCCCGCCTGTCCGCCGGAGGCAGTAAAGTAAAAATACTCAAAAGTCCCCGACAAAGCAGGCTACAAACAATAATCGTAAGAATTATTTTTATGATTTTTTTTAGCCTTCTGGTCTATTTCGACCATAACACCCGCAGAATGCCTTGAAACGGGGGAAGATAGCCTATGACTCACGTTGTCGAAAAAAACAGGCTCAGAACGGCGATTGCTTGGCTTACCCTTTGTTTTTTGATATATAACTAAGGTTACGTTGCCTGATTTTATATACATAAAATTACGCGGCAAATTTTGCTAATAACCAACCAGAAGTAGTATATTTATTTTGCTGAAAAACGGGCTGAGAAATTTCCTCGAGCAGCAGTATCCTGAAAAGGATCTGCGTAACTGGTTCGACCCCCTCACGATACACTATGGTGATGTAGAAAAAAGTGTATCTGTAGCCTTTCCTCATGGTTCACTACACACGGAAAAGCTGCTCTGGAACAGGCTGTACGGGATTACATTAGTCCTGAAGTGGTTGTGTTGTATGACACTCCTCTTTCGGACCCTACACCTGTTACAACGACACAAGCAGCGCCTACATCAGGTGCAGCTGTGCAAGAGCAAACAGCACCGGTAATTAGTCGTACAATGCTCAATAATCAGTTCACATTCGATACGTTTTTGCACAACGCCAAGAATGTGTTTCCTGTTGCGAGTGCTAAGGAAGTGGCCAAAGCGGATATTTCCCCAAAATATAATCCGCTAGTTATTGCAGGCCCTTCCGGAAGCGGAAAAACCCATCTTTTGCGTGCTATTGCACACTCAATCATCGAACATCGCGGAGAAAATTCAATGTTCTTAGGGAACGTTGAAGATCTTGCTGCGTTGTATCAGGACGGCAGCCCCGGCGCCCGATTCGAGATGCGCAAAAATATTGTTCAGAAAGATTTTTTCTTGCTGGATGATTTGCAACGCTTGGAAGAGTTTCCAATTCTACAAGAAGAGTTGATAGCGCTCTTTGACGCATTCCATGACAATAATAAGCAGATGGTATTCTGTTGTACGGATGGATTGACTGCACATGACTTTTTGCTGCCCACCTTGCGCTCCCGTCTGGAGTGGGGGCTGCTGGCTCAACTGAAGCCGCAGGATATGGACATCAGAATAAAATATGCCACCAACCATCTGAAAGATAATCAAATAAAGCTGACAAATGATCAGATCATTCTACTCTGCCAGCGCTTTGATAACTTTAGATTGTTACAGGGTGTGCTGCTTAAATTGGCGGCATTTAAAGACCTTATGCACACTGAAGTATCTGAATATGAATTTAATCAGATTATCGAACACACGGATAATACGAAATCCAATCCGCTTACCTCTGACATTATTATAGGGGTGGTAGCAGAACACTACATGCTACAGACGAAAGATTTGTTGAGTGAAAAACGACATCAGAAAATCGTACTAGCCAGACAAGTTGCCATGTACCTGACCCGTACACTGCTTGGTTCTTCGTATCCTGCACTTGGCAGAATGTTCGGCGGAAAAGACCATTCTACAGTTATCTATGCATTTAATAAAATTAAGAAATTTATAGTTACGAACAAAGATACGAAACTTTTAATAAACGAGCTGAAGGAAAAGTGCTTAACTGCCACGAAATAAAAAACACTCCTTCAGTTACGCGCACCCGGTTACTAACGGGTGAATTAAAGTGACACAGAAAATTTATGCAAAATCAATCACTTATCACAGTTAATAACATAGTGACACCCCCTACAACAATAACAAGGAGATCATATGTATTTAAAAGTATTTAAAGAAGACGTCATTGACGGTCTCCTGAAAGCTGCGAATATCATTCCTGCCAAGACGGGAGCAGCCTACTTACGTTCCATCTGGCTTAGAGCCGAAGGCGGTACACTGCAGATTTTTTCCACTGATTCAAATATTGAATTCAGCGGTAACTATACAGCAGAGGTAACAGAGGAAGGACTGGCTGGAGTTCAAGGCAGAGCATTTGTTGATCTGGTTAAGAAAATGCCTACAGGCGAAATCACTCTTCGTCTTGAAGAAGACAGCAAGAACCTTCTTATTGAACAGGGAAGAAAGCGTTACAAGCTTCCTGTAAACGAAGCGACTTGGTTTCAGAACTTCTCAGATTTCCCTGAAGCAAATTCAGTTTACTGGTCAGGAGACTTCCTTCAGGAAGTAATCGATAAAATTTCTTTTTGTATTTCTGATGAAGACACCATGGAAGCGATCGCTTGTCTTTCCATCAAACCAAAGGAAGACCAATACATTGAAGCCTGCGGTCTTAACGGACACCAGTTCTCAATGCAGCGTTTCCTTAATGATGAACTACATGCACTGCTTCCAGAAGACGGTATTCTTTTACAGAAGAAATATCTGAACGAACTTAAAAAATGGCTCGGTGGCGACGAAATCGAGTTGAATATTGATAATAAACGTCTCTTCTTCCGTACTGGCGATAAGCGTGAGGTTTTCACTATTCCTCTGTCTTACTACCAGTATCCTGATTACAATTCATTCTTATCCCGTCTGGGTTGTGATGATGTGACCAAGCTTTCTGTTGATCGTAAACTTATGATCGACGCACTTGACCGTCTCCTCATTTTCAACACAGACAACAATCGCTGCACCTACTTCACCTTTAACGGCAGTGAAGTGGAGCTTGCATCTCAGGGACAGGAAGTAGGCATAGCAAAAGAATACGTGGACGCAGAAGTTTCTGGTGATATAGAAAAAATCGCGTTCCCGACACGTAATCTGATCGAAATCCTCAATCACTACCAATCCGAAAAGTTGACCTTTATCCTTACCGGTACAGAAGGCCCATGTGGTTTACGCGGTAGTGACGATCCTGAATACACAGTGATTATTATGCCAATGAAGATTGTAGAAGAGACTTACTACAGCGAGGAAGAAGTTTAATGACTAATAAGAGTCAGTATACTGCGGACAGTATTCAAATTCTTGAGGGACTTTCCGCGGTTCGTAAACGTCCTGCGATGTATATCGGCAGCACGGACGTTCGCGGTTTACATCATCTCGTATATGAAGTTGTTGATAACTCCATTGATGAAGCCATGGCAGGATTTTGTGACAAGGTCACAGTAAAGATCCATCTTGATAACAGCGTAACTGTTCAAGATAACGGCCGTGGTATTCCTGTTGATATGCACCCGAAGGAAAAACGTCCTGCAGTAGAAGTTGTTATGACTGTTCTGCACGCAGGCGGTAAATTTGATAACGACGCATACAAAGTATCCGGCGGCCTGCACGGCGTTGGTGTTTCTTGTGTAAACGCGTTGTCAGAATACCTTGAAGTCATCATCGACAGAGATGGTTCCCGCTACAAGCAGCGCTACGAGCGTGGTGTACCTGTTACCGGCGTTGATGAGATCGGTAATTCAAGACGCCGTGGTACAACCATCCGTTTCCGTCCTGACGAAGAAATTTTTGAGACCAATCAGTTTGTTTTTGAAACGCTTAAAAAACGTTTTGAAGAACTCGCGTACTTGAACTCCGGTCTTGAGATTGCGTTTAGCGATGAACGTTCCGGTGAATCTTCTGTTTTCAAAGCAGAAGGCGGCATTAAGCAGTTTGTTAAAGATATGAATACCGGCGAGGGTGGAATGCATTCCATCATCTACGGTAACGGTAATGGTACCGGAGCTCATAAAAATATCTTTGTTGAGTACGCATTGCAGTACAATGCCAGCTACAAAGAAAACTTACTGACTTTTTGTAACAACATCCGCACTAAAGAGGGTGGTACTCACCTTCAGGGCTTTAAAACAGCACTTACCCGCGCAATCAATGCCTACATTCAGGCAGCAGATTTACCGCGTAAGTACAAAGTAAAGCTTTCCGGTGATGATGTTCGTGAAGGTCTTACCGGCGTTATCAGCGCAAAAATTCCTCAGCCGCAGTTTGAAGGCCAGACAAAAACAAAACTTGGTAACAGTGAAGTTGCCGGTATTGTGTCTACCCTCGTGTACGAACAGCTGATGACTTATTTTGAAGAAAACCCGAAAGACGCACGTACAGTAATTGAAAAAGCTGTTGATGCGGCTCGTGCTCGTGATGCTGCGCGTAAAGCAAAAGACCTTGTGCGCCGTAAAGGTGCTCTCGGCGATAACTCACTGCCGGGTAAACTTGCTGACTGCCAGTCTAAAAAGCCGGAAGAGTCCGAACTCTACATCGTGGAAGGTGACTCTGCGGGTGGTTCTGCGAAACAGGGTCGTGACCCTAACTCGCAGGCTATTCTGCCTCTTCGTGGTAAAATCTTGAACGTTGAAAAAACACGTTTCGACAAGATGCTCGCGAACAAAGAGATTAAGGCGATGATTACCGCAATGGGTGCAGGTATCGGTGAAGAAGATACTGATTACGATAAACTCCGCTATCATAAGATCGTTATTATGACAGATGCGGACGTGGACGGCGCGCACATTCGTACGCTGCTGCTCACTTTCTTCTTCCGTCAGTACCGCGAACTTATTAGCCGTGGTCACCTCTACATTGCACAGCCTCCATTGTACCGTGCACATGCATCCCGTTTTGAGCGTTTCATTAAAGATGATGAAGAGCTCACAACGTTCCTTCTCGAACGCGTAGTTAAAGACCTCGTTATTGTAGGCGCTAATGGCGTAGAATTCGCCGGTGAGGACCTTAAAGGACTTTTAGCTACCGTGCGTTCCATTAAAGGAAAAATGCGTGAGGTAGAGAATGTGGGCGTTAAAGATGATCTTTTCCGTGCCTTCCTTGATCACGATAAGCGTCTCTTCCCTGAAAACTTCGAAGAAGAAAAGCTTAACGGACTTGGCACTCTGCTCGAAGAGCGTGGCTATTCCGTAGCTATCGAGAAAGAAGAGGACGAGATTGATTCCCGTACCTTCCTCGTTTTTGAAGATTTGAACGGACACCGTACCCGTATCGGTACAGAGTTCTTCAACTCCAAAATGTACAAGATTCCGTACATTGCCTTTGACGATCTACGCAGCATGTGTGGTGGCTTAAACTTCACCTTACGTCGTAAAGACAATGTGTCCGAAGTGGATGACGTACTCGATCTGGTAGATACCGTTATGCAGGAAGCTCGCAAAGGGTTGAATGTACAGCGTTACAAAGGTCTTGGTGAGATGAACCCTGATCAGTTGTGGGAAACTACTATGAACCCGGAAAACCGTGTGTTCTTGCAGGTCACAATTGATGATGCGGAAGAAGCAAGTGAAACCTTTGAGAAACTCATGGGTGACAAAGTAGAGCCGCGCCGTGAATTTATTGAACGAAATGCGCTTAACGTGCAGGAACTGGATATTTAGGAGAGGTACGTGTCACTAGAACCGCAAATTACTATCGAAGAGGAACTCAAGAAAGCATATCTTGAGTATTCCCTCAGTGTTATTGTCGGCCGTGCTATTCCGGATGCCCGAGATGGTCTTAAGCCGGTACACAGACGTATTATGTATGCACAGCATGAGCTGGGCAACTCTTACGGCCGTGGCCATAAAAAATCTGCCCGTATCGTCGGTGACGTAATTGGTAAGTATCACCCGCATGGTGACTCTGCTGTTTACGATGCGTTGGTACGTATGGCGCAGCCGTTCGCAATGCGCGATCCGCTTGTTGACGGCCAGGGTAACTTTGGTTCCATCGACGGCGATGCCGCAGCGGCAATGCGTTACACTGAATCACGCATGTCCCGTCTTGCTGGTGAGTTCCTTAGCGATATCGAAAAAGAAACTGTCGAGTTCCGTGCGAACTACGATAACACTCTTCTCGAACCAAGTGTGCTACCTACCAAGGTGCCTAACTTACTGCTTAACGGTACTTCCGGTATTGCGGTTGGTATGGCTACCAACATCCCGCCACATAACCTTGGCGAATTGATTGGCGCACTCTTTCTTCTGCTTGAAGACCGAGACACCACCGTGTCCCAGCTTATGGAGCACGTAAAAGGCCCTGACTTCCCGACCGGCGGTTTCTGCTACGCGGGTAAAGGTCTTGTGGATGCATATAATACTGGTCGCGGTACTGTTAAAGTTCGCGGTAAGCTTGAAATTGAAGATCGCAAAAAAGGACTTCAGTCTCTCGTTATCAGAGAGATTCCTTACGCACTCAACAAGTCTTCACTGGTAGAAAAAATTGCTTCTCTCGTTAACGATCGCAAAATCGAAGGTATCACCGATCTTCGTGACGAATCTGACCGTAGAGGCATTCGTGTTGTTATCGACCTGAAGCGCGGTACTATTCCTGAGATTGTTATTAACTCCCTGTACAAGTTTACTCCGCTGGAAACTTCCTTCGGTATCAACATGCTGGCTGTTTATAACAACAAACCACAACTTCTTAACTTACGCACCGCGTTGCTTCACTTCCTTGATCACCGCCGCGAAGTTATTATTCGTCGTACACGCTACGATCTGCGTAAAGCAGAAGCACGCGCACACATTCTCGAAGGTCTGCGTATTGCACTCGATAACATTGATGAAGTGGTTAAAATTATTCGTGCATCTTCCAATGCACAGGATGCAAAACTTGCTCTTAAAGAACGTTTTGAACTTTCAGATGTTCAGGCACAGGCCATTCTTGATATGCGCCTCCAGCGTCTGACCAACCTTGAGCACGAAAAACTTCTTGAAGAATACACCGAGCTTCTGAAACTGATCGAATACCTCACATCTATTCTCGAAAACAGAGAAGTACTTCGTGGTGTTATTCGTGAAGAGCTTGAATATATTAATGAAAGATACACTACACCTCGTCGTACCGCTATTGAGTTCGATGAACTCGACGGTATTGAAATCGAAGATCTCATTCCTGACGATGACGTAGTAATTACCCTTTCCCGTCGTGGCTACATTAAGCGTACTACACTTGAAGTGTACCGCGCTCAGCGTCGTGGTGGTAAAGGTATTGCCGGACTGCATACAGGTGACGGAGACTTTGTTCAGGACTTCCTGACTACCTCCAACCATCAGCATCTGCTTCTCTTCAGCAACAAGGGACGTATGTTCCAGATGAAGGTGCATCAGGTTGCAGAAGGTTCCCGTACTGCGAAAGGCGTACATATCGCGAACTTGTTGCCGCTCGAAAACAGCGAGTGGATCACAACAGTTCTGTGCGTACGTGACTTTGAGCCGGATCGTTTCTTCCTCTTTGCTACCAAGAACGGCATGGTTAAGCGTTCCAGCGCTGAACTGTACAAGAAAAGCCGTCGAACCGGCATCATTGCTGTTGGTCTTAAAGAAAATGACGAACTGATCATGGTTCGTGAAGTTGACGACGGCTGTCAGACTGTTCTGACAACAGCATCCGGTATTGCTATTCGTTTCTCATGCACCGATGTTCGTGCAATGGGTCGTTCCGCAACCGGCGTAAAAGGTATTGCTCTCAAAGGCGAAGACAAGGTTGTAGCTTGTGTAACCCTGCGTGAAGATACTGATTGCGAAATCATGACTGTTGCAGAAAACGGCTACGGTAAACGTACCCGTATTGATCTTTACCGTATCCAGACTCGTGGCGGTAAAGGTATCATCAACTTCAAGGTAACACCGAAAACCGGTAAAGTGCTCGGCGCAATTCCGGTACTCCTTGAAGATGAACTGATTCTTTTGACTTCCGATAACAAAGTTATCCGCATGGGAGTTAAAGAAATTCGTTCTGTAGGTCGCGCAACACAGGGTGTACGTCTGGTTAATATGGCCAAAGGCGGACATGTTGTTGGGTTTGACCGTGTTCTTGAACAACAGCAGGACGATCAGGAATAGCGAATGAACCGAAGCGTTCTCTTGCTTCTTGTGATGGTAATCATCCTCATCTCCGGCTGCATGCAGTCGGAGACTGAGGATGAACTTTCCAGAGCTCGTAAAGCATTTATTAATAAAGAGTACACGGAAGCAGAGCGGTTTTATCAACGCTACCTGCGAGACAATTATGACGGTGCAGAACGCTGGAAGGTCTGGAATCGTCTTGTTGAAATTACCGGCACAGTTCGGGGAAATAAAAATAGAGCCATCGAGTTGCTCGATGCAATGTTGCTGGAATATTCAGGTGACTCCGTACGTTACAGACAAATTCTCATAAGCAAAGGGAATATGTTTATAGAGAGCGGGCTCTGGTCTGAAGCAACAGTAGCTTGGTCGCAGTTATTAAGTGCTCCTGAAGTTACAATCGATGAAGAAGCCACAGCCTACGCAAACCTCGGCAAAGCGTATCTTATGCGCGGTGATTACGGGCTGGCAGTGGATGCATTTAAAGATTGTCGCGAGCTTGAGTATAATAACCCTGAGCACAAACAATACTGTATTTACGACCTGTCACAGGCGTATGCCTATCTCGGTAATTATATTGAAGCAGAACAGAACCTGAATAATTTGTTGCAATATGAGGGCGTCGAAGTAACACTCATGGCGCGTGCTAAGTTGCTGCTTGCAGATATCTATGAACAGCAGGAAAAGCCGCGAAAGGCTATAACTCTGTTGCAGGAAATTCGCGATACCTACCCGAACCCGCGAGTCGTGGAGTTCAGGTTGAAGAATTTACAGAAATAAATTTACTGATTTAGGTAGATTTATTTTTTGCCTCCGGCGGGCAGAGGGGGAACCCCGTTTTTTAAAAAAACGAGGTTCCCCCTCTGCACTCCCCCTCCTGAAAAATAGTAAGGGGGGTGAGAGGATTGTCTATTTATTGAAAATATATTGCCTTTTGGAGAGCCTCCGAAGGGATACAGTACATACCTTTTCAGCGAGTAAAATCGTGCTTATGTTTAAAAGAGGTATGGCTATTAATAAAATGAATTGCTTTCGATAGCTAAAAAGAGCCTTCCCAATGAATTATGTTAGGAGTATTTCCTTCTATTACAGGATGTAACTCTAGTTATATTTATGGGGTCAAGGGGGCAGTGCTCCCTTGCGGGGGTGTTGGGGGCGGAGCCCTCCAGCCCGTCGGAGACGTCTTTTCCGTAGGCAAAAAGTTTTAGAGTGTTAAATTGTCTTTTTTGAAGACAGAGCATACAACCGTTCCGGTCGAAGAGAGACTGGGAGGAGATATATATGATTTGCGAAGTATTACATTACCCGGACAGCCGCCTTGCAGAAAAAAGCAAGCCTGTCGAAGAAGTTACCGAAGAAATTAGAGAGCTTGCTGCGAACATGGTTGAAACCATGTACGAAGAAGAGGGTGTTGGCCTTGCTGCACCGCAGGTTGGTGCGCTGCATCGTCTTGTTGTTATCGACGTATCCGGCCCTGAAGTTCGTAACGAATTGATGACACTTATTAATCCGGTTATTCTTTCTGCAGATGGCTCTTGTGATTCTGAAGAAGGGTGTCTGTCAGTTCCAGGTTACCGTACCAAGCTTAAGCGTTCAGAGACTGTAGTCGTTAAGGCGCAGGACTTGGAAGGTAATGACGTTACTATTGAAGCGGATGGCCTTCTTGCTATTTGTTTGCAGCATGAACTTGATCATCTTGATGGCGTGCTCTTTATCGATAAAATCAGCCGTCTTAAACGTTCCATGTACGACAAAAGAGTGAAGAAATGGCAGAAGCGGTAAGTAAACTTCGCGTTGTATACATGGGTACTCCTGAGTTAGCGGCAACAATTCTTGACCGTGTTTCTCAGTGGGATGGAGCTGAAGTTGTAGGCGTGTATTCACAGCCGGATCGTCCTTGCGGACGTGGTCAGGTGTGCAAGCCTTCTGCTGTAAAATCACTCGCCCTTGAAAAAGGCTTCGATATTTATCAGCCGTTGAATTTTAAAGAAGATGCGGATGTTGAGCAGCTTAAAGCACTCAAGCCGGATGTTCTTCTTGTTGCTGCGTATGGACTTATTCTTCCACAGCGTGTGCTTGATATTGCAACGCATGGCGCAATTAATGTTCATGCATCTTTGTTGCCTAAATATCGTGGCGCAGCGCCTATCCAACGCGCAATCATGAACTGTGATCCTGTCACAGGTATTACCATCATGCAGATGGAAAAGGGCTTGGACTCAGGGCCTATTCTGCTACAGCGTGCGCTTGCTATTGGCATTGACGATACAGCGGGCACCCTGCATGATGAACTTGCGGTGCTCGGCGGCGAATTGCTGGTTGAATCACTGCAAAAGCTTGTTGTTGGCGATTTGCACCCGAAAGTGCAGGATCATAATCGTTCTACCCATGCTGCAAAATTAGTTAAAGCAGACGGTCTGTTGGACTGGAGTAAATCTGCTTTGGAATTACATGCACATTTACGTGGTATTTCTCCTTGGCCGGGTGGATATTTTATCCTTGAACGTGCCGGTAAGAAGTCTATCCGTGTTGCTATTGAACCGGGTACAATCGGTCCTGATCTTGAAGAAGATGTTAAGCCGGGGACAGTACTTGGATTGCAGGATGACGCTATTGCTATCGCAACCGCTGACCGTACGTACTTAGTGCGTAAATTGCGTCCTGCGAATAAAAAAGTGATGGACGCCAAAGCATTTGCCTGCGGGTATCTTGCTCAGTGCGATGATGCAACCTGTTCAGGTGAAGGGCTTTGTTAAAATAAAGAAAAAAATGCTGTTTCATAAAAAAGATCTCGATAATCCAGAACGGTATTACGGAGCTCGTAAAAGGCTATTTATTGGCTTAATTACGGGCACTTCTGTTTTGCTGTGTGTAATTTTGCTTGCAGGCTGGATTATCCCGTTCATTGGTTTTTCTAATATTCATCCATCATTACCGTATATTTTCGGCCTTCTTTTCGGTTCGGCTATTTTTTGCATCAGCTGGGCAACCCTCGGGCTTGTTTTGCAGATTCTTAAAGGCAGAGCCGTGCTTGGAAGTGCTAAAATGCGTGGTTTGACGATTCGAATATTCCTGCCGTTAATGACGATGTTTGCCCGTTTGCTTGGCATACAAAAGTCCAAAGTTCGGCAGTCGTTTATCCGTGTGAATAATGAATTAGTGCGATCAGAGAACGGTAAGTTCGAAGCAAGCGATATTTTAATTCTTACGCCGCATTGTTTGCAGGCAAGCGACTGTTCGCTGCGCCTTTCCTACAATGTTGATAACTGTAAGCGCTGCGGGCGTTGTCCCGTGGCTATGCTGCTCAAATTACGTGATCATTACGGCGTAAAGTTTGCCATTGCGACAGGCGGCACAATCGCCCGTCGTATTGTGGTGAAAGAGCGACCAAAATTTATTATTGCCGTGGCATGTGAGCGCGATCTTACTTCTGGTATCCAAGATACATATCCGCTCCCTGTGTATGGCGTATTGAATGAACGTCCGTGCGGCCCGTGTCTTGATACAACCGTGCCGGAGCTTTCAATGGAACGCGCTTTGCGTATGTTCATCAATAATCCAGCGCCTCCGTTGCTTTTCGAAGCTGCATTCGGTCACGCTGATACAAAGTGTTAAAAGACACAACGAAAGAAATTTTCAAGGAATATATATGGTAAGACTTAAAGATTCAGCATTACCGCCAGCTCGTTCGGTTGCGCTTGAAGTTATCTCACAGGTTTTAGATAAAGGCCGCGACGTTCAGGCAGCGCTGGATTACCAGCTCAACAACCAGAAGATTACTGCACAGGACTCTGCTCTGTGTACAGAGCTGGTGTATGGATTTTTGCGCTACAAAGGGCGTATTGAAGCTCTTTTAGGATTGTTCCTGAAGGATGGTTCGAAACTGCCTAAAAAAGCCGCTAGTGTAATGGGGCTTGCAGCGTACGAAATGCTCTACCTTGACCGTATTCCTGTCTACGCATCCGTTGACTGGTGTGTAGGGTACGTAAAAAAACGTTTCTCATTAGGTCTCGGAAAACTGGCAAACGCTGTATTGCGTAACCTCGACCGTATGGGTGATAAAGTCCACGACATGGAATCGCTTCGTAAAGAAGGCATGTCAGACAACGCACTCTTGGCAGCATGGCATTCCATGCCTGAGTGGATTGTTACTTCATGGATGGATGCATACGGCGCAGAACGTACCCAGATTCTTCTCGCAAACGCTCAGAAGCATGCACCGCTCGGTATTCGCGTTAACCAGACATTTGAAGCCGGAATGGATCTCGTTAACGAGCTTTCAGACGACGGCAAAAGCACCAAGACTATTGGTTACGGTGTAATGTATCCAGCAGGTTCCCAGCCAGCAGAGCTGAAAACCATGATCAATGACGGTCTTGTTTCCCGTCAGTCCATGGCATCGCAGGAAGTTCTGCGCGAAGCTCTTCCGGAAACTTGGGATGGACCAGTTTGGGATTGTTGTTGCGGACGTGGTGGTAAAACCTACGCGCTGCTCGAACAAGATGTGGACGTTACTTTCGCTTCCGATACTTCACGCAAACGCCTTTTGGCTTTTCGCGAAGAAGCAGAGCGACTTGCAATGTATCCACCAGAATCCCTTCTTATGTCTGCTGCTGAGTCTCCAAAGAAAGGTTCTCCGTTTGAAGAAGAGCCGCCAGCGACCATTATTGCAGATGTACCATGCTCCGGTTTCGGTACTCTTTCTCGTCGTCCAGATGTGCGTTACCATCGCACAACCGAAGGTATTTCAGATCTCGTAGATGTTCAGAAAGCAATCATGGAGAACACATTCTCTGTCCTCAAAGAGGGCGGACTGCTCGTCTACATGACCTGCACAGTTAACCCAGACGAGAACGAAAAACAGGTTCAGGCATTCCTTGAACGTCATCCAGAAGCTACGCTCGAAAAAGAATGGAATACTCCAGACGATAGCGAGTACGGCGAATATTTCTACGTGGCGTTGTTGAGAAAGCCTTAGATAAATACTGGGTTGCCTCCGGCGGCTGGGCTGAAACTTTTGAAAAAGTTTCCCCCAGACCCCCTTCAAAACTTTTTAGTTTCGAGGTCTTTCTTTGTTTAAGATACCCTCGCGGCTTTTGCATCACTACCTTTCATAAAGACGAAAAGGGTGGAGTTAAAAACTCCACCCTTTTTTTATTCGCTAAAAAAGATATATACCTAATCGGGGTCAAGGGGACGCGTCCCCTTGTGGGATGCAAGGGCAAAGCCCTGCCCGCCGGAGGCAATAAAGTATTTGTCCATAAAAAAAGCCCTCACACCATTGGTGTGAGGGCTTCATTATTTCAAGCTAAGAAGTAAGGGTAACTTACTTCATCTGCTCTGCTACGTGATCCGCGCCAGCTTGAAGAGCTTCAGCGTTTTTAGGGATCAAGTGACCGTAGCGGGAGCTAATAACAGATTTAAGAGATTCTTTAACCTGTTCTAATGGCACACAGCCAGTTGCCTGCACGTATGCGCCGAGAGCAACCATGTTTGCCATACGAGTGTTACCGAGGCCATCGGCAATTTCGTTAGCTGGCACTGTGTAGGTTGTTACACGGTCTTCAGCTTTTGCTGCATCAACGAGTGAGGAGTTCAGAATTTGAATGCCGCCGTCGATGAGTTTAGGCTGAAATTTGTCGAGAGAAGGCTGGTTCATGATGATCAGAGCTTTAGGGCTCTGGATAATCGGGGAACCAATGTCGTCTGAAGAAATTACAACGGTGCAGTTTGCAGTACCGCCGCGCATTTCCGGACCGTAAACTGGGATGTAAGTAACTTCAGAGCCTGCTTCCATACCTGCATATGCGAGCAGGTTACCGATGAGCATAACGCCCTGACCACCGAAGCCGGCGATAATAACGTCCTGATACATGCTATTCCTCCCCGTCCTTGGTCACATCCTTGAATACTCCCAGAGGGAAGTAAGGAATCATTTCTTCAGTGATGCGAGTGTTTGCAGCGATTGGGTCCATTTTCCAGTTAGTAGGACATGCGGAGAGCATTTCTACAAAACCGAAGCCGGTGCCGTTAATCTGCATTTCAAACGCTTTTCGCAGAGCTTTTTTAGCGCGGCGAATGTTCTTAACAGAGTCAAGAGATACGCGTTCGCAGTAAGCTGTGCCGCCGAGACCACCGATGATTTCACTCATGCGGATAGCAAGGCCGTGTTCATCAGCAGAACGACCGTTAGGAGAAGTAGTGGTTTTCTGGCCTACGAGAGTTGTAGGAGCCATCTGACCACCAGTCATGCCGTATACGGTGTTGTTAACGAACACTACGGAGATTTTTTCGCCACGGTTAGCAGCATGAACAATCTCAGCAAGGCCGATAGAAGCCAAGTCGCCGTCACCCTGATAGGTGAAAACGAATTTGTCTTTATGTGCGCGTTTAAGGCCGGTTGCTACTGCAGGAGCACGACCGTGTGGTGCTTCAACTGCGTCTACATCAAGGTAGTTGTAGATAAATACGGAACAACCAATGGAGCCAACACAAAGGGTGTCGTCTACAAGGCCCATTTCTGTAAGCACTTCACCAACAAGGCGGTGTGCAACGCCGTGATGACAACCCGGGCAGTAATGCGTAGGGCGGTCAACCATGATTTCAGGTGCGTCGAAAACGAGTTTTTCAGACATTCCCTAGTCCTCCAAATACTTGATGATAGGTGCGAGGAAGTCATCGGAACCAGGGAGGTCGCCTGGCATGTGACCGTGGAATTCGGAATCTGCAATACCACGTACTGAAAGGCGTACGTCGTCTACCATCTGGCCGCAGTTCTGTTCAATAGTAAGGAAGCGTTTGCCTTTTTTAGCAAGATCGCGAAGTACTTCAGATGGGAACGGGTACAGAGTAAGAGGACGTACCAGACCAACTTTTTTTCCTTCGGAACGCAGGCGACGAACTGTAGATTTAACAATACGGCCAATGGAGCCGAATGCTACAATTACGAGATCTGCATCATCGCATTCGAAAACGTCTGCGCGTGCTTCTACCTGCATTGCTTCATACTTAGACTGAAGGTTGCGGTTCTGCCCAGCAAGTGCACCATCTTCGAGGAAGAGGGATTTGAGCAGACGTTTTTTGCGACCTTTTGCACCATCAATGCGCCAGTCTTCTGCGCCGTGGTTATCAGCAGCTTTCGGTTCCCAAGGGGTTACCGGTTCTTTCATCTGGCCAACAATAGCATCAGCGAGAACAAGAACAGGGTTACGGTATTTAAATGCGAGGTCGAATGCCTCGATCATCATATCGTAGCCTTCCTGACAGGTGCCTGGAGCGAGAACGAGGGTACGGTAATCACCGTGTCCGCCGCCTCGGGTAGACTGGAAGTAGTCACCCTGAGAAGAACCAATGTCTCCAAGACCCGGGCCACCACGGTTAACGTTAACAATAACACCTGGAAGCTCAGAGCCTGCCATGTAGGAAATAGCTTCCTGCATGAGAGATACGCCCGGAGAAGAAGAGGTGGTCATTGCACGCGCGCCGCCAGCAGCAGCACCGAGAAGCATGTTAGCTGCTGCAACTTCAGATTCAGCCTGAACAAATTCACCGTCGACAGTTGCCATTTCGGTAGAAAGAAATTCAGGAATATCGTTCTGTGGAGTAATAGGGTAGCCGAAGTAACAGGTACAACCAGCGGCAAGTGCGCCGCGGGACATCGCTTCGTTACCTTTAATGAAAATACGTTTTGTATCGGACATGGCTACTTCTCCTTTTTCTCTTCGCGATAGACCTTGATAACAAGGTCAGGGCAAATAAGCGCACAGGAAGTACAACCTGTACAGTTTTCCATGTCTTCTGCTTTTACCTCAGCCACTTTATACCCTTGCTGGTTAAAGCGGGAGGACTGGCAGATAATTTTCTTTGGGCAAACGGTAGAACAGAGCATGCAGCCCTTACACCGTTCTTCGCGGAATTCAACGCGCGCCATGTGTTCACCTCGACTTTATAAGTAAGATCAATATTTTGCCGTATGTTAGTTCGCAACGAACGGCTTGTTTATAGAGTAACGCGGACAATTATGTCAAAAGTGGGAGTGTATTACAATACCCATTATAATAAACATCTTCAAATGGTTAGAGAATCAGCATTGAATCCCCGTAACTGAATACGCGGAAGCCTTGTGATATGGCATCGGCGTACCCATCCAGAACGCGCTGCTTTGAAGCGAATGCGCTAATCATCATAAGCAACGTAGATTCCGGCAAATGGAAGTTAGTGATCATGTGATCCACAACATTGAATTTGTATCCGGGGTAGATAAAGATATTTGTCCACCCTTTGAACGGTGCAATGCTGCCTACTTCTCTAAAAGCGCCTTCCAATACACGGGAAGAGGTTGTTCCAACTGCGATAACTGGACGACCTTCTGCTTTTGCCTTGGCAATCTTTTGTGCAGTTTCTTCTGACAATTCAAGAAATTCTTTGTGCATCGCGTGTTCGCGAATATCATCACAACGCACTGGTGAGAAGGTTCCGTACCCAACGTACAGAGTTACTTCTGCCCATTCAATTCCGTTTTGTGAAAGCTGCTCACGCATTTCTTCAGTAAAGTGTAGACCGGCAGTTGGCGCAGCAACGGAACCAAGTTGGCTATCGTCTGCGTAAACTGTCTGATAGCGATCTTTATCCGCTGTGGTGTCCTCGCGTTTAATATACGGAGGCAGCGGCAGATGCCCTTGCTGTAAGAAATGGTCTTTCAGTTCACCACGCCAGTTTATGGTTGCTTCGCAACGTCCAAACTCAGCGGTTTCTGTGACTTCAACCCACAAATCATCGCCAAATTCTGCTTTGGTGCCTACTTTTACGCGTTTAGACATACGCATAAGGCCCTCAACAGTGGCGCTTTTCCACTCACCTTGCTCTACTGGTTTAACCAGCGGGAGCGGGGTAAGCATAAGAAATTCTACTTTACCGCCGGATGGACGGTTTCCGAACAGACGAGCAGGCAGCACTTTTGAGTTATTAACTACAAGTAATGCATTTTTTGGTAGATACTTACCAAGGTCTGAAAACATTGCTGCATGGTTCTCGCCGCTTTCTTTGTCGATAACAAATAAACGAGAACTGCCGCGCTTATCGGACGGATGTTGAGCTACCTGATCTTCAGGGAGCTCGTACGTATATGCTGAAAGCCTGAAATCATCAGGAATTGTCTGTAAATCTTTTTTGGTACAGTGGCTATCGCGTTCCATTATTAATAATCCATTCTCTGTTATTTAGGGATGGTGGAAAATTGCGGTTTATCTTGCATTGCGCTATTCATATCCCACGTAACATTATATACATGATGTGCACTCCATGTGCCTACACCTGAACTCTATAAGACTCAATCATAAAGGAGCGGCCAATGCGAGCCCGTCTATTTTTTTCCATCGTAGCTCTTTGCGTGATGCTATCCGGTTGTTCTCTTGCGAATAAATCCGGATCAGCGCAGCCTACAGGTGGAGCTCAAGCGCCAGTTGAATCTAAATTCATGTACTACAACTTCCCAGATGTTCGTGTTCCTACCGAGATGAAAGCTGATGAATCCGAGATGTTTGTTCATGGTATGGGTAACAAACAAACTGGTGTGCTAGTTTTTTCCGGTAATGTCGATTTTATGTCGCTTACAAATGCGATGATCACGACTATGCAGCAAGATGGATGGGAACTGCGTTTCCAGTTCGCCTCTCCGCGCACCTTACTGCTTTTTATCAAACCAACCCGTTTTGCTATTGTGAATATTACTGACACAAGCTCATTTAGTACTGATTTGGAAATTTGGGTTTCCCCGCGTCCAGAGCAGGATTCTATGACGATGGAAAAGCCACTTCCATTTATTGATATGCCTAAATCATCTTCAATGAGTACTCCAAGACCGAAAACTTCCGTAGCGCCGGTATCAGATATGCTGACTGAAGAAGGATTGGATAGCTAGTGAAACCACATACAGCTTTTACAGGCTTTCTTGGTAAGCGTATGCATATTGGTATCAGCGGTTCAATCGCTGCATATAAAGGGCTAGACTTACTTAGAATGTTTAAAGATAGCGGTGCAGATGTCGGAGTTACTCTTACAGATTCTGCCCAGCAGTTTATTACGCCCCTTAGCTATGAAGCTCTTGGGGCATCGCCTGTTTTTTCTAAAATGTATCCCGTGGGTGATGATGTTTTCGGGCATCTCATGCCGGGTGAAGCATGTCATGCCTTTGTAATCGCTCCTGCCTCTGCCACAACCCTTTCGCGTCTTGCTAACGGTCTGGCAGACGATATGCTTTCGTGTCAGGCATTAGCGTTTCCAGAGAAGTTGGTGATTGCACCAGCAATGAATCCACGCATGTGGCACAATGCAGCTACGCAGGAAAATGTAGAAAAGCTGCGTCGACGCGGGCATGTGATTGTTGAGCCGGGATGCGGACGCACCGCGTGCATGGAAGAAGGACAGGGGCGTTTAGCGCCTGTTGAAGATATCTATTTGCACGGACTTCGCGCCATGTCACCACAGGATATGGCTGGACAGACCGTTATGATTACGCTTGGGCCTACCCGTGAAAAATGGGACGGTGTGCGTTTTTGGTCTAATCCTTCATCCGGAACAATGGGTGCTTCTTTTGCTGTTGCCGCGTGGTTGCGTGGTGCAGATGTTCATGCAATATGCGGAGCTGGTACTCCGGAGTTGCCGTCTGCCATTACACGCCACGACGTAACCAGTGCTGCTGAAATGTACCAAGTTGCTGATTCCTTATGGAAAGATATGAACATTGGTGTGTTCACAGCAGCTGTTGCAGATTATGCTCCAGTGCCTTTTGGTGATTCTAAATTTAAAAAGGGTGGAGATGATCTCACTGTTTCCTTTACACGGACAGTAGATATTCTTAAAACCCTCGGCAATGCAAAGCGCGATGACCAGCGGGTTATCGGATTTGCAGCAGAGACTGACAACATTCATGAGAATGTTAAGAAGAAGCTTGTTGCAAAGAGCGCTGATATTGTTGTTGGAAATAATGTTGCTAAAAGTGGTTCCGGATTCGGATCTGCGACCAATGAAGTCTGTATTGCCGATCGAAACGGCAGGCAGGAAGATTGGCCAGTAGCCCCAAAACCGGAAGTTGCATGGAGAGTTTTTGATTGGCTGCTTCAACTGTAGTTCTTAGCGAACAAATACGTCCATGGCATAATGCCGGACTTCGCTTTCTTTTTGATGAGGATGGTTCCATTGCACAGGCAATGACTGACGCACAAGCAGCAGCTTCTGCACAGCCAGCGCCAGCTGTACAACCTGTCTCGTCTCCAGTTGCGCCTGCGCAGCAGGCACCACAGCAATACCAACAGACTACTCAACAGCAGCCAGCACCAAGGCAATCGCAACAACAGCCCCAGCAAAAGCCACAGGCGGCACCTTCTGCCCAAGCATCACAGCAGCGTCCGCAACGCCCTGCCCAGCAGGCACAACGTACGCCAGCGGTGCCACCGCGCGCCATGCCGTCTCTTGTTATTCATCCGACCAATAAATCGCCGGAAGAATGGCCGCAGCAGTGGCAGAATTATTGGAGCAAGGTTCAAATTCCAAGTCCGGTTGTTTGGACATATTGGGCTCTTGGCGACGATCTTTCAGGACATGCTGATCCGAAACGCCGTGAAGTGTTGAAAAAGCTTATTAGCAGTCTTAACCTTCCGCGCGGAACCAGTTCGTTCTGGCCAGTTGCAGCAAGTGGTGAAGTGGCAGATGATTTAACACCTGCACCGGAAATTTTTCTTGCAGGACTTAGACGTTTGCGACCGCGATATAGTGTTGTCTTCGGATCAAAAGCTTTAAAAAGCTTTATGCCGGATTCCACGTTGCGTCCGTATCTGTTTACACAGTTTCTCGGACACAGAGTTATCGCGCTGCCGGATGTTGATTACCTTGTTCGATCGCCAAATATGCTCGCACCTGTGTTTGCATATCTTCGAACTGCGATCCGATTGACAAAATAGCTGTAGGGATTTTTTCCTCGTGAGGAATTTCCCTCTTCTTTGTTATTCTGTTGTGAAGTGGTCAAATTAAAATACTGATCGCGGTTTTTCATTATTTAGTCATTCATTATGAACTCCCTCTTCTTTTTAAGAAGGGGGAGTTTTTTTGGGCGTGTTTCACGTGAAGCTTTTTTGTTATTTATAAAAAACAATTTATTTTTCTCCCATACTGGTATTATCTCGTAATAGAATTACTATTGTAATAGTTCTTAGGAATTATTCCTCTTTAGCTCCTATATAGGGGGTCAAAATGAGCCATTTGCGTTTTATTGCCATTATTAGCCTGTTTGCGGCGTTTTTAGCCTTTTTGCAAACAAACACTCTATCTGCTGAAGAAAAATCGCCCATAGAGACCTCTCAAAATGAGCAAAATTCTACTGTGAAAGTTTTGCATTACTCAATTGAGGGTGGAATCGGGCCAGCACAGGTAGAGTTAACTGAAAGCGTCCTACGTCAAGCCGAAACAGTAGGGGCTCAGTTTGTAGTGCTTCAGTTGGATACTCCGGGGGGTCTTGTGTCTTCCATGCGGGACATTGTAAAAGAAATGTTGAACTCATCCATTCCAGTTTTGGTTTGGGTTGGACCTCGTGGTTCCCGTGCTGCCAGTGCAGGTGTATTTATAGTCGCTGCTTCTTCGTTTGCAGGGATGGCTCCACAGACAACAATGGGAGCAGCGTCACCTGTTGATGTCGGAGGCAAAAATATTGATTCGACCATGAGCAAAAAAGTTGTGAATGATCTTGTCAGTCTTATTCGTACCGTAGCAGCAAGGCAAAACAGAAATTTAAATTGGTACGAAGATGCAGTGCGGAGCAGTACGACAATCACAAGCGAACGGGCAGCTACTGCCAGAGTTGTGGAAGTGGTTGCACCATCTGTACAGGATTTCCTTATTCAAGCCGGCAAGCACGGAATTGTATCACTTGATGGCACAGTACATTTTTCTCCAGATCAATTGGAGATAGTCGAATACGAACCAACATTCCGATACAATGTGCTGTCATGGCTTATTGATCCACAGATTGCGTACCTGCTGCTGCTTGCAGGCGTTGCCTGTCTTTTTATCGAATTTACACACGCCGGAGCTATGATTCCGGGAATTATCGGTGCATTTTGCTTACTTCTTGGCTTGTACGCCATGTCTATTCTTCCAACAAATATAGCAGGTCTTCTTCTTATCCTATTCAGTATTGTTCTTTTTGCTCTAGAAATCACAGTTACGAGCTACGGGTTGCTATCTATGGGAGGGGTAGCAGCGCTCCTTATTGGGTCATTGATTCTGTTCCCGGAAGAAGGCGGGCATATGGCGTTGCCAATCTCACTTATCCTCGGAACAACAGGATCTATTGCTGTAATTATGAGCGGGACTGCATATCTCGCAGCAAAAGCTTTGAGGAAAAAGCCAGCAAGTGGTCTGGAAACGATGATTGGTGAAAAAGCTGAAGTAATTTCGTGGAAAGGTACAAAAGGGAAAGTTTTTATATACGGAACTCTCTGGTCTGCAAAAGTAGAGAAAGAAAAATATCCTGATGGGCTTGAATTGGAAAACGGATCGCTTGTGATCGTTAAGTCCATTGACGGACTGACTGTGACCATTGATATCGAATAAATTTGGAAAATTAAAAGTAAACAGGAGAAGTTATGTATACGATTTCAGCGATAATTGGTGTTATTGTGGTCTTCTTAGTCCTGTCGATTCGAGTTTTGAACGAATACGAACGGGCAGTTGTTTTTCGTCTTGGCCGCGTTCTTCATTCCAAGGGGCCGGGGCTTATTATCCTCATTCCTGTGATTGACCGAATGATTCGTGTTTCTTTACGTGTATTAACTCTGGATGTTCCATCTCAGGACGTTATTACCCGTGATAACGTATCTGTTCAGGTAAGTGCGGTTGTATATTTTAAAGTTGTCGAACCTACAAAATCCATCATTGAAGTTGAAGATTTTCTCTTTGCTACATCACAGCTTGCCCAGACCACATTACGTAGTGTTTGTGGTGGTGCTGAGCTTGATGGGCTTTTGGCGCATCGCGAAAAGATGAATATGCAGATTCAGGATTTACTCGATAAACAGACCGCGCCTTGGGGTATTAAAGTTAACTCTGTTGAATTGAAACATATCGATTTGCCGCAGGAAATGCAGCGCGCTATGGCGAAACAGGCTGAGGCAGAGCGTGAGCGTAGAGCGAAAGTTATTAATGCAGAAGGTGAATATCAGGCAGCAACAAAGCTTTCCGAAGCCGCAGAAATTATTGCTCGCCATCCTCAGGCATTGCAGTTGCGCTATCTGCAAACCATGCAGGAAATGTCCAGCAATGCTGGGGCAACTCTGATTCCAATACCACTAGACATTGTGACCAAACTCATGCCACAAAAAGGCGTTGAACCAACTGACAATAAATAATTCTGAGCACAAGGACTACCAAGCCGGCAGCTCGGATTACATAAACATTACAGCACCGTTAGGAGCTTTGAATGCATATTCTTGTAACTGGAGCTGCCGGTTTTATCGGCTCTGCACTATCCCAGCGTTTTCTTGCTGCAGGTCATTCTGTGGTTGGTCTTGATAACTTGAACGATTACTACAGCGTTCAGTTAAAGAAAGATCGTATCGCCCCTCTCATTGCTAATCCAAATTTCCGCCACGCTAATTTTGATCTTGCCGATCGCGTATCAATGCGCGAGATGTTTGCCGCTGAAAAGTTTACCCATGTTGTAAACTTGGCGGGACAGGCTGGCGTTCGTTACTCAATCGAAAATCCAGATTCATATGTTGATGCTAACCTTGTTGGTTTTGGCAACATCCTCGAAGGTTGTCGTCATAACGGCGTTAAGCATCTTGTGTATGCATCATCCAGTTCAGTATATGGTTTGAATACAAACATGCCTTTTGATACCCATAAGGCCGTTAACCATCCGGTTAGCCTCTATGCTGCAAGCAAAAAAGCAAACGAGCTTATGGCGCACACCTATAGCCACCTTTACGGATTGCCTACAACCGGTCTTCGTTTCTTCACTGTGTATGGCCCATGGGGTCGTCCAGATATGGCGCTTTTCTTGTTCACTAAAGCTATCCTTGAAGGTAAGCCGATTAACGTGTTCAATCATGGTAAAATGAAACGTGACTTCACCTACATTGATGACATTGTAGAGGGCGTTGTTCGCGTTACAGACAGAACAGCTGCACCGAATCCTGAATGGGATAGCAATAATCCAGATCCTGCATCCAGTTCTGCTCCGTATCGTGTGTACAACATTGGTAACAACAACAGCGTAGAGCTTGGTCGATTCATCGAAGTTCTTGAAGAAAAGCTTGGCAAAAAAGCTGTTAAAAACATGATGGAAATGCAGCCTGGTGACGTAGCAGCTACCTATGCAAACGTTGATGATCTTATGAACGATGTAGGCTTTAAGCCGAATACACCAATTGAAAAAGGTGTTGGTGCTTTTGTGGATTGGTACCGCGAATACTACAAAGTTTAGTTCAACGTTTCACGTGAAACAGAAAAGCAGCTCTCAATTGAGGGCTGCTTTTTTTGTGCATGTACATTGTCACGATAAACCGTGTTTCACATGAAACATGAAAAAAGTTTAAATAAATTTTCTAATTAGTTTACCGTCGTGAATCTAGTATAACGGGGGAAATGAGATCTCTTTTACCTTCAAGGTTACATTGATGAGTGTTGACATAGACACAATAATTTAACTAGCAATGTAAAGTTACTACGCAGCGTTGTATTTAGAGAGGGTGGGACAGGGTGTTTTTGCGACGTTTCACGTGAAACATATTGCAAAATTATCCTACTTTAACTGTACAAGAGAGGTTCATGTGGCACGGATTATTGCTGTAGCTAACCAAAAAGGTGGAGTAGGTAAGACTACGACATCTGTAAACTTGGCAGCGTCTTTGGCTGTAATGGAAAAACGGGTTTTGCTCGTTGACTGTGACCCCCAAGCAAACGCGACAAGTGGGATCGGCCTTGATGCGGATAGTTTACCCAGCAATTTGTACCAAACCTTCTTTACACCAGAAAAAGCGTTGCACGCAATTTATCCTACTCGAACCCCGTATCTTTCCGTACTTCCTGCATCAACGGATTTGGTAGCTGTTGAGCTGGAACTGGTTGATAAGATGGGACGCGAATACTATCTGCAGGATGTACTTAACAACGTGGCCTCACGTTTTGATTACATCATTATTGATTGTCCGCCTTCACTTGGGCTTATTACCTTGAACGCTCTTTGTGCTGCGCAGGAAGTTCTTATTCCACTTCAGTGTGAATTTTATGCGTTGGAAGGTATCGTAAAATTATTGCAAACATATGAGCAGGTCAAAAAGCGTTTGAATACAAACCTCTCGCTTCTTGGTGTTGTGCTTACTATGTTTGATACGCGGAACAAGCTTTCTGCTCAGGTTAAAAATGAAGTAGAACGTTGTTTCCCGGAGCACGTTTTCAAGACGATTATTCCTCGAAACGTACGTCTTTCTGAAGCTCCAAGCTACGGAAAATCAATCATCCATTATGATATCAAATCAAAAGGCGCAGCAGCATATCTTGCACTTGCTAAAGAAGTAGCAATGCGAAATGCCCCTGCGCCTGTCAGATAGGTTTAGTCGAAGTAGCTATTCAGGATAGATACATTCCGGTTCACAAGATTCACCGGATTGTGTTGAAGCCTCAAGACAGATGTGATCTTTAAAATGCTTTTTACGCACTGTGCCACCACATTTTTCGCAATGAAAAACGAGCAGGCCGCTTAATGAAGCATTTGTGAGATGGAAGATTCTAGGTGTATCCTCTTCCCAGTTTTCAGACTTGGCACCACATGCTCTGCATGTAACTTTTGGGTTGAAAGGGTACTTAAAATCCCAGTAGTCTTTAAACGTCTGCCAGTCTTCAAGAGGTTCTTGATGAATCTCAGAAGCAGGTTTGTCCTGAGCCTGATCAAGAATCTCTGATATTTTTTTCCCAGCTTTTTTCCAAATTTCAGGGCTAAGCAATACGCCGTGCAGGTTACCTTTACTGTCGTAAAGCTGCTTAACATGGGTTTCATATTCTGACATTTCAGCCTCCAATAACGTGTCGATTTTTTGTGAGTGTGAATATCCAAGAGTCGTGTTCAAAAGACATATTGTCAAGGAGATATATATGGCGGGCGCACAGAGAGGGTTAGGTCGAGGGTTAGATGCACTGTTTAAAAATACAGAAACTGTAGAGGATAATGAAAGCCCGAATATGCTTCCATTACGTCTTCTTCAGGCTAATCCAAACCAGCCTAGAAAACAGTTTGATGATGCTGCGTTGGAAGATTTGGCAGCTTCAATTAGAGAAAAAGGTGTGCTTCAGCCATTGCTTGTTCGACCACGGATCGTAGGCGGCCAAAGTATCTATGAAATTGTTGCAGGCGAACGTAGATTCAGGGCAAGCCAGCTCGCGGGTATTCGCGAAGTCCCAGTAGTCATCCGTGAACTTGATGATATGGAGACATTGGCAATCGCGTTGATTGAAAATTTACAGCGTGAAGATTTAACACCGCTCGAAGAAGCAAAAGGTCTGCAAGAGTTAAAAGATCAGTTCAACCTTTCTCAGGAAGAGTTGGCTAAACAGGTTGGTAAAAGCCGTTCTGCCATTGCAAACACATTGCGTCTTCTACAGCTTCCAGATATGGCACAGAACGCGTTATCAACGGGAACTATTACAGCAGGGCACGCACGAGCCATTCTCTCCGTTGATGATGTTGCCCAAATCGATTTTCTTGGTATTATTGTCTCTCAAATGCTTACCGTGCGCGAAGCTGAAGCTTTAGCAGCTTCATGGAAGCAGCATAAGAGCTTTAAAGCTCTTGAAGAGGTAAAAAAAGAAAATCCGAAGGCTGAAAAGCCTGCGGTATTAAAAGAATTTCAAACCCGCTTAAGCAACCTTTTTTCCAGTAAAGTCATTATGAGCGGTACTGAGAAAAAGGGCAAAGTAACGTTGGCTTATAGTACAGAAGAAGAGCTTCACGAATTACTTAACAAGCTGGGTATAGAACAAGCAGGATAGCGCTGAACCTGTGGGCGCAATGCACATGTGACCACGTAAGGCAAAAATGACAGCGTCATTATTCTGGGGATGACATTATATATGGTAAATAAAGATACACTTGCAGGGCGCGTTGAAAGCTTTGCCGGATCAAAGGTACTTATCATCGGTGACATCATGATAGATGAGTACTTGATGGGTAGCGCAGATCGAATTTCGCCAGAAGCACCAGTCCCTGTTGTCCACGTCAGCAGCGACAGACATGTCCTTGGCGGAGCAGGTAACGTCGCTAAGAACGTTCGCACTCTGGGCGGTGCTCCAAAGATTATTACTGTTTCCGGTGCGGGAATGGGAGCTGACCTGTTGAACGCTTTGCTGGATTCAGAAGGGATCGAGCATGATATTCAGCAGATAGGGACTCGTAAAACAACCCGTAAGACACGAATTCTTGCGAGTAATCAGCAAATGATTCGTATCGACCGTGAAGATACTGCAACTATTTGTGGTGAAGATCTCGATAAGCTTATGGATCGGGTCGAAAGCTGCATTGCAGAGTATGAAGTAGTCATTGTTTCGGATTACGGTAAAGGCATAGTAAGTAGAGAGTTTATGGAGCGCTTGAGCTTTCTGTGCGACGCGCAGGAAAACCGGCCAAAGATTTTTGTCGATCCAAAAACTCGAAACTTCAAGTTGTACCAGAACGTATTTATTCTTACACCAAACTCCAAAGAGACAAGCGAAGGTGCAAATCTTCCAGTTGGGAGTCGTGAAGAAATTCTTGAAGCAGGACGCGAAATTTTCCGCCTTCTGGGATGTGACAAGCTCCTCACTACATTGGGACCGCTTGGTATGGCACTGTTTGATGATGACAATACAGTGTGGCATGTCCCAACAATGGCGCAGGAAGTATTCGATGTAACTGGTGCCGGTGATACTGTTATTGCCACAGCAGCCCTCGCGGTTGCAGCCGGTTGTACACTTGTTGATTCATGCGTACTTGCAAACTATGCAGCTGGTGTTGTCGTTGGGCATGTTGGAGCTGCGTCTGTAACGCCTGAACAGTTAATAGAAACAATTCATACTTTGCCTTTACCACCTGTTGAAAAATGGACTTAAATTATAGTTAAGTGTACTACTATTCTGGAACGTTAGTTCAGGGATATGTTTTATACTTATGTCGCAAAGCGGCATACTATCAGTTGATAGTCACAATAAGCATAAAAAAAGCCCGGAGTTTGTTCTCCGGGCTTTTTTTGGTACGCACATGAAGATGATAAGAATTCCATTAGTACGCACTATACTGTTATGCGTCTGTGCGCTGCTCATTACAGGGTGTGCATCAATGTCCAAGCTCAAAAATTATAGTGCTAATGAATTGTATAGAGGATATTTGGCGAAGGATAAGGTTATCCTCGCTCTTGATGGAAAGATCATTCATGTGGAAGGTAGAATAACTCGAATTGACCAGAGTAAGCTTAATGACATGTTTATAGAGCTTAATTCTCGAATTATTGTGATTCTGCGAAATGATGAGATCATTAAGATCTCAAAAATCGGATTAAAAAATGGCGATACTATAACAATCGTCGGTAATTTTGACGGTGAAGGCGTATTGTCTAAATGGCTTACGAACGCCGATAACAGAGTGCTTGTTATCGAAAACGCACAGATCATCGATAAAGACTGCTGGTATGATCTCGAAAACTTCGAAAACCCGCTGTTCTTTTAGAATAAATTGAATTTTTATTACTATATAAAAAATCTGTCATTATAAATAAAATCATACAGTTATCTGTTAGTGCTATGAGTTTTTAAGAAAAGAACACAAAAAATCTCAAAAACATGTTGACGAAGAGGGCTGGTTTACATAGAACCTCTCTCGCTGCAACGAAGCGGCCCGCACGGGTCGGAACGAAGCAGATTGTTCATTTTCAATTAACGACGCAAAATCGAAAGACAACTTCTTCGAATTTAAATTCAAAAAGAGGTTGACTCCCGAAGTGAGATAAGGCAAAACGCTTTTCGCACCTCGGAAGACAACTGGTCTTTTGTCGTCGCTTTGAAACTCTTTGACAATTAAATAGCGAATCGGATTGATTTAGAGATCAGCTAGCGTTGTTCGTTGCTTCGGTAACGGACAATTCAATACAGAATTATTAAACTGGAGAGTTTGATTCTGGCTCAGATTGAACGCTGGCGGCGTGCCTAACACATGCAAGTCGAACGCGAAAGTCTCTTCGGAGACGAGTAGAGTGGCGCACGGGTGAGTAACGCGTGGATAATCTACCTATTGGTACGGGACAACAGTTGGAAACGACTGCTAATACCGTATACGCTGGAAACGGGAAAGGGGGCCTCTTCTTGAAAGCTCTCGCCAGTAGATGAGTCCGCGTTTCATTAGCTAGACGGTGGGGTAACGGCCTACCGTGGCAACGATGAATAGCAGGCCTGAGAGGGTGGCCTGCCACACTGGGACTGGAACACGGCCCAGACTCCTACGGGAGGCAGCAGTGGGGAATATTGCGCAATGGACGAAAGTCTGACGCAGCGACGCCGCGTGGAGGATGAAGGTTTTCGGATCGTAAACTCCTGTCAAGAGGGAAGAAACCTATTAAGAATAATACTCTTAGTAATTGACGGTACCTCTAGAGGAAGCACCGGCTAATTCAGTGCCAGCAGCCGCGGTAATACTGAAGGTGCAAGCGTTAATCGGAATCACTGGGCGTAAAGCGCTCGTAGGTGGCTTTGTAAGTCAGATGTGAAAGCCCACGGCTCAACCGTGGAATTGCATTTGATACTGCATCGCTAGAGTATAGGAGAGGGAAGTGGAATTTCTGGTGTAGGAGTGAAATCCGTAGAGATCAGAAGGAACACCGGTGGCGAAGGCGACTTCCTGGACTATTACTGACACTGAGGAGCGAAAGCGTGGGGAGCAAACAGGATTAGATACCCTGGTAGTCCACGCCGTAAACGATGGGTACTAAGTGTCGGAGGCTTGACCTTCGGTGCTGTAGTTAACGCGTTAAGTACCCCGCCTGGGGAGTACGGTCGCAAGGCTGAAACTCAAAGAAATTGACGGGGGCCCGCACAAGCGGTGGAGTATGTGGTTTAATTCGATGCAACGCGAAGAACCTTACCCAGGCTTGACATCCTGCGAATGTCCTAGAAATTAGACAGTGCCCTTCGGGGAATGCAGTGACAGGTGCTGCATGGCTGTCGTCAGCTCGTGCCGTGAGGTGTTGGGTTAAGTCCCGCAACGAGCGCAACCCCTATCCTTAGTTGCCATCAAGTAATGTTGGGCACTCTAGGGAGACTGCCCGGGTTAACCGGGAGGAAGGTGGGGACGACGTCAAGTCATCATGGCCCTTACGCCTGGGGCTACACACGTACTACAATGGTGCATACAAAGGGTTGCGATACCGTGAGGTGGAGCTAATCCCATAAAGTGCATCCCAGTCCGGATAGGAGTCTGCAACTCGACTCCTTGAAGTCGGAATCGCTAGTAATCCTGGATCAGCATGCCAGGGTGAATGCGTTCCCGGGCCTTGTACACACCGCCCGTCACACCACGAAAGTTGGTTCTACCCGAAACCAGTGAGCTAACCAGCAATGGAGGCAGCTGTCTACGGTGGGGCTGATGATTGGGGTGAAGTCGTAACAAGGTAGCCGTAGGGGAACCTGCGGCTGGATCACCTCCTTTAAAGAAAAAAAATCCGATTCGCTATTTAATTGCAAAGAGTTTTGCGTTGACCAACTTATGGTCGCATGCTCTTTACAACTAAATGACACAGCAACTTCCTAATGAGGAAGACTGCTGTAACTAAAGTACCGCCGGCAGGCGATTCTTTTGTCATTAGGCTGAATGGGCCTGTAGCTCAGTTGGTTAGAGCGCACGCCTGATAAGCGTGAGGTCGGAAGTTCAAATCTTCCCAGGCCCACCATCTACCCAAGTGGGGGCGTAGCTCAGCTGGGAGAGCACCTGCCTTGCACGCAGGGGGTCAACGGTTCAATCCCGTTCGCCTCCACCATTTTGGTGGAACAGCTTACAGTTCTTTTACAAGTAAATTTTTGGTAGTGGTCATTACTTAAATGATAAGTAGTGGTAACAATCCAAGTATTATACTTGGCTGAAACCTTCGGGTTTCTGCTCTTTTACAATCGATAGGGACGGAAAAGAATGTCCGTAGAAAAATAAGTTATTAAGGGCAACTGGCGGATGCCTTGGCACTAGAAGGCGATGAAAGACGTGGTAGGCTGCGATATGCTATGGTGAGGAGCCAAACATCCTTTGACCCATAGATTTCTGAATGGGGAAACCCAGCGGGAGTTATGTCCCGTTATCTCTTTACTGAATACATAGGTTTAGAGAGGCTAACCGGGGGAAGTGAAACATCTCAGTACCCCGAGGAAAGGAAATCAAACGAGACTCTCTTAGTAGCGGCGAGCGAACGGGGAATAGCCCAAACCGTCATGTTTCGACATGGCGGGGTTGTAGGGCAGTCATCAAGTGATTCATTATTAGATAGGGGAACAAGCTGGGAAGCTTGACCGTAGAGGGTGAAAGTCCCGTACCTGAAGTCGAACATGACACTGACTGTTCCTGAGTACCGCGGAACACGAGAAACTCCGTGGGAATCTGGGAGGACCATCTTCCAAGGCTAAGTACTAACTAGTGACCGATAGTGAACCAGTACCGTGAGGGAAAGGTGAAAAGAACCCCTGTTAGGGGAGTGAAATAGAACCTGAAACCAGTTGCCTACAAGCTGTGGGAGCATCCTTGAGATGTGACCGCGTGCCTTTTGCATAATGAGTCAGCGAGTTAATCTACTGTGCAAGGTTAAGCGAAAGTGGAGCCGTAGCGAAAGCGAGTCTGATAAGGGCGACAAGTACAGTGGATTAGACCCGAAACCAGGTGATCTATCCATGAGCAGGTTGAAGCTCAGGTAAAACTGAGTGGAGGACCGAACCAGTATCGGTTGAAAACGATTTGGATGACTTGTGGATAGGGGTGAAAGGCCAATCAAACCTGGTGATAGCTGGTTCTCTCCGAAATATATTGAGGTATAGCCTCGAGGTAGTTTAACGGGGGTAGAGCACTGACAGGGCTAGGGGGCTCACCAGCTTACCAAACCCTATCAAACTCCGAATACCGTATAAATGATCCTCGGGAGTCAGACTGCGACTGAGAAGGGCCGTAGTCGAAAGGGAAACAGCCCAGACCGACAGCTAAGGCCTCCAAATCCATACTCAGTGGAAAAGGCGGTGGAATTTCCTAGACAGCCAGGAGGTTGGCTTAGAAGCAGCCATCCTTTAAAGAAAGCGTAATAGCTCACTGGTCTAGAGATTCTGCGCCGAAAATGTAACGGGGCTAAGTATGGTGCCGAAGCTTCGGATCAGCACTTTGTGCTGGTGGTAGGAGAGCGTTCTCTACTGGTTGAAGGTGTGCTGTGAAGCATGCTGGACGGTAGAGAAGTGATTATGCTGACATGAGTAACGATAAGATGGGTGAGAAACCCATCCGCCGTAAGCCCAAGGTTTCCGGGGTAAAGGTAATCTGCCCCGGGTTAGTCGGCCCCTAAGGCGAGGCTGAAAAGCGTAGTCGATGGGAAACAGGTTAATATTCCTGTACTTGTATAGATGTGCGATGGAGGGACGGAGTAGGATAGACACGCTGGCTGTTGGAATAGCCAGTGCAAGTGCGTAGGGTTGAGGTATAGGCAAATCCGTACCTCTACATGCCTGAGACACGATGCGGAGTTCGCAAGAACGTAAGGTGTTGAGTCCATGCTTCCAAGAAAAGCTTCTAAGTTTAGTCTATGCAAACCGTACCGCAAACCGACTCAGGTGGGCGGGATGAGTAATCCAAGGCGCTCGAGAGAACTGTAGTTAAGGAATTCGGCAAAATGACCCCGTAACTTCGGGATAAGGGGTGCTCCTTGTTGTTAGTTTCCTCGCGAAGCAAAGCAACGGAGAGCCGCAGAGAAATGGCGGTGGCGACTGTTTACTAAAAACATAGGTCTATGCAAAGTCGTAAGACGACGTATATGGACTGACGCCTGCCCGGTGCCGGAAGGTTAAGGGGAGTTGTTAGCTTCGGCGAAGCAGCGAACCGAAGCCCCGGTAAACGGCGGCCGTAACTATAACGGTCCTAAGGTAGCGAAATTCCTTGTCGGGTAAGTTCCGACCTGCACGAATGGCGTAACGATCTCCGCACTGTCTCAACTACAGACTCGGTGAAATTGAATTCGCGGTGAAAATGCCGTGTACCCGCAGCAAGACGGAAAGACCCTGTGCACCTTTACTATAGCTTGACATTGGGTTTTGGGCTAGCATGTGTAGGATAGGTGGGAGGCTTTGAAGCAGGCACGCCAGTGTTTGTGGAGCCAACCTTGAAATACCACCCTTGCTAGTCTAAGGCTCTAATCCTCTACCGTTATCCGGTTAGGAAACAGTGTCTGGTGGGTAGTTTGACTGGGGCGGTCGCCTCCTAAAGAGTAACGGAGGCATACAAAGGTTCGCTCAGACTGATTGGAAACCAGTCGTTGAGTGCAAACGCATAAGCGAGCTTGACTGTAAGAGAGACATCTCGAGCAGGAACGAAAGTTGGTGTTAGTGATCCGGTGGTTCCGCATGGAAGGGCCATCGCTCATTGGATAAAAGGTACGCCGGGGATAACAGGCTGATCGCGCCCAAGAGTTCACATCGACGGCGCGGTTTGGCACCTCGATGTCGGCTCATCACATCCTGGGGCTGAAGCAGGTCCCAAGGGTACGGCTGTTCGCCGTTTAAAGTGGTACGCGAGCTGGGTTTAAAACGTCGTGAGACAGTTTGGTCCCTATCTGCTGTGGGCGTAGGAGATTTGAAAGGAGTTGCCCCTAGTACGAGAGGACCGGGGTGAACGAACCTCTGGTGGGTCAGTTGTCGTGCCAACGGCATAGCTGAGTAGCTACGTTCGGAAGGGATAACCGCTGAAAGCATCTAAGCGGGAAGCCTCACTTAAGATAAGATCTCCCTCTCATTTATGAGCTAAAGGACCCTGGTAGACCACCAGGTTGATAGGCTGGGTGTGTAAGGGCAGTGATGCCTTCAGCTAACCAGTACTAATAGTCCGTGAGCCTTATTTTTCTACACTAAATCATTCTTTTCCTCCCTATTAGATTAATATTTTAGGGTTCGTCCTTTGACGTGGCAGTAAGGTAAATATTACCGCCTTTCCAAAGCACTGACCCGACATATTTTTCTTGGTGGCCATGGAGGTTGGGGTATACCCGATCCCATTCCGAACTCGGAAGTCAAGCCAACCATCGCCGATGATACTGCAGGGGAGCCTGTGGGAAAGTAGGTCGCTGCCAAGATTTATTTCAAAAAGCCCGTTAGCTTTATAGCTAACGGGCTTTTTCTGTTTGCATAACTAACCCTGCTTTCCCACAGGCGATAAGAGCCGCGGCGAAGCCGAAGAGCGCCCATCGGGCGCGAGGTTTGGTCCAAGGCGGAACGCCGCCAGCCAAACTATTCTATGACATCAGAAAGTGTTGATGCCTGTAGAGTGGAGCTTGGTTGATTCTTTGCTTTTCTCTTTGCTTTATTCTCCGCATTTCGTGTTTGAATAGGCAGTTGGGTTCTGATAATTGCATTTCAAGTTTTTTGGATTAAGAAGAAATTGATTACGTTGAGTTGTACGAAAGCCGTCTATCTTAAGATAGACGGCTTTTGTTGTTTTGATCTAGCTAGTATTGTTTTCATTTTTCAGTGCACAAGATGCTTCGGCTGTTTTGACTGATACCAAGTCCCAAGCTTTTCCTTTCCACGCTCCCGCGGGGGGACGGGAGATGCTAGCGCAGATCTAGCGTTGCATAAGCCATCCGTAATACTCGTTCCTCGCAAACGGCTGCCGCTACCTTTCCATTCCCCGAGCTTTAATGCGTGATCCCATGCGTCCTCTTTCTGAAATCATTCACGGAATGATCATGGTGGCACAGAATTTTTCCCAATAAAGTACTGAATACAAAAACAATGCCGTGAATAATCTCAGAAACGCAATATTTGAGTAGTAGGAGTGGGTGTAATCAGGGATGGTAGAGTCTTTCCTTTAATGTGGGAGATGAACACTTCAGATAGCATAACCATTTTTAGTTCTTTCCAGCTAACGCCTGCTGCTACCTCTCTATTTCCCGAGCTTAATATGTATGCAGGCATCGGTATCTCTTTCTTTCATGTCCCTCGGGACATCCACGGTGATTCAAAAGAAGCTCACTTTGCCTGATTAGGTAAAAAAACAAAGCTGAGAATAATGACTCAAACTCGAAAGGGGGAAGAAGGGAGACATATGTAATTGTCTAAATAGAAGTTGAAAGAGAAGTATCGCATTTCACAGTTGTTTGATGTATCAAATCGTAAACAAAAGCAGGGAGGTATCGTAATGAAAATTAAATCAAGCAACAAAAGTCCAGAGCGCTCAATAATCGCTAATCAGCTTTCAAGAGAGATTGATTATGTCGATTCATTTCAGGTGATAGTTCCTGATAAGAATGAATCAATTGATTATATAGCGACTTGCATTTTCTCATCACTGCCTGACTGGGGCGAAATGCTAATGGCTCTTCGCAATACTATTGTTAAACCATTTGGTCTTGAAGTTTCTGACGCTCGTCCGGAACGTATTAATGATCCAGAAGTGCAATACGAGATAGGTGATAAGGCTGTATTGTTTCCGGTTGTTGATAGGAATGGTTCAGAGATCGTGATGGCCAAAGATGATACACATCTTGATTTCAAATGTTCTGTGCTAGCAGAGAAGGCGGCAAATGAATTATGTATAGTTAGTCTAACAACAATTGTTTCTTTTCATAATAGGTTTGGACGACTGTACTTCAGTTTAATAAAGCCATTTCACAAACTGCTCATAAAGCAATGTCTAAAGGGCTACCTGAAGAGTGTTTAATGCTGCAACTGAAGTTTAAATTTGCTGAGTTAATCATAACAACTCGGAAAATTCACTTTAGCTCTAACTAGTCATTACAATTAATCAAAATTAAATAGTTAGTTAAATTCTATTAAAACAATAGGTTAAGAGTGTTTTTGTAAAAAGAACACAAAAAATCTTAAAAACATGTTGACGAAGAGGGCTGGTTTACATAGAACCTCTCTCGCTGCAACGAAGCGGCCCGCACGGGTCGGAACGAAGCAGATTGTTCATTTTCAATTAACGACGCAAAATCGAAAGACAACTTCTTCGAATTTAAATTCAAAAAGAGGTTGACTCCCGAAGTGAGATAAGGCAAAACGCTTTTCGCACCTCGGAAGACAACTGGTCTTTTGTCGTCGCTTTGAAACTCTTTGACAATTAAATAGCGAATCGGATTGATTTAGAGATCAGCTAGCGTTGTTCGTTGCTTCGGTAACGGACAATTCAATACAGAATTATTAAACTGGAGAGTTTGATTCTGGCTCAGATTGAACGCTGGCGGCGTGCCTAACACATGCAAGTCGAACGCGAAAGTCTCTTCGGAGACGAGTAGAGTGGCGCACGGGTGAGTAACGCGTGGATAATCTACCTATTGGTACGGGACAACAGTTGGAAACGACTGCTAATACCGTATACGCTGGAAACGGGAAAGGGGGCCTCTTCTTGAAAGCTCTCGCCAGTAGATGAGTCCGCGTTTCATTAGCTAGACGGTGGGGTAACGGCCTACCGTGGCAACGATGAATAGCAGGCCTGAGAGGGTGGCCTGCCACACTGGGACTGGAACACGGCCCAGACTCCTACGGGAGGCAGCAGTGGGGAATATTGCGCAATGGACGAAAGTCTGACGCAGCGACGCCGCGTGGAGGATGAAGGTTTTCGGATCGTAAACTCCTGTCAAGAGGGAAGAAACCTATTAAGAATAATACTCTTAGTAATTGACGGTACCTCTAGAGGAAGCACCGGCTAATTCAGTGCCAGCAGCCGCGGTAATACTGAAGGTGCAAGCGTTAATCGGAATCACTGGGCGTAAAGCGCTCGTAGGTGGCTTTGTAAGTCAGATGTGAAAGCCCACGGCTCAACCGTGGAATTGCATTTGATACTGCATCGCTAGAGTATAGGAGAGGGAAGTGGAATTTCTGGTGTAGGAGTGAAATCCGTAGAGATCAGAAGGAACACCGGTGGCGAAGGCGACTTCCTGGACTATTACTGACACTGAGGAGCGAAAGCGTGGGGAGCAAACAGGATTAGATACCCTGGTAGTCCACGCCGTAAACGATGGGTACTAAGTGTCGGAGGCTTGACCTTCGGTGCTGTAGTTAACGCGTTAAGTACCCCGCCTGGGGAGTACGGTCGCAAGGCTGAAACTCAAAGAAATTGACGGGGGCCCGCACAAGCGGTGGAGTATGTGGTTTAATTCGATGCAACGCGAAGAACCTTACCCAGGCTTGACATCCTGCGAATGTCCTAGAAATTAGACAGTGCCCTTCGGGGAATGCAGTGACAGGTGCTGCATGGCTGTCGTCAGCTCGTGCCGTGAGGTGTTGGGTTAAGTCCCGCAACGAGCGCAACCCCTATCCTTAGTTGCCATCAAGTAATGTTGGGCACTCTAGGGAGACTGCCCGGGTTAACCGGGAGGAAGGTGGGGACGACGTCAAGTCATCATGGCCCTTACGCCTGGGGCTACACACGTACTACAATGGTGCATACAAAGGGTTGCGATACCGTGAGGTGGAGCTAATCCCATAAAGTGCATCCCAGTCCGGATAGGAGTCTGCAACTCGACTCCTTGAAGTCGGAATCGCTAGTAATCCTGGATCAGCATGCCAGGGTGAATGCGTTCCCGGGCCTTGTACACACCGCCCGTCACACCACGAAAGTTGGTTCTACCCGAAACCAGTGAGCTAACCAGCAATGGAGGCAGCTGTCTACGGTGGGGCTGATGATTGGGGTGAAGTCGTAACAAGGTAGCCGTAGGGGAACCTGCGGCTGGATCACCTCCTTTAAAGAAAAAAAATCCGATTCGCTATTTAATTGCAAAGAGTTTTGCGTTGACCAACTTATGGTCGCATGCTCTTTACAACTAAATGACACAGCAACTTCCTAATGAGGAAGACTGCTGTAACTAAAGTACCGCCGGCAGGCGATTCTTTTGTCATTAGGCTGAATGGGCCTGTAGCTCAGTTGGTTAGAGCGCACGCCTGATAAGCGTGAGGTCGGAAGTTCAAATCTTCCCAGGCCCACCATCTACCCAAGTGGGGGCGTAGCTCAGCTGGGAGAGCACCTGCCTTGCACGCAGGGGGTCAACGGTTCAATCCCGTTCGCCTCCACCATTTTGGTGGAACAGCATACAGTTCTTTTACAAGTAAATTTTTGGTAGTCGTCATTACTTAAATGATAAGTAGTGGTTACAATCCAAGTATTATACTTGGCTGAAACCTTCGGGTTTCTGCTCTTTTACAATCGATAGGGACGGAAAAGAATGTCCGTAGAAAAATAAGTTATTAAGGGCAACTGGCGGATGCCTTGGCACTAGAAGGCGATGAAAGACGTGGTAGGCTGCGATATGCTATGGTGAGGAGCCAAACATCCTTTGACCCATAGATTTCTGAATGGGGAAACCCAGCGGGAGTTATGTCCCGTTATCTCTTTACTGAATACATAGGTTTAGAGAGGCTAACCGGGGGAAGTGAAACATCTCAGTACCCCGAGGAAAGGAAATCAAACGAGACTCTCTTAGTAGCGGCGAGCGAACGGGGAATAGCCCAAACCGTCATGTTTCGACATGGCGGGGTTGTAGGGCAGTCATCAAGTGATTCATTATTAGATAGGGGAACAAGCTGGGAAGCTTGACCGTAGAGGGTGAAAGTCCCGTACCTGAAGTCGAACATGACACTGACTGTTCCTGAGTACCGCGGAACACGAGAAACTCCGTGGGAATCTGGGAGGACCATCTTCCAAGGCTAAGTACTAACTAGTGACCGATAGTGAACCAGTACCGTGAGGGAAAGGTGAAAAGAACCCCTGTTAGGGGAGTGAAATAGAACCTGAAACCAGTTGCCTACAAGCTGTGGGAGCATCCTTGAGATGTGACCGCGTGCCTTTTGCATAATGAGTCAGCGAGTTAATCTACTGTGCAAGGTTAAGCGAAAGTGGAGCCGTAGCGAAAGCGAGTCTGATAAGGGCGACAAGTACAGTGGATTAGACCCGAAACCAGGTGATCTATCCATGAGCAGGTTGAAGCTCAGGTAAAACTGAGTGGAGGACCGAACCAGTATCGGTTGAAAACGATTTGGATGACTTGTGGATAGGGGTGAAAGGCCAATCAAACCTGGTGATAGCTGGTTCTCTCCGAAATATATTGAGGTATAGCCTCGAGGTAGTTTAACGGGGGTAGAGCACTGACAGGGCTAGGGGGCTCACCAGCTTACCAAACCCTATCAAACTCCGAATACCGTATAAATGATCCTCGGGAGTCAGACTGCGACTGAGAAGGGCCGTAGTCGAAAGGGAAACAGCCCAGACCGACAGCTAAGGCCTCCAAATCCATACTCAGTGGAAAAGGCGGTGGAATTTCCTAGACAGCCAGGAGGTTGGCTTAGAAGCAGCCATCCTTTAAAGAAAGCGTAATAGCTCACTGGTCTAGAGATTCTGCGCCGAAAATGTAACGGGGCTAAGTATGGTGCCGAAGCTTCGGATCAGCACTTTGTGCTGGTGGTAGGAGAGCGTTCTCTACTGGTTGAAGGTGTGCTGTGAAGCATGCTGGACGGTAGAGAAGTGATTATGCTGACATGAGTAACGATAAGATGGGTGAGAAACCCATCCGCCGTAAGCCCAAGGTTTCCGGGGTAAAGGTAATCTGCCCCGGGTTAGTCGGCCCCTAAGGCGAGGCTGAAAAGCGTAGTCGATGGGAAACAGGTTAATATTCCTGTACTTGTATAGATGTGCGATGGAGGGACGGAGTAGGATAGACACGCTGGCTGTTGGAATAGCCAGTGCAAGTGCGTAGGGTTGAGGTATAGGCAAATCCGTACCTCTACATGCCTGAGACACGATGCGGAGTTCGCAAGAACGTAAGGTGTTGAGTCCATGCTTCCAAGAAAAGCTTCTAAGTTTAGTCTATGCAAACCGTACCGCAAACCGACTCAGGTGGGCGGGATGAGTAATCCAAGGCGCTCGAGAGAACTGTAGTTAAGGAATTCGGCAAAATGACCCCGTAACTTCGGGATAAGGGGTGCTCCTTGTTGTTAGTTTCCTCGCGAAACAAAGCAACGGAGAGCCGCAGAGAAATGGCGGTGGCGACTGTTTACTAAAAACATAGGTCTATGCAAAGTCGTAAGACGACGTATATGGACTGACGCCTGCCCGGTGCCGGAAGGTTAAGGGGAGTTGTTAGCTTCGGCGAAGCAGCGAACCGAAGCCCCGGTAAACGGCGGCCGTAACTATAACGGTCCTAAGGTAGCGAAATTCCTTGTCGGGTAAGTTCCGACCTGCACGAATGGCGTAACGATCTCCGCACTGTCTCAACTACAGACTCGGTGAAATTGAATTCGCGGTGAAAATGCCGTGTACCCGCAGCAAGACGGAAAGACCCTGTGCACCTTTACTATAGCTTGACATTGGGTTTTGGGCTAGCATGTGTAGGATAGGTGGGAGGCTTTGAAGCAGGCACGCCAGTGTTTGTGGAGCCAACCTTGAAATACCACCCTTGCTAGTCTAAGGCTCTAATCCTCTACCGTTATCCGGTTAGGAAACAGTGTCTGGTGGGTAGTTTGACTGGGGCGGTCGCCTCCTAAAGAGTAACGGAGGCATACAAAGGTTCGCTCAGACTGATTGGAAACCAGTCGTTGAGTGCAAACGCATAAGCGAGCTTGACTGTAAGAGAGACATCTCGAGCAGGAACGAAAGTTGGTGTTAGTGATCCGGTGGTTCCGCATGGAAGGGCCATCGCTCATTGGATAAAAGGTACGCCGGGGATAACAGGCTGATCGCGCCCAAGAGTTCACATCGACGGCGCGGTTTGGCACCTCGATGTCGGCTCATCACATCCTGGGGCTGAAGCAGGTCCCAAGGGTACGGCTGTTCGCCGTTTAAAGTGGTACGCGAGCTGGGTTTAAAACGTCGTGAGACAGTTTGGTCCCTATCTGCTGTGGGCGTAGGAGATTTGAAAGGAGTTGCCCCTAGTACGAGAGGACCGGGGTGAACGAACCTCTGGTGGGTCAGTTGTCGTGCCAACGGCATAGCTGAGTAGCTACGTTCGGAAGGGATAACCGCTGAAAGCATCTAAGCGGGAAGCCTCACTTAAGATAAGATCTCCCTCTCATTTATGAGCTAAAGGACCCTGGTAGACCACCAGGTTGATAGGCTGGGTGTGTAAGGGCAGTGATGCCTTCAGCTAACCAGTACTAATAGTCCGTGAGCCTTATTTTTCTACACTAAATCATTCTTTTCCTCCCTATTAGATTAATATTTTAGGGTTCGTCCTTTGACGTGGCAGTAAGGTAAATATTACCGCCTTTCCAAAGCACTGACCCGACATATTTTTCTTGGTGGCCATGGAGGTTGGGGTATACCCGATCCCATTCCGAACTCGGAAGTCAAGCCAACCATCGCCGATGATACTGCAGGGGAGCCTGTGGGAAAGTAGGTCGCTGCCAAGATTTATTTCAAAAAGCCCGTTAGCTTTATAGCTAACGGGCTTTTTCTGTTTGTATAGCTCAACCTACTTTCCCACAGGTGGTGAGCGCCTGCCAAGGCGCGAGGTTTGGTCTAAGGCGGTACGCCGCAAGCCAAACTATTCTATGAAATCAAAAAGTGTTGATGCCAGTAGAGTGGAGCTTGGTTGATTCTTTATCTTTGCTTGTCCGTGAATTTTTGAAAAGCCGTCTATCCTATGATAGACGGCTTTTGTTGTTTTAAGTGCACAAGATGATCCAGCTGTTTTGACTGATTCTGAGTCCCAAGCTTTTTCTTTCCACGCTCCCGCGAGGGGACGGGGTGAGCAAGCTCTCACCCCTTTCCATTCCCCGAGCTTTAACGCGTGCTCCCATACATCCTCTTTCCGTCAAGATTCTCGGAATATTCACGGTGACTCAAGAGAAGCTCGTTTTGCATCCTCAGGTACGAAAAACAATGCCGAGAATAATGACTCCAACCCGAAGGAGTAAATTAGAGGGAGTTCGTCCCATTTATGAAGATCCTTTGCGTGGTTGCTGTTCAAGATGTGTGTGATCGCTTCACAGTGTTAATAGTCATTGCAATGGCCGTTCGGAGCTAGAGAATGCCTGAAACCTCTCAACACCCCCCGCTTTAACACGTGATGCCATACGTCCATTTTCTAAGATTCGTAATTGAATGATTACGATGGGCAGCATTTTTCCAATGGAGTACTGAACACAAAAAACAATGCCGTGAATAATCTCAGAAACGCGATATTCGGGATAGTCGTAGAAGTGAGTGTCATCAGGGATGGTAGGGTGTTTCCTTTAATGAGGGAGATGAACTCACCAGTTAACATAACCATTTTTAGTTCTTTCCAGCTAGCGGCTGCTACTACCTCTCTATTTGCCGAGCTTAATACGCATGCAGGCATCGGTATCTCTTTCTTTCATAGCCCTCAGGATATCCACGGTGCCTCTAAATATGTTCACCTTGCCTACTCAAGTACTATAAAGATTATCTATAATACTGACTCCAAGTCGAAGTAACTGATGTGGAGAAGCGTCTTGTTTCTGAAGTTGTTATCGGGTGTGCTTCTAGCTCAAGGTGGGGCATTGTGCATGTTCTGGAAGCGTTGCATCCATTTCTATCCGATTTGATGAGGCACCCTTCTCGTCATATATTTAGTATTTAACTCCATCCATCAAGATGGCATTCACTTAATATAAAAAAAGGCAGACCGAGGTCTGCCTTTTCATTATTTCATAGCATAGATTATATTTCGTAACTCTTCGAAGGATGCCTTAACCTCCGTTATTCGTAGTGTCGCGCTTTGCATTGCGGTGTACGTTTCTTCGGCTATTGTTCCGATGTCGCTTGCAGTTCGAGCCACTTGCTCGGTTGCAGCCGATTGCTGTTCTGCTGCTGTTGCAATACCGGTAACCATTTGACTGGTAGATTCTGTCATGGTGCGGATTCCAGTAAGTGCTTCTTCTGTATCCTTGGCTCGCGCTACGTTGTTTCCAGCTTCAGTATCAACTTTTTTAATAGAAGCTGCACAATTTCTTGTTCCGTTTTGAATAGCGGTCACAGCCGAGTCAACCTCGCTGGTTGCAGACATGGTTTTCTCTGCCAGTTTTCGTACTTCGTCAGCAACTACAGAGAAGCCTCTTCCAGCTTCGCCAGCTCTTGCTGCTTCGATTGCAGCATTAAGAGCAAGAAGGTTGGTCTGGTCGGCAATGTCGTTGATGATTTCCATTACATTACCAATGCCATCGGCGTGCTCTGTAAGTTTGTCGATATCGTCACTCATAGTTGCAATAAGCTTCTGCAGCGAATGAATTGAGTGCATGGACTCCTGTACTATTCCTGCACCGTTATCTGCATTTTCTTTTGTAATTTGCGCTGTGTTAGCTGTTTGGCTTGAGTTGGAGGCAATCTCCTGCACAGTTGCACTTAATTCATCGATGGCTGTAATGGTTTCGAGAAGATATGCTTTTTGTTTTTCGGTTCGAGTATTAGATTCTTCAACATTTTCTGTGAGCAGACGTAAGATATCTTCTGTTTTGTCTGAAAGTGCATGGGCATGAGTGGCTGCAGTTTCAATTTCTTTTTTGTTCGCTTCCATTTCTTTCTGACGCGCTTTTAATTCTGATACGTTGTTCCAGAATGTAATGCCGCCGGTTACATTTCCTTCTGCGTCTAGCAATGGCACAACATCTATGACCAACTCATAATTTTTTCCAATTGCGTTAGTGTATGAGAAGTCTCTGTTGATACATGGTGCTTTATCCTTCATTACGTCGATCAGAATTACGTGGTGACTAGGATCATCAAAAAGGAATTTTGAAATGTTCCAGCCTGCAAAATCTTCAACATTGCCATTTCGACCCGTAATCTCAATCATGTAGTTGTTGCAGCTTTGTAATTCCATTTTTGCGTTAACAACTGCATATGGATTTTGAATACCGTTCAGAAGCCCCTGCATGAAGCTCATTTTATCCTGAAGTTCGCCAATGACTGTAACGTTCATATTTCGAAGAGAATCTGCAAGAGTGCCTAGCTCTGTTGTACTCTTAAAGGCGAGTTGGGCATTGAGGTTACCGTTTTCAATCTGACTTGCGTATTCGCCTATTTCGGCAAGCGGCTTCGTAACGAAAAATCTTGTGAGTAGGTACAATAGCAGACCAAGCGCAATGAGCAGCCCAGCACCTGCGTACTGCATGGCGATTGCGGTCTTATGAGAGCCTGCAGTAATTTCACTTTCAGCCTGAGTGGCGCATAAAATCCACTCATGTAGAATATTACCTTTTGAGATTGAAATTGGCTGTACGAGGTATTTGTACTTTTCTGAGGTGGCGTCTGTTGAAAAGAAGTTATCCTGCCCGCCCAGAATCTTTTGGATATAGCCGGTGTGATCTCCAAGGTCTTTTTTGAGGATCATGTCGGGATTTTTATGAGCAATAAAGATCCCTCTGGAGTCGATGAAAAAGAGCGAGCCGGTTTTTCCGATTTTTGAGTTATTGATAAACTTGTTCGTAAAGTAGTCCATTTGCGGCGCAAGAATAACACTGCCAACATGCTTGCTGTTGTCATAAACCGGAATTGATATAACAAAAATAGGATTACCACGAAGAATGCTCGGGTAGACCTGGCTAATGAAATACTCTTTTCCGGATCGGGATGCTTTAATAAATGAAAGCTGTGCGCCACCCTTGCCAATTGTTTTTCCGCCTACTGTATCAGTAAAGAATGTGCCGTCTTTAATGACACGGCTTTTTCCATTTACTGTGACAGAAAAGCTTTTTCCCTTGGGTAAATGCGCGGCAAGTGGAATGTTTTCATAAAAACCGTATTTATTGTGATAGGTTTGAAGATATTTTTGTGCTTTATCAACCAGCTCACTGTCTTCCGGATTTTTACATGCTTCTATTACAGTAGGCGACTTGGCCATGATCTGTGCAAGATTTATCTGCGCATTTGTCCAATCTTCTAATACATTGGCTACATGTTCGAGTGTTCGTCTGTTAGAAGTAGTGTTTTGAGCGAGTTCCGTCTCTTGTTGAGATCTTAAAAAGTAAGCACTTACTATAGATATAGACAATAATAAGATACAAAAGACGCACCCGATGTACCGAAATGCTAATGTTTTCCAAAAATTACCTTTCACTACACCCTCCATGAAAGACTTTTATAATACAGTTTTTAGTTATGTCCCATATTCACTAATGTAATTAATATAAGTATATTAGTGTCCTATGTCATATCGGCAGATGGACTGTTTTGTTAAGGGGAATGCAAGTAATACTTCCCAATTTGCTGTAAATACTTCCTTCGTGTGAAAGGTATAACATTGCTATTATCCTATAGCGTTGAGCAAATGTTGTGGTTCAACATATCCTTGGGACTCTTTTAAATCCCTACTAGTATGAGATGTTGGTAGGTTTAGAACTTTTTCGGTGGGATATTTTGCAAAGGGTTCCTTAATGGGTATAGCAACTGACCTTATTACCGTAATGCTTGCTGCGCTGTTGGGCGCTATTATTGCTCGTGCGCTGAAGCAGCCATATATTCTCGGCTATATCCTTGGTGGGATGCTTGTTGGTCCATACACTGCCGGTCCGACAGTTTCTGGTGACGGGCAACATAATATTGAGTTGCTTTCTAATATTGGCGTTGCGCTTTTGTTGTTTGCCTTGGGGCTGGACTTCACTTTGAAGAAACTGAAGCCGGTTCGAGTCATTGCTCTTATCGGAACTCCAACTCAGGTTGCCTTGACCATGGCGGCAGGGTGGGGAATTGCTTACTATGTTCTAGAGTGGACAAGCATTCAGGCTGTGTGGTTTGGCGCGTTCATGGCGTTTTCCAATACTATGATGATATTGAAGACACTTGAGAACCGTGGGCAAATGGGGACGTACATCAGCGCAATCATGGTCGGTATCCTCATCATGCAAGATATCTGTACTATTCCGCTGCTCGTTATCTTGCCTACACTGAGTATGGTGGGCGAAGGACTGCTTCCCGTTGCATGGGCGTTAGGGAAGGGAGCACTTTTTCTTGTAGCGATGTTTGTTTTAGGAACACGGCTTATTCCTTGGGTGCTCTCCATTGTTGCGAGTGCTCAATCGAGAGAGTTGTTTATGCTTGCCTGCTCTACAATTGGGCTTGGTGTCGGGTATGCTACCTTTTTGCTTGGGTTGTCTTTTCCTTTCGGTGCGTTTGTTGCAGGCGTGCTTATTAGTGAATCTGACTATGCGCGTCAGGCTCTGGGGGATATTGCCCCCATGCGCGATCTGTTCTGTATGCTTTTCTTTGCTTCAATAGGCATGCTCATTAATTTTGGATTCATCATCGAGAACATAATTCCAGTATTGGAGCTTACCGTTGCCATTATTCTTGTAAAAGGCTTCATCTTCTGGCTGGTAGCTACCATATTAAGAATACGTCAGCAGAAGGCGTTGATGATTGGTTTTGGGATGTATTCAATTGGTGAGTTGTCTTTTTTGCTGGCGAGTATTGCAGAGGAATCTCAAATCATAACGGATAAACAGTATTCGTTGATACTCGCGGCAGCCATATTAACAATGTTGCTCACTCCGTTGACGTTTAAGATTGCGCCTTTGGCGTACAAGCTATGTAAGAAAGCATTTCGTCTCGAAAACATCGAAACAGAATCCTATCAGGCTAGTGGTAGAAAAGATCATGTAATTATTGTGGGATCAGGACGGGTGGGGGTTGCTATTGCGAGTATTTTAACAGAATTCTTAATTCCGTTTGTGATGATCGAATATAATCTTCCGGCTTTTTTGGCCGCAAAACAGAAAGGGTATCCCATTATCTTTGGCGATGCCGCTGTACAGGAAGTGTATGACACTGCTGATCCAGCAGATGCTCAGCTGACTCTTGTGACAGCTCCGGCTACAACTGGTTGTTTTCCGCTTATTCAGAATATTCGTTCCAGATATTCGAATATGAAGATTATTGCGAGCGTGAACTCGGATGATCAGATTGAACAGTTAAAGGCGTGCGGTGTCGACGTGATGATTAATCCAATACTTGAAGCGAGTCTGGAAATGACAAGGCTTGCGCTGGAACATTTTGATGTCGAGGACAGGAATATTGGAAGCATGCTCTCAGCGTATCGAATTAAACAATACACTTCAGGGCAGTTGCTTCCGCAGATCGATGAGACGGAGGGAAATAGTTCGTAAATGCGGCTATGAGGCCAGAATATAATCTCTTCCAAGGGTATATCCCTTAGTTTTTAAAAATTCTTCAAGCTGATCGTTCGCATCATGTCCTGCAAGATACGCCACAGCAAAACAATGTTCCTGATCCAGAATTTCCCTGCCTGCCACACGCTTTCCATTTACAATGTTGCCTATCTTATTTGGGTCAACATCAATCCACCCCGTGATGACAACACCGCTTTGCTCAAGCAGAAGCGCACGGTTCCGGCTGGTTTTACTTGCGCCGATGACGTAAATCTTTCTGTCTGGTGAAACATTGTTATGAAGCCAGTCCGCAAGGTAGGGAGATTTCATTTTATAGAAGTTATCTGTTGTGCACTGTTCGCCGGTACGGGAAAGCCTGTTCGGGGGATCATTCCATACGACTAACGTGGACGGAAGCTTTGCAGCTTTGATTCCAAGGGACATCCAGCGGAGCCACAGTTCGTAATCTTCCGGTAAGTTGCCGGTTTTGTACCCCCCGAAACGTTCTACGAGTTCGGTTCGATACATGGTGCTGGGGTGTGCAAAAGGTGCTTCCTGAAAACGTCTCAGTCTAAGCTCTTCTGGCTCCAGGAGAGTATTCGTCCAATCCACGTAGCGGGCATATCCTGCCGCAGTATCTCTGTTACCACCAAATTCTACACGCGTACCTAAGATGCCTATCTCCGGATGTCCGTGCATGTAGGCAACTTGTTGTGCCAGACGTTCCGGCATGGAGTAGTCGTCAGCGTCCATGCGTGCGATGAGTCGAGCACGAACTTTGGACAGTCCTGCATTGGCAGCAGCGGCTACGCCGGAGTGCGGTATGGTGAAGCCCAGCACGCGTTCATCCTGCGCAACATATCCTTTGATGATCTCCAGTGTGAAATCTGTGGAGCCGTCATCAACGAGGATAAGTTCAAAGTCGCTGAATGTCTGAGCGAGAATGCTGTCTATAGCTGTGGCAAGAGTGTCTGCACCATTAAAAACGGGCATAACGACGGATACGGAGGGGGTATATGTATTCATAGAATAAAAAAATGCCTGCGATGCATGGCATCGCAGGCATTATGCTTTATCTAACGATCATAGCGCGCAGCATGTCGCTACAATTTTCAGAGTTGTGACTCATGTCGAAGAGACAATCTACAAACTTCATGAGCTGGTAGACTTCTTTAAAGTCACGATCGAGGTCATATAGTTCCGCCATGACGTTTTGTTTCATGCGGAATACGTTGCGCTGCTGTGCGCGGATGCCTCGGAAATGTTCTTTAGTCTTCTGGCGGTTTACAGCGACAGTACCTTGAACGAGGTCGATGGTTGCTTCAAGAGCTACCTTCAACATTTCAATGGTTTTAGCCACTTCGTACAGGTAATCAAGAAGAAGCTTCTGCATGTCTTCTTCAATTGCCAGACGGTGCATACCAAGCCAGTTCAATGCTTCCTGACCAGAGTCGAGGATGTTATCCTGACTGCGGGTGTAGTTGATGAACAGAGTCTTATCCACTGGCATAAACAGGCCATGCGGAAGGTGGTTACGGATATTACGTTTAATCTTATCCGCATGGTATTCAGCATCATCCACTTCTTGCTGCAGGGAATAGAATTCTCTGCAAGCGCCACCGGTAATGTAGCATTCCATGGATTCGTGAATAAGCCCCATGCCTTTCTCAATCTGCCCGTAGTGCTCGAGCAGTCCGCTCATCGGAGTGCGGTCGGATAACATTCCAAAGAATGGAACGCGAAATTTCATTGCAGTTTCCTCCTAAGAATCTAGCGGTAAAAAACTTTTAAAGAATCGTCCACTTAAGCAACTGGAAAATAACAATACTGCTCAGTGCTGCAATTGGCACTGTGAGTACCCAGTAGAGAACGATTTTAAATAAAATCTGAAAGTTGACGGTACCAAAACCGCGGGCCACACCAACACCTACAATTGAGCCAACAGAAGCATGTGTTGTAGAAACAGGCATGCCGAGGTTGGAAGCAATAAGTACAGTGGTTGCTGCGCCAAAATCTACGGCAAAGCCACGAGTGTTGTTAAGCGTGGTAATTTTGGTGCCTACGGTGTCCATAACTTTATAACCCAGAACTGAAATACCAAGAGTGATGCCTAGACCACCTATGATAAGCAGCCAAAGAGGAACCTCTGCAGTGCTGAGCAGTGCATGATCGCGTGCAATCATATAGATAGCAGCTACTGGACCGATAGCGTTTGCGACGTCGTTGGCGCCCTGAGAAACCGCAACGTAGCAGGAGGTGCCCACCTGCATTTTACGGAACAGTCCTTCAACAGCTTCAGATTCTTCGTCAACTTTTGGAATAAGTTTATGAATAAAGCTTCTGGCAATACACCAGAAAAATGCGGTAACAACAGGGGCAATGTAGGAAGCATCCCACCATGTAAGGTGCAGGTTCTTGCCGAATGGTGTCTTAAACAGGAAAGATAAGAACACCAAGGTACATGTAAGTGCAATCCAGAACGGAGCCCACTTGCGCGCTTGCATAAGCATTTGGCTTCGAAACAGGATTCGTTTGCGGATTGATGAGAAGATAAGTCCAGCAATTACAGCACCAAATAATGGTGATATAATCCAAGATAGAACAACAAAGCCCAGTGTGCCCCAGTTAACCACTTCCGGCCCGCCGACAACTATACCAAAGCCGAGGATAGACCCGACAATAGAATGAGTGGAAGAAACAGGAAGTGCTGTGAGCGTTGCAACGAGAACCCAGAGTCCTGCAGATAATAATGCTGCAAACATACCGACCATAAGAACCTTAGGGTCAGTAATCATTTCCGGGTTGATAATCCCTTTAGAAATTGTCTTGGTAACCTGAGCACCAAGAAAAACTGCGCCTGCGAAGTTAAGAACACCCGCAATAAGCACAGCTTGTTTGACAGTGATGGCTTTAGCACCAACTGCAGACGCCATTGAGTTAGCAACGTCGTTTGCACCAAGGTTGAACGCCATCATAAAACCGGCTAGTACAGCCAGTACAAGGAAAACAGTATATATATCCATACTTTTGGAGATTCCGAATGTTTTGTTTTCTTTCGCAGCAAACCGATACTTTTGAGTAAGCTGGAAAAGGCAACACTATTGTCAAAATCAATTCCGCACCGTACTGTCGCGATGTAACATAACAGCCATACAATTGCCACAATGTAGCGGATAATAAATACCATGAACAACTATTCCATCCGTAACAGACTCTTAACAGGAATGTTCCTGCTTTTAATGGTCGCGCTCATTCCTCCGTTTTACTATTTTGATTCGTCATTACGAACAGATATCCTTCGCGATGCCAAAGGTAGAGCGGTTACCTATCTAAATACGGTCGCGTGGACGACGCACGGAAATACTTTCACCAGCATACAGGAATTTGATGGCTGGCTAAAGGCGCTTTCTCGTCATCTGAATGTACGCGTGACCTACATTGCTGAAGGTAATGTCATTGCTGATACAAATGTTCCGTATGCTGAAATTTCTCAGTTGCCTTCTCACGCCAATAGACCGGAAGTGCTCACGGCACTGAGCGGTAAAACGGGTGTTGAAGTGCGTTATTCCACTACAATCCGTAAAGATTTAATCTATGCAGCGCAAATTGAAGAAGCTCAGGGAATTATTCCTGCTGGCGTATTGCGTGTTGCTATTCCGGCATCTTCGGCAAGCGAGCGCTTAAACAGGCTCGAAGCGGGGATGATATGGGTATTTATTTTCACCACGTTCGGCACGGTTCTTTTCGGATACCTTGTTACAAGGCCATTCCTTATTTCTATCCGACGGCTGGCAAGTACAGCACAATCAATCGGACTTGGTCAGTATCAGCGGCGAATTCGAACATATCCGGGGACGGAGTTTGAACCTCTAGTCACTGCTATTAACGACATGGCGCAGAATATCGAAATGCATCTGCGGATGGTTGTTGATCAGAAGAACCGTCTGGAAGCTGTGTTTGACGGGATGACGGAAGGCGTTATGGTGCTGGATGAACGCGGTAGGATTCATTCCTGCAATACGGCGTTTATTACCATGTTGCGTTGTATGGATGGTTGTGAAGGCAGAAGTGTTATCGAAGCCACAATGCAGCCGGACTTGCAGCAGGCAGTGGATGACATTCTGGCATCTCCTATTCCTAAAAATGCTAATCTGGTTCTGGAATTACCGGATTCAGTCTATCTTTCTGTGAACCTTGTACCGTTCCGTGACCGTCAGGAAGCCCGAAAAATGGTTCTGGTGTTCCATGATGTGAGTGAGCGTGAGCAACTGGAGCGGGTACGCCGTGACTTTGTGGCAAACGTTTCCCATGAGCTTAAGACACCGCTTACGAGTATTAAGGGATACGCAGAGACGTTGATTGATGCGCCAGAGGCTCCGCACTCCACAGCGGTGAAGTTTCTCAATACGATTTTACGTAACGCTGACCATATGACCAAAATGGTGAACTCGTTACTTGTTCTTGCTCGTTCCCAGCATAATAAAGATAGCAGTCAGCTTACAGCTGTCGATGGCTGTGGAGTTGTAGAAGAGACTGTGCGCGATATGCTGCCAGCGGCTTTTGAAAAGAATATTACGCTTCAAGATCATGTTGAAAAGGATGATATCGACGTTATTGCGGATGCTGACGGGCTGGGTGAGGTGCTTCGTAACCTTATAGATAACGCCATTAAGTACAGTCCTCGGGACTCAACCGTCTCTGTCGGTTTGCATTTACGCGATGGGTTGGCATCTTTTAGCGTGCGTGATGAAGGTTCAGGTATTCCAGCAGAGAGTCAGAGCAGGATTTTCGAAAGATTCTACAGGCTCGAAAATGAAGAATCTCCAGTGGCGAAAGATGGAAGTGCCGGACTCGGGCTTGCCATTTGTCGCAGGATCATTCGGTCTTATGGTGGTGACATCTGGGTTGAATCCCCAGTAAATTCCACCGAGGGCACCGGAGCTGCCTTTATATTTACGTTAAAGAAAGCATATCGCAGATAACATGCTAATCTAATTAAAAGTACCGCTAACCGCCGAGTTATATAACTCGGCGGTTTTTCTTTGTGCAGTAAGAGGCACTGCCTAAAATAAATGCGAGGGTAAAAACGCTAAAAGTGTTGCCAGTAGCGGATCAAGTGCATAAAAGGGGGCAGCGCAACCTTTGGGGTAGTGCTCTTATTGAATGTGTAAGCACGAATTCTTCTTCGTGGAGACGCTGCCTTGTGTGCAGGTCGGTCACGAGCTCAGTTCAAAAACGAGTGTAAGAGTTTGAAATGAATACTACATCTCAATAATCGCAAAAGGTTGTTTTTGCAAAATTGTTCATTTCGTAGTTGCGGGTAAACCCAGTTTCTGCTAGCCAAGGTAGTTGTGGGTTATTGGGGATAGCAAATGATTTCAGAATGTCATTTGCGTATATTGCTTACCTGTCTTGCTAGAAGGATGAACAAAATGCTTAGAACAACACGTGTGCTTATCACAGCACTTGGTTTGGTTTTACTGTTCGGCACAGGAGCGTTTGCAGAAAAAACGTACATTAACGGTATTGATGCAAACTACCCTCCTTTTGCTTATGTTGACAAAAATGGTGAGCCTGCTGGCTTTGATGTTGATTCCTTAAACTGGATCGCCAAAAAGCTTGGTTTTAAAGTTGAGCATCGCCCTATGGAATGGTCAACCATCGTACAGAGCGTTCTCTCAAATAAAATTGATATGGTTTACTCCGGTATGACTATTACTCCGGAACGCGCTGCTAAAGTAAATTTCTCAGAGCCTTACTACTCTGTTGCAAACGTCTACGCTGTTAAAAAAGGTTCCGGCCTTACTGTAGACAAGATACAGCACGATAAAGTACGTCTCGGTGTGCAGACTGGCACCCCGCAGGTAGAATGGCTTAAAAAGCATATGGACAAAGAAGGTTGGAACTTTACTATGAAGTTCTATGACTCTGCTCCACTTGCATTTCAGGATGTCATGAACGGTCGTATTCAGGGTGTAGCAATGGATGCTGCTCCTGTTAATGATGCAATCGGTCGTGGGCTGCCGCTTGTTGTAATCGACACTTTCGGTGATCATGAAGATTTCGGTGTTGCTATCAATAAAGATAATGCAGAACTTCGCGATCTCATCAATAAAGGTATCAAACTGCTGAAAGCTGACCCTTACTGGGAAGTTCTCAAAGAAAAGCATCTTAAAGGTGGCAACCACTAATCAGGTTGTTGCTCAGTTTTAAAGATACATTTCGGCTGAGGGCGTGTTCCATTAAAACGCTCTCAGCCTTTTTTATTGCGTGCTGCAAGGCACACCTAAGGAGGAAGGACAGGCTTAATTGTTTGTCCGACATTGTATGCTAGAACAGTTAGCAGTAATATTAGACGCGCTGCCATACATTTTGGAAGGCGCGCTCGTGACGTTGGCGATAGTTGGCGGGGCTATGAGCCTCGGACTCGTCATGGGCATTCCTATGGCGGTTGGCTTGGTCTACGGGCCTCGTTTTGTTCGCTTGATTCTGGGATTATATGTGTGGTTTTTCCGTGGGGTGCCGATTCTGACACTCATGTTTCTTTTCTACTTCGGCATTTTCGATTTATTAGGGCTTAACTTATCTGCCCTTGCTGCCACATCGATTGTGTTGGGGATGACAAGTGCCGCCTACCAGTCACAAATTTTCAGAGGCTCTATCGAAGCCTTGCCGCAGGGACAGCTTAAAGCTTCCCGCGCTCTCGGTATGTCGGATATGCAAGGGGTTTGCACCGTCATTCTGCCGCAGGCGCTGCGTTTGTCTATTCCTGGATGGTCCAACGAATTTTCTATTATTCTTAAAGACTCTGCATTGGCCTACGTCGTAGGTGCTATGGATATGTTCACACGCACCCATTTCGTTGCGTCCAGAACTTACGAGCATCTCACGCTGTTTATTACCGCCGGTGTAATTTACTTTATTATTACTATGGTGGGCGTAAAGCTGCTGCTCACTCTTGAAAAGAAAGTCCGCATTCCGGGCTACACCACGTAAGGGATATACACATGCCAAGTAAGAACAATACCCCAATCCTGCAGATGCAAGACATCAGCAAGAATCTTAGCGGGAAAGAAATTTTACGATCTGTTTCTCTCGATATTAATCGAGGGGAGCTTAAGGTGCTCATCGGACCTTCCGGTGCGGGTAAATCTACCTTTTTGCAGTGTATCAACTATCTGCTTATGCCGGAAAAGGGACAGATTGTTCTTGAAGACAGAATTGTAGACACCAACAGCAAGAAAGAGCTGTACGGTTACCGCCAGCAGGTAGGTATGATCTTTCAGGACTTCAACCTCTTCGATCACCTTAGCGCTATAGACAACGTTTCCATAGCGTTGCGTAAAGTAAAAGGCATGAGCAAGAAGCAGGCTATGGAAATTGCCAGGAAAGAGCTCGACCGTGTAGGTCTTTCCGACAAAGGTGATTTATATCCTGCGGAGCTTTCCGGTGGCCAGAAGCAGCGTGTGGCAATTGCCCGTGCGCTTGCAATGGAGCCAAAAGTTCTCTTGCTGGACGAGCCTACATCCGCGCTTGATCCGGAATTAGTAGGTGAAGTTCTTTCTGTTATCCGTGATCTGGCAAAAGAAGGTCTTACCATGATCATGGCGACCCACCAGATGGATTTTGCACGAGCATTAGCAGATGAAATTGTATTTATGCAGCAGGGCGAGATTATTGAACGTGGTTCTCCGGCATCGCTTCTTAAAGAAGGTTCCGGCACTCGTACTGCTGACTTCTGTAATAAGCTGTCCGATATGTGCGAGGAGCTTGACTAGTGGATCCGTTTTATACTGAACAATTGCTCCCTGCAGTAAACAGGGGGCTGGTCATGAGTGTTATGCTCATCGTGCCATCTGCTATAATGGGCCAGCTGCTCGGCATTGGTGTTGGCTGTTGTCGTGTATTCGGCAATAGATTTGTACAAATGCTGATGAACTTCTACACTTCGCTCTTCCGTGGTGTCCCGCTTATGGTGCAGCTTTTTATCCTATATTATGGACTGCCAAAGGTCGGTATCTACTTAGAACCGGAATACGCAGCCATTGCAGGTTTTACGCTGTGTAGCGGGGCGTACAACTCGGAGTACATCCGTGGTGCATTGCTTTCTATCCGTGACGGGCAGCTTAAAGCTGCATCGGCATTAGGTATGAGCAAGTTCCAGACTGTATTGTGGATAGTGGTTCCGCAAGCATTCCGCAGAGCTTTACCGGGGTGTGGTAACGAAGTTATCTATCTAATTAAGTACTCATCCCTCGCCTACATCATTACATGTATCGAACTGACGGGTGAAGCGCGCGGCATTGCAGCGCACACATTCCGTTTCACAGAAGCATTTATGGTTGTAGGAGCATACTACTTGTTCCTCGTAACCATCGCAGGCTGGTTGTTGAAGAAATTCGAACAGCGTCTTTATATCCCGGGCTTTGGTGTCCTCAAGGGATAAATCGGACTATATAATGTTAGTAGAAAGGGTGAGCCGCTTCGGTTCACCCTTTTTTTTGAACTTCGGCGTGGTCTTAAGATCTTTTTTCCCGACAGGCGCGTTTGCCTTCGGCGACTCGTTTCACCATCTTTATCCGTAATCTTTCATTCTTCAAGAACGGCTAAAGTTCCGAGGGGCAAGGCACTCCCCTGCGCTCGCAAGGGGGACGCCCCCTTGACTGCGAATATGTTTTTAAAGGAGTCGGGGAACAAGTGAGAGCGTATAATTGTGGGAAGTCGTTCTGCGCCAAGGGGTAAGGCGGAAGTAGGGTAACGTTCTCTCAATATGAGTAAAAATTAATACAAAAAATCTAAAAAAGCTGTTGACGGCGGGGGGCAAAAGCCATAGAACCTCCTTCCTCGCTACGAAGAAGCAGTTCTTGAAGCGAGGAAAGTTCATTTCACAATCGGTAGTTACCCAAGTCGTAAAGCTCTTCAAAAAGGTTTTTTAAAAAACTTTTAAAAAGGGTTTGACAGCGGAGAGAGGAAAGCCTAAACACTCCCTCCACGCCGCGAGACAAGGGTTCGTCGCACAACGGAAGAAATTAAATTTCAGAAAGTTGTTGACAGCTTAGCGGCCGGGTGGCATAAACGCCAACTCGACACAAGGCTAACTAGCCAAGTGGAGCTTTTATTAAAAAGCTCTTTGACAATTAAATAGCGAATCGGATTGATTTAGAGATCAGCTAGCGTTGTTCGTTGCTTCGGTAACGGACAATTCAATACAGAATTATTAAACTGGAGAGTTTGATTCTGGCTCAGATTGAACGCTGGCGGCGTGCCTAACACATGCAAGTCGAACGCGAAAGTCTCTTCGGAGACGAGTAGAGTGGCGCACGGGTGAGTAACGCGTGGATAATCTACCTATTGGTACGGGACAACAGTTGGAAACGACTGCTAATACCGTATACGCTGGAAACGGGAAAGGGGGCCTCTTCTTGAAAGCTCTCGCCAGTAGATGAGTCCGCGTTTCATTAGCTAGACGGTGGGGTAACGGCCTACCGTGGCAACGATGAATAGCAGGCCTGAGAGGGTGGCCTGCCACACTGGGACTGGAACACGGCCCAGACTCCTACGGGAGGCAGCAGTGGGGAATATTGCGCAATGGACGAAAGTCTGACGCAGCGACGCCGCGTGGAGGATGAAGGTTTTCGGATCGTAAACTCCTGTCAAGAGGGAAGAAACCTATTAGGAATAATACTCCTAGTAATTGACGGTACCTCTAGAGGAAGCACCGGCTAATTCAGTGCCAGCAGCCGCGGTAATACTGAAGGTGCAAGCGTTAATCGGAATCACTGGGCGTAAAGCGCTCGTAGGTGGCTTTGTAAGTCAGATGTGAAAGCCCACGGCTCAACCGTGGAATTGCATTTGATACTGCATCGCTAGAGTATAGGAGAGGGAAGTGGAATTTCTGGTGTAGGAGTGAAATCCGTAGAGATCAGAAGGAACACCGGTGGCGAAGGCGACTTCCTGGACTATTACTGACACTGAGGAGCGAAAGCGTGGGGAGCAAACAGGATTAGATACCCTGGTAGTCCACGCCGTAAACGATGGGTACTAAGTGTCGGAGGCTTGACCTTCGGTGCTGTAGTTAACGCGTTAAGTACCCCGCCTGGGGAGTACGGTCGCAAGGCTGAAACTCAAAGAAATTGACGGGGGCCCGCACAAGCGGTGGAGTATGTGGTTTAATTCGATGCAACGCGAAGAACCTTACCCAGGCTTGACATCCTGCGAATGTCCTAGAAATTAGACAGTGCCCTTCGGGGAATGCAGTGACAGGTGCTGCATGGCTGTCGTCAGCTCGTGCCGTGAGGTGTTGGGTTAAGTCCCGCAACGAGCGCAACCCCTATCCTTAGTTGCCATCAAGTAATGTTGGGCACTCTAGGGAGACTGCCCGGGTTAACCGGGAGGAAGGTGGGGACGACGTCAAGTCATCATGGCCCTTACGCCTGGGGCTACACACGTACTACAATGGTGCATACAAAGGGTTGCGATACCGTGAGGTGGAGCTAATCCCATAAAGTGCATCCCAGTCCGGATAGGAGTCTGCAACTCGACTCCTTGAAGTCGGAATCGCTAGTAATCCTGGATCAGCATGCCAGGGTGAATGCGTTCCCGGGCCTTGTACACACCGCCCGTCACACCACGAAAGTTGGTTCTACCCGAAACCAGTGAGCTAACCAGCAATGGAGGCAGCTGTCTACGGTGGGGCTGATGATTGGGGTGAAGTCGTAACAAGGTAGCCGTAGGGGAACCTGCGGCTGGATCACCTCCTTTAAAGAAAAAAAATCCGATTCGCTATTTAATTGCAAAGAGTTTTGCGTTGACCAACTTATGGTCGCATGCTCTTTACAACTAAATGACACAGCAGCCTTTCTAATGAGGAAGATTGTTGTAACTAAAGTACCGCCGGCAGGCGATTCTTTTGTCATTAGGCTGAATGGGCCTGTAGCTCAGTTGGTTAGAGCGCACGCCTGATAAGCGTGAGGTCGGAAGTTCAAATCTTCCCAGGCCCACCATCTACCCAAGTGGGGGCGTAGCTCAGCTGGGAGAGCACCTGCCTTGCACGCAGGGGGTCAACGGTTCAATCCCGTTCGCCTCCACCATTTTGGTGGAACAGCATACAGTTCTTTTACAAGTAAATTTTTGGTAGTCGTCATTACTTAAATGATAAGTAGTGGTTACAATCCAAGTATTATACTTGGCTGAAACCTTCGGGTTTCTGCTCTTTTACAATCGATAGGGACGGAAAAGAATGTCCGTAGAAAAATAAGTTATTAAGGGCAACTGGCGGATGCCTTGGCACTAGAAGGCGATGAAAGACGTGGTAGGCTGCGATATGCTATGGTGAGGAGCCAAACATCCTTTGACCCATAGATTTCTGAATGGGGAAACCCAGCGGGAGTTATGTCCCGTTATCTCTTTACTGAATACATAGGTTTAGAGAGGCTAACCGGGGGAAGTGAAACATCTCAGTACCCCGAGGAAAGGAAATCAAACGAGACTCTCTTAGTAGCGGCGAGCGAACGGGGAATAGCCCAAACCGTCATGTTTCGACATGGCGGGGTTGTAGGGCAGTCATCAAGTGATTCATTATTAGATAGGGGAACAAGCTGGGAAGCTTGACCGTAGAGGGTGAAAGTCCCGTACCTGAAGTCGAACATGACACTGACTGTTCCTGAGTACCGCGGAACACGAGAAACTCCGTGGGAATCTGGGAGGACCATCTTCCAAGGCTAAGTACTAACTAGTGACCGATAGTGAACCAGTACCGTGAGGGAAAGGTGAAAAGAACCCCTGTTAGGGGAGTGAAATAGAACCTGAAACCAGTTGCCTACAAGCTGTGGGAGCATCCTTGAGATGTGACCGCGTGCCTTTTGCATAATGAGTCAGCGAGTTAATCTACTGTGCAAGGTTAAGCGAAAGTGGAGCCGTAGCGAAAGCGAGTCTGATAAGGGCGACAAGTACAGTGGATTAGACCCGAAACCAGGTGATCTATCCATGAGCAGGTTGAAGCTCAGGTAAAACTGAGTGGAGGACCGAACCAGTATCGGTTGAAAACGATTTGGATGACTTGTGGATAGGGGTGAAAGGCCAATCAAACCTGGTGATAGCTGGTTCTCTCCGAAATATATTGAGGTATAGCCTCGAGGTAGTTTAACGGGGGTAGAGCACTGACAGGGCTAGGGGGCTCACCAGCTTACCAAACCCTATCAAACTCCGAATACCGTATAAATGATCCTCGGGAGTCAGACTGCGACTGAGAAGGGCCGTAGTCGAAAGGGAAACAGCCCAGACCGACAGCTAAGGCCTCCAAATCCATACTCAGTGGAAAAGGCGGTGGAATTTCCTAGACAGCCAGGAGGTTGGCTTAGAAGCAGCCATCCTTTAAAGAAAGCGTAATAGCTCACTGGTCTAGAGATTCTGCGCCGAAAATGTAACGGGGCTAAGTATGGTGCCGAAGCTTCGGATCAGCACTTTGTGCTGGTGGTAGGAGAGCGTTCTCTACTGGTTGAAGGTGTGCTGTGAAGCATGCTGGACGGTAGAGAAGTGATTATGCTGACATGAGTAACGATAAGATGGGTGAGAAACCCATCCGCCGTAAGCCCAAGGTTTCCGGGGTAAAGGTAATCTGCCCCGGGTTAGTCGGCCCCTAAGGCGAGGCTGAAAAGCGTAGTCGATGGGAAACAGGTTAATATTCCTGTACTTGTATAGATGTGCGATGGAGGGACGGAGTAGGATAGACACGCTGGCTGTTGGAATAGCCAGTGCAAGTGCGTAGGGTTGAGGTATAGGCAAATCCGTACCTCTACATGCCTGAGACACGATGCGGAGTTCGCAAGAACGTAAGGTGTTGAGTCCATGCTTCCAAGAAAAGCTTCTAAGTTTAGTCTATGCAAACCGTACCGCAAACCGACTCAGGTGGGCGGGATGAGTAATCCAAGGCGCTCGAGAGAACTGTAGTTAAGGAATTCGGCAAAATGACCCCGTAACTTCGGGATAAGGGGTGCTCCTTGTTGTTAGTTTCCTCGCGAAACAAAGCAACGGAGAGCCGCAGAGAAATGGCGGTGGCGACTGTTTACTAAAAACATAGGTCTATGCAAAGTCGTAAGACGACGTATATGGACTGACGCCTGCCCGGTGCCGGAAGGTTAAGGGGAGTTGTTAGCTTCGGCGAAGCAGCGAACCGAAGCCCCGGTAAACGGCGGCCGTAACTATAACGGTCCTAAGGTAGCGAAATTCCTTGTCGGGTAAGTTCCGACCTGCACGAATGGCGTAACGATCTCCGCACTGTCTCAACTACAGACTCGGTGAAATTGAATTCGCGGTGAAAATGCCGTGTACCCGCAGCAAGACGGAAAGACCCTGTGCACCTTTACTATAGCTTGACATTGGGTTTTGGGCTAGCATGTGTAGGATAGGTGGGAGGCTTTGAAGCAGGCACGCCAGTGTTTGTGGAGCCAACCTTGAAATACCACCCTTGCTAGTCTAAGGCTCTAATCCTCTACCGTTATCCGGTTAGGAAACAGTGTCTGGTGGGTAGTTTGACTGGGGCGGTCGCCTCCTAAAGAGTAACGGAGGCATACAAAGGTTCGCTCAGACTGATTGGAAACCAGTCGTTGAGTGCAAACGCATAAGCGAGCTTGACTGTAAGAGAGACATCTCGAGCAGGAACGAAAGTTGGTGTTAGTGATCCGGTGGTTCCGCATGGAAGGGCCATCGCTCATTGGATAAAAGGTACGCCGGGGATAACAGGCTGATCGCGCCCAAGAGTTCACATCGACGGCGCGGTTTGGCACCTCGATGTCGGCTCATCACATCCTGGGGCTGAAGCAGGTCCCAAGGGTACGGCTGTTCGCCGTTTAAAGTGGTACGCGAGCTGGGTTTAAAACGTCGTGAGACAGTTTGGTCCCTATCTGCTGTGGGCGTAGGAGATTTGAAAGGAGTTGCCCCTAGTACGAGAGGACCGGGGTGAACGAACCTCTGGTGGGTCAGTTGTCGTGCCAACGGCATAGCTGAGTAGCTACGTTCGGAAGGGATAACCGCTGAAAGCATCTAAGCGGGAAGCCTCACTTAAGATAAGATCTCCCTCTCATTTATGAGCTAAAGGACCCTGGTAGACCACCAGGTTGATAGGCTGGGTGTGTAAGGGCAGTGATGCCTTCAGCTAACCAGTACTAATAGTCCGTGAGCCTTATTTTTCTACACTAAATCATTCTTTTCCTCCCTATTAGATTAATATTTTAGGGTTCGTCCTTTGACGTGGCAGTAAGGTAAATATTACCGCCTTTCCAAAGCACTGACCCGACATATTTTTCTTGGTGGCCATGGAGGTTGGGGTATACCCGATCCCATTCCGAACTCGGAAGTCAAGCCAACCATCGCCGATGATACTGCAGGGGAGCCTGTGGGAAAGTAGGTCGCTGCCAAGATTTATTTCAAAAAGCCCGTTAGCTTTATAGCTAACGGGCTTTTTCTGTTTGCATAACTAACCCTGCTTTCCCGCAGGCGATAAGAGCCGCGGCGAAGCCGAAGAGCGCCCATCGGGCGCGAGGTTTGGTCCAAGGCGGAACGCCGCCAGCCAAACTATTCTATGAAGTCAAAAAGTGTTGATGCCTGTAAAGCGGAGCTTGGTTGATTCTTTTGTATTCTTCTTCTCTTAATCTGCTTTCCTATCTTCGACCTTCGCTTAGTTTTTCTTTCCCTTTCATCTATCTTTTTCTGCTTTGCCCTCTCTCTTTATTTATGTTTTCTATGACTAAGTAGAGACACTTAGGTCGAAATATTCATATGTCTAACCTTTACTTTGTTTTCAGCTTTTCTGGCTGAAGAGGCTGTTGAGCTCAGACTATAGCTTTCCAGTTCACTGAATAAAGAAGAATGCATCCAGCTTGAATCTAAAGAAAGCCGTTTATCCTAAGATAGACGGCTTTTGTTGTTTTTATCTAGCTAGTATTGTTTGTATTTTTTAGTACACAAGATGCTTCGGCTGTTTTGGCTGATACTAAGTCCCAAGCTTTTCCTTTCCACGCTCCCGCGGGGGGACGGGAGATGCTAGCGCAGATCTCCCTTTCCATTCCCTCTGCGCTTTAACACGTGATGCCATGCGTCCTCTTTCTGAGACTATTCACGGAATGATCACGGTGGTGCAGCATTATTCCCTGTGCCATATTACGCACTAAAAACAATGCCGTGAATAATCCCAGAAACGCAATATTTGGGAGAGTCGTAGAAGTGGGTATCATCAGGGATGGTAGGGTGTTTTCTTTAATGAGGGCGATGAACACTTCAGATAGCATAAGCCATTTTTGGCTCTTTACAGCTAACGCCTGCCGCTACCTTTCTATTCCTTGAGCTTTAATGCGTGATCCCATTCGTTCTCTTTCCGTTATGATTCTTGGAATATTCACGGTGGCTCAAAACAAGTTCACTTTGCATGCTCAGGTACGAAAAACAATGCTGAGAATAATGACTCCAACTCGAAGGAGTGAATGGAGTGCGCTCTTTCTGTTTGACTATTCACGGAATAATTATGACGGAGCAGCATTTTTCCTATTGGGGTACTGAGCACTAAAACGAATGCCGTGAATAATCTCAGAAACGCAGAATGAGAGAGGGAGGTAGAAGTTATGTGGCATCCCTAATGACGAATTGGTCTTATCTCGTATCGTCTGAAGTGGCAGTTATATGCTTTCATTGCAACCACATGATTTCTTTATGTTACTTGACGAGCTTCGATGCTTTGTCTAGGTTTCTCGTGTTACGAATTGTTTTTTAGTAACAACTTAAGGGTGTTCATTTGGATTTTGTATGCAGCCAAAGGTGAGTAATGAAAATATTGATACATAGTCTTATTTTTTCTTTGATGTTGATATCTTCCGCTTCGGGGAAAGAAGCAACTCGGCAGATAGTGGATGCCTTGGGACGAAATGTAGAAATACCGTCAAATAATGAGCGGGTTATTTGTTCTGGCTCTGGTTGCCTGCGATTGCTGACCTATCTTCAAGCAGAATCTATGGCTGTAGCTGTAGACGATATAGAACCACGAAAACGTAGGTATGAGGCTCGTCCATATGCTCTGGCTAACCCGCATTTTAAGACCATGCCGGTCTTTGGGGGATACCGCGGGCATGATAATCCGGAACTCATTTTGGCGTTGGAGCCGCAGCCTCAGGTTATTTTCAAAACGTATGCTTCCAGCATGGGATTTCCTCCTGAAGACTTACAAAACAAAACAGGCATTCCTGTAGTAACCCTTGATTACGGTAACCTTGGGAAAAAACGTCCGCAGCTGTATCAATCTCTTCGTACTATGGCAGACGTTATCGGCAAGCAGAAACGCGCGGAGGAGGTCATTGCATTCATTGAAAGCCAGATTTTCGATCTCAACAAGCGAACAGCAGATATTCCTGAGCAGGAACGTCCTTCCGTATTTATTGGTGGTGTCGCTTTTAAAGGACCACACGGGTACCAGTCTACAGAACCTGCGTATCCTCCGTTTGCTTTTGTAAGTGCGAATAACTTTGCCTTCAATGCAGGTGGTGTTGGCAAAGAGTTACAGCACTCTGCAATATCAAAAGAAAAAATTCTTGAGTGGGATCCGGAAATTCTTTTTCTCGATCTTTCAACTCTGCAGATGGGAGATAAGGCAGGGGGATTGTACGAACTGCAGACAGATCCATCATATCGTGCTCTGAATGCTGTAAAGAAAGGCAAAGTGTACGCTTTGCTTCCATATAACTGGTACAGTAGAAACTATGGCTCTATCCTTGCCAACGCATTTTATGTTGGAAAACTACTGTATCCAGAACGTTTTGTTGATGTGGACTCAGCTGTCAAAGCTGACGAAATATACAAATTTTTAGTTGGGAAAGATGTTTTTGAAGATATGAATACGATTTTCCATGGCATGGCCTATAAACCTGTTCCGGTGAATTAAATGCACATTTCAGAAGGACAGGTGCCTGTTGAGTATAATCGTTATATTGGTAGGAAGATGACGTTGGTTGTTACCTCTGTTGGGTTGTTGGCGATGGCGTTTGTTATTGCCATTTCTATGGGGGTTGCCAACTTATCCATAACAGAGGTTGTCAGTAGCCTACTAGGAGTTGATGTCGCCCGCAGGGTGGACATCATTATCTGGAACATCCGACTTCCTCAGGCTCTCACTGCTGTTGTTGCGGGAGGCGGGCTGGCAGTTTCAGGAGTTGTAATGCAGTCAATCCTGCGCAATCCGCTTGGGTCACCTTTTACTTTGGGGATATCTCATGCGGCTGCGTTTGGGGCTGCCTTTTCTGTGATGCTACTGAATGGCGGCATTATGGGGTCAACCAATGCAGATGCAATCACCATTACTAGTCCTTATCTAACTATTTCTTGTGCTTTTCTTTTCAGTCTGCTTGCTGCCGGTGTTGTCATATGCGTTTCTCGCCTGCGCGGGGCAACTCCTGAAGTTATGATACTGACCGGTGTCGCTATGGGGGCGTTGTTTACTGCAGGTACAATGTTTTTGCAATTTTTTGCAGATGATGTGCAACTGGCTGCAATGGTTTTCTGGACGTTTGGCGATACAGCTCGCGCTACGTGGTCTTCCTTGGCTGCCATTTCCCTTTTTGTGGTGGTTGTCGCAGGGTATTTTATGACCAATAGCTGGAATTACAATGCCATTGATGCAGGTGATGAAACTGCCAAGAGTCTCGGGGTGCGCGTTGACCGTGTACGAATCATAGGAATGGTGTTGTCCTCAATGCTTACGGCGCTGATAATTTCATTTCTGGGCATTATCGGTTTTGTAGGTCTGGTGGTGCCTCATATGGTACGGCGTGTTATTGGCTCAGATCATCGTTTTCTACTTCCGGCTTCCATTCTCATCGGTGGCTTGTTGCTTCTTGTCTCTGATACAATGGCGAGGCTTGTCCTTGCGCCGCATTTATTACCTGTTTCCGTACTAACGGCTTTTATGGGAGCTCCGGTCTTTTTGTATTTGATCATCAGGGGGCAGCACCGATGATTCTTTCTATTTCTGATGTCAATTTTAGATATGAGAGCGACTCTGTGCTTTCAGATGTGGGTTTTCAGTTGGCTGGAGGGGAATTGTTGGCAATCCTCGGCCCCAATGGAGTAGGCAAGACGACGCTGCTTAAGTGTATTAATGCCATTCACCGTCCGCACGCTGGGATGGTAATGGTCGAGAATCGTAATGTGCTTGCTATGCGTCCTGATGAGGTTGCATTGTGCGTCGGCTATGTAGCCCAGAAAAGCGAAACCGCTCAGCTGACGGTGTTCGACGCGGTGCTTATGGGGCGGAAGCCGCATATTCGTTGGAAAGCAAGCGAGCGTGATTTGAAAATTGTGGATTCCGCTATTCAGCGGCTTGGTATGCATAATTTATTGATGCGATATCTTGATCAGTTAAGTGGCGGTGAATTGCAAAAGGTTGCCATAGCCCGTGCCATGGTGCAGGAGCCTCGCTTATTACTTCTGGATGAACCGACCAGTTCTCTAGATTTGAAGAGCCAGATCGATATTCTTAGTATGCTTCGTCATGTAGTGAGCGATCATAATATTGGGGCGATAATGACAATGCATGACCTGAATCTTGCCTTGCGTTATGCGGACAATGTGTTGTTCCTTAAAGACGGGTGCATTTATTTTATAGGTTCGACCAATAGCGTGACACCGGAGGTGATTGAACATGTGTATGGTCTACCCGTTACCATGCATGTTGTGCAGGGGCACCCCGTGGTTGTGCCGACGAGTTAAACATAGAAACTGGGAGGATGACGGTGACCTGCTTTTTTACTGAAAAAACTATTGAAGATGTCATTGCTTTTCATGGACATAGTTGTCCTGGTCTGGCGATAGGCATACGAGTTTCTGAGTTAGCTTTACGTGAACTTGGTGATCCGAACAGTATTCAAATGGTTGCAGTGTCGGAAACGGATATGTGCGGGGTGGATGCTATTCAGTTTCTTACAGGGTGTACCTACGGAAAAGGAAATTTTGTCCACCGGGACTATGGAAAGATGGCCTTTTCGTTTTTTGACAGACTTTCCGGAAGAGGCTTTCGGGCGTTGCTGAAGCCCGAAGCAGGTGACGGTGTGTGGAGGCAGCTGAATGCCCTTATGGAGAGTGAGGATGATAACTCCGGGGAAGTTTATCAGCAACGCATTGATCAGCTGCGGCAGCAGTGGCAAGAACAACTGATGAGTCGTACGCTAGAAGAGTTGTTTAACATTACACCGTTGAAGAATGGAATGCCACGTCCCGCAGTGATTTTGAAGAATTTAGTTTGTGACTGTTGCGGTGAATCTGTAATGGAATCCCGTATCCGTCGTTTTAGCGGTAAGTTCGTCTGTATTCCATGCTTTGCAACAATGGAACAAAAAGTATGACGGGGTTGAAGTCATGTTGTTTCGTTTCGTGTAGTGGAAGATTATGTTTTCAAAAGTGTAAAGACTCATATGCATCAGCCTGTTAACTGAACTATAATTAGCCTGCCAATGACAATGTCGGTGTTGATGGTGTTGTTTGTCACTTGTACTAGCTAATTTGATTGGATGTTATCAGGGAGTAATGGATGTTTCACCCAAAGAGTTTTGTGCTGATTCATGGTGCTTGGCATGACCATCATTCTTGGGATCTTATCGTTCCTTTCCTCGAAAATGCTGGTCACCTAGTAACAGCACTTGATCTTCCCGGTGCTGGTGTAAATGCTAAGTACCCGTCTTCATATTTCCGTCGTCCATTTGATTTAGAGGCCTTTACAGCGGAGCATTCTCCTAATGCTAATGTGACGCAGAATGAAAGGACTGACGCAGTGATCGCAGCTGTTCGTGAGCTAAATGAAAAGAGTAGTTCTAAGGCTGTTCTTGTTGGGCATTCATTAGGTGGCTTGACTGTTTCCCATGTTGCTGAGGCAATTTCTGATGAACTTTCAGCAGTGGTGTATTGTTCAGCACTTATGCTGCCGTCGAACATGTTGCATACTCAGATGAATGCACATGAGACTATGGGTGGAAGATTAACACCGAATCTTCAGATCGGTGATCCTGTTAAGACGGGTGTAATGCGGTTTAACCCAAAGTCAGATGATCCTAATTACCGAGCCTTGGTTAAGGCAGCCTTTTATGCAGATGTGACCGAAGAACGATTTCAGTTGGCGCTGAGTTATCTAGCCACTGATGAACCAGTGCAGGTTACAACCATTCCATCTCCCATTACAAAGCAAAATTTTGGAAGAATTCCACGACACTTTATTCAATGTACTCAAGACAGAGCTATTCCATTGGCAGCCCAGCAGGAAATGGTTGATTTAGTGGATGCGGATATGAATAACGCAACAACCGTTTATCGTTTGGTGTCGAGTCATTCTCCTTTCTTTTCACATCCAGAGGAACTTGCTCAAGTTCTTAAAGAGATTGCGGAGTCTTAATTATACGGAGTAAGGGCTGTTCTTTGTTTTTCAGTCTTTACGTGATGAAAAAACAGTTGTTCCCAAGGCATAAAAAAAGCCGGTTGTTCTATGACAACCGGCTATATTTTTTATTTAAACATATTTGCTAGTTTTCACTATCCACACTTGGTGAACCCGCAACCATAGCATTTGTTGCAGCCTTCTTCGAAGACTAACTCATTACCGCATTCTGGACAAAGCTGCTTTGTGAGTCCGTTTGTGGCATGAACGGATATTGAAGATTTAAGGTAACGGTTCTCCAAAATCCATGCGATTGCATCTGGAATTGAGAGGAGTAACCCTTTCTTCTGAAATACTGGGTGTTCTCCACCAATGCCTTTGAGCTGACGAACGATATCGATCGGTTCGATACTAGCTCGAAGTGCTAACGATACCAATCTTCCGATAGCTTCAGCTTTAGCTGTGATGGATCGACCGGATTTACCGATGGTCGCGAACAGCTCAAATGGTCGACCATCAATTTCATTGATGGTCACGTAAAGCATGCCCATTCCTGTTTCAACTTTTTGAGTGAACCCGTAGACGATTTCAGGGCGGTCAACCTTAGGTCGTACCTGAGTAGACTCTTCTTCTTTCTTGGAACCTTCGGTGCAAAGAACTTGTGATTGCAGACTGCCATCACGGTATACGGTCACACCTTTGCAGCCTTGTTCATATGCCATCCAGTAGATGGAACGGATATCATCCACGGTTGCTTCTTTTGGTACGTTTACAGTCTTGGATACGGCGTTGTCTGTATACTTCTGGAATGCTGCCTGCATTTTTAGATGAGACTCAGCTTCGATGTCCATGGCGGTCACGTATACTTTACGAAGATCTTCCGGAAGATAATCAATATCTGCAATGGTGCCTTTTTCTGTGATCGAATCCATAAGCTTTTCTGAATAGCAACCTCGTTCTTCCAACGCAGCCTTGAAGAATGGGTTAGTCTCTACAAGCTTGTCACCATCCATGACATAGCGGGCGAAGGAGAGAGCAAAGAGCGGTTCGATACCTGAAGAACAGCCTGCCAGAATGGAAAGGGTGCCAGTAGGCGCGATAGTGGTAACGGTTGCGTTACGGTATGGTCCAAGATCTCGTTCGCCAAAAATTGAATCTTCGTATGCAGGGAATGCACCGCGTTCTTTTGCAAGCTGTTTGGATGCGGCTCTTCCTTCTGCTTGAATAAATTCCATGACCTTTTCAGCAAGATTGAGTGCTTCCTGACTATCGTAAGGAATATTCAACTGGAAAAGCATGTCTGCCCAACCCATGATACCGAGGCCGATTTTACGGTTGGTTGTTACCATTTCAGTAATTCGGTCAAGTGGGTAGCGCGATGCATCAATTACATTATCAAGAAAGCGCACAGCGAGATGGATGACGCGGCGAAGACGGTCCCAATCTACAGAAAGGATATTGCTGTCGTCTTGTTTCAACATCACATTCAGATTGATAGAGCCAAGGTTGCATGCTTCATATGGAAGCAAAGGCTGTTCACCGCATGGATTCGTTGATTCAATTTCTCCAAGCGCCGGTGTCGGGTTGTCGCGGTTAATGCGATCGAGGAATACGATGCCCGGGTCGCCTTTTTCCCATGCCTTCTGTACAAGAATTTCGAAGACTTCACGTGCGTTGAGTGTGCTGATGACATCTTGATTGTGCGGATCAATAAGGTCGTAATCTTCCCCGCTTTCCACGGCTTTCATAAAGTCTTCAGTGAGTGCTACAGAGAAGTTGAAGTTGTTAAATTCACCTTCACGTTCTTTTGCACGAATGAATTCCATAACATCAGGATGATCGATGCGAAGGATGCCCATGTTGGCACCGCGTCGTGTTCCACCCTGTTTGATTTGTTCGGTCGCTGTATTGAAAATACGCAGGAAAGAGACTGGGCCGGAGGCAACTCCGCCAGTTGATCCTACGCGTGAATCTTTAGGGCGCAAGCGGGAGAATGAAAATCCGGTACCGCCGCCTGATTTATGAATCATGGCTGCATGTTTTACTGCGTCAAAAATTTCTTCGATTGAATCACCAACGGGCAACACAAAGCAGGCTGCAAGCTGTCCAAGTGACGTACCAGCATTCATGAGTGTTGGAGAGTTGGGCAAAAATTCCATGTTGGCCATCATAGAATAGAAGTCTTTTGCCAAAACATCAGGAGAAACAGTGGTTTTTTCGTACTTGCTTTCTTCTGCGGCAATGGCAAATGCAACACGCCAGAATAATTTTGTCGCATCTTCGATAGGGTTACCGTCAAAATCTTTGCGGTAATAACGTCTTGCTAAAACAATTTCGGCGTTTTCATTAACTTCTAGGGACTCAATATCAGCTGGGATTTGCTGTTCAACCATGTTCGCTCGCACCTTATTGTGTATTATACGTTTATTTCTGACAAAGTCGTAATTGCTAATAGTAATTATATTAATTAACGCAAAGTTGCCATATAAAAATGATAATTAAAGGACAGTACACTTTTTTACAAAAAAAGACCTTAAAATAAAATTGTTTGAGCTTTCAGTATAGCGATTTGCTAATCAGTGTTCACCAAACAAAGTGCTGATTCTTATATTCAGACGATGACGTTTGACGGAAACTCTATGACCGCTTAGGGTTAAAGTTGGTTGCAAAACCAAACTCAGCTCATGGAAGGTAAGAATGTTAAAACAAGTTTTGATTGGTGTTGTCTGTGCAGTTGTTTTTTCTGCGACACTCGCTGTGTATGGAATATTTGATGTGCATATCATTGCATACGCATTGGCTATTTGGGCTGTGGCGTGCATTTTCATGCGCGGAAATAACGCATTGTATATTACTGGTGCATTTGTGCTGGCTACTTTTGTTGTATGGGGCGGTGTCACTGTAAGCGGCTTTGCTGAAAAGAACGCGGCAACTCCGGAACAATATCTTGCAGAATATAATCCAAGCTTAGCGTTTTACACCTTTGCTCCTGATAGGCAGGTGCAGATGGAGCAACGCGCAGGTTTGCTGGCGCGTGTAGATCCGAGAATCGCACCAGTTGCTCGAGAGATTGTTTTTGTGACTGATAAAAATGGACTCCGTAATTCAAACGGAGTGAGTAACCCTGATGTGTTGTTGATTGGTGGTGGTTTTGTTGTCGGCAACGGAAATACGCAGTCATCTTTAGTCAGCGATATTTTGCAGCAACAGTATGATGTTGCTGCGTACAACGTCGGAACCCCGGGTTCTCTTGATGAACAGGCTTTGTTGGCTTTGACGTTAGTTAAAGAACAAGGTCTTGTTAAGAATGGCATTCTTTTCGTGTTTGAAGGCGAGGATTTTAAGCATTTTAGTTCAGAAGTGCATTACCCGCTTAAACGTGTCACAAAATACTTGGGTAATAATGACCTTGGTCGACTTTTACGAGAGTACAGGGACGGATTCTTAGCAAACAGTGCGGATCAGTCCGGTGTTGTCACATATCCAATCGGCGCACGAAGCATGGCGTTTTCAGAAGCATATGTTTCGGAAACTCTTGCTACTACATATGAAGCAGATCCAAAATTAGAAGAATTACTTGCGTCTCTTAGTGATAACGCAGGACTTATAAATACTGTCGTCTTTGTTCCTACCAAGTTGCGGGTTTATGCCAATTTGTTGGGTGGAGATGTGCCACAGATACCTGAGTCTCCAAAGTTAGCAGCTCTGCGAGCCATGACTGAGAAGCATTCATTTAAGGTGTACGATTTGACTCCGCATCTTCAGGCAAAAGCAATTGTTGAATGGGGACGTCGTAAAGAACTTATATGGTGGACAGATGATGTTTATTGGAATGAATCAGGAGCTAACGTTGCTGCTGAACTGGTAAACGAATTGCTGAAGGGCAATATGTAGCATTTGAAATGGAATATATGAGTGAAGTTCTATTTTTGATGATCGACTGCTTACATATAAAAGAAAAATAAGAGTAAAAAAAACCGCGTTAAATTCCTGTGAAACAGGAACAAACGCGGTTTTTTGAGAAATATAACGAAAAAATTCAATTTTAGCACAATTCTATCTCAGAAATGATTGACATAAACGCCTTATATCTGCATAGAATCAAAGCTATACATTACAAAGGCTTGTCTAGGGGGAGAACCATTTCGCAAGGAGGATACTCTCATGCTGACAAAAGCTGAGTTTGTTGTAGCTCTTAAAGACACCCTGCCGGAAGTTTTCGAAACTAAAGTTAGTGCAGAAAAAGCGTATGACGCATTTTGCAAAGTATTAACTAAAGGCGTCGTAAGTGAACAGGGTGTTCGCCTTCCAAATGTTGGTGCATTTTCTGTTTACGACCGTGCTGAACGTACCGGACGTAACCCGCAGACTGGTCAGCCTATGACCATTCCAGCTCGCAAAGTTGTGAAATTTTCACCAGCTAAAGCGTTGATGGACAGCGTCAACAAGTAGATTGTAACCCAAAGGGCCGTCAGTTTTGGCGGCCTTTTGACTTCTTTTCCATCCTTCCTGTATTCTCTTCAAATTGTTGCAAATCCGCATGAAATCACGACTTGCAGCATTTCTCTTCAGTTTGTGTACTTATAAAAAACAGTACCGCTCAGCATAAATAATCCTTTTACAATACAGTGTATTGTAGATTAATCACAACTTGCAGCATAAAATTGAGAAAGCATCATGGCACCAGCTTGCGCTACGTTAAGCGAATCGAAGCCATGAGCCATAGGGATGAACAGAGATACATCCAGTCGCTTGGCGACATTCGGGCGGATACCTTTTTCTTCGTTTCCTAATACTAAAATTGCTGGCGTGTGTAATTTGGCTTTAAACAAATTTTCTGCGCCTTCTTTTGATTCTGCACCGTACACAAAATAACCCATCTCTTTTGCAAGTTCTAATGTGCGAGAAATATTAGTGGCTTTTGCAACTGCCAGTTTGCCAAGTGCACCGGCAGAAACTTTTGCAGCTGCTGCGCCCAGAAATGAAGCATTGTGTTTAGGAACAATCATACCGCCAGCGCCGATTCCATAAACGGTACGAGCGAGTGTTCCCGCGTTACCTGGATCCTGAACTTGGTCCAGAACAACAACAAGTGGTAATTCTGCTTCCAATGCTTCCGTGAGAACTTCTTCTTCAGACTTAAAGCCTGCTTTAAATATTTTTGCGATAACGCCCTGATGGTTCCCTTCGAACAATTTGTTCAAAGTAGGGTCCTGTACAAACATAAAACGAATTTTGTTTTTTTTGCACAGATCAGTAATTTTTGTGATTTCCGGCCCGCGCTTATCTTTACGGATGAGCACGGAGTCAACTTGCTCTGGTGAAGACGCAAGTTGTTCGGCTACCGGTTTTACGCCAGGAAGGATGCCATCGGTGTTTTCGTCGTAATTGTCGCTCATAATTATATATCCTGAAAAAATCGCTAAATAGATGTAAGATTCTTTGTAACTGATGATTGCCTTGTACTCTCGTATAGGGTAGGTGGCATATCATTATTAGGGTGAAATACCTGTCTAAAACTAGTCTTGCAATAGCTACACCCCCGCTAAATGGAAAATAGATGCAGAAAAACTCTGATACTCACAAAATGACTTTCCAAAAGATTCTTCTTTTGTGCCTTGCGTGCATGCTGCTTGGAGCATGTGCACCTAAACCGAGCAAGAGCACGGCCACACTGCCAGTTCTTATTCCGGATGAACCTACCATGATTTCAGAGCTTGTAGAGCTTGAAGTCGGTGGTGAACCGGCAGATGAAGTTGTGGATGTGCAGGTACCGCCTGCAGATGACGCAGAGCCATTGTCCAGTGATGAGATTGAAGCGCTTGAAACTCGCCTTAACATCGATATTGAGATGGATGAGAGTGATCGTAAGGTCGTTGAGCAATATTTCAAGTATTTCACTCACAGAGGTCGCAAAACATTCCAGCGCTACCTAGCCCGTTGTGGCATGTTGCTTCCACATGCAACGGAGATTTTTAAAGAAAAAGGTCTGCCAGAAGAAATAGTATATCTGGCCTTCGTTGAAAGTGGATTCAATGCAAAAGCATACTCCCGTGTTGGGGCTGCTGGTGTATGGCAGTTTATGCCTTACACAGGTAGAGTCTATGGTTTACACCAGAACTGGTGGATTGACGAGCGACGCGATCCCTACAAATCCGCATCTGCCGCCGCAGATTATCTTCTAAAATTATATAACGACTTCGGGGACTGGTACCTCGCTATTGCTGCATACAATGCAGGTGAGGGCAAGATTGGTCGTGCTATTAAAAAAACCGGCGCAGAAAGCTTTTTTGAATTAACACAAAAAAACCACAAGCTGAGCTACCGAGCAAGACTCCGCAAAGAAACTAAGCATTATGTTCCTAAGTTTCTTGCTGTCGTGAAGATCATGCGTAACCTTGAGAAACTCGGTTTTGAACCTGTTAACGAGATCCCTTGTGAAAACGTCACACCAATTAAGGTAAAGGGCGGTACGGATCTACTTGCTCTTTCCAATGATCTTAATCTTAAATGGCGTGCATTTTCTGACATGAACACTGCGTTCCGTCGTCAGGTAAGCCCTCCAGACTATGTGTCGACTGTTTATGTTCCATCGAATAAAGCCGCTAAGGCTACTGCCTTCCTTGAAAGTGATAAATCCCGACCATATGCTGGTTGGCTTGCTTACAAGGTTCGTAAAGGCGATTCATGGTACCGTATTGGTCGAAGACATGGTGTACCGATTTCGGTACTTAAAAAGATCAACAACCGCAGAAGTAATCTGCTGAGACCGGGACAGCGCTTAATGATTCCCGGCAGTAACTCTACTCAAGTTGCATGGCGCAGCCCGCGTGCTAAAACCCGTGCAATTGCGCAGAAACGCGGCAATTACATCGTTCAGAAGGGTGATACCTTGTATGATATCTCCCGCGCGACTGGTGTGAGTGTAAAAACACTCCTGTCAGCAAACGGATTACGTTCCGCTAAGCGACTTCGTGCCGGTAACAAACTGTACATCCCGAACCAGTCTAAGGCTACTGTTGCTAAGAGATCATCTAGCAAGAAAAGTACTAAGACTGTAGCGTATCAGGTTCGCAGAGGTGAATCTGTATGGACGATCGCGAAAAAGTTTGGCGTATCATATAAAGATGTTCTCCGTTGGAACAGACTGAGCAAACGCTCTATTCTTCGTCCTGGTGATAATCTGAAAATTTACGCGAACTAGTAACAACACATTCCTTTGGAATTCTAAGCCCCCGCTTTCTGCGGGGGCTTTTTTTGTAATGATAGTAAAATTTTCATTTATTGCAGTGGGCGGTAATGCTACTGTGCTCATACTATTTGAAAACTAAGTAGGAGTACGCGCCATGCATGTAACGCCGCATACAGCTTTTTATAATGACTTACTGTCTGTAATTCCAAAACAAAGAATTTATAAAGATCCGTTACAGGTTCTGGCGTATGGAACTGACGCCAGCTTTTACCGCCTTATTCCAAAAATGGTTGTAGATGCCGAATCTGAAGAAGAAGTGCTGCATATACTCAAACTAGCGGATACCCATAGGGTGGCCGTAACGTTTCGCGCTGCGGGAACCAGTCTTTCCGGTCAGGGTATATCGGATTCAGTTCTGGTACGAATCGGTGACTCTTGGAGAAATTACCGCATCACAGAAAATGCGACTCGTTTTATTGTTCAACCGGGGCTTATCGGTAGTCAGGCGAACAGGGCTTTACTGCCGTTCGGCAGAAAAATCGGTCCGGATCCTGCGTCGATTGATAGCGCAAAAATTGGTGGTATTGTTGCCAACAACGCCTCCGGTATGTGTTGTGGCGTAGCAGAAAACAGCTACAAAACTCTTCATAGTATGCGCCTTGCCATGTATGACGGTACATTGCTCGATACTGCGTGTGAAAATAGCAAAAAAGCTTTCGCTGAAAAGCATCCGGAAGTGGTGAAAGGGCTTGAGGATATTCGTGAACGCGTAATGGCAGATAAAGGTTTGTCCGGCCTCATTTCCAAAAAATTCAAAATTAAAAACACCACAGGTTACAGCCTGAACGCGATCGTTGATTTTGATGATCCGTACGAAATTTTACAGCACCTCATGGTTGGTTCTGAAGGTTCGCTAGGATTTATATCAGAAGTCACCTACCGAACAGTTATTGAACCTAAATACAAAGCTACCACGCTTGCGATGTTCCCGAGCTTGCAGGATGCGTGTCTTGCAACAATGGAATTGAAAAAGCAGCCTGTATCGGCTGTAGAGCTTATGGACGAACGTTCGTTACGCTCCGTAAGTGATAAGCCGGGGATGCCGGATTCAATTAAAGATATCGCCAAAGGCACGACGTCACTATTAATTGAAACTGCTTCAAATGATCCATTTGAAATCGAAAAGCAGGTGCTGGCAATTGTCGCGTCTATCGACCATATTAATAAGCTTGAGCCTGTGGAATTTTGCCATGATCCAATTCAGTGTGCGAAATTCTGGGCAGTGCGCAAAGGTTTGTTCCCAGCCGTTGGTGCCGTTCGTGATACAGGAACCACGGTTATTATTGAAGACGTAGCCTTCCCGCCGGAAAGCTTTGCAGAAGGCGTAGCGCGTCTTGATGAGTTGCTGAAAAAGTACAAGTACGATTTGGCAATTATGTTTGGTCACGCGCTGGAAGGAAACTTGCATTTTGTTTTTACACAGGACTTCAACATAGCGTCAGAAATTGACCGGTACCAAGGTTTTATGGATGAAGTTTGTACGATGGTAGCAACCGAGTACAAAGGTTCGCTTAAAGCAGAACACGGAACAGGGCGTAACATGGCGCCGTTCGTAGAGCTAGAGTGGGGCAAGCAGGCGCATGATCTTATGCGTGAGCTTAAAGAACTGCTCGATCCATATAACTTGTTGAACCCGGGTGTAATCATTAACGACGATCCGCGTGCGCATCTGACAGCACTCAAACCGTTGCCAGCCGCTCATGATATTGTTGATAAATGTATTGAGTGTGGATTCTGTGAACCAATCTGTCCGTCAGCAAACGTAACGTTTACGCCGCGCCAACGAATTACAAGTTTGCGCGAATTACATCGACTTAAAGATATTCCGGAAGAACAGCATCGGCTTAAAAAAATGTGGGCAGAGTTCAACTACCTTGCCATGGAAACCTGTGCGACAGACGGGTTGTGTCATACCCGTTGTCCTGTAGATATTAATACAGGAAGCATGATTAAGGACTTACGTGCAGAAAAGGCATCCTCTTTTGCAAACACCGCAGCGGATTGGGTAGGGCGCAATTTCAGCACTGTCGCAAAAGGCGTGCAAGGAGCACTTACAGGTGCAAACCTAGCGCACCGCCTGCTCGGCACCCGCGTAATGGATTCTGGAGCAAACGTACTTCGTGTTGTTTCCATGAAAAAAATTCCGCTTTGGAACAAAGAGATGCCAACAAGCGCTGGCCCGATTAATCCTGTGCCGATCAATGACGGAAATCCGGACAAGGTTGTGTACTTCCCAAGCTGCATAAGCAGAACAATGGGACCTTCAAAGGGTGATCCTGAAACAACAGATATTCCGCAGAAAACAATTCAGCTCCTTTTAAAAGCTGGATACGAAGTTCTGTTCCCGTCTAACATGAAGAATCTTTGCTGTGGTCAGGCGTTTGCTTCAAAAGGCTACACCGCACAAGGCGAAACGAAGTCGAAAGAGCTTTCCGATGCACTGCTGGATAGTTCAGAAAATGGCAAATATCCCGTTCTCTGCGACACCAGTCCGTGTCTGCATCGTATGCTCGATCATATGGACAAGCGTCTTACGCTCTACGATCCAATTCGTTTCTGTTTGGAATGCTTGCCGGAAAAACTCGAGTTCGTAAAACTTCCTCGTAAAGTGGCGATTCATCCAACATGTACTGTGCGTGAAATGAATCTAGTAGAGCCGCTCGTACAGCTTGCAAATATGTGTGCAGAAAAAGTTGTGCTTCCTGAAGACGTATACTGTTGCGGCTTCGCCGGTGACAGAGGCTTCTCGTTCCCAGAACTTAACAAAGCAGCACTAGCAGATCTACCTAAGCAAGTTGAAGATTGTGACGAAGCCTACTCAACAAGCAGAACATGTGAAGTCGGACTTAGCCTACACTCCGGTCTCAAGTACCGGAACATTATGTATCTGGTTGATGATGCGACAGTAGTAAAAAAAGGATAGTGAAGCGGGAGTGCCTGCGGCGCTCTTTTGAACGTGTTTTGCCTGCGGCGCTTTTTATTTTCTTTTTGGGTTTTTTATGCCTTCGGCGAGCAAGGGCTCCGCCCTGCACCCGCAAGGGGGAATCCCCCTTGACCCATTTAGCGAGGGGCGCACGTTAAGTGAATGAATCACGGCTTAATGAAGAAATATAAGGAGGATGCCCCGCTTGGGTCATCCTCCTTTGTTGTTTTTGAAATAATTTGAGTAAATAAAAAGGGTTGGCACTACTGGTGCCAACCCTTTTGTGTTTATTTAGTAACGTATGAGGCTACTGTATGGAGGAAAACCTTCTTACACCATAACCTCAGGGTAGTGGTGCATAGCCGCGTGAAAACATATTCAACGGGCTTACCTCGCAGTTAAAAGTTTTTGGAGAGTCCAGAGAACCTTGTTTCAACAAGGTTCTTTGGCCGCCGGAGGCAAGCCCCGCAGGGTTGCCAAAGGCACAGCACACACTAAATCCAGTCATCATCCTCTTCGATAGGCGCGAAGCCACGGCGCATGGTGTTTTCTGTAACCACACGCGGATCGAGGAATTGAAGGAGATAGTCTGGGCCACCGGTTTTGGAGCCGACGCCGGACATTTTGAACCCACCGAACGGCTGACGTTCAACGAGAGCGCCAGTGTTGTTGCGGTTGAGGTAAAGGTTGCCGACGCGGAATTCTTTCCGTGCTTGTTCGAGATGCTCTGGTGAACGGGAGAACACGCCGCCTGTGAGGGCAAAGCGAGTACCGTTTGCAATATCGAGTGCTTCATCGAAGGATGCTGCACGCAGAATTGCGAGCACAGGCCCGAAGATTTCCTCTTGTGCGATACGGTCATCCGGCTTGATGTCACCTACGATGGTTAATGGAACGTAGGCACCTTCTGTTGGATGATCTTCACGCTTGAGAAGGATTGTTCCTTCTTCTTCAGCGAGTTTGATGTAATCCATAACAGTTTTCTGACACGAAGCGTCTGCAAGAGGCCCCATGTAGTTTTCAGGATCTTCGGAACGACCGATTTTGATGTCCTGACATGCTTTGACGAGCCGCTCAATGAAACGATCGTAGATCGGGTCGAGAACGATAACGCGTGAACATGCGGAACATTTTTGTCCTTGGAAAGCAAAGGCAGAGTAGACCACATGCAACACTGCTTCATCGAGGTCGGCATCGTCATCAATGATGATGGCGTTTTTGCCGCCCATTTCAGCGATAACGCGCTTGCACTGGAACTGGTTTGGCTGAACTACAGATGCTTTGTTCTGGATGCGTAAGCCAACTTCCATGGAACCTGTGAAACAGATCATGGATACTTTTGGATGCTCGATGAGATAGTCACCCATGACGGAGCTTCGACCCGGGCAGTAGTTGAATACGCCATCCGGCAGTCCGGCTTCACGGAAGATTTCTACAAGGTTGTAGCCAACTCGTGATGATATGGATGCAGGTTTGTAGACGACAGGGTTACCTGTCACGATGGCAGCGGAGCACATGCCGATTGCGATTGCAAACGGGAAGTTCCATGGTGAGATAACAGCTGCAACACCTTTTGGTTGGTAGAAGAGCTGGTTGTGTTCACCCGGAGCACGTCCCATTTTGCGCGGCTTGTCGAGACGCAGCATTTCGCGGGCATAGTATTCGAGGAAGTCGATACCTTCGCCGACATCATGGAATGCCTGATCCCATTGCTTGCCAATTTCTAGAACCTGCCATGCTGACAGTTCGTATTGACGCTCGCGAGCAAGCTCTGCGGCTTTAAGCAGGCATTCTGCACGCTCTTTTGCTGGCGTATTACGCCATGTGAGAAATGCTTTGTCTGCGGCTTCGAGTGCTGCATCAATTTCTTCTGTTCCAGCCTGACAGACGTCAGCAAGTTTTTCTGTGTAGTCAGCCGGGTTTGTTGTCGGGATAACGTCGTCAGTAATAACTTCTTTGCCGTTAATGTAGAGCGGAATAATGCCGCCTGCTTCACTGCGTATTTTGCTGATAGCATTCGGGAACGCGGTGCGGCAGCGTGGAATTGTAAAGTCGATCATGGCGTCGTTTTTAAAGACTGGCAGACCGTCTACAAGTTCTTCCGGCTTAGGTTCAGGGCGTGCGGCTAGTTCACGATCCAGTGATATTTGTGGATTTTCAAGAAGGCGTGTGACTTCCGCACCGTCTGCAAAGGACTGGCGAAGGAAAGATTCGTTCGCGGTGTTTTCGAGAAGACGACGCACAAGATACGCCATACCCGGGATAATATCACCGTACGGGCAGTAAAGGCGTACACGACCTGCTACTTTGAGCAGACCTTTACGAACAGGTTCTGCCATGCCGTAGAGTACTTGGAACTCGTACCGTTCTTCAGGTACGTTCATGGAGTTTGCCATTTCCATTGTGGCAGAGATGGAGCGAATGTTATGGGAACCACAGGCAAAGTATACGATGTCGTGGTTTTCGAGCAGAATCTTAGCAACACGTTCGAATGCAATGTCAGATTCCGGCTTGTACATCCACACTGGGAAGTCCCAGTTGTTTTGCTTAGCCAGTACCGATTCCATATCCCAGTATGCGCCTTTTACCAGACGGACTGCGATAGGAAGCTGTTCTGTACGTGCCCATTGAACAAGCTGTTCAGCGTCATGTTCTGTGCTGCGTAAGTATGCCTGTAATACGATAGAAAGATGTGGATAATGGCGGAATTCCTGAGCGCTACGTAAACGACGGTACAGCTCTAGAGTAATTTCGCGGTATTTGAGCGATTCCATATCAATGCACAGGAATGCACCCATTTCAATAACTTTACGGTAAACAGGCTCAAGGCGTTTGTAGATGCCTTGGACAGAGCCTTCAATATCAACAGGTTTTGCCTGAGAATAGAGTGCAGAAGGTTTAATAGATACGTTAACTTTTGGTGTGTATCCCCAGTCCATGTTTCCATCGCCGCCCTTGCCGGCGTGTGCTTTCCATTTAGACTGCTCTTCAGCGATTGCATCAAGTACTTCAAGGTAACCGTCACGGTATGCGTCAGCTTCTTCTTCGCTCACGGTTGCTTCACCGAGTAAGTCGACCGTAAAGGTAAAGCCTTCCTTGCGTAGCTTTGCAAGCCCCTTCACTGCTTCTTTGGTGTTTTGACCAACAATAAATTGGCGTCCCATGTTCTCAATGTTGGAGCGGATGGTTTTTTCCATAATTTTAGCGGTAAGTTTACCGCCAAAACTTGCTTTGCCTGCACCCCATTTAAGAACGGATGGAACTTCGTGGTCATCACCGGAGAAGTATTCGCGAATATGCCGAGACAGCGACTCCGAAGTGTTCAGATAAGGAAATACGTCTACAAAACGGAATAGCTGAACTTTGAAGTCTTCATTCTTCATAGCCCAGTCCATGACTTTACCGGTCCACCATCCCTTATTAAAAATGGATGGTGCCTCGCCACTGATGCTGGTGAAGAACTCTTTACCCCGTTCAACAATCTTCGCCTCTAGCTGTGTATCCATTCAGGCCTCCTGAAGTGTACAAGTTATCAATCGATAGATTTTTCACTCTGTATTGCTCGAACCTGTTAATCTACCACCTTTATTTTATGTATAGTTATAAAAAACGTTGTACAGTCTTAGCAAAATAGTGGCAAGCATCTGTGCGAATTTACAATATAATCTTACGAAAGAAGCTGGATATGGGGGATGGGGAAGCTGGTTGTTTACACAACTCTCAAAAGCAGAAGCATTATTTTTGCAGGCGTTACTACAGTTCGTTGAATATAAAAAAAGCGGCGTGCAAAAGCACACCGCTTTAGAATACAACTCTACATTGAACGTACTGTAGTTAACATTCGCGTATTGTAAAAATTACAACGCGTGGGAACAATGCATGACATGTGAAGTGGCAAGAATTTTATTTACTGCGGTAAACAATCCGCCCTCTGGTAAGATCGTATGGAGAAAGCTCCACTTTAACCGTATCTCCAGGCAGAATACGAATATAATATTTACGCATTTTACCAGAAATATGAGCAAGCACCTTGTGGCCGTTGCTCAGCTCTACTTTAAACATTGCATTAGGTAATGCTTCCTGCACTGTGCCATCAACTTCAATGGCCTCTTCCTTAGCCATGATTCCTCCATATAAAACAGTTGGTAATATGAATCTTTACAGTAAAAATTCTTTTTATTGCTACTATGCGTGGATAGCGACAAATATACCCTGCTGTCAATGGGGGAAACGGCTTTAACTTATCTGCAACGTTATTATTTTCTATCCGTAGGATATTGATTTCGTTTGTAAGCAAGCGAAAGAAGATAGAAACCAAAAAGCACCATAGGCACGCATAGCAGCATTCCCATAGTGAGCCAGTTGAAGGCGATAAAGCCTAGCTGCGGGTCTGGTTCGCGGAAAAATTCTACAATAAAACGGAACAGTCCGTAGAAAATGAGAAATAATCCCGAAACAGCGCGGGTTGGGCGAGGTTTAGCAGAAAATCCCCACAGGATGATGAACAGCAGTATGCCTTCCAACCCTGCTTCGTACAGCTGGGATGGATGGCGCGGCAGTGGGCCGCCACCGGGAAAAACCATTCCTGTTGCTGCGTCTGTTGTTCTGCCCCATAGCTCTGCGTTGATGAAGTTACCCATTCTTCCGAAAAATAATCCCGGAGGAACCATGGGCGCAAAAAAGTCGCCTATTTCAAAGAGTGTCATTTTGTTTTTACGGGCAAAAAGTCCGAAACAAATGATGACGCCGAGTAAGCCGCCGTGGAACGACATACCGCCGTTCCATATTGCGAATATCTGTTGAGGGTTGGAAATGTAGAACGGCAAATCGTAAAAAAGTACGTAGCCGAGCCTGCCGCCGAGTACAACGCCGAGCACGCAAAATGTGACTAAGTCGTCGACCATTTCCGCGCTCCAGACGTTCGTTGGCTTGGAGGCACGATATCTGCCTAGCAGCCATGCGGACAGGAATCCGAAAAGGTACATCAGGCCGTACCAGTGTATACTGAGTGGGCCGATAGAAAAGACCGTCGGGTCTATGATTGGGTATGTAAGCATATATGTCTCCGTAACAGTATGATGCTTTACTGGTCGAGATTTATTGCGTCAATATTTGTTCGGCAGTTATTCAGGTGCCCCGGATTCGCCAGGATAAATGACGCTTGCGGAGCGTTTTAGATCATACCCGCCAAGCTTTTCAGCGTGTGCTATTATCCGTGGATCACGTAACAGGCTGATGAATGCCTGAATGTTTTTGTCGAAATAGCGGGATTTCGGAATGATGAGATCATACCGTTCCCACTGCACTGGGATAAAATCAAGGTTCAGTGAACGCGCAACTGCACGAATACCAAGCCCTGCATCTGCATTACCGTTGATGATTTCAAATCCTACATCAATATGGCGAGCCACACAGTTGTCGTATCCGGGAATGGTTTTACCTTCCGCTCCTGCTGCGGCTAGTTCTGCATCAAAAAGCAGTCTGGTGCCTGTGCCGGCGGTACGGTTAACAACAGTAACGTTACCGGAAGCGATATCTTTGGTACTTTTAATTTTTTTTGGATTTCCCTTCGCAACAATATATCCCTGTTCGCGAAAGGAAAAGTTTACAACCGCAGGTGGTTCCTGCATTTCATTTTGGGTAAAGGAGAAGTTGTAGTCACTCTCGTCTCTATCCATAAGATGGCTTGTGGCGATATGTGCTGCGCCGTTGTGCACTGCGCGGATTCCGCCAAGGCTGCCGAGATTGCAGAACGCGGCATAGGAGCCTTCGTTTTCCTGCATGTAAATTTTCATAGCGTAATCAACAAGCATGTCATTACTGCCTGCGATAATGAGTGTTTTTTCCATAGCAGAGTTTGTAGGCACGTGCTCAGGAAAGTTCATAGTGCGGGCTTCAACCCACTGTTCCACAAGGTGTGCGGGAAACAGCCATTTCCCGGTAGCTTTGGTGGCCGGTAAATTTTTTTCAGAGATGAGCGTGTAGATCATCTTTTCGTTTACACCAAGGTATAGCGCAACTTCTTTCGTGGATAAGAGCTTCTTCATGGGGGAATCCTCCGCAGTTATTATTAGAGAACTGTAGTTGATGTGTCTGTAGAAAATCAACCAAACAACTATTTTTCCCCGTATCATGTTTTATATTGCGAGTAAGTTTGATATCAGCTTACTTGCATACTACAAACTATTAAGGTATTGCCTCTTGCCTTCTTGTGTATTCTATAGATTGAAGGCATCACCTGCCGCAGACCTCTGTCATTGTCTGCTAACTATTGAATACTAAGCACCTAGGCGGACCAAGCTCCGCTATCCTATATTTTTTCGGAAACAATCATGACTTTCAAAATCGCACTTATCGGACGCCCAAACGTGGGTAAGTCCACTCTTTTTAACAGACTCATTCGTAGTAACCGTGCAATCACCCATGACCGTCCGGGCGTTACCCGTGACCGTATGGAAGGCTTTGTACGCCGTGAAGGCGAAGAATGGACCGTCATCGACACCGGTGGTGTAACTCTGGATGAAAACCAGGTCACAGCTGCTCAGGGTCCTAATGAACTTCGTGGTTTCGAAGAAGAAATTCTCCGCGGCGTAAATGAAGCACTTGGTGAATGTGAAGCACTTTGTCTTGTTGTAGACGGCCGTGACGGCCTGATGCCATTTGATAGACGCCTTGCAAGTTTTGCACGTAAAACAGGGTTGCCTGTTCTGCTGGCTGTTAACAAAGTAGATGGTGGCGAGCTGGAAGAAGAGTTCACCGCGGAATTCCATGAACTTGGTTTCCCGATGATCGCTATTTCCGGTGAACATGGCTTCCAGATGCGTACTTTCGAACTCATGCTTCGTGAGATGCTTCCAATTGGTAAAGCCGACGATGAAGACGAAGATACAGAAGAACTTTCTGAAGAATTCGGAGACGAATTTGTACCGCCGGAAGATTACGTGCAGCTCGGTCTTAAGATCGCAATGCTCGGTCGTCCTAACGCTGGTAAGTCATCTCTCATCAACGCACTCACTAAATCAGAGCGCATGATTGTTTCTGACGTTGCGGGTACAACCCGTGACTCCGTTGACGTTACCTATGACGCTGATGACAAGCGCTACACGTTTGTAGACACAGCAGGTGTTCGTCGACGTACCAAAATTACTGACACTGTTGAGCGCTACTCTGTAAACTCCTCTATCAAGTCAACGACTAAAGCAAACGTTACGTTGCTTGTTCTTGATGGCTCGGAAGGTGTTACCTCTCAGGACAAACGTCTTATGAAGCTGCTTGATGAGCGTAAAACTCCGTTTATGGTGCTCATCAACAAAGCTGACCTTGTTAACCCAAGGCAGATGCAGGAAGTACGTAAAGAATACAAGCACGAGCTTGCCTATTGCGGCCATGTGCCTGTTATTCACGTTTCCGCGCATACCCGTATGGGGCTGAAACAGATTCTTCCTTTGGCTCAGCAGATTTGGGATGAATGTTCAGTTCGCGTTCCAACAAGCGTACTTAACCGTACACTGGACGAGGTTCTTACTAAACACCAGCCGCCAGTTGTTAAACGTGTTCGTCCAAAATTCTTCTACATGACTCAGGCAGAAACTCTGCCGCCTACTTTCGTATTTTTCTGTAACGACCATGAACGCCTGAAAGAGCATTACATTCGTTACTTGGAAAAAGCGGTACGTAAGGCCTTTAAGATTGTTCACGCACCGATCAGGCTTAAGTTCCGCTCAAGCCATTCGAAGCGTACCTTCGCGAAGAAGAAAAAAACAAAACGCTAATAAAAAAAGCCCGCACAAACTGTGTGGGCTTTTTTTTTGTAACTATGCAACGCGGGTGTTGTCTGCTTTGCCTCGTAGCGCCGAAATGTGAGTAAGCAGCTCGCTGGGCTCTGTATTCGCTTTGAGAATAAGCGTATATTTGTCTACGTACTCTGGGTCCGTTGCGTATTCCTGACTGATAAACATGATAATGCGCGACGGTTCAAGTTGTTCAGCTTCTTCCATTTCCCTAATTTTTTTGGTCAGCCAAAAACTGTCCAGTGTCACGTATCCAGTATCTAGCAGGATAAGTTCAGGCTGGTACAGCTGCCGTGCATCAACGCCCTTCATGACGTCTTCAACCAGAATCGCTGTGTAGCCTTGTTGCTGTAGGTTGTTCAGTAAAAATTCTGTCTGATTAGTTTTTTTCGCGATGATGAGTGCGAGTCTGGATGTTAGCGAACTTTTTGTGACCGTGTAGTCTTGAACTGCAGGAAGCAGCTTGTTGCAAAGCTTTGCAAGTAATTCGTTTACCATGACAGGCTTGCGGAGCGATTCCACTTTAGGGTGGGTATACGTTGGCTCCCAGTATGAATGGGTTACTGTGTATAGTGTTGTTGTAAGCTGCTGGCAGTAGTTGCGGGTTTCATTTTCCGAAAGAGCTTCGAAAGCGCAGCCGCAGCTGATGATGACATCGTAAGAGTCTTGTACTTCGATCACATGCTTGCAGTACTCATCTTCAACGGGGCTGAATACGCAGGTTGCCCCTAGTCTGCTGAGAGTTTTTCCAATAAAATTAACTGTGTTGTGTTCGCAGTAGGTTAGCAAGACTGTTTTGTCTTTAAGCAACAAGTGAAGGTTGTCGCGCAGCGGGTAGCGGGTCGTAATGTTTACTTCGAGGGAAAATACATGAACATCTGCTGGGGTGACGTGTTGTTCCAGTTCAATGGAAAACATCTTAATCATGCGCTCGATAATTGCGAGACTCAGCTGCTGCCCTCTCTCTCCATAATATTCCGGCTGAGGTAACGTGGCTGTTTCTGGGATGACATCTTCATTTCTGACGGGATTTTTCTGGCCACAAACTTCAAAGACTATTTGCATTTGGTTATTCAGCACTTCACCCGCTGTGACGGTCATTGTTACAATGCCACCGTGTACTCGTTTGGCTGCGATATTAATCAAGTTACTGAGGACTTGTAGTGACTTTGAAAAATCGAACCAGATTTCTTGAGGAACAGCCGGATCAAGGTAAATACAGATGTCCGATTGCAGTTGCATAGCGCGAGAATACGTGGATGCATGAACTTGCCTGAGGAGCGTTTCAAGCTCAAAAGTTGCCCTTTCAAAAAAGATACTTCCTGTTTCCAGCAGAGCAAAGTCACGAATGTTCGTAATAAGTTCAGAAAGCAGCTCGTTATGAAATTGCAAATGTTCCATGTGGCGTTGCTGGATTTCGGTCGGCTGTGTTTCACTAAGAAGAATAAGTGATTGATTTAGTGCTTCGGCAAGAGGTTCAATTTCCTGCGTCAGCCCCATATAGAAATGATGCCTGTCTTTTGTAACTGTTTCAGCAGAGTTCTTTGCACGCTGTAATCCCTGTTCAGCAATTACGTGCTTTGTAACGTTGTAGAGCATAAATACAAGGGAAGAGCGGTTGGCATATTGTAAGTGTTTGATAACAGCTTCAATATGTTGCGAGCGTTTGCGAACTGAATTTAATCTGAGTCGTGCACGGAATACGTTGTTCGAATCAAACGGCGCATTGATAGATTGTCTGACATGGGCCATGCCTGTGATGACTCGTAGCTGATCCATACTGCTGAAAATTTCTTTGACCGGTATGCCGTAAAGATTTTTTTTGGCGCCACCTAGCAAGGTCGTTAGCTCTTCATTCCATTCAAGAATTCTTCCATCCAGATCACAGACAACAAGCGCAGTTGTACATGCTTCAAACAGAGCCGTATGCCTTTTATACTCTTCGCTTTGTATAAGCTCGTCACAATATGTAACAAGTTTTTGAGCGCCATTGCTGACTTCACTTATGAAAGAGTTCTCGGCAAGTTCCAGCATGACCTCTTTGTCTTTCCTTTTATCACCGGAAAATGATGTAAGGCACAGAATCGATTCGATTCCCTTTTTCGAAAGTTTGAGTGCCAGCCAGTATGTAATGAGAAAGCCGGGAAAGCAGAGAAGTAGCCATATGGAGAAAATGCCGAAAAGGTTGGGGGTCAGCGTTTTTGTGTATGCATATAGATAGAGCTGATTCATACCAATAGGTATGGCAAGATGCTCATGGTTGAAAAGAACAGAGTGAGAAATGCCCTGTATAGCGTCTTGTAACAGCGTAATTGGCTTGTTTATTGTTGTTCCAGAAAGGATGTCAGTAAATTTAGCATTCTCTTTGATAAGAATGCTGTACAGATTCCGATCGAGATCAATAGAATTTGTGAAAGAGGTGAAAGAAAAAATGCTACCTATAATCCCGACAATGCTTCCCTCGACTCGCAAGGCCTGAGTAATGCAAAGCAAATATTGGCCGGATGAGCTTTTATAGATGGAAAAGTTAGGAGAAGCAGTGGAATGGCGAAGGACATCTCTAACGTCCGTTGTGGTTTGCCCGAACGAAAAGATTTTGTTCGTCTTAATTGATTGGATAAAATAGATCTGATTGCGGTCGAAGTTGTGCACAGCGCTAATCCATTTCAGTATTGCGGGCTCATCATCCATCGACATAGCGTTAAGCAGGTCATTATCTTTCGCTAGATATTGAATGACGGCCTGCTGTTCTTCGATTTCATTGTTTAAATGAATGCTTAAAAGTTTAGATTTCTCAATACCCTTATCAATGAAATCTTGATGGTAATGAGACGCCTGCAAGTAGTAGCTTGCAAAGATAAAAAAACAGGAAAAGATGGCGAGAATGAGCAGTAACAGGGCGCTCCACCAGTAATATATAGAGTGCTTCTTAGAATAGAAGTTGACGGTGGTCTGTTTAAAAGGATTTTGCATTGTAGAGATTAGCCCCTTGTATACTAATGATATAACTGATGATTAATACACATTTTATTTTTACGGAATTAGAGATGAATGGAGGGGGCAGGTAAGGTAAGCAGCCAAAAGGCAGTTTGCACTATATAATGATACAAAAAGGGTGAACGCTTGGGGGTCTCCTTTTTTTTGATTTTCGGTTTGACGTCAAAGTGGTTGTTTTTGAAAGACGCTGGCCTTTGGCGACTCTCCGAGGGGCAGGCGGGATCTGCCCCCTGCACCCCCGCAAGGGGGACGCCCCCTTGACCGCGGGTATGTTTTTATGGGGAATGTATGGAAAGGGTAAATAGGGTGCATTGTGGTAAATCGTTCTGCGCCAAGGGTTGAGACGGAAGTAAGGTAACGCTCTCTCAATATGAGTAAAAATTAATGCAGAAAATCTAAAAAAGCTGTTGACGGCGGGGGGCAAAAGCCATAGAACCTCCTTCCTCGCTACGAAGAAGCAGTTCTTGAAGCGAGGAAAGTTCATTTCACAATCGGTAGTTACCCAAGTCGTAAGGCTCTTCAAAAAGGTTTTTTAAAAAACTTTTAAAAAGGGTTTGACAGCGGAAAGAGGAAAGCCTAAACACTCCCTCCACGCCGCGAGACAAGGGTTCGTCGCACAACGGAAGAAATTAAATTTCAGAAAGTTGTTGACAGCTTAGCGGCCGGGTGGCATAAGCGCCAACTCGACACAAGGCTAACGAGCCGAGTGGAGCTTTTATTAAAAAGCTCTTTGACAATTAAATAGCGAATCGGATTGATTTAGAGATCAGCTAGCGTTGTTCGTTGCTTCGGTAACGGACAATTCAATACAGAATTATTAAACTGGAGAGTTTGATTCTGGCTCAGATTGAACGCTGGCGGCGTGCCTAACACATGCAAGTCGAACGCGAAAGTCTCTTCGGAGACGAGTAGAGTGGCGCACGGGTGAGTAACGCGTGGATAATCTACCTATTGGTACGGGACAACAGTTGGAAACGACTGCTAATACCGTATACGCTGGAAACGGGAAAGGGGGCCTCTTCTTGAAAGCTCTCGCCAGTAGATGAGTCCGCGTTTCATTAGCTAGACGGTGGGGTAACGGCCTACCGTGGCAACGATGAATAGCAGGCCTGAGAGGGTGGCCTGCCACACTGGGACTGGAACACGGCCCAGACTCCTACGGGAGGCAGCAGTGGGGAATATTGCGCAATGGACGAAAGTCTGACGCAGCGACGCCGCGTGGAGGATGAAGGTTTTCGGATCGTAAACTCCTGTCAAGAGGGAAGAAACCTATTAAGAATAATACTCTTAGTAATTGACGGTACCTCTAGAGGAAGCACCGGCTAATTCAGTGCCAGCAGCCGCGGTAATACTGAAGGTGCAAGCGTTAATCGGAATCACTGGGCGTAAAGCGCTCGTAGGTGGCTTTGTAAGTCAGATGTGAAAGCCCACGGCTCAACCGTGGAATTGCATTTGATACTGCATCGCTAGAGTATAGGAGAGGGAAGTGGAATTTCTGGTGTAGGAGTGAAATCCGTAGAGATCAGAAGGAACACCGGTGGCGAAGGCGACTTCCTGGACTATTACTGACACTGAGGAGCGAAAGCGTGGGGAGCAAACAGGATTAGATACCCTGGTAGTCCACGCCGTAAACGATGGGTACTAAGTGTCGGAGGCTTGACCTTCGGTGCTGTAGTTAACGCGTTAAGTACCCCGCCTGGGGAGTACGGTCGCAAGGCTGAAACTCAAAGAAATTGACGGGGGCCCGCACAAGCGGTGGAGTATGTGGTTTAATTCGATGCAACGCGAAGAACCTTACCCAGGCTTGACATCCTGCGAATGTCCTAGAAATTAGACAGTGCCCTTCGGGGAATGCAGTGACAGGTGCTGCATGGCTGTCGTCAGCTCGTGCCGTGAGGTGTTGGGTTAAGTCCCGCAACGAGCGCAACCCCTATCCTTAGTTGCCATCAAGTAATGTTGGGCACTCTAGGGAGACTGCCCGGGTTAACCGGGAGGAAGGTGGGGACGACGTCAAGTCATCATGGCCCTTACGCCTGGGGCTACACACGTACTACAATGGTGCATACAAAGGGTTGCGATACCGTGAGGTGGAGCTAATCCCATAAAGTGCATCCCAGTCCGGATAGGAGTCTGCAACTCGACTCCTTGAAGTCGGAATCGCTAGTAATCCTGGATCAGCATGCCAGGGTGAATGCGTTCCCGGGCCTTGTACACACCGCCCGTCACACCACGAAAGTTGGTTCTACCCGAAACCAGTGAGCTAACCAGCAATGGAGGCAGCTGTCTACGGTGGGGCTGATGATTGGGGTGAAGTCGTAACAAGGTAGCCGTAGGGGAACCTGCGGCTGGATCACCTCCTTTAAAGAAAAAAAATCCGATTCGCTATTTAATTGCAAAGAGTTTTGCGTTGACCAACTTATGGTCGCATGCTCTTTACAACTAAATGACACAGCAACTTCCTAATGAGGAAGACTGCTGTAACTAAAGTACCGCCGGCAGGCGATTCTTTTGTCATTAGGCTGAATGGGCCTGTAGCTCAGTTGGTTAGAGCGCACGCCTGATAAGCGTGAGGTCGGAAGTTCAAATCTTCCCAGGCCCACCATCTACCCAAGTGGGGGCGTAGCTCAGCTGGGAGAGCACCTGCCTTGCACGCAGGGGGTCAACGGTTCAATCCCGTTCGCCTCCACCATTTTGGTGGAACAGCTTACAGTTCTTTTACAAGTAAATTTTTGGTAGTGGTCATTACTTAAATGATAAGTAGTGGTAACAATCCAAGTATTATACTTGGCTGAAACCTTCGGGTTTCTGCTCTTTTACAATCGATAGGGACGGAAAAGAATGTCCGTAGAAAAATAAGTTATTAAGGGCAACTGGCGGATGCCTTGGCACTAGAAGGCGATGAAAGACGTGGTAGGCTGCGATATGCTATGGTGAGGAGCCAAACATCCTTTGACCCATAGATTTCTGAATGGGGAAACCCAGCGGGAGTTATGTCCCGTTATCTCTTTACTGAATACATAGGTTTAGAGAGGCTAACCGGGGGAAGTGAAACATCTCAGTACCCCGAGGAAAGGAAATCAAACGAGACTCTCTTAGTAGCGGCGAGCGAACGGGGAATAGCCCAAACCGTCATGTTTCGACATGGCGGGGTTGTAGGGCAGTCATCAAGTGATTCATTATTAGATAGGGGAACAAGCTGGGAAGCTTGACCGTAGAGGGTGAAAGTCCCGTACCTGAAGTCGAACATGACACTGACTGTTCCTGAGTACCGCGGAACACGAGAAACTCCGTGGGAATCTGGGAGGACCATCTTCCAAGGCTAAGTACTAACTAGTGACCGATAGTGAACCAGTACCGTGAGGGAAAGGTGAAAAGAACCCCTGTTAGGGGAGTGAAATAGAACCTGAAACCAGTTGCCTACAAGCTGTGGGAGCATCCTTGAGATGTGACCGCGTGCCTTTTGCATAATGAGTCAGCGAGTTAATCTACTGTGCAAGGTTAAGCGAAAGTGGAGCCGTAGCGAAAGCGAGTCTGATAAGGGCGACAAGTACAGTGGATTAGACCCGAAACCAGGTGATCTATCCATGAGCAGGTTGAAGCTCAGGTAAAACTGAGTGGAGGACCGAACCAGTATCGGTTGAAAACGATTTGGATGACTTGTGGATAGGGGTGAAAGGCCAATCAAACCTGGTGATAGCTGGTTCTCTCCGAAATATATTGAGGTATAGCCTCGAGGTAGTTTAACGGGGGTAGAGCACTGACAGGGCTAGGGGGCTCACCAGCTTACCAAACCCTATCAAACTCCGAATACCGTATAAATGATCCTCGGGAGTCAGACTGCGACTGAGAAGGGCCGTAGTCGAAAGGGAAACAGCCCAGACCGACAGCTAAGGCCTCCAAATCCATACTCAGTGGAAAAGGCGGTGGAATTTCCTAGACAGCCAGGAGGTTGGCTTAGAAGCAGCCATCCTTTAAAGAAAGCGTAATAGCTCACTGGTCTAGAGATTCTGCGCCGAAAATGTAACGGGGCTAAGTATGGTGCCGAAGCTTCGGATCAGCACTTTGTGCTGGTGGTAGGAGAGCGTTCTCTACTGGTTGAAGGTGTGCTGTGAAGCATGCTGGACGGTAGAGAAGTGATTATGCTGACATGAGTAACGATAAGATGGGTGAGAAACCCATCCGCCGTAAGCCCAAGGTTTCCGGGGTAAAGGTAATCTGCCCCGGGTTAGTCGGCCCCTAAGGCGAGGCTGAAAAGCGTAGTCGATGGGAAACAGGTTAATATTCCTGTACTTGTATAGATGTGCGATGGAGGGACGGAGTAGGATAGACACGCTGGCTGTTGGAATAGCCAGTGCAAGTGCGTAGGGTTGAGGTATAGGCAAATCCGTACCTCTACATGCCTGAGACACGATGCGGAGTTCGCAAGAACGTAAGGTGTTGAGTCCATGCTTCCAAGAAAAGCTTCTAAGTTTAGTCTATGCAAACCGTACCGCAAACCGACTCAGGTGGGCGGGATGAGTAATCCAAGGCGCTCGAGAGAACTGTAGTTAAGGAATTCGGCAAAATGACCCCGTAACTTCGGGATAAGGGGTGCTCCTTGTTGTTAGTTTCCTCGCGAAGCAAAGCAACGGAGAGCCGCAGAGAAATGGCGGTGGCGACTGTTTACTAAAAACATAGGTCTATGCAAAGTCGTAAGACGACGTATATGGACTGACGCCTGCCCGGTGCCGGAAGGTTAAGGGGAGTTGTTAGCTTCGGCGAAGCAGCGAACCGAAGCCCCGGTAAACGGCGGCCGTAACTATAACGGTCCTAAGGTAGCGAAATTCCTTGTCGGGTAAGTTCCGACCTGCACGAATGGCGTAACGATCTCCGCACTGTCTCAACTACAGACTCGGTGAAATTGAATTCGCGGTGAAAATGCCGTGTACCCGCAGCAAGACGGAAAGACCCTGTGCACCTTTACTATAGCTTGACATTGGGTTTTGGGCTAGCATGTGTAGGATAGGTGGGAGGCTTTGAAGCAGGCACGCCAGTGTTTGTGGAGCCAACCTTGAAATACCACCCTTGCTAGTCTAAGGCTCTAATCCTCTACCGTTATCCGGTTAGGAAACAGTGTCTGGTGGGTAGTTTGACTGGGGCGGTCGCCTCCTAAAGAGTAACGGAGGCATACAAAGGTTCGCTCAGACTGATTGGAAACCAGTCGTTGAGTGCAAACGCATAAGCGAGCTTGACTGTAAGAGAGACATCTCGAGCAGGAACGAAAGTTGGTGTTAGTGATCCGGTGGTTCCGCATGGAAGGGCCATCGCTCATTGGATAAAAGGTACGCCGGGGATAACAGGCTGATCGCGCCCAAGAGTTCACATCGACGGCGCGGTTTGGCACCTCGATGTCGGCTCATCACATCCTGGGGCTGAAGCAGGTCCCAAGGGTACGGCTGTTCGCCGTTTAAAGTGGTACGCGAGCTGGGTTTAAAACGTCGTGAGACAGTTTGGTCCCTATCTGCTGTGGGCGTAGGAGATTTGAAAGGAGTTGCCCCTAGTACGAGAGGACCGGGGTGAACGAACCTCTGGTGGGTCAGTTGTCGTGCCAACGGCATAGCTGAGTAGCTACGTTCGGAAGGGATAACCGCTGAAAGCATCTAAGCGGGAAGCCTCACTTAAGATAAGATCTCCCTCTCATTTATGAGCTAAAGGACCCTGGTAGACCACCAGGTTGATAGGCTGGGTGTGTAAGGGCAGTGATGCCTTCAGCTAACCAGTACTAATAGTCCGTGAGCCTTATTTTTCTACACTAAATCATTCTTTTCCTCCCTATTAGATTAATATTTTAGGGTTCGTCCTTTGACGTGGCAGTAAGGTAAATATTACCGCCTTTCCAAAGCACTGACCCGACATATTTTTCTTGGTGGCCATGGAGGTTGGGGTATACCCGATCCCATTCCGAACTCGGAAGTCAAGCCAACCATCGCCGATGATACTGCAGGGGAGCCTGTGGGAAAGTAGGTCGCTGCCAAGATTTATTTCAAAAAGCCCGTTAGCTTTATAGCTAACGGGCTTTTTCTGTTTGTATAACTAAACCTGCTTTCCCGCAGGCGATAAGAGCCGCGGCGAAGCCGTGAGCTCCCGTAGGGGGCGAGGTTTGGTCCAAGGCGGTACGCCGCAAGCCAAACTATTCTATGAAGTCAAAAAGTGTTGATGCCTGTAAAGCGGAGCTTGGTTGATTCTTTTGTATTCTTCTTCTCTTAATCTGCTTTCCTATCTTCGACCTTCGCTTAGTTTTTCTTTCCCTTTCATCTATCTTTTTCTGCTTTGCCCTCTCTCTTTATTTATGTTTTCTATGACTAAGTAGAGACACTTAGGTCGAAATATTCATATGTCTAACCTTTACTTTGTTTTCAGCTTTTCTGGCTGAAGAGGCTGTTGAGCTCAGACTATAGCTTTCCAGTTCACTGAATAAAGAAAACATCTAGCTTGAATTTAAAGAAAGCCGTTTATCCTAAGATAGACGGCTTTTGTTGTTTTGATCTGGCTAGTACTGTTTGTAGTTTTTAGTGCACAAGATGCTTCGGCTGTTTTGACTGATACCAAGTCCCAAGCTTTCTCTTTCCACGCTCCCGCGGGGGGACGGGGTGAGCAAGCTCCCACCCCTTTCCATTCCCCGAGCTTAACTGCGCGATCCCATGCATCCTTTTTCTGAAATCATTCACGGAATGATCACGGTGGTGCAGCATTTTTCCCAGTGCGATATTACGCACTAAAAACAATGCCGTGAATAATCCCAGAAACACAATGTTTGGGATAGTCGTAAATAATTGGATGCCATTTGTGTATGATCTTTCTTTTCATCTAGTTCGTGGGACAAGGGATATAGAGCATAAGCCATTTTTAGCTCTTTCCAGTTAGCGGCTGTTACTATCTTTCAAGCCCTCGAATGCATAGCGCGATGTTTCCATTCGTCCTCTTTCCGTTATGATTCTTGAAATATTCACGGTGACTCAAATGAAGTTCGCTTTGCATGGTTAGGTACTAAAAACATGCCGAGAATAAATGCTTTTCATTTATGGAGATCCTTTGTCTAGTTGCTGTTTAAGCTGGAATGCTTTGTTGATTCCATAACCACGACCGTTAGTCTTTAATAGAACCTAAAAAAGCCCCGCATGCAGTGAAATGCATGGCGGGGCTTTGTCGTATGCTAATGACTAGGAACGGAGGTATTACATTAGCGCTACTTATTGATTTCTACGTAATAACGATTGGTTGCTTTAGGAACTGCTGGAAGTTTTTCTGTTGCCTGTGGAGTAAATGTAAGAACACGGATGATACTGGTAGGGCTCACAAGATGATCGAACATTTCTACGGTGTAGTCAGTTGCTTCAGTCAGGGAGTGTGCTTTGATGAAGTTGTTATACTGGTTAAATTCTCGTGTGGTGTTGGCAACATTCATGCTGTAGCTGTTTTTGAACCAGTTTTTGCCCCATTTGGCAACGCTGGTTCCACTAAGTGGTTTGAAGTAGTTGTTTGACACTGGAGCGGACATACGCTGGACAAATAGGATAGTCTCGCCGTCAGTGTATACTTTTGAATGCATTGAGCTGTGCGGGAACCGGCCACGAACTTCTGAATTTAATGGAATAGAAACTGAGAGCTGACCTACATTCTGAAAATCAGATGGAATGGTCACTGAATATGAGCCGTGCCCGATTGTTTTCGTTGGAGTGGTTGTTTCAGCTTGAGCTGATAATGCAAAAAAAGAGACGCAGAGGAGAGCGAGAACAAATTGTTTAATTACGGTATTCATAAAAACCTCACTTTTTTTCGTTTTGGTAGAGTATAAATAGCAGCCTATTGTTCTCTGAACATTCGCTATTTGTTTAAAATTCATCCCGAAAAATTGAGGAGGCTTCTATAAAATTGGACTACGTAGATTATCTGACTCTGTTGGACTCTTTTATGTACCCTTTTTGTTTCATTAATTTCTATTGTGTCCGCTAATATGAACTTTACACTCTGATTATACAGAGCATAAATTCTCAACGTGGATCATTGTATGCACTATGTGTAGAAAATAAAAAAAGCCGGTTATCCTGAGATAACCGGCTACAATTTATTATATCTAGTGTGTACTGAACTTAATCTTTTGCACAACCTGGATTGAACGCTAATGTTGCTTCCGCAATTTTGTGTCCATATTCAATACAGTCTTTAAGCTGTGCTTCGTCTGGTACAAATTTGATGCGCAATCCGTCGTCTACTCGTGTAATCTTCAGATCATCAAGCGTACTGTTGATCTGACGTACACCCTCGCCACCCCAACCATAGGAGCCAAAAGATGCACCAATTTTATTCTTAGGCTTGAGACCTGTTATGTAGTGCAGAAATGCTGCCATGCTTGGGATTACCCCGTTGTTGATGGTCGGGCTTCCCATGACTATGGTGCTGGCAGTAAGGAACTCTTCCATAATTGCACCGCGATGCCATGTTTTTAAATTGCAAAGCTGAATAGGAACATTTTTCTCTTCGATTCCCTGTGCAATGGCATGTGCCATGATTTCAGTGGACTTCCACTTAGTGTCATACACAACAAGCGCTTTTTTAGAATGCTTCTGACAACTCCACTTTGCGTATGCTTCAAGAATCTTGTCAGGATGGCTACGCCAGATGTATCCATGATCCGGAGCGATCATACGCAGATCTAAATCCATCGTATCCAAAGCACGTAATGTCTTTTTGATAAGCGGTGAAAGAAGGTTGAGGTTGTTTGCATAGAAGAATTGTGCACCCTTAAGCGGTTCTGCAATGTCTACCTCGTCATCAAAACGGTCATCTGACGCAATGTGTTGACCAAAGGCATCGTTAGAGAACAGAATACCGTCTTCTTTGAGGTAGGAGAACATTGAGTCCGGCCAGTGAAGCATGCGAGTCATAATGAACTGAACAGTTCTTTCGCCCAGTGAAATCTCGTTTCCGCTTTTCACTACTTCGAACGGCCAGCTTGCATCATGGAAATGGGCAATAATAGCTTCTTTCCCTGGGGCAGAACAGAAAATTTTCTCAGGCTTAATTGTGCTGATGATCTCAGGAAAGTTGCTGGAGTGGTCCGGTTCAACATGGTTCACAATCATGTAGTCGATTTTTGCAGGATCGATAATGTTGCGTATGCGAGCCCAGAACTGGTCACGGTGAGATTTTTTTACTCCATCAACCAGAGTCACTTTATCATCAATGATCAAATATGCGTTGTAACTTGTACCTGCATAGCCGCTTGAAGGTGGGATGTCCCGATCAACAGCGCCGACCCAGTAAATACCTTTTGCAAGTTTGATATCGTTCATTTTTTGACCCCTTATCTATTTCCACTTGAAATGAGATACTAAAAATTCTAAGAAAAAAGTTATTAATAGATTTAATTACTATTACTATTAAATAGTCTATCTTGTGATTATCGCGTTGCGACATTCTTTGCAAGATTAAACTTATTCTTTTCAGATTGTTAGTTGTTTTTTTGTGATTGATACTAGCTTGTTATCGTGTGAATGGGCTAGTGTGCCTGCTCTTAGCCAAGATTTCAGGCAGGTTTGTGAATATAATTACTCCCTAGTGGGCAGAAGAAGGACCGGAAATGGAAAAAGAATACCAAGATCTTACCGTCGACGAGGTAAGAGGCTTTATGGGTAACACCAGAGAGGAAAAATACCAGTTGGTGGATGTTCGTTTTCTTGATGAATACGAGGAAGACCATATCGCCGGAGCAATTCTGATTCCGGTTGGTGAAATTGAAGAACGTATTTCAGAACTTTCTCCAACTAAAGACACCATTGTTTACTGCTTGTCAGGCAAACGTTCGGTTGCTGCGTCTGTTTTTATTGGAACACACCCAGAGTTTGAAGGAAAAGTTTACAATATGCTCGGGGGCTATCTTGAGTGGGACGGGCATTACATCGAGGATATGCCTAACTTGAAAGTTTTTGATATGGAAGGCTCTGATGCGGATTTGTTATATCAGGCAATGAACTTGGAAAAAGGTGCGCATAAATTCTATGAACTTGTTTTGGAACAGTTCCCGAATGCTCCTTTTACTCCAGTAATGGAAACGCTTGTTAAAGCCGAAGAAGCACATGCTCATATGATTTACAAATTTTGGGAAAAGTCTCAGGACAACCCGCCTTCCTTTGAATCTGTATATGCCGCTCTTCCGGGAGATATCCTTGAAGGCGGACTTGACTTCGATGAGCTTGCAGAAAAGCTGATGCAGGAAGGTACTGAATGTCAAAATGTTGTTGAAATGGCTATGGCCATTGAATTTTCTGCATATGATTTGTATCGGAACATGGCACACTTGTATAAAGACTCTGTGATGGAAAAGCATTTTCTCTCACTTTGTCAGTCAGAAAAACAGCACATGCGCATTGCTGCCGAGGCATTGAATAACTGTAGATAATGTGCGGTTAAGAATACAAAAATCCCCTGTTACGAAGATGCGTAACAGGGGATTTTTTTACTTTTTATTGATTCGTACTAGTTGTGGGCTTTTTTTGCTGGCGAGCTTAGCTATCAATAATGATGCTGAAAGAATAAATGCAAGTGCAAGTGCAAGTTCCAAGAGGCCTCCAGTGGTTATATTTGGTAAAAGAGTTCGATGTTAAAAGAAGAACTCAGTTTGCCGTGGGAGCGAGGTTGGCTCCAATTTTTTTGTCGTTACGAAGAGCGGCAATGTTTTACAGTTTTAGCTTGGAGGCTTTTTTGTTTTTGCGCAATCTAAAGATGCAATTGTGCGTAAAAGTTTTTTAGAGCCCCCGGGCAGGCTGCTAGAACAAGTATTGCATCAAATACAATGTTCCCATTCCGGTAAGAATGGTGAAAAAAATATTTCGTGTTTTATATGCAACGAGTAAGGCAATGATTCCGGCCAGCAGGCGTTCCTTACCCTGTAAAGCGTCTACCATGCCTTCATGGTAGAAAATTGCTGGTGCGACAAGTGCCGCAAGCACTGACGCTGGAATGAACTTGAGAATATCTGTAAACTTGTCACTAAGCTTGAATCGATCAGCCGTGAGGATAAAAGAACCGCGCATAATTATAGTGGCGATACCGATGACGGAAATAACAATCCAGAACGTGCTATTACTCATGACATGCCCCTTTTCTTTTGCTGACAAAATATCCGGTAAAGATACCGGAGAATGCTCCGATCATGAGCCCCATATTGTACGGAAGCGAAACCGTAAGGATAGCAACAATCGCCGCGACAACTGCGGCAAGGGCGGACGGACGGTCAACAATGTTAGGCACGAGCAGCGCTAGAAATGTGAGTGGTACTGCGAAATCAAAAGACCATTCCGGAGGGATAAGCGAGCCGAAAAAAATGCCGCTTATTGTCGAAATCATCCACGTTACGTAGAGAGACGTACACGCACCGGCGAAGAAGGGGAGCTTTTGATGCTTGCTGCTCTTTTGTGTGAATTCCACAATGGAAACCGCGTACGCTTGATCAGATAACGTGTACGAGAGATATAGTCGCTGCCAAGGGCTTAACGGACCGAGGTGCGGCGTAATTGACGCACTGTACATGACAAAGCGTAGATTGATCATGATAGCTGTAGCCACGATAATGATGGCTGAACTGTTCTCTGTCATAAGCTGGGCAACGGACACCTGTGCGGCTCCGGCGAACATGAAAATTGTCATGAAAATGGCTTTGAGCGGAGAAATTCCGGCGGCAATTGTAACTACTCCAGTAAGCATGCCAAAGGGAACAATGCCCGGCATTACTGGAATGATGGTGCTTGCGCCGGTGAGGAAGGATTCTTTAGTAGAGCGAGTTGTTGACATCCCAGCAGGGTACTATCGTAACCGTCCTCTGTCGAATTCTTTTCACGTTACAAGTAGCTATGAAGAAAGGCGTTAACCTGCCTGCGGAAGGCATTTCTGGGGGGCTTGCATGGAATTGAGAAGGATTGGAAGCTCCTGCGGAGGTATTGGGCGCGAGAATAAATACCCTTGAGAAAAATCACATCCTGCCTCTAGCAGCATTATTCGCTGTTCCTCTTCTTCTACCCCTTCAGCTACAACGGTTAAGCCTAATGCGTGTGCAAGAGCAATTACTGCTTTTACTATTTCATAGTTTGCGGGATTTTTTTCCATGTCTGCAACAAAGCTTCTGTCGATTTTTAAATTGCTGATAGGAAATTGTTGCAGGTACATAAGTGAAGAGTAGCCGGTTCCGAAATCATCAATACATAATCCCACGCCTAATGCTCGTAACCTGCGCAGGGTAATATCTGCATAGTCTGGATTTTCCATAAGCATGGTTTCGGTTACCTCCAGACGAAGACAGTCTGGTGGTAGATTGGTTTTTTCAAGAATATTGGAAACAGTGTCTGTTAGCTCTAAGTCGGAAAGTTGGCGTGCAGAGAGGTTAACGTTCACTTTCAAATTCTTGAAAAGTGGATTGCTCTTGCGCCATCCTGCAAGTGTTGAACATGCTTCATGCAGTACCCATTCGCCAAGTTGCAGGATCAGCCCTGTTTCTTCTGCCAACGGAATAAATTTTGTCGGGGAAATGATGTTGCCCTGACTGTTTTTCCAGCGAACAAGTGCTTCAAAGCCTGTCATGGCACGCGTTACGGTATCTACAACAGGCTGGTATACGAGAAAGAACTCGTCATTAATAAGAGCATTGTGGAGATCAAGTTCCATGCTGATTAGCTTGAGTGCATTGGAGAAAATTTGTGAGTCGTAGACAGCAACTCCATCTGTTCCGTTGGAACGTCCGTGGTTGAGCGCTACATGTGCGTTTTGTAGATAACGTTCTGCTGTGTCTACTTCTGAATCACCGTGCATGACCCCAAAACTGGCAGACATATGAATCTGTTTACCGTTCCATAGGATGGGGCGTTTAATACGCTTGATGAGAGTTTCGATGGAGCGGTGTACGGATTGATGATCAGTGGTGTCTTCGTAGATCAGTACAAACTCATCACCGCCAATTCTGAAGACAGATTCAAAGCCGTATGTAGAAGAGCGGAGACGGTCTGCAAGTTTGCAGAGAATAGCGTCACCGGCGGCATGACCAAGGGAATCGTTAATGTTCTTGAAACGGTCGATGTCTATATAGATGACGGAAAAGTTCCAAAGATTTGCAGCTTTGGCACGAGTAATGGCTTTTTTTATTTTTTCTATGCACTTACAACGGTTAGGGAGTTTTGTAAGGCTGTCATGCCATGTGAAGTGGGTGAGTTGTTGTACAACACTACGATGTGCTGTGATGTCGTGACAAAAAGCTCGAATACCGCAATCGCAACCATCGATGTCTGATGCGCGGCTTGCTTCAAATTTCATCCAGCGTTTTTTGCTGTCCGGCAAGCGGATTTGGAATTCTGCACATGCGTAGTTTTCCCCCTCATCCATCTTGCGCCATAGGCCATGCCATAGGGGAAGGTGTTCTTCAATGAGGATGGCTTCCATGAATCGAGAGTTACGGTAAAAGTGCTTTGCTTCGTATCCACAGCATATTTCGCAGGCGTTGGAAACGACTTCCAGTGCTCCATCAGCGGAATACCAGAATTCCCACAGCGGTGAATGAAGGACCATGTCGCGGGCGGAGTCATTGGCGTAGAAGATGGGGCGGGTGCGCTGCGTGTTGTCTACGTGCTCTGCCTCGGTACTTGTTGGAACCGTAGCTCCTGCCATATCTAACTCCCTGTTGTATTTAGATTGAGCAGGATTAATCCCGTCTAACAGACTAATAAAACATACAAATGTTATATTAAATTACGCTAGTACACGGAATAAAAAAGAACAAGTGTGATGTGTAATATTCTTTAATCTACTTACACAGAAATGTATAACGAGGAAACCGATTAAAAAATAAGGCACCCTGTTCTGAGTCTAAACTCAGCACAGGGTGCCTTACAACTTTGTGGAGGAGGGGAGCTACGCAGCGATGTGCGTGAGTACTTCTTTTGTAGCCTTATGTTCAGGATCAAGGCGTAAAATTTCGTTGAATTCTGCAATAGACTCGTCTTTACGGTTTGTTGAAAAAAGACAAGTTGCATAAGAGAAACGCACTGCTGTGTCAGTTTCGTCTTCTTCCAAAGCGCGTGCAAAAGCAGGAAGAATTTCTTCAACGCGCTCGGTGCTGTAACCCTGCTGAAGAAGGCAGTTAAGAGCTACCTTATCTACTGGATTAATGGAGAGAGCTGTAAGGAAATGGGTAAAACTTTCATCGTGCTTACCCTGTTCCGCAAGAACAAGACCGATACCGGCATGTGCGCGGGCACTTTTTTCCATAGCGGCAGCTTTCATATAGAGTGATAACGCGCCGTCGTAGTCACCAGCAAAGATGCTGACTGCGGCAAGGCCAAGAAGCGGCTCAGAAGATTCGTTATTAAGCTCCATAGCACCTTCAAAACATTCAATAGCTTTAAGAGTGTCGCCTAACGCGAGATGGTATTCGCCAAGTACTTTTAATGTCTGGTAGTCGCTCATACGGGTATCCTTATTGAGTTTAGCTACATCCCCACAAATTCATACGATTAGGCGTGTAGGAAAAATAGTTCAGCTTTTGTGTTTCTGCAGGATATTCAGCAACTACCATGCCAAAATCTATATGCCTTTTCATTCTTAGGAGTGACAATTCTCTGTCACTCCGTTTCTTTTTTTGCAGAATAAAAATGACAAATTTATAAAAGATATAATAAAACTAATTATTTGCAAGTGTGGAACGCCTTTTGCTTTGTATTCAGTACTGTTGGCTCCCTGAACAAGGGAACTAGCGGGAAATTAGTGAAAAGGAGGATCCTGCATGAAAGGTTTATTTGAAACCCATACGTTGCTTAGTGCAAAGGTTATGGACATGCAGTTACAGCGTCAGAATGTTGTCATGAGTAACATGGCAAACCTCAAAACTCCGGGGTATCTCGCTCGCAGGGTTAATTTTGAGGAAGATTTACAGAAAGCGCTGAACATTGATGGTCGTGGAAAGATGACACGCACTTCAGGCAAGCATGTTCCTGCTTCCTTTGATCCGAAGAATTTCGGACCGGAATGGGAAAAAGCAATGCCACTGCGCGTTGTTCACGGTGAAGACCGTGTTGATATGGATAAAGAAATGGCTGTGATGGCTAAAAATACCATGCGCTACAACACACTGGCAACAGTAGTTAAAAGCAACTTTGAAGGTATGAAAAGCATCATCGCAAGCGGAGCTAAATAATGGATTTCATGACAGCACTCGATATCGGAGCTTCTGCGCTCAGTACAGAGCGTACAAGCATGAACGTTATTTCAATGAACCTTGCAAACGCAAAAACCACTCGCACTCCTGAAGGCGGTCCGTACCGACGTAAAACCGTTGTGTTGCAGGCAACTGAAGTTGACCATCCGTTCAGCAAGCAGATGCAGTCTGCAATGGATAGAGACTTACGCGGGGTACGAGTCAGTCAGGTCGCACAGGATTCACGCCCGCTTAAACAGGTTTATGAACCTGGGCATCCTGATGCAAATGAAGAAGGATATGTTTTTTATCCGGATATCAACGTAGTGGAAGAGATGGCTAATCTCATGACTGTACAGCGCAGTTACGAGGCAAACATTTCCTCAATGGATGCCGTAAAAACTATGTACAACAAAGCATTGGAGCTTGGCCGCGGTTAGGCGGGCAATGTTAGGGAGTAATCCATGTCTATTCAGAATATAGGAATGAAGGCGTACTCAGAAGCCTTAAACAGTTTTGCAGCTGGTAATAAAAAGGTGCAGCAGTCCACTGCATCTGAAGAAAAAACAACCACCTCTTTTATAGATACGGTTGAAGCATCTGTGAAAAAAGTAAACGACATGCAGCAGGAAAAATCTGTTATGGTCGAATCTTTTGCTTCAGGTGAGCAGCAAAACGTACACGAACTTATGATTACGTTGCAAAAAGCAAGTGTAGCTATGAACCTTACGTCCGCCGTACGTAACAAGGTTCTTAATGCTTACAACGAAATCAGCAAAATGCAGTTCTAATTCTTACTGTTATATCGCCTTTTATTAACTGTATTTTTCGGAGTAAATAATGTCCCCCATGTTAAACGATGCTGTCGATCGCACAAAAAATTTCTGGTCGAGTATTACCCTCTCGCAACGGGTATTTATCGGTGGTCTTGCGCTTACTGTACTCGGCGTGTTTTTCGCGTTGTTGTTCTGGCTGAATAAGCCGGACATGCAGTTGCTATACTCTAATCTTGCTCTTGAGGATGCGAATAGAATCGTTAAAGTTTTGCAGGCTGAAAAAGTTCCTTACAGTCTGGAAAACAACGGCTCCACCATTCTTGTGTCAGCAGATAAAGTATACGACATGCGTATTAAGATCGCCGGTGAAGGTGGTTTAACTGGGCAGGGCATTGGCTTCGAAGTCTTTGATGAAGTAAAAGTCGGGCAGACAGAATTTGTACAGAAAATTAACTACCAGCGCGCACTTCAGGGTGAACTGAGCCGTACCATTACGGAATTCCCTGCGGTAGAATCAGCCCGTGTGCATCTGGTAATCCCTCAGAAAAGCTTGTTCATTGAGGAAGAGCTGCCACCATCTGCTTCTGTTGTTTTGACCCTCGCAGAGGGACAAAAAATGTCCAATAAAGATGTTACGGCAGTCGTTAACCTCATGACCATGTCTGTTGAAGGTTTGGAAAAAGGTCGCGTATCCATCGCGGATACAAAGGGTACTGTGCTGTATCACCCTGAAGATGAAACTTCCATCGAGGGTATGACATCAACACAGTTCGACCATAAACAGACCATCCAGCGAAATCTGGAAATGCGCATTCAGGAACTCTTGTATCCTATCATTGGCGCAGGCAAGGTTATTGCGAAAGTTAACGCAGACCTTGATTTCAATCAGCGTACTATCCGTAAAGAGTTGTACGATCCAGACAGTGCCGTTATTCGTTCCGAGCAGAAAAGCGAAGAAACAACTCGCGGTAGTGCTAACCTTGAAGCGGGAACTCCTGATGCAAACTTCAGGGGTGATGGTATCGGCGGCAGCATAAGCCAGCAGGATTCTACTCGTGAAACATCTACCCTCAACTACGAAATCAACAAAGAAGAGCAGAACATCGTAACCCCTGTGGGGCAGGTGGATCGACTCAGTATTGCGGTTGTAGTTGACGGTATGTACGCAGCAAATGCAGAAACTGGTGAGATGGTATTTACACCGCGTACTGAAGAAGAAATGACTCGCATCAGAGAGTTGGTTTCCAACGCGGTAGGTTTTGAGACAGCTCGTGGTGACGCCATTGAAGTTTCCTGTATCGCTTTCGGTGAACTGAATGTAGAACGCGAACGCAGTCTTGCAGAAGTAATCGGGGACTATGCAATGCGCATGGGTAAGCCGATTCTTAACGCAGTACTCGTTTTTCTCTTCCTCCTTCTTATTGTTCGTCCAGTTATTCTCGCACTTATTCGACCTAAGGTTGAAGCAGGCGAGGTGATGGAAGGTCTTGAAGGACTTCCAATGGGCGAAGAGCGCATAGCGCTTATTGAAGGTGAAGAAGAGATTGATGCATTGGATGCACTGAAGAAGATTGAAGACATTAAGGCGCATGCATTACAGATTTCCGAACAGAACATGGAACAGGCTGTAGGCATCTTGAAGTCTTGGCTTAAAGATACCGGAGGGCAGAAAGTTGGCCACTCAGCTTAAAGGCGCGGAAAAAACCGCCGTATTACTCCTGGCGATGGGAGACAAGTTCACCGCCGAGACATTTAAACGTCTCGACCGTGCAGACATTGCTCAAATTTCAAAAGCTATGATGGAACTGGACACAGTTCCTAAAGAAGATGTCGAAGACATTTTACGTGAGTTTCACCATTCAATGATCGCGGGCAAAGAGATGATTTCCGGTGGCGAAGAAGCCACCCGTCGTATGCTCCTGAAAAACCTTGATAGCGAAACCGCCAAGTACATTATGGATACACTGGAGCTGGATAACGGTCCGGCACCGTTCCGTGAACTTGAAAACGTAAGTCCTCGTATTCTTGCTCAGATCCTGCGTAACGAACACCCGCAGACACTGGCACTTATTCTTGGTCACCTGCATTCAGATCAGGCAGCAGAGCTTATTCAGATGCTCCCTGCCGGAATCAGACCAGAGGTGCTTATGCGTCTTGCCCGTCTTGAAGCAGTACCGGAAGATATGCTTATGGCAGTAGACAAAGTGTTGCAGAGCCAGCTCATTGCAATGGGTGGCAAGGAAGGCAAGAAAGTGGGCGGCGTTGCTGCTGTTGCGGAAATCCTCAACGCAGTGGACCGTGCTACCGAAGAAGAAGTACTCGCAGAGATCGAAGAAGAATCTGTACAGATGGCAGAAGACATTCGAAACCTCATGTTCGTATTCGAAGACGTGGCAACACTGGACGGTCGTGGTATTCGCGAGCTGCTGAAAGAAGTATCCAACGAGGATATGACTATGGCACTCAAAGGTGCTTCCGACGATATGCAGGACGTATTCTTCAGCAACATGTCCGAGCGTGCGGCAACCATGATACGGGAAGATTTGGAGATCATGGGACCTACAAAGCTTTCCGACGTAGAGGGTTCACAGCAGACAATTGTAAAGATTGTACGCCGCCTCGAAATGGAAGGACGCATAGCCATCGGACGCGGAGGCAACGATGTCTTCATCTAACATTATCTCCGGCAATATTTTATCCGACACAGCTGCACCGAAAGGTGTGGCTGCGTGGGGTACCATTTTCACCGGTCCCGGTGCTTCTAACGAGCACACTCTGGAAGGCGTGGAAGGTTCACGTTCCCAGCAGTGGGATGACGCCACAGAAGCTGCCTACATGCAGCGGGTTCGTGAGCGTGCAGCCGAACGTGCTTCAAGCATTCTTGCTAAAGCGCGTGAAGAAGCAGCTTGGATTAAAGAAAAAGCACATCAGGAAGGCTACGAGCAAGGTTGCCAGCAGGCTCAGGAAGAGCTTGCAGCATTACAGCAGCAGCATGCGGATTCTGTATCCGGTGTTCTCGGTGCCATTCAGGGACAGTGCTCCAACATTTTTAATAATTGGCGCAGCGAGCTCGTAACTATTGTCCGCTCTGCTGTTGAACGTACTTGCGCAGTAGAGATGTCAGAAAACCGACAGGCATCTTTGGAAAAGCTTTTTGCAGAAGCTGTACAGGTTCTGGACGAGCGCAGACAGCTAGTTATTACCGTGCATCCAGATGACGAAGAGATGATTACCGGCATTGTTCAAAATGCTCAGAACCACTATAGCGGTCTGGAAGCATGGAACGTAAAATCTGATCCTACAATTGTTGCCGGTGGTATTCTTGTGGAAAGTCGTGATGGCATGGTGGACAACACCATCGTCAGTCGCAAACAGGCCGTAGACGAAATTTTAGATCAGCTTGTGATTCCAGAGGATCAGATATGATCGACCCGCGTGGTGCCCTTGAGTTGCTGACAAACTTAGAGCCGAACCAGTCTTTTGGTAAGGTGAACAAAGTTGTCGGTCTCATTGTAGAAGGGTGCGGAATCAAAGCTCCTTTAGGGTCCGTATGCCAGCTTATTCCTGAAGACGGCGCAGAGCAGATTCCGGCAGAGGTCGTAGGTTTTCGTGACGGCAACATTCTGTTCATGCCGTACGGTGATATGCGCGGCATTAAGCCGGGGTCACTTATCCGAAATTCAAGCCTGCCGCCGACTTTTCCTGTGGGCAATGACATGCTCGGCAAAGCGTTTGATGCGTTTGGCAATGAGCTTGGATCAGAAATGCCGATGCACACAGCAGAAGGCTACAAGCCGTTGTATGCATCACCACCTAACCCGCTTTCCCGTGCGCGCATTGTAGAGCCGCTGGACGTTGGAGTACGCTCCATCAACAGTCTCATCACATTGGGCAAAGGACAGCGTGTTGGTATTATGGCGGGTTCCGGTGTTGGTAAATCTACTCTTATGGGTATGATGGCTCGATACACTGAAGCTGATATTAACGTCATTGCGCTGATTGGCGAACGTGGGCGTGAGGTTCTGGAATTCATGGAAAAGGATTTAGGTCCTGAAGGGATGAAGCGCTCAGTACTTCTCGTGGCAACATCCGACCAATCACCGCTTGTACGTATGCGTGCCGCTTATGCTGCAACCGCAGTGGCAGAATTTTATCGTGATCAGGGCAAAAACGTTCTGCTCATGATGGACTCAGTAACCCGATTCGCAATGGCAGCTCGTGAAGTTGGTCTTGCAACGGGTGAACCGCCAACAACCAAGGGTTACACCCCAACAGTATTTACTCAGCTTCCAAAACTTTTGGAACGCGCAGGCAACAGCGATAAAGGCAGTATCACCGGAATCTATACCGTTCTTGTTGATGGTGATGATTTCAACGAGCCAATCGCTGATGCAGTTCGTTCAATCCTCGACGGACATATCGTTTTAACGCGTGATCTTGCGGATAACGGACATTATCCAGCAATCGACGTTTTACGTTCTGTCTCTCGTCTTCGTGGTGATATTTGTACCCGTGACGTTATCGAGGAAGGACAGTCTGTAACCAAGTTGCTGGCTGCCTATAAGAAAGTGGAAGATATGGTAAACATCGGTGCATATTCCCACGGATCAAACCCAGTGGTGGATAAAGCCATCGCAATGGTGCCGAAAGTAAACGAATTTTTGCAGCAACGGGTAGAAGATCCTTGTACTATCGAGGAATCCTATTCTCAGTTGCATACTTTAGTACAACAATAAATCGGAGCAGCCGAAAGCAACGGGAAGGGACGCCCGTACTCCAGCGCACTGTACGGCGATATGACAGTACGCATCGCTGACAGGCTGTTTTGTTTAATGCAGTACACATGAAAAAGGGTCGTGACATTATGTCACGGCCTTCTTTTTGTGGTTTTGATGTAATTTGCTTTGACCTAGCTTGCACTGTTTGGAGAGATTGCCAATTTTTTTCAAGGCTCGAAAGCTTGTACTACTAACTGGTCTGAAATATGAAATTTTGTTACATTCAAAAAAGATTTATGACTTTTGGGACTGATGCTTCCAATCGTAAGAAATTTGTTTTTCCGAAAGGTTTGAGTAGGATGCCAGCGAGTGATATGGAAATGCTGTGCTTAATTGGTGTGTTATGCTGATGTTTTTAATGATCACTCATTTCAGGTGAGAGCACTGTTGAGAACGCAACGTACCCTTGAGGACAAAGGTTTCTCGTAGAGAACTGAGTGGCTGTGGGAAAAAAATATGGACAGGATGAAATGAAAGCTTGATGTAAATGTAACATCTGTTACACTCGCGTAGTTGTAGAGAAAGAATTGTGCACAGAACTGTGCAGCAGGGCATAGATAATAAAAAATCCCCTTACAAAATTGCAAGGGGACTTTTCTTTGTGATGTCTCACAAAGTGGTGGGCTATACAGGAGTCGAACCTGTGGCCTCTGCCTCCGGAGGGCAGCGCTCTATCCAGCTGAGCTAATAGCCCGTGGGCGATTAAGTAGACTTGAGAGTCTATGATGTCAAGTTATATAACGTGTTGCCATGCCCTGTCAGCATAAAATGATGTAAAGTACGTAAACGAGAATGTCAGCGGGACATGAGGCTTTTGTGCCGTGAGAGGTCTGTTTGCAGGCACTCCATTGTGTCTCGATTTGTCTCGAATTGCATCATGAAAAAGCAGAAAGTCACATATTTGTTATTTAAGACTGTTCGAGCTACAAATATTTTGAACTTGTTACAACAAATAACAAAAAAAGAAATGAAATTTAACAAAATTGTATAAAACGTGAGAAAAAACCTTTTTAAAGATTATTTCTCTAGCACTCGTATAATTAGTTTGGTAAAGCCGCTTGCAAGACAATAATGCAAAGCAAATGGTCTTTGCTGTTAGTTTGTCTTGTCTGCGTTTTTTTAATGTTACACCGGAACAGAGATGCTCCGATAGTAAGTGAGAGTCATGAAAAAGATTGTTGTAGCCGTGACAGGCGCCAGTGGCATGCCACTGTCAGTTACGCTGCTCAAAGAACTCGCCGCCACTTCTCAGGCTGAAGTACATCTTATTGTATCTGATGCAGCTAAGACAGTCCTCGAGCTTGAGTCAGGGCTTACTCTCGATCATCTTACCTCCTATGCGCACTCTGTTTACTCACAACATGAATTCGGGGCAGCACCGGCAAGTGGCTCCTGGTTGCACGACGGTATGATTATTTGTCCGTGCTCTATGGCCTCTCTTGGCGCAATCGCCAACGGTATCGGTTCTAACCTTATACATAGAGCTGCTGATGTAACTTTGAAAGAACGTAGAAAGCTTATTCTTGTTCCTCGCGAGACACCGCTGAATCGTATACACTTGCAGAACATGCTCGCGGCCGATGAAGCAGGTGCGCTTATTATGCCACCTACTCCGGGCTTTTATTCAAAGCCTGAGACGATAGAAGATATTTGTACTCATCTGGTAGGTAGAATGCTTGATCATTTAGGCATCGAGCATGCTTTAGTTAAACGCTGGAACGGCATTTAGCCGCTTCAACTTTAGCCGGAGGAAAGCACATGCAGGAATTGCAATGGAATGGACACGCGAATTTTCAACTGAAAACTCCTTCAGCGACAATATTAATTGATCCGTTTTTTGAAGGAAATCCTTCTGCCGCCAGCACATGGCAGAATGCATCGAAACCGGATGCTGTATTTGTGACCCACGATCACGACGACCATACCGGTTCAACAGTTGAAATTTGTAAATCCACAGGTGCTAAGCTTGGTGCGATTGTCGGTACAGCTGATAAGTTAGTAGCGGCAGGCATTCCGCAGGAACAGGTTATTAATGGCATCGGTTTTAATATTGGTGGTACCATTGTGGTGGAAGGTGTGAGTGTGACCATGACACAAGCCTACCATTCCACAGAATCCGGTGCTCCTGTCGGGTATATTTTCCGACTGGACGACGGGTACACCGTATATCATGCCGGTGACACAGGAATTTTCTCAGGAATGGAATTATGGGGGCGATTGTATGACATCGATCTCGCCCTGCTGCCGATAGGTGGCGTGTTTACTATGGATGCAAAACAGGCGGCGCTCGCATGCAGTCTGCTTAAATGCAAAAGCGTGATGCCGATGCATTGGGGCACCTTCCCCGTCCTTGAACAGAACACAAAAGATTTTGCTTACCAGTTAAAGAATTATGCTCCGGATTGTCGCCTATACGATTTAAAACCGGGTGATACTTTGAAGCTTGAAAACACAACTGCTGCTGACTGTAAATGTTAGCAGAAGTCAGTGAATTGCATGGACTGGTATCGGGCAAGACAAAACGATGTCGAAAAAAACAAGTTGGGTAGTCTATCTTGTGCGATGTGCAGACGGTTCGCTCTACTGCGGCATAACAACCGATATGGACAGACGCCTTGGCGAACATAACTCGGGTAAAGGAGCAAAATATACACGCTCCAGACGCCCAGTTTCCCTGATTGCCAGCGCCTTTGTTCCGGATCGGAGCACAGCTTCTAAGATAGAATGTAACATAAAAAGACAGCCCTCCGGCAAGAAAGTAGATACTCTGAACAGGTGCGTCAGAGAGTACGCTTCTTCTGCAGCGCAGTCACAAGATGCCAGTTAGTGCATAAGGAATTTTATTATGGAAAGATGTATTTTTTCTGATCTCCCGTTGTCTCCGGAGTTATTGAAAGCAGTTGAAGACATGGGATTTGAAGAAGCATCTCCAATTCAGGCTTTGGCCATCCCGCCTCTTCTTGAAGGTAAGGACGTAATTGGTCAGGCTCAGACAGGTACGGGTAAAACCGCAGCGTTCGGTATTCCAGCTTTGGAAAAAGTCGACGTGCGTCAAAAATCTCCACAGGCAATCATTCTTTGCCCTACTCGTGAACTTGCTATTCAGGTTGCTACAGAGATTACTGAACTCGCTAAGCGTAAACGTGGCGTGTTTGTACTTCCTATTTACGGTGGCCAGCCAATTGATCGTCAGATTAAAGCTCTGCGTCGTGGTGTTCAGGTTATCGTAGGTACTCCTGGTCGTGTAATGGACCACATGAAACGTGGTACTATTTCCCTTCAGGAAATCAGCATGGCTGTTCTTGATGAAGCGGATGAAATGCTCGATATGGGCTTCCGTGATGACATCGAGTTCATCCTTGAACAGGTTCCGGAAAAAAGCCAGACTGTATTCTTCTCCGCTACCATGCGTGACGAGATTCTTTCTCTTGCTAAACGTTTTCTTACAGATCCTGAGTTCCTTAAAGTTACTCAGAAAGTTCTCACTGTTCCTAACATTGAGCAGATCTACTACGAAGTTCGTCCTTTCCAGAAAATGGATGCCCTTTGTCGTGTACTCGACGTATACAACCCTAAGCTCACAATCGTATTCTGCTCCACAAAACGTGGCGTAGACGAACTTACTGCGAACCTGCAGGGTCATGGTTATCAGGCAGACGGTCTGCACGGTAACTTGAACCAGACTCAGCGTGACCGGGTTATGAACCGTTTCCGTAAAGGTAACATCGAAGTGCTCGTTGCAACCGACGTAGCAGCTCGTGGTATCGACGTAGACGACGTTGAAGCAGTAGTTAACTACGATATCCCTAACGATGTAGAATACTACGTTCACCGTATCGGCCGTACAGGTCGTGCAGGTCGTATGGGTCGTGCGTTTACTTTTGTTTCCGGTAAAGAGTTCTGGAAGCTTCGCGATATCAAACGCTACACTAAAGCACGTATCGTACAGCACCAGGTTCCTACCATTGCTGACGTTGAAAATGCGAAATCAAGCAAACTGCTTGACGAAATTCGCGACAACATCAACAAGCACGAACTTGATCGTTACCTCACAATCGTTAATGACTTCATTCAGAACGAATTTGATGGCGACCTCACTACTACTGAGATGGCAGCAGCGCTGCTTAAAATTCTCATGCATCGTGAACTCGGTGACGCAATGCCGGAAGAGAAAAAATCCTTCGGCGACACTGGCGCACAGGCAGGCATGGTACGTCTGTTCATCAACGTTGGTCGCAAAAGCCGTATCGGCGCACGTGACATCGTAGGTGCAATCGCTGGTGAATCCGGTCTTCCTGGTAAAATGATTGGTGCAATCGATATTTACGATCGCTTCACCTTCGTTGAAGTTCCAGAAGACTACGCACAGGAAGTTCTTAACGTAATGAACGGCAACCAGATTCGCGGCAACAAATTGTTCGTTGAACCTGCTTCCCGTCGATAAGACTCCTAGCTATAGAAATAAGAAAGGCTGCCCGTTTGGGCAGCCTTTTTTTATGGTCTTTTGTCTGTGAGATGTCGCTGCATATTGTTGTTGAACAATGAGCAAGCGACTTTTTTTGTAAGATGTAATCCGCGGACAGCCTGACTTTTACATGGGAAACAGGGTGCGGATTAGTACAACAGAACCAGAATCGGTATGTCGTTCTGTCTGAATATTTTGTTACTGGCTTGTTGTTACTTTTAACTTCTTAGCTGGTGAGATTTGCGTCAGAATTACGCCGCCAAGAACAAGACCGGATGCCACAAACTGTGCTGTGGAGAGCCGATCTCCAAGAAACAAAAAGCCCATGAGCATGGTAAATACAGGAATAAGGTTGGTAAATCCGGAGGCTTGTCCTGCCGGTACTTTGCTTAATCCGTAGTTGTACATACCGTATGCGCCCATTGTTACAACGCTTGCAAGATAGAGAACGGCAATGGTTGCGTCCTGCGGGTATTCTGTCGGAAAGGCATCAGGGGTGAACATAAGCAGCGGCAGAAAGAAAATAGCTCCGACCCATGCCTGCAGCGCCGTAATAAACAGCGGTGAGTAACGGTTGGAAAGGTTTTTTGCCGTAATCATGTAGCCTGTTGCAGATACCATGGCGAGAGTTTCAAGCGTGTTGCCAAGCATCGGGTTCGGTGCGTTTTCTGTTGCTGATGCTCCCCATGAGAGCATTATGACGCCGAATGCCGCAAGAATAAATCCTGCCCATACGCGCAGAGCCAGTTTTTCTTTAAGAACAAAGAACGCGGCAATGGCTACAAACACTGGGAGTGTCGCAACAATCATTCCTGCCTGTGTGGCTGATGTATATTTGAGCGCGTATGCCTCGAAAAGAAAATACAGGCCGGGTTCACATACTGCCATGAAAATAAGCTGCTTCCAGTCCTCTCGTCGGACTTTAAGACCACGAAAATTCCTCCAGAGTACAAGAAAGAGTATGGATGCAATGATCATGCGTCCAAATACAACAGCAATAGGCGAAAAGCCTGTTACAGCAATCTTCATTGCGATGAATGAACTCGCCCACAGAACCATAGCACTGAAAAGTGACAAGGTAGGAAGAAGGTGGTCTTTAGTAAGCATTGTTTTGGAATCCTGAAAATAAAATCTGAAAGGAACTGCTACTGATCAACGAACAACGAACAACGAACAACGAACAATGGATGACGAATGACGGATGATCAAAGCACAGTTAGTCGCAGTCGGGAGAGGGGAATAGTAGAGCGATAGTCCTCATGGAGTACTGCTTTTTATTCACCCGACTCAGCCTCTGGAAAGGAGAAGTAGTAGCTGTCTGAAGAACTACTATAAGTTAGACACCATGTCAGTAGTCACTTTCTTCAGTGTTGTAAATCAGATTAGTAGCTGATTTTTATTGCTCTTCAAGTACGGGGATCAGCGGTGTTTCAACTGAAGAATTTTCTACTGTTTCTCTACTGCTTCGGCGCTGGCTCATCCAGACTCCGGCAAGAACAAGAATGCAGGCTGCGTACTGCAAGAGAGTGAGAGATTCAGAAAGAATCACGTGACCAAGTCCGATGGCAATGACCGGTATAAGATTGCCGTATGCTGAAGCTTGAGCCGCAGGAACATGACGCAGTCCGTAGTTATAGAAGAGATATGCCCCGAAGCTTACGGCGGTTCCAAGATACAGGATTGCCAACACAGCGTCGGGTTGCACGTTTACGGGAATGGTTTCTCCGGAAAGAAGGAGAATGGGGAAAAAGAAGACCGTTCCTATCCATGCTTGTAGTGCCGTTAGTGTGAATGCCGAATAAGAGGCGCAAAGGCGCTTTGCAGTCAAAATATATCCCGTAGCTGACAACATGGCCATCATTTCAAAAAAGTTCCCTAAAAGGGGGTTTGGAGCCGAATCAGTGGCAATGCTTTTCATGGAGAGAAGCGCCACGCCGCCAATGGCTGTAATAAATCCAGCCCAGACTATTTTGGGCTGTTTTTCTCGATAGAGTAGATATGATCCCACAGCCACAAAAATAGGAACAATGGAGCAGATCATCCCTGCTTGTGATGCGGAGGTGTATTTCAGTGCATGTGCTTCAAAGATGAAAAGCAGGCACGGCTCACAGAGCACCAAAAAAGCAAAAGTCTTCCAGTGTTCGCGAGGGATTTTTTTGATTTCGATTCGGCGCCATTGAGTCAGTAGAACAAGTGAGGCAATAGCCATACGGCAGGAGACCACAAGCATTGGTGAAAATGCGACAATGGCGAACTTCATCGCAACAAAAGAGCTCGCCCATAGCGTCATGGCAGCGCAAAGCGAGAGTTGCGGAAGAAGTGAAGGATGTTTGGTTAGCATGATGTCTGTATCGTATAGAAGGCTGAAGGCGGAGAGTGTTTTTTAGTACAGTCCTGCCCGTTGATAGAAGCGGCGTACGGAGAGTTCTACCAGAACGAACAGTACAACCGGAACAATCAGGAATATGAGCGTGAGCGCGCTTGCCATGGCTCTATCTGCCCCTGTGATAAACGGGAACAGGTAGCCGGTGAAGGAAGGCACAACGCCGCCGCCAATGAGGAATACGAGATAGTAATCTGAAAAGGCCACTAAAAAGACCACAGAACCACCCGCGATAATGCTTGGGAGCAGGAGTGGAAATGTTACATATCGTAGTTGCATCCATAAAGACGCACCGAGATTTTTTGCGCAGAGTTCATATTCTTCGTTGTATGCCTCAAAGCCTGAAATAAGGGCGCGAAGCATGAACGGGTAGCTGAAAATAGTCAAGATGAGCACAACCCCCGTAAAGGTATCTGCCAGAGAAAATTTGATGAATACGTGATGAATCCCCATAGAGAACGTCATGGCTGGAACGAGCGCAGGTGTAAGCAAAATTCCTTGCAACACATTCTTACCTGCAAAACGAACTCGCGCAAAATGGTAAGCAGGTAAAAGGCAGAGTATAAGCGTGCAGAATGTCGTCGCCAGTGAGTACAACACTGAAACGCCAAGGTGCAGCAGGATAGGGTTGCTATGCTGCCATACCGATTGCAACGCCTTGGTGGAATACTGTGTTGGAATAATATCCGGCCATGTCCAGCCGGGGGCGAATAAGGATATGACGAGCACCGCGGTGGGCCCGACGAAAAAGAGTATAAAAAACAAGAACAATAGTTTGTGGCGCAGGGTGGTTTTAGCCATGTATTTCCTCCGGACGTGTCTTTGCTACTGATCGCAGATAGAAGGTGAGAAAGACAATGGAGAATAGAAAGATACTGATGAGGATCGCCATGGCTTGCGGGCGATGGTACAGCTCTTTTCTAAAGTACATGTTGTACGCTTCAATGCTGAGCATGGCAGGCTGTGAGCCGCCGAGTAAAAACGGAATTTCAAATGCACCGAATCCGAAAAGGAAAAGGATGCAAAATGTTGAATGCAGAGCACCGCAGATGTGTGGGTACGTGACCGTGCGAAATGTGCGGAAATGTCCTGCTCCCAGCATGTAAGCTGTTTCCAGCAGACGCATATCCAGTCGTTTGAGTGAGGCATAGACCATGAGCAACGCAAATGGAATTTGCTTGTAGGTGTAGGCGATGATCATGCCCCAACCGTCTCCCCCGAATAATATAGATGGAAAATCCTGCGGTGTGGCGGTAACTCCCGCATGGAACATGGCAGACGAAACCAGCCCTGATTTTGCCCAGAAAAAGAAAACGATAAACCCTACCGCAAGGTGCGGCAGAATGAGGGGAATTTTGTAGATAACCCCCGCCTGCTGCAATACAGACGGCATTCGCCATAATCCGACAGCCAGAACGGTACCGATGGCCACAGAAAAGAGCGCAGCCAGTGCGCCGACTTTTATGGACAGAAGAAACGAACGCAGCATATAGGGTGTAAGCAACGCTTTGTAGCTGTCGAGTAGACCGCCTTCATAGGGAAACGGTAATCCCATTCCTAAAGATTGAAGAACAGCCAGTACTATTCCTCCGACAAAAAAAAGGAAAAAAGGAATGAGTAATGGTGATAAATAGCGTAAATTCAAAAATATAGACTGGTTAGGCATGAGGTTCCATTGCTGTAGATCATATGAATACTATATCTGCACGTTACAGGAATCGCGGCTAACGTACAATTTGAAGATAATCTCAGCAAATACTATATCATATCAAATAGTTTTACATCAAACATATAGGGCCATATGGAATCTCAATCGAACTCATGGACGAGCATTTCTCTTGCTGCCGCAGTCGTTTCTGCGGGTAGTTTTCTTTCGCGTATTGTTGGCTTGTTGCGCGATGTTATGATCGCGTCGTTGCTTGGTGCTGGGCCATTGGCGGATGCGTTGATTGTGGCGTTCCGTATTCCCAATCTCTTTAGAAAACTATTTGCAGAAGGTTCGCTCTCTTCCGCTGTCACGGCAACGGTGACACATGTTCGTGAGGTGGAAGGTGAAGCAAGGGCGGCATCACTTATCCGTACTTGTCTTTTGTGGACTGTCGGCATTTTCTCATTATTGTTGGTGCTGGCAGAATATGGAAGCAAGACGCTTGCAGCGGTATTAGCGCCGGGGTTGTTCATGTCTCCGGATGTTTTTGCTCATGCGAATGCTCTGCTGACTATGACGTTACCGTATCTTGTGTGCATCGGTCTGGTAGCGTTTTTGTCTGGCGTGCTGCATAGCCGTAAACATTTTCATGCACCTGCACTTGCCCCGCTGGTGCTGAATTGTACACTCGTTCTTGGCGCAAGCATCGCGTGGATTTGTTCCTTACCCGTTGCGGAAACCCTGTGTGTGTCGCTGGTCATCGGGGGTGCGCTACAGGTTCTTTTACAACTCATGTTTCTTCGGGGTGAAGCATTTTGGCGTGGCGCTTGGACATTGCGAGACGTTCATGCCCGTTCACTGGGAAAAACGCTCGTGCCCACAATTTTAAGCGGAGCGGTGTTTCAGCTCAGTGTTGTGTTGGTGACGATGCTTGCTTCGTTTCAGGCAAAAGGCACCATTGCTAAGCTCTATTTTGCGGACAGGCTTGTACAGTTTCCTTTGGGCTTAATTGGTGTAGCCATTGGCGTTGCGGTACTTCCAACGTTATCTTCTCTTGCTGTTTCTAACGACAGGCAAAAATATGGCGAGGTGTTGGCCTCTGCTCTGCAATTTACGGTATTCTTGTCTCTTCCTGCTGCTGTCGGGTTGTATGTTCTTGCGCATCCTGTTCTTCAATTTTTCTTTGAGCGCGGGGCGTTTTCAGCCTTAGATGCTGCTGCGGCCTCTGCCATGCTACAGGCATTTTCGTTGGGACTTCCGGCTTTTGCCATTACGCGTCCTTTGCTTAGTGGGTATTACGCAAAGCAAAACAGCCGTATTCCCTTGTTGGCGGGTGGATGTAATTTGATAGTGACTGTGTTGTCAGGTGCACTTTTTATGCAGGTTTGGGGCGGAGCAGGGCTTGCGCTTGCGGTGTCATGTGGTGGTTGGGTCAACTGCATTTTGTTGTATGTCCTGTTGCAACGTGAGGGCGTTTGTCTGGCTCAACCGAGCAGATGGAATTTTGTCTACGTCTTGATGAGTGTATTTGTAGGCATTGCTTGCTGGTGGGCGGTACCGTTCGGAATTGCCAGTTTGCTTTGCATTCCCGTGGTGGCTTTGGGCTATGTCGGATGTTTGTATGTTGGACGTAGTCCTGATGCTCAGCTTCTTTTTTCACTGGTGAAGAAAAAAGGTCGCAAGCGTTAGAAATGATTAATTTATAGATTGCTTAGAAAGTCTGGCTACGCTATTTTGAAAATAGTGTTAACGTTGTTTTTCTATATGCTTAGAAGCTCCATGACCAGGCGGTAGTGCAATGCTGAAGCGGATAATCAAGCTGCAGTTTTTTCCAGACAGCTACACCAAAAATTTTATTGCAGTCAGCATTCTTTTAACAGCAATATTTCTTATTGTTTTTAATATGTTGTACTACTTGTTTGCTATTGATCAGCGTATACAAAATTTTATTCAGAATCATACAGAACATGCGCAGATACTCTCGACTCACTTAGCGACTCCTTTAAAAGAAGGGCGACTGGAGCGGGCAGACAAGTTTATTCATGAAGAGCTCTCGCATAAAAGCACATCAGGGCTCTTTTTGTACGACGCAGATGGCACACTTATCTGTGGTTGCTATAAGAATAAAGACCATGAGGTGGTTCCGCCTCTTGATTCATCAGAGTATATTATCGAATTGCCCATCTACCATGCCGACTCCCATGTTGGTAAGCTTGTCTCAATTGTGACGTTTACCCCGTCGCATCAACATTTTCTTAATCTTTTTATCCCCTCTGTTTTTGCAAACATAGTCGCAAGTTCAATGGTCGTGCTCATGGTCATTTTGCTCATTGTTAAGACGTTGCTACGTCCGCTGCGCGAACTTTCTGAGACTGCCCGTAGAGTTCGGGAAGAGCAGACGTATTCATTGCGTGCAAAACGTGAAGGAATGGGCGAGCTGGCAGAGCTTACGGATTCATTCAACAGTATGCTTGATCATATTGAAGCGCACGATATGTTCCTGCATTCGGAAAGTCGTAATCTTGAGATAGAAGTGCTTGAGCGTACGCTGGAGCTTGAGAAGGCCACGAAAGAGGCTGAAACGGCAAATAGTGCAAAAAGTGAATTTATCGCCAGTGTAAGCCATGAACTGCGCACGCCGATGAATGCTATCCTCGGCATGACAAACATGCTTCAGACCACCGTACTGACCAATAAACAGCGTGAGTATGCAGAGATTATTGCCGCATCATCGCAAAGCCTGTTGCATCTGATTAACGGTGTGCTTGATCTTTCTAAATTGGAAGCGAAGAAGCTGGAAATAGAAGAAACAAATTTCATTCTGCGTGATGTGCTGGATGAACTCTCAATTATCTTCACCGAAAAAGTTGCTGTAAAAGAAATGGATTTGGTGGTGATTGTGGATGAGGGCGTACCGCCTGTCATGCGTGGTGATTCGTTCCGCTTAAAGCAGATTCTTTTGAACCTCGTGGGCAACGCGTTTAAGTTTACAGATCGCGGCGTTATTGAATTACGAGTGGGTATGAACGGTACTGTTACAAAACCTATTCAGATTCCACATGCCCGTGAAAATGATGAAGTGGTTCAACTTGCCTTTTCTGTAAAGGATAAGGGCATCGGCATTGCCAAAGAAGCGCAAGCAAAATTATTTGATACTTTTGTGCAGGCAGACGGTTCAACTTCCCGTCAGTACGGGGGCACCGGTCTGGGGCTTTCCATTGTGGCAGAGCTTGTATCTTTGATGAAAGGCTCCATTACTGTAGAAAGTACAATAGGGCGGGGCAGTACCTTCACCATAGTGCTGCCGTTTGCTGTGGCGGAAGATGAACGCAGTTACATTCTACCTGTGTTTACAGGCTGGCGTGTGTTGGTTCTTGAGCCGTCGATTGCTGCACGTGCCATGTGGCGAAATTTATTTGCAGAGCTGGACATGCTTGTTGTTGTACTTGGTACAGAGCGGCAAATGCTGTTGCAGCTTGAGCACCAGACGCAAGGCGCAGAGTTTGATCTCATCGTGCTTGGCAGTAAAGAGTTGCTGGATATGACAGGGGGGCTTGTGAACTACCTGTGCCAGCATCCGGAATTAAAAATTCTTCTGGCTGCAAGGCTCGGAGATGAAACACTACCTGAGCGTGAGTGTGATTTTACACTGACCGCATTTTTACGACGTCCGGTAACGTTTGCGCAGCTCAAGCTAAATATTTTACGTGCGCTTGATTCAGACAAGAGTGTTCAGTCTGAACTGGCTTCAGAAGCAGGAAGTCTTGAAGGGCTGGCTGTTCTGGTTGTTGAAGATAACCCCATTAACCAGCAGGTGATGCGGGAAATTTTAGAATACCTTGGTGTGAAGGTCACAATTGCTAAGGATGGCAATTCAGCCATAGAGCTACTTTCTATTTGTACATACGACTTGGTACTGATGGATATTCAGTTGCCGGGCATGGATGGATTCACAACAACTATCCGGCTGCGTGAAGAGCTGGAGTTGTCAGATTTACCTGTGATCGCCATGACAGCGCATACGTTGCAGGAAGACAGGGACAGAGCGGCACGGGCAGGTATGAACGGCTATTTAACAAAGCCTGTTGAGCTCGATGCCTTGGTGAAGTTGTTGAAAGAATATGACCAGAGAGAGCAAAGGACCGTATTTTCGACTGAAACAGAATCTTCCGAATGCGTTCCGCCGAAGAATACGTTGTCCAAGGCTCCGCACGTTGATTCAGAAGAGAATCCGGCGCCTTTAGAAAATTTACCGGGCTTGGTCGTGTCGGAAGGCGTGGAAAGATTAAGCGGGAAAAGCCAAATATATATATTAGTGGTGAAGACGTTCTACGAAACATACGCGGATGTAGGCAAAGATATTCGTGCACTGTTTGATGCACAGGACTTGGTCGGGCTGGCAGGCAAGGCACATACACTTGCAGGAGCCAGTGGGAATATTTCTGCAAAAGATGTTTTTGCGTGTGCGGAGAAGATAGAAAAAAAAGCTAGAGCCGGGCATGTAGATGTTGCGGACATTGACGCATTTGAGGAAGCATTGAAGACAGCCTGCCTGTCGATGGAGCGTTTGCTAGGCTTGTAGGCTGGAAAGTAAAGACAAGATAAAGAAAAAGCCCCGTACAGAGTACGGGGCATTCTTACTTGGATGGGGCGAATGAAGAGGATTGAACTCTCGACAACACGGGCCACAACCGTGTGCTCTACCAACTGAGCTACATCCGCCACAAGCAGGAATGTGTACTATAGACTTCGGTCTTTTGGGTCAAGCATAAAATTCATTTTTTTTAAATTTATTGCTTCCTGATCTAAGTCAGCTTATACGACTTTACATGAGAGGGACTGATATTCGCTGTATAACCTAGCATGCCCTTCTAAATTCTAATCCTGTGCGTACGATTGGTCAACCAAGATACCACGTTGTAGCAATGCCTGAGATAATCATACACGTATTTGTATGCTTCTCATGTCCTGTTTCTGCCATGTGTCTTACAATGGACGGTCTACACACTGTAACTTTAATTTAGGAACACATGCTTCGATATTCGAGACCCATTCAAGGGAGACATATGGAAAAATTAGTTATTCAAGGTGGCGTTCCGTTAAACGGAACAATTCGTGTCAGCGGCGCAAAAAATGCTGCTTTACCGATTCTGATGGGCTCAATTCTACTTGCAGAGCCTGCACGTTTTACTAACGTGCCTAACTTGCGAGACATTCGCACAATCATCAGTCTTCTGGACATTCTTGGATGCCCGGGCCGGTTTGCTGACGGGGTTGTTGAAACAGAAGGTTGTGATCCGAAACCAGAAGCACCGTATGATCTTGTAAAAACCATGCGCGCCTCTGTGTTATGTCTTGGCCCTCTGCTTGCCCGCCTTGGCGAAGCTAAAGTTGCATATCCGGGTGGCTGCGCAATTGGCGCACGACCTGTTGATTTGCACCTCTCTGCACTTGAAAAAATGGGCGCAGTCTTTGAAGTAGACTCCGGTTACATCATGGGGAGATGTGACGGACGATTGAAAGGCGCGCATATTGTTTTTGAAAAAGTAACCGTAGGCGGAACAGAAAACCTGCTTATGGCAGCCAGCCTTGCAGAAGGCGAAACTATTCTTGAAAACGCAGCCCGCGAGCCGGAAATTGTAGATCTTGCAAACTTCCTTATCGCGTGTGGTGCTAAGATTGAAGGGCACGGCTCAGGTGTTATTCGCATTCAGGGTGTTGAACACCTTAAAGGGTGTGAATACTCCATTATGCCAGACCGCATTGAAGCAGGTACCTTTATGATTGCAGCTGCAATTACCAAAGGTGATCTGTTCCTTGAAGATTGCCCGAACGATGCACTTGATGCTGTAATCAGTAAAATTGAAGAAATGGGCGTACGTGTGACCCCAGAAGAAAACGGAACTCGCGTAACATACGTAGAGCCTCTTTCTCCTGTGGAAATCACTACTCAGCCATACCCCGGCTTCCCTACAGATATGCAGGCGCAGTTTATGGCGCTTATGTGTTATGTGGACGGTACCTCAATGGTGGAAGAAACCATTTTTGAGAACCGTTTTATGCATGCACCGGAACTTGCACGCATGGGAGCGGATATCCGCCCTGTGGGCAGAACAGCCCGTATTAAAGGCGGTTCTGTTTTGCGCGGCGCGCCAGTTATGGCGTCCGACCTTCGCGCAAGTGCATCCCTTGTTCTTGCAGGGCTTGCAGCAGAAGGGGAAACTCATGTGCAGCGTATTTACCATTTAGATCGTGGATACGAACACATTGAAGAAAAGCTTATCCCTGTGGGTGCGCGGATTCAACGCGTAAACGAAGATTAAGTAGCTAAGGCCTGCAGTCGTAATGGACTGCAGGCTTTTTTTTTGAAAAAAAGTGAACACTGTTCACTCTCAAGTGGAATAAATTACATTTTCCTGTGATCGCTTGAGCTTTAACGCTGTTTTCGGCGCAGGGTACATATTCACATATTTTTATCAGGAATACCCCAAGAGTATGTCTTGGCACTTTGCGTTGTGAGTGTTATGCCTTGCGGCGATGTTTCTTATCGTCTTGCTTTTTTAGAAAGCTGAGTAGCAGTGTTCTTAAAAATCAGCGTGTTACAGTAGACGTGCTGTGCGTTGAATAGAAAATTGCGAAAGGTGATAGACTGTAGGATAGATTTTTTCCGGAAACATTAGGGCATAAACCATATACCTTAGTGTTTCTGTCCTCCTTGTATGCTTTGCAATGGAGGACTGAATGGAAAAGGGGGAACCTGGCCGGCTCCCCCTTCTTCTCAGAGTAAGGCAAATCCGTACATGGCATTTGCACTGCACGAATTTGCCTTACTCTGAGCGCCACATTCCCGATATCGAGTCAGCGCGCTGTATATTTTCTGTCACAGAAGTATGCGGCGTTTTTTAGTATCTACGCCTTTTTTCTGTCTTCAAGCCCTCGTTGAACTGCCTCTGCAAACTTGGTACGCAGTTGCTCAACGGCCTCGTCTTCCAACGTTAAATCATGTTGCCTAAGGGTAGATGTCACGTGGGAGACCATATTCTCCTGTTCCTTTTTCGCATCAAAATCCGGTAGAAAACGTGCCTTGTCATACATCGATCCGATGAAGGTGGTCATGATGTCGTTGGCAAGTTGTTGCGAGTGCGGTGGAAGGGGAGATGTTGTTGTCAGTGGCTTACTGAGCAGTACCGTTTCTTCTTTCTGTTTGCGCATTCGCAAGAGTCCCCATATTGCTGTAAGCAAAAACACCAATACCGCAAAGTAGCTGGAAATACTTCCACGCAGCATATACGCAATGTACGGAAGCGCCAGAATCAACAGGCAGCAGGTGTATAAAAGAATCTTGGTTATGGGCACAGTGTTACCAGCTTTGTTTGTACAGCTCCATGTATGATGTTGCCATCTTCATGTCGGTAAATTTCTGAACGCGTCTGTTACCGCCTTCTACAAGGCGAGCACGCAGTTGTTCATCCAGCATGAGGGTGCGAAGAAGCTTCGCGAGCTTTTCATGATCGTGGTTGGGGAATGTCAGTCCATTTTTCTGGTCTTCTACCAGCTCTAAGTTCGATGGAAGGTCAGACGCCATGACAGGAAGCTGGCCAACCCAGCCTTCTTTGATCACACCGGAAGAGCCCTCACCGTTAACAGACGGCACAGCCAGCAAATCAAAATACGGGAGCTGATCACGGGCGTCCTGACGTCCGAGCAAGGCGAGGTGGCTGCTGATTTCAAGCTCTTCTGCCAAGTCTTTAATTTCACCGAATAACGGCCCGTCGCCCACAAAGCGTGCTTCCCATGTGGGAAGACCTTTGTACTTAGCAAGCTCTCCAAGTGCATTAACAAGGACTACGTGCCCTTTTTGTTCTGTTAATGCGCCGATCATACCGATGACGATACGATTATCGTTACGATCTTTTTTAGGCTTGTAACGGGAGGCATCAATTCCTGAATGAATGGTGGAAACTTTGCTGCGATCAAGCAGCGGGGCAGACTCCATCATGATGTCAGAAATTTCCTGACTGACACCGACAACGGCATCTGCGAGTAAATATTTTTTGCCGCTCCATCCTTTTTTAAGAGGATAGGACACACGGCGGGTGTGAATGAGACGGAAGGCCTTGCCACACATCTTTTTGATAATACCGCCAAGCGATGCGCTTTTTGCACAGTTGGTGTGAATCACCTGTGCGCCATGTTTTGTGACGGCGCGACGAAGTTTGTAGATGTTGCATATACCCCAGTCTCGGGCACCGGAAAGGGGCAGAAGGGTAATTCCTTCTACTTCTGCTGCGTGTGTGAGTAATGGAGTGTTGGCAGGTGCTGCCAGCGTGACTGTGAACTCCTGAGAGCGGGCTAATGCACGCGCCAGGTAGAACACTTGCCATTGTCCACCACGCATTTCTTTTCCGAGATCAAGCAACAAAATGTGCATACATATTTTCCTGAATATCCAGCGCGACCTCCGTTCCCCCATGAGTCCGCACTGTGATGTTGATAATTCTAGTGAGATAAGAAGACTGCTAAAAATCTTCTTTAGTATAGCGAGGTAGCTATGCGCCGTACAATTTTTGAGCCGTTCGCGAGTGTTAGAACGTTATGGATTACTAAAGGTACCAGCGCGAGAAGAAGTTTAGTTCAAAACATATGTGAAAGTATGTGAGAACCTGCATTTTTCGAGTCTGCGCCAGTTAACCATCGCGGAACATTGTGCCTTGCGGTATTGTACTCTTCGGCATAGTTTTCAAACTGTTAAAAAGCCGGTGCCGTCAAAAACAGCACCGGCTCTATTGTATCAAACATGTAAACAGAGCCTGCGCCGATAACGATTGTTGTTCGTATCCCGATGGCGGGAGTATCGGCGGTAGTCACAGAAGGCTGACTAAAGTGGCAGTCCGTTTATTTCAAGGTCTTCTTTGAGAACACGTCTAATTTCTTTGGCAACAGGTCCCGGACGAACATCATTGATTGGCTGACCTTCAAAGCGAACAATGGAGATACAGTCGGATGTTGTGCCGAAAATTAAGACTTCTTTTGCTCGGAAAAGGTCGTCTTCACGCACTGCGCCAAATTCAATTTTGATCTTGTCTTTCATCAGTTCAACAGCGCGCATAATGGTTGTTCCCACCAGTGCGTTGGAGAATTCAGGCACAAGAAGCGTTCCCTGCTGATTAACAAGAGCAACGTTTTCTGTTGCACCTTCAGCGATAAAGTCATCGGCATCAAAGCTGAACGGGAAATCGTAGCCGCGTTCATCCGCTTCGCGCTTCATAAGCACGTTAGGGATGTAGTTCGCACTCTTAACCCGCGCCATGTGCGGAGGCTTCGCCGGAATGGAGGAACGGAAGGCTGTTGCGCCTTTGTCGAACCATTCTTCCGGTTTTTGTTTGAACGTATATGCGACAATGTACAGGCTGCTTACCGGACATTCTTTCGGGTCGATGCCGAAGCCGCCCGGGCCGCGACCAATAATGATGCGCAGCAGTCCGTTTTGTGTTTCCGCAGCTTTTGCTACATCAACAGCAAGCTCTGCAAGCTTTTCCCAGGTGCAGGGCGGCGACAGATGGAGTCCTTTTACGGAATTCTTCATACGCTCTATGTGCGCATCAAGCTGATACAGTTTTCCGTTTACCCATTTAATGCTTTCAAAAACGCCATCACCCCTGTGGGCGAGATGGTCGTCCATAGGCAGCAGCATCAGTTTCGGGTTTTTACAAATACATCCGATACGGTGCTCGTAAAAGGCAAGCACGTCGCGCTCGCCGGCTCGACGGCTATTCAGAATCTTGGAAATGTATTCCTCTGTATCACATACTGTCGCCACGGTTGCTTTCTCCTAGTCGAATACGGTTGTGTCTTTCACACCAAGAAGGTCGCGTTTAATCAACTCTTCCGCAATCTGTACTGTGTTAAGAGCAGCACCTTTACGGATGTTGTCAGAAACGATCCACATGTTGAGACCATTTTCAATGGTTTCGTCTTCGCGGATACGTCCAACGTAGGTGTCATCCTGACCTGCGGCATCAATTGCCATCGGGTAGATTTTTTCACCTGGGTTATCAAGCACGGTAACACCCGGTGCCTGAGTAAGAATAACGCGTGCTTCTGCCGGAGTAATTTTCTGTTCAGTCTCAATGTTCACAGATTCGCTGTGACCATAGAAAACAGGAATGCGTACACATGTAGCAGTTACTTTAACAGAAGGATCGTTGAAGATTTTAACGGTTTCGTGAACCATCTTCATTTCTTCTTTGGTGTAGTCATTGTCCATGAAAACATCGATCTGCGGAAGAGCGTTGAACGCAATCTGGTGCGGGTACACTTCTGCATCCGGTGTCTGCATGTTGAAAAGTTGACGAATCTGTGTTTCGAGCTCGGTAATTGCTTTCTGACCGGAACCGGACACTGCCTGATAGGTGGAAACAACGATACGCTTGATCTGAGCGTTGTCGTGCAGCGGTTTAAGCGCAACCATCATCTGGATAGTGGAACAGTTAGGGTTAGCAATAATGCCGTTGTGCTCTTCCAGTGCATCCGGGTTAACTTCCGGAACAACCAATGGGCAGCGGTCATCCATACGCCATGCGCTGGAGTTATCTACAACAACACAGCCAGCTTTAGCTGCGATTGGTGCAAATTTTTCAGACGTGGAGCCACCGGCGGAAAAGAGCGCAATATCAACGTCTTCAAAAGAGTCTTCAGTCAGTTCTTTGACTGTAAGTTCACCACCCGCATACGGTACTGTGGTGCCTGCGGATCGTGAAGATGCGAGGGCAATTACCTCGGTAGCTGGAAAATCACGGCCTTCCAATACGGAAAGCATTTCCCGCCCTACAGCACCTGTGGCACCGACAACGGCAACCACTAAACGATCTTTACTCATTTCAACTCTCCTTGAGCACATAGAAATTTGATAACAGTCGGCGTACTATATAACAGAAACCGCCATTTCTGTTTATGCAGCGCCTTTATTTATTAAAAACTCAGCCATCTTCCGATCTATTCCGTTGATATGATTAAACCACCAGTCAGTCAGGTAGTCTAAGAGCTCAGGAGTAATGTCTGCTTTGTTATTAAGATAATCCAGCAGGAATCCAATTGCATTGGAAAAAAATTCTCTATGTTGCTCCATGTGCGATTCAAAGTCAGGAATTTCATCTCTGTACGCACTCATCAAATCTACCTCTGTAGCAAAATGCATGTGAGCATAGTCATTCACTTTATGAATGAGCGGGCTTAAAACAGAGTCTTCTTCTCCGTTCATATATGCATAGTACAGGGTGTTAATAATTTGCGTCAGTTCGGCGTGTTGCTTGTCAATTTCAGCAATGCCGGTATTCATTGAAGAGTTCCATTCGAATGTCGCCATGCATATCTCCTGAATAGCATCCCTTGTGGAAAGGGCTAGGTGTTCCTTATCAATATACTTTCACGGCGAGACAATAGGACAACAATGCTAGTAATTCAATCAGTAATATATAGTGATGGTATTAATAGCGATTTACAAGGTATGCGCCACTAATAAGCAGTACTACTCCGCATACACGCATGAGTGTAACGGGTCGAAGCGGGTACCCGAGGATCCCGAAGTGGTCAAAGACTATTGAACTGATAAATTGTCCGCAGATGAGAAGCGAGAGCATTGCAATGGCACCAATGCGTGGTGCGAGATAGGTGAGAGTTGTAACACCGACAGCACCGAGAATACCGCCGAACCATGCGTACCATGGAACGGTGGATGTTGAGAGCGTAGGAATGGGGATTCGTGTTGCGACGACAAATAGCGTCAAAGAGATGGTGCCGACGAAGAAAGAAACAAGTGAGGCAATGGGCGCACTTTGGCTCCATTGTTGGGTGATGATGGCATTAAGACCCATTTGCAGGGGCATAAAGGTACCAACAATGAGTGCGAGAAAGAGTAGTGTGATATGCATAGATTCACCCCTTCAGCGCAACATTTGAATCGTGTCAGCTTCGCAGACGAGAGGCGCACCTCCTACCGTATACGAAGTTTCGACTGTTCTGGTCGCGCTATGCTAGCGTAGTTAACGCCTGCACTATGGGGATGTCTGCTTTAAGAAAATCAAGCTCACAGGCTTCATGAGGCATAACCCACTGTACAGTATGTCCTTCTTGAGGAATCAGTGTACCTTCAAATGCGGTTATGTGGAAGAAGAGAAGCGTAACAATAAGCTCCTCGTATTCATGGGTGAGTGTTTGCCAGTACTTCCATTCCGTCGGCGTAATATCCAGTTCTTCCTGAAATTCACGCACAAGTGCGGCTTCAGGCGTTTCCCCCGGCTCAATTTTGCCGCCGGGGAACTCCCAAAAACCGCCGAATGGCGCGTTAGCCGGACGTCGGGCGGCGAGATAGCGCTCACCGTCCCATACTATACCGGCAACAACTGTAATGGCTTTTTTCATGCCTAGCCTGCCAGCGACTCGCGCTGTTCTTTTAATTCGTTAATTTCCATTTCCAGCGCCCCCATTTTTTCCATGAGAACTTCGCTGTCATTTTGGAGTTGTCCGAATTGCTTAAGCGCTTCCTGCATTTTTTTGGAATTAGCAAAGAATTCTGAATCCGCCATTTTGGTTTCCAGTTCGCTTTGTTCTTCCAGCAGGATCATGAGATTTTCTTCCATCTTCTCATACGTCTTCTGCTTCGGCTTCAGCTCTTTGTAGATGCGGTTACGCAGTTCTGCCTGTTCACGCTTAAGGCGCTTTTGCTCTTCACGGCTAAGACCGCCACCAGTGGTGGTTTCTTTAACTTTGCCGCTGGCAAGGACGTTCTGCGCTCTGCGGTACTTGTCGTACTCTTCAAAGCCGCTTTCGTGCACGATAAGACCTTCCGGAGAAAGACTCCAAAGCTGGTCTGCCACTTCTTTTAACAGATAGCGGTCATGCGCTACCATCAAAATGGTTCCTTCAAACGATGCGAGTGCTTCAATGAGAGCTTCGCGTGATTCAAGGTCGAGATGGTTAGTCGGTTCATCAAGCACGAGGAAGTTACAGCGTGAAAGGAAAAGAATCGCCATCATCAGGCGGCTTTTTTCACCACCGGACAATTCACCGACAATGCGGTCAAAATAGCGTTGCCCGAGCATGAAAAGACCAAGAACTGACATAAGCTCTTCTTCAGTGGTCTTTGGGTCAGACAGGCGACGGATTTCACTGATAACAGTGTTCTGTGCATTGAGAGTATCAAGCTGATGCTGAGAGAAGTAACCCATTTTAGCTTTAGACGCAGTGGTAATAGAACCGTTGTTCTTTTCCAGACGTCCGGCAATAAGCTTGAGCAGAGTGGATTTACCGCAGCCGTTAGGGCCTACAAGGGCAATCTTTTGACCACGGAAAAGTTGAAATTCTAAATCTGACCAGAGAGTGACACCGTCAGGGTAGGTGAATCGTAATTCAGATACGCTGAGGATGACTTTTTCCGCAGGAGCAGGTTGCGGCCATGCAAACGAAAGGTTTTTGCGCTTGGTTTCAAACTTGATGGTCTCAAGCTCTTTTTGCATGCGCTCAGCCATTTTCTGCTTGGAGTTGGCCTGCTTTGCTTTGGACGCTTTTGCTTTAAAGCGGCGAACAAAGTCCATGTTGCGGGCTATATCTTCCTGTAGCTTTACTGCTTCACGGCCTTTCTGTGTTTCAATTTCGTCCTGAATCACAAGGAACTGTGAAAAGTTACCTTTACGGAATGTCGGCTTGTTGCCGGCAAGGTAGAGCACGTGGCTGCCGACCTTATCCATAAAGATTCTATCGTGCGCAACGAAGATGAGAACGCCCTGATAATCGAGCAGGAAGTTTTCAAGCCATTCAACAGCGTCAAGATCAAGGTGGTTAGTCGGTTCATCAAGAAGAAGAACGTCTGCACCAGCGGTAAGTACCCGGGCAAGCTTTGCGCGTTCACGCCAGCCACCGGAAAGTTCACGCATGGTTTTTAGCCACTTGTCTTCACTGAAGCCAAGACCGGTCAATACAGTCTTTGCTCTGTGTTCTGGGTTGTGTCCGTAAATTTGTTCAAGCTCTGCCTGACGAATGCCGAGGCGCTTGATGGCTTGCTCGTCCTGTGCTTGACTTGCTGCTTCCCATTCTGCCCAGAAATCATTCCAGTCAGGGAGAACTTCCAGCACCCAGCTAAGCAGGGGCATATCAAGAAGTGACTCGTCCAGCTCCTGCTGAACAAAGCCAAGGCGACAGCCTTTAGGCAGCAGCACACGTCCCGAATCAACGGATACAATACCGGCTACCATTTTAAGAAGTGTTGATTTACCGCACCCGTTAGCGCCGCAGACGCACAGGCGGGTACCATCCGCAATGTCCAATGAGAACTGAGGGATGATTTCGGTGCCACCGTAAAATTTGGATATGTTGTCTAATGTAATGCTCATAGTTTTCTCGAGAAGCCTCGAATACCAGATGCTGTATGGAAACACCAGTACAGTGATTTACTATGATTGTAATTTGCTATTCACTTAGTATAGTATGGCTTGAAACAGAGAAAACGTGATTCCGTGTATACGTTTTGGACTGTTGATAAATCCATAATTGAGATGTCATGTAATTTTGCATACTGTCGTCCTATAACGCCGGGAGTTATTCATGATCTTGGGAGTAGAGGGAAGTCCGCGCAGAGGTGGTAATTCGCAGGCAATGCTGAATATGTTTTCAACTGTTTGTTCTCAGGAATCAATGGATTTTTTTGGAGCAAGTCTGCGAGATTATCGATATGAGCCGTGTGTGGGATGCGAACGATGCAGAAAAGATAAAATCTGTACAAAGTTTCATGACGGCATGTCGCTTCTGTATCCTCGAATTCAGGAATCCCAAGGACTGGTACTTATTTCACCGGTTCATAACTACAATGTGACAGCTTGGATGAAGAGTTTTATCGACCGACTCTACTGTTTTTATGATTTTACGAACACCCGTCCCCGTGGCTGGTCCAGCAGATTAGCAGGGCAGGGGAAAAAAGCAGTTATCGGTGCCATCGCAGAACAGGAAACCATTGCGGACATGGGCATTACTCTGCAGGCTATGCGAATGCCTTTAGAGGCGCTTGGTTTCGAAATTGTTGAAGAAGTCGCTGTTCTGAATATATTTGATGCTGGTAAGGTTAAAAAAGATGACGCTTCAGTTCGTAAAATAGAAAGCGCAGCCAAAAAGTTGGTCACCTCACTTCGTGCATAGAGCTTGTTTACTGTTTTTGTATCTATAGATTTCTTCTAGTTACCCCTCCTACATAAAAAAAGAGGAGAACACTTCCGCTTCCAGAACCTCTGGGAGTGGCGGTGTTCTCCTCTTTTTCGTTATTTTACTGTTTGTTGCTGTGATTCTTGTTATTTTTTGGCGCACGTTTTGCAATTGTCATCCTGACAGAAATTCCACTTGGGAGGAACAGTCATGCAAAGCAGTGTGTATAGTGCCCTATTTGGTGCTCTTACAAATGAACACCGTCTTAACAATATCAGTAACAATTTGGCTAACATAAATACAACAGGCTACAAGCGTGACGCCCTTGCTTTTAAGGATACCTTTGTCAAGTTTGCCCATGATCAGATCATGGAACCTGTAGCAAATGTTCGTTCAGAAAAGCTCTTTCCAGATCCAAAACTCATGGCGAAACCACGTATTGCGGTCGCTCAGACAGATTTCACTGCGGGGGCTGTAAAGCTCACGGGAGACCCGTTGGACGTGGCTATCCACGGGGAGGGCTTCTTTAAAGTCCAAACTCCTGACGGTGACTTTGTGACACGTAACGGAAAATTCCGTCAAAGCACTGACGGAACGCTGGTTACAGACAGAGGCTACCCCGTACTGGGAGAAGGCGGTCCGATTACGCTTCCACGCAATTCAAATATTGTGATTGGAGATCAGGGAGAGTTAATCGCAAACAACGTGCAGGTAGCAAAGCTTCAGGTGGTTACGTTTGACGATCTGCGCGGGCTGGAGAAGCTCGGCCAGAACATGTTCAGAGTCCGTGAGGGTTCCGACATCGCAGAACAACCCGCAGCTCAGGCAACTGTCCAGCAGGGTGCACTGGAATCTGCAAACGTAGAGGTTGTTTCAGAAATGGTGAACATGATTGAAGCACACCGCCAGTTTGAAGCCTACACCAAGATAATGAAAACCAGTAGTGAACTGGATAAAAACTCAACGCAACGCCTGGGTAAAGCCAGCGCTTAGTCCTGTGGAGGATAGTAATTATGATGCGTTCCCTTTGGACTTCTGCATCCGGCATGTACGCCCAGCAGCTCAATATTGATACCATTTCCAACAACCTTGCAAACGTAAACACCATTGGCTTTAAGAAAAGCCGCGCAGAGTTTGAAGACCTTATGTACCAGTCCATGAAAATCGCTGGTTCTCCTACCTCTGATGGTGGACAGGTTCCGACCCCTGTTCAGGTTGGTATGGGTGTTCGCCCTGCCAGTGCACACAAGTTTTTCTCTCAGGGTGATTTTCAGAACACTACCAACCCGCTTGATTTCGCCATCGAAGGTGACGGTTTCTTTCAGGTAGAAGTGAACGGCGAGCTTCGCTACACCCGCGCAGGTGCTTTCAAGCTCGATAAAGACGGAACTGTTGTTACCTCAAACGGGTACAAGCTTCAGCCGGAGTTTGTTGTTCCGCAGAATACAAAAAGCATCACACTTTCCGCTAACGGTCGTCTTGCAGCAATAGATGCGCAGGGTAACGAATTAGCAGGTGCAGATGTTCCTTTGTACACATTCATCAACCCGGCGGGTCTCGATCCACTCGGTCGTAACATCTACTCCACAACAGAAGCTTCAGGCGAAGCAGTAGAAGGTGTTCCGGGCGAAGATGGTACCGGTACTCTTGCTCAGGGTTTCCTTGAGATGTCTAACGTTGAGATCGTAGACGAGATGGTAAACATGATTGTTGGCCAGCGTGCTTACGAAATGAACTCAAAAGCAATTCAGACTTCTGACTCTATGTTGCAACTCGCAGCACAGCTCAAAAGCTAACGTATAACCTTCGGAATATGCGTATGCGTAATTTATTCGTTATCTCCATGCAGCGGGCAGCAATATGCTGCGTGACAGTGTTTCTGCTCGCAGTAGCAAGCAATGCTGTTGCCGCAGAAGCAGAGTGGCATTTTACGGTTCTTCCTGCCGCTGTAGTGACAGGCGATATAGTTTTGCTGGGCGAGATTGCAACGCCTGCAGGAGATATCCCGTCACAGTCGTGGGACAAGTTTGCCAAAGTTAAACTGTGGCCTTCCCCTCGTAAATACGGGCGTCCGATGGCTATCACCCGAGCTAAGCTTCGCAATGCGTTGCAGCGGTATTTGGGAAGCATGGCAAGCAAGGCAATTCTTCCAGGCTCTATCGCGATTCAGCGCGGCGGCAAGGTTGTGCAGAAAAATACGCTCTCGCAAATGGTAACGCGCACTATCAGTAACGCAACGCAGCAACTGGATGGTGAAGCCATTCTGCGCGATACAACAATTCCGAATTTTATCTTTCTTCGTGATGCAAAAAACAGAATTGATATTGAACCGCTAACGACTGTGCAGGCAGGACGTATCGGGATTCGTTTCAGAGAACTTGATCCTAACGGGCAAGTTGTTCGCCGTGTGACCGGCGGTGCGTTTCTGGATTTATGGGTAACAGTGCCGTGCGCTGCCACCCCTGTGAACAGAAACGAGCTTTTGACACCGGATAAGATTACCTACGAACGCAAAAATTTGGCGTATCTGCGCGGCGAAGCGTGGGACGGCAGAGGCGGTCCATACCGTGCAATGCGAACCCTTGGCGCCGGAACACCAATTTTTGAAGGCGACATTGAAGCCGTTCCTGTGGTGGCAAAAGGCTCCCGTATTGATCTTATATACAGGGGAACCGCGATTCGTTTGTCCGTAGTTGCTAAGGCAATGGAGGATGGACGCATCGGAGAAGTGATTCCGGTTCGCAATTTGCAAAGTAAAAGACAAGTTTACGCAACTGTGCTGGATGACAGCACGGTGATTATAGAAAGAAATCGCTAAGACCCTTGATGTTAGCCGATATAACAAAGTTTTTGAGTACGAGGTATTCCATGAATGTTCGTTTTTACACTGTCATCATTCTGGCAGCACTTATGCTGACAGGGTGTCAGGCTGCACACGAAAAGCCGGTTCCATCTATGCCGGTTGCGATACCGCCGGAAATGCTTACGCCTGAAATGGCTCGGGCTAACCCCGGTTCACTCTTTCAGCCTACCAATGCAGACTTTTTGTTTGCAGACAACCGCGCCCGTCGTGTTGGTGACATCGTTATGGTGAACATTGTGGAAAATGCCAGTGCTAAAAACAAGGCAGACACCACAAGCGACAAGGATTCTTCAATCAACCTTGGTGTAGATGCCTTCTTTGGCCAGTCATCAATTCCTTTGTTGGGCTCAGTAGCCAACCCTATGTTGAAGGCAAGCGGGACGACTAAGTTTTCGGGTGAAGGCGAAACAACGCGTGAGAACAAGTTTACCGCAACTGTTGCTTGCCGTGTGTTGAAAGTGAGCCACGGCGGTCTGCTTCAGATCGAAGGTGTACGCGAAACACAGGTAAACGACGAAACGCAGTACTTGATGATCACCGGTCTTATCCGTGCCCGTGACATTGCAGATAACAACAGCATTATCTCAAGTCAGGTTGCGAATGCCCGTATTAAATATTTCGGCGAAGGCGTTATTGCTGACAAGCAGAAGCCAGGCTGGGTTACACGCCTTATGGATACCGTGTGGCCGTTCTAGGATAGGAAGAAAATAGTATGAAACGTATTCAACACATCACAGCATTTTTGATCTTCGCATTCGTAGTGGCTGTTGCTCTTCCGCAGTCTGCCAGTGCAGCGCGTATCAAAGACATAGCTGACTTTGGCGGCGTTCGGGATAACCAACTTGTAGGCTATGGCCTTATTTCCGGTTTGGGCGGTACTGGTGACAGCACCTCCTCAACATTCACGGTACGTGCAGTTGTGAACATGTTGGAAAAAATGGGCGTAAGCGTTAGCCCGCGCGACATTAAATCCAAGAACGTTGCAGCGGTAATGGTAACAGCAAAACTTCCTGTTTCCTCAAAGCCGGGTTCAAGAATCGACGTAACTGTTTCCAGTCTCGGCGATGCAAAAAGCCTGCTTGGCGGCGTGCTCCTTATGACACCTCTTAAAGGTATCGACGGGCAGGTATACGGCCTTGCACAGGGTGCAGTTGCCATCGGCGGTTATTCCGCAGAGGGCAAAGCAGCCAAGGTACAGAAAAACATTACCACCGTCGGACGTATTCCAAACGGTATGAACGTGGAACGTGCAGTACCGTTTGAGTTCAATAGTCAGGATACTTTGACGCTGAACATGCACAATGGTGATTTTTCCACAACAAATGAAGTTGTACAAAGTTTGAATAGAGCAATTGGCGGAAACTTCGCCTTTGCCAGAGATATTTCCACTATCTCTCTGGATGTCCCTCCACAGTACAGAAATAACATCGTACCGTTGATGGCAGCTATTGAGAACATTGAAGTGACACCTGATCAGAAAGCACGCGTTGTTGTTGATGAGAATACAGGTACCGTTGTTGTCGGTAGTAATGTTCGTCTCTCACCAGTGGCGATTGCGCACGGTTCTTTGCAGATTGTTATTAAAGAAGACGAAAAGGTTTCACAGCCTAATCCGTTCTCTGAAGGTGAAACTGTAACAACACCGCAGACCGATGTGAAAGTGAAAGAAGAAAACAAACGTCTGGTACTGATTGAAGGCGCGACCTTGCAGGAACTGACTGAAGGTCTGAACGCCATAGGCGCAACACCGCGTGACCTCATCTCTATCCTCAATGCTCTGAAAGCAGCCGGTGCGCTGCATGCGGAACTGGAGGTAATCTAAGATGGTAGCTCCTGTAGATTCTGAATTGCTGAATGCCTCACTTGGGGCGCAAAAGCTTAAAGCAAAAACTAACCAGCTTACCGCCCTGCAAAAGGGCGGCGAAGCTGGTGATGCAAAGCTGCGTGAAGCTGTGGAAGGATTTGAAGCCATTTTTATTCAAAAAATGTGGCAGCAGATGCGAAACACGATTCCGAAAAGCGGTATGTTCAAGAGTCGTGAGGAGAAGGTGTGGCAGGGGATGTTTGATCAGGAATTATCTGTGAAGATGTCCAAATCCGGCGGCATTGGGTTGTCTGACATGCTCTATAAGCAGCTTTCAGACAAGCTTGGCGACGCCAGCCGCGACACCAACAGCAAGGGCGGCAGTGTTGCTGCGGTCCGTGATCTATCTTCAACAGATGTGTTCACTAAAGTAAAAGACCTTTCTTCCACCGCTAAACTGGCAGCCGTTCAAACTCCAGAAGATCTGTATTCCCCGATGGAAGAACAGGACATGGAAACGGACACCACGGTTACCCGCGTAATCAACACGAATTTGCAGGCTATGACTGACAAGGATGTTGTGGAGAACGTGGATGAGCTGGAACGTCAGCTTGTGATGGATTACATCGCTGATCCGGATCGGATTCTGGCAGATCCTCCGGAAACTGACCCTGTAAATCAGGCAATGGCAGCGCCAGCGGCACAACAGCTTGCCGTTGAAGAAGAATTAACAAACCCGACGACTCTTGATGCTTCAAACGCAGTATCACAAGTTATGGGAATGGGTGGGCCGCTTGAGCCTTCCCCGGATATGGCGACAATTAATTGGCCGCTTCCCGGACCTATTTCTTCCAACTTTGGATGGAGAAAAGATCCGTTTACCGGAAAAAAAGCATGGCACAGCGGCGTTGATATTGCCGGTAAAACTGGTGATTCCGTTGCCGCAGCATGGGATGGCAAAGTTATCTATTCCGGTGAAAAGAAAGGATACGGCAAATTGGTAGTTCTGGAACACCCTAACGGATGGCGAAGCTACTACGGTCACAACAGTAATTTGAACGTTGAAGTTGGCGAAAATATCGCGGCTGGCAGGAAAATTGCTGAAGTAGGTAGTACAGGGCGCTCCACAGGGCCGCATTTGCACTTTGAAGTGCGACAAGGCGAACTTGCATGGAACCCTCAACAGATCAGATCTCGCCTAATGGCGGGGCTTCCCATCGGTCGGGTAACGTAAAGGACATACCATGTATACAGAAACTTACCAGAATTTACATCGTCAGGAAAAAGCACTTGAGGTGCTTGAGACATTACTTGCGGAAGAGTTTGCCGAGTTACGCGAGCGCAAACCGGAATCAATTACCGGAATAGAGTTCTCAATTCACGAACTCATGCGCCAAATTGCAAATGAACGGACAGAGTTGAAAGCTTCTCTGGGCGGACAACGTCTTGCAGACGTTCTCCAGATGCTCGCAGAAGAAGAACAGGCAGAACTCACTGGCTTGCTTGAACGCATAGATGTTTTAGAAAAACGTTGTTCCCGTCAGGCTTCTATGAACGCAGAACTGGCACTTGCGCTGCATGATCAGAGTCAGGCTCTGCTCAATCATTTGCAAAGTCAAATTCAACCTCGCAACAACGCTACCTACGGAAGAACCGGTGCATACACGCAAAGTCGTCCGGAGGCCGTACTGATACACGGGAGACTGTAAATGGCTATAACCTCGTTACTCAATTTAGGCGGTAATTCCGTCTATACTCCTCCTAAGGAACTTAACACTACTGATAGCAACATTCCTGTACGCAATACGGGAACAGTTGTGCCTCCAGAACAGTCTGGTCAGACTTCCGGTATTTATTACTTACCGGGTCTTATGAATATCAGTACGACTGGTAACGAGGTAGTATCCCGGTTTGTGGAACAGGTAGAGCAGCAAACCGTTGCCCGTACCTCAGATTTTGCACGCTGGGACAGTCAGCGGGATATGTTGCTTACTATTGATTCTATGTTTGCCACAGAAGATGCGCTTGGGTCTCAGGACAATATCAGCCGCTTCTTTGATAACTGGAAAACATTAAGCCAGAACCCGCAGGACGAAGCAGCCAGACAGGAAGTTCTCGCCAGTGCAGACTCTATGTCTCAGATGCTTCGTGAACAGCGCAATATGCTTGATTCTACATCAAAAGCGCTTTCAGAAGCTGTTCATGAGTCTTTGGTTGAACTGAACGATAAATTACAAGCGTTAGTGGATGTGAATGCACGCCTCGCCGCACCGGAAGGTGTTGGTGCCCGTAGTGATTTGATTCATGAACGCAATGCAATTGTACATGCCATTTCTGAAAAACTGGATATTGAAACCAGCGTAAACACCCGTGAGCAGATGCAGGTTTCTACCCGCTCCGGCTTCACATTGGTGGACTCTACTTCAGCATATACATTGCAGCTGAGCGAACCTTCTTTGACGCCGCGTCTTACTCCGGCTTCCACCTTTGACGGTACCGTTAGTTTTTCCGGAAATTCCTCACGCGAGGTTATTCTGGAAGTAACTCAAGGCGGCGCTGTAGGGACAGGCGAAGTGCGCTTCAGAGCCTCTCTAGACGGCAAACGCTCATGGCTTTCCGATGCGGAAGGAAACGATATTCAATTCGCGGTAGCGTCCAATGGAACAGCGCCTTCCGTACAGAATCTGGATGTTAGTTTTAACTCTAATTCAGGGATGCTTGCATCAGGAGACACTTTCTCCATTATTCCTAAGCAGCATGTCACAGGTTTCACACCGCAGGGTCGTGTAAACCTTACACCGCAGAGCTTCTTTGACGGTAGTGACAACGAATTACGCATTACCGGCGGTCAGATTGCCGGTCTCATGCAGCTGCGTGACAATAAATTAGGAAATTACACAGAGAAGCTTGATGGTCTTGCCTCTACCATCATTACTGAAGTGAACAAATTGCACGCGCAGGGCGCGTCTGTTGTTCCTCAGACAGAAATTTCTGCCACAAACACAGTGGTAAATCCGGATGCTCCGCTCTCAAGCAATGGCTCCGGTCTCGCTACAGGCGACACAATATCTACCGGTAAAATGACGCTGTTTGCTTCTAATGCAGAGACAGGCAAGCCTGCGCCTACTACAGCCTACGGTATTGTCGATTTTTCCGGCGTTGCGCCGTACGTTCGTGATTTTAATCCGGCAGTTCATTCTTTGAACAACGTGCGTGATGCGATCAATAGTTCCCTTGGACAGTTTGGTACTGCAAGCATTGAAAACAATGCACTGCAAATAACAGCTGCCGAGGACCATACACTTTCTTTTGGTGAAGATAGTTCCGGTTTGTTTTCTGCGTTAGGTATGAACACATTTTTTGCTGGAACCTCAGCAAACGATATGAACGTGCACGAACGCGTCAGTGAAAACGCCGCCGCTATTAACGCAGGGGTAGTAAACAATGCTGGCTCTGTTGCAACTGAAAGTAGCGATACTGCAAAATCTATTGCTGCATTGAAAGACACATCGTTTTCTTTCAATACTCCGGGTGAAGCAACTAAAACCGTGAGCGTACGGGATTATTACTCCACTTTGAGTGCACAGGCAAAAGATGATGCAACGAAAGCATTATACAAAACGCAATTTAATGAAGCACTGCTACTTGACCTTTCTCGTCAGAATGCCACAATACATGGCAACAACTTGGATGCTGATATTTCCGAAATGACGAAATTCCAGCATTCATACAAGGCGGCAGCGAAGCTTATTACATCTGCGGAAGATATGATGCAGGTTATCGCGGGTATGCCGAATTAACAGAAAAACACTGTGAAATGGCGGATGCCGCTTGTCGCAGTTGTTCCTGCGACAGCAGGTTTTTGTCATAAACCTCAGCAAGAGTAGTGACGCCTATGCTTATCCTGACCCGACGCGCGGGGGAGAGCTTGTGCATAGGGGACAACATAAAGGTCACAGTCCTCAGTGTACAAGGAAAGCAGGTAAAAATTGGGTTGGATATACCGGATGGGATGCCAGTATACCGCGAAGAAGTTTACCTGCGAATTAAAGAACAGAACCGTCAGGCAAGTGAAACGCTCGACACAGACTTTTTAATGGCTACAGAATTATGGAAAAGCAAAAAGAAATAGTAATCGAAACCCGAATAGGTACACAGAGTGTCTCAATAGATAAAGTCATTGAGTTCCCGCGTGGACTTTTGGGTTTCGAGGATCAACACAACTTTACGTTGCTTCAGCTTCGCGATGCCTCTCCATTTCTTGTTCTGCAAAGTATGGATGCTCCGAGTCTGGGTTTTCTTGTGGCGGACCCATACAGCTTTATTGATGACTACCCTGTCATCATTAACTCGGTGGATGAAGAAACCTTACAGGTTGAAGATCCCTCCGATGTCGCCGTGTTGGTAACAGTGACCATTCCGCATGGAAGACCAGAAAATACAGCTTTAAACCTTACAGGCCCGATTCTGGTAAACAGAAAAAGTCGTCGTGGTGTGCAGACGCCGTTGACTGATAAAAACGTGCCTACCCAGCTCTATTTGAATATAGAGAGCAAATAATTTTCGCTGTTGCGAAAGTAGGATGCAAATAAAAAAGGGTGAGTTGATTGTAATCAACTCACCCTTTTTGCGTGCTCTTCTAATTCTTCAGGTTGAGACAGCGCCAGTCAGGATTCAAAGAAAGTCGTTCGTAGTACCAGACTATCTGATCGGAAACCAAATTGCCTGCCATAGACGAAATACTTCAGCCTGAGGCCAGTCAGCTCAACAAAAATTAGATAACTTTGTTCAGTGCGTATTCGATGATACCTTCTGCGCCTTCTGCTTTCAGACGCGGAATAAGGTCACGAACAATGCTCTGGTCTACTATGATTTCCACTGCATGCCATGTCGAGTCTGTAAGTGGTGCAATGGTTGGAGAGTTCAACGATGGAATTTCGTTGAGAATCTCAGGAAGATTATCGCTCGGCACGTTCATTTTGAGACCAACGAGGGACTCTGCACGAAGTGCACCCTGAAGCAACAGATCAATCTGTTCGATTTTACGACGTTTTTCAGGATCAGCCCATGCAGCTTCACTTGTAACAAGCTGAGTGTTGGTTACGAGAACTTCTGCGATAATACGCAGGCCGTGAGCGCGAATAGTAGTACCTGTTTCGGTTACTTCTACAATCGCATCAGCAAGTCCTTCAACAACTTTAGCTTCTGTTGCACCCCATGAGTACTGAACATCAACGTCGATGTTAGCATCTTCAAAATATTTCTTAGTCACGCCAAGCAGTTCGGTTGCAATGCGTTTGCCAGCAAGGTCTTCCGGACGTTTGTACGGAGAGTCGCCAGCAACAGCCAGAACCCAACGGGCAGGACGGTTGGAAACTTTGGAATAGATAAGGTCTGATACAACTTTTACTTCAGCACCAGTTTCCAGCAGCCAATCTTTACCTGTAAGGCCGACATCAAGGATGCCGTCTTCAATGTATGAAGGGATTTCCTGTACACGGCAAAGGCGCGCGGTGATTTCCGGATCATTGATCTCTGGAAAGTAGTTTCTGTGGTGCTGGTGAATTTTCCAACCGGAACGCTCGAAGAGGCTGAGGGTTGGTTTTTCAAGAGAGCCTTTAGGCAGACCAAGTTTGATAATCGGATTGGTAGAAGACATTATGAGTAGACCTCCTTAGGGTCGAAAACTAACGGCGAGCAGATTGTAATGTCGCCTTCTTTGTTACGTTCACGATAAAAACAGCTTTTATACCCTTTATGGCAGGCCGCGCCGCCTTTTTGCTCTACGATCAGCAGAATTGTGTCGCTGTCGCAGTCAAGGCGCACGGCCTTGATATGCTGGGTATGTCCTGACGTTTTGCCTTTATGCCAAAGCGCACTGCGGCTTCGGCTAAAGTAATGGGCTTCGCCCGTCTCAAGAGTCTTGTTCCAAGCTTCTTCATTCATATAGGCCATCATGAGCACTTCGCCAGTCGCTGAGTCTTGAGCGATAGCGGGAACAAGACCACCTGTTTTCGCAAAGTCAGGGGTAAAGTCTGTCATTTAAATCCCTTTGGTAGTCTTAGTTATAATGTTTCGGGAAAGATTTCCAAATTTGTAAATTGTATGCCTAACTAATAATTTAACGGGTGGCAACACCCAGAGGGTACAAAACATGCGGGCTGCACCGCTTTTTTTATGTTTTGAACCAGCGTTACGCTTGGATGAGCCTCCGGCGGCACTTATCAGTGGGATGCCGTTGGCGAGTCTGCGACGCTTTTCTAAATTTTTGCCTCCGGCGGGTCTCCGACGGGCAAGGGCTCTGCCCTGCACCCGCAAGGGGGTCGCCCCCTTGACCCTTTTAATAGGGTGTTTTTTGGGCGGTTAAATATAATTTTTAGGCGTTATGTTTATTTAGGGTGATAACTAAGCTTTTTTGAAACATTCAGTGTGTGAATGTCTCTGCAAACGGGCTAGTTAATCAAGAAAATTTATATGTAGTTAGCGGACTACGTCTACGTGGATAGAGGCAAGGTGTTCCAGCTCTTCACTGAGGGAAAGAGCATGGCTCAGTGTGTCTGCCCAGCAAACAAGTCCGTGTTTTTCCATGTACACAGCATCGTGTGTCATGGCGGCTTTTCCGGTTGCTTTTGCAAGCTCTACGGTACCTGGTTCAAAAGCAGGTGCCGTTGTCATACGGGAGCCGATTAAGTCTGTTTCAAAAATCGGAAGCTTCAGCATTTTAGCGGGTTCAACAAGCACACCCAGTCCAAGTATTTTGGGAGGATGCGTATGAAGAATTGCGCGCGCCTTAGGCTGATTGCGATAAATCTCAAGATGCATTTCGCCTTCGGATGAAGGTTTGCTGCCCGCCAGAATGTTGCCGCTGGAAATTTCTACAAGAACAAAATCTTTTGGTTCAAGGCATCCTTTGGCGGAGCCTGTTGCTGTCATTAGACAAGCATCACCAAGGCGGATTGACGCATTACCGTTGAATCCTGAAAAAAGCCGACGAGTCCATGCACTGTGGCAAACTTTTGTGATTTCGGTGATGTCTGCGTATCGAATGCCTACAGGTGTAATTAAATTATCGGGCGTAGGTGTCTTTTTGATGTCGATAAGCGGAGTTTTGTCCAACGCTTCAAGCGGCTCAACCCGTAATTTATTCTCTGCAATTTCAAGAATTGTTACGGTATGAACGCCGATAGGATTCGGGCGGGAAGGTGAGCGCGTTGCAAAGACACCATTTTTTGGACGAGACCTATCCCCACGCGGATGAACCGCCATGGTATCTCTTTTCGCCTTATGAAACCATGTGAGCAGATCAATGCTTTGCCCGACATAGAGATTGGCTAAGCCTTCGGTAAATTCCGGCGATACTTCAACCCACGCCTCTTTACCGCCTTCATTGCCCTGCTTCGGACATTCTTTCAGATCATCAAATTGAGTACGAACTCTACCGATAAATTGAATTTCAGCTGTCATGGTAATTTCCTATCAAACGAACAATTAGGCATTCAGTCACAGATTTCGCGCTACCTTAAATGGTAATCGTTTACGGACAACACCTCTTCTGCACACAAACGCAGTCAAGAGGTCGTACCTCTTGTGGGGTGGAGGGGCAAAGCCCTCCCCGCCGGAGGCATAAACACTCAATAAAAAAGCGTCGCAGACCTGCCGGAGGCACAAAACGTCAAAATAAAATCGCTACGCGAAATGGTCAAACCCGTGCTCAGTAACGGTTTGTCCATTCAGAACAATCTTTCCATTGCTGGTTACGGCACCGAGTTTTTGTATTTGAGGAAGTTTTACACCTAGTTCCGCAAATATGGAAGCGGGGCATGTTCCAAGCAGTGCATAATCTTCGCCACCTTTAAATGCTTCGAAGATTGGATTGATATCTTTTTCCAGCGCGTAGGATATTTGTTCTGCGTGCAGCATGTCGGTTGTAATGTTGATGCTGGCACCTTTCGCAGACGGCTTATCTGCTGATGCTTTAGTTTTTTCACCAAGCAGCCGCGGAATATCGCGCGCAAGCCCGTCGGATAAATCCATGAGCGTCACGCCGCTGTAGGCAGACAAAATTTGTCCGGCTTCAATTTGGGGTATTGGTCGCAGATGTGCGTTGGTAGCTGCGGGGTATTCATCCACGGCATTACGGCCGATGGCTTCGAGCGCGGATAGCCCTGTTCGAGCAAGCCCGAGTGGCCCGATGAGAAAAATGATGTCCCCTTCGGAGCAGCCTGTGCGGTTGAGGAATACCGGAGTTCCACCTGCGGTGCGGGTTGGCGCGCCCCAGATGGTTACGGATGTTCCTAAAATAGGCGATTTTGAAAGATCGCCACCCGCGAGGGGCACATTGTGCTGTTTTGCAAGGCTTGCCATACCGCCGAAAAATTCATCCCAGTAAATCTGATTCCGGCCTTCGGGAATCATAAGATCGAGAGAGAACCCAAGCGGTGTTGCGCCGGATGCTGCGATATCACTAAGGCTGACCGCGAGCGCTTTGTAGCCGATGTCGGCGGGGGAAAAATATTGCTCACGGAAATGAATATCTTCAAGAAACAGGTCTGAAGATAAACAAATGCGTTCAGGGCATGAAAGAACAGCGCAGTCGTCACCGCGTCCTATGATGAGGTGCGCATGGCTGTTCGGAAAATGTCGATCAATGCAATCTAAAAAAGCAACTTCGGAAGATAGTTTTTTATGCGTCATGGGAAAGCTCCTGAGTGTTGGCGCCTGACAAAGTTTCGCAGACCGTAAAGATAGCGTGTTTGTCAGATTTCGTCATGGATATTGGATTAGTCTTCCATAACTAAATAAGCTTCCATAATGACTTTAAGTCCAAAGCCGGGGAAGTTTACACGGAACTTGTCCGGTGGCACATGCTGAATAATTTTTCCACGACCGAAGATTTTGTGTGCGCAGTACCCTAATTTAACGCCGCCGAGTCCGCTGCTTGATGCGGTGCTAGCCGATGGCTTTGGTGCATTGGAGCCGCTTTTTTGTGGAGAACGGTGAGGCGCAGCACTTGTTGGGCGTGCTGTTTGCGTTACGGTACCTGCATAGTTTTCGCGCCATTCTTCGTAGAGGGAAGCCGGGATGTCACGTACAAACGGGCTTGGGATTGCTGGCTCGTTACCACCTGTTCCGCGTGCGTAGAGTGAAGAAGGAACAAACAGCCCGAGGTATTTACGTGCACGGGTACATGCAACGTACATGAGGCGGCGTTCTTCTTCGAATTCGTCGGCTTTTTGTACCGCATGACGAGATGGGAAGCGATCTTCTACCAAATCGATAATAAGTACTGCGTCCCATTCCAAACCTTTTGCTGAATGGATTGTGGACAGGGTGATGATATCTTGATCCTCGTCTTCTTTCTTCTGTGTCGGATCTTCCAGAGACATATCAGATAAGAAGAGGTCGATGTCTGAATAGCCGGACGCAATCTGCACAAGCTGTTCAAGACCATGTTCACGACGTGGATAGTCATCCGGATAGATAAGCTTGAGCTTCGGCTTGTAATGTTCAAGGACTTCTTCAAGCAGCTCAACAGGTTCAAGGCGCTGACGGCGTAAGGAATCGATCAGGTCGAGGTCTTCGCGCAGATCAGGGTAGCGTACGAGCGCTTTTTTCAGCTTGCTCGGGTCTTCAGCCTGTGTAGCTTCATAAATTCGAATAGAAGTCTTTGGGCCTACACCTTTGATGTTGGCAGTAAGACGCTGGAATGCTGGTAAGTCGAGGGGGTTCAGGAGCAGGCGTACGTAGCTCATGACATCCTTAACGTGTGCGGCATCTGAGTATTTTAATCCACCGAATTTACGGAATTTCAAGCCAAGTTTATTGAGCTGAACTTCAACATGGTAGGATTGGTAGCCAGCGCGGAACAAGACTGCAATTTCTTTGTTCTGGTACTTCTTGCGAAGTTTGCCGATTTTATCCACAACCATTTTAGCCTGTGTCAGGTCAGAAAGGGGAATAAGCACTTCCGGCTTTCTTCCATCCTTCTTGTTTGAGAACAGATTTTTTTGGAATGCCTGCGGCGCATCTGCAAGAATGGCGTTGGTTAAATCGAGAATAGGCTGGATGGAACGGTAGTTTTCTTCCAGCTTAACCATGTTGCAGCCTTTGAACAGCTTTGGAAAATCAAGGATGTTCTGAACGTTTGCACCACGGAATGCATAAATAGACTGCGCATCATCGCCAACAGCCATAATGTTACCGTGACCGCCTGCGAGGAGGCGAACAATGCGTGCCTGAACGAGGTTGGTATCCTGATATTCGTCTACCATGACGTACTTGAATCGCTTCTGGTAGTATTCGCGAACATCTTTGTTCACGGTAAGAAGCTGCTCAAGTTTGAAAAGCAGGTCATCATAATCGAGTAAACCATGCTGTGACTTGTACTGTTCGTACTCTGAGCCAATGTTGGCAATGTCGTCACGGTATGCAGCAAGGTGGAACGCTTCACGGCGCAGGATGTCGTGTAGTTCAATTTCCTTGTTACGGCTCTTGGAGAGCATTCCCATAACAGTCTTGATCTTAGGGAATGATTTGTCACCTTTGCCTACTGCGAGCATATCTTTGCAGTATTTGAGTGCACCACTAGCGTCCGCAGAATCCATAATGGAAAGCGAACCCTGATATTCTGCCGGAGGATTCTGACGCAGAACAGAGTACGCGAAAGCATGGAAGGTGCCGCCGGTAATGTTGCCGACAGAGTGTCCAAGCAATTCTGTGGCGCGATGCAGCATCTCTTGCGAGGCTTTGCGGGTAAAGGTGAGTAGCAAGATCTCGTGAGGCGATACGCCTTGTTCGATCATATTTGCAAGACGGTACACAAGCGTACGGGTTTTGCCGGAACCGGCGCCCGCAATAACAAGCATAGGGCCTTCAAGTGTGGTTGCCGCATCGTACTGGGCAGGGTTCAATTCATTTTTGTAATCGATCATGATGGTGTTTTTTTTATGCCTCCGGCGGGCAGAGGGGGAACCCCGTTTTTTTCAAAAAAACGAGGTTCCCCCTCTGCACTCCCCCTCCTGAAAAAAGGTAAGGGCACCGAGAGCGTATGAAAGTTTTTTCGGCTTTGCCGATTAGGATACTTCGTTGTTCAATCGCCTTTGCACGCTACTTGTATTGTTCAAGAACGGCAGAAGTGTTGTAACGGGAAGCTCCCCCAGACCCCTTTCCTAAAAATCTTATTAGTAGGCTAAAGGACTGACGGTTTGGTAACAATATATTTTGGTTAACTAAAAGGTAGTGGTGCAAAAGCCGCGCGGCTGCATAAAAAACGGGCGAGCCTCGCAGTTAAAAGTCTTTGGAGATTCCTAAGAACCTTTCTACAGAAAGGTTCTTAGGCCGCCGGAGGCAAAATAAAATTAAGCGCCGCCGGAGGCTCTGCACTACCTTTCAGTAAGTTGAAAATGTCGTAAAATTTCAGTGCCAACATCTCGCACACGTTGAGGCTGTGCGTTTTGGCTATCATAAAAGAATGTGTCTTGCACTGTGTGCGTTCCGGTACGTCCAAAAAATCCAAATGGTTCGCGTCGGTTGAATTTGGCTTTGAGATCAAACCCAGCGACGGACTCGCAGACGAGGTTGGGCGCAAACTGTGCCATTTTACCGGTATAGAGCTCTCGCCCTTTGTGGATTTTTTTGAACACGGGTTGACCGTTGTAGGTCACGGACATGAGACGTTCTATGATGTGTTGTTCTAGCGCAAAAACGTCTGAATCCGCAACACTGCCGTTCGCAAATCGACTGGCAGCGTGGATGTAAATACGCCCCGGGTCAAGCGCAAAAGCTTTGCAGTGCGCAGATATCTGTTGAGGATCAAGCTCGCTACATGCCTCTGGTGGCAAATGCGTTTTGAACAGCTCCATTTGGCGCAGTAAGGCGTTTACGTCAACTTCTGTAATGAGTCGCGTAAATCCGTGGTCTGCTAAGGACATAAGTCGCTTTGGCTCTGGCAGTGTGTCGTAGGCATCGAGAAATTCACCAATCAGAGCATCCCATTCTTCCAGCAAGCTGAGGCACTCTTTGTGCCATGGGTGATCTGTTTCTTCCACTGCATCGTAAAGAAAATGGAAGAGGCGGTCTGTTTCTGTGAGCACAAAGATGAAAAGATCCCATGCGCCGTCTTTCCATAATAGAGAGAAGGCGCGTTTTCTTGCTGCGAGCGTTTTGCGTAGTTGTTCAAGCAGGAACGCTGGGTCTGTAGCGCCTGTTGTTGTGTCTGCTTCGAGCAAAAAATCTGAGCCGAGCAGGTTAATCAAGAATTTTGGGTAGACCGCCTGTGACAATTCATCTGCCACAAAACCGGAAATAAGCATCCCTTTGATTGGGCGCGCCGGATATGTGTTCGGTAGGTTAATACTACGCGTGCGGAGTCCTTTTTCAGCAAGCCTATCAAAGATAGTCGGATGCTGTGGTTGCTCAAAGTTGCAGAGCCCCATGGAGTAGTCTCGGCTGTGGATTCTGGTAAACCCATAGACTCCGTGTTCTCCGGGGTCTGCTGCTGTGTAGAAACTTGTCCAGTTTACGGGTGAGAGTTCCGGTAGTTCGGCTTGCATTTCTGTTGCGCTTGCGGTGATTCGTGCAAGGGCAGGGAATCGACCTGAAGCAGCAAGGCGTTTAGCTAGAGACAGTGGAAGACCGTCTAACCCGAGAACAACGAGCTTTCCGTTGGCGTTGGTATTTTTTTCTATCGATGACATGTGCAGGTGTTTACCAGATGGCTATGCACAGGGCTAGAAGATAAAGATTGCAGAGCAGCATTTGTAGAAGCTGTTTGTGAGAAGAGGGTGTTGGGAGGTTTTGCTCATAGTCGAGGAGAAATATCGAAAAATAAATATAGATTCAGTATCGGCTGTGCAGAATCGCACGTTGCTTTTAAATTAAAAAGTAATGTATTCGTGTATTTCTGTATCAATAAGTAAAAGGTTAATTTTACAATTATTACGCCGATACAACTATTACGCTTTTTGACACATTTTTTTACAGAACCTCGGGGGTGACATGAAACTATTGTCTAATATTTCAATGAAACCAAAATTAATTGGTTATTTCCTTGCAGTGGGTCTTCTTCCACTCGTTGTTATAGGGTGGATATCTAGTAACAGTGCGTCTGATGCATTAATGCAACAGGCGTATGCACAGCTTGAAACGGTTAAAGAATCAAAAAAGCTAGACGTTCTCGAAATTCAAGAAGATTGGAAAAGTGCATTACGCGGTCTTGTAGGCACTGTTGGCCATTTAGAAGATTCTGCATCTGATAAGATGCATATTATTGAAAGCCAGAGAGCCAAAGAAATAGAAAGATACTTTATAGAACAGTTCTCTAAGATTACAATGCTTGGTCGTGATTCTGATTTGAACAGACTTGCATACTCGTTTACTCAGCTTTCTAATACTGGTTCCAGAGATTCTCAGGACTGGAGCAAGCTGGACATGTCATCAGGTTGGCGGATGCGCAACTTGTGTAGAAAGAATGGCTGGGAAGATGTTCTGTTGATCAGTGAAACTGGAGAGATTGTTTATTCTTCTAAGAAGAGGAGTGATCTCGGTGAAAGTCTTGCTACAGGTAAGCTGAAAAGCACAGCACTTGGCAAGGCGTTTCAGGATATCAGCACACAGTCTCATCGTAGTAAGCTGGCAGATTTTGAAGCATATGCTCCTGCCGATGGCGCACCGATGGCGTTCGTTATTACTCGTCTTATTGATGCCCGAAGTAACCTGAGTGGTTATATTGCGGCAGCTATCCCCGATTCTGCAATGAACCATATCGCACAGGACAGAACAGGTCTTGGTGAGACTGGTGAAGCGTACTTTATTTCCCTTGAAGGTGAGACTCCTACCTTACGTAGCACTCTTTTTACTATCGGCGATGGCAAGTTTGGTATTGGAAAGGAGGTTTCTACAGATTATCTCAACACGGTAAAAAGAACAGGCGAGCCCCTAGAAGGCTTGTATGTGGATAGTGTTGGCACTCTTTGCATGGTGCTTGTAAAGCCGCTGCTGATAACCGGTGTGAAGTGGGCGCTTGTTATCAAAACGAGTCTTGAAGAAGTGTTGGCAAACGAAGGGGCTGATGGCTCCAGTTTGTTAAAAGATTTTGCAGCTGAAAGTGGCTTTGCAGATTTGTTTCTTGTTCAGAAAGACGGATATATTTTCTATAGCGTCTTACGCGAAGCAGATTACCACACCAATATTAAAACCGGTGAATTCTCCAACAGTAAGTTTGGTGAAGTGTTCAGGAAAGTGCTGGAAACCGGTAAAACAGCCATCAGTGACTTTGCCCCGTATGGACCGAGTAATGGATTACCGTATGCGTTCCTTGCGCAGCCTGTCGTGAAAGACGGTGAAGTACAGTTCATTGTCGGACTTCAGATGTCTCTTGATTCCATCAATAAAATTATGAAGCAACGCGCTGGCATGGGGAAAACCGGCCAGTGTTATATTGTGGGTAGCGATAACAAAATGCGCTCCCGGACTTTCCTTGATCCTGATACGCGAAACGTAGCGGCTTCTTTTGCTGGATCTGTAAAAAACAACGGCGTGGATACTGAAGCGACTAAGCTCGCTTTGTCCGGTAAGAGTGGTACGAAAGAGATTGTTGGCTACAAAGGGTCAACAGTGCTTTCTGCGTTTACTCCTGTTGAGTTCGGTTCTTCTACATGGGCACTTGTTGCTGAGATTGATCAAGCGGAAGTCACCACGCCTGTTGCACTACTGAAGAAAAATGTTTGGATTGTTTCGTTAGTAATCGGTTTGATTGTTGCTGTGTTTGCATATTTGATTGCGATCAGCATTACTCGACCGTTAGGACGTGTTGTTGAATTTTCAAAACAGATTGCCCGTGGCAACTTTGATGCATCATTGAGTATTAATCAAAATGATGAACTCGGGCAGCTTGCTGCGGCAGCACAGGCAATTCCTCATACGTTACGTGAAGTAACCGGAACAGTGGAAGCTGTGAGTGCGGCAATCAGTCATGGTAATCTACGGGAACGTGGAGACGCCACACAGTTTAAAGGCGGGTATGAAGAGCTTATTCATAACACCAACGCCTTGTGTGATGTATTTGTAGAATTCCTTGATGTTATGCCGATGGTATTGATGTCCGTTGATACAAACTCGAATATATTGTTCATGAACAAGTTTGGTACGCATGTAGGGGCAGGAGTTGTCCCAGAACGTGTTGCAGGGAACAAGTGTTTCGATACGCTTAATTCCACTGATTGTCGTACAGATCGCTGTGTTTGTGACCGAACCATTGAGAGTGGGGTTGAAGAAGCATCTGAAGCGGATCTTTTGATCAACGGTGAAGGTTCTCACGCAAGTTTCTCTGCTATTCCTATCCGTGTTGAAAGCGAAGTCGTCGGTGCACTCAAGATTATTGTGGATCAGACTGATATTACAAAAGCGCAGCGCAAAATGCGTGATCTCGCAGAGAACGCAGTAGATATCAGCAGCCAGCTTTCTTCCGCGGCGGAGGAGCTGTCTGCACAGATTGAACAGTCCAGCAAAGGGGCGGACATCCAGCGCGAACGCGCATCTGAAACCGCCACTTCTATGGAAGAAATGAATGCAACAGTGCTTGAAGTAGCTCAAAATGCATCTCATGCTGCGGAAAACTCTGAGCAGACCCGTGCGACAGCGCAGGATGGTGCAGAAGCAGTGCAGGAAGTTCTTGAGACTATCGGTGCTGTGGATGCAATCTCTCATCAATTAACTGTAAGTATGGAAGAACTGACAGGGCAGGTTGCTTCTATTGGTGAAGTAATGAATGTCATTAATGACATTGCGGATCAGACCAACCTGCTTGCACTCAACGCAGCAATTGAAGCTGCCCGTGCAGGTGATGCAGGACGTGGTTTTGCCGTGGTTGCGGATGAAGTGAGAAAGCTTGCTGAAAACACCATGAATGCGACGGATCAGGTTGGCGCGGCGATTACGTCGATCCAGCAGGTTACACAGCAGAATATGGAAGAGGCACAGCGTACGGTAGAAGCTGTTGAAAGAAGTACCGCGCAGGCTCATCGTTCAGGCGAGTTGCTTGGCAGTATTCTTTCCTACGCGAACGACTCTGCTGATCAGGTTCGCGTTATTGCAACAGCTGCAGAAGAACAGTCTGCAGCGGCTGAAGAGGTTTCTCGTGCAACTGAAGAGATAAATAAAATCTCATTTGAAACATCTCAGGCAATGGTGCAGTCAACAAGTGCAGTCACAGAGCTTGCCAGCCTTGCAGAACGGTTGAATAGTTTGATTAGTGAAATGCGTTAATTAGTATATGAATAAAAACGCCCTGTTCTTATTGAGAGAGCAGGGCGTTTTTATGTGCAACCAGCAATGTTTAGTATTCAAAAAAGTGTACGTTGTTGTGTAAACGTTATATATGCTGTTGACATAACGTTCATGTGATGGCTTGTATGGTCTTGATATTTCATAAAGCAGGAGTCATTGATGGCAACATTTGATTGCGAAGTTTTAGGCTATGTTCAATACAATCCAGATCTGAGTTATGCTGAACTTATAAAGTGTGAGGATGAGCTTAAAGAAAAGCTCTCGGACACTCTGCACGTATGCGGAGCAGATCATATAGACTTTTTTGGTCTTGATGATGGGTTGCGGATTCAATTTGTTCTAACTGACTATGATGAAGGCGTGTTGCATACTATCTGCGATGCTGTTGTTCCATTTTTCCCTGTTCAGACATTAGCTCGTTTGTTTGCCATCCAGAAGAATCTTGAAATATCCCATCTCTACCAGTTTGAAAAAGGGACATGGAAAGAGTCCGGAATTGATATTTCATCTGGAACATGCGCATAGCTTACGAAAAAAAATAAAAAAGTGCAGAAATGAGGTTGACGATATCGCCTTTAGCGGTATAGAAGTGCTCACCTTTTCTGTGCCCGGGTGGTGGAATAGGTAGACACAAGAGACTTAAAATCTCTCGGCCTCACGGCCGTGCCGGTTCAATTCCGGCCCCGGGTACCATGAAATAAAAAAAGCCGTTATCATACGATAACGGCTTTTTTTATAGCCAATTTTTATCTCTATCGTCATTTTTTGAACACAGAAAAAAGCCCCTGTACGCAGGATGGGACTATCGTTGTGTCGTACAGAGGCATTATGAGGCTACGTAGCAAGTCGTAGCTGATGAAATTTAGTTCTTATGTGGTTGGATTAAAGAAACGGTTAGTGATGTATCCTGCGAGCAGCCCCCATACTGGTGCGTTGATGCCGATGAATGTGATTCCTGAGGCAGTGATTAACAACGTAATGAGCGCTCCTTCCCGTGTTTTCTCGTCATCCATGGCAAGGTAAAGACTTCTCTGGATAATTCCCAGCAGGGCGAAACCTGCCAGCATTTGTGTAAGCTCTTTAGGCATAGCAACAAAGAGTGCGACAAGGCTGGTACTGAAGAGACCCGCAAGAATATAGAAAACCCCCGCACTTGTTGATGCCAGATATCTTTTCTTTGGATCGGGATCAGCTTCCTCACCCATGCAAATCCCAGCAGAAATAGCCGCAAGGTTACAAGTAAATCCACCAAACGGCGCTGTCAGCAGGTTCATAAATCCTGTGCCCAGCAAAATTTTTGGGAACGGAACGGAATAGTTATGACTTTGGATCATGACGATCCCTGGAATATTCTGGGATACCATGGTTACGAGAAAAAGTGGAAGACTTAAACTTACAACAGAAGCAACGCTCCATGTCGGACTCATGAATACAGGGCCGGTGATGGAAAGTGGACTGTCTCCTAATGGAAGAGAGCCTTGGACGTACGCAACAAAGCCGCCTACGAGAATGAGAAGCAGCATGGTGTATCGAGGATAGAATCGTTTGCCTATAAGGTATGCCGCAAGCATGCAGCCAAAGAGAACAGGTGTGCTCTGCCAAGGGGTGAACGTTTTGATGCCGAACGGGATAAGAATTCCTGCAAGCATGGCAGTCGTAAGCGATGTAGGAATTTTTTGAATAAATGTGGAGATGGACTTTGTGGCACCTGTAAGAATGATGAGCAGGGCCGTGACGATACATGCGCCAATGGTTTCAGATAATGAGAATCCGGCAACACTACTTGCAAGCAATGCCGCGCCGGGGGTAGACCACGCCGTGAGCACAGGTACTTTGTAGCGGAGTGAAAATATGATGGTGGTAAGTCCAGAGGCAATACCTATTGCAAAAAGCCAGCTACCAACCTGAACAGGGGTTGCTCCTGCTCCCATGGCCGCCTCAATTACAAGTACAACTGAACAGGTATATCCTACAAGGATAGCCGCTAATCCTGATGATACGTGGCTAATTGACAATTTATTTAGCATGCGTTTTCCTTTCGTTTGATGTACATGTTTTGTGCGTTATAACGTACTTGATTGGCTTGATGTATCATTGTGCGTTATAACGCACAATATTTTTCTGGGAGAAAGGAATGAATTCCAAGGCGTTTGTTGCACAAATTTCTCAACGATTAAGAGAATTACGAATAGCGCGTGGCTGGAGTCTTGATGCGGCAGCAAAAAAGACAGGCGTTTCCAAGGCAATGCTTGGCCAGATAGAGCGTGGAGAATCCAGCCCTACGATTGGAACCTTGTGGAAAATAGCCAGCGGGTTTGAAAGTTCGTTTTCTTCTTTTTTTTCAGAGCAATCAGAAAAAAAAGAACCGTCAGTGATGTTCCCCAATGATCCGGCAATGCAAATTCATACAATTTTTCCTTATTCGTCAGAAACGAGAATGGAAGTTTTTGAAATAACGTTATGCGACAACCATGAGCAACAATCTTCTCCACATCAATTGGGAGTTATTGAACATGCAATTGTGGTAGAGGGGACGTTGGAACTTTATTTTGATGGAACATGGCATACGTTAGTGGTTGGTGAAAAAACACGTTTCTATGCAGATCAACCTCACGCATATCGAGTTGTAGGCGAGAGAGCTGTTTTCCATAATATTATTAATTATCCGCATACTGACAGCAGCATCCAGCTATAGGCTACTACTGTACGAAGTGCAGATTTTTGTCGTCATGCTTGCTAGATGCTGACGGATTTTTAACTCCAACTATGCACTTCAGCACCTCTGAAGTGTTGGTACGATTGGAAATGTGCCGTGTGCTGTAATAATCAAAACAATATTCGTATAATACAGGAACTAACTGCGTAGTATTTGCAACATATTAGTCATGTGATATTCGCATTGGTTTTATTATAAGGGGTCTATAATAATGCATATTATTTTCGCAACAGAAATATGGGGAAAAACACCCCATGTGGATTTGATGACGTCAAAGTTTGAAGATATTGCGAGCAATATTACAATCGTTGATCCGTACGACGGGACTGATCCTGATTTTGGCAGTGAAGAAGACGCGTATGCTCGATATACTGCGGATTGTGGGCATAGTCTGTATGGACAACGTGTTTTGGATGCATTGCAGTTGGCGACTGAGCCGACATGTCTTGTGGGTTTTAGTGCTGGTGCCGGTGCTGTATGGTCTGCTGTTTGTGCAGAAAATGTAGGTGCGGCTAAGGGCGCGGTTTGTTTCTACGGATCGCCTATCCGCAATATGATGGATTACTCTCCTAAGGTTCCTGTGGATCTGGTTTTTTCAGAGAATGAACCTCATTTTGATGTAGAATCAGTTGCCCGCACTCTTCAGGATATTCCGTTAGCCCAGAGTTACATAACGCCTTTTGAGCATGGCTTCATGAATCCGCTATCGAAGAATTACCATGAAGAAGCTTACCATTTTTGGTTGCAATGGATTAAAGATCAGGTTGTATCTCATTGTGCTACTCAAAAATAGAATGGAATTCCTACCATGTTAGGAATGAAAATATATAGTTGAAAAAAAAGATGCCCAGCAAGTTTTCTTGCTGGGCATCTTTTTATAGCGATATCTGTTGGTACTTTTGCTGAGCGATGACCTAAGGCACCATAGCAATTGCGCGAATAGGAGAGCCGTCACTTTCTAGAATTTTGAGTGGTAATGCAATAAATGTGAATATTGGATCAGTAATTGTGTCCAAATTTTTTAGATTTTCGATAAGCACAAGTCCACTTCCTAGAAGGATTTCGTGGATGAAAAGTCTCGTTACGTCCATGGTGTCGAAAGAGATGGCATCAATTCCCAGACCTTTAAGGTGCTGAGTTGTAAGCCATGTGGCGGCTTCTTCATTCAATGTCGGAAATGGAGAGAAGTAGGCGTCGGTTCCCCAGAGTTTTTCGTGGCCTGAGGAGAAGATAACAAAATCACATTGCGCAATTCGATCTTCGTACTGCTTGAGTACATCTAGCGTGATGAGCGTAAGGCCTGAGACATCTACAATACAAGCGGGGCCGGTGAATGTAGATGCAGGCAGGGCATCCAATGTCTTTTTGCCTTCAAAAATATGTGCAGGGGCATCCATGTGTGTCCCCACATGGGAGAAGAAGGTCAGTTTTTTTTCAGCAAATCCTTCTTTTGCGACGGTGGTGCCCTGTTCAATTATCGGAGCATCTGTGCCGGGGTATACTGGCATGTCTTCGGTAATTGTGTGTGTAAGATCAACTACGTTGGCATGAGAGTGCAGGGTGCTCATGTGTGCTCCAATATATATAGGTTAAGTATACGTCTGAAGCGTTTTGTAGCGTTACGTACAGCTGAAGGAAAGATAAAAAAAGAGGCAGAAGATACAAATATCCTCTGCCTCAACCATTAGGAAGATTTATCCTGTCGCTGTTTGGCGTAGCAGTCAGGACAGAAGTCACCACTAAAGGTAACTACAATATCCTGCGCCACAACGTCTCTTCCGCATTTGTCGCACTGGTAAATCGGCTTACCATCAGGTGCTTGAGTTGTTGTCAGCATAAGACTCCTCAATTTTCAAACAGCGCTTCCGTTGTACTCATTAGAAGCCTGCACAAGAGTGCACCACCATAGCTTCACGAAATGGAGCAACTGTTTGAGCATACAATTAAATCAAAACGGGCTACTGTACTGCCAAAATATATTTTTTGGCAACCGAATGATAACGCACTAAAAAATAAAGGTAACACCATCTTTGAGCGCTTACTCACAGTGAAAATCGTGTTGTCGAAGAGCAATTCTGCCTGTTGATAGAGCATAGCGATTGTGTGTACTGTGTTTTCACCAACCAGAACTGTGCCGGACATTTCGAGCCGGTTTATAATATTTTGGAGAGACTATGGACCTTTCAATCGCAAAAATGGCTAAAAGCTCGTTCCGTTGTGCAACGTACGGGGCGGATATTGAAGCATTTACAGCGGCGCACAACGGCTCCCTTGCGGGTACCATGCATTGTGCCCGTTACCTTGGTAGCCGTGTGTTTATTGATGGCGTAACAAAAGAAGTTATTGATTCTGAAGGCGTAGTGCTCTCTGGAATGGAGCATCTTGTTGAAGAGTTCGATAAACTTATTGAGCTGCTCGGCGAAAAAATGCAGGGCCCTTTTTACGCAGATGGTGTTCTTCTTCCTGTGCAGAAAGGGAAGCCGCATTTTCGTATCTACGATATGTATGCACCGGAGGCTGAAAACCCGTTCACATTGTGGACGCAGATAAACATATTGGCAGATGCATTTATGGTTTTGGATAAGCAAACAATGTATATGCGCCCAGTTCAGTATTTTCACTCTCGTTCGTTCTCAACACAAAAAGCGTACGATCGCTGGATTAAGGCGTGGACAAAACGTGCAGGGTGCGGCGGTGTTATCTTTAAGGGTGCTGAAATGGTCTACGAGCCGAATGTCCTTCTGGACGACGTGTGCGAGATCAAAGCGCAATAAAAATTTTGCCTCCGGCGGATTAGATTCTCCGGAGGCTTTTTTTAAGCTCTGCCTACAAAACTCTGTACATTCCATCCACAGGCCGCAGCTTTTTCTTTTTCACGCGGGCTGTCTTCAAATGCCGTTTTCCATACTGTGACTGTCTCCAGAAACATTTCTAGTGTCTCTTCAAATATAGTCATATCTAGCTTTTCAATGGAAAGCCTGCGCATTAACGCCAGCACATCGGCACTGCGGAGCAGGATGAATCTGCAACCGTGGAGTTGCCCCCAAAAGAGGTTCAGCTCTAATGCGTCTGCAAAAAGTTCTTCGTCTGCTTTTACCACAGGGCTTATGAGTAAAAGGCTGTCAGTCACATCATCCAGTTCCAGATTTACTTCGAGTTGATTATCGAAAATTATCCTACAGCTTCCGTCTTCATTCAATTCTAGCGTTTCAAGAGCAATGCGTTCTCCGAACTGTTTTAGAATTTGCTGTATCTTTTTGTGATTATTCATAGATTTCACCATTTTGTAAAAACACTTAAATTAAGAAATCTGATACCTGTACCTATTGTACCATCAGCACAAGTGCTGTACCAGTCATGAACAATATGTGTGTGCAGTCTTTTTTTCAGGCTTTAACTTTCTTATATAGTAGAATGTTAGTTGCGAATTGCTTGAACGCTATAAAGACTTCGATAGGATGTTGGTGTCTGTCTGTACTCTACAGCTTCGACAGAATTAAAAGCATCCTGCATACAATGGCAGTGGTGTAGAATGGGGTGATACAAGATCGCTTTGTGTTCAGAATGAGGGCTTGTGAAACCTTCTTGACGGACGTGCGGATTTCTTCCTACTGAGTCGCTACAATTTTATTGAGCGTTACATAAATTGCTTGAAGTGATCTTTCAGCTTACTATACATAATGAATGTTATTCCAATTAAATAGATTTAGGTGAGACACAATGACAATTAAGAAAGAATGGGTTGAATTTATAACTATTTTGAACCGGGAAGTAGTTCCGGCATTAGGTTGTACTGAGCCAATAACTGCGGCTTTGGCAGCAGCGCGTGCGGTAGAAGCGCTGGGTGTTAAGCCGGAGAGTATTCTTGTTCAGGTTAGTGGCAACCTGCTTAAAAATGGTATGGGAGTGGGCGTTCCGGGCACCGGAATGACAGGACTTCATATCGCTGCTGCTGTTGGTGCTCTCGGCGGCAAGTCTGAATTACAGCTTGAAGTGCTGCGTGATTTGACTCCAGAGGTTGTTGAAGCAGCTAAACAGCTTATTGTGGATGGCAAGGTACGAGTCGAACTAGCAGAAACAGAAGAAGTGCTGTTCGCTAAAGCTACTGTTGCAGCAGAAGGCCATACCGCAACCTGTACCATCGCCCGTACCCATGCAGGAATCATCGAAGTTACTAAAAATGATGTAGTCATCGAAAGTACTCCGTTAGAGAATGAAGAAGTTTCAGATGATTCTTGGCCACTTTCTGTGTCAGCTATTTATGACTTTGCTCTCGGAGCAGAGTTTGAAGATATTTCGTTTATTCTTGAAGCAGCTCGTCTTAACGATTCCATTGCTGCGGAAGGTCTTGAGCATGACTTCGGTCTCAAAGTCGGTCGCTCCATGGATGAAGATATAGCATTAGGCTTGCGTTCTGATGATATCACATCTTTTGCAACCCGTCTCGCAGCAGCTGCATCAGATGCCCGCATGGACGGCATTATGCAGCCTGTAATGAGTAACTCAGGTAGCGGAAACCAAGGTATTACTGCGACTATCCCAGTAACTGCTTTTGCTCGCAGATTGGGCAAATCTGAAGAAGAGATGACTCGTGCACTTATTTTAAGTCACCTGATGGCAATTCACTTAAAGCATCATCTCGGTAGACTCTCAGCATTATGCGGTGCAATTCTCGCTGCTACCGGTTCCGGTTGCGGTATTGTTATGCTGCTTGGTGGCGGGCTCGTTGAAATTGAACGAACCATTAAGAACATGGTTGGTACTATCGCCGGTATGATCTGCGACGGAGCAAAAACATCATGCGCACTAAAAGTTGCTTCCAGCGTAGAAGCTGCAATTAACTCTGCGTTACTCGCTATGAAAGGTACTTCCGTACCGGGTGGTGATGGTATTGTGGATGACGATATTGAAATTTGTATCAAGAACCTTGGTCGTCTCGGAAGCGCAGGCATGTGTGAGACCGACAAAATTATCTTGGATATTATGGTGAATAAGTAGATTCGCCTCCGGCGGCTCTCCGAGGGCGCTTCTCAGCGGGAGCAAGAGGGGCGCCCTCTTGACTGCGAAGTATGGATACGCAGTGCTTCTGACGCTGAGAACGTATACTTGGTCTATATAATATGAGAAATGAAAAAAGGGTGGCTAATGGCCACCCTTTTTAGTTGGTATTGATTGGGGTAACCACTCTAAGTTATTCTTTGTCTTTCCCGAGATCACTCAAAACAACAGATCGGACATTAGAAATAGCTACAGAGTATCTAGTTGGCCCATACGTTAGCGTAGAAATTGGGATTCCCCATGAACCATGTTGGTCCCCAATAATGTTTACTTCGTTCTGCCTGCATGTAAAAAAACGTGGAACAATACCTATGAAGTACACTATATTATCTTCTATTGCCACTGCATGGAAAAAACTACTGATAAATATAAGCAGCGGTGTGATGTACAAAAAACATGTGATGGAAATTATCACAATACTCATCATGCCATATAGTTGGAGAGGAAGCTGCAAGAACCAATACGCTGGGTAGGCAAAAAAAAGCCCCATGAGAAGAAACGGAAACCTTGTTCTGTTTGTTACAATGCTTATGTCATTTTTAAGGCCTTGAAATCCAGCCTTGCGGAAAAAATAATAAGGAACAGCACGTCGTAAATCAAAACAGAAAATCAAACACGCTATATTTGCAAGTAAAAGAACGAACGCTAAGTAAACTGGATAAATTCGGAAACAATCTATAAGAAATTGCACCATTCCCCCTTTATGAACAACACATCTTGTTATTGTTGTTCAAACTTAATTCCGATATTTATTGTTTAATGACAGAATGTTGTCAACATTGCTTTTCAGGTTGCTACACAATGCAAAGGCTGTTTGCCCTCTCTATGTACTATTTTTTCTTATCTGAAGAGGAATTGTCATTAGCCCCTTTATTTATCCCGTTAATTATATCAGCTAATCCTTCTGCAGCTTTCTGCCTAGGGTCTGGAATTATCCCAAGCAACTTCCAAAACTTTAAGGTAACATCGCTAAATTCTTTTCCAAATCTTCTAGCATTCTCTATTGCAGGTTCTATATCGACTTTTGTCGATCTTTTTTCAGTCTCACGCTTACAATTAGGGTGCGGACGTTCTGGTTTTTCCCAGTGAATTCCCTCGCCCATGGCTTGGCATAAGTCACAAGGTCCTGCTTTGGGCAGTACTTTCCAATATTCAGTTTATGAATCATCTTTGCGTGTTCTGGTGTCTGCCCCAGAGGAATCATGTGATTTAAAAACTTCTTTGCTGACAAATTCTTCAGTGGTCATGGCTTGATGGGACTTGGGCATGGATTCTCCTAGCTTTATAGCATGTTATGTTTTTATTTTGTTGATACTATTTCTTACTTTACTTGTTCTCAGGGCACGTTTTGCACCAGAAATGCTATCATTAAGGATTTTCTTAAATCGATGGTAGATGGGTGTTGGCTAGGTGTCGCTATGGTCTTAAGGTCGCGTTAGACAACTTGACGACATTGGGGCAGTTGGTCGTACCAAGAAATACCAACTTCTATTCAATAAAAAAATTTCGGGTAGGTAGTTGAGTCTTGTTACCGCACTTTCAAATTAGACATCGGTGTAAAAAAGGGTGGCACATGTGCCACCCTTTTTTTAGTTGATATGGATATAAAGTTGATTCTTATAGAATGCCATAGAGTGATTAATATGAGTAGCTTATTGATGTAGTAACAGCCTGTTTTGAATGTTTGATATGAGCTGTTGCAGTCTCTAGGTAGGGAGTTGAGGCGTGAAAAATTCTATAAAAAAAGCATGAGAGTAGTAAGAAAACACTTTTCATCTTATAACGAACTTTTTAAAATATTATTCTTTTTGTAAAAGGGAAAAGCTAATAGGTGGTTAACCTATAACGTATTTTTTTTGGGTAAAATTTTGGTTATAGAATGTTTTTGTGTTCTCGATCAAAGGACATGATGCCCTTATAGGAGGATTCTATGTCTACAGAATTGGAACGGTTAGGAAAAAGAGTACGTACATTACGTAAAGCTAAGAAGATGACTCAGGAACAGCTAGCGACTGCAGCTGACTCTGGGGCAAAGTACATTAGCGAGCTTGAGCGTGGTGAAGCAAACGTGACTATTACTTTAGTCAGTAAACTAGCCGAGGGACTTGGGGTGGCAACTAGCGAACTTTTTGAGAACGCTCACGAAGAAGATTGTCTGGAATTACGAAAAGAAGTTAGCCGAATGGTCAGCGAAGCAGATGATGAGAGAATAAGATTGCTATACAGGGTTATGAAAGCTGTTGTTCAATAGCTGAAATGAGATGCTTTAGTGTTTTATGGCCTGATCGTGTTGATTCTTATATCGTGGATGATGATATTGAAATTTGCATCAAGAACCTTGCTCGCCTCGGAAGCACAAGCATGTGTGAGACTGACAAGATGATCTTGGATATTATGGTGGGTAAGTAGAGCTGCCTCCGGCGGCTCTCCGAGGGCGCTTCTCAGCGGGAGCAAGAGGGACGCCCTCTTGACTGCGAATTATGTATGCGCAGTGCTTCTGGTGCTGAAAACGTGTGTACGATGTATCTATTCTAAGAAATGGAAAAAGGGTGGCTCTAGACCATCCTTTTTTGTTTTTATGTCCGCTAACTGTTCAGGCTATGAGTATAGAAAAGACTTTTGCATAATTATTCCCACTTTCCGCATTCTTTGAATAACCGATAGATGGAAAGCTTACCTGTCCATTAATTCAGCTTTTTCTCTTAAGTGCTGCTTTAGGAGGTAGTCATACACAAAAAATGCTTTTGGTTTTATCTTTGGACATACCTTCCGTGCTGCATCAAATGCTTCTTCCTTGGTTTTAAAATAGGTATGAATCTGTCGGGAGTTGACACATGTCGGGTATGGGGTGCCCCCAAAAACAATTTCTGTAGGGGTTGATAGAAGGAAAGGCCTGTATTCAATTCTTGTCCCGTCAGGATAGATAGTTGCGATTTTGTTTGGGTCAGCAAATTCTTGATATTTTGAAGCGTATTCGGGCTTAAGCCAGAATGCGGTGGGGTATACGTATGGATATTCTTCTGTGAGGACAGGTGGGTCTGATGTCCTTGCTTGGACAATGGTAATTCTAGCAATCTCATCGCATGAAATAGGAATGATACTTTCTGCATATGCCAGAGAAGCTGATAGCGTTAATAGCAGCAGTGGGATGAAAAGTTTCATTTTTTAATTCCAAATTTGATAACAGAAGTACATTCATCAGCACCAGCAAGCACTAATTCTACTCACCATGTAAGAGGCATTCATTACACCATCAGTGGTAAGCCTCGTGTTAGTTCTAGTTATTTAGACTATTTAATTCAGCTTTTTCTCTTAAGCGCTGTTTTTCTAGATAATCATACAGAAAGAAAACTTCCGGTTTTATCTGCGGGCATATCTTCTGTGCTGCTTCCAAAGCTTTTTCTCTTGTTTTAAAAATAAGAAGAAGGCTTTTGCCACTTACGTGCATTCTGTACGGACTGTCTACAGCAACGATTCCTGTGGATGTGGATAAGCGAATGGGGTTTAGTTCGCTTTTTGTTCCGTCAGGGTGGGTAATTTCAATTATGTTTGGATTATAAAACTGGTGAAATTTGTCATAAGCTTCGGGTTTTAAAGATACACCGGTGAGATATATATATGGGTATTCTTTCACATGGATTGGTGCGTCTGATGACAGAGTTTGATTTACAGAAGTTCTGGCAACATCATCGCATGAAATGGGGATGATGCTTTCCGCGTGCGCTAAGGGAACTGAAATAGCGAACAATAGTAGCCAGATGATAAGTTTCATTCTTTAATTCGTAATATGATATTTAAACATACAGTTATCGCCAACGTCAGTCATTAATTCTACTCGCCATGTAAGAGGGATTTCACCAAATTTTGAAAAGTTATAAGTTTCCGATGCCCCTGGTGTCATGTGGCCCGTACATCTCTTTATTAAACCATCTACAGTGACCCGAACGCCACTAAGACTTAGCCCCATGCTAAAAATAGTCACATTAATACTCTGACCAGCAGTGAATTGCTCTGATGCTGTGTTACGCCATCCTTTCAGTGTATTGAATACATTAACTTGTATTGAGTCTGGCTTGATTTCACACTTGCAATTAGGATGTGGTCGCTCTGGTTTTTCCCAATGAACTCCTTCGCCCATAGCTTGGCATGCTTCACAAGCTCCCATGTTTGGAATAACTTTCCAATATTCAGTTTGCAAATCATTTCTGCGAGTTCTGGTGTCCCTTTGAGGAGAGTTATGTGATTTGAAAACTTCTTTGCTCACAAATTCTTTAGTGGTCATGGCTTGATGTGAATTAGGCATCGCCCCTCCTAGCTTTATAGCAGTCATGTTCTTTCTTCTATGGCTGCTATTTTGTATTTAACTTATTCTCACGACACGTTTTAGCGTTTGAAATGCTATCATTACGAATTCTGCTAAATCGATAGTAGATGGGTGTTAGCTCGGTGTAACGATGGTCTGAAGGTAACGTTATACCTCTTGACGGCATTGGGGCTGTTAATCGTAACAAGAGATATCAACTCCTATCCAATAGAGAAAAAAAGTTGGGTAGTGAGTAAAGAAACGGATAGTTTTTTGAGTTTATGTTTTGAATATAAAAAAAGAGCAAGCATTGTCTAACTGTCTTTATTTACTCCTATTTTAATGTTAAATCAGGCGTTCAGGTGATGTGCATGTACGGAATAAGTTGTCCCTTCAATGTTTATGGAAATAGGTGTTGACATGTCTGCATGGGCAAGGTAGTTTTACAAGATTAATTTATACAAAGTGTTTCTGTTTTAGGATAGATGCACGACGCTTCCCTGCTTTTTTTGGGGATATTTTTTTTTTGGAGTTTATTTTGAATAAGAATATTTATGTTGGTAACTTGTCTTGGGAATGTAACGATCAGGATCTTCGTAACCTTTTTGCTGATTTCGGCGAAGTTTCTTCTGCTCGCGTAATCGAAGATCGTGAAACCGGTCGTTCCCGTGGCTTCGGCTTTGTTGAAATGGAAGCTGCTGGTGCAGCACAGGCTATTGAATCCCTCAATGGTTCTGAGTTCCAGGGTCGTAACCTCAAGGTTAACGAAGCTCAGCCTCGCGAATCTCGCCCTCGTTACTAATCAATCGAAATTTATTTTGATGATTAAAAGCCCACCATTAGGTGGGCTTTTTTTTTGTTTAATTGTTTTGAATTACAAAAAACAGCTTGTTCAAATCGACCATACATAGCTCCATGATATTATTTTAGAAATATCATCACTTCTGCCTACTTCCCACCATTGTCGAATCTCATTATGTCAGCGTTATACCCTGCAAGCCTCTTGGTAGAGATAAGTAATGGTGAATAGCCATTGCTCATTTATTAACTATAGAATTTCTATAAGTTACTAGACGCTTCGATTTTACACACAGGGTTTTTTAAAATTAAAAAGGGTGGCATTATGCCACCCTTTCTTATGTTCAAACTATAATTTTTATTTCGTTGCTTTTCAAAAAATAGCATCGGGAGTTGTGCTGCTGGGGGGGAACGTTTCGATAGAAATTGTGAAGCGTACACTACATAAGCAGTTTTGCCATTTCAACTTTGATGAAATCAATAAAGAGACTTTTTGCGGGATTCATGTCGTTATCATCAGCAAAAAGTACAAGTTTGTGTTGGGGAAGATCCGGTAAGTTGTACGACGCTGGGGCTTTTCGCAATTTTTCTGTCAGCGCCCATATCGGCAAAGCAGAAATTCCTAAACCAGCTTCGACGGCAGCCTGTATGCTTACAACAGAATTTCCGGTAAATTTTACGACCCACTCTTTGCCTGCTCTGTTTAACGCTTCTGTGCTTTGGGTTCTAAAACAGCAGGGTGCAGAAAAAACGGCTAAGGGGATGCAAGGTGTGTCTGGTAACTCGTAATCTTGACCAAAAATCCAGACGAGCGGAGCTTTCAGTAAGGTTTGTTTTGTGAGGGTCGTGCTACAGTCTCCAGTGACTACAAGATCAAGCGCGCCTTCTTTATATAACGGAATAAGGGTTATTCCGTTTCCCATAGTCACTTCGAGATGAATATTGGGGTGATGTAGGCGGAATTGGCTGAGAAGAGGGGAAAGTAAGCTTGGAACGAAGTAGTCTTCAATGCCTATTCGTAGTGTTCCGGATGCCATTGGGGTGACAAAGCGTTGTAGGGCTTCGTTATGCAGGTTGATGATACGTTGTGCATACCCCTTTAACAGTTCCCCTTCAGGTGTGAGGGCAAGGCTTTTGCTCGTACGGGTGAATAATTTTGTATCCAGTCGTCCCTCAAGTCGCTTGATTTTAATGCTCACGCCAGATTGGGTAAGACCTATTTTGTCACCAGCTTTGGTGAATCCTCCTGTTTGGACGACAGCGAGAAAACACTGAAGCAGGTCAATTTCTAGTATGGTTGAGTTCATAGTCCATTGTGTATTGCAATTGATAGTATGACAACTATTAATTTGCATAATGATTTGGTTGTGCCTATATAGAATGTTCTTGCAACTTTTTTGAAGTGAAACCAAATAATTAAGACAAATAGGATAGAATCATGAACGAAGTAATGACAGCAATGTATGAGAGAAGAACAATCCGTAAATATACAGATCAGGAAGTTTCAGAAGAGACTCTTAGGGAGCTGTTCAAAATTATTGAGAGCACACAGTCATGGGCGAACTCGCAATGCTGGGAAGTCGTAGAGGTGCGAGACCCAGAACTCCGTAAGGCGTTGCAGAGCACTGTTCCTACTAAAAACCCTGCGTATACAGCCATTGTAAATGCACCAGTTCTTCTGGCTCTGTGCGCTCGAAGAGGACAGTCCGGAACTCTTGGGACGCCTGAAATGGCTACCAAACATGGCGACTGGTACATGTATGACCTTGGCCTTGCCACTCAGAACTTGTGTCTGGCAGCCCATTCTCTTGGACTTGGTACTGTTGTCGTTGGCTGGTTTGATCCTGACAAGGCAGAAGAGATTGTGAATGCTCCGGAAGGTGTGGAAGTAGTGTCTTTAATTCCGCTTGGATATCGCAATCAGAAGGGTGCCGCTCCGAAGCACAAACTTGTAGAAAATTTTGTGCACGTAGATACATTTTAAACCATTCCACTCAGTACTGACGTGGGAAAAATTTGGAGAGAATAGTATGCAAAAACCGTTGACCATTCTTGCTCAGATTGAAGCAAATCCAGAAAGTGTTGATTTGATGAAAGCAGAATTAACAAAGCTTATTGAGCCCACCCGTAAAGAAAATGGGTGCTTGCAATATGTTTTGCATCAGGACAATGAACAGCCTGAGTTCTTTGTTTTTTATGAAACTTGGGAGAAACGGGAGTTGTGGCAGGTTCACATGAAGAATGAAAATCTTGCTGCGTTCATGAAGAATACAGAGGGTGCAATAAAAACGTTTACCCTAAATGAAATGACGCAAGTAGATTAGTCAGTAGCTAGCTCAGTGACTAAAAGGACCACTCATGATGTTTATGGGTGGTTTTTTTGTATCTATTGAGTTTTAAATACCTGCTGGCAAACTGTGCATGCGTATGAATCGCGGGGAGTGCAATATTCTCCTCGAACTTTGAAACACTCTTCTGCCTGCATCAGGGCAGCGGCTTTTCCTGCTGCTTTGTTTTTTTGTGAAGTGGTGCCGTTAATTCTGTCGATATTGCCTTTAATCCAACGCTTCAGATAAAAGCGCTTGCCGCCTCGTGTCATATGCACGGCGCGCTGCTCTGCAACGCGGAGCTCGGAAACAAAGTCACTGGTGAGATTGCGGGTCTCCATTTGTACGGCATACTCAAGAGCTTCGAGAGAGTTAAAGTTTGCAAGGCGTACTAGGTTGCCCGCAAGTTGTTTCGGGCAGTCTTCGTGCCGCTCTTTTTCTATAACAAGAAACGCAACTTCGTCTGGAAGTACGTCTTCTTCGTCTCTTGCTTTGTCACGTTCTTCAGAATGGTTGAAGACATGCGTGATTTCAACGTGGAATACGCTGTTCGCATTGATGTCCTGTAAGGCGATTTCGAGAAATTCGTCGATAATATCGTATTCAACGATTCGGCTGGACATGCCAAGTAGATATGCAAGCTGAGTTGTTTTGAAAATGCCGTAATCGCGCCCGACAAGGTTGGCAAAAATACGGAGTGCTTGCACAGAGCGGAGATTTGAGAACACAAGGTACGGCTTTAGTAATTCCTGTGCTTGCTGCAAATGAGGCATAGGGCGTCCCGTCACGCGGGTAAGGTCATCCTTGGATGGGCGCTTAAGCGGATTGGCTCCGTAATACAGGCTTTTTGATGTCGGGCTGCTCATATCTACCTCCTGAAACTGTGCGAAAAACGCAGGTGCTGTGCTTGTGTAACAGCTTTTTAGTAAGCCTGCTACAGTGCACGTAGTACTGCCATTATTCAGGCAAATTGATGAATGTTGCAGTTTGTCATCATTTTAACTAGCTGAAAATACATGGCTAAAATGAACACTCTCGTGATGTGCGGTGAAAAGATGCAGAAAACGTCAGCTGCTCATTATTTGAAAATAGTCAATTGCAAACAAAAAGCACGACTAAAGCCCGTGAGAGTGGCATTCTCGAGATAAAATTTTACATAAATTTGTTTGTGTACACAATCACATATGATAGTACGGCTTAGTCATTCTGGAGAAGAGATTAGAAATTGCTTGCTGCCTCTTCTTATGGCATTGCGGATTGACTATTCAATCCGCAATTTTACTTGATGATTTATTCAATTATTTTGGGTGTTTCTTTTTCCAATTATGGCAAAAAAACATAAAAAAGTAGTGAGCAACATGAAGTAATGACTAACTTTAGTGTTATAAATAAGTAATACAGAAGGTTGGAATAAAAGGCTTGTGAAAAAAAGTACGTTCGGTTATCTATACCTCAACTGATTAACAAGTCAGGTCTGTGCGCCAACACAGAGAAACAATTAACATAGTAGTGAGTGAACAGTATGATGCAGCAAGCAACACTGATGAAATCATCTGTTTGGTCCCAAAATAGAACACAACCTAGCGTGCTCATTGGGGTCGGAAACGACCATACCAAACAATACGGCATTCGTTTTGTACGTGATTTTTTCTGCCAGGATGAACTAGCAAAATTTACACTTTTTCATCTGCAAAACGCTAAAACACTTCAGTTACCCGGCACGGATGAACGGTCTGCCAGCGCCAAAGAGACCGTTGCTGAAGAGTTCTTAGCACGAACAGGTGAACAGCTGTCATGCTTGGTCACTGCTCAGGCTAGCCTGAAGCAGGTAGGGATTTCAAGCAACCGCTTAGCACTTCTTTCTAGACTGCAGACCCATTCTAAGGCTTGGGATCTGATGGATGAAGCAGCTAACGGTAACCATGACGCTCTCGTTCTAGGCAAACGTGGTAAATCATGGTTTGAGAGCATGATTAACGGCTCCACCGATATTACAAAAGAAGTTATCGAGCAGTCCTGTGCAAGACCGATTTGGCTTGCCCCTTCATCGATTCATGGCCGCAGGAATGTGCTGTTGTGTGTGGACGGTTCTCGTTCCTCCAGAAACATCACTGAACATGTAGCGCAGGTGGTTGCGAGCAACCCAATGCACACAATTACCGTACTACATGTGGCTCCCGGTAAAAAATATACTACCGCTTCTCCGAGTGTTGCGTTTCTGAATAAACAGTCTCGCAATCAGCGCAAAGCGCAGTGTTTCATTTCAAAAACCAGCCACCAGGTTGTAGCCGATGCAGTTGCCCTGCTCGTTGCAAACGGTGTGGAAGAAAGTGTCATCAGAACCCAGTTGACGCATTCTAACGACCCAGCTTCTGTGATCATGGAAACCTCCGATCAAGGTAACTTTGCAGTAGTAGCTATGGGACGTTCCGGTACAGGAAACAGTTTCATGCGCCACATGCTTATGGGCTCTTCTGTAGCTCACGTGTGGAAAAAACTTGATAACGCTTGCTTGTGGTTATCGTGTTAGGAACCCGTTAGTGGTAACTTCGCAACACCTCAAGGTAACTCCTCAGTCTTAGACACCCCCGGCCGTGCAGTGAAGGCCCATCTTCCTGCATGGTCGGGCTCCATACAAAAAAGGGCTTCGTAATTTTTTACGAAGCCTTTTTTTGTATGTATTTTCCGCTGCCGTTTAGCTGGCAACATGTATCAATAGCTTTTTATGCAAATAAAAATCTCAGCACACCAAGGCATACCATTGCGTAGAGCCCTGCCAGAACATCATCAATCATAACGCCCCAACCGCCTTCAAACCATGTTTCGGAATCCTTAACAGGGAAGGGTTTTGCAATGTCAAAAATCCGGAACAAGATGAATGCGATCACCATCCACCAGAATGATAATGCTGCGAACGGCAGGATTGTTATCCACTGACCCACCAGTTCATCCAGAACAATTTCTCCCGGATCTTTACTGCCTAAAACTTCTTCCGCCCGGGTGATTTGTAAGCTTCCCCAGCAAAAAAGGGCGACAATAACAACAATACGCATCCACATTGGAAGCGGCATAAAAAAGATTGGCGCAAGTAGGATAGCGACAGCAGAACCTACTGTGCCCGGAGCATACGGCGAAAGACCGGAAGGCCCCAGACGTGAAGCGTGAACTGCAATTTTGTCGCATAATGAAAGTTCTGTGTTCATAAAACAGCCCCTAGATTGGTAGCCCTGAGACTACTATTATACTGATGGAGTGACGACTCCGGCAGTGTGTAATTTTTCCAGCAACTCGGTTACTGGCAGCCCTACAACATTAGACCACGAGCCGCAGATCAATTCCACAAGAAACGATCCAATTCCTTGAATCGCATAGGCTCCTGCTTTGTCTGCCGGTTCTCCGGTGCGGATATATGCCTTTAACGCATCTTCTGCATACTGCTTCATAGTCACTGCAGTTTCAACGGCATAGGTGTCTGTAGTGCCGTCAGGGTATACAAGGGCAGTTGCAGTGATTACTTTGTGGGTATTGCCGGAAAGTCTGCTTAGCATGTCCAGCGCGTGGGCATCATTGGCAGGTTTCCCCATAATTTCGTCACCGAGCACTACAATGGTATCTGCACCGATAAAGCAGGCAGTGCCGCTCTGCTTAGAGATTCCACGTACAGACATTGTTTTGGCAAGAGCACAACGGCAGGCAAACGCAGCCGGTGCTTCTCCTGCCTCTGGCAGTGGTTCGTCTCCGGCGTGAGTTTCAACTGTGAAGGCTATGCCGAGTTCGGAAAGAAACTGGCTACGACGCGGAGATCCGGAAGCCAGAACAATTGGCTTCATTGTAGAGTAAACGGGGGTATTCATATACTGATAGTAGTTCCGGTTATAATGTAGTGATTGTTTGCCGCACTGTGCTGTATGTGTCGAGTATTTGTCAATAAATTGAATTGAGATGTGGTGCAGCAGGGTTGTGACGTTATAATTACAGACATTAGAGTAACTGTAACGTGTCTTTTGTCTATCAAATACAAATTTTTTTGCAGTTAAATAGCGTTTACTCAGATTCTAATGAGTATCAGTCTAAAGTTTATCTTTAGAAGGTCGATACCGACTATTAAGAGTATAGCGTCATGACAATAAAATCATTTTATGTGCAAAATATGCTTCGTAAATATAAGAAGCAAATTACATCTGCCCAGCATATTGCCCGGGCGACTGATTCGGCACGTAATCTGCATCTCAATTATCAGGACGATAACGCTCAATTATCTGACATGGACCAGCGCGTTGTGGATTCACGGCGGCAGGGACTTGTGGAGCGAGTTGCCAGAGAAGTCTACGAAAACTTACTTTTCTCCGGCAGCACTAACCCAATAGTGGAAGAAATAAAGGCGCAACTTGAAATTGATATAGGGTTTGCCGTGCTTTTTCGAAATCCTTTTCCAAATCTTTCTCTACAAATATATAAAGAAACTGATTTGGGGCCGATAAAGGTTACAAGGGATGAAAAAGAAGACATTATGAACAAGCTCTGGGCAATCTCTTTAGACAAAGTCAATGCGACCATGTTATAAGCGTGCCGTTGACCGGGAGGTAGGGAATGAAAGTATATGATTACAACGCAAAGCTGGATTACGGCTCGACGCTGAACAAAGGGAAGCGCGCCGATCAGGCTGGACGTGAAAAGGTTGGTCGCGAGCAAACTTCTGTAGATGTTGAACCCCAAGGCGATAGGGTCAGCTTCTCTGATGAAGGACGCTTGCGCACTGAAGCGTATAAAGAAGCGATGAACGCACCGGAAGTTCGTAAAGACAAAGTAGCTGAGATTAAAGCTCAGATTGCTTCCGGAGAATATGAGATCGACAGTAAAAAGATTGCCGAAGGGCTTCTTCGCGACGATCTCGATCTCTTCATCTAATCTTTGTAACAGTTACAAGTAAAATAAGCCGCTCTCAAATGAGAGCGGCTTTTATGCGTTGTTGCAGCGTGCAGTTTGATCACAGGATCAGCTGCGAAGAGCTTCTATCGTCATTTCCTTGAAATCGTCAGTATTAAGCGCGATGCGTTCGTTTGTGACCCGTCGTTCTACTTGTTTACGAACTTTAGTGGCGATCATTCGTGCGCGGAGTTTGCGTACTTGCATGCCAAGCTCTCGTCCTACGTCCTGTACGTATTCAGGGTTGAGAGTAGCGTTGGCATTTGCTGTGACGGAATCTTTGAGCACTGCAAAATCCAGAACAAATTTACTCGGCTTATCCATCCGTTTATTTGCTTCCATTTTTATGACTTGCATCCGGCACCATGAGGCATTGTGTTGCAAAGACTCATACAGTGCCCGTTCTGCCATGCGCACAATCTGATTGCGGGAGAATACTCCCTCGCGCTTTGCCGAACCTACTTCGTTAAGCAGGCGAGTTGTGATGTATTCAATGCGGGATCGTTTAAGGCGCGCAGGGTCTTCATTCATTTCAGTTAATAAGAAATGCAGGTTGGCTTTGTTACCGACAAAATCGATGACACGCTGGTGGTTCTGGATTGCATCGCTCAGCTCGGCTGTATGCGGATGCTCTGGTTCATAGAACAAGGCTTCGTGTTCTGTCATTGGAACATTATGATGCAGTTGCTGTATCTGCTGTTCACGCATGCGGGAAATGTTTTTTGTCTTATTCATTAGAGAAGATATTTCGCCGCAAGTAAGTGTGCCGGAATTTCCCACAGTTGCACGACCGAGAAGACCTTGCCGTACTTTTATGCCGTCCATGCCGTGCATGGAAGGATTAGTGGTAGAGAGCGCTTCCCGAGCGTTATCAATGCCGTATTTTTTGACCAAACTGCTCCAGAGCGTCCACGCGGCAAGGCGGTTTTCCTCTACTATTTCCAGTTTAGTTTTTTCACAGTATCCTTTGAAAAGGCCAAACGGCTCCAGCATTGAAACAAGGCGTCCCTTCCATGTGTTCCCCGCTTTAAGCGTTCCGTCTTTTGTCAGACCTACCTTTTTCGGACTGCGGCCGATGTTCTCAAAACCTTTGAGTCCGGTGGTAGTTACATTTTTGCTTACTATTCGCATACGCTCCCCCGTGAGTCTCAGCTATTCGACTAATGGATAGTGTTGTCATTTGTGTATTGAGCAAAATAACGGACTATACCAGCTATAGAATAGATAAAAATAAAAGAAGTAGTTCTTCTTTTTTCTGTCTTAGGAAATATTTGGTATGTACCATTCTACAACGTTTCGCTCTAAAATCGCAAAAAGTGTTTCATGATATTATGCATCTTTTTTGTATATATTAAACAACGCTCTAAAATTATTACGTAATAGTTTGTTATAGTGTAATTGTGCGATGATACATACTTTGATGCATAGAAGCGGTTTGAAAAACGCTGTATGGTAGTCTTTCTGTGTCTATTTGTACCATAACTCCTTATAGACACAGTGTTGTCTTGCGTTGTCGCGCAGGTTGTTTGGATGAAGGCACTCATACGTCATGCCGATACAATTGGCAGAGTGCCTTCAAAGCAATTATGAGCTCGGATGCGTTTTGATTATCGTTTGAACGTAAAAATACGAGTTGAGTTTGCAAGCGCGAGCAAGGATGTACCTACATCTGCGAAAACGGCTTCCCACATGGTTGCAATGCCAAATATGCCGAGGGTTATGAAAATGCCCTTAACGACAAAGGCGAAAATAATATTCTGCCAGACGATTGTCCGGGTCTGCCGTGCGATGGCTATGGCTTGCGGCACCTTGGACGGTGCATCAGTCATAAGCACTACATCCGCGGTTTCAATGGCGGCATCGCTTCCTAATCCACCCATTGCAATTCCCACATCTGCGCGAGCGATAACTGGCGCATCATTAATGCCGTCGCCTACAAACGCTATGCGACCTTTTTGGTCCTGCTTTTCTTGTAGTTCTTCAAAGAACGCTACTTTTTCTTCCGGCAACAATCCTGCGTGGAATGTGTCCAGATTGAGTTCTTCTGCAAAGGCGCTGGCAGCTTTTTCATTGTCACCCGTGAGCATGGTTGTTTCTATTCCTTGCTCATTAAGCTGAAGGATGGCTTCAACCGAATCATCGCGCAATGCGTCACCTATGCTGATAGCGCCGGCGAAAACACGATCAACCGCAACGTAGACAATTGTTCCTTCCAGCCGTGATTGTGAGAAGTTAATGCGCTGCTGTGTAAGTAACGAGGCGTTTCCTGCCAGAATATATTTCCCGAAATAATGAACACTGGTACCTCTGCCGGAAATAGTTTTGGCTTCTTCCAGTCCGGTTTCATCCAGTTTCCCATCGTGCGCCTTGTAGTATTCAAGAATTGAACGCGCTATGGGGTGGGTGGAGTTGAACTCAGCTGCCGCTGCGCTTTCAATAAGTTGTTCTTTTGTAAACCCGTTTGCCGGATCGATATGATTAACAACAAATATGCCGTGGGTGAGTGTTCCTGTTTTGTCGAATGCAACGGCTGTAACGTCTGCAAGAGCATCGATGAAGTTAGATCCCTTAATAAGGATTCCTGAGCTTGAGGCACGTCCTATGCCCCCAAAATAGCCTAGCGGGATACTGATTACTAACGCACACGGGCAAGAGATAACCAGCAGAACAAGGGCTCTGTAGACCCACTTGGTCAAATCTTCTCCCATAACAAGTGACGGGATGAATGCCACAGCCAAGGCGATAAGCACCACATACGGGGTGTAGTATTTGGCAAATGTCGTAATGAACTTTTCTGTTTTTGCTTTACGCGCTGTAGCGTTTTCGACGAGGTCCATAATTTTTGCGATGGATGATTCTTTGAACAGGCGGGTAACCCGAAGTGTAATTGCGCCGTCTATGCAAATTTGCCCTGCCATCACCTCATCACCTTTATGCGCGGAAATCGGCACAGATTCGCCTGTGATCGCGGCTGTGTTTATCTGTGAGTTACCTTCCAGCACAACACCATCCAGAGGAATTTTTTCTCCCGGGCGGACTGTTACTTTTTCTCCGATGACGACCTCTTCCGGTACCCGTTCAACCACTCCTGAATTTGTGTGAACTCTTGCAATTTCAGGTTTTGATGCCAGCAACGCTGTGATTGAGTGGCGTGATCGGGCAACCGCTAGCGACTGCATCAATTCGCCTATCTTAAAGAAAATCATAATGCCGATGGCTTCAGAATACGCATGGATAGCAAGAGCACCCGCAGTGGCAATGACCATAAGGACGTTTTCATCAAAGAAGTCACCACGCAGAACCGTTTTGACCGCATTGGTCAGGACTGTGCCGCCCGCAAGCAGGTACGCAACGAGGACAAAGGCAAACTCCCATGATTGTAAGTTGTGTTCATGGAAGAGGTTTTCGAAAAACAACTCACATATAAAAAGCACAATTGCGACATAGAGCATGATTGCATCAGTATTAAGAAACAGGCTGTTGCGTTGTTGGCGTGCGCGCGCAGAGCATACTTCGCAGTTTGCTGCGTCTTCAAAAGTAGAGTGGCGATGCGTGATGGGTTCCATGACGTTGTCCTGTTTAGAATATGGCGGAAGAGGGCATCCAACTAGAGTTGCTTCTCCACCTGTAGCAAACCTATGGACATGTTACGATGCTAAACTTTGATAATATAATGCTGCGCTGTATTAAGACACTGTCCCAGTGTGTTGTATGGGGTGTAATGTGATGGAGTAGGAAAAAGATGTGTAGTTAACTTAGTGATATATTTCAAACAATTGTCGCACGAGGTCTGTGTTTGTTGTACTGTTGTGTATTCCCATGTGTCAGATGGAATTGCACAGGAGTTAAGTATGTTACGCAGGCTTTTTATTACATGGTGCAGTCTTCTGTTATGGACTGGTGCGGCTTGGAGTGCGGTTCCGGCAGACATGTCTCCAGCAGGGTATCCGGCAATAGGTTCGGGATGTCTTGCCGGCCACTGTCACAGCGATATTGCGCCTATTCGTTCGCATAATTCAGACATGGCAAAGCAGATTTATTTACTCGGCGCATCGCAGGGTGATCCCAATGGCTGCGTTGTCTGTCATGGTGGTGATCCTGTTGCGCTATGGGAACGTCGTCTGCATCATGGAGCACCAAAAGAGAGTCTGCTTACTGAATTTACCACAAGTCCGGCTGCCATGTCGGTTGTCGATAAAACCTGCGGTCAGTGCCATACAGGTCGTGTGTACAGCCTGCGACGTTCCGGTATGGCTACCGGAACAGGTCATATGTCCGCTGCCCTGCAGGCTTGGGGTATCAAGCCTAAACAGCCTGTCGGTATCAAAACAATCACAGATTTAGATGGTATTCTTCCTTCTGTCGGGACACCGGAATATCAGGCATATATGGTTCGTTTGAATCATAAACAGGATGGGATTTTTGCGGAACGCGTTGTCGCTGTTCCTGAAAAAAAATGGAATGAGATAGAAGCGCGCCCAGAGCTTGCAGGGTATAAATACGTTCGCTCAAAATGTACGTCATGTCATATCGGCACCATACACAGCGGTGGCAAAGATTCCGGCTGTGCCGTCTGCCATTTACGATATGGAAAAGACAATAAATTGCTGACGCATTCCCTTCAGGGAACAGCTAAAAGTAAGGTCGTAGTTAACGGGAAAGCCACAAGTGGTATTGCTTTTGAGAACTGTGCACAGTGTCATTCAGAAGGCAAAAAGATAGCAACCTCCTACGCTGGGCTTTTGCGTGTGGCAGGAGCACAGACGTATCGCGCCATGCGCGACGATGTGCATCATAACGGGATGAATCGGTACGGAAACCCTACAGGCGGCTTGCTTTGTCAAGATTGTCATTCCACACGGGCAATGCATGGAACAGGAAATATTGCTGTTTCCGGTCGGGTAAATGTTGAAGTTGAATGCGCAGATTGCCATGGCACAACAGAATTTTTCCCGTGGGAACTTCCGCTAGGCTGGCAGGATGAGTTTGAGTCAACGGCAGCACAAGGCGATCCACGTGGCACTGCGGAGATTCTTCCGTTCGAGCAACAGGTGGGCACTGTGTATGTTCCGGAGGATGGGTATCTTCTGACAGCGCGCGGAAATCCTTTCGGCAATGTCATCCGGAGAGGTCAGGCTGTTGTAGTACATTCTGCGTCAGGTATTTCATACGAGGTGCCTGTGCTTAAAAAAATTGCACAGCGGCGTGCTTGGAAGAACCCAGCGCGGGCAATGGCTGCAAAGCTACAGCACCCCAAACATTTTGAATCCCTTGAATGCTACAGTTGTCATAGTGCATGGGTACCACAAGAGTACGGCACGCATTTGCTGGTAGATTTCAATACGCCAGATACGTTCTATACAGCGCAGCGTACAGAGCAACTGCAATGGCGTAGTCCTGTCCTTGGTGTAAATGGAGAAGGACGCATCAGTCCGTTGACCCCGCTAGTACAACAAGACGTAACTCTTGTTGCGCCGGATGATGCTATTATTCTGCGAAGACATATTTTCACCGCTCATACCGCTCAAAAGAATTCTTCAACAATCTATAATGCTCTGCACAAAACTATCGAAGACCTACTCGTTAATCGTGTGGATACTAGTAGAGAAGAAACAGTGCTTTCCGTGTACGATTCAGCAGGTGCATATGCGGCGCAAAACGTTCCATTGGATGATCTACTCTCCGCCTCGTTCACTATGGCACCGCTTGCACCGCATACGGTAACGCGGAATGCAAGGCCATGTGAGTCATGCCATGCTAACCCGAAGGCTTTGGGCTATGGTGATGATTCCGGTTTTGGCGTTGCAGCTGCGCCGCTAAAAGAATCGTGGCTACAGGCCGCGCTACGCAGCGGGAGCCAGACGGAGATATTGGAACGGGACAGGGCAAGGCGTATGTCTTCGCGAAGAAATGGTAATATCTCCGCACAACAGGTTCCGTATACACAGGTTGTGACCAGAAGTGGAAAGGCATTACAACAGGTAGGATTTCATTGGGCGTTGAGTTCACCGCTTTCGGATCTACAGCGGGACATAATGGAAAAACAGAATCCATTTGCCCGTATGCGAACCGAATACAGCGTTACGGAGGGCATGATTATGGTTATTGGTAAATATGAAATTGATGCTATTACAGCCTCGGCAGTGATTTTGGCGATTATCTTTTTTGTAATCGTCGCAGCGTTTATGCATACCCGCAGGTGTAAGCGTAAAGATGGACCTAAGTGCTGACAAGTTAATACTTTTTTGTCTTTTCGATGGCGATTGCAGCGATATTTTGCACTGCTATCGCAGACTGAAGAGTATGAAAACTTGTTACCGGCTAAAATTTGCAGAGGTTCATAGGAATCTTTCTAAATTATTAGTAGCGAGGCCAGCACGTTGCTCTAGCATCGTTGCGGTTTATGCATCATTACTTTTCGTGGAATGAAAAAGGGCTGTTCAGCAATACTGTTGGGTAGCCCTTATTTTTGGGCAAGAGGATGGGAAAAATTACGCAGTGGAGTATGAAAAAAACAGCATGGGATATTCAAACGGGAGTAAATCCATCGGGAGGGCAGTAAGAATAGGGATATGACCTGTTGCGCAGTATTTTTTGGGTATGAAAAAGTCTTCGAGGCTTATGAAATAAGTGTCGTGGGTTAGTGGCAAAATGGGGGTAGGAGTTTTCTGTGAAACGGTGTCCGGTGATCACCCCAGTATTTTGATGAAAAAAGCAGCTCGATAACAAAATTATCTTTCGAGATATGAAATAGCTTCCTTAATCGCCAAAAGAGCAGAAGGAGTATCCACAAGCACATTTGGATTTTGCGGCATCAGTAAGTGCAGCAGCTCCTCTGGCGTGGTTGCTTTGGTGTTCGGGTCTTTTTCATGAGCAAGGGTTTGCAGCTCTGAAAGGATCTCCGGCGGGATTTGAATTTCTGATGATGACATAAGGCTCTCCGGCGTTTGAATTGTAAAAGCAGTGGATTACGAAAGCTTTACAGAAAAGAACGTGTTTGACAATAAGTTGGTGTCGAAACGTGCGGGAGAACTTTTTTTAGGACACAGGCAATACTTTCGCTTATATGAATGGCGTTGCTTGTTTTTAAGACATTCCCAATGCTAGCCATACCCAAAAATACTTCGAGCTCCTTATGATGCAACCGCTCTTGGGCAGTAGTTGCAGCCTTCCAGACAAGGCAAAGAGAATTTTTTTAGGTCACGGTTCCTGATGCCCCCATGTATCGGACGTGAATATGGCTCACCGCATGGAATTCTTAAACATCAAGGTTCGCTTTGCGAACTATTGCATGGTTGCTACCTGTTTTTGGTGAACAGATTAATACTATGTACGTTTTTTAGGAGTTCTGCTTTTTTTTGCAGGACAGACTGTCCAGAGTAAGCCGCTTCAGTGCCGGAAGCGGTGTGCGGAAAGATAGTTTTTGGCTAAGATCCCCTCTGTTGGCGCTAAGGGGATCTTTTCTTTTGCGGCGTGCTACGCAACAATCCGCGTTTCTAGCCCGAACACGCATGTCGCAAAAAGGAGTCCGCCCCTGTCTGAGGAACGACAAGGGCGGACTTATATTTTTTTAGTAGCTGGGGACTTGCGTCTTTAGCAATCTGATCGAATCTTCTCTATGAGTGAAGTGGTAGAAAAGCCCTGCAACAGCGGAAGGCTAAGCACTTCGCCACCATCGTTTTCTACAATATCTTTCCCCACAATAGAATCAATCCCCCAGTCTCCACCCTTGATGAGCACGTTTGGACGTACCGCGTCGATAAGCTCGAATGGTGTAGGTTCATCGAATTCTACAACATAGTCCACACTTGTAAGGTGAGCCAGCACATATGCACGAACTGCAAATGTATTTACCGGTCTATCATCACCCTTGCCCAACGAGCGTACAGAAGCATCACTGTTTAATCCAAGCACAAGAATATCACCCTCTGCTTTGCAGCGGGCAAGAATATCCACGTGTCCAGGGTGCAGGATGTCGTAACAGCCGTTAGTGAAAACAATACGCTTGTCGCGTTTGTCTGCAAGTGCGGTAAGCAGGTCGTCCCACTGGTCTGCACGGAAAATTGCCGGATGGGCTGGTATACCGTTGTTCATGCTCATATCAGTACGTTATTACGCAGGGTGTGAAAGGGTTGTGCTGGTGCCAAAGAGGATGAGTTCCATCCATTCCATGGCAAAAAGAAGGCGTTCCTTCTCGTCAGTCATAATTTTTTCGCGGCGTTCTTCCGGCACGTTCACTCTATCCATAAGATTCATGTCTTCCATAAATCCTTTGAAGTGATCAAGCTGGTAGAAAGCGAGCAGTGCCATCTGAACACGTTTTTGCGTTAGTTCAAGGTCTGTGTCGATAAAGCGGGAGATTATGCTCATGTAGCGGTCTGCGAAGTAGTTGTACTCTTCCAGTCCCTGATCTTTGAGCCATTCCTTTGCTGTCCATTCTTTGGACTCGGCAAAGCCTTTACAGTGATCTTCCTGAACAACAACGAACTGTTCTACAATTGCGCCGCTTTCATCAAGATGTGTTGCGCGGCCTAGTGGATAAGCGCGGCACGCTGCGGAGCGATCTTCATAAACAGTGCAGCCTTTTTCGCAAAGAAACGGGCATTCCTGTTCGATATTATCCGTCATTTTAAGGAACAGTACGGGAAAACCGGAGTTAGGGTACTGCTCAATGACTGCGTATTCTTTAATAAAAGTTGTGCTGTCCAAGCCAAGTCCCTGACGTAAGCGCAATACGTCGTATGGGGAGAGGGGCATGCTTAAGTCGCGACAGCAGGCGTTAAAGCAGGATACTTTGGGATGACATGCAAAAGAAAAGGTGTCGCTGTCTGCCAACTGCGGCAACGATTCAAGATATTCTAAAGTGTCTTGCACCGCGGAATCGTCATCAGGACCTGCATCATGTGGATCTACAAACATAAAACTTCCCTTGAATTGTGACAGACCCGCACATTGCTGCAAAAAAGCGAACGACTAATGTAGGCTCTAACACCCCACAAATTTGTCGTAATCTATGCAACGCGGAGTCGTCATAGAACGAACAAGTTGACAACATCAAATTCCTCCGGAAGGCTGAGTTTTCCCTTCTTGCCAGAAGCAGAGGCACAACCCCGCCCGCCGGAGGCATAAAGTCATCAAAAGTCTTTGGTGCTAAAAATCAAAGTTAATAGCGCTACGAACTTTTTCCATGGTTTCGCGAGCCATTTTAGTGGCGCGTTCGTTACCATGTGCCAGTACTTCCTGAACGAGCTTTGGATTTGTATCAATAACTCTGCGACGTTCCTGAAGAGGAGCAAGGAATTCTTCCATGGATTCAAGGAGAATTTTCTTACAATCAGTACAGCCAATCGCAGCAGAGGTACATCCCTTGCGAACTTCAGCCTGTTTCTCTTCAGAAGTCATGAGTACATGGTACGGGAAGAGGTTACAGATATCAGGATCGCCTGGATCTTTACGACGCACGCGGTTTTTATCAGTAAGCATGCCGCGAACTTTAGGCTGGATGTCGTCCATGCTTTCACGAAGGAAGATGCCGTTGTTGTAGCTTTTTGACATCTTACGGCCATCAAGACCCGGAAGTTTTGCTTCAGGAGTCAGTTTACCTTCAGGTTCAGGGAAGATGTCACAGTCGTACATATGGTTGAAACGACGTGCGATTTCGCGTGTCATTTCGATATGCGGCAGCTGATCCTGACCAACAGGCACGTAACTTGGGCGGTACATAAGAATATCAGTAGCCATGAGCACAGGGTAGCCAAGGAAACCGTAGTTGCCGAGGTCCTTATTGCTGATCTGGTCACGCTGCTCTTTGTATGTAGGGCAACGTTCGAGCCAGCCAAGCGGGGTGATCATGGAAAGCAGCAGGTGCAGTTCTGCATGTTCTTTCACTGCGGATTGCTGGAAAATTGTACATTTTTCAGGATCAAGACCGGAGGCAAGCCAATCTTTAACCATTTCCGTAACGTGAGTTTTTATGCCACTTGTGTTTGCAAAATCACTGGTGAGCGCGTGCCAGTCTGCTACGAAGAAGTAGCAATCCATTTCGTGCTGCATTTCAACCCAGTTCTTAAGAACGCCAAAGTAGTGGCCAAGGTGTAGGGCGCCAGTAGGGCGCATACCGGAAACGGTACGTATACGAGTCATTTCATTCCTCCGGATATAATGTCAGGCTTAAAAAAAAGTAATCATTTGAATGATTAAATCTGCGGACCCGAAGATGAGGGGGCCGATGATTTTTCCCAGAAAGCCTGTTGCCAACAATAAAACTATAAGAATAAATCCATAACGGGAAATTCCCTGAAATTTATATGCAAGACGCGGCGGGAGTAATCCTGCCACGATATGACTACCATCCAGCGGTGGGAACGGCATCAGGTTAAACCAGCCGAGAGCTAGGTTAATGATGACGCCTGCGCTCAACATACTGCGTAAGAATTCGTACACAGATGCGTAAATTGAGCCGGGTACTGGTTGGTTATGTGCCACAATGACAAGGAAGACACCAAAGAGAACCGCAAGAAGAAAGTTAGTAAGAGGTCCCGCTATTGAAACAAGGATCATACCCTTTCTTGGGTTTTTGAACCAGCGGCTATCTACAGGCACAGGTTTCGCCCAGCCAATAACAAATGGGGCTGTGAGCGCTGTGAGTACAAACATTGCTGTACCCATAGGGTCAATATGCGGAAGAGGATTTAGCGTAAGACGGCCCTGTGCTTTTGCAGTAGGGTCACCAAGTTTGTACGCTACCCAGCCATGCGCAACTTCGTGGCATACCATGCCAAGAAGAATGGGAATAAACGCAATGGCGATCTTTGTCACACTTGTTGCTATATCGATAGTAGGCATAACTTTTGCGGCTACCACGAACCCCTTTGTGAAGCAAGTAAATTCGCGGTTCCGAAGGTCTTACGCTAGTGAACTAGCTGTTTTCTAGAAGTGGTTTTAAACGCATGTCGTTCTGCAGATGATCAAGAAGTTTACGGTGTCCTGCCGGTAGGGTGACAGTGTCCAGCTCGTCCATGTTTACCCATTGGTATGCTGTGGCGGCATGGAGCACAGGCTCTGGAGTATGCTCCCCCGTAAATGTAAGAAAGTAGCAGTGCATGGTCACACGGTAGGTTGTGTAGCCATGTTTTACTACAATAATTTTATCTTCAATTTTTACGGGGAATTCTGTTTCTTCCATGAATTCACGAACAACTGCTTCTTCCGGTGCTTCTCCTTCTTCAACGGAGCCACCGGGGAGTTCCCAGAAACCAGCCCATACGCCGAAATCTGGGCGTTTCTGGATATAAATTTTCCCTCTATGCATTAAAAAACCAGTCGCAACATCAATGTGTTGAATACCCTTTTTAGCAGTCGGAACAGGGCGTTCATGCGGAATTCCAAGGTGGTATGCTTCGCAGTACTTTTGCAGTGGACAGCGGTTGCAATGGGGCTTTTTGCTGCATACTAATGCGCCCAATTCCATAATGGCCTGATTAAATTCTCGTGCATGACCGGAAGGGAGTATGGCTGCGACAGTTTCACGAATGAACGCCATGTTGTGCTTTTGCTTAACGGGCGTATCGATATCAAAAATTCGAGAGAAAACACGCTCAACATTTGCATCAACGCAGATAACGTCCTGATTGAATGCAATGGAGGCAATGGCACCGGCTGTATAATCTCCAATACCGGGGAGAGCGCGGATGTCCGCATGATCTTCTGGAAAAACACCGTCATGTTCTGCCACAATAATTTTTGCAGCCTTATGCAGATTGCGTACTCGGGAATAATAGCCCAGACCTTCCCATAACTTCAGCAGAGTATCTTCATGTGCTTCTGCAACTGCGGTGACATCGGGCAATGCCTGCATCCAGCGATGAAAATAGGCAACACCACGTTCCATTTGAGTTTGCTGCAACATGATTTCGGACACCCATACGCGGTACGGTGCATAATCCTCACGCCACGGCAGGGCACGTTTGTTGCTCGAAAACCAGGAAAGAAGGTCGTTAGCGAATGCGGGGTATTGGTCTGGTGAAATCATTTTTTACTCGTTATCTGCTTACTTGGTGTCGGGGATGCATTTGTGGTAGCGTTTGCTCTACATAGAGTAAAGAGTAGAGTTGCACAAAAAAACATGTGAGAAGGTGTAACTTCTTTTAGACATTAGATATCGTACATTGTATAATAATTAGCACTATCATTAAGTACGTAAATCGTGTTGGGGGGACTGAGGATGTTGATTCCTAAAATTTGTCCAAACTGCAATGGGAGCAGGACGCTTCTCTATTTTGACGCCATCTACTATTACGTAGTTTGTGACCAGTGCGGTATGACCGGTGCGCGAGCCTTGAGCGAAGATGAAGCGCTGGTTTTGTGGAATGAACGCGGAAGCACGACTTTTACTTATGAGATTGTGCAGGACAGCAATAAACTTGTGCGTGTGATGTCGTGTGATACGCAGCGCATAAGCACACGGTATCCGATCAATTTGCCTGTAGTGCTCACGCTTTCTCAACCTAATGGGAAAAAGATTACGGGTGTAATGCGTAATGTTTCTCATTACGGTGCTTTTTTGCAGCTCAAAGGGGGAAATTTGAGCGCAATTCCAAGTTCCGCAGAAGAACTGGCAGAACAGAGGATGTATTTGTATTACAAAAATCCTATTCCTAAGCCTACGGATGAGAATGAAGAAGCTGTTGCGCCACCTGAATCTAATCCGATTCAACAAATTGAGCTTATTCCTAAACACATGTTGCAGACGAGTCAGGTTGTTGGCGTTGGCGGCAGTTTCAGGAGCCCGAATGCTGACCAGCTTAAATCTGTTCAACATTTGGTGGATTTTGCCCGCGGGCAATAGAGTTCTCAGACAATTTAGCTCGGTTGATTAAAACAATAAATAAGGTCGATACATCGTTGGATGTATCGACCTTATGTTTTTTGTGCTTATGAATACGCTACTTGTTCGATTCGCTTGCGCCCGCAGAACCATTTGAGACGATGTTAGGAATCCAGCGCTATGTAGTTTTCAGATGTTGTTCTTTTTATAAAATTTCAAGAAAACTTGTTACTGCGTATTTTTTTCAGAAGCCCAGTATGGATGCTGCAAGTCTTCAAAAGCAGACATGGCAGCAACTGCCCCGTCGCTGACTGCGGTAACAATTTGCCGGACACCGCCGTTAACGTCGCCTGCTGCATAAATTCGGGGGATGCTGGTACGCATGGCGTTATCCACATGAATCGTTTTGTCCGGATTCAACTGTGCACCGATCTTTTCTGCAAGTGCAGAATTTGGGTCCATGCCAATGGCAATGAATACGCCGTTGCAGTGATGTTCGGAAATTTCTCCAGTCTTATTATTTTTGAAGGTTACGCCTTCAACCTCTGTGTCATTGCCATATATCTTTTCAATGACGGTATTGTAGATAACAGGAATTTCTTCGCGTTTAAGAGCGTCCTGCAATGCTTTTTCTGCGCGCAGGCTCTCACGTCGGTGAACAACGGTGACGTCGATGCCTAAATTTTTAAGATGGAGTGCGTCAGTGAGGGCACTGTTGCCGCCGCCGACCATGAGGACATGTTTACCGCGGAACATATAGCCATCGCAGGAGGCACAATGGGTAACACCAGTGCCGAAATATTTCTTTTCACCTTCCACATCAAGAGACCGCCATTCTGTACCTGTAGCGAAAATGAGTGCTTTTGCGGCATACTTTCGTCCTGCGGTATGCACTTCGATAACATCTCCAATAGTGACATCATCAATAAGCTGATTCTCGCGGATATTTGAATATTCTCGGGTGTGCGCGGTGAGTATCTCCACAAGTGCTGTGCCGCCTACACTTTGGAATCCCGGGTAGTTTTCAACAGTAGGTGTTGCTATCACCTGCCCGCCAATAACTGAATTGTCGAGCACTATGGAATCGAGACCTGAGCGTTTTGCATAAATGGCTGCTGTAAGTCCGGCTGGGCCAGCGCCGAGAATGAGCAAGTCGTATATTTTTCCTTCTTCTTCAGGTTCCGCTTCCTGCATTTGTTCCCGAAGTACGGCTTCTGCATCACGCAGCATGAGTAGTTCAAGGCAAAAGCGTTCTTCCGGAAGCAGGCCGATGCGGTGATATTTTTCACTGAACGCTGTGTGCGGCACTGATCCGACTCTGAACTGTTTTGAGAGTTCGGGAAATTCGTCAGAATCAACGCAGTCAGCGCGAATCAGTTTGGGTCTTTCAATGGCGCTCTTAACAGCGTTCATGAACTGTCCCGGACAATATGGACATCCGGGGGAGGAGAATATTCGAACATGGCGTGGTTCTATAAGCTCTGCAAGAATGGCTTTGGATGTTTCAGAGAGTGCGCTTGCGCCGAAAGAAATGTGGAGAACGGTTTCTACAAAGGCTTTTCCTTCTTCTCCCAATGGAGCGCCTGTGAACCGGATGTCGTATTCATCAGGATTGAACAGGAGAGACGGGGAAAACTCTACTTCGTGCTTTTCCGAAAATTTGTCACCGAGAGTGTGCTTCACAAGAGTAATATGTTCGGAGAGTCTAGACATGTCATACGCAAATTGTAGCGTAACACCGTTGAACATGTTCAGCGGGTCATTGTCCGTCACGACGTGCAGCTCAACGGTTTTTTGGAGCTGCTTGAACACTTCGGTGAGTGTTGCACGTGCTTCTTCCGGCAGAATCCAGAGTTCTTCATCATTTTGTGATGACGCGTTTGAAGCTTCGTGTGTGGTTGAAGAGTCTTTGGGTTTGGTCGGCGGTACCATACGTCCTCCACGAACAATCGTTTCGATATGACAGGATTAGGGAATGGTTCAGAATACCACGCTTGAGAAGTTCTGCAATATGGGGATAGGCGAAAAAATAGACGCGGCAGAAGGCAAAGTGCGGTATGTTTTGTTTTGAGAAAATTTAGGCATACTGTACCGGAGAAATATATGCATGATAAACCCATTCTAGTTACCGGAGCCACAGGCTACATAGGCGGAAGACTTGTTCCTTTGTTATTGGCGCAAGGGAAGAAGGTTCGTGTACTTGTGCGTTCCAGACGTAAACTGGATAGCAGGCCTTGGGCTTCAGATGAAAATCTGGAAGTCGTTGAAGGAGACATGGTTTCAGGAAAGGGCACCATGGACGTTGCGCGTGGCTGCGGGGTTGCCTATTATCTTATTCATTCCATGAATCCATCCCAAAAAGATTTTCGTGATGCAGACCGTAAGGCCGCGTACAATATGGTTCAGGCGTGCCGCATCAACAAGGTTGAGCGGATTGTATATCTTTCAGGCGTCGTGCCCGATGATCCAAAGCTCAGCAAACACCTTGTATCCCGAGCAGAGGTCGCACAAATTTTGTCGCTATCAGAAGTGCCTGTTACGGTGCTGCGTGCTGCGCAGATAATCGGTGCAGGCAGTGCCTCGTTTGAGTTGCTTCGATATTTGGTGGATCGTTTGCCGGTGATGGTTACGCCGCGCTGGGTAAACAGTAAGTGCCAGCCAATTGCCGTATCTAACGTGCTGACGTATCTGACAGGTGTGTTGGATGTGCCGGAAACTGCGGGTAAAACATACGACATTGGCGGGCCGGATATTGTTACGTATCGAGAGCTATTCGAAATTTACCGAAAAGAAGCAGGGTTGCGAAAGCGCTTAATCTTCCCTGTGCCTGTTCTTACTCCGCGTTTGAGTTCTTTGTGGATTAATCTTGTTACGCCGGTGCCAACAAGTCTTGCGCGTCCTTTGGTAGAGGGGCTGCGAAACAATGTTGTGTGTGCAGAAAACTCCATTCGTGAGATAATTCCGCAAGAGCTAATTACTGTAAAAGAATCTGTAACACGGGCGTTGGCACGGGTGCGGCAACATACTGTGGATACAAGTTGGACAGACGCTGGAGAGCCGGAAATTCCAGAATGGGTAACATGCGGGGACAGTACTTATGCAGGCGGTACAACGTTGTATTCAGCAAATGCCGTGCATATTCGTGATACAATGGAGAATGTCTGGGGTGTCGTTAAACGTATTGGCGGAACAAACGGATGGTATAAAGATGACTATCTGTGGCGCATTCGAGGATTTATCGACAAAATGGTTGGCGGGCCGGGCTTACGGCGTGGGCGGCGCGACCCAGAAGAGTTGTTTATCGGTGATGCACTGGATTTTTGGCGTGTGCTGGATATTCAAAAAAATAGACGTCTTTTATTACTGGCAGAAATGAAATTACCCGGCGAAGCCTTGCTAGAGTTTACGTTAATGCCAGTAACCACTGGAACAGAGCATGTTACTGAATTACGAATGATCGCTTATTTCCATCCTAAGGGACTGTGGGGCATGGCGTATTGGTATTCGCTAATCCCAATGCATCTGTTTATTTTTGGCGGAATGCTGAAGGCTATTGCTAAAGCGGCAGATGGCGAAATAGTAAAGGGGCCGTGGCAAATTAAACATATTGCCCTGCAACGGTGCTCCCTTGATACCATGCAGAAAATTACTATGGCGGAAGCCATGAAGCGGAGCGACCATACGCCTGAAGAGCCGTAATGCGCTATGAAGAATGTCAATTGACACTCACACATGGCACCCGTACCATGCGGCGCTAATGTAAGGAGTAAACATGTCTAAAGAAGCACCTAACTTTGTTGTACGCGGAATTTTAATCGGGGCGTCAGTCGGTGTCCTCGGGTACCTTGTTGGCTTTTTGCCAAACCTTCCTCGTGCTATTGCTCTAGGCATGGTTCCTGGCTTTGTTGCCGGAATAACCCTTGCCCGAGCACATAAAGCAAAACACAATGACGACGACGAATAGAGTAAAAACATAAATAGTCAGATGGCTAACTGGTAGCGCGGGCGGATAGTTTATTTAGCTCATCCGTGTTTATGCTGACGTTTCGTTTTTACCTGCCTAATTAGCTATTAGGTAGATTTTCAGCTTTTAGGTAAACGGCCAGCTGAGATCAGATAGTTTTGAACGACATGTACTCGTTCAAATGATGCGAAATACGAATACAAAGAAAGGCTACCCCGTGAAAACGGAGTAGCCTTTTTTCTATTTTTTGGGTGGTTGTCAGAGAGTTTGAATTCTCTTTAATCAACCGATTCTGTAATGTTTAGGATTTCAGCTCAATAACAAGATGCTGAAGCTTCTGAGTCATTTCAGCAAGCTCGTTTACAGCTATCGCGGACTCGCGCATTCCTGCTGCGGTATCCATTGCAATACGGTTGATCTCTTCTGAGCTTCGACCAATTTGTTCAGAGGTTGCAGACTGCTCTTCACTCGCTGATGCAATGGAGCGAACCTGATCGGCGTTTGCAATGGCAACTTCAACAATGGATTTGAGAGAGTCGCCAGCTTCGCTTGCGAGCCCTGTTGAGTGTACAACTACGTTGGATGTTGCCTGCATTCCCTGAATGTTTTCTTTTGAGGCTACCTGAATGGCCTGAATAGCTTCATCAACTTCACGGGTTGCCTGCATTGTTTTTTCTGCAAGTTTACGAACTTCATCCGCAACAACGGCGAATCCGCGTCCTGCTTCACCTGCACGTGCTGCTTCAATAGCGGCGTTCAATGCCAGCAAGTTTGTCTGGTCTGCGATGTCAGTAATAACCGTCATAACACTACCAATGTCTTCAGCACGGCTTCCAAGTGCACCGAGGCTTTCTGTCAGGTTGGTAGAACGATCACTTACTTCATCGATAGACTGAACAACAGAGGAAACAACATGCTGTCCTTCTTCTGCTTTCTGTTTGGTATCTTCAGCATGAGAGGCTGCGGATGTTGCATTGCGTGCAACTTCGAGCACCGTAGCATTCATTTCTTCAATGGCTGTTGCTGTTTCGCCGGTACGTTCGAGCTGTAACTCTGCACCACGACTGGATTCATCAATCTGCGCAGCAAGCTCGGTTGCGGTTGTTGTAATATGTTCAACAATCGTTTCCAGCTGTGCAGCAGCCTGAAGCATGCCTTCGCGTTTTGCTTTTTCAGCTTCGCTTCGAGCTTCGTCTGCTTCCTGCATTGCAACATGCGCGCGCTGTGATTCCTGTTCTGCTTCTTCAGTTTTCTGTTCAGCAGTTTTAATCATCTGGCGCAGGTTGGTAGTCATTTCTCTAAGCGCAGTTGCAAGGGTTCCAATTTCGTCCGTACGGTCGATATCGAGTTCTTTATCTAAAACGCCCTTAGCAACATCTTCTGCAAAATTAACGCTTTTGGTGATTGCTGCGACAATTTTATGAACAATCAAGAAAATTACAATACCGGTGAGAAGTACAACAATTGTTGCTGTAATGAGGTTGGAATTACGGATTGAAGCGATTGATGAAAAAATGTCGTCAACGCTGGTGGCAATACCAATAGACCAACCTGTGACCGGCTCTTTGCGGTAGGTAACAACTTTCTCTACACCACGCCATTCGTAGGTAATGGTGCCGGAATCTTGGGAAGCTATTGTTTTGCCCCAGTCAAAATCTGTGAGCTTTGTTTTTAAAATTGTAGAATCATCTGGGTGGGCGCAAAGATAACCGGATTTTGCTAACAGAAAGGCATAACCGGTTTTACCCATTTTGATAGGCTTAATATATTTTTCAGAGAATACGCTTAATTGTACAACCCCGATAACAGCACCGACAGCGCTGCCTCTGTCCATAATCGGAGTAGCAACAACTAGAACTGGTTTCCCTGAAACTTTACTTTTTATGGCATCAGAAATGGCAGGTGCACCCTGCATTACTTCTTTGAAGTATTTTCGGCTACTGATATCCAGCTTACCAACCATATCAATGTTTGAGTAGGCTGTGGCGATGCCTTCTTTATTTATGATTCCCACACCTTCGTAGTACGAATACTCTTTTTCCATATTCTGAAGGTAGGAGGTGGCACGAATGTATGCTGTCTGATTCAACCCGTCGCTAAGAAGGGCACGTTTGATGGATCCATTACCCGCTGCAATAGTCAAATCCTGCCGGATGTCTTCTACCCATGCTGAAATCTGAGTTTGCAGACCTTCAGCGACCTGTTCAGATTGGTCGATCATTGTTTTTTTCAAGATGGACTCTGCTTCTCTGAATGATAAAAAAGAAGCTGTGCCCATTCCGACAATGATGATCAACAATGTCGGTACTAATAGTTGTGCTTTGAGGTTGAACTTCATCGCATCCCTCCCGCGTGATGGTATTTTGTGGCAGCAAGTTGCTAATCATAAGTAAAAGCTAGTTATGATTATTGTGTCCCCGTTCTATTAGTATCGGATGGATGCGGAAAAAAGTTATGTTTCTTTTAGCGAAAATTCTGATAAATCGGTAATTTGATACTGATAATTTGATAATCGAATAATAAAAAAGGGCAGCCTGAGAGGCTGCCCTTCTATTTATCGTAAAATGACGAGTGGTTAGTCTTCTATGCCGAAACGACGGGCAATTTCCTGTGCTGCCTTACGGCCTGCACCCATTGCAAGAATAACTGTTGCTGCACCGGTAACGATGTCACCACCTGCATATACATCAGGAATGGAGGTTTCGTTAGTCTGTTCGTCGGCTTCGATGTAGCCCCATTTGTTTAACTTCAGATCAGGCTCGTTTTCGAGCAGAACCGGGTTAGGACGGGTGCCTACAGCGATAACTGCGAGGTCTGTTTCCAGCTCGTATGTTTCGCCTTCGATAGGGAGAGGACGACAGCGACCGGAATCATCCGGTTCACCCATCTTCATTTTCTGCAATGTTACAGAAGCAAGGTTACCATTTCCGTCGCTTTTGAACTCAATAGGGTTCGCAAGTACTTCAAGGATAATGCCTTCTTCTACAGCATGTTCAACTTCTTCAAGTCGTGCAGGCATGGCGTCAGCTGTACGTCTGTACACAATGTGTACAGTTTCAGCACCAAGGCGCTGTGCAGTACGGGCAGCATCCATTGCTACGTTACCACCACCATATACAGTAACCTTGCGGCCTTTGATGATAGGAGTGTCGTAGTTAGGGAAGTCGTATGCACGTCCTAAGTTGACGCGTGTGAGATATTCGTTTGCGGAGAAAACACCGCAAAGGTTTTCGCCGGAAATATTCAAGAAGCGTGGCAGGCCTGCGCCAACACCAACGAATACAGCTTTGTAACCCTGCTCTTTTAAGTCTTCAATGGAGAATGTTTTGCCGCCAACGTAGTTGGTTACAAAATCAACCTGAAGGTCTTTAAGGGCACCAACTTCTTTAGCAACAACATCTTCTTTAGGCAGGCGGAACTCAGGAATACCGTAAACGAGTACGCCACCTACTTCGTGCAGTGCTTCAAAAATAGTTACTTTGCAACCGCGGCTGGCAAGATAGCCTGCAACGGTAAGGCTGGATGGGCCGGAGCCGATACAAGCAACCTTTCTCTCTTCATCAATAAATGGACACTCAGGCTTAGCGCTGATGAGGTCACACGCATCCATGTACATGTATTCGTCTGCTACGTAGCGTTCAAGACGACCGATAGCGATTGGCTGATCTTTCGCATTGAGAATACATGCGCCTTCACACTGAATTTCCTGCGGACAAACACGTCCACAAATAGCAGGGAGGCTGTTGGTGCTTTTGATTACGGAGTAGGCTTTTTCAATATCGCCTTTGGCTACTTCAGCAATGAAATCTGCAATCGGTACCTGTACTGGACAGCCCTGAACACATTTAGGCTTTTTACAGTTCAGACAACGTGCAGCTTCCTGCATTGCCATTTCTTTGGTGTAACCCAGTGCCACTTCTTTAAAATTGCGGGCGCGTTCTTCAGCCGGTTGGTTAGGCATTGGAACACGAGGGGCAATCTGTTTTTTAGTCTTTTTAGCTGTTGTCATTGCACTTGCACCTGCAGTGATGGTCGAAAGATTTTTTTTCAAGGCTGGAAAATGCAGCCAGTCTCTGTCGTAATTCACCAAAATCTACTTTGTGACCGTCAAATTCAGGACCGTCTACACAAGCAAATTTAGTTTCTCCGCCAACTGTTACACGGCAAGCGCCGCACATGCCAACGCCATCAACCATAATGGAGTTAAGGCTTACAGTGGTTGGAGTACCGAATGGTTCGGTGGTTTTTGAAACAGCAGCCATCATCGGCACAGGGCCGACAGCTACTACTTCAATAACAGAGTCATCTTTTTCAAGACGATCTTTCAGCAGTTCAGTTACAAGACCGTGGTGACCGTAAGATCCGTCATCTGTAGAGATGAGAACTTCCGGGCAGAACTCTTTGAGTTCTTTTTCAAACAGCAAGAGGTCTTTGTTACGGGCACCGATGATAGCAACAACGTGGTTGCCAGCTTCGTGATTACCCTTAGCAATGTGATGCATAGCAGCAATACCGGTACCGCCGCCAACACAGATAACTGTGCCGCCGGAGTGGAGGTCGGTTGCTTTTCCGAGCGGGCCACAAAGGTCAAGAATGTCGTCGCCTTCGTTAAGCTGTTCAAGTAACGCTGTTGACTTGCCGAGTACCAGATACACGATAGTGATGGTACCGCTTTCAGGATCAGTGTCAGCGATAGTAAGCGGAATACGCTCGCCTCGCTCCGTTACACGTAAGATAACAAAGTTGCCGGGCTTGGCTTTTGCCGCAATATGCGGCGCATCAATAACCAGCTTGCTGGTTTGTCCTGGGATTAACTGTTCTTTTTTAAGAATTTTATTAGCCATAATCATACCTGTTCCGCCGTGTGAGAAAAAACAGCGACAGCGGAAATGTTTGTGCGTTGGAAGCGCATGTCAGCCTTAAAAAAAGGCCGAGCAGATTGCAGCCGAGTACAGTACGTATCGGGGCCTAGAACAATAGTCGTTCGTTAGATGTCATCTGTGAAGATGGCTGTGAGCAAGGACACGGTAAAACCCCTGACAAGTTTTAACGTCTCCTGATGTCGCGGCAAAGTGCGGCCTGAAAAGCGAGGGAGTCCCTCGAGCGCACCGGACTAACGATACGACGTGCAGCAAGATAATTATTCTCCTAACACGTCACTCCGTAACTAGTGAAGCACTAACATGCAGCCAAGAAAGTTGAACAGCGTTACTTTGCCTCATTTAGAAGGGTGTGTCGTGTATGTGGGAATGCAGTTTCGCCCGCACAAATTGTACTGTATGGCTGTTTCGCTTTGCAACGAACCGGACATTATTCCCAGTTATGGTTTGAAATGTGCTGCTCCAGATTTCTCCAGAGCAGCACTGTTGTGGTTTACATAAACATCATAAGAATGCTTTTCCCATTCTGCGTTATGTATGCTCTAAGGCACAACACATATCGGGGGAGTTCACAATTGAGGGGCTCTTGTGCGCGTTTCAGCACAAAGTAGTCTATTTTTTGCTGAATTGCACTTTAAGATGTGACAACTATCTTTAATTACAAATCATAATTCGGCTTGGCGTATTGCTCGTTGCCATATGAATCGTTTACCACGAGCAGCGGGAATTTGGTCACAGTGAGTTTTCTGATTGCTTCAGGACCCAGTTCATCAAAAGCGATGATTTCAGCCTTATCAATACACTGCGACAACAGCGCACCTGCGCCGCCTGTTGCTCCAAAGTATACGCCTGTATGGTCTTCAAGCGCTTTGCGTACTTCTGCGCTGCGTTTGCCTTTGCCTATGGTGGCTTTTACGCCAAGACTATGCAGACGCGGGGCATAGGAGTCCATGCGGTAACTGGTGGTAGGTCCTGCGGAGCCGATAGGACGTCCTTCCGGTGCAGGACTCGGCCCTACATAATAGATGACAGCACCTTTCAGATCGAATGGCAGTTCTTCACCCTTATCGAGCATGTCGCATAACCGTTTGTGTGCTGCATCGCGGGCTGTGTAGATAATGCCCGTAAGCTTTACTACATCACCGGCTTTGAGTTTTTTCACATCTTCATCACACAACGGGGCGGTCAGTTCATACGTAGCCATTAGATTTCGACCTCCTTGATGCGTGAAGAGTGACACTGCACATTCACAGCAAGCGGTAAGCTTGCGATGTGACACGGACGCATTTCTATTTTTACACCGAGACTTGTGGTTTTACCGCCAAGCCCCATAGGACCGATGCCGAGCTTGTTGATTTCTGCAAGCAGCTCTTCTTCCATTTTCGCCAGTTCCGGATCGGGGTTCGGTTCGCTGAGCGGACGGAATAGTGCTTTCTTCGCTAATGCCGGAGCCAGATCGAAGGTTCCGCCGATGCCTACACCTACAATGGTAGGCGGGCACGGATTCGGACCTGCTTCTGCCATACGGCGTACGACAAATTCTTTAATGCCTTCCCAGCCCTGAGCCGGAGTAAGCATGGTGCAGCGGGACATATTTTCTGATCCGCCGCCTTTTGCCATATGCTTGATGTTGATTTTATCACCGGGAACAATGTCTACATGTACAACTGCCGGAGAGTTATCACCGGTATTGGCGCGTGTAAGCGGATGGCACAAGGATTTGCGGAGCAAGCCTTTTTCGTACCCTTCGATCATTGCTTTGTTGATGACTTCAATAAGGTTTCCTTCAACATGTACTTGGTCACCAAGTTCAACAAAGAAAATGCCTACGCCTGTATCCTGACACAACGGAAGTCCGGAGCTTGCGGCGAGTTCTGCGTTTTCAAGCAACTGACCGAGTATTTCCCGCGCAGATGCGGAGTCTTCATTTTCTCTCGCGTCTGCAATTGCCTGTTTTACGTCTTCGGGCAGGTAACGAGCAGCGGTAAGAACAAGGTCTACTACCGCGTTATGAATTGTTTCAGCTTTGATGGTTCTCATGGCAACATCCCTTATGCGAGAGTTTGTTAATCAGCGATTTAGGCACAATTCCTTTTACGGAATGCAGAGCCAGCATACGACGCATAATGCCGAGCTGATCCTGCAAAGGAATATGTTTAGGACAGACATCTTCACAGGCGAGTAGTCCCATGCAGCCGAATACGCCTTGATCGTTGCCGATTACTTCGTAGTAGTTTTCCACGTTTCTTTCGTCACGAGGGTCTAGGTAGAAGCGGGCAACACGGGCTATGGCGGCTGCACCAAGGAAGTCTGGACGCATACGGGCTGTACCGCATGCTGATATGCAACAACCGCATTCCACGCATCGATCAAGCTCGAAGATTTCGTTCGCAAGGGAATTTTCCATGCGAGCTTCTTCCTGCGTAGGGTCAAGCGCTTCATGATCGTTGTGTACCCACGCTTCAATGCGTGTTCCTGCATCACGGAACCACACTCCCGTATCAACAGAAAGGTCGCCGATAAGTTTGAATACCGGCAATGGGTGCAGAACAATATGAGTCGGCAGGTCTTTTGTCTGTGTATGACAGGCAAGGCCGGGGCGACCGTTGATGACCATGCCGCAGGAACCGCAGATACCTGCGCGGCAGCAGAAATCAAACTGCAATGTCGCGTCGTGCTGATCGCGGATAATGTTCAGCGCGATAAACAGGGTCATGGAGTCATACTCATCAATATAGAATGACTGCATTTGCGGCTCGGAATTTGGATCAAGCGGATTATAACGGAATACTTCGATATGGAGACGACGGCTCATAATTTACTCCCTTACTCTTTGTCTTCCGCAGGTGCGGCAGTTTCGGATGATTTCTTCTCAGGAACGCGCAGCTTGTCAGCCGGAATATCCGCATAGAGGATTTTCCCGCCGCCGTATCCGCGTTCTCCCGGAGGAATTTCAAAGTAAGGTGAGGCTTCTTCGTACTTGAGAGTCGGCAAAGAATCGCCTTCTCTCCAGTACGCCAGCGTGCGGTTGAGCCACTCTTTATCGTTACGTTCGGGGTGATCTTCGCGAGTGTGCGCGCCGCGGGATTCTGTGCGCTTAAGCGCGCCGAATGCGGTGCACTGTGCAAGTTTGATCATTCCCGGGATGCGTAAGGCTAACGAAATTTCCGGATTAAACCCGATGGCGTTACCTTGCAGACCGATGTTCATGGAGCGTGCGTGCAGTTCTTCCAATTTGTCTACTGCTGTCTGCAGGTCCTTACCATTACGGAAGATTCCTACGTAGTCCATCATTATATCCTGCATTTCATCGCGCAGAACAATGGCACTTTCTTTTCCTGAGTTGCCTGCAAGAAACTTGATGCGTTCATCTATTTTCATGTGGGCATCACGCAATGCACTTTGTTTAAAATCAACAGAATTGCCTTGCAGAAATTCTACAACTTTCTGCCCGACATAGCGACCCGCAACAACGGTTTCAGCAAGGGAGTTACCGCCAAGGCGGTTGAATCCATGCATGTCCCAACAAGCTGCTTCGCCAGCGGAGAACAGACCTTTAAGGCCGTATGCTGCACCGTCTTTGTTCGTGCGCAAACCACCCATTGAGTAATGCTGGGTAGGGCGAACAGGAATGAGTCCGGTAATTGGATTAACACCAAGGAAACTGGTGCAGATGTCGTATACTTCGCGAAGTTTAGTTGTGATGTGCTTTTCGCCGAGGTGGCGAATGTCGAGCCATAAATGGTCACCGTATGGAGATTTTACGCCAAATCCTTTTGCCATGTGCTCCTGCATTCGGCGGGAAACAACGTCTCGGGAAGCAAGTTCAGCTTTTTCCGGTTCGTAATCCGGCATAAAGCGGTATTCATTCACGTCCAGAAGTGTACCGCCATCACCGCGGCAGCCCTCTGTTACCAGAATATCTGTAGGAACGGTTCCTGTCGGGTGGAACTGAATCGCCTCCATGTTGCCCAAAGGCACGAGACCAGTATCAAGTGCTGCAATCTGCCCGCCACCGTCGCAGATAACCGCGTTGGTAGTGGCTTTGTAGATTCGTCCGTAGCCGCCAGTCGCAATGAGGGTTGCTGTTGCATAGTACGCCATAAGCTCGCCTGTACGCAGGCAGCGGACAATAGCGCCGATACAATTTTCACCGTCATGAATAAGGGCTTCTGCCTGAGTGCGGTCATGAATATTTACATCATAGCGCAGGCACATGGAATCCAGAGTGTTAAGAACAGAACGACCTGTGCCGTCTGCTGTGTAGCATGTACGCCATTTAGCGGTGCCACCAAAAGCACGGGCGTGAATGAGGCCGTGCTTTTCTTTACTTTCCACGGCGTCAAAAGGTTTGCCGCCTTTGTAATAGGTGGCCGGTCCTTGTTCAACACGATTCCACGGTACGCCCCAATGCGCGACTTCACGCATTACAATCGGAGCTGTGTCCGCAAAAATTCGGGCAACTTCCTGATCACAACCCCAATCTGAGCCTTTTACGGTATCTGCAAAATGAATGTCCGGCGAGTCGCCTTCACCCATAACACAGTTACCGAGTGCAGCCTGCATTCCGCCCTGAGCCGCGGATGAATGAGAACGGCGTGGGGGAACAATGGAAAGGCATGTTGCGTTAAATCCGGCTTTGGCAGCTTCAACGGCTACGCGCTCTCCGGCAAGTCCTGCGCCAATGCATAATAAGTCGGTGTAGAAAATTTGCATACGTACGTTCCTTCTAGCTTACATGCCACTGTGCAGAGGCAGATACATAAAGCGCACAAGCGTGATCAGACCGATAAAGATGAAACCGCCCATGAGTGCGTATTCTTTTCTTTTATACCAAGTGCGGTTTTCCTTAGTGATGACCCCGTATTTTACGCCGATGCGGTAAAAGCCGATGCCGACGTGGGTTTCTGCAATCGGAAGAAGGATCAGATAGAAGAGCAGCCAGCCACCGTGCTGAATACGCGCCGCACTTTTAACGGCAGTAATTGGCAGGTCTGTAAGTACAACCCACATGTGGATGCTGGCCATAATGAGGATGATAAGAGCGGTGGCAACCTGTGCAAGCCACATCCAAGTGTCGCGGTGCTTCATCATTATACTGTGTTTGATGAATGCGTCTGACTCTGAAACTTTCCAAGGCATTTTGCGTGCAGCAAGCAAAAAATGCGCGAAAATAAGGATGCCGATTAATGGGCCGCCAACTTGTGCCATGTACGTAGCTTCAAAGAACCACGCGATAGCGTTCATGAGGCTGGGACTGATGATGACGCTGGAAACAAGAAGCATGTGTGCCCATAAAAAAAGGATAAGCAGGACGCCGGAAATCATTTGGAAAAAATCCAAACGTCCCTGTGTCTTGCTTTTTGCGGGGGCGTGCAGAGTAATGGTGCTAGAGTTCATTATTCATCCTCCATACAAGTTCCATAAATAAATTATTAGTTGCGAGATAATAGGCAAAAAAAACAAACAAATCCACACAGTATACCAATTATATTGGTATATTATATGGACAAACAAAAAGTGCATGATTGAGCGCACAGATGAAATGCAAAAAAGTCTCGTAAAGTAAGTGTATTGTATTTTGTAAGAGTAGATTGGGCAAGGAAACAGGGTGGCTATATCAAAGTGTGATGTGGCACACAATGCATAGCAAGTGACGCGGTTACGGGTGCAGGTGCGTATTTGTCCTGACCGTGCAGATAGGGAAGCTTGGGATGAGGATTATGCCGGACGGCATTATGGGGCTATCGGATTCCCGGGTCTTTTGAAGTGCAAAAGCAAACCTTACTCAGAGATAACAATGGCCAACTGCGTGGAACAACAGTTCCTGTGCAGGCGTTATCAAGCCTATAGTTATCAATGTGCGATGTATGGTATACTTAGTATGAGTACATAAACATCTTCTTGCTTGTAAGTCCGGGCACGCATGGGTGCATTGTCTCCAGACTCAAAAGCTGGTGCGCATAGGGTAAAAAGAAGTTGTTTAGTAAAACTTAAAAGACCCGGGAAATTCCAACAAACACTATGAGGGGCAGCTCATAGTGCACATGGCTGATTACGCGTGCTACCTGCTTCGGTTCGTAAATAACTTGTTAGAAAGAATACAGTATGTATTCTATATAAAAGTTATGTGACCGGGCACTGCACTAGCTTGTCTCAGCCAGAAGAACGAAAACCCAAGGAGCAACGCTTTTCTAGTGTGTGCACCAGAAAAGCGCACTCCTTTGAATACCTCTGACATATGATCTTTTGGAATATGCTAGTAATTCCAAACAGTTCTGTTGTTAGAGATACGCCTGCAAAAACAAAAAATCTCCCGTTCGTGGTACAGGAGATTTTTCACAAAAAGGAGGAAGTAGGTCATATATATTCGTCTATCGTACCAAATATGGCAGTACTAGTATGATAGTAGAATTCGTCTGTGAGGAGACAATAACCGTAGTAGATTTAATTTCAAGTTTATAATATTGAAAGATTCATTCATTTTTTTTGAAAGAGGATCCTATGAATATTACCATCAGGCAAATCGAATTATTCCTTTCGCTTATGCGTAATCCACATATCGGGGCAGTAGCGCAGGAGCATTTTTTGACTCATTCTGCTGTCTCAATGGCGATTAAAGCACTAGAGCAGACTGTGGGTGAACGATTGTTCGACCGAATCAGCAATAGACTCGTACCCAACGAGAATGGTAAAATTCTTATGGAGTGTCTCGAGCCTGCGTTTGAGCAGATACGTGATGTAGAAACGTTGTTCAAACGTGACCGAATGGCCGGCGTACTTCGCGTTGGCGCGAGCTCTACCTTTGCGGATTACATCCTGCCGCAAGTTCTCTATACGTTCAAAACCAAATATCCTCAGAGCCAGATTGAAGTTATTAACTACAACTCAGAGCAGGTTGTTGAGCACGTTGAGAGCGGTGAAATTAACTTAGGCTTTATCGAAGGTGATTATGAATCACATTCCGCAGAGTTTGAGGAAATTTTTAAAGAAGAGCTCGTTGTTGTAACCGCAGATAGATATATGGCCGGCTTACAAGAGTACCAATTGTCTGAACTGTTAGATCTTGACTGGATTCTGCGTGAGCAGGGCTCCGGTACCCGCCAGACAATGTGGAACCACTTGGGACAGTCCAAAAAAGATTTGAACATCTTTATGGAACTTGAACATATGGAAGCAATTAAGTCCGTGTTGAAAAACCCGGGAACGCTTAGTTGCATGTCTCCGTTCTGCTTCCAGCGTGAGTTAGCAAAAGGGGAATTATTTCCAGTGCAGCTCGAAGGGATACGCCTTAAGCGCAGCCTTTATGCCGTTATGAACCGGCAGAAATATCGTTCCAATCTTCTGAACCAGTTTGTATTTGATGTAAGGGATCACCTTATGCAAATGCTGCCGCAGGTTCTAACGGAAGAATAGTAATGCATCAGGGAGCGGCACTGCTGCCTTGTGTATAAGAGCGAACATTTTTCCATTGGTGGGGAAGACTTGAAGATTCAAGTTTTCCCCATTTTTGTGCCCAAAATCCACAGTTCGATTGTAAAAAAAATCCTCAATTACAAATAGATAGGGATGATTATACTAGCTATAATGCCCGATCTTATTCACCGTACACCTACTCCCATACGTTTATGAAAAAAAGCAAATCAAGGAGAAGGGTATGGTATATTTCTTTTTGGCAGTAGCTGCGCTCATTGCGGGTTATCTTTTTTACAGTAAGGTGGTTGAAGCTAATTTTGGTATTGATACATGTAAGGCCACTCCAGCATGTAGACTGGAAGACGGTGTAGACTTTGTTAAGATGAATAAGAAGCAGGCATACCTTATCCAGCTCTTAAACATCGCAGGTCTAGGACCAATTTTTGGTCCTATCCTTGGCGCTCTCTATGGCCCGACAGCCCTCGTATGGATTGTCATAGGCAGTATTTTTGCTGGCGGGGTACACGATTATTTCTCCGGTATGATGTCCGTTCGATACGATGGTAAATCAATTCCGGATGCCGTAGGCTACAACCTTGGTGCGTTCGCCAAGCAGTTCATGAATGTTTTTTCCATCATTCTCCTGCTTCTCGTAGGTGTTGTTTTCGTTCTCGGACCTGCAGAGCTCCTAGCCAAAAAAATAGGCTTTGGTTTTGAAGATCTGACATATGCAAAGTACACATGGACAGCACTCATTTTCGGTTACTACTTCATTGCAACAATTCTTCCTGTGGATAAAATTATTGGCCGCCTCTATCCACTTTTTGCCGTAACTCTCATCATTATGGCAGTTGGTTTAACCTTCATGCTCATCTGGGATGGTTACGATTTCTATCCAAACGGTCTCTCCCTTGCCAACACCAACCCGCAAGGATTACCGCTTTGGCCGCTTATCTTTATTACCATCGCCTGTGGTGCTATCTCCGGCTTCCACGCCACACAGTCGCCGCTTATGTCCCGTTGTATTCCGGACGAAAAATGCGGACGTCCTGTATTCTACGGCGCAATGATCGGTGAAGGACTTATCGCACTCGTATGGGCAACCTTGGGTATGACGTTCTACAAAACTCCGGAAGCACTCCAAGCCGTTATTTCAAATGGTGGTCCAGCAGCCGTTGTTGATCAAATATCCATGACTCTCATGGGGCCAATCGGTGGGTTCCTTGCAATTATCGGTGTAATCGTATTGCCGATCACTTCCGGTGACACCGCCTTCCGCTCAGCACGGCTTATTATTGCAGATTTCTTTAAGATGCCTCAAAAACAAAGCATTAAGCGTCTCATTATTGCTGTGCCTTTGTTTGCAATAGGTTTCCTCATCACAAGAACTGAATTCTCCGTTATCTGGCGCTACTTCGGTTTTGCAAACTCAACACTCGCAACCGTCGTTCTCTGGACAGCAGCAGTTTATCTCGTCAGGCATGTTAAAAACTACTGGATCGCCGTTATTCCTGCCGTGTTCATGACAGGCGTAGTCAGCACCTATCTCGCAAACGCAAAAATCGGTTTCAACCTGCCGTATGACGTTTCCTGCTGGTTCGGTATCGCCGCCAGTATCGGTTGCTTCGTCTGGTTTATGGTTAAAAAAGGTTCATTGCCGCTGAGCATGAACGATGAAGATGATCCTGGCTATATTGAATAGGGCAGGAATTTGTCTCCGACGGGCAGGCAGGGTTCCACCCTCCTGCACCTCCCGCAAGGGGCTCGCCCCTTGACCCCGATTATACGCGGTGGTCATCACGTCTCAGATTTTGTTGGCAGTCGCGATGGTCGCTAACTTTCCATAACAAAAAAAAGGGCTGTCCTATTGAAGTAGGGCAGCCCTTTTATATTCAACGAAAGGTAATGGAGCATAAGCCGCGAGGTGATCTTAAGAAAAGAAAGACCTCGTAAATAAAAAGTTTGAAAGGGGGTCTGGGGGAAAACTTTTCAAAGTTTTCAGCCCAGCCGCCGGAGGCACGTCGAAGACATTATTTGAATAAAACAAAAGAAGGCTGTTCTACATGTGTAGAACAGCCTTCTTTAATTAGTTACTTTTTCAGTCCGCAGGTGTCTTTAAACTCTTTGGCGTATCGTTCGCCTTCGGAGTAGAGGCAGCCGCAGTACTGCTGGCGATAAACGCCCCAGTCTTTGGAGGTTTCGATACCTTCCTTCCAGCCGGTGCGGAAATCGCGATAGAGGAACTTGGCGCTGCCGCCTTGTGCCATATCTTCCCCGAGCTTTTTGATATCCTCATGCTTTTGCATTTTGGAATAGAGCAGGGTTGTGGTCACGTAGTCGAAGTTGCCGTTGCGTCCTATTGAGAACGCGCGTTCCATGCGCATGGCGTAGCAGTGGAAGCAGCGGTTTTCTTCTCGGTAGCACATGGTACGGAACCATGTTTGCGGATCATAATCTTGGTCACGCATAATGACTTTGATGTTGAATCGCTTGGCTACTTCGAGAGCCCCTTCACGACGACGCAGATATTCTTTTGTCGGGTGAATGTTGGGGTTGTAGAAGAATCCGGTAACTTCGAGTCCTTCGCTTTGCAGTTCCTTGATCGTTGTAATGGAGCAAGGGCCGCAGCACATGTGCAAAAGTACACGAGCCATTGTTATGCCTTAGCGATCTTAATCTCGATGGAAACTTTGTATGTGGTTTCCAGTTCGAGAAGACGTTCGCGTTTTTGGTTAAGCAGGTACATGGCAAGTTCGCGTTCAGCTTCAATTTCAAATTTAGCGAATGCATCTTTGTTGTGACGCAGGCGGCGCAGCAGGTCTTTGAGAGACTGCAATGACTGCCATTCCATGTTCCGGCGTGAGCCGGAGCCGTTACAGCATGGACAGACTTCTGTACTGATGGACAGTGCAGAAGAACCGAGGCGCTGACGGACAATCTGGAGCAGACCGAAGCGGCTCATTTTGCCAACATCGTGTCGAGCACGGTCGAATTTCATAGCGTTGCGAAGAGTTTTTTCTACTTCGCGCCAGTGGTTGCGATCGCGCATTTCAATAAAGTCGATAACAACCTGACCACCGATGTCACGCAGTTTAAGCTGCTGTGCGATGTCTTCGGCTGCTTCCATGTTGGTTTTAAGCGCCATGGATTCGAAGTTTGTTTTACCGGCAATTTTACCGGAGTTGATGTCGATTGCCATGAGTGCTTCTGTCTGGTCAAAAACAAGACGTCCGCCGGAAGGCAATACAACTTCGCGGGAGTAAATTTGTTCAAGCTGCTTCTGCAGGTTGAAGCGTTCCCACATGGAGAGTTCCGGCTGGTTGTGGATTCGAACCTGAAGTCCGCGACGTGGGAATACAAGTCCTGCGAACTCTTCCACTGCCTCTGCGGTGCCTTCGTCATCAATCCATACTTCGCCTACTTCGTCTGTGAGATAATCGCGTACTGCGCGGGTAGCGAGATCGCGTTCACGATAGAGAAGGGAGGGAGACTCTTCTGTGGTGGCTTTTTTACGTACGTCTTTCCACATTCTTTTGAGGAATCGTAAGTCGCGCAGCAGGGAAGTTTTAGGCTGAGCCATGCTGACGGTACGAACGATTACGCCGAGATCATCACCCGGTTTCTGTTCATCAAAGATTGCTTTTAAGCGTGCGCGTTCTTTTTCGTCGTCCACTTTACGGGAAACGCCAATTTGTTCGCGACCCGGTGTAAGAACGAGAAAACGGCCGGGAATGGAGAGGTACGAAGTAAGAAACGCACCTTTGGTTCCGGTAGGTTCTTTAACAACCTGTACTAGAATTTCTTGTCCGGCTTTCAGAACTTTCTGAATTGGAGGGTATTTTTTACCCCGATTTGGATCATGCGGCGAAAGGAAATATTCCGGATGCACTTCATCAATCTGAAGAAACCCGTTCTTTTCTGCGCCGTATGAGATAAATGCGGCTTGAAGGTTTGTGTCTATGTTGTTGATAACACCTTTGTAGATGTTACCTTTGGTTTTCTGCTGATGAACCATTTCAACATAATACTCTTGTACTACGCCTTCTTCGGCTAGTAATACTTCAACCTGTTCGCCCGGCAAGGTGCTGATAAACATCTTACGCTTGCCTTTGCGTGGTCTGACCATTGTGAGTCCTTTAAAAAATCATTTCCGAGTGCTGTCGGGGCAATCGGACTACTGGCAGGAGTAGAAAGGCTCATCTGTGTTGAGTGTTGCAGTGCGGTCTTGCTCTGACTTGTAAATAGCACCTTCATTCTCCAGTATGTTCAGTGCTCCTTGAACGTTGGATAGAGGAAGGGTGAGAGCAATTGCAAGCTGCGAAGGTGTCTGGGGTCTGCGTGTAAGCGACTCCAGGACACGTTGTTTTGCAGCTGACCGGTCTTGTTCCGGCAAGTCCGCAAAGTTTCCAGTGGCAGTCTGCGTTGCAGCTGCTGGGGGTGCGTTTTCTTGTGTAGCGTGTTGTTGGCTAGCTGAGCCATTGGCATCAAATCTAGTAATGCATTCAGAGAGTGCGGTTTGCCATACTTTACGTACGGCAGGGTCAACAGCTTTTGCCAAAGAAAAGGCACCGGGTCTGGATAAGGTTGTTACGTCAACACGATGAGGCTGTAACGAAGTTACATACTCCTTGAGCAGGGTAAGATTCTCTTGTGAATCGTTAACGCCCTGCGACAGTAATATTTCTAGAAAAATTTTGCCGTTGTATGTGTCACTGAATTTTACGAGGCATTCAGCAACGTGTGCGGCTTTGACCCCCCCGCAGGGGCGATTCAATTTTGCAAATTCTTTATCTACAAGTGAGTCCAAAGAAGGAAGTACGGCATCTACTTCCATGAGTGCCTCTTGCACCTCGGGATCACATAAGAGTGTACTATTAGTGAGAACAGCTACAGGGACAGAAGGAAGAATCTGTTTACAGCCTTTTATTATAGTGTCTAAATCACTATTGAGACACGGTTCCCCTGAGCCTCCCAGAGTTACGTAATCGGGTAGATTATCGCTATGTTCGTCACGCCAGTGGCGTAATTCGTCCAGCAATTTTTCGGCTGGAACATACGGCTTTCGTGTCAGGGTCAATTCATTAGTTCTGCCTACTTCGCAGTAAAGACAGTCCATAGAGCAGATCCTCTCTCCGAGGAGATCTAGACCGAGGGAATGACCGAGTCTTCCTGAATAAACCGGACCAAAAATATATGTAAACTTCATGGCAATTATGTTCCGCACTCTGGTAGGATTAGTTACTATACGTACAGGTGGCACAAAAAGACAGCTATTATTTCAATCAAAAAAGAGCCGATTCTCGGCCTGAATTGTATAAAAATCTCGAATTTTCAAGAACAGGCTGTCTCTTGACAGGCTCCATATATAAAAGTAGGGCGTTGCTCCAACCACGGAGGAAAAAAATATGATTAAGCAAGGCGAATTGGTTCTGCTTGTCGGCGCGCGCGGAAAACGCGTTATGCGTCGTGTAGAACTTGGTAATGATATACATGGCAATGACGGCATTCTTAAAATGGAAGACATCATGGCTGCCGGTTACGGTAGCGTTGTTCTTTCTCATAAAGGAAAGCCATTCCGCGTGCAACGCCCTTCGTTGCATGATCTTGTGAAAGGCGTCAAGCGTCAGACACAGGTTATCTATCCAAAAGATATCGGCTACATCTGCATGAAGCTTGGTGTGGGTAACGGTTCTAAAATTATCGAAGCTGGTTCCGGCTCCGGTAGCCTTACTCTCGCTATGAGTTGGTTTGCAGGCGAAAAGGGTGAAATTCACACCCACGAAGCCCGTGAAGAATTTATGAACCTTGCTCGTCGTAACCTTGACTGGGCAGGCGTTGGCAAAAACGTAACCTTATACAACCACAACATCGAAAACGGCTTCCTCGTTGATAATGCCGATGCACTTTTCCTCGATGTTCGTGACCCTTGGGATTACGTAAAATTTATTCCAGGTGCGGTTAAGCCCGGCGCAATGATCGGCTTCCTCGTGCCTACAGTAGATCAGGTTTCCAGCCTTCTTACAGAATTGGAGAAAGGTCCATTTGACGAAGTTGAAGTTTCCGAGCTTCTCGTTCGTAACTGGAAAGCAGTACCGGACCGTCTGCGTCCAAGTGACCGTATGGTAGCTCACACAGGCTTCCTTATCTTCGCTCGTCATCAGGAAGGCCTTGATGCGCTTGAAGGTCACAAATACGTTGGCACTCGCGAACGTAAGCAGGAAGCAGCACGTAAAGAACGTCTTGCTGCTGCTCAGGAAGAATCAGCAGAATAGCTTTCTTCCGGCGCAATGCGCCATGTAAAATAGATTCAAAATCCCGACTTGTTATGAGTCGGGATTTTTTTGCATCCCGCAAAAACGAAAAAAACTTGCGCCTCTTAGGTTCTGTGGTATATATCTGAAATATCAGTAAAAAATAGAAAAAACTTGATCTTCGATTAAATATGCTGTAAGGTCGGGGTTTAGTTCCGCATAAAAATTTCTTGTATGGAGTACCCACATGACCCGTAAAGACCGTACAGAAGGCATATATAGCCGACGTGAAGTGCTCGACGAAAGCGAACGTCGTCAGTTTTACCTTATCCAGCTTAAAGACCTTCTTACTTACGCATACCGCTACTCAGAAGATGTAAAGAAGCGTTTTGACCGTGCTCAGTTTCAGGTAGAAAAGTTTAAAACTCTTTCTGACCTCAAACACATTCCTATTCTTAAGAAGAAAGAACTTATCTTCTTACAGTCTATGGGCCCGCGTCTTGGTGGTCTTCTTACTAAAGACCTTGGTGAATTGAAGCGTGTATTCCTTTCTCCTGGACCAATTTTTGACCCAGAAGATCGCACAGACGATTACTGGGGTTACACCGAAGGTTTTTACTCTGCTGGTTTCCGTCCAGGCGACGTAGCGCAGATTACCTTCAACTACCATCTTGCGCCTGCTGGCCTCATGTTTGAAGAGCCGCTGCGTAATCTTGGCTGTGCAACAGTTCCTGCTGGTCCCGGCAATGCTGCGACTCAGTTGGAAATCATGCAAAAATTACGTGTAAGCGGGTATGTTGGAACTCCAAGCTACCTGATGCACCTTGCCCAGAAAGCAGAAGAAAAAGGTTTGAACCTGCGTAAAGATCTCTACCTCGAAGTTGCTTTTGTAACTGGCGAGCGTATCTCTGAGAAAATGCGTGCTTCCCTTGAGAAGAAGTTCGACCTCATCATGCGTCAGGGCTACGGCACCGCAGACGTTGGTTGTATTGGTTACGAATGTTACCACAAAACCGGTCTGCACATTGCCAACAGAACTTTTGTTGAAATCTGTCATCCTGACACTGGTATTCCTCTTAAAGACGGCGAAGTTGGTGAAATTGTTGTTACCGCATTCAACAAAACCTACCCGCTTATTCGTCTTGCTACCGGTGACCTCGGTTACATCGACAGATCTCCTTGCCCATGTGGTCGTACCTCTCCGCGTCTCGGCTCCATTGTTGGCCGCGTAGATACCACCGCTCGTATTAAAGGTATGTTCGTTTACCCACATCAGGTTGAACAGGTTATGGCACGCTTTGAAGAAATCAAGCGTTGGCAGATCGAAGTTACCAACCCGGGTGGCATTGACGAAATGACCCTGTACGTTGAAGCAAGTAACTTCAAACGTGGGGATGAACTGCTGCACCAGTTCCGTGAAAAAATTAAACTTCGTCCGGAGCTCAAGGTGCTTACTCCTGGCTCACTGCCTCCGCAGATTCGTCCTATCGAGGACAAAAGGATATGGGATTAGCCCACAGAATTCTTTTTTCTGTAGTAGTAATAATGGGTGGTTGCGCTTTGGCGCAACCGCCTCTTTCCCGCGCCGCCCCTGCGCAATCCGTATCTAAAGCGACTAACACCAAGCTAGTTGTTACCCCGCAAGCCAGTCCCCAACTGGTTGAAGGCGAATTCTTTAACGCCAACGGAACCAAAGCCTCTCTTTCAGACCTCCTCGTTACCGCAAAATCATACGACTACATCCTCATTGGCGAAACTCATAACGTCGCCTGCGATCATATTGTTCAAGCAAAAATTATTGCTGCATTAGCAGAATCCGGAATGCGCTTTACTGTGGGCATGGAAATGTTCGCACAAGAAAAACAACCGCAGCTTGATGCCGTAAATAACGGCACAGTTACCCTTGCTGAATTTCCAACCAAAGTTGATTGGAAAGATGCATGGGGTTTTTCCTATTCGCTTTATGAACCCATCATCGAAGAACTCTATGCACACAAAATAAAGCTTTATGCGCTCAATTTTCCCTTTGAGATAGCTAAAAAAATTGGCGATGAGGGACTGGATAGTCTTACGCCTGAAGAGCGCAAGTATCTGCCTAAAAAGAATATTCCAAGCATGGAAGCGCAAGAAGAGGATTTAACTCGAATCCACGATAAGCATGTGGAGCTGATGACAGAGGGAAAAGATGATCCCAAAGCGGCAGAGGTCGCAAAAAAATCACTCGCTCATTACCGCAAGCGCTTTTTCCTGATTCAATCCATGTGGGATACCGGAATGGCAGAGCAGGCGATGGCCATTCGCAAGAAAACAAATTTACCAATAGTCATTCTTACCGGCACTGGGCACGTAGAGCACGGCTGGGGCATTTCATATCGCCTATCCAAGCTTGATCCAGATGCCAAAGTGTTACTTATCGTTCCATGGCGAAACAGAGAGCCGATTGTTGTAGAGAGAGGGCATATACAGTTTTATTGTCCGCTTACAAAACAGAGCAGACTTGGCTTTACCTTGCGTATGGAAGGCGATGGTGCAACAATCTTAGAAGTAAAAGATAAATCTGCTGCGCACACAGCAGGGGTTCTTGCTGGCGATAAAATCGTCAAAGTAAGTGGAATGGACGTTGACTCCATGATGACCCTTCATAGAGCAGGCGTAAAAGCCGCCAAAGAGGGAAAAGACATGGTCTTTACAGTAATCAGGGACGGCAAAGAGTGCACAATCTCAATGCCCGTACCGGAACACCCACACAGAAAATAATGCCAGAATTACCAGAAGTTGAAACCATTGCCGCAGGTCTATGGCCGATGCTGGCAGAGCAGACAATAGAAGAAGTTACCATCCTTAACGACAGCAGTGTAGAAGGAAGGCGCGATGCGCTGGAAGGTCTTATCACTGGGCGTGAGATCACGCACGTGCATAGGCGGGGCAAGCTGTTGCTTATGGATCTTTCGATCCCGCAAATTTATGAAAATGAACTTCCCGTGCCGCGCTCGGAATATCCTCTGCAACTTGCCTTTCATCTAAAAATGTCCGGCAGGTTGTTTGTTTATCCGCCAAATACTCCGCCAGCACGGCATACTCGAATAATTTTTGATTTGAGCAACGGCAACCGCTTGTTCTTCGACGACATGCGCAAATTCGGTTTCTGCCGTGCTCTAGCGCCATGCGATTATTTGAACTGGCAGTTCTGGCAGCAGCTAGGCCCAGAGCCGCTCGTCATTAAGACTGACGCGTTCGTAGCCCTTTTTCAGTCACGCAGAACCCGCATAAAAGCAGCGTTACTCGATCAAAAAGTAATCGCCGGAATTGGCAATATTTACGCAGATGAGTCACTTTTTCGAGCAGGTATTCGTCCCGACACGCCTTCGAATGAGATCCCTAAGAAGAAGCTCGGGCTGTTGCATATAAAGCTCAAGGAAGTGCTTAAGCAAGCCATCCGTGAGTGTGGTTCATCCATCCGTGATTATCGCGATGCGCACGGTGATGCCGGATCGTTCCAGAACAATTTTCTCGTCTACGGGCGCACGGGGCAGGATTGCCGCGTCTGCGGTGAGCCGCTCAAAACCGAAAAAGTTGCTGGGCGCACAACTGTCTTCTGCGAAACTTGTCAGAAGTAGGCTAGCGTCAGCGCGTTGTTTTTAGGTTGTCTTCGACGAGCCTCCGGCGGGTCTCCGACGGGCAAGGGCTCTGCCTCCACAAGGGACTGGTATCCGTACCACTCGTCCCTCGTGAACGCCTACTGGCGCAAGCACCCGCAAGGGGCTTGCCCTTTGACCCAATTATACGCGAGTAATTTCATAAAGCTATTACGTTGGAAGCCGCGATACCAACTAACTTTCCATAACGAAGTAGCTTCAATGAAAGGTCGTGGTGGTTACGCCGCGTGAAGGCATAAACAGCAGGATGATGTCGCAATAAACCGCGGTTAAGGGGGCGTCCCCCTTACGGGTGCAGGGCAGAGCCCTTGCCTCTCAGAGAGCCGTCGGAGACACAAAAGGATAGTCACCAATACATTACTCAGTGTAAGGCTTGCCATGCATGTCTTCCTTGGCGGTTTTGTCTTCCTTGGTATCCTTATCATCGGTGCGTAGCGGAAGCCCTGAATAGTCTTCTTCGGCTTCTGGCGGATATTTGAGCTTGTTGCTTATTTGGTCGATCCGGTCAGCTGGGAAATCAGGGAATGGGAACTGAGTTTCGTTCGAGAACTCTTCTAACTCGTTTGCGAGATTGGATGGCTCTGTGAGGTCCTCATCAACGGTGTGGAGATAGGTTGAACTTGTTGGATAGGCAAAGGCTGCGCCACCTTCTTCGATAATTTCACCAATACGAAATAGGACATCTTCTTGAATTCTGTAGAAATGACTGAGCCTTGTTGTGTTGATGTAGGCGCGAATATTTATGTCTTTTGAGTAAGAATTGAAGTTAACAAAACGTACCCAGAGGAGTGGTTTTCTACTGATTTCCGGGTGTGCATAAAGCATCTCGTATAACTTCGTTATGATCCACCGTAACTGAGTCGAAGTCGTTACGTAGCTAAGACCGATGTCGAGATCGAGCTTGAATTTGTCGCGGTGCGTGAGGTTGATGAGCTGAAGATGCGAGAACTCAGCATTTGGAATGGACATGATTGTCCGGTCACTGGCGCGGATTCTGGTTGAACGCAGCCCGATGTGTAGAACTTTGCCGCGTGTTTTACCGAACATGCAGAAATCGCCAATGCGTACGGGTTTGTCTGCAAAAAGAGTGAGCCCGCCGATGACGTTTTCGATTGTCGGACGTGCGGCGAGAGAGATGGCAAGACCGATGACACCAAAACCTGTGACTACAGGAATAAGTGGGATGCCGAGTTTTGTGCCACCGTAAAAGAGAACGCACACTGCGAGGAATATGCAGGTAAGATTGGTGACGGTATTGACGAGACTTGCATCAATTCCGCGTGGATCTATACTCGGTGTTGCTAAAATGGACTCTGCAACGACGCGCCCGAGAATGAGTATACCCCATGCGGCTGAGAGCCATTGTACGATTTGCAAGATTCCTACAGAGAGCACGAGGAAACGGCCTGTAAGGTTTATGATATCGTCAAAAATGTATGCAAGTAAAAGGCATGAAATAACGAGCTGTAGAGGAAGAACAAGGTGCAGGAGTTCGTTGGTAATGGGATATTTTTTAAGACTTCTTCTACGTGTTAGTTTGAAAGAGATGACGCTCAGGAATATGAAAAATAAAATGCTGAGAAAGAATACGACCCATTGAAAGATTGTTTGTTCGCGATAGAGTTCAGTCGAAAGAGATTTTGGAACGTAAGAAAACCACTTGGGTGGCACGAGTCTGCCGGGGGTGGAGCTGTAGAATCGGTAAAAACCTTCCGTAGTTTTTTTTATGTACGGGAGATATTTGGCGCGATTGTAGAGTGCTTCTATATTGCGAACGCTTTCTGGATTAAAAAGGTATTCTCCGGAACGGTCACCTTCTTTTACGTATTGAATTTCGAATGATGTTCCCGGAACGCGCCAGTAGTCGTGTTCCATCATGTCGTCACTATCTGGCACTGCCCCCATGCGAGGCAGTTTTATTCTATCTATTACTTCTTTAAGCTGTATGACGGCTTCGTATGAAAATTCTGCACGATAACTTGCTGGAATTTCACTGAAGTTTACACATTTGATAGCTTTTTCAAAATAAAGCATTGCTTGATCTGACAGCGCTGTTACCTGCGGAGTGTGCGTGAATATATTGTCAGATTCCATATCCAGCGCATGAGCCTGCTTCATAAGCTGGTACGCGCGGGTTGTATTGAGCATGAAACTGCGAAGCGTAGCCTGCGGACTGGTTGTGTCTGGTGGTGACAAGGGGCCTGAAGTCTTAGCAGCAATGGTATTACGCGACTTTTGAAACGCGTTCGATTCTGCAACCGCTGTCGTGGTGAGCTGAACCGTTAACAAAGCGACAAGTAAACCGAAATATAAAAGTGTACGAGGCATATGGCTCCTTCCTTGCTCATCTTCGAGTGTTCTGTGCAATATCTAAAAATACACTACATCGAAAAGAGAGCCACAGTATATCCTGCGGAAAGGATGAAGTTTATATACATACAAAGAAAGGGCAGCTTTGTAGTGTTCCTACAAAACTGCCCTGACTTATGAGGTGCGAGTATGCGTTTTCCAGCTGCCACTGGAAGAAAGCGCTATGGGTGATCTTTAAATTTATTTTCTGTGGCTTCTGAACCGGAGTGACAAGGAGTACAATCCTGCTTGCCTTTGGCAATTGGGGATTCTTTGCCTTTACCGTGACAGGATTCACAGTATTCAACGGATTCTTGTTTGCCGTAAAGACCTTCGAATTTGCCGTCGATTTTTGCGTTCAGAATTTCAATAGCTTTTTTAGCAACGTCGGCAGTAAGGCGACCGCAACGTTCGGAACGGACTTTTGACTTAGCCGGAATGCCGGTTGTGTAAGACCAACGTGAAACAGACACGTGACAGAGAACAGAGTTACTTACACTTGTCGGAATTTCCTTATCTACATAAATATCGCTCGCAGGCTTGTAGAGAGGGAAAGCGGTTTGTTCGTACCAGCGGAAGAGTTCATCAACCATGGCTTTACGTTCTTTACGACCGTAGAACAGCGCAAAAGCGGAAGCTGCGCCGAGCAGGGCGCCACAGATGGTTGCCCAGTTTGAAATACCGGATTTACCAACTTCCATCATATGGAATGGGAAATCTTTATATGGAGCGCCGTGCTGTTCAGCCATCTGGCCTACGATAGCGTAGAATGCGCCGTAACAGCAGCCGTAGCCTTTATTGTAGTATCCGTCGTAACCGAAGCGTTCGCCGATTGCAGGATCAACTTTATGCGGAATCCACTCTGCTGTAGTTGCAAAGTTAGACGGAGCTGCCATAGCAGGAAGAGCTGTGGCAACTGCGCCACCCACGATTACTCCCCCAACACCTGCTATCACCTGACGACGTGAAATTGTAGACATACTTTGTATCCTCCTCAAGATAACTCAGAACCTATTTTCTAGAGCACTTCAAATAATACAAAATGCATGCCTATTGAGATAAATTTCACAAGACGTTGAATTATCATGATTCTATGGTGTTGTGAGTATTTTTTGCTGCAAACTGCTGTTAACAGTTTGCAGGGGGGCACGTAACTCAAGGTTGCACATTGGAAAAATTGTAATTGAAAAATAGGTCGAATTTGTTGTTACTCATATCAATGGTTATAAAGAACAATGGGTACTGATAAGAAATCGTTTTTTCTATGATTCGTTATTGATTGTTGTTGATTTCTGCTCTTTTTCTAACAAAAAACTCCCGTGTGTTTTAGAAACACACGGGAGTTTGAAATGCTACTACTTGGCTACAGGCTTAGTTGCGTAGTGTTGCTTTGAGTCGTGATGAGTTCACAAGCGACTCAAGAGCATTGACGATATCAGGCATGAGTACATCTGCTACAGCTAATGCTTTGGGGCTGAGCCCTTCAGGTCCCAAAATGGCTATGCCGAGTTCAGCCCTTTTCAGCATGTCGGTATCGACGTTGCCGTTGCCAATGGCACATACGGTTTCTGGACCGAGTTTTTCAATATATTCCAATTTTTCCTGCTGCTGATAGGCACTGTTCACAACTCGTGTTGTTACAGGAAGGTGCGCTACTTCGCGTACGACATTCTGGTTCGTGTCAGCGGAAACGATATGTACTGTAAGAAGCTGAGAAAGCATTGCGATTGCAGGTTCGACACCATCAATAATATTGCCGTCAAAGGCAATGGTGCCGTTAAAATCTAAAACAAGATGATCAAATTCCATCGGCGCAAAACCGGGGATTGCAACTTTCAGCATAGGGGCTCCAAGTTTTTCAAATCATGCGGATCAAATTATACGATTGGGTCATGTTGTTGCGCATACATCACGAACAGAGAAGTGAATGTAAGTTACTTTTGAGCGTAATAATGGGAGGCGGCAAGGTTTGACATAGAGCCGTAACCTGTTGTCTCGTGCAATGATCACCAGCAAAAAAATGCTTGGTAAATACAACACGTGCACCTCTCGCAAAGCACAACACAGTATAGTCTAAAAAGTACTAGTGCCCAGTGATATTGTATTTTTTAAGTTTGTATTGCAGCAGGCTTTTTGAAATGCCGAGAGATTCAGCGGCCTTTACTTGTACGAAGTTTCCGCGAGCTAACGCTCTGCGGATAAGGGCAGCTTCGATTTTTTCCAGTGTGTCACTGAGGTCGAGCTGAACAGGTAACAAGTCTACCGCACTTTTTAACTGGCTTTCTTCATCGCGTACTTCTGGAGGCAGGTCATCAACACTGATATCAGTGCCGGTACCAAGAACGAGGCAACGTTCGATGACGTTCTCTAACTGACGAATGTTGCCCGGCCATTCATAGCCGGAAAGGTAGTCAAGAGCCTCAACTGTGAAGGTTCGCTCCGTTACTTCCTGCTGTTCTGAAATTTTTTCAATAAAGTGAGCTACCAGAAGCGGGATGTCCTCACGGCGTTCACGTAATGGCGGGATCTGCATGTGAACAACATTGAGGCGATAGTAAAGATCCTCGCGGAAGTTGCCTTTTTTTACTTCTTCCAGAAGGTCTTTGTTTGTAGCGGCAACGATACGGATATCTACTTCAATTTCTTCTGTACCACCCACGCGTTCAACACGGCGTTCCTGCAAAACACGCAAGAGTTTAACCTGCATGTCGTGTGAGAGTTCACCTATTTCATCAAGGAAGAGTGTTCCTGTGTCAGCGAGCTCAAAGCGGCCTCGTTTTAAAGCGATTGCACCAGTGAAGGAGCCTTTTTCGTGCCCGAAAAGTTCGCTTTCCAGCAAGCTAGGGTTGAGCGCCATGCAGTTCACGCTGATAAACGGTGCACTCTTACGTGGCGAAGAAAAGTGAATGGCGCGAGCGACAAGCTCTTTACCTGTACCGGATTCACCACTGATGAGAACTGTGGATTTACTTGGGGCTGCGCGGTCAACGAGGGAAAGAACAGAGCGAATAGCGCTGCTTTTACCGATGATGTTGTTACGACCGTATCGGGTTTGAAAATTTTCTGTGAGTAACTGGTAATTCTGGCGTGCCTGAGAAAGCTCAACAGCATTCTGCACAGAAAGCAGCAACTCATCATTTGAAAACGGCTTGGCGATATAATCGAATGCACCGGTACGCATAACTTCAACAGCGCTCTGGATGGTGCCAAAGGCGGTCATAATAAGAACCGGAAGACCGGGATAGTTTTTGCGTACGTGTTCAAGAACTTCTGCGCCGGAAATTTTCGGCATCTTCATATCGGTGAGTACAACATCAACATCAGATTCTTCAAGGAATGTGAGTGCTGTTTCTGGATCATTCAGTGCTGTAACTTTGTACCCAGTGTCCGTGAGAAGTGCTTCGAGAACAAGCAGATAGTTTTTTTCGTCATCTATAACGAGTAAGTGCTTTTTCTTTTTCATATCTGATTACCTGCCCGGTGTTTTCAGTGGAAATTCCATAGTAACGAGTGCGCCGCCAAGGGGAGATTTGCCTAGTGTCAGTGTGCCGTGATGGCTTTTAACAATGCTGTTTACGATAGGCAGCCCAAGTCCGGTTCCGTTGTCGCGTGTAGTAAAGAACGGGTCGAGCATCTTGCTCAAATGCGCTTCATCAAATCCGCTGCCGGAATCATGGAATTGCAATATTGCAGTTTTTCCTTGAGTACCGCAGATTCGAATTTCCCCATCGCCGTCCATCGCTTGAATGCTGTTAGAAACAACATTGTATACAGCACGATAGAGCAAGTCGCTATCACCCTCTATAAAGAATTTTAAATTATAATCCCGTGCGACGGTGATGCCTTTGGATTCGAGCTCATTTTCAAGGAAGCCAAGCGCCTGATTGATGATAAGCGCAAGATCTACCTTGTCATGGCGAGTCGGCTTAGGCTTTGCGTAGTCGAGGAAGTCTGTAACGGTCTGGGCAAGCCGTTTTGATTCTTCAAAAATGACGGTAAGCATTTTTTTGGTGAAATCGTCTGTACTGTCACGTTTGATCATCATTTCCGCGCTGGAAGATATAATGCCTAGCGGGTTGCGGATTTCATGTGCAATCGATGAAACCATTCGTCCCATGCCTGCCAGTTTTTCGTTCTGATGCAGGTCGTGTTCAAGCTTCTCTTTTTCTTCAAGACGGTTTGTCAGAACTCGTTCTGCCCGCTTGATGATGAACACAAGAATCATGAACATGAACATGGACGAGCAGAAAATAGATATAAAGATAAGACGCTGGAAGCTGAGTACGCTCATGTAGTCCTGCGTAATATCCTGCGTAATTTCCAGTACGCCCATGATAGGAAGCTCTTTAGGCTCCTCACCGAGTTTTCCTTCAAGGCGTAGCGGATAGGTTGTACGCAACGTAAAGGTGTCATCAGGAAGGTTGGGCAAGAACAGTGCTTTTATGGGAGAAATTTTTGATTCGATTTCAAAAGTGTAGGTATTCTGCTCTACAGCTTTTTGCGCAGCAATTCCGGCAATACTTGTTTTACCGAGGTCATCTTTATTGGTGGAATATGAAGTGATCTGCTTGTTGTCGTATATGCGCAGGCCCTTAACATGCAGGCCGTGAATGGTGTTTTGAACTACCTGTTCAAGGCGTTGGTACTGGGTCGGGTTTCGCAGCGCAATGCGCCCGTAACCGATGATGGTAGGAAGTGTAAAACGACGGAAAATCTGATGGTTCAGATTTTCCGCCAGTAATAGTGCAAAGTTTTTCTGTTTTTCAATTAAGGTCTTCCGAGCTTGATCCGCAATAAATGTGGACATGAGCAGGCTTGAGATAATGATAACTATGAGCATTGCCCATGAGAGGACTCGTACGAAGCCAAATGGCTTTTCGTCCTTGAAGAACCTTAAAATCAAACTAGAACTCCTGAATGTCGGGCTCCCTGCCTAAGAAGTGTTCAAGCTGTTTGCTTTCTTCATCGTAGCCAGTGGCACCGAGCCGTGCATTAGCCAATCGCTTGCCGAGTTCGACATGCGGCTGGTTAAGCGGATTTATTTCAAGCAGCCAGCCTGTAAGTACTGTGGCAATTTCCAACAGCGCAATAAGGCGTCCGGCTTCAGTTTCTGTTGCTTCACCCACTCTAATTTCTACAAGTGGTGTCTCGGTTTGACCGAGAGCCATGCGGGAACCAAGTGTTTCTGCCTGTAGTAAGGTGCCAAACTTTTCACCGCGAAGGTAGTCCCATCTTTCAGGCAGGTCATTAGCAAAAGTAATGCCTTCCGGCTGAGTTGGACAAGTAAGGTACAAACAACCTTTGTCGCGTGGTCCACCAAGGTAGAGTTGCTGCGTTGAATGCTGGTCTGTAACGCCTTTGGCAGGAAGCGGTGTAGAACCTTTTCCATCTTTGCCAAGGCTTTCAGCCCAAAGTTGTGCAAACCAGTCGCCAAAGGAAGCCCACTTAGGAATATAGGTAAAGAACAATAGAATGTTGTAATCTTCTTCCATAAGTGTTTTTGCCCACGATGCAATTTTCCATGCAGGGTGGGTCAACATAGTGCGCTCACCGCATCCATGTTTACAAAGGCTGTCACCGACTGACATAGCACCATCAAGCAAAGCTTTCCAGTCAATACCAAGGAACGCTGCCGGAACAAGCCCAACCGCGCTGAGCACGGAGTAGCGACCGCCAAGGTTCTCAGGCACAGGCATAGAACGCACGCCAAGTCTGTTCACTTCATCTCGCAGATAACCGTTTTGGGCATCTGTAATGAGCATAATGTGATCAGTCCATGCGTCGCCAAGGTGCTGCTTAAGCCATTCACGTACAACAAAGTACTGTGCAATGGTCTCAATTGTGCCACCGGATTTAGAAATAACAATAACGACTGTTTTTTCTGCAGGTAAACGTGTCAGCCATTCTTCTGTTGTTCCGGCATCAACGTTGTCTGAAATCCACAGGCGTTTACCGGTATGGTTCGGCATATCCTGTTCAGGAAAAAATGCACGCTGGAGTGCTCTTGTTCCTAACGCGCTGCCACCAATGCCCAGGAGCAGCATATGGTCAAAAGACTGCAACCACGGAGAGTGTTCTATGAGATTTTTCTCAAGTTCTTCTCGATAGGGCAAGTTGATAAACGGCAGTCTGTCATTGTCAATTTCTTCATACAGGTGCGTGGCGAGCTTCTCACAGCGGGCAGCATGACGCTGCTCGTCTTTTTCGGAAAGGCGTCCGTTCCATGCTCCCGTCCAATCAAGTGTATTTATTGTCATAAAGTATTACCCCGCTTCTTTGTATAAAAGTAGAGCCGCCCGAGTATAAAAAGGGCAGTAGTTCATTTGATGAAGCGTAGGGAAAAAGTGTAAAGCCCAATATTATAATTCTCTTATCTGAAAAGGATACGAGCAATTTTATGCAAAGATTCTTCGAGAGTTTTCTCGTCCACTGCGTATGAAATACGAATGCAGTTGTCATCACCGAAAGCAGCACCAGGAACTAACGCAACGCCTGCTTCTTCAAGCAGGTATGTGCACATTGCAGCAGAGTCTGGGTATGTTTCGTTGTACAGGCGATGGACATCAGGGAAAAGGTAGAACGCACCCTGTGGCACAGGACATACAACATTAGGCCATTTGCCGATGATGCTCATGGCAAGGTCACGGCGATTGCGGAAAGAAGATCGCATGGATTCAACAATTTCAAAGCCACCAGTGAGCGCTGCAACTGCACCTTTTTGTGCGAAAGAGCAGACGTTTGATGTGGATTGACCTTGAATCTTGCTCATTGCTTTGATGAGATCAACATGCGCAAGAACGTAGCCGATGCGCCAACCAGTCATGGCAAAGCTTTTTGCCAGACCGTTTACGATACAGACCTGTTCAGGGTATTTTTCCCACCATGGAGCAAGTGAAGCGTGCTCTGCTGGTGCATATACGAGTTGGTCGTAAATTTCGTCGGAAATAATAAAGATGTTGTGGCTGATGGCCCATTCCGCGATGGCGTTAATTTCATCTCGGGAGTACGCAGCGCCAGTCGGGTTGGATGGAGAGTTAAGCAGCAGCACAGCTGTTTTTTCAGTACGAGCGGCTTCAAGCTGTTCAACGGTAACTTTAAACCCTGCTTCAGCAGAGGCTGCAACCGCTACAGGTACTCCTTCAGCGAGTTGTACCATTGGCGGATAGCTTACCCAGTATGGTGCTGGTATGATGACTTCATCACCAGGATTAATGAGACTCTGGAACAGGTTGAAGAGCGCCTGCTTGCCGCCGTTTGTAATCATTGTGTGTTCAGCACGTGCGGTCGTGCCATACATAACGTTGAAGTAGTTGGCTACAGCAGTACGAAGTTCAGGAAGTCCCGGTACGGCACCATATCTGGTAAAACCGTCGTCCAGCGCGCGTTTGCACGCGTCACGTACATAGTCAGGCGTTGGAAAATCAGGTTCCCCAACAGCAAGGCTAATAATTTCTTTACCCTGTGCTTTGAGCTCAAGAGCTTTTGCGTTAACAGCCAAGGTAGCAGACGGTTTTAGTTGTGCGATACGGCTTGAAGTCTTCATTCGTTGCCTCTCTCTAAAATAAAATTTATGCGTACATGGTGGGCGTATCAAAAAGCCAAAAGTATACCGAAAGCAAATAATGGGCACAGTCAGAATTCTACTGTTGTGCAGCCCTCCGCAATAATTGCTGTTAACTTAGCGCATTAATATGCAACGTGTTTAAACAATAATTATGATGCCTTCTAGCTTTCTGCCGAGTACCAGTTAACAACACACATGTAAACTTTTAGAACCGGTTTCCTTACCAACTTTTTTGGTAATCAAACATACATAGTTAGGAAATTTTATGTCTACACACGAGCCTCTTATTTCATACCCAGAGGGATGCATCGCCGGGTCCTTTGTTCGTCGCGTAAAACGTTTCAGCGTAGAAATTCTTGTAGATGGAGAGTCCGTTTGGATACATTCCAATAATACCGGCTCCATGATGGGCCTGTTACGTCAGGGTTCTCCTATTTTAGCTTCGCCTGCTGCAAATCCTAATAGGAAATTGAAATGGACACAGGAAGCGGTTGGTCTGAACATGGTATCCGGAGTTAAATGGGTCGGAGTGAACACTCAGACGCCGAACAAAATGCTTAAAACTGCTTTTGAAGCGGGTAGATTGCATTGGGCAGAGGGCTACACTGTCTTTAAAAGTGAAGCAAAGGTTGGCGATAGCCGTGCGGACGGTGTGTTGCGGACAGCAGATGATTCATTACCACCGCTATGGATTGAATGTAAGAACGTAACCATGGTTGAAGACGAAGTTGCTTGCTTTCCAGACGCCGTCACAGAGCGAGGACGAAAACATCTTAACAATATGATCAGCCTTGTGAAACAAGGACAGCGCGCAGCATTTTTCTATCTTATTCAACGTCCGGACGGACATTGTTTTGCTCCGGCAGATGTGATTGATCCTGCATACGCAGATCTTTTTTATGAAGCGCTGGAACTTGGTGTGGAGGTATATCCGTACAGAGCGACGGTTACAGAAGCTGGGATTGAGCTTGGAGAGTTGCTTCCGGTTAATCCCAAAGCATTTTAATAGTTTTTGAGTAAATTACTGTTTTCTCAATAAACGTTAATTATACTAAAAGATACCTGTAGGCGCAGCTGCCTATCTTGCTATTGCTGACCTATCTGGATCCCAACGGTATCGCCTTCTGCAAATTGTGCTGTGAAGCCATAGGCGGTCAGTTCTGTATTCTGCACTTGTAACAAATATTTAATGTAGTGTCCGCCAAATTGCACACGGTTGATACGTGCCTCTGCCCCTTGTGTCAGGGTTAGCTGTTCCGGCCTGATGATGGCGTAGTTACGCCCCTTGGGGATGGTCGCTGCGGGAATGTTTAGATGAGTACACAATTCAGGTGTCAAAATATTTACAGGTCCTAGAAAACGTGCGACGTCAATGGATTCTGGGGAATTGTATAGTGCGGATGGCGTGTCGAACTGTTCCAGTCTTCCGTTAAGCATGATGCCGATTTTGTCGGACATGGCAAAGGCTTCTTCAAGGTCGTGTGTTACGCTGACTGTTGTAATACCAAATTCTTTTTGTGTATCGCGGATAAATTCAGCGGTTTCCAGCTTTAGATTTCGATCCAGATTTGCAAATGGTTCGTCGAGTAGAAGCACTGCGGGATTTACCACCATGGCACGAGCAATGGCGACACGTTGCTTTTGTCCGGCCGATAGCTGCGCAGGATACTGGTTTCGTTTGTCAGAAAGATGAAAGAATTCAAGAATGGTGTTTACGCGCGTTGCGATTTCTGACGCGGGGAGCTTTCGTGCTTTTAAAGCAAATGCTGTATTTTCGAATACGGTGAGACTTGGGAACAGCAGATAATCTTGAAACACCATGATGACAGGATTGTCCTTGGATGGTGATGTTTCAAATGAAATTGAACCGCTGTCTTGCTCTTCCAGTCCGGCAAGAATACGCAACAGTGTTGTTTTCCCCACGCCTGAAGGGCCAATCAGGGAAACGATGTCTCCTTTATCTACAGAGAATGAGACATTGGAAAGCACTGCTTTTCCGCTATATTCCTTACACAGAGAATTTATTGTAAAAACCATTCAAGATTGTCCAGATAGCGTTCAATTGTTTCAAATGTATCGTTGTTTTTAAGAGCACGGTCTTGTTGAGTGTACTCGTACCATGCCATATAGCACCACGATAACCCTCTAAGGATGATTGTTTTTTCTAGTATTCCGGTAAGAATGGCAAGCTCTTCTATCGATTGATGTAATCCTGCATACTCTTTGTACCGTGAAAGGAAGTGGTGTCTGTGGTCCGGCGTTGCGATAAAGTCCGTTTTCCATAATGTGGTTGTGGGGACGATAAAATGTCCGAGATCTTGATAACGGCTTGAGACAACGGCTTTTTCCCAGTCCACAAGGTGTGCGCTGTTACGCTCTCTATTGATGATGAAGTTACTGGAATTTACTTCTGTATTTACAATGAGCTGGGGTTCAGCAACAAAGGCTGACGCGTACTGCTCCCCAAGGCTGGTAATTCTTTTGCTGTATGTTTCCAGCTTTCGTCGTGCATCAATTTTGGGATGATCTTCAAAACGTGCGAGTAGCCCGAGAGATTCTGTCACAATGTCTGCAACAGGATTTTTTTGATGGATAAAACTATTCTGTTCAGGAACTGGTTGTGTATGCACAGCTGCAAAAATTTTCGCAGCATGATCTAAATCCTGTGTGTAATCCAACGGTGTTCCCACAATATATTCCATGAGCAACACACCGTGATCAAAAGCAGGGTCAAAGTTTCCGGCTTGTGCATCTTCAAAATATGGAATTGGGGTGACTGCTGAATTTTTGAGGGCGGAAAGTACTTCAAATTCATATCGAATTTGTTTTTTATCCAACCCGAGCTGACTTCCGTGATTAATGCGGAAGACAAAATGCTTCTGGTGGAAAATTTGATATTGCGAGGTGGCACTGATTATCCAGTTTTCATTGTACTCACCCGCTGCAAGGAATGAGACATCGGATAAGCTTCGGCATTGTAGTTCTTCGAGCCAACCGGAAGCGAGCAGGTAACGTGTGATTGTATTCTTTTTATCCATATGTATTGTTCTTGTATTGTAGCGTGTTATGATATGTAAAAGTATAGCAGAAAAAATAGCCATGCGTGAAAAATACATTTATCATGGAAAAGTAGTTGGTTACATTGTGTACTTAAGTCAGAAGTTTTTCCTAAGACTTAGGCTTATATATTCCATCCTTTCTGCAATTTATTTCCAACATTAGAGCAAAGATATGCAAGATATTCAAAAAGAAGCACTCGTGCAGAAAATGTACGAGGAAGTTGGTCGTTTGAAAATGGAAGTTGGCCGGTTGAAAGAAGTCACAAAGCCAGTTGCGCCGGATGACTCTATCGGCAGGCTTTCACGTATGGATAATATAGTAAACAATAGTGTGAACACAGCAGCTCTGACAAAAGCGGAATCGCGCCTTGCAGGGCTGGAGTTTGTACTGCGCAATATTGATGACCCAGATTTCGGGTACTGCATGGAATGTGGTGCCCCTATCCCGCATGCTCGCTTAATGGCAATGCCGGGGGCTACTTTGTGTGTTAAGTGCGCAGAATAGAAAAGATACAAAATTACTATAGCCGCGCATCAGACCCCTCTGATGCGCGGCTATTTATCTGCTGCGGGGACAACAGACACCGTAGCCAGTGGCATAAGCCAAAAGCATTTTGAACCGAGTTCATGGTTACAGCATATTTTCATTACGTTTATACTCCTTTTCCATGAGTGGAATAGTAGGCACTGTGAACGGTTTATTGCTAGATCAGGTGCTGATGTAATCTTTCCCCCATACGTGGTTCTTCTCCTTGCCATATCTCCTCTGCTACACTTCACTATTTGTCGATGACCCTTTGCTCATGGGCTTTTCTACGGATTAATCGTAATTGGAAAATTCTTTTAGTTGCAATATAGGCATATTAGAATTCAGGCGTGATAATTTGTAGATTCCGGTGTGTATCATACGTTTGTTTATGGTAATTTTATGGTCAGAATACAACACATAAAGCTCTTTCGGGGGGAAGTCGTATATGCTTTATTCTGTTGAAGAAATTGATAAAGAGTCTGACCTGTATGAACCGACCGTGGCAATGCGGCGGGTGGATTTGTTTCCAGTTGGACGGGTAACCCGTTCTTACATTCAAGATGATCTGGAAGATAAAAGTACACTGCTGGTTGCCTTAAAAAATAGAAACCTTTTAGGGTGTGGAAGACTGACATTGCAGGGTGAAACTGCGGAGCTTTCACATATCGTTGTCGGGGAAGGCCACCGTTTTACAGGTGTCGGCTCCTCGCTCATTCAAAAATGTATCGAAATTTCAAAACGGATGGGTGCAAAAAGAATTCATCTTGAATCAACACCTGAAGCCGTACCGTTTTTTGAGAAGTTTGGTTTTGTAGTGGTTGGAGAAGAGAAGATTCTTGATCTGCTTGATCTTCCTGCTCTTGATATGGAGCGCGAATTGTAATCAACCTTCACGTCGATTCATATATTGTTCAAAAAAACTCCCTTTCTAAATTTAGAAAGGGAGTTTTTTTAGTATTGAGCCTTTTTTATCTTCAAAAAGGAACAAGCATGGATATCTGCTTTGCAGCATATCCATGCTTGTGTTGTCCCTTCAAAGATCCAAGTTGTGGGAAGGATCAATAAAGTTCCGTTAGGCGATTTAGTTGTGTGTTGGTTTGTGAGACCGCGTTCTTCATACCACGATCACATACTTCACCCAAGCAATATTGGTGGATTTGGGTGGTTCTAGTAAAAGTTATAATGAGAATAACGGGCGCTAACGATATTTTGGCCTTTTTTTGGCATAGCTCACCTTTTTAATCCATCATGCTTACGCCTGCTTATGTTCTGACAAGTTGAGTTCTGCTGAAATGGTCTCAATAAACTCTGTTGGCGAAAATGGTTTGGGAATAAAACGGACGATTCCACTGCGAAGTGTGTTCATAATGTATTGAAGCGAGATCACATCTCCCATTACAAGAACCGGAGTTGATGAATTTAGCGCTGTTTCCTTTATGAGTGATACAAGCTCTACGGCCGTCATTTTTTGTGGCGGAGCATCCAGTATGACAGGATCGGTGATGATCGCATCAAATGGTGAGGATTCTAGCGCTGTAAGTGCAGACGGCAGACTTTCACAGCAGGTGGGAGTATATCCTGCGGCAGTGAGGAGCAGTAACAGTCGAACTTGTTCTGCAAGAGAGCTAGTGATGACAAGTAAATTTTTCGTCATATGCTTTTCCTTCAAAAATAGAGAGGACAAGTATATGGCGTTTTTAGCAATAGGTAGAAGAGTATAGTGTAGATAATCAACTTCTCATGTGAAATAAAAGGAACTTATCCTTCAGATGAGTTGAAGCCGAAAACAGATTCAATCGCAAAATTTAGTCGCAAAATGGGTCAAGGGGGATTCCCCCTTGCGGGTGGAGGAGGGCGCCTCCCCGTCGGAGACTCGCCGAAGGCAACCCCTAGATATGAATGAAAATGCCGTGGGCGCAAAAAAAGCCCCAAGTGTTGTAGACACCTGAGGCAAAAAAAGTAGGCAAAAAATATTACAACCCAAAAAAGCGGATTGCGTTGTTGCCGCAGGTTGTCCAAAGCTCTTCGATTTCGATACCGAGTTCTTTTGCAATACATTCTGCTGTGAATACGGTGTACGCCGGTTCGTTGCGCTTACCTCGGTACGGCACAGGCGTAAGATACGGGCAGTCTGTTTCCACAAGCATACGATCCAATGGAATTACTTTGAGCGCTTCGCGTGCTTCTTCGTTTTTCGGATATGTTACGGTACCCGGAATTGAAAGATACCAGCCGTTCTTAACGATGCGTTCGGCTAACTCAGTGTTGCCGCCGAAACAATGCCAGAGCACAGGGTAATCTACAAAACCTTCTTCTTCTAATACGTCAATGGTGTCTTCTGCTGCGTCTCTTGAATGAATGATGACGCGGGTATCCAGCTCTTTTGCAAGATGGAGTTGTTTAATGAAAATTTCTTTCTGCGCTTCGCGCGGGAAATGATCCCAATAATAGTCCAGACCAATTTCACCGATTCCGCGAATTCTGCTGTCTTCGGCAAAAGCTGTACGCATGGCATCAAGCTCTTCTTCAGTGCACTGGTCGATGTGACTTGGATGTGTGCCGAGGATAAAGAAGACTTCCTCGTGCTTTTCAAAAAGCTGACGGTTGTTTTTCCATGCTTTATGTCCGAGAAATACGTTGCAGATGTAGCGTACGCCGGACTCTTTTGCGCGTTCCAGCACCTCTTCAATATCAGAAGAGAATGGTGGTAAATCGAGATGCGCGTGTGACTCTACACCGGTGAATGGTAACGCAAGGCTTTGCGGTAGCGGTGCCGGTTTTGAATTTTTCTTTTTAGCCATTGAAATACATCCTGCTGCAAACTGGCGGTTGCCAGCCTTAATGTTCTTTGAGTTGCCGATTATGATAGCGTTGGTGCGCTCTGTCCATAAAAATAAGAAATGGCACAATAAGAAAAGGGTAGAGCCGGAGCTCTACCCTTTTGATAACAAAGAAAAATAAAATTATGCTGTTTTCTGGCGGCGTTCATCGATTAATTCGACAGCGCGCTGTGCAAGCAAGGTTACTTCCGGCTTGGATACCTGCATATCTGCCCCTACGGAGTCGCCTTTGTGGCGCAGTTTGTCCGTAATGAGTGAAGAGAACAGGATAACCGGCAGCTGCCCAAGAACGGAATCGTCCTTGATTGCTTTACAGAGGGAATGACCATCCATTGCAGGCATTTCAATATCAGACACGACTACCTGAACGTAGTCAGTGAGCGGCCTATTGTTCTCTGCTGCTATGGATTTGAGCTGATTCAGCCTATCCCACGCCTCTTTGCCGTTGTTGTGTGCTTCAACCTGGAAGTTTGCTTTTTCCAGCAGATCAGTGAGCATTTCGCGGATAAGACCGGAATCATCAGTGATCAGTGCACGGCGGCTTTCGTTACTTTCCCAGTCGATTGCGTCATCAAGTTTGAGCGCAAGGTCCGGATTAAGGTTCGCAACAATTCTCTCGAGATCGAGCAGGAAGATGATGCGGTCGTTAATTTTAACGACACCGGTGATGGACTGGTTGCTTAAATTTGCTACGTAGCCGCTTGGCGGTTCAACCTCTTCCCAACTGATGCGGTGAATACGGTTGACGCCGGATACCTGGAATGCGGTACATACGTTGTTGAATTCTGTCACAATGACTTTTGGTGGTTCCGTTTCTTCACGGGTTTTACCAAGCCACATGGACAGGTCGACAAGCGGGATAACCTGTGACCGCAGGTTAAAAGCACCCAAAATACAGGTGTGACCACTTTCAGGAAGTGCAGTCACGGTAGGCATTCTGATAATTTCGAGTACCTTAGCTACGTTTACTCCGTAGTAACCGCGATAGACTTGTCCGTCTATCTCGAGTTCATCTAGGAAAAATTCAACAATTTCCAGCTCGTTAGTGCCGGATTCTAAAAGTATGTTCGTCTGCATGGCGTTCTCCGGTGCGTAGTTCTAGTTCACGCAGACTAATCAAAAGATTGTACTTCTACAACTTGTTAAGGAATTCTTCCGTAGAGTCAATAATCGAACGTGGGGTTGAAGCACCGGCGGTGAGGCCAACTACCTTCATGCCTTTAAAATCAGAGGCTGAAAGCTCTTCCGGTTGTTCAACATGGAAGGTGAGGCACCCTTGAGCACGGGATACATCCGCAAGTCTGCGAGTGTTTCCGCTGCTATAGCCCCCCACAACAACCATTGCATCTACTTCTTTAGCAAGCGCAATGGCTTCTTGTTGTCGTTCTCTTGTTGCATTACAAATAGTATTAAGTACCTGTAGTCGTTCAAACAACTGTCCCTGAAGGTACTCATCTATCCGGTCAAATTCCTCTCTGTCCTGTGTAGTCTGCGCAGCGAGGCAATATTCTATATCGGCAGAAAGTGGAAAATTCTTGAGCTCTTCAAGTGAATTAAACAAAAATGCTCTGTCACCGGCGTAACTCATAAGGCCACGCACTTCCGGATGGTCTTTTTCTCCGTACAAAAGAAGAAAACGATCCTTGCGGATCATGTTGCGGATGCCAATCTGAGCACGTTTAACTTTTGGACAGGTTGCATCAACAACTTCTTTGCATGCATCGTTCAATGTTGCTTCTGTTTCTCTTGGCACACCATGCGCCCGGATAACAACCCGTTCATTTACATCAGCTTCTTCTGCGCGTTTAAGGCAACGCACGTCGAGATTCTCATACCGTTCAAGAACTTGCGGGTTATGAATGATAGGTCCAAGAGTCGCAATCTTTGCATCATGCTTTTCAACTTCTGCATCAAGCTTTTGGAGTGCCAGAGAAACCCCGAAACAAAAGCCGGATGTTGTAGCTCTACGTACTTCCATACTTACTCCGATGTATTCTGCATGCTGATGGTTTCTGAGGTGTCGTCCAGATCAATTGCTTCGCAGCGAGCAAAAAATTCTTCGATGACTGCATCAATCTCTTTCAACCCTGCACAAGTAGCAAGCTGCTGACGAAGTAACTTAGATCCTTTGAACAACCGCACGTAGCGGGGAACAAAGGTTCGCATCTTAAAGAGGGCGGTGCGCTCATCGGCGTATTCAAGTGCAATTTCTTTGTGGCGCTGAATAAGATGCATGGTCTTGAGTGGATCAGGACGCTTGAGTGTTTCGCCTTTATAGAGCGTGGTGTACTCGCCAAAAATAGCAGGGTTGCTGATAGCACCTCGTGCAAACATAACAGAAGCTGCACCAGTTTCTTTGATGCACCTCACACCATCTTCAGGTTCCAGCAGGTCGCCACTGGCGATAACCGGGATAGAAACAGCGTCTACTACTTCCTTAATGGCAGACCAGCGCGCAGTGCCGGAAAAGCCTTGCGCAGCAGTACGCGGATGCAGAGTAATCCAGCCTGCACCGGCATCTTCAAGTCGCAGAGCCAGTTCTTTGTACACTTCCTGTTCAGAATCAACGCCAAGGCGGAACTTGAAGCCTACTTTGCCTTTGCCGCCAATGCTGATCATAGCTTTCGCAACTTTAAGTGAATTATCAAGATCAGCCATCATGGAAGAGCCACAGCCCTGTTTGAATACTTTGCGCACAGAGCAACCCATATTCAAATCAAACCATGTGTAGCCACCTTTTACCAGATAATCCATTGCGTACGACATGATGTCCACGTCGTTGCCAAAAAGCTGGAAGATAGCAGGGGCTTCTTTTTCTGTTGTTTCAAGCAGCTTACGCGTGCTGTTGCCATTGTAATAGAGTCCCTTAGAACTAACCATTTCAGAGCAAACAACAGCTGCACCGAACTCTTTACACAAGAGTCTGAAGCAAAGGTCAGAGTATCCGGCAAGCGGAGCCAGCCAAGGGCGATCAGGGCTTATGTTTAAGCCTGTATTGTCAGTATACTGCATGTATGTAGTACCGTTTTGAAATTTTTTATTTTGAGCATTGTACTGCTGCACGGCAAGGTGCAGCGTAATCCGGATTATGCGCGTAGATCTAGTCCACTACGTTGTGTAGGCATCTCTTTGAAGATTAAGGACAGAATATCGTGCGCTCCTGCGGGCAACTCAGCGGTGCCGAGGCAGGTACAGTTGGTAGATGCGGAGTTTGCTCGAGAGGTGTTGTTACCTGCTTTACAGTTTTTATCAAGCAGGAGTCGATAGGCGAAAGAGACAGGATCGGCAGACAGGTTCATTTGACCCACTGTGAGTACATGCTGTGCCCCATGTAATATTACACCTGCCGTAACGGTGCAAATATTGTTTTCCGGTGTGGAAATGAGTAGCTCTACACCTTTTGCAGAAGGCATAAGCCATGGCATGTAGTGGAAAGTTCCGTGTTTTGACGACGTAACCATCTTTTGCACGCTGGAATGGAGCCGCATGACACGTGTGAATTGATCAAGGGCAGTGGGAGATTGTGTCAAAAAATTGATAAGTGCTGTGCGGTTTGCTGTGAAAGGCTCACCATCCGCGATGTTGAGGGAATCCCACAGGGAATAGGCCAGCATAGTATCAAGCTTATCTCTCTCGGTCAGATAGGAGCGGATGTAGTCTCTGAGAAAAATTGAACTTCGCGGGTCAGCTCCTTGTTGAAGCTGGCGCAGCAGAATAGACGGCTCAAGCGAGAGTACGAGAAACTCCAGCCACTGGCCCGTTTCCGGCATGGTTTCAACCTGAGCCAGTAGTTCCATATCCCCAATAAGTACCCATGCAAAGCCTTCCTGCTCGACGCGGAGCATTCTGCCTTTAAGGAGCTGGCCTACCTTAACCTTGCGCTTAAAAATAGCACCGCGATTGGTTGTAGAGGAGGGCTGGCCGCCGCCATATGGATTACTGTTGTTGGAAATACGCATGGAACACCTGTGGTGGATAAGGTCTGTATCGTGGTTGCCAGCGCGAACAAGGGGCGTGCAGACATTGCATCCGCCAACACACGTAACATTATACTCGGTATAAGAACCGGCAGTACGCTGGTATTACGACCAACATGGACGAGCATTGCTCTTGGCAAAGTGCCAAGCTGACGCTGGGCTTACTCAGCTTTCATAAGAATGAGTTCAACTTCATCAATGGAAAGGTTGGTTGCCTTTGCCAGTTGAGGAATTGTTTGTCCTTTCTTACGACCAGTAAAAATGAGTTCCCGTAAGAACTGAGGGGAGCGACTGATAGCTTCTGCCTGCTCAAGAAGTGAACGCAATTCATTTGAACGTGCTTCCAGCTGCACTTCAAGTCCCTGAAGCTCCTGCTGGCGTCGTGCGAAAGATTCGACGATTTCCTGCTCAAGCTCAGCATTGAAATGCATTTTGGCAACTAATGATTCCTGCCCTGCTTGCATGGCTGTAAGAAGCGCTTCGCTTTTACGTAAGCGTAAGTAAAACACAATAAGAAGAACAAGTAACAGCAGCTCGGAACCGCTGATAAAAAGCAAGATAAGCTGGGAAAATGTCATTATTATACTTTGGTATCTATAATTTTGCCTTGCCAGGCGCTTTCAGACGTAGGGTTGGTTTCAACATCCTGTTCGGGTGTTGCTCCCTGTCTGGAATCGGACGGAAGGTGCTGGTTTTGTCCTCCGTGAGCATCCTCATCGATATCAAAATGAGTCTGCTCAGCGGATTGTGTTTCAGCCACGTGGTCACGGGCGAGTTCGCCACCCTTGCGTGCGGCATCGCGGGCTGTTGCCTGCTGCCGTTCAGGGCGTGACTTTTCTTGCTCTGCAATCTTTTGCACACGCCCCATCTGCTGGATGACTAATGGGATATCCATTTCATTGGACATATCTATTTCACCAAGTAGTTTTCAATAAAAACGTCCTTGAACTGGCCATTACCCATGTATTGGTTAACAACAGTCAGCAAGTCAGATTTGAGCAGCTGCACATTGTCTTTATCAGAAAGAAATTTGAGATCCTTGTTCCGCAGATAGTAGAAAATTGCGTCGCGAAGCGTCACTTTTTTGTTCTTCGCTTCCCATGAGAGTTTTTCGTTATCAGTGAACACTGCAAACTTACAAACAAGGAATCGAATTTCCTTTTTGCTGTCGCGCTGTTCCACCCAGAACGGCTCCCATGTGACGTCGAACTTATCTTTTTGAACGATAGGCGGAGTGTCGTACTTGCCTTTTTCTTTCTTAACAATGCGTTTAACAGGTATAGGTGCGTCTTTCGATGGAAGCATTTTCCATCCTAAAACGACGAGAGCGATAACAAGCAGACCGATGCCGCCAAACATAATTTTGCGTTTACGTTTGCGAGCAGCTTCAGGGTCCATTTCCAGTTCAGCAGCAGAGAAAGAGTCAGCATTAGCAGACGTGGAGTTGTCAAAAACCTGTTCTTCTTCCTCTTCCTCGTCTTCCATTAAAAACGGCGCGTCATCAAGATCAAGTTCTACCTTGTCGTCTTTTTTCTGCGGTATGGAGTCTGGTGTAGAAAGGGTATCCACGTCTAGTTGAGCCTTTTTCGTACCGGCGTTGCCGGGTCTGTTGGTTGGAGCATTTGCCATCTATTACCTAACCTGCGGTTTTCTTTTCAGTATCACTAAAACAAGGCAATCCGGCAGAGGAAGACGACAAGCGTTTATACGACATGTAGTGGTTTCCTAAACCGGAATGCATTATTTCTATGAGCAATAAGAGCAGTTAAGGGAAAATCTTATCGATTTTCTGCTTCATAATTTCTGCTGTAAATGGCTTTACCACATAGTTGGAAACTTTTGCCTGAACGGCTTCAATGATGTTTTCCTGCTGTGCTTCAGCGGTAACCATCAAGAAAGGCATGTCAGCAAACTCTTCGCTACTGCGAACTTTTCTAAGAAGTTCGATACCAGTCATCTGTGGCATATTCCAGTCAGAAATAACAAATTCGATGCGGTCTTTATTAAGAACTTCCCATGCGGTAGTTCCATCATCTGCTTCTACAATGTTAGTGAAGCCAATCTGACGAAGAATGTTTTTAACAATTCGTCTCATAGTAGAGAAATCGTCCACAACAAGAACACGCATATTAGGATCAAAGCCCATCATAGACTCCTTAAGTCTTTATAATCCGCTGTCTTTTCCATGCACTGCATAAAAGTTATTACGCAGCTTAAGTAACGCCTGAGAGTGCAACTGTGAAATGCGACCCTCAGTCACCCCCATAACCTCTGCTGCTTCACGCATATTCAAATCATCACTATAATAGAGGGACAATACCAACTTTTCTCTAGGTGTCAATTGTTCAACTAGCTGTGAAATCTGATATAATGTTTCTTTTGAAGCAGTTTTTTTAAAGGGCTGACTATCTGCATCACTTAACTCATCGGCAGATACGGTGTCTTGTATTAGATCTAAATTGAGACATAACTGGCTTTGCAGTGCAACAAGCCCTTCGCGGACTCCAGCTCTATCAAGACCAGTTGCATGTTGCAGTTCTTCTTCTGTGGCGGAACGTCCTTTGTCGTTTTCCACCTGCTGCATGGCTTCTTCGATTTGTCTTACGCGTTGGCGTAAGCTTCTAGGGAACCAGTCAAGGCGTCGTAATTCGTCAAGCATTGCGCCGCGGATGCGGTTTTCTGCGTAGGTATCGAATTTGATGCCCATTTCCGGTTTAAACTTGCCCAGCGATTCCATAAGCCCAAGCGTACCCGCGCTGATAAGTTCTCCAAGCTCCACATTTTTAGGGAGCTTAACTTTCAAACGGGATGCAAGATACCGAACCTTGGGCGCATAGTGACGAACCACGTTTTCTTGTTCGTGGTCAGACATGACGACCCAGGCCTTCTCGCCGGACTCCAATAGCTCCCAGGCATTACTGCTGGAAGAGGAGTTTTTTCCAGAAAAACTTGATATTTCCATCAAGGTTCGCAGCTATTTCCCAATTTTGAATCTTGTCTGCGAGTTTACCAATAGACTGGCAAACCGGTGCGACCGGATTCTGTTGACAGACAGGACGTTGAGCCACAATAGCTTTACGTACAGCAGGATCGCGCGGCAGGCAGCCAGCGTAATCCAAAGAAACTCCGGACAGGAAATGATCACAGGCAGAGTAAAGGCGGACGAACATTTCTTTAGCCATCTTTTCAGATTCAGCCATGTTCACAACTACTTTAAAGTGCTCAACGCCGTGGTTCAACTTCATTACTTTAATGAGGGAGTACGCATCGGTCAGTGAGGTCGGTTCTGCTGTAAGCACTACGATGCGCTCTTGTACTGCAAGGTTGAAGTACAGAACGTTATCGTTAATACCTGCACCGGTATCCACAATGAGAAAATCTACCTTGTCTTCCAGACTGTCCATTGACTCGAGCAGGTCAAGTTTTTGGCCGGTGGAGAGCGTAAGCATTTCACCTATGCCGGAAGAGGCGGGGAGAATATCAAACCCGTAAGGGGTGGAATACAGAATATCGGAAAGGGCAACCCCTTCGCTGAACAGGTGAAAGAGGTTTTGTTCAGGCGTAAGGCCTAACAAAACATCTACGTTTGCAAGTCCCAGATCTGCATCCAGCAAAACAACACGTTTTCCTTTTTGCGCTAATGAATACGCAAGGTTAACGGATAGGTTTGTTTTGCCTACGCCTCCTTTACCGGAGGTTACAGACAGGACAAGAGGAAGGTTGCCACTCATGGTTCTATTATCTCCAATATGCCCTTAGGCATTCTGGTGAATTGTATATTCGCCGGGAAGCTGGTTTTTAAAAATAAGTCTCCACAGCATTACGTCTTTTGCCGGAGCAAGTGTGCTTTTAAGTCCGGAGCCGTATGAAAAAGCTGAAATAGGAAGTCCCGTGGAAACAGCTGTATTGATTATCGTACCGAATGTACAAGCTTCGTCGATCTTAGTCCAGACAATGCTACCACCCTTTACTGCACGATACTTTTCCAGCGTTGCAGTGAGTTGTTTACTATTCGCTGTTGGTGAAAGCACCCTGTGGAATGAGTTTTCACGGATAGCGTGTAGCCCGAAATGTTCAACTTGCTCTTTGAAAGAGTCACGCAGACCCAGTCCCGGCATGTCAATAATGATGCGGTCATAACTTTTTGCAGCGTCGCGTATTGTATTTGCGAAGGTAATACTATCACGAATTTCATAGTACCCCATGTCACAAAGCTGTGCATAGTGGCGTAACAGTAGTCTACCGTTGCCTCGTGCGCAGTCTGCATTGATAAAGCAGATACGCATAGATGGATTCTGCCTGCGCAGCTCCAATGCCATACGTACAGCTGCACTGGTTTTACCTACACCGAACGGACCTACAAAAGTATGTACACGGCTTTTCCATTCGTTACCCCAAGGCTTGAATTTGATCAGATCACCCAGCGGGGCAAGGATAGACATGCTTGCGTCGCTTTTAAGCGGGCGAAGCAGACGAAGAATTACGGTGTCGTCGACATCATGGCGCTGAAGATGTTCAAGCGCGAGACGCTGACGCGGAGAAAGCTTATGCAGTTGAAGGCGTGGCTTAACGAGTTCCGCAATGTACTCTTTAATTTCTGACCATTCTTCATGCCAGCGGCTCCAGCCTGCGGGCGCTGCGTATTCTTGAGTCTCAGCTTCTTGAATTTCATCTACCGCACGTTCAACACCGGCAGTAATCTGGCACCAGCGGTTTTCCGCATCTTTGCCTTCCTGTTTAGAAAGGATAACTGCCTCTTCGCCCATTTCCTGTTTGATCTGAGCGAGTACGGAACGTGTTGTCTGTCCTGAAAAAGTTTTTACCTGCATATTAGATTCCTACATTACCAACAGTGTTCAAACGAATGTCTGCAGGTATTTCTGCTTGAGATATAACCGGAATGTTTGGAATGAATCGCATAATCAGCTGAGAAAGATGCGGTCGTACCATCGGGGAAGTCAGAATTACTGGCTGACCATCGGTAACGACTGCGTTTTCTACAGATGAGTTAACGGCCTGAATAACTTGCTGTGCTGTGGCAGGGTCGAGCGCAAGATATGCTCCGCCTTCTGTCTGTCGGATGGCTTCCTGAACAGTTTTTTCCACATTCGGGTCCAGCATAATGATCGGGAGTGTGTTCTCCTGATCCATATACGGTCTAACAATTGTACGTGCTAAGCGTTCGCGGACATACTCTGTGAGTACATCTGGATTCTTAACGCTTGTTCCGTAGTCCGCGAGAGTTTCAACAATAGTGAGCAGATCGCGGATCGAAATATTTTCTCGTACGAGGTTCTGCAGAACTTTCTGTACTGCGCCCAGTGTAAGTACGTTTGGTACCAGTTCTTCCACAGCTTTTGGAGCATGCTTGGCAAGGTTATCCAGAAGAGACTGAATTTCCTGACGGCCAAGGAAGTCTGCGAGGCTGCGTTTGAATACTTCGGTAAGGTGCGTTGCAATAACCGTGGATGGGTCAACAACGGTGTACCCTGCGAGTATGGCTTCTTCTTTTTGCGCTTCCGGTACCCAGAGAGCTGGCAAGTTAAATGCCGGTTCGCGGGTTTCGATACCTTTAATGGAATGACGTGCATCGCCCGGGTCCATTGCAAGGAAATGGTCGATGAGGATTTCTGCCCCTGCCATTTCATTGCCCTTAATAAGTACTGTGTACTGCCCCGGTTTGAGTTGCAGGTTGTCACGCAGATGCAGGGACGGAATAATGACACCCATGTCCAATGCAAACTGTCGGCGGATTGTTCTGATACGTGAGAGCAGGTTGCCGTCCTGTGCTTCATCAACAAGCGGGATAAGGCCGTAACCAACTTCCAGCTCCAGAGCATCCAGAGGAAGGAGTGACTGTACAGCTTCCGGAGTATCCAGCGCTTCCTGAGCATTCTCTCCGCTCCCCTGTTCGGTCGTTCCACTGGCACCGGTACGCTGTGCAACGTCGTCGCTGGCGTTGGATGTAAGCTTTGCGATAACAAACATGCAGATTGCGAAGAATGAGAATGCGATGAAAGGCATACCCGGAACCAAAGCGAAGACGAGAAGTACGCAACCGACAAGGTTGAGTGCTTTTGAGTTAGATGTAAGCTGGCCGATGAACTCTTCGCCCATTTTCGCTTCAGCTGCAGCACGGGATACGATGATACCGGCAGCGGTAGAGATAATGATGGAAGGGATTGTAGATACAAGGCCGTCACCAACTGTGAGCAGAGTATATGTAGAAAGTGCGTCATTCCATGACATGCCGTTCTGGAAAACAGCAATCATGATACCCGCGGTGATGTTAACTATAGTAATGAGCAGACCCGCCATTACGTCACCCTGAACAAACTTACCGGCACCGTCCATCGCACCGTAGAAGTCAGCTTCTCGACGGATGGTTTCGCGGCGCAGTGTAGCAGTTTTTTCATCAAGGAGACCTGCGTTTAAGTCTGCCTCAATTGCCATCTGCTTACCCGGCATAGCATCAAGAGTGAATCGGGCTGCAACCTCTGCGATACGTGTTGTACCGGAGGTAATAACCATTTTGTTCAGAATAAAAAGAATCGCGAAAATTACGATACCGATAACGTAGTTACCACCGACAACGAACTGCCCGAAGGACTGGATTACGTCACCGGCAGCGTCTGGGCCTTCACTGCCGTGCAGCAGGATAAGGCGGGTTGTTGCCACGTTAAGAGCAAGGCGGAACAGAGTGGTTACCAGCAGCAGGGTCGGAAAAATTGAAAATTCCAGCGGCGACTTGATAAACATAGATGTAACAAGCACCAGCAGCGACAACGAAATGGACATGCTGAGCATGACGTCCATAAGCAGAGTCGGGATAGGAATGAGCATTACAAAAAGAATGAGCACTACACCGCCAGCGAGGAGTAAATCTCCGTGCTGTGAGAAGCGTTCGTAATTCATTGTAGAGGTATTTGCGCTGGCAGCCATATTTCCGACACCTTTTTCGAAGAGTTTAATAACGCCTGAGTAAAAGCAGTTGGTATTTGTAACTTACTGTTTTTGCTTAAACTTGTTGAGTGATGCAAGGATGGAAGCTACTGCTTTGTAGAGGTCTTCCGGAATTTGATCACCCACCTGTACTGACTTATACAAAGCGCGTGCCAGAGGGACGTTTTCTCGCAGAGGAATGTCGTTTTCTCTTGCAATTTCTCTAATTCGCTTCGCCATAAGGTCAGCACCCATCGCAACAACAATCGGTGCTGGTGCTTCCATGGCGTTGTAGCGCAAGGCTACGGAAATATGAGTAGGGTTTGTAACAACAACGTCTGCCTTTGGAACATCCTGCATCATGCGCTGCTGGGACATTTCGGCCATTTTTTGGCGCTGCTGCTGACGAATCTTCGGGTCACCTTCTGACTGTTTGTGTTCATCTTTTACTTCGTCTTTGGACATCTTAATGTTCTCGTCATAATCCCAACGAGTGTAAAAGTAGTCAGCAAGAGCAATAGCGAGCATGGCAATGGTGGCGTACAGAGATACCTTATAGATAAGGCTGAGCATGTATTCTGCGATACCTTCAGGTGTGGCGTTATAGAGCTGAATGAAGTTGTCCATCTCATCCGTAATAACAATGTACGGTGCAATACCGATAACGGCTGCAAACGCGATGCTTTTAATGAGTCGCACCAGTGTCTGCATAGACAGGAACATGTTCTTCATCCCTTTAATCGGGTTGAATTTACTCCATTTCGGTTTAAAGACCTTCATTGTCCATAGGTGCCCAACCTGAACACGCATAGATAATCCCGCAAAAAGAAACAGGAAGAGGAAAACTGGAAGGAGCATTACCGCAAGATCGTATGCCATTTCATTAATAAAGTTGATGGCAGACTTGGTTGTCATGTTGAGCGTAGCGTCAAATGTATAACAGGTACGCATAATATGCTGCACCTGCTCATTAATGGTACCAATCCATGCATAAACAATAATGATGCCTGCAAGGGTTGTTGCGGCTTTAGGAACTTCTTGCGACTTGGCGACGTCACCATCTTCGCGGGTCTTTTCCCGCTTTTTGGGCGTCGCTTGTTCTGTCTTACTCGGATCACTTTGTGGCATGTCTGTGTATCCTGTTTATTGCTGTAGCAGCGGAGAGCCAGCTTTAATGAGATGAGAGAACATTGGCCCAAGACTCAAGATAAGTCCTTCCATTCGTTGTCCCATAAGGGTGAACAACATACCGATAAAGACAAGACCTACAGCGATTTTTACTGGGAAACCGAGCATGAGAAGGTTCATCTGTGGTGCCGCTCGCCCCATAAGACCAAGGGTCAATTCAACCAGCATAAGTGAGATCATAACTGGAGCGGCAACCTTAATTGCCAAAACGAACATGGTCATCGACAGAGTAAGAATTTGTTGACCTAGCATGGCAGAGAGAACGAGTCCTCCCGGCGGAATAAGGTCAAAGGAATCTGTTAGCGCTTTAATGAGATATAAGTGACCGTTTGCAACAATGAAAACGGTAAAGCTCAATTGGTATAGCAGGATAGACGTGATACCTTCTTGCTCACCTGATGATGGGTTAGCAAGGGTAAGCATGGAAAAACCCATCTGGAAGCCGATAACCATACCGCCGGTTCTAATTCCTGCAAAAATGAATTTAACAGCAAGTCCTAGCAGAACTCCGAGTAGAATTTCGCTAAGCATAATTAATGCAATTTCAAATGGATGTGCTGGAAAATCTGTTGCTTCGAACGATATCGACGGGAATATGGCAAGGGTGAGCATGAGGCACACAGATGCTTTAACCACACGGGGGATGGTTTTTCCCTCGAAGAATGGCAGTAGAAAGACGACAAGGCTGAGTCGCATAAGTGTGAGCAGAAAGCTTAGAAATTCTGCCATATCAAAATTAAAGATGTCCATATATAAAGAATAGCAAGAGTTGCGCCAGTCCTTGAAAAATAAGGCTTTTCGCGCCGTGGGACATCTCAACCTGTCTCAACCTGTCAGACTGATGACGCCCTTGCAAAGTGGGTATGATTCTGGCACTCCACGCAGATTGAGACAGTAAAGTATGTTTATTTGCAGCAAACTGTCTTAATGTACGAAAAGGATTTTTGTTAATAGACTGGAATTCACAAACTTTGGAGAAGTAATGGACCTTTTGCCTATTAAGCGAGCACTGTTGAGTGCCACAGATAAGACTGGTTTGGTCGAATTTGCGACGTTTTTGAGCGAGAATGGTGTAGAGTTGGTTTCTACCGGCGGTACAGCACGTATGCTTAAAGAAGCCGGGCTGAAGGTTACACCTGTAAGTGATGTTACAGGATTCCCTGAAATCCTTGGCGGCAGGGTAAAGACTCTTAACCCGTTTATTCATGGTGGTATCCTTGCAGACAAGGACAACCCTGAACACCTTGCTACCCTTAAAGAACACGAGATTGCAGCGTTCGATTTGATTGTAGTAAATCTCTACAATTTCGAAAATGCAGCAGCGCGTGGTCTTGATTTACGTGGTGCGGTTGAAGAAATCGACATCGGCGGCCCTTGTATGCTTCGTGCCGCAGCTAAAAACTTCCATTCTATTCTCGTTCTTCCTGATCCTTCCGAGTACAACGCTGTACAGAAGGAACTGCTCGAAAATGAAATGCGAGTAGGGCTTGCGCTTCGTCGTGATATGGCGGTAAAAACATTCGCACGTACTTCTCAGTACGATGGAATGATTACGGAGTATCTTGCTAGCAAAGATATTTAAATAACATATATTGAAATGCCTCCGGCGGCTGAGGGGGAACCCCGTTTTTGAGTCAAAAACGAGGTTCCCCCTCAGACTCCCCCTCCTGAAAAACCGTTAGGGTTTGGATGAAGTATATTTACTTTATGGGAGTTGAAGAGAGCAGGAATAAGCTGACCAACGTTTTAAACAATGGTTAGACCTCGCGGATAAAAGTTTTTGGAGAGTCCAGAGAAGCCTTTTTTCAAAAAGGTTCTCTGGCCGCCGGAGGCAATATTTGTAAGGTAGCCAAAGGCATCCCGCTGACAAGCGCCGCCGGAGGCAACTCCCGCTAATAAGCGCTGCCGGAGGCAATAGAAACAACAGGAGTTCGTCATAGCCTCTAAGGTTCTCGGCAACACACAGGGACTCAAACCGAGTCAGTTAAAATCTCTCCAGCGGCTATTTGCCCGCCGTTATCCAGTAAAAGAGGGATACACTACAGATCAGGCGCACGAGCTTGCGGCACTTTCCCGCATCGTCGGCAGACAGATCGCATTACTTATAGACCGCCAAGGCAAGCCTCAAATGGTGCTGGTGGGCGATACTGGTGCTATCTACATTCCGGAACTTCCTCGCGCCCGTTCCAGTAGCGACCGTTTACGCGGTCTGCGTCTTGTTCATACTCATTTGAACGAATCTCTTCTTTCGCAGGAAGACTTAATGGATATGCTCTTCTTGCGTTTGGATTCTATATCTGTGCTCACCGTTGATGGCATGGGTGCTCCTGGAACTTTTCAGTCTGCTCATATTCTTCCTGTTCCTTCAGAGGATGGCACTGCGTACAATGTGCATGATGCTACTTCATGGGAAAATGTTGATATTGATTTCGAAGCGCAGACAGACGCTCTTGAAGAAGAACTCGCACGAACAGCCGACAGCGCTCGTAAACAGGGCGGTACTGAACATGCGGTTTTGGTAAGTGTAAGCACGTTGCCAAAGGATGTTCAGGAATCACACTTGAACGAGTTGGCAGAGCTTGCTGATACTGCCGGTGTTTCGGTTGCAGGAAGACTTGTGCAGCGGGTGCGTCAGGTAAATCACAAATTTATTATGGGCAGAGGTAAGCTTTCAGAGCTTGAAATCCTTTGCCTGCAGGGCAATGCTTCCATGATCATTTTTGATGGTGAGCTTTCCCCTGCCCAGTTACGTAACCTTACGGAAGTAACAGAACGAAAGGTTATCGATAGAACACAGCTTATTCTTGATATTTTTGCTCAGCACGCAACAACACGCGCTGGTAAATTGCAGGTTGAGATGGCGCAGTTGCAGTATGCTTTACCGCGTCTGGTTGGTAAAAACCGCGCAATGGACAGATTGATGGGTGGTATCGGCGGACGTGGTCCGGGTGAAACCAAGCTTGAGACTGACCGACGTAAAGTACGCGATCGTATTTCCCGCTTTAAGAAAGAGTTGGATTCACTGCGTAAGCAACGTTCCTTTGCGCGAGACCGTCGTAACAAGGCACGTGTGCCTGTTGCTGCGCTTGTTGGCTATACCAACGCAGGTAAATCAACGACTCTGAATGCGTTAACTAACTCGACAGTGCTTGCTGAAAACAAGTTGTTCGCAACGCTTGATCCTACAACTCGTAGATTGCGTTTTCCAGAAGACCGCGAACTTATTTTGACAGATACCGTAGGATTTATCCGAAATCTGCCGAAAGAGCTGCGCGAAGCATTCCGTGCAACGCTTGAAGAGCTTGAAGCTGCCGATTTGCTTTTGCATGTGGCAGACGCTGGGCATCCAGAGCTTGAAAAGCAAATTGCCGCTGTTGACAAAATTTTGGAAGATATGGATCTGCATGAGATTCCGACAACGCTGATCTTAAACAAGTGGGACGCACTTGATAATGAACAGAAGGAAGCTTTGATGCATTTGTATCCGCATGCAATTCATGCTGCTGCAAAGAACAGAATGGGGCTTGATGAGATCTCACAGGAGATTATTGACCGCATTGACTGGGAACGCGACATGGTAAATTAGTCCTATTTATTTGAGACATAAAAAAAGGCCCTTACGGATATTCCGTAAGGGCCTTTTCGTTTTTTCAAAAGAAGATGTTCTGAGGTTGTATTCGACCACGCTGGCCTGAAAATTTACCCTCAGAAAAGACAAAGGCTTGAGGAGCCACCTCAAGCCGAAAATATGTCTTTAGTGAATTTAAGAAGTACTTTTTATATAGCAGGATGTGTGCCAAAAATTGAATAGTGGCAAACTTTGTACTATGTTCTTTAAAAACAGGGTGTTGCGTTTTTTCAGTGATTTGCTTGTGAAATATAACTGTAGAAAAAATTGTACTAAGGGGGGTGAAGTCCAATAAAAGCAGTATAAATTTTTGCACGATTTGGCTGTTGTTAGATTTTATGTGTCAAATTTTGCGGTGTACGAAGGAGATAACTATACAAAAAATAATACCAGAACTGCTTTCTAATCACGTTCTAATACGGCAAGAAATATTGGATGAAATTTGTGTAGATCAAAAATCAGATTCAATCTGCAATCTAATTGGGTCGGGGTAGGATTTTGAATCAGGTGAAGAGGATATTTCGATAAAAAATAGTCGAATCAAGAATCCAATTGGCTATTACCAATGGTTTGTGGGTAACTGGGCGCAGTAATTAGTGTGATGATAAAGTAGTCAAAAAATTTTTACTTTTCGAGCAGGCTTATATTCGACATTTCTGAATATAAATTTGTTTTAGCAAAATCCATTAGTTACAATATGTTATTGTAGTGTTGTTGTTTTGAAGAATGCCCGTTAGCCTGATTCTACGGTTGTATTGCATGGAAATGATGCGACGAATGGGCTTATTGTTATAGATGCAATGAGTGATTCTGCTACTACTGGACAGTTTCAGATCGTGTGTTATTCTCTAATTAGGTAAAGAGAACTGTGAAGCGTCCCTAGATGAGTTTGGATAGGGGCTATCGCAGGAGTCTCGGTGAAGTGAAGATTGATGCATGCATCCTGTTGAACCTGTAAGGCGCATCGCACTGTGGTGGGTTAGAAGCACAGGCGATTAGACTGACCAATAGTCTGCGCGAGTTGAGAGAAGAGAGTAGAGACGAGTTGAGTTGAGAGAAGAGACGAGTTGAGAAGAGTTGAGAGAAGCTAGAGCGTTATAGGCGGCTTACAAGAACAACCCCAACGGGAGGTTCAGACTTACGGAAAATCGGTACAACCATAATGGCAAATAGAGTTGCCCACAACGCAGGGTTGGATCGTCGCCCGAAGTTCGTGCACAAAAAAGGTTCTTGAATTTATTCATGAACTTACCGGTCACCGGAAAATGTGCACTTTTTTATTGTCTATTACAGGCGGTTGTCGGCTTTCAATTCAACATTCTGAACAGGGTAGTTTTTCTGCTCTGCCATTGTCTTTATCTAATTCTTGCTACCAAAGCTTATCCAGCTTACATTGCATGAGGTAGGTATACATTAAATGTAGAACCTTGATCCTGTGCTGCTGTAACTGAAATTGTTCCACTGTGGTTGTTGGTAATAATAAAATAGGAAACAGAAAGCCCAAGGCCAGTACCATCGCCCACGGGCTTTGTCGTATAAAACGGTTCAAACACGCGTTTGCGCACGTCCTCATTCATGCCGGGGCCGTTGTCTGCCACGGTAATCATAACGCCCGATGCAGATTGCTGAGTCGTAATGACTATCGTAGGTTTTTCGATGGCAGGAACCGTCATTGAAAAAGCCTGTGCCGCATTCTTTAACAGATTAAGAAGTACCTGTTCTATTTCCTGCGGAGCACAGGATATCTGGGAAACTGCCTCATCATATTCTCGAATGATTTTAATTTGATCAAATTTCTGCTGTGTCTTCAGCAAGTAATCATTAGCTGCAAGTTCAATGGATTTATCAATGATGCTATGCACACAGCTAGGGATCCGTTTTATATTCGAGCTTCTGCTAAATTCAAGCATGTTGGCAACAATGGAAGCTGCGCGCTTTCCGCATTCTGCAACGCCATCCAGTAGACCGAAAATTTCGCGTGCTTCCATGTAATTTTTCATTTTCTTTAGCGAAACATCAAGCTCATCAGCAACTCGAATATTCGGCGCAAGATCGGTGCTGAACCTGCGTTGGACGTTCTGTATTCCTTGCAGAATCCCACCAAGCGGGTTGTTGATTTCGTGCGCCATGCCTGCTGCCAACCCGCTGATAGATGCCATTTTTTCTGTCTGAATAATCCGTTCTTCCATACGCAACCGTTCTGAAATGTCATCAATACGTAATACCGCAACGTGTTTTTTGCTGATAGTAACAGGGAAGATGACGATGTCGTAGGTAACGGGCACGCCATTTCGAATAGATGTAACTTTAGGCACAGTTACCGACGTGACAGCTTTGAATGATTTTTGAATATGCCGCTCAATAAACGAAAGCTCAGGTAACAATTCTCTAAAGCGTTGCCCTTCAGCATCTTTTGCTAAAATTCCTGTGCTGCCTTCCACCATGTCATTCCATAACGTCACAGTCATTTGCTCTGTAACGCCTACAATTAGTGATGGCATGCAGTTAATAATATTTTGCAGCATTTCTTTTGTGGAAATGAGACGCTGCTCGGCTCGTTTTTTAGGCGTGATGTCTGAATGAGTCCCGATAAGTCTGTACGGAGTACCATTTTGATTTTTCAAGACTTGTTCACGGCCAAGGAACCAACGATAATCCCCGTCTTTGTGTTTAATGCGGTATTCCATTTCCGCTCGGCCTGCCGGATCATACAAGTTTCCGTTTGTCAGAGAATCTACAAGTGCACGGTCGTCCGGGTGAACTCGCTCAAGCCAGACTGAAACTGAATTTGTCAATTCAGCATCCGTATATCCTAAAAGATCTTTCCAACGCGGCGTGTACAAAAGAAAGTCCTGATCAAAATTACGGTCTACAATACCGTCCATAGTGGTCGTGGCAATAAGGCTGAATTGCTCCTGACTTGTTCGCAGCTGGTATTCAATATTCTTTCTTTCTTCAATGTTTTCATACAGCTGTGTATTTATTTTTGTCAGCTCTGTTTCACGCAATGCAACTTGTTTCGCCATTTCTTTAAAATTGATGGCGATGTGTTGTAATTCGCGTGTGCGGAGTGTGGGGTAGTGCTCTGGATATGTCCCTGTGCGCAACTGATCGATCATTTTGCTCAGTTGTATAAGGGGCTTTTTTAGATATATTTCTAGAATTCTATGAGTAAGAATTAGCAGGGCAATAAGTAGAAAGCCGATCGTCAAGAGGTAGTTTATTAATTCTTGATGTTGACTCTTTTTAAACGCAGCAAAAGAAAGATGTGTGGTCAGTCGACCGATATGTTGATCATTATAATAAATATCTCTGGAGATAATTCTGTCTGCAGGAACGGATGAATCACTTATCTTATCAGCAATAATCTTCCCGCTCGGTTCTTCAACTTGAATCCTAAGTACATTGATAGATTCAGAAAAAACAGCGATGACCCTGTCTACAGTGTCATATTCAATATTCCAGATAGGTATGGAGAGGATTTCAGAAAGGCGCTGGGTGCGACTTGTTGCATCTTTTTCAACTTGTTCGAGTGCACTGCTGTATAGTTGTGAGTAATGAAAGACTCCAAGTAGCATGATCATCCCACATACTGTGACTGTAATGCCAAGTAATAAACTGTGAGAGAGCGAATTGCCGCAGAAGAATCGTACGAAAGTGCGAGAGTTGGGGCCTTGCATGTACACTCCTGTAATCTCGAATCAAAAATAAGGTCACTGTTAAAGCGAGCCATAATACTATAGACTTAGTACAGATAGTCAATAAACATACGCAGATATGCTTTAAGGGTCGTAGTGCGTATAATTGGGGATGAGAATAGTGTGAAAATGTTTAAAAAAGGTATAAAAAAATCCCCGAGACCTTTGGCGACTTGACTCTAACGCAGTAATGAGCAAAGTATTCCGATTCGTATATAAGATAAAAACAACAGAGAATTTTATCTCTGGTATGTAAAGGATGGACTATGGGGTTCTTTTCTAAACTGAAACGACTTTGGACAACTGACGATTCTACTAAGCCAGCAGAACAGGAAGCACCGGACAGTGCTGTAGAAGCTGTTGCGGAAGAATCAGAGAGTACTGAACCGATAGCTGAGGAGCCTGCGTCACAAGAACTGCACGTAGAAGAAGTGCAGCCTGAAGCAGCGCCTGTTGTCGAAGTGCCAGAACCTGCTGTGGAAGAAGTGGTTTCAGAGTCAGAAGAACCTGTTCAGGAAGCGCCTGTTGAAGCTCCAGCAAGCGTAGAGGCAGAAATTGTTCTTGAGCCTGAGTTTATCCATAAAGAAGCTGAACCAGCTGTAGAAGTAGCCGAAGCTGTAGAGGCTCAGGTTGAACCTGAAGTGACAGCCGCGCCTGCTCCAGAAGTAGCACCGGAACCGACTCCTGAACCTGTTGCGCCGGTCGCACCAGTTACCACTCCTGTTTCAGCACCAGTTGCTGCGCCTATGGAGCCAACACAGACAGAAGCCGCAACAGTAATTACAGACGATCAGCCTCAATGGCAGAAAGATCTTACTGTTTCTCTTCGCGGTGCAGAGCCAAAGCTTTCCATCTGGCTTGAGCTTGTTCTCGACGGTATCGAAGAAGTTGGCGACCCGCTTTGGGATCGCTTACGTTTCTTCTTTGACGCACTCGATGCTCCGAAAAATGAAGCTGAAGAATTTATTAGCAAGTTTGCAGATTGGCTTGATGACATGGAATATGACTATGTCAGCGATTTCCGGTCTGAACTTCAGTATAGATTAGCACTCGCTCTTGATCTTGAAGATGAAGACGATGAACGCTCCCGACTGTTCCTGAAGCTTTCCGAAGGTCTTTCCAAGACTCGAGAGCAGATTACAAAACAGATTGACGGATTGCTTGCAACACACTCAGAAATTGATGAATCTTTCTGGGAAGAGTTTGAAGAAATTCTCATCATGTCTGATGTTGGTTTTGAACCGACAATGAAGCTTGTTGGGCGTCTTCGTGAGCGTGTGCGTAAGGCAGACACAAAAGATCCTGCCAAATTTAAAGAATTTATGCGCGAAGAACTGGAAGAAATCTTCAAAACAGGTCCTCGCATTACTGCTGTTAATATGCCGGAGGTTATCCTCATGGTTGGTGTTAACGGCGTGGGTAAAACCACAACCATTGCCAAGCTTGCATACCGTGCACAGCTTCAGGGCAAAAAAGTACTTATTGCCGCAGGCGATACCTTCCGTGCAGCCGCAATCGAGCAGATGCAAGTATGGGCAGACCGCATCGGCGCTGATCTTCATGCAAAAGCTGCAAACTCTGATCCGGCAGCAGTAGCGTACGAAGCCGTAGAAAGAGCTGTTGAAGGTGGTTACGACCTGCTGTTTATTGATACCGCAGGACGTCTTCAGACCAAAGTTGGTTTGATGGACGAGTTGCAGAAAATCCGCAACGTACTCGGTAAAAAACACGAAGGTGCGCCGCATCGTACAATTCTCACCATCGACGCAACAACCGGTCAGAACGCATTGTCACAGACAAAGTTGTTTAACGAAGTTGCGAAGCTTGATGAAATCATTCTCACCAAGCTTGATGGCACCGCAAAAGGTGGCATCGTTGTAGCAATCGCAATGGAATTTAATATTCCGATTACCTACATCGGTCTTGGTGAAAAAATGGAAGATCTCAGGCCGTTCAATGGTGCCGATTTCGCTACCGCGTTACTCGGTCTTGAGGATGCGCCTGAAGCGTAGCTTGTCTGCGACGCTTTTGTCTCCGACGGGTAGGCGGGCTCTGCCCCCTACACCCCCGCAAGGGGGGATTCCCCCCTTAACCCCGATTAAGGGAATGCTTGTTACGGTGGGATATAAAGTTAGTCGCGTGCAAGGTGCTGATATTTAGTATAAAGAATGAGACGGATGGGGAGACCTGTCCGTCTTTTTTATAGCAAGAGAGGAGAAAGTCATGATTCCGCAAGATTGGTGTGAAGCTGTGCCGTATTTTAAAGAGGGCAGGCATGAACGTATTTTGCAAAAAGTGGCAGCGTTAAGAGAAACGACCACAGTGTTTCCCGCAGAAGAGAATGTCTTTTCCGCGCTACAAGCTGTGCCGTTTGAAGATGTGCGTGTGGTAATCCTTGGACAGGATCCATATCACGGTGCAGGCCAAGCGCATGGTTTGTCTTTCTCCGTACCCGAAGGTGCCAAGTTTCCACCGTCGCTTCGCAATATCTTTAAAGAGATTGATGCAGAATTTCACGGCGGAACAAAACGTGACGTTTCTACAAACCTCACACGCTGGGCAGAGCAAGGCGTTCTTCTTTTAAACGCGACCCTGACAGTTCAGGAAGGCCAAGCCGCATCACACGCAAAGCTTGGTTGGAGCGCTGTGACAGACGATATTATCAAGGCCATAAGTCGCAAACGCAAAAATCTAGTGTTCCTCCTTTGGGGGAAACATGCACAAGACAAAAGGCCTCTCATTGCAAACAACAACCACTGCGTCCTCGAAGCCGTGCACCCGTCACCGCTTTCAGCATCACGTGGGTTTTTTGGCTGCAATCATTTTATTCTTACAAACAATTGGCTTCGTGAGCACAGTCAGCCTGAAATTGACTGGTAATTTTACTTTTGAGTTGGGTAGCCTTCGGCGAGTCTAGGACGTTTTGCCTTCGGCGACTCTCCGAGGGGCAAGGGCTCTGCCCTGCACCCGCAAGGGGGACGCCCCCTTGACCGCGAAGTTATTGCGAGTTCCGTTTGTTGTTTATTCTTTCACGCGGCTTAATTTTCATTACCTTTCCCTAGCATAGTAAAAAGGCTGTCCTAATTAATTAGGACAGCCTTTTTTTGTTACAGAAAGGTGGTGGAGCATAAGCCGCGAGGTAATGTGAAAAACGGGCTAAGCTCGTAAATAAAAGTTTTTGGAGAGTCCAGAGAAGCCTTTTTTCAAAAAGGTTCTCTGGCCGTCGGAGACAAAAGCACCGCAGGTTCGCCGAAGGCATCCTGCTGATAAGCATCGCCGACGGCTAGTTACAATTAGCAAATACGCGGAAGTTGTTCACCTTCGAGCATGTTGAGTAATCGGTGTCCACCGAGAGGTGTTTCGAGAACGACCTGTCCGGGCTTGCCTGGTGCATTTTCTGGATCAAGCACAGTGCCTACTTGCACGGCTTCTTCACCATATTTCAATGATCGCATGAGGGTTAACGCTGCTTCTGCTTTTTCTTGAGGAAGAATGCAGATGAGCTTGCCTTCGTTTGCGAGATAGAACGGATCGAGACCGAGGAAGGAGCAACCGTTGCGAACGGATTCACGAACGGGCACTTGGCTTTCAACGACGTTGATGGTGACGTTTGACTGCCCTGCGATTTCGTTGAGGGTAGTTGCCAGTCCACCACGAGTCGGGTCACGGAGAACATGGATGTCACCAATTTCATTGATGAGCGCTGCGACGATGTGGTTGAGCGGCGCGGAGTCACTCTTTACATCGGTGGCAAAGTTCAGTCCTTCTCGGTTGGAGAGGACGGTGAGACCGTGGTCACCCATGGTTCCTGAAACAAGGATGGCGTCGCCTGGTTTGGCGTGTGCGCCGGAGGTTGCTTCTGGAAGAATGAGTTCACCGATGCCGGTGGTGTTGATGAAAATTTTGTCGACGCAGCCACGCGGTACAACTTTTGTGTCGCCGGTGACGATGAGTACATCGGCTTCTTTAGCGGCTTCTGCCATTTCGATAACGATTTTTTCCAGCGTGCTCATGTCGAGCCCTTCTTCAAGGATGAAGCCGCAGGAAAGGTACCGTGGTTTAGCGCCGAGCATTGCTACGTCGTTAACGGTGCCATGCACTGCGAGGGTGCCGATGTTACCGCCGGGGAAAAAAATCGGATCGACAGTGTAGCTGTCGGTACTCATGGTGATGGGGCCGGTGATGTTCAGCAGGGCAGCGTCGTTCATCTCATTAAGAATCGGGTTGCCAAAATGCTTGAAAAAAAGGTCGCCAATGAGGCGGTTGGAGGCCATGCCCCCGCTTCCGTGATCGAGAAGAAGTGTAGATTCGCTCATGATTATGCTGTCACCTGATATTTGAAGTAAGCTGCACAGCTGCCTTCTGTGGAAACCATGCAAGGGCCTACCGGTTTTGCAGGGGTGCATGCCTTTGCGAATAATGGACATTCGTTTGGCTGCATTTTCCCTTTAAGCACCTCACCACATTTACACCCGGGAGTTTGTGGAACGTCTCTCAGTGTAATATCGAGCGCTTTCAGCGCGTCAAATTCTTCGTACTCGTCTTTAAAGATAAGGCCACTGTCTGGGATTGTGCCAACGCCGCGCCATTGTGCTTCTGCTACTTTAAATACTGAGAACATAATTTCGCGTGCTTTGGCGTTGCCGGAATCTGATACTGCGCGTTTGTATTGGTTAACAATAGATGCTTTACCAGTTTTGCGCTGTTCTACCATAATGAGTAGAGATTGAAGAATATCTACAGGATCAAATCCGGTGATGACACCCGGTGTATTGTAGGTCTCAGCTACAAAGTGGTATGGTTCCATGCCAAGAATTGTTGATACATGTCCCGGTAAGAGGAATGCATCGACTGCACATTCTGGATCTTCGAGCAGAACCTTGAGTGCTGGCGGAACCATTTTATGGAATGAGAGTACCTTGAAATTTTTAATATTTTGCTGTTTTGCCATCATGATGGAAGCAGCAATAGTAGGTGCTGTGGTCTCAAATCCAACTCCGAGGAATACGACGGTGTCGTTCGGGTTGTTTTGAGCAAGTTTGAGCGCGTCCAGCGGAGAGTAGACGATTTCGATTCGTGCGCCCTCTGCTTGTGCAAGCTTCAGGTTACGTCCTTTTGGACCTGGTACACGCATGAGATCGCCGAAGGTGGCTAGAATAACACCATCTTTTCCAGCAAGATCGAGGAATGCCGCAACTTCACTTTCGTGTGTTACACATACAGGACAGCCGGGGCCGGAAAGGTGGACGATTTCTTTAGGCAGTAAAGGTCGCAGTCCGCTTTGAAAAATAGCTACAGTATGCGTGCCGCAGACTTCCATAAAACGAAGAGGAGCATCAAGCTCATTATGAAGCTGCTCCAGAAGTTTTTTACATAATTCTGGATCTTTAAAGGAATCAGATACATTCATGGTGTACATCCTTAACATGGTTGGAGCATAGGGATAGACGCGGCAGGGTATCCGCACACTGAATACTGCTACGCTTTCAGTTAAATGGTGTCAACGGGGTGGAAAAAGTAGCCTATGCAAGCTGCCTTTGCTTTTTTTGCACCCACTTGCTACAAAAAGTTGAAAGCCGGTCTTTTTTTGAAATTATCTCGCCGGATACATAGAGGTTTTTATGCGGTCACCGTCAGATTCTCAACATAAGCAGTGCGCTTTTCGTGCAGCTCTTCCTTTTCATCGTTTTCCTGTGAATCCGAAGTGGCATATTCCAACTAATGCAGAGTGCACGGCACTGTGGGATAAATATAAGATGCCCGAGCATATTCGGGCGCACAGTGAACAAGTGGCGAATGTGGCGACCACCTTGGCAGAACTGGGCGTGAAACGTGGACTGGATGTTTCTGTAGAAAGCATCACGTCGAGCGCGCTTTTGCATGACATCGCAAAAGTGTACACCATAGAATTTGGTGGCGATCATGCCTGGATTGGTGGTTCAATAGTTTTGTCTGAAACGGGAAACCCTTACGTTGCTCAAGGCGTTTTACATCACGTGCATTGGGATTGGCCTGTTGATTCTGAATTGTGTTTTTTGCCTTTGGCGATTATCTACGCAGATAAACGGGTGATGCACGATAGCGTGGTATCGCTTGATGAACGCTTTGACGATCTTGTTGTTCGATATGGAAAAACAGACAGGATTATTGCAAATATAATGAAGGCAAAGGTGCTTGCACAACAAATTGAGCAGGCCTTTTCCGAACAGTTAGGAATTTCGTTACATGAACATTCTTTTAATAGCGGGCGGTTGGTCTAGCGAACGAGAAGTTTCGCTGAACGGTGCAAAAGGCATCCATGAGGCGCTGTTGCGTCTTGGGCATACCGTTACATTTTTTGATCCTCAGCTATCTCTAGACGGCTTACTTACTGCCGCACGGGGACATGACTTTGCTTTTATCAACCTGCATGGTTCTCCAGGTGAGGACGGCATGGTACAGGCGCTGTTGGAATCCGTTGCTTGTCCGTTTCAGGGCAGCCGCGCCACAGGGTCTTTTATTGCACTGAACAAGTCAGTTTCCAAACAGGTTTTTCTTGATAACGGTCTGCCGACTCCTGAATGGGAATTTCTGGCGAAGCGTCCTTCGAAAGATTGGCGCCCTAAATTCTCGTATCCGTTATTTATCAAGTCAAACACCGGTGGTTCCAGTTTAGGGCTTTCCCGTGTTGCAAATGCAGAAGAGCTTCCAGATTCTTTGGACTCCCTGTTTGCGACTGAAAGTCAGGTAATTGTTGAACCATTGATTGAAGGTGTTGAAGTTACCTGCGGCGTACTGGGTGACTCTGCGCTTCCGCCAGTTCTTATAGAACCGGCTGACGGATCAGTATTTTTTGACTACGAAGCAAAATACCGCCCGGGCGGAGCTCGTGAAATTTGTCCGGCTCCATTGCCGGATACCATTACCGCACAGGTTAAACATTTTGCGCTTAAAGCTCACAAGGTTCTTGGCCTGTGTGGGTATAGCCGCGCCGACTTTATTTACTCACCAGACGGCAGCTTGCATTTGCTGGAAGTGAACACCCTGCCGGGTATGACTTCTACAAGTCTTCTTCCTCAGGAAGCAGCTGCAGTCGGGCTTTCTTTTGACGACCTTATCGCAAGGTTGATTGAACTGGGCCTCGACGAAGGTAAATAGTTTAAATATGCACTGCATTGCCTTTGAAACTGTGTACCCATTATAATGATACACAGCTTCGGGGTGTTGCAGTGCATCTGTATATTTTCTTTGCTTGAAGGATTTGCTAGCGGACTCACTCTCAAACTTAGGATGCTTCTATGAGCCTTGGATTCTCGCACAACATGATGCTTGCAGTCTATGGAACTGCATGGCGTATTGCCCGCCCCGTTCTTGATCGCAATAAACGTTTGAAAAATGGACTGGCTCAGCGACTTGTACCGTATGGCTGGTCAAAGCGAGCACATGTTTGGGTTCAGGCAGCCTCTGGTGGCGAGGCGTATCTTGCATGGCAAATGCTACGCGAGATGCCGGATGATCAGCAGATGACCATCTTACTTACTTCCTGCACTAAGCAGGGCATAGAAGTATTGGAAAAAGCTAGAGAGTGGGCAGCGAAAGAAAAAAGCTATCTCGATGTCATTGTAAACTATTTCCCGTACGATCAGCCTCATATAATGGAGCGTGCTGTGGAAATGGTGGCACCGAAGGCAATGGTTTTGCTCGAAACAGAACTGTGGCCGGGACTTCTGACAGCCTGCGCTGTACGTGATATTCCAGTGGCGGTCTTTAATGGCCGTATGAATCCGCGCTCTTTGGCTGGATACCTTGCTACTGCCGGATTCTGGCAGCGTATTCGACCGACAATGATCCACGCCATTTCCGATAAGGATGCTCGCAGATATGCAGCACTTTTTGGAGAACAGGGCGTGTACACTATGAATAACATTAAGTTTGATAGTGTTTCTGTTGAGAAAGCGACAGGCAAAAACCCGCTTGTAGGCAAAGTTATTAAGAAGAATACTCCGCTTGTCGTTCTCGGTTCTGTTCGCGAAGAAGAAGAGGCAGACATCCTTGATTTGGTAATTCGCCTTAAAAAAGCCCGACCAAAAACAAGCATTGCTTTGTTTCCAAGGCATATGGAACGGGTTGGATTGTGGGAGATGATGTTGAACGGGGCAGAGCTGCCTATAGTTCTTCGATCACAGATCACAGAACCACCAGCACCGGGGACTGTTATTTTATGGGACACCTTTGGTGAGCTTGGTTTTGCATACCAGCTTGCCCGCGCAGTATTTGTCGGCGGCAGCCTTGCTCCTTTGGGTGGTCAGAATTTTCTTGAGCCGCTTGCGTTTGGTAAAATGCCGGTTATCGGCTCCAGCTATCACAACTTCCAATGGACAGAAGGCATTATCGACGAAAAGTTGGTGTATTCTGTGGATGATGTCGATGGTGTATTTGACCAGATCATGCGTATTCTTAAACGAACCGCAAAGCCTGAAACCGTGCAGAAACGTTTTTCTACATGGTTGAAAGACCATCAGGGTGGTACAAAGCAGGCGCTTAATGCACTTTGGCTGCTAATGAAACGTGCTGGTTAGATTTGTTCTTTTCAAAACAAAAATTGTTGACACAATAAAGGTTCTGGCTTTAAAGTTTGTTTATGCAGAAAACTAACAATTCCTCAATTCTTTCTCTTCGCAATTGGTGGTGGCGCTTGTAATAGGCGCCGTGGATTGTTGTTGCCTGCGTAAAAATTTACGTAGAACTTACTAAAACCGCGGTAGTGCAAACTGACCGCGGTTTTTTATGGTCTAAGCACTGCCGTAACATATCAAGGAGACTTATTATGTCTACAGCAGTGAACAATGAAGTTACAGCAGCGGGTTTTTTTGGAGAATACGGCGGACAGTATGTTCCGGAACCATTAAAGCCTGTACTCACAGAGCTTGCTGAAGCTTTTGAAAAATATCGTGACGATCCTGAGTTCATCAAAGAGTACAACTACTACTTAACTCACTTCTCTGGTCGTGAAACACCTCTCTACCTTTGTTCCAACCTTACCGAAAAACTTGGTGGCGCAAAAATCTATCTCAAACGAGAAGATTTGAACCACCTTGGCGCACACAAAGTTAACAACACCATTGGTCAGATTCTGCTTGCAAAGCGTATGGGTAAAAAGCGCATTATCGCTGAGACCGGTGCTGGACAGCACGGTGTAGCAACTGCTGCAACTGCTGCTCTCATGGGTATGGAATGTACCATCTATATGGGTGAAGTAGACATCGAACGTCAGAAGCTCAACGTATTCCGTATGCAGATGATGGGCGCTAAGGTTGTAGCAGCAACTAGCGGTCAGAAAACTTTGAAAGAAGCTGTTGATGAAGCATTGGCAGAACTGGTGCAGTCTTCAGAAGATACCTTCTATCTTCTTGGTTCAGCAGTAGGTCCACATCCGTATCCGACAATCGTTCGCGAATTCCAGCACATCATAAGTAAAGAAGCAAAGCGTCAGGTTCTTGATCAGGAAGGCCGTCTTCCGGATTGCTGTATTGCTTGTGTTGGTGGCGGCTCAAACGCAATCGGCATGTTCGCAGATTTCATCGAAGACAAAGACGTACGCCTTATCGGTGTAGAACCAGCAGGCCGTGGTCTTGAATATGGTGAACATGCAGCTTCATTAAGTCTCGGCGAGCCGGGCATTATGCACGGGTTCAACTCTTACATGCTTAAAGACGAAAATGGCGAAGCCGCAGAAGTATACTCAATCTCCGCTGGGCTTGATTACCCAAGCGTAGGACCAGAGCATGCATTCCTTAAAGATGCAGGTCGCGCTGAGTACGCATATATAAGTGATAAGGAAGCAATGGACGCATTCTTTGCACTTTCCCGTACAGAAGGCATCATTCCGGCAATCGAATCTTCTCATGCACTTGCACACGCTATGAAGATTGCACCGCAGATGGAAAAAGACCAGATCATGATAGTATGTCTGTCCGGTCGTGGTGACAAAGACGTCGCACAGATTGAAGAGATGGTTTCAGCTGGTGAAGTAATGGTTCCAGAGCTGTAATAAGCGCTAAAATTACAGAAAAAAGCGGAATGCCAGTACTGGCGTTCCGCTTTTTCTATTTTGGGAAGAGAAGTGATGAAAAAGATTGGAGATAGTTTTCCATTTAAAACAGCATGTTAATTTCAATGCGATAAAAAGAACTCAAAAAATCTCAAAAACATGTTGACGAAGAGGACTGGTTTACATAGAACCTCTCTCGCTGCAACGAAGCGGCCCGCACGGGTCGGAACGAAGCAGATTGTTCATTTTCAATTAACGACGCAAAATCGAAAGACAACTTCTTCGAATTTAAATTCAAAAAGAGGTTGACTCCCGAAGTGAGATAAGGCAAAACGCTTTTCGCACCTCGGAAGACAACTGGTCTTTTGTCGTCGCTTTGAAACTCTTTGACAATTAAATAGCGAATCGGATTGATTTAGAGATCAGCTAGCGTTGTTCGTTGCTTCGGTAACGGACAATTCAATACAGAATTATTAAACTGGAGAGTTTGATTCTGGCTCAGATTGAACGCTGGCGGCGTGCCTAACACATGCAAGTCGAACGCGAAAGTCTCTTCGGAGACGAGTAGAGTGGCGCACGGGTGAGTAACGCGTGGATAATCTACCTATTGGTACGGGACAACAGTTGGAAACGACTGCTAATACCGTATACGCTGGAAACGGGAAAGGGGGCCTCTTCTTGAAAGCTCTCGCCAGTAGATGAGTCCGCGTTTCATTAGCTAGACGGTGGGGTAACGGCCTACCGTGGCAACGATGAATAGCAGGCCTGAGAGGGTGGCCTGCCACACTGGGACTGGAACACGGCCCAGACTCCTACGGGAGGCAGCAGTGGGGAATATTGCGCAATGGACGAAAGTCTGACGCAGCGACGCCGCGTGGAGGATGAAGGTTTTCGGATCGTAAACTCCTGTCAAGAGGGAAGAAACCTATTAGGAATAATACTCTTAGTAATTGACGGTACCTCTAGAGGAAGCACCGGCTAATTCAGTGCCAGCAGCCGCGGTAATACTGAAGGTGCAAGCGTTAATCGGAATCACTGGGCGTAAAGCGCTCGTAGGTGGCTTTGTAAGTCAGATGTGAAAGCCCACGGCTCAACCGTGGAATTGCATTTGATACTGCATCGCTAGAGTATAGGAGAGGGAAGTGGAATTTCTGGTGTAGGAGTGAAATCCGTAGAGATCAGAAGGAACACCGGTGGCGAAGGCGACTTCCTGGACTATTACTGACACTGAGGAGCGAAAGCGTGGGGAGCAAACAGGATTAGATACCCTGGTAGTCCACGCCGTAAACGATGGGTACTAAGTGTCGGAGGCTTGACCTTCGGTGCTGTAGTTAACGCGTTAAGTACCCCGCCTGGGGAGTACGGTCGCAAGGCTGAAACTCAAAGAAATTGACGGGGGCCCGCACAAGCGGTGGAGTATGTGGTTTAATTCGATGCAACGCGAAGAACCTTACCCAGGCTTGACATCCTGCGAATGTCCTAGAAATTAGACAGTGCCCTTCGGGGAATGCAGTGACAGGTGCTGCATGGCTGTCGTCAGCTCGTGCCGTGAGGTGTTGGGTTAAGTCCCGCAACGAGCGCAACCCCTATCCTTAGTTGCCATCAAGTAATGTTGGGCACTCTAGGGAGACTGCCCGGGTTAACCGGGAGGAAGGTGGGGACGACGTCAAGTCATCATGGCCCTTACGCCTGGGGCTACACACGTACTACAATGGTGCATACAAAGGGTTGCGATACCGTGAGGTGGAGCTAATCCCATAAAGTGCATCCCAGTCCGGATAGGAGTCTGCAACTCGACTCCTTGAAGTCGGAATCGCTAGTAATCCTGGATCAGCATGCCAGGGTGAATGCGTTCCCGGGCCTTGTACACACCGCCCGTCACACCACGAAAGTTGGTTCTACCCGAAACCAGTGAGCTAACCAGCAATGGAGGCAGCTGTCTACGGTGGGGCTGATGATTGGGGTGAAGTCGTAACAAGGTAGCCGTAGGGGAACCTGCGGCTGGATCACCTCCTTTAAAGAAAAAAAATCCGATTCGCTATTTAATTGCAAAGAGTTTTGCGTTGACCAACTTATGGTCGCATGCTCTTTACAACTAAATGACACAGCAACTTCCTAATGAGGAAGACTGCTGTAACTAAAGTACCGCCGGCAGGCGATTCTTTTGTCATTAGGCTGAATGGGCCTGTAGCTCAGTTGGTTAGAGCGCACGCCTGATAAGCGTGAGGTCGGAAGTTCAAATCTTCCCAGGCCCACCATCTACCCAAGTGGGGGCGTAGCTCAGCTGGGAGAGCACCTGCCTTGCACGCAGGGGGTCAACGGTTCAATCCCGTTCGCCTCCACCATTTTGGTGGAACAGCTTACAGTTCTTTTACAAGTAAATTTTTGGTAGTGGTCATTACTTAAATGATAAGTAGTGGTAACAATCCAAGTATTATACTTGGCTGAAACCTTCGGGTTTCTGCTCTTTTACAATCGATAGGGACGGAAAAGAATGTCCGTAGAAAAATAAGTTATTAAGGGCAACTGGCGGATGCCTTGGCACTAGAAGGCGATGAAAGACGTGGTAGGCTGCGATATGCTATGGTGAGGAGCCAAACATCCTTTGACCCATAGATTTCTGAATGGGGAAACCCAGCGGGAGTTATGTCCCGTTATCTCTTTACTGAATACATAGGTTTAGAGAGGCTAACCGGGGGAAGTGAAACATCTCAGTACCCCGAGGAAAGGAAATCAAACGAGACTCTCTTAGTAGCGGCGAGCGAACGGGGAATAGCCCAAACCGTCATGTTTCGACATGGCGGGGTTGTAGGGCAGTCATCAAGTGATTCATTATTAGATAGGGGAACAAGCTGGGAAGCTTGACCGTAGAGGGTGAAAGTCCCGTACCTGAAGTCGAACATGACACTGACTGTTCCTGAGTACCGCGGAACACGAGAAACTCCGTGGGAATCTGGGAGGACCATCTTCCAAGGCTAAGTACTAACTAGTGACCGATAGTGAACCAGTACCGTGAGGGAAAGGTGAAAAGAACCCCTGTTAGGGGAGTGAAATAGAACCTGAAACCAGTTGCCTACAAGCTGTGGGAGCATCCTTGAGATGTGACCGCGTGCCTTTTGCATAATGAGTCAGCGAGTTAATCTACTGTGCAAGGTTAAGCGAAAGTGGAGCCGTAGCGAAAGCGAGTCTGATAAGGGCGACAAGTACAGTGGATTAGACCCGAAACCAGGTGATCTATCCATGAGCAGGTTGAAGCTCAGGTAAAACTGAGTGGAGGACCGAACCAGTATCGGTTGAAAACGATTTGGATGACTTGTGGATAGGGGTGAAAGGCCAATCAAACCTGGTGATAGCTGGTTCTCTCCGAAATATATTGAGGTATAGCCTCGAGGTAGTTTAACGGGGGTAGAGCACTGACAGGGCTAGGGGGCTCACCAGCTTACCAAACCCTATCAAACTCCGAATACCGTATAAATGATCCTCGGGAGTCAGACTGCGACTGAGAAGGGCCGTAGTCGAAAGGGAAACAGCCCAGACCGACAGCTAAGGCCTCCAAATCCATACTCAGTGGAAAAGGCGGTGGAATTTCCTAGACAGCCAGGAGGTTGGCTTAGAAGCAGCCATCCTTTAAAGAAAGCGTAATAGCTCACTGGTCTAGAGATTCTGCGCCGAAAATGTAACGGGGCTAAGTATGGTGCCGAAGCTTCGGATCAGCACTTTGTGCTGGTGGTAGGAGAGCGTTCTCTACTGGTTGAAGGTGTGCTGTGAAGCATGCTGGACGGTAGAGAAGTGATTATGCTGACATGAGTAACGATAAGATGGGTGAGAAACCCATCCGCCGTAAGCCCAAGGTTTCCGGGGTAAAGGTAATCTGCCCCGGGTTAGTCGGCCCCTAAGGCGAGGCTGAAAAGCGTAGTCGATGGGAAACAGGTTAATATTCCTGTACTTGTATAGATGTGCGATGGAGGGACGGAGTAGGATAGACACGCTGGCTGTTGGAATAGCCAGTGCAAGTGCGTAGGGTTGAGGTATAGGCAAATCCGTACCTCTACATGCCTGAGACACGATGCGGAGTTCGCAAGAACGTAAGGTGTTGAGTCCATGCTTCCAAGAAAAGCTTCTAAGTTTAGTCTATGCAAACCGTACCGCAAACCGACTCAGGTGGGCGGGATGAGTAATCCAAGGCGCTCGAGAGAACTGTAGTTAAGGAATTCGGCAAAATGACCCCGTAACTTCGGGATAAGGGGTGCTCCTTGTTGTTAGTTTCCTCGCGAAACAAAGCAACGGAGAGCCGCAGAGAAATGGCGGTGGCGACTGTTTACTAAAAACATAGGTCTATGCAAAGTCGTAAGACGACGTATATGGACTGACGCCTGCCCGGTGCCGGAAGGTTAAGGGGAGTTGTTAGCTTCGGCGAAGCAGCGAACCGAAGCCCCGGTAAACGGCGGCCGTAACTATAACGGTCCTAAGGTAGCGAAATTCCTTGTCGGGTAAGTTCCGACCTGCACGAATGGCGTAACGATCTCCGCACTGTCTCAACTACAGACTCGGTGAAATTGAATTCGCGGTGAAAATGCCGTGTACCCGCAGCAAGACGGAAAGACCCTGTGCACCTTTACTATAGCTTGACATTGGGTTTTGGGCTAGCATGTGTAGGATAGGTGGGAGGCTTTGAAGCAGGCACGCCAGTGTTTGTGGAGCCAACCTTGAAATACCACCCTTGCTAGTCTAAGGCTCTAATCCTCTACCGTTATCCGGTTAGGAAACAGTGTCTGGTGGGTAGTTTGACTGGGGCGGTCGCCTCCTAAAGAGTAACGGAGGCATACAAAGGTTCGCTCAGACTGATTGGAAACCAGTCGTTGAGTGCAAACGCATAAGCGAGCTTGACTGTAAGAGAGACATCTCGAGCAGGAACGAAAGTTGGTGTTAGTGATCCGGTGGTTCCGCATGGAAGGGCCATCGCTCATTGGATAAAAGGTACGCCGGGGATAACAGGCTGATCGCGCCCAAGAGTTCACATCGACGGCGCGGTTTGGCACCTCGATGTCGGCTCATCACATCCTGGGGCTGAAGCAGGTCCCAAGGGTACGGCTGTTCGCCGTTTAAAGTGGTACGCGAGCTGGGTTTAAAACGTCGTGAGACAGTTTGGTCCCTATCTGCTGTGGGCGTAGGAGATTTGAAAGGAGTTGCCCCTAGTACGAGAGGACCGGGGTGAACGAACCTCTGGTGGGTCAGTTGTCGTGCCAACGGCATAGCTGAGTAGCTACGTTCGGAAGGGATAACCGCTGAAAGCATCTAAGCGGGAAGCCTCACTTAAGATAAGATCTCCCTCTCATTTATGAGCTAAAGGACCCTGGTAGACCACCAGGTTGATAGGCTGGGTGTGTAAGGGCAGTGATGCCTTCAGCTAACCAGTACTAATAGTCCGTGAGCCTTATTTTTCTACACTAAATCATTCTTTTCCTCCCTATTAGATTAATATTTTAGGGTTCGTCCTTTGACGTGGCAGTAAGGTAAATATTACCGCCTTTCCAAAGCGCTGACCCGACATATTTTTCTTGGTGGCCATGGAGGTTGGGGTATACCCGATCCCATTCCGAACTCGGAAGTCAAGCCAACCATCGCCGATGATACTGCAGGGGAGCCTGTGGGAAAGTAGGTCGCTGCCAAGATTTATTTCAAAAAGCCCGTTAGCTTTATAGCTAACGGGCTTTTTCTGTTTGTATAACTAAACCTGCTTTCCCGCAGGCGATAAGAGCCGCGGCGAAGCCGTGAGCTCCCGTAGGGGGCGAGGTTTGGTCCAAGGCGGTACGCCGCAAGCCAAACTATTCTATGAAGTCAAAAAGTGTTGATGCCTGTAGAGTGGAGCTTGGTTGGCTCTTCCTTTTTTCTTGATTCACATTTACTTCTTCGCCTCCCGCCTTTCTCTCTACCTTTATTTCCATTTCTATTTTCTGTTCTTGTATTTCCTCTTTCCACTGCTTTCGTTTTCCTTTCCGTATGCTTTCTATGAATAAGTATGAGTAGTTGAGTCTAAGCATTCATTTCTCTACCCCTTCGCTTTGTTTTCAGCTTTTCTTGTCTGAGTAGGCTGTAGGTTTCTGATAATTGCATTCCCAGTTTACTGAATTAAGAAGAAGCAGCCTTACGTTGAATTGTGCAAAAGCCGTCTATCCTAAGATAGACGGCTTTTGTTGTTTTCATCTGGCTAATAATTTTTGCTATTCTTTCTGCTTTAGATATTCCAGTTGCTTTGACTGATACCAGGTCCCAAGCTTTCTCTTTCCACGCTCCCGCGGGGGGACGGGAGATGCTAGCTATGGTGTAGTCAATTGTTTTCTTTAATTGAAAAAGACTTTCAAAATATCTTATATGCAATAGGACGATATTGATTTCATATTTATTTTTACCTCTAAATTATCCATGGATGGTTCCAAGATAGTTTGCTGTCACTTCGCTACGATTGTGTCCTAGCTCATGGGCAAGTATGTTGACGGCTCGATCATGTGTGCTCCGCCAGTCTTCACCGTATTTTTCATATGCCGCTTTTCGATAGTCTGCAGGGGTTGAATAAAGGCAAGGAGCTTTAAGATTTGTTAGTTCCTAATAGCGGCTTTGGGCGTATCATGGCGTAGGCCGTGTAGTGAAGCACCACATGCTCTAATACATAGCCCCATTCGGCTGATGATCTTATACACATATTTTTCCCATGACGCCTCGGATACATTGTCTGGCCAGTTGTTGCCGTTTTTTCCGATGAACGGCGTCAACGCTTTAACTGCATTGATTTGTTCTTGAGAAGGTTCGTGCAAGATACGATCCCGGCCGCCTTTGGTGCCTGCAGATATATAGATGCGACCATCAGGAAGAAGTGCGTTTCTTGGATTCATTTTTCGCGCTTCTTCAGGACGCAAACCCAGTTCGCGCATTACTTTCATTTGGTGTCCAATTCGTAGGAACCGTTCTGACCCAGAAAGCAGTTGATCCAGCACAGCACGATAGACGATTTCAGGCGCAGCTTTTGACTGTTTTGGAATATAACTGCGTTTTCCTACACCAAACTCACTATTATTTTTATGTATCTTGTCGTTTCCATATGCACGACAAACTTGTCTCACACTTGATAGATATGCCTTGATTGTGGATACTGCGAGTCCTTGTTGTTGCCAGTCAGCAACGACGGCGCCAACGTGCCGATTGGTAATGTTTTTCCAGTGCCTTGCTCGATACTCTAATTGATGAAGTCGGCGAGCAAGTTGCATCGCTTGCCCTTTATTGTTGTATTTTGTTTTTCCCGACCCAGTCAGATGTGCTTTTTGGGCGTCGTATAATAATTGGTTTTTACTCATTAAAAAATTCTTTTTTATTTTCCTATACTGCACAAAAAAGATGAATGTTAGGCCTTTGACTTTAATTTTTAGTAAAAACGCAAAAAGACCATGCAATGTTATTGCATGGTCTTTTTTATTGTTCTGACATTGAATTTAAAAATTGATAATACGCTGCCCGCACTTATCCTGTTGGACTAAACAATTAATTTTAGAAAGAAAGTAAATAAAATAAAACTTCCCTGTATATGTCACCGTATCATATTTATTACTATTGCGTGCTGTGTGGCAGCTACTACACAGCTATTAATGTTCAATCCGATAGCCGCAATGGTGTTTGCACCATGCATATAGTGGCCAAAAAACGCAATTTTATATGAACGTACGTATTCTAATTACGAACGGGCAAGTGGGAATGAAATGGGTGGCGAAAAGCCGTAAGTCGAGCGATATATTCACCGCTAAAGAAGAAAAATAAGAATTCATCAGTGTTCAACTGGAATATTGCCATCTGTCTGTTTCACTTTGAAACAGACAGATGAAAAATGTGCCTTTCGAAGAAGGTGCCCCCTGAATTTAGAAAAGATTTTTTGCAGGCAACAACTGTTACGCTACATGGAACCCTGAAATCAGCCGCTAAAAAGCACGTGTAAACAGGAACCGTTATTACTGCTTCTATACAACTTCGCTGGCGCAATTGTAAGGTCTGCAGAAAATATTTGCGTTTCAATACAGGTATTAGAAATTTAGTCCCTGAAGAAATGAGCGCGTAAAAAGCGAACATTTCCGCTGGGACTTTCTTTATGAGAATAAGTGAATGAATTTTATGTTGACTGAAGACTGCAATATCGAGCTACAACAGTAAAAGTTTGTAGTGATAATATGACATAAACACCTTAAGGAAAAGAAATTGACAGAACCTCATCTGTTATTAGATTTTTCCGCTGTAAGAAAAATATGAGTTCTTCTGTTGTAAAAATGTTGCAGTATGTTCCTAATTACATGAATTTGTTCAGAAAAACGAGATAGAAATTGTTTATCAGTTGTTAGGTCACGGAATGGTTTCACCAAACAAGTTTTTGTCCGACGATTGTATGTCACCGTTAGCACTTGCGTGTGAAAAAGGTCATCCGCAGATGGCAAAGTTGATAGAGATATTTGTTGACATGTGTATTCAAAGAATGAATTAGATATATCTAACTAGCATTATTTGAATATCAAATTACGCCAAAGGGGGAGGGGGATGAAAAAGCCTCGTTTTGGCATCAATTATGACGTGATATTAATCAGCTTGCTGATTAATATCCTCAGTCTTGCGGTGCCTATCGTTCTTTTGCAAATATATGACAGAATTTTGCCCAATGAGGCATTCAGTACGGCTACACTGCTTTTCTTGGGAGCTATTGTGGCGCTTGTACTGGAAGCCATTTTGCGTTTTTTTCGAACCTATTTGCTTTCTTTGCATGTGGAAGCGTTTGAGTACGTTGCGGCCATTCAGGCTTGGAAAAAATTATTCAATTCAGATATTGCTGCTGCCATGAACCTTGGTAGTGGCGCACTGAAGCAGCGGCTAAGTGATCTTGCGAGTTTGCGAGAACACTACTCCGGTCAGACGTTGCTTGTGTTGTTTGATTTGCCTTTCTCTTTCCTTTTTCTTGCGGCGATTTGGTATATTAACAATACCATCGTTTACATCCCATTGTCACTTTTTGCAGTTGCAATCTTATGTAATATGGTTGCGGGGCGTGCGCTAAAGTCTGCGTTTCAACGTACCAGTGCAACTGAGGATGATCGCATGAACTATGTGACGAATATCCTCAACACGTTATCATCCGTAAAAAGTCATGGGGGCGAACAGCTCGCCTTACGCATTTTTAGAGACAAATCGCAAAAACTTATTGTTGAGCGCACCCGTCTGGATAGGTTGAGTAACCTTGTCGCAGATTTTGTTGCACTATTGGGTAGCCTTACAACTATCGCCACTGTGGTTTTTGGAGCGTTACTCGTTATGAACGGGGAACTTACTACTGGCGGTCTAGCTGCGTGCACTATTCTTGCTGGACGAAGTCTTGGGCCAATTGTTTCTATGATGATGCTTTGGACACAATTGCAACGAACCCGTGTAGCTCAGGGACGTATTGAAGAGTTATGGGCATTGCCGGAAGATCAGGTTTTTGAACGCCAGTCGCGGGAAGAATTGCAGGATGGTTCCATCGTCATGAATGATGTTACTGTTGTCCGTCGTGGTAAACGCTTCGTTTTTAATATGTCTATTGTTAACGGGGAGAAGTTAAAGGTTGTTGATGAAGTCGGAGGGCTGATTCCGCTTTTTCTGGGGCTGATGATTGGCAGTATCAAGCCGGAAAGCGGCGAAATGCTTGTCGGTGGCTTACCTGTTTCAAGCTATTCACGAAATACATATCGAAAATTCGTTGCCTTTGTGCCAAGACGTAGCCAGATTTTTCGTGGAACCATTCTTGAAAATTTAACGCTTTTTGAGCCAGCATACGAAAAGCGAGCTCTCGAATTGTCAAACCTTGTAGGATTGACCCCATTCATTCATAGGCTTCCCAACGGATTCCGGACTAAAATTGGTGATATGATAGGAGGCCCATTGGAAATCGGTGCTGTACAAAGGATAGCTATTGTACGGGCACTTATTAACTCTCCTCGTATTCTGGTGCTTAATGAAGCTGATGAAGGTATTGATATCGCAGGTAAAAAACTTCTTGCTGATCTTGTTCTTAAGGTGGAAGGCGTTACTGTACTGTTGTTGCCTACTGATTCCCTTCTTCAAGACGTTGATATCGATTTGCTGCCATTGCATGGCGTTTGCGCCATCAGTATCCCTGAAAATAAAGACGGAGATAACGGGCGCGTGCATTCTCTGAAGCAAGCTCCTGCTTCCCAAACAACAGAGGCGGCATAATGATAGAAGATACCTTTACTCCGCCGCTGTATGCTCAAGGTGAAGAGAGCACTGTAAGAAATAATCTTGAAACAGTGTTGACGAACGCAAAGCTGCTTGAAAATTCCTTTCAGGAAGCTCTTCTTGAACTGCTTTGCGCGTTGCTCTGGAACGGCACTGCGAAAGAACTTATCGCAGCGTTGCCCTCAACTATAAAACTTGATCTTGAGGCAACTCGGGATGTTCTGGCTAGAATTGGTTATGAAACTGAGGTAACAAAAGCCAGCGCAACTCCGGCAATTTCTGCACCTGTCATTCATATATCTAAAGACCAGAAAGTTACATGTTTGCATCCCTACGATTCGTTGCCGAATAGCGGATTGCTTTTGCACGTCTTCGAGCCGGTAAATCCGGTTGCACCGCCACCTCAAAGTTCATGGACTTCGTGGACCATTTCCAGCATGTGGCCTCAGCTTATGGGGGCACTTTTTGCCAGCCTCATGATTAACCTTGCAGGCTTGGCCCTCCCGTTTTTTACACGCTACGTCTATGACAGGGCTATTCCGGCTCAATCTCATGAAGTATTGTTTTATTTAGGCGGTGGTGTGCTCATCGTTGTTCTGTTCGGTATTCTTTTCCGGAATCTGCGGTCACGACTGTTAACATACGCTGGTGGACGTATTGCTTATCTGGCAGGCGTCGAATCTCTGGATAAAATTCTTAGTTTGCCGTTGCCTGTGCTTGTAAAAAGCAGCACAGATGCACATATTTTACGCTTGCGGGATCTGGAACGCATTCGCGAACTTGTGTCTGGTCGTTTTGCCATGACCATACTTGATGCTCCTTTCATTATTATTTTTTTGATTGCTATTGGCTACTTGGGTGGTTTTCTCGTGGTTGTGCCAATTGTTTCTCTTACTATTTATATGCTGTTTATTCCTCTCATGAGTATGGCTGAGGATAGAGCTATGCGCAGTGCGTCTCGGCTGAATGCTGAACGCAGCGCCATGCAGCAGGATATGGTAGATAAGCTTAAGGACTTGATTGGTGTAGGGCTTGAGGAACGATGGATAGAAAAATATTCCCGTGTAATGCTGCAATCGGCTGCTGCAAACCGCAAGTTCGCACTGGTTTCATCCGCATTACGCGCTTTCTCCCGTTTTGGTTCATCTCTCACAGCTTTGGCCGTGCTTGGCACTGGGATATGGCTTATTTTTCAGGGTACCATTACCCCCGGAGCTTTGATTGCATCCATGATGCTCATCTGGAAAGTTATAACTCCGGCACAGAGCTTTGCCACATCCCTTGGTCGGTATTTTCAGCTGAAACATTCCTGTGAGCAGTTACAACGTCTGATGGATTTACAGGGCGAAAGCTATGAGGCTTCCTTGGTATCTCCACTTCATGGGTTGGCTCCTACTGTGGCGGTTAGCAGAGTTGTGTTCAGGCACTCTGCCAATCGGGAACCTTCTCTTGCGGGTGTTTCTTTTCAAGTAAACGAAGGGGAAATTATTGGCATTACCGGTCCGAACGGTGCGGGAAAGACAACCCTGTTACATGTGATAGCAGGTCTCATTCAGCCGCAGGGCGGAAGTGTACTCATCGGTGGCAGGGATATTCGTCAATTTAGGACAGAAGATCTTCGTTCGTGGCTCGGCCTTATGCCGGAACATGATAAACCGTTTAGAGGGACGCTGCGAAGTAATTTGCTTATGGGCCGTAGCGATGCAACGGATGAAGAGTTACAGCAGGCGCTGGAAGAGGCAGGGCTCGCCAACCTCGTAAATGAACTTCCATATGGATTTGAATCTTTTATGTACCGTGAAAATGGTTTATGCGTAGGGCACGACCAGCAACAATCCATCTGTATAGCCCGTGCACTGCTTAAGCAACCTTCATTGTTGCTATTTGATGATCCGACATTCCATTCTGAAAAATTCAGAGAACATTTCCTTTGTTTTCTGAACAAATCGCGTGGGAAGCGAACTATTTTGTTCACTTCGCATGAGAAAAGGCTTCTGGAGCAGTGCGATAAAGTTCTTGTGATGGATCAAGGTATGCCTATTGGTTTTGACAAAATAGCTGTCCCTTCAGCCTCATAGGTTGCTCGGGTTGTTGAGCTTTGCTCTATATATCTTTTGCAGACGTAATATTTATATCAAAATGTCACCAGCACCTATTACCAACGAAGTATAATGAATAAAAATACAATTACGCATAAAAGCATGTTTCGAGAAAGATCTGTTTTGCCATACCACCGGCCGTCACCGCTCAGAGGAATAGTCTGGCTGGTAGTGATTCTTGCTTTTAGCTTGTTGGGCTGGGCCGCTTTCGCCAAGGTACCTGAGGTTGCAAAAACACGCGGGCAGATAAAACCGACAGGCGATGTTATTCTGGTGCAAAGCCTTGAGGGTGGACAGATTGTGGAGATTTTGGCTCAGAAAGGGCAGGAGGTTCAAAAGGGGCAGCCACTCATTCGTTTTGAGCCGTTGAAAACCGAAACGGATGTAAATCAACTTCGTGTTCGAACGACATTTTTGAAATTCGAAGCAGAGAGGCTCCGGGCATTTGTTGAGCAACGCGAACCTGATTTTTCTACATACAATGAACAGTATCAAAAAGTTGTAGAACAGCAGGTGCTCTTGTTGACTGCTCAAAATGCTGAAATGCATGCCCAGCTGCAAGCTCTTCAGGAGCAACAACTTCAAAAAGAAAGCTCTATCCGTTCGCTAACTAACGAACAGGTAGTACTGGATAAACAAATAGAATCTGCAACGTCTGCAACCCGTATTTACAGGAAGCTTTCTAAAAAGAAGGTTGTTTCTAAGTTGGATCTTATTAATGCGGAGCAGAAAGAAGCTGAATTTATTAAAGAGCTGGAAGGACTCAAGAGAAGTCGAAAAGTTCTTGAGAAGGAAGTTCAGGAACTTATTGAAAAGAAAAAGGGTGTTAAACAGACCCTGTTTGCAGTTGCACAAAAAAGGCGTGCAGAAATTTTGTCAGAACTTGCTGAAGTTCATCAACGCCTTAATGAACGTCAGACAACATTGGATCGCCTTCTCATAACTTCTCCTGCAAGGGGAATTATCAAATCCTTGAATTTCCCTAAGTCAGGTGCAGTGGTAAATCCGAGTGAGGTTGTGGCAGAAATTGTACCGTTGGATGTGGATTTGGTGGTGGAAGTGCAAGTTTCCCCGCGTGATATTGGTTTCGTTTATGTCGGTCAGCCCGTTATTGTACGTGTAGATACTTATGATTACGCTCGATATGGTGTTCTTGAAGGGACTTTGACAAAGTTAAGTCCGACAACATTTACTGGGCCGAAGGGCGAGCTTTATTATGTGGGGGAAGTGACTCTTGCCCAGCAATATCTGGGCAAAGATCCGAAAAAAGGCATCCTGCTTCCTGGTATGACGACGGAAGTTGATATTATTACTGGCGAGAAAACTATTTTTCAATATTTGCTGAAGCCCGTGTTCACATTGGCAAACGACAGCTTTAAAGAACGATAAATTTCAAGAGAACTCACCATGGATAAAACACAAAATTCCGATGTAACTGATGTTGCGAATGAATCTGAAGAAGCTCGTAGACAGCAGGACGACTCAGAAGCCACGAAGTTAGCAGAACAGGATGCGGCTTCAGCAGAGCAACTAAAGTCTGAAGAGTCTATGGGGAATACGCCTGAAACCATAAAAGGTGAACAGCCATTTGGTGGCCCTAAGGACGATACAGCGTTACTTGTAGAGCCTGTAGGCACCACCTTGGTGGAAGACGATAATGCTGTTTCTCTGAAAGGCAGTTCTTCTGCACTTACTGAATTGGATGCAGGGCAAGACGACTCTTCTTCTGAGGCGGTAGAGCGGCTTCAGCCGTCTGCTGAAGTGAGCGACGCAGCGGGGCAAGCAACTGTCAGTGACGCACCTGAGCAGCCGGAAGGAAACACTTTGGTAAGCTTGGACGAGGCTTTTGCAAGTGCGGAAATTACTTCGGACTCGGATTCTGATGTTGCTTACACTTCTGTGCGGGTAGCAAGTGAAGAAGCCGCTATCGTTGAAGACGATGTCCAACCTCCAGCGCCTCCTCAGGCTCAGACGCCATCTTTGTCAGTTTCTCCTGTTAGCGGTTACGAAGATTCACCGATTGTGTTGGATATTCAGTCCGTTTTATTAGACTCTGACGGGGGTGATGAAACGCTTGTCATCACCATTTCTGGTGTCCCTGATGGTGTGACTCTTTCCGCAGGAATAGATAATGGTGGCGGAACATGGACACTTTCTCCTGACGACCTACCTGGTTTGACATTGTCGTTACCGGAAAACTCTAATGAAGATTTTTCTCTTTCTGTTACAGCAACTAGCATTGAAGCCAACGGTGACACTGCGTCTACATCCCTGACCGTTGATGTGGATGTTATTGGTGTAGCCGATACTCCCGAACTTACAGCTTCGCTCGCTTCTGGTGCTGAAGATGGCCCAGTGGCCTTCAGTATCTCCGGTGCACTTACGGATACAGACGGTTCAGAGAGTCTCTCCTTTGTAGTGGCTGGTGTGCCGGACGGCGCAAGCTTGTCAGCAGGAACAGACAACGGCGATGGCACATGGAATTTGAGTGTTGGTGACCTAACGGGGCTCCAGTTCAATCCGCCGGAAAACTATTCCGGTGAGATCAATTTGGGGGTAACAGCGTTTGCCACGGAAAATGATGGTGATATAGCTACAAGCACAACTTCAGTAAGCGCCACCATTACTCCTGTGGCGGATTCTGCAAACATTACAGTGGAAGACTCTTCCGGTTATGAAGATGGTTCCATCGGCTTAGCTGTTTCGGCTTCACTCGTGGATACTTCCGAGGTGCTGAGTGTTTCCATTAGTGGCATTCCAGATGGCGCATCCCTTAATCATGGAACACCAAATGGTGACGGTTCATGGACTGTTGACTCTGCAGATTTGAACGGCCTTTCTATTACACCGCCTGAGAATTTTTCCGGAGATATGGTACTGACTCTTACAGCCATTTCTACAGAATCTGACGGCTCTATAGCCACTAATTCTGCTAATTTTACTGTTCATGTTATAGGCGTTGCAGATACACCGACTCTTTCTTCCGGACCTATAATAGGCAATGAAGATACTGCAATAGCACTGAATATTTCCTCTGCTTTGAACGATCTTGACGAGTCGGAAACTTTGGCTGTGACCGTGGCAGATGTTCCAGAGCACTTCACGTTGTCCGCAGGTATAGATAACGGCGATGGTACGTGGACTTTGACACAAGGCCAACTTACTGGGCTGACTATTTCTGCGCCTGAAAATTACAGCGGTTCGTTCTCCTTGAATGTTACAGCACTTTCCACAGAATCAGACGGTGATACGGCTTCTGCCGTAACCGTGATTCCAGTCACCTTTACTGCTGTTGCGGATGCGCCTGACTTGTCAGCGGACGCAGCTTCCACGCTGGAAGATACAACCGTTGCCCTTAATATCGAAACTGCCGTGACTGATTCTTCTGAAACGATCACCAGTGTCGTTATTTCCGGTGTGCCGGACGGTGCAAGCCTGTCTGCTGGAGTCGACAACGGTGATGGAACTTGGAATTTGACCACCGATCAGCTTGATGGCCTGACTCTGACTCCGCCTGCGGACAGCAACGTGGACTTTGCCCTCACCGTCACCAGCACCGTCACGGAACTCAACGGCAGCACAGCCACCTCTGTGACAACCTTGCCTGTGAGCATTGCAGGTGTAGCTGATGCTCCTGATTTGAGCGCGCTTCCTGCCGAAGGTGATGAAGATAGCTGGATAGATCTGGAACTGGACAGCAGTCTTGTAGATACAGACAACTCTGAATCGCTGGCGATAACTCTTGATGGTTTGCCCGTTGGAACCCGTTTAAACGCAGGGACACAGCAGCCAGATGGTTCATGGCAGATAACCCCGGCTGATATGAACGGTCTGCAATTTCTGCCACCGGAAAATTACAGCGGTGATTTTGATATTACTGTCACCGCCGTTTCAACGGAAAACGACGGTGATTCCGCCTCCACTGTGGCGACACTGCCCGTCCATGTTACGGGTGTAGCCGATACCCCCGAACTTACAGCTTCGCTCGCTTCTGGTGCTGAAGATGGCCCAGTGGCCTTCAGTATTTCCGGTGCACTTACGGATACAGATGGTTCAGAGAGTCTCTCCTTTGTAGTGGCTGGTGTGCCGGACGGCGCAAGCTTGTCAGCAGGAACAGACAACGGCGATGGCACATGGAATTTGAGTGTTGGTGACCTAACGGGGCTCCAGTTCAATCCGCCGGAAAACTATTCCGGTGAGATCAATTTGGGGGTAACAGCGTTTGCCACGGAAAATGATGGTGATATAGCTACAAGCACAACTTCTGTAAGCGCCACCATTACTCCTGTGGCGGATTCTGCAAACATTACAGTGGAAGACTTTTCCGGTTATGAAGATGGTTCCATCGGCTTAGCTGTTTCGGCTTCACTCGTGGATACTTCCGAGGTGCTGAGTGTTTCCATTAGTGGCATTCCAGATGGCGCATCGCTTAATCATGGAACACCAAATGGTGACGGTTCATGGACTGTTGACTCTGCAGATTTGAACGGCCTTTCTATTACACCGCCTGAGAATTTTTCCGGAGATATGGCACTGACTCTTACAGCCATTTCTACAGAATCTGACGGCTCTATAGCCACTAATTCCGCCAATTTTAATGTTCATGTTACAGGTGTTGCAGATACACCGGATCTTTCTGCCGGAACGGCGAATGGTTCGGCGTCAGGGAATGAAGATACTGCAGTTGCCTTGAATATTTCTTCTGCATTGAACGATCTTGACGAGTCGGAAACTTTGGCTGTGACCGTGGCAGATGTTCCAGAGCACTTCACGTTGTCCGCAGGTATAGATAACGGCGATGGTACGTGGACTTTGACACAAGGCCAACTTACTGGGCTGACTATTTCTGCGCCTGAAAATTACAGCGGTTCGTTCTCCTTGAATGTTACAGCACTTTCCACAGAATCAGACGGTGATACGGCTTCTGCCGTAACCGTGATTCCAGTCACCTTTACTGCTGTTGCGGATGCGCCTGACTTGTCAGCGGACGCAGCTTCCACGCTGGAAGATACAACCGTTGCCCTTAATATCGAAACTGCCGTGACTGATTCTTCTGAAACGATCACCAGTGTCGTTATTTCCGGTGTGCCGGACGGTGCAAGCCTGTCTGCTGGAGTCGACAACGGTGATGGAACTTGGAATTTGACCACCGATCAGCTTGATGGCCTGACTCTGACTCCGCCTGCGGACAGCAACGTGGACTTTGCCCTCACCGTCACCAGCACCGCCACGGAACCCAACGGCAGCACAGCCACCTCTGTGACAATCTTGCCTGTGAGCATTGCAGGTGTAGCTGATGCACCGAATTTAAGTACAGAGGATGTTGCGGGGCGTGAAGATAGTTGGATTAGACTGGATGTAGACAGCAGCTTGAATGATGTTGATTCTTCAGAGTCTTTGCACCTTGTCATTGATGGCCTACCTTCTGGAGCGTGGTTGAACGTGGGGGCACGACAGTCTGACGGTTCATGGGAGGTGGATGCTACAGATATTTCGAAATTGCATGTAAGACCGCCACGAAATTATAGCGGGAGCTTTGATCTCTCAGTAATCGCAGTTTCTACGGAAAATGATGGTGATACCGAATCGGTTTCTTCTTCGTTTACTGTTGGTGTTGATGCTGTAGCTGACGTCGCAGGTATACGTGTTCAGGATGTTACGACTGTTGAGGATAATGCCCTTGGCTTGACGTTAGATACGTGGGTGCGGGATGCCTCTGAAAACATTCAGAGCACAACTATTTCTGGTGTTCCTGAAGGATTCACCATTATTGGCGGGACTGATCAAGGGAGTGGAGTGTGGAGTGTTCCTGCCGATAGCCTTGATAGTCTATCGCTTCAAGCGCCGGAAAACTATTCCGGCATAGTCAGTCTGAATTTTACGGTGACGACCGTGGAACCGGAAAACAACAGTACGGCTACGCGTACTCGAGGATTTAAAGCTACATTCACTGCTGACGCCGATGAACCTGTGATTTCCGGAAACGATGTAGCGACTAATGAAGATACTCCTGTTCAGCTAGACTTCAGTGCTGTACTTACTGATTTGGACGGCTCGGAATCTTTAAGTGTGCAGATTTCTGGCGTACCTAAAGGGGCTACCTTGTCCGAAGGCACAGACAACGGGGATGGTACATGGTCTGTGGCACCGGAAGATCTTGCTACGCTAGAATTGACGCCACCGGAGAACTTTTCAGGTGACATTGCACTGAGTATGACTGCTACTAGTACAGAGGCTTCTAATGACGATAAGGCGTCTGTCAGTGTTGACGTCAATGTACATGTCACAGGTGTGGCAGATGCCACCAATCTTGCGACAATGGACACCATCGGAAGTGAAGATATAGGCGTGCCGCTGACGGTTCGTGCTTCTTTGAATGATACGGACGGCTCGGAATCTCTCTTTGTGGAATTTGCCGGTGTTCCGGAGGGGGCCAGTCTCACCGCTGGGATGGAGATTGCTGAAGGAAAGTGGAGGGTTGCCGCAGGTGCTCTCGAAGACTTGAACATTATACCTCCTAAAGACTCCAGTGATGACTTTACCCTGACAGTCCGTTCTCTTTCTATTGAGGAAGACGGTGATCAGGCCTATTCAGATCCTCAGACAATAGAGGTTTCTTTGCGTGGCGTAGCTGATACGCCTGAAGTGCATGTGGGAACAGCACAAGGTAGTGAAGACTCGGCTATTGCTTTGAATTTTAATGCAAAATCTGTAGATGTGGATGGGTCAGAAAGTCTTAGTTATGTCATTACAGGTGTACCGCCAGGTGCCGAACTGAGTGATGGTGTGTATATCGGAAACGGCCGTTGGTCTGTGGGAGAGGATGATATGTCAGACCTCACCATCACACCACCGGAAGATTTCTCAGGTTCCTTCAACTTGGACATAACGGTTGTAGTGCAAGAGGCTGATGGGCATCAGACCAGTGTGGACTATACTTTGCCAATTGTCGTGGATAGCGTTGTAGATGCACCGGATCGCGGCAGTTTTGATGGTACTGGCTCCTATGGTAGTGCATCCGGTAATGAGGATTCTGCTATCAGTTTGCATGTTGATCCAGGTCTTAACGATGCTGACCTTTCAGAAAGCACCAAGTGGGTGGAGGTTTCTGGCCTTCCTGAAGGAGCATCGCTTTCTGCTGGGATAGAAGGTCCGGACGGGGTTTTCCGTCTTACACCTGAGCAATTTGACGGATTGACAGTAACACCACCGGAGAATTCAGATACTGATTTTAGCCTTACAGTTAGGGCAATGATTGAAGACACTGGCGGAAATACAGAAATTACGGAAGGATTATTGCGCGTGCACGTGCACGCGGACGCGGATACGCCTTCGGTTGCTGCTGAAAATATTTCAGGAGTAGAGGGTAATGATATTATGTCTGCCATTACTGCCGAACTCACAGACACTGATGGCTCTGAAAGTTTGAATTTTATTATTTCCGGTTTTAATGGCACCAATGTAACCCCTTCTGCGGGAATCAATCTTGGAGATGGTTCTTTCCTTGTTTCTGGCGATCAGCTTGGCAGCCTTACCTTTTCTTCAGGTAACATAAGTGAAACACTCTCTCTTGATGTGACAGTAAATGCTATTGCCACTGAAGGGGAAAACAACGATTCCGCCTTTAGTAACGCGACGTTTACCCTTACCATTGAGCCTGACGCTAGTGGTGGTGACGGAGGTAATACCGGAGGCGATGGTAGCAGCGTGGTGCCAATTGTTTCCGTAACCCCTCCGGACGGTACAGAAGATACATCCTTTGCTGTGACTATTGATGCTGATTTCGCTGACAATGCATCACAGACCGGAATTATCATCAGTGACTTGCCTGAAGGCACGGTAGTAAATGGTGGATTTTATAATCCAGTCAATCAAACCTGGGTTATTGCCGGGGGCGATTCTGAAACTCTGGAAAATCTTACTATTACCCCACCTGATGATTTCTCTGGAACATTAAATTTTACAGTAGCTGTTGCGCAAACCACACCAGCAGGGACATCGCAAACAAGCGACACTAATGTTGTCGCGACAATAGACCCAGTGGTGGATGCACCGCGTGTGAGTCTTGGTAATACCAATGGGATAGAGGATACGCCACTAGACATTAACTTGAATGTGCAGCCCACTGATGCTGACGGCTCAGAGAGTATTGTCTCTGTGATTATTAGTGGGGTACCCGCAGGAGCTTCTATTGTTGGAGCTTTAGATCTTGGTGGCGGACGGTATGAAGTTGATCCCGCTAATGTAGGCAGTGTGCAGTTTGTCCCCCCTGCCAATGCACACGGCAATTTCTCCTTCAATGTTGAAACGGTGGTAGAGGAGGTTGATGGCTCACAGGCAACCTTTATTAATGGTGCTGGTGTTCACATCGATTCTATGATTGATCCAGGTGCACTTAGTACTGGGAATGTTGTAGGATTCGAAGATGCTGCAGTTTCACTGGATTTGAACGCAGCCCTCATAGATTCGGATGGTTCTGAAGTCATCGCTGTTACCATTTCCAATGTTCCGAAAGATGCACTTTTTTCAGCAGGCAGTAACAATGGTGACGGTTCGTGGACCTTCACTGCGGGGCAATTAAATAATTTGACGTTCACAGCCCCTCCTGATGCATCTGGTCAATTTGGTATGACACTCAATGCCCATACCCTTGATCTGTCTTCTGGGCAGACCATGACAACCTCGCAAGGATTTACTGTTACGGTACAGGGAGTGGCAGATGCCGCCCCTGTGGATGGACAGGACTCAACAGGGGATGAAGATACGGCTATTGCAATAAAACTTGATTACGTACTTGTTGATACAGACGGTTCTGAAAGTGTTACTGCTATTTTGACCGGAATTCCTGAAGGTTCGCAGCTTTCCGCTGGTGCTCTACAGACGGATGGTTCTTGGGCTGTGCCCGGAGACGCACTGGATACTTTACATATTACTCCACCTGAGCATTATTCTGACGATATCGATATTCATGCCGAAATTATGACCGTAGAGGCAGACGGTGATACTTCGTCTAGAGGTATCGACGTGACGGTCACGGTAAATGCTGTTGCGGATGCCCCTGTGCTTTCTGTGCATGATGTAACTGGTAGTGAAGATTCTGCTATTGCTTTGGATATTGATGCCTCCCTCACTGACAACTCGGAAGTACTTACCGTGGTCGTCGAAGGCGTACCGGACGGTGCAATACTCTCCGCAGGTACGAACAACGGCGATGGCTTGTGGACTCTTTTACCCGCACAGCTTGCTGATTTGACAATCACTCCTGCTGGAAACATGAGTGGTGATATTACACTTACTGTGACCGCCACCAGTGTGGATGGGATAAGTGAGGATAATATTACCGAGGCGAGCGTTACCCAGACTCTAAATGTTTCTGTGGCTGGAGTTGCGGACGCACCAACGCTGGCGGTGCAAGATGCTTCTGGAAATGAGGATTCAGCAATTGCATTGGATATTGATGCAGCCCTTACTGACAACTCGGAAGTACTTACTGTGGTTATCGAAGGCGTACCGGATGGTGCAATGCTCTCCGCAGGAACCTACAATGGTGACCACTCGTGGACATTATCCTCTGACCAGCTTGCAGATCTGACTATCACTCCTGCTAAAGATATGAGTGGCAATATTGCGCTTACGGTCACAGCCATCAGTGTGGATGGCACTAGCGATGCGAGCATTAGCCAGACCTTGAATGTTTTTGTAGCTGGAGTTGCGGACGCGCCAACACTTACCGTGCAACATGCTGCTGGTAATGAGGATTCTGCAATTGCCTTGGCTATTGATGCAGCCCTCACAGATAGCTCAGAAATACTTTCTGTGGTTATCGAAGGCGTGCCGGAAGGTGCAGAACTCTCCGCAGGAACCTACAATGGTAATCACTCGTGGACATTGTCCTCCGACCAGCTTGCAGGTCTGACTATCACTCCTGCTAAAGAGATGAGTGGCGATATTGCGCTTACGGTCATAGCCATCAGTGTGGATGGCACTAGCGATACGAGCATTAGCCAGACCTTGAATGTTTCTGTAGCTGGAGTTGCGGACGCGCCATCACTTACCGTGCAAAATGCTGTTGGTAATGAAGAGTCTGCAATTGTTTTGGATATTGACGCAGCCCTTACTGACAACTCGGAAGTACTTACTGTGGTTATCGAAGGCGTACCGGATGGTGCAATGCTCTCCGCAGGAACCTACAATGGTGACCACTCGTGGACATTATCCTCTGACCAGCTTGCAGATCTGACTATCACTCCTGCTAAAGATATGAGTGGCAATATTGCGCTTACGGTCACAGCCATCAGTGTGGATGGCACTAGCGATGCGAGCATTAGCCAGACCTTGAATGTTTCTGTAGCTGGAGTTGCGGACGCGCCAACACTTACCGTGCAACATGCTGCTGGTAATGAGGATTCTGCAATTGCCTTGGCTATTGATGCAGCCCTCACAGATAGCTCAGAAATACTTTCTGTGGTTATCGAAGGCGTGCCGGAAGGTGCAGAACTCTCCGCAGGAATAGATAATGATGATGGCTCATGGACTTTGAGCGCGGATCAATTACAAGATCTCACTATTACCCCAGCAGAGAATGATGCCAACGATTTTGAACTGGTAGTTAAGGCAGTCAGCATTGATGGGGAAAGTACTACAGAGACCACGGACACATTGACTGTGACTGTACAAGGGGTGCCAGATACGCCGATCTTTGATGTAGAGGATCTTGCAGGGATTCAAGGGCTGCCTTTGGATTTAAATATAGATGTGGAGGCCGGAGCTTCTGGAGAAAGTCTTAGCGTCAACATTGAAGATGTACCAGATGGTGCTATGCTCTCAACAGGAGTTAAAAATGCGGACGACTCATGGACACTCTCAGAAGATCAGGCCAATGATGTGCAGATTACTTTGGATGATGAATACAGCGGTTCGTTTACCCTCGATGTGACCGTGGATGTTACTCAGGAGGGTAATACTGCTTCGTTTAGTGAGGCTATGGGTATTACGATTGCACCGTCTGTTGTGTTAGCAACAGCGGCAAGTGCAGATTATGCGAGTATGCTTGCCGGGACTGGTGAGTCTGGAGGACTCGATTTAGGTGTTTCTGATCAGGCTATGGGGTATGTGGAGTCCCTTGGAATTCAAGCTCAAAGCATATCGCAGGACGAATTCGCTGCTGCACAGATCATTGACCAAGCATTGTTGTTCTCTGAAGCGAGCAACGATGTAGACATGTTGGACTCTCATGAGTTGGAAGATTCAATGGACAGTTTGTCTGGAGGTCATGAGCTACTAGAGCCTTCAGCTGACACTCCTGTTGAAGAAACAGACCATGACGGTGGTCTGGATGTTGCCATCTCAGTTCAAGATTTCTAGTCGATAGACTTTGGCAGTTGTACCAGAAGAATATGCGTAAAGGACGTACTGTAGGGGGGCATTACCCTAATAACGTATGCATGCAACATAAGCATTCTTCCGTATTTTTATTTTTGATATTGATCCTTAGGGCGGAAGTCCCGGAGAATTTTATATCTGTGCGGGTAATAATCGGGTAAATAGAACTAAATACAATAGCTGTAAAAACAATCTAATTACACTTTTTTGTTGAAAATATTGATATAAGCGTCCGGTTGGTTGCGTTGTTATCTGCCTTTCACGCAGGTGTAAAAAATGCTTTTGTAGGAGCTACAAAAGCATTTTTTTAATTCACTTAAAGATATAAACCCCTTCCATTAAATGCCCTCTTTGATATTTGAAGAGAATGTAAGCGGTGTCTGAAATATAAGCCCTAACATTACGACTTGGATAAAACACAATTTTCTTAATTGATTGATGTAACTGCTGGTTAATAGAGGCACGAATAGCATATGTCTCAGTTTTATCATCTTTTACGGCTTCAAGTTTTTTTGACAATTCTTGCGTAACATTAAAGGCTTCAAGCGGAGATCGATCACTTTTTTGAAGATCCTTTTTAGCTTCCACTAATTCGATTTTCATCCTTTGTATGTCATCATTCAAAGACTGAATTTTTGCCTTTACTGTTTCTACTTGAGATAAGTTTAATTCTAAAATTTCATCAATTTTATGTTCATTAGTTTTAATCGCATGTTCAAGTCTATCACGCTTACCTTGAGCTAATTCTTTGCGAGAGGGCTTGTCGTCAAAAAAGTCGTAGTTAATAGGAATACTGGCGTTAAAAAATTTTCTTTCTATAAAAGCTGCTTTGTGACGTACCCGGTGGTCACATTCTTTCCCCATATGGACAGAAGAGCATAAGTATACTTTTGCCTTATGGTGCCCTTTACTAAGCATTCGCATTGGTGCGCCACATTCAGAACAAAATGCTAGCCCTTGAAATAGGTTTGCAAAATATTTTCCTTTATTGCCCGCCTTTCTTCCTCTTCCTTTGACCGATGCTTGAGCTTGATAAAAAATGTCTTCAGCTATTATCTGCGGATAATAACCTTTAGTACTTTCATCTGGAATTCCACCTACCAACCTGTTGCCCCCTACAGGGTAGTACCCCATCACAGCTATATTATGCCGGATTTTTTGGACAGTCGCACCGTACCAACCTTTTCCGCGTTTAGAAAAAGTTGGTACATCTTCTTCGTTCAAGGTACGAGCTATTACATTTCTACCCATACCTTTTAGGGTCATTTCAAAGATCCGACGCACAACTTCAACACGTTCAGCAATTGGTTCGAACTGGTTCTTTTTTTTATTTAATTGAAGCCAACCAGGACAAGTTGCTGTCATTGGCTTTTTAAGCATATTGGTACGCTTATTTTTCCATGCTTCTCGAACTCGAAAGCTCTTCATTTCGCTTTCTTCATGAGCACGCATCATGATTATCAAGCTGTACATTAAATCCATTGGTTCAACTTCATCATGGTATTTCTTACCATCAGATAAAGTGACAACAGTGATCTCATTACTGATTAGCTGTAAGAGAAGCCCTAAAGGCTCTGTAACACGTTCACGAGAAAGACGATCAAGGCTTTCGACGAGTAGAAATGATCCGCTAGGAATCTTTCCTTCTTCAACTAGATCCAAAAATACTTTTAATGCACCAGATTTCCGATTTTTGCCTTTGAAAGCTGAAACGCCTATATCTTCTAGCGAATCAACCAGCTCCAAATTATGCTCTTCTGCATAGGCTGCTGATGCTGTTTTCTGACGTCGTAAACTATCGCCTTTCAGTTGCTCTTCTGTGGACATTCTAAGATATGAAAAAGCTTTTGGTCGCATGCATTCCTCCCTGTCTTTGTTGTTAACATGCTAATATTATTTATGTCCACAATTGACTACATTATAGCGCAGATCTCCCTTTCCATTCCCTCTGCGCTTTGCCTATGATCCCATGCATCTTCTTTCTGAAATCATTCACGGAATGATCATGGTGGCACAGCATTTTCCTCAGTGATGTACTGAATACTAAAAACAATGCCGTGAATAACCTCAGAAACGCAATATTCGGGAGAGTAATAGCGGTGGGTTTCATCAGGAATGGTAGGATGTTTCTTTTAACTAGGGATCTGAACCTCCAGATAGAATAAGCCATTTTTAGCTCTTTTTAGTTAACGCCTACTGGTACCTCTCTATTTCCCGAATGCATCACTTGATGCTTCCACCGGTACCTTTTTCCGTCATGACTCTTGGAATACCCGCGGTGACACAAAAGAAGCTCGCTTTGCTTGATTAGGTACGAAAAACAATGCCGAGAATAATGACTCCAACCCAAAGGTATAAATGAGAGGGAGTTCGTCCAATTATGAAGATCTGTTGTGAATGATTACGATGGGGCAGCATTTTTTTCAGAGGTGTACTGCGCACTAAAAACAATGCCGTGAAGAATCTCGGAAACGAAAAGTAAGGAGGAGTGGTAGAAGTAAGTTTGCGGTCAGTGATGGTCGCTTTATTCCTCGTTGTTGTCGGGAGGGGAGAGGTTGTGTGATGGTCATTTTTCTTTTTTCCGCTTGGCTGAAGGAGCAGAAATCTTTTGTATAAGACATCCTTGATATCACTACCGCGCTCGACAGGCGGTTTTGCTGTTTTCACATAGCAAGATTGTTTCTTGTTTTGGCACTACTGATTTTTAACTTTCCATACTTATAGTTAGAAACGAAAATGAAAAACTCACGATCTCATAACCCGTCAGTTAATTTTTGAGCTTAAATTCTCCTAAAAGTAGAAGCAAGTTCTTCTCAATGGAATTTAAAAAATCGATTGAAAATAGTAATGGTTATAGAAAGAGATTGACTCAATTAGACCGCCCTCGTAAGCAAATGCGCAGTATGTACTTACTACTGTGTTGGAGATAGGCCATTGCGTTGCTGTTTGAACATACGTTGCGAATGTTCTTGAGGTGTGATTGTTGATTTCGCTGTTGTAACGAACCAATCTTTTCCTCGTGCTTTGGCCTCATGTTGAATTAATCCCCATTAGCTCACTGGAGGAGTGATCATGTCGTTCTTTAAACGATTTGGAGAATTTGGCTTAATCTTGCAATTGTTGCTCGGTATTGCAGTTGGTGTTGTTGTTGGTCTTACTGCAGGCACTGGTGTGATGGAAGTGGTTGTAAGTTTGAAGTATGTGCTTGGGCAGTTTATTTTCTACTCTGTTCCGCTTGTTATTATCGCATTTATTGCACCAGCGATTGTTCGTCTTGGTAAAAATGCTAGTTCTATGTTGTTCACAGGTGTAGGCTTTGCGTACCTGTCTGCTGCTGGTGCTGCTACAATGGCTGCTGCTGCTGGCTACATTATTATTCCGCATCTTTCTATTGCAACTAAAGTTGATGCACTTCACGAACTGCCGGAAGTTCTTTTTCAGCTGAATATTCCGCCAGTGATGTCAGTAATGACTGCTCTCATTACTGCTCTTGTTTTTGGTCTAGCGACTGTTTGGACTAAAGCTGAATCTTTTGAGCGTATCTTCAGTGATTTTGAAAGAATCATGATGCAGGTCGTTAGCCGCATTATCATTCCGATTCTTCCTTTCTTTATTGCTACTACCTTCGCAGGTCTTGCATACGAAGGTACACTCACGAAACAGCTGCCTGTATTCTTGAAAGTTGTTGTGATTGTAATTCTTGGTCACTTCATTTGGCTGACTGTGCTTTATACAATTGCTGCGGTTATCTCTAAGCGTAACCCGATTGAAGTAATCCGCCATTATCCTTCAGCGTACTTAACTGCTGTTGGTACCATGTCCAGTGCTGCTACTTTGCCTGTTTCCTTGGAATGTGCTGCAAAGTCAAAAGTGCTTTCCAAAAGTGTTGTAGAATTCATGGTTCCACTCGGCGCAACTGTTCACTTGTGTGGTTCTGTTTTGACAGAAACTTTCTTTGCTATGACAATTTCCATGATGCTCTACGGAACTCTACCTTCTGTAGCTACAATGGCATTGTTTATCGCATTGTTCGGAATTTTTGCGATTGGTGCACCGGGTGTTCCTGGCGGTACAGTAATGGCGTCTCTGGGTATTGTTGTGGGTGTTCTGCATTTCGATCCTGCAGGCGTTGCGTTACTGCTGGCAATCTTTGCGTTGCAGGATAGTTTTGGTACTGCATGTAACGTAACGGGTGACGGCGCACTTGCGCTGATGCTGGAAGGTATCTTTAATAAAGATAAAAAATTGAATTAGCTATTTTTGACGTAAAAAAGGTGGAGTGAGCAACTCCACCTTTTTTTTGTTTTTAATTATCGTTCTCGTGTTCTTTTATTTTATCTATTGCTTGTTGTGCGAGCTGGGAGACTGTGGTGCAATGGATTCTGCGGTCACAGTAAAGGTCTACGGGGCAAGCATCATTAAGAAGACTTTCAAGTGCTGGAATATTTGCTTCTGTGCCTATGAAACCAAGAGCCCACGCTGAAAGTCCCCGTCCTTCGTTGTCCTCGTCCTGTAAGCCCCATGATAACGCTCTGACGGACGGTAGCATGAGTTCTGGATATTTCTTCGCCATTCTTCCAAGTCCCCAGTAAACCCCTCTACGGAGCGGTGGGTGATCGAGATAATTGTCATCGTCAGATGTTTCTCGAACATATGAATGCAACATTCGATTGTACTCATTTGCCAGAATTTTACTGTTGATCATCGACTCTGCCATCGCTTCGGGAATACCCCAACCCACATTTCCTGACTCTTCGTTCATATGCCAGAGTAGTCGACGCATTGTAATGCGCGCCTGTTCAATATCCTCTGTTGCAAGTTTTCCCATCACCAACCCAAATGTGGTAATTGCTCGCCATTTCATTTCTCCACCAAAAAGGAAGAATGACATGAGCGGACCCACAGTTTGTGTGGAAGGTATGGATATTATGTGCTGCAGGGAGTCTTCCCATGCTGGTTGTTCAAGCATCGAACGTAGTTCTGTTTTTAAAGCACGAAATCTTGGCATATGCGCCTCCGAATCATTTGTTAACTTAACAGTAGGTATTACTGATAAGAAATCAAGCTTTTTATGTACCTTATAGTTTATTTACTCTGTTTACTTCTAATTAAGATATAGGATTTGCAGCGGAAAAACAGGATAAGTGCACCAGTGCATGCTCGACTCTCTAAAATGTTAGTGGTATACGGCTTATTGAGAAAAAGGGAGTGGCTTAACATGTTTCTTCCTTTTTGACCCCGCCCGGTTTTTATCTATGTAGGTTGAAACCATTCCCCCACGGGCGGGGGTTTTTCATCACATATACGTTGCGGGCGCGTCCTGCAGTGCCTAGAGGTGGAATATGGATAAGGCAAAAAAAGAAGCAATACAGGTTACTAAAGAAATTGTGGTAAAGTTTATTGAGACAGGCCGCGTTTCACCTTCTAATATCAGCGAAGTGTTTCCTGCGGTATTTGAAGTTGTTTCTTCTACTGTTTGTGAAGACGAATCGGAAACCGAAGAGTAGGCTTTGTAGTACATGCAATGTTCACCAAATGAACATGCCAATGAAGTTTCTGGCATGTTTAGCCGTATTGCCCGCTGGTACGACTTCTTAAATCATCTGCTTAGTGGCGGAATGGATTATTACTGGCGACAGCAGCTTGTGAAAGCAACAGTGCCGGGAAAAACCGGTCTGATGCTTGACCTTGCCGCTGGTACTATGGACGTATCTTTAGAAATAGTCCGTCAGCATCCGCAGACAAAAGTTGCTGCATTGGATTATTGCCGTCCGATGCTGACCACTGGTCGCAAGAAGCTTACTAAGGGACGTAACAGACGTATCTTCCCTGTGCATGCCGATGGCAGAACCCTGCCTTTACCGGACCACAGTGTAGATTGCGCAACAATTTCTTTCGGAATTCGCAATATCATTCCACGCGAACAAGCATTTAAGGAACTTAATCGAGTACTTGTGCCTGGTGGGAGATTGTGTATTCTTGAATTTGGTACTGGGAAGAACCCTGTTTGGAAGGGCTTTTATAATTTGTACCTGAAAAAAATTCTTCCTATGATCGGTAAAGTTTTTTCTGGTGATGCCAGTGCATACCAGTATCTTGCTGATACCATCATGGCGTTTCCGACTGCTGCTGAACTGAGCACGGAAATGGTGGAAGCCGGTTTTGACCGTGTGTACTACAAGCCGATGACATCGGGCATTGTGTACTTGCACGTTGCACAAAAGAAAGCCGAGTAGAAACCCGAGGATGTGAGAGAGCCTGTCGCAATTTGTTTGCAACAGGAAATGCCCCGTTATCGAATGACGGGGGAGGCGTAGCGTAGAAATACGGTGCGTTTAATGGCGCATAAGCCAAACGAGCAGAACACCGGCAGACATTGCGGTTAAGCCCATGTAACGCAATGCGTTAGGGCCTCGTTCTGCTATTTCACGCAAGTATTTAGGGAGTTTGTCCGCAAAAAGGACGTATGGAAGACCTTCGAGAACGAATGCAAGCCCCAGCGCTGTAAGTAGTAAATTCCAATCTATCTGCATGGAGCCTGTTTTTTCATACACAGGCCATTAAGTCCAGCAGGTAACGAGGAGAAGACATGGTATCTTTTGAACGAATTGTGTCTGGAGATGTCCCTATTGCCGTTATCGGTCTTGGATATGTCGGTTTACCGCTTGCTATTTCTTTGGCGAAACATTTTTCTGTTATCGGGTACGATCAGCATGCGCAGCGAATAGATGAGCTGCGCCGTGGTAAAGATCGAACCGGTGAGGTCTCCCAAGAAGCTCTCAGTAATAGTACTGCGTATTTTACTGCTGATCCGCAGCTTTTAGAAAAAGCTGGTGTGCACATAATAGCGGTACCGACGCCTATCGATGCACATCACACACCGGACTTAATTCCGTTACTTATGGCTACTCGAACCGTTGCTTCCTTCATGCAGCGCGATTCTGTTGTAGTCTATGAGTCAACGGTATGGCCGGGAGCCACTGAAGAGAAGTGTGTTCCTGTGCTCGAAAATGTATCCGGAATGCGGTTTGGCAGAGACTTTACAGTCGGTTATTCGCCGGAGCGCATTAATCCCGGAGATAAAGTGCATACCATTGAAAATGTCGTCAAAATTATTGCTGGTTCTGACGACATGACAACAGCTTTGTTGGCAGGGCTGTATGGCAGGATTATTCCTGCAGGGGTGCATGCTACCAGTTCTATAATGGTTGCCGAAGCTGCAAAAGTTATTGAAAACACACAACGTGATTTGAACATAGCTTTAATGAACGAACTGGCGATTATCTTTAACTCACTTGGGATTGATACAGGCGAAGTGCTTGAAGCAGCTGGAACAAAATGGAATTTTCTGCCATTTACGCCGGGGCTTGTTGGCGGGCACTGCATAGGGGTAGACCCGTATTATCTGACTTTTAAGGCAGAATCGTTAGGATATCATCCGCAGGTTATTCTTGCCGGTAGACGAATTAACGATTCGATGGGCAAATTTGTTGCTGAGTCCTGCGTTAAGGAACTTATCCGTCGAGGTGTTTCAGTTCGTGATGCAAAAGTCGGGATTTTAGGGTTTACGTACAAAGAGAATGTGCCGGATATCCGCAACACCCGCGTAATTGATATTATCAGAGAATTAAAAGAGTACGGCATTGAAGCACTCGTGCATGATCCTATTGCTGACAATGAACAGGCTATTCGTGAATATGAAATTTCGCTGAACTACCTGAAAGATTTTCAGCAGTTGGATGCTATAGTTTTAGCAGTACCGCACGAAGAGTATTCTTTTATTCAGCCAAAACAGTTGCTCAAGTGGTTCCGAGATACCGGAAATACTTTAGTGTTAGATGTGAAAGGCTTTTTCGAGCCTGCTGTGATGGAGGCAGCAGGATTAGAACTTTGGAGAATGTGACGATGGCTGGACCTTTGCGCGTAGATTGTAGAAAAGATTGTTGAACTGGGTATTTCGAAGCGAGTTCGCTTCTGAAAAAAATGGAAAAAGGAACACAGCTTATAGTTGCCGCCGCAGAAGAAGATCGCAGACGTCTTGAACGTATCGCGAGACTGCGCGATGCCAGCATAGTTGCTGAGCTTTCGTTGGGCGGAACGCTTGTTAACTTTACTTTGGAAAAAATTAAATGACACTGGTTATCGCAACAGCAACTCAGACTGAAATGAAAGCTGTTCTGCTAGGGTTTAACAGGCGAGGACGGATTGGATGCAAGCTCCCCGGTATGGGGGGATGTTGTGAATCGCCTGTTAATAATCACCATTGTCTACTTGCTATCACGGGAGTCGGGCCTGTTAATGCTGCACTGAGCATTGGCAGAATTCTCGGTGAGTGCAAGGGTATTTCTGGTGTCCTAAACCTCGGGGTTGCAGGAAGTTTTGATTTAGAGCAAGCTCCGTTAGGCAGCATAGTCGCTGCCGATTCGGAAGTTTGGCCGGAATACGGTCTGCGTACAGCAGACGGTGTTGATCCGGAGGGCATTAAATTTCCTGTATGGGAATATAGTGGAGTAGATGGCCGGTATTCGGTGTGGGATAGAATAGAGCTTGATTCGGAAAAAGGTTTCCGGATGCTCAATTTATCGCCTCCTAAGGATTTACTCTCAGGCACAAGCATGACAGTATCCGGCGTTACCGGAACAGAAGAACGCGCCCGTATGCTTATGGAGCGGTATAAACCGCTTACAGAAAATATGGAAGGGTTCTCCCTTGCGCTCGCTTGTCTTCAGGCCGGAATCCCTTTTCTTGAACTTCGCACCGTTTCTAATCTGGTCGGGTCTCGCAAACCGGAGCACTGGAAGCTGGACGATGCGCTTCAAGCTCTTGGTAGACACGCCAGAGAGCTTTTTGTTTAGAAGGTATTGAAAAACTGAGTGCCTAAGTACGGGCACTTTTTTTACAATGACTTCTAAGATGTTGGATTCACGTTTTTTCGATGGAAGCTTTTCTATGCAAGAACTCTTAGAGTACCTTACGTTAAAACAACCGCAAATTAATGCGACGTTGGCGGCAGAAACTGCTCAGCTTAACGCATTAGTTCAGCCTGTTGTTTCCCATGTGCTTACTGCCGGTGGAAAAAGGCTGCGCCCTTTGCTTACTCTGCTTACTGCTGCAACTCTCGGGTATACTGATGATGACATCTACCCGCTTGCCTGTTCTGTAGAGCTGCTTCATTCTGCAACATTAATGCACGACGATATTATCGACGATGCTGAACTGCGCCGTGGAAAACCTGCTGCGCATACGCAATTTGGTAATACCAAAACCGTGCTTGCAGGCGACGTACTTCTTGCGCAAGCAAACCTTGTGGTTGCGCGTTATAACGACTCGCGCCTCACACAGTGCATTGCAGAAGCAATCGTAGAAACTGCGACAGGTGAGATTGAAGAGATTGAATATCTTCATTCTACTAACCATTCGCAGCAAACCTACATCGATATTATCAAAGGGAAAACTGCATTCCTGCTACAGGCATCATGTATTATGGGTGCTATTAAAGCAGGCGGTTCTGATGAGCAGATAGCTGCGGCATCTGATTTTGGTATGAACCTCGGCATTGCGTTCCAGATTGTTGATGACGCTCTGGACTTTGCTGTTTCTACTAAATCAATCGGTAAACCGGTGGCGGGCGACCTTCGTGAAGGTAAGCTAACCCCACCGTTGCTTATGTACCTTAATACCCTTGAAGGTGCAGAACGAAGCGATTTTGTAACCAAGTTTGAAGCTGGAACTTTCTCTGAAGAAGAAATTTGCTTTGTTGCAAAACAAATTCGCGAGCTCGGCTTAGATGACGCCACACGCGAACTTGCAGATTCTTATTTAGACAAGGCACAGCAGGCATTGGAAATTTTGCCAGCGTGTCCGGAACGAAAGATACTGCTGCAAACTTTGGATTACGTTAAATCACGTAGTGCATAATTATTAAGGCCGCGGGGGAGACTCTGCGGCTTTTTAATTTTATGATAAAATAATTTTTCTTTTGCCTTCGGCGAGTAGGCGAGTCCCGCCCCCTACACCCCCGCAAGGGGACGTGTCCCCTTGACCCCTGTTAGGCTGACTTTTAGTAACGGGTACGCATGATTTGTTGGACTAAAAAGTTTAAGTTTAAAATGTTGCTGAAAGGTAGTGAGACATAAGCCGCGAGGTGGTGTTTAAAAACACGTAGACTTCGCAGATAAAATTTTTTGGAGATTTTTAAGAACCTTTTTTAAAAAAAGGTTCTTAAAGTCCCGCTGACAAGCGCCGCCGGAGGCACATCCACGATTCGCTGCGCGCAGCTATCAAAGATCTGTCAAAGGTACGTAGAAACTGTCTTGGGTTGTACCGAGTTGTCTCAACCGGACAGTATTGGGCTTTGTGTTTAAATGAGGTATATACCCCGCCATCACAGCCGGAATAAAACTGTGTTGGTGTGTTTATTCTTTCCAAATACAGCGGGAAGACTATGGAGTCTGCCCGTTAATTTCAGCAAGCATCAGGAGAAAATACATGCTGCGGCGCATTGAAGCTGGTCTTAGAGAAGGTGTTGTTGATACTCAGGGTATCAAAACTGCTAACAAGATCAGGGAAGCTCTCGGATTTGACGCAAAAGACGTTCGTCAGGTCAAGGTGTTTACTGTAGATGGTCTGACAGAAGAACAGCTTAATACAGTTGTAAGTGAGGCTGCTCTGCATGATCCCGTACTTCAGGACGCGGCGCTTTCTCCGGTAGCCAGTCAGGCAGACTGGGTACTCGAAGTTGGGTTCCGTCCGGGTGTAACAGATAACGAAGGCCGCACAGCGCGGGAAACAATTGCCATTGTTCTGGAACTTGCAGATCGCGAAGCGGTTTCTGTATATGTTGCTGACCAGTTCCATATTTATGGTGACTTTACGGAAGAGCAGATCGCATCTATCGGCCGTGATGTTTTAGCAAACGAACTGATTCAGCGTTTTGAATACAAATGCAAAGCAGACTGGCAGAAAGAGCCTGGTTTTGCTGCTGTAGCTGCCCGGGTTTCCGGTCAGGCTAATGATGAAGTAATGGCTCTGCCATTTTCCACCATGACAGACGATGAGTTGATGGCGTTTTCTCGCGCAAATACTCTGGCTCTTTCTTTGGAAGAACTGCATACCATCCGCGATTACTACACCAGCTCTGAAGTAGTGACTGAGCGTATTAAAGCAGGATTAAGTGCAGAACCAAGCGATGCAGAAGTAGAAGTACTAGCACAGACATGGTCTGAGCACTGCAAACACAAAATTTTCGCTTCTAAAATTGAGTACACCGATACAGAAACCGGTGCTCAGGAGACTATTGATAGTCTCTACAAAACATACGTAATGGGTTCCACCAAGACTATCCGCAAAAACAAAGGCGAAGACGACTTCTGCCGCTCTGTTTTTAAGGATAACGCTGGTGTTATCGACTTCAACGAAACTCATGATGTGTGTATTAAGGTAGAAACCCATAACTCACCTTCCGCGCTTGACCCATATGGTGGAGCACTGACCGGTATTGTGGGCGTAAACCGCGACCCTATGGGAACCGGCATTGGCGCAGATCTCGTTTGTAATACAAACGTATTCTGTTTCGCTTCTCCGTTCCACGAAGGTGAACTGCCTCCGCGTCTTCTCCATCCTCGTCGTGTGCTTGAAGGCGTGCGCGAAGGTGTTGAACATGGCGGTAACAAATCCGGTGTTCCTACTGTAAACGGCTCAATTGTTTTTGAAGAACGTTACCTTGGTAAACCGCTTGTTCATTGCGGCACTGTAGGTATGATTCCTAAAATTGTTGCCGGTAAACCGGGTTACGAAAAAGCTGCTAAAGTCGGCGATACCATTGTTATGGTCGGCGGTCGCATCGGTAAAGACGGCATTCACGGCGCAACCTTCTCTTCTGAAGAATTGCACGAAGAATCACCAGCCACAGCGGTACAGATTGGTGACCCTATTACCCAGCGTAAAGCATACGACTTTATTATGCGCGCTCGTAACATGGGTTTATACAACGCTATCACTGATAACGGTGCAGGCGGTCTGTCTTCCTCTGTTGGCGAAATGGCAGAAGATACCAACGGTTGTCGCTTGGATCTTTCCAAAGCACCGTTGAAGTACGATGGTCTGCGTCCGTGGGAGATTCTTCTCTCCGAAGCGCAGGAACGTATGACACTTGCTGTCCCTTCTGAACATATCGATGAGTTCATGGCGCTTGCTGTACGTATGGATGTTGAAGCTTCTGCAATGGGTGAATTCACCGATAGTGGCTACTTCCACGTAACATACGGTGATAAGCCGGTTGCATTCCTTGAAATGGAATTTCTGCATGACGGTGTTCCACAGATGCAGCTTAAAGCTGTGTGGGAACGCCCTGAACATAAAGATGAAGACGTGAACGTAGCGGATGCAGAGCAGGGTAACTTGCTTAAATCCATGCTGGCACGCTTGAATATTTGTTCTAAAGAATATGTTGTTCGCCAGTACGACCACGAGGTTAAAGGCGGCAGCGTTATTAAGCCTATGGTTGGCGTTAAGTGTGATGGTCCTTCCGATGCCGGTGTTGTGCGTCCTATCCTCGACTCCGAAAGCGGCCTTGTTCTTTCACACGGTATTAACCCTACCTTAAGCGATTACGACAGCTACTGGATGATGGCTAACGTTGTTGACGAAGCAGTGCGTAACGCAGTTGCAGTCGGCGGTGACGTAGACTTTATGTCCGGTATCGATAACTTCTGCTGGTGCGATCCTGTACAGTCTGAAAAGACTCCGGATGGCCACTACAAGCTTGCACAGCTTGTTCGTGCTAACAAAGCACTTGCAGACTTCTGTATCGCATACGGCGTACCTTGCATCTCCGGTAAAGACTCAATGAAGAACGATTACACTGGCGGCGGTGTAAAGATTTCCATTCCGCCGACTGTACTCTTCTCTGTCATGGGCGTTATTAAAGATGTGAATAAAACAACCACGTCTGACTTTAAAAATGACGGTGACAAAATCTATGTTCTCGGCGCAACTGCACGCGAATTAGCCGGTTCTGAAATTGCTGAAGAGCTTGGCATCAGCGCTGCTGCATGTCCGAAAGTAGATGCTGAATCCGCACTGGCACGTTACCGTGCTGTACATACAGCAATCGGTGAAGGCGTTATTAACGCGTGTCACGATTGTTCTGACGGTGGTCTTGGAGTGTCTCTCGCTGAGATGGCACTTGCAGGCCGCACTGGCGCACTCATCAACCTTGATGCTGTGCCGGTAACTGAAGAAATGAATACAACAGAAGTTCTTTACTCTGAGTCAGCTTCCCGTCTGGTAGTATCAGTACCGGAAGACAAAGTAGAAGCTTTTGAAAACATCTTTGCTGGACAGGCCTATGGTTGTCTGGGTGAAGTTACAGGTGATGAGCAGTTTATTATCGCTTCCGGCGCAACTGTTTTGGTAGCTGATAATTGCGAATCACTTGCTACGTCCTTTAAGGGCACACTTAAGTTTTAAGGTTATGAGGCTCATGGGAGCTTCATAGTTGCAGCTTAGGTTCTGTCGCTACAAGATTATTCGGGACTTGTAGCATGCAGATGGTTTTGGTGAAAAGAGCGGGAGAACATGTGTTCACCCGCTCTTTTTCGTTTTGTAAGACATTTTGAAAGAAAAATTTATACTAATTCATTATATGTTGGGTAGGTATCACTGAAGAGTAGGGTTGCACTGCAATATTTTACAATGCAGAACTGACACTATTCTGCATACTCATGTTCTTACTCTTATTTATCAGAGAACCATGAGGAGAATCCTACATGACTACATATAATACTGCCTTTACCAGCGATAATATTGCCGGTGTATCCCCACAAGTTTTAGAGGCGATGGCGCGCTGCAATGTGGGACAGGCAGATCCGTACGGACGGGACGAGTGCTCAAATAAAGCAGAAAAAATGTTGTCCGACGTTTTCGAAAGAGACTTACGCGTCTTTTTTGTAACAACAGGCACAGCGGCAAACTGCTTATCGTTGAGTGCATTAACCCCGCCGTGGGGCGCAGTATTGTGTCACAATGAAGGACATATCAACCACGACGAGTGCGGAGCACCGGAATTCTTTAACTCCGGAGCACGAGTACTCACTCTTGATGGTGCAGATTCAAAGATTGATCCTGAGGCGCTGAAGTGGGGCGTAAAGCATCGACTTGGCGACATGCATTCCTCACAGCCTACAACCGTAAGTCTTACACAGGCAACGGAATCAGGAACCATCTACACACTTGATGACATATGCAGACTGGGTGCAATTACTAAAAACTCCGGATTGCGTATGCACATGGACGGTGCGCGTTTTGCCAATGCATTGGTAGCGCTTAATTGTTCTCCTGCTGAAATGACATGGAAATGCGGCGTCGATATTCTGTCATTCGGTGCAACCAAAAACGGCACAATGTCAGCAGAAGCGATTGTTGTTTTCGACAAAACAATCGCACAGGAAATGTCTTTCCGTAGAAAAAGATCCGGTCACCTTGGTTCAAAAATGCGTTTTATGGCTGCACAGATGCTGGGATACCTTGAAGATGATCTCTGGTTGAAGAATGCACGTCAGGCCAACGCTATGGCAGCAATGCTTAAAAATGGACTGGAAAGATTACCCCAAATTTCTTTGATAGGTTCGCCTCAGGCAAATATTATTTTCTGTAAAATGCCTAAGTCCTGTATTGATAGATTGTTGGCGCAGGGGTTCCGCTTCTACCATGATAGATGGGAACCAAACGTAGTGCGCTTTGTTACTTCGTTTGCTACAACAGAACAGGATATTCAGCATTTCTTATCCTCAGTATATCAAGCTGTTGGATATGATAAAGCCGTATAGCGAGCGTTTTCCTACCGGAAAAATTCTTTTTTGACAGTGGCACTTTGTTGTGAGTAGGTAAGCAAACATGATGCAGAATACTGTTCAATATTTTCGCGCTCCCGATGTGCCCGGACTCGTATTAAGCGATGGGCATTTTTCTACGTTCAGCTTTGATCGTCATTTTCACTTAGACTATCATATCGGGCTGGTTGTAGACGGAGTGCAGCAGCAGAGTGCTTTTGGTAAAACGTCTCTCATTGGGCCGGGGCTTTTGTCTATACTTTCGCCTGACGAAATGCACGATGGTTCCGGATATGAAAACAGTGAGTACACGCTAAAGACTTTCCGAATTCCGCCCAATATCTTTACCGAAGAAATGGCGGATGCCATGGATTCTGCACACCGCATAGAGTTTGGCAGTACCGTTCTTGACGATAAGTCATTATGGCTCCGAGCCCATTCTCTGCACACGATCCTGCAACGAGGTGATGCAACCTCCCTATTCGTGGAAGAGCAGTGGCTCGACCTAGTGAAGCGTCTATTACGTCACGTTACCGTGCATTCAGCAGATGAGCCGGAAGGTGTCCTAGCGAAGCCTCACTGGAAAGAAGTTCGCGAGTATTGTCACGACAATTTATCCGAAAAAATTACTCTAGAGCAGCTTGCATCATTATGTAATTTGAATCGCTATCAATTCCTGCGTCGGTTTAAATCTACCATAGGCGTGACGCCTTACAACTGGTTAAAGCAGTTACGGCTTGAATATGCCTGCGCTTTATTGCGAAAAGGTGAGCGCGTTTCATGCGTTGCCGCAAACGTAGGCTTCTACGATCAGAGCCATTTTGTTCATGCCTTCCGCAAAGCCTATGGGGTACCGCCGTCTAAGTATTAAACGGGTGTTTGCCTTTGGTGAGTTTGCGACGCTTTTTATTTTGTCTACGTTTGTTGCCTCCGGCGGCTGGGCTGAAACTTTTAAAAAAGTTTTCCCCAGACCCCCATCAAAATTTTTTATTATGCGATGAATTTTCGTAAATAATTTTCTCACGCGGCTTGATTTTACTGACTTGAATAATAAACAAAAGGGCAGTCCTACATAAGTAGGACTGCCCTTTTGTCATTTCAGGAAAGGTAATGGAGCATAAGCCGCAAGGTTATGGAAGCAACTGGCTAACCTCGCAGATAAAAGTCTTTGGAAAGGGGTCTGGGGAAGAACCTTTCTCCAGAGCCTTAGCCGTTCTCGAAGAATGAGAGATTACGGATGCGGACAGTGCAACAAGGTTTTCCCCAGCCGTCGGAGACAAAAAAGGTCACAGCAAAAAGCGTCGCAGACCTGCCGGAGGCAAAAGCTTTACCTACTTCGACCCAGACGGTGCAGCTTCTAGCTTCATGTCGGTAAGTAGACTGTCGAGTTGCGCGGTGAGCGCGGAGATTTCTGCGAGTTCACCTGATGCGCGCGCCATACCGTCTGCTGTTTCTTCTGCAACACCTGTTACGGCATTCACGGCGTATTCGATTTGCTCTGATACGGTTGCTTGTTCTTCAGATGCAGTGGCGATGGACGTGATCTGCTGCGCTGTATCATATGTCATGGATACAATTTTCGCCATAGACTGACCGGCAGCATTGGCGGCTTCTGTAGACGCAGTGATCTCGCTTGCAGTGCTTTCAACGGCTTCAATGTTGGTGTGCGCCTGTGCTTGAATCTGCGTCACTGCCTGACCTACGTCGCGAGTGGCGAGCATGGTTTTTTCAGCCAGCTTGCGTACTTCATCAGCCACAACGGCAAAACCTTTACCGGCTTCACCGGCACGTGCTGCTTCGATGGCAGCGTTTAATGCCAGAAGGTTTGTCTGGTCTGCAATGTCGTTAATAACTTCCATGACGCGGGAAATTGAATCTGTCTGATTTCCAAGCAGTAGCATGGATTCTTTTAATTCAAGAATGCTGTTCTGAATGATCTCGATTGAGCCAACAGCCTGACGAACACCCACGGCACCTTCTTCAGCACGCTCTTTGGAGTCGTTTGCTAATTCGGCTGCGTTGGATGCGTTGTGCGCAACGTCTACAACGGTAGAGTTCATTTGCGTGATGGCTGTGGCGGTTTCGATCATACGTTCACGCTGCACATCTACCCCACCGTTTACGGTATCTACTTGTGACGTAAGATTCCCGATGGAGTCGTATACGCGTGTTGAAATATCTTTTGCTTTTTCTGCAACGGTACGGATGGTCTTGATAATAGCAGCAATGCGGTGTTCTTTTTCCTGCGCTACTGCAAGAGCTTCTTCCGTACGCTGAGCGTTGCGTCTGGCTTCTGCACTGGCATCATCTGCCTGCTTCATAAGCGTGTTCAGCGTGGCTACCATCGCTACCGTGTCGTTTTTGAGATTCTCAAACTCATGCAGGTATGTTGCGTTGATCTTTGCATGTAAATCTCCCCCCGAGACTTTATTTGCAAAGGTTCGCATATCATCCAGCGGTGTGAAGAGATGTCTGCGTAAATTTATGATGACGAAGCAAAGCAGAGCCGCACCTAAGAGCATAGCCATTGTCTGAAGTGTAAGCAGCGTACTTACGCGCTGATCAGCTTCTTTTTGCAGCATACCGACGGCTTTGTTCATGGCTGCCAGCACTTTTATGCTTTTGGATGAGATGGAATGCAGGGCGTTTTCGTTGCCTTTTTGGGCAGAGTTTACGAGCTCTCTATATTCAGTCCAAAGGGTTTGTACTGTGAGAAGCTGTTCGCGAACAACGCCTGTAGCACCGGGAAGATACGCCTTGGCCCCGGATGGATTGAGCGTGGTTGGAGCGTTGCCGGAGTTTATGAGCGCACGCAGAGTGTTATCAAAAACTTTTTCTGTGTTTTTCAATTGCTTGATGGCTGCGGCTTTATCTTTAGTAAAGGAAAGTACGAGCGTTTCTTTAGCAATTTTTTGGCTCAACATGCGCTGTCTTCCAGAAAGGTTGATAACGAGGCCATCACTCTTTTGCTGGTTTGTCACGTAGTATGTGCTTGAAAACATGGCGACAATAACCATGAAAATGGAGATGAATGACAAAAGCATGCGTGCTTTAAGATTCATTAGGAAGTCCCCCCTAATAGGATACAACATGGAGTGGATGATTATGGCTGTGTGGTTGATAACGTTTACACTTAAGTCATATCGGTCTGAACAGCGATAACATTACAGAATAGTGCTCGGATGACGGGGCTTTTGAAGAAAATACGAAAAAAGCTCCCGCAGTATATACGAGAGCTTAATAGTAACTATTGTATTTTACAAGTCTATTTCCAGCGTTCCATAAACGGAACAGCAGTACCTTTTTCTTCAATATCTTTGATCAAAGCACTACCGAAAACAACTGCATCAATTGCATCACCGAATGGCTCAAGCTGCTGCGGTTCTTTGATACCAAAGCCAAGGGCAAGAGGAATATCAAATACTTCGCGTGCATCGCTGAGTGTTTTTTTCAATTCTGGTGGGAATGCAACGGCTGCACCTGTGGTTCCCATGTAGGAAACAACATATACGTAGCCTTCTGCTTCCTGTGCATACATTTGCATACGCGCTTTAGGCGTGTTCAGACCGATAAGAGAAATAAGCGCAATTCCCTCTTCTTTGAGGATTGTTTTGAATTCAGAATCTTCATCGAATGGGAGATCCGGAACAATTAAGCCTGATACGCCTGCTTTTGCTGCATCCGCTGCAAATTCTTTAAAGCCGTATTTAAAGAATGGGTTAATGTATCCCATAAGCACAAGTTCTGCCTGATATTGGCCTTTGCGCTCGATGAGTTCATTCATAATCCAACGTAAGGTTACGCCTTGCTCTAATGCTCTGATGGATGCTGCTTCAACTACAGGACCATCAGCCGCAGGGTCGGAGAACGGAATGCCTATTTCGATAATATCTGCACCGTTGGAATCAAGTTCTTTCAAGTGCGTGAAGAAATCTTTTTTTGTTGGAAATCCGGCTGTGAGAAACGGAATGATTGCCTTACGGCCTGCCTTAGTCGCAGCATTGATGCGTTGTGTAAGTGATGTCATGACTGCCCCCTTAATCAAACAGCTCGGTGCATTGTTCTACGATATCCATGTCTTTGTCGCCACGTCCTGAAAGGTTCACAATAACATTGCAGCCTTTCGGGAACTTCTCTTTGTTCTCAAGCACATATGCAACTGCATGTGAACTTTCCAGCGCAGGAATAATACCTTCAGCACGGGTAAGCGTTTTGAATGCATTAAGTGCTTCATGGTCGCAAACCTTAGCGTAGATTGCACGTCCGCAGTCTTGCAGATGCGCGTGTTCTGGTCCTACACCCGGATAGTCGAGGCCACCGGCAATGGAATGTGAAGGGAGAATCTGGCCGTCATCGTCCTGCAAAAGCATGGTTCGTTGACCGTGCAAAATGCCATCGGTCCCAAGACAAAGCGGAGCTGAGTTTGTACAGCCTTCTTCGCCAGTTCCCGCAGCTTCTGCACCGATAAGCTGAACGTCCGTATCATCTACGAACCCTGAAAAGATGCCGATAGCATTCGAGCCACCGCCAACGCAGGCGATAACGGAATGTGGCAGTTCGCCAGTGCGTTCAAGAATCTGTTTGCGGGCTTCTTTACCTACAACTGACTGGAATTCGCGCACCAGTGTTGGGAACGGATGTGGTCCCGCAGCTGTACCGAAGCAGTAATGGTAGGTTTCCTGTTCTTTGATCCAGAAACGAAGCGCCTCGTTAATGGCGTCTTTCAATGTTTTTGAACCTGCTTCAACAGGGACAACTTTAGCGCCGAGCAACTGCATGCGGCGCACGTTATGGAATTGTCTTTCCACATCAACAGCGCCCATAAAGACAATGCAATCCATACCAAGAGCGCGGGCTGCGGTTGCAGTTGCAACACCATTCATACCTGCTCCGGTTTCGGTAAGGAGAGCTTTTTTGCCCATATGCTTTGCAAGCAGTGCCTGACCAAGCACGTTGTTGATTTTGTGTGAGCCTGTATGGTTTAAGTCTTCACGCTTAAGATACAGGTTGAAGCCAAGGTCTTTTGAAATGGTAGGACAATGCGTTAGGGGGCTTTCGCGTCCTACATAGTTTTTGAGATAATCTGAAAATTCTTTCTGAAACGCTTCGGAAGGCACAATGTGCTCCAATGCGTGTTCCAGTTCTTTAAGGGGCGGAATGAGAAGTTCCGCTACAAATTGACCACCGAACTTGCCGAAGTATCCTCTAGTCATGATATTCTCTCTTTATGCAGCCTTACGCCAAAGGCTGCTAAAATTTATGGTAAAATGGGGGCGATGAGCGCCTCCATAACGATTCGCAGTTTTTCCGGATCTTTTTTGCCCGGTTCAGATTCTACACCTGAATTTAGATCGATGCCACAGGGGGCGCACCCTGTGATCACTTCTCTTACGTTGTCGGGGCCAATACCGCCTGCGACAAACCATGATTTGTAACCGCGTAATCCGTTAAGGAAACTCCAGTCTTGTGTTTTGCCGTGTCCGCCACCGGATGTACCGGCGTCCATAAGGAAAAAGCGGGAGCAACCCATAAACTGTTTCATATCTGCCTCAAGATCTTCCCGCGTTTCGTAGCGGGCAGGCCAAAACACTTTCATCACTTTTTGCTTGCCGACTCTGGCTGCAAACTCTGTGTCTTGATCATTATGAAGCTGAGCAAGGTGCAGTTTAGCGCGCTGCATTATCAGGCGCACTTCGTCTGCTGTCTGGTGCGTAAACACACCAACACGCATGACGTTTTCTGTCTCAATGGCTTTGACTTTTTCCACTGTCATAGCTCTGGGGCTCTTTTTATCGAAAATAAATCCGATTAAATCTGCACCCAGTTCGATGCATAAATCAGCATCTTGCTGTGTGGTAATGCCACATACTTTCACAAAGGATTCTTTGTGCGCCATTAATGCTCTCCTTGAGGTTATTCTAATAGCCGGTTAAGCGCCTTCTGAGGGTCTCCACCCTGCATAAGCGCTGTGCCGACCAGCATCGCATCGTATCCCGCCGTTTCAACTTGGCGTCGTTGTTCGGGTGACGAAATACCGCTGGCCGCGATCCATACTTCGGCAGTTCTGCGGTGAGGAATCATTCTCTCGCATATTGCAAGGTCAGTTTCCAATGTAGCTAGGTTTCTATTGTTTACCTGAATTATTGTAGCATTAGCAAGCCTTGCAAGAACAAGATCCGCATGATTAAACACCTCTACAACACTTTCAATTCCAAATGATTCGCCAAGTTCAATCAATTCAATAAGTTCTGATGGTGAATTGAACATGCGTGCAATGAGTAATTGAGCGGATGCAGGAGTGGAAGCAGTCTCAATTACCTGCAAGGGGTGTACAATAAAATCTTTGCGCAACATTGGTAAACCTACAAACTGCATTCGCTCTAAGAATTCAAGTTTACCCTTAAAGTATTTTTCTTCAGTTAGCACGGAAAGAGCTGTTGCTCCTGCTTTTGCATATTGCTCCGCTACATCTTCAGGAGAAAGATGTGGTGCAATATCGCCACGCGATGGTGACGCACGTTTGTATTCTGCAATGCACGCCATTTTGTTTGCACACAATGTTGCAGCAAACGGAATACGTTCACCTTTGTAGGCTGTTGGCAGCGTGTCGTTCTTTTTTTGTTGAACAAGTCGCGCAATTTCATCATGTTTCGCTGCAAGAAACTTATTAAGCATGGAGGACTTTCCTTCCGACTCCTGCTGCAACGGCTTCACTTGCGCGTTCCATACAGGTCTTAAGTGGTTCATTAGTAATAAGGTGCAATGCCATGCCCGTATTCAATGCCAGCATATCAAGCATAGCTTTTGGGCCTTTTCCTTCTAGTAAGTCGCGCAGAACAGCCAAGCCTTCCTCTTTGCCCTGAACAGCCAGATCTTCTTCTGCACACGGTTCAAAGCCAAATTCGGCAGGATCAAGTTCCGTCTGACGAGTGGTGCCGTTTTCAACAAAAATTACTTTTGCAACGCCGCTTGTGGTCAATTCATCATATCCACCCGCGCCATGCACAACCGCAGCACGTTCAACTCCCGCCTGTGATAATACTTCCGCCATAATTTCCATAAACTCAGGCTTAGCAACGCCAAGAAGCATATGTGTTGGACGGGCAGGGTTAAGCAATGGCCCCAAAAGATTAAAGAGCGTGCGGTATCCAAGTTCCTGACGAACCGGCATCACGTGCTTGAACGCAGGATGATAATCCGGTGCAAACAAAAATGCGAAGCTGCGCTTTTCAAGTTCAGCCGGAATTTCTTCTGGAAGCAATCGAAGTGGCAAGCCCAGCCCTTCAACAGCATCAGCGCTGCCACAAGAAGAAGAAACAGCGCGGTTGCCGTGCTTAGTAACTGTGAAGCCCATTCCCGCAAGGGTAAGAGCGGTAGCAGTAGAGCAGTTAAATGAATTTTTACCGTCGCCGCCTGTACCAACCAAGTCGATAGTTGCACCTTCAATAGGCTCGACCGGCTTAGCGCGTTCTAAACAGACACGCACAGCGGCGTGAATTTCTTCTGCTGTTTCGCCTTTCTGACGCAGTCCCATCAACAAAGAACCAGCCTGACCGGACGTCATGTTGCCGTCCATCAGTTTGGTAAAGACGCAGTGCGCCACCTCTTCGGTTAAGTGCTGGCCTTCCGCAAGGCGTTCTAAAATATCTGCCGTATTCATCTCATTGTTCCTTTTCGTCATTGTGTTGTGCCTCCAGTGTGTCTGCGACGCTTTTTGCTTTTGGTGACCATGGTTGTCTCCGACGGCGCTTGCCAGCGGGCTGCCTTTGGCGAGTCTACGACGTTTGCCTCCGGCGGCTTAAGAACCTCGCTCTGCTGTCTTTATCCGTAGAACTTGAAGACTCGTTAACGGCTAAAACTTGCAAGAGGTTCTTAAGAATCTCTAGAAACCTTTATTAGGCGAGGAGCGTACGTTATATTTGCTCTCTCGCGGCTTAAAAGTTGCTGACTTGGAGTGTCAGGGAAGAGCGTCCGCTGGGTGGCTACTTCCTGTTGTATGAGGAATTCTTGTGTTGGAAAGAATCCCTCAGCGTTACAGACCGGTTTGTGCGAGGAGATTATGAGTTTTTAGCTGTGATTTTGTCGGGAAAATTTTCCAGCATAGCCTCGCCTTGTGGTGTCAGGATCGATTCGGGATGAAACTGAACACCAACCCAAGGGCGGTCGGCATATTTAATGCTCATAATCTCCTCTTCTCCGTCCGGTGTATGTGTGGAGGACGTTGGAACAAGTAAGTTATCTTTGTTTTTTGTAATAATTAAAGAGTGGTAGCGCGCCACCTGCATAGGGGATTCAAGCCCTTCAAAAAGTCCTTCCCCGTTATGCTCAATGTTTGAATGTTTGCCGTGCATAATGCGTGGAGCAATATCCACTGTGGCACCTGCAAAATGAGCTAGTACCTGATGCCCTAAACAAACACCCAGAACAGGAATTTCCTTTGGAAGCAGAGCCAAAAACTCTAAGCATAATCCTGCATTCTCCGGTTTACCCGGGCCAGGAGAGATGCACACCATCTCTAGTTTTCCGCTTGCTGCTAGTTCTAATAATTCTGGATCATCATTCCGAACTACATGCGGATATCGTCCAGTCTTTTGAAATGCCTGCACCAGATTAAAGGTAAAGGAATCGTAGTTATCGATAAGAAGAAACATGCTATCTCCATTGCCAGTCCGTTCTGTATCCACATGTCGAGCAAGCCGTAATGCTGTATGTGGATGAAACGTCCTCGCAAATAAAAGTTGTATTAACGTCCTATGCCCAAAGGGCAAATAAACTCGCGGTCAAGGGGGCGTCACCCTTGCGGGAGGTGCAGGAGGGTGGAACCCTGCCTGCCCGTCGGAGACCCGCCGGAGGCATTTTAGCGCCCAGCAAATACATCCGCTTGCCCCGTGGCTTTGAGGGTCACTTTGAGCACACGGGCTTTGTTGTGGCATTCTTCCCATTCTTTTTCAGGAACGGAATCATGCACGATGCCCGCGCCGCACTGCCATTGGACAGTGTTGTCTTTGACCCACATGGTACGGATAAGAATACCGGTATCGAGGTTCACGGATTCTTTATCCAGTCCGAGCCAGCCGATGGTACCAGCGTATGCGCCTCTGGCGACTGCTTCTGTTTCTTCAATAATTTCGATAGCGCGAATTTTCGGTGCGCCGCTTACGGTTCCAGCTGGGAATGTTGCACCGAGTACATCGAGTGCGTCGTATCCCTTTTTAAGTTGAGCTTTCACGTATGAGGTCATGTGCATTACGTGGCTGAACCGTTCAACCTGCATAAATTTTTCTACGGACACGGTGCCTGCTTCGGCGATGCGTCCCACGTCGTTTCTTCCAAGATCTACAAGCATGACATGTTCTGCGCGTTCTTTTGGATCAGCGAGCAGGTCTTCTGCCAGTGCTGCATCTTCTGCGTCGGTTGCGCCACGTGGACGAGTTCCGGCGATTGGGCAAACTTCCACGATGTTATCCTGACAACGCACCATGGTTTCCGGTGAAGCACCGATTAGCGTGATGTGTGAAAGACGCATGAAGAACATGTACGGTGACGGGTTAATCTGTCGCAGTCTGCGATAAAGAATAAACGGATCACCTTCGAATGAAGCCTGAAAACGGGTAGAAACTACTACCTGAATGGCTTCGCCTTGCCTGAGTTGTTCCTGCACTTTTTGAACGTTTCGCAGGTATGAAGCTTTGTCCGGTATGGTTGTTACTTCGCCAATGTTCGGTGCTTCCGGTGTGCGTTCAACTGCTGTTCTGTCCATTTTAACGGGCAGATTGTCCGCTAAATTGAGCATGCAGAGTTTGTTGTACAGGTGATCGAAGAGAACAATTGTACCGGGTAGCATGAGGCATGCATCGCTATTTTCCGGCGGTAGAACTTCTTCTAATTTTTTTTCGAACATGCCGATTGTTGTGTATCCGAAGTAGCCAAAGAGACCGCGGGCGATGGCTGGGAGCTCTTTCATATCGCCTTGCGGCTCAATGTGAATGGCTTCCATTACCTTGCGGGCACCCTCGATAAAATCCATTCCTTCGAATTCTTTAAGCTTGTTGAGCCTGCTATCGCGGGAAGCAACTTCGAGTTTGCCGTTTTTGCAGCCAAGGCGAAGGAGCAGGTTAAAGCCGATAACGCTGTATCTGCCGCGTCTTCCATCTACCTCTGCACTTTCAAGAAGGAATCCCTGACTTTTCCCGACGAGTCCTAAGAAGAGGCTTATGGGGGTCTGAATGTCTGCTGCCAACCATTGGCCTGTCTGCTGTAACGTGATTTTCATGGCATTCGTTCTCTCGTTTAGTGTGTTGATAGGGTCATAAAAAAAGCCGCACCTCTAATAAGAAGTGCGGCTTGGTACTTGCGTAAGTACGAAGGGTACAATACGGGGCTATTGATGCACTTCTCCTGAGGAATCCTTAAATCGCCACCAAAGTAGAGCGCGTTCAACAATAACGTTGATGTCGCCACCAGCAGCAATATTCAGGATGGAACGATAGGAGCGCACAGCGTCCTGAGAGCTTGGGTTTGCTTCAAATAAACCTTCAAAGAGTTCTGCATCTTCTGTGATCATTTTTTCGGCAGCTTTCATTCGGCGTTCAAAAGACGGCGTAAGGTACGGCATCACATTGTCCTTACCGGCCAAAAGGGCGAGGTAAGAAACTGATGTGACAAAATTTAAACCTTGGATGAGTGCGGTTGCTTGGTCGTGTTCTTCTGCTGTGGAGCAGAACGGCTCGCAACCTATGCGGGTGAAGAGTTCTTCCACCATGCGTGCAGAGTTTGCATCACAGCCTTCAGACGGCGTGATTGTTACACGCACGTCATCAGCCTTCGGCTCGGGGCCGAAGAGAGGATGTGTCCCCACTACGGGACCGGAGTACGCTTTCTGCATTTGCATCATGGGTTGAACCTTTACGGAAGTAATGTCCGCCAAAATCTGCGGCGGCTTCATGTGCTTGGTAGCACATTTTACAACTTTGTAAAATACCGCTGCTGGGACACAAATTAATACAATTTGTGCATCTGTAATTCCTGCCTGCAACACTTCATCGGTCAAAGGCTGATCTATTTCGGCTACTTCGAGACCAGCCTTGGAAAAACGGGAGCACAACATGGCGCCCATTTTCCCTGTAGCGCCTACAACGGCAATTTTTTTGAGTCTAAAGTCTATCTCCTGCATGGTGATACTTTCTCCCACTCTTCCCAGAAGGTTGGGAAGGATTTAGCAACGCATGCTTTGTTATCAAACTCAATATCACCGAGTGCAAACTGAAGTAGCGCAAGGCTCATAGCCATTCGGTGGTCGTTGTAGGTCGAAAATACAGTACCCGCAGGCGCTGCAATATTTTTTCTATTAGGACGAATGGTGATTCCGTCTTCTGTGACTTCTGTTTCGATACCGGCTTTGCCTAATTCAGCTGCCGGTCCCGCGAGTCTGTCACACTCTTTAATTCGCAAATGCGCTACGTTGCGGATGGTGGTTTCACCTTCTGCATATGCGGCAAGTGCAGCAACTGTAGGCACGAGATCTGGACAGTTGCCCATATCGACATCAACGCCTTTCAGTTTGGATGGATGTACGGTCACGCCGTTATCTTTCCATTCGAGCTTAGCACCCATTTGTTGCAGTATTGTGAACATTGCCTTGTCACCTTGCAAAGAATCTTTACGAAGGTTGGCAATGTGCACAGGTTCTGTTCCAAGGGTACCGGCTGCGAGGAAGTATGATGCGTTAGACCAGTCACCCTCTACAGTGTAGTCGCCGTTGCGGTACATACCCGGCTTAACAATGAAGCGTGTTTTGTTAGGGACGGCGGTTTCAAATGAGCGCCAGTTTTTCTCAATCCACTCGGAGCCTTCCAGTGTTTCTACACGGAAGGTGATGCCGAATAGCTCCATAGCGTCCAAAGTAAGTCCTACGTAAGGCCAGCTCACTGCTTTGTTGCCGACAAGGTTAATTGTCAGGCCACGGGTAGAAGGTGCTGCCAATAGCAGACCGGAAAGGTACTGACTGGATTCTTCCAAAGATATGGAAACTTCGCTTCCTTTCAGTCCATCTGTATCTAAAACAACCGGTGGACAACCTTCTACGCCTTCGTACGTAACTTCTACTTTAAGGCTTGAGAGTGCATTTGCAAGCTCTTTTATAGGTCTTTCATGCATCCGCGGAGCACCGTGAATGCGGAATTTTCCCAAACCTGCTGCAAGTACACCAGTTAGGAGACGGCAGGTTGTTCCGGATTCATGCACATCACAAGAGACAGGTTCAGCCATGCCGCCTGCCGGAGTGCCGCAGCAACCGGTGACGGTATAAACGCCAGCTTCCCGCCGATAGATTTTTGCGCCGCAGTCGTTAAAAATACCGATGGTGCGTGCTAAATCGTCGCTTTCAAGTACGCCGGATACTGTAGAGTCACCTGCTGCCATAGCGGCGCCGATGATCATACGATGGGATACTGATTTAGAAGCTGGGGCGGTGATGGCGATCATGGGTCTGTCTCCAATTGACTAATAATTATTTTTTTTGCTCGTCCGTTGCTGTGGCAATGTCACTGGCTTTAGTGAAGTCCGTGTATTGTCCGGCGGGGTAACTGCCTAGAATACGCAGGGACTGACATTCAGCATGTAACTCTGCAATAAGCTGCTCGTATTCTTCCGTAGAAAGGTCACTTTCGATGTCGACAAAGAAGACGTAACGCCATTTTTCGCCGCGCATCGGACGCGATTCGAGCTTTTTCATGTTCAGCCCTTCACGTGCCATGATGTTGAGCACGTTTGCGAGGGCACCGGGTTTATCCGGTACGGTAAAGAGCAAGGATGTTTTATCCTGTCCTTCTCCGTCGCTCGGCTTGGAGCCGATGATAACGAAGCGAGTCCAGTTGTCCTGCATGTCTTCAATGTGTTCAGCCAAAATGTTCAGCTTCAGCAAATCTGCAAGGCTGCCGTGCCCGATGGCTGCTGCGCCTTCTTCTTCCTGAACTCTACGTGCAGCCGCTGCGGTGCTCTCTGTCGGGATGATGCGCGCATTTGGTAATGTTGAGCGCAGCCAGTGTGAGCATTGTCCCAGCGGTTGTGGGTGCGAGTACACGGTGTGAATATCTGCGAGCAGTTTTTCACGGGTAAGCAAGCTATGGCTGATGCGGCAGAAAAGCTCTGCCTCTATATAAAGGTTATGCTCCATAAAAAGATCAAGACTTTGTCCCACTGAGCCGTGCAAAGAATTTTCAAGCGGGATAACTCCCAGCTCACATTCATTGTTAGCTACAGCGCGGAATACAGCATTAAGGTCTTTTTGTGGTGTATAATCTACAGAACGACCCAGAAATTCAATTCCGGCAAAATAGGAAAAGGTACCTTCCGGCCCGAGGTAAGCAACTCGCTGAGGACGCTGCAAAGCACGGGAGGAGGAGAAAATTTCGCGGTAGATAAAGCGTAGATGCTCAATAGGAATGGGCCCGTCGTTGTTTGAACGAAGATTGTCGAGCACTTCCTTTTCGCGAAACGGCTTAAATACTACATCTTGTTTGCCGCGTTTCAGCTTACCCACTTCGAGGGAAAGAGAAGCACGGCGATTGAGTAAATCAAGGAGCTCAATGTCTGTAGCGTCGATTTCACTGCGAACCTCTTTGAGACGCGGCAGATTGTCTACGCTGGTATCAGTATCGGCACCTGTATTGTCAGGTGTGTCTGCTTTCTTTTGTTCAGACATGCTAGCCTTCCTTGATCTCTTCTTCGATACGCATGCCGAAATGACGGCCTGCAATGTCGGTACGAACGAGAATTTCGTCACCTTTCTTCAAATTAACAACACTGATCGGGGTACCTTTTGTGTCGACCACGCGGATAGTTTCTGCATTTTGCAGGAACACTGCGCCTTCGACACCATTTACTTCAGCTTTAATCAGCAGCATAGGACGAACTTCTGTTTTGCAACGTCCTACGATTGCGATGGAAGTGGAACCGTCGTGGTTAACGATGAGCACTTCGTCGCCGGAAGAAAGTTCTTCAAGGTATGTTGTTTTATCGTGCGGCAACTGTGTATATGCGTGCACAGCTCCTGCATTAATACGAAACGGGCGGGCAGCCACGTATTCGTTATTCTCGGTTTCAGCATGGACGAGGAAGGTAAAGGCAGAAGAATTCCCGACGAGCATACCCTGACCTCTTTTGAGGACGGAGAGTGTATCAACACAAACTCGGTGGCCTAAGCCGGATGAGCGAACTTCTGTGACAGTTGCCGGAACAAGATCCAGCGTTCCCATGGAGAGTTTGCACTGCGCTACAATCTGCTTCAATTGAGTAACTCCATCTGCAGTGACAACCACGCCTTCTACGCCTCTTTCAAGGATGCCGAAAGCAAGGTGCGCTTCTTCTGTTGTGTTGGCTTCAACCAGCACGTTATCAGACTGCGCTAATAAATTTTCAATCGGGATAATTTCCCATCCGTGACCGATAATGACTTGCTCGCCTTTTTTCAGACGGTCTGCTGCCTCTTCTTCAACACTTTTTTCAGTAAGCGTAATGACAGGCATAGACTCAGCTGCGAGCACGGTGCAGCGGGATAGACTGGCTACTCCGGCCATATGTTTTTCCGGTACGATAACGCCGTCGACGCCTGATTCCAGAGCGAGGGTGACGTGATCTTTATTGAACGGTACGCTTGCGAAGAGAACTTTTTTCATTTTACTAAGTCCGGATAAATTCGGGTTAATCGTTTCCTACGAGTTCCATTGCCTGCTCAACATCCCAGTCTTCATGCACTACGCCGCGAAGCGCTTTAACGAGCATTGCACTGTTTTTGTGCTGGAAGACGTTACGACCAACTGAAAGACCGGCACCGCCAGCGCGAACAGAGTCGTGAACCATGGTGATGAATTCGCGAGTGGAGTTCATTTTTTCGCCACCGGCAATAACAACCGGAACACAACATGCGTCTACAACCTGTGAGAAAGAATCGATATCGCCAGGGTAGGAAACTTTTACGAGATCTGCGCCTAATTCTACAGCAACACGGGCACAGTGGGCTACGTTTTTAACGTCGAATGGATTATGAATATGCTGGCCTCGTGCGTACATCATTGCGAGAAGCGGGATGCCCCAATCGTTAGCAATGGCGGACACTCTGCCGAGGTCTGACAGCATTTGACTTTCTGTTTCGTCACCGAGGTTAACGTGAACAGATACACCGTCTGCACCGTGCTTGATAGCATCTTCAACGGTTGCAGTGAGTGTTTTAGCGTTTGGTGAGGGAGCAAGTGAAGTTGAACTTGAGAGGTGGACGATAAGTCCAACGTCACGTCCGCCTGCGCGGTGACCACAACGAACAAGACCTTTGTGCATCAGTACGGCATCTGCGCCACCTTCTGCAATGTTGCTGACTGCTTTTCGCATGTCTACAAGTCCGTCGATCGGGCCAACAGAAACACCGTGGTCCATAGGAACAATAATTGTTCGACCGGTGACTCTGTTAATAATGCGCTCCATGCGGATCTTCTTGCCAATTTCCATCGTATTCTCCTTAGCGTGTACTTTGAAAGCAATCACCCTGTAAGTACGAATGCATTGTTGTTAGCATTATGCAGCAAAAAACTATTTTTGTTTTGCTTGCCCGATCTTTTATCAATCTTTGGGCGTTTGGCATAGTTGCTAAATGTGCATTTTCTTAACAAGTTGCTTCAGTTGTTCCGGATTAGTCCGCTACAGCTTGCGCATAAAAAAAAGAGCCGCAGGCTGTATGCCCGCGGCTCTAAGTTTTCTAGTTGGTGTCGAATCGTTCGTTTACACGAAGGCACCAGAAAACCGGCCACGGGCTTTGCCATAGCTAAAGAAGAACCAAAAATAAAAATTGGTTTCAATATGAGCTGGGTTGGCAAAGATTGCGTTCATGGCGTTTCTGATTCCTTTACAAGTTTGTTAAATTCGATGCTGAAGGATAGATACGAGAGGCGTTTTCTGTCAATACGAAATTTAAATTTTGTGGTATATAAGTCAAAAGTCGTATGTAATTGTCTAGAATTACATGATATAAAATCGCCTAAGTAATAAGCGATGTGTTTTTTTCCTCTTTTTAGAGGAATCTGTGCGGGTTGCCTCCGGCGGACAGGGGTGCGACCCCTTGCATCCTCGCAAGGGAGCACTGCCCCCCTTGACCCCGATTAGGCCATGTATTTTTGATCAGACCACAAAATTTTTCCCAAAGATTATTGTTCATAAGATCATAAACCGCGATGTGGTGTTTGTAACATCACTCCGCCAACAAAAATCTTATGAATAAAGGGCTTGGGATAATTTTTTCCTCAAGTAGTAGAAGATTGAAGCTAGAAATAAAAAGGCTGTCCTGATATCCAGAACAGCCTCTAATGGTAGGAATGCATAAGCCGCGAGGTGTGTTCGTATAAAGAACGACCTCGCGAATAAAAGTTTTTGAAGGGGGTCTGGGGGAAACTTTTTTCAAAAAGTTTCAGCCCAGCCGCCGGAGGCACATTTCTTTGCTTCCTGTGCTACCAACCGTTTTTATGAACACGAGAAGCGTCGAATCTGTCTTGAGGCTTGAGATTCTGGTCAGGATGCCCAAGCACGATGACAGCAAGAGGTACTGCGTTTTCCGGTGCTTTTACTAGTACACGTGCTGCATCTACACGATCTTCTTCTGGCCATAGCCCGCACCATACTGCGCCGAGTCCTTCGCTGTGTGCTGCAAGAAGCAGGTTTTGGATAGCTGCGGAACAATCGAGCATCCAGTTGCCTGGATATTTTTCCAAATTCCGGTCGCCGAGTACCATAATGGCCAACGGAGCTTTTGCAGCCATACCGATGTACGGGCTGAGTTTGGCGGTTTTTTCAAGCTGTGCTTTGTCGTCTATTACAATGAACTGCCAAGGCTGTTCGTTACCGGCGCTTGGAGCTGCCATGGCGGCTTTAAGCATGGTATCAATTTTTTCTTCGCTGACTGGCTCAGCTGTGAATTTGCGAATAGAGCGACGGTTGGCAATGGCTTCAAGTACGTTCATGTTCTCTCCTGAAGATTCTGTTGTGTTAGTTTTGAGGGAGGATTGTGCCACAGGTTTGCTACAGTTTGTCCTGATATGCACCTGCGGAATAAGTAAGCTCGTAACTGTGGCTGTAAATTTCTACCAAGTTGCCGAACGGATCTTCGCAGTACACCATGCGGTACGGTTTTTCACCCGGGTAGTATTCGCGTACAGGCATGCGTTGTTTCCCGCCGTGCTCTACAATTTTTTCGGCAAGCCCTTCAACATCAGGGTCTTGAACGCAGTAATGGAAAATGCCTGATTTCCAGTACTCAAAATTATTTTCGCGGCGTTCTGCATTCGGGAATTCAAAAATTTCCACACCAATTTTGTCACCTGTGGAAAGATGGGCAATTTTAAAGCTGCCCCAGCCTTTGCCGAAAACATCGTTACACATGATCCCGATGGCGGATTCATCCTGTTTAATTTCGGTTGGCGGCATAATAAGGTACCAACCCATAACTTTTGTATAAAATTCAACTGCCTTTTCAAGGTCTGTTACGCTAAGCCCTATATGCGAAAAATTTCTTGGATATGTCATGAGTGATCTCCTCGTGCTTTCATTTTGCTTCACGCATGAAATATAACCTGTTATTTTTTCGGTACAAGAAGGCACTTTTTTCTCTTATGCATACCTTTTGGTAAGTTTTATTGGTACTAGCGTATTTCAAGGAATATATTTTTTATGATTAAATGGAACGGGAAAGAATATCGGTGTCCTGTTGAAGTGGGCATGGATGTTATCAGCGGTAAATGGAAAAGTCTTATTCTCTGGCATCTGCACGAAGGGGATAAGCGATATAAGGAACTGGAGCGTATTGTTCCGGGTGTGAGTCAAAAGATGCTGACGCAGCAACTGAAAGAAATGGAGCGAGATGGATTACTCATTCGCACCGTTTATCCCGAGGTTCCACCGCGCGTTGAATATGCACTTACTCCGTTAGGGCACAGCGCTTTTCCCATTTTAAAGATGATGCATGACTGGGCAATTGATGAGTTGGGCTGCGAGCATGCATGCACTCGTAGTTCTGATTAAAAGATATATTGCACTATGCTGCGCTGTGAGTTTTGTCTTGTAAGAAAGTCGGGCAGGGCACGCACAAAGCCCGTTTGGGTCAGTAGGTACGGCTTCGCAGCATGTAACGTTTGATCTGGGAGTAATCATGAAGCAAGGCATCCGGATAGAATCTGATTCAATGGGCAATATTGAAGTGCCTGACGATTGTTACTGGGGCGCACAGACGCAGCGTTCGTTGCATCATTTTTCTATCGGCGCAGAGCGGATTCCGCTTGAAGTTATTATCGCGCTTGCTCATATCAAGAAAGCAGCAGCACATGCCAATGTAGAAATTGGTGTGCTTTCGGAAGATGTGGGGCAGCTCATTATTGACGTGGCTGATGAGATTTGCAACGGCGGGCATGATGGTCAATTTCCGCTTCATGTGTGGCAAACGGGTAGCGGCACGCAGACAAATATGAATGTAAACGAGGTAATTGCCAACCGTGCTAATGAAATAGCTGGCAGTCCTTTAGGGAGTAAAACCCCTGTGCATCCTAATGATCATGTGAACCGCTCGCAGTCTTCTAACGATGTTTTTCCAAGCGCTATGAATGTGGCAGCAGCCATTGCCATAGAGTATTATCTTATCCCCTCCATTGAAGCACTGATCAAAGTTTTTACAGAAAAAGCTGCTTTGTGGGCTGATGTGCCTAAGTTGGGGCGCACCCACAGACAAGATGCTGTTCCTATGACCGTAGGGCAGGAGCTTTCTGCCTATGTGTATCAGCTTGAAGCTGATCTTGAGCGGTTGGGGCAGGCGTTGCCGCAGTTGCATACGCTTCCTCTTGGCGGCACAGCAGTCGGAACTGGTTTGAATACTCCGAAAGGCTTTGCAGAGCGTGCCATTGGGCACCTTGCAGAATACATAGGCATTCCGTTCACGCCCATGGAAAATGCATTTGCAGGGTTGTCATCAAGTGATGACATAGTTTCCGCATCTGGTGCTGTACGTACCCTCGCCTGTACTCTTTTAAAAATCGCAAACGACATTGCTTTACTTTCTTCCGGCCCGCGTGCTGGTATTGGTGAATACATTCTACCTGCTAATGAACCGGGTTCCTCAATTATGCCGGGAAAGGTTAATCCTACACAGTGCGAAGCGTTGTCCATGGTGTGCGTGCAGGTGATGGGGCTTGATTCCTCATTGGCTTTTGCAGGCTCACAAGGGGTTATGCAATTGAATGTGTACCGCCCGTTGATGATCTATAATCTTCTTTCTTCAATCCGCTTGATTACAGATTCTACCCGTATGTTCACACAATACGCAGTGGCAGGGCTTGAATTGAACACCAAAAAGATCGAGGACTACTTGTCTTCATCTCTTATGCTTGTAACGGCGCTTACACCGGTTATCGGATATGACAAAGCGGCTGAGGCAGCAAAGAAAGCATACGAGCAGGATAGAACGCTTAAAGACGTTGTTCTTGAAGATGGATTGCTGGACGAGCAGGCATTTGATGATGCTATGAACTATATGCGCATGGCGAAACCGCACGAAGAGTAATTTATTGAACTGAAGAGATACTGAGCGCTGCTCTACCTTAAAGAGAATTGAGGCGGGGGAGCGCTTTTTTGTATGAAGTATGGATGTGTTTTGTGCGCGAGATGTGTGACGCTCACGAAAGTATGTTCTTGATGTGAACATCAAAAATTGGGCGAAAAAAAAGACCCACTATAAAGCGAGTCATAATTTTTCAAGTGGTGCCGCGACACAGAATTGAACTGCGGACACGGGGATTTTCAATCCCCTGCTCTACCAACTGAGCTATCGCGGCACGACGAGGAACTATCTACAGGAAGCTGACATATGATGCAAGTAAAAAAATAACTGCAGCCATCTTCTTGAAGATGGTGCCGCGACACAGAATTGAACTGCGGACACGGGGATTTTCAATCCCCTGCTCTACCAACTGAGCTATCGCGGCACAGGTGGAAGGTTTAGAGAAAGACCGGCGTGTTGGCAAGCATTTTTTTTAAAAAAGTGCATTTTTTTTATAAAAAACCAAAAAGCACGCACGGAACGCTCATCTGCTGTCGTGCAGATGTTTAGAGTTTGCAGTGTAACTGCAAACTACATTGCGTTTACTTCCTTAATAAACTCTTCGCCAAATCTAGTATTAAGCAAACGTTCAAGCGCTGCGATCATTTCCGGATCATAGAAATTCTCCATCTCTTTCAGAATTTCAAATGAATTTTCAACGGACAAAGCAGGTCGATACGCACGAGGTCTGATAAGTGCGCAGAACGTGTTTGTAAGGCCGAGTAATTTTGCCGGAGGAATAATATCTTCACCGTGCAAATGGTCTGGATAGCCGGAGCCGTCCATCTTTTCGTTCATCTGCGTTACGGTCTCTACAACCGGCAGCCCGAATTCAATATTGCTGAGAACTTCTTTTGCATGCAGCGCATGTTTATCCATCTCAATTTTTTCTTCCGGTGTCAGAGCACCCGGTTTCAGCAAAATCTCGCGCGGTACAAAGAGCTTACCAATCTGGGAAAGGTTAGCTGCTGCTTCAATGGTAGAGATTTCTGCGTCAGACATATTTAAGTTACGGGCAAGTTCTATAGAAACTGATTCGAGCATACGGGTATGACCGCCAAGATACGGGTCAATATGCTCAATGGTGCTTGCCAGTGCAGTAATCGTTTGCTGTTCCGCTAGTTTTCGTTGTTCTTCAGCTTCAACAGCGGCGGTAATATCACGGAAAACGGAAACAATGCCGTTAAGCGTGCCTTCCCCGTCGAAGAACGGTGCTTTGGATATCTGCATCACATAGCGTTGTGACTGGAGATAAATTTTCTCTGTAATGTTGATGGACTCTTCAGACAGATTCACAAGCTGGTCAGAGGACGCAAGGCGGTTTGCTGTTGCGTAGCCGAAGACTGCGGTGTCATCTAATCCATGCATTTCTTCAACAGTACGACCAACGGCATTTGCAAATGCCGGGTTCACGTACTGGTATATTCCATCATTATTTTTGAGCGCGATATAATCCGGAATAGTATCGTTGATAGAATCAAGGAACATTTTCTGTTCTTTGATTGTCATTGCGAGTTCGCGGAAGTTATCTGCAACTTTTTTGTTGTCCTGTGAAATGAGCAGCCACCAGAACAGGAAGATAACCAGTGTAAATGCACCGATAGCGAGCAAAGCGATAACAAGAGTTGTCTGGATAGTTGATGTAAGCTCTGCACGAGCGATATCGTAGTCAATTTCTTCAATGACCCACCAGTTGATATTCGGAATTTTGATTCCGAATGAATATCCTTTTGCCGTATTACTCAGGTTTTCACGCAGGGCGAAAGGAAGAATGTCTTCTTCAATCGTGCCGAATGATGAATCTATCTCTAAAATGCCTTCCGGTTGCCAAGGGAGAATGTCCTGCAAGGCACCATTTATCTTTTGTACAAGGTGCGTTGTGTTACCTTGTTCGGCTAGTGGAGAAGCGGAAATAATTTCTGTGATTTTTCCTGAAGCAATCTTCGAAAGCATAAGAACAGAAATAGGCTTGGTGTATTCTCCCTCAAATTCCGGTGGGAAAATAGGCAGGAACATGTCGAAAACAAGCCCGTTGCTGCTATTGCGTACGGTGGAAAAATGAACTTTAGGGGTTTGCAGAACAGCATGCACCATGTCGAGTTGTTCCTGACTAAGGGCAGAAACGTTTGCGTTGGTGGCAATGTAAGTTTGACCGAATCGGTTGATGATTCGACTGTCGGAAAAGCCTGCATAGCTGGAAAACTCTTCGAGCAGATTGCGCATCATAGGTAACTGTTGCGCAAGGGTAGAGTCATCTGCTTGTGACGCTTCTTCTGCGTACAAGCTGCCGATATTATCACCCAGCAAGTTTACTTCTGAAGCAAACAGACGGAACAGGTCGGCATTAATGAGCCTGTCACCTTGTTCAGCCATTGCTTGCAGCCAGTTGTTGATGCTTTCCGAACGCCCTGTTGCCAGCAGCTTCTGTTGCTTTTCAAGGCGAACATTGAGCACTGATTCTTCACTTTTAATGTGAATGAAGCAGAGTAGCGCAGAAATGACAACAATAGCGGAAAGCACAGCGATGCCGAACCATTTTAGACGAGAGCGCTTATCCTGCGTAACGGGAAGCTCATAGTCGTTCGTTTTAGTAGGCATTTTCAGCTCCGGGATCATTTTTTCGGCTTGGAAGCCGGTTGATTTTTTTTCACAGGGATATGTGCCCAACGATTAGTTTCATTTACAGAAAACTGCGGTACATAGTGAGAGAATTTTGAATGCGAGAGTACCAGTTTTGTCTGGTTGTCCAGCACCCATGCATCACCTTTATGGAATACAACCAGCACTGCATGACCAAGACGCCGGATGTTGTCCATAAGAGCGACAATTCGCATGGAGCTTGCGGGTACTCCCAATTCTCGCAATGCATAGTACTTGGCAATTGCATAGTCTTCGCAATCTCCTGATTTTTTAACAAATTCAGGAGGTGATGCCCAGTACTCGCGTTTTCCCCAGTTTTCTTTATCAAGGCGGTATGGCCACTTGTTAAAGTAGGCATTCACCTTGCGTAATTGCTGCATACGTGATGCGGAAACAATTGTGCTTTTAAATTGTTTCCAGCGTTTCCGCTGGTTTTTTCCGGACGTAGGTAGCGAGTTTGAAAGATACAGCTGCTTATGTGCAGCCATTTTATTTACAATACGTTGCCACCGAGCCAACGTTTTATTTTTACCCCTTAATTCCATGGTGCGGAACAGGCGAATGTTTCCTCTTTTGTCTTTTAAGGGACCTGTACTTCGGGAAACTTTTTTTCGTGGTCTCGGCGTTGATTTCTTTACTGGGGGCGGCTTGAACAGCATTCGGAATGCAGATTTCTTCTTTCCTTTAGAAAGAGACGCCCCTTTTGTACTGACAGAAGGTCTGGATCTATTCGTCTTGGATTGTGCAGAAGCTTGCAGGCACTGTGTTGCAAGGAAACAGCAACATACAATACTGACAAGGGTTACACAAAATATTGTCGAACTTTTCCAGTGGTGCAATTACCGTTCTCTCAGAGCGTTTTGTTTTGCCTTTAAAATTGGTTTCAGCAGATAGTCGAGTACAGATTTTTTACCTGTCAAAATATCAACTGAAGTGGTCATACCGGGAATAATTGGCAACTTTTCTCCCCGATACATTATAGTATTGGTTTTTGTGCGCAATTTTACAAGGTAAAAACTCTCGCCACGTTTGTCTTCAATTGTATCAGCACTGATTTGTTCTACGAAACCCTCAAGGCCGCCATAAATAGAAAAGTCATATGCTGTAATTTTGATCATTGCTTTTTGTCCCGGATGCAAAAATGCAATGTCCGCAGGACGCACACGCGCTTCAACTAGCAAAGTGTCATCAAGCGGTACAATTTCCAGAATAGTATCACCCGGTCTAATAACCCCGCCAAGCGTGTTAGCTGCAATCTGCTTAACTGTACCGCGCACAGGTGCACGCAAGTCGGTACGTGTTACACGGTCATGACCGGCAGCCATTGCTTCTCGTAAGGAGCGCATTTCAACGCGGCGCTGGTTAATTTCACGATGTGCTTCGTTTTTAAATTCTGCATAGCGCTGTTTTGTCCGTTCTCCTGCCTCTTCTGCGGCTCTGCGGATACGTGGAATAGCAAGTGACAGTGCTTCAATGTCACCTTGTAGTTGAATTAGGTGCTCTTCAAGCTGAAGGTAATCGATTTTAGGGTAAACTTTTTTCTTCATGAGCGGGCGCGCAATGTCGCGACGCTGCTTTGCAATATTATGACTGGAAATAAGCTGTTTTCGCTTACTGATCATTTCCTGAATCTCTTGATCTCGCTGGAACTGCTGTGAAGCAAGTACGCTGAGTTCACTTTCCAGTTTCATTTTACGTGAGTTATAGATGGAAATCTGATCTTCCACCATCTGTGGTGCTTCTTTTTTCAGGTCTTCAGGATAGGCAAGCGGAGTGTCGTTTGCTTCTGCTGTAAGGCGGATAATCGCTATTTTATGCTCAAGAGACTTTGATTCTGCGTCACGAACAACACTTTCTGCTTGTTCATTGTCGATACGGACAAGAATTTGTCCTTTTTCAACAATCTGGCCTTCGGTTACAAGCAGTTCGCTTAAGATTCCGCCTTCGAGGTTCTGCAATTCCTGAATTTTTCTGGAAGGAACAACTGCGCCCATGCCACGGGTTACTTCATCAAGTACTGCGTAATTTGCCCATACTCCGAACGCGATGAAAACGAGAACAATGAATATAGAAAGGAGATATGCTTTGGGGTGACCGCGATGACGCAGGGCGGCATCAACTTCACTCATGAATTCAATGTCTTCATTTCTAAAACGAGTTTTTTTCATGGTGATAGACTCCTACGCCGCTCTTGTCGGTGCTTTTTTAATCTGATCTTTTTTCAACGCTTCAAGAACTGCCGCTTTAGGGCCATCTGCTACTACTTTCCCGTTATCCATTACTATAAGTCTATCTACAACATCCAGCATACTGAGACGGTGCGTGATGAGAATAAGTGTCTTACCCGGCACGATATGCGCTAGTTTGCGCTTAAAAGTAAGCTCAGAGCCGTTATCCATGTTGGAACTTGGTTCGTCTAAGATAATGATATCCGGATCGGTCAGGAGTGCTCGAGCCAGTGCAATGGATTGGCGCTGACCACCGGATAGTGACATGCCGCGTTCACCCACCTGTAGGCCGAAGCCGGCAGGGCTGGATTGAACAAACTCTGTAACACCGGCAATGGACGCTGCGCGGAGGATGGCATTTTCATCTGCCTGCGGGTTGCCGATGGCAATGTTGTCGCGCACCGAGCCGTAAAATAGATAGTTATCCTGTGATACATAGCCGGTACGGGATCGAAGGTCGGCAATATCCATTTGGCGAATATCAACACCGCCGAGTTTTACTGCGCCTTCCGTAGGGCGGTACAGACCTACGCAGAGTTTGCCGAATGTACTTTTGCCAGATCCCATTCTGCCGATAATGCCTACTCGTTCCCCTTTACGGATTTTCAAGTGAGCATCTTCAAGCGCAAACCGTTCTGCATTTGGATATTTAAAAGCAAGTGAATCAAAGGTGAGTGACGCGTCCAGTTTTTCATAGCTGATACCCGTGTATTCGTCCTGAGATTCTGTAGGCAGCTGCATAATCATATCGAGAGATTTTAGTGCCATGCGTGACTGTTGTAAGCGTGAGAGCATTCCTGCAATCTGGCTAAGCGGCGCCATTGCACGACCGGCGAGGATGTTACAGGCGATAAGACCACCCATGGTTAATTCACCTTCGCTGATACGGTACACACCGAATACAATAATAAAGACTGAAACGGTTTGAGCTGCAAACATGGTGAAGGTCATGGAAAAGTTTGCAAGTCGTTTTGCACGGTTGCTGGAAGCAGCGCTCATGCCGACTACTTTTTCCCACATCTGCTGCATGTGGCCTTCAGCCATACTTGTCTTAACTGTTTCAATGCCGTTAATGATTTCAATAAGCAGGGCGTGTTTTTGCGCACCTTCTTTATAGCCGGATTCAACAGCACGCTGGAACGGGAACTGTAAAATTATACCGACGAGAATTACGATCGGGATAGCAAAGGCGGGAATAAGCGCCATTGGCCCACCGATGAAATGAATGAGCGCGAGGAATATGAACAGGAACGGTAGATCAATGATAGCAAGCAACGTTGTAGAGCTGAAGAATTCACGGAGTGATTCGAATTCTCGCAGGTTGTTCGCCATTGTTCCTGTGGAGTCCGGCTTGTCGTCCAGACGCAACGCCATAATGTGTTGCATAAGCCGAGAAGCGAGGATGATATCAGAGTTCTTCCCTGCGACGTCGCAGAAGTAACTCCGGAGATTGCGGAGTATAAAGTCAAACAGAAGGGCGATACCGATACCGATAGCCAGTACCCAAAGCGTATCAATCGCGTTGTTAGGTACTACCCTGTCATACACGTTCATAAAGAACAGCGGTGAGGCAATAGCAAGCAGGTTGATGATGATGCTTGCAAGCCCGACATGCTTATAAATTGGTAAGAAATATAAAATGGTATCCCAGAACCAGCGTTTTGTTTTTAACAGCTTTAGTTGGCTGGCACGACTGTCGAGACGTCCTTTAATCTGCCCGAAGATTACATAGCCTGCGTATTCTTCCTCGAGCTTCTCATTTAGAACAGAAATCGGCGTGCTGTTCATTTCTGGAAAAATAACTTTTGCGTGTGTTTCTGTCAGGGATGTGAGCACCCCTGCGCCCTTGTTCTTAAGAAGAATAATGCAAGGGAGGGTGAGTGTAGAAATTTCTGCAAGAGAATTACGGCGTACCGCTTTGGCATTCATACCTGCTTGGGTAGCAGCACGCAGGCAGGCTGAGGTGTGCGATTGTGTTCCGTGTTCTGGAAGACCGGCCTTGAGTTGTTCAAGGGTGAGTGGTTTCCCGAGTAAAGAAAAGAGGTGTACCAGAGAGCGCAATAGGGGGGATTCAAAATCCACATCTGACGGCAGTGGGGCATCAACTATTGTTTTAGGTCCTGCGGGAGGCTGCTGGTTTGGTTGTGCAGGGTTGCTGGCGTCGTTTGAGGCGGGCTGTTCAGCTTGTTTGGTTGCAGGCTGTTGAGCTTCTTCTTTCGAAGATCTCCCTGTGTCGTCCGGTTCGGATTTAGCAGTAGCTTCCGGCACAGGCTGTTTATGATTAGAATCAGGCATGAGCGCTCCCTATATTCATACTTCCATTGTTGATAACAAGGAAATACTAATAACGTGTAGTAATGTATCTAATATTTTCCCACAAAATTTTGAAAAAGTATACACGAGACAATGCTATTAACTCTACGTGAGCCGCGTGTTATCGCGTGTGACTATCACTCGATATGACATGTAAAGAGATGTAAGATAATAATATGTTAGCGCGAAAAATCTAGTTAGGAGAGAGCTGGTGTTTATTCAATCAGTTACATGAAAATTAGTACGAATGCCGAACCTATCGTAGCACATAAGACATGTTAAAGGTTGTTTTTTCCGTAAATTTTCATATGAGATATTGTATATCATACTAAGTTGTTAAAACCATATTGTTTTAAACATATCAGATGAAGGAAGCTATTTCCGCGGATTACAAATGTTTTGATAGGATTGCGGATAGTGTAAAAACTGTTTTTTCTTGAGAAGTTATATTGAACCGCGTATATGAAAATAGTTGTAGGCAGGGCTTTGGGGGGAACATACCAAGTCATGTCTACTATTAGGGGGCTTGCTTTATTTTTGAGTAAGTGAGTGAACATATCAGGAGTGCTTTAATGAAAAGAATGTACGCGTTGTTAGTAATGACTGCGGTACTGTTGGGATGTGCAAGTGTTGCTTCAGCAGAAATTTCGTTGAAAGAGACAGTGCTTGCAACATTGAAAACATATCCGCGTATTGCTGCGCTTGAAAGTGAAAGTAAGGCTGCAAAGCAGGATAACAGATCTGCATGGGGTGGGTATCTTCCTGACGTAGATGCAAGAGGTTCATACGGACCGACACAGCATGATAGTCCTACCACTCGTAATGAGGGCAGAGAAGACGAATGGCGCGGAGCACTTGAAGGCCGTGTCAGCATTACTCAGCTTCTTTATGATGGTCGGTTTACCCAGAGTCGCGTTGAGCGTACTGAGGCCTCATACAAATCTTCACAGAGCCAGATCATAGATGCTGGTGAACGATTTGGTCTTGATGCTGTTATTGCACACCTTACCGTAATCCGGAATAAGGCTCTTGTTGAGCTTGCAGAAGATAACGCACAGCAGTACCGCGATATTCTTGTTTCTATGCAGGAACTCGTTGATGCCGGCGGCGGCAGTGTTGCTGACCTTACCCTGACTCAGGGTCGTTTGGCTCGTGCTCTTGCAACACTTGCTACACAGCGTAGTGAGTATGAAATTGCTGTTGCACAGTACACACGCTTGACCGGTATGGATCCGGAAGAGCTCGAAGATGTAGAAGTTTCTGATGCTGCACCAGTTGATATTGAAACAGCATTCATGCGTATGCAATCAGAAAACCCACGCCTCGATACTCGTAAACACGAGCTTGATGTGGCTCAGGGACTCATCGACGAACGCGAATCGTACTACTATCCTAAATTTACCGGTGAAGGTTCATACAACTACACTGAAGAAATGCAGGGTGTAACAGACTACACCACTGATTTCCGCTTTGCTGTAGTAGGTTCATGGAATCTGTATAACGGTGGTAGCGACCTCGCTGCAACCCGTGCTGCAGTTGCACGTAAAGTGACTGCTCATGAAGATTTCCGTGATACCATTGATGAGCTTTACAGACAGGTTGCTGCAACCTGGAGTGAACAGCAGGCTGCATACGAACAGGTTGAACAGTACAACAGTGCTGTTGGCTTCAACGTTGAAACACGTGACGTATACGCCCAGCAGTTTACTGTTGGACAGCGTACCTTGCTTGACGTTCTTGATGCAGAAAATGAATTGTTTGTTACCCGTGGACGTCTGGTGTCAGCAAAAGTGAACGTTCTTATTGCTTCCTACCGTCTGCTCGCCCTTGGTGGCGGACTTGTACCTTCCTTTGGTTTACAGGCATCTGATTACGTTTCAGTGGCTGAATAGTACAAGAGTGAATTGAATTTGAAAGTGGGGGGGAGAGAAATCTCTCCCCTCTTTTTTTATGTGAAATTTATGAGGAAGGACGATGATGAGCACTCATGATCTTTCAGTAGAAGTTTATGCAGGGGCATCTGCACTGGATTTTGATAAGCAGTTTGCAGGAGCGCAAAAACGTATTTTCCTGCATGCAGCAATTTACAATCGCTTTGCAGAGAATGCTGCTGTGAGTAATGCGCTTGAGTCTGCTCTGGATTGTCCTGATGTTACTTTGCAGGCTGTGCTGTTGCCCGTGTGGCGTGATATCGTCTGGATGGATGCTGCATGTCAGTTAGTGCGTCCCGAGGGCTCCCGTGATGAAATGCTGGAAAAGGCAGAGGTGTCCCGAGAGTTTTTCGTGCGGTTGGCAAAAAAGTATCCACAGCAGGTCACAATATATGAATGCAAAATCTTTCCCGCGTTTCCGCTTGTGATTGTGGATGAGACTATTTTTTGCGGCCATTACGCACATTCGCAAGTGTTGGCACCGGAAGGGTTATGGATGCAACTAGCTGTTCCTACAGAGTTATTGCGACATTTAGCTGATACCACAGCGCATTGTTTTGAGTACAATGCAGACTGCGAACATCAACTGCGCATACAAAAGCTGCGCAAGAAGAAAGATATGACACCGCATGAGCGGGCAGTCTTTAGATATATTCAGGAATGGGAAGAGGCAAAGGGTGCGGTGATTACGTCGTAGAAGTTGTCTTTTGTTCTGCAAGAGCGCGTGGGAGCGTTATGCGGAACAGTATTCCGTGTGCGCGGTTTTCAGCACTAATGGTACCATCATGTTGCTCGGCAACTTTTGAGACAAGGGCAAGTCCTAACCCTGTGCCGGGAACATTTTCGCCTTCAGCGCGGGAAAACGGTTCAAAAATAGAAACAAGCTCCGCAGACGAAAGCGTACGATAGAACGAGTTGAAAATTTCGACACTGACTGTTCGTGAACTTGAGAACGTTGCGGCTCTGATCGTTCCTTTATCTTTTGAAAACTTGAGCGCGTTTGACATCAAATTGCTGATAGCAAGATTTACCATTGGATAATTGCAGGTAATGACGCAATCATGCGAAAAGTTTGTCTGCACTACGAGTGCTTTTCGTTCAATAATCGGTGCACTTTTGCGCAATAATCGTTGAACAGTATCGGTGAGGTCACAGGCACCAATTTCGCCGATCTGCGTGTTAAGTTCCATTTTAGACAGCTTGAGAATTTCTTCAATCATCCCATCTAATTCAGCGACTTCACCTCGAATAGAGTTTAAATGCTTGATGACATTTTTATAGTCGTGTTGCTCACAGCTAAGGTATGCCAGTTCTTCAGACATTTGGATTCTTGTAAGCGGACTGCGCAGTTCATGCGAGATATTGGCTGTGAGTTCGTGCCGAAAGCGTGTCATCTGCTCAAGGTTGTCTGCCATAATATTGAACGTGCGGGAAAGGCGGCCCACTTCATCGTCATCAACAGGCACAACACGTTCGGAAAGATCACCGGTTGCAAAGTTAATTACTTTTTCTTCTAAATCCTTAAGCGGGCGTAGTGTCCGCCTAATTAACGGAAGCACAATCAGCCCGATCAGAAGACCGGTTCCAGCGGTAGGCACGAGGAAATCTATAAGAATTTTATGCGAAGGCCACGTTGTCTGCTGTACAATGGCAATCTTACCTTTGCCGTTCCATAATGAAATCGGAAAAATAAGCACTTGCAGTTCGTCTGTTTCTAAAGAGCTGAAAAAAGCAAGCTGGATGTTATCCTTGAGCGTTTTGGACGAAAAAAGAGTGTGGTCGGGGATAACCGTATCTGGGCTGGTGATGATGCCGCCACTAGGTGTGACAACCCACAGATACTCGGCTTGAAGTGTGTGCTGCAAGCCGGGTAGTATCTGTGAGATTTCGCGCGAAGTTGCTGCTCCCTCAGGGTGCGGAACAACGTTCAGGCAAGCGAATTCAGTATTGAGCAGCGTCGAGATCATCGGAATAGAGCGGACGATAGACCGTTCTGCGTCCCGATGCATCGTTATGGAGAACAGGATGACATAAATTGCTAAGCTGAGCGCAAGAATTAAAAGAAATGTTGCGGTCAGCTTAGCAGAAATAGACTTGAGTACCATTAGTCGCTCAGGAACATGTACCCTTTGCCCCACACTGTGCGGATGCGGTGAGCATGCTCGTTGTATGGCTTTAAAATGTTACGTAGTTTAGATATGTGTACATCAATACTACGGTCATAGGCATTAAATTCACGTCCCCAGACCTTAGTCATAAGATCGTCACGGGAGAATTCGTGATTCGGACTGCGCATGAGCTCTGCCATGAGCTTTGTTTCTGTTGGAGACAATGTAATGTGTTCATTGTCGATAACGAGAATTTGTCTACTTGCTTCTAGTGCAAGGCCAGCACATTCGATCTGATGTGAAGTTATTTTGGCTGTGCTGTTGTCGAAACGGCGTAAAATAGCTTTAATGCGGGCTAGAAGTTCGCGTGGGTTAAATGGTTTTGAAAGATAGTCGTCTGCACCTAATTCCAGACCTACAATACGGTCTGCGTCGTCCCCGCGTGCGGTAAGCATAATGATCGGGATAGTAGATTCCGTGCGGATATCGCGAAGGACTTCAAGACCGTCTTTGCCCGGAAGCATGACGTCAAGAATGATAAGGGACGGAGCTATGTTGCGGATGCTTGAAAGAGCATCGTGTCCATTAAGAATGGATACAATGTTAAAACCTGAATTTTCTAAATATTCAGTTAAGAGATCTTGCAACTTCGCATCGTCATCGATGATAAGGATTGTTTGTTCCATGGATAGTGCACTTGGTTATGTTGTTTCGTGTCTGTAAAACACACGTTTTTTGGGAAAATACCAATGTTGCAGTAGGGGGCCGATTACTAAAGTGAATATTGTAAAAAGTGCTTTAGTAAATGTCGGAGGACAACATTGGTTAGCAAGTGTAAATATTACGTTGTTAAATGATTCCCGATAACAGAAAAAGAGTGCGTTACGCGCTCTGGTGTGATGATTGAAAGTAGTTAGTTATCAGGTAAATTGCTTTTGGGTTATATAAGAAAAAAGTATAGAAATAAATACGCAAGCTGCAATTGTATAAAATACATTGTAACGTAAGAATATAATTATATCTTATGACCCGATAAAAAGTAATATTATGTAATTGTCTTACCTTTATGCCATAACTCTATTTGTTTCAATGGGATACATTTATTGTTTTAAAATCAAGGTAAGATTGAGTGTCTCTATAGCATGTTACGGAGGATGAATGAGTATTGCATCAAAGCGCATTGGGTGGATTGGGACAGGCGTAATGGGTAAATCAATGTGCAAACATTTGATAACATCTGGTTGCACTGCCTTCGTATACAATCGTAGCGCAGAAAAAGCGAAAGAACTTACCGACCTCGGTGCAACTCTTTGCAGTTCACCAGCTGAAGTTGCAGCCAAAAGTGATATTGTTTTTACAATTGTAGGGTTTCCTCAAGATGTCGAAGAAGTCATCCTTGGAGAAAACGGTGTTATTGCAAATGCTAAAGAAGGTACAATTGTTGTAGATATGACAACATCTACCCCTTCACTTGCTAAACGCATTGCAGAAGTTGCTGCAACTAAAAACATGGCAGCACTAGATGCACCAGTATCCGGTGGAGACTTAGGCGCACGCGAAGCCACTTTGGCAATCATGGTTGGTGGTGATTCCGCAACATACGCTACAATGCTTCCATTTTTTGAAGCAATGGGCAAGAACATTCAACGAATGGGCGAAGCCGGAGCAGGACAACACTGCAAAATGGCTAACCAAATTTTGATTGCAGGAACAATGATCGGCACCGTTGAGTCCCTTCTCTATGCAACAAAAACAGGAATGGATTTGGATCAAGTGATCGATGTGATCGGCAGCGGCGCAGCTGGTTCGTGGTCAATTAACAACCTCGGCAGACGCATCGCCAAAAAAGATTTTGATCCCGGTTTCTTCATCAAGCATTTTGTAAAAGACATGGGCATCGCGCTTGAAGAAGCTGCAAACATGAATTTATCCCTCCCAGGACTTGCAATGGCTAATCAGTTCTACGTAGCTGCAAAAGCTCAAGGACTCGAGAACCTTGGTACGCAGGGTCTGTACAAAGTCTTTGAAGCAATGAATCAGGCTTAGTCTTGTGATATGGCTCTAGGTTTTGCCCTTGAGGAGTCTTCGACGAACCTACGGTGTTTGCCGCTTTGCTATCGCTTTCCGTAATCTCTCGTACCTCGAGAACGGCTACCGTTCCGGCGGCTTAAGAACCCTGTTACACTGTCGCTTTCTGTAATCTCTCGTACCTCGAGAACAGCTACCGCTTTGGAAAAGGGCTTCTTAAGAATCTCCTAAAACTTTTATCTGCGAGGTTAACCCGTTGTTTTTATAACCTCGCGGCTTATGCATCACTACCTTTCTAAAAATTAAAAAGGCTGTCCTTCATATGAGGGACAGCCTTTTTTATATCTCTAGTCAGTGAAATGAAGCCGCGCGAAAAATTTTTCTACGGGATTTCATCGCATAATAAAAAGTTTTGAAGGGGGTCTGGGGGAAACTTTGCAAAAAGTTTCAGCCCAGCCGCCGGAGGCAATAGTCTCCTGACAAAGCGTCGCAGACTTGCCAACGGCGTTGCAGCTACCGCAGATTAATTGGCAGCTTCTTCCTTGAGTTCGTAAATAATCTCCTGAAGATTTCGTGCTTCGTCGTGCAGTGCAGAAACACTTTGCTCGGCGTTGCCAGCCATAGCGCGTGACTCGTTCGCAATGGCATTAATTTCTTCAATTGATCGTGTAATTTCTTCAGATGCTGCTGATTGTTCTTCAGCTGCGGTTGCGATTGACTGAACTTGTGCTGCGGCAGCATCGGCCATATCAACGATAGATTCCAGCATTTCACCAGAAACTTGTGAACGCTGTGCCGTGGATTGCATTGCTTCCGCAGATTCTTCCATGCCTTTGATGTTCTTTTGTGCAAGCTGTTGGATAGTGCTGATGCTGCTGCCAACTTCGCTTGTTGCACCCATGGTTTTTTCTGCGAGCTTACGTACTTCATCCGCAACAACAGCAAAACCACGGCCTGCATCGCCTGCGCGGGCTGCTTCGATTGCTGCGTTAAGTGCGAGCAGGTTAGTTTGGTCAGCAATATCGTTAATGATGGTCATTACCTGACCGATTGCATCAGATTCTTTACCCAGCTGGTTCATGTTGTTCTGTAGAATGCTGGTGATTTTTTGCAGATCGGTAATAGCAGTAATGGTGTCATTAACAACGGTCTGACCTTCTGCGGCCTGACGTCTGGAGCGTTCTGTACGTTCTGCTGCATCGCTTGCATTGCGGGCAACTTCAAGCACGGTCGCGTTCATTTCTTCCATTGCCGTTGCAGTTTCACTGATACGTGTGAGCTGAACATCTGCCCCTTTTTCAAGCTGACGACTTGTGGCCGCAAGGTCTGTTGAGCTGGCGTTAATACTGCCTACCAAACCAGTAAGACGCTCTGCTGCGGTGTTAATACCTTCGCTTGTAGCAACTGATGCTTGCTGCATTGCTTCTTCAGCTCGTGCTGCTGCCTCGCGAGCGATTGCTGCCTGCCGGTTTGCTTCTTTTTCTTTAACTGCCATGTCATTAACGTTTTCACGTAATGTTTCTGCCATGATAGTAAGGGATGCTTGCAAATCAGCGATTTCGTCATTCCCTTCAGTCTCGATTGTGACATTAAGATTTCCGTGTGCAATTTCCTGAGCAACCTTGTTCGCCTGTAAGACTGGAGTAACGATAGAACGAACAAGGAAAAGACAGAATGGAGCGAATCCGAGTAAAAGAATAATGCCAATGATAGTCATCTGGAAAAGCATGTTCTTTTTCATGGCGCTATCAAATTGATTTTGAAGCATTTGCTTATGCTTTTCGATGTTATCGATGTAAACGCCTGTTCCAATCCAATAAGGCGTTCCTTTGATCATTTCAGCATAAGCAAGTTTCGGCTGGTCGCCTTTTCCCGGTTTGTTGAAAACGTATTGTACAAAATTGCCACCGGAAGCAGCAGCATTTTTTAATTCTCGAACAAAGTATACGCCGTTTTTATCTTTTACCTGACCAAGATCTTTACCAATAAGAGACTTTTTGGTCGGTAATGCGACGTTGGTTGTGCCCTCGTAAATGAAAAAATATCCTGAACTATCTTTCTTAAAACGAGGTTTTTCCACTGTATTTTGCATAATGCTATACTGTGTTTCTTTATCACTTATTCCAGAGAGTTGGGAGCTAATGGCGAGTGCTAAAGAATGTGTTGCGACTTTAAGTGTTTCTTTTTCTCCATTAAGCATAACTTCTTGCAAGTGGAGAACTGCGTCGTCATTTGATTGCATTGTTGAGCGAGCATTAAACAGAAGTATTCCTAAAATGAACAACAGAAAAACTGTAAGAAGTAGAAATACTCTTGCCTTAATTGTAATCTTCCTAAACATGTAGCCCCCTTGAGTAATAAGTCCATATCGTACGGTGGATACATTCTTATCGGCAGGGTAGAGCTAATGTTAATGACTGCTTTGAAAAAACATGTAAACAAAACAGTAAGTTGTTATTGCTGACTTGTGTTTTGAGCTGTTTGTTATTGTTATTATAGGTAATTATAGAGACTGGTTAACAGCCTACGTTAGGGAAATGTTAGAGTTTGGTGCGCACGCAGAAAGAGCAACTAAAAGTGAGTAAGTGAATGCTTGCACATATGATACGTTTGATTTGAGTATTTGACGTGAATATTACAGTGCAACTGCATAAAAAAAGAAGGGCGCATAAGCGCCCTTCTTTATAGGTAACTGGAGAAAGTGTTGCAGATTACTTAAGGTTTTCTGCAAGAAGCTCAGCAATGTGAGTTACTTTCATGCCGTTATCACGGACATTGGAACCACCGCGCAGGTGCAGGAGACAACCCGGGCAGTCAGCAACAAGGCGTTTTGCTTTAGTTGCTTCAATGTTGGTGAGTTTTTTATCCAGAAGGGTAGAGGAAAGTTCTGGGAATTTAACGGTAAATGTACCGCCAAAGCCACAACAAACATCTTCTTCTGCGGAAGGAGCGTATTCGCCAGCCATGTCGATAAGGTTACGAGGCTGCTCAATTACTTTGAGTTCACGACAAAGGTGACAAGATGAGTGGTATGCAACTTTTTCGTCAGATTTGTTGAAGTCGTCAGTGGTAACACCGAGAACATCATGAACGTAAGATGAGAAGTCGATGATCTTAGCAGAGAAACGTTTTACCTTTTCTTTGTAATCACGGTCGCTTTCAAGCAGTTCAACGTAGCTTTCTTTCAAGTGGGAAGCACAGGAAGCACAGAGAGTTACGATGTAATCGCAGTTAGTGCCTTCAAAAGCATCAACGTTCTGTTTAGCAACGTCGATGGTAACCTGTTTTTCACCCATCATCTGCACTGGAAGACCACAACAGCTCTGCTCCATTGGGTAGTCGATAGCAACGTTATGGCGAGCCATAACTTTTACTGCTGCTTCCATCTGCTCTGGGTATACAAAATCCTGAACACAGCCGGAGAAAAGAGCAACACGGTGTTTAGGGTTGTGTACCATTGGCTTGATTTCGCTGAAGCGATCACGGAACGGTTTATCTGCAATAGTCGGGAAAGAACGGAAGCCCTGATCTTTCATAAACATGAGTGGTAAGTGGCGCAGGTATGGACCTTTTTTCATAGGTGTCTGAGCCCATTTACCAAAGCGAAGCAGGGAGTGGAACAGTTTGCGGTTTTTGAGAACTTTACCAAGAAGGGTAGTCTCAATAGGCATTCCGCTGTCCTGGTTGATGCGTGCACGGAGTTCTTTAATAAGACCCGGCAGATCGATGCCACCTGCACAAATGCTTTTACAAGCACCGCAGTTGATACAGTTGTGTACGAGGTTCTTTGCTTTTTCTTCACCGTGGAAGAAGTAAGTAAGAATGAGGCCGATTGCGCCAATGTAGATGTGACCCATTTTGTGACCGCCAACAAGACGGTAAACAGGACAAACGTTCGCACAAGCACCACAGCGTACGCAGCGGAAAATCTGAGAGAACATTTCATCTTCAGCAATTTTAGAACGACCGTTATCAAGGAATACGATGTGCATTTCTTTTTTCTGGTCTTCTGCGATTGCGCATTCGTTCGCACCACCGATCCAAGTTACGTAAGAGGTCAGAGTCTGACCAGTTGCGTTACGTGGAAGAACTTTCAGCGCGGTAAGAGCGTCAGTAAGTTTAGGAACGAGTTTGTCGATACCAGCGATTGCAACGTGAATACGTGGTGCAGTAGTGGTCAGACGTGCGTTACCTTCGTTAGTTGCGATACCGATGTGGCCGTTTTCTGCAACACAGAAGTTAGCACCGGAGATACCCATGTCTGCATCAGCAAAATCACGACGTAATTCCTGACGTGCAACTTTGGTCAGTTTTTCAGGGTCCGGCTCAAGCTCGCGACCGGTTCTTGCGGAGAACAGATCCTGTACCTGATAACGGGAAAGGTGAATCGCAGGCATAACCATGTGGGATGGACCCTCATGACGCATCTGAATGATCCATTCACCAAGGTCAGTTTCAACAACTTCGTACTTCTCGTCTTCGAGGTAGTGGTTAAGAAGTGTTTCTTCAGAGGTCATGGATTTTGACTTGATGATTTTCTTAACATTGTTGTCTTTTGCAATTTTAGCGATCAGAGCGTTAGCTTCTTCAGCATCTTTTGCAAGGTGAACATGCACACCGCGTTTTTCAGCTTCTTCGGTGAACTGCTTCAAAAGAGCTGCGTTGTTTTTTACAGCGTAGTCTTTGCAATCAGCAATTTTTTTGATGAGAACTGGCTCATTGATATCTGCAAAAGCCTTTGCACGGTTGATACGGTAACCGACTGCAAATGCGTCCATGGATTTACGCAGAAATTCGTTATCAAGAGCTTCCTGCATGTCTTCGCGGTATTCTTTAAGATTATTAGCGTTATGCATGATTAGTCCTCCAGGAGAAGAATGTGGAGTTCGAGTGGGCCGTGTGCACCGATAGCAAGTGTGCGTTCGATGTCAGCTGTACGGCTTGGGCCAGTGATGAATGCGGTGTAAGCAACGCCGTCCATCAGTTCGAGCAGAAGTTTCTCTGCTGCGATGGAGTCCTCGTACAAACTGGCAACAGAAAGCACAGCGATGTGTGTTTCGGAAACCATAGTAGCGAGGCGCAGTTCTTCTCCGTTGGACTGCTGAACAATGGAACCTGTGTCGCACAGGCCGCCGTCAGCAATGGTAAATCCTGCGTCGATGCCAGCCATGTGGCCGCGCATGCCGGATTTGATGAGTTTTACGCTGGTGCCTTCACAAGCTTTTGCGAGAGCTGCGTACTGGTCATCGGAAAGTTCTGGTGCAGCCAAGATCTTTTCATCAGAAAATTCTGGCTGTGCTGCGTCTGGGCTGGAAGGAATAAGAAGTTCGCATGGACTTTTTTCAGCAACATACTTTGCAGCGTATGCAAATGCTTCATCCATGGATTTGATGCTGGTAACTTTAGCCGCTACCAGTTCTGCTTTTTCAGTAAAAAGCTTTTTCAGGTCGCTCATGTGACACTCCTGAGACTATGGCGTTCCAAAGAACACCGCTGGACATACCCTTCACCGCTGCATCCTGAAATAAATCAGGCGGTTTTGGTGTATGCAGAACAGCAACCGTAATGGTTGTGAATCTCCTCATCGGATGAATGTCGTACAGAATTCGGTCTTCCGGACAAATTCAGCAAAGCGGCAACAAGTATGCTTTGCTCGTACGGTACACTCAACTTTTCTACTGTGTTCTAGAATGACAGCAGAAAAGAAATGCATATGCAGTAATGCAATCCGTACTTGATTTGTGGCAACTGATTCGGCTGGCTGGGCGTAATGCTATTCTGACTTCTCAGACAGTTTTCGACAAAGCCTATTGTAGTTAAACGCGTTATCAACAAGTTCAGCGCCGCGTTTAATTTTAACCAGTTCACGAAGTTTTTGGCTGTTCAAAATGAGTTCCATACGTCTTGCGACAGTATATGTATCATCTGAAACCTGAATAACAGGCACACCAAGCTGTTCGGAACGAGCACGTACAATCTCGTTAGGAGTAATGTTGCCTGTCACGATAAGACAAGGGCAGCCACCTTCCATAGCGATAAGCTGTAAGTCTGTTCTGTCACCACCAACAATGGTGGCAAGATTGGATGACTGGCGGAAATATGTCATGAAGTTTTCCACCTGCATTGTACCAATCAAGAAGCTTTGAATTATCCGCTGGGATTGTGAATTACCTGAAATAATTTTTCCTTTAAGGCGCCATGCGAGTTCTGATGCTTTAATAGCGTTAAGCATAGGGTCGCGTGGGACCGTTCCGAATACATCGACGTCGTTCTTTTCTAAGAAAGGAACAAGGATGTCTTCAGTATCGCGTGAAAAATCTTCCGGTACGTCGTTAAACAGTACTCCGAGCATATCGTCGCCGAGCGTATTTTTGATATTGAGAATAGCATCATAATTGAGCCTGTCCCGGCGATAACGATCAACGAGTAATGTTTTTAATCTTAGCGTCTTCGACAGTGTAATCCCATCCACACCCCTATGGGTTCCGGTATACTGGATGGATCCACAACCGCCGACGAGCATAACGTCTTTGTCTTTGGAAATGGTGTTGTAGGCACTTTGGATGGCAGCCAAAGCGTCTGTTTCATCTGAGAGGGTAGTGGCTCTCAGGTTGTTTGGAATAATTACCGGCGTAAGTATATCCGGAGAAATCTCTAGACCGAGAAGTTCCTGGATGACGATGGCGTCCTCATCTCCGAAAACATCATCTACTCGTTTGGGAAGTGACCCCACAGGCTTCATATAACCCACACGCATGCCGCGTCGTTGCATTTCCAGCCCTAAGGCCATCAATACAATATTTTTACCCGCAAATGCGTCTGTAGAACCTATGTAAATTCCGATCATGTATTCCCTCCGAAGATGCTTCGGGATATACCTCTTTCGGCAAAATGGCAAATGCCGGAGCAGAAACCGGCACGTTTCTGCTCCGGATTTTTATCGCAAATAAACTGAAATACTAGGCGAGTACTTTTACAGTAGCCTGAGCGATTTCGAGTTCTTCGTTTGTTGGGATAATAAGAACTTCAGTTTTACCACCGTCGTTCAAAGAACGTTCAGTACCGCGACGGGTATTGTTTTCTTTGAGATCAATGTTGATACCGAAGAGGTCCATGTCAGCACAAACCATTTCGCGAACGATTTCGTCATTTTCGCCGATACCAGCGGTAAATACGATAGCGTCAACTTTGCCGAGTGCAGCAATGAAAGAACCAACGTATTTCTTGATGCGGTAAACGAACATGTCGAGAGCTGTTTTTGCTTTTTCGTTACCTGCGTCTACTGCTGCGTGGATGTCACGCATATCGCTCATGCCGCAGATACCGTAGAGACCGGATTCTTTGTTCATGAGTGTATCCATTTCTGCACCAGTGAGACCTTTACGGTCCATGATGAAAGGAACGAGTGCAGGGTCGATATCGCCACAACGGGTACCCATCATGAGGCCTTCGAGAGGTGTGATGCCCATGGTGGTGTCAACGCATTTGCCTGCTTTAACAGCAGACATGGAGCAGCCGTTACCGAGGTGACAAATAACGAGGTTAAGGTCTTCAGGTGCTTTACCGAGGAATTTAGCTGCCTGTTTAGCAACGAAACGGTGGGAAGTACCGTGGAAACCGTAACGACGGATTTTGAGATCTTCGTAAAGGTCGTAAGGAAGCGGGTAGAGGAATGCTTTCTCAGGCATGGTCTGGTGGAATTCAGTATCGAAAACACCAACGTTAGGAGTGCCTGGGAAAAGATGTTCACAAACTTCAATACCAGCAAGGTTTGCAGGGTTGTGCAAAGGACCGAGTGGAATGTATTTGCGAATGATATCTTTTACTTCGTCAGTTACTTTAACGGATTCTTTGATCTCTTCGCCACCGAGGAGTACACGGTGACCGATTGCGTTGATCTCAGATTTGTCTTTGATTACGCCGTCGTTTTCGTCTGTAAGAAGTTCAACAACACGTTTCATAGCAGTTTCATGATCTGCAAACGGTTCGTCGATAACAACTTTGCGTTCGTTGTCTGTATCTGGAGCGAGCTTGTTAACAAGCTTACTCATATCCTGACCGATACGTTCTACGAGACCGGAACAAAGTGCGGTTTCGTTTTCCATATTGATCAACTGAAATTTAAGAGAAGAAGAGCCGGAGTTAATTACGAGTACGTTCATCTATTTTATCCTTTAAAATGGCTTGGCTAGATAAGCCCTTTTTCTGCCTGTGCCTGAATTGCTGTAATGGCAACAGTGTTTACAATATCTGCTACGGTGCAACCGCGAGATAAGTCGTTAACAGGCTTATTGAGTCCCTGCAAGACTGGACCGATTGCTACGGCATTTGCAGCTCGCTGTACAGCCTTGTAAGTGTTGTTGCCAGTGTTGAGATCAGGGAAGATAAATACAGTGGCCTGACCGGCAACTTCTGAATCAGGAAGCTTAGTAGCAGCAACGTCTGCATCGATCGCAGCATCATACTGGATTGGGCCTTCCAACATGAGATGAGGAGCGCGTTCTTTTGCAATTTTTGTTGCTTCAATAACTTTTTCTACGTCTGCACCTTTACCGGAAGAACCAGTAGAGTAGGAAAGCATTGCAATGCGTGGGTCTACATTGAAGATGCGTGCAGTGTCAGCAGAACCAATTGCAATTTCAGCAAGCTGGTCAGATGTAGGGTTCGGGTTAACGGCGCAGTCACCGAATACGAGAACACGATCTTTCAGGCACATGAGGAATACGGAAGAAACAATAGAAGCTTCCGGTTTGGTTTTAATAAACTCAAACGCAGGGCGGATTGTGTGGGCAGTGGTGTTAACCGCACCGGATACCATGCCGTCTGCATCGCCTTTTTTAACCATCATGGTGCCGTAGTAAGTGGTATCACACATGGTGTCACGAGCGTGCTCCATGCTGATGCCTTTCTTTTTACGTGCCTCGAAGTAGGTTGCTACGTAGTCTTCAAATTCAGGGGCAAGTTCCGGCTGAATAATGGTAACATCAGAAAGCTGAAGACCTAAATCAGAAATTTTCTGCTTAACAACCTCAAGGTTGCCGAGGAGAATGATTTCTGCAACACCGCGACGGTTGAGCATTTCTGCCGCACGCAAAATGCGCTCTTCCTGGCCTTCAGGGAGAACAATACGCATTTTGTTGGATTTAGCCTTCTGGATAAGGTTAAATTCAAACATCTTCGGAGTAATTTTTTCAGATTTACGGGAGATAACGCGACGGGAAACTTCCGCTGTGTCTACGTTGTCTTCGAAAATACCGAGAGCAGTTGCAACGCGGCGGCTGTCCTGCGGGTCGATGCGTCCGTAAAGCTGGTTGAGAGCCTGAATAGCAAGGTAGGTGTGCTGTTTTACGCTGATTACAGGAATCGGAGCAGCAGACCAGCCTTCTACGAGGCGACGAACATTCTTTGCCATTTCAAGACCACCGGTCAGTACGATACCGGAGATATCCGGGTACGCGGAAGACATACGGGATGCGAGAGTAGCAATGATGATGTCAGAACGGTCACCAGGGGTGATAACGAGGCTGGCTTCTTTTACGTAATCGAGGAAGTTGCCAATCTGCATTGCGGCAATGCACAGGTCGTCAACACGAGTATCAAGGCGATCCTGACCGTAAACAACTTCACCGTCGAGCCACTCAGCCACGTCTTTCATGGTTGGTTTGCTCAGGGTAGGGTCTTCAGGGATGATGTAGACAGCAAGTGCTTTATCAGCATCATCTTTAGTAGCGACCTGGGAAATGATGTCAGCGCAATGCTCGGAAGTTACTTCTGCACGGTTGATAACAGCAGCAACAATGTCGAGTCCTTTGTCTTCAAGGGAATCGAGTGTGAGCTTGGTAGAACTGATAATTTCTTCACAGTCCTGTTTCTGGCCGTTGATAACAACAAGAACAGGAGAGCCTAAGTTAGCGGCAATGTCTGCGTTGAGATCGAATTCGAAAGCTGCATCTTTACCAAGGAAGTCAGTTCCTTCGCAAAGAACAAAATCGTATTTGTTGGCAAGCTGGGTGTATTTGTTCAGGATATTCTCAAGCAGGATGGAACGCTGACCGTTATTGATCAGTTCACGAGCCTGATTGAGGGTGTACGCGTAGGTATCCTCATATGGGATATCCATGCCGAAGTATTCAAGAATGAGGTTAATATCGTGGTCTTTTTTGCCATTTTCATCATCGTTGATGATCGGGCGGAAGAACGCAACTTTTCTGATGTCTTTGGTGAGCAATTGCGTCATGCCGAGGACAACAGCAGATTTACCTGTTCTTGCTTCGGTAGCTGTAATGTAAAGGTTATGGGACACGAGGACTCCTTGCATATCCACTGATACTAGCCAATTTTATCGAACCTGCATCCCCAGAACCGCTTTCTGAAGGATACTTTCTGCAGACCGATGACAAACCCGTACACTGCGCTATTGCGGTATAAAATTCAAGCCTTTACGCAGAGTGACTTGCGTAGAAGACCGAACGATACCAGATAGGCAATGTACGGATTTGTTTCAGTCTGTAAGTTCAGGACTTCGTCACCGAACCATAAATCGCTAAGCGACTACAGGGTTTCAGCGTAGAGTTCGATGCTATGCTTCACTTCCACGTCGTCGCGGTTTTGTGAAAGCATATCGTTCATCTGCATCATACAAGCTGGACAGCCTGTTGATACAATCTGAGCACCGGTATCAACAATGTTGTTACGCTTACGTCCACCGATCTTTTTAGAAAGATCGTAATGGTATAATGTAAAGGTACCGCCACATCCACAGCAACGGTCAGCTTCGTCCATTTCTACCAATTCGTAGTTGTTATTCATGCGGATAAGGTCGCGTGGCTGTTCAGCTACGCCGAGGCCCTTCTTAAGGTGACAAGAGTCATGGAAGGTTACCTTTTTTCCGCCTTTAGGAGTTTCGCCTTCCGGCTTAACACCAAGGACGTCAACGAGGAATTCGTTGATATCCATTGCCTTAGCGGCAATCTTTTCAATTTTTTTCTGTACGTCGGCCGGGTACTCTGTACCGTACTTAGGCCAGTATTTCATGATGGTGGAAATACAGGAACCGCAAGGGGCGATAATATAATCGTACTCGCCCTCTGCAAAGATTTCCGCATTGTATTTTACCATCTTGTCATAGGCTGCTTTATCGCCTGCTGAAAGAGCAGGGATACCACAACATGCCTGTGTTGCAGGCATCCAAACGCCAACGCCGTGGTGTTTGAATACTTTAAGGCATGCTTCACCCATGTTGGTGTACATTTTATCTGCTACACAACCCGGGAAGAAAAGAACTCGGAGACCGGATTTTCCGGCAGGAGTATCAATAGTTCCGTATTTAGCGTGCAGGGATTTAGTAGCAACCGGATTAAAATGACGGTTACCGATAAATGGCTCGAGCAAAGGTGCTTTACGGGTAGCCTGAGTTTCAGATGCTTTTGAAGTCATAAGGTTCTGGAATTTAGAACCGAAATCAAGAAGCATGTTGAATAACTTAGGGTTACCAACCATACCGCGCAGTACCATTTTCTTCACTGGGGAAAGGCCCATGTACTCGTTAACGATGCTACGAGCCTTAATGAAGATATCACTGATTTGTACGCCGGATGGGCAGTTAGCGCCGCAAGAACCACAAAGCAGACAACGGTTCAGAGCTTCCTGAACGCCTTCTGCGTCGTTAATAAGTTCTGCTGCAAGACGCTCGAGCAGGGCAATTTTACCACGGGTTACGTCAGACTCCCTCATAGTTTCGGAGAAAACTGGACATACAGCCTGACACATGCCGCACTTCATGCAAGCAACCATCTGGTCGTCCAGCTCCTGAAGGAGCTTCGCTAATTTAGTAAGATCTGCTGACATATTACTAACCCGCGATGATTTTGCCAGGGTTAAGGATGTTGTTAGGATCGATCGCACGCTTCATATTGAGAGAGTAGTCAATAGTTGCGCGGGAAGTTTCCTTTTCCATCCACTTAGATTTCGCCATGCCGATACCGTGCTCGCCGGAAAGAGTCCCTTTGAGAGAAAGAGCTACATCAAAGATGTTATCAACAGCTTCTTCTACACGGTGGAATTCTTTTTCATCGCGACGGTCACAAAGAATAGTAGGGTGCAGGTTACCATCGCCAGCGTGGCCGAAAGTACCGATTGCAAGGTCGTATTTCTTTGCGATGTCGTTGATTGCTGCAACCATTGCAGGAATCTGGGAGCGAGGCACTGTAGCATCTTCAAGAACAGTGGTCGGCTTTGCGCGAGCAAGAGCTGGCAGCGCGTTACGACGAGCTTCCCACAGTTTAAATTTCTCATCAGCATCTTTTGCAACGTGAACAGCGGTTGCGCCAGATTTAGTAAGACATTTTTCAACGAGAGCGGCTTCGTCTGCTACCTGACCCGGGTGGCCATCTACTTCGATAAGAAGAATAGCAGCTGCTTCTACAGGAAGACCAGCTTTGGTGTATGCTTCAACGTGCTTAAGAGCTGCCTGATCCATGAACTCGAGAGTACAAGGAACAACGTGTGCAGCGATGATGGAAGCAACAGCTTCAGAAGCTTTGTTAACATCGTCAAATACAGCCATCATAGCTTTAGAAGCTGCTGGTGGCGGAGTAAGTTTGAGGATGATTTCGTTGAATACACCAAGGGTGCCTTCAGAAGCAGCCATAAGACCAGCAAGGTTGTAGCCGGTTACGCACTTAACAGTACGGGAACCAGTTTTAACGAGCTGACCGTTAACATCAAAAAAGTCCATGCCCATAACGTAGTCTTTAGTTACGCCGTATTTGAGACCACGAAGGCCACCGGCGTTTTCTGCTACGTTACCACCGATAGTGGAAACAGCCTGTGAACCCGGATCTGGAGGGTAGAACAGGCCGCGTTTTGCAACTGCCTGCGCAAACTGAGCTGTAACAACACCAGGCTGAACTACAGCGTAAAGATCTTCTTCGTTAATTTCGAGGATCTTGTTCAAGCCGTTGGTGAGAACAACAATGCCGTTACGTTTGTCAGGGATGGTACCACCGGAAAGGTTAGTGCCAGCACCGCGAACGGTAATAGGACAGTTGTTTTCGTTACAAAGAGCGATAACTTTGCCCAGTTCTTCAGAATTGGTCGGGCGAACAACCAATGCAGGGGTTACAGGATCGAGCACAGCGGAGTCATAAGAGTATGCCTGGCGCTCTGGCTCTGAAGTAAATACGTTTTCACTGCCTACTACGGCTTCAAATTCTTTAGTCAATGACGCACTAATCACGGAGTTCTCCTCAATAATCATGTTGTCTAAATCGGTAACAGTCTGTTCACAATAAACCGGCAACAAACAGACTGACCGTACCTTTTAAAAAACGGGGCACACTTCCGCAGTAGCCCCGTTCTTCAATACACTAGCAAGAAAAGCTGGAGACAGCCGCAGGGACTGTCTCCGGCAATGTATACTCTAGAAGAGGGTCGGGAACATTACGATGCAAGCTGATACCATGATACCAACTACGATACCGTACAGGAGGAAAGGACCAGCGGTACGGCGAAGGATGGCGCCTTCACGACCGGAGAGGCCTACAACTGCACAAGCTGCAACGATGTTATGGATACAAACCATGTTACCCATGCCACCACCAACTGCCTGAGCAGCAACGATAAGCTGACGAGGTAAGTCAAGCTGAGTTGCCATTCCCCACTGGAATTCAGCGAAGAGAAGGTCAGATACGGTGTTGGAACCGGTAATAAATGCACCTAAGCCACCAACGAAGGATGCAAACATAGGCCATGCACCACCGAAGATGTTAGCTGCAACTTCCGCCAATGCCAGAGGCATGGAAGGAAGACCTGCAGGGTTGTTAGCGGAAAGACGGAAGATAGATACCAATGCTACTGCGAATACGAGAGCGATGGCAGGGTTCTTCATCTTAGCGATAGCTTCAGTCCAAGCTTTCTTGGTGTTCTCGCCACTCATGCCGTGGAGGCCGATGGTGATGATAGCAACAAGTACGAATGGAATGGTACCTGGCAGGTAGAGGTATTTAATAGCGTTTTTAATTTCAGGGTGACCAAGGAAGCCAGCGTCGAATCCGATAGATACGCCTGCGAGCATGCCTTTAAGGCCGAGTTCTGGAATACGGGTGATAACGAGGATCGCACCGATAAGAATGTAAGGAAGCCATGCACGGAACTGAGACATATGAGCAGTAAAGTCGGTTGAACCGCCGCCTTTCATATCGCCAGTCCATTCTGGATCCCATTTGTTGTGATCACCAAAGTCAAAGTGATCTTTAGGCATGCAGAAACCGTTTTTAGCACCAAGAATGATAATACCGAGACCTACGAGACCACCGATAAGGGATGGGAACTCAGGACCTACGAGCCACGCGAATGAGAGGTAAGGTACGAGGAATGCTGTAGATGCAAAGAGACAGAATTTCCATGCGCCAAAGCCTTCTTTCCAGCTGCGGTTCGGCCCGAAGTAACGGGTGATGAAACCAAGCATGAAAATAGGAAGGATGTAAATCATAGGTGTGTTGAAAACAGTTGCCCACTGGCCGATTACAGCATTGAACTGATCAGCAGATGCAAAGTTGAGACCTGGGATGCCAGCGGCAACAGCCTGGTCTACGAGTGGACGAACGTATTTAAGACCGAGAATAACCGGAGTACCAACAGCACCGAAAGTTACTGGGAAAGAGTTAAATACGAGACAGAGAACTGCTGCTGCAAGCGGCGGGAAGCCGAGAGAGAGGAGCAGAGGTGCAGCCAGAGCAGCTGGTGTACCAAATCCTGCCGCGCCTTCGATGAAAGCTGCGAACATGAAACCGATGATGATTGCCTGAACGCGGCGGTCACCGGAAATCTGCTGCATACCGTACTGAATAGTTTCCATACCACCGCTGTACTGCAGTGTGTAAAGAATAAGAATCGCACCAAAAACAATGATCAGTACGGAGATTGCTGTGATAAGACCGTGGAAGGACATTGCAGCTACGTAGCTTGCATCAAGTCCCCAACCAGCCATAGCACCAAGAACAGCACATGCCCAAGCAACAGGCATAGCCTTAGTTGCAGGCCAGCGAAGGCCTACCATCAAAATAAGAGCTGCCAGAATAGGCAAAATAGCAAACATCGCCAACATAATAAAACGCTCCTCATTTAGGTTGTTAGCAACCGTATCCGTTTATCCACCATTAAAACGGATACGATTGAATAAAAAGGTTCCCGGGTCGGGCTTCCGCTCCCTTGCCGGGAACCTTTAACAGCTTAGTTAGCTACGATGCTATTTAGCGTCGCGGCCGTCGTCACAAGCGTCGCCTGTGCCTTCTTTGCCTGATGTTTCTGCGTCCTGTGGCATTTCACAATGCTCAGCAGAAGCTGCTTCAACGGTGTCGTTAGCTGCTTCAACAGGAGCTACTGCGATACCAGGAAGGTCGCTCAGGGTCTGGAAGTACTGGTGACGTTTGAGGTAATCTTCCTCAATCTGAGCGCGGAGGCGCTTAGATTCTTCAGGTGCGATCTTTTCAAGCAGAGCGTAGCGGTTTTCACCGGAAAGGAACGCCTGCATGTCACCGTTAGGTGTTTTAGATTCGTACATGAATGGGTTTTTACCTTCGTCAGCGAGAACTGGGTTGTAGCGGTAAAGCGGCCAGTAACCAGTTTCAACTGCGATTTTTTCTTCTTCGATGGATTTGCCCATACCTTTACGGATACCCTGGTTAATACAAGGTGCGTAACAGATAACGATGGACGGACCGTCGAATGCTTCAGCTTCTTTAAATGCTTTCAGAACCTGGTTCATGTTTGCGCCCATAGAAACGGATGCAACGTAAACGTAGCCGTAAGACATTGCGATAAGGCCGAGGTCTTTTTTACCTACTTTCTTACCGGAAGCTGCCATTTTCGCGATGGAGCCGAGTGGGGTAGCTTTTGAAGACTGACCACCGGTGTTGGAGTACACTTCGGTATCCATTACGAGAATGTTGATGTCTTCGCCGGAAGCGAGAACATGGTCTACACCGCCGAAGCCGATGTCGTATGCCCAGCCGTCACCACCGAATACCCATACGGATTTTTTGGTGAGAAGGTCAGCCATGTGGTAAATCTCATGTGCAGCAGCACTGTGATCAATACCAGCTTCGATAAGTGCGAGGATTTCTTCGCCAGCTTCAGCAGATGCTTCGCCCTGATCTTTAACTTCGATCCAAGCTTCAAGAGCACCTTTGAACTGTGCGTTTTCAACAGTGTCGATAGCTTTTTTAACAACGTCTTCAAGTTTGTTGCGACGCTGTGTGTAAGCCATGCCCATACCGTAACCAAATTCAGCAGCATCCTCGAAGAGGGAGTTACCCCAAGCAGGACCGTGACCGTTTTTGTTTACAGTGTACGGGGTGGTAGGTGCAGATGCACCCCAAATTGAAGAACAACCAGTTGCGTTTGCAATGATCATACGTTCGCCAAACATCTGTGTGAGAAGCTTAACGTATGGTGTTTCACCACAACCAGCACATGCGCCGGAGAATTCCATCAGGGGCTGCTGGAACTGAGAGCCTTTGAGTGAATCACGGGTCATGATGGAGTCTTTAATTTCAATCGCTTCTTCTGCGAAAGCAAGGTTAGAAATCTGATCGTCGAGCTGAGTCTCGATCGGTTTCATAACGAGTGCTTTTTCTTTAGCAGGACAAACGTTCGCACAAGAACCACAACCGAGGCAGTCTTCTGCGTAAACCTGGATGCGGTACTGGAGACCTTTTACTTCTTTGCCTTTAGCATCGAGAGTAGTGAAGGTAGCAGGAGCATCTGCGAGTTCTGCTTCAGTAGCGAGTACTGGGCGAATTGCAGCGTGAGGACAAACGTAAGCACAGCGGTTACACTGAATGCAGTTGTCCTGTACCCATTCTGGTACGAGGATAGCTACGCCACGTTTTTCAAATGCTGCAGTACCAACTGGGAAGAGTCCGTCTGGTTCGAAAGCGGAAACAGGAAGTTTGTCACCGTTCTGAGCAAGGATAGGACGTACAACGTTGGTAATGAATTCTGGAGCTTCGCCTTCTGTTGCACAAGCATCAGATGCGGTAGCCCAGTCAGCAGGGATTTTGATTTCAACAAGAGCGCCGGCAGCTTTATCAACAGCCTGAACGTTCATGTTAACGATGTGATCACCTTTTTTGCCGTATGCTTTCTTAATAGAATCTTTAAGGTAAGCAACTGCCTGCTCAAAAGGAATAACGTCAGCAAGCTTAAAGAATGCAGTCTGCATAACCATGTTAATGCGACCGCCAAGACCTACTTCAGTCGCAATCTTAACTGCGTCAATGTTGTAGAACTTGATGTTCTTTTCTGCGAGTGAGCGCTTCATGGAAGCAGGAAGATGTTCGTTCAACTCTTCTGGAGACCAGTTAGAGTTCAGTACGAAGATACCGCCGTCCTTGATACCATCAAGGAGGTCATACTGGTTAACGTATGCAGACTTGTGACAAGCAACGTAGTCAGCAGCGTTAACGAGGTATGTGGACTGAATCTTTTCGTTACCGAAACGAAGGTGAGACACAGTGAAGCCGCCGGACTTTTTGGAGTCGTAAGCGAAGTAACCCTGTGCGTACATGTCGGTGTTGTCACCGATGATTTTGATAGCCTGCTTGTTAGCACCAACAGTACCATCAGCACCAAGGCCGAAGAACTTACACTGAACAGTGCCAGCAGGTACGGTGTCGAGTACTTTACCAACAGTAAGAGAAGAACGGGTAACGTCGTCGTTAATACCAACAGTGAAGTGGTTTTTAGGACCGGTTACTTTCATGTTCTCGTAAACTGCGAGTACGTCAGCAGGAGTGAATTCTTTAGAACCGAGACCGTAGCGGCCGGAAAGAATCACTGGCATTTCGCCGTGTTCTTTAAATGCTGCACAGATGTCAAGGTAAAGAGGATCGCCGATAGAACCAGGTTCTTTAGTACGATCAAGTACGGTGAAGATTTCTGCAGAAGCAGGAATAACTTCGAGCATGTGCTTGATGGAGAACGGACGGTAAAGACGAACTTTAAGAAGGCCTACTTTTTCACCTTTTTCGGTAAGGTAGTTAACTACTTCTTCAATAGCTTCGTTACCGGAGCCCATACACACGATTACGCGTTCTGCGTTTTCGTGACCAACGAACTCAAAAGGTTTGTAGGAACGGCCGGTGATGCTTTCAACTTTAGCCATTGCATCGATAACTGCTTCAGGAATAGCATCGTAGAATGTGTTGCAAGCTTCACGTGCCTGGAAGTAAATATCTGGGTTCTGAGCGGTACCACGAAGATGCGGGTGCTCAGGATTCATTGCGTTCTGACGGAAAGCTTCAATTTTCTCGAAGTTAACTACTTTTTTGATGTCTTCGTAGTCGATAACTTCAATTTTCTGGAGCTCATGAGAAGTACGGAAACCGTCGAAGAAGTGACAGAAAGGAACGCTGGTTTCGATTGCTGCAAGGTGAGCAACGAGAGCCATGTCCATAGCTTCCTGAACGGAGTTGGAACATAAGAAAGCAAAGCCAGTCTGACGACAAGCCATTACGTCCTGATGGTCACCGAAGATGGAGAGTGCATGTGAAGCGAGAGCACGTGCAGATACATGGAAAACGCCAGGGAGAAGCTCACCAGCAATTTTGTACATGTTAGGAATCATGAGCAGAAGGCCCTGAGACGCTGTAAATGTAGAAGTCAGCGCGCCTGCTGCGAGACAGCCGTGTACCGCGCCAGCCGCACCAGCTTCGGACTGAAGCTGACGGACGGAAACTGTCTGGTCAAAAATGTTTGTTTTGCCGGCAGCAGCCCAGTCGTCTGCAGCTTCTGCCATGTTGGATGATGGAGTGATCGGGTAGATCGCAGCCGTGTCACTCAGTGCGTACGCGATATGCGCGGCAGCAGTGTTACCATCCATTGTTTTCATAATCTTGGCCATTAGAGTAACTCCTTTATGTAGCCTGAAAGCATGTGGGTCATGCTGACCTGCCTTTTCCTTACCGTGCGTTACTATTGTATTGCTAGGAATGCGGGTTTATCCCCGCCCCACATTCCGCGATAGGAAAAAACAGGGTGATCGGATTAACCAATACAAAAGATATGCCACTTGTGTGATTTTTGATAAGCCCAGTATAATCAGGCACATGCCGGAGTAGACCGTTTGATGGAATTTCAAGAATCACGTTTTTGTCTGAAAAAAAAGACTCACCAAGACTAACGCACGCAATATTATACGATTTCTCGCAGGTTCAAAATACTTTTGCTCGCAAATCAAGGTGGTTATCATGTCTTAAATATCAGACACCTATAACATCGTCGCTCCTTTTACAACAAAATGAGTACACAAACAATGGTTGTTTACGGAAAGTTCACACTTATTTTTGTCTGTTTTATCAATCTTGTTTTATAAGGAGATATTATACTTTTTAAGCAACGCATAGAGGTGGGAGCGGGATAATCCCGAAGTTTCCAGCATTCCGTGAATGTTAGAACCGTGCTGTGCGATAAGCTGTAAAAGGTACTTCTTTTCCATATCCGATTTAAATTGTCGCAGCGTCGGTAACATTTCAAATGAGAATGAAACTGGAGCTGCATTTTTCTGGTCTGATTTTTCAGACACAGATGCTTTAGCACCATTAGTTGTCTGATTTTCCAGTCCACGTACAAGGTTTGCCTGTGCAATTTTAATTCGGATGTCAGCCGGAAGATGTCTGGCGTATAAGACAGATTCTGATCCGGCGGCGACTAACGCCTGTTCAAGGGCGTTAAACAATTCGCGTACGTTTCCCGGCCAGTCATATTTGGCGAGTATCGGGAAAAAGTCCGCAGAAAAATTCTTAACCGGCATTCCATATTGTTTACAGAGCTGTTTGATTCTGAATTGAGACAGCAGCTCGAGATCATCGTTGCGTAAACGAAGGGCAGGAAGTTCAATATGGACGGTTTTTAAACGGAAGAGCAGATCCTGACGGAAGTCTCCGTCTTCAACCATGGTTTCCAAGTTGCGGTTTGTTGCTGAAACAAGGCGGAAGTTACTTTTTTCTTCCGCAGTGCCACCCACAGGGCGAAAGACTCGCTCTTGAAGGAAACGTAGAAACGATTTTTGGATGGTGAGGGGCATTTCGCCCACTTCGTCGAGAAAGAGAGTGCCTTCGTCAGCAAGTTTGACGAGTCCGTCCTTATCCGTCTGTGCGCCTGTGAAAGCGCCTTTTTTGTGACCGAAAAGGGTGGATTCCAGAAGGCTTTCGGTAAGCGCAGCACAGTCCACAACAACAAATTCTCCCTGAGTTCGGGTACTGTTTGCGTGGATGGTGCGGGCTGTAAGCTCTTTACCTGTACCGGTTTCACCAGTGATGAGCACGTTCGCATCGGTAGAAGCTGCTTGAGCCATAAGGCTGAAACAGTTGCGGATGATGGAACTAGTGCCGACCATGTGGGCTACTTCCAATGGTTTGGCGTCGCTGCTTTTATCCAGCTTTTCCTGACGGTATTTGAGAACGCGTTTAAGCGTTTGGGTGATTTCTTTGATGGAAGCAGGTTTTACAAGGTAATCCCAGACACCGCGCTGAATTGCAGTTTCAGCACCTGCGGGATCGCCGTCACCTGTAAGAATGATAACTTCTGGCGGGTTATCGAAGTGTGCGATGTCGGAAAGGTAGTCCAGTCCGTTGCCATCCGGTAAGCGGACGTCAAGAAAGAGCACGTCAAATTCATGCTCGCGAAGGAGTTTGAACCCTTGCGAAATAGTTTGCGCAGTGGCGCAGTCGTACTGAAGGCGCGAGAGAAGACTTTCAAATGTCTCACAAATGTTAACATCATCATCAATAATAAGAATGTTGGGCATGCGTAAATTTTTCCGAAACGTTGAGGTGATCAACGCCCCCCCGGGGGCGGCTTAGCGAGAAATTACTGCAACGGATGAAGTACTGAAGTAATGGCTTTGGCAATTATCGAACTATTGTACGGTTTGCTGACAAGAGTTTTAACCGATGGAATTTCCTCGGCACCCTTGGCTGCAATGTTTCTGCCGGAAACCATGATCACAGGAAGTTCCGGAGCAGTGCGGCTGATGTGTGTTGCCAGTTCGAGACCGTTTAACGCAGGCATGTCAAAATCTGTAATGACAAGATCCCACGAATCTGAACGTTCACTAATCATCCTTGCAGCTACCGCAGCATCACCTATCGGGTCAACCTCATAGCCTAAGTTTCTGAGAACTCTAGGGATTGTCTCGAGCTGGTCTGGGTCGTCTTCCACAAAAAGAATGCGTCCTTCCCCTTGAAGAATCTTTTCTGTGAGCTGCTCCCCTGCTTCAAGAGCAGGTCGGTCGATGTGTGGCAGGTAGATGATAAAGGCTGTTCGAACAAAAGGAATACTGCTTACTTCAACACCGCCACCATGTCCTTTAATGATGCCAAGCACAACAGAAAGTCCTAAACCGGTACCCTCTGTTTTTCCTTTTGTTGTGAAAAATGGATCGAAAATCTTGTCCTGAATTTCGGAGCTGATACCGGGACCATTGTCTTCAATGACTAGCTTAAAATATTCACCTTCTGGGATATTAAACTGACTTGCCTTTTCTTTGGTCAAAAATTCTTTGTCTACATCCAGCCGTAATGTGCCGCCATGTTCACGCAACGCCTGAAAAGAGTTGGTGCACATGTTCATAATGACCTGATTCATCTGTGTCGGGTCACCGAATGTATGCGCATGGGTAACATTATATGTTGTTTCAATATTAATGTTACGCGGCAGAGAGGCGGACACAAGCCCCACGGACTCGTTCATAACCTCTAAAATATCTGTGGTACGGAAACCCGCTACGGATGGCTTACTGAAGGTAAGGATTTTTTTGACCAAGCTGCTGCCGTGTTGCGCAGCACGTAACGCACGGGCAAGATCGTTGCTCGTGAGTGTTTCTTCATCAATATCAATTAGCGCTAACTCAACAGAGTTAATGATGGATGTAAGGATATTGTTGAAGTCATGCGCAATTCCGCCAGCCAGTGTACCAATAGCTTCCATTTTCTGCGATTGCAGTAACTGGCGTTCAAGGTTGATGCGCTGCGTAATATCTTCCGCAGTGGTCAACATTCCGACAATTTCGCCCTTGTCTCCATGGAGCGGCAGGCGGTTAATTTCCAACCAGACGAGGTCGCCGTCTTTGTCAGTGATACGTTCTTTGGATTTTAACTGAGGAATATTGTGGGTAAGAACCATGTTTTCAGACTGCTGCATGATAGCGGCATCTTGTTTGTCAAATAAAAATTCAAAATCAGTTTTGCCGATGAGCTCGCGAGCGTGTTGGATTCCGAAAAACTTGTCAAAAGATCGGTTACTGCCCATGTAACGGAAGTTGTTACTTTTCCACGAAACAAGCTGTGGAATGTTGTCCATTACAGACTGCAACATACGTTCGGAATTACGTAAGGCTTTTTCTGCACGCTTGCGTGTGGTGATGTTTTCAGAAAAGCCTTCAAGAAGCTCAATGTTGTTCAACCGGTCGCGCACAACTCGCACAGACATGTTCGCGGCAAACGTTGTGTTATCCGGACGCAGAAGTGTGCGTTCAAATGTCAAAATTTCGTTAGCGCGTGCTTTATGGAAATCAACGCCTTGCAACAGGTCATCCAAAGCACTTGCTTCATGTGCCATAAACTCCTGCGGGCTAGTGTAGCCATTCATTCTGGCAAAGGCAGGGTTTACATCAACAAACGCACCGGTAGGACGCACACGGAAAATACCCAGTGGTGAGTTTTCAAAGATAGAGCGATATTTTTCTTCTGCAAAGCGTAAGCTGTCCTCAGCTTTTTTACGGTCGGTGAAGTCAAAGATAACTCCCACCATGCCCGCAATTTCACCGCGAGCGTTTACGTTAGTCGCTTTGTGCAACAGAATATTATGCACACTGCCTTCGCGGGACGAAATAGTCTGTTCGTAGATGGATTCGCCTTGTTCATGCAGCAGTTGATGGTCAACAGGATGCTGTAACTGAGACAAGCCGAATTCCTGTAACTCCCATTCGTTACAGTTCAAAATATCGTCGCGCTGAACACCGAAGAATTTTTCAAAGGCAACGTTACACTGCTGGTACCGTCCGTACTTATCCTTAGAGTAGATAGGAATAGGGATGGTATCCATAAGCAGACGTAAGAATGACAGCTGATCTTTGATCTTTTGTTCTACAGATTTTTTCTCAAGAATATTCATCACCAACAGTACAAGAGTGATTGTGAGCAGAATAAGGCTGACAATAATTGTCCAGAAAACCTGTTTATTCAATTCATAGAATCGGCTCGGAGCATTGATCATGACTGCCGGTTCGGGCAATTCGCGCTCGCTCAAGTGAAGGCGTTTGAGTTCATTGTAGTCAAAAGCCCATGGGGAAGCGCTTTTTGAAATGACTTTAATATCGTTCGCCGGAGTACCGTCAAGAATTTGCAAACCAAGTTCGGCAGCTTTTTCGCCATCCGTGAAACCGGAAATAAGCTTGCCGCCGAGAATGCCGGAACCGAGAAGGAATCTCCAGTTTGAGTAGAGCGGTGCCGTGGTGTTGTCGTGCACCTTTTGCAGCAGTTCCTGTGCAGAGTAGAATTGTCCGTCAATTTCTCGATACATCGGAATAAAGTAGAAGAATGTGTCAGGTGGAACCTGTTTGACTCGACGGATAATTTCTCTGTGTGGCAGGTCAGTCCAGAATTGAACTTTCAACCCCTTATCAATATTCGGGAGACCTTCGATAACCTGCTTGCGGATCGCTTTACCCGTGACGGATTCGTCACCGATAACAATCATCTGCTTCAGGTTAGGGTGCATTTCTAAGGCAAGACGGATATTTGAAGCGACATCAAATGTCTCCATGACGCCGGTCATTTCTTTGCCTTTAATTAACGATGGGTTGAAATCGTTAACCCCGACAAAAACAATAGGCACACCCGGAAAGAGATCTTCCCCGTGCTGAGTGATGAAGTTGAATGCGTCGTTATCGGAAACTGTGATGAGGTCAAACGTAGTGTCAGCAAACTTGCGTCTGAATAAATCCATGACATGTTTGACTGCTTGATTGTACGGAAATTTTTTGGAATCCAGATACTCCACCTGCAACATAATAGAATACGGGCTGTCTTGAATCCGCTCTTTAAAACCTTCGAGCAGATTGTCCGACCATGCGTATCCGTTGTGGTAGGAGTTAAGATAGAGGATGTTCTTGCGTTCTTTAGGCGTAGGGGTTGGATTGGCAAAGGCGTTCGGAACCGTCAAAATGACAGTCAGAAGCGCTAAAAGTATGAAGTGTAAAAGGCGTGCACCCATAATCAATAACCAATCCTTCAATTTGCTTAACAAAAGCTGTGTTAACAGCCGTTGCAGCTAATAATTTGAGGCCGCTTTTGTGTGTTTAAAATGCGTACCTCTCGCCCCATGTACCGTTTATTCGCTCAATTGTCATCTGCTGCAAAGTGGCGATTTTTTGACATTTGCAAAAATAAATATGTTAATACAGCGTATTACAAAACTGGCAAGCTCCTTGCTATATGTCTTCGCAAAGACAATTACGTGGCGTTCCGAATAGATAGGGTGCCCGTTCAGGAGGATGCAATGTTATTTTTGCTTGGTGGAAATGATAAAAAGCCAACACAGGCTGAACAGGCTCGTACCGAGAATATGGAACGTGTAAAGGAACTATTTCTTGCTGGTCGTTTTCCAGTAGTGACTACCGAAGTGCTGGAAGGCCGTGCTATCGGTAAAGTTCTCGGGTTAGTAGCTTGTCGCGGATACGATTCAGATGATGCATTTTTTGGTATGACTGCTCGTGCCGTAAATAAAGGCGCACAGGCCATTATCGGATATCAGGAGAACATTGCGTTTCATCCGGATGGCAGTAAATATTTTTCTTGTTACGGTACTGCTGTGCAGTTTGACCGTTCAAAGCGAGTATAGGGCATACGTATAGCCAACTGGTTGCTACTTGTTTGGCTGCGTTGCTTTACCCTTGCGGTTTGTTATGTCACTCCCCCCCCCCCCGACAGACCTTTACCTAGGTTAGACATGACAAGCTGTAAGGTAATACGGATTCCTGCATAGACAATGATAGCTGTTGTCTGTGGGGAAATAAAAAAAGCCCGAATCACATTGTGATTCGGGCTTTTTGTTTTTTAGAATTCTATTCGGAATCGTCCTCGAGGCTACGGGTGTAGCGACAGGCTTTTTCCGGACAGGCGATATGCTTACCGCGTGCTTTGGTGGTTTTGATTGTAAGCAGTTTAGAATCACACTGCGGACATTCTTCTTCCACAGGGAAGTTCCACAGCGCGTAGTCACACTTAGGGTATCTGCTACAGGAGTAGAAGATTTTACCAGAGCGGGAAGACTTTTCTACAATCTCACCTTCTTCACAACGCGGGCATTTTACACCGGTTGAGAAAGGCTTTGCGTGTTTGCATTCAGGGTAACCGGTACATGCGATAAAGCGGCCACCGGTACGGGTGCGTTTAAGGACAAGGTCCTTTCCGCAATCCGGACATTCACCCATTTTCTGCAATTCTTCTTTCGGGCGCTCCACAAGCACAACATTACCGTTGTCATCGCGGGTAAAGTTGGATGTGTTTTTACAATCCGGATATCCGGAGCACGCCAGGAAGGTGCCTGCCTTACCAAACTTGATCATCATCGGCTTGCCGCATTCTGAACATACAAGGTCAGTTTCAAGACCCTGTTTTACAGACTCCATTTCCTCGGCAGCTTTTTCAAGCGTCGGATTAAAGTCGTTCATGAAGTCAGTCATGAGCTGTGTCCAGTCCAGCGTGCCTTCAGCAACGTTGTCGAGTAATGTTTCCATCTGCGCGGTAAAACTTACATCCATAAGAGTGGAGAAGTGTTTTACAAGCTGCTGGCACACTGTGCGACCAAGGTCAGTCGGCACAAAGTTCTTTTCTTCCAGCAGTGCATAGCCGCGATCAATCAATGTTGAAATAATGGCTGCATAGGTGGATGGACGGCCGATGCCGAGTTCTTCCATTTCACGTACAAGAGACGCTTCGGAGAATCGTGCTGGTGGCTGAGTAAATTTTTGTTCTTTGTCGAGCTTGATGAGGCGGATTTCCTGACCCTCTTCAAGCTTCGGCAAATCTTCATCTTCTTTGGCTTTCTGCGGGGAAACAGCAAGGAAGCCGGGGAAGAGCATACGCTCGCCTTTTACACGCCATGTGCTGGCAAGTTTGTCTGCATCTTTAATAGTAGTTGCGTTTGGTGTGGCAGCAATCGTGACGGTAGTGTCATGGAATTGAGCCGCAGCCATCTGGGATGCCATAAAGCGTGACCAGACGAGTGTGTACAACGCATGCTGTTCTCTAGGAAGCAGATTGCGAACGGAATCAGGAGTGATGGATGCGTCAACAGGACGGATCGCTTCGTGAGCATCCTGAGCACTTGATTTTGTTTTGAAGAAGCGTGGCTTTGGCGGAACGTATTCTTTTCCGTACAGGGAAAGAATAAGCTCTTTAGCTGCATCGCGCGCGTCGTCAGCAATACGTACGGAGTCAGTACGCATATAAGTGATAAGCGCTGTTGTGCCCTCGTCACCGAGTTCAACACCTTCATACAGGCGCTGAGCAATGGACATGGTACGCTTTGCAGAATAGCCATGGCGCTGACTTGCTGCCTGCTGGAGAGTTGATGTGATAAAAGGCGGCAGCGGCTGGCGGCTACGTTTTTTCTCTTCAACTTTTTCTACAACCAGTGCAGAGGCAAGAACTGCTTCCTGAAGTGCATTCGCAGCTTCTTCGTTAGGAACAACTGCTTTTTTACCTGCAATCTGGTGCAAAAGAGCTTTAACTGGAGGCGGATTTTCGCCTTCCATTTCAGCTTTGAATACCCAGTACTCTTCTGGATCAAATGCATAGCGTTCCGCTTCGCGTTCAACAATGAGACGCAGCGCAACGGATTGAACACGACCGGCAGAAATACCGCGCTTAACTTTATTCCAGAGTAGCGGTGAGAGTTTGTAGCCCACAAGACGGTCAAGAATTCGTCGAGCCTGCTGAGCATCGAAGAGGTTCTCGTTCAGATCTTTCGGGTGTTCAAGCGCTTCACGAACCGCACGGGCGGTAATTTCGTTAAACTGGATACGCTTTGCATTTGGATTTTCTTTTTTAATAATCTCAGCAATGTGCCACGCAATGGCTTCGCCCTCGCGATCGGGATCGGGAGCAAGATATACGTGGTCAGCTTTGGCTGCCGCTTCTTTCAGCGTGGAAACAACTTTCTGTTTACCCTGAATGATCTGATACTTTGGCTTGTAGTTTTTTTCTTCGTCAACGCCGAGATCTTTTTTAGGCAAATCTCGCACGTGACCTACGCTGGCGTGAACCATGTAGTTACGGCCAAGGAACTTTTTAATTGTTTTCACCTTTGCGGGTGATTCTACGATTATCAGGTCTTTTCCCATTGAATGTCCTGTTTCCGATGTTGGTTAAGAAGTAACTGGCAACACACAGATATCAATAGGTGTACCAGATGCTAAGCGTTTTTCTGTTAAGGGAAGATACGGCAAATGTCGCTAGCGTCAAGTGTCGATTTTCTAAAATATGATTACGACAGTATATATTCCTGAAGAACAATGCAAAATTACAAGGTAGTTTGTCTTTGCCTCTATATTACAAAATGATTGCAGTATGGGAATGATACAGATGCATATACTCTTGTTACTGATTTTTTAGTCTGTAACACCTGTTGATCGTGTTCAATTTACTGACATTTTCCACAAGAGTAACAGTGAGTGGTTACTCTTACTCCCGCGCCAGGCCTCGGATTATAACGAGTCTAACAAGTTGGCATTCTAATTGCTCAATACATCCCGTACGTTGTCAAGCTCGGGGGAGCTTTAGGAGGAATACTATGTCTGTTACCCAAATCTCTATGACGCAGGTGCAGGGAGTTCTGCAGCATTCGAAGAGACGCACTGGTGCGATTTCACATAATGATGCTGTACAAAACAACGGTATGAGCCGTTTTGAAGCCTTGCTTAGAGAACCGCAGCAGATTGCAGATGCCATGGCATCTTCCCAATCTAATCAGCTATCTGCGCTGCCAATTCAATATCCATACTATGGATTAACCGGAGCGGAACAGTCTACACGTTCAGGAATGAACCTGAGTAATGTTTCTTCTCTTGCTACACTTATTAATGTTTCGTCTGTTGAGCCTACGGTTTTGAGCAATGCGCTCAAAACACTGACAGAAGCTGCTGAGAAAAATCAGCTTGAGACCGCTTCTGCAGCCGCTATTCCAGGAAACCTTCAGGGTATGATGAGCCGCGAAATTGTAAGTGGTGATATGAATGCAGTTGTTCAAGCTTCTGACAGTGCTATGGGTGATAGTGCAGACGAGAGCGGGGCAAAAAGTGTAGAACCTATTGTAAGTAATGAAGTTCGTGGATCATTAGCCACGATGTTTGAATCCGGTGCAGCCGGAAACATTGCAGCCATTGGCTATGATGCAACAGGTGGAACTTCGTATGGCAAGTACCAGTTCTCGTCTGCTCGTGGCACAATGGACGATTTTTTGACGTATTTAGATACGCATGCTTCAGATATTTCATTACATCTCAGGGCAGCTGGTGATGTAAATACAGGCTCCAAGCAGGGCGAAATGCCAATGGCTTGGCAGGAAGTAGCGAAGATTGATCCAGAACGGTTCGAAAAAATGCAAGATTCCTTTATGCATTCCCGCTACTATTCCCCGGTAGCACGAGTGGTTCAGGATAAAATGAACATTGGCCAAATGAGTACCGCTATGGAAGAAGTTTTACTTTCTACTTCCTTACAGCATGGTCCTCGAGGGGCTATTCAAATTTTTGCAAAAGCATTTGGCGCAACAGGCGGCTTCTCTGAAGAGATGCAGGAATCGTTTATCAAAAACGTATACGCACAGCGCAGTAATGAATTTGCAACTTCAACTCCAGAAGTTCGTACAGGCGTACAGAACAGACTGGATGCTGAACTTAACGTAGCATTATCTATGCTCGCCTAATGTTGGAAAGTTGACACGAAACGTGTCTGCATGAGTTGAGAGCGCTTTGATTACTCCAGTTCTTTAACAAGAGTACTCTACAGGCTGGTCTTAGCTTCAAAAGAATGACTTTGTTGAGTGTAGAAAAAAGGACATCAATATGATGTCCTTTTTTTGTGTTTTTTAAGTAGATTAAGAATCTTAGCAAATAATTCTTTTTATGCACTTGACCGGTAGGAGCTTCTGTTTTAGTTACATATGAATACGTGTTCATGCGTAACTTTATTTTCAGAGGTAACTATGGAAATCGCAATACAATATCTTTCCGAAGTATGGGAAATTCTGCTCGAAGCCGCCCCATACGTACTTTTCGGCTTTTTTGTCGCTGGGCTTCTTAAAGGATTTTTACCGGACGACTTTGTTGCGCGCCATCTTGGCAGTAACAAGAAAGGTGCCGTTGTTAAGGCGTCACTCTTCGGTATTCCGCTTCCTTTATGTTCCTGTGGTGTAATTCCTGCTGCCGCAGGGCTTCGCCAGCAGGGTGCAAGTAAAGGGGCAACTACATCATTTATGATCTCCACACCAGAGACAGGCGTTGACTCCATCGCCATCACATACGCACTGCTTGACCCGATTATGACAATTGTGCGTCCGGTTGCTGCGTTTATTTCTGCGCTTACCGCAGGTACTCTGGTAGATATGTTCCCAGCAAAGGCAGTGCCGGGTAAAACTGAATTTACTCCGCTTAACTTTGCAGCAACAACATTAAAAAAAGAAGAGGAATGTTCCTCTGGTTGCTGCTCTTCCAAGTCAGCAGCTGCAACAGCTAAAGACAAATTTCTTTCCGGTATGCAGTTCGCATTTGGTGAACTTATTGCCGACATCGGCAAATGGTTGTTGATTGGTATTCTTATCGCCGCAGTTGTTTCTACGTTCCTGCCAGTTACGTTCTTTCAGGAATACGTAGGTGATGGACTTCTCAGCATGATTCTGATGGTTGTCATCGGTGTGCCAATGTATGTCTGCGCAACCGCATCAACCCCAATTGCAGCAGCGCTCGCGCTTAAAGGGCTTTCCCCCGGCGGCGCGCTTGTGTTCCTGTTAGCAGGGCCAGCAACTAACGCAGCAACTATTACTGTAGTAGCTCAGACTCTCGGTAAGCGCGTAGCGTTTATCTACGTAGGCTCCATTGCGGTAACATCCGTAATCCTCGGACTTGCCGTGAACTGGCTGTACGCAAAACTCGGTCTTTCTGTGTTCTCTTGGATTAATGACGTAGAAGCTCATCAGCATGGCATTGTGGGTTACGCCTCTGCGATTATTCTACTCGTTCTTGTAGGTAAACAATTTATCGGTCGTCGTGGGCACCAACACGGCGAATCTTGTGGTTGCCATTAAGCCGCAATAAGATTGGACTCCTTAAAGAAAAAGCCACGCTCTTGAGCGTGGCTTTTTTGTTTTCTTTTTTGGGCCTGCGGCGCTGAGTTTGTTTTGCCTCCGGCGGGCAAGGGGTCAGCCCCTTGCATCCCCGCGAGAGGGACGCCCTCTCGACTGCGAGGTTGTACTCCCAGTTTGGCGAAAGCTATTCGAGCTAAAAGAAATGTTTTTTAATAGATCTGTACCAAGAACGAGCCAGTAATAGCCTACATGGTTTACTGCCCACTAAACATAAATGGGTAGTCGAACCCCGCGGTCAAGGGGGCGTCCCCCTTGCGGGTGCAGGGCAGCGCCCGCCCGTCGGAGACTCGCCGAAGGCAACAACAGCCTAAAAAAAATAAAATTATTACACAATAGCAGCATCAAGTGCAGCGTCGACGTGGGCTTGAACGGTATCGATAAGCGGTATGTTGCAGTCGGATGCTTTGATAAGCAGTCCGATTTCGGTGCAGCCGAGAATAATTGCTTCGGCACCGTTTGCTTCGAGCTCTTTGATGATGTTGATGTACTTCTCACGAGTGCTGTCGAGGAATTTTCCTACGGCAAATTCATTGAAGATGCTGTTGTGGATAATGGCGCGGTCATCACTTTCTGGAGTAATAATTTCGAGACCGTGCTTTTCAGAAAGCGGCTTACTGATGAAATCTTGTTCCATGGTGAATGCAGTGCCGAGTAATCCGAGCTTGGTGACGTTGAGTTCTTTCGCTTTGTTTGCGATTGCGTCTGAAATATGGAGTACTGGAATTTCTAGCGCACCTTGCACGGTATCGGCAACGCGATGCATTGTGTTCGCGCCGATGAGGAGCATGTCTGCGCCGCCAGCTTCGGTGTTCAGTGCGGCTTGAGCAAGCTTGGTGCCTACGGATGTCCAGTCATCTTTGCTGATGAGCTCGTGTAGTTCTGAAAAATCGACGCTGTCCATAAGGATTTTGCAGGAATGGCGTCCACCTAGGCGTTTGCGGGTGCCTTCGTTTAAGAGGCGGTAGTACTCGATTGTTGATCCCCAAGTCATTCCGCCTAATAATCCGATCTTTTTCATGAGAATATCCTTTGAACTTAATTGAAAACATATTTTTGAAGTAAGCTGTGTCTTTGCATATGCTGATCGTAATGTAAAATATGTTTTAAAAAACATTGTGTTACTTGATTGCGTTAGTAGGAAAAGGGCTGCCATTTTTGTTGCTGGGTACTGTCTGAATGATCAGTATGCTGAGAAGAAGTAAGTGCTTTTGTCGTATTCTGTGCTTGCTCTTAGCGGGGTAGGGCTTGACATAATGCGATGAGGCTATCAATCTCACTATATCTATATGTTTGGAGTGCAAAATATGAAAAAGGTAGTTGTATCATTTCTCGGCAAAGATGGTCCGGGAGTCGTACATGCGGTATCCAGCCTGCTTACAGGTCTGGAGTGCAACATTAATGAAGTAAGTCAAACTATTCTGCATAGTGAATTTGCTGCGATCGTCATTGCTGAAATGCCTGACGGTTGTACCATTGACCTCTTGCAGGATGAACTGGTGAAAGGACTTGCTGAACGACAGGTTGACCTCAGTGTTACAGCACGCCTTTATGACGGTACAAGCTGGTCTGCTGAAGATCCTCAGTCATTTGTGGTAAGTGTAGACGGTCCTGACCAACAAGGACTTGTTGCAGCAATCTCAGGTATTCTGGGTGAGCATAATGTGAATATTGCCAACCTGAAAGCTATTGTTCCTGCCGATCAACCGGATGGGAATGCTCTCATTGTTTTTGAAGTAATTGTCCCCGGCGCTGTGGAGCTTTCTGCTCTGCGCGGCGCGTTGAATGCGAAAGCGGAAGAACTTTCGCTACGGGTAAGTGTTCAGCACAGGGATATTTTCGAAGCGGTGCACAGGGTTCAGCCTGTGTAGCTTTAGAAGGTGACATATCTGGGAAATTGTCATCATCTATATACAATGAGATTTTAGCCTGACCTTTATAAGGAAAAAAAATGCTTTCAGATCGCGAAGTGCTCAGTACTTTAGCAATGCTCCGAAACGAGCATTTGGACGTTCGTACCGTAACGCTTGGTGTCAGCCTTTTTGATTGTGCAAGTCACGACTTTGACGTGTTTGCTGATCGGGTTCGCACCAAGATTAGACTTTATTCAGAAAAGCTTGTGTCTACCTGTAATGAGGTGGGCGATAAGTACGGTATTCCTATCGTAAACAAACGCATCAGCGTAAGCCCTATGAGCGTTGTGTGTGCTTCTTACACGCCGGAACAGATGGTGAAAGCGTGTCAGATTCTTGATGAAGCTGCACAGGAAGCTGGTGTAGATTTTCTTGGCGGCTTCGGTGCGCTGGTAGAGAAAGGCATGACCAAAGGTGATCGTGCTCTTATTGATTCTTTACCGGAAGCATTGGCGGTGACGCAGCGTGTATGTTCCTCAATCAACGTTGCGTCTTCCAGAAGCGGCATTAACATGGATGCTGTTGCTCTTATGGGGCAGCGTATCAAAGATATCGCAGCACGTACCGCAGACAAAGACGGCCTTGGCTGTGCTAAGCTTGTTGTGTTTGCAAACATCCCTCAGGATGTGCCGTTTATGGCTGGAGCCTACCTTGGTGTAGGTGAGCCTGAAGCGGTAATTAACGTGGGTGTTTCCGGCCCGGGCGTTGTTAAAAAAGCAATCGACCGTGCTATGCAGGATGGCAGCGCGAAGAGCCTTGGTGATATTGCTGAAGTTATTAAACGTACCGCGTTTAAAGTAACCCGCGTTGGTGAAATTATCGGTACCGAAGTAGCGCAGCGCCTTGGACTTCCTTTTGGCGTAGCTGACCTTTCGTTGGCTCCGACTCCGGAAGTTGGTGACTCTGTTGGTGAAATCTTCGAAGCCATTGGTCTTTCATCCATTGGTGCTCCGGGTTCCACTGCTGTGCTGGCAATGCTGAACGATGCTGTTAAAAAAGGCGGCGCGTTTGCATCTTCCCACGTTGGTGGTCTTTCCGGTGCGTTTATTCCTGTGTCAGAAGATTCCAGCATTGCAGCAGCAGCTGCATCCGGTGCGCTGACTTTGGAAAAACTTGAAGCCATGACAAGCGTATGTTCTGTAGGGCTTGATATGGTTCCTGTGCCGGGTGATATCTCCGCTGCAACACTTTCCGGTATTATTGCCGATGAAATGGCAATTGGTATGATCAACAACAAAACTACTGCTGTGCGTATCATCCCTGTTCCTAATAAAGGTGTTGGCGACAATGTATCTTTCGGCGGTCTGCTCGGTGAAGCCAAAATTATGGCTGTTCCGGGTGGTAATGCTGAGCAGTTTATTAAACTTGGTGGTCGCATCCCTGCGCCGATCCACAGTTTGAAGAACTAGACTGTTCTTTCCATACAAATAAAAAAGAGCCGTTCTGCATATGCAGAACGGCTCTTCTTGTATTTGTCTTATTGCGTAAACAGACTAGCTACCGCAGCAGCAGTCAGTGAGTGCGCTGAGAGCGTATTCCTGACGTTCGCGATATTCTTCCTGTTTACCTTTGTTCCAGCGCTTAACTGGGCGGTAGTAGCCTACAACGCGGGTGTAAACTTCTGCTTCGTTGCCACAAGTCGGGCAGTTGAAGTGTTCACCGTTGATGTAGCCGTGTTCCTTACAAATGGAGAAGGTCGGAGTTACGGAGATGTAAGGAATTTTAGTATTAGTCATCGCTTTGATGAGGTAATTCTTTACGCTTTCCGGTTCCGGCACAGCTTCGCCGAGGAAGGAGTGGAATACGGTACCACCATTGTAGAGGGTCTGCAGTTCGTTCTGGTGCTCAAGAGCGTAGAAAACGTCACCGGTAAGACCTACTGGAAGCAGGGTGGAGTTAGTGTAGTAAGGTACTTCGTTACCAGCGCAGATGATGTCTGCGTAAAGGTCTTTGTCTGTTTTAGCCAGACGGTAGCAAGTACCTTCGCCCGGAGTTGCCTCAAGGTTGTAAAGGTGGCCGGTTTCTTCCTGGAAGCGAACTGTAAGGGAACGCAAGTGGTTGAGAACGCGACGCATAAGGCGCAGACCGCTTTCAGTTTCGATACCTTTACCGAGCAAGTTGAGGCATGCTTCGTGACCACCGATAAGACCGATGGTGGAGAAGTGGCCTTTGTAGCCGTTTTTGAGGTAGCGACGGGAGAACGGGAACATGCCTGACTCGAGGTGGTGTTCGCAAAGTTTGCGTTTGAACTCGAGAGAGTCTTTTGCCATTTCTGCGTATTCTTCAACGAGATCGAGGAAATCTTCTTCGTTGTGTGCAAGGTAAGCAAGTTTAGGCAGGTTCAGGGTAACAACACCGATAGAACCGGTGAGGTCGCCAGCGCCGAAGAGGCCGCCTGTTTTTTTGCGGATTTCACGAAGATCCATCTGCAAACGGCAGCACATAGAACGAACATCTTCCGGATTAAGGTCGGAGTTGATGAAGTTCTGGAAGTACGGAACACCGTACTTGGCAGTAAGTTCCATAAGAAGCTGAGCAGGAACGGAATCCCAATCAAAATCTTTAGTAACGTTGTATGTAGGAATAGGGAAAGAGAAGATACGGCCGTCTGCATCACCTTCGAGCATAACCTCGAGGAACGCACGGTTGATCATATCCATTTCTTCCTGATAATCGCCGTAGGTAGTGTCCTGGAACGCGCCACCGATGATGATTGGTTCCTTAGCAATATGCGCAGGAATAACCATGTCGAAGGTAAAGTTGGTGAACGGGCTCTGGCCACCCCAACGGGATGTTGTGTTCAGGTTGTAAACGAGTTTCTGGATCTGCTGACGAACAGTCGGGTAATCGAGTTTGTCGTTACGGATGAACGGTGCAAGGTAGGTATCAACGTTGTTGAATGCCTGTGCGCCGGACCATTCGTTCTGCAGGGTGCCAAGGAAGTTTACAATCTGGCCACATGCGGAGTCGAAGTGTTTTGCTGGTGCAGAGCAGCAGCGGCCTTCAAGGTTAAACCCTTCGAGAAGCAGGTCGCGCAGGCTCCAACCGGAGCAGTAGCCAGCAAGACCAAAGGAAAGATCGTGAATGTGGAAGTAGCCGTGAGTATGGGACTGACGGATTTCTTCCGGATATTTGTCAAGCACGTAACGAGCCTGAACAGAGCCTGCCATATGCAGGATAAGACCCTGAAATGAATGACCCATGTTGGAGTTTTCGTTTACGCGCCAGTCGCTACGGTCGAGGTAGCTTTCGATCATGCTGGATACGTCGAAGTATGCCTGATCCTGAGTACGCATTTCGCGGCGTTTTTCACGGTAAATGATGTAACGCTCTGCAACAGCATACAAGCGAGCTTCCATAAGTACTTGCTGTACTGTGTCTTGCACTTGTTCTTGCTCTGGAACTTCCACATTCGAAAGTTTTTCTTCAACTTTGCGTGCAAGTCGTTTGGAGAGAAGTGGATCTTTGATGCCACTGCCTTTGAGGGCTTTGAGGATAGCTTGGGCAATTCGTTCGAGGGACCAAGTTTCGATGCAACCGTCTCGCTTGAGGATCTGTTTCGGCATTAGAGCTCCGGACGTCATGAAGTGCAGGCAAAATTAGAGCATACGAAAAGAACGCATGCGCCAGGACAGCATTTCGACATCTTCAGCCTGAGGTGTGTATATAAAGGCAGAACCTCAACATACGCAGGCACAGGTTATGGATTATTTTGATAGAATACCGGTAGTACGCTTTGTTACCGGTAGAGCTTCAGGAAGGTGGCTGGCTTTCTGACTTGTACTGCCGTGGGTGGCAACTTCGGTGAAGACAAGTGAGATTACAGCGGCAGGACCGCACCGGATTAAGACCGGATTTCCTTTGCGCCTTTCGGCTCCTGAAGGAGTATTCTTTGGGTGCCACAGAGCTAACAAAAAGCCCCTTTGGCATCAAGTGTGGAGTTGTGCATATTCGCCCAATCCACAAGTAATTCACAACGTAATATGTCTAAATAAAAGCAGTATTTTTTTTACGCACAAATTCACGATATACTTTTTGCACTTGAGAGTTGACACGAGATTGCTTACTCCCAAAAGGTGATCTACAAGGTGACCAGCATTGCTCTGTAGACCCTGCAAACTGTGACTTGAGTTACGGAAAATAGACTAAAAAGCGGTTACACTCAGGTGATGTGTTATTCTAATTAGTTGCGCTTTTGCTTTTAAAAAGTGAGCATGTTGTGTAAAAAGTAGTGTTGTCACTTTTGAGCGTTTGGCAAACGGATGATTTAAGAGTCATGTTGTTACCGTGCGTCATGTGTGAGAAGGATACAGCATTACATAATCACGATAGAAAAACAGGGAGAGAAAATGAGAGCATTGATTATGGCGTTAAGCCTTATGCTTATTGCACAGGTTGCTGTTGCAGCTCCTAAAATGTCTGAACCTTCGGTAAAGGGTAATTATAAAAACAAAATTCAGTGCGGGTATCTCGCACTGGAGATGCGTAAGAATGAGGCTGCCAAAGAATATTTCACCGCAGGTGAAGCAATGTTTAGAGAGCAGAATCCTGAAGCGACCGAGATGGATATGGCGAAAGTCTTTTCATACGAGCGCGGATTTATGCATGGTTACCTTGCCGGTCAGATGGGCTCAGTTTCCTCAATGGATGAAGTGAATAATGTATTTGCTCATGCGTATGAGAAAATGTGCGCAAAATCTGCCGACAAGCCGCAGCTGAAAGAAAAAACGAAGAAGTAAGTCTTATTAGAAATAAAAAAGCCCCGTACGTGTTGTACGGGGCTTTTTTATTTCTGGAAGATATAGTCAGAGGAAATAGTTAGCATTTGAAACAAGCAATTTTGTTTCTTTTGTGGTGATGCGTGTCTGATTAATAATCGGGGTTAAGGGGACGTGTCCCCTTACGGGGGGGCAGGGGGGAACGCCAGTCAACCGTTCGCGAGTTGCGAGCGTTACGGAAACAAGTGCCCTTGGGGTGAGCCCGCCTGCCCGTCGGAGACAATAGAAAAGCTAATCAGCTTTCTTCCAACCCTTGCCGCGATGGTGTTCCGGAACATTTCGCATTCCCTGAATCACTGGGCATGGTGAAAGGCGTTGGTTCTTTAATAGCCTGTTATCCAGCACAACCACGAGACCCGAATCTGTTTCACGTCTTATGAGCCTGCCTGCTCCCTGTCTGAACTTGATGGCTGTTTCGTAGCGATAGCGCTCCCAGAAGACACCATCAGGCAGGAATCGCTTTCGAGCATCCATGAGCGGGGAATTGGGCGCTGGGAACGGCAGTCGGGTTATGACAACCTGCGTGAGCGTCTTCCCGGGGAAATCTACTCCGTGCCAGAATGTTTCGACTCCGAATAAGACGCTTTCGCGTGTTGTACGGAATTCTTCAATAAGCGCTGTGGCTGGCTCGCCCTTTCGTTGGAAAAGAAGCGGATAACTACCGTCGTAGGTAGCTTCCAGATTCTTGCGCAGCGCTTCTAAGTCTTCGTAACTGGCGCACAGAACGAGAGTCGCTCCATCGTTGTATTCTATGAGCTTGGGCAGCACATTGAGCGTGTATTCCAGCCATAGTTTTTTGTGTTCGTAGAGAGCGCTCGGGGCATCTGAAGGAACAACAAGTGAGTAGTCCGGCGTAAAAGGCGGTGCTACTCGGGCAACAAAGCATGGTTTCGGTGGTGCTTCTTCATCTGAAAATTTGAGAACATCTGCTTTTCCCAGTCCGAGTGTACGTCTGTATGGTGTAAAGCTGGACTGATGGGTGAGGGTGGCGGATGTCAGAATAACGGTGTCACGCTGTTTGATAATGGTTTCACGGATAAAAGCACCCATGTAGACTTGCCCGCCGCAGAGTATCCAGTTGCGTGGAAAAACGTGGATAGAATTCCACGTGCCGTCTTCATGTAGCCCTTTGCGGATGAGCATGAGGTTAACGCTGATTTCTTGCAGTAGAGTACGCATTGTGCGGCAACGAGATATAGTCTTGTATCCCAGTGGAAGGTCGCCCGCCTTCTTGCCGGTAAAGAACGCTGAAAATTCGCTGATGCGTTCCAGATGCTTATTGAGAATTGCGAGGTCTTTTGCAGCGTCGCCTTCTGTGAAAGCTTTGTGAGCAGGCGTTACGGGCACGGCTCCAAAGGCTGCACCCTGATTCATTTGTTTGAACTGGTCACGCAACGCACCTATTTTTGTGACGGTGTACGCAATTTCGCTAACCACAGCTTCGGCCTGATTTTCTACTGCTTCCGTTGTGGACGGGGCAAGAATGAGCTTGCGGCATTGTTCGCGAAGGTAGCGGCAGTAGAAGAAAATATCTGATGTTGAAACTTCAGGACTCAAAGTTGTGCGAACGGCATCCTCAAAGTGATTTGCTTCGTCGATAACGCAATGTTTGAATAAATCGCTCAGAAGCGGATCGCTTTCCATCAGCACTAATTTGTTGTGGTTGGTGATGACGAGGCGAGACTGGGCTGCTTCTGCGGTGACAATATTACCGGGGCATCGCTTGTGGGTGCTGAAACAACCACTTCCCGCTGAAACCTCCTGCGCAATATTGCTCAGGGTTCGTCCTTCGTCAAAATATGCACGCAGGCGCGGCGTAACGTCATCTAAATCTGCGATGCGATAATGGTAGCAGATATTGGCAAAATAGAGCCACGAGAGCAGTTCTATGCCATCCAGCAGGGGAGAGAGGATGTCATTTAACTTCTGCGCACAAACGTAGTTTGATTTTCCTTTAATGAGCGAAACGGGGATATCGTTGTACTGCCCAAAAAGTTCGCGACAGGAGTCCAGCTCGTTGCCGTACAACTGTTTCTGTAAGCTTTTTGTGTAGGTTGCGATCGCCACACGTTGTGAAGGATTCCGCTTTAGAAATTCCATAACAGGCAGGAGATACCCGAGGGTCTTGCCTGTACCGGTTCCGGCTTCAATGCAGGCAACAGCGTTGGAGTTTATGGCGTGCGCTATGTGCGACGCGTAGTCTACTTGTGGCTGCCGAACAGTATATCCCTTACGTTTATGGGCAAGCTGTTCGTAGAGCTGTTGAATATCGTCTTCAGGGAGTTCCTGATACGCTTCACGTTCAACGGTAATTTTTTCTTTTTTTGGCGCTGTGTCTAAAAATTGTTCCCAGTCTGCTGTTTCCGGTTTTGATACCGGAGTTATGAGCGCATTGCCGAAATAGCTGCTGTAGTGTTCAAGAATATGGCAGCAGAAGGTACCGAAAAGTGTGTTGCTTGTGCCAAGATAATAGCGAAGGGCGCTTGCAGCAGGGAAAGAGGTGTCGTTCAACACGGTGCCGAAGAGGTGCTGTAAAAGGTCGACACAGATACCGGCACCTTCCAAGGCGGTGAAGCTAATTTTTTGACGCTCTTGCTTATGGAGATATTCCCATAACGATTTAGCTGTGGCGGCACCTGTCCACGGCATGAAATAATCTGCCAGTAGTGCGGCATCGATGATGCGTTCGTTATTGCAAAGCGGCTCCAGCGAGATGATATGCCCGTTCGGAACGTAGCCCACCACATGCTCAATGCCTTCCAGAAAATCTTGAAGATGACCGGAGACGGTAATTTCGTCCGGAGCATTTTTGAGTTTTGCTTCACTCAACTGTGAGTGGGTATATTCCCGCGCTCGAAGTTTTTCGGAGCGAATATTGGAGGCGAACTCGGTTATTGTGGCATCTTTTGAAATGCGCAATGCCGCAACGGAGTAGATTCGCTTCTCGCCGTTGCTAAGGCTGCGTTCATGCCCGAAGACAATGGCAATATCTTCGATGGGAGTAGTAAAAGGACGAAACATATTCTTGGCATACCAGAACCAAACAAGGCTGTCAGTTGTGAATTATTACAAGTGGTTTTGCGCCGTTATGGGCTGGTGATATAAATAAAAATCAATATGCCAGATGATTGCAGGCAAGAGCTCATCACTTCTGCGGGATGCAGGTGCGCGCTCTACTTACAGAAAAAATAAAAAGGCAGCCGTGAGGCTGCCTTTAAAATATGGTCATTTTATTTTCGCACAAGGAGCGGTTTAGCCAGACTCTTGAAGTGCGTTCCATGTTCATCAGGTGGATTACGCCATAGATGACCACTGCGAAGCAGCAGGTCGTCTGACGCTTTTGGTCCCCACGATCCGGCTTTGTACGGATGTAATGGAGCTTTTTCCGGATGATCTCGCCAGAAGTTGAGAACCGGATCAACAACTTTCCACGCTGCTTCAACGCCCTCGCGGGAAAGGAATAGCGTGCGGTCACCTAACATGCAGTCAAGCAGCAGGCGTTCATAGGCATCCTGTGGGGCGGTGTCGAACACTTCATCATACTTGAAGGAAAGGGACAGACTCGCCATGCAGGATTTTGGCCCCGGCTGCTTGGTGTGAATGGTTAGATCAACACCTTCGTCAGGTTGAATCTTCATAACCAGAATATTTGCTGGCATTTCATGTTGCGATTCAAATCCGAACACAGAATGAGGAACACGTTTGAAGGTTACCGCAACTTCAGATTCGCGCATGTGCAACCGCTTGCCGGAGCGCATGTAAATGGGGACACCCTGCCAGCGCCAGTTGTCGATATAGAGCTTCATGCCCACAAAGGTTTCCGTGGTGGAATCCGGCGCAATATTTGGCTCGTCGTGGTATCCCTGTGCGGCTTTTCCATCCATTTTTCCCGCTGCATATTGAGCGCGCACAATGTTGTCCTTCAGTGTGCGTTCCGACCACGGGCGTATTGCTTTTAATAGCTTAACGCGTTCTCCCTGAACATACTCAGCTTCAAACCGAGTCGGTGGCTCCATTGTGACGAGCGAGAGCATCTGCAACATATGGTTCTGGAACATGTCACGAAGACACCCGGCTTCTTCGTAATAGCCGCCTCTGTGTTCAACGCCGACGGATTCTGCCACGGTTATTTGAATATTGTCGATGTACCGCTGGTTCCAGAGCGGTTCGAACATAATATTGGCAAAACGAAGCATTAAAATGGACTGCACCGTCTCTTTACCAAGGTAATGGTCAATGCGGAAAATCTGCGACGGCTTGAGCATGGAGGTGAGATGTTTATCCAGCTCCAATGCCGACTGTAAATCGTGTCCGAACGGTTTTTCGAAAACAACACGCGCCCACGGGTCCTCGTTCTCCCCTTCCACAGTAAGACCGGATTGAGACAAGCGGCTTACGACAGTTGGATGCAGTTGTGGCGGAAGCGCAAGGTAGAAGAGTTTGTTTTCTTTTTTTGAAAAGTCATCTTCGCATCCCGAAGCTTTTTTTTGTAACCGCCTGTACGCTTCAATATCGCTGTAGTCGCCGGACGTGTATCTGCACTGTGAAAGGAACGAGTCGAGGATTTCTCCTTTTGTGTCTTCGTGTGCATCAACAAGTGCTTCACGTACTCGCTCCCGAAAATCCTCATCTGTCATCTCTGTACGCGCAAAACCCAATATGTAGAATTTTGAAGGCATGAGTTTGCGCAAGTACAGATTAAACAGCGAAGGAAGGAGCTTTCTGTACACAAGGTCACCGGAGGCACCAAAAATGATGATCCCGCAGCCTTCCGGCTTTTGTTCTTCACACGGAGTGTGAGTTGGAGTCATCCTGGCTTTAACATTAGGCATGGGCGTTCCTACTCTTTTTTAACGGCATGACCGCCGAATTCGTTACGCAGTGCTGCAAGAACTTTGTTAGAGTAAACATCTTCCTGACGTGATTCAAAGCGCTTGAAGAGTGACTGGGCAAGCACTGGGGCGGATACGCCATATTCAACGCTATTAAGCACAGTCCAGCGTCCTTCACCGGAATCGTCAACGAATCCTCTGATGGACGAGAGATCAGGGTCACGTTCGTAGGCGAGCACCAGTAATTCGAGAAGCCAGCAACGGACAACGCTGCCTTGTCCCCAAAGATCTGCAATGCCGCCGAGGTCAAGCTTGTCGAAAGGACCGTTGCGCATAAGGTCAAAGCCTTCGCCTATGGCTTCCATCATGGCATATTCTATGCCGTTATGAACCATTTTGACAAAGTGACCTGAACCTACAGGGCCAACATGTTTCCAGCCTCGTGGTGGTGCCAGAGTGTCGAATATCGGCTTGGCGCGCTGGACGAAGCGGTCTTTGCCGCCGACCATTGTGCAGTATCCGATTTTTAAACCCCATACCCCACCCGAAACACCGGCATCAATGTAGCCGCAGCCTTTTTCAACAAATGCTTTTGAATTTTCCTGATCATCCTTCCAGTAGGAGTTGCCGCCTTCGATGACCAGATCATCTGGATCAAGTGCTTCTAAAATTTCTTTCAAGGCCATCTTGGTAACATTGCCGGAAGGCAGCATGCACCAGACTGTGCGGGGGCCAGTAAGTTTTTGCACTGCTTCTTTAATTGTCTGTGCACCGGTAGCACCTTCGCTAACCATTACGGCAACTTTATCAGGTGAGCGGTTCCAGACTACAACGTCATGTCCATCTTTCAGGAGACGGCGAGCCATGTTCATTCCCATTCGACCAAGACCGATCATTGCTATTTGCATACGATTACCTCTGAAAAGTAATTTGGTTTCTGGTAAAAAATGAATTCAACTTACAAAGTACGTGAGCTGCGTTGTTAGTGCAATCCGCAGTCATTATATTTGCAGGTGCGTCTGACTATTGAGATGAAGTTATTTTATTCTCCTAATCCGCAATTTCTCATTCTTTGATCACGCGAAAGTTCGCTTGTTCGCGGCTGCCAGTTGATTAATCTACGTACTCGCCTCGCGTAAAAATGGGTCAAGGGGGATTCCCCCTTGCGGATGCAAGGCAGCGCCTTTGCCCGCCGGAGGCATACTCACCCACCGGAGGTACATTCGTTTGTCAGCTATATGAGTTCCTGCTATGCTCCCCCAATGCGAATCGTAGTTCTGTCAGATATTCACGCAAATTATGAAGCCCTTACTAGTGTGCTACATGATATTGCCCAGTCTTTTCCAGATGTTTCCGAGATAATTTCTCTTGGTGATATCGTGGGCTATGGCCCGGACCCTGAGTTGTGTGTCAAAACCGTTCAGGAACACGGTATTATTTCTGTTGCGGGAAACCATGAACTTGGTGTTGGGCGCAGTAAGTATCGTTCCTGCTTCAACAAGCAATCTGTTGAAGTGGTAGATAAAACAGCACAATTACTTTCTGAAGAATCGCTGGAATACCTGCGGTCGCTTCCTCTCGTGCTTTCGTTGCACGGCGCTCTGTTTGTTCACGGGCTGCCGCCTCGGTCGGCATTCCAATATATTTGGGAGCTGGATGACGAGCGGGTTCTGCTAAAATTTTCTCGGTTCCCTGAACAAATTGCTTTTCTTGGTCACACGCATGAGCTTGGGCTTGTCAGCGCTGCAAACGGCAGTGTGATGCGTGGCGACTTGAAAGAAGGCACTCATACCCTCGATTTTACCAGCCGATATATGGTGAATGCAGGCGCGGTGGGACAACCGCGTGATGGCGATCCGCGGGCAAAGTATCTTGTGTGGGATACAGAATCTCACGAATTAATCGTACGCTGTGTTGCGTATGATCCCACAGAGACTGTTGCCAAGATGAAGGCAATCGGGATGCCGGAACGATACGCCAGACGACTGCTGCCGTAGTCTACAGGGAAAATACATGAAGATTGGACGCTATACAGTATGCGGCCTGCTTGGCAGGGGCGGTATGGGGGCTGTTTTTAAAGCTCGCCAGCCGGTCACCGGACGCATTGTTGCACTCAAAGTTCTCAAGCCTTCCGAGATGATGGAAATGTTTGTTGATCGGGATGAACTTGTTGCGCGGTTTGAATCTGAAGCGCGCATTATGGGAAAACTTGATCATCCTAATATCGCTGCCATATGGGATTATGATATTGCTGACGGCACGCCGTTTTTCATCATGGAGTATTTCTGCCGTAACCTTGGCATGGTAATCGGTGAAAGCTACCGTGTGGAAGCACCAACCCGAAAACTTCCGCTTACAACCGCAGTCTCATATGCCACGCAAACTCTTGATGCTCTGTATAGAATGCATCAGGCTGGCGTTGTGCACAGGGACGTGAAGCCGTTCAACCTTATGATTACAGGGTTGGATGAAATTAAGTTAATTGATTTCGGACTGTCACGTCTTCGTGGAGAAATGAGGCCGACCACAGCCGCAAAAGGTGAACGTATAGGCTCACCTTACTATGCAGCACCAGAGCAGGAAGCAGCACCGGACAGTGCGGACGGCAGGTCGGATATTTTTTCTGTAGGTGTCATGTTATACCGAATGCTTACTGGGGTGTTGCCTACAGACGAAGCAGTGTATACAAACAATGTTGTTCCGCGTGCCAGCCAATATTCTCTTGATCTTGATGCTGAGTGGGATGCCTTTTTTGATACGGCAATGGCGTTTGATCCAGAAGACCGTTTTGCGACAGCAAAGGACATGCGCATTGCGCTTGATACTTTGGTGGCAGCATGGCGTGAGCGGGTCGACAATGAATGCCGTTTTATTGATGAATTTGCTGAAACCCCGCCGTGCCCGACGGATGCGCCTGTTCTGCGTTCAGCGCCTGTGAAAGTGCGCTTAGCAGAGGCACAGAAAACTTTTGGGCTGGATTCATTATGGCGTCCCGCTTGTGTTGGTATGGCAGACCTTACTGATAATGAGGACGGAACCGTAACGGATTCTGTTACAGAAAAAATGTGGCAGCAGTCCGGTAGTGAATTTGCATGTACATGGGACGAAGCCCATACGTATATTGCATCGTTGAATGAAAAAAAATTTGCAAGCTATCGGGATTGGCGGTTGCCGACAGTGGACGAACTATCGTCACTAGTGCAGGAACCACCGGAACTTGGAGCTTTTTGTGTGCCGCAGCTTATGGACAGCGCACAGGATACACTCTGGACGTGCGATTCAAAGTCATATATGGCGGCATGGTTTGTGAGTGCATCATTGGGTTTTGTAGGCTGGCAGGATATGACATGTCAGTTTGCTGTCAGAGCGGTGCGCGGATAGACAAACTATCCATACAGATAAAAAAGGAGACCTAACATGGGTCAGGAAATACAAAAAGAATGTACCCGTTGCGGTACATGTTGTGCCAAGGGCGGCCCTGCTCTGCACAAATCAGATCTTGAGCTGTACGAGAAAGGGGTTTTTCAGCGTAAAGACCTTATGACTTTCCGCCGTGGTGAGCTGGTACGTAACAACGTGACTGGCCAGCTTGAGCCGCTTCAGCAGGAACTCGTAAAAATTACCCGCCGTAACGAAAGCACATGGACTTGCTGCTTTTTTAACGTAGTAGATCGTCTTTGTTTTATCTACAACGACCGTCCTGCAGAGTGTAAAACTCTGGACTGTTGGAACCCTGATGCACTTCAGGAAATGTACGAAGAAAACCGCATCACCCGTTTTGATGTTCTCGGTGATAACAACGGCTATGCTGAACTCGTAAGAATGCATGAAGAAAAATGTGGTTACGAGTACCTTGGAACCATTTTCGAACGTATGAAAGAAGATCCTTCTGCTAGAGAAGATTTCTTGGAATCAGTTCGCTTCGATATGGCATTCCGTAAGGTAGTTCAGGAAAAAGCCGGGGTTCCTTCAGCAGAAATGGAATTTCTGTTTGGTCGTACCCTTGGTGAAACCGTGCATATGTTCGGTCTGCGTATCGTAGATACCGAGCACGGCCCTGAGCTTGAAAATATTATCGAGAAAAAAGTAAGCTAGCTCCCCGCTAGGAGGACTGTATGTACATCGTTACTGGTGGCGCCGGAATGATCGGCAGCGCTATGATCTGGAAGCTCAACGAAATGGGTATTACAGATATTATTGTAGTGGACAATCTCGCTTCTACTGAGAAATGGAAGAACCTTGTTAACCGTACCTACGAAGAATACGTCCACCGCGATACTTTTCTCGAAATGGTAATGCATGACCAGCTTCCTTGGGAAGTTGATGCTGTTATCCACATGGGTGCGTGTTCTTCTACTACTGAAAAAGACGCAGATTTCCTTATGGAAAACAACCTGCAGTACACAAAAGCAATGTGCGAACTGGCGCTTATGAACGATGCTCGTTTCATTAACGCTAGCTCTGCTGCAACATATGGTGACGGCCAGTTCGGTTTTGAGGATTCCCTTGAAACTATGAGCAAGCTGAAGCCGCTGAACATGTACGGGTATTCCAAACAGCTTTTTGATCTCTGGGCAGACCGTACCGGACGTCTCGATAAGATTGCGTCCCTTAAATTCTTCAACGTGTACGGCCCGAATGAATACCATAAAGGCAACATGATGAGTGTTGTGTGTAAGGCATTCTCCCAGATTGGTGACACTAAAGAGATGAAGCTCTTTAAGTCTTACCATCCAGATTTCCCGCACGGTGGTCAGAAACGTGACTTTGTGTACGTAAAAGACTGCGTTGATGCTATGTGGTGGCTCCTTGAGAATCCACAGGCCAACGGTATATTTAACTTTGGTACCGGCAACGCGCGCACATGGAATGATCTTGCGAACTCAGTATTTGCTGCAATGGATATTAAATCCAACATCAGCTACATTGAAATGCCGGAAGTTCTGCGTGGTAAATACCAGTACTTCACAGAAGCACCGATGAAACGTCTTCAGGACGCCGGTTGCCCTGTGAAATTCCGCTCTCTTGAAGAAGGCGCGAAAGATTACGTACAGAACTACCTCGCACAGGAAGATCCATACCTGTAGCACCGAGCGTGCAAAACTTCGTGTCTACGAAGTAGTTGCAGATTGTTAATCTGCACCAATAGCAAATGAAAAAGGGTGGAGCCATAAGCTCCACCCTTTTTTTGTTTTGATTTTTGCGCAGTTGCTATTCTATGGTTTTACCGCCACAGCGAACAAGGCACATGGTTACTGGCTCGCGTAGGATAATTCCCTGCTGGATCATGTCGCAGAGTTGGTCTGAAAAAGCATCAAGCTTCTCTTTGTCATCCACAATGCGGATAATTACAGGAATATCTGAGCTTCTGCCCAGCGGGTTTTCTCTGTGGATTTTTTTGGCTGCACCATACCCCATAATCCCTTTGTTAACAGTAGCACCGGCGATACCGAATTTCTGGGCTTCTTCTACAATTGCGCGGTATAATGGTTCGCCATTGTGTTTTCTATCTTCATCAATGATGCATGTAATGCGTTCAACTTTTGAGCATTCCTTCATTTCGGCCTCCGTCGGAGCTGTCTAAGCGTTGCGGTGTATTGGAAAATTGTGTGCGTATTCCTTTTTTGAAAAAATTCAATGAATACCATGACACAATACAATTTCCGAGGAGTTGTATCTGCTATTTTAAACAGAGTGGCAGACAGTTAGCAGCGAAAAAGAAGAGATGTTTGAAGAAAAATGAAGAATTTATTTCTGTAACTGTCTTAAAATTAAAGAATAAAAGTTTTTAGAGAGTTGTGGTTAGTTCAATGATTTTTTTCAGACAGAGAAAGTAGGCAATAAAAAACGGTCAGCATTATAAAATGCTGACCGTTTTGTTAGTTCTTGTATTGCGGGGAAGCTGAAATGCTATCCCTTGCGCTTAAACATTTTTTCCAAATCATCAATGGTGAATTGCAGCACAGCAGGGCGTCCATGCGGGCAGTAGGTCCTGTCCGGAGTTGTCAGCCACTGGGCAATAAGACCGGCAGCTTCATCAGATGTGAGCTTTTGGCCGGCTTTGATGGCGCTTTTGCAGGACATCATTGCCCATAAATCTTCCATCGAACTTATTTGACCGGAAAGAATTTCTCGCAGGAATCCCTTTGCCTCCGCTGTCTCAAGGGCAGTGGGAATACCTTTAACGCGGACTTCGGTTTCACCGGACGTTGCCAGTGAAAAGCCTATTTTTTCCAGATCTCCCCACATTTCCTGCAACCTGTGTGCTTCAGAAGGATGGAGCGTAAGGTTCATAGGGAGTGCGAGCAACTGCGAATGTCCTTGTGAGGCATCACGTTTGATGCGTTCAAATAGAATTCGTTCATGCACAGCATGTTGATCCAGCAATATTAATTTTTGATTCCGCTGACGGATAATCAGATATGTGTCTGCCATCTGTCCGAGGTAGGTCAAATCGCCGACGGTTACATTTTGGCTTTCTGGTTCTGGCTGGGCATGTCCTTGCGGTTCGTAATACTCTGCTGCTGACGTTTCTGCCGTGGCAGCGGCATGTGTTTCTTCTGAGTACGCCTCAGTTGGCGGCGTAATGGATAGATCAGCCTGTTCGGTCGCGATCGTGCCTTGTTCTTCCAGTTCTAGCACTGGAGCATATGGAGCTGGCTCTTGATCTGTAGACGGAGAGAAATTTAACGATACGTCGTTGTTTTCATCCATGCCAGAAGACTGCACCGTGGAAGACTGCACAGCGTCAATATGCATAGTGGAAGTGTGTGCTGTACGGACAACTTCCGTCTCATATCCTGTAGGTTCAGCATTGGGATTACGATTAATAACGCCGTGATCATCTGCCGCCCCCCAGAACCCCGCAGGCTTTGGCGGTGGAGAATCCAGATTCATAGAGGCTTGTGTTGCCGCAGGTGCATGAGTACTAGGCTCCGCTGTGAAAGGATCGGTTCCGGCTTCAACCTGCTCAAGTACTGTAAGGTCATCAAGAGCACGCTCAATACCTTTACGCACTGCAAGGTAGACGCTGTTTTCATCCTGAAAACGTACTTCGTTTTTCGCAGGGTGAACGTTGGCGTCTACAAGCTCCGGCTGCATTTCAAGAAACAAAGCAATTTGCGGGTATTCTTTACTCAGCAAGCGTCCTCTGTACCCATCGCGCACTGCACGCATGAGAAGCCTGTCGTTAACAGATCGTCCGTTTACCCAGAAGAGCATACGGTCAGCACGAGGCTGTGCCTTTTGTGGATGTCCTGCCAATCCTCGAATGGTATAGCCCTCGCGGGTATGATTCAGAGGAAGCAGTGAATCTGTAATGGCTGGCGGCCAAAGAATCGCTAGACGGTCGCGGAGTGTCTGGTTTGTAGGAAAACGCCAAACCTCACGGCCGTTGTTTGTAAACGTAAAACCGACATCAGGGCGCGCAAGCGCGAGACGCGAGAGCATTTCCTGACAACGTTTGGTTTCAGTATTTTTTGTTTTAAGAAATTTGAGTCGTGCCGGAATATTGGCAAACAGGTCACGAATTTCAACCACAGTTCCCTGATGCAATGCCGCAGGGCCTTGGCTGGCTATGTTGCCGTGTTCTACCTTGATGAAAAACGCGTCTGCCGGAGTATTCACAACTTCCGGTGCTGGCGCAGAGGTAATAGTAAAGGTAGAAACGGAGGCAATGGAAGGGAGTGCTTCGCCACGGAACCCGTAGCTGCCGATGCTCATCAATTCTTCCAGACTGGCTACTTTACTTGTGGCATGACGGGTTACAGCCATTTCAAGTTCATCTTGAGGAATACCATGCCCGTTATCGCGCACTTGAATAAGTGTTTGTCCACCTTCTTCAATTGTGATGTCTACATGCGTCGCGCCAGCATCAATGCTGTTCTCCACAAGTTCTTTCACAACGGATGCTGGGCGTTCGACAACCTCACCCGCAGCAATCTGGTTGCGCAGGTCAGATGGGAGTACCTTAATATGGCGTCTGGGATCAGTTTTCTGTGTCATACAAATTCCATGCTACGGGGCGGTTACGTTTTAGAACTGACAGTTCTATAATTCGTGTACTTAATTAGTTCTGCTTTGGCAATTTGCAACATCTAAATTGATTTTGGATGACAATATTTAGCGGATTCGGAGTAAAAATTGATATTCGTCGATTTGGTTTGAAGAAGTTATAACAAGAGTAAAGGTAAAAGCAGTTTACAAGACTCGCTAGGCTCTGTAACTATTTAAGGGTAGAAAGTGAAACTGTACGGTATACACAGTTTTGCTGCATTTTGCTGTAAGACAGAGGCGTGGTTGCAGCAAGGTGCAAAAATAAAGGGACTCATTTATGAGTCCCTTTATTTATTGGTTAGTTACCGAGATCTGCGTCCATAAACTTCACTAGTTCGAACAGTTTTTTCTGTTGTGTCGAGATGATATGGAACAGTGAGTTTTGTGGAACTAAAATATACGGAACGTCATCCTGTCTTCTGAACAGAAAGTGGGAAAGGATCATGCGGTTAATTGCCTGATGCCCCACAATGAGGACGCGTTCTGCGTTGCCGGAGAGGAACAGTGCTTTTTTCAAGCCCCTGTCTACACGTTCTTTCAAGGTTACGTATCCTTCTCCTTCTGGATAAATATAGCCGTATTTATCGTAGGAACGGTCACGGGCAATCTCAGGGTATTGCTCTTTGATTTCAGAATACATTAAGTTTTCGCATACTCCGGCGTCGATTTCATCAAACTCGGGTAGTGGAATAACTGTGCAGTTCGGCATGTGGTTTACAACATACTGTGCGGTTTGTTGCGAACGTCGTTTCATGCTGGTGAAGACGTAGTTAATTTCATCTCCCCTAAAATACTCGCCAAGGCAGCTCGCTTGTTTATGACCAAGCTCTGTTAACGAGGAGTTACCCCCGATTCTGTCCATGACGTTGTATTCTGTCTGACCATGCCGCGCGAGATAGAGATTACGCACCCAGTCCGAAACAAGAATGTCACGGATGTTTGCATAGAACGGTATGCCGCTCGGCACATTTTCATTCAGAATAAGGTTATGTAGAGAATCTACCATTACCCACATTTTTTCATCCAGCAGAGGTGAATAGATGTGTTCGTAATATTTGATGCGCTCTTTAAAGCTCATGCAGGCTTGTTCTTCTGTCAGCTTGGAAAATTCAGAAAGCTTTGTTTTGCGCAGAATAGAAGCATCGACCAGCTCTTCATCATTATTGATGCATTCGATCCAGAGAATTGGATAGATTGCCATGCGTTCAATGGCTAGGCGGCGATGACGGCTGACGTTGGTAGCATCGAGAATGGCGACGTTACCGCCGTTCTGCAAAAACTCCGTGGCACGGTTCATATTGGTAAAAGCAATTTCTTCACGTGCTGCTTTACCTGCCTGATTTGTGGGGCAGTAAAATTCTGGCTCAGAAGATTTGACACCAAGTCGTTCACGGCGGATGTCGCCGTTATTAAAAATTTCTGTGCGGATACCTTCTTTTGAGAGACCATCAAGAATTTTTGCGGCAACAGTTGTTTTACCGCGAGCAGGTAGACCTACCATACCAATATAAAGCTTGTGCATTCTTCCTCCGGCATGTGCGTTACTGGCGTAGTACCAGTGCTGTGTATCGTTGGTAGTTTGTCTCTTCCTTGCGGTTATGTCCAGCGTCCAAACAGCCCCGTAAGTTGTGACAACTTATTGAACATTGGGTGTTGCTGTTGTTCTTTGGTCATGCGCCATTCCCAGTTTCCATTCCCCGTTGACGGCGTATTCATCCTGCCCGAATTATCCAGTCCAAGAATATCCTGAACAGGGAATATGACTGTGTTTGCGACGCTCTGCATGGCAAGACGCATAAAGGTGAGGTGCACATTATCGAGATCAGTACATTGCCCTACAAATTCATGCAGATTGTTCCGCCCCTGATCACCTGCTTCTGTCACATACCATCCCTTTACCGTGGAGTTGTCATGAGTGCCTGTGTATAAAACACAATGCGGTTCATGATGAAACGGTGTGTCTGGATTTCGTGTTAGGTCGCCGCCGAAACCGAATTGCAGAATTTTCATTCCCGGCAGGTTAAACTGCTGTTTCAATTCTCGCACGTCCGCCGTGATAACACCTAAATCTTCGGCAATAATGGGGAGCATCCCGAGACGCAGGGTGAATGTTCTGAATAGCTCCATCCCCGGGGCATCTACCCATTTACCATTTATTGCCGTGGGCTCATCCACAGGTATCTCCCAGTAACCGGCAAAGCCTCTGAAGTGGTCGAGCCGAATCTTATCCATAAGCTCAATATTATGACGCAGGCGGCTTACCCACCATTCAAAATTTTCATGACGCATGGCATCCCAGTTAAATACAGGGTTGCCCCAACGCTGGCCTGTTGCACTGAAATAGTCCGGTGGAACACCACCTACGTGAGTTGGAGTCCCGTTGTTATCTAGTTTGAACAGGTGCGGATGCGTCCAGACGTCTGCGCTGTGATGCGTGACATAAATAGGCAGATCGCCGATAAGGTTAAGCCCGTTTTTGTTGCAATACGCGCGTAATCTTCGCCATTGAGAAAAGAAAATATACTGAACATATTCTTCGTATGCGATGGCATCCTTATGTTCTGCATCCCACTGTAACAGTGCTTCCTGCTCTCTGTATTTCAGCGGATCAGGCCATTCGGTCCATATTTTTCCGGGGTGTTCGTCCATAATGGTTACAAAGCGTGCATAATCACGCAGCCATTCTCTATGGTTTTCTTTGAACACCGAAAAATGCGGACATGTACTGAGTGATTTTTTTTTGCGTGCGTAGGCAATACGCAACAGATGGGCCTTGTAAATTCCGGCTGCTCCGTAGTGTACAAAGGCGTCATGGCCTTGCGGAGAATCACGAACTTCTTCCCATGTGATGATGCCGTCTTCGACCATCATCTCAGGACTGATGAGGAGTGGGTTGCCAGCAAAAGCAGACCAACTTGCATAGGGAGAGTTCCCCATAATTTCTGTAGTGGGAGTAGTTGGCAGAAATTGCCAGTACAGTTGGCCACGCGAGCGGAGAAAATCAGCAAAGTCATATGCCGCGGGTCCAAGATCGCCGATACCGAATCGCGATGGAAGAGATGTAATATGTAAGAGTACTCCGCTGGAGCGAATATTCATAAGAGCCTCCAAGTGACAAAGTCCTTGTTGCGTAGATTAGGGCAAAACGCGCAGCAAAGTGCGAGTTCAGCATTTATCTGACTCTTTTCTATATCATGGAGAGGAAGTCGGAGACTAGGGAGAAGACTTAATTATACAGGAGCTGAATAGAGTTCTGCTCCCGCACGGTGTTAACCGGTGCAAGATCAAGAACAGAGGAGATGAGTTCTTTAAGAAGGCTTTCTTTTTTCTTAGGACCTTCTGTAATAGGCAGAGGAGCTTTGAGATTACAGAGTTTAGCCAGCTCTAAGTAAGCTGTTTCTCTGTCACCAAGCATATCCACAAGGCCTGCTTTCAGGGCTTGTTTACCTGTCATTGCGCGACCGTCTGCATATGGCAGAATCTGTTCACGCTTCATGTGGCGGCCTTCAACGATAACATCGATGAACTGGTTATACATGTCCATGATGATAGCTTGCAGGTATTCTCGTTCTTCCTGAGTCATTGTCTGGAAGGGACTACCGGCAGCTTTAAGTTTACCGCTTGTGAGGGAAAGATAGGAGACGCCGATTTTTTGCATCAGCCCTTTGAAATTGGGGAGTTCCATCTTTACGCCGATGGAGCCGGTGAGTGTTGCGGGGTTGGCAACAATTTTGTGTCCGGCTGCTGCGATGTAGTACCCGCCGGAAGCGGCTACTGTACCCATTGAGATAATAACAGGCTTAACTTCAGCAAGGCGTTTGATAGCAAAGTACATTTCTTGTGAGGCAGCTACGCCGCCACCCGGTGAGTCAATGCGTACGACAACACCTTTAATGGAATCGTCTTTGCGCAGTTTGTATGCCCAATCGGATACTTTGCGGGAGTCGGCAATAAAGCCTTTCACGTTGATTACGCCGAATTTATCCTGCGTAAAATAAGGCATATCATTGCCTTTCGAAACGCGTAAAGCCGCAGTAGCGCCTGCGAACAGGGCTACTGCGGCAATAATTAGCATTATGCCAAACAGAAGTGGATGCTTCTGCGAGAAATTAGGCTTCTTCGCCTGCATCCTCAAGCTGCTTGAAGATATCGCCGAGGGTCTGCTGACCCGCATCGGAACCGCCGGAGCGGAATTCACGAGGCTTTTTGCTGCGTTCTTCAGGTTCCTGGAGCTGTTTGATTGAAAGTCCGAGACGACGTTCTTCAGCGCTAACGTGGATAACTTTAGCTTTGATAGTTACGCCTTCTTTGAACATTTCAGAAGGGGATTTCACTTTTTTCTGAGAGATTTCAGAAACGTGAACGAGACCTTCAATGCCTTCTTCTACTTCTACGAAGAGACCAAAGTCGGTGATGTTGGTAACAAGACCTTCAACGATGGTGCCGTTAGGGTAGTTAGAAGGAACTTTAGACCAAGGATCTTCGGAAAGCTGTTTAACACCGAGGGTGAATTTTTCGCTGTCCTGATCAACTGTAAGAACTTTCGCCTGTACAGTGTCGCCAACCTGGAAGAGTTCATTAGGGTGACGGATCTTTTTGGTCCAAGAGATATCGGAAACGTGAATCAGGCCATCAATGCCGTCTTCAATGCCGATGAACATACCGAATTCGGTGATGTTCTTGATAACACCTTCAAGGATAGTACCTTCAGGGTATTTCTCAGCAACAATTTCCCATGGGTTTGGCTTAACTTGCTTCATGCCAAGGGAAATGCGTTTTTTATCTTCGTCTACGCCGAGGATAACTACTTCAACTTCGTCACCTACGCGTACCATCTGGGATGGGTGGCGGAGTTTACGAGTCCAAGACATTTCAGAAATGTGTACGAGACCTTCAACGCCTGGCTCGAGTTCCACGAATGCACCGTAATCAACGAGGTTTGTAACCTTGCCGCTGAGACGCTGTCCTTCAGGGAATTTCGCGGTGATATCCTGCCAAGGATCTTCAACGAGCTGTTTAAGGCCGAGAGATACTTTCTGGTTATCTTTATCGAAGCTGAGAATTTTCAGTTCGAGTTCCTGACCGAGCTGAACGAGCTCTTTAGGATGGCGAATGCGCTTCCAAGACATATCAGTGATATGCAGGAGGCCGTCGAGGCCGCCGAGGTCAACGAATACACCATATTCGGTGATGTTTTTCGCTTTACCAACAACAATCTGGCCTTCGTTAAGAGTAACGAGAAGGTCTTGACGTTTGGAGTCGCGTTCTTCTTCAAGAAGTACACGGCGAGAAACGATAACGTTGCTACGACGACGGTTGATTTTCAGCACACGGAATTCAAACTCTTCGTTCACGAGCGCGTCCATGTCTGGCACTGGGCGCAGATCGACATGGGAGCCAGGAAGGAAGGCATCAATGCCACCGAGGTCGACTGTGTAGCCACCTTTGATACGACGTACAATGCGGCCAGTAACGACGGAGTTCTTTTCTTGAACTTCTTCGAGCTGGTCGAACATCTGCATGCGTTTTGCTTTTTCAAACGAAAGGGTAATGGTGCCTTCCATTTCGTTCTTGCGAACAACGAAAACATCCACTTTGTCCCCAACGCCTACGCTAACCGCGCCGTCTGCATCTGCAAACTCGGAAGCAGGGATCTGACCTTCTGACTTAAAGTTAACATCAACGAGAACATAATCACTGTCCACGCGAACGATTTCGCCCTTAACGATTGAACCTTCATCCAGCTCACCAAAATCGGAGCTGAGGTAATCTTCAAGTGCAGCCTCAAAGCTCATTTCAGCTTCGAGTGAGTTATTTTCCATGGTTTCCATAAAGAATCCTCCAACCAACAAAAAAATTTTTCCCACTTGGAAAGTGAGATGGGAAGTGTTAGCAAATTAATGTTGTAAACTCAACAGAAAATGCTGTGAATATCAGGATTTTACCGCTTTGGTTTGAAGTCCTAATTGTTTTCCGTATGTTTTTCGCATGGTAGACTCATTTTTGTGAGAATGCGTGCAAAAAAAATAAAACGGCTAATTACGCGAGTGCGACTAAATCGTAATCTCGAGTATCCACAATTTCAGCATCTACCATCGCTCCGGGTTCTACACCGGGGCCGCTTACATATGTAATGCCATCCACTTCTGGAGCTTGGAACCAAGTACGACCTACATGCAGTCCCGGCCACTCGTCATGTTCACTATCAACGAGCACTTTCATGCGCTGGCCTTCGTACTGTTCCAAAATATCTTCACTAATGTCGCCCTGAATTTCCATGAGTGCATCACGGCGCCATTCTTTTTCTATATCATCAATCTGATTGTCCATGGCAGCAGCAGGTGTTCCGTCTTCTGCCTGGTATGCAAAAATACCCAGATGATGGAAGCGTGTTTCAATGATGAAGTCACGCAGGTATTCCCACTGCTCTTCTGTTTCTCCAGGGTAGCCTACAATAATACTGGTACGAATTGCGGCTTCCGGAAAAATATCACGGATACGGTCGATAACTTCGCGCGGGTTGCGTGCAAACGGGCGACCCATGCGGGACAGAACATCTGAGTGTGCGTGCTGGATCGGTACATCAAAGTACGGAACAAACGGCTCGCCTGCGTCACGCAGATATTTCAAAAATTCTACTGATAAGCCCGCAGGGTACAGGTACATGAGACGTAAACGCTCAAGACCGTCCAGCGGCAGGATCTTATCTAACAGTTCGCGCAATCCGTGTTTTAAGCCCAGTTCGCGGCCGTACGCTGTTACGTCCTGTGCTACGAAGATGAGCTCTTTAACATCCTGAGCAAGGGCATGTTTTGCATCACGAACAACGGTCTCTGCCGGTGTTGTACGTAAATCACCGCGAATGGAAGGGATGGTACAGAACGCACAGTTGTGGTTACAACCATCACTAATCTTCAAGTACGCGTATGAAGGGCCTGTGGAGATAAGACGAAGCGGGTCTTTAATGAGTGGGAGCTTCATAGCTTTCGCAATCATTTCCGGCCATTCTTCCATCTGGGTGTTGGTCAACCACAGGTTAACTTCAGGAATCTCGGATGAAAGATCGTTTTCGCCAAAACGTCCTACAAGGCAGCCTACAACTGCGATAAGTGGACGTTTGCCTGTCGCCATGTCTTCAACATCGGCAACGGCTTGTAAAATTGTCTGCACAGACTCTTCAATTGCAGGCTGAATAAAGCCACAAGTGTTAATGAGTACAAGATCGGCATGTTCCGGTTCTTCAACCGGTGTAATCTCTTCGCTTACAGCGCCTAATAGCCATTCGGTATCTACCCTGTTTTTAGGGCAGCCAAGGCTTATTGAATAAATATTAATCATGGGGTGGTTTCCAGTATATATACTATTTTGACTAATGAATTGTGTGTTTGCTGCACTGTCACAGGAGAGATCGTACGTGGAAAATAAGCAAGCCGTTGAGGCCGATAAAGAGATATTCACTACGCTTAACATAGCGACCATCGGGTATCGTAGCACATTTCGAGAGCTGTTGATGCATCTTTTTTCTACAGAAATGCCTGACGGCGTAGTGAGAATTAAAGTGCGAGCAATCGCGTGTGCCCCTCAAGATGAGTTGCCGGGATTGATGTGTCTTGACGGCGTCGATTTCTATGACAGTGTAGAGGAGCTATGCGAGAATATAGATGATGTCAACATAGTCTTCGACCTTTCGGAAGAAGGTAAATATCTAGAGTATGTTAAGCAGAATACGCCAGCCGCAGTTTCCGTGGTCGGCGGAGAAGCTCTGATTGCTTTTAGAAAATCTCCTGTTGATCCCGCAGTGTTAGATGCGCAGGCATGTAATCTCGATAGAGCCCTTGGGCTGTTCAGCACCTTTGTTGATCAGGCAGAAGAGGAATTTTGGCTTCTGGATACTGACGGCACTGTTCTGGATGCTAATGCTGCCGTTTTGGAAAGTCCACGAGACCTTGATTTTGAGGGTGCGGAAGGGACGCTCATTAACAATATATTATTGTATGCCCAGCAGCCGGATAATGCTGTTCTTAAAGCTGTGAAGACAGCAAAACGCGCAGATCAGGTTATCACAAAAATCACCGGTGACGGGGAACTCCAATACTTCGGGATCTCGGCGTACCCAGCTGTAAAGCGGGATGGCACGGTACGATCAATAATTTTAACGCGCAAAGATATTACCGAAAACTACTTTATGGTGCGTAAGCTACAACAGACGGAAAAGCTTGCAGCCATTGGTGAAATGTCCGCCTTTGTTGCGCATGAAATACGGAACCCGCTGTTTGCTATTGGCGGCTTTGCACGCGCTTTGCTTAAGCAGAAAAATTTGGATGAAAAAGATACAAAGAAAGTTAAAATTATCTACAACGAGTCAAAACGGCTGGAGAAAATTTTAAAGATCATTCTCAATTTCGCTCGTCCAGCCCCTGGGGAAAGCGGAGAAATTGACGTAAATGAAGTGATTACAGAAGCCCTTGGCTTGCTTCGTATGCGGTTTGAGTCCCAAGGAGGAATAGTAACAACCAACCTGAATGTAGGTGTAGCAAAAGTTCGCGGAAATCCTGATCAGTTGAAGCAGTGCGTTATTAACGGCATAAAAAATGGTTTTGAAGCCATGCCTAATGGCGGAACAATGCGGGTTGAAACAACGCTCAGTGCTGATAACTGGGTAATCGTCCGCATTATGGATTCCGGTGAAGGTATTCCAAATGATGTGCGTGAACATTTGTTTAATCCATTTTTTACTACCAAAAGCGGCGGTTCCGGTCTTGGTCTTGCGATGACGAAAAAAATTATCGAAGGCATGGGTGGAAAGGTGAAGCTGCGTAGTAAAATCCATAAGGGAACAATTCTGTCTTTTTATCTTCCGCCTATTTCCGCTACGTCTCCTGATTTTGATAAAAAGAACTCCGCTACAAATGATGATGGTGATGATGACGTGGCTAATTCCGCGAATGTGGAATTTTTGAGCGGGCCTATGAAGTTTTTCCGGTAATATGCACTGTCCGAACAGAATGCGTTGTTTTGCAAGTGCGATAGGTACTATTTTCTACTTGATGGTTGGCTGGATATGTTACTAGGATGTGATTGAAAATTTTGATTGAGGGGATTCTTAACGAGTCCCCGTCTTCATATAAATACAAATGTAGACGCACCATCCTTGATGAGCGTCTATATTTTAGTCATAGCTAGCATGAGCTACATATAAGGATAGAGTGATGGAAAAAATTATTGTGCTCGCAACCCGCAACGCAGGCAAAATAGCAGAGCTTGAAAAAACTCTGAGTGAGTACGGATTGTCAGTACGAGGTCTTAATGACTATCCTGAAATCGGTGAGATCGTAGAAGACGGTGACACCTTTGAAGAGAATTCTCTTATTAAAGCCCGTACAGTAGCAGAGCTGACAGGCAGGGTAGCGGTAGCAGATGATTCCGGTCTTGAAGTTGACTTTCTGGATAAAGCTCCTGGCGTATATTCAGCACGCTACAGCGATGATACTCCTAACTTGAAAGCTGATACTCGCGACAAACGTAATAACGAAAAATTACTTATGGAGCTTGCCGGTGAGCCGTTTGAGAATCGGACTGCTCGTTTTCGTTGCGTAATGTCTGCATGTTCTCCATCCGGTAATTGCATTACAGCATCCGGCGCATGGGAAGGCTATATCGGTACTGAAGAAAAAGGTGATAATGGCTTTGGGTACGACCCATTGTTCATTGACGCAAAAGACGGTTCCGTTTCTGCATTACTTACCCGCGAAGAAAAGAATAAACGCTCCCACCGTGGCAATGCTCTCGCAGCTCTTCTTACCCAATGGGATGAGTTCTGGAAGCAGCACGGTCGTTAGAATATTTTTGATACCAAAAACAGCAAACAAAAAAAGCGCCCGTGCTTCAACGGGCGCTTTTTTTTACGTATTAATTACGCGTTAAAGGCTGCAAAGATAATGAATACGCCACATGCAGATGCAAAGGCGATTGTCAGTTTGCCGCCTGCAACTTCGTATGGAGCTTCAGTATTTGTTTGCTTGCGTTCGTTACGCAATTTCCAACTCATTGCACATGGCAGACAGAGACAGAGTACTGCAAAGCCGATACCTGCATGAGCGAGAGCGGCAATAAAGCTGCCCGGGGAAAGGTTTGCAGCAACGATTGGTGGTAAGAATACAGCGATAGTTGCGAGAACTCGGTGTAACTGTGATTCGCCAAGATTCAAAGTTTCTGAGGCGAGGTCATATAATGATAAAGAAACACCGAAGAAAGAAGTTACCAGCGCAAAAGATGCGAACACAGAGAGAACTGCTTTAATGAAAACAGAGTCCTGAGCAATAGCAACAATCAGGGAATCTACGTTACCGTTCATTGCTGCAATTTGGGACATAGGCACACTGCCGAGAGCAAGGAAGAGCCACAGTGTGTAGCAAGTCAGAGGAACCATAGTGCCGCCGATGATTGCCCAGTAAAGGATGTTTTTGTTGCCTTCAACAATCTTACAGGTACTCGGAATACAGAAGTGGTAGCCGTATGCAGCAAATAGGATTGGTAAACTGCCCAGCAGGTAGTCGTAGTCAGGGGCTACTGCGAGTAGGTTGTCGACATTAACAGTAGAGCTGAGGGAGAAGAAGGCAAAGGACATGGCACAGACCATGACTATGAAGAATAAGTTGTTGAATCGTAAAATTGTTTTGGTTCCACAGAAGACAATAACTGCCATGATAACAGCAAAAATGGTTGAGCACATTGAGGTGCCTGCACCGTAATCTGCAAAATGGTATGTGTCTGAAAGGATACTGCCCATACCTGTAATGTATGCAACAAGCAGTGCGTAAAGAAGGAAACCAAGGCTTAGTACGGCAACGACTTGCCCCGGCCATCCTAATACTTTTTTAACCATTTTATTGAAGTTCAATCCGGGGCCGACCTGCATGTCTACCTCTACAAGCAGTAAGCCGGAATAGAGCGCAAGCGCCCACATGAAAACAAGTAAAACACAGCTCATGGTGAATCCGAGATTTCCGACAGCCATTGGTAAGCCAAGCATACCAGCACCAATAGTTGAACCTGCGACGATACACCCAGCACTAAAAGCTTTACTATTCATAAACAAAACCTCCCAGTTTGCTTTTGTTCTTCCGGTAAGTAACCGGTTACTCTGTTATGAGTCAGAACATTCATATAAGGTTTGTGCTTCATAGAAATACGTTGGTTGTTGAACAGTAACCAGAGGATGACTTGTTACGTAGACAGCTGCACTCTCAAAGATCTATTTTTCTGTTTTTTTGATTACTTGCGGCACGTGAAATGAAAGTAAACGAGCGGGGGTGCGTTCGTGGTTCATTTCCGCTTGTGCGGCGTATGAAAAACGGAAAAAAACATCTTGCGTGAGAAGTAAACAGGATACGGTAACAGCCTGTATTTATATGTAATGAAACACGTACTAACGATTACAATTTGTCTATCGATCTAATATAGAATTTTGGAAAAAACTGATCAGAATTTCAAAAATTTTAGATTTATTAATAAATAGCGCAATTTCTGAGGAGAATTATAACTAAATGAAACTGTGTGTGGTGTAGCATAAAAACATAAATTTAGGGCATACTTTTTCTTGCCACTAACAAGACACAACTATTGACAATTACGTTTTCAAAAAAAGCCACGGTATAAAGGTATGCGCATGTAACAGAAAAAATAGAGTCACAAATATGTGTAAATGCGCGTCAGCATTTTAAAAATAATAGTGACGCTGCATTAAGGGGCGAAATCGACTCAGTCGTTGAAGGAAGGTAGGGCATCAAAATGTACAAGTTTACGGTAAGTAATGATGCGAATTTTTTGCAGCAGACATAAAAAAAGAGTGAATCCAAATCAGATTCACCCTTTGTGTTTATAGAACGGTATACGCTATGGCAGCAATGGAGCTAGCTTGAGCCCTTCGTTGACGGCGATGCCGCACATGAGGTTTGCGTTGGCCAGCGCCTGACCGGAAGCACCACGACAGAGGTTGTCGATAGCGCTTACGATGATAAGGCGGTTGGTACGCTTATCTATGGCAAGACCGATGTCACAGAACATGGTTCCGCGAACGTGCTTGGTTTCCGGAAGTTTGCCCATTGGCAAAACTCGCACCCACTGGTGGGTACGGTAGGCTTCTTCATAAATTGCGTGCACGTCGTCCATTGTCATCTCTTCAGTCAGAGTGGTGTAGATAGTGGACAAAATACCGCGGTTTATTGGCAGCAGATGAGTATTGAAGGAGACGGTAATATCGTCTTCTGCAATAACAGAAAGTTCCTGTTCGATTTCCGGAGTATGGCGGTGAGTGGTAAGTCCGTATGCTTTGAAGTTATCTGAAACTTCGCAGAAGAGTGAGCCTACGCTAGCCTTGCGGCCCGCACCAGTGGTGCCGGATTTTGAATCAACAACGATGCCGCTTTTGAGGATAAATCCTTCTTTAAGCGCAGGATACAGCCCGAGAATTGCAGAGGTCGGGTAGCAACCCGGGTTTGCAACAAGCTGTGCCTGAATAATTGCGTCGGAGTATAATTCCGGAAGACCGTATGCTGCCTGATCCAGCAGTTCACTCTGGGTGTGCTCGCAGGCATACCAGTGTTCGTATTCATCTTTGCTTCGCAGGCGGAAGTCTGCGGAGAGGTCTACAACTTTAAGACCTTTTTCCAACAGAACAGCAGCGATTTCCATTGCTGTACGATGTGGTACTGCGAGGAAAACGAGATCGCACGCCTGAGCAAGATCATCCGCGTCCGGTTCAGTAATCGACAGTTCACCATTTTCCATGCCCTGCATGAACGGGTAAATGTCGCGTAATTTTTTTCCGGCTTCAGCACGTGAAGTAACACGCACCAATTCGAAGTGATCATGAGTCTGCAAAAGGCGCATCAGTTCCATTCCGGTGTATCCGGTAACCCCTACTAAGCCTACTTTAGTCTGTGCCATTTGCGTTATACCCTGTTTTGGTTGTTACTTGGTCTTCAATACGTATTTCATACGTAGATCGTAGAGCAGTGTATCGAGCAACTGCTGTTCATCATTTTCGAGGCAGGACTTTGTTTTTTCCTGCAACATGGACAGAATATCAATGGAATGCTTTGCTGCGAGCAGGTTTTCCATCATCTGACCGCTTTCAGGATCTGGTACTTCGCCAAGTTGTACCAGAGCAGAAGAACCGATTGAAAGAATAAAAGTGGAAAAATTCACTTCCGGCATTTCGGAGTGTTGGGAATTCTGGTCAGCCATGGTGCGCTCCTTTACTATTTATCAGAGACGTTCAATGCACTGTGGTATGCGTGCAGACCTTTTTCAAGATATCCGGACTCAATTGTGCCGCCGCACGCTTTGCAACCTTCTGCAAAAGCATGGAGACCAGCTGCAAGGTCTGCCCAGTCAACCCAGCCCATGTGGCCTATGCGTACAAGACGTCCTTTCATGTGAGCTTGGCCACCTGCTAAGATAACTCCAAAGTTCTCATTTGCATATGCCAGCACGGCAGTGGCATCTACGTTTTCCGGCACGAGTACACTTGTAAGACCCCATGTGAAGTGGTCTTTAGCAAACAGTTCAAGTCCCATTGCTGTAAGGGCTGTGCGTGCCATCATGGTCAAAGCCCATTGCTTTTTGAAAATAACATCAAATCCTGTTTCTTCAAACATTGCAAGGCTTTCATTGAGGCCAACGATAAGGCTCACTGGCGTTGTGAATAAGGTTTGATCTTGTAAGATTTTCTGCTTTTCAGCACGCAGGTTGAAATAGAAACAGGAAGGAGTAACAGATTCTGCTTTTTCCCATGCTTTATCGCTGCATGCAATAAGTCCCAGTCCCGGAGGGAGCATAAGTCCTTTTTGTGAACCGGTAAGCAGGCAATCAATGTTCCAGTCGTCCATGAAGCATGGAGAAATGGAAACAGCAGAAATTCCGTCCACAACGAGCAATACATCGCGATCTTTTAGTACGTTCGCTATTTCCTGAACAGGATGCAGTACGCCGGTGGAAGTTTCAGAAAGTTGGATGAGCACACCCTTGCAGTCAGGATGGAGATCCAGCATCTCTGCAACGGCTTCAGCAGTAGCGGCCTGTCCCCAATCGAAGACAAGTTTTTCCACGGCAACGTTACTGGCTTCACAAATTTCTGCCCAACGCTCGCCGAATTTGCCTGCTTCGATAACCAATACTTTTTCACCGGGAGAAAAGAGGTTGGTTACTGCCGCAGTCATTACGCCTGTGCCTGAACACGCCAGCGATAGAACTGGTTGAGTGGTGCCGAAAAGTTTTTGTAACCGCTGTTGAACCTGTGCCATGATGGCTTTGAACTCAGGCTTGCGGTGATGGATCATGTCTTGCGCTAAAGCGAGACGGACACGTTCTGGAACCGGGGTTGGCCCCGGTGCTAACAATCTATTTTTGTTAAGCACGATCTTCTCCGCAAATGGTAATAAATGCTGAATTTGTTAAGAGTTCAAATGGCTACGGCTCTTTTTTGGCTATGCGTTTATGTGCCAAAGCCAATTAAGATGCCATGCCCTGCTTTTAAACTTGAAATCATCCTGCTGACTTTACCTTGGCAACGCAAAAAATAAAAGCGGTGATATGATGCTATTTTTGAATTTTTTACCAGTCTTCTAGAGAGAAATTCTTCTTAAAAAAAGAACTGTTGCGTTGAAGATGCAAAGTTATGAAGGGCAGTAACTTGATATATAACTCACCGTAATCGAATGTCCATATGCTTTTTAGTATGGTGTATTACCAAAAAGTATCGCATCGTAAGTTTTTTCCTGAAATATAACTGGTGGAATGAGTATGAAACAAAAGAGAATGTATATATTGGTGTTGGCTTTTGCTGTGTTTATGTTTGCACTTGTTGGCTGTGAACCTGCACCAGAAAAGCCTGTTGACTCAACAGCGCCGACGTTACCTGCCAAGCCTACAGTCGTTGATGCTGACAAAATTCCAACTTCACCTGCGGTGTCTGAAACTCCAGTAACATCGGGAGCAGAGCAGAACGTTTTAAAGCCAGAAGCTGCTGAGTTAGCGTTCGAAAAAGAAACTAAGCCTCAATTTTCACAAAAAGATGTTCAAGCTTTGGTTGAGAAGCAAATTTATTTTCCGGAAAAAGTATCAATGCCAACAGACCGTACTCCTTACAAGTACGGACAGCGTGATCTTAATGATGATGGCGTAGCTGAGTTGTTTGTGTTGATTCAAGATCAGTACTTTTGTGGATCAGGTGGTTGCACCGCATATCTGTTCTCTGCTGATGGTAAGAAGCTGTCGCGGTTTACTGTTTCCGAACCACCTGTGTTTGTATCCGAAAAACAAACAAAAGGATGGAAGGACCTCATCATAACAAGCAGGGGTGTGCAGCATGTTATGCGGCATGATGGAAAAAAATATCCGCTTAATCCATCAGTTCAACCAAAAATATCGCGGGATGAGCTTGTTAAAAAAGCACAAGTGGTTGCAGAAAAGCAGGAAATATATGTTCAGGACGGACATAATTTGCGTTTAAAAAGCACAGAGGAATTACCTCTTCTTTCGCCATATGAAGACATTATGTTTGTTTTTGATCACTATGGTGATCCGACAGTTGCCTATAGTATTGATGTGCGAATAGAAAATGGAAAAGCCGTGGTTCTGCCTGACACAACATTTGAGTAAGGGCTATTCAATAGGTTATTCTTATCTCAAGAAACTAGGGTTACTATTTTACCTGTCAAAATAAGAAAACTGGCGGAACATACGTTCCGCCAGTTTTTTATTGATCAAATACTGAGTGACTAAGCTTAGCTTTTGAACACTCGAACTGTATAGCTTTTAAGGTAGTGAGTTTCCGGCATTGCTGGGTGTACAGGATGATCTGGACCCTGATGACCCTGAATGAGAGTCTGAATGCGGGTTTTAGACTTGGAAGCTGCGTGCAGAAGTACGCGGTTCAAGTCCTGTGCGCTAAGATGCTGGGAGCAGGAGCAGCTAGTTACGATGCCGCCGTCTACAACGAGATCCATAGCGAGTTTGTTAACACGCTGGTATGCGGAAAGACCTTCTTTGAATGCCTTTTTGCGCTTAATGAAAGCAGGAGGATCTACGCAGATTGTATCGAACTGTGCGCCGGAATCTTTGAGTTCCTGCAAAGTGTCTAATGCGTCGCCGTATACGGTATCTACTTTATCTGGAGAACCGTTGAGGCCTGCGTTGTGTACTGCTGCATCAAGAGCAATCTTGGAAGCGTCGAGGAAGGTAACTTCTTTTGCGCCAGCTTTAACAGCGTTACAGCCGAAGCTGCCAGCGTAACAGAATGCATCCAGAACGCGTTTGCCTTTACAGAAAGAAGCGAAATCACGGCGGTTGGTACGCTGATCGTAGAACCATCCTGTTTTCTGGCCTTCAATCATAGGCACTTCAAATTTTACGCCGTTTTCTTCAATAGCGATTTTAGCAGGAACGGTGCCTACTGCCTGCTCAACATAACGGTCGAGACCTTCGAGCGGGCGGTTTGCAGAGTCGTTACGGTAAAGAATCGCTTTAGGGTGCAGAATATTGCAGAGAACAGATGTAATCTGGTCTTTCATTTTTTCCATACCGGCAGTGGTAAGCTGCACTACGAGCAGATCGTCGTAACGGTCGATTACCAGACCCGGAAGGAAATCGCCTTCAGCGAAAACCATACGGTAGAATGGCTTGTCGAACATGGACTCACGCAGGGTAAGTGCCTGAGAGATGCGTTTATCGAGAAGTGCTTCAGTGAGTCCTTCGTGAGGACGTGTGCTGATCATTCGAGCGCAAATAAGTGAGTTCGGGTTCACGTATGCTGAGCCGATTGGACGCCCTTGAGCGTTAACAATAACAGCGCTTTCACCCGGTTCGAATTCTTTGATCGGGCTCTTTTGGGTATCTACTTCGTTGCTGAATATCCAGAGGTGGCCGAGGCGGATGCGACGGTCTTCACCTTTCTTGAGAATTAATTGTTTCATCTGTTCTATTCGGTTTCCTGTAAACCGTACTGTTAGGTTTGGGTTCGCTTGCGCGCCCCAGTTCTGTGTGAATGCCAGAAGTAATGAACTTCGGGCAGGCGTTGTGAGGAGATAGCCTCCGGCGGGTCTTCGACGAGCCTCCGGCGGCCAGAGAACCTTTTTAAGTAAAAAGGTTCTCTGGACTCTCCAAAAACTTTTATTATGAAGTAACTTGTTAGTTACTAAGAAGTTGCTGTTGGATACATCATGCCGCAATTTCGTTAGAAATGTGCGTAGTACTTTTGAAATTAATGTGCTTCGTTCCAGCGGTCGCCTATTCCGGCGTCAACTTTTAACGGTACTTCCATCAGGGTTTTACCATCAGGCGCGACATTCGACATGATTTCCTGAAGACGACTAGCCGCAGCTTCAGCATTCTGAGTTGGTACTTCAAGTACCAATTCATCGTGAATCTGAAGGATAAGCTGTGCACCAAGTTGTTTGAGCTGTTGGTCTTCCGCTGTTTTGATCATAGCGATCTTGATGATATCAGCGGCGCTGCCCTGAATAACTGTGTTGATGGCCTGTCTGCGTGCTTGAGACTGCATCATGTTGTTGCCGGATGTAATCTCCGGCAGGTACCGGCGTCGGCTTGCAAGCGTTGCCACGTATCCATGCAGCTTAGTGTCTTCTTCTACTTTGTCGTAGAATTCTTTCAAATGCTGTAATTTTTCAAAGTAGCGGGAGATGAACTCTTTTGCTTCTGTAAGAGTAATTTTGAGTTCGCCAGCTAACTTTTGTGGGCCCATGCCATAGATGAGGCCGAAGTTGATAGTTTTCGCATCGCGTCGTTGATCTGCTGTGACGTCTTCTGCTGCTGCATCGAAAAGGAGCGCGGCAGTACTGCTGTGAATATCTTTGTCATGCTTGAATGCATCCAGCAGAGTCGGATCTTGCGAGCAATGTGCAAGTACTCGTAGTTCAACCTGTGAGTAATCAGCAGATACGAGTTTTTTGCCTTCTGCAGCGACGAAACAACTACGCATACGGGTACCAAATTCACCGCGTGCTGGGATGTTTTGCAGGTTCGGATTGCTTGAGGACAAGCGACCGGTTGCTGTTGCAAGCTGGTTGAATGTAGTGTGGATGCGATCATTCTCGTCTGCAAGCTTTGGCAGCGGTTCGAGATAGGTGGAACGTAACTTTTCGAGTTTTCTGTATTCCAGAATCAGATCAATAATTTTGTGTTCGCCAGCCAATTTTTCAAGAACAGCCTGTGATGTGGAAGCCTGACCACCGCTTGTTTTTGTTTTGGAAGCAAGGCCTAAATCTTCGAACAAAATTTTACCAAGCTGCTGAGCTGAGCGGATATTGAACGGCTTGCCAGCGATGTCGTAGATGGAACGGGTCAGATTGTCGAGGTCTGCCTGTACTTCGACAAGGAATTCTGCAAAGGCTGCGCGGTCAATGCGAATGCCTGCTTCTTCCATGTCTGCAAGGACGCCAACAAGTGGAAGCTCAATGTCGAGCATGAGTTGGCGCAGGTGTCCACCGTCAAGACTGCGCTCGAGGTCTTCTGCAATTGCAAGAGCAAGAAGGCCGCCGTTTTTGCGTGAAATTTCCAGTTCGTCAGCTTTGCGTGAAAGCTTTTTCCATGAGTAATCGCGATCTTCTGGGTTCAGCAGGTATGCCATGAGTCCAAGATCGAGCAATTTGTTTGGATCAACAGAAGACCAACCGGCATGCTGACGGAAAAGTGCTTTTGCGTCCGGTGTGATGATCTGTTTTGCCGCGGTGCAAAATTCTGCAAGTTCGTCCATTTTACCAGCGTAGAGAAACTCTGTCTGATCAATGGCAACAAGCACTGAATTGCTTTCTGTTTGGTCGGCGAGCAATACTGCCACGCGTTTGTCTTTGCATGAAGTAAGCCCTGTTACATCATTAACAGACATTGCAGGACGTGCATCCGGCTCATCAGGAAGGGTGCTTTCACCACCGCCAAAGAGACCTAGCTGATCGGTTGCGACTTTCTTCTTTTTAGGTGCAGGAGCTGGTTCATTTGCATGTGAAAGTGCATTTACTTCACGAACCAATGCACGGAGCTCGTAGCCATTGACGAAATCAAGAACAGTGTCACGGGCAATTGGCTTCAGTTTGAAATCTGTAAGTTTCTCATGGTCACATGTGCTCGTGTTGAGCGTTGTGAGCTTACGGTATGTGAACATGTTTTCAAGGTGATCAGCAAATTTCTTTTGCAGATTCGGCTTGAGTTCATCAAAACCGTCACGGATTTCTTCCAGAGTTTTGAACTGAGTGAAAATTTTGTCGGCAGTTTTTGGGCCGATACCAGGTACGCCTGGAATGTTATCTGAAGAGTCACCGATGATTGCCTGATAATCCGCCCACTGAGCCGGAGTCAGGTTGGTCTCTTCCTCAAAGTCTTCAAGGCTGGTGAGTTTTTCCTGTTTAGAACCTGGGTCCCAGAGGAATACGTTGGTGTCGAGACACTGTTTTAAATCTTTATCAGCACCAACAATAATAACAGGGTTATCTTTTTTGAGCCTGTTTGCCAGCGCAGCAATGCAGTCATCCGCCTCACAACCGTCAGAGACGATAAGGTGGATGCCGAGGTGTTGTACCATCTCTTTGATTGGTTCAAACTGTAAAATTAAATCTTCAGGAGTTGCAGAGCGGTTCGCTTTGTACTCATCATAAATTTCATGGCGGAAGTTTTTACCACGTCCGTCAAGAATGAAGGTGATGTATTCCGGAGACTCATCCCGCAGCATTTTCATTAAAATACGTGATACAATAAATAGGGCGTTCGTTGGGAAACCATCCGCACGTTTAAGGTGCTGCATGGCGTAAAATGCCCGAAAAATGAATGCGGAGCCGTCAATAAGGTAGACAGGCTTAGAAGTAAGACCAAGGCGTTCTTGTAGAGACATATATATAGATGGGGTGGTTTGGGTTGCTACAATAGCGGCATAGGTGCGTTGTCAGAAGTGTGAGAAAAGGAGAATCGCTGCCGCTTCATCTGCAAAGTGCATTGTGCAAAAGTGGATGATACCTACTATGCCTTCTACCTGCAAACACTAATACTTTGATTTGCAGCGATGGATGTAAAATTTTTTAGTCGTTATTACTCAGAATGATTAATTGTTTTTATTTATGGCCTATATGAAGCGCCGTATCTTTGGGGTAGTAAATAAAAAAAAGACAAAAAACTATTTGACAGTCGGCATAGTTTTCCATAGATACCTTTTCGCACGTGAGGGAACTCACGAAGCACATATGAAGCGTCCCCATCGTCTAGCCTGGCCCAGGACACCTGCCTTTCACGCAGGCGACAGGGGTTCAAATCCCCTTGGGGACGCCAAGCAATTTAAGCTCTTACACGAAAGTGTAAGAGCTTTTTTTGTGTCTAGATTTAGAGTGGAACGTTTAAGTATGGTTATTACTTTCTACAGCTGCAACCTATGAAGGAAGGTAACATTATAGCTTAGGACCTATTCCAGAAGGAATTCTGCCTTGGTGAATATAATGCTTTACCTTTCGGTAGAGTGTGGTTCGTGAAATGTTGAGAATTTTAGCTGTTTCAGCCATGTTGTATTCTGTTTTATCCAGTGTTTTGAGTATGCCGGAACGTTCAATACCTTCAAGTGTGTCTGGATGCCACGGTGTATTATCTGGTGTGGCAAGCGGCAAATCAAGATGATGAAGTTCAATAGTTTTCCCTTCACACGTGTGTAGCGCGCGCTGCATACAGTTTTCTAATTCTCTGACATTTCCAGGCCATGAGTATTTGATGAGAGCTTCTTGAGCTTGCGGGGAGAGCTGAGACGAGCTGCCTTTTGCGCGACTCAGGAAAAATGAGGCAAGTCCCATAATGTCTTCTTTACCGCGATCTCGTAAAGGTGGAATGGTGATCGGCAGAACGTTGAGTCTGTAAAAGAGATCTTCTCTGAAGATTCCCTGAGCAACTGCCTTGGCCATCTCTACATGCGTGCTGGCAATAATACGGGTGTCGACACGGATTGGCTGACGTGCACCGATTCGATATACCTCTCCGGTTTGTAGAACACGGAGTAGCTTCACCTGCATGTGGTGGGGCATGTCGCCAATTTCATCTAAAAGAATTGTGCCTCCGTTAGCTAGCTCAAATTTACCCGGCCTCCCACCTTTCGATGCTCCTGTAAACGTGCCTTCCACATACCCGAAAAGCTCACTTTCAAGCAGCTCAGCCGGAATAGCTCCACAGTTGATTGGAACAAATGGGTTGTTTGTCCTTTCGCCTTCATTATGAATTGCTTGCGCAAACAATTCCTTACCGGTGCCTGTTTCTCCTTGAAGCAAAACAGTCGCGCTTGACTGTGCAGCTCGTGCAGCAAGGTCGACGGCTTTAGTAAAGCTTTCAGACTGTCCTTTTAAGCTGGAAAATGTGTAGTGAGCTTTAGTTCCCGCGATGGTGTCTGCCAGCCTGTTAATTTCTTCCATTTCTTCTAGTGTGATCATTGTTCCTAAGTGTTCACCGTCCTGAGAAATCACAAGCTGTGCTGTATAGATAAAGTGCGCAGAATGTTTACCGTGCTTGAGTATGCATTCTCTATTTACCCATGCTGAGGGCTCGTTCTTGAGATCTTCAATGGAAAGGTTGAGACCTTTGAGAACTGTTACTGCTTGTCCTACGAGTCTGTCTTGCTTCAAGACCTGAAGTCCGCGTTTGTTAACCCGCCAGATGTAATTCTCACTGTCCAGAATGATCATGCCGGAATGTGAAGTTTCAATGACCTGATCAAGAAAGCCTACATGTAATGCTAGTTCACGGTTACGCCTGACAATACGCAACTCCCGTTCCACACCACGGGCAATCGTGGTGGTCATATATAGTGTGTGAGGATGTACCAGCTGTGCGCGACCACTGAGCATGATGACACCAATGAGTTCTTTGTCCTTGCCGAACACAGGAGCCGCAGAGCTGGTGTAACCATGTGCCTGCTTACAGTAGTGGTCTTCGTCTGTAAGTTGGATAGGGATTTGATGCTTGAGGCATAGACTGATCGCGCTTGTTCCCACATCTCGTTCCGTCCATCTGAAGCCGGGTACACAGTTACGGTTGGCACTTTCCTGTCTGGATTCTTCGCTGCCTGTAATATGTAAAATGTACCCTTCGGCATCGATAGCAAACAATGTGAAATCCCTAGCAGCTAAGAGATCAAATATTTCGTCAAATTGGGGGCGAAGGAGATTTAACCAATCGTCGTTGGCTGACCTGCGGGCTTTGAGCTCGGTAGGGGAAAGCATTGGCTGCGCAATGTCTCTTTTTTCCGGATTAATACCGTACATCCGAGATCTGTTGTGTGACTCCGCTACAATCTGTTGTTTTGTCGTCTCATCAATTGTTTTGCCGCGTTCAAGCATTTTCGCTCCTGACCTGCCTGCATTTAAGGAAGCAAAAGTGATATGTGTTCATTTTTAGAACATGTTCACTTTTAGAACATGGTTGTAATTGTAAACAGTCTCAGCCGACTACTGAGAATAAGTATACATAAAGTGTTCCAAAAATGAACACATAAAATAGACCAGCAGCTGGTTGCTTGATCAGCTAGTTCAATAAAAATCAATATCTTAGTGTTAATAAAACAATTTTTCCCCCCAGCTACCTTGAAAAAAACCGTACTTTCAGATGGTTGTAACGCGATTACAATTTTCAGTGAGAATTGTAAGCCAGAATTTAGAAAGTTTAGGCACATCCCTTGCTCTAACGAAGGCGTGCAAGGACATCATGTACAGTTTTCCACTTGTTATTCCATTACTGGGAGGACTTAATGGAGCGTTTTTTTCGATATACTCTGACCTTTTTATTAAGCTCAGTTGCCTTCATGCAATTTATTCAGGTTATTTGGCGCTATATTCTTCAAGCTCCGCTTATGGGGTTGGACGAGATCTTAGTGTATCCCACTCTTTGGTTGTATTTTGCCGGAAGTATGAATGCTTCCCGCGAGGATACACAGATTAAAGCAAATGTATTGGATGTATTTCTTAAAACAGAAAGTTCGCGTCTTGTGGTTCGTATCATCGCAGATGTATGCAGCTTGGTTATCGCGTTATGGTTAACCCGGTGGGCCTGGTTTTACTGTAAGTATGCATTCCGTGTGTGGAAAGAAAGTCCAACATTATATGTACCGACCTTTTACGCAGAGTGTTCTTTGTTCATCGGCTTGGTTGTTATGAGCATGTACGCTGCGTATCACTTGATCCGCAATCTCCGTTGTCTGACATCACATCTTTCTGAATGCACCACAGACCCGACGGTAATTAAGGGGGAAATTTAGACATGATTGAAATATCACTCATGGCGTTGGCGGTGCTGGTTGCCTTACTCAGCTTTGGTGTCCCTTTGCCGTACTGTTTCGGTGGTGCGCTTATGTTTATGCATACCTTTGGTGGCGCTACCATGAAAGGCACTATGTTGTGGGGCTTTGGGCAGCTTGCAAACCCAGTATTACTTTGCATTCCGCTGTTTGTATTTGCCGGAGCCATCATGAGCGAGAGTGGCATTGCAAAGAGCTTGTTGGATTTTGTGAATATTTTTGTAGGACGCGTCCGCGGTGGTCTTGGTGTTGTTGCTTCAGTTAGTTGCGCAATTATCGGTGCTATTTCCGGTAGTGGTATGACAGGTGTAGCGGCAACCGGGCCTCTGCTCATTCCGGAAATGGCAGAGAAGGGGTATCCTCGCGGTTATGCGACTGCTCTGGTGGCGAACTCTTCGCTGCTTGGTTTGCTTATCCCACCAAGCGTGACGATGATCATTTACGGCTGGGTCACGGATACTTCAATTCTTGCCTGCTTCCTTGCAACCGTGGGGCCCGGCCTTCTTATTATGACGTTGTTTGCAGTCGTGAACATGGTGCAGTGTCGAAAATTCCCGCTCGTGCTCGAAGAATCAAAACCGATGAAAGAGCTTATTCGTGAAGCTGGATCCCGTACGTTCTTTGCTCTGCCTGCCCTTGTGATGCCGGTCATTATTCTTGGCGGCATTTACGGCGGTATTATGACCCCTACAGAAGCTGCAGCAGTGGGCGTAATGTACGCAATACCTGTCGGCGTTCTTGTTTATAGAGGGCTTACCTGGAGCAAATTTCTCAGAGCAGCAAAGGATGCTGCAACAGCAATTGGTGCGATCATGGTTATGATCGTATTCAGCCTGATGCTCAGCCAGATTTTTGTCATGGAAGATATTCCGCAGGCTTTGGTTGAAGGTATTTTTACCATTACTCAGAATAAAGTATTGCTGCTCATCCTTGTTAACTTTCTGCTGTTTTTCATCGGTATGATCGTTAACGATATTACTTCCATCATTCTCACCGCGCCACTGCTGCTCCCTCTTATGGAAGCTATCGGTATCAGTCCTGTCCATTTCGCTGCAATTATCGGCGTAAACACTGCTATGGGCGGTGTTACCCCACCATATGCGAGCATCCTGTATCTTGGTGTGCGCATTGGTAATGTTGAATTTACTGACGTAATTAAGCCTGCAATGACGCTGATACTTTTCGGCTATCTTCCAGTGGTCTTTTTGACGTCGTTCTGGCCTGAATTATCCCTCACATTGCCCCGTTTGATGGGCTACTAAACTGAATAGGAGTGTGTACAGATGAAGAAATCGTTATTCTCTATTGCTCTGGCTATCATGGCGGTTGTTATGCTTTCCGCTGGAAATGTCGAAGCTCGTACTTGGAAAATCTCCCATATTCGTCCTCAGGGAACTACTATCGACAATGACCTTCACTGGTATGCCGATGCAGTAAAAAAAGCCACTGACGGCAAAATTAAGATCAAAGTCTATGCAGCAAGTGCACTTGGTGACTACACAATCGTGCAGGAACGCGTAGGGCTTGGAGCTGTAGACATGGCATGTCAGCCAGTATCTACAGGCGTGGACAAACGGTTACAGATTATCTCTTTTCCGTATTTGATGAAAGATTGGAAACAAGCAGAGAAAAACTTTGTGACTGGTTCACCATTTCAGAATACTATTTCCGATCTTTTTTCACAGCAGGATATTCGGGTAATGGCTGTCTATCCAGTGTACTTTGGTGGAGTTGCTCTTAAGAAAAAACCAAAAAATCCTGAAGATCCAAATAGTTCTAAAGGGCTTAAGCTTCGTGTCCCTCCGGCAAAAACTTTCCAGATGTTAGCTGATAATATTGGCTTTATTGGAACTCCGGTACCATTCTCTGAAGCATTCACCGCAGTTCAGACCGGTGTTGTTGACGGTGTTATTGGCTCAGGTGCGGAAGGTTATTATGCCTCATTCCGTGATGTGACCAAATACTACATGCCTGTGAATACACATTTTGAGGTTTGGTACCTGATCATGAACCAAGAGTTGTTTGCAGACCTTAGCAGCGAGCAGCAGCAACAACTTGAAAAAGTTTCTTTCGAATTCGAGCAACGTCGTTGGAAAAATGCTCAGAATGATCAGATGGAAAATGAGAAAAAGCTTGCTGAGTATGGCGCTGAAATCATCCCGGTATCCGATCAAGCGCTTGGCACAATGGCAGCAAAAATCCGCAAAGTAGTCTGGCCGGAAATTCAGGGCGACATTGGCGCAGAGTGGAGTCAGAAAGTACTGGATAGTCTTATTCAGTAGAGATCCTTTTTGTTGATATGGTGGGCTCTGCTTCATGACAACTGGAGCAGAGCCCAATTTACACACAGCGCGCAATCCCGCTGTTATTTAGAGAATCGATACTATGTGCGCAAAGTGTACAGCTACCCTTCCGTACATCTAACCTGATAGTTTAATTTAAGAGTTTCTGGAGTTCTGATGTTTAAACTAGATGAACCTGCTGCAGAGCAGGTGTTCATAACTGTGGACGGAAAAGGCACAAGTGTTCCTGCAGGATCTACTGTCGTTGCCGTACTGTTGGAACAGGGAAAAGAGCCGTTTCGGACTTCTCCTGTAACGGGAGAGGTTCGATCACCGCATTGTCTAATGGGTGTCTGTTGTGAATGTCTGTGTGAAATTGATGGTGTGAAGAATCGTCAGGCTTGCTTGGAAGAAGTCCATGAAGGCATGCAGGTTAACCGGCAGATCGTGGAGGGCAATGAATAGCATGAACTATCAATATGATGTTGCAGTTGTGGGGGCAGGCCCTGCAGGAATAGCCAGTGCTTGTTCCATGTCAGAACTTGGATTGAGAGTGTTGGTACTTGATGAACAGGCTCGTCCGGGGGGGCAAATTTATAGAAATATCGAGAAGGCTCCAGAATCTCGCTGTAAATTGCTCGGCAGTGATTACACCAAAGGAGCAGGCCTTGTTCACCAGCTTCGTTCTGCTGATCTGGACTATCGTTCAGAGGCGGCAGTGTGGCAGGTAGAGCCGGATGGTACTGTATTTTTCTCTCACAAGGGAGAGTCACATTGCGTTAAGGTTGAACGAATCGTTGTTGCGACAGGAGCCATGGAGCGTCCTGTACCGTTTACGGGGTGGACTCTTCCCGGTGTGATGGGGGCAGGTGCTGCGAATAACTTATACAAAGATTCCGGTTTAAAGCCTTCCGGTAAAGTCGTAATTGCCGGTAGTGGACCTTTGCTGCTTCTGGAAGCATGTCAGCTTGCCAGCAGTGGTGTAGAAATTTCTGCCATCCTTGAAACGGCCTCCGCATACCCTTCCCTCGAGGCTCTCGCACAGCTTCCTTCCGCTTTACGCCGTGCAGATTATCTCGTGAAGGGGGTCAAGATGTTGTGGGACATCAAACGCACTGGTGTCCCTCACTTGAAGAATGTGAAAGAGGTTCGAGCTCATGGTGAAGATAAACTCTCCAAAGTGACAGCCATGCAAAATGGCAAAGCTGTGAGTTTTGATGCGGACTCGCTACTTGTCCATTTTGGTGTGATTCCGAATACAGCAATGTTTAGCCAGCTTGGTTGTCGTCATGAATGGGACAATGTGCAGCGCTATTGGTATCCGGTCACAGATACATGGGGGCGTACCAGCCTTGAACGTGTTTTTGCCGCAGGAGATGGAACATTTGTTCATGGGGCTGGTGCTGCAGAGTTAAAAGGCCGTCTGACAGCGTTGGAAGTGGCTCATTCTGTAGGCAAGTTGTCTCTTAGTCAGCGAGATGAGCAAGCAGAGCGGATTCAAAAGAAACTTGCACGTGAATTGTATCCTCGCCCGTTTATTGATGCCATGTTTGCTCCGGATATTGATGCATATGCATTCGATGATGAAACTCTAGTGTGCCGTTGTGAACACGTGACAGTTGCTCAGATTAAAGATGCGGTACGTCAAGGATGCACTAACCCTAATGACATAAAAGCATTGGTTCGCAGTGGCATGGGGCCGTGTCAGGGACGTATGTGCGGCAATGCAATTGTAGAGCTTTTAAGCGTTCTGACATCGGGGAAACCTTCTGATGCAGAGAGGTTACGTATCAGGCCTCCTTTGAAAAATGTTTCAATGCAGGAAATGGCATCCATGCGTTTTGAAGGGGGTGAATAATGTCTCGCGCTGATGTTCTTATAATTGGTGGTGGGCTTATGGGGCTGGCAACAGCTATGGAGCTTGGCCGCGCTGGAAAGAAAGTTATTCTTCTCGAAAAAGATACTGTTGGTCGCCATGCCTCCGGAGTGAATGCTGGCGGTGTCCGTCGTCTTAATCGTCATGTTGCCGAAATTCCAATGACTCTGGAGTCACAGGAAATGTGGGCAAATATGGAAAAGTATATTGGATGTAATTGCACCTTCACTACGACAGGTCAGATTCTTGCAGCCAATTGTGACGAAGAAATTGAGTTGCTGAAGAAGCGTGCAAAGACGACGAGCGATCTTGGATACAATCACGAAGAGTTAATTGACGAAAAAGAGCTTCGCAAACTTGTTCCCGCCATTGCCGATGATTTTATTGGTGGTCTTATTTCTAGAAAAGATGGTCACGCATTGCCGTATAAGGCTTGCCGTGCGTATCAGCAAAGTGCGTTAAAAGCCGGTGTCATTATTGAAGAGCACACTAAAGTGCTTAATGTTTCCCAAAATGGTTCGGGTTTTACCGTTACGACAGCTAATGGAAAAATTTATGAAGGCGAGTTGCTCTTAAACTGCGCAGGAGCGTGGGGGGCAAAAGTGGCAGCCCTTTTGGGAGAGAAAATTCCAATGGAGCCAGTTGCGCTTTCTATGATGGTTACCGCCAGGATGCCGAAATTTATTACCCCTGTTGTTTCCGGTTTTTTCCGATCCCTGTCATTTAAGCAGATGACAAATGGCACTGTGGTTGTTGGTGGGGCGCGTCGTGCTTTTATCACTGATGATGAGCAGACAAGAATTAATACAGAGCAGATGCATGGTTCTGCGCAGACGGTTGTAGATTTCTTCCCGATTATGAAAGATGCGAGCATTGTGCGCTGGTGGGCAGGATTCGAAGGAATGATTTCCGATAAATTGCCTATTATTGGTGAAGCTGCGAACACCCCTGGTTTTTTCCATACTTGCGGGTTTTCTACCCATGGATTTCAACTTGCTCCGATTGTGGGCAAACTGATGGCAGAAACACTTCAGGGGAAAACACCACATTTATCTCTTGAGGCATTTAGAGCGGATCGCGAAACGTTGTTCCCTAAAGATAATGATGCACCGAAGAAAAAAGGCGCATGGCAATAAGTAAGGAAAGAGTATGACTATTACACGTATGGAAATCGGTACTCGTATGAGTAAAATTGTTATTAACAATGGAACAATTTATTTGTGTGGTCAGGTACCCGACAATACTGATGAGGGTATTAAAGCTCAAACTGCCAACATGCTCGCAAAAGTCGAAGATCTTTTGCAGCAGGCAGGTAGTGATATTGAGCATATTCTTTCCGCAACGCTATATGTTCGCGACATGAAAGATTTCGCTGCAATGAACGAAATTTGGGATGCATGGGTTCCTGAAGGGCATGCTCCTGCACGTGCATGTGTCGAGGTCCGTTTGGCTCGTCCGGAACTACTTTGTGAAGTTTCTATTGTAGCAGCACAAAAGTAGCTGAGTTTTATAAGTATAATTACAACCGTAATAAGAAGCAATAACAACTAGTATATAAAAAAGCTCACCCATACTGTGGATGGGCTTTTTTGCTGTGTGATATGTATGGTAAAAAAAGGAATAAAAAAAGTACCGGTAGATTGATATTGTGATGTTTCTCGGTTGGAAGGGCCAATAGCAATCGCTAGAGGATACATAAGTACACTAATTGGCAGAGCTATTCTATTCAAGGAGTAGATTTGTTTTTAGGGGAAGAGTTCACAATTTATATTTGTGGTAAAAACGTATGGCGTTGAGACAATTTTTGTAGAGCAAGTATATGAGATCAACTAGAATTTAAACGAGTTCAAGCAACTAACCTGTATATACAAAAGAGAAAGATGTTCTAGAAAAGCGATTTTGGTTAAGGCTTTTATCGGGGAAGTAGGGTCGAAAGTTTTGCGTAGATGTAATCAGGGCGTTGTTCATTCTTTTAAGCAATGGTTTAGAATTAGTAGACTATTTGAGAGTAGTTTTTTCATATTTGATCGGGTGTAAACAAGGTGTAAGTTTCTATGCTTTCTATGTCGCCAGTATTGAATGCGCTTTTGTAGAAGCCTTGTAGCTAAAGGAATAAGCTGCTTTTTTAAGTGTTACACCTGCCTTTCACGCAGGCGACAGGGGTTCAAATCCCCTTAGGGACGCCAAGCAATTTAAGCTCTTACACGAAAGTGTAAGAGCTTAAATTGTTTTTTGTGCCCATCTGAATATGGCTGGGTGGTTTTCTTCTCCAGCGTGTTGTCGTCATATCCTTTCCCAGACTTCTCGAAGAATGTTTTAAGATGTTTAATCATGTTCCCCGCGCTACCTCTGTGTGGAATCAAATATGCAATCGATCGAGCATAGAGTTAACTTTTTGGTGTAGTGGGTCTTCTTGATCGAGTAGTTGGATTGGTAATGCAGGTTGTTTTATCATACATTCCACAAGTTTTTCTGGAGCTTTTTTACTGTTTTTACTGCCTAGCTATTAACTGCTTAAAAGCAATGAACTTTGTTTGCAGTTGCCTACAACGAATTCGAAAATGAAATTCTTTTTGTCAAAAATAACAAAATTGTAAATAATTTGATTTTGTCGAAATGCCATCCTGAAATATCTGTTTGAAATTACGATAAGTTGGAATTTTGATGATTCCTATTTATTATATATTTCCTGTTATTTGTTAATATTATTGAAGTAAATAGGTCTTTATTATTTTTTGAAAATGATTAAACAGTCTTTTGTAAAAGAGCAAAGATAGAAGGTTTTGTTATGACAACAGGCAAATTAGTTCTTTCCTTGTCAAGGAAAAGAGTCTTTTTGAAAAACATTAAAATGAAAAAAAGGCTAAAAAGCATTGAAATGACAAAAATGTAAAATAAATACTGTTTTTTTCAGAATAAACCAAAAAATATTTGAAGATTGTTTTTGTAACTGTCTTATTTTGTTGTCTAAGTTTTATATGGGTCAGTATGTGCATCGTTGAATGTATGCGCTCACCAATACATATACTTAAATTTTCAGCATTACTTGCGATTTGCGAAACCATGGAGCAGGCACTGGACCTTGAAGCTGCTCTTGATGGAGTACTCTGTATGCTTTCTGAAAAACTAAGTATGCAGCGGGCAACAGTAACCTTATACGATCCAGAAATTCAGCAGTTAGCTATCAATGCATCGTATGGCTTAACGTTGGAAGAAAAAAGGCGTGGCGTGTATCGTCTTGATGAAGGCGTTACCGGAAAAATATTTAGATCAAGCGAACCATTTTATGTTCCTGATATCAGTAATAATCCGCTTTTTTTAGATAAAACAGGTGCACGAAAACTCCAACGACGAATGACGTCCTTCATTGGTGTGCCAATTGTTTTACATGGAGATCCCATTGGGGTTCTAAATGTGGATAGAGTTTTTGATGATCATATTTCTATTGAAGAAGATATAGATTTTTTAAAAATCGTAGCCACTCTTATTGGGCAATTTTTGAGTCTCAATAAAAAGGTCATGGAACGCGAAGCTGTTTTTAAACGTGAAAATGCTTCACTACGTTACCAAATTTCTCAGCAGAATAAGGGACTATTTATTGTTGGCAAAAGTCCTGCCATGATGGAAGTGCAAAGACAGATGGAGAGGGTTTCCCCGACTCGGGCAACCGTACTACTTCTTGGTGAGTCTGGTGTTGGTAAAACGTTAATAGCTAGTATAATACATGATCTTTCTGATCGAAAAGGGCACCCGTTTGTGAAAATAAACTGTGCGTCCATTCCTGAAAATTTATTGGAAGCAGAATTTTTTGGGTATGAGAAGGGTGCTTTTACCGGTGCATCATCGAGTCGCCAAGGGCGTTTTGAAGAGGCTGATTGCGGAACCATATTTATGGATGAAATAGGGGAACTTCCGTTAAATTTACAAGCTAAATTGCTTCGAGTGTTACAGGAAAAAGAGTTTGAGCGGCTTGGTTCCAACAAAACTCGTACAGTCGATATTCGTATTATTGCAGCAACGAATAAAGATCTTGCGAAGCTCGTGGAGCAAAATGAATTTCGCCTAGATTTGTATTATCGACTTAATATTTTTCCTATTGTCATTCCTGCTCTCTGCGAACGTAGGGAAGATGTTACAGGCCTATTGAACCATTTCTTACGAAAAGCAGCGAATAATTATGGACGTACTGTTTCACTCACAGCCGGCGCTTTGGATGCCCTTATCCAGTACGACTGGCCGGGAAACGTGCGTGAAATGGAAAATCTTATTGAACGCCTCGTAATCATGTCAGACTCTGACTATATTTCATTTGAATTTATTGCGCCTTTCTTGGGCTCGCTTGCGGTTGCTAATGAAACAAGTGCTGTTGAAGTAGCTGCTGATGTTTCACAAAAATTAGAGACCAATGAATCCTTGTCTCCTCAGCACACTTCTCTACAGAAAATAGAACAACATGAGATAATTCAAGCGTTAAGAAGTAATGACTGGATTCAATATAAAGCTGCTGCAACTTTGGGGCTTACTCCTCGCCAAATGGGGTATAGGGTAAAGCGCTACCATTTGGAGGAGGTTATTGCTGTTGGAAGAGCTCGACTTCGGAACAAGTAATATTGTGGTGTTCCTGAGTCATGCCAATTGCTAATGCTTTTAAGACAGCAGTTTAAGGGGTTAACTTAATCAACTTGTTACATTTTATTTTGGGCGGTCTCACAAGTGAAATTACGAAATCAAAAAGCCATCGCAACGTAGAAGTTTCCTCTACATGCGATGGCTTTTTATTTGATTTGTACTACAAAATTGCTTTGAGATATTAGCCGCACGCTGTGCCTGTTCCCTGACATCCACCTGCGATGCCGGAACGACGACCTTTTAACGACTCGATGTTGTCAGTATGATACACCGCTTCAAGTCCATCCTGAATAAACCCGTTTACTGTATGAGAAGAGATTCCATGTTCTTCTAAATAAGTTTTTGGAATTTCACCTATGGCTGCTGTTAATATTGTCCGGCAGTCGCTGAGAAGAAGTGCTAGCTCTTCCCATCGCTTTGGTCCGCAGGCTTTTGGTGGAACATTACGTTCTTCAACAAGGCTAAATTTTCCATCTTCATCTTCACCCCAAATGTAGAATGATTTCGACTCGCCAAAATGCTGATTGATAAGCAAACCTTCTCTTGAAGATATAGCCACATAGGGGCGGGGAGCTTCTTTCTGATAAGGTTTGAGCTGTGAGCAGGACTGTAGAGTTCCGCACAGTGCAGCTGACTGGTCGTTGCAAAGCAGTCCGACGGCATCTGCGCGACATCGCTTGCAGTGTGTCATTTGCGCTATATATGGAGTCGCTGCTTTGCGAAGCGGGTTGATAATATTATGTTTTGGTTCTGCAATTTTGGCAAAAAGCGTGTCTGCTGTTGGCTTCAGAGGAATGATATTTTGAATATCAGCACCAAGCTCAGATGCTACTTTTGCAACTTCTACAATATGCTCGTCGTTAATTCCCGGGATAACAATGGAGTTAACTTTTACGATGATATTGCGTTTTTTTAAACCCGCAATAGCCTCTAGCTGGCGGTCCAATAATATGCTGGCACCTTCTACTCCGTAGTGGATGGTGTTGCCGTCCTGTACCCATGAATAAATTTTAGCACCAATTTCTGGATCGACTGCACTCATCGTAATGGTCACGTGCGACACACCCAACTCTGCAATGTCATCAAGGTACGGCAGGATGCCCATCCCGTTTGTCGAGAGACAGAAAAGAAGCTGTGGATGTTTTGCATTAAGCAGGCGCATCGTTTCGAGCACTTCTTCCGGATTAGCAAAAGGATCACCGGGACCGGCAATGCCAGCAACTGTGATGCGTGGCTCTTTTTCTAAAACAGCGTGCATGTACTCAGCAGCTTGAAATGGTTTAAGAATACTGCTTGTTACGCCGGGGCGGGATTCATTAACACAGTCGTATTTTCTGTTACAGTAATTGCACTGGATATTACATTTAGGTGCTACCGGTAAATGAACTCTGCCGCAACTTCCGGCTGTTTCCTTATTAAAGCATGGATGTTTAGTTGTATCTTTCATTGCAATGCACCTATGTATCATGTTTCTAAAATCTATTTGACAAGAATGCTTGGTAAATGTCTTATTTGAATAGAGTTTTAATTGTTACAGATAACCATATCCAACAGGGCTGTCGTTCTGCTTTTTTTCAATAAACGCGTTTATGATGCGGTCAAGCAGAGCAAGAGTACCTTCATACCCGATGTGCTTTATTCTTTGCCCACCAAATCTGTCATGGATTGGAAAACCGACGCGAATCATGGGGATATTCCAAGCTTTTGCGTACTGATATCCTTTGGAATGACCAATAAGAATATCTGGTTTTAATTCTTCTGCTCGCGCTGAAATATCAAAAAAATCTACACCTTCATGTACTTCAGGCATGCATCTCGCTACATCTTTCGTGACAGCTTCTATGTGCGTTTCTAATTTTTTGCCGTGGGAACCTGTTCCTGCCAGAATGACATCGATGCCTATTTCAGCCAGAAATGAACATAGTCCGACCACGAGATCTTCTTCTCCATATACGACGGCACGTTTCCCAAATATATATTTGTGTCCATCAACGAAGGCGTCTACAAGCCTGCCACGTTGCATCACATACCGTTCGGGCATTGTTTTTCCTGATATGGCACTAAGAGTTTCAAAGAACACGTCATTCTCACGTAGCCCCATAGGTAAGCCAATGCGGTGGTTTGGAATCGTAAATCTGTCGCGTAAGTTGCTACCGCCGGTTTTTTCAGGGAGACAGCGACCGAATTCGACAGTTGCCTTAGCACCGGACATTGTCTTGATTTCAGAAAGAGGGGTGCCACCTGATGGAATTTTGGCATAATCTTCCAGTGTGATCCCATCTAATGTTTCTGAAATGTCAGGTAGTATTGTCGGCTTTATTTCAAAATCGGCGCAGATATCTTTCAGATGTCGAATGTCTTCACAGGAAACCATGTTAGGAAGAATATTGACTGAATGTTTTTCTGGAGCCTTATCGAGGCATAGCTGCTCAGCTATGGAGTGAACTGCACCGTGCCAACCGTCTGTATGTGTGCCGCTATAGCTTGGTGTAGAAACGTGTACTATTTCCGGCAGTGGTAATTCTCCAAATTCATTTTTAAATTCTGAAATAAACATGGGAACGTTGTCGCCAATTGTCTCTGTAAGGCATGTTGTTGCGATACCAACCACTTTGGGTTCGTATTTGATCATTACATTCAGGATGCCTTTTTTTAAGTTGGGACCGCCGCCGTAAATAGCATTTTTTTCGCCGAGCGCAGAAGAGGCTATGTCAATTGATTCGCGAAAGTGGCTGATAATGTAGCGGCGCATATATGTTGCGCACCCCTGAGAGCCATGCAGAAAAGGGATGCTGCCTTCTACTCCACGGAAAGCCATTGATGCGCCTAAAGGAGTGCACAACTTGCAAGCATTTGTGGTGGATACATAATTACTGGTGTTAGACATCGCCCGCCTCCTTTTTCACTTTCGTGTTGTGGTTCGCACGCCTTGGAATAAAATTCCACACAGGGCTCATTACTGAAGAGTGCACTTCCTTTGCGAAATTTAGCATCCCCTCGAAACCACCAAGCGCTTCTTTCCGTTCATGGTTATGGTCACAAAAGCCCACACCAAGCTTGTATGCGATGGGACGTTCCTTTACGCCACCTACAAATAGATCTACATTTTTTTCCTTAATAAAATTAGCCAATTCTAGTGGGTTAGCGTCGTCGACTAAAATAGTGTCAGGATCTGAAATTTCCGCCAGTTCTGCGTAGTCCTCTTTTGTGCCTGTTTGAGAACCGCACATTACAACCTTCATACCTAAATGGCGGAATGCTTTAATGAGTGAGAACGCTTTAAAAGATCCACCAACATACATGGCAACTTTTTTACCTTCCAAATCTCTACGATAGCGAGCAAGCTCCGGCATAAGTGCAGACAATTCTTCGCGGACTAGCGCTTGTGTTTTCTCGACGATACTTGGATCGGCGTCTTTAAAAAAATCTGAGACTTGATACAAAGAGTCTGCCATGTCCTCGATGCCAATGTACGATACCCGTATGAATGGAGTTCCGTACTTTTCCTGCATCATTTTAGCTAAATCCAGAGTGGCACCTGAGCACTGAACAAGGTTGAGTGACGCCCCGTGGCAGCGGCCGATATCTTTTACGCGCCCGTCACCGGTGATGTTGGCGACGACAGTAATTCCCATTCGTTCAAAATATTTTCTGATAATCCAAATTTCGCCAGCCAAGTTGAAGTCACCAAGAATATTAACTGATAGTTTTGGAATGTCAGAAATATCTTGAGTTTCAACAAGCTTGAACATGGCTTTGCAGGCTGCGAGATACCCGGCACGTTTGTTGCCTTTAAACCCTTCAGACATAACGGGCAAAACAGGGATACCTTTTTTCAGGCTCATGGCTTTACAAACCGCTTCTAAGTCATCGCCAATGATACCGACTATGCATGTTGAATAAACAAAAGCAGCTTTTGGACTGTGTCTGTCTATAAGCTCATCAAGAGCCGCAGTAAGTTTTTTTTCACCGCCGAAAACAACATCAAGCTCTTGCAGATCTGTTGAAAACGAAAGTCTGTGGAGTTCCGGACCACTCGATAGTGCTCCGCGAATGTCCCACGTATAAACTGCACAGCCAATAGGGCCATGAACAAGGTGCAATGCATCAGCAATAGGGTAGAGCACAACTCTTGATCCGCAGAAGACGCATGCTCGCTGGCTTACAGCTCCGGCAAGGGATTCTTTGTTACATGCTATTTCAACAGGATTGCCATGACCTGTACGATGAACCTGGTCTCTTCTTTCTTCTAAAATGGCTTCACTCACTGTATTCCCCTTAGTTGATACACTCGAAAAATCACATCTTGTATGTTTAGGTTAGTGGTGTTTTGAGAGGCACACTAACTGCGTTTTGTTCCAGTCTCTTGCTTTATAAAAGCCTAAGGCCGTTGCATTAGTTGCATCAGCCAAAAGCTGAGAGCGTTTGGCTCTGTGTTTCTGAGCAAAACTGTTAATGCCCTGTAAAAGTAAACTTCCAATTCCAACATGTTGGTAATGGGGGTGCACAACGACATCTTCAACGAGTAGGGAGAAACCACCTTCCGCTGTTGAAACAAGCAATTGCCCTGTGCACATCCCCACATTTTTATTGTCCAACTCTGCCACAAGGACGCATGAGGAAGGCGAATGTAGCAGGAGTTTTAATCCATTTTGCTGTTTCACCGTATCGCTTTTAAAGTCAGCTTCAATGGTGAACAGTATCCGTAGAAGGTCACACAGCTGAGGAATATCGCCTTCGGTGGCTTCGCGTATGGTCACATGTGGCAGGTTCATTCTTTACGATTCCATCAGATATTTTTCGCACGGGTTGCCGTCTTCGAGAGAGTCCAAAATTGCGTCAATTGCTTCTTCAGAATCTACGCCTTTGTACCACCAGTTTTCTGGTTGAATAACCATGACAGGACCGGCTTCACATTGTTTTAAACATGTGGTTGCAACAACAAGGGCGTCCAATCCTCGATCGAGAGTTTCTTCTTCAATATATTGCAAGAACCCATCGGTCTGCTTGTGGCAAATACCCTTCGGGCTGCCCGCAGCGCGAAAGCTTTGGCAGCATATCAGCATTCTTTCAGGAGTGGCCATTGCATTGTCCTTTTTTGCGTAATGTTGAGTACGTATCCTGCACAACAGAAGCGTGTGCAGGTACGTTTGTTATGTGCGATGCTACAGAACCAACTCAAAGGTCTCTTGAGGAGCGTCACGGTCTTTGCGGGCTAATAGAAGATCGAGAATTCTTTCTAATAAGCGCAGCCCGCCTTTGTAACCGACTGTCGGGAAATACTGATGACCCTGTCTGTCCAGAATCGGGAATCCCCAACGAAGGAAAGGGGTGTCTTCGTCGCGAGCCATGTACTTGCCGTAGGTATTGCCAATAATAAGGTCTACAGGCTCGTTCTTCATCCACTGATGCATGAGGAACATGTCGCCTTTTGCCTTAACTTTTACTTCAAATGGCATGTCGGCTGTGATGTCCTTAATTCGTTTTTCGAATTTTTTCCCCGGGGTACCTGTCACAACATATGCAGGGTACATATCAATGGAGCGAAGGAATTCGCACATTGAAATTACCTGATCAGGATCACCGAAAATGGCTACCCGCTTTCCGTAGAAGTACTGGTGCATGTCCGAAATTAAATCCACAAGCTGGCCACGTTCTGTGGTGATGGATTCCGGAATGCTTGCACCGGCAATGGTGCGTAACGTATCAATAAAACGGTCTGTTGCGGCCAAGCCGAAAGGCATGTCCAATACAGTACACGGCACTTTGCGTTTTGCATCCAACCAGCGTGCTGCATCAGCCGAGCACCATTCACCAAGGGCAAGAGTTCCTGTTGCCTGTCCGGCTTCTTTGAGTTCCTCTACTGTGACACCACCATTCGGGAACATGTGGTATTCGCCAGTAAGAGGTGCGTTAAGAACTCCGGAGGTGTCTGGAAAGAGCGTGATGTCAACACCGATGAGGGTTGCAAGGCGCTTAATTTCTTCCATGTCGCTAGGTTCTACCCAGCCCGGAATGATGTTTACCTTGCCGTTTTTTTTGTCTGTTTCTTCTGCAAGCTGCGCCATAGCCTTAACCATGTTGCTAAAACCTGTAACGTGAGAGCCAACATAGCTTGGTGTCGGAGCACCTATAATGGTTTTACCTTCGGGCACCTTGCCTTCGGAAATGGCTTTGGCTGCAATCTGTTTAAGATCGTCACCAATGGTTTCAGACAGACAAGTGGTATGCACTGCGATTACTTCAGGATCGTACACCGTGAAGATGTTATTGATGGCCTGAAGCAAGTTAGCCTGACCGCCAAAAACTGATGCGCCTTCTGTAAAAGAGCTTGTGGCTGCAGAAATAGGCTCTTTGTAATGACGGGTCAGTGTAGAGCGGTGGTAGGAGCAACACCCCTGCGAACCGTGACTATGTGGAAGGCAGCCTTTAATACCAAGTGCGGCATACATTGCACCAATAGGCTGACATGTTTTTGCGGGGTTAATAGCCAGAGACTTACGCTCTGCTACCTCTGTAGGTGTATGTCTGAGTAACATTCTATTTCTCCCTGCTTATTCCCATACGAACGTAGCGGTTAGTTCCGGATTTTCCTGCCAAGGCGCTTTCATGTAGCTCCAAACCTTGCTGTTCACGAGGCGGTCGATTTCTTCATAGAAGTTTACGGCGCCTTTAAAACCGGCATATGGTCCGCCTGAGTCATAGCTGTGCAGCTGCTTCATTGGGATACCAAGCTTCTGGATGGAGAATTTCTCTTTAATTCCAGCGCAGAACAGATCCGGTTTTAAGAGCTCAACAAGCTTTTCCGCCTCATACTGGTTAAGGTCATCAATAATGATGGAACCTTTGTCCAAGTCCGGGTTGAGTCCGTCATAATGGCGGAATTTAAATCCTGCATCTTCAAGGGCTTTAAACTGTTCAGGAGTTTTTCGTGCCTTGTATTCTTCTGCCGAAGGCTTGATTTCCAGCTCCTCGATGTTACGGGAGTCAGCATCAATTTTGATGTCTGGAATGACTTGTCTGCCCTCATAGTCATCTCTATGACCAAACTCGTATCCGGCAGAAATTGTTTTCATACCCAGTTCGGCAAAAAGGTCGTTGTAATGGTGAGCGCGGGAACCGCCGACGAACAGCATGGCTGTTTTGCCTTTGGTACGCTCTTTCACATCATTAATGACAGCTTCTACTTCAGGCATTTCTTCAGCAATGACGTCGTTAACTTTCTTCACTAACTCGGGATCGCCAAAGTATTTCGCGATGTTTCGTAATGAGTCGGCTGTGCTTTTTGCGCCAATGAAGTTCACTTTAATCCACGGAATGCCGTATTTAGTTTCCAGCATATCCGCCACATAGTTGATGGAGCGGTGGCACATTACGCAGCTGAGGTCTGCGTGCTGGGCTGATGCAAACTGGTCGTACGTGGAGTTACCGGAAAACGTTGCGATGTTTGTAATGCCGCACTTTTTGAGCAGTCTGTCGATTTCAAAACCGTCCCCGCCGATGTTGTATTCACCGAGAAGGTTGATTTTGTATTTGCCTTCTTTAGGCTTTTTGTTTTCACCAACGAGGTGTGTGAAAACCTGGTTGTTCGCAATATGGTGACCGGCGGACTGGGATACCCCTTTGTACCCTTCACAGGAAAAACCGAAGACGTTACAGTCACCGAATTTTTCTTTCATCTTGCGAGAAACAGCGTGAACATCGTCACCGATAAGTCCAACGGGACAAGTGGAGAAGATGCAGATGGCTTTGGGGTGGAAAAGGTCGTAGGCCTCCTGAATGGCAGCTTCCAGTTTTTTTTCACCGCCAAAAATGATGTCCTGATCCTGCATGTCTGTTGAAAAACAGTAAGGGATGTAGTTGTCACCATCAGCGCCGGGATCTGTCTGGTTGCGTCGTGTTAACCATGAGTAGAATCCGCAACCGATAGGGCCGTGAGTAATGTTTACAATATCACGGGTAGGCCCCATGATAACGCCTTTACAACCCGCATAGGTACAACCGCGCATGGTGATAATACCGGGGATGGTACGAACGTTAGCAACAATTTCCGGCGGTGCTTCACACTCTGTTGCTTCGTTGATCATTATCTGTTTGGCGCGTTTTCGGGCAACTTTTGGAGGGTACTTTTTAAGAAGTTCCTCTTTCAGGTCTGTAGGTTCCCACTGCACCAATTTTGGTTTGATACTCATTTTAGTCTCCTTGGTGCTTACGCTATGGATTTTTCGCCATGTTCGCCTGACCTGACACGGACTGCGTCATTAACAGGACAGACAAAAACTTTGCCATCGCCGGGTTTACCTGTCTGATTGGTAGCAATAATGGTTTGAACTATGGCGTCCACTTCACCGTCTTGAACGACTGCTATCAGAACTCGTTTGGGATAGAGTTTGCCCTTTTCGCCGAGCACGGCTGCGGCTTCTTCGTATCCTTCTTCCATGCCTGCCAGCACTTTTTTGTTAACGAAGCCTTTGCCTCTGCCCTGAGCCTCAAATGCATAGAATGCATCCACCCCAAGCTCTGTAAGAGCTTTTTTGGTGCGGTTCATCATATCCATACGCAGGATTGCGGTAATCTCTTTCATGCGACTAGCCCTCCGCTGCAGGAGAAGCTTCTTTGATACCAGAACTGATCGTGTATACGTCTTCGACTGCTGTGACGAATATTTTGCCATCGCCGAATGCGCCTTTTTTACCAGAGCGCGCTGCGTCCATAATCGTTTCGATCAGATCATCTTTGTCTTCAGCTTTGACAACGCAAAGCAGCATGACTTTAGGCAGTTCGTCGTAGGTTACTTCACCAATTTTAATGCCCCGCTGCTTACCGCGTCCTGCAACGGAGAATTTTGTTACCGCAGGGAAGCCTTTATCCATAAGCTCCTTGAGCACTTCGTCCACTTTTTCAGGGCGAACAATCGCTTTAACCATAATCATCATATTCTTTCTCCCCATGCAGTTTATGCATTGTGCAATGCAGTTGATTGAAGACCAGTTTGTTGTGCGTGTGGTGCGGAGTTGGCGTCTAACTTATTTCCATAAGGCCAAAGTCAACGAGCAGACTTTCCAGTTCTTCAATTTCTAAAGGAGTCGGGATGACGAACATTTCGTTTTTATCAATGGCATCAGACAGTCCACGGTATGCATCTGCCTGCGGTACGGCGTCGTTCCATTCGAGAACTGTTTTTCTGTTGATTTCTGCACGCTGCACGTCGTTGTCACGCGGAACAAAATAAATCATCTGTGTTCCAAGTTTGCGGGCGAATTCTTCAATCATCTCTTTTTCGTTATCAACATTACGAGAGTTACAAATGAGACCGCCAAGGCGAACGCCACCGGACTGGGCGTATTTCATGACACCTTTGCAAATGTTGTTTGCTGCATACATAGCCATCATTTCACCAGAACAGACGATATAGATTTCTTCGGCTTTGCCATCTCGAATAGGCATTGCGAAACCGCCACACACAACGTCACCAAGAACATCATAGAAAACGTAATCAAGGTTTTCAGACTCTTCATAAGCACCGAGGTTCTCGAGCATGTTGATGGAGGTAATGATTCCGCGGCCTGCACAGCCAACGCCCGGCTCAGGGCCACCAGATTCTACGCACCATGTGTCGCCGAACCCGCCTTTACGGATATCCTCCAATTCTACGTCTTCGCCTTCTTCACGAAGTGTATCCAACACAGATTTCTGCTGTAGGCCTCCGAGCAAAAGGCGGGTTGAATCTGCTTTAGGGTCACAGCCAACAACCATAACTTTACGTCCCATCATGGAAAGCCCTGCTACTGTGTTCTGGGTAGTAGTGGATTTACCAATTCCGCCTTTGCCGTAGATTGCTACTTTTCTCATTTTAGTCTCCAAGTCTGTTAGGGTCCTGTTTCAACTATGTTCTCTATAAAGCGAAAGGTGTGCCAAACGAGTTTTATAAACATAAGCTCTTTAAAAACAGTTGGTTGTCTGGCTTTGCGTACGTTTATGTTGGTAGGTTTGGATATGTAGGAACCTACAAAAATGTCTTCAAAAATGTAGGAAACTACAAAAAGGTATGCATAATTAAGGATGAGTTATCTGTAGATAAGCAATAAGCCGTATGATCTGCTGTAGTATCTACGTTGGCACTATTAATGCTTATGTTGAATGGTAGTGTTGTTTCTATCTAGCGTAACTATAAATGCATTCAGTATCCTTATAGAGGGAGGTTCTATGTTACTAGATACTACTTTAAGAGAAGGAGCTCAGCTTTTTGGTGCCTATTTCGATAATGATACACGAAAAAAGATATTTTCTGGCTTATTGCGGGTCGGTGTAGATGAAATAGAGTTGGGATGGGTAGGGCAGAGTGATTTGGCAGAGTTCGTTACGTACGCTCGAATGAAAAAAGCATCTGCGAAACTGAGCGTATGGTCGCCGTGCAGAGAGGCAGACATTCGTACCGCTGCGCAGTTGTCTGTAGATCGAGTGAACATTGGTGTTCCATCATCTGATCTGCATATAGAAAAAAGATTATCCACTCAGCGAGAAGCGTTATTACAATCTCTTGCAGAAAGTATTGAAATCGCAAAAGAGTGCGGCATTTCATACATTTCCGTCGGACTTGAAGACGTGTCGAGAGCTGACGAATTGTTCGCATTACGCATGGCATTAGTTGCAGAAAAACACGGAGCATCCCGCGTACGGCTTGCAGATTCCTTGGGACAGCTAACCCCGCTTGCGATGGTGAAACTGATTAGCAGATTTCGTGATGCACTCAGTGTAGATGTGGCAGTTCATTGTCATGACGATTTTGGCATGGCTACGGCAAATTCGATAACTGCTTTACATAGTGGAGCTGACTATGCGGATGTTAGCATTTTGGGTGTGGGCGAGCGTTCAGGAATAGCTGCAACGGAAGAGTTGGCGGCATATTTGGCAATAAAGAAAAATATGACTGGGTATTCACCACGGGTACTTAAAGATCTGTGTGAATTTGTGGCTTCTGCCGCGCATGTTACGATTCCGCGCACAAAGTCCATTGTGGGAGAAGATGTTTTTGCGTGTGAATCAGGTTTGCATGTGCATGCGTTGAGTAAGTCCCCCGATTTGTTTGAGCCATATGATCCAGAGGAAGTGGGCGTTACAAGAAAGATACGGGTTGGAAGCAAGAGTGGTAGAAGTGCTGTTTTGATAGCGCTTAATGAATACGGATTGGTGACTGATGATTCTCTTGCCCAAAGAGATATTGAAGAAGTGACAAAAGCTGTGAGTCAATTGTCCTGCAGGTTGAAGCGCCCGTTGACTGAATATGAAGTTGGAGATGTGTGGAAGAGTGTTATGTGTCGTGCAAAAAAAACTGTAATGGCAGTCTGTTAAGTCAAAATGAAAATTCGATGAGGTGAGCTAGTATGCTAAAACAAGTTCTTACATATAACACAATATGCATGTTGATCTTTATTGCTGCGGTGCATTTAAACGCAGCAGAAAGAACGGATAACGTATCCATAGCTTGTTCGGCTAACTTCACAGACACGCTCAAAAAATTAACGGTCGAGTATGAGAAGACAGGAGCAAATGTTACGTGTGTCTTTGGGGCGACAGGGATGTTGTACGGACAAATCATAAATGGTGCGTCGTATGACCTTTTCTTAGCAGCGGATGAAAAGCGTCCTGCCATGTTGTTTGATAAAAATCTTGCGTTGGAACCAACAATCTACGCCAAGGGTACGGCGGTATTATGGTCAATGAAGAAAGAGTTGAAGGGGCTGCCTACATGGGAAGATGTGCTTGTTTCTTCTGATCTTACGCATTTAGGAATTTCAAATCCTAACACCGCTCCATATGGAACAACTGCGGAAGCCTCGTTGCGAACAGCAGGTTTGTATTCAAAAGTTGAGTCGAAAATTGCTTTTGGCAAAAGTGTCGGCACGGCATTTCAGTATGGATACACCGGTGTAGCTGACGCGACATTTATTGCATTATCGCAAGCCCTTTCAGAGAAAGGCACGCAGGGAACATATTGGGATATTCCAAATTCTGCAAAAATTAAACAGGCTGCTTGCGTCATACGGTCTGGGAATGTTGAGGGTGCTCAGAAATTTCTTGAATGGATTAAAGGAAAAGAAGCTCGTTCTATCTTAAGGCGGTACGGTTATGAGTAGTGAAGATATTAGCGCCTTATGGGTAACGTTCAAGCTTGCGACAATTGTTATGATTGTGTTGCTGATGGCATGTGTGCCTATTGCATACTTGCTGGCAAAAGGTAGGTTTCGGGGAAAGCGTTATATTCAGGCCGCCTGTAACTTGCCAATGGTATTGCCTCCAACCGTACTAGGCTTCGGGCTTTTGTTTGTAATGGGACCTTATTCTGTGATTGGCAGTTTTTGGAAATCACTAACAGGCTCTTCTTTAACGTTCTCTTTTTTCGGACTTGTTCTTGGTTCGTTATTATACAGTTTGCCATTTGGGATTTTACCCATGCAAGCAGCGTTCGAAAAAATAGATGATGACCTCATTGAGGCTGGGCGTGCTTTAGGGCTCTCAAATCTTCAAACGTTTTTTTACGTTGTGCTTCCTAATAGTCGTGGTGGTCTTGCCGCGTCTGCGGCGCTTATTTTTGCCCATACAGTGGGAGAATTTGGTGTCGCATTGATGATTGGTGGCTCCATCCCTCATAAAACTCGCGTGATATCAATCGCAATTTTTGAACATACAGAAAGCATTAATTATGAGGCGGCTGCTATACTTTCTTTGGTCTTACTTGTTGTCAGTTATATTTCACTAGTTTTCATAGGGAACGGAGGACATGTGCGGGGTCGCAATAACAATTCTAATAAAAAGGGGTTTCCTTATGGCACCGTGCAAACCGTATGCATCAGAACTTGCGACTAGTGAAAATATTGAGCTGTACGAAAATGGAAGCGTTGCCGCGTGTTCGATTGTAGCACCGTGCATAGTTGAAACGCAGGCTGGAAGCCTTACTCCCCAATATTCAACAGATGATTTGCGTAAGAAAACTCTTCAAGCGGTTTCATTTTACCGGAGCGGGGCATTGCGCTCCTTACCGTTAGAGACTCAGAGTCCTGTACTCACTCCGATAGGTGAGATAGCTGCTGAGCTAGTCACTTTTTATGAGAGTGGCGCAGTGAAAAGGGTATTCCCGCTTAATGGCAAACTTTCCGGTTATTGGGGAGAAGACGACGAGGCGTCTCTTTCGGAGAGCCTTACTGTAGAGATAGCAGGGAGTAGTCTAACAGCAAGATGCATTAACATCAGTTTTTATGAACATGGAAGCGTAGAAAGCATCACTCTTTGGCCTAAGGAAAGTGTCTTCTTAAAGACCCCTGTTGGGGAAATGCAGATACGTACAGGGATTAAATTTAGTCATACTGGTAAAATTCTTTCCGTAGAGCCTGCTGTTCCTACTTCAGTAACAACGCCAATTGGAAAAGTAACTGCATACGATAATGATGTAGTCGGAATTATAGGTGACAATAATTCGTTAGTTTTCTCTGAAAATGGAGAACTTTGTAGCATTACAACTATGCATACAAAAGTAGTTGCTACAGCTTTAAACGGAAAGAAAAGTGAGGTTTCCCCAGCGATACGCGAAAGTTTATGCGGGAATGAAGATAAAGAGCGCGTTCCTATGGTGATAGAATTTTTATCAAAAGGAATACGGGTAACAACCGAGCTTAGAGCCTCATCGCGCACCTTTAGTTATGGTCAGTATGACATTACGTCACAAACACATCATTCTGAGTTAGAAACAGCTTTGGGTTTGGCAAGCCGCTGTACTTTGTAATTCTCTTAGTAACCATTCGAAGTTATAGGTATTTTTAATACTGATGGGACGATAGCTTTGATGCCGAATGCTATTTTCTTCTGAAATTGGTATGGATAACAAGCTGTTGGTAGGGGTAAATTAGGTGTAAATTTCTATGGTTTTCATGTCGATAATACCGTCTGTGCCTCTGGTGATGCCTTGTAAATAAAGGAATAAGCAGTTTTTGTTAGATATGAACCTGCCTTTCACGCAGGTGACAGGGGAGGGCAAATCCCCTTAAGGAAGCGAAGGCATTTAGGCTCTTACACGAAAGTGTAAGGGCCTTTTTTTGTTCAAAAATCGAGTTGAATGTTCGATTTGTAAGTGTCAGAGCTTTTATTTTAGGTGCATCTGCTTCCCCTTCTTTTATGGCTATCGTTTCATCACTTTCATTTTTAGCTTTTGATACAACCGTGCTGAGCATATCCTCGGCTAGATTGTTTCTGTGCTGTTTTTTAAGGTAGTTATCTGTTTGATGTGTTGGTTTGTTTCGAAACAGTTATTTAACACCCAGTAAGTACACATCTTTTGTGTGTGCCATTGTTGCGGCAAGGGCACGTATGCCGTGTACTTCGAAAGGCTTCATCTTTGCTTTATAGCAGAATCTGTGAAGCCAAAGAATGTGGAGGTCGCTTTTAAGCTGTATGTATAAAAAGAAAAAAAATTATCTCCACGTTTGTGTGTATTTTGTGCTTGTTAAGTTGCAGGGCAAGCTCCTTTGTCAAAGAGATAAGGGCCCAACTTTTTATAGATTTTCTACGCTTTTTGGAGACAATTCAAATCCCTTCAGCATGTCTTTAATCGATGGAAATGGAGCATTTCAAAATAGTCTCTACTCTAGTTCCATCCGGTTTTCAGGTTTTTGATTTGCCTGTTTACATTTTTTCTGAATAACTTTTCTTAAGGGTATTGAAAGCATCAAGGATGTCTTTTTTATGTACCTTAGTAATCTGTGTTTCAGGTGGAAGAACTCTTGTTTCAAAAAAGTGTTTGAAGGCGGCTTCTTTTGCAAACTTGCAGCTAGATGTGAATTTAATGTATTGTTTTGAATAGTTATAAGATGGAGCTGCGCAAGGCCTTTCTACCTTGTTTCAACTTTATGATTCATCATCTCTAGTCGTTTTCGTTCTTCTGCCTGTCATTGTAGTGCATCAAGTTTGCGGTCAATCTTGCCTGTTTTTCAGCGAATTTTGTTATTATGGCCTAGTAAATTATGCCTATAACGGCATTTGTAGGTAACAAATAGGAGGTGTGTTTGTTTTGCTAGAAGCACGCACTGTTGATTTTGAAAGCGAACCTGGAAGAGCGTTGCAATTGCTTGCCTGAGATTATGAAATCTCTTGCCTTAAGGACATGAATTTCACAGGGCAATATTGCTATAATCTGTATAAAAGATGTTGAAAAAGCATATTGAATGTGAAAAGGAAAAGAAGCTTTTTAAGTTTACCTATAGGGAGAATGACCTCTAGTTTCGTAGATACTCTTAGGTTGTAGATCTATAATTTCAAAGAGGTATCCTGAGTGACAAGCGCTATGCCGAAGAACTCTACATTGAAGCTGTGAAATACATTGCTGAACAAGGCTCTGCAGTTCAAAATGTTGCCAAGCGGCTTGGAGTAAGATCCCACTGTCTGCATTTATGGTGAAAAAGTATAGTATGGGTAGGGTGTTCAGAGCTAATTGATGCTCAGTAGGCAAAAATTAAGCGTCGCGAGTTGGGTTGAAGCGTGTCACAGAATAGATAATATCCTAAGAAATCCTCCTTTAATCCCAGACTACAGATTCTGCTGAAGAGCAACTGTGAGGTGCGGCTTTATCAAGACTTATTGAAAAATGCTATCGGTAATAAATGCAGTATGATGCGAGTGCGTCATAGCGGGCCCAACGCCTGAATCAAGTGGCCGATTGATCCTGCTACAAACTTGTGGACACATAGTTAAGCCATTATCCTAAATGAAAGAGGAGATGGAGATGGGTATCCGAAAATGCAGATCATCTGATGCTAAGTTCAAAGGAATGCTGTGCTACTAACTGAAGATTCAGATCGTACCGTTACTGATATAGCAGGTAATTTGGGAATCCCCAAAGACATGTGTACCGTTGGCGTAGAGAGCTTTCAGTGTAAGGCAAAATTGTTCTTCTTGGAAGGGAAATGAAGTTTTGACAGATGAACAACGAGAGCTCAAAGGATTACGAAAACGGCTTCAAGGTGCTGAAATGGAGCGTGGTATCTTAAAAAGAACTTTGGGTATCTTCAGCAGAGCATCGAAATGAGATTCAGGTTCGTGAAGTCAAACCTCTCTACGTTTCCGATGAAGTAGATTTGTTAGACCCTACAGATTGCCATGAGCGGATATTATGGGTGGTGTAAGCGTCCAGAGTTATAGCTACAACGGATGACTGCGCTATTTCACAAGTAAATCTTAGCAATATACAACGAACATGATGGGATGATCGAATCCCTATACTCACTTCTGAACAGGGTGATGAATTGTTGTTTCGGATGTTAGTTAGAATAGTGTTGCCAGATACATGCGAGCATTGGAATTGCTTTGTAACTGTGCAGAGAAATTTGTTCTTACAACATATTCTGGACAACGGAGCCTGTCGCTCCTACCCTGCTTGCTTGTAAATTTACTGCGTCAGCTCCCAGTATGGTTTTGGATGGGATTTAAGTGATTCGTTAGAGCGGCATTCTGTTATCCATACTTTAAAGAAGGCTGTTGCACGGCGGAAACCATCTTTCGGCCTTCTGATCCACAGTGATCGAGGCGTACAGTATACAAGTAAGGATTTCCGCAGGTGCTTGAAAAAGCACGGACATTCAGAGTACGAGCCGAAAAGAAGACTGCTGGGACAACGTCGTGGCAGAATTTTTTTCCGCACAATCAAAAATCAACTGATCCGTTACAGGAAATTTAAAATCAAGCATGAAGCCGAATTGATTTTATTTAACTATATCGAGGCATACTGCAATCGAAGACGGCGATATGCGAGTAGTGGCTGGCCTTTTCCTGCCACCTTTGAGTATCGCAATGAACAGTATGACCTTGTGGTTTAACTTGGTGTCCACATTTTTGTTGTAGGATAACTCCCAGGTTTGTTGATTTATAGTGACCATGGTTATCAAAGTTGAAGGCAGATGAGCAGAGGTCGGCTTTTACCGCGAATAGCGTGTGACTCATTTGAGTTCTGCAGGCATGTCTTAGACTAGCGGGACTAGAAGGCACCTGCTGTGGAGTTTAGGGCAGCACTTATGATACTTGTTGATATTGATATGTGTTGACCAATCAACTTTATGCATGATGCATGTAAGAGGTGTTAAAGACGTTTTACCTTCAATGTTCTTGAAGTTTTCATCTATGGATGTTGAGTAATTGAAAATTGACCCACCTTAAAGAAATTGATTATAGAGTCAGCTGTTTGAAAAATGCCCGTAATACAGATTTGATAAAGGTTTTTGCACGTAGCCCTAGGACAGACATCTCAAGAGTCCTGTCTAACCAAAAAGGATGAACTGACATGTTGACGAAAAGGGGTATCTTTTAGCAATATTGGATGACTCATAGGGGAAAGACTAGTTGTTCGTCTCAAGAGAGAATGTATTTATTTAGGTAAGTATGCTGGTTGGCAAGCGACTAGCTAGAATTCTGATGGGACGTCATTGTCCGCGCGATTAAGTAGCCTATAGACGTTGTGATCTCTCTGCAGATTGCGTTATCAGGGTGCGAAGTATGATAAAAAATGAGGCGGCTGTATTTAAGACATGGATTTAAAAAGATTTGCAGGGACTAAGTCGTGGCAGAATTACTTTTTATACAATTAAAAGCAGTTGCTCCATTCTAAAAATTTACCCCCAGGTAAAGAAGTCAAGTCGGCTTCTTTTACGGTATTGAAGCATGTTGTCATTGGAGAAAGCGGCATTTAAGTAAGGGGCATGTTTCCCCAGTAAGTCATGATGTCGTGATGTCGTGATGTCATAATGACGGAATGAGCCTGCAGTCTAAGTCGAGCTCAAAAAAATATAGTAGGATTACTTTCTTATTTTTAACGAACCGTCCAATGTGAAAAAAATAACAATCTTACAAATGACGCAATAAATATGAGCATTATCGATATAGCAAAGAACTCGGATGTACAAAACATCGAAGCACAAGTGTGTATCATCGGTTCCGGACCGGCAGGCGGAATCATAGCGGCAAAACTTGCGAAAGAGCATGTAGATGTATTGTTGCTTGAAGCCGGTGGCGATCTCCCCAATTATAGTTGTGAATCTATTAGTAAAACCAACCTCTTTTCAGATGTCTCTGATATGCGTTTTGGGTGGTCCTGGCAATTTGGAGGATCATCAAATCTTTGGGCTGGTCGTTCATGTCCGCTTGAAGAGGTAGATTTTGAAAAACGCTCTTGGGTTCCTGATAGCGGCTGGCCTTTCAAAACAGAAGAATTGGCTCCTTATTACAGACAAGCGGCAGACGTTCTGGGTATTCCTGGCTTTGAGTATTTCTCTACATTAGGTGAGCTAGATGCAAAACAAAGCTGTTTTACATCACTGACTCAAGGTAATATTGGCCTTGAAGCCAAATGTTTTCAGTGGGCGAAAGAGCCTTTTATCGTTTCTGACTATTTGAGAACAATCGAAAAAGACTGCCCTTCTTTGCGTATTTTGTTAAACGCACCTGTCAGCCGGTTACAAGAAAAATCAGATGGTTCTTCAATTGAATCACTGCAGATCACGAAACCGGATGGAACAATTCTGACAGTGAAGGCGCGCCAGTTTGTAGTCGCGGCCGGCGGCATTGAAACACCTCGCTTATTACTAAACTCTAATGAAGTGAGACCTGCTGGAATTGGAAACGATCACGATACAGTTGGTCGATACTTTTCAATACATCCAAAAGCAGATATGGCAGCACTTATTCTGAATGAATCAGTGCCGACATCACACGCATTTTTTATGGATCGCCCTCTTGGAGTGGGGAGTTTTCGTTATGGGATTGGTTTTTCTAAAAAGGAGCAGGAGCGTTTAGAGTTATTGAATCATTATGTCCAACTTTCTCCTTTATTAGAATATCAAGCCAACCAGGCTTTTGAAGTAATGAAGAAAACAAAGATACTGAACAATGCCTTGATTGATAGAAGCAAGTTGGTGCAGGGCTTTTTGCCTGGTCTTGGTAAAATTGTTTACGAAGCTATGGGGCGCATTGCCAAGTTCCAACCACGGTCCAAAAAATTCATACTGCGTGGCTTCTTAGACCAATATCCGGAGAGAGAAAACAGAATTATGCTTTCATCTGACAAGAAAAAGGATGGAACACAACAGGTTGATATTCAATGGCGTTTCTCTGATAAAGATAAGCAATCTGTTATGAGATTTTTTTCTCACTTCGATAAGATGGTACGTAAATATAATATTGGGCAAGTTGAGTTTTCGGGGTTGGAAAAACTGGATGATTGGCCTCTTGTATGTATTCACTCGCACTTTATGGGAACAACTCGTATGGGAGAAGATGAAAAAACATCTGTGACGGATACAAATGCCCGTGTTCACAGTTCAGCAAACCTTTATTTAGCCGGCCCATCATTATTCCCTGCTTATGGTTACGCGAATCCATTTTTAACTATTACGGCATTGTCATTACGGCTGGGTGATCACTTGCTAAAACAGATAAAGCAAATTTAATCTATCTATAAAAGAAGAAGCTACAAATGAATGCATCAAAAAAACTAACATTCTGGCAAAAAGCCTCCCGCTATCGCTTTATAAAAAAGAAATTATCAACGAAAAATCTTGATAGGTTGTGTGCAGAAAATGCTAGCGAGAAAAAGACGTTGGTTGTCCATTCAGAAGACGTTGATTACCAACCATATTTTTCCAACGCCTTTGCAGTCACTAAGCGGGCTGACAAGCCTGCTGATATGCATGTTGATCTTTATTACAAAGATGTTAGTAAAATTGAGAGGGAAAGCTACGAAGTTGTTTTATGCACTGGATTACTAGAGCATATTCCTGACCCACAAAGATTAATTGATGAGTTTCATAGAATTTTGAAACCAGGGGGAGAGTTGGTCATGTCGGCTAGTTCTGTATTTTCCTTTCATGAGGGGCCTGATAACTTTTTTCATTTTACGCCTTATGGTTTTGAAGTTCTTTTTAAAGATTGGGCAAAAATTAAAATGCTGCGTGGCGCAAGTCAACCATTTGAAACGATTGGTATTTTGATGCAGCGAGCTCTGATTCAATGTGATATTTTCCCACCCTTCAGACCAGTTATTGAAGCTTTGGCTTTACTAATTCCGTTGTTTGATAAAGGGGTCACAGCCCAGTATAGAAAAGTTGGCGAAAGAAAAGAAGAAGACCTGATTGATTCAATGATGCCCTCAAATATACAGGCTGTTGTTGTAAAATAATAAGTTGTAGAATAGGAAATAACTATGGCATATTCAGCGCATCCACTTATCACAATCGGCATAACCTGCTTTAATGCAGCTGATACAATTACACGAGCCATAGAAAGTGCCAGCAAGCAGGATTGGCCGAATTTTGAAATTGTAGTTGTTGACGATGGTTCGGATGACAATTCTGTCCGGGTCATCGAACAACTTCAGAAAGAAAACAAGAAAATAGCCTTGTATCTTCACAAGAATAACCAAGGTTATCCGTCAGCTCTCAATACCATCATTAAAAATGCAAGAGGAGAATATATAGCATTTTTTGATGATGATGATGACCATGAGGCAGATCGTTTAACCAAGCAATATGAAAGAATTTTAACATTTCAGCAGGAACATACAGCTGCTTCTGCATTCTGTTATTCTCACCGTCGCGTTTTCGTGGACGGTAAGGAGAAGCCGAATGCTTTCGTAAAAGCGATAGGACATAAAGCCCCTGAGCCGTATGGTTCAATGGTTGCTGACTTTCTCTTGTGGCATGAAAAAGCTCTCGGGTATACGTGGGGTGAGTTTGGAAGTTGCACTTTGATGGCTTCAAAAAAAGTTTTAGAAAACTTTCAATTTGACCCAAATTTCCGGCGTGCTGCTGAGTGGGATTTGGCTATTCGTTTTGCTTTGCAGAACGGATATTTTATTTCAGTTGACGAGCCTCTTGTTGTACAACATAAAACTCAGACTGAAGATAAATCTGGCAAAAAACCACTTAATTATGCTTTGATGCTACGAAAGAAGCATCAGAAATATTTACAAAAGAATAAGGTTTATCTGGGAGCTATCTTGCAGGCGTATTCGAGATTTTATTATTTTAGGAACAAACCGTGGAGAAGTCGTGCATGTCTTGCTTTGGCTTGTTTGTTCTCTCCTACTAAAATTATGGCGAACATGTTTGCAAGACGTGCGAGATAACAGATTGCTGAGTAAAGGTTTTCTTAATGGTGTTTTATTAAAAAAACATAAACTATCCTTAAAAATTTCTTTTTTATATTTGTCTTGAATATTATTCAGAAAGTTTCAGGGTTAGCGACGAGTTATGTTTTGGTCCGCGCTCTGGATAAAACACAATTTTGAAAATATCAGTCTATTCTCAGTGTGATAGGGATCCTGGCGATTTTTTCTTTGCCAAGATTAAGCAAAGCAGTGATGCAATCCAATGCAAGAGGGGGTTAGGAAATCATCAAGGCTTGCTTTTCATAAAGCTAAATCGGCAGCCTTATTTTCTGCGGCATTGCTATGTGATATTTTTTTGACGAAAGAGAATGTTCCTTACATAGCTTTTTATGTGGCGGCAGGGTCAGTTCTCTTTGTTCATGGATTGAAACACTGGAAAGCTATTATAGCAGGGTGGGAAAGATTTTCTTTATTGTTAGCTATTGATGGGTTATTTGCGCTACTAACTGCGTTACTTCTTGTTGGCGTAGTTTTGATAGTTCCAGACTCTATAGTCTGGCCCCTCTTCATTGTTCTGAGTTTATAGAGTTTGATTATGACATGTTATCTACTTAAGAATATAGATAACAAGGCACCCCATCGAGAATGGTTGTGTTCAATATGGAATAAAAACTACTTTCTACTCAAGTCTGAATAATTTTACTAATAATATAAATAGATTATCTAGTTATTTTTTTTCTCTTCTGCATCCTTAGCTAGTTGTTATGCCGCGGAACGTATAGCTGAACTAACAAAAGGGATTCGTCAAAAACTTTGCCTCGGCTCTGGTTCCTCACTTTGTAAAAAGCAAAAGCTACACAGAACGCTTAGATAAGACTTTAAATTTCTTATCTGCAGTGATGGGGGCAGGCATAATCTTTTTTGCCTTTACCGTTCTTCCTTGGGTTATGCCTGTTTTGTTTGGAAAAGAATATATTGAGGTTAGCCCATATGCGGAGGCTCTTCTCTGCACAGGGGCTATAGGTAACTATGTTAGTTTTCGAAACAGATTTGTAACTTCAAAGCTGGATGACAAAAGCAATCGTGATATTACAATATCTATTTCTTTGATCCACATTGTGGCTTCCGCAATATGTGTACCTTTATTTCGGTATTCAGGAAGCAGTATTGTCAACATTTATCTACAGTCTTGGAACTGTGCTTATTCTTGAGTTTATTATAGTGCGTCGTTATAGAAAACCCGAGATCGTCCGTCTGTCGCATATCCGGCTGATTTTAGACAATCTTTTTTAAGCATGTTCTTATAATTGTAGTTCATTTCTGATAAGGCAACAGATTTGCTTTTGGCAAAAGTGTCTGGAAAACATGACTGGTAGCCTTATGCTTATTGTAGAACTTCGCGCAGAAAAGCCATTCCAGAATATTAACCAGCAAAGATTTGCGTAATCTATTGGAAAAATATGGCTGTATTCAAAGTATGAGCCGTAAAGGTACTTGATGGGACAATGCGTTGCTGAATTTTTTTCCATAGCATTAAGAGCTCGTTGATCCTGCACATACGCTTCAAAACAAAATGTGAAGCTAGGTGGCATATTTTTCTATATCGAAGTGTTTTACAACCGCAGGAGACGGTATTTAAGCAATGGCTGGTTTATCCCCTGTGGAACATGAAAACTGTAACGAGAAGTAGGCCCTTGTGGCTTAACTACGTGTCCATGTTGTTGGATGACTTGTTATGTACAAGCGTTACCTTTAGAAGAATAACAGATGCATCATGAATAGCTTTCTTTAGAAAATTGTTGGCAGTAAGACGAAAATGGTTTCATTTTCCATGGAATTATCATCACTGGATAAGTTTTTCAACATGTTAACGATATCAAACTGAGTTAGAGAATTATTTTTATGTCGCTTTTCTTTTTTCAAACCGTTAGTCCCCGTCGAGATGTGCGTGCAAAGCTATCAGAGTACTTTGATAAATATTTAACACGAAATATGGAAGTGTATGATGTCGGTTGCGGTGCTAAACCTTTTGGCTCGCTTCTTAAAGGAAAAGTGAAAAGGCATATTGGCGTTGATATTGAAGACGGATTTTATGATGCTTCACTCATTGACCTTGTAGGAACGGCTTATGATGTTCCTATTCCTGATGGATCAGCAGATGCCATCATTTCCTCACAAGTTATAGAACACCTCGAATATCCCGCTAAAGCTTTATCTGAATCCAAACGTATTCTTAGGTTGGGTGGGTATTTATTCCTTTCTTTTCCATTTTTATATCCAATTCATGCAGAACCCGCTGATTATAATCGTCTCACCGAATATGGTGTTGCAAGACTTTTAAAAGATGCTGGGTTTGATGTCATAGAGCTACACCATATCGCAGGGTTTTGGTATTTAATGGGGGCAATGTTTTCTTTGTATCTTCAACCTGTTGATAAAGGTATATTCAAAAAAATAAAGGTCGCTTATCTTATTTTAGGCTTTGTACGTTGGTTGTTTATGCAGTTGCACAACCTCGAGGGATTGATAATAAAAGTTGTTGGAAAAAATCCTGAGAACCATCGGAGAAAATGGACGTGCAATTATGTTTTGGTGGCCCGGAAAACAAAAGGATAAGTCTTATGAATATGCTTAATCGTCTGAAAAAGGCATTGAATAGAACTAGATGGGTCAATTCTTTTACTAAGAATCCGATATATTCAGTCTTATATCTTATTGCTTATAAATTTGATCGCTCTAAAACTGCTAAAGGTACTTATCAGGAGATTCCTTTTGAGTTCCGGTCAATTGATGTCGAAGCTTTAAAAGAAGTTTTGATTGATTGTGAATACTCTACTCTTTCTGGCTTTCTTAAGAATAAAGATAAGCCAATTATTCTTGATCTTGGACATCATGCTGGAACATTTTCGTTATGGGCATTTTCTCAAAACAAGAAGGCAAAAATATTTGGTGTTGAAGCCAACTTGGAGACGTATCGGGTTGCTAAAAAAAATGTCCAGACTGGAATAACGACAGGGTTGGATTGGACCATTGTCAATCGCGCCTGTTGGAACAATAATGACATTTTGGCTTTTTCAAATGATGGAAATCCACTTGGATATAGAATTAAAGAAACAGGGCAGCTTCATGTCAAAGGCATCACGTTTCCTGAAATACTTTCACAAGTTGGTGGTAAGGCAGACCTACTTAAATTAGATATTGAAGGGGCAGAAGAAGTTTTCTTATCAGCGCATCCTGAATGTCTTAATTGGGTTGAAGCTGTTGTTATCGAAATTCATCCCGATCTATGCTCGCAGCAAAAAATTTTGGAACTGCTGGAAAGTAAATTTTCAAGTATAACAGCAATTCATGGCCGGGAGTCTGGCAAACCTCTTTTATGGTGCAGAAATAAACTGTAGAGAGCCTCTTAAAGGACGTATTATTGCTTTTCTTTTTGCGTTAACTTGTGTGGTAGGATTTTGTGCAGTGTTAGGAAAAAGCAAACAAAAGGAATAGTTGTTTTGTTTAACCAGGTGCCGCTTGTTTGGCAAAGAGTTGTCCTGATGAGTGTTTCATTATCCTTAGTTATCCAAGAAGAAAATGCGATCTGCATTCAATTGGACCCACTTTACTTAGGAGAACATTGATGCCAACTCCTTTAATTACTGTTGGAGTGACGACATACAATGCTGAAAAAACAATTACGGGCTGTATTCAGTCTGTGTTTGCTCAGCGATGGAAACACGTTGAAGTTGTTGTTGTTGACGATAGTTCTGAAGATAGCACAGTAGATATTTTGACATCACTATCTCAAGATTATCCATTAAAGATTATAGTAACCTCCAGAAATTTAGGTGTGGCCGGTGCTCGGAATCAAATTATCGCGAACGCACAGGGGGATTTTATTGCGTTTTTCGATGATGATGATGAGAGTGATCCTGAGCGCTTGAGTTTGCAATATTCTAGAATTGTTGAATATGAGCAGCGTGATCTTACGGTGCCATATGTAATTTGTCATACAGCAAGAGTTATTCGCTATCCAGATGAGACAAGTCGGGTTGAAGGGACAATGGGACAGAACCAAGATGAAATTGCTCCAAATGGAAATGCAGTTGCATCACGTATTTTAATGGGGACTCCCTTATCTGATGGTTATGGCTCTTGTGCTACATGTAGCCAAATGGCTCGACGCTCAACATATGAAAAGTTAGGCGGCTTTGATATCGAGTTCCGGCGATCTGAAGATACTGAGTTTAACGTTCGTTTAGCAATGAAAGGTGGACACTTTGTTGGCATTTCAACTCCGTTAGTTAAACAGCGTATGACTGCTACATCAGATAAGAGTCTTGATGGAGAAATTTTTTACCGAAATCTTTTATTGAAAAAGCATCGCACGTTCATAGAAACAATGGGAAGTTGGGAGTTTTCGTTAAAATTTTTTAAACTACGTAGTTCATGGCTGAAGAAAGATTTTTTGTCTTTTATGGGATATTTGATGATGTTAGTTGCGAAGCATCCAGTGCGTACCTTTGAAAGACTTTCTCTTGCCCTTCCAAATATTGGATTGAATAGTGCCTTTAGACAGTTTCATGCAATGGATAAGGATTCGTAGTAAATGTCTAGCGTAAAAATTGATGATAGTGTCCCTTTAGTTACCATAGGGATTACATGTTATAATGCAGAAGATACAATATCAAGAGCTATAAAATCTGCCTTGGCACAGGATTGGCCTTCCATTGAAATAATAATGATTGATGATGCCTCAACAGATAATTCGGTAGCTGTACTTAGACAGTATTCACAGAAATACAACCGGGTACGGCTTGTAGAACATGCAGTGAACCAAGGACCGGCAGGAGCACGAAATTCTGTTCTCAAGGAAGCTCGGGGAGAGTTTATTGCTTTTTATGATGATGACGATGAAGCATTTTCGAACCGAATTACTGAGCAAGTTAATACCCTTTGTTTATTTGAAAAACAAAAAAAAGTTTCTTTAGTTGCTTGCTATGCTTCTGGAGTACGGCATTATCCAAACGGTTATTCATTGAGTAAACCTGCAATAGGTTCTCGAGGGAATGAGTTGCCTAATGGGGCAGGGGTAGCCGCTTACTTGCTGTGCTATGAGCGAAGAGATGATTGGTTCTACGGGGCAGGAACCCCAACATGTTCATTAGTTGCGCGTAAATCTACTTTTCAGCAGTTGGAAGGGTTTGATGTTTCTCTTCGCCGTGTAGAAGATGTTGATTTTGCAATCAGGTTAGGTCTAGCTGGTGGCTGGTTTATTGGTACACAGCATGAACTTTTTGCACAGTTTTCTACCAACGCCCCAGATAAGTCTCCTGAGAGAAATTTAGAAGCAGAGCAGTATCTTGCGATAAAGCATGAAGAATTTTTGCGGTCAATAAATCGAGCTTATTATGCTTTGAATTGGCCTAAGTTGCGTTATTGTCATTTCAAAAAAAATTACCTGAGTTTTGCAGTGACGCTTGTTGGATTGTTGATTCATAACCCGGTAGCGACAGTTCGTCACCTTCTTGCAACTGGCCCTAAGAGGTTAATCCATGAACACCGAATGAAAACAGGGCGTAATATATGCGGTTAATGTTTTCTGCACGAGCTATCCATAATATGGCTGGTGGCGTAGAGCGGATGATTACTACTATCATGAATGAGATGGTAGAGAGAGGTCATCAGGTAGGGCTATTAACTTGGGATTTGGCAGGAGCCCAATCTTTTTATCCGATGGCTGAGGAAATTCAATGGCATTGCTTGAATCAGGGAAGTCCTTCTCAAAAAGCAACTTTGGGTTTAAAACTCAAAAGAGCTTCAGCTGTTCGGTCTATAATAAAGGAGTTTTCTCCTGATCTAGTTGTTGCTTTTCAAAGTGGCATGTTTGTTTCGCTAAAGGGATACACGTTAGGGCTAGGTGTTCCCATTATTGCTGCAGAACGAAACGCCATTTCGCGTTTTGATCACGTTAAGAATGGAAAGCTTAAAAAATCTAGAGTCCTTAATGCGTTTAGGTTAGCTCAGAATGTAACGCTGCAGTGTGAAGAGTACCGCAACGAGTACCCATCGTACTTGGCAGACAAGATCGAAGTTATTCCTAACCCTGTTACTACTCCAAAATCTTATGCATCTTCAGCTCTTCCAAATTCTGAGGGTGAGTATATGTTGTTATCTGTTGGTCGGTTGTCATATCAGAAAAATTATGAGTGCTTAGTTAGGGCCTTTGCTGAAATAGAGTCACATTTCTCAAATTGGAAACTAACGATTGTGGGTGAGGGAGAGGATCGCCCCAAGCTTGAAGCTTTGATTGCAGAGAAAGGGCTGGGAGACAGAGTTACATTGCCGGGAGCAACTGAAAACGTAGATGCATACTATGCCAATGCCAACCTTTTTTGTCTTCCCTCGTTGTGGGAAGGTTTTCCTAATGCGCTAGCAGAGGCGATGGCACATGGTGTTCCTTCAGTTGGCTTTGCCGATTGCTCAGGGGTGAATAGTCTTATTAAAGATCACAAGACAGGAGTGTTGGCATCAATTAATAAGGATTATTCTTCTCTTTCAAAAGCATTAGCAAAGCTGATGGAAGATGATGAACTGCGTAGAGACTATGGAAAGACAAGTAGTGAATGTGCACGCTCTTTTCAGCCTCAGGTGATTTTTGACCAGTGGGAAAATTTGTTTAAAAGAGTCGGGTAACTAACTTCAAGTTGATAAGAAATTATTCTTGTTTGCTACACATTGGTTACGAGTCGAGCTTGTATTTATGGGCGAATTATAGTTATTGCTATTGACATGTTCTGTCTTCATGTTGGGAAAGGGAAATATTATTTTGGTATAGAGTTTTTATGTGGAGGCGGTCTCATGCGTAAAAATGAATTTGAGAAGCTGCTTAATGCTAAATAATATTATGAAACCATATTGTTGCGTTGTCTGATGGCAGCTGAAATATGATGTTAAAGTAATAACTCAAGCCTGTTGGACCTATATTTATCATTAGTGCATTTAAAAAAAAAAGTCGAATAGGATGTGTAATCTATTAGAGAATCTCAACGTTAGGTTTTCACAGATGAGCCTTTTTTCATGCTGTACACACTCAATTTTCCGTTATAGAAAGATTAAATTCTTCCAGAGGGTTGCACTAGGCTAACCTCAAGGACTTAGTTTTTGTAGGATCTGTTGCCCGTTTTTTAAATTTTTTTAAAGCCGATGTATTCCGTTTATGAAGAAGCTGAGTGTATTGTTTTTTGTTGCACCTAACAATATGTTGGATCGGTGTTATAATGCAAAATTATTGTTAGACCATTCAACTAGAGATTTTTTCGATGAAACTGCTTCATATTATTAATTCCCTGTCAGTTGGAGGGGCTGAACGCTTATTGAGTCAGTTACTTCCTTTATTGAATGCAAAATTAGAATGTTCTGTAGAAGTCTTAGTTTTGCGTGACGTGGAAAGTGATTTTACCGTTCGATTGGCTAAACATGGCATTGTTGTCCATTCGTTATCGCTTAAAAGTGTAAGGAATCCGCTAGCAATTTTTCGACTATACAAGTTTATTGCATCATATGACATTGTTCATGTGCATTTGTTTCCTTCGTTATATTGGGTTGCACTTGCATCACTACTGCCTAAATCTTCTGGCCCTATTTTGGTGGCGACTGAACATAATACGCATAATAGAAGACGACGTCTTAAGTTGTTCAGGTGGATTGAAAAGAAAATCTATGGGTTGTACGATGCTATCGTTTCTATTTCACAACAAACTGATATAAATTTGAGAACGTGGTTAGAAATTCAAGAGGATGATTCGAAGTTTTCAGTAATAGAGAATGGAATTCCTGTTAGTGATTTTGCGACTGCCATACCATATCAAAAGTCTGAATTGTGCCGAGATGCTAGTTCCAAAACTCCTATTGTTTGTATGGTAGCACGATTTTCTGAGCAGAAAGACCAAGCGACTTTGATTCATAGTATTTCAGGACTGTCTAAGGATGTTCGATTGCTCCTTGTGGGAGAGGGGGATTGCGAAGAAGAGAGACGGCTTGTTGAACAGCTAGGATTAGCTGAACAAGTCTCCTTTCTTGGTAATCGTGATGATGTTCCGCGAATTCTTAAGACTTGTGACATTGTCGTATTGTCTTCCCATTGGGAAGGTTTTGGGCTTAGCGCTGTAGAGGGAATGGCAGCAGGAAAGCCGACTGTTGTTAGCAATGTTGAAGGCGTTGGAGATATTGTAGCAGGGGTAGGAGTTGTTTTTTCTCGTGGAGATAGTAGGCAGCTACAAGTTCAACTTGAAAAGATTTTCAGTGATTCTTTATATTACAAGGCGTTATCTCGTCGCTGCCAAAGGGCGGCAAAAAAATATGATATTAAATTGATGAGTTCAAGATACTTGGATTTATATTTAACGTTGATGAATCAGAAAAAAAGCAAAGTAAAAAAAGTTACCATTGTAGGCAGCAAGTTGCGGGACTGTCTCAACTTTAGACTTCCTTTAATGCTTGAGTTTGTGCAAGCAGGTTATAAAGTTTATGCTGTCACTCCAGATGGCAGTGAGAGTGATAAGGCGATCTTAAAGAAACATGATATTTCTTTTATTCCGGTGGAGATGAAGCGAGCTGGAGTAAATCCTTTTGCTGATATATTGTTATTGCTACGTTTTTTCAAAGTTTATTGGAAAATTCGTCCTACAATAACTTTAGGTTATACAATAAAGCCTGTTGTTTATAGCACTATTGCAGCTTGGGTAGTAAAGGTTCCTGTAAAAGCAGGAATTATTGCTGGAGCAGGGTATGCCTATTTGGAGAATAATTCTAGGAAGCAACAAGTGATATCATTCATTGTCTCTGCACTTTATTGGTTATCGTTTCGGACAATGGACTTAGTTTTTTTTCAAAATAAAGATGACCAAGAAGAGTTTGGAAAATTATTTTCTATTTCAGATCACAAGTCATTTGTGACAAATGGTACAGGAGTTGATGTAGGGCACTATAGTTATTCTCCAGTGTCTTCTGATGGTAAAGAAGTTGTTTTTCTACTGATTGCTAGGCTAATTAGAGAAAAGGGAATTGAAGAGTATATTAGCGCTGCTAGACAAATAAAAAAGCAATCTAGAAATACTCATGTTCGTTTTCAACTTCTAGGTGCTGTGGATGATAATCCTACCTCGTATGCATCGAACGAAGTGTCAGCTTGGGTGAAAGAGGGAACCATTGAATATCTTGGAACTACAACCGATGTTCGACCTTTTTTAAAAAATTGTTCCGCATTTGTTTTGCCATCATTTTACAGAGAAGGTGTTCCCCGCTCAATTTTAGAGGCTCTTTCAACTGGGCGAGCCGTTATAACAACTGATAATGTCGGCTGCCGTGAAACTGTTACCCCAGGAAAAAATGGATATCTGGTTCCTGTGAGGGATGTGTCAGCTATTGTCGATGCAATGCAGTCGTTAATTGATCGTCCTCAGGAGCTTGTGAGTATGGGAAAAGCAGGGCGCAAAATCGCAGAAGAAAAATTTGACATTAAACTTATCAATTCAGTCATCATCTCGACAACGAGCCAGATGAGAATTTAAGCAAAAGTTCTGCTAGGTTTCAAGCAAACTGTTTTATTTGAGACTAGATAATAGAATGTCAGGACTTCTTTTCTAGTTTTGTAGTCCATCCATTACGCATGGAAATTTACCTCGAGAGTTGGCAGGTGGTTGAGTAGGTCAACTTTTAGTGGCAGTTGGCTATTTCAGTGTAACTCAACGAGTTGTTCTTGAAATATATGGTATAATTCCAGCTTAAATGTATTCGTTACCGATCTAGATTTACTGTGGTTGAAAATCTTTTTGAGGTAATATTAGGATATTATGAATAATTTTTTTCATGAAACAAGCCGTGTACCTGAAAGTTTCTCAGAACACTATGGTCCATCTGGTGTTTTACGCTACAATCAAATAATTTATGTTTTCTGCCCTTCTCAGGCAGAGCAACTTGTTGGTAATGTGCTCGCCAATAATGACATTCAGTATAAAATTAATGATTATTCTGCGCCACACGCAGCAGGTACGATTTTTTGTCATTACAAAAGTTGGGAACTGTCTTCAGGACGCCACGATTTTTTGATTGAAGCAACGAAAAAGGGAGGCTGGGTTGAGCCTCTCATCAGTTTTTTGGATAGAAACTTGGGACACACCGAGGTAGAGTTGCTTAACGATCAATTCTTTTTACACCAAAAAGCTTTTTCTATTCTTTCAAGAAAACGTCATGCTATTTTAAAACGTGCCTTTGACATTGTATTATCGATGCTACTCCTTTTTGTTACCTTGCCGATAGGTCTACTTACTAGCTTGCTTATAAAAATGGAATCTTCAGGGCCTGTCTTGTTTACTCAACGCAGAACGGGGCTGCATAATAAAGAATTTGATGTAATCAAATTTCGTTCTATGCGGCATGATGCAGAAAAATATGGTGCTAAGTGGGCTTCTCAACACGATAGTAGAGTCACACGTGTTGGAAACTTTATTCGAAAGACAAGGATTGATGAGTTGCCACAATTGATCAATGTCCTTAAGGGTGAAATGTCTTTAATTGGGCCACGTCCTGAGCGAGAAGTTTTTATTTCAGATTTAGAGGAAAAAATTCCCTACTACCGATTTCGCCATGCAGTGCGTCCAGGTATTTCCGGGCTAGCTCAAGTGAAGTATTGCTATGGTGCTTCGTTAGAAGATGCTGTTTGGAAACATAAGTATGACCTCTATTATATAAAACATTATAATATACTTATGGATATAAAAATTTTGTTTTTAACAATCAAGACAGTTTTTTTTGGGATGGGGCGATAATAGTTTTTAACAATTTGTTGTTTCAGGGCTCAAAAAAGCGGATTCTAGTGAATTTAAAACGCATAGAGAAGTGTTTCGTTCTTGGGGAAAATATGATTCTGTTGATTTTGGTTCCCGCTACCAAGTGAAGCGTATCACGGTAAATCCCAAAGCCAGATTAAGTGTTCAAATGCATCATCATAGAGTAGAGTATTGGGTTGTAGTTTTTGGTACAGCTAAAGTTACTAACGATGATGAGACTTTTCTTGTTTCAGGAAATGAATCAACTTACATACCTGTTGGTGTGATACATGCTCTGGAAAATCCTTGGAAGGTGCCATTAGAACTTGTTGAAGATCAATCCGGTGGCTTCTGGGAGAAGATGACATTGTGCGTTTCGAAGACAACTATGGGCGGTCTTGAAATTACTATTTCGCATAACCCAATTGATTATAACGAAACAAATTTTTTTATATCTAGCTACGTAACCTTTTACGCAGACGATAAGTGAAATCCTCTTGGGAGACCCCTAGTAATTTAAGCTCTTACACGAAAGTGTAAGAGCTTTTTTTGTGGGCGATGGTTTTGCCATACTGAGCAAGTAAAAAGAGCATACTAATGTGAATGCTATTTGACAACGTGTTGTCAAGTTGGCAGTATGTTGTCATGACTGAAGCACAACATAAAATTCGAACTCCTTCTGCAGAGGCATTTACTCAGTTAATTCTGGAAGTTTTTCAACTTAATGGAAGGTTGCTTGCTGCAGGTGATCAATTAACAAAAGGGTTAGGGCTATCAAGTGCGCTTTGGCAGGTGCTTGGTGCTATTGATGATGAGGCGTTACCTGTGTCCCAAATTGCAAGAAATATGGGGTTAACCAGACAGGGAGTGCTGAGAACAGCCAACGCATTAGAGAAAAAAGGATTCATCGAATATCAGGATAATCCTAACCATCAACGCGCAAAGCTTGTTGTTTTGACAGACAAAGGGCGTGCGTCGCTTGATGAAGTTTCTGCATTACAAATTGAATGGGCTAATAACATTGCTGATGGATTAGGTGAGGGTGACCTTAACGCTGCGATACGAACAATACATGGTTTGTATGAAAGGTTATAGCGGCAGATAGATTCAGGAGAATGCTATGAGTGAACATACGCTGGAAACGTTTCTTTCTACATTGGGTCTTGATGAAGAACCAATGGGGATTTTTTTTACAGACGAGGAGCCGGTTGAAGGTTTTTCCCCGAAGCCGAATGAGTTACCTACACGTGAAAAAGAGATAGAAAACAAGATAAATTGGCCAGAGGTCTTCGGATCATTCTCTTGTGTCATCGGAAACATTTGGCGTGCGAGGAAAAAGCAAAGCGCTGCGTATTTTTCCAGTGAACAGTTTGGATGTGCAGGTGGTGCGTTTTGGCTCGGTTTTTTGAATCCGCAGACAGAAACCATTATCAACTATGTTTCAACAGGTATTCCAAATTGGAGCGATGGTGAACTGTATTGTGATTCGCCTGACGCACTGAGGAAAATTTTTGAATATGTTGATCCTCAACCGATAGAAGAAAAATACTGTGTGATAAAGCCCGTTAGCCAGTTTGCAGAAAACGAGACTCCTGAATTAGTAACTTTTTTTGCACGTCCGGAAAGCTTAAGTGGTTTGCATCAGTTGGCAGTTTTCGTGACCAATGATCCGGAAGTTGTCGCATCCCCTTGGGGAGCAGCATGTGGAAGCATTGTTGCTTGGCCACGGCATTATGCATCAAGGGGGCAGAAGAGAGCGGTGCTTGGTGGCTGGGATCCTTCTGCTAGAAAATTTTTTAAAACTGACGAGCTGTCGTTTACCGTTCCATTTTCGATGTTCAGTGATATGGTGAGTCGTTACAATGAATCTTTCCTTACTACAAAAACCTGGCAAACCGTTCAAAAAAAGATAGAGCGCAGTAATAGGGTGTGGAGTAGTAAGTAATTATTTGAATAATGGAGGGTAACTATGCTTAGTTTCAAAGAAATGAATGACAATATTAGCCTGCACGATCAAATTAATTCGAATGAGGAAGACCCGGTTGTTTTGATAAATGTTTTTACGGTAGATCCAGCGGATGAAGAAGCACTTGTTGCAGCATGGGCTCACGATGCGACTTATATGAAAAAACAGGCGGGATACATTTCCACTCAGCTGCATAAGGGCATTGCCGGTAGCTCCACTTATGTGAATTATGCCATTTGGGAAAATGTCGAATCTTTCCGAAATGCCTTCAGCAATCCAGAATTTCAATCCAGACTCGAAAATTATCCAAAGAGTGCTGTGACTTCTCCCCATCTGTTTAAAAAACTTGCCGTCGCAGGGCACTGCGTAGCGTAATACACTGTAGAAAAAAACTCTTACACCGAAATGTAAGAGTTTTTTATTATCACAGGCCGTTTGGTTAATACGTATATTTTGTGATGAGGGCTACTCGCCAGGAATCTTTTATGTTTGAGATTCCCCAAGTATCCTCATCAAGATCTAAATGGATGTAGGCAATGGATGGGCTGATGCTTAGCTGATCGTAGAGTTTGATGGTTGCTTCATAATCTATTTCAAGTGCAAAATCCTTATCGGTTAAGTATTTTGCAATATTTGATGAAGGGTTATCTAAATGTCCATTTTTTACGATGCTTGAATCGTTTGTTCCCCACATTCCGAGTACCCGTAGTTGTTGGGTCATCCAACTTATATATGTAATGTCATCTAATACAATTCCGGCGCCAATTTTGCCTGTTGCATCAGCAATACGTACGCCGGTTTCATTAGCATGGGTGTCATCAAAACCGTATGTGCTGATAAGCCACGAAGCCGTTACAAAAGGCATACGACCTGAACCATTCTTATAGGCGTTGTTGTCGTCACCGGAGGCCCACCAGCCTGTGAGGGCCGGTGTTATATTGTCCAAGGAATAAGAAAGTTTCGCTGCTGTGAACCAACCACTGCGTGCGGCAGCCTTATTGGCATCAAGTCTCCCGTAAATTCCATCAAAAAGTAGTTCGTAATTAGTGTATAAATTTGCAGATAAAGCCAACCCAGTCCAAAAAACATTTGCATTTTCTGTTCGTTCAACATTTACGAAACTATTATCGAGACCAAGTGAAGGGCCAATGACATACGTAAAATTGGGCGCGCCAAACTTTACGTTTTCGCCAAGAGCTGTGTACGCAACGTATGTGTTGAAATTCATATTTTCCGGGGCAAAGTAGAGAGAAAGAAGGAACATGTCCATTTTGTTGTGTGACGAAACTGGCAGGTTGTCAGTGGTATCTACATCAAAGGGACGAAGCCAGCTCAAAGCAGCGCTGAATTTTTCGGAATGAGCGTAGGATGCAACAATACCGGCAACATCATCATCAAAAATGACAGACCCTGCAACAGCACCCGGGTAGGTCAGTCCAATCAGGCCAGCATTAATAGATAATGGGAAGTGAGGGACATCAATGTGCAAAAAAAGACGTTTAGTCATTACTCCAACGCCGTCTGTACTAATGTTTCCTCCGGCATATCGACCGGCGTTGTTGTCCGGATATTGTCCCCATCTGTGGTTGACTTCAAAGTAAGCCACGCCTGAAAGCATTTCGGTAGCAAGAATTTCTATCTGGGATCTAAATCTTTGTTGTACTGTGAAGCCGTTTGTTTCGTCATCCTCCTGAAAATTTTTATGTTCTAATAACTGCGTAACATTCCATAATGATCCCCGTGCGTTAATTTCTATAGCAGCAACTGGCGTTATGATTAGGATACTTAGAAGTAACAGAGTAGAAAGACAAAATAAGTTTTTCATACGCCTCCTGTGCCAAAAAACTTTTGCACAGAAGATAGCTCGCTGAGTTTTTAGGATGAATTATTTTCAGTATAGTGTTTTGTATCTGGATGTTGCGACGCATTTGAATGGACACGAGAATAGGCGATTTACAAAAGAGGTATGCGAGTGATTCGTGTGGTGCTTTGAACTAAAAAAGTACGTGATGGAAGAATTCGTAAGCAGGGCTTTTGGAAGGAAGGGCTGTGCAGTATTTAGAAGAAAAATTTGTGTGAGTGAATATTTACTTCAGAAGGGGGGAAGGGAGCTTTGCGTGGCAATTATGCCTTCTGGGGCTACGAAGCTTTAGTGTCTTCGCTGCTTGTTGTGTTGATAATATTTAAGCAATGCTGACGAATTAGCTCGTGCCTTTTTTCTTGGGTGATTCGTTTGTTTTGGTACATATGGCTGTCAGCGTTAGAAGCCAGTGTGCAAAGTTCATCAGGGAACATAGCTGTTGATACACCGAAGGACACAAATGGCGAGCCATCAATACTGTTTTGCTCTTCAACTTTGGTCTTTAAACGAAACAATGCTTCATTGGCGTTGTTATATCCTGTGTTCGGAAGCAGTATGACAAATTCATCTCCGCCGATGCGGTATATACTGTCACGATCACGAGTGTATGTGGCGAGCATGGAAGAGATTTTCCGTAAGTATTCATCCCCAAATGTATGTCCAAGTAGATCGTTAACGATTTTAAGCCCGTCAGCATCCACATAAATAAGACTTATAGGATAATCGTCAGACGTTATGGTTTTGAGTTTTTGCTCGAAAGAATATCGACTGTAGACTGCTGTCAGTGTGTCTTTCTTTAACGTTTTAATGAGTTTTTCTTTAGCGTTTTGCAATTCGTTAATGTCGATATGAACCCCGGTAACTCGACGTGCTTTTCCTTCAGCAGTCCTGCTGGTTACAACTCCTTTCCCAAGAATCCATATCCAGAATCCATTCTTATGAAGAAAGCGGTAAACGCATTCAAAGCTGTCACCGTGCTCGGGGCTATTAATGATTTTTAACTGCATGGACACGGTACTTTCGTAGTCATCTGGGTGAACCCGTGATGCCCAGGAGTCTGCTGTGGGCGGGAACTCGTCTTCAGTATAGCCCCCCATAGCAATGTACTTATGGCTATAGTAAACGTGATTTGTTTCGGCGTTCCAATCCCAGATACCGTCTTCTGCTGCCTGCAAAGCAAATTTCATGCGTTGTTGTTCATGATCGATAGCAGTGACGCGCTCGCTGTTGATATGGAAACCGCTGATCATGGTGGCTTTCTGTTCGGCATTACGATGAAGAATATATCCATGGACTACCACCGAAGAATACGTACCGTTTTTTCGGCGAATACGAAGTGGATGTTCGTATCTGTTTCCACACTTTGCGGAATGAATGTAGTTTTTTAAAAGATCTTGAATGATTTCAACATCGTCTTCATGGATGATGTTCTTCCAATCTGATATTGATGTGGGGACTTCACTTTCTGCGTAGCCTAAGCAGGCAAGGTATGATTCACTGTAATATAAAGAATCAGCTAACGGCTCCCAATACCACATCCCGGTTTCATTTTCCTGAACTGTGTCTTGAGAAACTTCAAAAGGCATGAGCATAGATTTTATCGAGAGAGAGTGTTGCATGTTAAACCTTGTAAAAGAAGAAGCTGGAATTCTCAATCTGTTACTATTTAAGTTAATTCTTGCACAAACTACCGAGCAAAATTTTGAATAAAGGCGAAACTTCTACTCCGCCTGCGTTTTCTTTTTTGCGAAAAATGTTGCACCGCTGGAAACACAATAAGATTTTTTGTTATTCTAAAAGCTCCTGTATAAAATATAGGAGCTTTTTCTTTACAAAAATGAACCACGAACGGGCTGTTTAAATCCGTCTTTTTGTGTGCGAGACCTTTTTGACAATACGTAAGGCAATGACTTTATAAAGGTGTGCATGTTATAGTTTGATGTATGCATAACCTTTGTGCTGAAGGTCAATTATTTCCAGTAATCCTGCCGGAATAATTTTTCCGACTGGTAATAGCCACTCAGGTTTAATTTGAAAATGGTTCATAGCATTTCGGCAAACTTTTATTTCCAAACCAAGATCTGCAAGTTCAGTCAATTTTTGAGCGTAGGGATCATTTTTTTCTAATAATTTGATGCCGGAGCCATTTACCACAAGACAAGCAGTAAATTTTTGGCCTGAAAGTTCTTCAAAATAATTTTTTATGTTGCTGATTGTAACATCCAATTCTTTATTGCCGTTATCAAAATGGAAGACGACGTCATGATGCATTGTTATTTCTCTTTTGTGTGCGTTGTTTCTTTTTCTTGTATGGTAAAAAAGATAACTTGCTTCAGAGTTAGAATGGAGAATTTGGTTTATAAGAGTGTCATGGAATTGCATACGAGTGAAGCCCCTGCGGATAAAGTAGACCCCAAGAGTTAGCATGAGCACACTACCAGCACCGAGAATTGTGAACACAATTCCTTCCAAGTTACTGGTTACGCGAGATGCCATAAGAAGAATGAAAGAAATGATTGTCATGGAAAAGGCGCAAAGAGCAATGCCGGAACGTAATGTGGTATGTGCCGTGCGCTTTTCTGCCAGAAGCAGCATTAACTTTTGAAAATCAGTTTGCGATATTTTTTCGTCACTCATAGGATATGGTTCCCCTTGGTAATTAGAGGTGCTTTGCTGTACTCAGGCTGCTTGTTTTTTGATGTTTTGCTCAAGTTGACTGGAGGAGAAAAGGCTGGGGCGTTGTATAAGAAAAACTTTTGAGCGTAGTAATAAAATTTTTCCAAGTTATGAATAAATATAGTAATATTTCTGTGTGCGAAAAATGATATCTATCTTTGCCAACGCACATGAGTGCTATGTACGTGCGAGGTAGTTTTCCTGTGTAAATGATGTGAATTTTCGGTAGGAATATCTGATGAGTGTTCTTGTTTTTTAGGCAGAAAAAAAGACTCCTGCATTACGTGCAGGAGTCTTTTTAATAACATTGTATGCGGAATTAACCGCAATTTTTACATGTAGTTTGCAGCAATAATTACAAGACCGAAAAGGAAGCTTGCAAAAACAGCAGGGCTTCCGCCAACTGCTCTGAATTCCTGATTCTTACCGGCAGAGCGCATTTTCAATACCATGATGCATGGGAGGAAAATGGCAATGATAGCAAGTGCTGCGCCCGCATGTGACAGAGCGGCAATGAAGCTGCCCGGTGCCAGTACGGATGCGGCAAGCGGTGGAAGGAATACCAGTGCGCTTGTTCCAGCGCGGCTGGTTCTGTCATTACCTCGTTTGAATGTTTCAGCAACAAGGTCAAACAGACCAAGGGATACACCAAAGAAGGATGTAACAAGAGCGAGTACTGCGAAGAAAGATACTACTCGACCAATCCATGTGGAACCGCCGCTGATGAGGGCAACAAGTGCATCCACGTTTGCCATGCCTGCGAGCTGCTCCGGTGAAGCACTACCAAGCGAGAGCATTAACCATGCAACATAACAGAGACCGGGAATAGTACTGCCGATTACCAGAATTTTAACCAAAGATTTTTTGCTTTCACCTACAAAGCTTACCACACTCGGGATAGATGCGTGAAAGCCGAAAGAGGTAAAGAGTACAGGAAGAGCAAAAAGCAAACCTTTTGATGTCGGGGTACCAAGTGTAAGGTTTTGCAGGTTGAGCTGCCCGCCAAGGCAAGCGAAGCTGACAACCATCGCTCCGAGCATAATAGAGAATAAGGTTTTGTTTGCAGATACAAGGGCGTTGGTGCCGATGTAGAAAATTATGGCACTGATAACAGCAAAGGCTGCGGAGCCAATGCGTGCATCTACGGTGATTACGCTGGAGATAAGGCTGCCCATGCCAGTCATGTAAGCAACCAGAAGACAGTAGGCGAGAAAGAATACACTGCCTGTGGCAACGATCTGTCCGGGGCGACCCAGAACTTCGCGTGTCATGAAGTTGAAGTTGACGCCGGGGCCAAATTCAAGGTTGATTTCAATAAGCATTAAACCGGAATATACAGCCAGTGCCCACATTATGAGTAGAATCAGACAGCCCGTAAAGAAACCGAGACTTCCGATCACCATAGGAAGGCCAAGCATACCTGCACCAATAGCGGTACCGGCAACAATACTAATCGCACCAATGTTCTTAGAACTCATACAACTCTCCAATTTTCAATGCTGAAATAATGTTCAGCACTGAGCAGTGAGCCACCACACGCCTGCGGGGTCCCTGTTTAAACACAAGGGCATTTTGTTCATTTGCGTGTACTCAAGGCTAGTTGTCTCGTCTATTAAACAGGTCAGCGTATGTGCTGTTTTCATGGGCGAAAAAATGGAGAACTTTTATGAATGCATAAAAGAAAATGACACCTACATACAATGCACCATGAAGTTACGTTTCGCGTGGCTGAATAATGTGACAAGGAACAGCATGAGAAATTTTGTTGTTAACCCATTCGAGATAAATGGCTAAGAAGCGCAGCCGGCATATTCTCGACTTACCCAAGGAGAATATATTTGCCGCTGCTGTTACAGCGTCGGCTCTGTAACTCATCTTCCAATGCAGCTTCCATTTTAACTCATTCCTGAACGTGGAATGCCCTGCAATATACCACCATGTTTCCATAGACTGCTGTGGCAACATGAGGGACTCTCATATTACCACAGCACGAATAATGGAATTAGTTCATTAATTTTTTCAAAACTGTTTCAAGGGCTGTTGCAGCTTTTTTGTGTTTGGATGTGGATGCTTTTTGCACTTCATCCATAGCATTGTAGATTGTCTGGGAGACGTCTTCGAAGATTTCTCCTGCATTAAGATTAACTTTGTTGCTCATAAGGTAGTTAAAGGCGCGTGCCATACCGCAGTTTGCAATAAAGTCAGGAATAACGCTGAAGTTGTTGTCTGCATATTCTGCAGTTGCACCGTAGAAAATGTCTTCATCATGGAACGGTACGTTTGCACCACATGCAATAACTTGCAGCCCATGTTCTTTCATGGTTTCAAGCTGTTCTTTAGTAACAAGACGGGAAGCAGCACAAGGCAGGAAGATATCTGCACCAACGCTCCATACTTTAGCCTGAGTTTCTTCTGCAGAAAGAGCATTGTTAGCAACAAGAGTGTTGCCGGTGCGGTTAAGAAGAAGATCTCGTACCTGTTCGAAGTTTAAGCCGTCTGTTTCAACAAGGCCGGCTTCGCGGTCGACAATGCCTACGATAAGTGCACCGCGGGATGCGAGGTAGTATGCTGCAGTTGCGCCTACGTTGCCCCAGCCCTGCACGATTACGCGCTTGCCTTTGAGTGGAATGTTACTGAGCTCGTGGAAATGACGGACAGATTCTGCAACGCCCCAGCCTGTGATCAAGTCGGCAACAAGATAGCCACGGGATGGATCAGGAGAGTATGTTGCAGATGTTACTGGAAGACATACACCGCCACGGAGCTGACTGATCTGTTGAATTTTTTTCTCTTCAGTCGGCATAAAGTGGCCGTTAACAATGCCTTCTTGCGGGTGCCATAAACCGTATGCTTCAGTGTGCGGGATTACGTCTTTAATTTCACACACGTTCAAGTCACCACCGGTGCCGTAGTAGCTTTTAAGCAGTGGCATAACAGCTTTGTACCAACGATCGAGCACTTCATCTTTGCGCGGATCATTCGGGTCAAAGTTGATGCCGGATTTTGCACCGCCGATATGCGGGCCGGATACGGCAAATTTAATTTCCATAGTTTTTGCGAGTGAAACTACTTCATGCTTGTTCAAGCCTTTTCTCATGCGGGTACCGCCGCCAGCAGCGCCCCCACGCAAGGAGTTAATAACAACCCATCCCTGCGCATCTGTTTCAGAGTCACTCCATTCAAAAACGATTTCCGGTGTGTTTTCTTCAAAAGCAGTTAACAGTTCTTTCATGTCTATTCTCCACAAGCTAACTAGATGTTAAGTGAGTTTCTTGAACCAATGGGATATTGAGCAACAAACTGCAGTTGCAGATGCTGCTTTGAAAAAACAGAAGCCCTCTGCCGGAGCATCAGGCTCCCACAATTATGTGTTTAAGAAGACAGTCGAATGGTGTCTGCGTGCAGACGCGCTTCGATGTATAAGGACAGTGCCGCAACTGCACGGTCGCATACTGGGAACACAGGTACGCCGCTTTTATTGAAAGCGTCGCGCATAGGGTCATACAAGCGCCCCCCGTCGATTACACCGACTACCGGCTTTTCACTTTCCTGCGCCATTTTGGTGAGGAGAGGAATAATGCCGTTTTCTGCATCCATGGAGAAAGCAGAGATCGGGGTGTCCGCGAGGGTGTGCATGCTAGGGGAAAGCGGGTCCAGCCCGATTACAACGGCATCTACGCCACTGTCTTTGGACAGGATGTCCGCGATAACGGTATGGGTTTCGTCATCAGCAGATGGGTTGATGTCCAGCGGATTGTTGATGGTAACAAGACTGGCCAGTTTTTTTGATTCGAGCACTTTGGCGATCTGGTTGTGTGATGCTTCCTCAAATGCTGCAAGTTGCATTTGGTAGTCATCAGACTGAATAGAATCGGCCATGCCCACAGCTTCGAATCCGGCACCACTCACAGCAGCGAGGCGGTTACCCTGAATTTTTTTGCTGGCCATGTTTTCAGCCAGCAGGAATAAATCCTGAAATTCTGTAAAGGTTCGGGCTACAATTGCACCGGCCTGTCGAACGCACGATTCGCAAACCATGTAGTCGCCAGCTAAGGAAGCCGTGTGCCCGCTGGTGGCGCTTTTGCCTTCAGGGGTTCGGCCTGCTTTGTAGAAGACGACTTCCTTTCCGGCCAGAACTGCATCGCGCACTGCTGTGCAGAATTCCAGCCCATCCAGATCGTTGAATCCTTCAGCATAGACAGCAATAACATCAACGTTATCGGCATCTTTGAAGTACTTCACCATGTCGCCAAGGGTGAGGTCAGTCTGGTTGCCCATGGAAACCATGTAGGAAGGATTCAGTTCAGGGCACTGGCTGCTACGGTGGAGCATAAATGCGCCACTTTGGCTGACAAGCGCAGAGCGGTGATGCTGAACAGTGCGGTCTTTAGGAAGTTTTTCTTCCGGAATAAACCATGTGTCGTAGTTACCTGGATGGGAAACAACACCCATGCAGTTTGCGCCGATAAATACAGGGCCGCCGTCTTTAGTGCCGTGCACTGCATCAATGGCAGCCATCAAGTTTTCAGCGCGTTCCTTACTTTCTTCAGTTTCGCCCATGCCGCCCGGAATGAGCATGACGCTGTTAGCGGCATCAAGGCGAATAACTTCATCTACAAGATCAGGAACATGTGCAGCTGCTACCGCAACAACAAACATGTCGAGTTTTTCAGGCAGTGCTTCTAAATTCGGAAAGCATTTTACGCCTTCAATTTCGTCTACACCTTCGCGCAGGATGTACACATCTTCTTTTGCAAATCCTTCTGCCAAAATATTGTCGAGAATGATGCGACCAAAGTTTTTGCGTTTGGTGGATGCGCCGATGAGTCCGATTTTTTTCGGATGCAACAAATTGTCTATTTTAGCGATAGGGCGGCTGTTTTCACGAGTCGTCGGCAGGGAGAAACGGCACATGCCATCAAGAGGAACCATCAGGTAGTCTGTGAAAGCATATGGGTTGATTTCCATTTCTTCGATAACAAACTCAGCCTCGGGGTTGGAGGAGGAATACTTGCGACCCATTTCAATGAAAGAGGAGAAGCATTCCATAAGCTGTTCATCAGTAACCACTCTGCGTTGCCCGCGGGTAAGGCCTGCAAGCTTCTGGTAAGAGATGGTTTTGCGGAATTGGGCAAAGAAGCTTTCACCGTCAATCAGTTCACAGGAGGCTGCTACGATTGCCTGTCCCTTTCTGAAACGCTTTGCGTACAGCTCTGTGTCTGTTCCGCCGAGCCCTGCGCTGAGGATCATACCGAACTCGCGGGTATTGCGCAGGCCCACAATGAGTTCGTTGCCGAATGCGCTGGAATCCGGCGGCATAAACTGCACCATGAGCACGCCTTTAATGTCACGGCGAATGGCGGTGAGGAGTGCGTCTCCTGAGAGCCCCTTGTATTCTTCCGCCGCATGGGACGGATCAAGGTTGATCATGGTCGCATAGTTTTCCGGTACTTCGTAGAGCATACGGCGAACCGCGGAACGGATGCGATCAGGGTCTTTTTCGACAACACGTACTCCGCCGACTTCAGTCTTATGAATGATAGTCGGAGAGACAATTTTGATGACAACTTTTTCACCCGGCATAGAGTTCAGTGCTTCGTCAGAAACCTTTGCTCCTTGAGGGATGAGGATAGATTTAGGCGGTGTTTCTGCACCTGATCGTGAGAGCAGGTTGTATACTTCGTATTCAAACAGATAATCACGCTTTTCGTCCTGTGCGGCTTTGAACAGGTCGCTTATGGCGTCAAAATCTATGGAGACGTCTGTTTGTACTTCCATGGTGTGTTTCCTTCCCGTCTATTTCTCAAGCGTTCACGCAGTGGGATATAAAAAAGTACCCAGCGGGAAACCGGAGTCCGGCTTCCTGCTGGGGATAGTATTTAGAATAATTCGCGTCCTGCGCTGAAGGCAGCATGGTTAGCTGTCCAGATGGCAGGTTTAGGGCTTACATTTTTCAGTGCCTGCAACCATAGTTCAGCAGGAAACTCGTTGAATGGAGCAAGCGTGCTGAGCGCGCCGATCATTACAACGTTTGCGATTCGTCCGCTTGGATCTCCAAGAGCGAATGCCTGTTCCAGAACATCAATCTCAACAACGTTGTAGTTGGCAAGTGTGTCCATAATTTGTGTATGAGCAGGGTAGGCTTCTTCTGCTACGCCGTATGGAAGCACGTGTGTTTTTGCTAACAGCACTGTTCCGCCCGGTCTGAGCATATCCACAAAACCCTGACGCAGAATTTCGCTCTGTTCCATGCTGACAAGACAGTCGGCAGTACCCGGTAAGAGGACTGGTGAACAGACGTTACCGCAGCTGAAGGTAGAAATAACAGGGCCGCCCATTTGAGCCATGCCGTGAGTTTCACCTTTAACAATGTTGGTATCTCCGTAGCCTGCAAGGAATGCCAGCTGTGTGAGAACGCGACCGAAGAAGAGGTTGCCCTGACCACCGACGCCGCGGATTGCCAATGCGACTCTTTCCGGCAGAGTAAATGAACCGGCATCCGGTGCGGTGATTGTTTCAGGAGCTTCCGGCAGTGTAACGCGGGCGGCGGCACTTTTTTCGGAAGGTTCTGCAATGGTAATCGCATTAACAGGACACATCTGCGCACATGCGGCGGACTGGCTTACACAGCCGGTACACATGTTATTAAATGATGGAAGCCCGTCTTTGTCTGCCTGAATACCCGGACAGATCTGACAGAGTCCGCAGCGTTTACAGATGTCTGCATCTACTGTCATCTGGGTGCCGTAAGAAGATTTAGGCATTTTGCGGATACAGACACCGGTTATTACCAGTGTGGTGAATACATCGTTTTCTGCATCAGCGAGTGCGCCTGTTAGCGCTTTTTTGATTCCTTTACGGTCATAGCCGCTTACTTCCACAACTTTCGCGCCGTGGGCAGCAAGGGATGACTGAAGATCAAATGTATTGGTCTGGCCTGCAAGGTTTACAGGAGATGTCGGGCCAGGCTGACCGCCTGTCATGGCTGTCCAGTTGTTATCCAACACAACTTTTACACCAGGAATATGGCGGAAAATAGTGTTTCTGGTGCTGTCCATGCCGCTGTGGCATTCTGTGCCGTCGCCAAGTAGGCTGAGACATTTTGATGCTTTCTCCGGATTAGCCAGAACATAGCCTGCACGGTTGGATTCACCTGTGCCCATAGCCACGTTGGTGTCTACAGCATCCATAAAGTACAGAAGAGTGTTACAGCCGATGTCGCCAAAACATGTTTCCAGTTTGCCTTTCTTTTTCATCTGACGAACGGTTTCGCCAAAGAGTCGGTAAGGGCAGCCTGCACAGATCATTGGCGGACGGCTCAGGGGGGCAACCTCATTTGAAGCGGGTGATTCAAGGGAGTATCCAAGGCGGCCCGCAACCTGAGCTGGTGTCCATTCTGTCAACGTTTCGATTGCGTCTTTGCCGTGAATGGCTAGTCCGTTGCGTTCAATTTCTTCCTGAACAAAACGGTAGCCGTCTTCAATGACATACACGTCGCCGTCGATTGAATCGTAAAATTTGCGGATGAGATTCATAGGGAGCGGGAATGTGAAGCCGAGGGAAAGGATGTCTATGTCTTCGCCGAGAGACTCTTTAACTTCCTTCACCATCATTTCGTTGATTCCGTAGGTGATAACACCGACTTTCCCAGCGCCTTTTTCCCATTTGTTGAGCGGGGAATTTTCAACCATTTCTGTAAGTGCGGGCATGCGCTCAGTGACAACGGTATTGTAGTTTCCGCGTGCGACAACAGGGAGTGTGTTGAATTTTTTAAGAGGAACGGTAAGTTCAACACGGTCGCGTGTTTTGACGTCTGAAAGATGTACCAAGCCTTCACTGTGACAGAGAGTGCCGTTGGCGAGAATTACAACAGGAGTTTTGAACTGGCGACTGATGTCGGCTGCGATTTCAGAAGCTTCGTGCAGTTCCTGATGGTTGCGCGGTTCAAAAATAGGGACAAAACAGCTTTTGATAAATGGGCGGGGATCAACGAGGTGCTGTGTGGAGCTTGGTGTGAAGTCTGACGCGAGGTAGTAAACAAGCGCGCCGCGGTCTTCGTTGAAAAATGCAGAGCTGCTGAATGGATCACCTGCCTGAAAGAGGCCGGGGATTTTCATGGTGACAACACAGTCCTGTCCCGCGAGAGAGTGGCCATAGCCTACGGAAACAGCGGTGGCTTCACTAATGGACCAGCCTACAGAGATCATATCCTGTACGTTGCTGAGTCCTTTATCGATAACTTCGGTACTTGGAGTTCCCGGATATCCATCAACTGCATGGATGCCGGTGCGGACACAGCCGACTGCAAAGGCCATGTTGCCCTGCAGAACGGCAGCTTCGCCTGACTCTTGCGTACAAAGTTTCTTAACTGGGTTCATCGTTAATTCTCCTTGAAATGGGCGTGTCTCTCGAAAAGTTGTTACAATCATCTGTGACGTTGTTTTCTTTGGAATTATTAAAAGTCTGACTTTATGTCAATGGGGTTTATGAAAAAAGATATGTCTCTATATCATTATTTTATAAGGTGTTTTGGCTAAAATTGTTAATTTCGACATTGCTATATGTTTTGTTTTGATTGCTTTTATGCGTAGGAATGGCAACAATTCGGACTAAAATTGTCGTAAAAGACTGACAATTGAAATCGACAGAAAGTGGGTTTTACGGTATTTGTCAAAGATAATGAAAATTTTGACAGGAGTGATTGATGCCTCAACATACTATGAATACAGATACTATGCGCTCGAGCAGCCGTTGTGAGGACGTAGTTGCAACGCTGAAGCGAGAAATCCTGCTACAACAGTATGTTCCGGGTGATGTGCTCCCAAGAGAAGAGATGCTGGCGCAACAGTTCGGCGTAAGCCGTGCCATGATTCGCGAGGCGCTGGGTATTCTTAAGACACAAGGATACTTGGAGTCTAAGCGTGGAAAGAATGGCGGGACGTTTGTAAAAAACATCTTAGAGTCCAGCGCCATGGGTGCATTGTTCAGTGATCTGGTTCTGATGGGTAAGATGAAGGTGGATGATCTGCTTTCTGCACGTCTTCTTATCGAGCCTGAAGCCACACGGTTGGCGACTCTGCGGGCATCATCAATGGATTTACAGCAATTGACTGACTTAAATGAGTTGGTGTCGAATGAAAAAGACAGAATGAAGCGCGTTGAGCATAATATTGAATTTCATATTTTGCTCGGACAGCTAAGCGGTAACCCGTTTTATGATATTTCTATCCGCAGTTTCATGACCTTTACTCGAATGTTTACTGGGATGATGGACGAGTCCTTGCCGTATGTGCATGATGACTCGGCACATATGGATATCTTAAACGCGATTGCAGCACGTAACCCTCAGCTTGCATTTGAGAAAATGTATGTGCACGTGTCTGGCATGAAGTCAGCTATGGGCTCTCAGGAAAAGCTTATACGTGATGCCAGATTGAGCTAGTCTGGTTGAATATGCAGTGCTGACTGGGTGTTTGGAATGAAATGAGGATGGAAAAAAGATAAAGTCAGACTTTATCTTTTCAGATAACTTTTTAACATACCTATCTGAAAATAAATAACATCTAAAATTTACTTACGTGCATTTTGAACCTGAAAGGTAGTACTTTGCGACAAAAAGAGATATTTATCTGCATATAATCACGTTTTAAGCGTGGTATCTTACAAAATGAAACGCCCCTGCGAGTGCTCGCAAGGGCGTTTTTTTATATTCAGCGAGTCCAGAATGTGAGTATTTCTATGCAGAATCCGCTTTAGTATTTTCAGGCAAAGTTCCATCCATCAGTAACGTTACGGAGAAGAACGCATCAGAATCTTCAAAGGTGATATCCCAGCCCATTTTTTCAACAAGTTGCTCAATGAGCATGATGCCAAGCCCGTAGCTTTCAGCATCGGTAACTTCGCCTTCAGACGACTTGCTGTTGAATACCGCAAAGGTATCTGCCGTGTTGTGGATGCTGATTTCACCCTCAAATGTATGTTGGAATGCGTTACGGATAATATTTCCGAGGATAATACGCAGTACATGCTTTGAGGCTATGATGGTTTTATTTGAGAGTAATTTTGACACAGTCACAGGCTTATCTCTGAGCAGATAATTGTTCTCTGCAATGAGATCTTCGATTAATTTCTCAAGATTAATCTCAGCAGTAAGAGGCGGTGCACTTTCTTTTCTGCTTGCCCACAGTAAGGTTGTGGTTAAGTGGTGCATGTTATGTACTGAGTTGGTCATGCGGATAAAGGACGCAGCAAACCGCGGATCAGTGTTTAGCCCCTTGTATTCAAGTAACTCAAGATTGCTTTGTAATATCGCAATCGGAGTGCGAAGCTCGTGGCTTGCGTTTTCCAGGAATCGTTGCTCACGTTCCACACCGGAGGCGATACGTTTTGTGTTGTTGTAAAAAAGATCAGCAAGTTGATTTAATTCTTTGTATTTGAATGACTTTTTCTGCTGTTCTAACGTCTTAGGCTCTAAGCTGTTTGCCCATTTTCGCAATTCATCAATAGATCGGGATATGCGATGCAAAAATGCGAGCATGAGAACGACGATGATAGTAAGTACCGTAAGCCCTGTCTGCCCGATAAACGAGAGCATATTATCAAGATCTTGCAGTACCCGATCTGTGGCATCGTTAAAATGCACTGTGAAAATAAAGTATACCCATTTATTATCCGGTCGTTGCCACGGATAAATAAACTGCATTATATCTTCCTCAAAGGGATCAAAAACATCCATCGTTTTAGAGGAAAAGTCGCTTTCGGGCATCGCATTCCGTATTGCTTGCGGAAGGTCAGCGTACCCTAAATAAGTTTTAAAATTTGTGTATTCAGGTAATGGGGTGTCTGGATTTATAGCATACTGCTTTGAGTATGCCTGCAGTTCCATATCCAAGCGAACTTCGACAGCTAAATCCAGACCACGGTCTCCAAAGTCAATCAACAGTGATGTGTAGCCCAGAATAATAATGAGCCCGAAAAAAAACACTGTGTAAATAATAGTCCGCCGAAGGCTAGGAGTTTTTCTCATCGTCATTTCTCAATACAAACCCGTGTCGGGGAAGTGTTGTAATTAGTGCTGTTTTAAATGGTTTATCAACTTTTTGCCGCAGCTTATGCATATGCACTTTCAACGTATTACTTTCCGGTGTGTCATCACCCCATACGGCTCGCATGAGTTGCTCGCGTGTTACAACCTGAGGGCTGTGACGGGTTAGTTCCAAAAGTAGTTTCCATTCTGTCGGCGTAAGCACAAGTGTCTTACCGCCTCTTCGGGCGATCACAGCTTGGGTATCCAGTTCCAGATCTGCAACCGTGTACTTTCGAGACTGACTGCTGCGACGTTTTGCCAAAGCGCGGATGCGAACAAGCAGTTCTTTCAGAGCAAAAGGCTTAATCAGATAGTCATCTGTGCCCACATTGAATCCAGCAATTTTGTCGTCGAGCGTGTCACGCGCTGTCAGCATGAGTACCGGTGTATCCACACCGTCTTTGCGAAGTGTGTCGCACAGAGACAATCCATCCATTTTTGGCATCATGACATCAAGAAGAAGTACGTCGTACTGATTTTGTTGCGTGAGCTCCAAGCCGTGAAGCCCGTTTGCAGCATGGTCGCAGGTAATATTTTCCAGCTCCAGATACTCCACAAGTGAGGCAGCAAGATCGTAATCATCTTCAACAAGTAATACGTGCAGATTCATCATAAACTCCTCCAGATTTCATGGCATGTGAAGCATAGCTTTTGCTGTGCCTTCCGGTCTCGGTCATTATTGTAGTGTTGCTATTCATGTGCGGCTCGATCGGGCTGGTATGATGAATCAGTCCAGAGTTCGGTGAGTGCAACCTGTGTATTGTGTGAAAAACGAATTAATGCAGGAACCAAAAGAAGCGTAATGGCTGTAGCGAAGAGTATACCATACGCCATGGAGATTGCTGCCGGAATAATGTATTGAGCTTGTTCCGAAGTCTCAAGCAGTAGTGGAACAAGCCCGATAAATGTTGTGATGGACGTTAATAAAATAGAACGCATGCGTTTGCAGGATGCCCTGACGAGCGCCTCATCAAGCGATAAACCGTTTGCTCTTTGCGTTGAATATTCTGTTACCAGTAACAGGCTGTCATTAACAACTACACCGCATAATGCCAACACGCCGAAGAGCGAGAGTATGCTGATAGGATAGCCGAGTATCATGTGCCCGCCGATAGCGCCGATAAAGCCAAAAGGAATTGCTGCCATAATAATTAACGGTTTGGTGTATGACTTCAACGGGATGGCGATCAGGGTGTAGATCATGATAAGTGTAATCATAAACGCGCCCCATAGTGAGCCTGTTGCTTCTGCTTCATCCTGTGCTTCGCCGGCAAGATAAAACGTAATTTCCGGATACTGTTCCCGTAGTTCCGGGAACAAGTTGGCTTCTAAGTCTTTAACTACTTTGCCCGGAGAGGTAATGTTTTTGTTAGTTGATGCAAAAATATCTGCAACACGCCCGCCGTTTGACCTGTTGATTTCAACAGGGGCGTATCCGGGAATAATATCTGCTACAACTTCAAGTGGAACCAGCGAACCGTTGGCTGTTCGAATACGCGCTCTACGCAAGTCTTCAAAATGTTTTCGTTCAGCAGCGGGATAGCGAACTTGAACTTTTACATCATCCTGCCCTTGCTGGAAACGCTGTACCTCATACCCCTGAAATCCGCCCCGAAGCTGAGACACCAAGTCGTCAAGCGTAACTCCCAAGCTTCGTGCATCCGGTTTGATGAATAATCGGAGTTGTGGCTGCCCAGTTTTCAGGTTGTCGCGGATATTGTAGACGCCAGCATATTCACCAAGTTTGTCTGCAATTTTCTTTGTAACAACGGCAAGAGTATCCGGCGCTGCTCCGTTAATTTCAATATAAATATTCTTCATGGTAGAAGTATTCGCATCAAAGTTTACGGTGTCTGTTCCCTCCATGCTACCTACAGTATTTTTCCAGCGGGCTACTAATGTTTCAGTTGGAACATTGTTGCTCTGTTGTTGATTAAGCTGCGCGGTGACTGCAAACCCTGTAGAGCTTGTGACATCTGTTTGCACATTGAGTATCGGCGGTTGGTTTAAACCGTATTCTTTTTGCAGCGTAGCAGAGGTTGTATAGAGGGCTGACTCAACCTTATGTGCGTTTTGTAGGGTAAGCCGCTTACCTGCTTCTTGATCCATCTCGACAGTTACTGTGATAATGTTGCCTGTGATGTTAGGAAAAAATACGGTTCGCACACGGCCGCTTATCATGAGCGCAAAAAGGCAAATGAGTATGCAGGAAAAGCTTAACAGCGTGAGACCGGGAGCTTTTAAAACACGACGCAACGCAGGACTGTAAAAACGTTCTTTAAAGGTTTCAAGCAAGCGGGTAACCCATTGCTGTGCATATGCAAGAGGGCGTGAGATGCGTGGGTATTTGCCGCTGCTGGTTAATCGAGTTCTGGCCAAATGAGATGGCAAAATAAACTTTGATTCAATGAGCGAAAACATGAGGCAGCAGATAACGACGATGGCAAATTGTCCGAAGATTTGCCCAAATTCACCTTTAATGAATGCCAGCGGAAGAAACGCTGCTACAGTGGTGAGAACGCCGAAGGTTGCCGGAGTTGCCACCTCTGATGCACCGGCAATGGTTGCGGCAACAGGATCATCCATTGTGCCACGTACGGTGTAGATGTTTTCGCCAATAACAATGGCATCATCTACCAAAATCCCAAGTGCAACAATGAACCCGAATGACGTAAGTTCATTGATTGAAAAGTTGAACGCGTTTTCTCCCATGAGCAGTAATGCTCCGGCGATAGATACAGGGATGCCGCATGAAACCCAAAGTGCAAGCCGCAGATTAAGAAAGAGAGACAATACAATAACGATGAGCACCATGCCCATAAGACCGTTGGAAATAAGCAGAGAAACTCTGCTGTTAATGTATTTACTCTGATCGCTCCATGTGGCGATGGAAATGTTCTGCGGGAGTAAGCCGGAGCTTTTGACGGATTCCACCACCTCCATTGCATCTGCCGAGGCTGCCGTGATATCTTTTCCACCAACGTCCACAAGCTCTAAGCCTATGGATGGGGCACCTTGAAATCTATTGAGGACAGTTTCCTCTTCATAACCAGAGCTAATTGTTGCTATATCCCCAAGCGTAATTACAGCACCGTTTGCATTGGTGCGTAAGGGGATGGAGCGAAATTGCTCTTCCCCGTATGCCTGATTGTCAGCACGCAGGGTAATGGTTGTGAGATCTGTTTTAAGCTCGCCGCCGGAGTCGATAACTGATTCATTTTGAATGCGTTGCGAGACATCCTGTAGTGTCAGCCCGCATGCTTGCAGCATCCCTTCATTGACTTCAATGGAAATTTCTTTGGTGCGTCTGCCTATGTAGTTCACCTTGCCGATGTTTGGTTGCAGCAGCAGTTTCCGGCGTATGGAATCTGCCAGTGTTTGTAGCGTTTGCTGACGGGCGTCACCAAAAAGATGGATGTAAAGAATGTGCTCGTTCCACTCTTCCTGCGAGATAACAGGGCGTTCTGCTCTGGCGGGAAGTGTGTCTATGGCATCGACCTTACTTTTAATGTCACGCATGAGGGTGGTAAGGGAGTAATCAGCATTTTTTTCAACAAGCACGGTGGAGCTGTCACGACTGGATGTGCTGGTGATTTCTTTAATTCCGTTAATCCCTGTAAGAGCCTCCTCAATCTTTATTGTGACTCCTTTTTCTACGGATTCTGCCGAGCTGCTGTTGTAGACTACAGAGATAGTAACAAGCTTTGGCGGAAAGGGCGGAAATGCCTGCTTGGGACGATTGAAACCGACAACACAGCCGCCGATAATAATGAGGATAGCAAGCAGGTTTGCTGCCACAGGATTGTGGACAAACCACGCAATAATTCCTGAATGTGGTGTTTTATTCATATGCTACCTCAGCAGTAACCGGAGCGACGGCGGTACCGGGGAGGTAGGTGCCAAGCGGCTTAAGCACAACATTCATAGATACATTGTTCTGGTGCGCAAACGGGAGACGGGCATAGATCGTCCCCTGCTTACGGAATTTGATGTCTGCTTTAATTTTTTGCAGAGTGTTAGCGGTGTCGACGAACCAGAGATTGCCGTTCTGGGTAAGCGAACTTTCAGGAATGGCGAAAACGTTATCAAGCGAAATCCCGGAAATTTCCGCTTTGATAAAGGAACCCGGTAATAGAGGCGTATTGCTTGTTAACGGGCTGGAAATACGGACGATGGCGATACGTTGACGTGTGGCTTTGGAGATTTGCAAGTCCACGGCAGCGAGTCGTCCTTTCCACTGTTGGTCGGGAGTTGTGACGGATGTCAGCTTCACGGGAATTTCGTTCCAAACTGCGTTATGCGAGATCCCCTGCAAAGGCAGTAGGTTGTATTGAGCTTCTGTTAATGGAATCTGGACATCAAGTTGACCTGTTCCGTACAGGGTTCCGATAACAGTACCTTCGGAGACAAAGGAGCCTATAGCAACTTTTCGACTGATGACGGCTGCATCATATGGCGCAACAATGCGTGTGTTTTTGAGATCATTTCGTGATTTAGCAAGGGATGCCTTTGCGGCGTAGACCCGAGCCTTTGCGGCATCAAGTTGCGGTTTATGCAAAACCAGAGAAGAAGCAGGCGTTTTGCTGTTTCCCATTCGTTCCCAGTCTTTTTTTGCCTGCAATGCGCGGCGTTCTTCCTGTAGAAATTCGAGATTCGCATCTGCTACTTCTTTTTGCTGCGTGGACACGGCAGAGCGGTATGCAACGTCTTCAACAGTCGCGAGAAGTTCGCCTTTGGCAACGAGCATACCTTTATCAAATACGTCACTACGTTGAACCAATCGACCGGACACCGCGGAAACAATATCCGTTTTTCTGTAGGGTGCCACTTGTCCGTATGCAATGACAGATGCGGTGTGTGCAGATGGATTTATTTGTACAACGGAAACAGGATGCGGAATGCTTTCTTCTTCCGCTAATATTGGTTCCACCGGAGTTGAAACAAGCCAGAAACATGATGCGACGGTAATTGTTAAGATTACCGAGCTTAAAATGAGATGGTAATTTTTATTTTTCATGGCTTGTATCCTTAGTGCTGCTTTTCGCTGCCGGTAGGGTCGGGGCATTCTGTTCGCTGTTGAGTCCCACAGCTACGGCAAGGGTTATACGGTTTGCTGTGCGGGAGGTTCGGATGGCGAGAAGTTCTGCCTCGGTGTTTAGCTCGTTATTTTTTGCGGTCAGTAAATTGAGTATGTCTGTTAAGCCTTCCCGATATTGCTGCTCATAGTTGATGCGGCTTTCCCGTGCGTATTGAAGCGATGACTTAAGAAACTGTTCCTGTTTTTCAAGGCTGGTTTCATTTTCCAGAGCATTTTCCACTTCCAATGCAGCGTTGAGCACCACTTGCCGATACTCTTCCCACACAGCTTTGCTTTCTTCAGAATTAGCAGCGGCTGTATCTTTGAGTTTTCCCCCCATGAAAAGAGGCTGACTGAGGGAGCCGACAAGATTCCAAACGGATGGGCCGGTACCAATGGCGTTGAAGCCGTTGGACGAATACCCCATGTCGGCAGAAAGCGTGAATGTTGGGAGCATTGCTTTATTTGATGCAGAAACATTTGTGTCCGCCTGTTGTATTCGCAACCATGCCGCTTTGATGTCCGGCCTGTTTGTGAGTACGGACGACGGAAGGGCAACAATTGGCGCGGTCATGGTTGGCAAAGCAGCTTCTCCGCGGACAAGTCCGGAAGGATACCGACCGAGAAGTATTTCCATGGTTCTTTTTGATTTAGAGACTTCGAGTACATTTGCTACGAGCACCTGTCGTGCGGCTTCTGTATCGGTCTTTGCTGTTGCAAGGTCTTCCGGTTTGCCGATGCCTGTGCTGTATCTATCAAGAACGATGTCTTCAGCATTTTTAAGTGCTTCAATGCGGCGGCGTTGAATTTCTACCGCAAAGTTTCGTGATGAAAGGTCTATCCATGCCTGCATGACACGGGCAACGAGTGCATTGCGCGCTGCAATGTAATCTTCTCTTTTCGCGGCAACACCGAGTTCGTCTGCTTTGTACAGCTCTGCCAGCCGCCCCCATAAATCTATTTCCCAGCGCACATTCATTGAGGAAGAGTATGAGTCTGCTTCGTTGCCGGATGCATTGCTTCGTGTTCCAGAGCCTTCCAGAGATACAGAAGGCATATAAGCAGAAGACGTCACGCTAAGCAGCAGCCCGGAGGCTTTCAGTCTGTATGCCGTGGCAAGAATATTGGGATTAGCGTTGAGTGCTTCCTGGACGAGTGTTTTGAGGTTCTCATTGTTGGTGAGTTCTTCCAGATGAGCAGCTGTACCTACCGCAGTAAAAGGTTCTTTCCATGTTGCAGGAAACTGTTTTGCGAGCGCGTCTTGTCTGGCTGGAATGTCCATTCGTGAAGCGCACCCTGCAAGCGTGAGAAAAGACAGACTGAGGATGAATATTGTGAGCTTTTGGTGAAGAGAATTGTTCATATCAAAAAATGCTTTTTGTGAGAAAAAATACAATAGTACGTAATATTACAAGACTTACGCACCGTGCGATGGCTTGTGTGTATGACAGATGGAAAATAGCAGTAAGCTCGTTAACAGGTGGTTAATGAGTGCTTTTTTTTTGACATTGCGAAGTTATATCTTGTGATCAAAGGATAATACAAAAAGTAGTGTAGGCAGTAGGCAGTAGGCAGTAGGCAGTAGGCAGTAGGCAGTAGGAAGTAGGCAGTAGGCAGTAGGTAGTAGGTTTGAAATGTTTGTGAACATTTGTATCATACAGAATGCAGTACTAGCTGATTACAGAGAGTGTGCAATATTCTGCCGTATTGTGCTGTCGGGATGTTGAAACGAACTTTTATGTGTTGTTAGAGTGGCAGTCTCTTTTTTTTACGTAATAGTCTTTTTTCATAACCATACCGTAACGTATTTATTGATAAATTACCCTCAGTAAAAATTACATATCTATTTATAGTGAACTGAGGAGGCACGGTATGTATGTTCAAGGTGTAAAAAGAAGAATAGTGACCTGCTATCTTATGATGACAATGCTGTTGTTATTTTCAGTAGGAACAACTTTCGCTGCTGATACAACATTGGAGTATGGTCTTGATGAAAGTTGTGAAGAAATAGAAGAAGGGATTCCTGTTGAGGTTGTAGCATTCGGGGGATTCATATCTGAAGCTGATTTCAATAACTCTGGTGCATCATTTTCTCAGCAAAACTATGAAATTGGTGTGACAGGCGGTTTTTTCAGGATGCAATATCAGAATTCCCAATTTGATTGGAATGATACTGAAAAACTTAAGTTCGGTAGGGATAAGTCCAAAGACCCATGGAAGAGTTTAAATACCCTTTCTTTTGGCATGAATATTCCTATTGAGCTTTCCGATGCCTGGTTCGTGATGATCGATCTTGATGCCTACACAGGCTACGAGGACAGAATTACATCAGACTCATTCGGGTATTCTGGTATGACTATGGTTGGATACACGGTGAATGAATATTTCAAAGTATACGCGGGTGCTGGTGTCAATAAAGACCCTATACGATGGAACTTTGCTCCGGTAGCAGGGATTCAGTATGAAGATGACGATTGGCTTATTGCAATTGGCTTTCCGTCAACTGTTGTGCAGTACAGAGTAACTCCGGAATGGATTTTAAGAACAGAGTATTCCTCGACTGGTGGAATTTATAAATTATCCAAAAATAGTGCAGCTGAACGTAATGGCTTTGCAAGTATTCAAGGGAGTGTTGTCGGCATTTATGCAGATTGGATTCCTATGGATGGACTGATGATTTCATTAGGGCCGGAGTATCATTTTGACCGCAGTATTCGTCTGTACGATAAAGATGGTCATAGAGTCGGCAGTAAAAGCAAGCCTGATAACGCATTCGGCGCTGCGCTTAATATCTCATATGGTTTTTAGAAGATTGCTCTAGTTACTTTAGCCAATCGTTGCTGCTGTATGTTTATCTGCTCCCCTCAAACTGCGGAGAGACACAGTCCCCAAATCGCTTTACCTGACGCAGTAGCAAGTAAACGGCAAAGTAACTCGGCTTTGTAACGTACGATTGGCTTTTGCTTGAACTGCCTATGCACCGGTATTATTCGGGCATTTGCTCAATGACAAAGGGGCTCAGATTTCTGAGCCCCTTTTCAGTGGGTAGGGGGTTTCGATATGCCGTTCGAATACCTTGCCATACGATATGCATAGCGCATTATGTATAATTATTTTCCAAATGGGCACTTAGGGAAGGAGCAGTTTGCGCAGTTAAGGCACATACCGCCTTCGCCCATGGAAGCAAGTTCTTCTCTTGTAATTTGTACTCCGGCTAAGAGACGTGGAAGAATAAGGTCTAGGCTGGTGTGTTTAAAGAATAACGCACATGCCGGAACCCCTAGCAACGGGATTGAACCTATCTTGCCCACGAGAGTCATTGCACCGGGAAGAATTGGTGCGCCGTAGAGCAGATTATGCGCTCCGGCATCAAGCAGTCCCTGTCGTGTCACATCGTCAGGATCTACAGAAAGTCCAGCTGTTGTAATTATGATGTTACAGCCAGCCTGAACAAATTCCTGTGCGGCATCGCTGATTGCGGTGCGGTTATCCGGAACAATCTTTGAGCGGTGAATATCGCCGCCGAGACCGAGCAGCTTTTTATGAATGATGCTGTGAAATTTGTCTTCGATAACGCCGTTGAACACTTCATCACCGGTGATTAAAAGACCGGCTCGAGCTGTCATAAGAGGACGTACTTCAAAAAGCGGAGTTTCCTGCAAGGAATGCAAGGCTTGTTCAAACTGGAGGCGTTGCAGATATAGAGGAATAGCACGGGTTCCGCCGATCTCTGTACCTTTGCGGACTATGGTGTTTCCATTACGTGATGCAGCCATTACACCGGAACACATGTTGAACCGTTTCATGGCGTCTGCGTTTACTCTCAGCAAACCGTCAAGTTCTGCCACAAGTGTTACTTTTCCTTCGTGCGGCTCACCTTGTGTGCTCACACCTGTTCCACACATGGCGGTGGCAAATGCATTGGCACAGTCGTCTTCATGCACCCATTCTTTGCCCACGTCTGCATCTGCAACATAGACATTGTTTTTTCCCATTTGCTGTAATCTGCATAAATCACCTGCGCCAAACGTATCGCCGCGTTTAAATGCTGCGCCTTTGCTGGTGCCGGGGAGAATACTTGTCATGTCATGCACAACGTCTTTGCCCAGTGCTGTGTCGGCAGGTACGGTTTTTAGTGCTTTCGGTACTGGGAAAACAATTTCTGACGGAACAGAAAGAGTTGTGTGACCTGCATATGGAGACTCACCCTGACAGGCTCGGCACAGTGCACCGTGAGAAGAAGGATATGGTTCACCGCAGGCAGAGCATGGAATGATGCTGCCTTTGCTGCGTTTAATAAGCTTAGGCTTTGGAACGGAGATTGGTATTGTGGAAAGAATGTCTGCACCGTAGCAGCCAATTTCTTTTCGCAGTCTGTCTGAATCCTGTTCCTGTTTAGGCTTTTCTTTCATCAGCCATACGAGAATCTCTGAGTCTTCTGGAATCTTTGTAATGTCCAGCCACACACGCACACCTTCGCCGGTGTGTTTGTCATACAAGCTCATGGCGTATCGACCAAGATTCAGAACATTCATCCATCCGTTACCTATGGTGCAGGGAGTGAGCATTTGAATTGCATCCGGCAGACACCATGTGGTTTCCGAAATAGCTTCGTACAACGTGCCTTCAGGCATATGTTTTCGGGCTTCTTCCACCATGTAACCACCAATGAGCAAACCTGGTGCAGGATAGTTGTGAAAGAGCGTTGCCATGTCTATAAATTGATCAAAGGTATGACTACCTATGTTTTTAAAAGCAGGTTGAAGGTCGTGAGCTTGAGACATTATATTGCTCCAATAATCAATGTGTTGGGAATAATTACAGGACGTAGTTAACAGAGGCTGTTTCGGGCAGCATTTGCGGGCTTGGTGATGAGAGCCCAAGCCGCTCGCTATGGGAATAAATGTTCATTCTACCGTTACGAACAAAACCTAGAAGCGTTCTGTTGGTCTGTTCAGCCAGATGGATTGCAGAGCTGGTTACGGCGGAGAATCCGGCAATAACCTGCGCGTTTACTGCGGCAGATTTGCGCAGCATTTCGTGACTTACCCGTGAGGATAGAAGGATAAGCCGGATATCTTCGATACAGCCGGACTGCATAGTTTGCCCGATGGATTTGTCCAGAGCATTATGCCGTCCCACATCCTCGCTATATGCGATGAGAGAAAGATTCGTGTCGTACAGGGCGCAGAAGTGTGTTGCCCCTGTGCTACTGAACAGAGCCTGACATGCTTCGGATTCTTTTTGCAGCGAGTGAACCTGTGAAGGAGAAAGCGCAAAGTCGTTTCCTACGTCAGGGAAGCGAGTGGAAGCACCATGTGCACCACTGCCGTAACAAGAGCTGCTGACGCGAACGCCTTTGTGTTGCAGAATCTGGTACACACGCTCTTTGCCGCCCTTTATGGAAAGGGCGACTTCAGCCTCTTCCGGTGAACTCTTGTGATGTAGCAGTTGCACTTGCTCCGTGGTTGAAATGAGCTGTTCTGTAATACAAAAGCCCAGTGCAAGTGCTACTTCATTCCCCGGTGTACATTCAAGCGTGGCAATAGGGATTGCATTCAGCGTGATGACAAGGGGAAATTCTACCAGAATTTGATCATCTGAAGGATGCGACTTTTGCTCTCGATACCGCAGAATAGTGCGGGTCAACATTTGTTGGACTGCTGAGCTTGAATCTGTTGTGACAGCTGATGATTGTTTCTGCATAGGATGTCCTACTCAACTTAAAAAGTGTTCCAAAGGCTATGAACGAGCGGTTTAAGTTTCTTCTGTGCTGCTTTCATATCAAGATGAATCAAGGTTATTGGCGCAACAGCAAGGTCTGGAGTGGCGGTTGAATTTCGTAAGTCGATATTGTTGAGGTATGAATTACATTTGTTACAGTACTCAACACGTTCGCCTGTTTGCTCTTCAATATGGAAATAGTGGATGGCGCCAGCGTCGTCGTTATTGCAGGCAGGACAAGTGCCGCGACGGAAATGCCACTGGTGGGAACAGCAGGAACAATGCATCATTTTTTTACCGCCACCACCGGCGAGATATTCAGACTGGTCGACATCCGGACGTTGCAGCACGCTCATATCTGGAAAAGATCCACAGACAGGGCAGTATGCTTCGCGCCAGAAAATTTTTGATAATGTTTCGTTATGTACAATGGCATACGCACCAAGAACACAGCTTACGATTTGTTGAGTGATGAAAAGCAAAGCGGCAGGTTCCATGTCCGCAGCCTTCGCACTTTTAGAAAAGACAGACTCATTGGAGTTCAGTGCGGCACGGAGCAGTGAGGTGATAGAAACTTTTTCTTCTGCAATTGCTTTTTTGTACTGTGCTACTGCTGGTTCCAAAGTTCCGACTGCCTCAAGATTTCCGAACAGAGCTTCTTCGATTTTCGGATAGTAAATGGCAGCCCATTCGATATCGCTATCTGAAAGAATTGGGACCCCCTGCTGAAGGCGTTCTTCGCTAATGATCGGTGCAGGACAGTTTTTGTCCTTTGCAAGCTTGTCTGCAAGGGATTCGATAAGTTCAGCTCGTGCAGAATATAGTGCGGTAAATTGCTCGATAATCGGCGTAAGCGCAGGGTGTTTTTCGCACGCTGCATGCAATGTTTGCGATACGGAAAGTGATTTTTTGTGGGAAGTGGCGGCAACAGTTTGCATGTATTTCTCCTGTCCAGATAGGGAGTGGCGAATTTCGCCACTCCCCTGAGGTCAACAGCTAGGATTTAGAAGCGGGTGTCAAAGAGGGACGCAATGATGCAAAGAGCTGTCTACGCGATTTTGGCGCAGGAGCTTCGGCAACCACATGGGTGTGGTAGCGTTCCGGTGCATCTGCAAGCAGGTAAATGACGCTTACGTCATCCGGATCTGCGAGCATTGCGTTAGGATGATCCTTTTTGACCTGAGCAAGGCGTTTTTCTGCAAGGGCGAGCATTTCGTCCCTGTCGCCAAAGTTCATGGTGCCAGTAGGACATGCTTGGACACATGCCGGAAGTTTGCCAGCCTGAACTCTGTCGATACACATAATGCATTTGCCCGGGCGTTTTGTTGCCGCATCCCAGCGAGGGATATCGTACGGGCAGGATTCTCTGACGTATTGTAAATCTTCGTCGGAGAACTGCTTCATTTTATCTGTAAAGATAACTGCGCCTGTGGCTTCATCTTTAATAACGGCACCTTCTTCAACTGTATCAGCAGCGCCCTGACATGGAGGCTCTTCACAGTGGCGGCATTGGTCGGGGAAGAAGTTCCAAGTGATGGTTTCTCCGTCCATATGCTCGCTGAAGCGCACCAGTTTATAGTTATTTGCATTCAAATCAGGTGGGTTCTGGTGTGTACCAACCTGTTTGGTTTTGTTAGCCGGAAGCTCATACCATTCTTTGCAAGCAAGCTGGCAGCCCCGACAAGCCGTGCACCGTGTGGTGTCTATAAGGAAGGCTTTTGACATGTTCTTGCTCCTTTAATTCCACTGCGTACGCAGCAGATGTAATGATCTATCTGTCAATCTCTGTAAGCTTGTCAGCTTTACGGACATTGACGCAACTAGCCTTGTATTCAGGAATAGTTGTATTCGGATCACCTACAGAAGGAGTAAGTCTGTTCGTTGAATCGCCTGTCCCTGGAGTTGTCCAACCGAAGCAGAAAGGCATGCCCACAAGGTGAACAATATTGCCCTGTACTTTCAGAGGACGGATACGAACGGTCACCATCGCGATGGCTTCAACTTTACCGCGAATACTTTCCACAATAACACCGTCGCCGTTTGCAATGCCTTTTTCTTTAGCCAGTTCTGGGCTCATCTCAACATACAGCTGAGGTTCGGCTTCAAGCAGGTTCGGTACATTTCGTGTTTCACCACCGCCACACCAGTGTTCGGTAAGGCTGTATGTGGTGAGAACAATCGGGAAGTTTGGATCAGCAGGTTTAGCAAGCTTGTCCATTGAACTTTCAATATGTTTGTAAACAGGACTGCTGAGCTGTTTTGAGAAAGGATGAGACTTGATTGGAGTCTCAACTGGTTCGTAATGCTCAGGGATTGGGCCGTCTTTTCTGCCAGGGCCGAAAATCTGACCGTGTCCGTGTTTGCTCATAATGAACGGATGTTTGCCTTCGCCGCTGGACATAGGCTTCCAGCCGCCATCCGGCACATCACCAATCCATTTTTTGCCATCCCATTTGATAACAGCTTTCTTAGGATTGAGCGGCATACCGTCTGCGTTAACAGAAGCTCTGTTGTACAGAATACGGCGGTTAACAGGCCAACACCATGCCCAGTTAGGGTACAGGCCAATGTTTGCCTGCATGTCGGTCTGTTTAGGGTTACGGCGTTTTGCTTTGTTGCCGTCTTCTTCGGTGTAACTGCCTGCATAGAGCCAGTTAAGGGACATGGTGGAACCATCGTCACCCAGAGCCGTAAAGGACGGAACCTGCTGGCCTTTTTTGTATTTCTTGCCTTTAACAACTGTGTCTTTAGTGAACTGACCGTTGATAATACGGGTCCAGTACTCGGCATTGTATGTTTCAGGCCAGTTCTGCAATGTGATTGCTTCCGGCAGCTTGCCGCCTTCTTTTTTGTACAGAGCGCGTACCTTGTTCATCATAGGTACGAAGGCTGCACCAAAGGAGCGTGCTTCTGCTTCTGGCTCAATTGCTTTGTCATGCCAGCCGATCCAACGACCGGAGTTGGTAACTGTGCCTTCTTTTTCTACACGGTGTGCAGAAGGAAGCAGGAATACCTCAGTTTTGATCGTTTTAGGATCTACGCCTGGGCGTTGCCAGTTATCTGTGGTTTCGGAATGATGAAGTTCCTGTGTTACCAGCCAGTCCAAGTTATCAAGTGCTTTACGCACTTTGTTGGAGTTAGGCACACTGTTCATTGGGTTCAAGCCAATGATGAAACCGCCGGTGATTTTATTTTTGAACATACGGTCGAACAGGTACATGTAAGAATGGTCTGCGCCTTTTTCAATTTTAGGGAGCAGTCCGTAACAGTATCCGTTGTCGGCAGTCGCATTGTCACCGTACCAACCTTTCAACAAGCTGGTGAAGTACTTAGGCTTATGCTGCCACCAGTTTGCACTCTGTGTATCGGTGGAAACTGGGGTGTTTGCTTTATTGTACTCAGCATATGTCTGCCAGTCGGCTTTTGGCATAGCCATGTAGCCCGGAATAATATGATAGAGAAGTGTATGGTCAGTTGAACCCTGTACGTTAGGCTCACCACGCAGTGCGTTGATACCGCCGCCGGCAACACCGATGTTGCCAAGGAGTAACTGAAGGATTGCAGCACTTCGGATGTTCTGTACACCAACGGTATGCTGGGTCCAGCCCAGTGCATACATGATGGTACCGGCACGTGTTGCGGTGCCTGTGGAACCGAAGTTCTCATACACTTTAGTCAGATTTTCTTTAGATACGCCCGAAACGGAAGACACGTTATCAAGAGAGTAACGTGAGAAGTGTTTTTTCAGCAGATTGAAAACACAGCGTGGGTGTTTGAGAGACGCATCTTTTTTAGGAACACCATCAGAATCGAGATCAAATTTCCAAGAACTTTGATCGTACATACGATTCTTAGGATCATAACCACTAAAGAGACCGTCATTAAACTCAAAACCTTCACTCACGATGTACGGAGCGTTGGTGTAGTCTACTACGTAGTCTTTAAAGTACTTTTCGTTTTCGAGCACATAGTTAATCATACCGCCCATAAAGGCGATATCTGTACCGGAACGAAGAGGTACGTGGAAATCAGAACGGGCAGAGGTACGGGAGAACTTAGGGTCAACATGCATTACTGTTGCGCCTGCGTCTTTAGCCCGTAATACCCATTTGAAGGAAATAGGGTGGTGTTCAGCGGCATTACTGCCGATGATCAGGATTGAATCAGCATTCTTGATGTCGATCCAATGGTTCGTCATAGCACCGCGTCCAAACGACTCTCCCAGAGCCGCTACAGTTGCGCTGTGTCAAATACGTGCCTGGTGGTCCATGTGGACGACACCGAGGCTGCGCATAGATTGATGGATAAGGGCACATTCCTCGTTGCTTGCATGCGAAGTACCAAGCAGGAACATTGATTCCAGACGGTTAACAGTCTGACCTTTATCGTTCTTTAAGATAATCTCTTTGTCTCGGGTATCTTTGACCTTACGGGCAATTTTAGTGAGTACCCAATCCCAATCTTTTTCTTCCCACTTGTCGCTGTATGGAGCACGGTACATAGGTTTTTTAACCCTGTGCTCATTGCGTGACATGGAAAGAAGAGCAGCGCCTTTAGCACAAAGAGCGCCTTCGTTGATTGGGAAGTCCGGATCACCTTCTGTACTGATGAGCTTACCGTCGCGTACATGCGCAATGATGTGACAGCTTACAGAACAGAAAGGACAGATAGTGATGACTTCCTTAGCGCCCTTTGTTTTGAGGGAAGTCGCGTAAGCATGCGCTTCCGTCAAATCAAAGCCCAATTGGCCCAATGAGAGGCAGGCTACCCCTGCACTGGTGAGCTTAAGGAATCCTCGCCGCGTATAACTCATGCGTTGGCCTCCTGTAGTGAGTAAAAGAAATGCACTGCATCAATACAATGCTTAGAGCAAACTTTCACATGCTGTACGTTTTTTTTGCAAGATAAATCTATAAAATCAGTATGTTAACATTAGCACGGCTACGGACACACCTTTCCCGTTCATGTATCCAAAACGTAGTTAAATACATGCCAAAAGTAGGAAGAAAGACAGGTTACTTTTTTGGGATTGCTGGGGACGGTAGGTCTTTTATTGACCAGTATTTGTCAGGTGCATATCCGAAGTGTTCTGAAGCAGAGGAGAGTGCGTATTGTTCCACATTAGTCAGCCAATCTTTATAGGACGAAATAAGATGTTTTGCGGCTGTACTGAGCTGGGCAGAGGAACCTTTTCCAGCTTGTTGTTCCAGCAGTTTAACACCGAGAATTTCTTCAGATGCTTTGATTTTGCCCCAGGCTGCTCTGTAAGACATACCTAAAGCTTTCGCGGCAGCACTAAGCGAGCCTGTGTGCCCTATGTATTCAAGCAGTTGCAGTCTACCTTGTCCCATCAGAACTCCGGCGGAGGTCTCGAGCCATAGGTGAATTCGCATTGTAGGAGCGCCTGTTGTCATATTCTCTATCCATGTTGAGCGTTGTAATTTTTATTATGCCTAACTAGATATAACAAATTGCAAAAGTAGTAAGATTTAAAATAATTACGCACTGTTTGACACTAAGTTCCATAACTCCTTTAAATAAGGGCAGTTCATCAGTTTTTCAGCAAAAGTGACGTTGGCTATGTTAAATAAAACATAGGAATAAGAACCTTGCAGGTTTGAAAAGAGAAACCTATGTCTAAAAAGACATAGGTTTAGATTAGAAGTGATCTAAGGCTTTCTGTATGGATTTAAATTGGAAGTTTGGAATTAGTTAGCGGCAGTGTTGAAAGGACCCTAGGAAAATGCTGCAAACTGCTCTATCTGCAATGATCTGAACGAATTTTTTGAGGGTTTGTAGTTCGGTAATAAAAGAAAATGGAGGGATGTATGAGACGTAAAGAGGGAGATGTTACCAGTCCTGCGAGTATCGACAAAGTGTTACAGACAGTTTCTGTATGTCGGTTGGGAATGTGTTCGAATGGTGCACCTTATGTTGTTCCGTTAAATTTCACTCATCAAGGCACAACGGTTTTTCTTCACGGAAGTAAAGTAGGCAAAAAGATTGATGTGTTAAATGAAAACCCGAATGTGTTTTTTGAAGCAACTCGCGAAGGAACACTTGTTTCCACTTCAACCGATAAAAATATCTGCAAGAGTGATTATTCATATCAGTGTTTGATGGCGCAAGGAGTCGTTGAGTTTGTGGAGGATATTGACGAGAAAATGCAGATTCTTGATGCTATATGTAGGAAGTACTATGGAAGAGCAGGTATAAAACCTGAAGCTGCTGTTCGCAAAACCTGTGTGTTGAAGATTGAACTTAAGGATATCAGTGTGAAGCAATCTGGAATTTGGTCAGAGTAGACCAAAATAGATCAGAATAAACCGAAATAAAATAGACTAGGTATGAGCAGGGGAGTGAAACGTTTTTCAGAATTACGGGTAAGTATAGTAATTGAAAAAGCAATTCTTTTAATGCAGTGTGGCGCTCGATATTTATTCTATTAATGAGGATTCTGTAATGATTTTAGATGTTCTGGAACATGCTGCAAGATATGAATCGTTATCCCCATATTTTGCTGATGCTTTTGCTTTTCTGCGTCGAGATGACTTGCGAGAGTTGGCTGATGGGCAATATGAAATTGTGGGACGAAGTCTTTTTGCCACAGTAGTTCATCAAAAGGGAAAAACTGTTGAAGAAGCAAAGCTTGAAGCGCATGACGAATATATTGATATTCAGTTTGTGATTCAGGGTAATGAGCAGATGGGCTGGAAGTCTCGGGGAGAGATTGCTGTGCCTGCTGAAAAGTCGGAAGAGTACCCAGATGTGTATTTTTACGACGATGTTCCGACTAGCTGGAATACTGTTCTGCCGGGATCATTTGCTATTTTTTTTCCAGAAGACGCGCACATGCCTCTTATCTCAGACGATGAAATTCATAAGGTTATTCTCAAAGTAGCAGTTAGCTAATATAGATAGCGTGTGCGATGGTTCTCTGATCAAAAATCAGTGAAGCGTCGCACACTTTTTGTTTGTGCTTTATGTCGGAAGAATATTTTGGGTACAGCTTATTCCAGAATCGTCGAGTCAGTTTCAGGCACAGGCTGCTGAGGGATCTCTGGAGTAATATATGTATTGATCTCATCGATAGCTGCTTGTTGTCCCTGCCGTGCTGCTTCTTCTATCCAGTACACAAATTGCTCTAGGTTCTTTTCAACACCCTCACCAAATTTGTAGCACATAGCTATACGATACTGCGCATCCTTATCGCTCTGCATTGCAGATTCGAGATACAGGTAGGCCGCTTCGGTTAATTTTTTCTCACCATCGCTTCCGATTCTGTAACGTTCAGCAAGGTTATATTGTGCAATTGCATGCCCTTGCTTTGCAGCATGGTAGTACCAGAACGTTGCTTTTTCTTCATCCTGCACAACGCCGGTTCCGGTTGTGTAGTAGTAGCCCATATTATTCTGTGCCACGGCATCACCATGTTCTGCCGCTTTGGCATACCATGAAATAGCCTTGTTCAAATCAGTACCAACGCCTTCACCACGTGCATAGCTTGCAGCAACGTGAATATAAGCATCTGCAAAATCTTGATCAGCAGCACGTTTGAACCAATAAAACGCTGTGATAGGGTCGTACTCCACCTCTATACCTTTAGTATAGAAGCTTGCGAGTGTGAACTGTGCTATGGCGTTGCCGCCTTCAGCAGCGTCAGCATAGAGCTCTAGTGCTTTGATTAGATTTTGATCAACACCTTCACCATATTCATAGCAATGAGCAACTTCCGCAATGGCATCTGGATTACCTGTCGCTTGAGCTCTCTCGTACCATTGTAAGGATGTCTTGCAATCTGCCGTAACGCCGTATCCGTGACGATAGATATAGCCAAGCTCTATTTGAGCCTGACAGTAGCCTTGTTCGGCTGCGGCAATAAACAGGCGGAGTCCTTTTTCCTGATTGCTTTCTGTTCCTAATCCCCAAAAATAGCATGTGCCAAGGTAGTAGAGTGCCTTGGGAGTTCTGTCGCGTGCTAATGACTCAAAAAGAGAAATAGCGAGCTCATACTCTTCAGCGTCATAGGCTAGGAGAGCCTGCTCAAGAGAAGAATTTTGAGATGCTTTGGTAAATAGCTTTTTTACGGAAGAAAACACAGGCGCTCCAGTCAGTCATGAATAGTGTAGGAATCAGTAAGGTGTATATTTGCATTACATTGCAATGCTCGCGTGTTCAAGTTTGAAACACGGGTATGAATAAATTGTACGCGTTGCCTTGTTTCATACTATTTAAAAAATAAAAAGTAGCGAATCAAGAGTGGATGTGCTTTTTAGCAAATGAAATCTTGTTAGAATATATTGTAAGGAAAGTGTTTCGTACTACGACATCCAGAGGATTAAAAAAATACTTACCTGCATAAAAATATGTATAAGTATAGACTAAAATGTGTAGATATAAAAAGGTTCAGTTCTAAGTTTTTATTGATGCAAAAACATCGGAGCATGTATAAACCAAGTGCAGGAAAAAGATTTTTGTCTAGATCATATGTACTGCCTGTAGGCGAAACGTATGAGAATAATTTTATGAGTTATGCCTAGAGAAAATGAATAAGAATTTCCATTCTGCATGAACTGAGAGTTTAGCCATTCTCATTCATATATGAAGCTCACCGCAGAGGCATGTAGTTTCTTCGTTAGCCACGAAAAATTGCATGAAGCCACCTCAGCAACAAGAGCTTCAACCACGGCTGCTTATTTTTTTACCTAAGGGTACAAAAATTTGAACGGCCACTGACTTTGGAATTTAGTGAACTTAAGAAGGAAAATTTATTATGAAACGTATTATCGTTCTCGCACTTGCTGCATGCATGGTGCTTGGTGCATCTTTTGGTGCATCTGCTGCTGAATTTAAGGCTTCCGGTTACCTCTACGCTGGTTACGACTACCTTAACGTAGACGAACAGGGCAAAGTTAACGACTTCTCCCAGCGCTTCCGTTCCCAGATCGACATCATCGCATCTGAGTCCCTCTCCGCTACCGTATTCTTCGAAATCGACCAGGACTGGGGTTACAACAAAGCTGATAACGTTGGCGGCGGCACCGGTGGCCAGATTGGCGCTGACGGCGTTAACATCGAAACTAAACGTGCTTACATGACTTTCATGGTTCCTTCCACTACCGTTCAGGTACGTGCTGGTATCCAGGGTCTCGCACTTCCAGGTGCTGTTGCTGGTTCCCCAATCATCAACGACGACGTTGCAGCTATCGTAGCTAGCACTTCTTTCGACAACGTTGGCGTAACAGCTTTCTTTGCTCGTCCATACGCTGGTTCTAAAGACAAGTTCCAGACTGCTAGCACTACTGCAGACCTCTTCGGTGCTATCGTTTCCGCTGATTTCGACGTAGTAACTGTTTCTCCTTACTTCATGTTCTCCAACAACGGCGATAATACTGGCGTTGGTTACGCTGATCTTGGCGCTACTGCTGGTAAAGAAGCTCAGTGGTACGGTGTTGCTGTAGAAGCTGCTCCAATCGAAAACCTTACTCTTGCTTTTGATGGTATCTACGGTAAAGTTGATTCCCGCGACGCAGGTTACTTCCTCGCAGCTAAAGCTGCTTACGCAATGGACTTCGCAGTTCCTGCAATTCTCGCATGGTACGGTTCTGGTGTTGACAATACTGCTGGTGATAACGTGTTTCCTATCATCAACGGTGGCTTCAACTTCGTTCCTACTACTCTCGTAGGTTACGGTGCTGCTGCAACTTCTGAAGATGCTCTCTTTGGTAGCGCAGCTGGCAAATGGGGTGTATCCCTCCAGGCTTCTGAAATGTCCTTCATCGAAAAAGTTTCCCATACTTTCCGTGCTACTTACATCCAGGGCACTAACGACGACGATATCACAGCTGACATCAATGATTGGACTACTGACGATAAAGCATACGAATTTGACTTCGTAACTACTTACGCAATGTACGACAACCTTGATCTCATCGTTGACCTTGCTTACGTAGTAACTGATCTCGACGACGCAGCTCCTAAAACTGACGACGTTTTCAAAGCTGCAATCGGCGCAAAATACAACTTCTAATTTAGAAGTAGTTTTTACAAAGTCAGTGAGCTAACAGCCACTATAAGAGGTACCCTGGCGGGTACCTCTTTTTTTGCGTAAAAAAGCCCCGCTACACGATGTGTAGCGGGGCTTTTTATTTGTACGGTAAAACCTACGAAAGGGAAGATAATCCTTTGCGTAGGGCATATAGTGTTGCTTGCACTCTATTGGAAAGATGCAGTTTTGTGAGAATATTATTCATATGCGTACTGACTGTTGCTTCACTTACAGTCAGTTCGTCAGCAATTGTCTTATTGCCTTTTCCTTTAGCAACGAGCTGCAGAATTTCCACTTCTCTTGGAGTAAGCGGGTGTGGTTCAGCATGCTTGTGCTCGCCCGGTGAAGCGATAATTGAAAGAGCTTCGAGGGCAATTGATGGTGTAAATGCAGGTTCTCCACTTTGAACTTTGCGTATATTCTGCGCAAGGTCTGATAATGAAATATCTTTGAGTAAGTAACCCATTGCACCTGATTTAATAGCGGAAAATACGGCGTCTCCAGAAGTGTTATGTGTAAGAATGACAATCTTACTGGAGATGTTGCGTTTTTTCATTTCCAAACTTGTCTGGATACCATCCATGACAGGCATGCCGATATTCATGAGAATGACATCAGGTAAAACGAGCTTTACTTGAGAAAGCGCATCCTCACCATTTGAAGCTTCTCCGACGATGGTAATATCATCGTTTGCAGAGAGGCCTTCGCGTAAACCCATCCGAAATATTTCGTGATTATCAACGATGAGAATACGAATCGGTTTGTTCGGGCTGTTTTTCATTGTTCTAATCCAGCTGATTTAAAGAAAAGATAAAGTGTGTGTCATCCATTAAAACATAGGGCAGTATATTCTGGTCGATTTGTGAATACAGTATGAAGGAACAGGTGTTAACTTATGCCTTCAACCCATGTTACAAGGTTAGCAGTGGTCATTCTGCGTTCTAACGGAGCTTGGTCTATTTATAAGGCAAGCCCGTGTAAATATATGTTGAGTAGCTCATGAGCGTCATCTTCAGCAGAGTTACCAACTGTAGAAACAATTCGTCGTGTCATTGCTCCATCGATCGAATCAATAAAAAAGATAGCTGTTCTATTGGCATCCATCGGGCGAAGTAATTTTTTAGAAATTCCATCTTCAAAGGTACGTGCAAAAATATTAATCATTTCCCAGTACGTTGAAGTTTTATCGTTAATATCTTTCTCAATGAGAGTAATAAAAGTAAGTTGCAATTCGTAATATACAGCTTTGTTTTGTTCGATATGAGTAAAAGACAGATGAATGTATTTTTCAAGCTTGTCCAATGGGCTGATATCACTTGCGAAAATCCTTCGAATGTTGCGACTCAACGGTTCAAAGCAATGCCCTGCAACAGAAAGTAAGAGTTCATTTTTATTTTTGAAATAAAGATACAGCGTTCCTTTTGCTATTCCAGTCTGATTAGCAACTTTATGCATAGTAAAATTTTCCAGACCGTGGGTCTGAATTATCGAAACTCCGCTTTCTAGAATTGAATGGCGGGTTTTTTGTTCTGCTTTTTGCTTACGAGTTATCTTTATTGTCACAGTCGTTGTGTCTTTCTGATTATAGTGAAAATGAATGGTCATTCATAAAATGACCAACAGTCATTGCATGAGTGTTACTCCTACAGGATGAGTAAAAATAAAGTCAAGCTCGCTGTTTAGGTAACCAGTGCGAATTATGTATGGAAATCGAGTCGGAGTGTAACCTAGGTTAGTGGTTTGTCTGTAGAAAATAATACGTATTTTATATTTTGTTTTGTCGAAACATTTGCATGTAAAAAAGCCTTGCCGACTTTTGTCGGCAAGGCTTTACGTTGCATGCAACTATCTATTGTGAATAGACATATCTGCCTAGATAAAACGAATGGTGAGTCGAGGTGGTATGTCTGAAGCACAAATAGACATGCATTAGCAACGGTGCCGACGGCGGACAAATAACATTTCGTTGAGTTTGGCTACATAGCCAGAACGTAACGCCAGCCGGCAATAACAATCATTCCAGTCACGATAGTTCCGAAAAAACTTTTTGTACGGATGGCAACAATGAATACAGGTATCGAGGACCATAGGTACATGTTGTCAAACGAAAGAGAAAAATCACCTTCATGAATAAACAAAGACGGGGCGAGCAAGGCACTTAAGATTGCTGCCGGAACATAGCTGAGCCACTGGGTAACAATGGCTGGAAATTGTTTATTAGAAAGAAGAGCAATCGGTAGTAATCTAGGGATATAAGTAACGACCATCATACCAACTATTGTCAGCAAAATTACTTCTTGCGAATATTGCATAACACAACTCCTGCTGTTGCTCCGATGATAGCGGCAAGGATAACGCAAAGCTGTTCTGCGCCTGCCAGATATAATCCTATGGCTGCTCCGGCTGAAATGAGCGCCACGATTGCATGCATGTTCGATTTAATTTGCCAAATCAGTAATACGACGAACATGGCAGGTAGCGCGTAATCAAAGCCGAGTGGTCTAATGTCAGCAACAAGATGTGAACCACATACGCCTAAGAGGGTGCCTGTTACCCAACAAAAATGCGCGATGCAGTTAACTGTGACTGCCTGTGTTTCACCAAAGTTATTGCGGTCTATATTTGCCATATGTATGGCAAAGCTCTCATCTATTAGTTGAAAACCAAAGAGTAGCTTTCGCGACATTGGAATTTTTGAAAGATGCGGAGCTATGGCTGCTGACATAAGGAAATGCCGTAGGTTAACAATAAAAGTTGTAATGATAATTGTAATTGGCGACATGGATGCCGCAAACAGGCTGACAGCAATAAACTGTGAGGAGCCTGCGAAAACAAGAAACGACATGAGTACGGTCATGTGTCCAGGAAGTCCGTTTTTTGTAGCAAGCACGCCAAATGTAAATCCGACAGGGATAAAGCCCACGATAATCGGGATGGCCTGCTTGAACCCATCCATTATGCCTGAGCGCAGAGAGCTCCTTTCATAATTTTCGGATGTAGCTGTGTTTTCAATTACTTCACTTTGCATATCTAATTCCTTCTAATGCGTTTCAATCTGCTTGAATTGAAACATGAAATCTGACAACATAACAGATGCAGTTTTTACAAAAAACGATAAGTACAGATTAGAAAAAGCAGACAGGTATGACTATGCAGGTGATTTCAAAAGATTTTAAATATCAGAATTTAGAGCATTATTTGATTGATATGATCGAAACAGGGCGATTTGATGTGGGCGAAAAGCTTCCGTCATTACGCGATATCAGTCAAAAAATGCATGTGTCGCTTGCGACTGTAACTCATGCATACATGGAGTTGGAAAAGAAAGGGATAATTGAAGCAAGACCCCGTTCCGGCTATTACGTGCGGCAGAAAGTTGCCCACTTACCTATTCCGGATTCTCCAGAGCACAATGTGCAGAGAGGGAACTTGAGTAGGACGCAACTTATTCAAACTGTCCTTGGCATTGTCGGTGAGAAGGGGATGCTTCCGTTTGGCTGTATCTGTGCAGATAGCTCATTGCTCCCTCATAAGGCGCTGGCTCGAATAATGAATTCTGTTCTGCGGTCAAGTGGGCAGGATATTGTGGGCTATGAGTCGATTCAGGGAAATCCTTTGCTTCGCAAACAGGTCAGCTGGCGTATGCAGGAACACGGCTGTCGGGTTACCAGCAATGATGTTCTGGTGACCTTCGGTGCAATGGAAGCACTGTACTTGGCGTTACGTTCCACCACGCGTCCCGGTGACAACGTTGTTATTCAGTCTCCAACATATTTTTGTTTTCTTCAGCTGCTGGAAAATCTTGGTTTGAGAGCTATTGAAGTGGCATCCTGCCCGACGAACGGAGTTTCTCCGCGTGATCTGGACAGAGCTTTTTCTCGTTTTGATATCGCAGCTTGTATTCTTGCACCCAATTTTAATAACCCTGACGGCTCGCTTATTCCTGATGTTGTAAAGAAAGAGATAGTTACCCTTTGTGAGTCATACCATATACCGTTGATTGAAGATGACGTATCCGGAGATTTGTATTGCGATACAGACGGACGTCCGCGTCCTCTCAAATCTTTTGATAAGACAGGAAATGTTATTCATTGTTCTTCTTTTTCTAAGACAATTGCACCGGGATTTCGTGTGGGGTATATGATTCCGGGTAAGAAGCTGGATAAGGCTCTTGAGATCAAGGCAACAACAAATGTTTCCTGCTCCACACCTACTCAATTAGCAGTGGGAAAATATCTTGAAGAAGGGCTTTACGATAGGCACCTGCGAAAATTACGCACCTGTATCTGCAATCAACGCAGCACGATGCAGCAGTATCTTCCGGAATATTTTCCAGAAGGAACGCGAGCAACGCAGCCTAAAGGCGGCGGTGTTCTGTGGGTGGAATTACCGAAAAAGGTAGACGGAACAAAGCTCTTTTTTGATGTAAAAAAATACAATATCAGTATTTCACCGGGTGCTATCTTTTCTACGAGCGATAGCTTTACTAACTTTATTCGCCTATCTTGTGTCGGATTCTGGAATGAGGATATGCGCGCAGGGTTGGAGACAATCGGACGTCTTGCAAAAGAGCAGATTGAACAAAACAGCTGAGCAATATTTTGATTTCTTAATAAAAAAGCCCCTGCCTGCAATATGCGGACAGGGGCTTTGTCTTTATTTGACTAGCCTTTTTGCAGGGTGTGCATCATGCCTTTAAGTGAATCAGAAACGCCGGAAAGGGTGTCTACTGATTGCTTTGCCTGTTGCATTTTATCAGCTGTGACAGTGGAAATATGGCTAATCTCATCGATTGCCTGAGTAATTTCTTCACTGGCAGCTGATTGCTGTTCTGCAGCCGTTGCGATGGCTCTAACCTGATCGGTTGCCGGAGTAACTTTTGAGACAATTCGTCCGAAAGCATCACCGGATTCCGTTACAAGTTTGGTGGCTTCTTCAACAGCTTTGGCAGTGTTGGTCATTGCATCAATATTCTGATGAGTTCCAGACTGGATGGTCTGAATTGCATTGCCGACACGTCTGGTTGCTTCCATTGTGTTTTCAGCAAGCTTTCTAACCTCATCCGCAACAACTGCGAACCCTCGTCCAGCATCACCGGCACGTGCGGCTTCAATCGCTGCGTTCAATGCCAGTAGGTTTGTCTGGTCAGCGATGTCACTGATCACATTCAAGATGTCGCTGATAGATTCAACCTGTCCGCCAAGCTCGCCCATTTCTTTTTTGAGATGTTCACTGAGTGAGTATACATTCTGAATCGTGGAAACAGATTGTCCGACAACTTTCAGGCCGGACTGTGCTTCATGGTAAACGGATTCAACACTGTTTGCAGCTTCAGAAGCGTTTCGAGCTACTTCCAGAATTGTACTGTTCATTTCTTCCATAGCTGTTGCAGTTTCACTGTTACGTGAGTCCTGCTGTTCAACACCTTCAGAAGTTGTTCGCACTTGTGTATCGAGTTCAGAAGAAACATCGGTCAGGTTATGGACTAACACTTCAAGCTGACCAGCAGCGGCAAGTTGACCGTTGCGATGTGCTTTAATTGCTTCTTCTTGCGCCTGTTCAGCTCTTGCCGTGGCACGCTCAGCTTCTTCAGAACGGAGCTGAACCTCTTTCATATTCTTATCGATTTCTTCCATGTTTTTCTGAAGAGTTCCTGCCATGCTGTTTACAGCATTCTGCATTTCAGCAATTTCATCCTGTCCTTTTGGATTACAGCGGACAGTAAGATCGCCTTCAGCAATTTGGGAAATAACAGAAGAGGTTTCGATAATTGGTCGTGAGATAAGTGTAACAAGGTAGAAAATACCTGCGAGGGCAACCAGCAGACCGGCGATACCGGTTATGAGAAGAGTTCTGGTAATCTGATTTGCGTGTGCAAGTACAATGTCCATTGGAACCGACAATGAAACAACCCAGTTTTTCTGAGAATTACCAAAGTGTACGGGTACTAATACACGTAACTCTTTGTCTGTTTCGCTTACAGTAACGTCACCGCGCATTGCTTGTTGAAGCAACGGGCCGCCGCCTTGAACTGATGACGCAAAAGACTGCCCGAACAGTTCCGGCTTGCGGGTAGCAGCCTGAATATTGCCGTCAAAAGCAATCAAGCTCATGGTGCAATTGCCGTCAAATGCTTTAATGTCGTTAACAATATTTTTTAAGAATCCAGCGGATAAATCTACACCTACAACGCCGATGGCCTTGCCATTTATGAGAACAGGTACGGAAAGACTGGATACACTGTATTTTGAACCAGCGGTGCTGGTATACTCTGTTACAATTGTTGCTGCTTCTTCGCGAGTATCACGACTGTAGGTGTACCAAGTGCCGTTGAGGTCGGTACACGGTGCCAGATCCATTGCTCCGTCTGACTTACTCCAGTACGGAATAAACCTGCCGTCGGCAGCGCTGAATTTTCCATCATCTTCATACCGGCTGTCTTCCCCGTCAAAAGCCATTGGCTCTGTGGCCATCCATACACCGTACAGTCTGGGCTGTTTCAGCGCAATTTGCTTCATGATGCGGGCAACGTGTTCGCGATCCGGTTTGTTCTGGTAAGATTTTACCCCTTCGACTGTGTTCGCCAGAGTACGAGCAACAGCAAAGCCCTCGTCAAATTCTTGTTTAACGAGCAGTGCCTGTTTTTCCGCAGCATCCTGTGTCATGACACGCGCAGTTTCAATAGCTGCAGTACGCGTGAAATTAATGGTTACCGCAAGTAACCCTCCTATGAATACAATCGAACATCCCGAAATGATTAATAGAAGTTTCATTTTAAGAGATTTGAACTGCATAGTTCCCTCCAGTGTGGTGAGGCTAGTAAGTATTCATTACAAGATTAAGGCGAGTGTAGTGAATTAATATGACAGGAACAAAATAGAATCGTGCATAATGATTCTAAAAAGTTTTTTCTTTCATATTATGGGTTTTTTCCTAATAAACTTCTCGGTGAGCAACCGTTTTGCTTTAATCGAAAATACGTATTTTTACATTTTTTACATAGCAGGTGGAAAATTATAAAAGATGTCTTTAGTAAGGAAAAAAAAGCGATTAGGATATGGAGAAGGTGTGTGAATTTCTTCATTCTGATGCAGTTAATTGTAAAATAGACAATATAACTTTGATAATAGATTAAGAAACAATTTTTTTATTAGCAGAAAAGATTTGAGGAAAATATATTGAAATAGTGGGTTGCGCTCAAAGGGAGTGTTATGTGGAATCGTATAGCTCATAAAAAAACGGCTCTGTTTATACAGAGCCGTTTTTGTGTGTACTTGTCACACTAAAGATAGTGTGTAGCATTTTTCGAGTTATGGCATTGTGGCCAAATGGCAACATGCTCTACGACCCGGAGCAATTTTAGTATCTACCGGAGCTGCCTTTCGGCATATGTCCATGACGTGCGGGCAACGTGGATGGAAATGGCAACCGGACGGCGGGTCCAATGGTGAAGGAATTTCACCTTCCAGCGGGCTGAAATCAACCCCGCGACGGTCAAGGCGCGGTACTTCATCCAGCAATGCCTGAGTGTATGGGTGGAACGGACTGTTGAATATGTCATCTACTGATGCCACTTCAACAACGCGTCCGAGATACATAACCGCAATTCTGTCGGAGATGTGCTCAACAACACCCAGATCATGACTGATGAACAAACATGTCAGGTTCAACTCATTACGCAAATCCATAAAGAGGTTCAGAATCTGTGCCTGAATGGACACGTCCAATGCTGCTACGGATTCATCGCAGACAAGGCATTCCGGTTGCACAGCCATAGCGCGGGCAATGCCGATGCGCTGGCGCTGACCACCGGAAAACTGATGCGGGTAGCGGTGTGTATATGATGGATCAAGACCGCAGCGAAGCATAACTTTCTCAAGGTAGCCATCAAGTTCGGAAGAGGTGGTCAGCTTATGATACAGCGGAGCCTCACCAATAATATTGCGAACACGCTTACGCGGATTAAGTGATGCAAACGGGTCCTGAAAGATCATCTGCACGTTAATATTGTACTCTTTAAGGTCTTGACCCTTCAGCGTATCAACATCCTGCCCCTTGTAATAAATTTTGCCTTCACTACGCGGAAGAATGCCGCACAGCATACGCCCGAGAGTGGATTTACCACAGCCGGATTCTCCTACAAGACCGAGCACTTCGCCCGGCATAACAGAGAGATTTACTGAATCAACTGCCTGTACCCGTTCCTCACGCAAGTTGGAACCAAGGGAACGGGCAATACGTCCGGCTAAGTCGAGCTTCTTTACAAAAACGCGGCTTAGTCCTTCACATCGAAGATAAGGTGTATTGTTATCGTTCATATACGTTTCCGTTGCATGGATTACAGGTTTGGGTGGAAACAGCAGACACGGCGGCCGTCGCTTACTTCTGTCACAGGCGGTTCACATAAGCATATATCTGTCGCTTTAGGACAGCGCATGCGGAAGGAACAGCCATCCGGCAGATTGATAAGGGAAGGCGTCATACCTGGAATCTGGTAGAGCGGTTCACCGCGATGGTTACGGCTCGGCACAGATCCGACAAGACCTTCGGTATACGGATGCAGTGGCTTATCGAGAACAGCTTCAACCGTGCCTTCTTCGATAATTTTACCTGCGTACATAACAGCGACACGGTTTGCCAGACCGGCAATTACAGTAAGGTCGTGCGTAATCCACATGAGAGACATGCCTGTTTTGCGGCAAAGCTGCTGCATCTCAGACAAAATCTGACTCTGGATTGTTACGTCCAGCGCGGTTGTCGGTTCGTCCGCAATGATGAGATCAGGACGGTTTACCAAACCTGTTGCGATGGCAACTCGCTGACGCATACCGCCGGAGAACTGATGTGGGTAGGCTTTAATCCGTTCTTCAGGGGATGGAATACTCACCATTGCCAGCGCTTCAATTGCACGCTTCCGCGCTTCTGCTTTGCTGACTTTTTTATGTGCCCGTACTGCTTCGATCATCTGAGTGTCGATGCGCAGAACTGGGTTCAGCGTCATCATCGGGTCCTGAAAGATCATGGCAACTTCGTTTCCGCGGAAACTGCGCCATTCTTCAACCGACTGTGTTAACAGTTCACGACCTTTGAATTTGATCGACCCGCCAACAACGCGACCCGGTTCATCCACAAGTCCCATAATGGAAAAGCCTGTTACGGATTTACCACTGCCGGATTCGCCGACAATACCCACAACTTCACCCTTATCGATATTGAGGGAAATGCCGTTAACGGCTTTTGCCACACCGGCACGGGTGAAAAAGTGTGTTTTAAGATGCTTGATTTCAAGAAGTGGAGTGCTCATCGTTTCAACCTCGGGTTCAGAACGTCACGTAATCTGTCACCAACAAGGTTGATGCTTACAATAAGGATAAGCAAGGCAACGCCCGGGTAGAAGCTGATCCAGTAGTATCCACTCTGCAGGTATTTAAAACCGTTGGAGATAAGCAGACCCAGAGATGGCTCAGTAATAGGCATACCAAGACCAAGGAAGGAAAGGGTTGCTTCAAGTGCAATGGCACTCGCTACTTTTACGGTCGAAATTACAATAAGTTCCGGAGTACAGTTCGGTAATACATGCGAAAACATGATTCTGCGTTGCGGTAAGGCAAGGCATTTTGCTGCTTCAACATATTCTTTGCTGCGCTCAACAAGCACGTTGGAGCGAATGGCACGGGCATAATACGCCCACTGAACCAGAATCAGGGCAAGGATGATTTTATCAACCCCTTTACCGAGAATTGCCAGCAGGATAAGTGCCACAAGAATTGCCGGAAAGCTGAGCTGTAAGTCAACAATACGCATGATGACGGAATCTGTTTTACCGCCCACATAAGCAGCCCACAGTCCGATAACTGCACCGATAACCAGAGCGACAAAGGTAGATACAACACCTACACCAAGAGAAATACGCAGCCCGTAAAGGATAGAGCTGTACATGTCTCGACCTTGACTGTCTGTACCAAGCCAGAAAGACATGGATTCATCGAATGAAGTGGAACCCGGTGCGAGCTTGCCGTCCATAATATCAATAGACATCAAATCGTACGGGTTTTGTGGTGCAATGTATGGCGCAAACAGCGCAACACCGATCATAACAATAAGAATGACCAGTCCGAGAGCTGCCACACGGTTTTCAAAAAACTCTTTTACTGCCTCTAGGAACAGGGATTCATTTTGAACCGCCGGAGCCACAGCAGTAGCTTCTGTAATATTTTCTGCCATATCAGAGTCCTTGCGGTTATCGTTCCTGACCGAGGCGAACACGCGGGTCAAGGATGGAGTACATAATGTCCACAATCAGGTTAATGATGATGAACATAGTTACGGTGATGAGCAGGTAGGCAACGATAATCGGACGATCAAGTACGCCGATGGAGTCGATAACCAGCTTACCCATTCCCGGCCATGCAAAGATAGTTTCAGTAACTACTGCAAACGCAATAAGGCTACCGAACTCCATACCGAGAACTGTAATAACAGGAATCATGATATTCTTCATAACATGCAGCCCGATAACGCGGGTTTCTGATAAACCTTTTGCGCGGGCGAATTTTACGTAGTCCATCTGCATGTTTTCCTGCACACCGGCGCGTGTAAGGCGGATGGCAAGAGAAGTTTTAAAAAGGGCGAGGTTGGTGGCTGGCAAAATAAGATGCGCAAGACCGCCAAGCGTCAGGAAGCTTACTGGTATGCCTAGCAGCATTACCGTTTCGCCTCGTCCCCCTGATGGCAGCCAGTTTAGCTGTACCGAGAATATAATAATAAGCATAAGCCCGACCCAGAATGTTGGCAGGCTGAAACCAAGAATGGAAAAACGCATAATATTGCGTCCAATCCAGTGGTTTGCTTTCATACCGGCAACCATACCGAGTGGAATACCAAAAATTACAGCGATAAACATGGCGGTAAACGCAAGTTCCAATGTAGCCGGAAGACGATCAAGAATAACCTTGAGAGCCGGTTCGTTGTATACAAAGGAGTTACCAAAATCACCGTGGAGTGCGCCTTTAAGGAAAATGGCGTACTGATCCCACAGTGGTTTATCCAGTCCCAGTTCATGGACAGCGCGTGCGTATTCAGCCGGAGTTGCGTCTGGTGCAATCAGGATATCGATAGGGTTACCGATGTAGAATACGCCTACAAAAACCAATAGGGACATAACGAGCAGAACAACAGCGCTCTGCGAAATGCGACGTATGAGGAAAGCGAGCATAAATTGATGACGCTCCAAAAAAGCCAAAAGGGGTAAAAACAGGCTGAAGGGACGTGATGGTCACGCCCCTTCAGAATTATAACAATAAGAGTAGCTTATGATCGACACAACAGTGTCGTGATGTAAAGCTAAACCAAGATGCTATTTCACAACACTGATATGACGTGGAAGGGTGTAACCGTCAGTACGGCCTTTGTAGTCGAGGTCTTTTGTCATACCCCAAACGTTTACCTGATAGTGAACAGGGACAATGCCTACTTCACCAAGACTGATTTCAACACCTTCAATGAGAAGTTCGTTATGTTTTTTAGGATCAACAGTAACGAGTGCTTCTTCAAGCAGCTGGTCAACCTTAGGGTTGGAGTAGCGACCACGGTTAGCAGAACCGAAGCCTTTATCTTTGTCGTATGTGTGAAGCAGAGCGCTGAGGCAGTTGGAATGCTCACCGGTGTCAGTGGCCCAACCAAGAAGCATGAGGCTGAATTCAAGTTTGGAAGCTTTGCCGAAGTAAACACTCTTAGGCATTGTGATTACTTCAGTTTTAATACCAACTTTGGTCAGCATCTGAGCAATTGCCTGTGCGATATCGCCATCGTTTACGTAACGGTCGTTAGGGCCGTGGATGGTGATTTTAAAACCGTCAGGGTAGCCAGCTTCTGCGAGCAGAGCTTTAGCGCCTTTAGGGTCATATGCTTCAGGCTTAAGATTTTTACTTGTGCCCTCGTAACCTTCAGGAACCATCTGTGCGGCAGGAACAGCAAGGCCTTCCATGATGCGTGCAGCGATAGCTTTACGGTTAATTGCTTTAGAAATTGCTTTACGTACGCGTACGTCTTTCAAAGGGTTTTTGATTTTGTTACCGTTGTTGTCAGTCACCATAGGTGAATCATCGCGGTCAGAATCAAGGTGCAAGTAGATAAGACGTGTGGATGGAGACTTAGCAAGAGTGAGTCTTGAGTCTTTAGAAAGGTGAGCAACGTCTGCCGGTGGAACAAAGTTGATGAGATCAACGTCGCCGGATTTAAGCGCTGCTACACGTGTACCATCATTAGTAATAGGCTTAGCAATAATGGTTTCCCAAGGCTGTTTTTCGCCCCAGTAGTTATCGTTACGTTTGTAGATAATGGAGTCACCGCGTTTCCATTCAACCAACATGTAAGGGCCGGTACCGATAGTTGCTTTACCTGAGTTAAAGTCAGCTGTGGTAGCGCCTTCACCGTATTTTTTAGAAATAACGTTGAAAGTTGCAAGGTTACGTGGAAGAAGCGGGGAAGGGCCATCAGTGTGGAAGCGGATAGTAAGCGGGTCCACAATTTCAATTTCTTTAATGGCATTAACCATGGCTGTGAAAGAAGACGGGCTGTTAGGAACAGTAGGGATACGTTCGATGGTAAATTTAACGTCTTCTGCAGTAAACGGAGAGCCGTCGTGGAAAGTAACGCCTTCGCGGAGTTTAACTTCCCATACATTATCGCTTACTGGAGACCAGGAAACAGCGAGGCCCGGCATCAGTTTCTGACGTTCATCCTGACGGATAAGTTTGTCGAAAACATAAATTGCCTGTTCGTTGTTTGCATTCACGTTATGGAAATGCGGGTCAAGAGAGGTAGGTTCACCTTTCAGACCGATAGTCAACGTCTGTGCAAATGCACCGGAGGCGCATACGAGCAGCAGCATGCAGACGGTGACGATAGCCATAAATTTATTACGCATAAATATCTCCTTGCTTGTTAGTCTCACTCAAAACCGCGCGACTATACGAGAAATAAGCTTGAGAATCAAGAGAGTCTGAAGAAATCCGCATGAGTCGCCGCTTTTTTGCGGTGATTATATCTAAACCTGCCTAACTGTGCATACAATAAAAAGTAATTTCTGTCTTGCTGAAACTGACAAAAAAGTAAGGAATTAGATGTGATTAAGAATGTACGAAAGTTCATCAATGAGCATGAACAAAACATGGTCTTACTGCTTAAAAAATTAGTTGAAATAAATAGTTATACTGGAAACAAAGAAGGTGTGAATGCAGTTGCTTCGGTCATTCAGGAAGAATGCGAAGCAATAGGACTGCATGTTCGCCGCGAGTCCAGCGAGCAGGCAGGAGACAATCTCATAATTGAAACGCAGCTTCATAAGGAAGGCAAAAAGGGTATTCTTATGTGTGGTCACATGGATACCGTTTTCCCTCCAGAGCTTGGATTCAATACTTTCACGCACGATGACACAAATTTCTATGGTCCCGGTGTGGCAGATATGAAATGCGGTCTTGTTGAAGGTATTTATGTTTTAAAAGCGCTCGATGCTCTTAAGCTGCTTCAAGATATGTCCATAGTCTTCATCTGCAATTCTGACGAAGAAACTGGCTCAATTAATTCTTCTGAACTCATTTTGAAAGAAGCCAGAAACAGTTTTGTAGGATTCGTGCTCGAATCTACCAGAGCAGGCGGTGAGCTAGTTATCGGTAGGAAAGGGCGCATGACTTTTGAGCTGGAAGTTACAGGCCAAGCTGCACATGCAGGAAACGTCGGAGCAGCTAAGGTCAGTGCAATTCTCGAGCTCGCGCGGCAGATCCAAGCACTCGAAGAACTCAATGATCTTCCTCAAGGACTAAGCGTTAATGTCGGCAAAATTGAGGGCGGGGTTGGAGCCAACACCGTATCCGAAAAAGCGCGTGCCATTGTCGAGTTTCGTTACACCAAGAAGGATAGCGGCGACAAAGTATGGGAAGCTGTTCAACAGCTTGCAGCAAAGCCGTTCACCAAAGGTACATCATGCACCGTCAGAACCATTACTGCGCGTCCTTCAATGGACACCAACGATGCAATCCTCGGCCTCTATGACATGATCAAAGAAATTGGCACCAAGCACGGGTACGACATTCAATGTGCCCAGTGCGGCGGCGGTTCCGACGCAAACTTTATTTCTCAGACCGGAATTCCAGTCATCGACGGAATCGGCCCCATAGGCGGCAAGCTACATTCTGTGGATGAATATCTAGTATCTAGCACTGTTCCGGAGCGAGCAGTCCTCGCAACGCTCGTTATTGCCAAGGCTTGGGATTTGTACTGCTGCAAATAAGTTGCGATAGCGGTAGCCTTCGGCGAATCTACGGTGTTTGCCTTTGGCGAGCCTGCGACGCTGCCTCCGGCGGCTGGGCTGGAAACTTTGCAAGTTTCCCCCCAGACCCCCCTTCAAACTTTTTATTATGCGAGACCAGCCCGTTGTTTATATGATCACGCGGCTTATACTCCACTACCTTTCGTTAACTGAGAAAAGGCTGTCCTTCGTATGAAGGACAGCCTTTGTTATTTATTCAGACAGTGAAACCAACTCTCGGAAAGATTACCCTCTTGTTTGCCTCACCCGCTAAAATACCTTTGATACGATAAAAGCGAGGTAGCTTTTTCGTGGCTTCTAACGAGATAAGTTACGAACTGAAATCACGTATAATCGGGGTCAAGGGGCAAGCCCCTTGCGGGTGCAGGGCAGAGCCCTTGCCCGTCGGAGACATTCCGCTGATAAGCGTAGTCGAAGACAACCGGAGGCTCGTCCAAGCCCGCTGTCGGAGACAGAAAAGCATCGAAGACACAAAAAGGTGGAGTACTTGATACTCCACCTTTTCTTTTGGCCGTGTATTCCGGCTGAACGTTGCGACAGAACATGTAGGTAAGTGTAAAAACTCTTACGCCAGAAACAGAAGTACTCGTTGCGGTTTGCTTACTTAGCGATTGGCTCGGAGTGGAAAGTTTTGGAAACGATAATCCATTCACCGTTGTTCTTGATAAGAGAAAGGTAGTCGGTGAAGAGGCGATCAACGATTACGAGGTTAACTTTAACCATAGCGTAGTTAGCGTTGATGAAATCGATAGCGAGAATGTTGTCTTCGCGTGCCACACCAGCGTCTTTGGAAGACTGACGGCTTGCGATACGTCCTTTAAGAACGTCGCGGCCTGCGATTGTTACTTCGCCGTTATCGATAAATGAAATGTGAGCGCCGGGATGGAAAACTTTTTCCATGGTATCTGCGTCACCTTCGTAAAGCATTACAAAGTAAGTTTCTAAAAATTCAATAATTTCTTTAATTTCAGCTTGCATGTCTTTTTCCTTGCAGAGGGAAACAGCGGGTATCGTTATGGGCGATATCTGCTGCTATCGAAAAACACAGACCCTAGATGCGCTAGCTGTGTTTTTCGGTAAAAGTATACTGTTTGTTCTGTCGCAAAATTCAGCCAGAATCGACCAAGGGAACACGGTTCCCTATTATGAAATCATATCTCTGCATAGATTGATTCTATGGGATTGGATGTTAGGATAGCTAAAAAATGTTGTCCACCGAAAAGACCGTGTTGTAGAAAAGAAATGCGCAGGTAGAGAATGGTGTACGGTGGTTTCAATACTGCAACAATGTTAAGCAATGCAGTTTTAAATCTATTCAAATTTGAATAATACAATGAAAAAAGCCTTACAAAAAATATGTAAGGCTTAAATAAGCTGTTATTACATTGTCTGGAGGTCATGAAACTTCGTGGGACAAAGAGCACCTGCAAAAAGGCTGCTGATGGACAGCGGTAATGTAATACAAACTTAGTAAAAACTATTTTCGATAATCGGGACGGCGAACGCAAAATGCTGCGTATTCGATGAGTGCGTTAATATCGTATACTGGAAGGCCGACACGTTTATGAACAGCGTGTGAGAACGCCGGAAGATCGGTGCATTCGAGGATGAGTGCATCAAGATTGTGCTCTTTTACAAGAGTGTCGGCTGCGTCGCAGATTTCATCTTCCATGCGATCCATATCGATATCGTCGTTTCTGCCTTCAATGATGGTATTCCAGAAGTAATCGTATCCTTCCATGCCTTTGATGACAAAGTCATTAATGTCGGAATTAACACCTTTGAAGTGTGCTTCTGTGAGCGCTTTGTTGCTTGCGGTCAGAATACCGATGTTGGCATCTTTACCGTGCATTGTGCGAACCATTGGAGCTTGCACGAGGCTTGAAACGAGCACTGGAATGTTTACTTCCGCTGCAATTTCTTGCTGGAAGCGAGCCATAAAGCCACAACTTCCGGTGATGGCTTTTACGCCTTCAGCTTCAAGTTCTTTTGCTGCATCAATAAACGGCTGCATGAGATCCGGTGTCGGATTAAAAAGCAGGCGAGGGATATCAATGTTTTTGAGAACCTTGTGCACTGTCGGAAAATTAAACGTGTAATGGTTGCGCAGGTGACCTTTTGGCTTCGCGAAAGAAGATTCAAGGCAAATGATACCCACTGGTACGTCTTGATATAAGTAGCCGCCTTTCAACATAACATTTCTCCAAACAAAAAAGTTAGACTCAGCCTAGAGTGGCAAAGGCTGAGGAGTGACCGGCACGGACTTTTGCTAACGTATCCGTGCCGGAGCTTTGCGGAAGAATCACTCCATGCGTCCTTGGCTAAATAACTGTCAGTTGTCGTTGTCCGATAGACAGTGAATGCATTGCAGCCGGTTGTGGCAATGTGTTGTCTATGAGGAGGCAAGCATCCACTGGGATAGTGGTGGAATACCGGAACAACTTCAAATGACGAAAGAAACGTAAAGGTTGATACAAAGCTGCACTGAGCTGACTGTTTCAAAAAAATCGTAGCGTATGGATGTTGCGATTTGACTTTTTGTCACGTTTTGCACTGCACAGGCTTGTCTCAATCAATAAAGCAATGCTTTGTAAGTAACCTTACGTTGTTTCTAATTACTTTGCTTCGGGAAAATCACGTAATTCACGAACTGTAATCGGTCTAATTGGTGGACGAATGTTCAATGCTCCAACATTAGGAACTTCACTGCCCAGTGCTTCTGCTGCAATTTCAGCAAGCGCTGCGCCGCACATTCGTCCCTGACAAGGCCCCATGCCACAACGAGTACGTAATTTTATTTCGTTCACGTCGTGGCAGCCTTCTTTGACAGCCTGACGAATATCGCCTGCAGTTACGCCTTCGCATCGGCAGACAAGTACGTTGTCAGCAACGTCGAACAGGCCTTTTTTAGGTGCAAAGAATGCATCAACAAAGCCACGAGGTGCGAGGGCTTTGAAGAGGCGCTTCTTAGCTGGCTTAATTTGAAGCTGTGCGGCACTTTCGTTGAGTCTTTTGATATGACGGGCAACATCGATACCGGCAAGCTCGCCTTTGGCAGCGGCAGCATAAACACCATGGACTTTCTGTCCGTCACCTACAACGTAGATGGAGTCTTTGCTGGAGCGACCGAATTTGTCTGTTTTTGCATACCAGTAACGCTGTGTTTTATCCCATTCATGCTCAAGCTGAAGCATACGGGAAACGTGCGTACGTGGAAGCATGCCTTCGTGGACAAGCAAGGTTGCTGCTTCGAGTGTTTTGGTTTTGCCACCGTGGTTGAAGGTAACTCTTTTAAGTTGTTCATCACCTTCTGCCTTGATGTCACTGGCACCCATGTACTGCTTTACGCCGCTGCGGAACATGTTCACTACCATTTTGAGTCCCTTCAAAAGGAAAGGAACATCAACCAAGGCTTGTGGCATGTGCAGCATGGATGTGGCTTTGTTCTGGATGGGGCTTGTATCCAGAACACCTGCGATTTCAACACCCAATTCCGTAAGATGGTTTGTAACCAGCGGAATAAGAGGGCCGTTGCCCGCAATGACAACAGGGCCGTGCGGTACCATACCTGCACTTTTGTATAAAAGGTCGGCAGAACCCGCACTCATTACCCCCGGTGTAGTCCAGCCGGGGAATGGTACAGGGCGTTCCATTGCGCCAGTGGCAACAATGATACACTGGGCTTTAATTTCACGTGCCGTGCCTTCGGTGCTGCAAAGTACGCGTCCAGGTTCTGCGTCCCATACTGTTGTCTTTGGCAGATAGAGTGCGCCGCTATTGTTGAAGCGGCCTACAAGCTCGAGACCGTCATTACGGTCTTCTTTAGACAGAAAGTTTTTGCTTGAATTTTTGCCGGATACTGAGCGGTAAATCTGACCGCCAGGCAACTCCTGCTCATCAAGAAGAACTACATCCAGACCATTTTCAGCGGCTGCGCTTGCGGCAGAAAGACCCGCAGGGCCTGCGCCGATAACGAGTAAGTCATACTGCTGCTGCATTAGTATTTCTCCCTGAGGGTATTCTGGCGTTTAACCTTCATTCCTTCACGTACAGTAACGAGACAGGACTGCTGGTTAGGGACACCGTCGATTTCCATCATGCACTCAAAGCAAACGCCCATGAGACATACAGGAGCACGGTTGTCACCTTTTACAGGGTTTTTGCCGGTGTGTCCGGCATGGCCGGGGCCGAGAACGGCAGCAGCTACAGAAATATCTGCAGGAACGGTAAGTGCTTCATCTTCAAAATAGATGGTTACGGTGTCCTGCGTATTAGTTTTGTTTGTAGACATGAAAAAAGCTCCAAATAAAGACTACGGCGAGCTACTTCTCGTCGAAACGTGAAAGCGTAAAGCTAGCTGCGGTTTTGCAGATATCGTTGCCCATAATGTAATCAGGCAATTCAGCGACATGGATAGCAGCGAGGGTAACAGCACTGTGGGCATTAAGAATAAAGCCGTTTTCGTGTCCCGGGATTTTATCGTAAATCGGGAAACCGTCTTTCGGCCAAACTCGCAGGCAGCTCCATGTACGGATGATGCGAAGATCTGCAAGAGCAGGCCAGATGTCTGTTGCCCATTTTGCAACATGGCAGAATTTTTCGGAATGGAGCGAAGTGTCTGTTCCCACGTATTCATGCTCGAAACCGATCATGATTGTGCCACCGCGTGTGCGGGTGATGCCGAGAAGCGGTGATGGCAGAATGTCCGGAACTCGTTCTGTAAGGAAAACTTGTCCTTTGTTCGGAACAACAGGAACGTCGACGCCGAATTTACCGGCGAGCTGACGGTTGCCAAGACCACCCGCAAGTACCAGACGGGTGCATTCAATCTTACCTTTGTCTGTTGTAATAAGGTAGCCGGAGTCTGTTTTGACTACATCAATCACGTTGGTGTCCGGAATAAGCGTGCCGCCAAGGTTGGTTATACCATGACGTAATGCGAACATCAGTTTCAACGGCTCCACAAGGCCGTCTTCTGCACACCATGTTCCGCCGGTAACGTTCGGGCCGAATGTGACGTTAGGGAGCTTTTCTTCAAGCTCTTCACGAGTCATCATTGTGCCGGGATATCCTTCATCGCCTGCTTCTTTACGGAGCGCGTCAAGATAGTCACTGCGTTTTGTAAATTCTTCTTCACCAAGGCAGGGGATAATGCCGCCGGACTCGGTGTATTCGATGTCGATGCCGGAAGTTTCTTTAAGATCTTTGGCAAGGTCGCCAAAAAGCTTGGAAGAATTGAAGCACCATTCAACATAGTCTCTATTGCCCAGCGCCTTTGACTGGCACCAGACGAGCCCCATGTTGCTTCGGGAGGCTCTGTCTACAGGAGGTGTTGCGTCTACTACGCCAACGCTGACCCCTTTTTTAGCAAGCCCGTAGCCCACAGCTGCGCCGGTGACGCCGCCGCCCACAATGAGCACATCAAAATTCTGTCGCATTATGCGATCCTCTTTTTTCCTGCAGTAACGTCGTATCTGCTAAAAAATATTTTTAAGCAGCATCCAGATTTCCGGTGCAGTCTCCGTAATCTGGAGATAATGAGTAAATAGAAAAAAAGTAGCTGGCAGAGTTACTCCGGCAAGGTTTATGCCGCCGGAAGTACGCCATGTTACGGCTTTCTGTAAGCTATTGCGTCAACTTCAATCTTGCAGTCGCACATCATAGTTCCCTGAATGGTTACTCGTGCCGGTGCGTGCTCAATGTCGAAGAATTCAGCGAAAACTTTATTAAATTCAGCAAAGTCACGCGGGTCATCAATCCATACGCCTACGCGTACAACGTCTTTCATTTCGTAGCCGGAGTTGGTGATGACAGTGACAAGGTTCGTTAAAGTGAGGCGAGCCTGATCAATCATGCTGCCGGCGTTTAATTCACCTTTTGCATCGCGAGGAACCTGACCGGTAACGTAAAGCCAACCATTTGCTTCCACCGCGTTAGAAACAGGAAGTCTTGGGTGTGTTCCGTGTCGTGTAATTGCAGACATTGTATGAATCCTTTTTGTTCTGGGTACTCATGGTTCATTGAACCTTAAAGTGCCGATGGATAATGGTGGCCTGCGTTCTGGCGCTATGAAGGATTTTCCTAGAACGCAGGCACCACATGTACGCTTACGATTAAATCGAAGCAAAAAATTGCAATCTTTTTTATGTAGAATCAGCAGGTTGGCCCTGTCGTTTTGTTGAATCTGATTGTTGTGCAATTTGACTGTGTAATTCAACAGGGCACATAATTGAAAATAATGGCCGCCTGCAGCGCAGGCGGCCGCTTATTCTAATCTTTTTTGCCTAAGCTTTTTACCCAACCTACAACGTTTACGGCTACCCATGCGCCACAAATGATGTTGAGTACAAAGGAGGCATAGATAACGTATTTAACGATAACTTCCATAATTCCTCCTAAAGAAGCTGTTCAGGTACGAATGCACCTTTAGGCTCTTTGTTTTTGGTTGCCATATGAACGATGAACAGAACGGCACAGTTAACAAGAATACCAACAAGGTTAGCCGGGATGCCATATGGCTCGTGCAGCACTTTATCACCCCAGATAAGACAGGATGCGAGGCCGAAGACAATTGCAGGTGCACCAGCGTATGGAGAGATCTTGATTGTACCGAGTTTACCGGAAAGGGCGATAAGCAGTGGAGGAAGAACGGCTGATGGCCAGAGTTTGAATACGTAGACCATGAGACCGAATACATCCTGGAAAAGGACAGCAACGGCGATAGAACCACCACCGATGATCAAAGTAGCCCAACGGGACTGCTTGAGCATTTCCTTCTGTGATGCCGCTTTGTTGATGAATTCGTTATAGATGTCACGAGTGTAGATAACAGCAGCAGTGTTGATGAAGGAGTCACCAGTGGACATAACCGCAGCGAGCAGTGCACCGAATACGATACCGGCAAGCCCCATAGGTAATGTGTCACGAACAAGGTTGGTCATTGCAAGACCAGGCTCTACGTTTGGTTGCAGAACGAGGGAAGCAAGGCCGATACCTGCTGTTGTAGCAAGGAAGAAGCCGTAGTAACCGGCAAAGATGAGAACACCTTTTTTCGATTCTTTTGCGGATTTTGCCGTTGCGTATCGCTGAATAAAGTACGGAGCACAGAATTCACCAAGCAGGAACGCCAGGAATAATCCTAAGAATTGTAACGGAGTCCAATCTGCAAATAGCTGGAGCTTGGCTGCCATTTCAGGTGTTGAATGCAGCACTTCCATGATGTGGTCGTAACCACCGGCATTGTTCATAGCGAGGATACCACACAAGGAGATACCGACTGCGAGAACAACGTACTGGACAGCGTCTGTCAGTACTACCGCCAGCATACCGCCGGACCATGTGTAGGCAACAGTAATAACGGAAGAAAGAATTGCGGCTGGAATAATATCCATGCCTGTGGCGGTCTGAAGAATTCGACCCATAGCAAGAATCTGAACCCCGAACAGCGCGAGGCAGAACATAAATGCTACGATACTTGAAAAAAGGCGTCCCATACGACCATAATACAGGCCAAATATGTCACCAATACTGTAAATGTTTTTACCGGCTTCACGCACTTTGCCTGCGATGAAAAAGCCGGACCAGAACTGGTTGATTACTACCCCGATAAGACCAGCAAATACAATAATGCCTGTCTTATGCATAAAGGCAATTCGACCAATCGTTGCACCACCACCACACAGTGTTGCAGCGATTGTAGCAAACAGAATCGCAGTTGGCACACTACGACCAGCAACAGCGTAATCGTCGAAGTTTTCGACCTTACTCATTGTGTAGATGCCCATCCAAATGACAAGCCCGAAGTAAAGAAATACTACGAGCATGTCTAACCAGTGAAGTCCCATGCATACTCCTCATTGTTTGATCGCTAATCGACATAAAGTCGTCAACAAATGACAGAATAGCGAGATTATTTTCGCACACTATTCAAAGACTGCATTTGCTATGAGCAAGGAGTATACCACTTGATTTTGTGAGTGTAACTGTATGATATTCTTAAAATAGTGCAGAAATTGTGATTGCTGCTTAATCTGTAATATTATATTACAGTTGAGTGAATGTTCAATAAAAAAACAGGGCTGGAGCGCCCTGTTTTCGGTAAATAACAAAATTGTTTTTGTGCAATGACTCAGTGTGTAACGAATCTTTACATGTAATGATATGTTACATCAGTTTTGTGAAAGGTCATATTTTTTAAGCTTTCTATACAGTGTCGGTCTGCTTACACCGAGAGAGCGTGCTACTTTGCTGATGTTACTATCATTTTCATCCATCAAGCGCGCGATAAGTGCCTGTTCCATTTCTCCCAACATTGCTTCACTATTTGTATCCAAATTAGCGACTTCTGCCGGAACATTTGCGTGGTTTGAATGGTCACTGCCAGACGCAATATTCTGCGCTGTTCGCGTGTCTGTGTAATCAAGTCCAAGGTCATCCGGCATGATCACACGTTGCTCACAAATGTTTACTGCGCGTTCCACAGCGTTTTCGAGCTGGCGGATGTTGCCGGGCCATGTGGCCTGTGAAAATGCCTGCAGGGCAGAGCTGCTGTATTCCAGATCAGGCTTCCCGAGACGAGGGCGGATTCGGTGAAGAAATGCTTCGGCAAGTGTCAGCACATCATTTCCACGATCACGCAGCGGTGGAATTGTAATATTCAATGTACTGATACGGTAGAATAAATCTTCACGGAAGGTTCCGCGTTTAATTGCTGTGTCGAGATCTACATTGGTTGCGGCAATAATGCGCAGATCAACTTTTATGGTTTGCATATCTCCGACACGGTTTACTTCGCCGGATTGCAAAGCTCGTAAAATTTTTACCTGCATATCAAGGGGCATGTCCCCGATTTCATCTAGGAACAGTGTGCCGCCATCTGCCAATTCAAATTTACCCGGGCGTCCGCCTTTACGTGCTCCGGTAAATGCACCTTCCACATACCCGAACAATTCACTTTCAAGTAATTCGTTAGGAATAGCACCGCAGTTGATGACAACAAATGGTTTGTTGTGTCTTGGGCTGGCATTATGAATTGCCTGCGCAAATAATTCCTTACCCGTGCCGGTTTCGCCATGAAGGAGCACTGCTGCATCACCGCGTGCGGCTGCGTTTGCAACCTTTTTAGCTTCTTCAAGTGATGAACTGGAACCGATGATAGAGTTGAACGTGAAACGAGCCTGAGAACCCGCCATTTCGTTTGCTAATTGCAAGATCCTGTCGTGTTCAACGACTAAGAGCATACCGCCTGCACTTTCGCCATCAGGCATTGTGATAGGGTCGAGAGTGCAGACAAGTTGAAAGCGCGAATCGCCACGAATGAATGTTACTTCCCTTTCTGTGAATCCTTGTTTGGAGTGCAGGGTCTGCTTCCAGTTCATGCGTGTGCGTGTGAGCGCAGAAATATTAAGGGACTCTTGAGAATCCTGACTGTGAAGAGAAGCGCTGCTTGCATTGCTTTGATCAAGTCCAAGAAGCGCTGTAGCTTTTTTATTGATCTGAACAATATCTCCATCACCGTTGAGAGTAATGATCCCTCGCTGGTCGGATTCCATAAGTGCAGTCATATATGTGTTTCGGATTGCTATTTCGCGTGCTTTTTCAATCTCACCAATCTGAGATCGAATTGCCTTTGCGGTGAGAATAACCATACCGAGCGTGTGAATATGTACAGCGCTGGCTAAGCCGCTCAAGGCAATGACGCCAAGGAGCTTGCCGTTGTTGTCATGTACTGGCGTGGCAGAGTTGGTAATCTGATGCGCGCGTTTGCAGAACATTTCTTTACCGGAAATTTGAATAGGGATGCCTTCAATGAGAACGAGGCCGATACCGCAAGTACCTACAGCTTCTTCTGTCCAAAGATAACCGGGCATGCAGTTACCTTTCTTGTAATGCGCGAGCAGGTGAGCATCTCCCAACGTATGGAGAACATATCCGTCTGCATCAGCAACAGCCATACAGAAACCTGAACCCTGTAGAATTCGGTACAAGGTGGACATCTGTGTGGTCACAAGGTCGTAGAACGGCTGGCTGTCTTTTATCCGCTGCCGCAGCATTTCGGGTGATATTTTATATTTTTCAGGAGCAGAAGTTTGATTAGGGTCGATTCCCGCTGCTCTGGAACGAGCGTGGGATTCTTCGATGATTTGTACATGGCTGCGCGCTTTGAATTGCGTGCTTACAAATAGCTCACTGCTCTGAGCAGCGTCGTGTCGTGAACGGTTGTTCGGCATTACTTCTTCCCCCAACAGAATAAGCAAAATAGGTGTAACATTTTGTTACGGTATACCCTGTGTATTGCGTAGAAAAAGTGTAAATGCAAGCGAGAATAAATTGAGTAATATCAGACAAATAAAAAGCCCCGACACCTAAGTGCCGGGGCTCATTATATCATCTATTGCGTTGTACTAAACAGATTCGTGTGCAGTACGTGCGATGAGGTCGTTCTGGAGATCTGGGGACAGATCTACGAAGTATGCAGAGTAACCTGCGATACGAACGATAAGGCTACGGTATTTTTCTGGATCTTTCTGAGCAGCAACCAAGGTATCTTTGTTGATAACGTTGAACTGTACGTGCCAGAGTTTAAGGTCGCAGAAAGTACGGATGAAGGAAACGAGTTTATCGGTGCCTTCTTCGCCTTCAACACACTTCGGAGTGAACTTGATGTTCAACATACGAGCAGCGCGATCGCGGTGGCCGTAGTTTTTAGAAGTGTAGTTAGAAAGAAGAACTGCGGTAGGACCGTTGTGGTCAGCACCGTGAGATGCAGATGAACCATCAGAGAGAGCAGTCCAAGCAAGACGACCGTTAGGAGAAGCACCAACTACTTTACCGAAAGGTACGTGGGAGGTGAACGGTACGTAACGTACGTCGTTGTGCATGCCGAGTTCTTTAGCGTATTTCTGACCGTAGAGAACGTTGAGGCTATCAACTTTGTTCGCTACTTCATCAGCGTACACGTCGTCGTTGCCGTAGCAAGGAGCGGTCATGAGGAGCTGACGAACGTCTTCTTTACCTTCGAAGTTGCAATCACAAGCTTCGATAACTTCTTTCATAGTAAGTTTTTTGTCTTCGAAAACGAGTTTCTTGATAGCGCAGAGTGAGTCTACGAGAGTACCAAGACCCATGTGCTCGAAGTAACCCATGTTGATTCCTTCAGGAATCTGTGGGGTATGGAGATCAACACAATGCTTCATGCAGAGGTCGTGCATTGCGGAACCCATTGGCTGAGCAAAGTGCTTAGCACGAAGGTTGTTGATCACGTACTGCTGGTAGAATGCAGTCTTGAGGAAGTGGTGATGCTGTTTTTCATAAGCATTCCAGAATTCGTCCCAAGAGTTCATTTCGAGTGGGTTGCCGGTTTCGAGGCCGAGAACTTCGTCGCCATGTTTGAGCATTTTGCCGTTGTGCAGAACCATTTCGAGAGCTGCTACGAAGTTGATGTATGCACCACCGGATGTGTATGTGTCGCGGTTAGGCATACGTGCTTCGGTACAACCGGAAACAGCGTAGTCGTATGCTTCAGCAAAGGTTGCACCTTTGGAAACATAAAGAGGTACTACTTCTTCATCGTTGATGAGTTTAGGGAAGCCGGAGCCGTCCTTAATAGTCTCAGCAACGTCAGCGAGGTAGCGCTCTGGGGAACGGGAGTGAATACGCGCTGCAAGGTCAGGGTAGTGAAGCGGGAATTCACGTTTTGATTTAAGGAACATGTAAGTCAGTTCGTTGGTTGCGTCGCGACCTTCTGGAGTCTGACCACCAATTGTTACTGCTTCCCAGTGAGCGTAGCCTTCGTTGAAAGCGCCACCGGTAGGGGAAACGTAAAGGTCGATGAACTGTGCCATACCAACCCAGAGACACTCGAGAAGTTCAAGAGCTTTCTCGTCGTCGAGGATGCCAGCTTCTACGTCTGCCTGGTAGTAAGGGTAGAAGTACTGGTCCATACGGCCGTTAGATACGATTGTACCAGTTTTCTGCTCGATACGAGAGAACATCTGGGTGAACCACTGGGACTGAACAGCTTCGTGGAAAGTACGAGCTGGGTGCTCAGGAACGTGAGCACAAACTTCAGCCATTTTCTCGAGTTCAGCTTTACGAACTGGATCAGATTCTTTCTTAGCAAGTTCAGCTGCGAGTTCTGCGTGACGGCGAGCCCAAGTGATGATTGCATCACAAACGATTACGATACCTTCGAGGAAAGGTTTTTTCTCAACGTTATCGATAGGGGAAAGCGGATCGAGAGCTTCGATTTTTTCGAGAGCTTCTGCTTTAATGCCACCGAAACCACGTTTGAGGATCTTTTCGTAGTCGTGAACCCACTGAATGGAAGAACGGAAAGAAGAAGTTTCGTTAACGATGAAGCGGGAGTTAAGACCTTCAGGATCATCGTAAGAAAGTTTGTGAACTTCTTCAGGGAAAGATTTGTTGAGAGCTTCGTGGTAGGTTTTGCCCTGCCAGTAAGGAGCGATCTCTTCAACTACTACTTTAGCATCTTCAGGAGTAATAGAGAAAGGAGACTCGGTACGGTTTGGAAGATCTTCAACTGCAACACCAAGGAAGTCACCGTCAAGTTCAGGGTAGAGCAGACCGTAACGACCTTTTACACCACCACGACCACAAATGAGGTTGTCTTCGTCGATGTAAACGGTGATGTTTTCAGCTACGTGCTTCATTGCTTTTGCCCAACGCAGGCAGAGCATTTCACCTTCGGTCTCTTTCATGGACTCGGTGAAGTATTTAGCACGTTCAATGTCGATCATTGGACGAACGTTGTCGAAGGTTTCGAGGATTTTAAATACACGCGGGTGGGATGCGCGGTAGATATCTTCTTTGCCTTCAATTTTATCGAGCAGACGCTGTTCGTGAGGTGATACACAACAAGACATAACTGACTCCTGTGAATTAGGTTCAAAGTAGGCGACACATATAATATGTGCGGTACCTGTGGGTTAAAAATGCTGCGGCCGCTGTGTGCTCAGCAGCAGTAAATTTTGATTCTCTTTAATGAGGGTGCGGTCTTCGGTAGCTATTTTCAGTGATCGTTAGAACAAGCTACTGTGAGATTCGCGCCCTGTGGTTTTCTTAGAGCAAAGGTGATGCCAACATGTGCCGAAAGAGCGTTTTTAGTTACTATTCGGGGCAAAAAAAAACGTTTTCATGGGGCGGGGAGGGTATTGATGAATTGCAAAAGAGGTTCAAAAAAATTGAAACACTGCCTCAATCCTATTGAATAAAGCGGAGTTTAGGCTTTTGAGCTTGGTGATGTTTTTAGCGTTTTGCCCGTGCCGGAATTAAATTCGATGAAGGCACGTTTGCTTTGTGAAAAATAGCTCGTAGAGAAGAGGGGGAATTGGAGGGGGTGTCTCGATTGTCTGAAATGACTGTAAAAGCGTTGCCTTGTTGCAACATTCTGAGAATGAAAGTTGAGTACGTACGTAAAATCAGTATGTTATGTTTAGTTGCATATTTGCCACTATCGTTTGTGATTTGCATCGTTGCAACATCTTATCCAAGCTCTTTCTATAACATGTTATAATTATTGATTTTGCATTATTGTGAGAAATGATTTTGTTCGACTATATAATGATATGATGATTTTTGTGTATTGTCTGTTCAATCAGTCAAGAGTGTGCGGTTTCCGTGCATATTATGCATGTTCGAAATCAAATAGGCTCGTGGATAAATTTCACAGCGTTTAACTCAGAGGATGAAAGAGATGGTGAGTAGCTGTTTTGCTTGTGAAAAAATGATACAAGCGCATTGAGATGTTTCGCTGAATTGTATGAGTAATCACTGTAACTCGATGTTTTTAAAGAATAAGTCTTAAAAACAGCTAGTTGTCTATTGTTTGTACCTACTAAAAGGTAGAAAGTTTCGAAAAAACAGTTAGTAAGGGGTCTGATGCATTAATGCAACTAGTGTTGCTGCTGTGCATCTTTTGATTTTACTCGGCTTATCATCTTAGTATTAAAAGAAAAAAAACTTATAAGTTGCATTTTTGAAACGTTAAGTTAGCATTTTTGCAACTTGATAGGGACGTTTTTGCCCCAGATTGGCTTTTTTGCATGCTGAGGGGGGCTAGAAAGTCAGTACAATTTATGGCGCCTGTAAGCTTGATTTACAGTTTGCATCTTTTGTTTATTTTTTTGCTTCTAAGGCATTATATTTAAATGTTTTCTGTCTTGTATTAATTTCTTCTCGCCGTTTTAATTTCAAATAAGGAGGTGAACTGCGTGTACTGTGCTTGCACGAAAAATCACAAATAATAACAAAAAACGTGCCTATTGGCATTGGTATTGCTGTTATATACTCGGAACGTCTAACGGCTTTAAGACGTTCCGTGTTTTTTTCAATTTATTGGAGGACATATGCGCTATTTTATTAAATCCTTTATGTTGCTTCTCGTAGCTGCAGTACTAGTTGTCGGTGCTACATCTATGGATGCTCAGGCTCGCAAAATTACTCTTCGCCTCGGTCACCCGATGGCACCAGGTAACAACGTTACCCTTGGCTATGAGAAATTTAAAGAGCTCGTAGAAGAACGCTCTAACGGCAAGATCCGCGTTCAGCTCTACGGTAATGCTATTCTTGGTAGTGACCGTGTAACAATGGAATCCGCACAGCGTGGCACTCTTGCTCTCGCTTCTGCTTCTTCCCCGAACATGGCTAACTTCTCAAAAGCATTTATGGTTTTTGACCTTCCTTACGTAACCAGCCCTGAGTATCAGGAAAAACTTTACGCAGCTCTAGATAACGGAGAGCTCGGAAAGTACCTTGCGGCTGAACTTGAGAAGATCAACCTTAAGCCTATCATGTACAGTGAATACGGCTACCGTAACTTTGTTGCTACAAAGAACGAAATCAAGTCTGTAGCAGATCTTGCAAACATGAAAGTGCGTACCACTGCTTCTCCTGTAGAAGTAGCAGTAGCTTCTAAGCTCGGTATGAACCCAACCCCAATCGCTTGGGGCGAAGTTTACACAGCACTTCAGCAGGGTACCGTTGATGGCGAAGGTAACACCTTCTCCCTTCTCAACGATGCTAAGCACACCGAAGTTCTCAAGTACGCAATGGATTCTGCTCACAACTACTCAATGCACATTCTTCTTATGAACAAGAAGACGTTCGACGGTCTTACCCCAGAACTGCAGAAAGTAATTGTTTCTTCAGGCCATGACGCACTTGTTTACCAGCGTGGCATTACTGCTGACCTCGAAGTAAAAGCTGTTGAAGCTTTCAAAGCACAGGGCATTTCAATTCACAAACTCAGCGATGCTCAGCGTGCTGAATTTGTAAATCTTACACGCCCTGTCTGGGACGAGTTCTCTAAAGATATCCCTTCGGATCTTCTTAAGCTTGTTCAAGATACACAGAAGTAGTTCCGTTAAGGGGCAGGCTTCTTAGCCTGCCCCTTTCTATATGCGGTTCTGCACAGGAGACAAAATGACAACTCTTTCCCAGAAGACGTCCTGGCTCGCTTGGCTGGACGACAACTTTGAGAAACCGTTCCTTTTTGCGGGGATGCTCAGCATCATTCTCATTATTACTTTTCAGACATTTTATAGATACGTTGGAGCGTACTTTTCTTCCGGTGCCAGTGCGGCAATTTGGACTGAAGAGCTCGCTCGTTTCATTTTTATATGGATTTCATACCTTGCTATCCCGTTAGCAATTAAGCACCGTAACAACATTCGTGTAGACATCGTATATGATCGTCTTCCGGCTCGTATCCAGCGTATTAGCTGGATTGTTGTTGATTCTTTCTTCCTCATTCTTGTTGGCGTAGTTTTCTACATGGGCTTGAACCATTTGGAAATGCTCCTTCTGTATCCGCAGGTAGCTCCAGGCACAAACATGAGCTACTTTATCCCATATCTCATCCTGCCTATCGGGTTTGGTCTTATGGCGATTCGTCTGCTTCAGGATATGTACAAGCAGGCTAAAGAATGTGGATTCCTTGATACAATTTACGGTCTTGCGTTCACAGTACTCGTCGCATCACCGGTTCTTATTAGTGAAGATCTGAACACACTTCCGGTTCTGTTCGGTTACTTCCTCCTTTTCCTCGTAATTGGCGTACCTATTTCGATCGGCTTAGGTCTTGCAGCTACTGCAACCATTTACGCAACAGGAACTCTACCGATTGAATATGTGGCTCAGATCACATTCACATCAATCGACAGCTTCCCGATCATGGCTATCCCGTTCTTTATTGCAGCGGGTGTGTTCATGGGTGCTGGCGGCCTTTCCAAGCGTCTCTTAAACCTTGCAGATGAAATGCTCGGTTCTTTGCACGGTGGTATGGCTCTGGCAACGATTGCAACTTGCATGTTCTTTGCAGCTATCTCAGGGTCAGGCCCAGCTACTGTAGCAGCTATTGGTTCTTTGACTATTCCGGCGATGGTTGAGCGTGGGTATGACAAGCTTTTTGCTGCCGCTATTGTTGCAGCATCAGGTGCTATCGGCGTAATGATTCCGCCGTCTAACCCGTTTGTAGTTTATGGTGTATCTGCTCAGGTATCCATTGGTAAGCTCTTCATGGGTGGTATTGTACCAGGTCTTCTTACCGGTCTTGCCCTTATGACATACGCCTACCTCTACTCTAGAAAACGTGGCTGGAAAGGCGAACAGCGTGAACGTAACGCGTCAACCTTTATTCGTGCTTTCTGGGATGCTAAGTGGGCACTCATGGTTCCGGTAATTATCCTTGGTGGTATTTACGGTGGATTCATGACTCCTACCGAAGCAGCAGCGCTTGCAGCGTTTTACGGTCTTGTTGTTGGTCTGTTTGTGTACCGCGAACTTAACTTCAGCAACCTGACACCAAGCTTCATGGAAGCGTGTTCTACGTCAGCGATCGTAATCGTGCTCATGGCGATGGCTACCATTTTTGGTAACATCATGACCATCGAGCAGGTGCCAACAACTATTGCGAATGCAATGATGAGCCTCACCAGCAACAAGCTGATGATTTTGTTCCTCATTAACATCCTGCTTCTGGTTGTCGGTACCTTTATGGAAGCTCTTGCAGCTATCGTGATCCTTACTCCAATCCTCCTTCCTATTGTGATGAAGGTTGGCGTAGATCCAGTCCACTTCGGTATTATAATGGTAGTTAACCTCGCAGTTGGCTTTGTAACTCCGCCTGTTGGCGTAAACCTCTTCGTTGCAAGTGGTGTTGCAGGCTGTAAAATTGAAAAGCTCTCTAAAGTGGTCATGCCGCTTGTGGGCATCATGATTGCGGTTCTCTTACTCATTACATACTGTCCGGCAGTTCCTTTACTTTTTGTAGACTAACTCAATGAACGGACGTCCGTTCGCCTATACGGGCGTCCGTTTTTCAGAATCAGGCAAAACTGCTTAAATTACAGGATTACTACAATGACTCAAAAAGAAATTTTAAACACAACTGGTCAAGTCTTCAATATTCAGAAATACTCCGTGCATGATGGACCGGGAATTCGCACGGTTGTTTTTTTGAAGGGCTGTCCACTTTCCTGTAAGTGGTGTAGTAACCCGGAATCTCAGTCATTTAAGCCTCAGCTCGCGTACAACGCTGGCAAGTGTTTGACTCTTTCAAAATGTCTGCGTTGCGCAGAAGTTTGCACTGCTGGTTCCCTTACTCAGGGCGAAGATGATAAAATCGCTGTAAACTGGGATACCTGCACAAACTGTATGGCGTGTGCCGAGGCTTGTCCTGCTGGTGCACTTATTAACTACGGTGAAGAGATGACAGTTAAAGATGCCATCGATTCCGTAGAAAAAGATGCTATGTTCTACGCACGTTCCGGCGGCGGTCTCACTCTTGGTGGCGGCGAGCCTTTTGCCCAGCCAAAGTTTGCTATTGCCTTGCTTAAAGAAGCAAAACGCCGTTACATTAAGACTGCAGTAGAAACCTGTGCTCATGTTCAGACTGAAACCCTCGTTGAAGCAGGCCAGTACCTGAACTTCGTAATGATGGATATCAAGAGCATGAACCCGGAAAAGCACAAAGAATTTTGTGGTGTAACCAACGAGCTTATTCTGAAAAACCTTAAAGCACTTCGCGCAGCGTATCCAAAACTTAAGATTCGCGTTCGTACTCCGGTAGTACCGGGCTTTAACGATACCCCAGAAGACATTCAGGCAGTTGTTGATTTCATCAAAGACCTTGACGTAGAATACGAATTGCTTGCATACCACCGCCTTGGTACTCAGAAGTACACCAACCTTGGTCGTGAGTACCCAATGGGCGACGTGTCTCTCGATAACGAAGTATTCCTTCCTCTCGTGGAGATTGCTAAGCAAGTTCCTAACTACGCAAGCTAAGAAAAGTACCTTCGATTTCGGGGGAAACCTGTCTTACAGTAACTATCTATGCAGGCTACATCTGTGGCCTGCATAGATAGTATTTCAGGGAGAAGGGGTTATGGATACCTATCTAGATAAAATTGGCGCTTCTGTCCGGCACGTTTTCGAAGTACTGGATGACGGCATCTATATTACGGATAAAGACGGCAAAACGCTGTTTGTTAACTCCATGTACGAGCGTCTTACCGGTCTAACGGAAGGCGAATTACGTGGTAAGGATGTCCGATATCTAAAAGATAGTGGTATCTTTGATGCTGTCCTTAACCCTGAGATTGTAAAGACCGGTAAGCCCGCGACCGTTGTGCAGCAGCTTAAAACAGGCAAGCGCCTTGTTTTACGCGGCTTTCCTGTTTTTGACGACGATGACGAACTCGTTCTCGTTGTTACTCTTGCGCGTGATATTACCCTTATCGGGCAAATGCGTAAGCAGATCGCTCAGCAAAAAGAACAAATTTCTCTTTTCTCCAAACAGCTTGCACATCTGACTTCTCAGGATTCCACAGATAACAATCCTGACAATATGTTCTATGACACTCAGGTGCAGCAGCTTGTTTCTCTTATTAAGCGCATTGCAGAAACTGACGCCACCATGCTCCTGCTTGGTGAAACAGGTGTTGGTAAAGACTGGTTTGCGCGTCTTGCTCACGACAGCAGCCCGCGCAGGGACGAAATGTTCCTGAAGGTTGACTGTGGTAGTATCTCTGAAAATCTTATTGAATCTGAGCTCTTCGGCTATGCTCCGGGTGCATTTACCGGTGCAACGTCCAAAGGCAAACCGGGTCATTTTGAAATGGCTAACCGCGGCACGGTATTCCTTGATGAAATCGGTGAACTTCCACTTTCCATGCAGGCAAAGTTGCTACGAGTCTTGCAGGATCAGGAAGTTGTGCGAGTTGGTGCATCTGTAGCGAAGAAAGTTGATGTGCGTATTATCGCTGCAACTAACCGCAATTTGGAAGAAGAAGTCCGCAAGGGTAATTTCCGAAGCGACTTATTCTACCGTCTGCGTGTTGCTGTTGTAGATATTCCGCCATTACGCGAACGCACAGAAATGATTCCTGGTCTTGTTGAGCATTTTCTCTCTATTTACGGAGAGAAGTACAAGAAAGATATCACATGTGCTCGCGATGCCATGCAGTTGCTGCTTAAGTACCGCTGGCCGGGTAACATTCGTGAACTTGAAAACCTTGTACAGAGCCTTGTTGTCACCTTGGAACACTCCGAGATTTCTGCCAACGATTTACCGCCTTCCATAAATTCTCGTCATCCAATGGACTGTCTGCCTAGTGTCGAGCTTGATGCGAAAGACGACGGTAAATCTCTGAAAGAAATTATGGCAGAGCTTGAACGCCGTGTTATCCAGCAAGCGCTTGATACGTATGGTTCAGTTAATAAGGCTTCAGAAGTTCTCAAAGTCAACCGCACTACAATCTTCCGAAAAATGAAACAGTAGCTTTAACTCGTCGATTGAATCACAAATGGAACACTTACTCTTTATTGCGATGGGGTGGTTTGTCGGCGGCTTTATAAATGGTCTTGCCGGCTTTGGTGCCGCTATGGTTGCATTGCCAATCATCAGCTATGTAATGGATGTGTCGATTCTGGTGCCAAGCGCAACGATGATCGTACTGACATTAAACTGCCATGCCGGATGGATCTACCGTAAGCATATTGAATGGCGGTATACAAAAACACTGCTGCTGGGCGCTATTCCCGGTGTTGTGTTGAGTGCATATGCCCTTCAGTTTGCACCGGAACAGCTACTTAGGTTCGGCATGGGTGCTTTTGTCGCGTTTTATGCACTCTGGAGTCTTTTCTTTGAAAAAAAAGAAGGACGAGTAATTAATCCGGCATGGGGCTATGTTGCAGGCCTGATGTCCAGTTCGCTCGGTATGGCTTTCAGCTTTAATGGCCCGCCGCTTGCAGTATATACTGCGTACTGTGGTTGTCCCAAGAACGCCGTAAAAGCGATTATCAGCGCCGGATTTATTCTGACTGGTGTACTTATTGTTTCTACGCAGATTGTAATTGGCAATATAGATACCTACGCACTTACAATTTACGCTGCTTCAGTTCCCGCTGTCGTGATTGGCAGTAAATTGGGGATATATCTTTCAGCATTTATTTCTGAAGCATCATATCGAAAATTTTTCTTTGTTTTGATGGCAATTCTGGGGATAAAAATCGCCGGAACTGCATTACAATTTTTATTATAAATTAGGGTCGCTGCAAGGCTATCTTGATGTTTTTTACTTAGTAATTGTGTTTTACTTATACTTTGTGTGGCCAATTTATAATATTTTATGAGTACTGTTTTACAGGTTACTCATAATTCCCGTTTAATGAGCCGGTTCCGTTGCTTCTCTAGTGTGCTAAGCAACAGAACCGGCTCATGTTTTTTTTAGAGCAAGATTATTTCTACAGAAAAAATAGTAATTCTCCTTCCTCCCCTTCACAAAGATTAAAGTTAAGAGTAAGTCTATTGGTAAAGATTACTAGTAGGTGAATTAGCTATATTTTTAAGCATGTTGTTTGTTATAATTGTTCGGCTTATTGCACGAACATATCAAATTTCAGGAAGGTACTGAGGTATGGAAACCAATCATACTCGTGAAGAGCTTATTCAGGATGTTATTGAGCGCGAACTGGTCATGTTTTTGGATACAAAAAACATGGGTGGAACCGCGTCCTGTCAGGAAAATCCGGACATGTTCAGACAGTGGCGCTGGATGATCTTCTCCGTGTTATCAGATAGCTATATTGCTTCATACCGTGATGATCTGAACGAAGCAAAGCGTGTTGGGCGTAACTTAATGACTGAAAAATATGCCCGCATGGATAATCTTATCCCGTGCGTTTCGCCCAACATGGATAAAGTCCGTAAGATTTCAGCTACTGAACGTCTTTGGATGCAGCAACTCTTTCAGGAATTTCCATTGTTGTTTCCTCAATCTCTCGCTCGTTTTGATATGTATTTCCCTGCGGAAATGGAGACTCTATCCGAGCGCAGTCTCGATTTGTATCAGGCATGCGTGGACGAGGCTGTGCGTGCAGGTGAAAACCTGGCACGTAAGCGTTACTCCAACTTCTATGCACGAATGGGACTGGGTACACTTGAAGAATTAGAAACTCGCAGACGCGAAAAAATTCACCAGAGCTAGCGATACACAAGAGAGGGGAGAGCCATGCAGGGGTTACCATTATCCAGAGAATTTTATACTGAAGTTGCAGCGCCCATGCTGCAAAGTGAGTTGCCTGCCTACGTGAATCAACTTGCGGTCGGGCTTGTTGGTGAAGGGTCTGAATGTTTCGGATTTGATGACGAGTTTTCACAGGACCATGACTGGGGTGCAGGCGTTTGTGTATGGGCTCCTGAATCAATAGCAGGAACGGTAGAACCTCTGTTGGAACCTGTCTTTGCGAGGCTGCCAGCAACGTTTAAGGGCTATCCTGTGCGAATGGCTCCTAAGTTCCGTAATGGGCGAGTTGGGTTGTTCACCATTGAAGGCTTTTACAGACGATTCATTAACAGTGGACAGCCTCTTTCTACGTGGCAGCAGTGGTACACGGTCCCGGAATATTTTTTAGCTGTTGCTACAAATGGTGAAGTCTTTGTCGATCCGTGTGGCCAGTTCTCTGCATTTCGTAAATCCTTGCTGGAATTTTATCCAGACGACGTTATGAAGAAAAAGCTGGCGGCTCGACTTGCTGTGATGGCACAAAGCGGTCAGTATAACTTGCTGAGAATGCTCAAACGTAATGATACAGCGGCAGCACTTCTTGCTGCTTCTCGTTTTGTGGAATCCACAATCGGTGCATTGTATTTGATGCATGGAAAATATATGCCGTTTTACAAATGGGCATTTCGAGGATTGAAAGATTTGCCTGACGGAGCATTCATTGCCGGAAAGCTTAATGATGTTCTGGCGCTTAATCTTACTCGCGGAGCGGATGTGCATAGCAATGCAGAAGCAGCTGTAGAAGCGGTTTGTGTTGAGATGATGGCATTGTTGCAGAAAAAAGGATTGAGTCGTAGCAATGAGGCTTGGCTTATGACGCAGGCTGAAATGATTCAGAAGCAGATTGAGAATCCACAGATTAGAAATCTGCCTGTTGTGCATGGAGTTCAGTGCAGTTAGTTGTTTTTTTAACCAAATCCAACTGTTCAAATTATGACAAAAAAGGGCTGACCCAAAATGGGGGTCAGCCCTTTTCTTTTTACAATAGGTTGTGAGGCAGAAGCTATGCAGTTGCATATAATGTACTGAACTCACAGGTAAAAGTTTGTAGTGGGTCAGATACATCTCTTTTAAAAAAGCGATTTCGCTTTAGAAGAAAGAGCGATCACGGCTAATCATAGTGCAACAGGCATTCTACCCGTCGGAGCAATTCTTTTTGGTACCAAGAATATTCCAGTGGTAAAGCCAGTGAAAAGAAAAATGCTATTTTTTTCCTGTTGCTACAATGCGCAGGAAGTGGCGCGGGATTTCTTGGAGCAGCGCTTTTGCTCGTTCTTCACCAATATGAAATGGTGTTCGACCTGAAATATAAAGGCTGAGTAAGCCGTGGATCTGTGACCATGACATGAACATGGCATCATCAACAGAACATCCGGCAAAATGACCGGCATCAATGGCTCGTTCAACGGCGTTTCGCACCATACCGAGTACAGCCTCATAACCTTTTACCGGCACGGTTCCGTCATCAGAGATTTGAATAGGCATATGGAACATGAGGTCGTAATATTCCCAATAATCAACGCCAAATCCACCGTATTCAACTGCAAGATCAGTAAGATGCTTGATAGGATCGGGGTCCACATCCAGTCTTGCCATACGGTTCAGAAGAATCTGGTAGCCTTCGGAGCGAAGCTGATCCAGTAGTTCTTCTTTGTTTTTTACGTACCGGTAAATGAGTGCCGGACTGTAATTTACTTTTGCTGCAATGCGTCTCATGGATACATTGCTCACACCTTCTTTAGAGAACAACTCGCGTGCAGCATCAAGAATGAGACGGCGCTTTTCAGTTTGTTCCGGTGTCCAATCTTTCTTCATTAGAACTCCCTTTGCAGGCATACGGTGCTTATCTATGAACGTGCTGTACTGCTTCGACTTCCCCTCGTCATATTGAAGCAGTAAACCTAACAAAATGATAGATATTCTAAACCATTCCGTGGTGCACGATTTCATACCGTATCTCGGTACTACATATAGTAAGCAGCTAGTTACGTAAACGTACTTTCCATAGAATACGAGGTATTGATGATGCTGGTTAGGTAATCATCCAATAATAGCGGGAGATTGAGCAAAAAATATTTTTCGATAATGTCGTAGTCTCGTGCGTGTTGTGCTCTGCTTGTACTTGTTGTCTTGATATCGAATGTGTCTGTTTTTACAGGCAAAGTAAGTAACTCGGTGAAAAGTGCTGGCAGTGTAACCTGCTCACTGCTCAGGAGTTACTAACATTGTGGGGCAATAAAAACGCGTGATCCTTCACTAAGTTCAAGAGCTGCACAGATGTTTTCACGAATCACTGCTGTTCCGTTCTGGAATCCACAGTGTGCGATTGCACCAAAAAATTCTCCATTCTCTTGCACTGTCGCCATTAGATGAATATCGCCCTTGATGCTTCCCTTTTTGACTGTATGCCATGTTCCATTTTTCAATGGTGACAGTTCATTACGCATTGCACTATAGCAAAGTGCGCCATCAACAGGATCGACTCTGTTTTGGAAGGTAAAACCTAGTCTTTTTGCAAGATGTTGTGATCCGCGCGAAGACATTGCTACGGAGTTTTCATTAATGCGTACTCTGGAACATCCTTCCGAAAGTTCATATTCTGTCGGAAACATACCCATGAACGAGCGGTCATTATTCGCGATACGTTCATAAGCTTCAGAAAAATTCATACCTGTAAACTTTTTCCCAAAACAGTCCCAAAAGTGTGATCCGCCTTTGGCGGTCATTTTGCCAAGCACCTCGACAACAAAAGTCTCAGTAAAATTTTCTGGTTTAATTCCGGCGTAAAGCAGACGCACATGGGCTAGTTGAGCAGCAAGCTTGTAGTGTGTTTTGCGAAATAAACTGTCTACAACTAGGCCGCCAAGGCCACTAAAGCGTTTTTCTTCAACACCGCGGATATATTTTTGAATTTCGCCTTCGTCGGCAACTTCAATATAGTGCTGTGGTTGGGACTTAGAAATGTATGAGCCAAATAGGCAGGAGGCTCCAGCCAGTTTTCTTGTGGCAAGATCAACACATACAAATTGATATTCCGCCTTCTCAGGAGGAATGGTGCCAGCAAAGGATTGTAAGCTGGTTTCAATTCGTGTGGTCATACGTTCAGGGGACGGCTGCAGGCTTAACAGTGGAGCCTGTGCTGCGAGTCGGCACAGTTCGGCGTGATCTTCATGTCGGGCTCCGCGCACAATAAATCGCATAATATTACCTGTTCTTGTCTAAAATTAGTGAGCCACCTCAAGAGATCAGTCGAATATTTTATAGAATCTTAAAGAGATCTATAAGCTGGTGGAGAGGCGGTTGGGTGCTCTTATCCGTAATTTTGAACATTACATGCAGATGGTGTGTTTCTGTAAACTGATGTGGATGCCTATCAGTTACAGTCGCCATTGCATAAGTATCACCGGTGTTCTCATTCAGAGCATCCTGTGTTCGAGCAAATGCTGTACCAGAGGGGCTGATATGAGGAGTGGTGATGGGTTAAATAGTAAGATTTAGAATAAAGAAACTCAAAAATTCTCTTATATGGATATCAAGGAAGCCGTTGTTGCTTGGATTAATTATGAACATGTCGGGTAAGAGGCTTCAAGAGGGCCGCTTAGAAGACATATCTCGTGATAAAGAACATGGTCTATTTATTATGATGTGCCATGGTGTTGATAATATGCGCCTGATATCCTGCCCCAAATCCATTATCAATATTCACAACAGAAACTCCGGGAGCACAACCGTTAAGCATCGTCATGAGAGCTGCTACGCCGCCAAGTCCAGTTCCATAGCCGACGCTTGTAGGAACTGCGATGACAGGAGCGGGGCTGAGACCGGCAACAACGGTAGGTAATGCGCCATCCATTCCGGCTACGGCAACAATCGCTGACGCTTTTGTAAAGTCTTTTGCAGCATGTAACGCGCGATGAACACCAGCGACGCCACAGTCAAAATGTCTGAGAACAGTGCTCCCGAGAAATTCTGCGGTTTGCGCGGCCTCTTCTGCAACGCAGTGATCTGATGTGCCAGCGTTGATAACGAGGACGCATCCGAACTTTTTCTTGTTTGAGTCATCAAAAATTAACGTACGGGCTTCGGTATTAAAACGAACATTGGGTATTGCCTTTTGCACAGCCTCATAATGTTCTTTCGATGCACGTGTGCCAAGACACTCGCCATGTGTGTTGATCATCTCTTGGAATATGCTCGCAACTTGGGCAGGCGTTTTGCCTTCACAGAAAATGACTTCAGGGCAGCCTGTGCGTTGTGGTCTGCCATGGTCGAGCAAAGTATGATTACTGACTATGCAGGAATGTTCTTTGGAATGCGCCGAATGCGAAGTGGCGTCTTGCATAGGAGGGCGGTTGTTTTTCGTATCTTGCGAAGCCATGATCAATCCTCGTCATTGAAAGAGTGAGCCAATACTACTTTACGTACGGTGGATTTGGTAGAAGTGCAATAAGATGAGCACGAGAAAATTTCATGAAAATAACTTTCTGTATTGACAAGGTGAAGTAAATTCCATAAATACACCTCTCACTTGTTGGGCTATCGTTCAATTGGCAGGACGACGGGTTCTGATTCCGTTAATCAAGGTTCAAGTCCTTGTGGCCCAACCATTTTTTTAAAACAGCAACTGGCCAAGTTGCTAGGTGATAATCAAACCAGACATAGATTTATATCTAGTTCAATTTGAATTTTCATTTGCGGTTATGCCGTATGTTTTAGATAAAAATGCAAGTTTTCAAGCGTCCCCATCGTCTAGCCTGGCCCAGGACACCTGCCTTTCACGCAGGCGACAGGGGTTCAAATCCCCTTGGGGACGCCAAGCAATTTAAGCTCTTACACGAAAGTGTAAGAGCTTTTTTACGTTTCTACCACATGAGGTGTAAGTCGAAAGTGTAAGTTTTCAAATTTTTATCTTTAGGCTGCACTTGCATCGTTCCTATCCTCGTCATGCTTGCCATTGTTCTCGGCTTTTGATGTGATTGAACTGAGAATGTTCATCGCTTCATTTTGTCTGCATTGCTTACGTAGGTATCTATCTGTTTGATGAGTAGATTTATGTCGAAGCAGTTCTTTTACATCCATAAGACAAGCACCATTTATATGAGCCAGTGTTCCTGCCAATGCGCGAATACCATGAACACCAAAAGGGGTTATTTTTGCTTTCACACAAAGCCTTTTAAGTCAGCGCATGTGAAGACCTGTTCAAGCTGTATCTCAGAAAAAACATAAGAACGTTTGCTGCCTACTTGAAGTTTGTATTCTTTTAGTTTGGCGGCTAGTTCAGTTGCCAGTGGGATTAGGTCACAGCTTTCGATGCGGTCTTTCTTTTTTCGGGTTCGTAAACCGATTTGCTCACCCATAAACTGCGCATCAGCCCATGTAAGGCGACGCATTTCAACGCGCCTAGCGGCGGTCATGAGTAAAGTAAACAATACTAGATAGTGTTGTTGCTCGTCACTTTTTGCCGCCAGTTTCAAGACGTTGAGCATATCTTCAAGCGGCGGCATGTAATGAGGTTCTTCTTCTGTGGTAGCTGTTTTTGGTAGCCTGCAGAAAGGATTGACCTCTGGCATCTCTATATAATCGATCCCCCAGCACCAACCTGCCTTCAGATTTTTGATTTGCCTATCCACATTTTTTCCGGAGTACTGTTTCTTAAGGGCATTGAATACGTCGAGAATGTCCTTTTTGCACACATTGTACACCGTCGTTGTGGGGGAAAGAACGCCGGTTTCAAAGAAACGGCGAAAGGCACGCTGTTTTTCTTTTGCTAGTTTGCACTTCTCGTCTGTGAATGTATTAAATGCATGTTCCATGTACAATTCAGTCCCTTCACCAACCAATAAGTCTCTAAAGCTTTGTTGCGTTGTTTCTGCCTACCTGATCGGCAAGTTTTAACCTATTGCGCTCTTTGTTCTGCCACTGCAGTGCATCACGCTTGCGGTCAAAGTTTTTCGTCTTTCTGTGCACCTTAGCATTAGGTCTGTATAATACACTTGTCCTTTCCATTTTCCGTTTTTCATTTGGAACACCATAATATGATTCCTTATATGAAAAACTGCTTATTCCTACATAACATATTAAAACAAATCGAAGTGTGAATGCAAATTTTTTCTACGATGAGTCTTTTTTACTTCAGCTTTGTCTTCAGAAAACTGTTGAGACGCACGTTCTTTCTGATTGTTGACATATTGATCAACCTTATTTTCAGGGTAACGCAGTTCATCTACGCCAATGTAAAATGCACAAAGTTTATTCTTCATGTCTTTTCTTCTGACAAGACTGTCGGAACAGTTTAATATTGCAGCTATTTCTTTTGTCGTTAAGTTTTTAGGTTTATTCATAAGCAGAATCTCATCGGTACCGTTTTTTTAGACAAGAAGCGGCTTGAACTTGTTTTTTTAAGATCTCCTTCGAGAAATAGTTTCAGGTACTAACCTTTGCACACTGCGTTTTGATACCTAACCGATAAGTATGGATTACATTTTCTTTCGGAATGCAAGAGGCTTGTGGTAAAAAAGATTGATTTTATGGTAATGGTCTGAAAAGTATTGAAATAAAACTTTAAAAGCATCTGACGCTGTGTGTTAGAAATGATAAATTCCGGTATGTAAGCTTGATAATGGGTTGCAATTTTATCCATGAATGGTTCCAAGATACGTTGCAGTTACCTCGCCACGGTTGTGTCCTAATTCGTGGGCAAGAATATTGATTGCTTGGTCATGTGTGTTGCGCCAATCTTCACCATGTTTTTGATATGCCGCTTCTCAGTATTCTGAAGGTGATGAGTAAAGACAAGGAGCGGCTAGGTTCGTTAGTTCCTTGTAGCGACTTTGTGCATACGCGTGCCGAAGGCCATGTAGTGAAGCCCCGCAAACTTTAAGACACAAACCCCATTCGGCTTATGACTTTGTAGACGTATTTTTCCCATGAAGCTTCCGATATTGAATCAGGCCAGCTATTGCCATTTTTCCCGATGAACGGGGTCAACGCTTTAACTGCACCGATCTGTTCTTTGGATGGCTCATGCAGGATACGGTCTCGGCCCCTTTTGTGCCTGCAGATATATAGATGCGGCCATCAGGAAGAAGTGCGGTCCTTGGATTTATTTTTCGCGCTTCTTCAGGGCGTAAGCCCAATGCGCGCATTACGTTCATTTGGTGTCCAATTCTTTGGAACTTTTCTGACCCAGAAAGCAATTGATCTACGACAGCACGGTAGACGACTTCAGGTACTGCTTTTGTTTGTTGTGGAATATAGTTACGATTTCCAACCCCAAATTCACTGTTCTTTTTATGTATTCTATCGTTTCCATAGGCCCGGCAAACTTGGCGCACACTTGATAGGTAAGATTTGATGGTTGAAACTGCCAATCCTTGTTGTTGCCAGTCGTCCACTACAACGGCCACGTGTCGATTCGAGATGTTTTTCCAATGCTGTACTCGGTATCCTAATTGATGGAGCCTCTTAGAGAATCGCATTGACTGCCCACGATTGTTATATTTCGTTTTCCCTGATCCGGTCAGATGTGCTGTTTTGACTCCATATAATAATTTGTTTTTACTCATTTAAAATTCTTTTTTATATTTTTCATACTGCATAAAAGGAACGAATGTTAGGCCGGTAATCTATTTTTTTAGTAAAAATGCAAAAAGACCATGCAATAGCATTGCATGGTCTTTTTTATTGTTCTGACATTGGATTCAAAAATTGATAATAAGCTGCCCGTAGTTATCCTTTTGGATCAAAAATATTGCGTTAATAACTTAGGATATAAAAAAGTTCCCTATATATGTCACCACATCATATTAACTACTATTGCGTGCTGTGTGGCAGCAACTCTACACAGTTATTAATGTTCAATCCGATAGCCACAGCGGTGTATGCACCGTGTATATTAGTGGCCAAAAAACGCAATTTTATATGAACGTCCGTATTCCATTTACGAACGGGCAAGTGGGAAAGAATTCGGCTGGTGAACAGCCGTAAGTCGAGTGGTATATTCACCACTGCAGAAGAAAATGTAGTATTCATCAGCATTATGCTGCTTGATCGTCATCTGTCTGTTTCATGCTTGAAACAGACAGATGAAAAATGTGCCTTTCGAAGAAGGCGTCTCCTGAATTTAGAAAAGATTTTTAGTAGGCAATAATTGTTATGCCACATGGAAACCTGAAATCGGCCGCTAAAAAGCACGTGTAAACAGGAACCGCATATTACTATTTATATACAATATCCTTGAGAAGATTGTTAGGGCTGCGGAAAGAATTCTTTGTGTTTCAGTACATGTATTAGAAATTTAATTCAGAAACGCATGTTCGCGTAAAAAGCGAACATGCGTTTCTGAATTTCTTTTATGAGAATAAGTAAACGATTATTAAGTTGACTGAAGGCTGCAATGTCGAGCTACAACAGGAAAAGTTTATAGTGATAATATGACAAAACCACCTTAAGGAAAAGAAATTGACAGAACCTCATCTGGTATTTGGATTTTTCACTGTGAGAAAAATATGAATTATTCTGTTGTAGAACTGTTGCAGTATGTTCCTGATAACATGAAATTAGTTCAGGAGAATGAAATAGAAATTGTAGAATTATTTTTAGGAGATGGACTTATTTCACCATACAAAGTCATATCCGACGACTTCATGTCACCAATAGCCCTTGCATGGGAAAAAGGTCATTTGGAAATGGCTAAGCTGCTATGGCGGTATGAGGCATCCATAGAAGCTGAATTAGCAACACATATCCCGCCATTGCATGCTGCAATTCGTGGTGGATATGAATGAATTGTCTGTTGCTTGCTTGGACATGGAGCAGATGTAGCCAGTAGGTATGGCGGGGACGAAAAATTGAAGAAGTGGATGCTGTGACGCTTGCATCATATTTAAATGATGCGATTGTCTTTTTTTCTTTGTCGCAAATTGAATAATATGTAGTTGGGTGTAACGTTCGTTAGTACTTGCTATTAATCAATATCCTATAATCATGGGAGGGGGGGTGAAAAACAATTTTTAGTTGGCGTGCTACATCTATCTTTCAAAATTGAATCTTTGAGGTTTTCGAAAATTTGGGCGAAATGGTGATGAACCTGGCGTGGTGGTGGCGTTCAATAGACAGTTAAATGTATTGATTGGAGAGAATGATTCAGGAAAAACTGCAATTATTGATGCTATTCGGTTGGTTTTAGGGACTCATGGCCGAGAGTGGGCGGTGTTTTTCTAGGAAGTTGTCAAGTACCATAGGGGGAAGTTATCAAACTTTCGTTTTTAGCTTGTGTTGTTATAGCCTTCTTACCTTTTTTGACAGCTTGTAGTGAATAGGAGGCTTCCTATTTAGAAAGCCCCCTATTATTTTTGCAAAGCAGGCATTGAGAAGCAGGTTTACATATGCCTCTCAATACGCCTGTATGTGGCTACTACATTGCGTGTTCAGTGCGGGCAATCAACTCATCCTGAATGTTTGCGGGTAAATCAGTCCAGTAGGCACTGTAACCTGCAACACGTACCATGAGATCCCTATACTGTTCTGGCGCTTCTTTAGCGGCAACCAGTTCTTCACGGTTCAGCACGTTAAACTGAATATGCTTGCCTTTGTAATCGCTAAAGTAAGTCTTGATCAGTGCTGCTAAGTTTGCAGTACCTTGGTTGCCTTTAATATTGCTAGGAGAGAATCTCATGTTGAACAACACGCCATACAGGTCATGCTGGTCAATTCCGCCTGCTGACTTGATAACTGCTGATGGACCATTCAGGTCAGTTCCTTGTACAGGAGAAACAGCACCATCAGAGAAAGAAGTTCCAGCTTTACGGCCGCATGGAAGTGCACCAGTCTTAGCACCCGTACCACCATGGAAACCGATGGAGTGCGGAGAAACTTCATATGAACCACCATCAGTAGCAGGCTGTGCATGCCAAATTTCTTTAATCCAATCATACACATCGCTTAAGAGCTGATCTACTTCTGTGATATCATTGCCGAACTTTGGCATTGCCATGCACTTAGCGCGTAAGTCGTCATAACCTTCCCAGTTTGAACGCATTGCGTCTAACATTTCTTGCGGAGTGCAGATCGGATTGTCACCAAAGATACCATGCTTGAGTACATACAATTCGTTGGCTACGTCCTGCACAGCTACAGGGACGATATACATGCAGCTATCGTTATGTTCTGCACCACCTAAGCTGCACACTCTACCACGACCGATGCAGTCATCAGTGAAGGCTGACATCATCATATCTGGGAATGTTTCACCATGTTGGATTTTAGCAGCGCGTCCGCTTCGGGTGCTGATATCAGCCCAATGCTTAATCATCGCCTTATAGGCTGCAACAAACTCTTCATAGCTTGTCATGTTGGTGAAGTCGCCGGTTTGTGGGCCTAACTGCGAATTCGAAATATAGTCCCAACCATTGTACATGGTAAGCTCAAAAATTCTGCCGTAACTTGTAACCAATGGCCAGATTGAACTGGTTTTACCAGGTACAGTGTGTAGCGTGCAACCACCCAAAGCATAGTTACGTGCTTCCTCTATGGTGTAACCACGAGCAAGCAGATACTGGATGCTGGATTCGTCATTAAAGAAGGCTGGGAATCCCATACCCAATTTCACTGTTTCCAAAGCACGTTTCATGAATTTTGGATTAATTTGGGTATGCCAACGCACTGAGATCGTCGGGTGTGTCGTTCTGACTCGTTCGGCTGCCTCGATAAAAGCGAATGACAGTTCGTTGGTGGCATCTCTTCCGGTTTTAGGGTCCACACCGCAGATGACGCAGTTATGGAAATGGGATTCACTGCTAAGGTTTGGAGTCATAACATCAGGCCAGAACTGGCGCTTGCCCATAACCTTAACACGGAAGCACTCAAACAATTGAACAACGTACTCGTCGTCGATTTTGCCTTTAGCAATGTCAGACTTGTATTGCGGGTACATGATCTGGTCTATACGACCATAGCCCATTCCAAAGGTGCGTGTGTCATAGAAAACCATGAGTAGGCCAAACACAAGAGATTGTAGTGATTCCTGGAAAGTTTCTGCAGGGTGTTCTGGAACACGGTCACACACTCGTGCCATCTCTTCCAGTTCAGCCTTACGGATCGGGTTTGTCTCTTTAGCAGCCATTTCAGTAGCGAGGTCACGATATCGATGAGCATACTCGATACCGCCTAAAAGCATTTCTTTGAGTCCACGCCAAAACTCATAGCATCGATAGTCTTCATAGGTAGTCATTACAAACTTATCTAGCTGCTCATCGATATCAGCTAGTAAGCCACGAACACCTTTTTTTACCAAGCGGTCAAGATCAGGGCAGTTCCAAGCCTTTTCAGCAAACATTTCGGAAACAGTGTTTACGATCCAAGAACCGGCTTCACCGATTTTGTCCTCAAATGCTGCTTCCTCTTCTCCTAAGAAAGTGATCCACTTTTCTTTACCACCGGTTTCTCTAAAATATTCACCGATAGCTCTTCCCTGTTCCATTTGTTCTTCATCTTCCCATTTGAAGAACCCTTCTCGCCCTTCCACGCCGTAATTATCAATGTAATCTACTATCCATAATGCAGCCAAATCAGGGAAAAACTCTGGCCCCATCGGTTTGGCACTGAAATCACCACAAAGTAATTGATGATCATCTATACGAATTGGCATTTCTTGAAGGATTTTACGGATAGCCATGCCACGTCTGCGGAAGAAGTGGTAACCTTCCGTTTCTTTATAGCTTTCCATCAGGAGGCTTGCACGAGACATCGACATAGACTGGGTATAGCGCAAAGGGTTCATGACATCCCACATTACGTTACCACGAGATCTATCCTCATACTCATTGTATTGCACTTTTTCAGTGTTCTTCATGGCTTCCTACTCCTTTCATCGTTTATTATTTTAGTTGGTATAGTTCAGAATCATATAAATCGCGGCATGGCGTTTCTTTTTTTACGGCCTCCTCTCTATAGGTGCGTAAATTAGCTTTCTTTTTTACCGCAGCAAGCGGTACCTCCTTCCTTGCCGACAGGTCAGACATCGTGCCTATAACCTCTAAGAAGGAGTTAAATAGATGCAACAATCTCGTTCAGTTCATCGAGATACTCATCAGACTGACGCTTGTGTCTTTGAGGTGCATCCGCCCCCATGCGCAAATATTTTTCTTCACCCAGATTGTTGTAGGCAAGCAACTCTAGGTGGTCGATTGGGGATAATCCTAATTCATTCCGTATAAACCATGCTGTCGCTTTGACATTTTCATAGCTGTCATTACAGCCTGGGATAAGAGGGGTTCTGAATTGTATTTGCTTATTCGCCTCGACCAGCTTTTTGGCATTTTCAAGAACGTGTTTGTTTGATGCCCCCGTAGCCTCTTTATGCTTCGCGTCATCCATGCACTTGAGGTCGTAATAGACGTAGTCTGCGTGTTCTGTAATATCCTTAACCCGTTCCCAAGGGTATGCCCCAGTGATCTCAACGCATGTGTTTATGCCTTCATTATGAGCAGCCTTCAGAAGTGCCGCAGTAAATTCTGGCTGAACTGCACAATCTCCACCTGATATGGTTAACCCGCCACCAGAATTAAGATACAAGTTGTAGTCGCTAATAACTTGCTCCATAACCTCTTCAATGGTCATGGGTTTGCCTTCTATTTTACGTGTATTAGCCACACAAACACCTGGTTTAGTGCAAGCGCCACAGCCAGTACAACGTTCCCGATCAATTACTAGTTGACCATTGACAATGCTGTTAGCTCCATTGGGGCATTCTTCGATGCATCTACCGCATGAAGTGCATTCTTCAGCTCGAAACATAAGAACGGGCTTCATGCTTTGTGATTCTGGATTCTGACACCACTTACAGTTCAAGGGGCAACCCTTTAGAAACACAGTAGTTCGTATGCCAGGTCCATCATGCGTAGAGTAGCGCTGAATGTTAAAAACTTGTCCAATTAAGTCATTTTTAAAAGTCACGTATAATCACCTTCTTAATTTTTAATTGGCTGTAGCCTCAGCGCTCGAAGTCTCCATTTCGGTAGCTTTTTGTTCTGCTGCCTTTGGCAAGCTGACTGCGAGCATGACTGATACCAAGAATGAACCGAGAGCAAACATGATCGAATAGGTGTAGCTTCCTGTGCTGTCCTTAAGGTAGCCGCCGATGAGTGGGCCGATGAACGGGCCGATACCCATAACGATTAAAGTTGCCAGTCCCCAGATCTTGCCGAGAGTGGCACGACCATAGATCGCTCCTGTATAGCCAACGACTCCACCAGGAACCACAGCCCAATAGATGGCGAAGATGATACATGAGATGACGCCAATAAAGATTGCTGATGGGGATTGGAATAAAAGCAGCGAGCAGGCAATGGCACCGGTTATCGGACCGAAGATAAGCATTTTTTTACGCCCCAGTGCCTCACAACTGGATTTGGCAACAACTTTATCGGCGACAATACCCATTAAAGGCATGGAGAAGATACCGACGATACCGATGATGATATAAAGATTGGTTGCCTTGCCAAGGGTCAGCCCAAGGTCGGCGGTCCAGTAGCTGATAACCTGAGTCCAGACCAGGAACTCGGCCAGCATGCTGGTCAGAAACATAAAGATCACGCCCCATATAGGGTAGGTTGAGAATGCTTCTTTTATGCTCCAAACTTTTTCTTCTTTTCCAGTCTGTTTAGGCAGTTCACCGAAAGCTTGATAACCGTAATCTTCAGGATTTCCCTTCGCCAGCAAAGCTGCCACAACTAAGCAAGCCAGAGTCAAAACTCCAAGTACCTGCATAGCGGCACGCCAAGCGTCACCCTCAGCTCCGACCAGTGCCTGTTTGACAAAAAGGCTCATTATGACCTGCGACATAGGGGCGCCCATGAAGGCGATGCCGAACATCTTTGCATAGTTTTTGCCGACGTACCATTTGCGGATTGAGATGGTAGATGAAACCCACAACATTCCGGTCGCAACCCCAGCAAGAATGCCGTAGGAAGCATAATAGGCGTAGAGGCTATGAGTCAGACTGGTGACGTAAAAGCCTGATGCGCCAAGGATGGCGCCAAGGAAATAAACGGGTTTAGTGCCCCATTTATCAAGGATCATACCGCAAAAGAAGGCGGCAATAGCATAAAACATCATCATGAAGGAATAGCCCAGAGTAACTTCTGCCTGCGACCATCCCATGTCAGCGCTCATCGGAACTTTGAGAATTGAGAAGGTAGCTCGGTAGCCGAACAGGCAAAACATTGCCAGCCAAGAGGCGGCAACAACCGACCAACCGTAACGTGATCTGTTTTTGGCCATTTCTTTCTCCTTGTAAAAGGTTTGTAATCGTTTACTTTTCAGCTGTGTGTGATTCTTGCATATACATAAGGTGTGCCAATGACGAGTTTTGAAAAATAAAAGTTGTAAAATGAGTTGGTTACGGTATTTGTGTTATATGGCAAAAAAAAACACACACATGGCAGGTGTATTAATCTGTGACAGGGGGTGGGGTGAGGAGCTCTGTGGGATTGAGTAAGAAGAAAAGTAAGGTAAATATCTTGTAATATCAGTAAGATATTGAAAGATGGGCAATCTGTTTGATAAAATAGGTGGTTTGAAAAATGAAAGAATAAGGGGGTTCTAACTGCATGTCACACGTGTGACAGCTGTCACGATAGGGAACAGGTTTATTCAACAATTTTTCCAAATTTTTCAGATTGGAGGTATATTCCGATGCTTGAAAATATTTTTGTTGGTGATGTAAAACATATGATAAATTTTCAGCGTAAGATTATCGATTTGTGTGCTGATGCCCTTATGGTTGTGGATAAGAATGGAGACATTATCTATGTGAATAAGAGCTTTAAGGAAGTTCATGAAGTGAGCGAGGAGGACGTCCTCGGGAAACCAGTCACGAGTATTATAGATAACACGCGCCTAGATGTGGTCGCTAGCAGTGGTGTCGCTGAACATGATTGCCTTCAGGATATTAAAAGCCATTCTTATGTGGTCTCACGCGTACCGATCTTTGAAAACGGAAAGTGTGTCGGGGCCGTCGGGATGATTCGTTTTCGTCATATGGAGGAAATTCAGAAGCTCACCGAAAAAGTCAAAGATCTTACGTGTGAAATAGAACAGTTACGTAAGAGCAAGAAGGCGAGCGACGAAGCTGAATATACTTTTAACCATATTCCAGGAATAGCTCCTGCAGCAAAAGAAGCCAAAAACAAAGCGATGTTGGCTGCCCCTCGGGAGACGACTGTCTTGTTACGTGGAGAGTCAGGGGTTGGTAAGGAGGTTTATTCTCAGAGTATTCACAACTATAGCCCGCGCAGTGAAGGACCTTTTATCCATCTCAATTGTAGTGCTATTCCCGAACACCTAATAGAATCTGAACTGTTTGGTTATGAAGAAGGGGCTTTTACCGGAGCACGCAAGGGGGGACATCGAGGAATGTTCGAGCAGGCTGACAAAGGCACTATTTTTCTGGATGAATTTGGTGATATGCCCTTGGCGACTCAGGTTAAATTGCTACGGGTCATTCAGGAGGGTAAAGTCAGCCGTATCGGAAGTGAAAAAATCACAAAAATTGATGTCAGAATTATCGCCGCCACCAACCAAAATTTGGAGGAGATGATTAAAGAGAAGAGCTTTCGTGAAGATTTATTTTATCGTCTTAACGTTTTCCCCATAGAGCTGCCCGCACTACGTGATGCTGTTGAGGAACTTCCGATATTAGCCAAACGTATGTGGAAGCGAATGGCTCGGAAAAACGGCATGTTCCACATGCACCTTGAAGATAGCGCCTTGGGTGCTTTGCAGCAATACTCATGGCCTGGAAACGTTCGTGAATTACAGAATTTTTTAGAGCGCTGTATGATTATGTCATTTGAAAACGATATAACTGGGGAGTTCGTTGAGAAAGCGTTGCAAAGCGGAGCAGAGAATGTTCAAGAGCAGCAGGCTGCTAGTTCCAAACAACTTCCTCTGGCAGAACTTATTGAAAAGACGGAGCATGAGGCTATATCTTTTGCTTTGAACGCTTCGAATGGCAATCGCTCTGAGGCATCGCGCCAACTCGGAATAACGCGCCCATTGCTCTATAAAAAAATGGCGAGATATGGACTTAACTAGCCACTCTCACTAGGCGTAAGAAATGGTACCGATGGTCATTCAATAATTTTGGATGGCAGCTATCGATGTCTGTCTTGATTGCTGTCCGCACTTTTGCCGTCTGATTAACAGTATCAGAAGGCCGTCTATATGCGTGGAGAAGGACGTGTGTCAGGTGGCTGTTTACGTAGCGCATTAGACATGACCGGTTTGTATTTTATAGACTCGCTGAATCGCCCTAAGTCTCAACGGCACTCTTGAGTTATAAATTCATAACTTCAGGTGATACAATGGACGACAAGCGTTATACGGATGAACTCAAAGTTGAAGCAGTACAACAGCTCACAGAGCATGGGTACTTCGTGCATGATGTGTTGCACGGGATATGCCAGTGAAGTCGCTACAATTTAGGCAAGTTTTCAATAGCCTGTTTTTTTTGATCCTTCACCTACATAGAAGTAGTGAGTGACCGTAAAGAACATATTTGTATGTATTGCAATATCTGCAACAGTGCCTTGATCAACACCTCTGGTCAGTAGTTCTGTTATAGCTGGATTGCGAATGTCATATGGTGTTATGTGATAAGGGCAGGGGCTACTCGTTTTACCGACCTTTTCATGCATTTTTGATACTTTTCAAAGGTCTTTCTTTTTATTCAATAATAAAACTCCATTTGCTGACGGGGTCTTGGCTTTTTCATGAAAGCATTTGTTCAGGGCACGAACTTTTCTTTATAGGTGATGCTCACGCAGACCAATTCACTCTTTTTTTCCAATTACCACGTTTCCATGTGAGGCTTGCAAGTTCTAGGGACCGACGACTTACCGGCTCAACGTAACAGGGCTGTGGATGGTCTGACTAAAACATAAGTTATCAAGGCACAGCAGATATGTGCATTTGAGTAATCAGCATTTTTTCAATTACTGTGGCTATATTAGTTTCTCATTGAGAGGTGTAAGTCAGGTGTAAACTTCTCTGATTTTCATGTTGCTAATGTCGGAAGTGTTTTTTCAGAAGCCTTGCAAATAAAAGAATAAGCAGCTTTCGCTAGATATTGCACCTGCCTTTCACGCAGGCGATAGGGGTTCAAATCCCCTTGGGGACGCCAAGCAATTTAAGCTCTTACACGAAAGTGTAAGAGCTTTTTTGTTGTACTATCTTCGGACGTTTCCCTATTTTTCTTCAACAGGGTATTTATTTCTATACCAATCCTTCCAGCCGCCATCCAGAGCGAAAACGTTTGTGTAGCCTGCATCGATCAATTTTTGCGCCTCACGGACGCTTGTAGCTTCATTCGGTCAGGCGCAGTAAAGAACAATTTTCGCATCTTTTGCCCAGCCTTTGCTTTTGGCGAAATCTACAATATTTCCTTTAAGGCGAACAGCTCCCCGTATTTTGAATTCACTTCCTCTCCAGTCCGAGCCAGTGCGAACATCGACAATGGTGTAGGCATCCATATCTGCTTTAAGAGCGTCTTTGTCTATAGATCGAACGTCAACGGCAAATGCCGTAGCTACAAATGCCAAGATCATTATGACCAAGGCGGCTAGTTTAATTGGTTTCATGGTAACCTCTCTATGAATATTTGCTTTTCATTGTACCATATATTTTTAGGGCTACAACTTTTTCCTGCCTATTATGCCCAATGCTGTGATGATAATCGAGAAGCCCCCTGCAGTGATGAGTCCTTTGAGAGTGGCTTCAGGCATCTGTATTACAGCATATGCGAGGTATAAGCATGAAAAAATACCAAACATTTTTAATGACTTGGCAAGAAGAAAGTCCGTGTTTGTTACGGAGATCACTGTGGACAATCCATAGAACACAAACCAAAGGGCGAAGCCTCCAGCTATATATGATTCGGTAATTGGTTCGCCGGCATAACCACGAAGGAGCAGAACTGAAACCGTTAGAGCAGGGATGGTTATCGCAACAGCCTGCTTGCCCAGATTGCTACAGGGAATTCGAGTTGAAGAGTGGGAATCCATAAGCGTGACGAATGGGGCCTTGAGAAACAAGAGAATTGTATTGAAGGCAACATAACTACCCAGAATGATAATGCCTCCCATTATATACCGTCCGGTTTGACCGAGTATCTTTCTGGCGCCTATCATATAAGGGACAGTCGAATCAGCCAATTTTTCCGTACCGGAAACGCTCAGTGCAGCGTAGGCGAAAATGGACAGGAATAGTGCTGTCATGCCCAGAGCCAGAGCATATGAAGAACCAGAAGTTTTGTCTTTGGTGGAAGATGAAGCATAGAGTTCATAGCCAATAAGAAGGGGAGCCATGAAGAAAAGTCCTTCGGAGAAAGGAGATAATCCATACGGCAAAAAGAAGTCAGGTGAAGTCGCTCCCTTTGGAGATGGAGCCCATAGTGAGGCAACAGAAAGAAAAACGATACCGGCAAGTATCGTGATGATCGCAATGAGTTGTATTTTTTTAGCCTTGCAGGAGGGTGCTAAGCAGGTGAGAAATGAGCATGCAAGTATGATGAAGCTGAAAAGGAAGTTGGGAAACCAGTATAGGAAGACTTCGTTGAAAGCATAGCCAGCAATCCCCAAGATCGAGCATGAAAAGAAAACCAGTGAAAAAGAGCGGACACCATATCCAAATGATTCTAATGCATCGGTGTAGGTGCTTTTAGGACTGGTAGTACACGGGGAGATAGTGGCTATATGGGTTGCTAGAAGAAATGCGGTGACTAAAAAATACCAGTTTCCAGCTAGTCCCATACCGCTTCCTGTAATCATAAAGGCTCTGGGGGAAAGCAGAAAACCCATTGCGAGCAAGGCCGCTGATAACATATTTACCTCACGAATTACTCTGTCTCAATAGACAGGAGCCATGATGTTACAGTTGAAATTATTGAAACTGTAACATGAACTATGGGGGTGAGATCAAGTGTGAGGTAGTATTGAACCCAAATAGATTGTATTAAGTGGAAGTACGGTTGGAAAAAGAAAATGGTATACAAATGTAAAATCCGTATACCTATGTTTTGGGCAAGCCACAGAAAAAATTTAACTCTCGACTGTCGGCGTAGAAGGTCAAATTCTGTTTTTTTTATTCAGAGATTGTCGTCAATTTGTCTGGATCTTGAATGTAATTGAGATAAAGAGCCTTCAGGATATATTCCTAAAAAGGAATATTTTTACGTACTAAATTTTATTCTCGTGATGTTTATGGTGTAAGTAAGGTGTACGTTTCTATGTTTTTTATGTCGCCAGTGTTTAATTTGTTTCTTCGGAACCCTTTGTACATAAAGGAGTAAGCAGTTTTGCAAGATATGACATCGCTCTTTTCACGCAGGCAACAGGGGGGCAAATTCCTTTGGGGACGCCAAGCAATTTATGCTCTTACATGAAAATGTAAGAGCTTTTTTTTGTCCATCCATAGTTTCGGAAACGCTTTTGCGTTATGGATATTGGATTTTAAGAGAATACGAGGGGCAACAAGGCTAGATGGAAGAATTAAAAATTGAGGCTGTGAAACAAACTACTGCTCGCGGCTGTTTTATTTAAGATGTTACCAAATGGTTGGGAGCTAGCCCCCACAGTTTATGTGTATGGCGGATAAAGCGTAAAACTGGGGTTGCTTTTACAAATCAAATACGAGGATTAGGTAGAACTTGAGGAACGTATTGAAAATTGGATTAAGGAATACAGCAAAGAGTGGCTCATGAATATCTCGAAAGGCTACATTGGAAACCCTTCTTGTGAAGTGTTTATTTTTAGGTGGCAGTAACTTGGGAGGTGGATTGTAGCAATAACTCAACTTGTTTGTTTAAGCTAACTCAAAGTTCAGTCAGCAATATTGTAATAGTTAATACCTCAGGTTTGATGATAACTATTCGTTAGGTATGGTATTGTTATTAAATGTTATGTTATGTGTTTTAGCAGTAACAATAGGGTGGTTTTATGGAGATGGTAGCTTACTTTTTGTAAGCATAATCTCAGAATTTTGTCTTGGTTGCATTTAATATGATTGTGAGGGCTTATGCTTGTTCCAATTATCATGGCCGGAGGATCCGGTACTCGATTATGGCCATTATCCCGTTCATTATATCCTAAACAATTTCTTCCACTGACGAGTGATTCTTCCATGTTGCAGGAAACGGTACGACGTCTTTTGGGATTAAAGACATCACTTCCAGTGGTTATTTGTAACGAAGAGCATCGTTTTATTGTTGCTGAACAACTTCGTAATGATTCTACACTTGGCAAAATTATTCTGGAGCCGGAGGGGCGCAATACTGCACCAGCAATTGCTATAGCTGCTCATCTTGCTTCTCAAGGTGAAGACCCTACATTACTTGTACTTGCTGCTGATCACGTAATTGCAGATTCAGAATCATTTATAACTGCTGTCAAGAGTGCGCTGCCTCTTGCAGAATCAGGAAAGCTTGTAACTTTCGGGATTGTCCCTATTTCTGCTCATACAGGGTACGGATATATAAAACGTGGTGTAGAGCAAGGTACTGGGTTTTCTGTCGAGCAATTTGTGGAAAAACCTAACGTTGCTGTTGCAGGAGAGTATCTAGCTTCGAATGAATACTACTGGAACAGCGGCATGTTTCTATTTAAGGCAAGCCGATATTTGGATGAATTGCGCAAGCATAGAGCGGATATAGCAGACGCCTGTGAAGCTGCGACTGAAAACGTTGCCAGCGATCTTGATTTTATCCGAATAGATGAAGAGGCTTTCCGTGCCTGTCCTGATGAGTCTATTGATTATGCCGTAATGGAGCAAACAGAGGATGCGGTGGTTATTCCTTTAGATGCTGGCTGGAATGACATCGGCTCGTGGTCTGCAATGTGGGATGTTGCGAACAAGGATAACGATGGGAATGCTTCTGCAGGAGATGTTCTTCATCATAATTCTAAAAATTGTTTTGTTCACAGCGATGGTCGATTCGTAGCGACTGTTGGACTTGAGGATATTGTTGTTGTCGATACAAAAGATGCACTGCTTGTTGCTGCGAAAGATTCAGTTCAGGATGTTAAAGCAGTTGTTTCAGAGCTTAAAAAAGCAGGCCGTAGTGAATTTAAAACGCATAGAGAAGTCTTCCGCCCTTGGGGGAAATATGATTCTGTTGACTTTGGTTCTCGTTACCAGGTTAAGCGTATCACAGTGAACCCCAAAGCTAAGTTAAGCGTTCAGATGCATCATCATAGAGCAGAGCATTGGGTTGTAGTTTCTGGTACAGCTAAAGTTACTAACGGTGATGAGACCTTTCTTGTGTCAGAAAATGAATCAACCTACATACCTATTGGTATGATACATGCCTTAGAGAATCCTGGAAAGATGCCATTAGAGCTTATTGAAGTCCAATCCGGTAGTTATTTGGGTGAAGATGATATTGTGCGTTTTGAAGACAATTATGGACGGTGCAATGAAGCATCTTAGTTGTTTTAAAGCGTATGATGTTCGTGGAAAACTAGGTTCTGAACTGACAGAAGAAATTGCATACCGCATTGGCCGTTCTTTTGGGCAGTTTGTGTATCAAGATGAAAAAACTCGAGTTGTTGTTGGGTGTGACCCGCGTTTGTCTTCGGAGGCATTAAAGCAAGCTGCTATAAATGGTTTGTGCGATGCTGGTGTTTCTGTTTTGGATATTGGTCTGACAGGAACAGAAGAAATTTATTTTGCAACAAAGCATCTTGGGGTTGCTGGCGGTCTTGAAATTACAGCTTCGCATAATCCTATTGATTATAACGGAATGAAGTTTGTTTTGGCTGGCAGCAAACCAATAACTCGTTCTAATGGTCTGGACGAAGTGCAGCGGGTTGCTGAAGAACAGGATTTTTCACCTGTTTCTCCAGAACTGCGTGGTGAGTCCTACACGATTTCTATCCTCAGTGACTACGTGGATCATTTGCTGAGTTATATTGCCTTGGATGAACTGAAGCCTCTTAAGCTTGTTGTAAACGCAGGTAATGGAGCAGCTGGGCATGTGATTGATGCTATTGAAGAAATATTTGTCCAACACAATGTCCCCGTGGAGTTCATCAAAGTTCATCATGACCCCGATGGCGCATTCCCCAATGGTATTCCTAATCCGCTTATACTTGAACGCCGTAAGGACACTGCTGATGCAGTAATAGCCCACACTGCTGATCTTGGTATTGCGTGGGATGGAGATTTTGACCGTTGTTTCTTCTTTGATCACACCGGTCAGTTTATTGAAGGGTATTACATTGTAGGAATGCTTGCAGAGGCCTTCTTACAGAAAGAGGCTGGCGCAAAAATTATCCATGATCCACGTTTAACGTGGAATACCGTTGAAATTGTTCAAGCCGCTGGCGGTATCCCTGTACAGTCTAAGACTGGGCATGCATTTATTAAAGAACGTATGCGCGAAGAGGATGCTGTGTACGGTGGGGAAATGAGTGCTCATCATTATTTTCGGGACTTTGCTTACTGTGACAGTGGGATGATTCCTTGGTTGCTCGTAATTGGACTTTTGAGTCAAAAAGGAACCTCTCTTAAACAGGAAGTTGAAGACAGAATTCGAGCATATCCTTCGTCTGGCGAAATCAATTTGAAATTGGAAAATCCTGCAGAGGCAATTGAGAGTGTACGGCTTACGTATAACCAAATTGCGAGAGATTTTGACGCAACTGATGGCGTCAGTATGGAATTTGATGCATGGCGCTTTAATTTGCGCTCTTCTAATACAGAGCCTGTAGTCCGCTTGAATGTTGAATCAAAAGGCAATGAACGGTTGATGCAACAAAAAACGGAAGAATTGCTGAGCCTACTTCAGTCCGCATGATTATCGTATCTTGTTTGCGGATGAAGGTGTACCTTGGTTGTAAATTCTTATGGCGTGTTACCGTAGTTTTTTCCCACCTTGTGGGTATATTATGAACAAAAAATGAATATTTATTATGATAGTTAGATTGCCTTTCATGCAGGCTACAAGAGGGCAAATCCTCTTGGGACGCAAAGCAATTTAGGCTCTTACACGAAAGTGTAAGAGCCTTTTTTTTGTCTTGCACCCGCTTGGTACCAATTCTGTTATCTCATTTTAGTCTGCGGTCTAGGCATGTTATGTCTGGATAGTTTTTGATGTTTCTATTTCAGATTACAACATCCATTTTTTAAGATTTTTTTAAAGGTGTTCTCACATCGTTTAAGGGTGCTTTTGAATAATGACTAATCTGGAGAAGGGATAGTTTTCCATAGAACTGCGGTGGTTGAGATTCTTTTTAAAAAAAAACAATGCAAAAAATGCTGGCATTGATACAGAGAGAACAAGTCAATACTCCCAAACTCGCTGGATCTTATAAAGAAATTTTCAACCTAGGGTAAAATCATTCAGACTGACAGGAGACAATTCAATGCTAACCTTTGGGCCAGTTCCTTCTCGTCGATTAGGGCGTAGTCTTGGAATTAATAACATTCCTCCTAAAACCTGTTCATTATCCTGTACGTATTGCCAAGTCGGAAAAACGAATAAAATTCAGATTGCCAGACAATCATTTTATGAACCCGAGAGGATTCTGGATGATGTCCGTCAAAAGATGCAAAGCGCCACTGAACAGGGTGAGTGCATAGATTTTTTCGCTTTTGTTCCTGATGGAGAACCTACTCTTGATATTAATCTTGGCAAAACAATAGATCTACTGCGTCCTTTTGGAAAAAAGATTGCTGTGATAAGCAATGCCACGCTTCTCTGGCAGGATGGGGTTTGCGAGGAGCTATGCAAAGCTGATTGGGTTTCTCTCAAAGTAGATGCAGCATCACAACGAGTATGGCGCCGGATTGATCGACCGCATCGTGAGTTAGAGCTGCCACGTATTTTAGAAACAATGCTTCAGTTTTCTAAGAAATTTGAGGGAACGTTGGTTTCTGAGACCATGCTTCTTCGTGGAGTAAATGACAGCCCTGATGCTATTAAAGAGATAGGTGCTTTTTTAGAAAAATTGAATCCATATAAATCCTATCTGTCCATTCCAACACGTCCGCCAGCAGAAAAAATTGCTCATTCCCCTGACGAAAAAGCTTTAAATGCAGCGTATAATCTTATCCAAGATAAGGTGCAAAATGTGGAATGTCTTTTCGGGTATGAAGGAAATGAATTTTCTTCAAGCGGCAATGTTGAGCAAGACTTATTAAATATTATTGCCGTGCATCCAATGCGTGAAGATGCTGTTCGCGATTTTTTAGAAAATGCCGGAACCGATTGGTCCCTTATTAATAAGCTGATTGATCAAGGTTTACTTTTTGCGACAGACTATGAAGGGAAAAAGTTTTATTTACGCCGATTACAAAAGAATACGTAACTATATTGAATAGAATAGTGAAATAACGGCGATGTGATATGATCGTCTTAAAAAAAAGAGGATGCACGAAACAATGCATCCTCTTTATATTTACAGAGAGCTATTTTTAAAAATATCCAAAATTACAATCAGGAATGTGAGTTTCCATGCTCACTGGCTAAGTAAGAATCTTAGGAATTCTTTAAATGTGTAATTACGTTGTTCAGCTCAGATGTCATAGTTGAGAGTTTGTGTACTGAATCCGATGCTAAGGCCATTGATTCCGCAGTTTCGGTTGCAATACGGTTAACCTCTTCGGAACCCCGACTAATTTGTTCTGAGGCAGCGGACTGCTGTTCACTTGCAGTAGCAATAGAACTAACTTGATCAGAGTTAGCCACGACAATATCGACAATTGACCGCAAAGCATCGCCGGACTGCTGCGCAAAGCCTGTTGAGCGGACAACAGCATTGGATGCTTGATCCATACCTTCAATATTTTCTCGTGATGCTAATTGAATAGCGCGAATCGCCTCATCTACTTCTTTTGTAGCCAACATTGTTTTTTCTGCCAGCTTGCGAACTTCATCTGCAACAACAGCAAAACCTCGTCCGGCTTCACCAGCTCGGGCTGCTTCAATTGCAGCATTCAGGGCAAGCAAGTTGGTTTGATCAGCGATATCTGTGATGACAGTCATTACTGATTCAATGTTTTTGGCCTGTCCCCCCAAATCTGCAAGACTTGTCTTCAATCTACCTGAGTGATCTTCAACTTCACCAATAGATTCTACAACGGTATGTACTATGCTTTCACCATCTTCTGCTTTTTCGCGGGCAGAAGTGGCATATTCCGCTGCTTCACTGGCATTGCGGGCAACTTCAAGGACTGTTGCATTCATTTCTTCAATGGCCGTTGCAGACTCTGCTGCCCGTTCACGTTGAATGCTAGATCCATTTGCGGCTTCCTGAATTAATTGTGAAAGCTCTTGGGTTGTATAGGTAACACCGGCAACAATCTCTTCAAGCTGTGCCGCAGCTTGAAGCAGGCCATCACGCTTTGCGTTTTCAGCTTCACTTCTTGCTTCTTCAGCATCCTGCATTGCAACCTGAGCTCTTGTAGATTCTTGCTCAGCTTCCTTGGTTTTATTCTCAGACATCGCAATCATGTTTTTAAGGTTTGTAACCATAACATTTAAGGACGCTGACAAGTTACCAATTTCATCGTGCCGTTCGATAGCTAAATTTTGTTCAAGATTCCCGTTGGCAACATTTTCTGCAAACCCTACACATTCGTTGAGGGACATAATAATCTTTCGAACAATAAAGAATACTACGAGTGCGACTAGTATCAATCCGACGAGGCTAATCAAAATGTTACTATTTTTGATGGCTGTGACTTCAGAAAAAATATCATCAACGTTTGCAGCTACAGCGACAATCCACCCTGTTTTTGGCTCGGTTCGATACGTGATAATCTGGCTTACGCCTTGCCATTCTGTACGAACAACTCCGTTTTTGTTCTTCTCCATTTCTCTACCGCTAGGGGTGTCAGTCACGCGGGCTTTCATGATGGCTGATTTGTCTGGATGAGCACACAGATACCCGGCTCTGGACATCATAAAAGCGTATCCGGTTTTTCCCAATTTTACGGGATCAACAAACTTGGTTGAGAATGCTGTGAGATTCAAAGCTCCTACAAAAACGCCTTTAATATCACCATGTAGACGATAGGGAATAGCAACAACAATAATGGGTTTTCCAGTTGTTTTGCTTATTAGCGCATCAGAAATTGCAATGTCACCGCGTACGGCTTTTTGGAAATAAGCTCTATCGGAGATGTTTGGTGTGGCGTTTGTTCCTGTAGCTACATATGCATGTGCAATCCCTTTTGTATCAAACAGACCCATCCCTCTGTACTCTCCATATATTTGAAGAGAATCTCTAAGAATAGCTGTCGCACGGAGAGTCAGTTCCGCACTTGGAGTTTTATGTGAAGCAAGTTCTTCAAAAATAGGGTGATGAGAAATTTGCGTAAGGTCTTTCTGTATTCCATCCACCCATATAGACATTTGAGTGCTGATACCTTTAACAGTTTGATCGGACTGGTTAAGCATGGCTTCTGAAATAGCGTCATCAGCAAGCTTAAAGGAAGTGTACGTAACTGCACCAAGGGCTAATGCCATAACTAGTAACGTAGGAATAAGAAATTTATTTCGTAGATTCCAATTCATAGAGACTCCTTTTATTACAACAGCAACGTTTTCAACAGGCACAAAAAGAAAAGTAGAGATAGTAGATTGTAAGTATGCGTTCACTCTTATGAAAAAAAAGAGCACAGATACACTTTTAAAATAAAACGATCAAGCAAACTAAATTATGAAGATTTTTATTTCATTGAGATGAAAAGTTTTGCAATACAGTTCCGTCATTGTTCCTTTCGGTATTCCGATGGCATCAGTTAAATTTTTGGAAGAATTAATATGATAGGTAAAAAAAAGCAGCGTGTTCCCGTTGTGGCAATAACGGCGGGAACACACTGCTTTCTTAATAAAGCGGAAGTAAATTGCTAGCGTATGAGGAGTCTGCGCGAAGTTTGGTGGAATACTTCGCAGCAACTATGCTGTTTTATTACTTCTCGATGACAGCTGCGGTTACAGAAACTTCGCAAAGGAGTTCTGGTCTGGCGAGACGAGCTTCAATACAAGCTCTGGCTGGTGCATAGCCCTCTTCGAACCATGTGTCCCATACGGAGTTGAAACCAGCAAAGTCTTTCATGTCTCTGAGGTAAACCAGAACGGAAAGAACATGCTTTCTATCGCTGCCTGCTTCTTTCAGAAGAACGTCTACCTTATCAAGCATGTTACGTGCCTGATCGCAGATATCACAGTCAGAGTTGTCTGGAACCTGCCCACACAGATAGGCTACTCCGTTAAAAATTGTTGCCTTGCTCATGCGGACGCCGGGTGTAATTCGAGTAATTTCTGACATAATGTTCTCTACTTTTGGTTCTTAAATAAATCTGCAGGGCCGGAAGCTTGAGTAAATTTCATTGCGGCAATTTCACCAAGCGGTATCCCTTTTAAAGGAGGACGAATGGTTAAGTAGCCGACTTCATCCGGTGTAGAATCCAGTTCATCAGCGAGGATTTCGTTGATGGCTGACCCACACATTCTGCCCTGACATGGACCCATGCCAGCGCGAGTGATGATCTTAATTTCGTTCGGATCATGTGCACCCTGACTAATAACTTCGCGAATTTCACCTACAGTGACGTTTTCACAGCGGCATACCACGGTTTCATTATCGAATGCGTATTGTCCTGCACGTGGTGCATACATTGCGTCGATAAACGGTCTAGGGTGCTTATCTTTTGTGATTTGTGCAGTAATCGGCTTCGCGATCTCATCACGGGCTATGGTAGAAAGAATGCCGAGGCTTTTAGCAATCTCTAAGCCTGTCAACTCGCCTTTTAGGCCTGCTGCAACTGCGCCGGAAACATAACTGCCGTCACCTGCAACAAAAACTCTGTCGTGGTTCGTGCGTCCCCAATTGTCACAAACTGGATGCCAGTAACGAAGCTCAGAATTCCAATGTAATTCACAGCCGACCTGACGCATCATGTGGGTGTTTGGAATAACACCAAAATGAAGCAGCGCAACGTTGGTTGGAATTGTAACTTTCTTGCCTCTGTGAGTGCATTCAACCTGTTCCACGTTGTCCTGACCAATCATCTTCAGACCGGAGACCCCACGCAAGTAAGGTACTTTCGATTTTTTGATGTCCCAGAGGATTTTGAGACCCTTCAGAAGAAAATCTGTTCTCAGTAAAGCACGTGGAAGGTTTTTGACCACGGAGAGAGAAGGAATGAGCGGCGTTGTGTCCAGAATTGCTTCAACCTGAACCCCTTTCTTAATAAGAAGAGATGCTTCGAGCAGTAACAGTGGACCGCTACCGCAAATAACTACTTTTCCTTCAGGAGAAAGGCCTGCTTCTTTAGCAAGGTTGTTTGCTGCACCTGCACCTAATACGCCGGGAAGAGTCCATCCCTGAAGGGGAACAGGACGTTCCATCGCGCCGGTTGCGATAACGATATAGTTCGCTGTAATGTGGTGAGAAGCACCTTCGCAGCTGTAACAGATGTCACCATCAGCTTCGACCTGCCAAACGGTTGCGCCGCCTTTATACTTTGCGTTGCTTTTTCTGAAACGCTGCACAATGGCGCGGCCCTGTGCGTAATCTTCACCGAAGAATTCTAGCTGTGCCGCAGAGGTGGATTCTACATTACGGTAAATCTGTCCGCCCGGATGAATCTGTTCATCAAGAATGAGCGTATCAAGTCCCATTTCAGCAAGTGTTGCACCGCAGGAAAGTCCGGAAGGACCTGCGCCGATAACAACAACATCATAATGGCTCATTAGCTTGCCTCCTCTTGCACGAAGTTACGGTTAATAACCATTCCTTCTGCAACTTCAGTCATGCATGCCTGTTTTTTAGTGCCGTCAATTTCCATAAGGCATTCGTAACAAACACCCATGAGACAATGCGGGCTGCATGGCTTTTTCGATGAAGGGGAAACGCGGGAGATGATTTCTCCGCAACTTAAAAGTGCTGCCGCTACACTCATTCCTGCAGGAAGAGCTTTATGTTTACCATCGAGCAGAACAGTAACTGTCTGCTGAGCATGTGAAGGATCGATTTTAAACATTGAAACGTCCGTTGCTGAAAGGAGAAAGAGCTTCTGCGTTGCTGCCATTAAGAATCCACGGTGCTACAACTGAGGTGTGCATTGGATTAAGCGAAACAGCGCTATGAAGAGCCATGACATAAATGTTTGGATGATTTGGAAGCGTGTCGTAAATCGGTGCACCGTCAGGAGTCATCACACGGATTGCACCCCAGGCTCGAACCCAGTTCACGGCAGCAAGTTCAGGGAAAATTCTGATTGCATTTTGAGCATGTTGCTGCATCGCCTGCGGGGTAACGCGGATATCGTGTGCGACATCTTCAGTGGTCAGGCCGACCATGTATGTACCGTCCTGCGTCTGGCGTACTGCAAGTAATGGGAACGGAAGTTTGCGTTCGCAACGTTCTGTTACCAGTAACTGACCACGTTGCGGATAAACATTTAATTTAAAACCAAGCGGGAAGAGAAGGCGCTCACAGCCGTGTCCGGCAGCTACTACGAGCTTGCCGCAACTGTATTCTTCGTCTTTGGTTTTAATTGTGACGGTGTTGCCTTTGGGGATAATTTCCAGAATGTTCTGGTTGCCCACAAATTCACCACCGTTCATCTGGAAAGATTGACGCATAGCGCCGAGAAGTTTCAGCGGGTTAATGTGCCCCTGATGCGGGGTGTACATTGCGCCGGAAACGTCTTCACCAAGCTGCATTTTAGGCACGAGTTCAGAGAACTGCTGGCGGTCGAGAACAGAAACTGGGTAGTCCAGTCCAACTTCACCGCATACGCCAGTAAGTTTTTCAACGCTTGAGGCATGAGCCTTTAACTGGTCTTCGCCGAAGGCGTGTAATGCACCGCCGTTCCATTCCAGTTCGATGTTTGTTTTTGTCTCATCTTCAAGGGCTGCTGCATATTCAGGCCACTGTTTGCAAGCGTTGCGACACCATTTGGCGTATGTCGAGCTGCCGCCGCCTTTGCACATGAACCATGTGAGTCCGAAGTTTGCACGGGAAAGTCGCTGCGAGGGCAGCTGACTGTCGAACATAAGAACTTTGCCCGCATTTTCTTTTACTAAGCCAAGTGCTGTGGAAGCGCCGGTAATGCCGCCACCAATAACTATGATATCAGCTGTCTTCACTGAAATCCTCCAACGTAATGAAACTACATACAGCAGTGTGCCAAAGATGAATAAGGTGCCGAAAAGAATAAGATACCAAAAAGAATACGATACTAGAAAAGCAGAGATTGCTGCTAGCACAGAAAAGATGTGTTAATGACCCGGGGGCTTGGGCCCCCGGGACGGGCAGATTTCTGGGAGTGTGTACTCTTCAGTAGTTGCCGTTACTGAATGATATTTGAAAGGACGTTACGTCCCCAGTCTTCGCCTACGTCAGAAAGAATGATTGGCCATACCTGCTCACGCACTTTAGTTGCATGGGCTTCTACAGCTTCTTTAGAAACCGGGATGATTTTTGCGCCGTAGTCTGCAAGACGTTGCTCGTTTGCAGCCTGATCAGCTTCAGCACGTTCCCAGCGACGCTGTTCAAAGTCAGCAGCTGCTTTATCAACGAGTGCTTTCTGAGAATCATCAAGGCCGTTGTAGAGTTCAGCGTTCATGATGAGGTACCACATTTCGAAGTGTGTATTGAGCGGGAGGTAGAATTTGGTCACGTCGCGGAATGAAGCGTAGTAGCCTTCTGCGCCGGAGCCAACAACACCGTCAACAACACCTGTCTGTACTGCGGTAAATGCTTCAGAGAACGGAATTGGTGTGCCGATAAAGCCGATTGTGTCTGCCATAAGTTTGAATGACTTACTTGGCACAACGCGGATTTTTAAACCTTTTTTTGCATTAGGATCGGTTGGGTTTTTAGGCTCTTTGTTCAGAGCTACGCCACCGAAGTATGCAGGCCATGTTGCAAGAAGTTTGATGTCCTGTTCTTTATAAAGACCAGCGATTGTTTTTCTAAGTGGTGCAGCTGCAGTAAAGTTCTTTTCTGCCTGTGCCCATGTGGTCATCATGAATGGGAAGTTGGCAATCTGCATGCGTTTGTCAGCTGCAAAAGCAACTGGCTGACATGCCATATCTACTGCGCCGAGACCAACACGTTCCTGTACAACGGTGTAGTCACCGAGAGAGCTGGAAGCATAAATTTTTGCTTTCATGCTACCTTTGCTGATTTCTGCCAGTTCTGCGGCAAATTGCTTAAGGTCTGTGTCGATAGCAGCATTCTGCGGACGTACGTGGGAGATTTTCCAGCTGCGAGCCTGTGCAGTGCCCACGGCAAGAATACAGACAAACATCATAACAACAGCGACTGATAATTTTTTTTGCATATCCCTTACTCCTTACAAACAGTTAGTAGCCGATGAGGCTTGGTAAATAGAGAGCCAGTTGTGGCCAGAAGGACGTGAGAAAAACAACCGGTACATACCCGAATAAGATCAACGTCATTGCGGGCTTAATTACATCGACAAATTCAACTTCCCCGATGCGAACACCAAGGTAGAGGATACTTGCGTAAGGTGGAGTAACGCCACCCATAGCAGTGTTAACGCCGATGATTGCAGCAAAGTGAATAGGGCTGATGCCGATAGCTTCCATAAGCGGGAGCAGCAGCGGAGCAGTAAGAATGATGGAAGTAATGTCGTTAACGATCATGCCAATGAAGAAGAGCAGAATGTTAACGAGGATGAGAAGCATCACCTTATCTGTAGTGATGGTGAAAATGCCTTCAACAAGAGCCTGCGGAATTTCTTCCATTACAAACATCTGGCTGAGCATGAGACTGAACACAATCATAACCATGATTGCGCCAATCGCAGTGGCAGCATCTTTAGAAGCGATAAGGAATTTTTTCCAGGTTAAGCCTTTGTATACAAGGAAACCAACAGGAAAAGCGTAGATAACGGCAACCGCAGCAGCTTCTGTAGGAGTCATGATGCCGCCGTAAATGCCGCCCAGAATAATGATAGGCATTACAAGCGCAGGTATAGCGAGCAGTGTAGCGGCAGAAGCGACGCGGACTGTTTCTGCAATTGGCTTTGGCTTATCAATTACGAGTGGGAATTTGCGACACATAACAAGGTTTACTACGCCGAACAGGAACGTAATAAGAATGCCGGGGCCTACTGTTGCCAAGAAACAGGCAAGAATAGATGTGTCTGTTACCCAGCCGTAAACGATCATGGTTACGCTTGGTGGAATAAGAAGGCCAAGAATAGAGGAGTTAGCAACGAGTGCAGTTGCATAACCTCTAGGGTAGCCTTTAGCTGCCATTTCAGGAATCAAAAGAGGACCTGTAGCTGCAACACCGGTTAATCCACTGCCGGAGATTGCGCCAATAATAGCACAGCTTAAAGAGGCTACGATACCGAGACCGCCTCGAATTCTACCAACAAAAATATTTACAAAATCTAGTAGGCTCTTCGCAATACCACTTTCACTCATAATAGCGCCGGCAAAAACAAAGAGCGGGATACAGAGCAGAACAGGGTTGGAAAGCTGGCTAAAGCCCCAGAGCATGGTGCCTTTCATTGTAGCGCCACCAACAAGATGCATAAACATGAGGGCGCCGCCGAAACAGAATGGTAATGGAACACCAAAGCTCAGCATTACAACAAGTAATCCGATTGCCAGTAATGAAATTTCAACCATTGCTATGCGCTTCCTTCGTTTGCATTATGCAAACTGGTAGTAACTGGTTTTGTGCTTAGCAGCGTAAAGCGTCGAATATTCTTGATAAGGTGGTTCAGGCCGAACATTGTCATTAAAAGCAGTCCGATGAACAAAGAACATTCTGCATAAAAAGTAGGAAGATAAATTGTAGGAGTTTCTTTCCATACGCGGAGCGCATACTGGAAGTAATCCCATGCCCAGCGGGTGAGCCATGCAGAGACAATAACAGTCATAACGTCGGCCACGATGCGGACACCAAGTTTGGAGCGCTCGGTTTTCAAAAACACATCAAGCACGTTGGCTTTGATCTGTGTGTCTTCGCGTGAGGCGTTTACACTGCCGAGCAGATATAGCCATAGAGTTGGGTAGATGACGATGTCATCCAGTCCCATAAGCGGGGCTTGCAGAATATAGCGCCATATGACCTGTATGAACTGTAATAAAGCGACAGTGCTTAACAGTATTGTCAGGCCATACCGAAATTGCTTCTCCATACTTTTCTCCTTCTATGGTTATGTTGATTAGTAGGTGTATTGTGATTGTTGTTGCTATATGCAATGCATGTTCCGTTTTTGATGCCGAACCGTTGTTATATAAAAATTACATTTTTGTTTTTTTCTAAGCAGTTTGTGAAAACTCAATGTTTATGCTTGATTTGGACAAGGTTGTGCGACCAATCAACAAGCGAAGTTTTTTCGGTGGGTTAGCTTTGTGCTAGATTGAGTGGTAGCAAGAAGTACGTGATAACTGTCTCAAAATGAGTCATTGTGATCTTGTGAGAATGAATAATTCAAAAAACACTAGTAAATACGGCGTTATATCGATTGTGTCTTATTTTGAGACATGTCGCGATTTAAGACACGCGGAATGTTTTTATTAATAACTTAGGTACGTAACGGAAGGTAACTGGTTACATTTATGAATGTTAGAGAGCGTGGGGAGATGAAAAAAGGACATGTTGTCGATTCCTCAACGATGATGAAGTTGATTGATGAGTCTCATGCACGCTCGAAGCAGTTCGGGATAGATTCCATGAGTCGGAATATGCAGCAGGAGTGTATTTCAGATGAGGCTCTGCGGGCGCGTCGTGCGGATAATGATGAATTGTTGCAGGTTGTGTTGCCACATTTTGCAGAGTTCTTTGATCTGCTTTCACCTGATGAATTCCTGATTGCTGCCATCGATGCTGATGGATACATCTTGCACATTACGGGGTCTGAGCTGTTAAAAAAGCAATACCGTCAGCGTAACTGTGCTCCGGGTTTTAAGTGGACAGAAGAGGACGTGGGGACAACTGCAATCAGCATGTGTCATAAGCACCACATTCCTATTCAGCTCACTGGTTCAGACCATTACTGCGACTTAGCGCACCATTTGACAAGTTCTTCTGCTCCTATTTTTGGGGAGGGTGGAGAACTGCTTGGTATTCTAGTTGTATCCGGTGCAAAAGAATTTACGCACCCACACACGCTATATATGGTTACGACTGCCGCCCGTGCTGCTGAACGACAGTTACGTGTTACTCGCAGGAATAAGACGCTTGCTCTGCATATCGGATTTTTTGATAAAGTGATCGAGTCCGCGAGTACTGGTCTGCTCATTTTGAATACTGAAGGCGAGATTTGGAAAATCAATGGAAAGGGCGCTCAGATTCTTAAATCGGACAAGCTTGAAGGTAGGCATATCTCAGAGCTTGAAGGGCTGTCTTTAGATATCCAGCAATTACGTACTTCTTCAAAACGATGGGTGAACAAAGAGTGCTGGATTCGTTGCGGGCGGGGTACAGTTCCAATTCTTTACACTGCACAGGCGGTTCTTTCTGAAACGAAAGAATTACTTGGGGCTGTTCTTGTTTTCAACGAGATGAGTGAGATCCAGAAACTTGCAGAGAACATTGCCGGTGCAAAAGCCCACTACACATTCCCGATGCTCGTCGGGCGGTCTGAAAAATTTCTTGAATCTATTGATCTGGCGCAAAAAGCAGCAGATTCGACAGTGACTGTTTTGCTTCAGGGCGAGACCGGAACCGGTAAAGAACTTTTTGCACAGGCTATCCATAACCACGGTAGCCGCAGCCATTATCCATTCGTACCTATTAACTGTGGTGCGATTCCTGCGGAGTTGCTTGAAAGTGAACTGTTCGGATACGTGGAAGGCACATTTACAGGTGCAGTAAAGGGCGGACGACCGGGGAAATTTGAACTGGCAGACGGTGGCACAATTCTGCTTGATGAGATCGGTGACATGCCGCATCACATGCAGGTAAAATTGCTGCGTGTTCTTCAAACGGCAGAAGTGTATCGAATCGGTGCTCGAAAGCCTGTAAAAATTAACACCCGAATTATTGCCAGTACTCATGTGAATTTGAGCAAGGCTGTTGCGCAGGGACGATTCCGTGAAGACTTGTATTATCGTTTGAACGTGTTGCCGATTAATATTCCACCGTTACGGGAGCGTGGTAGCGAAGATATTTTAGAGCTGGCTATGCTCTTTTTAAATCGAGGGACACCACTGCCGCTGACTTTCTCCCAGAGTGCCCAGCAAGCCCTTGTGTCGTATCATTGGCCGGGTAATGTGCGTGAATTGGAAAACATTGTGCAGCGAGCGTTGCATAGATGTGAAGGCGACGTGCTTGATGCAGAGCACTTTGCATTACCTATAAAAGAAAATACACGCAGTGTGCCAATCGGGACATTGAAGGATATGGAATACCGCCTTATTGAGGCTACGTTGGAGGAAACCAATAATAATATGGTGGAATCTGCGAAACGCCTCGGTATTTCTCGTGCGACGCTGTACCGTAAAGTCGAGAAGATGAATGCTATTGTCTATCCGACATAATCGTACGTGATTGTCGTTCCCTTGTTCCACGTGCTCTCGTTTTTACATGCTGTGTGTTAGCATCTAAAGTTTTCCACTTTTGTCACACGCAAAAAGCTTCGAGAAACAAGAACACCGCATAAAAAGCAAACTGAAAATTACCGCAAAAAAAGCTCCTACACATACCGTGTAGGAGCTTTTTTTGATGCTGTATCTTGTGTTCACTTCAAGCAATACTGCTCATATTTCTAGAGACCTGTGCTATTTTTTCCCAACAAAAGTCTCTTCAAAGGATGAGTTGAGTTTTAAATACAACCCTCAGATACCCCTAAATGGGGTCAAGGGGGCCGTGTCCCCTTGCGGATGCAAGGCAGAGCCTGCCCGCCGGAGGCTATCTTAAACCAACAAAGAAAATGCCCTTACATAAACATTTGTTCCACTGCCGGTTTTAGATTGGCAGTGTCCGCAATGGTCAATTGTTCAGAAAATTCCACACCGATGAGCGTGCCGCGACTTTTAGTACTGGTCATGCTGACGTGTGCTTTGTGGGCGTTGGCAATAAGCTTGGCTGAATACGTGCCGAGACCTGTACCGTCTTCCTTCCCGTACGTTGCATACTTGTTGAAGAATTTTTCTTGAACTTCTTCTGGTACAAGCGTGCTGTTGTGGATGGTTATGGTTTGATCGTCGGTTTGAATTGCCACGGTCACAATGTCATCACTTCTGGAAGCCTCAACCGCATTTACGATGAGGTTCGAAAACAAGGTTTGCAATAGGCGATATTCACCGGCGACTGCGAATGTGTTGTTGGTAGAGACCGGATGATTGTTGAACGTAATGCGTAGGGTCACGTTGAGCCGTGTGAGCATGGACGTTATGTCATCCTGGATCTCAAAAAGCAGATGGACGAGCTCTACGGATGTTGCTCGCAGCTTGTAAATGCCGCGTTCCATTTTGAAGATGTCCAAGTTGTTGTTGATCATGTCTAGGATACGATAACCGGCCATTTCGATCTTCTTGATGTAGTTTTCCTGATGCTCGGTGAGATTGCCTTTTGAGAGCAGTAACTCCGGGTACCCGATGACGAGGTTCAGCAGTGATTTTAGATCATGCTGGTTGATTCTTTCCACCTCGCAGCGGATCATTTCAGCTTCTTCTCGTTCAGCAACTTCCAATACGAGTTGGGCATTTTTCTTTGCTAACTCTGCGGTGCGTAATTTTACTGCATGCTCCAACATCTTTTTATGAGACGTGAGGAGCCTGTCGCGCTTTTCAATTTGATCGAGCATTGAGTTGAAGTGCGTGACTAAGTCACCAAGTTCATCACTTGATTCGTAAGGCACTCGTAGAGTGTAATCTTTACTTACCCCAATTTCTTTGGCTGCTGCTGCGAGATCGTACAGCGGTTGTAGCATTTTTTTGTATAGCTTTTTAGCCATGAAGAAACTCACAAGGATACCACTTGTCCCTGCAAAGGCGGAAAGCAAGAGATACATTGTGATTCCTTTGTCCATAAGAAACACTCCTGAGCCGAGCAGGATGTAGGCCTTGATCTCTCCGTTTTCGATAATTGGTTCTGCGACAACGCGTGTTGAAGAATTTTTGATTGTTTTGTTGGAGAGTAACTCCTTCATATCGAATTTTAGTGAGCCATAGGAAGCTATTACGGTGCCATCGGGGCTGACTATGGCAGTGTAATCCACAAACGGCCACTTGTCATAGTCTCTGGCTTCACGCAGAGCAATACGGGCCTCGTCTGGTATAAAGGGGCGAGGCATACGGAATGCAAGACTCCGGACACAGTCTTTGATGATTCTTTCTGAACGTCCTTTTTTTGTAAGCATTATGCTTGATGCAGAAACAAGGACAACTGTGCAGATGGCGATGGCGCACATTGCAGTTATGAAAAAGATAATGCGACGATTAAACGGCGCAAAAAAAGAGCGGAACATTGTAGTGCTCACGATAGTTGAAGGGTATGTGAGAGAGGCATCCGAAATACTTAGGGGGAAAAGGTTCCGGATGCCCCAAAAGCCATGAGTACTTCTACCTGCCGCTGTCGGGGAATGACATTCCTAGAGGAAGCGGCAGGGGGAGACTACATGTGCATAACTTGCTGTGGAATTTGTTCCGGTATGGCCAGCAAGTAGCCATTTCCACGAATAGTTTTAATTATGGCGCAGTGTTTTAGTTTTCTGCGTAAATTACTCATATGTACGTTCAGTACATAGTCATCAAGTGAAGGATCGCGACCAAGTGCGTCTTCAAGGAGCTGCTCACGAGTAATGAGTGCGCCAGCGTTGCTGGTGAGCATTTCTAAAACATTGTATTCAGCGCTGGTTAGCTGAACCGGAGAATCTTCGATTTGAACACTGCGTGCGGAAGGTGTGAGAGACATACTTCCGATAATGATCTTATGCGCAGGATCAATTTTTGCGGGTGCATTAAGCTCCCGTGCTATTTTTGCAGGCATTGTACGGCGCAAAATTGCACGGATGCGTGCTGCCAGTTCACGCAACGGGCATGGCTTCGCCACGTAGTCGTCTGCCCCCATTTCAAGTCCAACAACTTTATCGATTTCGTCGCTACGGCCAGTAAGCATGATAACGGGCATGGTGTATTCGTTTCTGATCTTTTGCAGCAGATCAAAACCGTTCATGTCCGGAAGCATGATATCAAGCAGCACAATGTCAAAAGTATCTTCCTTGAGTTTCTCAATACCACTCATTGCATCGTGTGCTGTATGGAGCGAAAAGCCTTCTCCGCTCAAGTAGCTACCGAGCAGTTCACCTAATTCAAAATCGTCGTCGATAAACAAAATGCGTTTCATACCACCTCCAACGGAAACATAAGGGAACCATACGTTGTTTATGTTTTTTTCATCAACTTAATAAATGTTAAGTAAATCTATGAAAAATATTGGGGATGGATAAAAGCGCCAACTAGGAAAAATTTTCCGCTTTATAAACAAAAACAGGGTCAACCTCCGTATTCATTTGCAAAGGGCATATCGCTCTGACGAAAGACTATTGCAAGGATGCAAAATTACAAACCTGGAGGTTTACTATGTCTCTCATCATTAACAACAACTCTATGGCGAACACCGCAGCTCGTAACCTTAACTCCGCATACAGCGATTTAACTAAATCAACGGAACGACTTTCTTCCGGTATGCGTATTAACAGCGCGGCTGATGATGCAGCTGGCCTTGCTGTACGTGAAATGATGCGTGCAGAAGTAACTACATTGAATCAGGGTGTTCGTAACGCGAACGACGCTATTTCTATGATTCAGACTGCTGATGGTGCTCTTTCTGTAATTGATGAAAAGCTTATCCGTATGAATGAGCTTGCTGAACAGGCTGCTACCGGTACGTACACCGATGACCAGCGTGCTATCATCGATCAGGAATACCAGACAATGGCAGAAGAAATCACACGTATTTCCGACTCCACAGACTTCAACGGGCAGAGCCTGCTGAATGGTTCTCTTGAAGAAGGTGCTTCATACGAAGATGCAAGCGGCGCTACACAGACCGGTAGCTCAATGACTGTTCATTTCGGAAGCGGAAACGATGCTGACGAAGATAAATACAGCATTGAACTGGAAGACGTAAGCTCAGGTGCATTGGGCGTAGGTGGCGACTCTCAGGATTACAAAATTGATGAAGACGGTCTTGCAACTACTCAGGACGGTAGAGCAATCTATTCAAATGATGACGGCGAAGTGTACATTGAAGGTGATGATCCTGCTGTGACAGGCGCGCCTACTGGTTACACTCAGGTTCAGTTGAAGGATACAGTTGCTGACGCTACTGAGGTGCAGGATGCAACAGATGATTTGACAACTCTTGCTGAAGCAGGCGTTACAACAGCATTTACCGGTGCTGCCGGTGGTACTTCTACGGATGTTCAGATTGATGGTGAAGACTTGGAAGCCAGTTTTGATGCGACAACCGGGAAGCTGACATACGATGTTGGTGGTGGTGGTGACGTCGTTTCAATTGAAGCTGATTCAAGCGATCTTCTTATTGGTGCCAATAAAATGTATGCAACCATTGATGCAGACGGCACAGTTGCTTTGCATGAGGCAACAGGTACTACTATTCCTGATGCTGGGTACGCAGTTTCTGTTGATACTGATGGTAATCTGAACGTTAACGTTGAGGGTGATGACAAAACGCTCCTCACATCAACAGGTTCTGACGGTTCTGTGAATTATCACATTGCGGATGAAAGCACTGATATCCCAGCGGATGCTTCGGTAATGAACATTGCGAAAGATTCTGTTGAAACAACCTTTGAAGTTGCTGCTGATGGTTCTGCAACACTTGGTGCCGTTGCTGTAAATGATAACGCTGGTGCCTACGAGCTATCAGGCGGTGCTGCAGCAACATTTACAATGGGCGTCGAAACAGTCTCAGACGAAGAGCTTGCAAGCTTTGGCAAAGAACTTGGTAAAACAGACGAGTACGCAGGTTCCAGCATTGCGACACAGGAAGGCGCACAGGCTGCACTTGGTGCTATTAAAGAAGCTATCGAGATGAAAGACAAAAACCGTGCAAACCTTGGTGCGTACGAAAACCGTCTTGAAGCTACTATCTCTAACCTTGAAGTTCAGAGTGAAAACCTCTCAGCTGCTGAGTCCCGCATTTCCGACGTGGACGTAGCAACCGAAATGACTGAATACACCCTACGTCAGACCATTTCATCCGCTGCAACTTCAATGCTTGCTCAGGCTAACACCCTGCCACAGAACGCATTGAAACTTATCGGATAAGTAATTCTAAGCCATCTGACTTAATGGCTTTACGCTAGAATGACTTACCGCCCCTGATTTTTCCAGGGATCAGGGGCGGTTTTTCATATAAACGAAAATATAGAGCGCAAACGATCTCGCAAGAACCCTTAAGGGTTTGTGAGGTTTTGTTTGCGCTTTTTTAGTAACTATAAAGAATGTGTTAATTAGCCGGATTTTTATATGAAAAATCAGTAAATTCATATGTTGCTTTATAAACGAAACCGTAAGCCTCCGCGTATTTATTTACATAGCGTAAAGCGAAAATGGAAAGTCATTGCAAGGATGCAGAATTACAAACCTGGAGGTTTACTATGTCTCTCATCATCAACAACAACACTATGGCAAACACCGCAGCTCGTAACTTGAACAGCGCATACTCCGATTTAACCAAGTCTACAGAACGCCTTTCATCCGGCATGCGCATCAACAGCGCAGCAGATGACGCAGCAGGTCTTGCTGTTCGCGAAATGATGCGCGCAGAAGTTACTACATTGAATCAGGGTGTTCGAAATGCGAACGATGCGATTTCTATGATTCAAACTGCAGATGGTGCTTTGTCCGTTATTGATGAAAAGCTCATTCGTATGAATGAGTTAGCTGAACAGGCTGCTACCGGTACCTACACCGATGAACAGCGCGCTATTATTGATCAGGAATACCAGTCTATGGCAGAGGAAATTACACGAATTTCTGACGCAACAGATTTTAACGGTACCAAGTTGCTGGATGGCTCTTTGAATGAAGGTGCTGAGTATCTCGATGATGACGGCCAACCGCAGACTGGTAGCTCTATGACAATCCATTTTGGCACCGGAAACGATGCTGATGAAGATAAGTACGCCATTGATATTGAAGATGTAAGCTCAGGATCACTTGGCGTAGGTAATGAATCTTTGGATTATGTAATTGATGATGACGGACTTGCTTCTACCAAAGATGGTAATGCCATCTATGCAAATGAAGATGGCGATATTTACATAGAAGGTGATGATCCGGCAGTAACTGGGGCACCTACAGGATTTACTCAAGTTCAGCTTAAAGAAAAAGTTATGGCAGACACAACAGAAGAAAGTGATGCAAAAACAGATTTAGAAAATCTTGTGTCTGTTCCAGCTCTAGGTACAGCAGGGGCTGTTACCGTGGATGGTTCTTCTGTTCATGGCTCTATTGATGCTGACGGGAACCTTGTCTACACCGTGGACGGAACCGCTGATGCGACTTCTGACATTGCTGTGACTGATACTGGGCAGCTGAATATAGGTACTGGCGCAACAGCAAAAGCAGTATACACAACCGTTGATACAGACGGCACCGTATCCTTCAAAACTGTTGCCAATGCAGGCGATCCGATTCCAGAAGCCGGTACCGCGGTTGAAGTAGATGCCGATGGGAATTACACCGTCAATGTTGGTGGCGAAGATAAAAAAATTCTTACTTCAGAAGCAGCTGACGGCACAACTAAGTACTATATTGAAGATGTCTCTGAGGACGTTCCAGACTCTGCCGCAGTGATGAATGTTGGTGGAGATGTTGTTGAGCAGAATTTCACCCTTGCAGATGACGGTAGTGCAACACTTGGCACTGTGGCGATTCAGGAAGGTGGATCTGGTTATGCGTTAACAGCTGCAACTGCTGGTGCGGGCGCCGCGGCAGTCAGTTTTGATATGACGGTTGCCAGTATTCCTGATGACGAACTTGCTGATTTTAGAAAAGAACTGGGTGGCACAGAAGAGTATGCAGGCTCAAGCATTGCGACACAGGCAGGCGCACAGGCCGCTCTTGATGCCATTCAAGATGCTATTGAGATGAAAGATAAAAACCGTGCAAATTTAGGTGCATATGAAAACCGTTTAAGCGCAACAATTTCTAACCTTGAGATTCAGGCTGAAAACCTCGGAGCCGCTGAATCCCGTATTTCAGACGTTGATGTGGCAACAGAAATGACAGAATACACCTTGCGCCAGACTATTTCATCCGCTGCAACGTCAATGCTTGCTCAGGCAAACTCCTTGCCGGAAACTGCTTTGAAATTAATTGGCTAAGATTTTACCTATTCGGAAGTAGCAAGCTATGGCTGCTTGCTGCCAGCCCCCGATTCTCCTGCAGGAGTCGGGGGCTTTTTGTGCGCAGTGTACGGCTGGTAAGGCTTTGTATTGTGCCGTGCCGTGTTTCGCCTCTGTGTTGAAATGGGGAAACGCTTCTGATTGCTGCTTTATGTCGAGCCATCTGCTTTACGTTTTTGTCCGTACAGCAACCCGCCATTTTCTTTACCGCTTCATAATCAGTCTGTGGATCCAGCAGCCCTTATAATCTGGAGTGTTACTGATGAGAATGGCTCTGTTACCACACTGTTTTTAACACGTTACGTTGTCCGTTGTTATCCCGCTTTGATGGTTAGGCAATATTTACCTCATGATAAATCTGCACTGTAAAACCCTCCACTAGGCAAAATTTTCCGCTTTTTTATCCGAAAAACACTCCGATTTAGCATCTGAATCTAAAGAAAGGTTAAGGAAGCTTGCTTTGTCTTAACCACTTTTTCCTCTCCCCAATATTTCCCTAACAAGCTGTAACTATAAGTTTAGCATACTTTTATAGAACCATAATGTTGTTGGGCATGTGAGTTGCTTTAGTAAGGGCAGGGAGTTCAAGATGAAACAATGCTTACAAGAGAAAAATAGTTCAGATATCTATAATGATTTCTTTGTTGATCATACAACTTTAATAAAAAGAACGATCGTATCTATATTAAAGAAGTTTAATTCACGCATAGATTCAACAATAGTAGATGAAGCTTTTCAAAATGTAGCACTAAAAATTATCAAGAATAACTATCTTGCTAAGTATGACAGTGCAAAAGCAAAACTATCATCTTGGATTTACGTCATAGTTGAGACTTCTATTATTGATGATTTAAGAAAACAACAAAAACATAGAACGGAAACATTAGATGAAACTTTTACAATAGGCGTTACAACGCATTTCTTTACAGTCAGAAACTACATCCCGAAGAGCTTACTGACTGAAAGACAAATGGAGATACTTATTCTCACTATTGAAAAAGAATATTCAACAAAAGAAGCCTCAGCTGTGCTGTCTTTATCGGAGAGCGCTGTTCGGTGCCTTAAGCATCAGGCGCTACGACGTTTACGTAATTATTATACTAAATACGACTCCTACGGGGGAAATCATGACCATTAGCGGCGTCAGTTCCAGCCAGGATATAACCACAAGTTCGACCCAGAGTAGCACTACGTTCAGTGAAGTTGACTACATGATATTGCTCGCAGCCGAGCTTCAATATCAGGACCCTACTGACCCTATGGATACAGACAAGCTCACTGAGCAGACTTGTATGTTTTCACAACTTGATGCGTTGCAGAGCATCAATTCTCAGATAGGTGATCTTGGGGAAACGCTAAATCGTACCGACCCTGTTTCGTATTTGGGACGAGAGGTAGAGGTTGAAGGAGATACTCTGGTTATGAAAGACGGTGAAACGTCTGAGGTTACCATGTATCTGGCTGAAGATGCCGATTCTGTCATTATCGATATCTATGATTCGCAAGGCAACATCGTTGCCATGCAGAATCTGGGTTCCATGTCCGTTGGTTTTGAACAGATAGAATGGGATGGAACTTTGCTGACTGGCGAAACAGCAGAAGACGGCACATACACCATCGGGGTGCGTGCGTTGGATGAAAATGGTCAGTCTATTGAGACAGCAACAACTATTAAAGACACCGTTGTTTCTGTTGCCAATAGCTCAAATGGTACGGTTTTGACCCTTGGTGGCGGAGCGGTTGTTGATTTTACAGATGTTATTTCTGTCAGTGTTGCTGAGGAGGAAGCGTAATGAGTATTACAGGTTCAATGTACAATGGTATCTCAGGGTTGCAGGCACAGAGTCAGGCTACTTTGGTAGTCAGTAACAACCTTGCTAACTCCAGTACGGTTGGTTTTAAAAGCTCCAGTGTTATTTTTCAGGATGTTTTTTACGAGACAGTGCGTGCCGGTCAAACCGGTAATGGTGTTTCTGTAGCTAATATTGATACTGACTTTTCGCAGGGTTCGTACCAGACGACTGGCTCTAATACTGACCTCGCAATTACCGGTGACGGGTACTATATGGTTAAAGATCCGGCAAACCAGTCCGTGTATTACACTCGAGCCGGTAACTTCGATTTTGATGAGAATGGATATCTCGTAGACCCTGAAGGCAATCGCGTTCAAGGCTGGGAGATGGAGAACGGTAGCCCTACAGGTGCGATTGGTGACATTCAAATTGATGACTCCCAGTCTCCACCGAAAGCAACGAACAGCATTCAGATGTCCATAAACCTTAATGCATCAGCTGAAGATAATAGTGTTGCGACGGTTGATGATAACGGAACACCTGCTGACCCGACCGATGATACAACAAGCTGCGCGTACACCGCTTTGTTTGATATGTACGACGGAACAGCTTCTCCTGCGCTCGACCAGAGCCGCTATGAATATCAATCCACAATTACTGTATATGATGAAGCAGGCGGTACGCATGAACTGACCGTATATATGGACCCTGTTTCTGTGGATGCCGACGGCAATACCGTGTGGGAATACACAGTAGCCAGTAATCCCGGAGATGATCACCGAGAAGGATTTGAAGGGACAGAATCCGCCGGTTTGTTGATGGCAGGCACCCTAACTTTTTCTCCTTCCGGTGATATGACTTCAATGACTGCGTACACACCGGTAGCATCAACAGGTGCTGGGTTTGACGGAAAAAGTGCTGCAAACTGGACTCTCGCAGAATTTGACGCCGCCGGTGTACCTGTTTTGGAAACTAACTTCTCCGGTAGTGCCGAAAATCAAAAAATGTCTTTCAACTTTGGTATGACTAACAAAGATCATGATACCGCAGGCGGTTGGACTGGTGCCGTGGATAACGACGGTGATGGCGTTGCCACTCTTGCTGATTTACAGAACGGCGGTGTTGATGTTGATTACACAGACCTTCCCGGTTTCAACGCGCCGGTAATAAGCCATTCAGGTACAACCTGTTATGAATCAAACTCTGCCACACTTGGATTGTATCAGGATGGCTTTTCAACTGGCACATTACAAGATGTAACAGTTGACCAGAGCGGTGCCATCAGCGGACAATATTCTAATGGCCAGACAATTGAGCTATACGCCCTCGGGCTTGCAGATTTTTCAAATGAAGGTGGATTAAGTTCGCAGGGCGGAAACAAGTTTCTTGATACAGCAGAGTCTGGGGAACCTATCATAGGTCGTCCGGGCGTAGGTGGCATGGGGGGCGTTCAGTCTAATACTCTGGAGATTTCCAACGTGGATATGGCGCAGGAAATGACCAACCTTATTATCCTTCAAGCTGCGTATCAGGCAAACAGTAAGGTTATTACAACTGCGGATACTTTGTTGCAGACAGCTATTAACTTGAAGAACTAGTAGCTGGTTTATGAGGAGTATGCATGATTAATACGATCTACAATACTGGCATAAACGGTGTAGTTAATTCGCAAGCCAGTGTTAACGTAACTACGAATAATATTTCGAATGCAGACGTGGCGGGGTACAAAAAACAGACCCCTATTTACGAAACGTCCGGCTCTATAAAATCTCATGGATTACATATCGGTACCGGTGCACAAATTGCCGGTATCGAAGCCTCCATGAATTACTTTGTAGAACAGCAGTACCTTTCCACATCTGCTGATGCTGCAAAGTTTAATCAGCAGCTTGCCTACCAAATGCAGCTGGAGGGAACCCTCGGACAATCTGACACAACAGGCCTTAATGCTGCATTGAGCGGATTTTTCGGCGGATGGAACACACTGTCCTCTGACCCTACACAGCCTGGTGCGTGGGAAGAGGTACTCAGTACTGCTCAGGGAATTGCCTCTACATATAATGATACATATGCGCAGATGGAAAAGATTTATACATCCATAAATCAGGAGATTTCATCTCAGGTATCAGAAGCAAACTCACTGATGGATCAAATCGCTGCATTAAACGCGCAGGTTGCTTCCAATCCCACAGACAATCAGGCGGTTGATGCACGGGATCAGGCTATTCGTGAACTTTCAACGTATATGAATGTAACGGTTGAATACCAGAACGACGGTACTGCAACACTGCTGGCAGAAGGTCAGTACACATTGGTAGAAGGGCAACAGACACATCATCTTTCCAGCCAGTCTGCGCAGTCTCGTGAGTCTTTGGTGCCTTCTTCATCGTTCGACGGAAGCCTACAGTTTAAGGGTGAATCAAGCGAAGAGATTATGCTCGAATTCATTGATGCCACCCATTACAAGGTCTCGTATGATGGTGGAAAAACATGGGCGACGGATGAAAGCGGCAATTCAGTTGTGTATGAAGCTGGCGATGCTGATAATCCGGAAAATATCGCCGGAGTTGATGTCTGGTTTTCCACAACTTCAGGTACTCACGCGGCTGGCGATAGATACGTAATTACCCCTAAGACCGGATTGTATCTGGAAAAAGGCGACGGTTCATACCTGAACCTTACGCCGTTATCCGATGATCAAGGGATTCTTTCTCCAGATAAAGCAACTTCAGGTTCCATTGCAGGATTGTTTATTACTCGTGATGACTCAGTCATGCCGAGAATGGATGCCTTGGACGGACTGGCTCAGTCCGTCATCTGGGAAACAAACGTGGTGCACTCAAAGGGTGCAGGTCTCGAACACCACACCAGTCTTTCTGGCTCGTACGAAGTGGATGATTCCACCGTGCCGCTTTCAGAAAGCGGGCTGTTTTTCGGTGATAAGCTCGAATCCGGAGATGTAGAATACGTTCTATATAATGATGACGGCTCGATTGCCTCTACTGTGTCCATCACTGTCGATCCTTCCACAGATTCTTTAGATGATATTGCTGCGAAGATTAATGCCGCATCAGGTGGCGATCTTACAGCAACAGTTTCTGCTGACGGAACGCTTGAAATGGCTTCTGGAACAGGGTTGTCATTTGAAGTGGCGCAGGATGATGCGAATTTGATGGCGGGGCTGGGGTTGAATACTTTCTACACTGGCACCTCTGCTGAAACCATTGCTGTGAACAGCTACGTTTCAAACAACCCGCAGCATATTAATGCCGGAGCAGTGGGCGAGGATGGCTCAGTTACCAGCGGTGATAACAGCACTGCATTGCAGCTTGCTGCGCTGGCAGAAAAGGATGTGTCGATAACTGCAGGCGGCGTGACCTACACGGATTCCCTTTCAAGTTTTTCCAGTATGATTGTTGCCGATGTTGGCGCGGATGTGATGCTGGCGGAGCAGAACCAAGCGTATGCGCAAGGTTCCAACGAATATTATTACGAGTACCAGTTGTCATCCAATGGTGTGAACGTTGATGAGGAGCAGCTGAACCTTATTAAATATCAGCAGCAGTACGAAGCATGTGTAAAAGTTATTTCAACAGCACGCGCCATGTTCGATGAAGTGCTGGATATGCTGTAGGAGATCGTTATGAGAATCGCAACATCCCAAATTTATACAAGTTCATTGCAGCAGATCAATAAATCCCTCGGTAACGTGATGGAATTGAAGATGATGACGAGTACGCAGAAAAAACTGAATGCTCCATCTGATGATCCATCCGGTGCGGCTTTAACTATGCAGCTGCGTGCGTATTCCGCAACACTGTTGACCTACGAAGAAAACTGCACGGTTGCTGAAGGGTATTTAGGCACAGCCGATGGAGGATTGCAGCAGACAAGTGAAATTCTGATGAACGTCAGTGAACTTGCAGAACAGGCTGCCACGGAAACATACACGAAAGAACAGATGGAAAGTATGGCCATTGAGCTGCGACAGGATATGGAATCTATCTTTCAGATGAGCAATACCAAGCTTGGTGAAGTGTATTTATTTTCTGGAAATGATATCGAAAACAGCGCGTATGAGAAGAGCGTCGGTGTAACGATTGATGATCCGACCATGACACATGCTGATGTTGTTTCCGTGCAGGGTGATGCGTCTCAAACAGTCTTTATTCAGATGACAGAATCCGGCACCATCGGCGGAACAGAGGACCTTGAATACCAATATTCCACAGACGGCGGGGATACATGGACAACAGGGACTTTGCTTGCTGGAGACACGGAGATTGTTGCCGGTGATTCCTCTATTACCTTGGCAGCCGGAACAGACGTAACCGCAGAAGACGGTAGCGGTGAAGGGACTAATCTCTACATCAGAGCTGCGTATGAGTATACTGGAAGTAATGAAGAGCTTGCTCTTGCCATCGGAGAGGATTCAACTCTCGATGTGACTTCTGACGGATCATCCATATTCGGTGGTGTTGATCCCGCAACTGGTGAGCCATATCCAGAACCGAACTTGTTCGAAGCTCTGGGTGATCTCATGGTTTACATGGAAACTGGGAACACAGAGGGCGTGGCATCGTGCATTGAAACAGTTAATGCTGCCTATGAACAGATGTTGCAGAAAACCGCGAGTGTCGGTGCAAGGCAGAAAACAGCACAGAATACCGCGACCGCAATCTCTATCACAAAAGACCGCAGTATTTCTCAGATAAGTGCTGTTGAAGATGCGGATGCAACACAGTTGTCTGTGGAAATGGCTCAGGCAGAATATGTGTATCAGGCTGTGCTTTCCACAACCGCAAGCGTGTATCAGCTTAACCTTCTAAGTTATTTATAGGGTTGCACCATGTCGTATATTTCTTCTGTATCATCCGATGTAATGTCTTATCAGCCTGTGACTTCTTCTGGCGCAGTTAACTTTACCGGTCTTGGAAACGGGACAGATTTTAACGAGATTATTGATGCTCAGCTTGAGGCGGAGAGCTATACAAAGAAAAACTATGAAACCAAGCTGGCAGAAACTGAAGCTTGCTCCGCTTTGCTGGACGAGCTTGTCACCTCAATGGGGGAGCTGGATAAAACGCTTGATGACAAGAACTCCATGAGTGAATTTCTTGCAATGTCCGTAGTGTCGTCAGAAGAAGGTATAGCCGGTAAAGTTACAGGCGATGTGCAGGAGGGCAGTCACACTATTGAGGTGAATCAGCTGGCGCAGAATGATATATGGGTGAATACGACCATGACGTATGCTGAACCTACGGATGTCATAACTGATGTTGATTCAGTGTTTGCATTTGAATGCGACGGTGAAGAAATTTCTATAGAGGTTCCTGCAAACACAACCGCACAGCAATTGGTTGATATGATCAATTCAGATCCCGTTGCGAGAGATTTAGTCAGTGCGGATTTGTTGTCGGACGGTGATGAATTGTATTTTAGGCTTTCCGGTTCTGAAACAGGGGCAGACCACGCGATTACTGTTTCAGCTACAACCACTCTTGCTGACTTCACATCTGCGGAGTTTTCAAACGTACGTACTGCGCAGAATGCAAAGATGAAGGTTGACGGGTTTCCTGCCGGTGCGGATGAGTGGCTTGAGCGTGATTCAAACACGGTGGATGATGTTGTGCCGGGGCTTGAATTGACGCTTTCAGACACAACTGAAGGAAGCGTAAACCTTACAGTCACATGCGATACGGATGTGACAAAAGAAAACATTGAATCCTTTCTTGAGGAAGTGAACTCGCTGATTCGAGAAATTCAGGAATTAACAGGTCGCGTTGTTACCTACGTGGAAGATGAGGACTCCGGCGACAAGATGGAAGCATATACCATCGACAGTTATGCACTCGACATGGTGTACAACGATATAAAAAGCCAGTTGTCCATGTCTGTTGTGGGATTCAGTGGTGAATACGATACTTACAATGCCTTGTCTCAACTTGGACTGTATACAGATACAGATGAAGGTTCAGAGACCTTTGGTCAGTTGGTGATCGAGGAAGAAGATCTCGATAAGGCTCTGGAAGAGAATCCCTATGCCGTTGCTGAATTACTGAGCTGCTCAAATAGTGGAATTAGTGATACGCGAGGAGTGCAGGTTACGTCGACAATTGAAGGCATTACAGACCCCGGTGCTTATGAGTTTGAGTATACTGTTGTGGGCGGGAAAGTAGTTTCAGCAACTGTAAATGGTGAACCGGCAGCTATTGAGGGAAACACGGTTACGGCTGCGGCTGGCACTTCCGCAGCAGGTATGGTGCTTGAAATTTCTGACTTAGCGGAAGGAAGCCATTCTGCTGATCTGCGCGTGAAGGAAGGTATTGTCGCCCAACTTCAGACAGCAATAGAGAAATGGACAAATGCTGAGGATGGCACCCTTACGACAGTGTCTGATACGTACGATGCAGATGCCACAAAGCTAGAGAACGATATCTACTATCAGGAAGAGCGTCTGGCGAAGATGGAATCTGATTTGCGACGTAAATATGCCGTTTTAGATGGGCAGCTTGCATACTATACAAATTTACAGAGTAGTTTAACTGCCATGATCTCGCAGACAGGGTAGGAACTTGATACAGGTGCTGCCTCTGGCGATGGGGGTACCTGTATCATCCACTAATGAAAGCATATGAGTAGACGTTCTGGCGGTACACTCTATATGACGGATTTACGTTTCAACTGACTATCAAATTAGGCTATCTAAATCTGGCCATCTAAGCCCGAAGATCCAAACCTGACCAGCTAAACTTGAATACCCAAACCTGACCATCTAAGCCTGAAGACCCAGCCCTGTATGTATCTATGAAAGCGCACTGAAGAACCTTTCTTCAATGTGCTTTTTTGTTTTAAAATTGGTAGTTGACTGTTGTAGTCAGTGTATAACTGCTGCTTGCTTTTCGATATGGCTATTTAAAACATAAGGTCTGTGCGCTGGGTAAGGCTCTGTTTGGCATCAAATAGATGCACATGGTGTGTCGTTGTACTCAATTTGTTTCCCGACTTTGAGGGTAGTGAACTGATATTTGGTGCAGGTTCAAGCGTAGGTTTTTCTGTGTTTTTTTGGAGGCGTTGTGTGCAGGCTAGTTGGAGGTACGTCCCTAACAGAGGGGGTTGAATCGTTTTCAGCACTAAACAAAATGGACTATTTTGGTAGAAAAACAAAATGAATTACGTTTTATATTCTTTTTTTTGAGTCATAAAAAAGAATTGCGTCCGGTTTGGCACAAGTTGCAGAGAACTCTGTAACAACATGATATTAGAAGCAAAATTTTTTATTACCATGCTGTAGTCGATATAAAACAAAAGAAATTGGGTGGGGGGTATGTCTTTTTTGTCAAATGTTGGCTGTGTTGACACTGTTATGATTTATCTGTTCTACAGATAAGCCACGTACATTCCTTATATAGTGCATAGATAACGGAATATGAACAGTTGTTGCTTGATGTGGAAGTTTGCTCAGTTGTTTGATCCTCAAATGAGCATTGTAGAAGAAATCTTTTGTACTGTTAAAACTGACAATATAGCAAACGATGTAAAGTGTTTTACGGTGTGATATGGTGTAATTGCATGTTGTTTGTTGTGTTTTACTAGCTGTAACAGGGTCGATTGGTAGATTCTGCAGGGCGACAATAAGTACATATTAATATTGCATGAACCAGTACAAGCATATGTGGAAGTGTTTGTATTGTAGCGAACGTGCTGGTTTTCTTTATATTTGAGTTGTTATGGAGTTGCGAATGCAAAGAAGAACGTTTTTGAAGACGACTGCAGCAGCAGTAACTGCCACCGCATTTACAGGGCTGGGGCCTGCATTTGCTTTGGATAATGTAGTGAAAGAAGCTGGAGAGAGTAAAATCCAGTGGGCTAAGCAGACCACATCTATATGTGCATTCTGTTCTGTTGGTTGTGGTTTACTGGTTCATACCAATAAATCTACCGGACGCGTTGTAAACGTGGAAGGTGACAGCGACCATCCGATTAACCGTGGTTCCCTTTGTGCCAAAGGTGCTAGCTCCATCCAGATGACTGTAAACGTCGCCAGACCTACCGAGTGTATGTACCGCGCGCCGTACAGTGATAAGTTTGAAGTGAAAGATTGGGACTGGTGTAAAAAACGTATTGCAAAGCTCATCAAAAAATCTCGTGACGAGTCTTTTGAAGAGAAAAACGCAGCAGGTAAGGTTGTAAACCGTACGATGGGTATTGCCTCCTTAGGCTCTGCTGCTCTTGATAACGAAGAATGTTATGCAATGCATTCCTTCATGCGTTCTCTCGGTCTGGTGTATGTGGAACACCAGGCGCGGATCTGACACAGCGCAACTGTAGCGGCTCTGGGAGAGTCGTTCGGACGCGGTGCCATGACCAACCACTGGAATGATTTACAGAACAGTGATTGCATTTTGATTATGGGCAGTAACCCTGCCGAAAACCATCCAATTTCTTTTAAATGGGTAACAAAAGCTCAGCGTGCTGGTGCTAAAGTTATCCACATTGATCCTCGCTTTACCCGTACCTCTGCACGTTCCGATATGCATGCCGCGCTTCGCTCCGGTACTGATATCGCTGTGCTTGGTGGTATGATTAACTATATCCTGCACGAAAAGCGTTACTTTAAAGAGTACATGGTGGAATACACCAACGCTTCCTTCATTGTGGGCAAAGATTTCGGCTTTAAAGACGGTCTGTTTACCGGTTTTGACCCTGCTAGCCGTTCCTACGATAAGTCCAAATGGGCATTCGAAATGGACAGCAACGGTAACCCGAAACAAGACAAGTCTCTTGCGCATCCGCGTTGTGTATTCCAGATTATGAAGAAGCATTACGAGCGTTACACTCTCGATAAAGTTTCCTCCATGTCCGGTGTATCCATCGAAGATCTCAAGCAGCTTTACACATTGTACACTGAAACCGGTACAGGTAAAAAAGCTGGTACCATCATGTACGCAATGGGCTGGACTCAGCACTCGGTAGGTGTACAGAACATTCGCGCAATGGCTATGATCCAGCTTATGCTTGGTAACATGGGCGTTGCTGGCGGCGGTGTTAACGCACTGCGCGGCGAGTGTAACGTACAGGGTTCAACAGACTATGCGCTGCTGTACCACATTCTTCCGGGCTACCTTAAAACTCCGCTTGCTGGTCAGGATACTCTTGAGCAGTACAACAAGGCATTTACTCCGGTTTCTCATGATCCGAAGAGTGCTAACTGGTGGAGCAATTATCCTAAATATTCTGCAAGTCTTATCAAGGCTATGTATGAAGATGATGATCCTAAGGATGCCTACAATTATCTGCCGCGCCTTGATTCACACAAAGCCAGTGAATATTCATGGCTTCCGCTTATCGACCGCATGGCAGACGGAAAATTCTCCGGTGCACTCATTTGGGGTATGAACCCTGCTTGTTCCGGCTCTGACTCCGCTAAGACCCGTAAGGCTCTTGGTGAGTTAGACTGGATGGTGAACGTTAACCTGTTTACCTGTGAAACAAGTGACTTCTGGAAAGGCCCGGGCATGGATCCTAAGACCATCAAAACCGAGACTTTCTACCTTCCGTGTGCATCCGCAATTGAAAAAGAAGGTTCTGTTTCCAACTCCGGCCGCTGGATGCAGTGGCGTTACAAAGCTCAGGAACCGCAGGACGGCGTATTGACCGACGGTCACTACTTCCATGAACTGTGGGAAGAGCTTGCACACCTTTACGAAGAAGAGGGCGGAGCATATCCGGAACCAATTACCCATCTTACTTTCAACAGAATGTGTGAAGCGGATGAAGCTGGTCATTACCACTTCAGCGCTCAGCAGACAGCACGCTTGTGTAACGGCTGGTTCACCCGTGATGTAGAAGTAAAAGGGAAGAAGTTTAAAAAGGGACAGCAGGTTCCTAGCTTCGCATATCTTCAGGACGACGGCTCTACCACTTCCGGTAACTGGCTCTACTGTAACTCCTACACTGATGAAGGAAACAAAGCAGAGCGCCACGACAGCACCCAGACAGCAGAACAGGCAAAAATTGGTCTGTACCCTAACTGGACTTGGTGTTGGCCGGTTAACCGCCGCATCATTTACAACAGAGCTTCCTGTGATCCAAAGGGTAACCCTTGGAACCCGGAAAAAGCTGTCATTAAATGGAACGGCGAAAAATGGATTGGTGACGTGCCGGATGGTGGCTGGAAACCAGGAACAAAGCATCCATTCATCATGCTCAAGCATGGTATGGGACAGCTCTTTGGTCCAGGTCGTGCCGATGGTCCTCTTCCAGAGTACTATGAGCCGCTTGAATGTCCTATCGACACGCATGCATTCTCCAAGCAGTTGAATAACCCGACTGCTGTTCATTTCGAAAAAGAGAAAAAAGCTGTAGCAGACGAGAACTTCCCGTTTGTTGCATCTACCTACCGTGTGACTGAACACTGGCAGACTGGTTCCATGACCCGCTGGATGAGCTGGCTTGTGGAAGCAGAACCGCAGATGTTTGTAGAGATCAGCCCTCAGCTTGCAGAGCTTCGCGGTTTTGAAAACGGCGAGAAGATCGTTGTTGAAAGCCTGCGTGGTTCCCTATGGGCAATCGCGATGGTTACTGATCGTATTCAGCCGTACAAAATTGCCGGTAAAGATGTGCACATGGTTGGCATGCCGTGGCATTACGGTTGGGTAACACCGAAAGATGGTGGCGATTCTGCAAACTTGGTTACCCCTAACGTAGGTGACCCGAACACCGGTATTCCAGAGTACAAAGCCTTTATGGTTAACGTACGCAAATGGAAGGAGGGTGATGCATAATGATTAAAGGTAAAGCTTTTTTTGTAGACCTTACCCTGTGTACTGCATGTCGTGGTTGTCAGGTTGCTTGTAAGCAGTGGAAAGACCTGCCGGCAGAACAAACCCGCAACGTGGGCTCTCACCAGAACCCGCAGGATTTGTCTGCAAAAACTATTCGTCTTGTTCGCTTCAATGAAGTGAAAGAAGACGGCAAGCTCAAATGGCTTTTCTTCCCGGAACAGTGTCGTCATTGCATTGAGCCGCCATGTAAAGACATTGGCAACATGTATGCGAAAGGCGCTGTAAAGCAAGATCCTGTTACCGGCGCTGTCATTATGACAAACAAAACCGCTGGCATAAATCGCCTTGAAAGCTGGGAGCTCTGCCCGTACAACGTTCCGCGTCGTGATGAAGAGACCGGCATCTGGAACAAGTGCGATATGTGCATTAACCGCGTGACAAAGGGTATGCTTCCTGCCTGTGTGAAAAGCTGTCCGACCGGCACCATGAATTTTGGTGACCATGACGAAATGCTCGCAATGGCAAAAGCGCGTCTTGCTGAAGTTCAGAAGACTAATCCGGACGCATATCTCGCAGATCCTGAACACGTTCGCGTGATCTACCTTTGTGAATCTGCACCGGAAAACTACCATGAGAAGCTTGTTGCATCAGCAGCACAGCATGAAACTTTGGTAGCAGCAGCGCCAAAAGCGAAAACCGTAACCCGCCGTGGTATGTTTAAAAGCGTACTCGGTGAAAACAAAAACGCATAATACAAGGGAGATAGCATGAAGAAGTTATGTATCATTTGTCTGCTTTGTATCTGTGCAATCGCTACCGTTGCCTTTGCAGAAGAAGCAGTAACATCCGGGCCGGACGATATAGTCATCAACCGTGTTGAAGGTAACAGCGATCGAGATCTGTCTGTTACATTCAACCATTCCAGCCACGAAGGGTACTCATGTAATACATGTCACCACAAGTGGAAGGATCCGGATGCAAAGCCTAAGTTTAGTGCTCCAGTAAAAGATACCGTGCCGCCAAAAGGTTGCGTGTCTTGTCATAGCATTACAACAATGGATGAGAGCAATAAATGGCGCTCCTATTTCCGCGCTATGCACAAAAAAGGTGTTCGTCCTTCTTGTCTTTCCTGTCATATCGAAGAGTTTGGTAACGACAAGGAAATGACCGGCTGTTACGAATCTGCATGTCATCCGGATGGGATTTACTAAGCCATAATTAAAAAAACAGCACACGGTACTCCTTCACATTCTCAACCGTTGCTGGATGAAAAAATGAAATCCCTCGTAGATAGTAATCTACGGGGGATTTTTTTATTTTGTTTTGTTTATGTCTGCGACGCGTTTTTTGTCTCCGACGGCTGGGGGAAACCCTTTTGGAAAAGGGTTCTCCCCCAGACCCCTTTCCTAAAACTTTTATTATGCGAATGAAGCCCGTTAATAAATTTTTCACGCGGCTTCATTTCACTGACTAGAGAAACAAAAAGGCTGTCCCTCAGATGAAGGACAGCCTTTTTTCATTTCTAGAAAGGTAGTGAAGCTAAGCCGCAAGGTTTCGTAAACAATAGGCTGGCATCGCATAATAAAAGTTTTAGGAGATTCTTAAGAAGCCCTTTTCCAAAAGGGTTCTTAAGCCGCCGGAGGCAGAACGTATTAAAAAAATGAACTATTAAGCAAGATACCCGTTATCAGGCATGACGGTTATGGTTTCTGATTCCATGCCGTCTTGCAGAGTAATAGTGAGGTCATGTGGTAACGGGGTGCTGCCGGAGATATCGGTGCAGGGAGTTCCTTCTCTGTTGAAGTAGAGAGTAAAACTCGAGATGGTGATACTACCTTTAAGTCGATAGACGTCCTCGGCACCGGGGAGTTTTGAAATATTTTCGGGGGAATTTTCGAACAGGAAGTAACCAATATTTTGGCTGCTTTGTATACCATATATATGGTTGTAACACTGGGAGAAGGTTTGGGCATGGCGGATGTGCATGCGTAAAATGTCTGCCGCGCCTGCAAGGCTTTGATCATTAGGCGTAAGTCTAGAAAGGATCACAATAGTAATGAACCCAGCTAGTATGAGAATTAATAGAATTTGTGGCAGAGTGAAAACATGCATGCACGTCTCCTGTAATCACAGAGTGTTGTTTATATATGCCCGTTATCCTTCTTGTGTATTGATATGGTTGCGTAAAAGCTAACCCGAAACGCCTGTCCCTTTGCGTCTGGTTTAGCCAGCCTGTTCTTTTTGAGTAAGATTTTCTACGCTATCATGCAACCGTTTACTGTGAATGTGTGTTTCAAAATCATGTTTCAATTTTTTCTGCTGAATATTTTGTAGGGTATCTGTCAGTAACAAAAAGGAAAAAGCAGTTGCAATTGCTTCGCGCCAGCACTTTATGTCACGGATAATGGAGCGTGATGAACTGGCTGTTGAAAACATACGGTTAAAATATGAATACACACTTTAGAACCTGCCCTATTATGCCATTTTTAGAGAAGTATAAGAACCAAAAAAATCCGTTGTAACGCAAGTGCGTTGCAACGGATTTGTTCTTGTATCAATAAAAAAGAAAGTCTTTTTACTCTTTGTCCCACTCTTCTAATTTTACCCATGTAACTTCATGCTTGTTGCATGAGAGATGAATAATTTTAGAGTTCGGAATTTGTTTGAATTTTTCCAGTGTTTCATAATCTGTGTCAGCCTGAAACTTGATAGTGCAGGCGAAGTTACGGCATTCACCGTGTTCAAGCCAGCGTTCTACAAGGGTGTAGAGGCGTTCTGGATAGCAGATAACGTCACTGAAAAGCCAATCGATTTTTCCAGCATGGCGTGGATCAAGTCCGAATGCGCTGCCTGTACAGAAGTTAACGTTCGGCAATGAACCGATGCTCGGGTCGATTTCTGCTTTGTCTACGCTGAAAACGTGTGCGCCTGTGTTGGCGATAACCCAAGTCCAGCCGCCTGGACAGCTACCGAGATCAAGGCAGAGTTCGCCTTCTTTCGGGCTGCGTTCCAGTACTGTGAAAAGTTCCCACAGCTTGAGGTAGGCACGGGTTGGGGATGTTTCTTTATCTTCAACAAAGTTAAGTTCGCCATCAGGGTATGGGCTTGTGCAACGGCTTGCCGCAATGATGGTGTTAGCATCCCACAGAGTCCATGAGCCTAATGGTGCAGTAGGTTTTGGTGCGCCGTATTCAATGCGCTTTGCAGAAACATGTGGCAGCTTGGCTTGAATAAGTTTTGCACGGCGGTGGTTGTCCACAGTGTGCAGCCACCAGTTGCGCTGGATAGCTTTAAGCTGTTTTGCACCATCCCCGATTGAGGCAATAGGGATTTCGACAGGGTTTAACCAGATGTTTTGTGCCCATACGGTTTTCTGCACGCCGCCTTTAGCGATGAACAGACGACCCTTGTGTGCAACAATATTTGTGAGCTCTTTTTCAAGCTCATGTTCAAACCCGCGAGGGGCAAGATATAGCGTATTATTATTCATTGTATCCAAGTACCATTTTCTGCAATTTTTGCGGCATATCGCCGGAACGAAGTGCGGTGTACCTTAATGGTACTAGATAGGGCAAGAACGAGAATGCGCTAAACGCGATAATCGTAAAAAATATTTATTCGTAACGCACTGTACTTATTGTGATGATCTTTTTCTATAAAATTTTAGACAAAGCACATAAAAAAACGAGAAGTGCCTGCTCTGCACTTCTCGTTCTTTTTATTCCCCTCCGGTCAGCTGTTCCTGCTCAAAACAGCGCTGGAGCTATAAGGGATGAGGATGAAATTTATATGTAACGCTTAACGCGTTTTCTTTTTTAAGGGGGGCGGCATGCCTGCCGCCCCAACGGGAGTAGGTGTTTCAGTCGTCTACTTTAAAGAGGTGTGCGTTATACACGTTCTTAAGTGTTAACGATACTTGATCGTTAGATGGATACTTTTTATTGCTCTCTATATTAACAATCACGGAGTGTGATGTGATTGGTGTCGTTTGTTATTTCTTATATAGCAGGGAGCGTGCCAAAAGTGTGAAGTGTTTTAAATCAGTATGTTATGGTGTGAACAAGGTTCATTGGTTGTGCAACTTGTGCAATAAATAGCGTGCACATATTGCGCTTTTTTGCACAAGGTGCACCTTTTTTGAAGAATCTGCCTATTTTTCAAGAAGTTTGATGAGTATATTGTGATTCTTTTTGAGTTCACGTATTTTGCGGAGATATTTTTCAGAATCTAGAATGCGGCATGTTCGCAGAACTCAGGAGAAATTATGCGCCCTAGGCACATTCCTTCTATATTACAGTTTACGAAATCAATTTGGCAGCCAGTAGCTGCAAGTTGGAGCGATGAAGGTATCGAAGCCATTGTCGTGGACGGAACCGTCGGCAACGGTCACGATACCATGTTTCTTGCTGATCTTATCGGCGAAAACGGGCATGTGTACGGTTTTGATGTGCAGAAGCCCGGGCTTGAGAATACTCGGGAGCGGCTTGAACAAAAGGGGCTTGGGGAGCGTGCCACGCTTTTTCACGCCGGACATGAGACCGTTGCGGAGCATCTTCCTGAGAACGTTGTTATTGCTGGCGCCATGTACAACCTTGGTTATCTACCGGGGAGTGATCATGCGGTCATTACTCGCGCTGACACGACGATTACATCTTTGCTGCAGTTGTTACCTTTGCTTATGAAGAATGGTATTGTCACAGTACATATATATACGGGACATGAGGGCGGAGTTGTCGAGGGCGACAAAATTCAGGCGTGGTCGACTACATTGCCGTGGAATCAGTTCCGTGTGGCTCAGTATGATTTTCCGAATAAGAAAGTAAACAGAGAGCACTTGCTTGTTATCGAGAAGTTTTAAATTTATATACGGGGTAGGGTATGATTGAAGAGACCGTTTGGCCTGATAAGACTGATACTGATTTATGGGAAGAGGTTCGTGCTGCGATTATTGAAAAGCACGGTGATCGTTTTGATGATGCGCATATGCGTAAGGCTTTTGATCTTACGTGTGATCATTTTGAAGATTATGTTTCACGTAGCCGATTTTTCAAGAAAGCTCTCATGAATTGTGTATGGGAACGGCCTATTATTTCCAAAGAGCAACAAGTCTATTAAGTAGATTGATGACAAACTCGCACATTGCGTCGTTGCTGCGAAATCGTCAAACTCTCGTGTAGGCTTACTACACGTCGATCTTGACACTTTCTTGCGCCTTGCACTGCACAAATTTGTCTCAATCTACTGAGTAATTATTGCCTTGCACTGAACAGCCGTGACTCTATTTTTCTGTTATATATTTCGGACATTGCGGCGCACCTTAGGGCACTTGTTCCCGTACGGTTCGAAGACTCACCTACGGTTGACTGGCGCTACTTCGAAAAGACTGAACTTTCTTGAAGGCTTACTGTACGTCGAGCTTAGCTTTTTCTTGTGCCTTGCACTGAACAGCCGTGACTCAATTTTTCTGTTATATATTTCGGACATTGCGGCGCACCCTAGGGCACTTGTTCCTGTACGGTTCGAAGACTCACCTACGGTTGAATGCTGCTGCCATCAATAAGTAATCAATCATGCAGATGAGATTAACCCTAGAACGTTGACCAAACACTCTCCTAACCAGTCGATACATAATCGCGGTCAAGGGGGCGTCCCCCTTGCGGGTACAGGGCAGAGCCCTTGTCCGTCGGAGACATTTCTGCCGCCGTCGGAGACATTTTGACTTCTGCCGAAGGCAGCCAGTTAGCTAATTAGAAATAAAAAAAGGGATGCAGTCGCATAAGCGATTGCATCCCTTTAGTATTATTTGAGAACAGCATCGATTTGAACAACAAATCTACAAGAAAGCAAAAGAGTAGAGAGCAATAGATCTGAGAGCTCTATTCGAGGCGCTGTCTCAAAAATGTTGTAATTACATTTCAGTAAGAACAGCACCTGCTGATGCCTTCTTAGCGTTTTCTTTTGCGAAGAATTCACGAGTCTCGTTCACTACTACACCGGAAAGACCGAGCAGACCGATAAGGTTCGGGATAGCCATGAGGCCGTTCACGATGTCTGCAAGAATCCAGATGAGATCAAGCTTGAGGAATGCACCGCAAGCGATGAGAGCAATGTAGATAAAACGGTACGGCATGATGGCTTTTACACCGAAGAGATACGCTGTGCAGCGTTCGCCGTAGTAGTTCCAGCCGATGATTGTTGTGAACGCAAAGAACATGAGACCGATAGTAACAGCGTATTTACCGATGTCGCTGCCAAGACCCATTGCAAATGCGGAGTTAGTCATGGCTGCACCTGCAAGACCCGGAGTGTTCCAAGCGCCGGTGAGAACGAGCACGATACCTGTCATGGTACAAACGATAATGGTATCGAAGAAAGTACCTGTCATGGCGATAAGACCCTGACGTACGCAGGAATCAGTCTGTGCTGCGGCTGCTGCGATAGGTGCGGAACCAAGACCGGATTCGTTGGAGAATACGCCTCGGGCAACACCGTTACGCATTACCATAAGTACGGTAATACCAGTTGCACCGCCGAATGCTGCGGACGGATTGAACGCGCTGTCGATGATGAGGCTGATTACAGCCGGAATCTCAGACAGGTTCAGTAAGATAACTGAGATGGAAGTAATAATGTAGAGAATTGCCATGAACGGAACAATGCGACTGGCTACAGCAGCGATGGAACGGATACCACCGAGGGTAACGACAGCAACAAGAACTGTAAGCAGTGTGGCAGTAAGCCAGATTGGGGAATCGAAGGTAAGCCTTGCAGCATCTGCAATAGCGTTAACCTGTGCGAATGTACCAATACCGAAGAAGGCAACACCGATACCGAAGAGCGCAAACATACGTGCGAGCAGCTTGTTGTTTAAGCCGCGCTCAAGGTAGTACATCGGGCCACCGGCCATTTGGCCGTTTTCGTCAACTACACGGTATTTGATAGCGAGCAGTGCTTCAGCATACTTGGTAGCCATTCCGAAAAATGCAGCAACCCACATCCAGAAAAGTGCACCCGGGCCACCAGCGGTGATCGCAGTTGCTACGCCGACAATGTTACCTGTACCGATGGTAGCGGACAAAGCCGTACACAGAGCAGCAAAAGGGGTAACGTCACCAGCTTTTGTGGAAGCTTTACGTGAAGCAGGGGAAAAAACGAGTTTTAACGCTTTTGGCAGGTGTACAACCTGTAATGCGCCAAGACGAATGGTAAGGAAAAGACCGGTTCCTACAAGTAGGATAAGCAGCGGTGGTCCCCATACGAGGGAATCAATTGTGTTGAGAAGTTCTGTAATATTTTGCATCTCGTCTCCTAAAAAATTAATTAATCAGGATGGATGAGATGAGTCTCTGAGCGGAAGGGAATAGATATGCGCAGCCACAGGCGTTGGATACACCTGTGCTGATACACCACTCTGTCCATGGTACCTGAGAGTTTCACCTTGCACAGCAAGGCTTGCTCCTTCGGTGCTTCGCAACATGCGAAGTCTCTCCAGAGGCTCGTCGGGAAGCAGTCCTTTTGCCTGAAAGATTTACTTCTTCGGCGGTGTCTTGCGACACTCTCTCCTGCAACCGTCATCCGAAATTGTGAAATGGCTGTTTATATAACCAAATAATTTTTTGCAAGGAGAAAGCGCTGAGAAAAGAAAGTAAGTACTCTATTTCAATAAATCTTAATAAATAGAAAAAATTATTTCAATATATGCAAATTAAGTGAATTAAGTGCAAAATCAATCATTTATTATGCAAAAATTGAGTTTTTTTACAATAATGTAAGTAGACAGAGTTTCAAAGTGTGTCTAGAAAGGCTCATCAGTTGTCGAGATGTCCTTGTTTGGTATGAATGAGGGCACAAACAATATCGCTTGTTACTGTAAAAACAGGTGATGTTAGGCAGAAAAATTGTTGTCGCAATAAGGAAATTGAAGAAATGAGTTTGTTAGACAAGACGCACACAACAGAGGCTCAGCAGGGCAATGGTATTGCTTTGCTCCCCCTTCTTATCTTTCTGGTGCTTTTTATCGGCACAGGCTCTGTTCTGATGATGTCTGGTGTATCTATGGCGTTTTACCAGCTTTCAGCAACAGTGGCCGTGATTCCGGGAATCATGGTTGCATTGTGGATGGGAAGAGAATCTTTTGAAGAAAAAATTACTATCTTCCTTAAAGGTGCTGGCGACATAAACATCATGACTATGTGTGTCATCTACCTGCTTGCCGGTGGTTTTGCTGCTGTAGCAAAAGCGGTTGGTGGTGTTGATGCTACTGTAAACATGGGTCTTTCTTTAGTTCCTGCTTCACTCGTTTTGCCTGGTTTGTTTATTATCGCTGCATTTGTTGCGACAGCAATGGGTACCTCAATGGGTACTATCGCAGCAATCGGCCCGATTGCCGCTGGTGTTGCTGGCCATTCCGATATGTCTATTGCGTTGCTTATGGGCGCGGTTGTCGGTGGTGCAATGTTCGGTGATAACTTGTCTATGATCTCTGACACCACCATCGCAGCTACTCGTACGCAGGGTTGTAACATGCGTGATAAATTCCGCATGAACTTACTGATTGCGTTACCTGCGGCGATTGTGACGATTATTCTTTATGCAACCACTGGTTCAACAGGCGCTGTTGCGAATGCAGGCGATTGGCAGTTCATTAAGGTATTGCCGTACCTTGCAATTCTTGGATTGGCTGTAGCTGGCGTTAACGTGTTTATCGTACTGACCACCGGTATTGTTTTCGCTGGTGCTGTGGGTCTTGCTACTCTGCCAGACTACGCACTGCTTACATTTGGTCAGGACATTTACAGCGGTTTTGTTGGCATGCACGAGATTCTTGTTCTCTCCATCCTTGTGGGCGGACTTGGCGAACTTATTCGTCATAACGGCGGCCTTACATGGCTTGTTCGTAAAATTGGTGACATTGCTAAGCGCTTCAGCAAAACTGGTGAAAGCAAAAAAGCTGGTGAATTCAGCATCGCGGCTCTGGCTGCCTTGGCTGATGGCTGTATCGCTAACAACACTGTGGCGATTATTCTTTCCGGCGGTATGGCAAAAGAAATTGCAAAACGTAGCGGGATTTCTGCAAAGCGTAGCGCAAGTCTGCTCGATATTTTCTCCTGTGTAGTACAGGGCTTGGTTCCTTACGCAGCACAGGTTCTGCTTGCCGGTTCCCTTGCAAAAGTATCCCCTGTGGATATTGCAGTGAGCAACTGGTACTGCCTGATTCTCGCATTTACCGGTGCAGCAGCTATCTTCTTGGGAAAACCGTCTGAACGATAGTTTTTGCCGACCTTACAAAGACCAATACGAAGGGTTCCTTGCATACGCAGGGAACCCTTTTTTTGGCTATTTTTTAGACCGATATGGATTCCGACACCTAAAACGACTGTTTTTACGCTCTGGATGCTCTTAGCCATCAGTATTCTTATTATAAATTGCTAAGAGCTATACATAATAGCATTAAAATCATCTCGAGAGATATCAAAAGTATGTAATATTCTTACGATATTTCAGTTTCGAGGTGAGTATGAGTATACAATGTATTCGAGTGATAGTTGTTGCATGCTGCTTAGCCTATAGCGTTACAGCATACGGTGTTACTTTCATCCCACCGGTTGCTCCACCAGATAGCGGTTACTGTTTTATTCAAAATTATGTCGATGTTGATCCTGAACACGGTGGGCAGGATTGCTATACCCATGCCAGAAGTTATGAGCAGCATAAGGGAACGGATTTTCGTGTGTCTTACGACGCAATGCTCGCAGGGGTCGATGTTCTCGTAGCCGCTAACGGTACGGTGCTTCGTACCCGCGACGGCATGGATGATGTCTTTTTTCAGGATGGAATGGTTGATGTTGAAGGCCGTGAATGCGGAAACGGCGTGATTATAGATCATGGAGATGGATGGCAGACCCAATATTGTCATTTGAAGAAGGGCTCTGTTCAGGTGGTTCAGGGAGAATCGGTAAAGGCGGGCAGTGTGCTTGGTCAGGTCGGTCTTTCTGGAAAAACAGCGTTCTCGCATGTGCATTTCCAGGTAATATGCCGTGGTGAGATTGTTTGCCCGTTTTCTAGTGCACGGTTGGAATCAGTGAAAACAGGGGATGCGACAGGATTGCAGAAGATAGAATCCGGTACCTCCTTATGGCAGAATGAATCAAACGAAGTCTTGCAATATGTTCCGTCTCAATTGTTGAAGGTTAATTATTCAACGTCGCCTCCACGTTCTGCACGAGAGATTCTTCAACGCCCTAATTACATTGAAACGGTAAAGGCAGGACGTACCCCCTTTGTTTTTTCTGTGGTGACAGCGATGCTTCGGAAGGGAGATTTGCTGATTCTTAGATTGAAAACTGAAGGGGGAACGTTGCTTGCGGAAAAAGTTGTGAGTATTTCTTCGTATACTGCACAGCGGGTTGATTGTATTGGACGTAAGAATTCTGCAATGTATGCACATATGGACTTAGAAGGCATTGTAGAATTACGGCGGGGGAATGTGCAGGTTTTTGAGCATAAATCTCGCGTCTCGGTGCAATAGTCGTTCTAGCAATGCCCCTTCTGCAGGGGCTTTTTTTTTGTTCTTGTTTTTTAAAAAGTAAAAAACGAAAGGCATGGGGTGAGTATTTGAAATAGACGGCTATAACGTAGCTATTAAGCCAGAATATAAAGAAAAATAAGATGATAAGTGATGATAGTCTTGCAATGTGCAAGGCTTTTTTTGTGTAAAATTACAGCATATTAAACGTTATTTTTGATTTTGTGAAAGCCTATAACGCGCCGGCGTGGCGAAAAATCTATAACGCCAAAAGGAGTCAGTATTTCATTGGGTTTTGATTACGGGTCAAAAAACGGGCGAAATTGTGTTGAGCAAGCTGTACTCTCTGCTACAATGGCGATGAAAACTGTTAGTGGATCGCGAGATGCTTGTTCTGAATGTTGCAGCACAAAGTTTCGTATTCAAGATCTTTTAATAATAGAGATGTTGTAGATAAGTTACTTTCTGTGCGTCATCATGGATGTGCTGCAACAATTCGGAATTCTGGTATAAAAGGAGAGAATTATGCGACAGGAAAAGTTAATTGCTATTGCATTTGTAGTTGCAGCACTGATTTTTTCAACTGTAACGTATTCATTTGCTGAAAGAGTTATCGTAATCCAGAAAATGACTCCCGTTAAAGTGCAGATGGTCGAATTCAGCATGTACCGTGTATCCCCTTGTAATATTGGTGCGGTCGTCGTCCGGCCGATGATGCCGCGCCCACGGGGATACCAACCAATGTATATGTCTCCGATTTGTCCACGATACATGATGATGTGTCCTTGCACGAAAGCATACCCAGACGAAAGTCGAATTAGGACTCACAGAAGTGAAAGAGCAGCAATGGTCCCTAATCTTGATAACAGAACATACGGGGTTAAATACCATAACCTTCATGGCGATTACGTTGCTCAATAACCGTTAATGACGGCTGTGTCCGTACCCTGCCTTATGTAGCGGCTAGTGGCTATTTTAGGTCGCGCAGGGTGTTAACATACATGAAGCCCCGCATACTATACTATGCGGGGCTTCTCTATGTGACTGCATTTGCAGTGCGGGGGATGCAGTAGATTCAGTTACTATCTGGATAAAGAATCCAGACGTTGTGCCAGTCTTGAAAGATCCTTAACGTTTTGAGCAGATTCTTGCATTTCTGTCGTAACGCTTCCTACAAGGATATTTATGTCTTCCATTGCTCGGGTCATCTGCTCAGAAGTCGAGGACTGTTCTTCTGCAGCAGTGGCAATAGTTCCAATTTGACTGGCAGCCTCATTCGCAAGGCCTACAATTTCGGAAAGGGCGTTCCCCGATTCGTTTGCGAATGATGTAGCTGTCTCTACGAGCGTCATAGTATCTTGAGTTGTTTGTATAGAAGCGACAGCGTGTTGTTGAATAGCAGCAATTGCACGGTTTACTTCCTGAGTTGCCGTCATGGTTTTTTCAGCAAGCTTACGGACTTCATCTGCAACAACAGCAAAGCCTCTTCCTGCATCTCCTGCCCGTGCAGCTTCAATGGCGGCGTTCAGTGCCAGTAAGTTTGTCTGATCTGCAATATCTGAAATCACACCCAGTACCGTACCAATTTCATCTGCCTGAGAACCGAGCTGCGTCATTGCACCATTCATGGTGTCTGCATGCTGGTGCAGGCTCTCGATGGATTCAATTGCATTTGAAACAATGTTTGCTCCCTGTTCTGCCCGTTCTCGCGTGGCTTCTGACTGCTGTGCAGCCCTTGAAGCACTTTGCGCAACTTCAAAAACAGAAACGTTCATTTGCTCCATGGCGGTGGAAGTTTCACGAATTCGCATTTGCTGTGAATCAACTGAGCCGGAAACATCAGTTATTTTTGATTCCAAAGAGGTGGCAGAATCCAGTAACTCGTGCGCTACCTCTTTTGTTCCTTCGTAAACACCTTCGATAGTGGAGAGTTGCTCATTTATTTCACGTTCGGAAATAACAAGATCTGTTACGTTTCGGGCAACCTCAATGTATCCGGCACGATTGCCTTCAGCATCGTACAAAACATCTGCAACAGGCTGAATGTAGATAGGGCCATTTTCACTCGGGACGGTAATGATGTCTGCTACTACACGCTTCTGTGTTCGTTTTACTTGCTCAATAGGGCAATCTGAAGTCGTACAGACTTCAGTATTGAACACATCGTGACACTGCAGGCACATGAGTCCTTGCTGGTCTGTTCGCGCGGCTTCTTCCACTGCTTTGTTGGCAAGCAGCAAGTTGTAGTTGTTATCAACAGCGAAGATAGGATCAGGAACAGTGTTCAGAACGTTTTTGAATCCTTCCATCTCGTTCAGCATGGTGGTGAGACGTTCCATGAGGGTGTTAAACCAAAGAGTCAGGTCGCCCACTTCATCTTCCTGATTTACAGTAATGCGGTCCTTGAGATCTGCCTTGTCTTCGGCAAGCATTTGGATTTTGGTTGTGATGCTGTTAAGCGGCGCGGTGATATATTTTTTGAGCACTAAAATCATGCCCAGAAGCGGCAGCAGCAGGATTGCTGCAAGAGTTGTTGCCAGTGATGTGTTAGCAGTGCTGGCAAGGCTGAGCGCTTCTGAAGAATCAATGGCACCAATGAGCGTGCCGATGCGCTGCCCTCTGTAGTCGAGCATCGGGGAGCCGATTAGCGTGTAGTTGCCAATCCGCTCAGATGTTTTTTGACGTGATGCGGTGGCGAGAAATTGCTCAGATACCATTTCTACAAACGGCTGATTGTCCGAATTTTTGTTTACAAGAATGGTATCGTAGACAGACGGATATTTGGATGAATTATTAAGGCGTGTGGTAATATTAAGGAACTTTTTGTCCATAAAGAGCATCATTGGGATGTTCTTTTGTTTTGCGATGTCGAATACAGACGCAAAGCTTTTAAGGACTTCGGCAGAACCTACGGTGACGCCGTTATCGTCTTTAACCGGAACAATGCCGCGCATGACAAATCCGCCGCGCCCAAGCTCAATGCCTCGAACAGGGGCACCTGTGCTGTTTACATCCAGTACTGTGCGTCGGAATGAAGAAATATCGTCTGAAATATCAACCCAGCTTCCATTTTTCTTTGTCTGCTTTTTACGCCAAAGACGGACAAGGCTTCTGCCGTTGGGCAGATGGAAGTGAAGCTTCAGTTTTTTACCTGTTGTGGTTTTATAACTTTTTAGTTGTGGCGCGAGTTTTTTGCGAAGCATTGTGCGTGCTTCTTGTGACTCTTTTGATGTAGCATCATCAATATCTCCTGTATGAGCAAGCTGATACGCTGCCAATACTTCTGAAGAATGTGCAAATAGAGATGCAGTTTCTTGAGCAGAAATGCTTACCTGCTCAATATTTTTTTCAATAGCAATGAATGTATCATCAATAATGTATTCAAGGTTATGCTGTTGAATAGCTATAAAACAGTTACTGATGAGAAAGTAGCTTATGATACCAAGTATCGGTACCAGTATCATCTGGGGAAGAGAGAGTTTCCAAAAAAGTTTCATAGCGTAACCTCCATCACAGTTGTGCTATTATGGGCATATGTTGTGCGTTAAATATATGCCGCATGGAATAAGTGATGCATTAAACAAATTTAGCTGCTGAAAATTGCTTTGTAATAGCGTGCAGTGTAATAAATAATCAAAAAACAATGTAATAGTTATTTTTACATTGTGAAATTTTTAACAATATGTACAGCACTATTTGCTACTAAGGGGATAGGTTATGATGAAATGGAGGTTTTGTTGTGATAATAATCACAAACTAAGGTTTTTTAACATTTGGACGATGTTACTCTGTGCCGGAAAATTGGTCATAAAAAAGCCTCTAGTTTTTACTAGAGGCTTTTTTTGTTTTTTGTCAGCGGAAACTGATGGTCGTGGTGCGCGAGGTGGCAGTAAATAAAACATGAGCCGATTGCTTTATGGCTTGAGTATGCTCGACCACACCTGCGCTGCTTCATGTGCTAAATAGGAACGTGGCAGCGAGAATAGGGACGAGATCTGTCCCTTCAGTCGCTGAAGATAGTAGCTTTACGCTACAAGGTTTCGGGCAAAGGCAAGAGCACGTTTTTCAGTGTCTTCAGGGCGGTTGCCGTCGATAGTGCATTTTTCAATGAACAGTTCGCCAACGTTCTGAGTTTTGTAGAATGCCTGAAGCTTATTGAAAGCAAAGCCTAACCCTTCAGCATTGTTTTCGTACATACCGCCGCCTGTGAGCAGAACAGCCTGACGCTTGCCTTCAAGTAACGACACATGATTTGGTTTGTGGTAGTTACAAACGAGGCTCCAGCTTCTGTCCATAAGTGCTTTTACCGGTGCTGTGTAGCCCCAGAAGTATGTAGGGGATGAGAAAAGAGTCACATCAGCGTCGATCATTTTCAGTAAAATTTCTTCTGCATCATCTTTCTGAATACAGTTAATTTCTGTTTCAGATTCTTTGCATTTTGCGCAACCAAGGCATGGTTTGATATCTTTCTTTGTCAGGTTTATGCGTTCTACTTCATGCCCCATTGTACGTAATTCATCTTCCACCCAGCCAAGAATAGTTGCGGTGTTACCGTTTGCTCTGGCGCTGCCGAGCAGTGTTACTATTTTCATTGTAATTCCTTGTAATTTGAATGGTCGATTAGAGGTGAAAAAAGCTATGCAGAAAATGCACTGTAAATTCAATGTGCAGCAGTATATTGCGGTTCAAGAATACTGACAATTCCAAATTGTCATTTGCAAAAGTTTTCTGCAATACATAGAAAATAGTTACTTGCGCACTCGCGCTGGAGAACAAAGAAAGCGCATCAGCGCACGTTAAGTTGGGAGAGATTGGATGACGTTAAGCGTTTGGGTTTCACTGGTATTAATTTGCATTCTTGGAGCAATGTCTCCGGGGCCTAGTCTTGCTGTTGTAGCAAAAAACTGCCTAGGCGGTAGCTGGAAGAATGGTGTTGTCACTGCGTGGGCACACGCTTTGGGTGTGGGAATGTATGCGCTGGCTTCCGTTCTGGGGCTTGCTATTGTTTTGCAGCATAACCCGAACCTGTTTAAAGGGATTGCATATCTTGGCGCTGGCTATCTATTCTGGCTGGGGATAAACGCTGTTCAGTCTAAGGGCGGTGTTGCTGCGAAGCTCACAGCGGGCGGGCAGAGCTCTTTGCTTCAATCTGCTCGTGACGGAGCTATGATTTCGATGCTTAATCCTAAGCTTGCCTTGTTTTTCCTGGCTTTGTTCAGCCAGTTTGTAGCAGCAAGTAATGCTTCGGAAAGCAGAGCGATTGTTATTGCTACTCCAATGCTGATTGACGGATTGTGGTACACAATAATCAGCTTTTTACTTACCAGACCGAGTATTCTTGAAAAGATCAAAGCACGTGCAGTGATGGTGGATAGATTAACTGGTGTGGTTCTTATTGGATTAGCATTGCGAGTTGTCTACACCATTTAGTACCTTATGTTCCCGTAAATAGATTTTCGAAAAAGCCTGAATGCTTCATTCAGGCTTTTTTTTGAAATTTGCATTGGGGTTTATCCGATCAATGTAACCAGCACGATTAAAAAGAGTAATTTGAATACAACAAATGACTCAGTCGTTTCAACTGGGGAATCGCTTTGATCGGGGCAATTGTAACCACTAGGTATTACGGGATGCTTATTAGACCGGCTGTGAGCGCTTTGGCCACTGCCTGAATTCGGGTTGCTGCACCTAATCGTTCTTTTGCAGAATCAATGTGCATTTTCACAGTATGATGACTAATACCGATTTTATCTGCAACTTCGTGAGAAGTAAGTCCACAGGCCAGCCATGTAAGGCATTCCTGCTGACGGGGAGTCAAAGATATAGCGTGCGTATTTTTTGATGTCAGAACATAGAGTCGCTCGTGTGCTGTGCTTGATACGAGAAGTAGTTCTAAAATTCTGTCAGTCGGGACATCATTAAGTTGTGAGACTGTTTCAGGGAAGCAAACGTTAATACCACCTATACGTTTATTGTTGTAAAATGAGGGCATTGTGATGCCGCTGCCATAGTTGAACTCAGACGTTGTCATCTGAATGAGCTTTTGCGCTTTTTCGCAAAGAAGCGGATTTCCAATATCTTTATCACATCCGTATAATAACGGGCCATTGCCTGTAAGGGTGTGATTGATAATATAGTCATACTCAATTGCATTGGTCTCTACGTAGTAGTGGTGCCACCATTCGGGTACCGTAGAGAAGCAGCTGATATTGTTATTAGTATTTTTAAACCAAGTATGAAGTTGGGCTGCTCCCATATGTTTCGCATATTCAACAAATTTTTCCCATAAGTTCTCATGGGAATCAGTAGTAACAATTGTTTCTAATATCTCGTGCAGTTTGTCGTTCATTTCAGTCTCCCATTGCTGGATATGAAAGGCTGTGTGACCTACCTGTTTAGGGAGGTGTTTTAAGCAACATTATGATGTATAGATGTGCACACCATTACGTGTTGAAGTTGCAGTGCATGTAAACGAGTAAGTTGCTTTCTCGCGAGCATGCCACTTCGGCATATAATTCAGATTGTTAGATCCATTTATATACGAGTGTCAGCACGGTTTTATGTGGCGTGTGATACCAGCATTAGCCCATAAAATATGCTGTGCTTTTCTTTTAATGCTTTGTTTAGAAGTATTGCCTCCTCTATACCCTTGGTAGGTGTGGCGTTTTTTATCTACCAGGCGGTTTATATCGACACGGTACGTATATGTAGGGAAAGTGGATCAACTTAGGAGCCGTTGTGTCTCTCAACGGCTCCTTAATCTTAGATAATCTCTTTTTTTCTGCTACTAAAATCAGCAAAAAATAAAAAAGACCGGACAAATCGTTGTTCGGTCTTTTTTTATATGATTTGAAAAGTCGCTATGCTTTTTTCAGGAAGCAAGTCTTAAGGACGATCTGTCCTTTACCTACGCGACATTCAATGTGTTCTGGATTAGAAGTAGTCTGAATTTTTTTGATAACAGTTCCGCGCTTCAGAGTCATGGAAGCACCTTTAACTTTAAGGTCTTTAATTACCAGAACGCTATCGCCGTCGTTAAGAACGTTGCCGTTTGAATCTTTAGTTTCCATACAATCCTCTTTTTTATAACGTCGGTAGTATCCTACCGGTGTGTTTTTTGCTCGCGCCGATTATGGCAGATGTGGCAAACAAAAGAAAGTTGTTTGAAGCGCCTGATTATTAAGCAACTACTGCAACCGGCGGTGGAAAAACCCTGTCGTAGGCCATGTTGTATACAAATGCATATACCGGAACAAACGCTGCAAAACCGATATCAACCATCAATGCTTTCATGAATGAGAAGTTGAGCATAAGCATGACTGCCGGAACCGTGATAACTAACAGTGTTATCTCAAAAAGTATTGCGTGGAGCACTCGGAGCATTCCACTTCGAGGATACAGCGGTTTGTTGAACCGAACCAATGCGTGATCGAACAGGTAATTGTACATGTAGTTCCATGATGCACCGGCGATACTGAGCATAACGCTCATGGCACCAACCTCTTCTGCCGGTTTGCCCAGCGCAAAAGTCATGATTGGAATACAGAGTAGTAAAAGGAAAAACTCAAAGAGAAGTGTGTGACGCAAACGGTCTTTAGGGGTACGCATTACAATAGTCATGTTAAAAGCCTTTATTATTACTGATTTTGTTTTTGAACGAATCATTATTCTTTTTGTTCAATAGACATATATCTCTTGAAAAGAGATTGTTCTAATTAGATACTATCCGAAAAGCGGATAGATAAAGAATCAGGAATGTATTTTTGCAGGAGGGTAAGGTGCTATTTTCTATTGAACAGCTAGAGGCTTTTGTCGCGGCAGTAGAGCACGGGTCGTTTTCCGCAGCAGCCCGATATTTAGGCAAAGCGCAGAGCAGGGTCAGTACGTCGGTTGCGAACTTGGAAATTGATCTAGGTGTGACGTTATTTGATCGTTCAGGAAAATTCCCTGTGCTGACCAGTGAAGGCGAACGGATGCTGAGCACCGTGCGGGCTGTGTTGTATCAGTGCAGAGTTGTCACAGATACAGCGGATCAGATTATTGAAAAGCCACAGGTTCTACTCAGGCTGGCGGTAGAGGAGCTTGTTTCTTCTGAAGTCATCGGCGGTGTACTGGCGGAATTTTCAAAAGAGTTCGACTATATTCAGGTAGAGGTGCTGTGGGCTGCCATTGGTGAAGTAAAAGAATTGATCCTGGAAGATAGAGTGGATGTAGGTATTGCTATGCCTGCATCTGGTTTTCCGGACGAAGATTGTTCATGGGAGCAGCTTGGGAGTGAAAAATTTTGGCCTATGGTCGGCTCAGTGCACCCCCTTGCAAAATTAACTTCTGTGACTGCCGATGACTTATGGGAGCACACACAACTTGTTGCTTCCAGTAAAGATGGAGTGCGCGAAGCAGATTCAGGGATGTTCAGTGAGAAAACGTGGCTGTGTGAAGATAGCCAATTGATGATAGAACTAGCACGTCGCGGTGTGGGCTGGGCATGGCTTGCAGAATCGCAGACATTGCGGCTGCGTCAGCGAGAAGAAATGGTTTCGTTGCCCCTGACATTTCTACAGGAAGGTTACAGCAACTCTTTTTATCTGTTGTGGAAAAAAGATTATCCGCTACGTCCTGCTGAAAAGTGGTTGGCAGCGCGATTGCAGAATGTGCTGACATAACCATGTGGGATGTGCTCCATCCATTAGATCAATCTTCAAAGGTAGATACAAAAAAAGCGGACAACTTACTGAGTAAGTTATCCGCTAAAATATGGAGCTCTCAAGCAGAATTGAACTGCTGACCTCATCCTTACCAAGGATGCGCTCTACCAACTGAGCTATGAGAGCTTCTATATAGAGACCTTGACTGTGTCGAAGGTCAATAGTGCTGTATTGTGAGCACGAGTAACGTGCTGCGAAGAGGGTGTTTATATGGAACACATGTGGGCGTCAACAAGAAAATGTTTTTTTACTGTAAAAAACGTAAAGCTAAGACTCTTCCTGTGTTTTTTCGACTGGAGGTTCACTTTTTGCGTTTGTTTTCTTGCCAAAAAACTCAAGCCAGCGTTGTAAGTGATAGTAGAATCCCGGAACTAGTAACGGAGCAAAGATAGTTGCGGTGATCATACCGCACATTACGGCGATACCAAGAGAGTGTCTGCTTGCAGAACCGGGACCGGATGCTACAACCAGTGGTGATACACCAAGCACAAAGGAGAATGCTGTCATAAGTACTGCGCGGAAGCGTAACTTTGAAGCGGTAAATGCTGCTTCTTTCGCTGTTTTTCCTTCTTTGTAGAGATCCATAGCAAATTCAACAATAAGAATAGATGTCTTGGCAGCCATACCAATCAGAAGAATTACCCCTACCTGCGCATAAATGTTATTGCTCAGTTCATAAATTGGTGCCCAGTAATGGATACCTGCTATGGCGCCGAAAATTGCTAAAGGAACAGACCCAACAATGGCGATAGGCATAATCCAACTTTCGTACTGCGCCACAAGGAACAGGTATACGAATGTGAAGGAAAGCAGGAAGATGAGCGGTGCAAGGTTGCCTGCTTCAATTTCCTGAAGTGAAAGTGCTGTCCATTCAAATGTGTAACCGGGGGGAAGCTTTTCGGAAAGTTTTTCCATGGTTGCAATGGCATCACCGGAACTATATCCGAGTGCCGCACCGCCATTGATGGCAACGGTGCTGTAAAGGTTGTAGTGAAAGACCTGTGCAGGGCCGAGAATCGGAGTGATTGCTGCAACGGAACTAACCGGAACCATTTCATCTTTGCCGTTGCGTACGTAAAAAAGTCGGAAGTCTTCTGGCGTTGCGCGGAATTGTGCATCTGCCTGAATATTTACCTGATAAATTTGTCCTTCCTTCACAAAGTCGTTCACATACAGAGAGCCGAATTGTGCTTGCAGTGTTGCGTAAATATCCCCGAGTGAAATTCCCAGAACCATCGCTTTGTTTCTGTCTACATCAAGGAAATATTGAGGAACATCTGTACGGAAAGTGGTGAACGCCATTTGTACTGCTGGGTCTTGCGTTGCATCAAAGGCAAGTTGTTGAGCAACCTTGGCGATGTTTTGCGGTGGACGACTTAATGTATCCTGAAGCTGGTATGCAAACCCGTTGGTGGTACCGATACCCGGAATTGCAGGTAACTCAAATGATCTAAGAAAGGCATCAGGATATTTTCTATACAGCTTATTAGCTTCAGCCATAATATCCCGTAACGTTTTACCCTCCGGCCTGCTGTCCCAATCTTCCAGCATAACAATAATAAGACCGGTGTTGGATAAGTTACCGGAAAGAAAGCTACGGCCGGAAACTGTAATTACACGCTCTACGCCGCTCACTTCTTTCGTCATATCCGTAATTTCTGTCAAAACTCTCTGGGTTCTATTTAATGATGAAGCTTCAGGAAGCTGTGCATCAACAAAGAAGAATCCCTGATCTTCGTTAGGAATAAATGCAGTCGGAGTGTTGGTGTACAGGTACCCTGTGTATCCGAAGATCGCGAGAACTATGACCAGCGTAAGAAACCCTCTACGAAGGATGCCTGTGATAATTATTCCGTATCGTTCTGTTGACCATTTAATGGCGCGGTCAATCGGTCGAAGGAAAAAAATAGGTTCGAGCTGTCCTTCTTTAAGGATGAGTGAGCACAGGGCAGGGCTTAACGTTAGTGCGTTAACCGATGAGATAAGAACAGATACGGAAATGGTTACCGCAAATTGTCGATACAAACCGCCGGTAATGCCCGGCATAAACATAACAGGAACAAATACAGCCAGTAGAACAAGCGTTGTTGCAATGATCGGGCTTGTTACTTCTGACATGGCGACACGTGCCGCTTCTTTAGGCGGTAGTTTCGAGTCAGTCATGTGCCGTTCTACGTTTTCGATGACCACAATGGCATCGTCAACGACGACCCCGATGGCAAGCACAAGTCCAAATAGCGAAATGGTGTTGATGGAATATCCCAGAGCCTGCATAACGGCAAAGGTACCAATCAGGGATACAGGGATAGCTACTGTCGGAATAAATGTGGCGCGTACGTTTTGCAGGAAAAGAAAAACAACTAAAACAACAAGGAAGACAGCCTGAAGCAGGGTGGTCACAACTTCATCAATGGAGCGACGGATAAAAATTGTTGTGTCGTAAGGGATTAAATAGTCGACCCCGTTAGGGAACTGCTTGGAAAGAATTTCCATTCTTTTGTAAATATTTTGTGCAATATCCAACGCGTTGCCGTCGCTGTTCTGATATACAACAACAAAAGCCTGCGGCTTGTTGTTCAGATTTGCATAAGAGTCGTACGATTTGTCACCCAGTTCTGCACGTCCGATATCTTTGACACGAACAATTGCTCCATTGGGTGATGTACGAAGGATTATGTTGTTAAATTCTTCTGCGGTAATTAATCGACCTTGAGCCTGCACTGTGTATCTGAATTGTTGCTGCGGAACGTTCGGGCCGCCGCCAACGCTACCGGCTGCAACAATAATGTTCTGTTGTTCCAGAGCGTCTTGAACATCAGACGTAGTCATTCGGTACGATTCCATAAGTCTTGGATTAAGCCATATGCGCATTGAATATGGGGAACCGAAAATCTGTACGTCTGAAATACCTTTGATTCGTTTAAGCGGATCAACAATAAATTGTTTCGCGTAGTTGTTTAAAAACAAGCTTGAATACGTGTTGTCCGGTGAAATAATACTGACGCCGAGCAGCATGGTTGTGGACTGTCTTTTAACGGTTATCCCCAATCTTCGAACTTGCTCCGGAAGGTTAGGCAAAGCCTGTGAGACTCGGTTCTGTACGTTTACCTGCGCAATATCCGGATCAGTATTCGGAGCAAAGGTGATTGAGGTTGTGGATGTACCTGTGGTGTCGGCGGTAGAAGAAATGTAGATCATGTCTTCAACGCCGTTGATATTATCCTCAAGAGGCTTGATGACCGTTCGCTCTAAAATTTCTGGGCTCGCACCCGGGAAATTTGCCGTTACGGTAACAACTGGCGGCGTAATGTCCGGGTATTGAGCAACAGGGAGCGTGATCAATGCCAAAGTCCCCACAAGGGTAATGACGATGGATATGACAATGGCGAACTTAGGCCGGTCAATAAAGAAATGGCTGATTGTCATACTCAGCTCCCACTATTTGGAGTGGAAGATGGTGACGTTTTTTTCGATGAATTGGGTGGTGGCAAAATAGTATTTGGCTTAGCCGGCGGTAACTTTTTTGCATTCGGATCGGCGTCAGGTGACGCATCTTTTTTGTCAGGTTCTGTTTCAGTCCAGCGTGGGTTTTCGGGAATATTTTTTTTCGAACCAGTTTTTTTCGGAACAATTTTCGATGGGCCAGAACCTTTAATTTTCTTTGTTGGATGCTTTGTAATAACACCTGTTTTGGGGTCAACATTAACAAGGTGAGGATCAACAGGCTTGCCTTGCTGAACCTTCTGTAAGCCTTCTACAATAATATGTTCTCCGGCATGGAGTCCGCTTATTACTACCCACATAGCATCAAGACGCATCCCGAGTTCAACTTTACGGGACGTTGCAACATTGTCTTTATCCACTACGACAACGGTGTAGCCGGATTGGGTTTGCTGTACGCTCGATTGCGGGATGACTGGCATACGTTTTTTTTCTGCATCTTCTACTATAACAGAAACGTACATGCCGGAAAGAAGCAGGCTTTCAGGATTTGGAAAAACGCAGCGCAAATCAATTGTGCCGGTATCTTTATCAATAAACGGTTGTGCAAAATCCAGTTTTCCTTCCAGAGGGTACGAAGTGCCGTTAGGAAGTCTGAGCATGAATTTCAATTCAGGTGATGATCCGTAGCCCCATTTTTCGCGGTATGTGACAACGTCCTTTTCATCCACAGTGAAATACACGTAGATTGGGTCAATTGAGTAAATAGTCGCAAGTGTGCCGCTGCTAGGAGAAATAAGGTTGCCGACAGAATAAACAATTTTACTTATGCGACCTTTGAACGGGGCAGTAATAGTGGTGTATCCAAGATTGATGGCAGCAGAATAGACCTGAGCTTTGGTTGCATCGACTTCCGCTGCGGCTTGTCGTTCTGTACTGGTGTACGCATCCAATTCAGATTTACTGATGTTTTTTCCTGCATACAGCTCTGCACCGCGTCGAAGATTTTGTTTTGCTTCAACAAGAGCCGCTTTTGCTTTTTCAACATTAGCCTTTGCCAGCTGAAGATCAGCTTCAAATGGTTTAGGGTCTATTTTGAAAAGCACCTGATTTTTTTCGACAATATCACCTTCCACAAAGCCCTGTGTTAGCAAAAAACCTTCCACGCGGGATTTAATTTGCACGATGTCTTTTGAATCAACACGCCCAACGGCGTCCCATTTATTGGCGACAGGAAATTCTGAAACAGAAATAACATCCACACTCGGCGCAGGGCGTTGTTGCGGAGCTCCGTTATCGGAACAGGCTGCAAGTGTGAATACACACATACAACATGCCGCTAGGGATAATATTCTCTGATAGTAACAAACTGCCATGCCGCCTCCGGATGTAGTCTCAATATTTTTAATTCACGGATTTTCGGAATAAATGTAAAGCTGACGAGTCGAGGGAAATGTCAGACAGTGTAGCATGTTACCATAGTTTCTATGCAAAGCTAAGAGAGAAGTGTGTTATATCCATGAGGCTAAATAAAAAATACAGGGAACTACGTTCGTTTCGAAGATTAATTGAAATATCAAATAGTTATTTAAAAACCTGCAGAGTTGACAATTGGGGATAACTGGTATGAATTAGGGAGCGTTTTCCGTATCAAGGATATAATGCGCTTTTTCTGGTGCTCGTCACATTTTTTTGAGCCTTGAGCTAGCGTGATCATTGTATATTGTTTTTGTGAGGTCTATTTTGAATAACACGGCTATTTGGCAGCGACATCCATATCTTGTGGCTGCTGCGATTATTGTATGCACAACTTGTATTCGCATCGCGTTTTTATCGAGTAACCAGCTTGATCTTGTGTACGACGAAGCCCAGTATTGGGATTGGACTCGTCACATGCAGTTTTCTTACTACTCCAAAGGACCTCTGATTGCATGGATCATTAAAGGTTGGACAACGCTTTTTGGTAACACACAGTTTGGTGTTCGTTTTGGCGCTGTTTTTAACTCTTTTTTGACTCAAGGTATTCTGTTGTACGGCATGGGACACATAATGAAGCGTCCGATTGCAGCCCTCTGGGCAGTAATTCTTGCCAATACAATTCCATTGTTCCTCGCTTCCGGCGTATTGATGACAACAGACAGCCCTCTACTTGTGTGCTGGCTTACGTCTCTATTCGCAATCTACGCTGCCAGTGAAAATCCTGAACGAAAAGCACCGTATGTAATACTCTGTATTGCGGTTGCTCTTGGAATTCTTGCTAAATACATGATGCTTGCCATGGCGGGTGTTGTGTTCTTTTATTGTATCGGGCTGTGGCGCAGAAAGATGCTCAGTCCCGTGTTTGTAAAGCGTGCGGCCATTGCTATTGCTGTTGGCACAGTTATCGGTTTCTTGCCGATTCTTATCTGGAATATGCAGAACGACTGGGTGGGCTTCCGCCATGTTGCTAAGCTTGCAGGGGTTACTTCCACTGCTACTGCAAAACCGTTTTTCCGTTTTGACCGCTTTCCTGAATATTTCGGCTCTCAGATCGGCTTAATCACCCCGTGGTGGTTTGCTTTCCTTATCTTTGGTGGTTGGACAGCCCTGAAACAGGGGTGGACGAAAAAAGGTGCCGAAGCTCTCGGAGATGACAGCAAGGTGCGTCAGGCTATCTTGTTAAGCGTCGGTTTCTGGATGTTGTGGGGCTTCTTTATTTTTTGGAGTTTCCATACCCGCATCTATCCTAACTGGTCTGCAATGAGCTACGCAGCGGGCATTATGCTTGCGGCACTGGCAGCTGAGCAGGGACATGTCTGGGGTAAAACTGCACTGGTTATCCGCAGCAAACGTATTCCGCTTCGTAAAACGGGCGTTATTATCGGGGTAGTGCTGTTTCTTGTGATGCATTCACTGGGAGAACTACCGTTTAGAACCCGTTCTTTTAACCCTGCTATGCGTTTGATGGGTTGGACAGATATGTCCAGTAAGCTTCAGGAGCTTACTGATAAGATGCCGGACCCTGATAAAGTTTTTTATTTTTCTGACCGCTATGGTGTGACTGCGAACCTTTCATTCTACGCACCTAAGCAGCCGCAGGCGTTTTGCGCGGATTTCGGACGTCGAAAAGCACAATATGACCTGTGGGAGACACCTGAAGCCAAAAAGGGCTGGGACGCAATATTTGTCCGTCATAAACCTATTGATCTTCAGCCACTTAAGAAGCTGTTTGAATCCGTCGAAGTTATGGAGTATCAAACAACGCATACGAATGGCTACGGTCCCAAATATTATATTGCTATCCTAAAAAATTATAACGGCGAATGGCCAAAACGTGACAGCGGAAGTTATTAATGACTGCATCTATCTCTACGAAAATTGATCCAACTGTTTGCGAACGTTGCGCAGAAAAATACGACACCTGTTGTCATGCAGACCCCCAAGATATCGAGCTTTGCTTCCCATTGTCGGATGCAGAGTGGGCTAAAGTTAAAGCGGCGGCTCCTGAAGTTTCAGGGGCAAATGACGTTATTAACTCGCCTGAATTTATCACGACATTAAAACGACTTTTTCCTCATGATGGATTAAAAATAGATACACAATTCCCTGCAAACGAGACTCATAGGGTTCTGCAATCCAATGAAAAGGGATATTGTGTTTATCTGACAGAGCAAGGGTGTAGACTCCCGAGAGAAGCGCGCCCATGGTTCTGCCTGCTGTTTCCCTTCTGGGTACGCGGCAACGAGCTGACTATGTTCACGGCACAAGGGTGTCTTGTATGCCGTGAAACCGACACCGTAGAAGAATCGCTGGAACTGCTAGGAATGGACAAACCCCAGGTTAGGGAGTTGTTTGCATCACTGCGTTCAGCGTGGGGCTTCGATAAAGGCGAGTAGCCACCCTGCAAACGAGATTAAACTTTATGAAAAAAATATTCCTGTATGTTTGTATCTGCGTTGCGCTTGTGGCGGCATTGGGTACGTTAGCTGCCTCCGGTTTATACTGGTGGGCATCTAAAGACTTACCAAGTTTTACCCGTATCAATGACTATCAGCCGCCATTGGTCACAACTGTATATGCTCGTGATGGGCAAGTGCTCGGGCACTTTTATCGGGAAAAACGTTTTCTGGTTTCTCACGAAAATATGCCTGACCTCGTTAAGCGAGCTTTTCTTGCTGCTGAAGATGATAGTTTTTACGACCATGATGGAGTTGACCCGAAAGCAATTTTCCGCGCGTTTATCAAAAATATGCGTGCTGGCTCTATCAGACAGGGTGGTTCTACAATCACTCAGCAGATTATCAAGCGACTGCTTCTTTCCTCTGAGAAAAGCTACGAGCGTAAAATTAAAGAAGCAATTCTCGCATTTCGTCTTGAGCGTTATCTGACGAAAGATGAGATTCTTACTATCTACTTAAACGAAATTTATCTTGGTGCTGGAGCTTACGGCGTAGAAGCCGCGGCTCGCACCTATTTTGGTAAACATGTTAATGAACTGACCATTGCGGAAGCTACAATCTTAGCTGGGCTTCCACAGGCACCTTCAAAATACAACCCATTACGTGCTCCGGGGTCTGCTAAGGCTCGTCAGCGTTACGTGTTGGGTCGTATGCTCGATCTTAACTGGATTACTCAGGAACAGTACGACACCGCAATTACAGCACCGCTTGTTTACAAGAGCATGGAAGATCCAAGCTGGAAACGTGGGGCATGGTATTTAGAGGAAGTACGCAGGAAGCTTATTAACTACCTGAGTGAAGATAACATGCGTAAGCTTGGTATCGAACTTCCTCGCTACGGTGAAGACGCTGTCTATGAAGCTGGTCTTCAAGTACACACAGCTGTTGATTTAGACTATCAGGATGCTGCTGAAGTGGCCTTACGTGCAGGTTTGGAAGCATCTTCCAGACGCAGGGGCTGGCAGGGACCTATTCAGTCGATTGAACCAGAAATGGTAGATGATTTCTTGCAGCAGCAGGAAGTTATTCCAGCAGTTCTGACAGATAAAAAATGGATTCAGGTACTGGTCACCCGAGTTGAAAAATCCGGTGTGGACGTACGATTTGGCGAAATGAAAGGTCGTATCCCTGTATCAACCATGAACTGGTGTCGTAAGCCGAACCCAAAAGTGGCGACCGATCATGTTCCATCTGTTAAAGACGCACGACGAGTTCTGAAGGTTGGAGACGTTGTCTGGGCTTCTATTGCAGTACCTGACCGTCTTAAAGATACTTGGGAACCACGTCTGCTGACAGAGCAAGACGTTGTGCCGTTGGCTTTGGAACAGCATCCTAATGTACAGGGTGCGGTTGTTTCAATGGACCCACGCACAGGTGATGTGTTTGCATTGGTTGGTGGGTATTCTTTTACAGAAAGCCAGTTTAACCGTGCCACACAGGCGAAACGTCAGCCTGGTTCTGCATTTAAACCGATTGTATATTCCACTGCGATAGATAATGGGTACACCCCTGCTTCTATCGTGCTGGATGCACCGATTGTATATACAGATCAGTCTACTTCCAAAGTCTGGCGTCCTCAGAACTTTGAAGGCATTTTCTATGGACCGACCTTGCTGCGTACTGCACTTGTTAAGTCCCGTAACCTTTGTACCATCCGTGTTGCAAAATCGCTCGGTATTCCAAAGGTTGTAGAACGTGCTAAAGCTATGGGGCTTGAAGGGCCGTTCCCGTATGACCTTTCTGTGTCTCTTGGTTCCGTTGCGGTTTCACCGATCAACTTAACCGAAGCATACACAACATTTGCCAACGGCGGCCAATGGTCAAAAGGACGTCTCATTAAGTCTGTAAAAGATGCATGGGGTGATGATATCATCTCCATTGAGACTCAGCGCACTCAGGGCATGGACCCTGAAACATCCTACATTATGTCTACCTTGCTTAAGGAAGTTGTACAGGATGGTACTGGCTGGCGTCTTAAAGTCCTCAAGCGTCCTATCGGCGGTAAAACAGGCACAACAAACGATGAAAAAGATGCGTGGTTTGTCGGGGTGACTCCTTACCTTGTAACAACCGCATACGTTGGCTTTGACCAGTTAACCCCTATGGGTAAATGGGAAACAGGCTCTCGTGCTGCATCTCCTGTTGTGCGTGATTATCTGCAAAAAGTTATTAATGACTTCCCTGAGGAAGATTTTGAAATGCCTGCAGGGGTTATTCAGGTTCGAATTGATGCCGGTTCCGGCAGAGTTGCCAGTGCATATAGTGGTAAAAGTTACTTCCTACCGTTTAAGCAGGGAACGCAGCCGACCATTATGCAAGGTCAGCGCCTGACCCGTGAACAACGGGACCCTGTTGAAAGTGGTGAAGATTTGCTTAAGCAGATGTTCTAAAAAACGTCATATAAAAGCCGGTATAACTAAGTTGTACCGGCTTTTTTTATGGCGAAATTTTATTCGGATATTTCGTCACGAATGCTTTACGTTGAAGCGCCCCGATGAATGTGTTCATCGGGGCGCTATATATTCAGTAGTAGGTACGGATGGGTAATCGACGCAGCCTACTTGATGATCCGTTTTGGTCGCTCAGGAACCAAGCCCTGAGGATAGATGGTGATGCTCTGCAGGAAGGTATCGGCAATGAACTTTCCTGTTTCGTTGAGTGACCCGTTTGTTTGCAATAAAGGCTCAGTCCAGTCCAGTGTACTTATAGGCCCCCCGGGGGCAACCGAGACCGAGGACTCTGGTGTTTGTGTTACACCGAATGGTAGCTTTTCATATTCAGTCAGGTTCTTTTGCACAGTTACGAGGTGGGGCTGCGTGTTGTGGAAAATCATCTGCCCCAATTGTGGTTGCTTCGTTGTGAGTTCTCTCAGTGGAATTTGTGGCGGCGGTGGAAGTCCTAAAAACGCTGCCATGTGTGTCATGTACACATCAGGTCTATCCAGTATCTTGTCGACGCTGGCGCACATCTTTGATGATCCAAGGAAGCGCGGGTTAGCTTCAATAAAGTAGAGCTGCTCATCATGCAGTAGTGCGTCTATACCAAAGGCACCCATAAAGCCTTTTGAAGCAAGCCATTGCCCAACGTCACGAATCATTGCTTCTAATTGGTTAATGATGTGTTCAGGCAGATCGTGAATCATACCAAAATCGTTGCCTGAATAGCCTGCGTTTAACGGCGTGAGTTCCGGCACGCCAATGCATTGGAGGCTAAGCGGGTGTAATGAGACTCTTCCGTCTGAAAATACTGTTGCTGACGCAGACAAAGAGGATGCACCTGAAAAATACGGTGAGTAGGCGACAAGTTGAGTCTCGTGCTTTTGGAGCCATTCCCATGCCGTTTCAAAACTTTCCTTGGAGTCTACTCGCACAAGGCCTGAGCGTGCCGATGCTGCGTGAATGCGGAGCATGACAGGTTTTTCCATGGCTGCACGGTAAATTTCCTGTTTCGCGGCTTCCGTTATCTCAAGATACTTCCAAGGAATGATACGTATGCCTTTGTCGTGCAGCGCTGTTTCTATCCATGTTTTATGGTTAAATGGATGCTGGAATTCAGAAAACAATCCTAAAAGCATGGTGTGCCTGTGGTGTAGAAAATAAGCCGTGTCGATGAAGGCCATAGGCTTGTACGGAATCAGGCAGGATGGTTCTTCCAGCTCTTTAATCAAAATACGGCGCAACTCTTTAATGCCCTCCGATGTGTCTGCAGAGGCGTCGTAGGTGTACGGGTTCACTCTATGATGCATCATACTTTCATAGGTGTACTCGGTAATTGCTTCGTGCTGCGCGGGGCTGCCGTAGCAAATCGAAACAATAGGGTTTTTAAAGTCAGTAAGGGGGATAGCATCGCACCCTCGACTCCCGACCCAGACGATCTTTCGATCCTTGATCTTTCCACTAATACGCTTTCGGTATGTCGTACGTTCTGTAGGCATAACTACCTCAGCTCTGGAGTTTGGGGTTAATGACAAAATGAAATCTCGATGCGACAGGGCACATCGTCCCTAAGAGTGTATTGCAGGTAGAATGAGGCAGAGTATTATAGAATGAACGAAGTGGTGTTTTTTTGCGATTTGAAAAAAAGTGAGTTGACACCGATGAGGATTTGAGTACAGGATATACTAAGCCATTGTGCGCGCGATTTAATGCGCACGTCGCTTAAGGCTGTTTTTCCCCGTGTTTTGTGGGGGAGAATACGGCTTGGGCTAAATAGAATGTTTGGAGATTGCTACTATGTCTAATAAGACAGATTTTGACGTTATTGTTGTTGGCGGCGGCCCTGCTGGGCTGTTTGCTTCCTACTATCTTGCAGAAAATTCTAATCTTTCTGTATGTATGATTGACCGCGGCCCGGCGGTAAAAAATCGAACATGCCCAATTGGAAAAACCCAGAAGTGCGTGAAATGTAAACCCTGCCATATCCTTTCCGGTATCGGCGGAGGCGGCCTTTTTTCCGATGGTAAGCTGAACTATATCCACAAGCTTGGAAAGACTGATTTGACCCAGTTTATGGGACTGCAGGAAGCAAAAGATCTGATCGATGAGACAGAAGTGATCTTTAACAAGTTTGGCATGGATGGCCCTGTGTATCCTTCCAACATGGATACAGCAAAAGCCATTCGTAAAGAAGCAAACAAGAACGGTATTGATCTTCTGTTGATTAAACAGAAGCATCTCGGTTCTGACTGTCTTCCTGATCATATCGACAATATGTCCAGCTACCTTGCTGAACGTGGTGTTGAGATTAGAACTAAGGAAGAAGTTAAACGCGTTGTGGCTGAAGACGGAAAAGTGCAGGGCGTTGAGACTAACAAAGGTACTTACACCGCCAAGCAGGTAATTCTTGCTCCGGGTCGTGTAGGCGCAGATTGGATCAGCACTGTATGTAAAGAATACGACTTAAATGTTTCTCAGCGCGGCATCGAAGTTGGTGTACGTGTTGAAACACATAATGACGTAATGTCTGATATTACCGATGTGGTATACGATCCTACGTTCTTCGTGCGTACTTCTAAATACGACGACCAGACCCGTACTTTCTGTACAAACCCTGGTGGCTTTATCGCGCTTGAAAACTATCAGGATTTTGTGTGCGTTAACGGGCATGCATTCCGCGATAAGAAATCTGAAAACACCAACTTTGCGTTCTTATCTAAAGTAGTGCTGACTGATCCTGTTTCAGATAACACAGGCTACGGTACAGCTATTGGTAAGCTTGCAAGCATCATTGGTGACGGTAAGCCTATTTTGCAGCGTCTTGGTGATTTACGCCGTGGTAGACGTTCTACATGGACTCGTATCAACAACGGTCACATTGCCCCGACTATGACAAACGTAGTTCCTGGTGACATCGCTATGGCGCTTCCTGAGCGTATTGTGACAAACCTTGTTGACGGTCTTGATCAGCTTAACTCCGTAATTCCTGGTATCGCTGATGACGGAACCTTGTTGTACGCTCCAGAGATTAAGTTCTTTGCTACTCAGGTTGAAACTTCCAACGAGCTTGAGACATCTATCGATGGTCTCTACGTTGCTGGTGACGGCCCTGGTGTAGCAGGCAACATTGTTTCTGCTGCTGCTACCGGTATTGTTCCGGCTAAGGCTATTATCGCGAAAAATTAAAACATCAAGCGACACAATGCGTGTCGTTGGTCAGTTCTATATAATGATAAGCTGCGTTCTGAAAGGGACGCAGCTTTTTTTGGGATGAAAAAAGGTCAAAAAAAAGACCACCAAATGGTGGACTGCATTATTGAAGACAAAAGAAGAGAGAATCTACCTACAAACTCTGTTAGCGTATTGCTGCTTGGTTCGGCCTTGTCATGCACTTAGTGCACCGGCTCCGAATCCTAAATCTTTTATTCAGTAGATTCTCTCACTGTCTGTTCGTTCTTTTTACCCATTAGCCTTTCTTATCCTCCGTTAGGGTTGATGACTATATCTTCTGGAAGGTATATCGATATGTGCTTCCTTACAGTTCTAAGATAAGACCCCTTGAGCTCTGTGGCAAGAGGGAAAAAAGTTTTTTCATAGAAAATAATAAAAAATCTAGTTGACAGCGAAGCCTGTTTTCCATAAATACCTTTTCGCACGTGAGGGAACTCACGAAGCACATATGAAGCGTCCCCATCGTCTAGCCTGGCCCAGGACACCTGCCTTTCACGCAGGCGACAGGGGTTCAAATCCCCTTGGGGACGCCAAGCAATTTAAGCTCTTACACGAAAGTGTAAGAGCTTTTTTTGTTACATTGTAAGCCCAGGGTGTAAGTTTTTTATTTTTAGGCTGCATCTGCTTCACCGTTGTTCCTGTCTTTTTTCGTAGCCCTTTCAGAGACAGTTTCCGTCTTCGGGGTAATCGTGCTGAGAATGTCCACAGATCACAGAGGAGAAGACGGTTTAACTATGACAAACTCTGAATCAAGAGTGACCTTTGTTTCTATGCTTTTAAATATGGTCGCCAACTCTCTATAAAAAAATGCGAAGTTCCAGCAGCCACGTCCCTACGTTTTATTATGAGCATAAAAAGACTATTTAAAAGCAAAGCCTTAAAATTAAGACTGAAATATTTTAAACTGTTAGTCCTGCTTTTTATTTAAAATAAAAGTACTTATCTAAAGAAAAAGCATTGCACATATTACCTGCACAATGCTTTTTCCATTTTATCATGCGAAATGATAACACATTACAATAAAAATAAGTCCGCTACTTCATAGATGTAGACAAACTACTTGTCATACAGTACAAAATACAAGCGTTCAGATAAAATTGGAACAAAATCGATAGGCTACGCCCTATAGTCTTGAAAAAAAACATAAAAGTACTTGCAAAGCAATCGGTTTATTGGTGGCGCTATTGCATGCATATTCAGTGTGGTATTGTTTCAGAAATAAACCATGGAACAGCAGCTCATTCCTAGCTTTAGTCTACTTATGCGCACCACCAAAGATCATGGCAAAGCAAATAGCTAAGCGCCTAGCATCTTCAAACTCCAATTAGCCAAATGTCACATATTTTACACTTCACAACCATAGTTGAATAGACTAATCCCTATTCGTTTTCTTAAATTAGACGTTAGGAGTACTGATGCAACAACATAAAAAAATAGTCCATTTGGATTGCACCCTTCGTGATGGTGGTTATTACACGAAATGGGATTTTTCAAAAGATCTGATGGAAGACTATCTTGTTGCCGTAAAAGCTGCTGAGATTGATGTCGCAGAAATTGGCTTCCGTCTCTGGGCAAACAATGGTTTTAGGGGCGCCTGCGCCTATACGACAGACGAATTTTTGGAAACTCTAAATATTCCTGATGGTCTATCGATTGGTATTATGATGAACGCCGCAGATATTGTCACTGACGAAAAACTTAATCTAGAACGATTAGAAAAGCTAATGCCGCGGCTAGCCAAAAACTCACCAGTTGATCTCGTTCGCATCGCCAGTCATGCGCATGAATTTGAACCAGTGCTCAAGGCCTGCAAATGGCTGAATGAAAAAGGCTATATAACCAGTGCCAACATCATGCAAATCAGTGAGCACTCGGAACAAAAAATTGAAGAAATTGCCGCCAAGGCCTCTGAATATCCAGTTGATGTGCTTTACTTTGCTGATAGTCTAGGCAACATTAAGCCCGAAGATGTTACAAAAATTACCAACGCAATACGTAAACGTTGGGGTGGCCCTATTGGTATTCACGCGCACGACAATCTTATGCTGGCATTCGCCAACTCTACACAAGCTTTGGACAGCGGTGCTGAATGGGTCGACAGTACCATCACGGGAATGGGAAGAGGCCCCGGGAATCTGCGAACAGAAGAGTTCGTCCTTGAAATGGCAAAATTTAAAGAAAAGCCATATGACTTATTGCCGTTGCTTAAACTTGTTCGAACAACTTTCAACCCGCTAAAGAGTGAATACGGTTGGGGTAGCAATCCCTTCTACTACATGGCTGGCTTATACTCCATTCATCCTACCTATATTCAGGAAATGCTTAAAGACAGCCAATATGATGAAGAAGATATCCTGTCTGTAGTATATCACTTAAAAAACACAAACAGCGCAAAGTTTGACTGCACCGCCCTTAACGCAGCCAAGAATTTCTACTCTGGACCACCACGGGGATCATGGACTCCCAGCGTCGCTCTAAAAAACAAAACTATATTGTTATTGGGAGTTGGGCAGAGTATCGAACAACACAAAGAAGCGATTGAAACATACATAAAAAAAGAAAAACCTACCGTTCTGGCATTGAACACACTTAAGCATATTGATTCCGATCTCATTAACTACCGTGTGGCTTGTCACCCTGTTCGACTGCTTGCAGACGCTAAAAAGCATCTAAAATTTCCGGCCCCTCTAATCACCCCTTTAAGTATGCTGCCAGAAAGTTTACAAAATGTTTTAAAGGCCAAAAACGTGTGTGATTTCGGAATTGAAATTCAACCAGAATGTTTTGAATTCAATGACACATCATGTGTTACTCCAACTTCAAATGTGATTGCATATGCTTTAAGCGTGATTTGTTGTGGACGATCTAAAGAAATATTACTTGCTGGCTTTGACGGTTACGCCATGGGAAGTGCCAGAAATGATGAAATGAATAAAATATTTCATCTTTTCAAGAAAGAAATTGATATCCCGTTATGTTCCGTGACGCCGACAGTTTATAAAATTCCGCAACAAAGCATTTACGCGATATAAAGGAATATCATGATGAAAGATATTTCAATCATCTTGCCTATGCGCTCAGGCTCGCAAAGAGTGATAAAGAAAAACTCAAGGCCTTTTCACCCCAACGGGCAAAGCCTTTTTCAATATAAGCTCGCTCAGATTGTAAAACTCAAAGATGAAGTTTCTGAAATTGTTATTTCTACAAATGATAAGGAAATCATCGATCAACTCCCTAAAGAATTATTAGAAAATTCAAACGTTCGCCTAGTTATTCGTCCTGATGAGTTATGCAGCTCAACTACAAAAGTACAGGATCTTATTGGCCATATTGAAGAGGCCACAACAGCTAGCGTGATTTTCTGGGTGCATGCAACATCTCCATTTCTTAACGAAAACGACTACCGAGCCGCAATTGCCCAATATGAAGAATCCATTAAGAATCAAACAGCAGACTCCTTGATCAGCGTTAATAAAATTCAGCAGTTTATATGGAATGAAAAAGAAAAACGAGTGATCAATACGGACAGAAACATCAATCCTTGGCCAAACACTCAAGATCTTGATCCGTTGTATGAGATCAATCATGCCTTTTATATCAATTCAAGAAAAAACTACAATGAGTTGAAGGATAGAATAGGTAAGTCGCCGGCTCTTTATGTGTGCGCGGGGCTCAAGAAAATTGATATTGATTGGCAAGATGACTTCATTATTGCACAACAACTAATTCCACTTTCTGAGAAATAATGAATTTAGCCACCTACAAAACATTTCTTTTTGATTGTGATGGCGTCATACTCAATTCAAATATAATAAAATCGAACGCCTTTTATCAAACAGCTCTCCCTTTCGGAGAGGATGCTGCAAAAAAATTTTTACAATATCACGTTCAGAACGGCGGCATATCTCGATATGAAAAATTTGAGTATTTTCATGACGTTATAGTTCCTAAATACAATAAAAACATTGTTAAAATTACAACGTCAGAGTTGCTGGACGCCTACGCCACCCAAGTCAAAAAAGAGCTGATGTGTTGTGAAATCGCATCAGGTCTTGCTCAACTGCGCGCAATCGTACCAGACGCGAAATGGTGCATTGTCTCAGGGGGAGATCAAGAGGAGCTTCGTGCGGTGCTTAACACTCGCAAAATAGGCAGCATGTTTAACGGCGGCATTTTTGGTAGCCCGGATAACAAGTTTGAAATTTTGGAGCGTGAACTCAAGAACAGCAACATCAAATCCCCTGCACTATTTCTAGGAGACAGCAAACTAGACCATCAAGCCGCAGCGACATTCGAAATAGATTTCGTTTTTTTAAGCAAATGGACTGAATTTCATAACTGGAAAACGTATTGCCATGAGAACAACTTAAAGACAGTTTCATCAATACATTGCTTGTTAGAGAGTTTTTAGCCAAGATAATCCAACCTAACTTCAAAAAACAACCTTTTACGATCGCATACACTAAAAATGATACATAAAGTTTTTACTCTTCTGAGTAATAAAGGTAAGAAAAACGCAATATTGGTAACATCCATTATTATCTTTCAAGCCTTACTAGAGGTTGCTGGTGCCGCATCTATTGTTCCATTACTCATCCTGTTTGTAGACTCAGGTCGCGCACTGGACAACAGCATTATTAAAAAGATTGCAGAGATCACCTACAGTCTAGGTTTTCCTAAAAGCATCGACTTCACCGTCGTTCTGATTTCAGCTTTGCTCGTTCTTACAATTTTAATTTTTTTAGTGCGTTCATACAGCAGCTATCAGCGAACTCTGTTCGTTGAAAAAACGCGCTTTTCACTCAGTCAACGTTTATTAGCTTCTTACCTGAGTCAGGATTACGAATACTTCCTAACGCAAAATTCTAACGACCTGTCCAAAAATTTGCTATCTGAGGTAGATCAAGTCATAGGAAAAGTCATACACACCTTTGTGAACATGGCTGCCAATGTTGTTGTAGGATTTGCCATCCTTGTATTTCTATTTATCGTAAACCCAGTTGTCGCATTGGTGACCTTCTTTGGAGCTGGTGGAATATACGCACTCATCTACGCTTCTTTATCCAAAACCTTATTCCATATGGGGCAAGATAGATTAAAAAGAAATAAAGAACGTTTTATATTCGCAGGAGAAATATTTGGCGGAATTAAGACCATCAAAATCACAGGAAACGAAGAATATAGTGTGCAGAAATTCTCCGTGCCCAGCCTAGCCTTTGCTATGCTGAACGGAAAAAGACAGGTCATTAACGACGTTCCGTCATATTTTATTGAGGCGTTTGCACTCGGTGGATTAATCATATTCACCTATTTAAATGTTACATCACCTTCCGCTTCCTCCCCAGAAGAGCTCATCCCGCTCTTGGGACTTTACGGTTACTCATTTTATAAGCTTAAGCCCGCAGTAAGCAGCATCTTTGTAGGGTTATCAAGCTTAAAGTACGGCGCTAAAACTATTGAAAAAATTCACAATGATTTAATGATGCAACTCCCCTTGAGTGCGCCTCTGAGTGGGACAGAAAAATTACGTGTTAAGCATAAAATACAGTTTGCCGATGTTGACTATAGTTACAGCAATAACTCAGAAAAATCCGCATTGTCATCTATCAACCTTGATATCCTATCTGGAACTAGCCTAGCCATTGTTGGCAGTACCGGGTCAGGGAAAACAACCCTAACAAATATATTACTAGGCCTATTGGAACCAAATAAAGGCAAAGTACTGCTTGACTGCCAAGAACTCAATAAAACCAATGTCAGAAGCTGGCAAAAAAATATTGGATATGTCCCGCAAGACATCTTTATGATGGACGCTTCAATAGCAGAAAATATTGCGTTTGGTATACCCAAAAATCAAATTGATATGGACGCCCTCAAGAAGGCCGCACACGCAGCGAGAATCGGTCAGTTCATTGAAAGCAAATTAGCTGATGGATATGACACAACAATTGGAGATCGAGGTATACGCTTATCCGGTGGTGAAAAACAAAGAGTCGGTATCGCCAGAGCACTATATTCCAACCCCGACATCTTGGTTTTTGACGAAGCCACGAGCGCCTTAGACAGTGTTACAGAAAAAGAAATCATTGAAGAGATCGACAAGCTCTCTCAGCACAAAACGATCATAATGGTTGCTCACCGCCTTAGCACCGTAAAAAAATGTGATTTAATTGTCGTTTTAAGCAATGGTAAAATTGAAACCACTGGCGCATATAGTGAACTTGTAAAGGAAAAGAACTCTTTTTCTAAAATGTTAAATAGCTAGGTAGCACTCTTAAATCCATGAATTTGAATAATGTCCTGATCCTTTTAAAAAACGATCTAAATAGCATTGGAGAGGAAATTCTTCTGGCCAAAGAGCCCGATGAGAATGATATAGATGTAGACACATTCATCACCAACAGGTCCCATTGTGCTGTCATACACCTCGGTACAAAGCCTCCTGTTCCGTTAGTGTTCACACATAAAACCAGAGGCTTTGCCTATTATTTATCGCAAGGTGGCTTTATCAAGCCTATTGACCTTTACGATGCGCCGTTTATTTCAGACTCCTCTATCACTTGGTTTGCTTCTCGCGCGCAAGCTAGTCAGTTTAACCCCAGAGTAAAAGTCTTGTCACAACAAGATCAAGCCGCATGCTTGATCTATAAAGCGATTAAGAAAAAGAAACATAAAATATCTCGATATGAAAAAATACGAAAAATTATACGAAATATGGATATTGAGGCCTTGCAAGAAGCAGTTCAAGGCCTATGTTACAGCCAAGGTGAAGATAAGCAGTTTATAAAAAATGCCAATAACGCTGCTCAACTTTTGTGTTCCGAAGAATCTACATCTGCAAAATTTGAAACTTTAACCGATCAGTCGCCACAATCCCATATAACTTTAACAAAGCGAATTGGTCGAAAAATAAATACAATTGTTTCCATTTTGAAAAACTCACATTTTATTGCGCAAGTTCGTGAAACCAAAGCACCAATAGTTTGTTGTGTGGGAGTCGACGGGGCTGGAAAATCAACGACAATAAAAAATTTAGACACCTCAGCACAAAAACTGGACTGTTTTAAAACAAGGATGGAGACTAAAACACAATATCATCCACTGACAAAATTCTATATGAAAAAACTCAAATGGGTATTTAGTTTTATCAGGTTTATTTTTAATAAGTTAAAGGGAGCAAGAGTAGAAAGTTTCTTAGAATACGTGGAAATGCGCACTAATCTGTTTTTTATTTATTTTGACACCAAGCAGAAAATCTACAGTCTAATCCAGAAATCAAAAAATGGTAGCATGGTAGTTGTAGACCGTTGGTGGCTCGATTTCTTTATCGCCCAAAAGAACGAATCAGTTCTGCAAAAACATTCAACTGTACTTAGCAAGTTCTTGTCACTTCCGCACCCGGATCTATTTATTCTAGTAGAAGTTCCAACCAAAATTTCTCTACAAAGAAGGGCTAATGAAAATCAGCGCGATATTTCCTACAAAAAGGAAAAACTTGCTGCTTTTATGGTTCAACACTTTAACGTCAAGCTGTTAAGACTTAATGGTAGCGATGAAATTGAAGACAATATAAAAAAAATCCATCGCGACCTTTATAAAACATGGTGTAACTCTCTCTCCAGAACCAAGAGGCCTTCAGCAAGTGACACTGTATAAACTAACTAAAAACAGAGCTTCTTTTTCGTTTTATAAGTATTTTATAAAAGCAATCTTCGTAAAGAACATGAAACGAATAGAATCATTTCCCTCAGCATCAAAAACAAGCCGCTTTCTTGACAAACAGGGTATTGCGTATTGTCCAAGGATGATATTTCAAACGAGATTTCTTTGTTTATATATTGAGGGTTACGAGAATGTTAAAAGTGCCCAGCCTCTTACGAATGAAAAAGGGACATTTTACCGCACGGTTGAAGACGTATTATTTCGCATGCCAATCAAGCATAACAATGTTTCATGGCATGCTATCCTTGCACCTGAAATATTAAATAGCATCCAACACAAGCCAGAGATATACAACTACATCGAAGTAATTCTAGGGGATAAAAAATATAATAACACCGGAATGCATGGTGACTTGAACCCGAATAACGTCTTAATAGATCGTGATCAAAATTTTTGGATTGTAGATTGGGAAAACCACAGTGAAAATGGATCTGTTTTATGGGATCTATACTGGTTTTATGGCATCTGGAAAAGAAGCACACCTAAGCCACCTGATGATATTATTTCTATTTATAATCATGTCGAAAAGTCTTATGTCAATAAATCGGAAATGCTTTTAATTTATGCTCTAATGAAATTTCGGCTCGATTTGCAACGGCATAATAAAACTAGTAAAATAGCCTTAGAAAATTTTTTCCAAAGGGTATCTGCTATCATGGTAATGTGCTAACTCAGCACCTAGGATTCAGCCGATATCTGACGAGATATTTAAAATGCACATAAACACCCTCCTTAAAAAAATCATCAGCGCTACGAAAAAAAATAAGTCTATATCGCCATCCCATGATGAATGTATAATTTTTGGCAGTGGTCCATCATTAGACAAGTTAGATGGAGATTCTACTTTTCTAAACGAAAAAGACCTGATTGGCTGCAACTTCGTACATCAACACCAATCATTGGCCGGAAAAAGCTTTAAATTTTTTTCTATGGTCGATCGCGACTACACCCGGCAAGTAAATAGAGCTTATTTTCAGAACATAGACAGCGAACATTTTTTAGTTTCTACAAAAAACGCATATCTGCTCGATTGTTGGTGTTTAGCCCAAAAAAACATCCATATGATTCCAACCAAAACATTCGGTCCTGGAATTGAAAATGATTTGATCATTTCAGGTAAAGAACTCGTCACAGGCAACTCTCTACCTTTTTTAATACAATGCGCCGCTTTTTTAGCTGGCTATAAGACCATATACTTATACGGCGTAGATCACTTTAGTATGGACTGTTTCGACGATAGCAAAGACCATAATTTCAACGAATACCATGGTAGAAAAGTAAAAAACCTGGCAATGAGTCGTGATAAATTGTTGTATATCAATGAGTTGTATAGTTTTGTTGCCAAGCTTTGTGAACAAGAGTCAGTTAAGGTGTTAAATTTAACCCCTAATAGCAAGCTTGAAGTATTCAAAAAGATCAATATTGATGGCTTAGTTACTTCCTCATCAGATTAATAACAAAACAGCATCTTATACCGTGAATTTAAAACAATTAGTACAGTATAAAACAGGCTTCGCATTAATTCGAATAAGCAATTCGGGTAGTACAAACGGAAGCTGCTTCAAACACTGCAGGTGGTTTCTGTAACGGTATATAGTAGCGGCAACGAGGCTATCAAGCTTCAAGTACGTGCAGGAGTGGCACTTGAATTGTCTCGGGATTCTGCTAGCAGACTCTAATCCGCATCTTTGGAGTCGATAGTGCTTGATGATGCCGTACAGGCAGTTATTGTGCTCGACGCTAGTGAAATGTCAAGACTGTTAACTGGCTGTCCATGTTGATTGCTGATCATTATGAGATGCTTTTACTGGCAACTTATCTGTATTCTGCAATAGTGATCTTACTACAAAAAAGTGGAGCCTCAGTTAGGCTACAAATCACAGAGCGACTATTTCATATTTAGACGAGCCTTACGCCATTTTTTTCAGCTAGCCTTGAACAAAGTTTGAAGTTAAACCAAATACGTTAGGGAAAAGATGGTTAGACGTCCGTATTAAAGCGATTGCAGGCGAAAGCACTATGCAAGCTCTGTTTCTCGAAGCTCTCGCTGAATTAATTTCGCCGGAGCATATCGACGAACGTCTATATATTAATCAATAATACGTCGTAACAGCTTGATATGTTGAACTTAACAAAAGAGTTGATAGCATGGGATTCAAACGGGCTTGGCAATAAAATTTTTCGGGTAACAGCTAAGTAATTAAAACGAAAAATAATGAACATCAAAGCGGCCTAGTGGCAGCGGTATTGTTCAAAATATTAGGATAATCATCCGATTTGTTTTGAACCTATCTTCCTTTCACGCAGGCTGCAGAGGTTCAAATCCCCTTGGAGACGCCAAGCAAGTTAAGCTCTTAACGAAAGTGTAAGAGCTTTTTTTGTTCGAATTTCTGGGGAACGTCTTGAGTGCATGAAGTACGCTTCTTAAAGGGAAGCTTACGGATTAATGTCATCGATGATGTTTGCAGGCTAAAGAAAGGATGAAGCTGGTCTGACGGTATGAGTGACTAACTTAACATATGAATGCATGTTGAATTTAACTAGTGATATTGTAATATAACTGTAAATTAACGTATGGTTAGGTTGGTGTAACTTAATGAATTACTGCATTTGAAAGTTCTTTTATTAGCCGCAGAAAAAGGTTCAATTTTTTCTGCGGCCCGTAAAATAGGAAAGAAACAGCCTTAAGTAAGCCAATGGATCTCTGACTTGGAGATTGACCTTGGCGTAGTTTTTTTTGATCGAACCGGCAATAAAACTAAGTTAAGTAAAGATGGAGAACAGTTACTCCCTTATCTTTCACATGCCATGAGTCAGTTTGAAAAATTTGTTCAAAGTGCAGAGATGATCGCTCAAGAAGAACCGATAATGCAGACTATAGGGATTGAAAACTATCTTCCTGATCTTGCTTTTGTTTTGTCGCTCTCAGCAGCATTGAATTTACCTTATGTAAGTGTCGAAGTGTGTCGCGATGAAAGACTCCAGTTGATGCAAGCCATAATTGAAGGCGATATTGATATCATAATGATTCATGAGTCAGATACTATTCATCATCAACATCTCGAGCATTGCCGTTTAGGTTATTACAAAGAAGTGCTGATATGTAGCCCTGATCATCCACTCGCAACTTTAGAGGGCGTATCCCCCGATGATTTGAGTCTTTCTCGAGAGTTAATTTGGGAGAACTATCTCAGGGTGAGGTAGGGGATAATGGTGAAGGCTATAGCCCTAGCTATGGCGTGTTTTCTGACATATGTTGCTTATTACGATGCTAAAAAAAAATAAAGGCTTTGCGTTCTTACCGGCAGAAAGCGTCACCCACTACATAGAAAGTGATCAACTACTAATTGTAAATTGTGATTTTAAGCCTGCAGGTATCGATCGTAGAATAGAGTTATGTTGGCGTAATGGCTTAGTGCTGTCGAAACACGGTGATCAGGTCATAGATGCGTTTAGAGCTATGCATGAGCTTGCCAGTCGATCTGTATCTTAATCAAGAGGTGATATTTGGTTCAGAGGACGAATTTGGGATCTGAGCTGTCGTTTCCGATAAGTTGCTTCAAAGGTGCCAATGCACCTTCGCCCTTAATAGCCAGTTTTTGATTGTGTTGTAGATTGATTATTTTTCTTTATATGGCGCATGTAGTTAAAAGAGTAGTTAAGTACCTCAGGCACAATGAATATCTGTGAAACCAGTTGCCTGACTGTTACTTCAACATAACAAGCTGTTACTAGACTCAGTTTTTTATGGAAAAGATGGTGCAAGCACGCCATGCACCATCTATTGATTATTCTTCTGAGTCGAATACAACCTCACCTTGTAGCACTGTCATCAGGATTTCTGTATCCGCAATCTCATCGGCTGATAACTGAGTAATGTCCTGCTTTAAAATGACAAAGTCGGCTGATTTTCCAACAGTTATTGATCCGGTAATATCACTTACTCCTAAACTTTCAGCAGCATTGATCGTATAGGCATTGATAGCGGAATGCACATCTGGCAAACCCGTGTTTCCCATTCTCAGGCTATTCGCAATTCCAATTAATGGATTAATATCATGCACATTCCAATCACTGCTTAATGTGACATTCGCACCTGTATCAAAAATGGCTCTTGGGTTCATCAAAGCCTTGGAGCGCTCAGCCCCTAGAAAGGGTTCTGCCCACTGGTGATCGTGTTCTGCTACGTAATCAGAACCGACTTGGAAGTCGGCTGTTACATTCAGTTTTGCGAAGCGAGGCACGTCCGTTAAGTTTACCAATTCAACGTGAGTAATGGTGTAAGGTTTTTTTGAACCTTTTTTACGAATATGTTCTACGGCATTTAATGATTCGCGAACCGCACCATCACCAATTGCATGGATGTGGGCGCTGAAGCCTATCTTGTCTAGTGCCTCCAGCCAGTTTTTCATTTGATGTGGTGGGATATAGTTGATGCCATGAGGCTTATCCGGAACATAACTATCCAAATACGGTGCTAGTGTTTTCGCCGTGCCATTAATAATGATCCCGTCGCTATACATTTTAACCTGATCTACCAATAGTAAGCGTGAGTGATCGTTCGATTGCACTTTCTTCAAAAATTCTAGCTGAGGTGCCACTGGATCTGTTGGGTAAATCCACGGACGTAGTGAAACACGGGCGGTCAAATCATCATTTTTTTCGGCTTGTTCCCACACCTTATACCAACCGCGTTTCCAATAAAGTCGCCCATCCCCAATGGTGGTGATGCCATGTGCTGCTGCTTCTTCAAGGCCAATCATTAGTCCTTCATAGCTTTGGTCGAACTCCTTTTCTAAGCTATTCCACGCAATCTCCATGATGGTATCGCCAGCGTTATCAAATAGAATTCCATTTAGTTCACCGCTTTTTTCATCTTTAAGGATCTTTCCCCCTTTAGGCTCGGGGGAGTCTTTGGTGATACCTGCCAATTTAAGTGCTGCGGAGTTGACCCACATTGAATGCGAAGTTTGCTCCATGAACACGACAGGTTGTTTTGGAAAAACACGGTCAATCACTTCAAGCGGTGTGTAACGATTGTCTTCAGTTAAGATTGCATCCAAAGAAAACCCATAGCCTATCAGCCAGCCATCAGGTTTTGCTTTTTTACTGCACGCCATTAAATAAGGGATTTGTTCTTCAAGTGATGCGTCCATATCTAATTCACAGTTTCCGCCAACTTCTGAAGCTGCCTCAAACACATGGTTGTGATTATCAATAAAGCCCGGCAGTACATATGCCTGCTCAAGATCAATAATTTCAGTGTGTTTATTACGGTATGTATCCATTATTTTTGCTTTGCCAACAAAAACAATATTACCATTGTGAATGGCTATTGTATCGGCACTCTTGTGGCCGTATATCTTAGCGTTTGTGAGAATTATATCTGCTTGTTCGACAGCCAGTGCATGAGGACTCATGAGTAGGCTCGCTATTACTGTCAAAAGATAAATTCGCTTCATTCTTCATTCCTTTCATAATCCGGAATTATAAAAAATAGGGAGGAGTGTTCGGGATGAAGAGAGTCTATTGCAGCTCAAAAATAAAAGCAAAATAGTAACGGTAAGAATATTGAAGTATTAAAATCGGGCTTAGTAGAAGTTCATCTGTCTAAGTGAGGTTGACCATCATTTGCTGGACACCGTTAGGTTGTAGTCGGCTCAAACTATTCAACAGACACGGATAACATATATATTTTTATCAAAATATTAGGTGGGATGTTCCAGTGGTGGAAGTTGATTTTTATGATCAGACTGAACTTATGTTACGCTCTTTCGACCCTGTCGCCTAACCACTTTCTTTTGTAGTTTTCGTTGCAACTTGGTTTATCAAAAAAGCTCTCTACGATTTTTTTCCAAGAAGCCAGTATGTCACGCCAAGGCATAGAACGACTAACCCGATAGCACCAATATCTTCCGCTTTGGTATATTCAAGATCCAACACAATAACTTTTCGGGCTGCGGCCATAAGAGCGGTAGCTACGACCATGCGGATATGCAACACGTCTTCGCGCAGGTACATGGTTATATTGGCGAATATTTCAATGGCGATAAGCACAGCCATAAATGCACCGAAGGTTGCCAGTATGTCGTGAATACTAAGCAATAAAAAAGGTGGTTCAAGCATTCGTTGATACAGAATCCATACAACATCTAATATTCCCCAAATAATCACAAACGTCATTAGTATTGCCAAGCATCTCACTGCCAGCCTGATTTTCTTTTCCAGTAAGTTTATAAGCGGATCTTCTTTACCTAGAATGTTGCATTTAGCATTTAATGTAGTGTCAGGACTCTGCTGTTTTTCATTATGCATGATTTCCTCTCGTGACATATTCTGTATCGTACATATATAGCAGTGTAGTTATGATTCGTACAAACTGTTTTGATTATCTTGTTCCAATCATGAATTGTGATATGTTCATATGGATGCCACCTTCACAAGGAGAGGACTATGGAATGGTACACCCAATCTCAAGATGAAATATTTAAATCGTTTGTTGTCGATTCTAAAGGGTTAACTCCTGAACAGGTAGAGTCCCAGCGTAAGCGTTATGGTGAAAACAAGGTTGGAAAAGAAGAGGGCGTTAACTACGCGCGTATCGCGCTTCATCAGCTAAAAAGCCCCCTTATTTTAATATTATTAATTGCTGTTGTGGTTACTCTTCTCCTTGCCGAGTATGTTGATGCATTGGTTATTCTGACTGTTATCGTTTTGAATGGAGTTATCGGCTTCGTTCAAGAGGCTAAAGCAGAACAAAGCGTCCGATCTCTGCAACAAATGATTACACCGAAGACCATCGTCACTCGGGGCGGAAAGGAAATGGAAGTGCCCAGTGCGTCCTTAGTACCGGGTGATATCGTTTCTTTGGTTTCAGGAGCCATGGTTCCTTCAGATATCAGATTGTTTTCGATCACAGAGTTACGAGTCGACGAGTCTATGCTGACAGGGGAATCTGTTCCAGCGATTAAGACAACCGAGACTCTACGTGACAGCGGATTGTCTCCCGGTGATCAGACCAATATGGTCTTCATGGGAACTATTGTTGTGAACGGCAGAGCCAAAGGGGTTGTCGTAGAAACTGGCGATCGGACAATGCTCGGCATTATTGCCAGTACTATTCGCTCGGCAGGAAAAGTCGTCGCTCCAATTCAGGAAAAAATCGAGAGGCTTGCAAAGTACATCGGCCTTCTCGTTATGATTTCGACTTCCTTGTTGTTTGTCTTTGGTCTTATTTTAGGAGCGTCCGTTAAAGATATGTTCCTGACAGCCGTTGCAGCAGCTGTTGCAACGGTTCCCGAAGGCTTGCCTATTGTCGTCACCATTGCGATGGCTGTCGGCGTTAAACGGATGGTAAAATACAACGCAATTATCCGTAATCTTCCTGCCGTGGAAACTCTTGGTAGCACAACGGTCATTTGTTCCGATAAAACGGGAACTCTCACTGTAAACCGTATGACGGTGACCCGTCTGTTTGATGGAATCAACGACTTAGCTGTGAGCGGTATTGGCTATACCCCTGAAGGTGCGTTTGATGATATGCAAGGGAATCTTTTCCCTCTAAGTGACCAGCAGTTGCAGGTCTTACGTGTAGGACTTCTGTGTAATGAATCTCGACTGGTTCAGCGCGATGGTGCGTGGGAAGTAGAAGGAGATCCGACGGAAGGGGCACTTATCGTTTCAGCGATGAAAGCGGAACTGAGGGTTGAAAAAGAAATTTTGGATTGGCCCCAGATAGCCATTTTGCCGTTCGAATCAGAACGCGGCTTCATGGCGACGTTGCATGAAAAAGATGGAAAAGCTTTTATGTTCGTAAAAGGTGGTCATGACCGCCTTATGGAATTATGCACGGAATGCGTTTACAGTGAAGGGTTGAACCGCAATGCCATTCTGGAGAAAGCTAAAGAGTATGCTTCTCAGGGGATGCGAGTGCTTGCCTTCGCTATTAAAGAGATGCCCGCAGGCACCACGAGCATAAGTGATGATGATGTGTCGACTGGCTTAGTGTTTATCGGCCTACAGGGAATGCTCGACCCACTTAGACCGGAAGCTATAGAAGCTGTTGGCAAGTGTCACGATGCGGGAATTCGTGTTGTTATGATCACTGGGGACCATGCTGAAACGGCAACAGCTATCGCACGCAATCTGGATTTAGAGGTTGCTGATTCGGGTGCAGTTACAGGTACACGGCTTATTGATATTGACGAGAAGGGATTGGATTCTCTGGTACGCGAGACTTCAGTTTTTGCCCGCATTGCACCGGAAGATAAGTTTCGTATTGTTAATGCCCTCAAACGGCAGGGAGAGATTGTTGCCGTGACCGGCGATGGCGTGAACGATGCACCTGCTCTTAAGACTGCTCACATCGGAGTAGCAATGGGCAAGGGGGGCACGGACGTTGCCCGCGAAGCTTCGGATATGGTTCTTGTAGACGATAATTTTTCAAGTATATTTCATGCGGTACGTGAAGGCCGCATTGTGTTCGACAACCTGCGAAAGGCTGTCTTTTTTCTACTCCCGACCGGCCTTGCGGCGATCTGGTCTATCTTGTTGACTATGATAGCGGGCATTCCGATTCCGTATGTCCCTGCTCAGTTGCTGTGGATCAACATAGTAACAAATGGATTGCAGGACGTAGCCTTTGCTTTTGAGCCAGGTGAGAAGGATGTTGAGCAGCGCGCCCCAAGACCGACAGGTGAAGGTATTGTAAACGGCCTGCTGATACAACGCACGGCTATAGTCAGTGTGTGCATCGCGTTAGGTGTCTTTTTTATATTCACCCTCGCATTAAATTCTGATTATGAGTTGGAAAAGGCTAGAACCATGGCTATGACAACTATGGTGCTTTTCCAATTTTTCCAAGCCTTCAACTCTCGCTCTGAGTATACCTCGGTATTTCAGATGAACCCATTCTCGAACAGGTTCCTTTTCGTTAGTATGACGCTTGCGTTGTTGGCTCAGATTTGGGTGGTTTCATCCCCTATGATGGAAGTGATATTCCGGACAAGACCTTTAAGTGTTGTAGAGTGGGGAATGTGCACCTCGGTTGCGGTTTCCGTTGTTCTGGTGGTAGAATTCGATAAGTATTTACGAAGAAAATTTCGCCGTTAAATGAAAAGAATAAAGCCCCCGACCAGAAGGTCGGGGGCTTTATTCTTTTCTTATTCTTACTTAGACGAAGCAGGCTTGATCAGGATAATATTCGCGCAGTTGTCTGGTTACAAGCACTGGGCATTTAGCTCCGTGGAGCACCTTGATGGCAACGCTGCCCATTATAGCTCCTTCAATGGCAGAATGGCCACGGGAGCCCATGACAATGAGGTCGCAGCCTATTTCGTCTGCGACATTGAGAATCACGTTGCCGGTTTCGCCAGCTCGAGACATGGTGGTTACTGAAGCGCCGCAGTCTTCTAAAAGTACTTTGTACTCTTGTAAAAGCTCCTCTGCATGGCTTGAAAGCTCTTCCTTGACTATCTGTAGACCTCTACCACTCAGCAACTGACTAATCGGTCCATATGCATGAAGAAGTATAACTTGGGCGCCGTTTTGGTTAGCAAGGGAAGCTGCGTATTTGGCTGCATTCTTGGAAGGAATGGAACCATCAATGGGAACAAGTATCTTTTGGGGCTTCATTCATCTGCTCCTTAGTTGTAGTCTCTTAAAATTACGGTGTATTAAAAGAATAACATACTCCGAATTAACAGCAAGGGCTCTTCATTGAAAATAAGATCTCTTTGCCTTTAATCAGGCCGGAGGAGACTTGAAAATTTAACTGAGTTTTTCGATAGATTATCTCTAGTTTCGTACTTCATCTATATCTAAAAAGATAAGAATCATAATGACCAGTACGTATAAATAAGTCCCATTGGCATATTGTCCGATGGGCTTTTTTTGTTCAAATTTTGAGGGACAGAGAATTAACTTTTATTCTTTAGCGCGTAGAAAATTATGAATGAGATTGTTGCCTTTTTGTTGAAATGGATTTTTTTTGCGTTTGGTGAAAACGGTACAGAATTGGGTATTGGGGTATTGAGATGAACTTGCCGCTACCTAAATTTAGTGCCTTTAAAGAGAGGCTGGAATGAATAAACTTGAGTAACTATGAATGTGGTAATAATCTGCAAATAGTTGTAGCTAAATCAGGGTCTGTTTTGAGGCACTATAGTAATGGGTGTAAAATAGGCGTGTGCTCCCAACTTAGTGTTTGAACCCTGATGAATTGTATGGATTGGGCATTCGCGATCATTGTGTGATAACGTTACGACTGAAAATATTTGGATGAAAAAATGGATCACCAATCTTTATATATACCGATTCTTCGACTCGAAAATGTAAGTGTTCGAAGAGGGGAAACAATGGCTCTTTCGAACGTTTCCTGGGAATTGAAATCAGGGGATAATTGGGCAGTCATTGGTGGCAACGGAGCGGGCAAAAGCACGTTTCTTTCTCTTGTGCGTGGCGATATTTGGCCAACTCAGACTATGGGGCAGCGTCACTATTTCGATAAAGACGGCAAACCATCCTTGTCGCCTATAGGTTTTAGAGAATACACAACTACAATTTCTGCCGAACTTATAGATCATTACCTTCGTTTAGAGCGTGTTCTTGATGGCAAGACTTTGCTTATGACCGGTCTGCGTAATACGCCTCTGGTATATACCCCGCCTAAGCAGGAAGAGTGGGATAACGTACATGCCCTTGCAGAACGCATGGGTGTTGTTGAGTTTTTGGATAAGCCACTGCCGGAATGTTCCAGTGGTCAGATTAAGCGACTTTTTCTCGCTCGCGCTATGGCCTGCAATCCACGTATGCTTTTTTTAGATGAGTATGCTGATGGACTCGATCGTCAGGCCCGATTGGAAATAGTGGCTCTTATCGATCGAATGGCAGAATCGGGAGTGCGGGTTATTTGTGCTACGCATCGCGCAACAGAGCTTCCGGCCTGTGTTAACCGTATTCTCATGCTAGAGAACGGACGTATTGTTCATGCAGGAGCTCGAACTGTTGGTAATTCAGGCAGTAATGAGTCTTCATCAAAAGTCCAGCCAGAGGGACAAGGAGCTATAGATAAGAACTCCGCATTATCTGGTCATTCTGTGACTATTCCGGAAGACATTCCACAGACGGCAGTAATGAACCTTTCCTTACTGCCTGCTCCAAAGCCTGTTTCTCCTTCTACTCCCGTGTTATCTCTTTCCGATGCAACAGCAGGGATTGTACGCAATGCCAATTTGATTGTTAACGCTGGTGAACGTTGGATGCTCACAGGCCCTAACGGTGCAGGCAAGTCTACACTGTTACGTATGATTGCAGGAGAGCTGCCTGCTGCCTACGGTGGTGAAGTCCGCTGGTTTGGACAGGGGCGCATTCCGACTGATGGCGAGTACAAGGATTTTTGGAGCATCAGAAAACGCATGGGGTTGGTGTCTCCTCGTTTGCAGACCTTGCATCGGATGGAACTACGCGTCGTTGATATGGTTCTTTCTGGATTTTGGCAGCATATCGGATTGCACAATTACCCGACCCCGACAATGGAGAAGGCCGCTCATGATACCCTCACTGCCCTGGGTATTTCTAGCCTTGCCGAACGCAATGCTAATACTCTTTCCTACGGTCAGCTTCGCAAGGCTCTCATTGCCCGTGCTCTTGTAAATAGTCCAAGCCTGCTTATTCTAGACGAACCTTTCAGCGGGTTGGATGCACCGTCTCGTCAGGATATGCGCGCCATTCTCAGTGGACTTGCCGATGAAGGACTCACTATGTTCCTTGCAACACATCATCCTGAAGAATCGCAAAATTGGGCGACGAACACGGCAACTATTGAGGACGGTATTGTTACAGTATTGCCGGAGTAAAAAGTACACGGATAAATTTTTCTTGATGGTGGAGGGTGGCTGCTACAACCTCCACCATCAACACTGATTACTTTTGATTAATAAAGTGAGTTCTGAGCGAACCTTTCGGTGAGTTACAAAGAAACATGCCATCACGAAAGCTTGGAATGTATGTCACATCTTTTTTTGCAACATATTCTGTGAATTTTCTCATGATTCACATGCCATCCTTCTCTGCGCAATTGAGGATATTTCCCTTGGAAACGATCTTCATTGCATCTGAATTTTCCCATCTACTTTTTTATAACGCAGTATATATCTAACTATCTATACAGAAGAGGCAAACTGCCCTAAGTCTTGTAGTTATCTGCTCCTTGAGTCTTTGGAGCAGGTTGGCGATATTGTATTTCGTTTTATAAAAAATGCTTTCTGTACTTATAATTATTCATGTATTCAATGTTGTTATTGTTGTGTTACTGGGGAGCAAGTCGGATTTATTGCTGCTATCTCTTGCAACTAGCAAGTATTATAGAATCCGGTATTTTTTCAGTGCAATTTTCTGCTATTCTCGCTGTGAATCCTGATGAGAGCAATAGTACTTCGTTGACAGCCCCCTTACTGTATATCGGTATTTGTGTCGGTAAACACAGGTGGAGGGTTCTCTGTTGCCAACGTTGTATTTTATTGTTTTGTGCGGTTTTTAAAGCTCATCGTTACAACATACTATCCATACATTGCACTGTATCTATCAAATTGTTTCTTGGAATTGAATATAGGTATGACAAAGCAACATAAGGAACCAGTATGACCAAACTACCATCAAGTATCTTCAACGAAGTCATAGGGCCAGTGATGACCGGTCCCTCCAGCTCTCATACAGCAGCTCCATCACGTATCGGAAATCTTGCAGGTCAATTAGCAGGCGGTAAGTTGTCGCGTGTTCAAGTGACATTTGAAACCAATGGTTCTTTTGCCACAACATACAGAGGGCAGAAATCAGATCAAGGGTTAGCAGCAGGGTTGATGGGTATGTTTCCACCAGACCCGAGGTTGTCTGACGCTCTTTCGCTCATAGAAGCTTCAGGAGTAGATCTGACTTTTGTAATAAAAGATTTCAAAGCTGATCATCCAAACGTTGTGCTCTTGGATATTGTTGATGAGCATGGCGGCTTCGTTTTTGTGAAAGCATTATCCACCGGTGGCGGGCGAATAGAGTTGAATGAAATTAATGGTTGTCCGATCTATATGGCTGGTGACTATCATGAACTCGTTATTCTTCTTCCAGAGCAAATCACATCTTCTATGGAACAACTTTGTAGCAAAGTGGAAGGGCTGCTTGGAAAATCCGGCGTCGTTGTTCACGGAAGTACTGTGAGCGACAACAATAAAAAAGATGGCGCATGGCGCGGGGTGATTGTTATTCATACTCGTCAGACACTTTCTTCGGAGTTGCTCAGTAGTGTGAAAGCGCTTTGCGGCAAAGCTGAGATTCGGGAAGTTGCGCCAGTTATGCCGGTGCTTGCTTCTGCCAAGTGCGAAGTTCCTTTTACTCGTGCAGAAAAATTGCTTGAATGGTGCGCGGAACATGATGATGCACCGTTATGGAAAGCAGCTGCGGCCTATGAGGCAGCGCGTGGTAATGTGGATGAGGAAACTGTTCTAAACATGATGAAGGATATTGCCGTAGTAATGGAAGCAGCCATTACCACAGGTATGACCGGTAATTTTTCAATGAGAGGTTTTCTGACACCTACTGCCGGTAAGCTGTGCAGTGCTGCTGAACAGGGTAAATTTATTCCGACCGGAATGTTGAATAAGGGCACTGTGATGGCTGTTGCCGTGATGGAATTAAATTCAGCAATGGGTTGTGTTGTTGCTGCGCCCACAGCCGGTTCATGCGGAGTATTACCAGCGGCTGTTTTTAGTACTCTTGATGAACTCGGTGTGCCTGAAGATTTACGAATGGAAGTTGCAGCAAAAGCAATGTTGTCGGCCGGACTTATCGGCGTATTTATTAGTGAACAATCGACATTTGCAACTGAAGTTTGCGGTTGTCAGGCGGAGTGTGGTTCTGCAGCCAGCATGGCAGCAGCTGCATTGGTGGAAATGGCTGGTGGATCAGCACTGGCTGCTTGTGATGCAGCGGCACTTGCTATGCAGAACTCTTTAGGGCTTACGTGTGACCCCGTGGCAGAACAGGTAGAAGTTCCTTGCATTGGACGTAATGTCGGGGCAGTAAGTAACGCTGTTTCTTCCGCAAATTTAGCCATGTTTGGCTTTAAGGGGAATTTGCCGCTTGATGACGTAATTTGCGCTATGTGGGAAGTAGGGAACGCTCTTCCGGATACGCTGCGATGCACAGGAAAAGGCGGATTATGTACCACTCCTTCTGGCGTCAAAATTAAAGAGGAAGTCGATAGAATTCGCTTTGCCTCATAGTAAGCTGTTACCTGTCTAGAAGAATAGCTACATGTCGTGGCAGAAGTGGATATGCGGCTGACTGATCGTCCTATAGAATGAAATTACAATATTCTGATTTGTCACTTTCAATATTTGTTTTGAAGGAATGAAAGCTCTTGCCTGTGGGGGTGAGAGCTTTTCATATGTTTAACAGGTACAGATTCAGTTTTTATTCCCAGACTAACAGAGCGAAATATTCTGCGTAAAAAAAAACTCCCCTCGCTATAGTGATTCTATAATGAGGGGAGTCTGTTGTTGTATATCGACCAGCTAATCTTCTTCTTTTTTGGGCTTATGATGTTCTCTGGTGTGTTCTTTATGGTCATGTTTTTTTACATGGTGGTGTTTGTCATCAGAATGAGAGTGCCCTGAGTGCGGTGCAGGATGCTTGTGGCCTTCAGATGATCCGCCGTGTTCGGTTTGCGGATGACTTTTTTCATGTTCCCGATATTCCATATGATCTTTGTTGTGTTTATGTTCATGCTCATCATCATACTTTCGTTTCATCTTTTCACTTGTTTTCTTAGATGTATGTTGCATTGTTTTTCCTTAAAAAAACGTTCTGTTTTGACAACTGCAGTGCGGGAAAATGTGACTGTACTTTGTCTGAAGAAGTTGTCTTTTTTATTTGATCAAGCCGTGTCGGTTATGCGCAATAACTTTGGCGCTACATTGTCAGCGCAAGGAATAATCCTGTGCAACCGAGAAATACTTCGAGAGCAAGATAAATCACCAGCAGCATGTTTGCTTTACCATCTACACACCAACTGACGGTGCGACCAAAGGCGAGTCCGAGCATAAATACCGTGAGTGATCCAAGTGCTGCCCTTGTGCCTATAAAACCCCAAAATGCAAGCATCCAATATGCGATGTTCGCAAGATACAGACCCATTATTGCGCGGAAAATGTTAGCCATATTTATTGTACGAAGTTCAACGTTGTAGAGTTTTTTCAACGTTGTTTTCGGATAGAGCCCATAGCAAAGTGCAATAGGGAGCAGGCCTATTGAACTTATAAGTAAGAGCATCTCAGCAGGAGTCATTTCGGTCATTTCAACCCCCTGACAAACGGATTTGAGTTATTTGGTTAATCGTCTGTTACTGCCGCAATGAACGGTAGGCAGATGACATGTGTCTCTGTGCTCTTCCTATTTTGGCAGGCTGTGGCGTCTCCCGCATTTATATAAAGTAATCTAATAACGGGGGCAGATTAACATCTTGACTATGATAATGGATTTCAATATCAAAAAAAGCGATACAAAAAGGTAGGGACGGTTTGTGAAAGAAAACGTGTTTAACCGCGAGGCAAAAGTTATCCGTAAAGCACGCTCGTTATTGTCGGGAGATGTGTTTCAACAGGAAGACGGAGAACAAAGCTATCGGGACTTACTTGTAGAGTACGAAAAATTAGTACGTCAGAGTAAGCGGTTATTGAAGATGGGGGATAGAATGCAGCACGCACTTTCTTCATTAAATGAAGAATTGCAATTGCGTGAGCAAACGTATCGGGGAATTTTTGAAAATGCGACGGAGGGCATTTACCGTACAGATGCACAGGGGACATTGCTTGAGGTAAATACGGCACTTGCAAATATGCTGGGGTATGAATCTGCAGAAGAATATTTAGGCAGTGCTGATGAAATTGGAACTGCTTTTAATAATCATCATGTGCTTGGCCAGTACAACGAAATGCTGAACAGCAAGCAGGTTGTGAAAGGGATGCAGGCAAAACTGCGTTGCGCAGAAGGCGATACCGTTTGGGCAGAAATTAATGCCGGTGTTATTGAATCCCAGTCTGCTGAAGGGAAACAGGTCGCCGGTGTCGTAGGCGTTATTGCGGATATTACAGAACGTAAGCGGATGATGCGCGAAATGTGCAGACTTGCCCGTACGGATTGCCTGACCAGCCTCTGGAATCGAGGATATTTTGTAGAACTTGCAACACAGGAAATTGTTCGTTGCAAGCGATTCGGTAACGATCTCTCAATACTTCTTGTGGATGTTGATTACTTTAAGCGGGTGAATGACAGATTTGGGCATGACGTAGGTGACAAAGTTCTCGTGGGTGTCGCTGATACTCTGCGGGAAACATTGCGGGAAGTGGATGTTATTGCACGGTTCGGGGGGGAAGAATTCGTTGTGATGTTGCCGGATACAGGACTTCAGGCAGCACAGCAGGCAGCGCGCAGAGTGCGTAATGCCATGCGTGAGCAAGTTTTTGCGTATGATCAGAAGCATCCTATAAAAGTCACGGTGAGCATTGGCGTAACAGCGTATCAAGATTCGTCAACGAGCTTGGACTTGCTTCTTAAACGTGCTGATACCGCAATGTATTCTGCAAAGCATAAAGGGCGTGACAGGGTAGAATATTGCCCTTTGGATTCTGTGGGGTAGATGAGAATGACTAATAAACGAGATGGCAGAGGGCGTAATGGTCACATGCGGCATTGAGAGGGAACAGATGGATTTCGAACACCAGAGACAGCAGTTCGAGCGGGATGAAGGTGTCATTTTTTATTTTAATGGGCCGGTTTCCCAGAGCGTTGTGGAAGGGATTGGCGATGCGGTTCGGGCTAAAATGCGCCACGATGCTGTGGGGATTGGCGTCACACAAAAAGTTTTCACCATTCTTATCGAGCAGATGCAGAACATTGTACGGTATTCCACTGATAGGTTGATGGAAGATGAATTCGGTGCAGAGGCAGCTCGAGGGCAGGTTATTATCGGGCAGAATGGTGATGGTTCATACTTTATTTCAAGTGGTAATAGAATCCGCAGTGAAGATGCCACTGATTTGTATAAGCGTATAGAGAACGTCAGGTATATGTCTCCTGATGAGCTGAAGGTGCTCTATAAGGAGCAGCGTCGAAAGGCAAAAAGCGGTTCAGAAAAAGGAGCCGGACTCGGTTTGATTGAAATGGCTCGCAAATCTGGAAAGCCGCTTGATTTTGCCATAGAGCCGCTGGATGAAGAGACATCTTTTTTTTCAATGAAGGTAACAGCATAGGTCGTTCTGATGGAAGAATTTATTGTTGTTGAGACAAAGTCCTCACCACGGATAACGTTTAATCCTATGACGCATTGTCATGAGATTACCGGTGAATCGTATCCTGAAAATTGTTCAAAATTTTATGGCCCCATGTTCGAGTGGCTGGAAACATATTTGGGTAATGTCAGCAGTGTCAGGCTCGAGCTCTCAATAGATATTTTGTACTTTAATAGCTCCAGCTCAAAAGTATTTATGGATTTGTTTGATCTTCTCGATGATGCCGCGTCGTTAAACACGGATGTTGTTGTTAATTGGCGCTACCATGAGGACAACGAACTGGCTCTGGAATGCGGTGAAGAGTTTATGGAAGATGTTCAAAACATACATTTCAATCTGGTGAGCTATCAGTAGACGGGGTGTCTTTTGTCTTTGCATTTACGCCACGCTTTGTGCGGTGACCTATGACAATTATGGATGTTCCCATGGCAATAGGTGCTCTAGCTCAACGTGAAGACAACCGAGTGCAGCGCGAAGTGCTCCGCTCGCTTCATTTGTTTGCAGAATCTTTGGGTAATGCCATTGATGCGAAAGATCATTGCACCTGTCTCCATTCAGAGGAAGTCGCTATTATTGCGCAGGCAATAGGAATACAGCTGGAACTTCCGTCAATGGAAACTCGATTGCTACATATTGCAGGTCACTTGCACGATATCGGAAAGATAGGGATTCCTGATTCTATTTTAAAAAAAGACAGTGGCCTCACTGATGAAGAGTATCAGGAAATTAAGCTTCACCCGCAATTGGGTGCGGAGATAGTTACGCCAGTCATGGGGGCGGTGGGCAATGGCGAAATAGTCAAAGTCATCCTGCATCACCATGAGCGTTTTGATGGCAAAGGATATCCGGATGGAATTAGTGGATTCGATATTCCTCTAGGTGCGCGGATTATTGCCGTGGCTGATAGTCTTTCAGCCATGCTTCAAAACAGACCGTATCGTGACGCTATGGAATATGGAGATGCTGTTGAAGAGATAATCCGATGTGCAGGAACGCAATTTGATCCTGTGATTGTTGCAGCCTTTGTGGAGATTAAGGACGGTGTGCACGACCTTATTCAGTCCATTCGTGGCGTCGGCGTTGCTGTGTGACATCAGTGACAAGCCATACGCAGTTTATGAGCAGAGAGGGGGAGAAGATGACTGTGTTGAGAAAAATTATGGATGCCATCGCGTGGTCTACAATTAACGTCAAAATGACCAGCTTGCTATTACTGCTGATTGTGGGAATACCCTTGTGTATTCTCATCATGGGGGAAGAGCTTGGTCGAATAGACTTATACAATACTCTCGGAACGTGGGCGATTTTGGGGTTGATCGCTACGTGGCCTCTTTCACGAGTGTTATCGTACTTGATTGCGTTGCGTCCTATTCAGGAGTTGAACGGGCTTTGCGTGGGAATGCAGAACGGAAATTTTACACCTTTTGAAGAGTGTCCGCCCGAACCTTCCAATCAGGACGAATTACAAAAGTTGCGGCATAATTTGTTCTGGATGGGGCATGTGATTGGGCGTCGGCAGTGCGAGCTGCAAACAACAACGAATAAGTTGGAAGAAGCCCAACGGCAAAATAGAAGCTCTTTGGATTATGCAGAGGTAATTCAAAAAGCATTTTTACCTCCAGCTGACGGGTTTACTGACCTGTTCAGCGATTTTTTTTTGCTGTGGGAACAACGTGACGGTGTTGGCGGTGATGCATACTGGCGTAAAAAAACTGCGAACGGTTTTTTTGTGGCGGTTATTGATTGTACCGGACATGGGGTTCCCGGTGCTTTTATGACACTGATTGTTCATTCCTTGCTAGATCGAATAGATATTCAGGCATATGAAAAAAATCCTGCAGATGTCCTTTCGGCAATGAATGTTGCTATTAAAAAGGCATTTCATTCGGACACAAAAAATGAGCGTCCAGATGATGGCATGGATTGCACCCTGTTGTATGTGGATAACAAAGGAAATTCTATGGTTTTTGCGGGGGCACGTAACTACCTGTTTGTACGTCGACCTGACGGCAGTATCGAAGATTACAAGGGCGATAGAAAAGGTGTGGGGAATGAGCATACGCCAAAGGATGCTGTTTTTACGAACCATGAAATCGCTATAGAAACCGGTACACGAATCTATATGCTCACGGACGGGCTCATTGACCAGATAGGAGAAGAGCGACGGTTGCCGTTTGGTCGAAAATTATTCCGCAATTTTATCGCGCAAGATTATGCCAGCTTTGAAGAACAGCGAGAGCAACTTCGGTTACTTTTTATCAGGTATCAAGGAACAGAAAAAAGGCGGGACGATTTACTTGTTCTGGGAGCGGAGTTGTAATTTTATTTTGCAAAGCGGTGTGGTGTCACCTGCTGCGATGCTTGATTTTGTGTTTTGTTGGCAAAAAATAGTATATGGTAGGGAATCATACCTGCGTAATGACATTTGACGCACTTTTTTAAACGACAAGGTGTTTTGCATGGTTAAAAATATTCTTCCAAAATCTCCTATTGCAGCAGCCGGAGTGGGCATTCTTGTGGGAGCTGGCATTGGCGGCATTAAGGGATGGTTAGGTGTCAGACGCGGCGACACAACACAAAAAGAAGCTGTTGCAGGAGCTATTAAACAGGGATTGATGTTTGGTGGTATTGCAGCTGTTTCTACCCTTGCTTCTGGGAGCAAAGGCGGCGGTGCCGGACTGGCGACAATGGCAGTTATGGGTTTAAGTCGCGGGAGCAATGCGTTACCTGCGATGCTTATGGGCATGACTGGTGGTCGTGGCGGTGGCGGTGGAATGGGTGCCGGAGGTCTGGGCTCAGGCAGCATGGATTTTAGCAGTATGATTAAAACGGGCGGCGGCCAAGGTGCTCAGGGCGGTCGTTCTGGACAGAGAGGACAAGGCGGTTCTTCCGGAAAAGGTCGACAAGCTGGTAACAATCAGCAGAAAACTCAGTCAGAAGAGCGTAAAGATATGTCAGGCACACAGTCTTCCGGTTCAATTTTGGACACGATTTCAAACGCTGTTGCTGACATGATCATTCCGGACGCTAAAACAGATACAGGCCAAATTGCGCAGGGCGTTCCTGAGCCTGAAGTATTTCAAGCTGAAGTGTCAAAGAAAGCAGAACCGACTGTGGAATCCGTTGCGATGGAGTTAGAAGGTTGTGCTGAAGGAATGCGCGAAGACAGCACGACTCTGCTAAACCATAAAGGTCAGGCAGACCAAAAAGATCAGGTAGTCCAGAACGGACATAAAGATCAGGCAGACCAGAACAGCCTGGCTGAGCGAACAAATCTGGCAGGCCAAAGAGATCAGACAGATCAAATAGATCCGGAAGACCAAACAGACCTGATAGACCCAATAGATAAGGCAGAGCAAACAAATTTAGCAGGTCAAACAGATCCGGAAAATCTGATAGATGCAGAAGATTCTCGTGCTAAAAAATTAGAATCAAAAGAGCCAAAGCAGGGCAAGCAACAAAAGCCGTAGCCTGCTAGGTATGCAGCATACAGTTTTATGGAGAATTTATGGATTTTACTACTGTAGCAAAATTGCGGAAATATTTGTCGGTGAAACATCACCTTCCGGGTAGAATTCGTATCGCATTCGACAAATCAATTATCACAGATCCGGAAGCACTTGCGCTTGTAAAATCACCACCGAAAATGCCGGACGCAGTAAAAAAGACCAGCCTGAATATTTTTTCTAAATCAATTGTTATTGAATACGACGCAAACCGCATTCCACCGCAGATGCTTGAGGATTTGATAAATGCACCTTCAGATGAAGTTGCGAGTGGTATTGTGGAAAAGTTGTATACTCTTTTATATGAAAGTTAAATAATGACAGTAATAACAGGCCCCTGCTTTGTGTGCAAAGCAGGGGCTTTTTTTATATGTAAATAAGTTGTTGACGATGATAATCGTTTTCACTACAACGTGAGTATGAAATGCATGGAGGGACACACTGATGGATAGAAATATTCAAGAAAGAGCAAAACGGTTTGCAGCGCAGTGCGATACATTGTCGTTTGTAGAAAGCTCCTGCGCTTGTTCAGTTGGTGATGTTAAAAGACGCTCACGGAGCAGGGACTACGGTTTGCTGTTATCACTTTGTGGGGTGATGGTTTGCAATCAGTTGAACCTTGGTGTCGGTCAGGCTGTATGTCACGGCGTTATGAAGGTGTGCATGAATAATATGACGCATCAAGTATACGACAACTAGTCATACAATAACTAGGCAATACTTCGTAGTCGTTGGTGTCCCTTTATATGAATACATATTTTTAGGTAGAGATCTTTTTGTCATAAGGTCTTTGCGATACAATCTATCGCAAAGGCTTTTTTTTATCCATATGGAGGCACTTAGCATGAAGGACATTTCAGAAAAATTGTTGTTAGTGGCGGCCGGCGCGGCTTTAGGGGCTGTCGGCTATCTTGCATGGAAAAACAGGGACGAGCTTCACGAGTTACTTGATGTAGCTCTTGATAAGGGAAAAGAGCTCATGGAGCAGCAAGTGGAAGATTTAGGAGATCTAGCTCCTGAGTCAACAGTTGCAGAAGAAGGAGGTAACTAATGGCGGTGAATAGATTAGCATACTTTTTTGCAGGTGCAGTGCTTGGTGCCGCAGGGCTGGCAGTGGTCAAAAGCGGTAAAGGGCAGCAGCTTGTTTCCGGTATGATTCATGGTGGCTGTGGGCTAACAGAAAACGTTCTTGCCCGTGTGGAAACCGTTAAAGAAGATATCGAAGATTACATGGCAGAGATCAAATACAAGGCTGAGCAAGGAAAAGAAGCCGCTTCTGGTGCAAATAAGCCAGAAGAACCTGCCGCTCAGTCTAAATCTGCGCCAAAGAGAAAGCCGAATGTTGAGACGGACGAAGAGTTCGATGAAGAGGCGGAACTCCAAGGGGAAGATCCACGACAATTCTTTCGATAAGAGGACTCAGTAATTTTTCTATTCGCACGGAATATTGTGTGAGTTGTGGTGCATACGCACAACGAGTGGCGGAGAATACATGACGGTTATACGAAGTTTTCCGGGGCGTATCCGGTTCTCGGCGCAATCTCCTGCTGCTGTCCAGCTATTACAGCAGCAGGCGGAAGTTGCGCTCGATCAGATTAAGACACACATAGCAGTAGAATATAATCCTCGCACAAAGCGTGGTTTGTTGACGTTTGAAAAAAATGCTGACCTTACAACCCTGCTTGTGGATGTAGTTGAAGGTATGGCGCAGAAGCTTGCGTCGGCCAACATTCTTACAGAAGCAGAGGGAGCATCAGGCAGCCTTGTGCCTGCAGAAGCACAGGTTCCCCAAGCTGGGAACGATGTGGAGAATCCTGTCTGGATTATCTCCCAAAAAGTTATGAATCATTACATGGCACGCATGTTCATGCCTGCCACATTCCGTCCTTATTGGACTGCGTTTAAAGTGGCTCCACTTATGTGGGCAGGTTTACAGTCACTGCGTCAGCGTAAGCTGGATGTAAATGTGCTGGATGCAGCCGCTGTCGGCGCTGCTCTTGCCATGCGTGACTTTAATACCGCAGGTACAATTAACCTGCTGCTCGACATCAGTGAAACTCTTGAAGAGTGGACAAAAGAAAAATCCCGCAGTGACATTGCAGCTTTGTTTAGTGGTGACAAGAAACCGGTATGGGTGATGCGCAATGACGAGCCTGTTTCTGTTTCTCCAGATGACCTTGTCGTGGGTGATCTTGTGGTTGTGCGTTCAGGCGCACGAATACCTATTGATGGTGTTGTTGCTGAGGGCACAGCCCTTGTGAATCAGGCATCAATGACTGGTGAACCACTTGCGGTTGAAAAGAGCATGGATAGCGAAGTGTACGCAGGAACCGTCGTGGAGGAAGGGCGTATTATTGTATACGCCGAATCCGTCGGTAATGAGACACGCTTTGCCAAGATTGCTCAAATTCTGACAGAATCTGATGATCGTAAAGCAGACATTCATAGTCAGGCTGTAAAAATGGCAGATAAGATTGTGCCATTTTCCTTTATCCTTTCAGGACTTGTTTTTGTTGTGACTCGCAACATGACGCAGGCTGCAGCTGTTTTGCTTGCGGATTACTCTTGTGCAATTAAGCTTGCGACTCCGCTTGCGGTTCGTTCTGCAATGCTTGAAGCGGCACATAACGGGGCGGTCATTAAGGGTGGAAAGTATCTGGAGCACTTGTCCAAACTGGATGCAATTGTTCTGGATAAAACAGGAACCCTCACAGAAGCGCGTCCGGAAGTTGTGAAAGTCTGTGCCGTTAACGGTTTTACTGAAGAGTTTGTATTGCAGCAGGCTGCATGCATGGAAGAGCACTTCCCGCATCCGGTTGCCGATGCCATTGTGCGTAAGGCGGACGAGGCGGGGTTAGTGCATTCGGAAGATCATGCAGAGGTTGAGTACATTCTGGCGCACGGTATTGCGACCTCCTTGGACGGTCATCGTACCGTTTTGGGCAGTAAGCATTTTGTGCATGAAGATGAAGGCATTTCGTTTGAAAATGCAGATGATGTGATTGCTGAGTGCTCCGGCGCAGGGCTTTCTTTGCTGTACTTTGCGTGTGGCGGAGAACTTGCCGGTGTTTTTGCGATTAAAGATCCAGTCAGGGACGATGCGAATCAGTTTATTCGAAAGCTTGAACGTAGAGATGTGGAACGCATTATTATGCTGACAGGCGACGGAGAAGAGACTGCTGCATCGGTTGCGACGGATTTGCAGATTGAAGAATACTATTCTCAGGCATTGCCGGATGAGAAGACAGCGTTAATCAAGAATCTTCAGGCTCAGGGGTATACTGTAGCCATGGTGGGTGACGGTATTAACGATTCCGCAGCACTGACCACTGCTGACGTAGGTGTTTCAATGAAGCACGGTGCGGACATTGCCCGCGAAGCGTGTGATATTATGCTTACAGGCGAGCGGTTGGATAGTTTGACGGATGCTATAGATATCTCAAAAAGTGCAATGCAGCGGATCAGGCGCAACTTTATGTTTATTGTTGCAAGTAACACTTTGTTTATTGGACTCGGTGTTTCGGGCGTAATTACGCCAGCCTTGATGGCGTTGCTGCATAACTCCGGTACGGTTTTAACATGTGTACACTCAATGAGACCAATGTTGTCAGAACGCGATCACGCGTAACTTTCATTTAATTTAAAAAAAACATGCGGCGTTAATGCCGCATGTTTTTTTAATTAAATAGAGTACGTTTGTTTTGATAGATATGTGTTGCAATCAGAGAAAGCCAGACCATTCCAGCAATCGCGTGTTTATCTTCAGAGACTGTTAGTAGTGCCAGTGCAGTAATACCGACAGCCATCATTCCTCTTTTTACAACTCGTCTTCCCTTTCTGCCTGTAATTGTGCGATTAAAGCTGGTTAGCTTGTTTCGTACTTGTTCAGGGTCCAGACCAACACAACGGGCAATTGTTGAGAACAATTGCTCTGCTTGAACTTTACCTTGATCAAAAAGTACAAGTAAGCTTCCTACCCGTTTGTTTACGGCAACTTCTGCTACGCCTTTGGTTTTTGACAACGCATCTTTTACGGCATTTGCCCGTTCTTCAAGTTTAAGTGACTCGCATCTAAAGCGAAAACGTGCATGGTGTTCTGTTGTTGTGCTCATAATGGTGCCTCCTTGTGCTGTCTTTAGACTACGCGGAATTATTTTGTCTCAAAGTATATTTAATAGCGCGCTAGTGAAAGTCTTTTATGCTGTATTGGAGAAGGTGTGCTACTTCACAAATATTTTTTGTTGCTGGTATGTTACTACAGCAAGCAGTCGGCATTTTGTTTTTGACATAAGTTCGCAATGCGGTGCGGGAAATCCATACTGTGAGCGCGTGTGATGCAGGCTGATTTTGTGTATGGGATTTTGCAATAGGCTTTCGGCGGCGTGCATAGGGCATGAAAAAGGCAGGAACAAATGTCCTGCCTCTTCAATAGCTTGCTTTTACGTCTTGAACCGGACGAACGTATCGTAACTGCCGGGCGGTGCTGTTACATTACTGTTCGTCTAATGCGAGGGTGTTGCCAGCGCATTCGTCAAAAATGCGAGCCTTACAGGTTTTACATTTTTCAGTGTTGACGGAAGCAGCAAGTTTTTTAATCGCAACTCGTTTGTTTGCGAAAATATGGTCAGTACCAAACCGTTGTAGGACACCGGCTCTGTTCAGCATTCCCCTAACCTCAGGGTTCAGGGAAGATAGGTACATTTCACAGCCTTTTTCGCGGAAAGCGTCTCGTTCTGCAGAGAACATTTCGCAGCCCGCAATATCGATGAATGTTACAGCCTTAAGTATCACAAGAAGTTTCGTCTGGGTAGGACATTCATCAATTTCTTTGTGCAAACTTTCAATAATGTTGTTGGTTGCACCAAAGAAGATTTCTCCACGTAAGCGCACAATCTTGATTTGAGGACATTCGAGGTCCTTTTCACTTGTTACTTCAACGATAGATGAAATTCCAGCCTCGTCCCGATGGACAGTGACGGAAGCAAGTTCTGGATGCGATGTTTTGTTAATGTACAAAAGAAGTGAAAGCACTACGCCAACATAGATTGCAAATTCAAGGTGCAGAAAAAGTGTTGCAAGCAGCGTTACAATCATAACGCCAAATTCCTGCCGACTTGTTTTCATGATGCCTTTGATGTGATGAAAATCAATCAGTTTAAATGCAACAATCATGAGCACTCCTGCCATTGCAGGAATCGGGAGATATGCAGTTATCGGCGCGATAAGCAGTAAGATACCGGCGAGAAAACATGCAGCAAAGACTGCGGCAGCAGGGGTGCGGGCTCCCGCGGTGTAGTTTACACCAGTACGGGTGAATGAGCCGGATGCAGCGTAGCAGGAAAAAAAGCTACCTATGACGTTGGAAAGTCCCTGCCCGACAAATTCCTGATTGGTATCGATATGCTGTCTGGATTGCATGGCGACTGAGCGTGCAATGGATACAGCTTCTGTCAGTCCAAGAATGGCTATGGCAAGCGCGCTGGAGCCGAGTTGTTGAACGGTACTTGCGGATAACTGCGGGATCACAAATTGTGGAAGCTGTGAAGGCAGTGCTCCAACGAGTTTGATTCCTGCATCTGCCCCGCCGAACATAGCAGCTGCAATGCCACCGGAGATAAGCGCGACAAGCATACCGGGAAGTTTTGGAGCGAGTTTTTGAAATACCACTGAAATTATCAGGGCGAGAAGCGCGATGATAAGAGCAGGAGTGCTTATTTCACCTAGATTGTTGAGAAGATACGGAACTTTTTCATAAAATGTAGAGCCGGAAGGAAATGCTACACCTGTAAAGTTACCAAGTTGGCTGAACCCAATAAGTACAGCAGCTCCGGCGGTGAATCCTACAACAACTGAATGCGAAACAAAGTTGACCAGTGTCCCCAGTTTTACCAGTCCGAAAAGTAACTGGATGAGACCTGTGAGCAGGGTAAGTGAAAAAGCGGCACCAATGTATTCTTCAGAAAAAGGTGTGTAAAATTGACTCAAATTTTCATAGATAACGAGAGAAATAGCGGTAGTCGGGCCGGATATAAGATGTTTTGAAGATCCGAAAAGTCCGGCAACTATTGCGGGCACAATTGCAGAGTACAATCCAAATTCTGGAGGAAGCCCAGCAATTGCAGCAAATGCGACCCCCTGAGGAAGCACAATAATGGCTCCACTTAATCCCGCATTTAAGTCCAGTTTAAACGTCTCCTTAGAGAAATTCTGTAACCAGCTGAGAAACGGAAAGAGTCTTATGTATGCTGAGGCTGTTGTCACCGATGAATCCTTTTGAAACAATTATTACTGGATATAGAAACTGTTATGACAAGTGTGTCATCTATCTCCATATCAATAGAGTGTAAGAAGAGTATGTGCTGAGAATGGAACGCTTAATTAGTGGTTGTGCGAATGAAAAGCATACGTAAAAGTTTTCATTGTGCAATTGAGTTGAGCAGTAAAGTGTCGTTGTGCAGTAGACAATTTAAGCACGACCTTCTTACTACATGTATATATGTAAATAGCTGTTCAAACTATTTCATAATTCTTATCGTCTTCATGAGAAAAATTGAGGTCGGATGGGATATCTATTTTTATTCTGTAAATGTGGTGTGTTGAGTAAGCAGGTTAGAGGTGATAACGAAATGCTTTGCGCGCACAATAGTAATATACCCCTTCATATTGCGGTGTGTTTTTAAAAAAATTGAAACGTGCATATCCAACACATCTTTCTTGGGTTCTCTAGTACCTGCACTGTCCAGCGTCTCATGATCTGTGCAACAGGACTTTGTCATCAGGTTTGATGTGTAATCAGATTTCCCCCAAGTAATTCACGAGGAGAGGCCGGAATGGAAACTTCAGCTGAAAAGACAGAACAGTTTAGTCAGAAACTGTGTGATATACTGAACTATGGTGCACTGAATACGGCTATGGGAATTGGGTATGCTTCCGGTGCGTTCGAAGCATTGGCGACCTTTGATGAACCAGCTCTATGTGAAACCATTGCCTTGCAAGGCGGACTTGATGATCGTTACTTGCAGGAATGGCTGGGAGTAATGGTTACCGGCGGTATTGTCGAGGTAATAGAAGAGGATGGAGAAGAGCTTTATTTTCTACCCAAAGAGCATGTCCCGCTTCTTACCCGTAGCGGTGGCAACGCCAACCTCGGCGTGTATACGCAGGAGATTCCGTTACTGACCAAGTGCGGGCTCAACGAAATTGTTTCTGGAATGGAAACAGGTGAAGGCGTTGGCTATGAGCAGTATCAACCCTTTTATGCATTCATGGAAGAGCTTGCTAACGCCAAGCATGAGCAGGTTTTGGTAGATACGTTTCTCCCTTCTGTGCAGAACGGTGCAATTGTGGAACGACTGAAGCAGGGAATTCGTGTCTGCGATATCGGCTGTGCGGATGGCCTTGTGTTGCATCTCATGGCGAAAGAGTATCCTAATTCAACATTTATGGGTTTTGATATAGCAGAGGCAAGTGTTCAAAAAGCACAGGAACGTGCAGAAGTGCTGGGGCTGAAGAATGTTCAGTTTATGGTACAGGATGCCGGTACTGAGGCCGTCGAAGCCGAGCAGTTTGATTACATAATGGCTTTTGATTCAATCCACGATCAAACCCGACCCTTTGAAGCATTAAAGAATATTCAAATGATGTTGAAACAGGGCGGAGTTTTTTCAATGGTGGATATTGCTGCAAGTTCTTCTATCGCGCAGAATAAAGATCACCCAATGGGAGCATTTCTTTATACCGTGAGCTTGATGCATTGTATGCCGGTAGGGCTGGTGGATAATGGCATGGGGCTTGGAATGATGTGGGGTAAAGAACAAGCGTTGGCGCTGTGTTCCGTAGCTGGATTTAGTTCTACTGAAGTGCACGATATTCCAGGGGATGGTTTTAATAGCCATTACTTGTGTCATAAATAATAAAACAGGCCGTAGACATACCGGATGCAGGTGTGTCTTCGGCCTTTGAATACCCGACAAAGGGTATTCAAGAGCAACGAAAAAGATAGAGGTGCAAAAAATCTTCTTCGCTGCTGATTGGTATAGATGTAACTGAATGAAATTTTTATGATATGAACTTGTTTGTTACCATAGAGTGTTTGGTGAATATAGGGGCTAGGCATAGGGAATATGTTTAAAACTACTAAAAGATGTAAGAAGGGCTGATGAAATATTATTTCATCAGCCCTTCTTTTTAGCGGATAAATGAGGCTATCTGATCACCGTACAGATATGTGATGAGCGCTCCGGAAGCGAGGAAGGGGCCAAAGGGAATGTATACTCTCGACATTCCAGCTTTTCCACGCGTTGAAATGATGCAGAAAATAAGTGCAAGAACGCTCGCCAGAAAAATGAAAATGGAAAGATGTCCTATTCCTGTGAGTGCTCCGAGCATTAACATAAATTTAACATCACCAAGCCCCATGCCATTAATCTTACGAATCAATTTGTATAGTGCCGAAACTGCCCAAAGCGCGAATGCGCCGATACCCGCTCCGAGTAGTGATTGCATAAAATCTACGTGAAGTATTCCGGCGTAACTTGCTACCAGAACAATCGCTGCTCCAGAGTATGTAAGAATATCCGGCAGGAGAAATGTTCGCAGATCAATGGCTGAGGCAACAATGCATATGCCGCCGATAGCCAGAAGTACTACCCATTCAGCGTATGTTGTTGCGTGAGTTGCTGCCAATACGGCCCAGAACATAGAGGTTAATTCTATTAATGGATAAAAGATTGGAATACGCGCCTTGCAGAGAGAGCAGCGCCCTTTTTGTATGAGAAAACTTATGAGTGGAATGTTTTCGAGGACAGTCAGTTGATGGTCGCACTGTGGACAAAAGGATCGCGACGGTTTGAAAATAGTGTTGTCTGTTCCGTAGCGACTGACGCAAACAGAATAGAAGCTGCCGAGAACAAGGCCGAAAAGTGCTGCAAAAATAAGATACATATCCATCCCGGAATGTATGGGTTTTTTGAATAGCGCACGTGGTGTGCGTTTTGAATAATAATTCGTATAGCTGCTGGTTACATAGAATGCAGATGGAAGCTTGTCCAAGTATTTGGAGAGGTGTTTTTGTGTCATAGGCTCAGCCTATGACAATGCACATAAATAAGTATTTAACATTTACTCCGTTTTAGCCCACATTGCCGTCAGTCATTAACTGTCCGGCTGGTGTCGGGCAACGGAGTATATAATGGAACATTTGCTTTTTGTAGCATTGTGTTGGGGTGTTGGTGGATTCATCAACGGTATTGCGGGATTCGGTGCCGCACTTATTGCCATGCCCCTTATTACGACCATGGTTCCGCTGCGTCTTGCAGTGCCCAGTTGTACGATTCTAGGCGTCATTCTATGTCTTCAGATGGCATGGACGTATCGTAAGAGTCTTGATTTTCAGCGGCTGAAGCCGATCTACATTGGTACTGTTCCAGGTGCGATTGTAGGTATCACAATGATGCAGGAATTTCCGGCGCATTACCTGAAGTTAGGTATGGGCATCTTTCTGTTTATCTATGCGATCTGGGGCTTATTTTTTGAAGGCAAAAGCCAAAAAGTAGTTCATAAAGGATGGGGTGTTGTGGCTGGGTTCTGTTCCACTGCAATCAGCTCATCCATCGGAATGGGCGGCCCGCCGACAATCGTCTACACCTCTCTTGCGGGCTGGGCAAAAGATACCGTTAAAGCCGGTATTGCCAGCTATTTTATTGTCTCCGGTATTCTTGTAATTTCATTGCAGACGTATGCTGGAATCCAGACCCAAGAGACGGTAACGCTTTTTGCTGCTGCGGCACCGGCTGTTATGATTGGAGCACGGTTAGGTGTGATGGCATCTACTAAAATTGGTGAATTTACGTACCGAAAAGTACTTTTTGGAATGCTTGCTGTGATGGCGTGCATTATTTTGAAAAGTGCTGTTACACAATTTGCTGCGCTTGCATAAGAATTCTATTTCCTAACGCATCACCTTGTTTCATTTTTCAAAATGAAGAAGTGGATGAAGAGAGATACTGTCCCCTGTAATTGGTGAGAGTTGATTTTCTGTGTAGTACAAAGATTGTTTTATTTCCGTGCTCTGCATTTTCAAAAGCAGAGCACGGTTTTTTTTTGTGAAACAATAAAATGCAGTTTTTGTATCTAATTTGCTTAAAACATTAAATAATTTTTTAAAAACTACTTGATATGGCAGGCGATATTTTTTTATATGACATGGGGAAATAAGGTAGATTTCTTTTTCCTGATTGGAAGAGTGCACACGGAAGGACATAGAACTGAGGAGATCGGCATGGCGAAACATCGTTTATATTTTTTAGATAACCTACGAACTTCAATCATTTTTCTCGTAGTTTTGTTGCATGTGTCTCTTTGCTACATGCTGTATGCTCCGAGTTGGTGGTATGTAATCAATCCGATTTCCAGTATCTTTTTTACACTTCTTGTTGTGCTGATTGATGTTCCGATTATGCCTGCCATGTTTTTTATTGCTGGGTATTTTGCCATACCGTCATTGCAACGGCATGGTGCAACAGAGTTTTTACGACAAAAGACTTGGCGAATATTTGTACCGTGGGTGCTGGGCATACTTTTGCTGGCACCACCGACAGCTTTTATGATTCCTTTTACGCGCAATCTTCCTGTAGAAATTTTTTCTTTTTGGACGGAAGCATTCTGGGCTGAAGCGTTTCAACATTCAGTATACTGGTTTCTTGCTTTGCTCTTCTGGATGTTTGTTGCGCTGACTTTTTTATGCAAATGTATTCCGGCGTTGCGCACGTTAACCCAAACTCCAGCGATAGCACCGCTATGGTTTTTTCCTGTGTTTGTAGCGGCATCAGCAGCTTGTTTCTTCACAGTTATTCAGTTTTTGCCTCTGGATTACTGGTTTGTCAGTTACTTCCTTTCATTCCAGCCTGAACGAATTTTTCAGCATGTTTTGTATTTCAGCCTTGGTATTTGGGCTTGGAAATACGGTTGGTTTACTGAAGGTGGATATTGCCCCCGCAAGCGCACATGGTTGCCGATTCTTGCGATCACTATGGCTGTATATCTTCTGGTCAAAATGGGATTTGCCACGTCCCCTGAGCCGCTGTTGAATAAACAATTTATTCTAGCCTGCTCCTTTGCGACGTATTGTATCGCATCGCTTATGGGTTGGAGTGCGCTATTTAGTACGTGGGTCAGCGGTCGTGGACGTTTTTGGCGTTCTGCAGCGAAGAATTCTTACGGAATTTATTTTTTACACGCCTTAGTCGTTTATTGGTTAGCGTATGGTTTAATTACGGTAACGTGGTCAATTTACATAAAAGCAGCAGTAGTATTTTTTATTACCACAGCATTTTGTTGGGTAATTACCTCCGGCGTGTTGCGAAAAGCACCATTGTTGAGGCGTATGTTTTAATATTTTAGGGAGAAAACAGACATGATGGTGTACGGAAAACTAATCCTAACCGCATTCTTGTGGGGTGGAACATTCGTCGCAGGTAGACTGCTGTCGGATGGAATGGGAGCCTTTTCCGCCGCATTTTTGCGGTTCTTAACAGCATCAATCTGTATGATGTGGATTATGCGCTACCGTGCAGGTGGCTTGCCGAAGCTGGATAGGAAAGGTTGGATTGGTGTCTGTTTGTTAGGTGCAACTGGTGTATTCGCATATAACGCACTCTTTTTTACAGGCTTGCAGACAGTGACAGCGGGTAGAGCGGCTGTCATTATCTCTTTGAATCCAATAATGATTACATTACTGGCAGCAGCTTTTTTTAGCGAAAAACTTTCTGCTCGTAAGGGACTAGGTATTTGTCTTTCTGTGACTGGTGCAACCATAGCTATTTCGCGCGGTGATCCCATTTCACTCTTTACAGGAGGACTCACCAGTGGCGACCTTGCAATCTTTGGTTGTGTTGCAAGTTGGGTCACGTATTCCTTGCTTGGAAAGCGAATGATGGGGTTTTTAACGCCTCATGCCGCGATCACTTATTCCTGCATCACAGGTACAATCATGTTGCTGCCGTTTGCCCTGTACGAAGGGATGATGAGTGATTTCTCCGGCTATACGGTGAATCATTTTATTTGTATCGCATACCTCGGGATACTCGGCACAGTTATCGGGTTTACGTGGTTTTATGAAGCTATTAACACCATCGGGGCATCGCGCTCTGCCGTGTTTATTAATTTTGTTCCCGTAGCAGCTATCCTTTGTGGTTGGTTTTTCCTTGGTGAACCACTTTCGATGTCGCTTCTTGTTGGTGTCTCTCTCGTTGTTTCAGGTGTTTATCTGACCAACTCCGCACCTCAAAAAGCATAAAAATTTTTCATATTCTCCTAACTTCTTTATTGGTGAAATCTCACTTTAGGGCGATTCCACCATACTTCATTTTTCAATTAACAAATGGGCTGTCCTTCATACGAAGGGCAGCCCATTTTTATTTTGTGCAAGGTAATGGGATTAAGCCGCGAGGTGATCTTAAAAAAAGAAAGAGCTCGTAGTTAAAAGTTTTAGGAGATTCTTAAGAAGCCCTTTTTTAAAAGGGTTCTTAAGCCGCCGGAGGCAAAAAAGAAAAAAGAAAAAAGAAAAAGAAAGCCACAGCCAACAAGCTTCCTAAAAAAACAGGTGCAGATAATCCACGATTTTGCGCACCCGTTCGTGGTAGGATTGATGGTTGTTACTTGAAAGCAGTGAGCTAACGACTTCGGAGATGATAGATGAAAAAGTTAATTAATGATCCGGAAAACGCTGTGGATGAACAGTTGCAGGGGCTGGCTGCCGCACATCCTGAACTTCATTTGAATGTGAACCCTCGATACGTGTGTAGAAAAAATATTCCTGATGGGAAAGTCGCGATTGTTTCCGGCGGCGGCAGCGGTCATGCTCCGTTACATTGTGGGTATGTGGGATATGGAATGCTTGATGGCGCATGTCCGGGGGAGGTCTTTACATCACCGACACCTGATCAAATTTATGAATGCGCGAAGAAAGTGCACCGCGGCGCTGGAGTGTTGTTTCTGGTAAAAAATTATACGGGCGATGTGCTCAATTTTGAGACTGCTGCTGAGCTTTGCTCGATGGACGGAATACAGGTTCAATGCATTTTGATTGATGACGATGTGGCTGTAAAAGGCGGCGGGCATACTGCTGGCAGGCGCGGGGTTGGCGTGACTGTGTTTGCGGAAAAGATTGGTGGCGCTGCTGCTCAGGCAGGATACAATCTTGAAGAATGCGCTGACTTGTGCCGCCGTGTGAACGTTAACGGGCGTTCTATGGGGGTTGCTTTGAGTTCGTGTATTGTTCCGGAAATAGGGGCTCCGACATTTCTTTTAGATCATGACGAAGTTGAAATAGGTATTGGTATCCATGGCGAACCGGGGGTGGAGCGTATCCCTATGGCGCCTGTGGATGAGCTGGTGGAAATACTGGTTGAGCATATTTTTTCAGATCCTGAATATGTACGCGTTGTCCGTGAGATGAACTTAGCTTCAGGACTGTGGGAAGAAGTGCAGCTTGTAAGCGAACCCTTTACAGACAGTGATGAATTTATTGTTTTGGTGAATGGTATGGGCGGAACACCGTTGGGCGAATTGTATGGGGTGTATCGAAAACTTGCTTCCATGTGTGACAAGCGCGGAGTGCGTATTAAACGGAATTTGGTCGGAACATATATTTCATCATTGGAAATGCAGGGGTGCTCTATCAGCATGCTTCGGGCTGATGATGAAATGGTGAAATTTTGGGACGCACGGGTTGTTACCCCCGGGTTCTGTACTCCGGAATGCACCAGTGAAATAGCAGCAGATGAGGAAAAGAATGCTGACTAACGTGACGGCCTTACTCTGGTTCGAAAAAGCAGCTCATTATATGGCTGAAAATAAGAACGAACTGCATATGCTTGATGCTGCCATTGGGGACGGTGACCACGGAATTAATATGGATAGAGGGTTTAGCGCTCTTGTTCGGGACATTCCGGAAATTGAACATTTGTGTTTGGGCGAAATACTCAGACGCGCAGGTATGGTGTTACTTTCCAATATTGGCGGCGCAAGTGGACCTTTGTACGGCACCTTGTTTTTGAAGGGCGCAGCAACCGTTGGCGATTCTGAGGCGCTTGATGCGGCAGGGCTTCTGGCGTTTTTTGATGTAGGAGTTGCAGGGCTGGTCATGCGCGGTAGAACGGAGGAGAACGAGAAAACCATGTATGATGTGTGGGCTCCGGTGCTACGCGAATATAAAAAATGTTTAGAAGCGGGAATGGGTTTAGATAAAATTTTAGAGGGTTGCGTAAAAGCGGCAGAATTAGGGATGAAGGCGACCATTCCAATGCTGGCATTAAAGGGGCGGGCAAGTTATCTTGGAGAACGGAGTATCGGGCATCAGGACCCGGGAGCAACTTCATCGTATTATCTTATTACTGCATTGTACGAGAGTATAAGAGAGTAAATATATGGTTGGTATTGTTTTAGTTTCTCACAGTATCCTTTTGGTAGAAGGGATTCAGGCCATCATCAGTCAGATGACACAAGATGTGCTTCCTGTGGTTGTGGCTGCTGGAACGGGTGATGACGAGAATCCCATAGGCACAAATCCCATCAGAATTCTCCATGCTATCAAAGAAGCAGAGCAAGGGGACGGTGTTATTGTGCTCATGGACTTTGGCAGTGCTTTGATCAGCGCAGAAACTGCCTTCGATCTTTTATCAGAAAAAGAACAACATAATGTTTTTTTAAGCCCTGCACCATTTGTGGAAGGGGCTTTGGCTGCGACTGTTCAAGCGTCCTTGGGGGCTGGGGTTACAACCATACTTGAGGAAGTAGGAGCAATTAACCGCACAAAAGCAAAGCGCCTTGGTGTGGAAGACGTTGGGCTTTATGCTGCGACAAGAAATACTGACATTCCGCCGTCAAGAGATAGGAGCGAAGAAATTTCATTAATAGTCCCGAATCAGCTTGGACTGCACGCACGTCCAGCTGCCCGTGTTGCAGGGACGCTTGGCGGGTATATTGCGGATGTCTGGCTTATACGAGGAGCTGACAGCGCCAATGCTCGTTCATTGAACCAGATGACAATGCTGACTGTACAGAAGGGTGAAAGTATTCAATTCCGCGCAGTCGGGGCAGATGCAAAAGACGCTCTTTCTGCTTTACTGGCGCTTGCCAGTGAGAACTTTGGTGATGTGGATAAACCTGATTTTCGCTTACAGGGAAAAAATATGTTGGAAGGTGGTATTGCGGCGGCACCGGGAAGTGCCCTCGGACCTATTGTCTGGTATCGCCCTGAATTTCCGAAAATTGAACGAAAGATAGTTGCGGATGCTGAAAACCAAATGGTGCGTCTGGCAGAAGCCATTGCAATGGCGCGTATTGAGCTGTCTGAACTGGAACATATGACTTCCGGTAATGTGGACTCGGCCGAGGAAGCTGAATTTTTTGCGTTGCATAGTATGCTGCTGGATGACCCGTACATTACGTGTTCAGCGCATGATTTTATTACAAAGTCGAGATACAATGCAGAGTCCGCATGGGCGGAAACAATAGAAAAGACCATGGAGCGCTACCGCACTTTGCAGAATGAATATGTTCGCGGCAGAGCCGCGGATGTGCTTGATGTTGGTACTCGTGTCCTTAGGGCATTAACAGAAGAAGAATTTCGTGGCCCTCAGTTAGACGAACCGGCGATTCTTGTCGCAACTGATCTTGGGCCTTCAGATATGGTTAATCTGGATAAGAATAAAGTGCTGGGAATTGTTACACAGGAAGGCGGTGCAACGTCTCACGTTGCTGTTTTTGCTCGTGCTTTAAAAATTCCTGCTGTTGCCGGAGTTAAAACCTTAATTCGCCCACTGCTGGACGGGGATATCATCGGTCTTAACGGCTCAACAGGAGAAGTTTGGATTTCTCCTGATTCCAGACAGCGTAGAGCTTTGGAAATGTTGCGTGCTCAGTGGGATGATCACTTGCGGGATGTTCGATCTAAAGCAGGAGAACCTGCTGTAACCCGTGACGGTAAGAGCGTACGAGTAGAGGTGAATGTTAAATCGGCAGAGAGCATAGCGGATGCAATGCAGGCTGGCGCAGACGGTATTGGAATTTTGCGCACAGAGTATTTGTATTTAAATAGAGACAGCGAGCCTTCTGAGGAAGAACAGTATACCGCGTATTCAACAGCAGCCGCTTTGCTGAATGGTGAACCACTTGTTATTTCTACGGCAGACTTAGGTGGGGAAAATATTTTGCCATATCTGGAAAAAACATCAACAGAGCGAAATGTTTGCTTCGATAAACGCGGTGTACGGTTCAGTCTCGCGCATAGGAACCTGTTCTTGTTGCAGATTAAGGCGCTTCTCAGAACTGCGGCAGAATATCCTATAAAAATTTTGCTACCAATGGTCTCTCAACTTACAGAACTTCGCGAAGTGTACGGTGTAATAAATGAAGCGCGTGCAATGTTGAAAAAAGCTTCTATTCCCTGTGTGGCAAATGTTGAAGTCGGCGTTGTTATCGAGGTTCCGTCATCAGTTTTTCTGGCGGATCAGTTGGCGCGCGAGGCAGATTTCTTTGTATTGGGAGGGGATGATCTGGCACGCTATGTCATGGTGTATGATACTAAAAATTCTGTGCTGGGAACAGAATACACCGAACTGCATCCTGCCATATTGCGAATTGTACGTGATATCATCCGAATTGCGCATGAAGCAGATATCCCAGTGAGTGTGGGCGGAGATATAACCAGCAACTTGCAGGCAGTATTTGTTCTTGTTGGTCTGGGGATAGACTCCCTTGCAGTATCCGCAGCATCTCTTGAGCAAACCAAGGATTTAATCCGAACAATTGTGACATCTGAAGCCAAAGAGCTTGCTTTGGAAGCTATGGAATTACCAGATGCTAATAGCGTGAAGAGTCTTATCGCTATGCATTGTTGCACGCTTTACGAAATCTGATGTAGTATCGGGAACATCTTTCAAACAATTAGATGAAGACGCCATGTATTCTATTTATTCCACATAGAAAAAACCCACTTGCTGCCAGGTGGGTTTTTCTGTCTTGTTTGTCTCTAAAGTGCGTGGGGTACGTTCCGGATTTTTTTAGGGATGAATTACACTTAATTTAAAAGAATTCATCTCTGGGAGGTACCGTCGCCGGGTTAGTGCGACTGTGACCGGAACAACGCTAAGACATTCACTGCGATTATCTTTCATAGCTTATGAGTTATCTCCAGACAAATTAACTGCATCACTGTTTGGCACTAAATTGTTGCAATAAAGTCACATGCTTATTGATTGGTTAATCAAGTTGTTATTTGAAAATCAAAATATATTTACTAGGTTGCGATAAATCATTTCTTTGTAATGGGCTGTGTTGCTGAATAGTACAGATATAGTTGAAAAAAATGTCACAGCATACAGCGAGGAACATGATGGCAGAGCGAGAAAAGAAGCTGGGCTTGGTTGGGCTGATAGCCATTGTAGTGAGTGCCATGATTGGCGGAGGGATCTATAACTTACCGTCAAATATGTCTGAAGGGGCAGCAGCCGGTGCTGTAATGCTGGCTTGGGTGCTTACAGGGCTTGGTATGTATTTTCTTGCTACTTCGTTTCGCGCGTTATCGGATGCTCGGCCGGATCTTGATTCCGGTATTTATGCTTATGCACGTGAAGGGTTCGGCGACTTTGTCGGGTTCGAAATGGCATGGGGATACTGGCTGAGTGCAGTATTTGGTAACGTTGGCTATGCGGTCCTTACTATGGATGCTGTTGCCTACTTTTTTCCACCGGAGATGGTTAGTGCGCAGCTTCAAGCATTCATCGGTGGTTCTTTTCTTATCTGGAGCATGTGCATTATTTGCTTGTTCGGTGTTTCCGCAGCAAACGTGCTTAATATTATTACAACGGTCGCCAAGTTGCTGCCGTTGCTGTTGTTTGTGGGAATAGTCGCAATCTTCTTTTCTGCAGAACATTTTACGCTGGATTTTTGGGGAAACGCCTCCGCAGGGCTGGGTGGTTTAGGCAAACAGCTTAAAAGTACAATGCTTGTTACACTCTGGGCATTTATCGGTATTGAAGGTGCTGTTGTTGTTTCAGGCAGAGCAAAAAATGCTGACGACGTTGGCAGGGCCACTATTTTGAGTCTACTCCTATGTCTCTGTCTGTACGTACTAATTTCCCTTCTTCCGTATGGATTTTTAACGCAGGCAGAACTTGCGAAGCTTCCAAATCCTTCCGCTGCATATGTCTTGGAAAAATTAGTGGGCACATGGGGAGCATCCCTCATCAACCTTGGTGTAATAATCGCATTGTTAGGTAGCTGGTTGTCGTGGACGATTATGGTGGCGGAAGTGCCGCACGTTGCCGCCAAAGACGGTGTTTTTCCAAAGATATTTGCGAAAGAAAATCGACACGAATCTCCATATTTTTCTCTTCTGATAACAAGTGCTTGTATGCAGCTGACCATGCTTGTTGTGCTTTTCGCTAACAATGCATGGTTGTTCCTGTTGGATATTACAGGCGTCATGATTCTTTATCCATATTTTGTAAGCGCGGTGTACTTGGGTAAACTCTGTATGGCTGGAGAATATCCGAAAGACCAACCTGTTTCTAAAGGGATGGCGCTATTTGCAGGCGGGTTTGCCGCAGTCTATGCGTTGTGGCTTTTGTACGCTGCGACGCCTAAATTTTTGTTGCTCTCCAGCATTTTCTTTGCCTCAGGATTATTTGTTTTCTGGAAAGCAAAACGAGAGCAGGGGCATGTTGCCCTGTTTGTTGGGTGGGAGAAAGCAGGTGCGATTTTTGTGGTGGGGATAGCAATAATCGCGGCAGTGTTCTTTGGTAGCGGGTACGGTAAATAATGGGTGCAAACAGTAGTAAGGAGCAGTGCATGTCAGTGGCAGACTTTCATGTATTAGTGGCAGAGGACGAAACAACGCAGGCAGAAACGTATGTGAATAATGCCGTGCATAGGCTTATGCAGGAGTTGGAAAAACAGAACGTGCGCATTACCCGTTCCTACAGTTTTTGCGATGCCAGCATAATTCTACAAGCAAATACTCCTGTTGATTGTTTGTTACTCAGTGCCAATATGCATAACGAGAACGATGATGAATATCAGCAGGCAGAGCGATTGATTCGCAAACTGCACAGCAGGCAGGTTAATGTTCCTGTGTTCCTTATTGCTGAGCGTGAGAAAACAACTCGCGCCATGTCCAGCCACCTGATGGAGATGGTGGATGAGTTTGTATGGATTGTAGAAGACACGGCAGACTTTATTGCTGGACGTATCGAAGCAGCTATCCGTCGGTATCGTAACCAAATGTTGCCGCCACTTATGGACGCACTTATGCGATACGGAGCCATAAAAGAATACTCATGGGCGGCACCCGGACACCAAGGGGGGATAGGGTTTACAAAATCAGCCGTGGGTAGAGCATTTTTTGATTATTACGGCGAAAATTTATTCCGCACAGATATGGGTATAGAACGAGCCTCGCTCGGTTCCCTTCTTGATCATACCGGTGCTTTTGGAGACAGCGAACGCTTCGCAGCCCGTGTGTTTGGTGCGCATCAAACCTACAACGTAGTCGTAGGGAGTTCCGGTTCCAACAGAACTATTATGCAGTCGTGTATCACCCATGACGACATCGTGCTTATTGACCGAAACTGCCATAAATCTATTGAGCAGGGGCTAATCCTCACAGGCGCAATTCCTGTATACATGGTTCCAACACGCAATAGGTACGGCATAATTGGACCTATCCATGCCGCAGATATGCAGCCAGAAGCCATAGCCAAGGCTGTAAAAGAATCAGCCCTTGTAAAGCAGTTAAATGGTCGATGCAGCCAGTGCGAACCTGTTTACGCTGTTGTAACCAACTGCACCTATGACGGATTATGTTACAACGCAAAAAAAGCAAAAGAGCGGCTGGAAGAATCGGCGGATGTAATTCACTTTGATGAAGCATGGTACGGCTACGCACGCTTTAATGCTATGTACACAGACCATTTCGCCATGAACGGCAATCCGGATGAACACGACGGAGCAACCATATTCGCCACTCACTCCACGCACAAACTTCTTAACGGACTTTCCCAGTCTTCCTACATTCATGTACGCGAAGGACGTAAAAAAGTTGATCCCGACATGTTCAACCAAGCGTACATGATGCACACCACAACATCGCCTCTGTATTCAATAGTTGCATCAAACGATATTACTGCTGCAATGATGTCCGGTGAAAGCGGAGAGTCCCTTACGCAGGAAGTCATACAGGAAGCAGTAGATTTTCGCCGAGCAATTGCACGACTTTGGCGTGAACACGCAAATCACAAAGATTGGTTCTTTAAACCGTGGAATCCAGAGTATGTGGAAGTAACAGAGCAAGGCGAAAAAGAATGGGTTCTCTTTGAAGATGCCCCAGTAGAAGTGCTGACTAAAAATCAGGATTGCTGGCGGCTTAAGCCTGACGAAGCATGGCACGGCTTCGAGCTGGAAGAAGACAACTGGTGCATGCTTGATCCGATAAAAGTCAGTATCCTTACTCCCGGTATGGGCGATGACGGAAAATTACTCCCAGACGGTGTGCCCGCAGCACTCGTAACGCAGTATCTCACCCGATTCGGAATAGTGCCGACCCGTACAACAGATTTTCAGATTATGTTCCTTTTCTCAATGGGCATAACCCGTGGCAAATGGGGAACACTTCTCAACACCCTGATCCGATTCAAAGAGCATTATGATTCCGGTGACACTGTGCGCGACGTGCTACCAGATCTTTACAATGCTAATCCAGAAAAATACGAAGGCGTTACCCTGAAAGCCCTTGGTGACAGAATGTTCGCGTTTTTAAAATCAAGTGAAATGCATCTTGCCTTAGACAAAGCCTTCACCAGCAGTTTCACTGCGTTCATGAAGCCTCGCGATGCTTACGAGAAAATCGTACAGCAAGAAGTTGAACTAGTCGCATCAGACAAGCTAGGAAACAGAATAGCAGCTAATTCGCTGCTTCCGTATCCTCCAGGTATCCCGATGATCATGTCCGGCGAGGCCTTCGGAGCGCAAGATAAGTGTCCTGCTATTCAGTACCTCAACCACCTTGAGGACTGGGACAACGCGTTCCCCGGTTTTGAACATGTAACAGAAGGGGCCGAAGTTAAAGACGGCAAGTATCACGTACTTTGTGTGAACAACAGACGACGCAGAAAGTAACAAGGACAGCGTATGCTGTTTGTTCAGGTAAGCCTTTCGGCGACGTTTACTAACGGGATGCCTTTGGCAAACCCGCGGTGCTTGTCTGCTACGCTTTTTTTTCTTGTCTCCGACGGCTGGGCTGGAAACTTTGCAAGTTTCCCCCCAGACCCCCCTTCAAACTTTTTATTATGCGAAGAACGCTCGTTAATAAATTTCTCACGCGGCTTAGCTCCACTGACTTAAATAATAAAAAAAGGGCTGTCCTAGATAACTAGGACAGCCCTTTCTATTTCACGAAAGGTAATGATGCATAAGCCGCGAGGTTACGTAAAAGACGTGCTTCCCTCGCAGATAAAAGTTTTTGGAGATTTTTAAGAACCTTTTGCAAAAGGTTCTTAAAGCCTCGCTGGCAAGCGCCGTCGGAGCAAAAGAAAAAGTCGTCGCAGACCCCTGCCGTCGAAGACAATGAAAGCCTAATTAAAAATGTTCGTTAGTAGCCCTAATTTCTTCAACACGGAGCCGAGCTTCGGAGTAGAGCGCGAGTGCAGCTACGGCACGATCACACACAGCGAAGACAGGCACGTTGTTTTGTAAGAAATGGTCACGTAACGGATCGTAGAGCCTGCCACCATCGATGACGCCGATGATTGGCTTGGATGAATTTCTAGCAACTTCCACGAGCAGGTTTGCTATGGAGCTAGGATCATCCATGGAGAATGCTGGTGGGGTTGGCTCTGCTAGTGTGTGCATTGCAGGTGATAAAGGATCGAGTCCAACGATTACGGAATCGACTGCTGAATCTTCTACGAGAGTTTGCACGGCGCTTGTGTGGAGCGCATCGTTTGCTGTTGGTGTGAGATCGAGTGGGTTCTGGATTGTTACGAGCGATTGCAGACGGTTTGCATCGAGTGTTGCGGCAATGGCTTGCTTTGTCTCAGAACTGAAATGGGCTAGATCCATTTGAAAATCGTCGGATTGGATGGAATCAGCCATACCTACAGCTTCGAACCCTGCACCGCTGACGGCGGCGAGGCGGTTGCCAGCAATTTTTTTGTCATGCAACATTTCTGCAAGCAGGAAGAGATCCTGAAATTCTTGAAAACTTCTGGCGACGATGGCACCAGCCTGACGTACGCAGCTTTCGCATACCATGTAATCACCTGCGAGTGATGCTGTGTGACCACTTGTGGCTGTTTTGCCTTCAGGAGTACGGCCTGCTTTGTAGAAGACAACTTCTTTTCCGTTATGGATAGCTTCGCGAATAGCTTTGCAGAATTCGAGACCGTCGAGATCGCTGAATCCTTCAGCGTATACGGCGATTACATCTACGTTGTCTGCGTCTTTGAAATATCGAACCATGTCACCAAGGGTGAGATCTGTCTGGTTGCCCATGGAGACCATGTAGCTTGGATGCAGCTCTGGACTCTGGCTGTAACGGTGGAGCATGAATGCGCCACTCTGGCTGATAAGTGCAGCGCGGTGCGGTGTTGCTGTTCGGTTCTTCGGCAGTTTTTCTTCTGGAATAAACCATGTGTCGTAGGAGCCGGGATGCGACACAACACCCATGCAGTTCGCACCGAGGAACACAGGCCCGCCGTCTTTCTTGGCGTGTGTGGCGTCAATGTGAGCAATGAGCTTTGCGGCTTGTATCTGGCTGTCTTCGGTTTCACCCATACCACCGGGTATGAGCATAACACTCTGGGCAGCATCCAGATCGATGATCTCGTCTACAAGTTTCGGAACTTGTGCTGCGGAAACCGCTACGACAAAAAGATCAAGCTTGTGATCAAGGCTGGCAAGGTTGGGAACGCAACGTACGCCATCGATTTCGTCTATGCCGTCTCTGATGAGGGTTACGTTTTCTTTGGCGAAGCCTTCTGCGAGAATATTTTCGAGAATGATTCGCCCGAAATTGCGACGTGTAGCTGAAACACCGATAATTCCAATGCGCTCTGGGTGCAGCAGATTATGAATTTTTTTGATCGGGCGCGGGTTGGCTCGTTTTTCAGCCTTGCCGAAACGGCACATCCCATCAAGCGGAACCATAAGGTAGTCCGTGAATGCAAACGGGTTGATTTCCAGTTCTTCGATGATGAATGGCGCGTCATTGTTTGACGGTGAATAGTGGCGACCCATTTCAATGAATGAACTGAAGCACTCAATGAGCTGCTCGTCTGTAACAATGCGGCGCTGACCGCGTGTGAGACCGGCAAGTTTTCGGTATGAAATAGTTTTGCGGAACAGGGCGAAGAATGCTTCACCGTCGACGAGCTCTGTTGACGCTGCGACGATAGCTTGCCCTTTGCGGAAACGTTCTGCGTAAAGCTCGGTGTCTGTTCCGCCAAGACCGGCACTGATAACCATACCGAACTCGCGGGTGTGACGAAGGCCTACAATTAATTCGTTACCGAAGGCGCTGGAATCCGGTGGCATGAATTGTACTTGAAGCACACCTTTCAAGTCACGGCTGATGGCTTTAATGAGCGCATCGCCTTTTAACCCTTTGTAGGATTCCGGTGCATGGTCTGGGTTACGTTCGATGTACGCTGCATAGTTTTCCGGCACTTCATACTGCATACCGCGAACAGCAGAGCGGATTTTAGATGGCTGTTTTTCAACAATGCGTACGCCGCCCACTTCTGTCTTATGGATAATAGTAGGGGATACAATTTTGAGAACAGCTTTTTCACCCGGAATAGCCATAAGCTCTTCGTCGGAAAAACGTGCACCACGGGGCAGTAAGTTAGAAATAGGTGGTGTTTCTGCGCCGGAGTTGGCTAACAGGTTGTACACTTCATATTCGTATAGAAAATCTCTGTTTTCTGTATCAGCAGCAGCAAATAACTGGGTAATCTTTTCAAAATCAATCAATGTGTTCATAGCCATCTCGCTTGGAAAAATTCTGTAAGAAAATAACTGTACGAACTTTTAACGTTTTTGTCTTTGCTGTGTTTTTCTTTTCGACTATGTGGAAAAAGGACTGGTGGAGTAGAGAATAGGTATTTGCTTTTCATGTTCTAACTAATGGGAAAAATTAGTCCAATTGAAGAAGTGGAAGAATATAGTGAGGACAGAAAAAAACATGTAGCCCGTTGTTTGGATTACATGTTGCTGAGAGCGCTGAATGTGAAGTGATAGGAAAAAAAGATGATCGGGACAGGGAGAGAGAGGCTTCCTGTCCCGATCAGTTGTCTTGGCGCATGGTAATTGCTGGACCATGCTGTAAGACACAGAATAGAGTTGCCGTCGCCATAATTGCCAATGGCTGACGGAAAACAATGTATATTTTGCATGTGACAATTGTGTTACGATCCACGCCGTTCAAATGAAAAAATAATAATTACTTGGTATTTAACGCATATTTTTTTAATGAACAGCGTTCTCTGAGATCTTTGCTACAGTTCGAGAGATTCTGGAAGCGTGGCAACATACGCTTTGATTTCATCACGGACGGTACGGTAACATGCAAGCTGTTCTTCTTCGGAAGCACCCTGTGCTGCAAGTTCTTTTGCCAGTGCAGGGGGATCGGGGAAGCCTACATGAACAACTTTTGCATTACCTGGAAAGTACGGACAAGTTTCGTGTGCGTGGCCACAAACAGTAACAACCACGTCAAAGTCGATGTCATCAAAGTCACTAAGCAGTTGTGACTTATGAGAGGAAATATCGACACCAGCTTCTTTCATTACAGCTACAGCATTCGGGTTTAGCCCGTGCGTCTCAATACCAGCGGAATATGCATTAAGCACATCGCTTTTGAGGTGTTTTGCCCAACCCTCTGCCATTTGACTACGGCAGGAGTTACCTGTGCATAAAAAAAGAATAGTAACTTTAGCACTCATTTTTGTTCCTAAGTTGAATTGCTAGAACCACGCTGTTTCCGGCAAATATCCGCAGGGGCACTGGAGACAATTTTTTGGAGGTGGTCATGATCTTGTTGCAGCTCGGTGCAAGTTGTTGATTGTTCTTGAATCCAATCCAGAAGCGGCTTGGAGTACGCTACTCCTTTTCCGAGTCTGTAAAAAATCCATCTGCCTTCTTTTCTGAATTGAACGAGTTCTGCATTGTGCAGTACGCCCAAATGACGCGATACAGTGGCTCCGGCTATTCCCAGCAGTTCTGTAAACTGGCAGGCGCATAGCTCATCATGCTCCATGAGCGCGGCAACAATACGAAGTCGGTTTTGATCGGATAACGCTTTCAGAGTTTGAGTAATTTTTTGCATAGTCATCCCGGGTGTGTTTCCACAGCCTAATCAGCGCCTTTGCCCGTTATTACGTTGGCACGTTGACAAGAAAATAGAATTTCTGTGGCAAGAACGTTACGTTTTACCTTTTCTATCCCTGTTAGCTTTGAAAAAACGGACAACAGCAATCGATTAAAATGTAGAGACCCCCCCTACGAAACATCTGTTGTGTTCGTTTAGTTGGTTAGCTAAATATGCTTTCAATGCTGAATTTGTCAAGAATCGGGTTGGGCAACTCTGTGAGTATCCAGTATTCAAGACTACATAATGAAATAGTGTTTAGTTAACTCGTTGTATTGTATGCTCAATAGTATGGGATCCCTTTGCTTTTACAGCACATCCGGTGGATAAAGTAATAAGGAAGATGCTGAGTATCACTGCGTAGATACATAATTTAGACATAAATTCTCCAAGGTTGAATGGACAGCACAGCACCAGATGATTTAAAATTCGTCAAGCGGGCGACAAAGTGAGTCTGTTGTTTTGAACATAGCAAAAAAAGCCCCCATCAGGCGATAGCGAATTCGCTACGATACCTGATGGGGGCTTACTGCTTTAGGAAAAGCCGTAACCCGAATTGTAAATAATGTTAGTACATTTTGCGTGGGTTAAAGTTTGATCCAACAACAGAGAATGTATTTTCGACAATGAAAATTGCATTCGGGTCGGTATCAAATACAATCGACTCCAGCTGTTTCATACGAATGTTATCTGTAACGCAGAACAGCATACTAACATCTTTACCGGAGTATGAACCGGTACCCCATACCAACGTACCGTTAAGGCGGCGTGCTTCGCGCATCTGAGCCATAATCTCTTCGTTCTTGTAGGAAATAATACGCACTGCTTTTTTCTGGTTGAACATTGAGAGTGCGTACTCAGTTAAATATGAACTGAGAGAAAGCATGATGATCGTGGTGACAACGAGGTCAGGGTTGAAGCGAACTGCAATGAGTCCCATAAGAACTAAGTTGATGATGAAGAAGAAAACTCCGATACGTAATCCGTATTTCTGGTTCAGAATAACTGCAAGAACATCAAAACCACCAGCAGCACCGAAGGAACGGAGGATGATTCCGCTGCCAAGTCCCATGATGACACCTGCTGCGATGGATGCAAGCAGTCTGTCCTGAATATGAAGATCAAGCGTGAAATATTGTGTGAGAAACGTTACGAGTATCATGCAATACAAGTTCAACAGAAAGAATCGTTTGCCGACGCTGCGCCAGGCAATGACAAAGATTGGAATGTTGAAAATAAGGTACCACTGTGGAGTGGTGAAAGTATCGCTAACGTAGCTTCCGAGAACAGCGAAGCCATACAGGCCTGCAGGAATAAAATTGTGATGGACGGCAATGCCGTTGTATCCAACGATAAAGATGATCGCACCAAAGGTGAGAAGAAAAATGTTCCACGGAAGGGAGTAGGCAAAAGCATGACGGTTAAACTGCATTGGGCTTTCCTTATGTTTTACAGCTTAGATTGTTGTCCGGTAAGGCCGGCTTTAGGATATTCTGTGCGCCAAGTAACGTTTTGCCCTGACAGGCCGCATGTGCGTGCGGGATGTCGTGACGGGCTGTATAAAATGCATAAAAAAAAGGCTCGAACACATGTTCCGAGCCTTTGTAAAAAACAATAGAGGTCGCAGCTTATCGCAGCCGCGTGTAATCGGACGTAGTCCAAGGCTCATGGAATACGCACGCAAAGATGCCTTCCATACTGGAAAGCGTTATCTGTCTATTTGCGATTGACGTATTCTGCATACAAAAACCTTGGTTAAAAACTACAAAAAGAGGCAGCCGTTTTTGGGCTTCCCGTACCGATTTCGCGCTATCTATCTGATAGTGAGTTCGGCGTCTAGTGGAAAAAAACTTTTTTCCAATAAAGATTTATTTCACAAAGAGAAAGTGATTCTTTTTATATTATTGTCATAAATTGGGTGTCTTAGCTTTCTTTTTAAGAGTGTAAGACTCTTGCTTGCGAAGAGTATTATTTTGTCTTTCTTACCATATGATAACCCGCAACCCATGGTTACGAATGGAATTGGTTACGTAGCCAGTGCATACAGCGTAGCACCGAGCATAAGTATAACAAGTGAAGAATTTACCATAAGGCGCATTTGGGGATTTTTTAATGAAGTGTAGAGTCCCGCACCAAGCCCGCACCACATGGAATGGAAAGTGAATTGTCCTACCATAAAGGGAAAAACGAACAGAGCAGTTGTTTCTGCTGTAACAGGAAGCAATGCAAAAAACTGGCTGTATGCTGCAATGGACATAGCCCAACTCTTGGGGCTGAGGGGATGCAAGAGCAGTCCTTCGCCGATGGTAAATTGTTTTATAGTCTCGGGTGGTGCTGCCTGTAGCTTAAAGAGCTTGTATGCAAGATACAGAATATATGCGGCGCCTCCGAACTTTAGTAGCAACGCAAGCCATCCCCATTGTTTAAATGCCTCTCCAAGTCCTAACGATACGAGTAAGTTAAGCGCCGCAAAACCTATTGTCGTTCCGATAAGAAACGGAACAGCAGTTCTAAATCCGGTTGTTTGACCGATAGCCATCATCGTCATATTTCCCGGCCCCGGTGTACCTGTCATTGCAACAATAAAAATAGCGAACGGTATAAGCAGTTCTGCCATGGAATGCTCCTTAAAAATTGACCCTGTAATTCTCTGCAAGGTTAGCTGTAATTTCATAAGATGGTAGCGTGATACTTTTGTGCGCACAAAATTGTATGAGGGCTACCGTTCTGATTGTACCCATAGAATTGACATTGTGTGAATGTCAACGCTAATATTGTATGCATGACAAAGTGGACACCATTTATTGAAGCAGAGGACACGCCTTTGTATCTGGCGCTTGCGGATGCAATTGAGCGAGATGTGTATGCAGGAACGTTACAGCCGGGAACGCGTTTGCCGACCCATCGAAATTTGGCTGACGATCTTTCTGTGAACGTCTCAACGATTACACGTGGGTATTTAGAAGCAGAACGCCGAGGCTTGGTTGCAAGCACTGTGGGGCGCGGTACGTTTGTGGCGGTTGATGCCACCACACCATCTGCCATGGTTTCTTTCGAGCCATTTTCTCCGGGACTTATTGAAATGGGGCTGGCTACGCCAATGCCGCATCTTGATCCAGATTTGAGCATTGCCTTGAAGACCATCAGTCGTCGTAAGAATCCGGAAACTTTTCTGCGATATTCAGACCCGCGCGGGCTGCCAGAGCATAGAGAAATAGGGGCGCACCTTATTCATATGTATGGAATGCCAGCCACGGCAGATGATATTATTGTCACGGCCGGTTCTCAGCATGCACTTTCTACCGCACTCTCAGCCATGTTTAAACCGGGTGATAGAATAGCAACGGATGCATTGACCTATCCCGGTTTCAAATCTCTCGCTGCAAGTCTCGGGATTCGTTTGTGTCCGGTCGCGATGGATGAAGGTGGGATGATTCCAGAGTCTTTGGATACTGTTTGCCGCCAACGGGAAGTGAAAGGCTTGTATTTGCTGCCTCACGTACAAAACCCAACTGTCTGCTGCTTATCGCATGAACGGAAAGTTGCTCTTGCTGCTGTTGCGAAAAAGAATGCTCTGACTGTTATTGAAGATGATGCGTATGCATTTTTGTATGACGGTGATCTGGTGCCTCTGTCGTCAATGCTTCCCGATCAAAGTATTTTTATAGCGGGCGTTTCAAAGATGATCGGTGCCGGATTGCGCGTCGGTTTCATGTGCGTCCCGAAGCATCTGAGAGAAGTCTTTGCACAGAGTGTGTTAAATAGCATGTGGATGGTGCCTCCGCTGAATGTTGAAATTATTACAAAATGGATTGCTGATGGCGATATGATTGCCGCCAGAGAACGCAAACGTGCTGAAGCTAGGCGACGTAGTGCGCTTGTGCGGCAGATATTGAATTGCGGAACGCTACATATGTCGGGAACAGACTTTTTTTGTTGGTGGGAACTGCCGGAACCTTGGTGCGGGCAGACGTTTGAAGCTGCGGCTCGCAAGGCCGGGGTGAATGTCTTTAGCGCAGAAAAATTTATTGTTGGTGACGCTGAAGCGCCGAGAGCACTACGTGTCGGGTTGACCGGCATGGAACATATTAGTGAGTTGGAAAAGGGACTTTGCATTTTACGGGATATTGCGCAGAATCCTGATATGCAGAGTACGATGCTCAAAAGAAAGACTGGCTAGATATGTAGCCAGTCTGTGGTAACGCTATAGTTGAATGCTCTAATAATCGTCATAATAGTATTCTTCATCCGGACATTCATGTTGGCGTAACAGTGCTGCAAGCTCTTTAAGGCTGCTTGTGAGTGTAGATTCCGGAAATAAATGGCAGTAGGGCGTTCCATCGTTAATTGCGATGAATGTGCCTTTCTGGTCTTCCGGTAAACACGTGATGCAGTCAACGCCGATGGTCTTTTCTATTTCAAATTTAGAGAGAGTGTTGCCGGACACACAGCCGGTAAGCACAAGCGAAAGTTTACAGAAGTTTTCAAAACCGCCTGCTGTGATAGTCTCTACAAACCGCTTAGCGCTTCCCATGCATGGCTTTGTAGGCATGGTTACAAGCAGGCTGTCGTCTGCCATTTCCATTACTCTGTAGAGTGCAGCATCCACACGGCTGCCCATATCAATAACAATTGTTCCAAATGCATCTGCTGCTGCAATAAGCATAGCAGAAACAGTTTCAGGAACCACACTTCCCGTCCCCATGGTCACTTCCGGTGCTACTAGGGCTAAAATGCCGCTGCTGTGATGATACATAGCACTCTTCATGTATGAGGCATTCATTAGACCGAGATCTTTTGCGGCGTGGCGTCTGTCACGCTTCGAAGGAGTATTCAGAAATGTAGCGACATCTCCGTATGGTCTTGAAAAATCGAGCAAGCCGACCCGCTTCCCATCTTGTGCAAAGCATGCTGCCAAGTTTACCGCCACAGACGTTGTTCCGGAGCCGCCACGTGCGCCCATGACTGCGATAACTTTGGGGCGATTCTTTTTACTCGGATCAACTGAACGGCTTGTCACGTAATCTTCCAAAGCCCGTTGTAAAATTAATTTACTCAGAGGATAACTAAAAAAATCTCGTGCGCCTGCTACTAATGCTTGGTGTTTATGAGAATCTGTATATTGCGATGCACAAACAAACACTGCGCCGTAATTATGTCTTTTTGCTTCAAGAATACGCTCTCTTATTTCTTCAGTATAGGTAGTGCAGCCGATAACAAGGACTTCCGGCTTTGTAAGCTGAAGTGTGTTTAAAAGATGTGTGAAAGGTATTTCACACAGCATATTATGAAGAGCGCCTGCAATAGTTGGATCACTGGCTTCAAGTTTTATGTATAAAGCTTCTTCAATTGTAGGCATTAATCCCTCCGATTGCTCCTGTAGGGAAAAAGCAATGTATATAACGTAATTCTATAGAATATTGATCATTTTTCTATGTTCTTTTCTTCGGTAAATACCTTCTCTGCGGTTGGAATGTCGTCGGGTGTAGTATCTACTAAAATCCGCCAAGCACCTATTGCAAAAGTTATACAGAGTATAACAAGCAAGATATTTCGTAACGAACGGAAATGAGAAGTTTTATAATCTTGAACCATTACATAATCTCCGCAATAAGATGAATAATGTTTCTATGTAAAATTGTATAAGTAAGCGTGCTGTTCATTCCACTAGTAGTGTAATATGCGAGCGCGGCAAGAACATATGATATTGAAAATGTATATTCTTACTGTGTAGATGCGGTTTAAATGTGTATTGGCGTTCATGTAAGTATATGGTTACGTATATACAGTGTGTCCGTTATACTAATTAGTTTGCATTTGTCTTTTTTATCTAATAATAAAAGGATGTTGTGTGTTCGAATTAATGTTGAATGCTCAAACAGTTGTGGTGTATCAGTACCGTCCCTTAGGTAAAAATTAAAGAATGAGTAATAAAAACCGATGGAGGAAGTAGAGTTTTCTTGAAAAAGAAACACGAGGGTGGTTGTCGTGAAGAGTGTTCGGGCAAGCGTATAGGGAAAATACGCTGATGCTCTTCCAAAAAGGGAGAAGAAAATTATGCAAAACCAGAGAGTCTTTCTAGTTGCTCTCGTATTGGTTCTGTGCGTGCCGTGTATTACTTTCGCAGCGAAGTATGTGGGATCTGCTGCGTGTGGTGAATGTCACGAAACAGAACACGGGCGTTTTATGCAACATTCTAAGAAAGCAAAATCTTGGGAGAGTATTGCAGTAATGGCGCCAAAGCTTACACCGGCAGAGCAACAAGAATGCTACGAATGCCACACTACTGGTTACAAAAATGGGGGATTTGTTAGCTACGAAGAGACTCCGGAACTATCAGATGTTGGGTGTGAAACTTGTCATGGACCTGGTGCGGCACATGCTGAAGATGGCGATCCTGATTTGATCAAGCGTAAACCTGAACCAAAAGAATGCGTGGTTTGCCACAGTGCAGCCCGTGTTAACGATTTTGGATTCAAACCGCTTGTAAACAGTGGTGCACACTAGGAGGACATAATGGCGATACGGACTTCTTTAGGTGCTAAGATTACGGTCTTAATCACCATCATTTCGTTTGTTGTGTTCTCAATACTCATTGGCACTTCAACATTCCTTCAGCGTAAAGGAATGCTGGAGCAGCTTAGTGAGTCTTTGACGCAGACATCGCAACTGGTGCAGGAAGCGATAGAGCGCCCAATGGTTGTAGGTGATGATGAAGGGACAACCGAGGAGTTCATCCGACTTAGGAATGAATACCCGGGCATGAAAATTCATCTTGCCGATTATGCTGGCGAAGTAACGTATTCAACGCAAGATGTTAACGTTGATAAGCAGATTGCAGGTCTGTTACCGATCGACGGTTTTGCGGATGTGTCCAAACGGGCATTGCAAGAACCAATAAAAGAAAATCTGATTGTAAGCGGTGGCGACAGTCCCGTTTTTGTCAGAGTAATCTCAATTCCGAATGCTCCTTCCTGTAGGCACTGTCATGGTGCATCCAAGCCTATTCTCGGGCAGCTGGTCATCACAAAAGACATTTCCGGTACGATGGGTACCATTGCCTTCCAGATGTATGAGAACATGGCAATCTCTCTTGCCGGATTGATTGTGCTTGTACTTAGTGTCGTGTTCTTTATTCGCAAAGTCGTTATCAAACCAATTGAACAAATTACTGCTGCATCAGACGCCATTACAAATGGTGATTTTAATGCGCATTTTTTGGTTGAAAGCGAAGATGAACTTGGCAATTTGTCTAAAAACCTTGGTTCGATGGTTGAAAAACTTAAGATTGAGCTAGGCTTCTCCAAAGGTGTCTTACGGGGTATGACCGCGCCAATTCTTATTTGTGATGTCGACCGCAAGGTTACTTCTACAAATCAGGAAGCAATTACCCTTATGGGAATCGCCGGAACACCAATAGAGTACAAAGGCGTGCCGGTTTCTGAATTCATTGTAAATGACCCTTGTTGTGACCGGATTATTGAAGATGTGATTACGTCGCGTCGACCTTCCACAGGTAATGAAGGCGTTTTGGAAAACTTTGCGAGTGATCAACTTACCCTTATTTTTGATGCTGCGCCTATCTATGATTTAGATGGCAAAATGCTTGGTGTGTTCGTAATGATTACGGACATGACAAGTATGCGCAGACAGCAAAGCAGAGTGGAAGAACAGAACGAAAAGATTACTCATGCCGCGCAGTCTGCACGGGCTATTTCTGAGCAGGTATCATCTGCTTCTGAAGAGCTTGCCGCGCAGATTCGTCAGTCCAGCAATGGCGCTGATGAGCAGCAGAAACTTACAGGCGAATCCGCAAGTGCAATGACGCAAATGAATGCTTCTGTTCTTGAGGTTGCCCGTAACGCTTCTGATGCTGCTGAACTTGCTGCAACAACGCAGGAAAAGGCAGCGGAAGGCGGACAGATTGTAGATCAGGCTGTAAGTAAAATTCATGCTGTTTCAGAACAGGCACAGGCTCTTAAAGAGGAAATGAGTGTGCTTGGTTCCCGCGCAGATGGGATTGGCCAGATTATTACCGTAATTGAAGATATTGCCGACCAGACAAACTTGCTTGCATTGAACGCGGCTATTGAAGCTGCACGTGCTGGTGATGCTGGTCGAGGTTTTGCTGTTGTAGCTGATGAAGTGCGTAAACTTGCAGAAAAAACAATGAATGCCACCCGCGAAGTTGTTGAGTATGTAGGTGCAATTCAGACAAGTACACATCAGAATGTTGAAGCGACAGAAAGGGCTGTTGAGCTTGTGGGTGATTCCACCGAGCTTGCTACCCGCTCTGGTGAAGCGTTAAAAGCGATTATGAAAATGGTTGAAGCAACTGCGGATCAGGTTCGCGCTATTGCCACTGCGTCAGAAGAGCAGTCAGCAGCGAGTGAACAGATCAACAGTTCTGTAACCGTTATTAATGATATTTCTGAGCAGACAGCCGCCGCTATGACTGAGTCTACCGTTGCGGTAGAAGTCGTTGCGCAGCTTGCTCAGGACTTGGACGGTATTATTGAGAATATGCGTTCCTAGCTTTAAATGCGTTTACAGCATGTCGTGTGTTTTGATCTCCTGTTTCCGTACACTTGAGACAAAGCGATGACGCTGACCATATAACATGGCAGAATATGTTGAGATAATACAAAAAGGGTGAAGCTGAGGCTTCACCCTTTTTTTGTAAGTTGGTATCGGGCAGACGGTGTAGTCGATTGCGTCGAGGCTGTGCATCAAAGAATTGATCTCGCGAATCGGAGTTCTAGATGATGAGGGCACCTGCCTGCCGGAGACAGAAGTAGTAATTCGCTGTCATGATTTTACAGTGGGGATTCGCTCCACCTTTTTTATGCAAAAAAATTAGAGTGCTTTTGATGTGAGCGGTTTGGTGGCTGACTGTTTGTAGGAAGTGCCACCTTTCTGATTATTAAGTATAGCTTGAAATGCATTATCGCGTTTTGCAGCTCTGTTAATAAACTCATCAGCGATTTTTGTAGGCCCGTTGCATTCGTTCACGAGGTAATGCTGCAGCTGCCCAGCTTCGGCGAAACTAAGTGCCCCGTGCAGAGTACGTTTGTTGGGGTAATTGATATGGAACGTGGAGGAGAGGATGAATTTGCCAATAGAAGTTTTATACAACTTCAGCTCCCACCAGTTTGGTGTAACGCCCATTACTTCTCTATCATCAAGGTTCACAAGTAACTCACCTGTAAATACAAGATTCTCTTTGCCATTTCTTTTCAAGGAAACTGTCTGCATAGTAAGCTCCTGTGAAGATAAAACTTCTTATATTTGGGGTGCAGGTAACAGCAGAAAAAAGTGATAAAAACTAAACACTATTAATAACTACAGCTATTGCAATGCAAAAAAGAGGACTATGAAAGTGTAGTGCGTTTTTTATGCAGGTGTAGCAATGATAATGTTCTTCTTACTGCAACATACCAAATATACAAGAGAGGCGTATGACGGGGGAGAGAAGGAAATATGATAGGAATAAAGCGGGTGTTATAAAAATGCAGATGCGCCGGAACTAAAAGCTCCGGCGCATCGCAACCACAACAACAAACCAGTCAGGAGGGGAATCTATATTCCCCTATATATGTATCGCTCAAGGCGATTACAAACGTAATCAAATGCTCCCCAGTTTGCTGGCTGTTAGTGCATAGACGCAAAAAAACAGCCCGCTAAGCGGTGCCTAGATGGAAACGGTGAGACTGGAAAGTGGAAAAGAGGACGGCAAAACGCAATATTCAAAAAACCAAATATTGGTTTTATGGGTCCACTCTGTCCTTTTACCTGAGAGTTTCACTGCACTGGGAAAGCAGTTTGCTCCTTCGGTGCTCCTTGCGGAGTCTCTCCAGAGGCTCGTCCGAGCAGCAGTCCTTTTGCCTGAAAGAGTTACATCTTCGGCGCCGTGTCTTTTTTTGGGGAAAAAAAGGCGGTCTCTCCTGCTGCCTTCAACCGAGATCCATATGTTGAGGCAGACTCCTATTTATCGTGGGCAGATATAAAACGCAACAGAAAAAGCACCACAGTAGTTGAAAATCTAGTATTCCGTGAAAATAAAATCGATTTTTACATATACGAAATAAAAAAACGCCCTGCTCATGGTGAGCAGGGCGTTTTAAGAGTGTATGAATTTTACAGCAGGGTTGTGTGTAACAACATGCTGTTAGATGACTTCGTTAGGGTAAATCGCCTCGTAAGACTTTTTGTATTCAGCAAATTTGCCTTCACGAATAGCCTTACGTGCACCGCGAACTGTGTCGAGGAAGTAGGTAAGGTTATGGATGGAGTTCAAGCGGAAAGAGAGCAGCTCTTTTGCCTGATACAAGTGACGTAAGTATGCACGGGAGAAATTGCGACATGTGTAACAGTTGCAATTTGGATCAAGTGGACTTTCGTCGTCCGCGTGTTCTTTACGCTTAATGCTGACTTTACCCTGTGAGGTGTACAGTGTGCCGTTACGGGCGTTACGTGTCGGCAGAACGCAGTCGAACATATCAATACCGGCATTAATGCCGTTGATGATGTCGAGAGGGGTGCCGACACCCATAAGGTATCGTGGTTTCTCTCTTGGGAGCAAAGGAGCAGAGTGGTAAAGGATTTCCATCATCTTTTCTTTGCTTTCACCAACAGAAAGACCGCCCAGTGCGAAGCCGTCGAAATCTTCAGATGTTAACTGTGCAATAGAGCGTTCGCGTAAATCTTTGTGGAAACCACCCTGTGTGATGGCGAAGAGCAGGTTGTCTCCGGCACCTCGAGGGTATTCTTCACGACAGCGCTTAGCCCAGCGAGTGGTCATTTCCAAAGATCGTGCTGTGTATTCTTTATCAGCACCAAAACCTACGCATTCATCAAGCACCATCATGATATCAGAGTTCAGGTTACGCTGAATCTGGATAACTTTTTCCGGTGTGAAAAGATGCTTGGAACCATCCAGATGGGAGCGGAAGGTAACGCCTTCTTCTTTGATTTTTCTCAAACCACTGAGACTGAAAACCTGAAAACCGCCACTGTCTGTGAGGATCGGTTTGTTCCAGGAGTTGAACTTCTGTAACCCGCCGTGGCGTGCAACAAGTTCGTCACCCGGACGAAGGTAGAGGTGGTAGGTGTTGCCGAGAATAATCTCAGCGCCAATATTATCTAAATCGTCAGGAGCAATGCCCTTAACGCTGCCTACCGTGCCCACAGGCATAAAGATAGGCGTCTGCACTACGCCATGCGCAGTTTGCAGTTCGCCTGTACGGGCAGCTCCGTCCGTTGCGTGTAATGTAAATTCTCCGATGTTAGCCATGGCGGCACTATACTCATGAGGACATGCAAAGTCATCCCAAATCCTGCATCAAAAAAACAAGCCGTAACAGTTAGGTAACCCACTAAAATATAAAAGGCTGCTCCCGAATAATCATTAAGAAGCAGCCTTAATTCACAGTGGAACAGAAAAGTTATTTCTGTACTTTAATCTGGTTTAAAATTTCTGTAGCAGAGGCAACCATACCACCAACGTTTGCCATGTCTGCTGGAATGATCATGGTGTTGGATTTTTCAGCCATTTTACCGAACTCGCTGATGAACTGCTCAGCAACTTTAAGCTGTGCAGCTTCTTTACCACCAGGGGCGGACATAGCATCTGCAATAAGGGAAATACCTTTTGAAGTAGCTTCGGCGATAAGGAGAATTTCCTGAGCATGGCCACCAGCTTCGTTGATCTTTTTCTGTTTTTCACCTTCAGAAAGTTCAATGGCTTCCTGCTTGAGACCTTCTGCACGGTTAATGCGGGACTGTCTGTCACCTTCGGAGCTAGCAATTTCAGCGCGTTTTTCACGTTCTGCTTTCATCTGCTGTTCCATAGCGTGCATAACTGTTTCAGGAGGAGTGATGTCCTGAATTTCGTAACGCATAACTTTGATACCCCATTCGCGTGCTGCTTCGTCAACTGCACCAACAACGGCAGCGTTAATGCTGTCACGTTCTTCGAATGTTTTATCAAGGCTGATTTTACCAATTGCAGAACGCAGGGAGGTTTGTGCCAACTGGCTTGCAGCAAGGTAGTAATCATTAATGCCGTAACAGGATTTCATGACATCCTGTACCTGAATGTACAGGATGCCGTCGATTTCTACGACGACGTTATCACTGGTGATACAAGACTGGGAATCAATTCCCAAAATTTCTTCTTTAGTAGAGCGGCGGTAGGCAACTTTATCTACAAAAGGGATAAGGATGTGCAGACCCGCATCAAGAGTTTTGGAGTACTTACCCAAGCGTTCGACAACGTAAGAGCTTTTCTGCGGTACAACGATAGCCGTCTTGATAAGAGTAATAAGGGCAAGTGCGGCTATAACAATGGAAGTAATAAGACCGGTCATGTTAATCCTTTTTGACTATGAAAGTATTTTGATCAGATTTTTTACGAGCGAGGATCGTGACAACAGCACCGGAATCAATATCTTCCGTTGCTTCAGCGTTCCAGAAAGTTCCCTGATATTTAATGCGGCCACCACTGGTGTGTGAAATAGCTTCAGCAACAGTGGCATGTGCGTTTATGGCAGTGTCTGTAAATGGTTCTTGGTCTTTGGCGTCTTGACCGAACCATGCTGGCAGTTTTTTGCGCAGAAGTACGAGCAGAGCAATGGAAGAACAGAAGAACGTTACCATTTGAAATGTCAAAGACAGTTCAAACAATGCAGTAACACCTGCGAGTATCGCGCCTGCTGAGAAAAATATTGTTATGAAGGTAGGAGTAAACATCTCAATAAGAAAAAAGATTACTGCTAACGAAAACCAAGCCAGCCAGAAAATATTAACATCAAAATCCATATTTAACATTGAGTGGGATCTCCATATTCCATGCTATATATCCTAATGCATACGTTGTGCGAAAATAACACTAGGTGTTTATGGAGTAAATGGAAAATGCATGCTGAAATTTACAAAAAAAGTATCTACAGCACAGCGTAAGAGCGCATGTAACATTACTGTTGCATGCGCTCTTACTTATTCTGGTCTATTTTTGCTGAAAAGACGTACAAGGCTCCTTTTACATGAATGCTATTCTTTTTATGCTAACCGGAAAATTGTTCGTGGAACGGCGCATTACTTTGAAGATGGCTAGTTATCTCTGTAACGGACGTAGGTGTCCATGACTGCGTATTGAACCCGATGCTCGATTTTGGTCAAAATTTGTTCAAGGGCCACTAAAAACGGAATACCGTTTTCCTGCTTACCGATGTCGGTAAAATGTATGTCGTCCATAATGACACTAAAGTTTGCGCGCTGCGGCTTGGGCATGGAGCCACTTACAGACGGTGTGACGATATGTACGTTCTTGATGATATATTTGTTACCGATAACTTTTGAGTAATCGATATATTTACTCGTATTATCCGGAAATTCGAGTGGCTTTGGAAGTTTGCTGCGTAAATTTTCGAGCAACAGCGTAACGTTGTTTTCTTTACGATGTCGTATGAAGGCAATATCCATAGCCTTTATTGTAAGATTATTGATGATAATGGTGCCTGTACCAATGGAAGAGGGAAGCATCTCTACATCAATTTTTCCAATCTGGATGCACTGTCCACGAGGGTATCCTATTGGATTACCGAGATATATGTTGTGTATTGAGCCGTAACCGGAGAGCGTGGAAAGCTTTGCATCTTCCAGTTGTACTTTAGAACCCATGACCTTAGGCCCAATGTAATGTACTGTTTTCGTTAGTATTGGGTTAATAGACACAGTAGTATATGAGCTGATGCCTAATGCGATTAATCCGGCGAGCAGCATTAATAAGAAAATCTTTTTCACGAAAAGAGACTCCTTGCCAAGTGTGTATCGATCTCAATTGTTACGATAAAATCGTGAGAGCGTTGCAGCAAGGATTAAAGAAAAGAATACTATGTCTACTAAAGTGTTATTGTATACAGTTCCTAACTGTTTGAATGCGTTGCAATGGTAGTTACAATGTTACAACATGAAAAAGCTCATTCTATTGGATGGTTACAACAGAATGAGCTTTGTCTCGTATATAGCACCAACGTGCGATTAATACACGTTATGAGTAGCGATAGATCACTGCGATTCAATAGTATGTGGTAACACAAGATACATAAGGTGATCTAATGTTTGAAGAAGCTCTAAGTATACACCGCCGCTTGCCATCGGAGGGCCGAACAAGGCTGCACGTTGGTTGCGTAATGATTCGGTAGAAACAGTTTCAGGGAATGTTTTTGATAACGTCATGGCAAGACGTTCTGCTAGCAAATACCCTTTAACTCCCTCATAGAAGAGTGTCAGGTTGTGCATGAACTCGTCAGAGACAGAATCCCAGTAGGCTTCCGCCGCAGGAGTAGGCGGCATGGAGACTGCGGAGCATAGCCCGTTGTACAGGTTGTTTAGGTTTGCCCCCGGAATGCCTGCGCGCCAACCGATTAGCCACGAATTTCTTTCAAAGAAAAGACAATGGTTCTTGCCAATTGTAACGATATCGTCAAATATCCCTTTTGCTTCCAACAGCTTTTCATCTGTCCATTGTGGAATCTCTTCTGAAGGGTTCCAGTCTGTTACCAGCGTTTGTTCTGCTGTAACGGCACCGTCGGTGAGTGTTTTTATGATATGGGCAAGCCAAGCGTTAGCATCCGGCGAATTTGGTGTCTCAAGGTGCGTGTAGCTGAGAACATAGCGGCCTTCGCCGTATTTACCAGTGAGAATGCAGGGCTGACCTTTAAGAAATTCTGGACGCAATTTAAGATCGTACAACGCTTCCCACTCATTAAAAGTGCCCGGGGGAAGTGTATTTAAAGGTAGATCTGCGATCCAAAAATCGTCACTTGGAGTTTCGTAGCTGGCTAAAATTTCAACGTCAGTATTTTCTTTTGGAGAGAATCTGGCTGGCCACCAGACTGGAAGGTCTGGTTTTTCTGGAAAATTATCTGGAACAAGGTCGGCAGAGTGAGAAATGTGGGCGCCGATAGAAGAATGAAGATGGCCACTTACAAAATGTTGTAAGCGGTTGGTAAATTTTGCGCGTTCCCACGGGCAAAGATTAAGCCCGTTTTGACCGGTAAGTCCTAGCCCTGCGCCACCGCAGAAGCCTAAGTACTTGCCGCCATTGGCAACATATTTACGTATTTCTTCGATTCCCTTAGAGCCAAGGGCGTCTGCTTTGAGTCTGGCATTGCCTCCAGGAGCAAGAAGTAAGGCTGGTGGGTTGCAAGAAAGCAATCCCTGCGCTATTTCTTCTCCCCGCACAATGCAGTATGGAAGTTTCATTGCTTCCAGTGCCCGCCAGACGAGTAAACCCCATAGGTGAGATTCGTCCCATAATATATAGATGCTTGACATTGTCCTTCCGCTAATTAATCTGACTTTTTGCAGTCGTGGAAGTGCACTCTAGCAAGCGAGGGCGGCGAGTGCAAATAGTTACAAGACTTGCTTGAAAAAGGGCAGTCCTCAATCACGGCCAGAGGGAATGTTCCCTTTGCAGGTGCAGGGCAAAGCCCGCTCGTCATGGGCATACCGAACATGCAACGGTAGCCTTGGCGTTCATATGATACAAAATCAGACTGTAATTCGTCTGAATACAATAAAGAATCTGGAGTAGCAGTATGGCGGAAAACGCTCTTTCTAAGGGGTATGAATCCCAAAAAGTTGAAGACCAGTGGCGTAAGCACTGGGAAGAAAACAACGTGTTCACACCGGATATGGATGCAGAGGGTGATGCATATTCAATTGTCATTCCGCCTCCAAACGTCACCGGTGCTTTGCACATGGGACATGCTCTTAACCTTACTCTGCAGGATATCCTTTGTCGCTACCAGCGTCAGAAAGGTAAAAAAGTTCTGTGGGTACCGGGTACTGACCACGCAGGTATTGCTACTCAGAACGTTGTAGAGCGTAAGCTTGCAACTGAAGGCTTGGGTCGTCATGATCTTGGCCGTGAAAAATTTGTTGAACGTGTATGGGAATGGCGCGATGAATATGGCAGCCGTATTCTCAATCAGGTTCGTATGATGGGTGCATCCGTTGACTGGAGCCGTGAACGCTTCACCATGGATGAAGGTCTTTCTAAAGCTGTTCGTAAAGTTTTTGCAGAACTTCATGATCAGGGACTCATCTACAAAGGCGACTACATCATTAACTGGTGTCCTCGTTGTCATACCGCTCTTGCTGATGACGAAGTAGATCACTCTGACGAACCGGGTGCGATGCACTACATTAAATACCCGCTTGCAGACGGCTCCGGCGAACTTACCATCGCAACAACCCGTCCTGAAACCATGCTTGCGGATACTGCTATTGCTGTTAACCCTGAAGATGATCGTTTCAATCATCTCATCGGTAAAAAAGCAATTCTTCCACTCGTTGGTCGTGAGCTTGATATTATTGGTGACAGCTACGTAGACATCGAGTTCGGTACAGGTTGTCTTAAAGTTACCCCTGCACATGACCACAATGACTGGGAACTCGGTCGTAAACACGGTCTTGAGGTTATGAACATCCTCACCGAAGACGGTACTCTTTCCGAAGATACTGGCGAATACGCAGGTCTTACCTGTGTTGAAGCACGTGTCAAAATCCTCGAAGCATTGAAAGCTGAAGGCTTCCTCGATCGCATCGAAGAGCACGAACACAGCGTTGGTCACTGCTACCGTTGTAAAACTATCGTTGAGCCGTTTGTTTCAACTCAGTGGTTCGTAGCAATGACTAAACTTGCTCCACGTGCTCGTGCAGCAGTTCCTGAACTTACTCAGATTTTCCCAGAGTCATGGATCAAGACCTACAACCATTGGCTTGATAACATCCGTGACTGGTGCATCTCCCGTCAGATCTGGTGGGGACACCGTATTCCGGCTTGGACATGTCAGGATTGTGGCGAGCTTATCGTTGCAGCAGACGATCCAACCAGCTGTAAATGTGGTTCCAAGAATATCGTACAGGACGAAGACGTTCTTGATACTTGGTTCTCTTCAGCTCTCTGGCCGTTTACTACCATGGGCTGGCCTGACAAAACAAAAGAGCTTGATACATTCTACCCGACTTCCGTACTCGTTACCGGTTTCGATATTCTCTTCTTCTGGGTTGCCCGTATGATGATGATGGGTCTGCACTTTATGGACGAAGTCCCGTTCCATCATGTGTACATTCATGCTCTTGTACGTGACGAACAGGGCAAGAAAATGTCCAAATCAACAGGCAACGTTATCGATCCTGTTGAAATGATCGACAAATACGGTTGTGACTCTTTGCGGTTCACTCTGACTTCATTCGCAGCAATGGGTCGTGACATTAAATTGTCTGAGCAGCGCATCGACGGTTACCGTAACTTCAGTAACAAAATTTGGAACGCAGCTCGTTTCGCATTGATGAACCTTCCGGAAGAAAAGCCTAAGACTTTTGCTTTCAATGAAATCGATGGTGTACATCACCGTTGGATTCTTTCCCGTCTTGAAACTGTGAAGAAAGATATGGATCACGCTATCACTAGCTACCATTTCAACGAATCTGCACAGATCATGTACAAGTTCATCTGGAACGAGTTCTGTGACTGGTACCTCGAGCTTATCAAACCTGACATGCGTGCAGGCGGCGAACGTGCAGAAAAAGCACAGTTTGTACTCTGGACTGTTTTGCAGGAAATGATGGTTATTCTTCACCCGATTATGCCTTTCATCACCGCAGAGGTATGGAGCGTATTACCGGGTATCGAGAACAAAGACATCGCAACCGTATTGTACCCAGAAATGCGTCCTGCTTGTGAAAGCCCAGTGGCTGAAACAGCAATGACACTTATTCAGGAAACAATCGTTGCAGTACGTACCATTAAAGCAGAGCTGAACGTTGCTCCACAGACTCGCCTCAACGTGCTTATCCGCACAGCTTCCCGTGAAGCAAACGCGTTGTACGAAGAATCTATGGAAGTAATGCAGGCTCTTGCCCGTCTTGAAAACGTTGAACTCGGCGCAGACGTTGAAGCACCAAAAGCTTCTGCTTCCAGCATTGTTCAGGGTAACGAAGTTATCGTGCCTCTCGAAGGTCTCGTAAACTTTGAAGACGAACTTGCCCGACTCGACAAAGAGCTCGGTAAAGTTGAAAAAGATCTTAAGCAGGCTTCCGGTAAGCTGCGTAACGAAAGCTTCGTTAACAACGCTCCGGCTGCTATTGTTGAAAAAGAGAAAGCTCGCGCTGCTGAACTTGCAGATACACAGCAGAAATTGCTTAAGCTTCAGAAGCGTCTTGTTGACGCAATGGGCTAGCAACAAGTTAAGCGTTAAGCTGATAACTTGATAGAACAGTTGGAGTAAAAGTTAGCCTGCGGCGCTTTTGTCTCCGACGGGCAGGGGAGATAATCCCCCCTGCACCCCTGATAGGCGAGAGATAGTATGTGAAAGCCGACATTACGGCTTTGCAACGTATTAACTGTCTGGATGGGGAGTAAACATCAACGTTTGCGTGTTAACGAATTTTGAATAAAAAGCGTTAATAATCCGCGGTCAAGGGGGCGTCCCCCTTGCGGGCGCAGGGCAGAGCCCTTGCCCCTCGGCGAGCCGCCGGAGGCAAACAACTATGTTGTTCCATCAAGTAAGATAAAGTTATTATCAGGGAACCGGAGGCAACTCCGGTTCCTGATTATTACCGGAGGAATGATGAAAGTTTACCTTATCGGTGCTGGCCCGGGCGATCCCGGCCTGCTGACAATTAAAGGCCGTGATATTCTGAGCACAGCAGATGTTATCGTGTATGACTATCTTGCAAACGCTGAATTTCTTTCTTACGCAAAACCAGAAGCCGAAATTATTTACGTAGGCAAAAAAGGCGGCGACCACACATTAAGTCAGGAAGGCATCAACCAGCTTATCGTTGGTAAAGCGAAAGAGGGTAAGTCTGTTGCTCGTCTTAAAGGCGGCGACCCGTACATGTTCGGTCGTGGTGGCGAAGAAGCTCAAGAGCTGCTTGCTGCTGGTGTACCGTTTGAAGAAGTACCGGGCATTACTTCCGCTATTGCAGGCCCTGCATATGCTGGTATCCCGCTTACTCACCGTGACTATGCTTCCTCCGTGTCCTTTGTTACCGGTCACGAAAATCCAGACAAGCCTGGCTCTTCCCATAACTGGAAGGCTCTTGCTACCGGCACATCCACTCTCGTGTTCTTTATGGGCATGAAGAATCTGCCGCATATTTCTAAGCAGCTCATCGAAAACGGTATGGACCCTGAAACTCCGGCAGCACTCGTGCACTGGGGTACAACAGCGAAGCACCGTTCTATGGCTGCAACCATCGCAACGCTTCCAGAAGAAGGCGTAAAGCAGGGCTTTACTTCTCCTTCTCTCATCGTTGTAGGTAACGTAGTTAAGCTTCGTGATGAGCTTAACTGGTTCGAACAGCTTCCACTGCGCGGTAAAGGCGTAGTAGTAACTCGTGCTCGTGAGCAGGCAAGCGGTATGGCGAAATCCCTTACTCAGCTTGGCGCTAGCGTAATCCAGTTCCCTACTATTAAAATTGACCCGCTTGAAGATTACAGCGAAGTGCACACAGCAATTAAATCCCTTAGCGAATACGAGTGGGTTATCTTCACTTCCGTTAATGGCGTAAAACACTTCTGGAACCAGCTTGCAGAGCTTGGGCTCGATACCCGTGCTCTTGGTGTCAGCAAGATTGCTGCAATCGGCCCTGCAACAGCGGAAATTCTGCGCGAGAAAGGCATCGAGCCTGATTTTGTTCCAGAAAAATACGTTGCTGAAGGTGTTGTAAAAGGGCTTCTCGAGCGTGGCATGGACGGCAGCAAGATTCTGCTTCCACGCGCTAAAGTTGCTCGCGAAGTGCTTCCAGAAGAACTCCGCAAAGCTGGCGCACAGGTAGATATTCTTCCTGTATACGAAACCAAGCCAGCAGGCGAACAGCGCGATGAAGTACTCGAACTCATCAAGAATGGTGGACTTTCCTGCGTAACTTTCGGCTCTTCTTCTACCGTGGAAAACTTCTTTGATCTTGTGTCCCCTGAGCTTGTTAAAGAACATCGAGCCAACGTGAAGCTTGCTTCTATTGGCCCGATTACTACTAAAACACTTGAGCAGTTTGGCTTTACTCCGGATATCGAACCGGAAGATTACACCATCCCTGCACTCGTGGATCAGTTAGTCGAAAAGCTGTAGGAAAGGTGTCCCCGACGGCGCTTGCCAGCGGGGCTTTAAGAACCTTTCTGTAGAAAGGATTCTTAAAAATCTCCAAAGACTTTTACTCGCGAGTTCAGCACGTTTTTTGCGTTACTCGCGGCTTATCCCCATTACCTTTTGTTAGATTGGTGTGGGCACGATACGATTATAGAAAGAGGATAGAGCGTCTGCTCTGTCCTCTTTTTTTGTGTTTTCTAGAAGGTGTAAATTATCAAAGAATAAAACGGTGAGAGTAATTACTCTACATAGCTGAAATCATATTTAAAAATTAGTATGTTTTAGCGAAGGGGTAAGGATGACTTTTACACCGAAAAAGCGAGTGCTGGTAACTGGTGGGGCAGGTTTTCTAGGGGCGCATTTATGCAAGCGGTTATTGGAAAAGCAATGCGAAGTTGTATGCGTGGACAACTTCTTTACTGGAACAAAAGAGAATATTGTTCACTTGATGGAAGACCCGTATTTTGAATTACTTCGGCATGACATAACATTTCCACTCTATGTTGAAGTTGATGAAATTTACAACTTAGCGTGTCCGGCTTCACCCGTTCATTATCAATATGACCCTGTGCAGACCGTGAAGACAAGCGTTCATGGTTCTATCAATATGTTGGGTTTGGCAAAACGAACAGGCGCTAAAATATTTCAAGCCTCAACTTCAGAAGTGTATGGCGATCCAGAAGTTCATCCGCAAACAGAAGATTACTGGGGCAAAGTAAATCCTAAAGGTGTACGCTCTTGCTATGATGAAGGTAAGCGTTGTGCAGAAACACTCTTTTTTGATTATCAGCGCCAGTATGATGTCCGAATTAAGGTGGCTCGACTCTTTAATACATATGGTCCGCAGATGCATCCAAATGACGGGCGTGTTGTCTCTAATTTTATCATTCAAGCCCTAAAAGAAGAGCCTGTGACTATTTACGGTGATGGAACGCAGACCCGTTCGTTTTGCTTTGTGGATGACTTGGTAGAAGGAATTCTCCGCCTTATGGATAGGACTGAAGATTCATTCGGCGGCCCTGTTAATTTAGGTAATCCGCATGAAATGACTATTCGTGAACTTGCAGAAAAAGTTATTTCCCTTACCAATTCCAACTCGGTTCTCAAGTTTAAATTACTTCCGCACGATGATCCAAAGCAACGTATGCCGGATATCAGTCTTGCCCGTGAAAAGCTGAATTGGTCACCAGTAACAACTCTTGAAGATGGGTTGAAGAAGACTATTGAATATTTCAAAAAGAAAAAAGAATAAGCTAGCTATCGCTCTCTATTTGCTTTTCACTTATCGAAAATGAAAAAGGGTCGTCCTACAGGACGACCCTTTTCTAATTATGAAAGGTAGTGATGAATAAGCCGCGAGGCTTAAAAAGAAACGTGCTGGCCTCGCTAATAAAAGTCTTTGGAGATTTTTAAGAATCCTTTCTACAGAAAGGTTCTTAAAGCCCCGCTGGCAAGCGCCGTCGGAGACATCCTGAAAGCAGCTCCCTGTAAGCACCGCTGGATACACCCCGAAGGCAGGTTAGAGAAAACCTATTACTTTTCGCCTACCAGCTTTTCTTCACCTTTCGGCTTGGTTGAGCGCGACTGAACCACTTTAGAACTTGGAGCTACGTCGTGAGTAATCCAGACGTTACCACCGATCATGGTGTCGTGTCCGATGGTGATGCGACCGAGTACTGTTGCCCCTGCGTAGACTGTAACGTTGTCTTCAAGGATTGGGTGGCGCAGGTTGCCTTTTACGAGCAGTCCTTCTGTATCTTTAGGGAAGGACAGTGCACCGAGGGTTACACCCTGATAGAGACGACAGCCTTTGCCGATGATGCAGGTTTCGCCGATTACAACACCTGTGCCGTGGTCGATGAAGAATTCTTCGTCGATTTGTGCTCCCGGATGGATGTCGATTCCGGTATTGGAATGCGCCATTTCACTGATGATACGGGGAATGATCGGTACTTCAAGACTGTACAGCTCATGCGCAATACGGTGATGGATCATTGCTGTTATGGACGGGTAGCAAAAGATGGTTTCACCCGGAGTTTTAGCTGCGGGGTCGCCTTCAAATGCTGCTTTAACGTCAGAAGCAAGGAGTCTGCGCAGCTTTGGTAGAGCCTGTAAAAATTTCATTGCTGTGTCACGGGAATGTGCTTCGCAATCTTTGCATTCATCAGCAAACTCAGCGCAAATGAAGCAGCCACCACGTTTAATCTGTTCTGCAAGGATTCTGTAAATAGAATCGAGATTTGCAGCCAGATGGTAACGCATGGACTCAAGACGTACGGCTTTATCCCCGAAGTAACCGGGGAAAAGGGCAGCCTTGAGGCGCTCTACTAATTCAAGCAATGCCTCTGTTGAAGGCATTGGTGCATCGTGTTTGGAACGATGGTATACCGCAGCGTAAGATTCTGGAGCGCAAAGCTCTTCGACTACAGAGTCGAGTTCTGCCATGTTGTGTTGCTCCAGTTCGGCGTGTTTACGTTGCATGTGGTCTCCCTTGCGAGTTTGCTAGTCAGCTTCTGTAAAAAGCGGGGTTGAAAGGTAGCGCTCTGCAGTGTCGCAGATGATAAAGACAATGCGCTTTCCTTTATTTTCAGGTCGATTGGCAAGTTGTAGCGCTGCGTATGCATTTGCACCGGAAGAGATGCCGCACATAATGCCTTCTTCTTTCATAAGGCGACGTGCCATAGCTAGGGCATCTTCGTTGGTAACGCGAATGATTTCATCAATTACGCTTCTGTCGAGAATTTCCGGTATAAACCCTGCGCCGATACCTTGAATGGCATGTGGCCCCGGGGTGCCGCCGGAAAGAATAGGTGATGCGTCTGGCTCAACAGCGATGCATTTAATTTTTTTATTGTGCTTTTTAAGAACAGAGCCGACGCCGGTGATTGTGCCGCCTGTTCCAACGCCTGCAACGAAAATGTCGATATGACCGTCTGTGTCTTCAAGAATTTCTTTGGCAGTTGTTCTACGATGAATTTCCGGATTCGCTTTGTTCGCAAATTGCTGAAGATGGATGGCGTTCGGGTTTTCTTCTGTAATGCGGTTTGCTTCTTCCACTGCTCCCTTCATGCCTTGGCTGGAAGGGGTCAGGATGAGTTTTGCGCCAAAGCCTTTGAGAAGCGCTCTGCGTTCATTACTCATGGATTCCGGCATAGTGAGAATAAGTGGGAAGCCTTTTACAGCACAGGTGAAAGCAATGCCGATACCGGTGTTGCCGCTGGTTGCTTCAACAAATACAGTGTCCTCGTTTGTCTTGCCGGAATCAATTGCGGTTTGAACCATGTTGTAACCGATGCGGTCTTTAACCGAAAAGCATGGGTTAAGAGATTCCAGCTTGCCGATAACTTCGGCCTGTACGCCTTCTGCAATGCGGTTAATACGAACGAGCGGTGTTTTGCCTACAAGGTCGATCATTGTGTCTGCGATGTTCATGTAGTTACCTCATTAGATGAAAAAAAAAGGGTCGGACTAACCACGTGTGTTGTCCGACCCTGAAGTATATATCTTAGGGTCTGCTATTAACAAGAACAAGGACGTGATGGAGCTTCTATGCTGTCGTCATCCTTATAAGGAGAAATCTCACGCAGGCGCTTGATGATAGGAGGAAGCTCCTTAAGCACTACTTTGATTTCGTCGTCGCTGTTAAAGCGGGAAAGTGAGAAACGGATGGAACCGTGTGCGAATGTGAACGGCACGCCCATTGCGCGAAGCACATGGGAAGGTTCCAGACTACCGGATGTGCATGCAGAGCCGGAGCTTGCTGCTATACCGTGTCCGTCCATCATAAGCAGAATTGCTTCACCTTCAACATGCTTAAAGGAGATGTTGGTAGTGTTTGGCAATCTGTCTTTGGTGTCACCGTTAATGATAGCTTCTGGAATTGACTTGAGAAGACCTTTTTCAAGAACGTCACGCATGTGCTTAACGCCTGTATTCTCAATTTCCATATTCAACTGTGCAAGTTCTGCTGCTTTGCCGAGACCTACGATAGACGCAGTGTTTTCGGTGCCCGCACGGCGTCCATGTTCCTGATGTCCACCACGGAGGTGAGGACGGAAGGAAGCGCCTTTGCGAACGTACAGAGCTCCAATACCTTTAGGGCCGTGAATTTTGTGGCCGGAAAGGGAGAGGAAATCTACAGGGAATTCTGCAAGGTTGATTTCAATTTTGCCAACAGCCTGAACTGCATCCGTGTGCATCATTACGCCGCGGTCTTTTACGATCTTAGCGATTTCATGCATTGGGAACATAACGCCGGTTTCACTGTTAGCATACATGATGGTAACTAGTGCGGTGTCAGGGCGCAGTGCAGCACGAAGTTCATCAAGGTCAAGCTGACCTTTTGTGTCTACATTCAGGTAGGTTACTTCGTAGCCGCGCTGTTCTAAGTGCTGACAAACGTTAAGAATTGCAGGATGCTCAACACGTGTAGTGATAATGTGCTTTTTACCCGGCTGAGATTCCAGCGCTGAGTAGATTGCAGTGTTATCACTTTCTGTACCGCCTGCGGTAAAGATAATTTCATCCGGCTGTGCGTTCAAAAGAGACGCAAGCTGATGACGTGCTTTGGCAATATCTGAACTGACCTGTCCACCGAACTGGTGCATGCTGGATGGGTTGCCGTAGTAATCTGTAAGAAACGGCATCATCACTTCAAGCACTAACGGATCGATTTTTGTGGTCGCGTTGTTATCGAGATAGATTGTGCTCACTGCGATACCTCCACAACTGTGAGTTCTGGTTCAACCTGTTCCTGCAAAGCTTTTTCTACAACATTTTTGAGAGTAAGCTTGCTGGAAGGGCAGCTGGAGCACATACCGCGAAGTGCTACTTTTACCATGTGTCCTTCGATATCGATAAGTTCAACATCACCGCCGTCCTGTTTGAGGCGCGGGCGAACTTCTTCGTTAAGCACCTTCATAACAAGCTGCATACGCTCGATGTTAGAAAGAGCCGGACGGGGAGTAGCTTCAGGAACTTCACATGCAGCAATTTTACCAGTTGCTTCATCAATAAGTCGCTGAATGTCGTCAACACAATTACCGCAACCGCCACCGGCTTTGGTGTAATGTGTAACCTCTTCTACAGTGGTAAGGCCGTTTTCAGTCACAGCACGCAGGATTTGTTCATCAGTAACACCAAAGCAATGGCATACGATGTTTCCTTCGTGCTCGTGAACTTCAACAGGTTCACCGCGGTAGGTTTTAATAGCCATTTCTAAAGCTTCCTGTCCCATAACGGAACAGTGCATTTTTTCTTCTGGGAGACCGCCGAGGTAATCGGCAATTTCTTTGTTAGTGATTTTTTCTGCTTCAGTAAGAGTTTTGCCTTTAAGCAATTCTGTAAGAGCAGAAGAAGATGCAATAGCGCTGGCGCATCCGAAGGTCTGGAAAGTGGCGTCAACGATGCGATCATTATCATCTATTTTAAGGAAGAGTTTCAGCGCATCACCACATGCAAGGCTTCCAACCTCGCCAATGGCGCTTGCGTCTGTCATCTCACCTACATTCTTTGGATTTAGGAAGTGCTCGCGCACTTTATCAGTATATTCCCACATTACAAGTATCCTCCGGATTCAGTTCATAAGTATTGTGAGCGCATCTTGAAGTATAGTAATGCGAAAGAGGTTAGGGAAGGGGGAAACGCATTTTTTTTTTAAGATGGCACACGAAGACTTACGAATGAACCCGATTTCAAGTGATATTCTTCGATAATTTTAAGAATATATGAGGCAGTTTGAAATGCAGACTATATTTTTGCAGCCTAACGATTAAATAATGCCGTTTCCACTCAAGATTTGAATAAAGCGCTTGAATACATTCATATCTATCTGTGTAGGCATTTCTTCTTTCATGATGCGTAATGTTCTGAATGCATCAGTTCCGTCTGAATATGGTCTTGAGGAACGGATTGCATCATAGATATCCGCAATGGTGACTGCACGAACCGGAAGGGGAATATCCGGCTCTTTGAGCCCGCAGGGATAACCGGAGCCATCGAGTTTTTCATGATGGAAGAGAATGCAGTTGAGGGCATCCTGAGAAAGGGGAAGTCGAGCACATACACCGGCGCCATGAACAGGGTGGGTATTGATGTGTTGTCGCTCTATTGTTGTAAGAGTTCCTGGTTTATTAAGAATAGTTTCGGGAATCATTCGTTTGCCGATGTCATGCAAAATGGCACCAAGGCCAAATTGTACCATGTCCCGTTCTGCAAACGAATATGTCTGGAGGATGAGCTGGGAATAGACAAAGACGTGAAGTGAGTGTGAATACGTTTGATAGTCGTGGGCGATAATTGAGCCCATAGTTTTGAGTGAATTTTCCAGAGTAAGAAAACTTACACCTTTGGTCACAAATTCGAAGACTCTGTTGAACTCGCCTCGGTCTATACCCGGAGGAAGTTCTTCTGTGAAAATTTCTTCTACGATTTCTAATGAAGTTTCGTAAAAAAGTTGCGCTCTCGTTGGTCTTGGAATTTTTTCATCGAGAAGTGTTTCGCCGAGATGTGAAGTGATGTGATCAAAATACTCTGGTCGTTGGTCATGCCGGATGTAAACATTTTTTCGTCCGCTGTTGAGCAGGATTCTTTCATGATGCTCGGTAAAGCTGTCTCCAGCTTTGGCATACAGTGCAAAAGAATCTTCACTGCGGATATAAATGTCGTAGTTCCCACGGGTCGAACGCAAGACCAGTGAAGGCAAGACGGGGAAAAAGTCGTGCGGCAATTCCTCTCTGGGAGGTGCTTGGGGAACAGCTTGTGTCATTACCTGATGTAGCCTGTAAGGTTGTAAGCACAAATATTACAAACATAGAGTATGCAGCTTAGCTTTGGGGAAGCATGAGCAGTATGCCTGACACGGAGAGAACAAGGGGGAATTTATTCGCACCGTAAATGTTCGTAACGTCATTCTGTGTGCTTAAGTTAGAACGCCCTCACCAACTCTTTTTGTAGTGATGCTATGTTTTCCTGTTACAGGTATGGCTTTAATATTCTGTACTGCTGGGGAGGAGTGAGAATGTAAGCACATAGCATAAAGCTGGTGAGTATCACCTATTTTCTATCCCTTGTTGAGCCAACAAAGGATTATTCTAACCTTTTAAAACACATTCAATTTAGTTAACTCTGTATGAAAATGTTAACTAACAGTGAACAACTGTATGGTTGATTCAGTAACCAACTGCAAGGGGTGAAAGTGAAAACACAGTGTGAAGCTGTGTTCGATTCTTTTTAACGCAAGTCTTATAGAAAAACGAAATTACAAAAGAGTAACCGCATGTTGCGCTAACTTTTGTTGTTTGTCCACGACCAATTTTTTGCAATATACAAAAGTATTATCGTTGTTTAAATATTTTACTATAGTTTTTTGAAAACAAAAAAAACATTACCAATACCTGTTTTGTTTTTTACAACACTTAAAGAATTTTAATGCAAAATTTTTATACACTTTCTGTTGCTGATGTATAAAAATGAATAAACATTTATCCGTTTATCACATATATTCTACACAAAATGAAAAAGTAATAGTGTTTTTCTATTAATTGCAGGAAGAAGCTATGTGTCAGCAAATAAAACAAATTTGAACAGCGTTGATGCTTGTTTTTACTTTTTTGTACAATGCTTTTTTATGTTCAGGTAATAATTTTATTTTTCAATACAGTTTTTTTGAATTGGTACGGCTAGAGAGTGTGTGGCTATATTGAATAATACAACCTCAGGTGGCATTTTAATATTCTTCGAAAAGGCAAAAATCTTTTTCTAAGTTATTATAATGTTATGATATAAAAAGATTATTTGATTTTTAAACCAAAGTCTAGAATCTATGCAGTCTGTTTATATTTTTATTTCTAAAGTGATGACGAGGATAAAAAGGTCTCTGAAAATGGGACGTACAGCCCTTTTGCTAATTTACAGGTTAAGTTAATTCAATTTACGTATGTGGAATTGTACAGAAGATGTTACTTTTTACGCATGGAAACGAATGTACAGATTCAGGGAATAAGCATGGAGAATGGACTCCCCCGAGTAGAGGGGATTTTTTATCGCAGCTTGAAATTTGCAGATTGAACTTCTCATCAATAATTTATTATTTCTAATAGATATAATGGGTTGGAGAAAAATAAGCATGCATGGACTGCATTTTGATAACATGGTGTTTCAAAAAATGTGGTAGGGTGTACTGATTTTTCGTTTTCACAGTATTAAGTGATTTTTTCAAAAAAGGACAAACACTGTACAAAATGAAGATGCATATTATTTATATGTCCAACATGTTTGCTTTTTAGTATCACCTGATTGTTGGCTATCATTTTTTGTGGAGTAAAGACCGTTCAGCATGCAGCATATTTTCCGTAAAATTTTTCATTACATCCATCCTGACACTCGATCTATTGCCGTTGATATAGCGATGTATCTCGCTGTAATCACAGTTCTTATTCAGAGTGTTTTTTCCGGAGCAGAAGCTTCTGGTTATAACTGGCAGTGGAACAGAGTTCCTCGCTACATTTTTACCATCACCGACGGATCATTCCACATGGGGCCGTTGCTTACCGGTCTTTGCGTAACTCTTGAAATAGCATGTTATTCCATGGTGCTGGCTTTTGCATTTGGGCTCATTTCGGTACTGTTCAGATCTTCTAAGTCAATCGTTGCTCGCTCTGTTGCTCTTCTTTATGTTGAGCTAATCCGCAACACGCCGCTTATGCTTCAGGTGCTGATAATGTACTTTGTTATCGCACCAGTATTGGAGATGGAGCGTTTTCTTTCTGCCGTTCTTGCGCTTGCTCTTTTTGAAGGTGCGTACATCGCAGAAATTTTTCGCGCAGGCATCAATTCTGTTCCTAAAGGACAGTGGGAAGCTGCGGAAAGCGTTGGCTTGAGTCGTTTTCATATCTACAGGCTTGTCGTGCTGCCACAGGCAATTCGAGCCACATTGCCGCCATTAACCGGACAGGCTGTCTCTTTGGTAAAGGACTCCGCACTGGTTTCCGTCATTGCAATTTACGATCTGACAATGCAAGGGCAGGCAATCATTTCTGAAACCTATCTTACTTTTGAGATTTGGTTTATAGTGGCACTAATTTATTTATTGATTACAGTGAGTTTGTCTTTTGTCGTACATTTTCTAGAAAAGAAATATTCGTATGAACTCTAGAAATTGAGTCTAAGAAAAGAGGAGGATTGACGTGGGTAGATCTATGATGAAAACAGTCGTTGCGCTACTGCTTGTTGTGGCATTTTGTATTCCTGCTTCTGCGCAGAATGTGATGTCCGAGCTGAACAAGGAAAGCGTAATTTCCAAAGTTATAGAACGGAATAAATTGCGTGTAGGATTTTCAACCTTTGTTCCTTGGGCAATGAAAGATAAGAACGGCGATTTTGTAGGATACGAAATTGACGTAATGAAAGAACTTGCAAAAGATCTTGGTGTTGAAATTGAATTTGTACCTACCACTTGGTCTGGTATTATTCCTGCGCTGCTTGCAAATAAATTTGATGTAATTATCGGCGGTATGTCCGTAACTACTCAGCGTAACCTCAAAGTAAACTTCTCAGATCCGTACGACTACACCGGCATCGCCATTCTTGGATCTCTCAAAAAGGGCGGCGACATTCACACTCTTGAAGATGTGAACAAAGAAGGCGTAATTGTTGTTGCCCGTATCGGCTCAACACCTGCTGCTGCCGCAAAAAAATATTTCCCTAAAGCAGATGTGCGACTTTTTGAAAAAGAAACACAGTGCGTGCAGGAACTCATGACAGGTAGAGCTGCTGTAATGCTCGCCAGCGCTCCACTTCCTGCATTTAAAGCATATGAATTTCCGAAAAAATTATTCGTGCCGGTAAAAGGAACATTTACGAAAGAGCCTATCGCTTTTGCTCTGCGTAAAGGTGATCCAGATACTTTGAACGTTCTCAACAACTGGGTTCGTATCAAGCATGATTCCGGTTGGCTTAAAGCCCGTAAAGACTACTGGTTTGAAGGCAAACAGTGGGAGTCCATGCTTAAGTAAGAGCATGAACTAGCGGATTAAAAAATACATTTAACACTGTGGCGGACTTGTTCCGCCACAATTTTTCTTATGCAGCAAAAACGATACAAACCTGTTCTCCTCGACTACATTCTGCTGGCACTTATTGGTGGCAGCATTCTCTACTTCTGCTGGCAGTTGGAAAACGAGCTGCAATACGAATGGAGCTGGGAAACCATTCCGCAATTTATTCTACGAAATAAAAACGGATCATGGGAACCTAACTTTTTACTTGAAGGACTTTTTACCACAATCCGTCTGAGCATCTGGGCAACCCTTCTGGCCTCCGTAGTGGGAGTGGTGATGGGGCTTGCGCGGGTAAGTCAGAGCCACTTTGCGCGAATGCTTTCACGCACCTACGTTGAAATTGTACGAAACATGCCACCAATCGTGCTGATTTTTATTTCGTATTTCTTTTTATCTGCTCAACTTACTCATTATCTGGCGCTGGATTCAGTCGTTCAGGATCTTCCACCGTGGCTGCATTCAGTCATTTCGGTATTGTTCAGTAAGCCATCGCAGTTTACCCAGTTTGTTACAGGTGTAATAACTCTCGGCTTGTATGAAGGTGCCTACATTACAGAAATTGTTCGTGGCGGTGTAAACAGCGTACAGCGCGGACAGTGGGAAGCGTCAGCATCTTTAGGCTTTAATCGGTTTGATCAGCTTCGGCTCGTGGTTTTGCCACAAGCGCTGAAAGTGATTGTCCCGCCGTTGGCAGGGCAGTTTATTTCAACGATTAAAGATTCAGCGATCTTGTCTGTAATTTCTATTCAGGAACTGACATTTCAGGGGCTGGAACTCATGGCGTCTACCTACTTGGTATTTGAAATATGGATCACCATTACCATGATGTATCTAGTGTTGACTCTTGGCTGTTCATTGCTTTCCCGTTGGGTTGAACATACTTTAGAGTGGAAGAATTAACGTTAGTTGGGGTGTTGCTTCTTTTGCTTATAATATTTTTGAGTTTCTTTGCCTTCGGCGAGCAAGGGCTCTGCCCTGCACCCGCAAGGGAGACTCTCCCTTGACCCGATTAGCGAAAAGTTATTGTTCGTGAACGTAATTACGGCTTAGTGCCATTTGTTTGGGTAATTGTCTGAAGCGTAAGCGTAAAAAAATCCGTCAGTCCTTTGAACTGACGGATTTTTTTGTCTTATAGTAATTTGTAGAAGCGTTCCGGCGTCATGGCTCCAGCCAGCTGATCGAGTCGGCCTTTAAGAGCCTTAATCTCATCATACCCTTGTGTGCGAAGATACGTATATGCCATGGAGGCTCGGAAGCCAGAGAGGCAGAAGGTGATAATAAATTTATCCCGTGGCACTTCGCTCAGTCGATCCGGAAGTTCATTCAACGGAATATGTTGTGCGAATGAAAATGTCAGTGATTTCGCTTCTTCGTTTGTTCTGACATCTAGAAAAATGAAATGATCATGGTCAATAAATTTACTGGCTTCTTCAACGGTGATTCCGTATTCGCCTGCAACCAGAAAAGCTATGTCCATTTCGCGCAAAACTTCTGAAAGTTGAGGACAGGCATCGATGTGTTCTTGCATATGACACTCCTAATATAATCAGAAACTCTTTTGTTTCGGGATATTGTTGAACAAGAGTATTGTAGAGTCAAGCCACAGCATGTAGGCTGACAGATACATTGTTGTTAACTTAAATTATTCGTAACAGGATACACTATGGTTCGTTCTTTTTCCAAGAAGCAGATGTCTCCGATAATCCAGTTTGTAACCAGAGGTATGTGGCGTGTGGATTTAGACACTCTGCCAATGGTTCAACAGTGGGGAGTCATTTTTTGCAGGCGGCTTTCTGTTATCTTTAATGGATTCCTATTAGATAACTGCATGCTGCGTGCAACTGCACTTGCGTATACAACTTTACTTTCCATAGTGCCGTTTCTTGCTGTTGTGTTTGCTATCTCGAAAGGGCTGGGAGTTCAGAACAGTGATACGTTACGTTATATACTGTTAAATGCATCTGCCGGTAACAATAAGGCTGTGGAGTTTCTTCTGGAATATGTGAACAACACAGATGTTACCACGCTTGGTGTTATTGGCGTTGCGACATTACTTTTCACAGTTATTTCTTTAATGGGAAACATTGAGGCTGCGTTTAATACTATCTGGAGTGTTAAACACGGCAGAACCATGTGGCGAAAATTTACAGATTTCTTTTCTATGGTTCTTATCGCCCCTGTTTTTCTTGGTGTCGCCGTCAGTCTTAGTGTGACAATGCAGCATGAATCAATTGTTCAAGATCTTTTGAGTATTGATGCTGTGAATTACGTCTATATCCTACTGTTAAAATTGATACCGACCGTAATGATCTGGTGTCTGCTTTTCTTTGCGTATGCGTTTATTCCTAACCTCAAGGTTCAGAAACGAAGCGCATTTGTAGGTGCTTTGATAGGCGTTGTTTTGTGGAAAGGGGTAGAGAGTATTTATCTTTCCTACTTAGTCGACGTGAATAAATACAATATGATTTACGGCAGTTTTGCCCAGCTTCCACTGTTCCTTATCTGGATATACATCAGCTGGCTGATTGTATTGTTCGGTGTAGAAGTTTGCTACGCTATTCAATATGGATCAACAGAAGAAGATAAAATGCTGGCCGGTAAAACGAGCTGTTATGAAAAAGCGATTCTTGCCACTGCCGTAATGGCAACTCTGGCGAAAACATATGGGGAGAATCAGGGCGCTGTGCGAGTTGATTCTTTGAGTGAAAAGCTAAAAATTTCCCAGCTGCTACTGGAAGATGTTCTTGGTTTACTAGAAGAGAAGGGTTTCGTGGCAAAATTAGATGCCGAAAATGCTACGTATATTTTGGCTCGACCAGCAACAACAACTCACGTTTCTGACATTGTAACTGCCGTGGCGCAGTATCATCCGGAACGGGTGATGCAATACGCGATTCAAGGGCATTCAGATTCTGTCGCTATTGTGGAAACATTATATAAGCAACTTGCCAGCGGCAAAGACTGCACTCTTTCTGAGTTGTAGGTTGAAAATTTCTGTTAGCGAAATCAATTAAGAAAATAGAATAGAAAAAGCCCGGAGCGTTATGCTCCGGGCTTTTTTTATTTTTAACATTCAGCGTCTTTTTTATTCTGGTCAGCAACAAGCTGTCCACATGCTGCTTTAATATCCGCGCCTTTTGATTGGCGGATAATGGCGGTTACGCCTTTGTCCCAGAGAATTTTCTGGAACTTGAGAACAGCTTCTTCAGACGGAGCTTTGTATGGATCGCCTTCTGACGGGTTGTAGACGATGAGGTTAAGCTTTGATTTGGTCTGAGAAATAAGCTTATGCAACTCTCGTGCGTCTTCAACAGAATCGTTTACGCCGCCAAGCAGCAGATATTCATATGTAATGCGCTCACGGGTTTTGAGCGGGTAATTTTTAAGTGCGTGCATCAAGTCGTTAAGTTCCCAGCGTGCAGCCTTCGGCATAATTTTAGCGCGTACTTCCTGATTCGGAGCGTGCAGAGACACTGCAAGGAAAGCAAGGCCGGATTCGCCGAGCTCGTTGAGTCCCTTCTGAATACCACAGGTAGAGACAGTTACGCGGCGTGGAGAAAATGCAAGGCCGAGAGTGCTGTGCATGGTGTTAAGCGACTTGAGCAGAATCTCAAGGTTAAGGAGCGGTTCGCCCATGCCCATGAACACGATGTTGCGAAGGATTGGTCGTTCAGCAACGTCGTTAAGGGAATGACGTGCAACGAGAATCTGACCGAGGATTTCGCTCTGGGTCATGTTGCGCTTAAAGCCCATTGTGCCGGTAGAACAGAAGGTACAGGCCATTGCACACCCAACCTGACAGGAAAGACACTGTGAGTATCTTCCTTTGGAACCGGGAATGAGTACGGTTTCCACAAGAGCACCGTCATGCAGCTTAAGGAGAAACTTGATCGTACCGTCTTTGCTTGTCTGTGAGGTAACAACTTCCGGCCAGCGGATGTATGCTTCTTCGTGCAGACGAGCGCGAACAGTTTTTGAGATATTGGTCATCTCATCGAAAGATTGAACGTATTTATTCCACAACCACTGCCAAACTTGCTTGGTGCGAAACTTTTTTTCTCCGAGTTCTACGAGAAACTCTTCAAGCTCTTCATATGAGAGATCAAGAATATTAACCATGACGGCCCCTTTTATCCGGTACTGTGTACCGGTGAATATGTGGATGAACGCAGTGCGCCATCGCCACAGACTCTATATACATTAACGGTTCACCTGTGAAGAGGCAGCGGAAACCTTTGCAGAATACAGGAATGGTAAAGTTTGCCGTCTGTAAGCAGGTCTGTGAGATGGGTGTGAAATAACATCTTAATTTTTAAAGGAAATAATGCTATGTGTAAGTGTCTTTATTGCACAAATAGAATCGTTTTATCGCTATGGAGGGGGTGTTGTGAAACTAGCTAGCAACTGTATGGTTGCGATTGTAATTTTAATTTGCGCTACAACGTTGAATGCAGCTGCAGGCGATATTCGTGAGGAACACGCAGCTTCGATGCGTAGCGTAGATATGGAACTGTATTCTTTTTACATGGCGCATAGTCAGGGTTTGGAGCTCTGTGGTGCTACGTGTCCGGAGATGAGTGAAGGATTTGAAAATGCTTCTAGGGTATTTGCCGCTCTGCTTGATGATGTTGTTTCTTCTATACGTGGAGAACATTATAATGCTGTAAATTTTCGAAAGCATGATGCTGTGTTACTTCAATCCAGTAAGAATATATATTCGCTGACTGAAGGCTGTTCGCCATGTTTTTCTTTGGTGGAAAAGGTGCAGACATATGCCGAGAGTGGCCTGCCTTCTACTGTGGCTCGCGCCGCTTTGTTCCATACTGAAAAATATAAGCTGAACCCTGAACTAGAATTTACTGACGGTCTTGTCTCAGCCGCCCGTTATCAGTGGGTTGCCAGTGGCAAGAAAAGAACTTGTAAAATTTCTGTACCCAAAACATGGGGACAAGCTCCATCGAATGGAGAGAAGCGGTCTGTGGAATATCGAAGTGCCATGGGGAATGGCGTTCCGTTTTTTTCCATACAGTATGCTCGTGCTAAACGAGTGTATTCTGACGACGCAGTCATGCAGGAACTCCAGCGTCGTGTTTCAACAGATGTGCTTACAGAACAGTTCGGCGCTGTAGAAATTTTAGCGCAGGGCATCCAGCGACTCGGAAATACTCAAAGCATTTGGGTTATGTTTTCAGCGGATGGAAGAGGAAACAAGGGGGCGGGGTATTATTATAACTGGTACATGCTGGTTGATGGTACCGTGTTGATGTTTCAGTCAGGCGTAAGCGGTTCGGGTGAATCTCCGACCGTTCAGCAGGAAGAATTGTTTCGTAAATATTACCAGACACTGCGCGAAATAGCTGTATCGTCTGTGATTGGATAAAATTTTATAGATGCCCGTGGCCTATTGGGTTCATTGAGGCTTTATTGCAATAAGAAAAGCCCGACATCGTGCATGCGACGTCGGGCTTTTTTGCGAACAAATAAATTTTACAGAAAGTTGTGGCTGCTACAGCACACGCATAAATATTTCAGCAACGTCTTCTCTGCTCAACGGGGCAACATGGCCAAGAGCTCGGTACGCGAATGCACTTTCAACAAGGTACGGTACGTCCTCTTCTGTTACGCCCCACGCGGAAAGGCGTGATGGTGCGCCCCATGCGGAGAATGCTGCACGGGTGGCATCAATGCCGCCTTGAATTGTTTCCTGTCCCCAGACGGTTGATGCAAAGCGGTTAAAAATGTCCGGAGCCTTTGCACAAACCTGCTGCATCCATGAAGGGAAAATGACGGCAAGTCCTTCTCCGTGCGGGATATGCGGGAAGCGTCCGCTAAGAGCATGTTCAAGCGCATGAGAAGTCCAGTCTCCGCCGGATAAGCCACAGCCGGTAAGGCCGTTGAGGCTTAAGCAGGAAGCCCATGCAAGGTTGGCGCGTGCTTCGTAATTTGAAGGAGCGTGCCGCAAAGAATGCAGGGAGTTGATAAGAGAAATGAGCAGCCCTTCACAAATATTCAGGGTAGTTTCTTCGTTGAAGTAACCGGTGCGTTTGTCTGCAATGCGTCCACGGAAATAGTTTTCCATAACGTGAGTCATTGCATCAATGCCGCTACCAGCTGTGAGATTCCACGGAGTCTGTACCTGATAGAGGGGGTCGATTGCAGTGACCTTAGGGATCATGCAATGTCCACCGAGGCTCCATTTCTTTTGTAATTGCTCGTTGGTGATAACGGCTTTTCCATTCATTTCTGAACCGGTGCCGGACAGTGTAACAACTGTGTAGACAGGTAAAGAGCGCTCTACGGTTTTGCGAGATTCAACGCGCTCCCAGTAGTCGTCTAGGTAGAAACCTGCTGCAATGGCTTTTGCAGCATCAATAACACTGCCGCCACCAATACCGAGAACTGCACCTACACTAGCTTTACGGGCAATGTTTATGCCTGCTTCAACTTGCTCAAGTGAAGGGTTGGGTTTAATTCCCCAAAATTCTGTCCAATCCACGCCTGCTTCCTGTAACGAACGGGTCGCTGCTTCATAAGCACCGTTGTTACGTGCCGAGCCGCCACCCATAACAAGAAGGACCGAAGACGCTTCTTTAACAATATGCCAGCCGATGAGATCGACAGCGTCTTGACCAAAAATTACCTGAGTAGGGGCACTATAAGTAAAAGCATCCATGTTAATCACCTGATAAAAAAATGTTATTGCCCAGAATTATACAATGTTGACTATAGCGAGTAACTGAGGCGACGACAAGTGTTGTGATGATGGATGGCGTGAAAGGGCACAGAAGAGTAGTGTTCCTACAGTATGTTAGAGTGAAAGCAAACGATTGTGAAGTGAAAGGAGTGGTGGAGTGCAAGTATTGCTATCCTGAATGCGTGTACTCAATTTTTCCGTTACGGATAAGTACAGTGCTGTCAGATACAGAAGTGAGCCATTCTCTGTCATGTGAAACAATAACGAGGCTTGTTTTATGTTCTGTTTTTGCACGCACTGCTGCATTTCGAATTCGCTCAGTGGATTCTTCGTCTAGAGAAGATGTTGGCTCGTCCATCAAAAGTACTCTCGGCTTCATCGCAAGACGGGCTGCAAGTGCAACGCGTTGTGCTTCTCCGCCTGAAAGTTCAAACCAGTTACGGGTAAGAAATGTATTCGGTAAAAGGCCGACTTCTTCAAGTGCAGAAGCGGCAATGCCGGAAATGTTGGTTATGCCCCGTACATGCAGGCCGTACTCAATGTTTTCTTGAACGGTTCTTTTAAGAAGATATGGCTGTTGAGTCAGTAGAGTTACTTCGCGCCTGAGCGAGGTGTCTGTGATAGATGTTCTGGCACCTTTGTACAGAATTGTTCCATCATGTGGAGATTCCAGAAAGGCAAGCATGCGCATAAGAGTAGACTTACCGCCGCCGTTAGGGCCGATGATACCTGTAATCGTGCCTGCTTCCAGTGTCAGGGAGTCAATAGAGAGAACAGTTCTGCCGCCGTAAATTTGGACGATGTTTGAAAGCTGATAAAGCGACATGACTATTGCCCCGCGCGGCGTTTAAGTTTTGCGACACTGAAGTTCACACCGAAAGCTATGATGAGCAGAACCACACCAAGAGCAATGCCCATGGCGAATTCGCCTTTACCTGTTTCTAAAGCAATCGCGGTGGTGATGGTGCGTGTGTGCCATTTAATGTTTCCGCCGACCATCATAGAAATACCAATTTCAGAGACTATGCGCCCGTAGGCTGCAACACCGGCAAGCATGAGATGATAGCGTGTTTCCCAAAGTGTCGCGCGAAGTACTTGGAACTTGTCTGCACCGAGCGTGAGCAAGGTTTCTTTCATGCCGGAATCTGCGTTTTCCACTGCAGTTGCCACCATTGCAACAACAATAGGCATACCGAGCATTACCTGACCGATAGCAATACCGGAAAGGGTAAACAGCAGATCCAAGTCACCGAGTGGCCCTTGTCGTGAAACGAGGGAGTACACGAGCAGGCCGATAACAACGGTGGGAAAGGAGAGTAGGGTGTCAGTAATCATCCGTAGGGTGTCACGTCCTCTAAAACGACAATACCCGAGCACAAAACCAAGCGGCGCACCGATTAGAATCGTGAAGAAAATCGAAAGGGATGAAACGCAGATCGTTATGTAAACGGCAGACCATGTTTCCGGATTGCCGTCGAAGAGAAGTTGAAAAGCCTTTAGTAGGCCTTCATATATGAAACCCATGTAATCTCCTTGCCAAAAAAAAGGGGTGGCAAAAGCCACCCCAGCAAAGTCTATGTGTGCAAAAGCAAATTATTTACCTGCGTTAGGTGTAAAGAGCTGTTTGCCGAGCAGACGGAATTCGCCGATTGCTTTCTGTGCTTTAGGGGAAGCCATCCATGCGATGAATTCGTTAGCAAGTTCTACTTTTGCTTTAGGGCAAACAGCAGGGTTGATAGCAATAGCACTGTACTGGTTGAAGAGTACTTTATCGCCTTCTACAACGATTTTCAACGATGTCTTGCCTTTGTTAACATCCATGTACTTGATCCATGTACCACGGTCAGTCATGGTGTAAGCACCTTTCTGTGCTGCAACGTTCAGAGTTTTGAGCATACCCTGACCAAGCTGCATGTACCAGTCTGCTTTATCTGGAACTGCCATACCGGCTGCTTTCCAGAGAGAAATTTCTTTTTTGTTGGTGCCGGAGTTGTCACCACGGGAAGCGAAAGGAGCTTTTGCAGCAGCAATAGCCTTCAGTGCTTTTTCAATAGGCATGCCTTTAACGTGTGCAGGGTCAGCAGCAGGGCCTACAATAACAAAGTCGTTGTACATAAGCTGGGTACGGTCAACACCGTGGCCATCTTTAACGAATTTTTTTTCTGCACCCGGAGCGTGTACGAGCAGTACGTCAACGTCGCAGTTACGGCCCATGGCAAGTGCTTTGCCGGTACCGATAGCAGTCCAGCGAATATCGATGCCGGAATCTTTAGTGAATTCAGGCATGAGCTCATCAAGAAGGCCGGTGTTATCAGTACTGGTGGTGGTAGCCATCATAAGTACTTTTTCCTGTGCCTGCGCCATTGCTGGTACGAGCAGAGCTAATGCGAGAAGTAAGGCAGCAAATTTTTTCATTAAGAGCTCCATGGTCATTTTAAGTTATTTTTAGTCCTGATTAGGAATAAAAAGAGGTGTAACCATATTTTCCGCCTAATGGAAACTAAAAATACCTGCTTATAAAATGACACAGGTGAAAAAACTAATAACTACACATTGATTTTGTTGAATTTAATTATCTACTTTGGAAATAGATAACCTTAGCTAACCATAACTTACAGCAAAAAAAGAGGACAGTGAAAAAATCACTGTCCTCAGATAGCTAAAAAAACGCGTTACAAGAAGAATTTATTCAAACAAGTAGCCATATTGCAAAGCAATTTGATCAGTCTTGTTTGCTACTGATGTTGCGAGCGCGGAGACGTTGTCTACAGTCACAATACCGGTGTCCTGAGCGAGGTAGTATTTCAGGTTGTTTGAGTTTTCGGAAAACACCCAGACAACACTGTATACGGAGCCGATTTTAGGACGATCTGCAAATTCAGACATTGTGGTGATGATTACGGTAATCTTCGGAACATCATCACCTGTCATTTTGAAGAGGCTGGATGTGTTGCATGCACTTTTGAGTTCAAACGCAAGCATGGAACCGAGATTATCTGCCCCTTTCTGTTCAACAAAAATAGGGGTGGTGCGCGATGTAACCACAGCAGGCGTATCTGCTTTAGGTGCTGCGGGCTGCACTGCTTTAGCTGGTTTCGGGGCTTCTTCCGCAAATGCTGGGATTGCTGCAAATGCAATACAAATGAGTATGAAGCAGAGTAATTGTTTCAATTTATTCTCCTTATGTCGTTGCGCTACGTAGTATGATATTGAGTAGCACGTACTATGAACGATGTCAGTTTGTCCGTGATTAGCTGTGATCCGGTGTGCGGATAAGCTGTACTAGTGCAAGGGAAATACAAGATATTCCTGCTGCTGCAAGGAATGGAATTTTATAGTCCACCATCCAGAGCATACCGCCGAGAGCCGGAACAACAACCGCTGCAATGTGGTTGATGGTAAAGCTTACCGCCATTGACGGGGCGATATCGGACGGGTCTGCAATTTTTTGGAAGTACGATTTAATTGCAAGAGAGAAGTTAAAGAAAATATGATCAAGAACATACAGGAATGCCACGAGGAGTTTTGATTCCACATAGGCGTATGAAACAAAAACAAAGATCATGGCTGCGTATTCCAGTGAAAGAACTTTGCGCTCTCCAAATTTGTTAACAGCTCTACCAATTGCAGGTGAAAGCCACCAGTTGATAATGTTGTTAACGATGAAGAGCAGGGTAACTTCCTGAATAGAAAATTTGAATTTTTCTACCATGAGGAACACTGCAAAAGCCACAAATATTTGTCTGCGAGCGCCTGCAAAAAAGTTGAGCATGTAGAAAAGCCAGTAGCGGCCGCGCAGCACCATTTTCTTATGCTGCGGTGCAACATTAGATGACGTAGGGTTTTGTGTAAAACACCACATGGCAGTGAGTATGACGATGATACCGAACACCCAGAAAATCTGCTGGAAATCAAGTTTCATGCTTAGCAGGAAGATAGATCCACCGACAACAAGGTTCGTTGCGGAACCCATTGCGCGGAGTCTGCCCATGATGACAGGAGCTTTTTTTAAATCAAAATATTGTAGCGTAAGAGACTGGTTAACCGTTTCATAGTAGTGGAAACCGAAACTCATGATGAGAGTTGTAAAAACCATTCCCTGATACGTAGGCATTGAACCTGTAAGTCCGACACCAAGCCCGAGGATGGCTATGGAAATAGCAGCAAGGCGGTGTTCAGAAATGAAAAGTAAAAGATAGATGACTAACAGGGCAAGGAAACCGGGAATTTCGCGAACGGATTGAATGATACCGATCTGTTGGCCAGTCAGTCCTACAATATCAACAGCAAAGTTGTTGTAGAGGGTACGCCACGCTTGAAAACCAGCTGCAACAGCAATGGTCATGATAAGCAGATAAATATACATTCGGCGGCGATCTGCGTCGGACATGGTAGGCTCTCCAGAAAATCGTGCAAAAAAGGTGTAAATATTTACGCACACCCAAGTGCGCGGCACGATAATGCAAGATATTGGTTGTCCAAGCAAGCAAGATTATTCATACGTATTGTAAAATCGTATGAATTAAAGATAGTTGTCTGAAGAGTAATTATAGAACGTAGGCTTCGAACCAATAAATTTTAGTGGTAGGATTTTTCCACATGTCTGGCTTGAGCCCAGCTTTGAGACAGGTTTGTTCGAGAAATTTCTTACGATCCCAGTTCCATTCCTGTGCAACTTGTGGAAGCAGTAAGCCGGAGTTTGCCCCGTTTTGCATAATGAGTCCATGCGTACCTATTTCAATGAGATCTGTATCTGGACAAAGAGTGATTGGCCCCATGATGGAAATCTCGGTTGAGAGATAGGCAAATTCAGTTTCTGACACTTGCGGAAAACGTGGGTCTTCAAATGCTGCTGCACGCGCCATATAGGCTACAGTAAGATACAACGGCCCTTGCCCGACAACATTCCCGATGCAGCCGCGTAATTTTCCATCTTTTTTGAGCGTAACAAAAGCGCCAAGCTCCTGTTGTAAAAGTGGGCTCTCCGGTTTTGGAACGCTTTTATCGTCAAGTGTATGAACGCCTTCAAAGTACGTAGAGATGCTCCACTGAACGAGTTCTCGTAAGTAATCTTTATCTGCGGCGGTTAAAGAAAGGCTGCGTACGTTGGCTTTTTCGTTGCTCATACTTTTCTCCGTTTATAACACGCACAAAATGTCGCTCGGCGTTTCTTGTGCCATATGACTATAGAGACTTGATTGAATAAGTTGTTGCATCATGTTGCGGAACCAAATGTGCGATGCATCATGATGCTGTCGTTCATGCCATGCAATGGTGTAGTCGAATGGTTCAATATAGAACGGCAAAGCGCACCATGCCAGATCGAATTCCGGCGCAAGGTTACTCGCAATATGGCTCGGCATGGTTGCAATCATATCAGAATTACTCACAACTTTACACACTGTTGTGTATAGAGGGGCAGAAAAACGTACGGATCGACGCTGGCCTATTTTGGCAAGTTCCGCTTCGATAACGTGTACTTTGTCACCGCCGCCTGTAATGGCTGCATGATCGAGAGAGCAGTATTCGCTCAGGGAAAGTCCGCCCCCGCGTTTCATTAACGGATGATCTTTTCGCATACAACATGCAAACTGATCGCGCCCGATAACGAGGTGATGTAGTCCTTGATACTGCGAATCCAGCATTGATGTGATTAGATCATAGGGACCATTCGATAGCTTACCGATTGTTGTTTCGTTCGACATCTCTAATTTAATAGAAATGTTAGGAGCAACTTTTAGATAGTTTTCCAGAACTTTTGGAAAAATATATTCTGCCACATAGTCTGAGGTAGCAAAGGTGAATGTACGAGTACATTCTGCAGGATCAAAACTACTTCGGTCGAGCAAGCCTGTAACTTCACCCAGAATCCGTTCTAGATTCTGGCTCAGTTCTACTGCACGTTCTGTGAGCGCAAAGTTGTTGCCACTGCGTACAAGCAACGGGTCGTCAAATAACTCACGAAGGTGCCGTAAGTTTTTGCTCATGCCGCTTTGTGTAATATTTAAGCGCTTCGCTGCACGGGTAACATTGCCTTCGTCAAGCAACGCCTTAAGTGCAACAAGCAGGTTAAGGTTGACCGAAGCCAGATTAACTCGCCCTATATTCATTACCTAAAATCCATCCTCTAATTGAGGTGAAACAATAAAGCTGCCGTCAGAAGGGACTTTGGCTAAGCCGGTATCCTGCACAGAAGCTTTACGCCCGTTCTGAGAAACTCGTCCGGTGGCAATCCATTGCAAGACTTGCGGGTAAACACGATGTTCAAAAGCAAGCACGCGTTTCTGCACTGTGTCCGCTGATTCGTCTGACGCAAAAGGAACCACTGCCTGAGCAATAATAGCACCATTGTCCATAATTTCATCAACGAAATGTACTGTACACCCCGCCAGTGTTACGCCGTACTCAACAGCATCCGCAATGCCGTGCGCTCCCTTGAATGACGGAAGCAGGGCAGGATGGATATTAATAATGCGCCCTGCGAATGTTTGAATAAACAAAGGAGTCAGCAAGCGCATAAATCCTGCGAGAACAACAAGGTCAACATTAGCGGCTTGCAATTGCTCAATCATCGCCGCATCAAATTCTTCTCTATTCTCAAAATCCGAGTGAAGAATGATTGCAGTCGGAATTCCGGCTTTTTTTGCACGTTCAAGTGCAAAAGCATTGCTGCGGTTGCAAAGAACCAGACAAATTTTTGCGTCTAAGGCGCCGCGTTCAACTGCATCAATAATAGATTGCAAGTTGGAACCGGAACCGGATGCGAGTACCGCTATGTTAAATGACATTATGTCTCCGTAAAAATATGAGGCAATTCGACAAAGGACCTGAGCATAAATCGGTCAAAAGGATTTGTCGGTATCTATTTTATGGTTGCCCAAAACGGGTCTTCTTCTAATGTACTGGTATCGCCGCGATCACCACCGGTGGTTTCTGCACGCAATAGCCTCCGCATAATTTTGCCACTTCGGTTACGCGGGAGAGCATCACGAATATCCACTGAACCAATTACAGCAATAGAACCGAGTTCAGCACGGACATGCCCAATGAGCTGCTGTTCTGTTTCGTCTTCTTCATTCATAAAGTACAGAGTGTCAGTCTGTTCTTTGAGTACTACATATGCCTTTGCAACTTCACCGCGAATTGAGTCCGGCATACCGATAACAGCACATTCTGCCACGAGCGGATGCGAGGACAGCGCTGCTTCAAACTCTGCGGTGCCTATTCGATGTCCGGCAATCATGATGACATCATCAGCACGACCTTGCAGCCAGATGTATCCATCCTCGTCTTTTCGAGCAATATCTCCGGAGCAGTAATATCCCGGAAAACGTGACCAATACATTTCTTTGTACGTTTCTTCGTCATTGAACAATGTAGTGATCATGGCAGGCCAAGGTTTTTTGATCACCAGATAGCCGCCTTTGCCTGTCGGGACAGGGGTACCGTCGTCATCAACAATATCAATATCAACAGCTGGAAGAGGACGGGCTACAGAACCCGGTTTAAGCACAGATATCGGGTACGGAGAAATCATAATCATCCCCGTTTCAGTCTGCCACCACGTATCCAGCAACGGGCATTGCCCTTTACCGATATGTTTGTGGAACCAGACCCATGCCTCCGGTGAAATTGGTTCACCTACAGTACCAAGCAGGCGCAGAGTACTCAGGTCATGACGCAGAGCGTATTTTTCTCCAAAGCGCATAAGCATACGGATAAGTGTCGGAACTGTATAGAGAACTGAGATTCCCCAGCGCTCAACCACAGACCATAGTCTTCCTGCTTCCGGATACAGCGGATGGCCTTCATACATGAAGGTTGTGGTTCCTGCCATAAGTGGTCCGTAAACAACGTACGAATGTCCTGTAATCCAACCTACATCAGCAGTACACCAAAAAATGTCAGTGGCATTGTTGTCAAAAACCTGCGTGAAGGTTTGATGTACTCCCACCATGTACCCACCGTGGGAATGGACGACGCCCTTAGGCTTGTCAGTTGTTCCGGAGGTATAGAGCATAAAGAGCGGGTCAGTGGCGTCCATACTTTCTGTGATGGCCTCGTATGATTTGCCGCGCATGACATCATGCCACCACAGGTCTTTCTCAGCATCCATTTCAACCGTAACATGCGTACGGTGCACAACAATGGTGTGGTCGACAGTATGTTCAACCTGTTCCAGTGCTTCATCAACCAACGGTTTTAACGTTAGGATACGACCATTACGGTAAAACGCATCGACTGTAATAATAATTTTTGGTTTTGCATCTTCAATACGCTCCGCAAGCGCATTGGCTGAGAATCCCGCAAAGACGACACTGTGAATTGCCCCGATTTTTGCTGCTGCGAGCATAGAAATTACAGTTTCCGGTAGCGACGGAAGATAAATTACAACTGTGTCGCCTTTTGTAACACCAAGTTCACGCATGGCATTAGCGCACTTGTTAACTTCTCTATAGAGTTCAAAGTATGTGAGCCGTTTTGTGTCACCCGGTTCACCTTCCCAAATAAGAGCAAGTTTGTTGCGGTTTGGAGAGGTTATGTGTCTGTCGAGAGCATTGTGCACAATATTGCAACGGGCGCCGAAAAACCATTTGTAGAAGGGCGCATCTGTATCGTTAAGTACAGTATCCCACCGGCGGTACCACTGAAGGCGTTCCGCTGCATCTTCCCAATAAGCCAGACTGTCCACGCTTGCTTTGTGATAAGCGTGCTTTAAATCGGCAGGGTTTACAGCAGAGTCTGCAATGACACGCGGCAGAGGACGAAAAACTCGTTGTTCCGTCAAAAGTGATTCAACAGTTCCGTTGGATGTAGGTTGTGTGTTGTCTATCATGCTATAGCCCCAGAACTTGTTTGAGTTCACCTAACCGCCTGCGGCTGATAGGAATTTCAATACGGGTACGTCCGGCAGTTCTCAACATGAAGTTGGAACCGGGGAGTGATGCGATTTCTGTAACCATGTCCAAATTGACCAGGAATTTACGATGCGCGCGGAAAAAATTATGCGGGCGTAATCTCGCTTCCAAAATTTTCAACCTATACGAAGTAAGGTGTTTTCCGGAGGCGGTGTGGACATAGGTGTAGTCTTCGTTGGCTTCAATAAAAATAATCTCGTTATACGGCAGCAACATCGTACGCCCGCCGGAGGTGATGGCAAGTTTTTCAATTTCTGCTGGGCGAAATTTTTCCGTAAGCTCCCATGCTTGTCGCAATGCGTTGAGGAACTGATCCTGCTCTTCTTCTTCCAAAGGAAGTTGGAGAGTCTGTTCCGGTTCCTCATCCTCAACTTCGGCAACGTCTCGAACAGTCGGCTCCTGCCATTGTGTTGAAGGTTCTTGCGCGAGGTTGAAATGCATTTTGAATTGCTCAAGACGCGAAACAGAACGCGCGAACCGTTCTTCTGTGCAAGGGAAGATGAGATAATCTGTGGCTTCGAGTTCAAACGCTGTAAATGCGTCGTCCTCGTTATCTGCCAGAAAAATGAGAGCCGGTTGTTTGGTACGTCCGCGGAGGCGCCGTGTAAGTTCAAAGCCGTCGCGTGGTTCCTTGATGGAAACAGCGACTACAAGAACAGCGTATTCAATGGCACTGAGTAATTCCAGTGCCTCATCAACATGCACGGCCTCGCCCACTATACGCACGAAATCGACAGGCTCGAAAAACTTTCGGAGCTGTGTTCGGATTTCCGGATCTGGATGAACAAGTAGTGTTGGTAACATAGTAGGCAACCGTGATTTGAAAGCTGAAAAAAATATTTACATAACTGACTCGCACAATACTACATTCTCAACAGCATCATGTGAAGGGAAACTCGTACTTCTCTGGTTGAACAGTGAATTCGTACCGAAATATGGAATAATCAGCAAAGGATAACATTTGATATCAATAAATTCGCAGTCGAAGGGGCGTCATTTTTTTTGGTGGAGGGGAAAGCGTCTGTCGACCGTAGGCGAACCTGAGAGCTATACAAAACAAGTGCACTAGGTTTGAGTGTTTTTCACCCAAGGCGCTTGCCTAGTCCCAAAATATATCTTCCTGACAGCATTTCTTTAGATATAAAAAAAGACCGCACAATGTGCGGCCTTTCTTACGTTCTTAAGAGAGCGTCTTGCTACTTAGCAAAGCCTACTGCTCGGCGTTCGCGAATTACGGTTACGCGAATCTGACCCGGGTAGGTAAGATTGTTTTCAATCTTATCAGCAATCTCTTTACAGAGCAGGTAGGTGGAATCGTCATCTACGTTATCGGAGTTAACCATAACGCGGATTTCGCGACCAGCCTGAATAGCGTATGCTTTTGCTACGCCATCAAATGCTGTTGCAATGCCTTCGAGTTCTTCGAGGCGTTTAACGTAGTTCTCAAGGAGTTCTTTACGAGCGCCTGGACGAGCACCGGACAAGGAGTCCGCAGCCTGAACGAGAACAGCAAGAGCAGTGGTCGGTGGAGTATCTTCATGGTGCGCTGCAATTGCATGCACGATGTCTTTAGCTTCACCGTATTTTTTAGCCAGATCAGCACCGATAAGTGCGTGCGGGCCTTCAACTTCATGGTCGATAGCTTTACCAAGGTCATGCAGTAAGCCTGCACGTTTAGCCTTTTTAATATCAAGGCCAAGCTCAGCAGCCATCATTCCACAGAGAGAAGAAACTTCCAGAGAGTGCTGTAAAACATTCTGGGAGAAACTTGTGCGGTATTTAAGCTGACCGAGGAACTTAATAAGCTCAGGATGGATACCGTGAACACCAGCATCGAAAGTGGCCTGTTCGCCAACTTCACGAAGCTGAACTTCAAGCTCTTCCTTAACCTTGCCAACAACATCTTCGATGCGTGCAGGGTGAATACGGCCGTCGCTGATGAGACGTTCGAGTGCCATTTTGGCAATCTGGCGACGCAGCGGGCTGTATGCAGAAAGGATGACTGTTTCAGGAGTATCATCAATAATAAGGTCAACACCGGTGGCTGCTTCGATAGCGCGAATGTTGCGCCCTTCACGGCCGATGATGCGTCCTTTCATATCTTCGCTTGGCAAGGTAACAGCGGTAACAGTCTGTTCACCAACGTAGTCACCTGCGTAGCGCTGGATAGCAGTAGCAATAATGTGCTGAGATTTGCGGTTAGCAGTCTCTTTTGCTTCCATTTCAATCTGGCGAACCATTTTAGCAGCTTCGTGCTTAGTACGTGCTTCCACTTCGCTGAAGAGGCGTTCTTTCGCTTCTTCAATGGTAAGGCCAGATACTTCTTGTAATTTCAGTTCCTGCTCATCAAGTTTGGAGTCGAGCAGTGCAATTTTATCTTCGATTTTACGTTCTTTGCGAGTGAGGTCTTTTTCCAGAGAAAGCAGTTCCTGTTCTTTCTGGTTAGCCTGTTCGCGCTTACGTTCTACGCGTTCACTAAGTTCCTGAATTTTACGGTCGCGAGCTTTAGTTTCATTCTCACGGTCTTTAAATTCACGGTCAAGTTCGCGCTTCTGTTTGTATATCTCGTCCTGACCCTGAAGAATAATTTCTTTCTTTTGAGCCTGTGCTTCCTTACGAGCTTCTTCAATGATGCGTGTGGATAGTTCCTTCGCGTCACCCAATCGCTTAGAGGAAACAACTTTATGCAGTGCGTATCCGGAGCCAGCTCCAATAATAGCACCAACAAGGACGAGCCCGAGTGATATCAGACTCATACCTTTTCTCCCGTTATTACACACAGATTCTGTGAATCTGAGATGTACATGTTTAGAGCACAAATGTGCCTTTATATATAAAGGGAGAGTGGAAAAAAAAAGCCCCGACTGTCTATCTTAATTAATACAGTATGGCGTATTGCGAGCAGGAAAATGTCGAATTAAGACACGGTATCCTGTGTTGCTGCGTCATTATCTGCACAGCCTTCCACTCTCGTTGTTAATCGTTCTAATCGTTGTTCAAGCGCTAGCAGCCTGTCTGCTGTAAGCAAATAATCATCTGCAAGCCCCAAGACAAGGAAGATGAGCAACTTTTCCTTACTTATAGGCATACCCGGACTGTAGAGCGTGTTAAAACGGTCTTCTACAAGAATTTTCGCCCGTTCGACAGCGTCGTGGTCTGCTTCCGATTTGAAAGAGACCTCGGTGCCGAGTATCTTCAGAGTGAAGCTGCGCATAGCTTATTACATTGAGTCTGTAGGGTTTGAAAGCTTAGACAGCAGACCGTCAATGCGGCCCATAACTGCATCTTTCGTGGAACGTTCTTGTTCCAATTCGTCCTTCAAGGAGCGATTCTCTTCTTCGAGCACAGAAAGACTTACTTCAACTTCTTCTTTAAGCTGAATATTTTCGTTCTTAAGCAACTCTACTTCTTCGAGAAGAGATTCTAATCTTTGTTCTAAACGGTCTATAAGTTCCATAAGCTTTAACTATCCTTTTTGGTACGAGAAATCAATACTAGCATTTTTTGGGCAAGTTCTTCTGCTTGCCTCGAGCAACTGCAATAGTGTTTTCAGGAATATCTTTTGTTATAACGGAGCCTGCTCCAACAAGGGAATTTTTTCCCACGCAAACTGGGGCAACCAGAGAAGAGTTGGAGCCGATGAAGGCATTGTCTTCGATGATTGTCTTGTACTTGTTAACGCCGTCGTAGTTACATGTAATTGTACCTGCGCCAATGTTAACACCAGTACCCACTTCAGTATCACCAAGGTAGGTGAAGTGGTTTGCTTTGGAGCCTTCTCCCAATACGGTTTTTTTCATTTCTACAAAGTTGCCGACTTTGGCACTTTGTTCCATGACAGCACCGGGACGAAGCCGTGCGTAAGGACCTACTGTACAGTCGTTCCCTACAGTTGCACCGTCAAGGTGGCTAAATGGATGAATAACACACCCTTCTGCTAAAGTGGAATCTTTAATCCAAGTGTTAGAATAAATTTCTGCACCGCGTTTCACATGGGTATTCCCATAGAGTTCACACGGGCCATGCAGTACGGCACCCGGCTCAAGCGTTACCATTGGTCCAAGGCGCACGTATTCCGGCGCATGGATGGTTACACCTTGTTCAAGCCATTCCATAACAAGAGTGGCACGAAGCAGGGATTCAGAACGCACGAGTTCCGCAGGATTGTTGATGCCGAGCAGTTGCGGGTCGTTGCCACATTCTACACCGGCAACGGTCATCTGTTCTTGAACAGCAAATCCTATGAGATCTGTAATATAATATTCACCGCTCTTGTTCTCGTTGCAAAGGCGTTTGAGAAGCGGTGTAACACTTGCGATATTGAGCAGGTAGATACCTGCATTGATTTCACGGGGCTCTGGGCCATGTAGATTTTCATCGTAGTCTTTCGCTTCGATAATAGCAGCTACATCGCCAAGATGACGCACAACGCGGCCGAATGAGCCGGGATGTGGAAGGGTAAGAGTCATGAACCCAATATCAGCGTTATTGGAGAGAGACTCTTTTAGAAAATTGATGAGCCGGGGCTGCGGTAATAGAGGAGTGTCACCATTAACAACAAGAACATGAGATAGACCGGACTCTACGAGTTCGTCCCATGCAGTTTGTAATGCGTGTCCTGTACCGAGCTGTTCGGTTTGGTGAATAAAATTACGTTCTTCGCCGGCAAATTTTTGTTCAATCATTTCTGATCGATGACCAACTACGGTCCAAATGCCTTCTCCGAAGAGCGGGTCTAAAGCTGTATATACATAACGGAGCATTGGTGCGCCTAAAAGTTCCTGAAGAACTTTTGGCTTGTCAGAATGCATGCGGGTACCTTTACCCGCAGCAAGCACAAGTGCTCCGATTGTTTCTCTGGCAGACATTCTTACTCCTGAGATACCATGGTAACAAGTACTTCTAACGCATATGTACTACGTGTGTGAGCAGGGACTTGTCTAGTAGAAACGTATAATTGAATTTATAAGGAAAAGACTGGGAGTGGCGTGGAAAGGGGGCTGGAAGGGATTGTTTGTGATGCAGTGGCTTGGAATATTTAATTATAAAAAAAGCAGGCTGTTCGAAAACAGCCTGCTCTTACTATTACGATAATCTGAATATTATTCAGGATTACGCACTTTGAGGCGATGAAGTGAACGAGCAAGAGCTGCTCGTGCACGAGCGTAGTCAACTGCGTCCATTTCCATGGACATACGTTGCTCAGCACGCTCTCTGGCCTGACGAGCACGACCGAGATCGATATCTTCAGCACGCTCAGCAGCTTCAGCAAGGATGGTTACTTTGTTCTCGGAGATCTCTGCAAAACCGCCGGAGACAAACACGTAACGTGTCTGGCCACCAACATTGTAGTGCAAAGGACCGATCTGAAGTGCAGCAAGGAACGGTATGTGATTTGGCAAAATACCAAACTCACCGTTGTGTCCAGGTGCACCTACATAGTCCACATCTTCACTAAGTACGAGCCGATCTGGCGTTACAATCTCGAGACGAAGTTTATTTCCCATAAGTCAGCTCCTTTTAGGGATTAAGCCTGCTGACCCTGGTTGTACTTCTCGATAGCCATTTCAATGCCGCCGACCATGTAGAAGTCGTTTTCGGCCATGTGGTCGTAGTCACCGTCAAGAATGCCTCTAAAGCCTTTGATGGTGTCTTCAAGTTTTACGTACTCACCAGGGGTGCCGGTAAATACTTCCGCTACGTGGAACGGCTGGGAAAGGAAACGCTGAATACGACGTGCGCGTGCTACCACGAGCTGGTCATCATCAGAGAGTTCGTCCATACCGAGAATTGCGATGATATCCTGAAGATCTTTGTACTTCTGGAGGCTCATCTGCACTTCACGAGCGATATTGTAGTGTTCTTCACCTACAACGTTCGGGTCAAGAATACGGGAGGTAGAGTCAAGCGGGTCAACCGCTGGATAAATACCAAGTTCCGCAATCTGACGAGAAAGTACGAGAGTACCGTCAAGGTGAGAGAATGTGGTTGCCGGAGCAGGGTCAGTCAAGTCATCAGCAGGTACGTATACAGCCTGAACAGAGGTAATAGAACCTTTGGTTGTGGATGTAATACGTTCCTGAAGGCCACCAAGGTCAGTACCGAGAGTAGGCTGGTAGCCTACCGCTGATGGCATACGACCGAGGAGAGCAGATACTTCTGAACCAGCCTGGGTAAAGCGGAAAATGTTGTCAACGAAGAGAAGCACGTCCTGGTTCTCTTCATCACGGTAGTATTCCGCACAGGTGAGAGCAGTAAGCGCAACACGTGCACGTGCTCCCGGAGGTTCGTTCATCTGACCATATACGAGGGCGGCTTTCTCAAGAACGCCCGCGTCTTTCATTTCATGGTAAAGGTCGTTACCTTCACGGGTACGTTCACCAACACCAGCAAATACGGAGATACCACCGTGCTGCTTAGCGATGTTGTTAATCATTTCCATGAGAATAACGGTTTTACCTACACCAGCACCACCGAAGAGACCCATCTTACCACCCTTAGGGAATGGAATGAGGAGGTCAACAACTTTAATACCGGTTTCAAGAACTTCAACGTTAGTGTCCTGCTCTGTGAAAGACGGAGCAGGGCGGTGAATAGGCATCATCTTTTTAGCATCGATAGGGCCCATTTCATCCACTGGAACACCAACAACGTTCATGATGCGGCCAAGGGAAGCATCACCAACTGGTACAGTAATAGCTGCGCCAGTATCGAGTACTTCCATACCACGAACAAGACCTTCAGTAGCGTCCATCGCGATGGTACGAACTACGTTGTCGCCGAGGTGCTGTGCTACTTCACAGATGAGCACAGGGGCGTCGGTGTTATTCGGGTTTTCAATTTTAACAGCATTCAGAATATTCGGCAGGTTGCCATCGGCAAACTCGATATCAACAACCGCGCCGATAACCTGAACGATTTTACCTACGTTAGCCATAGCTTATTCGCTCCCTTACTTATCCTTTCAGCGCTTCAGCGCCACCGACAATATCCATTAGGTCACTGGTAATGGCGGCCTGACGAGTCTTGTTGTAGATAAGAGTCAGGTTGTCGACCATTTCGTCACAGTTCTTTGTGGCATTATCCATGGCTGCCATACGAGCTGCATGTTCTGATGCAGAGGTATCAAGCAGGCCACGATAAATCTGGACCTTAATAAAGCGGGGCAGAAGTTCTGCAAGAAGACCTTCTACAGCTGGTTCGTAAATAAACTCTTTTTTAACGCCTGAGGTATCTTCTTCAACCTCAGGTGCTTCATCAGAGGACATAGGCAGGATCTGTTGTTCAACAGGAACCTGTTTACCCATGCTCACGAATTCACCGTAAATGAGTACAACTTCATCAAATTCACCGCTGAGGTAGGAGTGGATAAGTTCCATTCCGAGCTCGTTAGCAAGAGAGAAGTCAAAATTGCCCATGGAATCCGGGTAACCTTTTACAAGGTCAAACTCAGATTTTTTGGCAAAATCGCGTCCTTTCTTACCTACGCAGTAGAATTTAACGTCTTTACCTTCCGCAGTCTTTGCTTTGGCGAGCTTGCCAGCCTTAGAAATAAGGCCCGCGTTAAAGCTGCCGCAAAGTCCACGGTCGGAAGTTGCTAGCACAATCGCACAAGTTTTGATTTCCTCACGGACTTCAAGAAGTGGATGTGCATTCTCGTCTGCTTTGCTGGCAAGATCACCCAGCATTTCGTAGAATTTTTCCGCATAGGGGCGGAAGCGTTCGATACGAGACTGAGCACCACGCAGTTTTGCAGAAGCAACCATGTTCATTGCTTTTGTAATCTGCTTGGTTTTCTTAACCCCGGCAATCTGTAGCTGGACATCTTTCAATGAAGGCATAAACTACACCTCCAATCCTTAAGCGCTAAAGCTTTTTTTGAACTCGTTGATAGCGGCTTTCAGGCGACCTTCAAGATCGTCGTCAATGACGGCGCGTTCTTTGAGGTCAGCAAGAATGTCGGACTTAGAAGAACGAAGGAAGTCAAGTAATCCGGATTCGAATTCACGAATACGGTCAACTTCAACGTCATCCATAAAACCACGAGTAGCAGCGTACATAGACGAAATCTGATCGCAGAATTCCATTGGCTCGTACTGAGGCTGCTTAAGCAGCTCAACGAGACGGGCACCACGATTAAGTTTTGCCTGTGTAGCTTTATCAAGGTCAGAACCGAACTGAGCAAACGCTGCGAGTTCACGGTACTGAGCAAGATCAAGACGCATTGTACCTGCAACCTGCTTCATAGCCTTAATCTGAGCAGCCCCACCAACACGTGATACGGAAAGACCTACGTTAATCGCAGGACGGATACCAGCGTTGAAGAGGTTTGGCTCGAGGTAAACCTGACCATCAGTAATAGAAATTACGTTGGTAGGAATGTATGCAGATACGTCGCCAGCCTGAGTTTCAATGATAGGCAGAGCTGTCATTGAACCAGCGCCAAGACTGTCGTTAACTTTAGCTGCACGCTCAAGAAGTCTGGAGTGCAGATAGAATACGTCACCCGGGAACGCTTCACGTCCTGGAGGGCGACGGAGCAAGAGAGACATCTGGCGGTACGCAGTAGCCTGTTTGGACAGGTCATCGTATACGATGAGTGCGTGCTTGCCGTTGTCACGGTAGTGCTCAGCCATGGTACAACCGGTGTATGCAGAAATAAACTGCAATGGTGCCGGCTCAGAAGCGGTAGCGGAGATGATGGTTGTGTATTCCATCGCGCCGTGCTTCTTAAGGGTATCTGCTACAAGAGCAACGGTAGATTTTTTCTGACCGATCGCTACATAGAAGCAGTGAATGTCTGTATTTTTCTGTGCGAGAATAGCGTCGAGACAAACAGCTGTTTTACCAACCTGACGGTCACCGATAACCAGTTCACGCTGACCACGACCTACTGGGGTCATAGCATCAATAGCTTTAATACCGGTAGGCATTGGCTCGTGAACGGATTTACGTGCGATGATACCAGGAGCTTTAAGCTCAACAGGACGAACCTGAGGAGCGTCAACTGGACCAAGGCCGTCGATTGGCTGACCAAGTGGGTTCAAAACGCGACCCATAACTTCGTCACCAACTGGTACGGAGAAGATCTGACCAGTACGTTTTACTAAGTCGCCTTCTTTTACACCTGTGTCGTCGCCAAGAAGAGCAACACCAACGTTGTCTTCTTCGAGGTTCAGAACCATGCCCTTAAGGCCGCCTGGAAATTCCAGCAGCTCCATGGCCATGGCATTGCGAACGCCGTATACACGAGCAATACCGTCACCTACGTACAGTACAGTACCGGTTTCACTCATTTCTACACGTTGTTCGTAATTCTCGATCTGGCTTTCAATAATTTGGGAGATTTCTTCTGCTTTAATCTGCATGGCCCTACTCACCCCTCTTGATGTTTTCTTTCAAGATACCCAGCTGTGCTCGAAGGCTAGCATCGAGTACCTTGTCGCCTACTTTCAGAACTACGCCGCCAAGAATGGATTCGTCAGTACTGAAAGACAGGAACAGCTTCTGGCCAGCCTGTTTTTCCAATTGGGATTTTACTTTATCGCACTTGGCCTTTGGAAGTTTGATTGCGGTAATAAGTTCACCGCGAACCACACCCTGGTCGGCATCAAGTAGAACATTGTAAAAGGCTTGAATTTCCGGGATGGCGGAAAGACGCTCTTTGTCCGCGAGCAATTTGCAGAAGTTGCGGACAATCACGCTAACCTGTCCTTGATCCAATAAAGAAGCTATAACAGCTTTTTTCTCATCAACAGTGATGATTGGATTCCGGAATATTTTGCCAAGCTCAGGTGTGCTCTTGATCACTCCAGCCAGTGCATCAAGCTCCTTGCCGAAAGCTTTCAGTTCTTCCGAACCAGCTTTCTTGCCGAGGGAAAATAGCGCCCTGGCATATCTGCGTGCTATGATGTTACCGGTCAACTGAGCACCACCTTAGTTAAGTATTTATCGATGAGTGCTTCATGGCCTTTCTTGTCGAGCTTCTTAGCAATCATCTGCTCAGCAGCATCGGCAACTAAATCTGCCATTTCTTCACGCATCTGCTCCATCGCCTGCTTTACTTCGTTTTCAGCGGCTTTGCCTGCCTGTTCCGTAATCTGAATAGCGGACTTCTCAGCGCGCTCGATGATAGCAGCTTTTGCTGCTTCACCCTGACTACGGTACTCTTCAAGAATGCTCTGGGCTTCTGCATCCATGTTGGCAATGCGCTGCTCTACGTCAGCTAGCTTGGCTTTTGCATCTGCTTTGCGGGTTTCCAGCGAAATCAATTCTTCTTCAATGCCGCTTGCGCGACCACTAAAGAATGCCTTAATTTTGCTTCCACCTGCGTACCAGATGATGCCGAGTACGACTGCGAGGGTAATTACGCGGTATGCGAAGTTATCCCACGGTAAGCCATGTCCGTCGGTTTGTGCGAATGCTGTTCCTGCCATAAGCAGTACCAGAATCGATGCACCGACTGTAGTTCTCAGCTTCTTCAAAGCGAACCCTCCTTCAACGCTTACGCGGCTATCCGAGTACTTTTGCGATGGTTTGTTCTGCAAGAGCGCCCACTTGCCCTTTCAGATGTTCCATTGCTTTTGCTACATCGGTAGCGACTTTCTCTCTGGATGCGGCGATAGATGCTTGGGCGTCTGCGGTTGCCTTAGCTACTATACCTGCTTCCTGAGCGAGAGCGGCCTCTTTCACATTTTCGCGTTCAGCAACAGCTGCTTTGCGCGCGTCAATGAGAGCGTTCTCGTAGTTCTTGATTTTGGAGTCAGAGGCTTCGACGAACTGTTCGGCGTCGCCAAGCAACCCTAACACTTTGTCCTGGCGTTGCTTGATAATCTCCCGGATGGGGCGGATCAGGAGTGCGTTCAAGCCAACCAGCACGATGAGGAAGTTCACCAATTGGATAAGTAACGTAATATCCAAATCGATCATGCCTGCTCCCTTGGTGAGGTTGTGAATTTAAGCTCAAAGTCGTTTCCGAATTAGCTGATTCACTATGTTGTGTCAAAACCTTTTTTAAAAAAAAGGGTTACTGTGTAATTAAACAGTAGCTCGGGAGTGCTTGATAATCGTGCGTTAACGAAAAAAACAATGGTCGGTCAGCTGTGTTTGATCAGCCTAACTATGTGAGTTTGATGGGTTACGCATAAGCGCATTATTGCACAAGTCGAAATGAAGAAAAATATAATGGTTGTAAAAAATTGTGGCGGGGTTTTTTTTATAAAATGTAACCGTAAACAAAAAACCGCCTTGCGGCGGTTTTTTTAACAAATATCAAAGCGTGATCGGGGATTACGCAGCAGGTTCAACAATCATGGATTCAGTAGCACCGTTCATGGAGATTTGACCTTCCACTTTAGCGCCTTCTTCCATGACGAGAGCAGGGGTGTGAAGTGTGCCCACGAGGTTGGCTGTTTTGTGCAGCACAACGCGTTCTGTAGCGTATACTTCACCAGTGATGTGTCCGGACAGGATCATTTGGCTTACACGGATCTGGCCTTTCATTTTGGCATCTTTACCAACAACCAGTGTGCCTTCTGAAAATACTTCGCCGGTAAAGTTACCGTCGATGCGTACAGAGCCCTGAAAGTTAAGTTTGCCTTCGTAAACGGTGCCAGAACCTAAAAAGGCGTTGATTTCGTCTTTAGCCATTGGAGACTCCTTTCTACTCACGCACGTTGCGCATCAAAAAAATCATATAACAGGTTAATCTGTTTTGAAAACAAATCGTCGCATCGAGACATTTAGGACAAGGCCAATAAGGCACAGGTTAACCACCGTAGCACTACCGCCGTAGCTGATAAAAGGTAGTGGAATACCAACTACCGGCATAAGACCCATCACCATTCCCATGTTGATAAGGAACTGCCAGAAGAAGTAAAAGAAAACGCCGGCGGATAAAAAAGAACCGAAACGGTCTTTAGCATCTCTGCTGGTGGTAAAGATAGCCAGTAAAAAGAGACAGAATAGAGATAGCAGTAGAAGACAGCCAATAAACCCCCATTCTTCCCCGAATACAGCAATAGCAAAATCCGTATGCTTTTCCGGTAAAAAACGCAACTGTGACTGTGTGCCGCCAAGGAAGCCTTTCCCTGTCAGTTGGCCGGAACCGATAGCAATTTGTGACTGGATAATCTGGTAACCTGCTCCAAGGGGGTCATCCCCCGGATTAAGAAATGTGAGCACGCGCTGCCGCTGGTAATCCAGCATGCAGAACCAGCCCACGGGAATAAGTGAAGGGATTACAATCGCACATGTTTTGAAAACACGTGGTGTAAGGCCACGGAACAAGATAATACCACCAACGTTCAGCAACATGTTCAGTGTTGTTCCAAGATCCGGCTGAATTAGAATAAGTCCGGCAGGGATGGAACAAATGCCGAGCATTATGAAAAGTTCTTTCCAGTCCAGCGGGTGTGCAGAACGGGCGAGAAGGCGTGCCGCAATGATGATTGTGGAAATCTTTGCCAGTTCACTCGGCTGAAAGTTAAAAAAGCCGAGATCAAGCCAGCGGCGTGCACCATAGATTGTTTTGCCTGCTACAGGAACAAGTGCAAGTGCGATGATTGTTACAATGAAAATGGGCCATGCCAGACTCTTTAAATGACGGTAGTCGATGAGTATGGACAGGATAAGAGCACCGAAGCCCATGACGCCCCATACGAGCTGTTTCTGGTAATACGCCGTTACAGCCATACCTTCCTGAGACATAAATGCACTTGCAGAATATAGGTTCAATACTCCGATGCCGAACAAGAAGATTGTAATGAGAAGCAATCCCCAGTTCATGTGTGTGAGTAAGCGTCTGTCAAATGCAATCATTTGTCATTCTCGTAAATGTAATTCAAAATATTACGAATCATAGGACCCGCAGTGGAGGAACCACCGCCACCGTGTTCAACCATAGTAACAACAACGAATTTTTTACCGTTGAACTTAGCCCAGGCAGCCATCCACGCATGGTCACGCTGCCAGTATTCGAGATCTTCGTTTTTTAGTCTGTTGTCGTTTGCATCAATTTTCAGCTTCATTACCTGTGCAGTACCGGTTTTGCCGCCGACAATTGCCTTTTTAGTGCGAAGGATACGTGCTGTACCCCGTTTGGCTTCAACAGTTTCCTGCATTGCCTTAACAATGTAGGCTCTCTGGTCGGGTGTTAGCGGAGAGATTCCCTGTACTTTTTTGGGTGCACCTTTGAAAAGGTTTGGTTTAAGAAGCTCACCTTTTTCATTCAGTAGTGAAGAAATAAATACAGCCATCTGTACGGGTGTTACCAGAGTAAAGCCCTGACCGATAGAGGTAATAACTGTTTCTCCACCCTGCCAAGGCTGGTTGAACCGTCTACGTTTCCATGCTTTTGACGGGACAAGGCCAGAGCGTTCGTGCGGCAGATCAATACCGGTTTTGGAACCGAAACCGTTTTTGCGTGCGAATGCTTCAATTTTATCGATACCGATACGTTGTCCCATTTCGTAGAAATAGACATCACATGAGTGCACGAGGGCCTCGGTCAAATTCTGAGGGCCGTGTCCCCACTTTTTCCAGCAACGGAAGGTGTGGTTACCAAGCTTGTATTGACCGTTGCATTTAATGGTCTCATTTGGATCGATACCTTCCTGCAAATAGAGACCTGCCATAAGCAGCTTCCAAATGGATGCAGGAGGGTAGACTGATTGAATAACACGGTTCTGAAGCGGGAATTTGGGGTTGTCGCGTAGTTCGCCCCATTCTTTATGACTTAAGCCGCGAGTGAACGCGTTAGGGTCAAAACTAGGGGTGGTGACAAGCGCATGCAATTCGCCAGTGTCGGGATTCATTACAACAACACAACCTGCCTGACCTTCTAACTGTTTGGCTGCAATGCGTTGCAGTTCAAGATCGATAGAAAGACTGACAGAAGAACCGGCTGACGGTTCCTCAAGTGTCTGCGAGTTGTATTCACGACCGGAGATATCAACTTCCATCTGCCGCAAGCCTTTTGTGCCGCGCAGAGTGTCTTCTTTTATGAGTTCAAGACCCTGTTTGCCGACGGTGTCGCCAAGGTCCAGTTCTTTAATAGCTTCAAGTTCTTTTTCGTTAGCTTCAGAAACATAGCCAAGGATGTGCGCAAAGAGTTCGCCTTCAGGATAGTATCGCTGGGGGCGGGTCATTACTTCCAAACCCGGCCAATCCAGTGAATTGGCTTCTATTATGGCTAATTGGGAAAAATCGAGAGTCGGAACAACTAAAAGAGGCTCAAATGCTTTGGTACGCCAGCGACCCTTTTTGTATCTTTTTTCGATATTCTCGAGCGGTACACCTGTCCAAAGACTGATCTGTTTGAGCGTAGCATCAATGTCTTTTACATCTTCGCGTACAATTCCAAGACCGTACGCAGGGCGGTTTTCTGCAAGGAGTTCGCCGTTACGGGCACGCAGTAGTCCACGAGGGGCATAGATTTGTGCTTGTCGAATTCGGTTATCACGGGATTTTTTTGCAAAGTCGGCCCCGTGGTGAACTTGCAGATACCAGAATCTGAGCAGAAATATGAGAAAAAGCAGAAGCACGAGCCCCTGCAATAACCATAGTCCTGTTTTGGGTGGTTGGTAGCCATCTGGATCAAGTTGCATTGACATTACGCAGGTATCCTTGCCGTAGTGAGTACAGAATAATCCATACGAGAGGAATAATACCGGCCAGCAAGCAGCTGTCGGCGACTAACAGTTCGAAATTGACCTGGAAGTTTTGCAAGTTTGCCATCAGCATGGTGAGTCCTAAATTCCAGAACCCTAGAGCGCATGACACCAGTACTATAAAGAAGAAGTTGTTCGCATCGAACATCCATCGACCATAATACATAAGTATCAGTGCGGAACAATACCAAAGCGTAGAAGAACCAAAGGCTATGGCCCCTGTGCCTTCCTGAATGAGGGCAAACATTGTAACAAGCCAGAAAGTCTGTCGGGGATTTTCTTCCTGCATGGAGCAGATAACCGCAGGCATGAAAAAATCCACACCTGCGATTGCAAACTGCATCCAGATGGCTGCGACTGTATAGCCGAGCCACCAGAAGATATTTTTAAAGAGAGGTCGCCTACTTTTTCGCATAACCCAGTCCGCGTGTGAAAACAGCGCTAGTTAGTTGTATTCTGTTCTGCGTTTTCAGAAGAAGCAGTTTCTCCAGATAAAGACTCGGCTACAATTTCTGTTGTAGCGGGCGTTGCCTGAAGCAAGAGGATTTCCTCAAGGTTGCTTAAGCTGGCAAGCGGTACAGCCATTACTGTTTTGAAAAGCGAAATATCCGAATGCGTAATGGATACGATTTTGGCAATAGGCAGACCCTTAGGGTATGCACCTGCGAGACCGGACGTTACAAGCAATTCCCCTTCTGCAAGCTGTGCATTGATAGGGACATATTTAAGCTGTAGCTCGTCGCGGTTTCCAGAGCCCACAAGAAGGCCACGGGTCCTGTTGCTACTGCTGATAACAGCAATGCGGCTGTTAAGATCGGTAAGCAGCAGGGCGGAGGATGTAGTAGGACCGGCTTTTACAATACGGCCCACAACTCCTTCATGGGTGACAACAGGCGTGTTTTTGCTTGCGCCATCCAGATAGCCTTTATCAAGGATAATAGAATCCAGTTCAGCCTGAACTCCGATTCTGTAAGAAAGCACACGGGCAGCGACCCTGCTCCACGTTGGCGGTGGAGAGAGGCTAATAAGTGCCCTCAGTCGTTTTAACTCGGCAACATTTTCTCTGGCATCAGCAAGTTTGAAGCTTAAATCTTCTACTTGCGTCAACAGCCGCACGTTTTCTTGTTGCACACCTTGCAGGTAGATATATTCGTTCCATAGGTCTGTAGCATTATGTACGACCCATTTGCCGGGCTTTAAAACAGCGCCGGTGAATTCTAACCCTGTATTGGCAGCAAATCTATCTACCGCGCCAGAACGCATGTTCCATGAGAGCAGCAGTAGGTACAGAAGGAGAGCGGTGAACAGGAAAATAAATATGCGTTTCAGTGAGGAGTTAATCGACCGTTACCTCCTTCAAAATATCCAGGTTATCAAGGGCTCTACCTGTACCCATAACAACAGTGGAGAGCGGATCGTCTACTACTGTAATAGGCAGGGAAGTTTCTTCGCGCAGGAGCTGGTCGAGACCTTTAAGGAGTGCGCCGCCGCCTGTAAGAACAATGCCGCGATCAACGATATCAGCAGCAAGTTCCGGAGGAGTCTGTTCGAGCGCAATACGTACAGCCTGTACGATTGAGTCAACCTGTTCTGCGATTGCTTTGCGGATTTCTTCAGAAGTAATAGTAATGTGTTGCGGAATACCTGTTACTAGGTCGCGACCTTTTACTTCTAATGTTTCTTCTTCCATCATGGTATGGGCAGAAGCTATTTTAATTTTAATGTCTTCCGCAGTCGCTTCACCGATGAGCATGCTGTATTTACGTTTTACGTGTGTCATAATGGCTTCGTCCATTTTGTCACCGCCAACGCGCACAGATTTTGAATAAACAACACCGGAAAGGGAAATGACTGCGACTTCAGTTGTACCGCCGCCGATATCTACTACCATGTTGGAGGTAGGTTCCTGAATCGGAAGGTTCGCACCAATTGCTGCTGCCATTGGTTCTTCGATAAGGTACACTTCACGGGCACCGGCGCTTTGAGCAGATTCTTTTACTGCGCGTTTTTCAACCTGAGTAATACCGGTTGGTACGCAGATAATGATTCTTGGGCGCACAAGGCGACGGGAATTGTGGACTTTGGTAATGAAATGACGGAGCATAGCTTCGGTGATTTCAAAATCAGCGATGACGCCGTCTTTCATCGGACGAATCGCCTGAATGTTACCCGGGGTACGTCCAAGCATTCGCTTGGCATCTTGCCCTACAGCAAGTACAACGCTGCCGCCGCGGTTGTCTTTTTTTACAGCAACTACGGAAGGCTCGCGAAGCACAATGCCTTGTCCTTTCACGTAAACGCATGTGTTTGCAGTACCAAGGTCAATAGCAAGGTCGTTGGAAAACATTCCAAGAAGAAAATTTAATGCGTTGGCCATATGCTCTCGCTTGCTTTGGTCTATCAGATGTGTCTGTTACATCGTAACCTGTTGAAAACTTGTAAATTAGAGAATAATTCAAAAGTATGAATAGATATCTCCAATTGGCAACTTACTTTCGCTATCGTTTTGCTGAACGTGTACAAAAAATCCCTCTGGATGCCGGGGCGACCTGTCCCAACCGAGATGGTACTCTTTCCCGTGCAGGTTGCATCTTTTGTAATCCCTCCGGATCGGGTTCCGGAATGGGGATCCAGGGGATGAATTTGAATGATCAGTGGGATGCCTGGTATAATAAATATACACGCACTCAAAACGCGAGATTGTTTATAGCCTATTTGCAGTCTTTTTCCAATACTTATGGGCCTGCTGAAAAACTCTCTGAAAATCTCACTTCTATCGCATCTTTACAGGGTGTTATGGGTGTGTCAATCGGTACTCGTCCAGATTGTGTCGATTCAGAAAAGTTAGATATTATCGCAAGTCAGGATTTAGACGAAATTTGGCTTGAACTGGGGCTTCAGTCCGCGCACGACCGTACATTGTCATTGATAAACCGCGGTCATACTTATGAAGATTTCGTTCATGCGGTGAATTTAGCTGCAGATCGCGGTATCAAAGTTTGTGCGCATCTCATTGCGGGCTTACCGAATGAAACTACTGATGATTTTTTACAGACTGTAGAAATGGTAAGCAAGCTTCCCATCCGCGGTATTAAATTTCATAGTCTATATGTAGCAGATAACACAGTACTTGCAAAAATGTGGCGTAGTGGCAAATACATTCCCATGACAGAGGAAGAATTTATTGATGCCATAGTCCGTGCAGTGCCAAAAGTTCCAAGTACTATGGTCATCCAGCGGCTTACAGGTGATGCTCTTATTGGCGAATTGCTTGCTCCGGATTGGGGAATTTCCAAGCGAGAGCAGATAGACAAGATTATGGCTGAGCTTGTTACCCGTGACACATGGCAGGGAAAAGAAGTCGATGCTCCTGATGGCATTCCACTGTGGTTTACCATCAGAGAGAATCTTCCACGACGTCTACGTGATAAGTGGGACATTGAATATGACGCTGTTGCAAAACAGATGGGCTTTTTGGCGCGATAGCCAGTTTGCAGACACACATTTTAAGCGTGCGAGTGAATATGTTTTTACCTGAGATTGAACAGATCGTCGGCAACAAGCTTCGCCTGATTCTTAATTGGCAGGATGACAAGCTTGTAGAGCTTTCATTGTTATGGGCAGAAGGAGAAGTTTCGACACCCAAATTGTCAGAAACAGGCAAGCAGCTACTCGAATGTCTTTTGAGTTATGAAGCAGGCGAGCATGTTCATTGGCCGGACATTTCGTTTGCTCTTGAAAATATGACGCCGTTTGGTCAAAAGGTTCTTACAGCGCTGATGCAGGTTCCATATGGCGAGACTGTTTCCTATGGTGAACTGGCAGCACTTGCAGGAAGTCCCAACGCTGCACGCGGTGTAGGGCAGATTATGGCCCGTAACCGTTGGCCGCTCATCATTCCATGTCACCGCGTTGTGGCTGCGTCAGGAATCGGCGGATTCTCCGGTCAGGGATTGACCATGAAACGTTACCTACTCGGCATCGAAGGCGTGTTGCCCAAAGTTCAGTGATGCTTTGTTTGCCTCCGGCGGGCAGAGGAAGAACCCCGTTTTTTTCAAAAAAACGAGGTTCCCCCTCTGCACTCCCCCTCCTGAAAAAAGTTTAAAGGGGTGATGGAGGTTAAGTTTTGCATTAACGACAAGGTAGTGGGATGTAAGCCGCGAGGGTGGGGGTGAAACGTATCTGTCTCGCGTAGTAAAAGTTTTTGGAGATTCTTAAGAACCTTTTGCAAAAGGTTCTTAAGCCGCCGGAGGCTCGTCGAAGACTTGCATTGGTAAAAAAAAGCGAATCAGAGATACAGAGCGTAGGAGAAATGAATGACGAGTAAGCAGACTTCAATAGACTCAGTCTTGAAGCGCATGAAAAAGTTGAAGGTTGGGCAGTGCGTGGACATGCGTTCATTCAAGCGCAACCGTTCTGTTGTAATTGTTTGCTGTGGCGAAGATTCGTTTCGCGTGATCGAAGACGGATTTTTTCAGGAAGTATGGGATAACCAGAGCGCAGAAAAAGTAAAACGTCTGCTGAAAACGTTGCTGAAAAAAGAATTCCCTCGTTCCAACAAGATTCGTTTGTACACACTTGATTCGTATGAAGATGCCAATGTAAACCGAATGGCACACGGCGCTGGGCGGTACGGTGAAACGTGTCCTACAAAAAAAGTAGAAGACTAAGCGCCATTACGGCCATGCCGAGTACCAGTCCGTACATTGAAAGATGATGCTCGCCGTACTCTTGGGCTGTTGGAAGCAGTTCATCTAACGAGATGAAGACCATGATTCCTGCAACGCTGGCGAAAATGATGCCGAATACAGTCGGCGTGAGAATAGGCATAAGCAGCAAGTAGCCTATGAGCGCACCTACCGGCTCTGCGAGTCCGGAAAGGAAGGACAGGGTGAAGGCTTTGCCTCTGCTTTCAGTTGCGTAGTAGATAGGAACTGCAACGGCGATTCCTTCTGGAATGTTATGGATAGCGATAGCAACGGCGATAGCGAAGCCGAGGTTAGGATCGGTTAATGCTGCCGTAAAGGTTGCAAGCCCTTCCGGAAAGTTGTGGATGCCAATTGCAAGCGCGGTGAATACGCCCATTCTGAGCAGCTTTTTATCTTTTTGCTCGGGCGTTTCCTGCTCCATCTTGTCTTCTAATGAGTCAATTTCTTCAATCTTATGAATTTCATGCGGGTTTTCTTCGGACGGAACCAACCGGTCGATGATGCCGATGAAGAGCATCCCACCAAAGAAGGCGGCAACCGTCGCCCACATTCCATTTACCTCTCCCAGTTCTGCTTGAAGTTCTATTTTGGCCTTTACGAAAATTTCGACGAAAGACACATACAGCATTACTCCTGCGGAAAATCCCAGTGCGACTGAAAGAAAGCTCGTGTTTGTTTTCTTTGTGAAAAAGGCAAGCACAGAGCCGATGCCTGTTGCCAGACCGGCAAAGAGTGTGAGCCCGAAGGCAAAGAAAATAGTTTCAGAATCGTGCATGGGGTTCCTTACGTGGAGATGTAGAAGGCGTATGTAAGGTGTGAGTATACCAAATTAAAAATAAATTGGTTGTATAGAACTACATAGAAAAACCGCTGAATGTCTTACAGCGGTTTTTTGTATCTTAATGTCCGGAGTGATCCATTACGTGGTTTAGGTCGGCAGTATTGTGCGTGATCAGCCCACCTTCTATCCAGAATCGTGTCAGGTTCCATTCATCAACATCAATGTAGTCGATGCGTCCAGAGCACTCTTTAGTGAGGTGCGGTTTAATTGCGTCTATGAATTCATCCATCATAAAATAAATGCCTTCAAAGCTGATGGTAAAGAATGTGCCATCCAATTCAACTGCATTTTCGTCCTGTTCTTCAATCATAGCCAGTGCGGCCGCAAAGAGTTCAGGACTGGCATTTGATATGCTTCCGTATACTTTAATAAGAATGTGTTCCATAGGAGCAGATGGTGCCTTCTTTGTTGTCGGCGGGCAAGAAAAAATTACACAGGATTCTGCTGTTCGTCGCTGGTGTTTGGATCAGTTGCCACAACGAAACAGTCCCGTCCCTGATGCTTTGCTTCATACAGCGCCATATCTGCTCTTCTGTAGAGAGAGCTTGCATCATCTTTAGGGATGTATTCTGTAATACCGATACTAAAAGTAACGTTAGGGCTGATTGGTGATGCGGGGTGATAAATCATCAACTTTGCAAGGGCATCCTGCATTTGATCAGCGATTTTTACAGCTTGTTCCTGGTTGCAGGACGGAAGTATCAACGCAAATTCTTCTCCACCGATTCTTGCTGCAGTATCAATAGCACGGCGTGCATGTTTTGAAATAACTTTTGCGATGCCTTTAATACAACGATCACCGGCTTGATGGCCGAGATGGTCGTTGTACTGTTTGAAATAATCAACATCTATGAGTAGCAGGGCGAGTGGTTTTTCAAACCGTCGAGCGACTTCCAGCCCCTGTTCGAGGGCTTCGTTATACCCTTTACGGTTTGCGATTTTCGTCAGTTCGTCCACGCGTACCATCGCTCTAAGTTTTTCTGTAAGAACTTCGTTTTCAACAAATTGTTCTGCGCAGAAAGAAAGCCAGTAGCGAAGGGTGTATAAGCTGGCACCAATTAGTGCAGGAAATTTCAGTACGGAAAGTAACATTCCGAGAGGTGTTTTGTCGCTGTATCCGATAACCAGATATAAGTATGCCACAAGCATTGTAGGGAAAGCTGCAAGCAGTAATGCCGGACGTGCATACCAGCCGATTACCAGTGAAAAAGCGCCAATGACAACTCCACGGGAGGCCGGTTCCGGTGCGTTCCAAAAGTAAGCGGTATTTACTGTGGAAGTAGCCCAGAAGATGCCGATACAAAGGGCTGCCAAAAGCCAGCTTGGATGCGAGGCTCGTTTACTTTTAACTGCAAAGCGAATGCATATTGCGCCAATGATAAGAAAGGACGTGTGGACTGTGTTACAGAAAACTCCGAATGGTGTAATCAATTCATGGTCTTTAATAACATAGTACATATTTAATACTTGAAGGACGCAGGAAGAGAAAAGAACCCAATAAGTACCGATTTTTAAATTCTTGTGATAGATAATATCTTTGAGGTCTTCTGTGCTTATTGTACTTGTTTTCATAACACCCCCTACCTGCTTTATTTTTAGAATAATTCTAAAAATGAAGTGGGCGCATAACAGAATCGTGCGCCCACTAGATAGTATGTCTTCATATTTACTATGGTAGTTAATGTCGTGAAGTCAATATAAAAGGGGTGGTTGTATGTATGGAGCGTTTATCAGAGTGTTATAGAAACCTCTATAATGTGAACATTCCATTTTCATAAACGGTTTTGCGTTTTCCGTCTGGAAGAATTGCGACAACACGTTTTTCTTCTGTGTTCACCAAGTCCCAATGTAGAGCAGAGGAATTGAATCCAAGAGTTTTTCTCGTGTCTTCTGTTAGTTGCTCTGTATCACCGCTAAAGGTATTTGAGTAGGAATTACCTAATGCAATATGCATTGATCCATTCTCTCCACCATGGTTCTCATCATATAAGGTGTTCGCCATGAATTTAGAAATAGGAGAGAAGCGCTTGTCTACCAGCGCAAATTCACCCACAAGAGCAGCTCCAGGGTCCTGATTAAGCTGTTGTTCTACAAAAGCCTGATTATGTTCAGCTGTAACTTTAGTTACGCGTCCCTCTTTAAATATGAGCTGGATATCTCCGATGATATTGCCGGAACGGAATGTTGGAAGAGTGGATTTGTATACGCCGGTTGTATGGTGCATGTCGGGTGAGACATACATTTCAAACGATGGAATGTTACGGCCGGTAAAGCCGACCCATTTACGACGTTGTCCGATGCGGACGCTCATATCCACTGATTCTGATTCGATCTGCATTGTGCAGTCGCCAAAACTATCCAGCCATTCAGTCAGTTCATCTACTTTTTTTGCAAACAAACGCCATTCAAGCGTTGGGTCTGGCTTATCGAGATAACATGCCTTTTCAATCTGACGGGCATATTCTTCAAGGCTAAGTCCTGCCTGTGCAGCCAATGCTTGCGTAGGGTACATGCATAATGTCCAGCTGAATACACCCATGTCTTCCCGTGTTTGCATAATAGAACGTAGCGGCTGCTGCGCTTTTCCGTGCATGGCAATTAATTCTGGATCAATATCCGCGAGATGGCCAAGTGATGCAGGGGCATAAATGGAGATAGATCCATTAAGATGATTGTATAAATCGCGTTGTCCCGGAATTATCGTAGTAAGGCGCTTGTTGTTGGCCTTGGAGTATTTATCTACCTGCATACGAGGCGTTTCATTCATACGGGGCACCGGAATCATCCCCTTGTCGTGGAGGAGAGAGCACACCTCTTCTGCCAAAGGAAGTCCGTCTATGTCGTAATTTACTAGAATGATATCACTTTTTTTGTACGAGGCAGTGCGGGCTCTTGATAGCGCCCAGAATAGTACTTCGGCGTATCGTTCCAATGTGAAAGTATCGTACATATATTCTCCGTTCAGACTTCAGCAGATGCATTTGCCGTATTCTGAAATTGTTACTGTTGCAGGAAATTACAGTTTTCTTGAATTGTGACCGGAAGAAGCCAGTAGTGCAAGGGGATTTCAGCGTAATGTAGTGAGTAATGCAGTGCGAATGTGCGCATGATACATCATCTTTTAAGATTGATCATTTATGTAATGTACCTATCTGGAATTAGATTGTATGGTTATACCATATATTCTGAGAACTATTGCCAGAGGGGAGTGTATGTTTATTCGATGTTGGGGAGCACGCGGGAATATTCCGGTTTCCGGTTCGGATACGCAGATTTATGGTGGAGCAACATCATGTCTTGAGGTGCGCACATCTGATCAGTCAGTTATCATTTGTGATGCCGGAACAGGCATACGTAATCTAGGCAATGCACTTTTGAAAGAGCAACGGCTGGAGTACTCCCTGTTGCTTACGCATGGACACGATGACCATTTGGAAGGGTTACCGTTTTTTGAGCCGTTATATACTGTTAATACGCGCATCATAGTTTTTGAGCATAAGGAATTGCGGAATAAATTGGCAAAAATGTGTGATCCTCTGGAAGCGCAGGTGTTTTCTCCGCAGTGCACCCGTTCAGTGGAAGCCGCTATTGAGTGGAAGCCTGCATTGGAACATGGGCATGTCAGAGAAATAGGGAGCGCGTTTGTAACATCCATTCCTGCCTCACATCCCGGTAGTTGCGCAGGATTTAAAATCACAGAGCGTGGCAAGACCGTGGTGTATTTGCCAGATAACGAACTTGATTTCGATCATGGTGCGAATATGGATTTTGCTGCATATGTTCGACTATGCAACGGAGCTGACTTACTCGTACACGATGCGCAGTACACATGTGATGAATATATTAGCTGTAAAGGGCGTGGTCATTCTTCATGGAGACAGGCGCTGGAATTAGCGATTGCGGCAGGTGTTCAGCAATTTGGATTATTTCATCACGACTCAGATCGAACCGATGAGCAACTTTCTACTATTATAGAAGAATGCAAGCGGGAAGCTGCGCAGCGTTCTCCAAGGCTTTTATGTTTCGGAATGCGCGAAGGCTCTGAAATCGTGTTGTCCTAGCTATTTTTTCAATTCTTCATTCGAGACAGAACTCAAGTGTACCTTGTTGCTACGAGGAAATTCCTGCTTGAGTAGTGTCTTCATCTCTTTTTTCAACTTACTTTCATCCAGCTCATACTCGGCGTCGGTAAATCCGTGCCGAGTAATGCGCAGTGTTGTGTCGCTGATTCGGCGTATAGTTATGTGTCGATCTTTTTTGAACGTTGCAATACGAATTCCATGCAAAATTTCTAACGAAGCTACACGCGAGAGCACTGTCGGGATAGTCCGGTTAATGTCAATCATTGGTTGATCATACTCTCCAAGTTTTTGAACTTCAAGGTGCCTTTGAGCATTTTTTAGACCCAAAATATCCTTTTATACCCCTGTATATGGCGGCTGTTAGCCTGTTTATAGGTGAGCGTTATTTTGTGCAAAGAATTTACCGAGAGAGAAAGACTGAATGCGCAATGAGTCTAGAGAGTTAAGTGTTTTAGTGCTTTTTTATATCTACATGATTTAAACATAGAAAAAGTAGTGGCTAAGAACGCAGAATATAATAGCGAACTCCCTTTTTCAGGGTATGGTGGATACATGGATGCTTGTTTCCGAAGGTTTGCGGAGACAGCAGAGTTAAGCCAAGTCGACCGGCAGCAGTTGACTTGCAGTGTGGCAAGGCAGCGATGCCACACAACTCATCCTCCTCCCTTGCAGCGTCGGCCGTGCCCCTTACCCCTCGGGCACGGCCGACTCGTCTTTTGTGGGTTCGTGAAGTGGGGGGCGTGGAGGGGCGAGATATGGCTGCAATGCTCGATCACTTCGTTATCAGTGAAAATCCTTCACATCGACGTAGCACTGCTACGCCTTCGTTCGAATTTCCCCTGATGCCTTGCCATCGAACATTTCGCTCATCCCTCGCCCCTCCACGCCCCCCACTTCACGAACATGATGATCATGGAATTAAGAGTAATATCTGATTGGTAACAATAAAAAATATTGGAATATTCAAAAGATAACCTGCTGAAGGTATCAAGAAGGCCTTACGGTTGGACAATGAAAATATGTTGAGATGAGTGTTGTTGCTATTTGATTGATAAAGACACATTTCCGGATCAGTCTCAAAAAAACAAAAAAAGGGTGGAGTTTTTAACTCCACCCTTTTCTATTGAATTTACCAGTAAGCCGTAATGTTCATAAGGAAACGAAAGTCTCTCGGTAATCGCAGTCGAGAGGGCGTTCCTCTCGCGGGGATGCAAGGGGCTGGCCCTTTGCCCGCCGGAGGCATAACAAAACTTCAAAAGCGCCGCAGGCAAAAAAGCTTACAGTCAAAACGGCAACCCCTACCGCTTGCACATTCCTCGGGCGATGCCCCAATTCAATTCTTTACAAAACCCTAGCTCACATCCTTTGCGGTAATTTACGCACATTGAGTCGTAATCTTTGAGCACAAGATCTGCTGAGCCGTGCGAGATGTAAAGATGTGGGTTGTCGGGTGATAGCGAGATGGCTTTGTCGTAATCTACGATCGCCATGTACGCGAGATTTGCCCGAACGTATGCTGTGCCTCTGTCGTGTAAAGCCATCGTGAGGTCTGGTTCCAGATCAATGGCGTCATTGTAGTAACGGATAGCTTCAACGGTATCTTTCAGCTGAAAAAGGATGCTTCCTTTTGCATGCAGAAGGATAGGTTCATTTGGAGCAGACCGCAGAAGCAGGTTTACTTTTTCAAGCATCTGCTTTGGATTTTTCCAGAGACCCTGATCGTATTCTGGAACTAGCTTTCTGTATGCTTTAAGAGCGCGTAGCCTGTTTGCGAGATTATCAAAAAAGAACTGTGTTTTTGACTCGAGATTAAGCAAATAGGTTTTCTGCTTGTCGCCAAAAACTTTTGCTGAAAAATCTTGCAGATAGCCTTCTTCAGCCATGAAAATGGCTTCATGAATTGCCGAACAACTTGTCGGTTTAAGCGCAAGCAGCCTTTTTTCATCGAACTGTTTGATCGGGGAAATCGTGACCTCTACATTAATGTAGTTGCCATCTATGTCCTTAGTCCGGAATATCTTTGATCGATGAAACTTGTAGAGCTGGGTCGCAACTATGGCTTCTTCCCTTACTGACAGTGATGGCGACTTACTTGATCTCAAGGCAGTTTCTTGCCGATATTCAATCCATCGTGATGCACGGGTGAATGCTCCGTGCAGTGCAAACGCTTCAGCAATGACTGTGGCTGCCTGCTGGGTAAGCGAGTAGCCATAGTTTATTTTTACTGTATGCGAAAAGGGCACAGGAGCAAGCGGCTCTGGTGTAGCAAGCGCTGGTGCATAGGTGCAGAGGCACAAGCCTATTATCGCAAGTGCAGTAGTAAGAGATCGAAGCTTTTTCATAGTACTACTGTGCGGAAAGAATCATTGGGACAGCAGGATTAATTGCTTCCTGTAACAATTCGGCAAGTAGCGGCTCAATGATGTTGGTGTACGGCACGCCTTGTTTTACCACGGTCGCTCTGTAGGTTGTCTGTAATCCATTGTTTACACCAACTGCGATAGCGAGTTCGCCACGGTACTTACCTGCTGAAAGAGGTGTGACCTTGAGCTGTGTGATGGTGCCAGTTACACGAGTTGGAAGATTTTTAATTTGGCTTGGGCTAAGAACGTATTCAACGGTTGCGCCTTGGCGGGTGAGCTCTTTTTCGAGTCCTCGTGTAACCCAGGCTGCAACATTGGATACGGGAGTTAGTTCTTTGTCTTTGTCGATGCCAAGAATTTTTGTGGTGCGTGCGTCAGTAAACTGAACAATACCAATTGTCGCTTTGTGCTGCTTTTCCACAGCAGGAAGCTCTTCTGCTGGAACATACCGTAAACGTACTTGGGATGATGCACAGCCGGAAATGGTCAGCAGTACTGCGCAGAGGATGAATACTAAAGATCGGTGAGCGCGAAACATGTGGCCTCCAGAAGTTTATATGGGCTGAAGTGGTAATAAGAGTCTGGTTAGTATTTCTTTATCGGCAGAAAAGGTCGTATCACTTAAATAGATTTCAATATTAGGTTGATCTGCAGGCGTTCGGCCACTGGTAGGCAGCCATTCCCAGTACAACTTGTTCCATGCATCATTCATTGTGTCGTATGAACCGTGGTGGGTGTACATGGCGAATTCGCCACCGGGAACAAATATCTCTCTCGCAATACCGGCGGAGTCTATTTCATCAGAAATACTTACAGCTGCGTCATAGCGTAGCTGATTTTCCGGCGTGGCCGTGGAGTCGTGGCGTAACCCTAAAAATATAGAATGCTGTGACAGCAGATCATTTTTGGCAATCCACAAAGAAAGCTGACTCCACGCTAGCGGTGCAGATGTGGCATATGGGCCAATTTCTCGAACGGCTGCTACACGGATGTCGGGTAGCGTATCAATAACAACTTCCATTGCAGAATGCTCCTTGTATTGAGCTTACTTGTATAGTGAAATGGCATAGAACAGCAACCCGTGAGTCTACGTATTAAAAAAGTACACTGAGAGGGTGTACTAAGCTCCGAACTGGGGGCATTTGCTTCGTTTCGGGCAGTGCATTGGCATTGTTGAAGATGAAAGATTGTCCATATTGGGGTAAAAAAGTCACAAAAAGCCCTCAACGCCTGAGAATTAACAGTTTTCGGGGCATTCCGTATTGACAAACTGACTAAGCTTTGCGATTGCTCTTTGCTGGCGCGAGCGCCTGATTAAAAATTATCAGATCACACTGGTCTGTTAAACTCATACATTATGTAATGGAGAACTTCATGACAAAAGCTGAATTTGTAGAAAAGCTTTTCACTAAAGCTAACCTTGCTTCTAAATCTCAGGCTGAAACTGTACTCGAATCCACCATCGAAACTATCACTGAAGCACTTATGGACGGCGAGTCTGTAGTATTCACCGGTTTTGGTAGCTTCAAAGTTGTTGAGCGCGCAGCACGTAAAGGCCGCAACCCTCGCACAGGTGAAGAAATCGAAATTGCAGCAACTAAAGTTGTTAAGTTTACTCCAGGTAAAACTCTCAAAGAAGTTGTAAAATAATTTTTTGAAATTTACCTGACGCATTCAGGCTTTTGCCTGTTGCACTATTCCAGATTGAAATACAAATACGCAATGCTATGCGTGGAAAATTGGTGAACGTGTGACTTGTTCCATGATTCTGATTTTCGCGGCAACGCAGCAATGAGTAATTTCTTTAATCTGGAGCACTGATGATATCTCAGTGCATAATTCAAGCATATATTGCTTTGAATATAAAAATCCCGGTTTGACATATGTCAGACCGGGATTTCTTTTATTGAGTTTGAAGCGCTTTGGTTAAAAGGGTTCGAATTGTACCAACGTAATGCAAATGTCCATCACGTTTGTTAACGTCGGTCCGGTCTGCAAGAGATCTCCTGTGCCTTTGAGATAATTGTAAGAGTCGTTATCTGCCAGATAGACCTGTGGGTCTATGCGGCACTCTTTCGCACGTACAAGAGAATCCGGAAGGGCAAAACCACCGGCGGCATCGGTCGGACCATCAGATCCGTCTGTGCCTGCACATAGCATTGCAATATTAGGACACCCATCAAGAGCAACCGCTGCTGCCAGCGCCATTTCCTGATTTCTTCCTCCAACTCCTTTCCCTGTCAGCGTAACGGTTGTTTCGCCACCGGAAAGTAGACAGAGTTTTTCTGTTTTAGATTTAGCAGCACTTTGAGCCTGCTTAGCTATATCTTCTGCTACAGTGCGCGCTTCTCCATTCATTGTTGAAGTAACAATCTGTGGAGTGAAGCCGAGTTCTTCGGCCTTTACAGCAGCTGCCTGCAATGCTTGTTCGTTTGTTGCTACAAGTAGGTTTTGTACAGAATCAAATGATGGATCACCTGCTTTTGGCGTTTCGAAGATGGTACCATCTACGCCTTTTTGTATGTGTGCCAATATGTTGACGGGTACTTTTTCAATCAGTTTGTAGCGTTCAAGAATGTCCATACAGTCTTTAAACGTAGAGTTGTCCGGTGACGTAGGGCCGGATGCAATTACGTCTAAATTGTCACCCACAACATCTGAAATAATCAATGCTGCAAGGGGGGCAGGGTACGCGGCGCGGGCAAGATTGCCACTGCCGAATATGGACATATGTTTGCGAATTGCGTTTATTTCATTGATGTTAGCGCCACATTCCAGAAGTAACTGTGTCGCCTGCTTGCCTTCATCTAAAGATATGCCGTCCACCAACGCAGGTGTCAGGGCACTTGCTCCGCCAGTAATGCAGCAGAGTACAAGATCTTTTTTTCCGGCTTTTGCAGCAAGATCAAGAATAGCGTGCGCGCCGAGTTCTCCGTTTGCATCTGGAACAGGGTGTGCTCCTTCAACAGTGCGGATAATACGAAGCGGAACGGTATGGTCGTATTTTACGCAAATAACACCGTCAGTAATTCTGTCACCGAGTATTTCTTCCAGTTTGGCAGCCATGGGGGCTGCACCTTTACCGGCACCGACGACATATATTTTATCAAAGGTATTAAGGTAGTAGGTTACGTCGTCAATAAGCAGGGTATCCCCATCAAGGGATACAAATCTACTGACGGCTTTATCTGGCGCAACCGCAGTAAGCGCAGCGCCGAGTATTTGGTGTAACATGTCTTTTGGATGTGCGTTCATAGTAGATTTTCTCTGGGAATAATCGGTTGACGAAACGTGCTGCGATTACCAGAAAAGGAGAACTTCTCCAGCATAAACAGCAAGAAAGATCCGAACTTTACACGCAAAAAGAATTGTTATTTGTATAAGCTGATGCTCGCGGAAGATTTCAGCTTTCTGTGCCCCCTCCCCTTAGTGTAATAGATTTTGGTTGATCGTGTCACCGCAATCATTCGGTAACATCGGAGAGTTCCTGCGCTGTGTCTGGTGCGTAGTGTGCTCATACAGCGCGGCCAATATGAAAGTACGCCGCCACCCCTACGCGGGATAGCGGCGTACAAAACTATTCTATAAAGCAGATTCTACAGATTCAGCCTTTTGCTCTTCAGCAAACATTGCTGCGTTGTAAGAAGAGCGGACAAGAGGGGCACTGAACATATGCTTAATGCCTTTGCTCTTTCCGTATTCTGCGTATTCTTCAAATACATCAGGGTGTACGTAGCGTTTTACTTCAGGATGCAGACGGGAAGGGCGCATGTACTGGCCAATGGTCACGATGTCACAGTTAATTGCTGCGAGATCATCTATTACGCCGCGTACCTCATCGTCTGTTTCGCCAAGTCCCACCATCAGGCCGGATTTGGAGCGGCAACCCGCTTCCTTAACACGCCGGAGCAGCGTTAAACTTTGCTCGTAATCTGCCTGAGGACGAATATCGTCATAATACATAGGCGGTGTCTCAACGTTATGGTTAATGATGTCCGGCTGGGCATCAATAACTATCTGGAGTGAAGCCTTACTACCTTGAAAGTCAGGAATAAGTACTTCGATGCTACAGTCTGAGACAGCCTCACGGACTGCACGGATTGTTTTTGCAAAGTGCTCCGAGCCCCCGTCAGATAAATCATCACGGGTTACAGAAGTGATCACCACATGCTTCAGGCCAAGGCGTTTTGCGGCCTCAGCCACGCGCGATGGTTCATCAGCATCAAGCTTTTCAACTGGATCATTACTGATATTACAAAATGCACAGTTACGGGTGCACGTGTTGCCCATAATCAAAAAAGTAGCTGTATGCGATGTAAAGCACTCGAACATGTTCGGGCATTTTGCACTTTGGCATACGGTATTAAGATTAAGGTCTTTTACCAGCTCAGTTGTTGCAGCATATGTCTTGTTGCAAGGTATTTTAACCCTGAGCCAAGGTGGAATCCGCAAATACGGTTCTGAACGCTTCTGTGAGCACATGTTTCACTTCCTGCATGTCTATGTCATTGCGGCCAAGTTCTTTTTCGAGCGAAGTAGGCTCTGCATCTGCAAGACCGCAAAGAGTGATTAAAGAAAATAAATCGACGTCGGTTAAAACGTTGAATGCAAGTCCGTGGTAGCTTGTCCATTTACGCATGGCGATGCCAATGGAACAAATCTTTCTGTTCCCAATCCATACACCGGGCCTGCCTTCCTGCCTGGTTGTATCCAATCCATAATGAGAACATGTTTGTATTACGACCTCTTCAAGGTCTGTAAAGAGTCCGCGCATTCCACCCGGTTTTTTGGCAACGCGAAAGATTGGATACGCGACCAGCTGACCGGGGAAATGGCAAGTAATATTGCCACCTCTTGAAGAGTGGGCAAGTTCGATATTGTGTTGTTGTAGAAACTCATCGCTGACATGCAGATTCTCTCTGCCACCGTTGCGACCAAGTGTGATTACCGGCGGATGTTCAAGGAGGAACAGCGTTTCTTCTGCTCCTTCAACAACTTCTGCCAGAGTTTCTTTTTGAATCTTTTCAGCCTCAGCATAGGAAATGAGTCCCAAATCAACAACACGCATCGTATTTTCCTATAATATAACTATCGACGGCTCGGGAATACTTCCAAAGCACCGGATTTAGCATCTACTCGTGGTTTGTCCTGCCATTCGACATTAACAAGGCTGCCGCTTTCGAAATTCTCAGCTTCGTGCAGCAAAGCAATACCTTTATTAGAACAAGCGTAACGAGCTTTCTGCTGCCTGCCCGGAATAATTACCGGATCGGACAGTACACGTACGTTTTCCGCGTATTCAGGATCAGCTTTGCTAGCGAGCAGGAAGCTGAGACTAACGTTTTTGCGGTTCATACGGGCACGCTGAGTAAGCTCGCGCAGCCATTTCGGCGCATGATCTGCTGTCATGTTGAAATGACACCAGCTTGTTGCGCTACGGTCGAGCATTGGACATTCAACGTCATGAGGGCATGGAGCCAGCGGTCGGTAGCCTTCTTCAAGAAGGCCTTCACGGGTAAGCCCGATAATTTTGCCACCAAGGCGTGTGCCCGGTTCAACGAATAAGACAGAGCCGTCTTCTTTGCAGGCGCTTGCCATGTTGTGGGCAAGGTCGAAGAAGCGGTCTTCCATTGTCTGTCCACGGTTTGCGGAAAGCTCGTTAAGCACGTTTGCGCCCGTAACTAAGGCCATTCTGCCGTGGTTATGACGCAGACTTTTTTCGAGAGTTTCGCGAACCAGTTTGATCTTCCAAGGGCCTTGACCCGGTTCAACACCTGCCATTACTTCAAAGATTCTACGACCGTGCTCCATAGGCTTTTTAGCCACGTCGGTGCAGATGAACGTAAGATCTTTGTTACGTAAGTCAGGACGGCTGAGCCACAATGCTTGCACAAAGGTAAGCGGGCCGGAGCCTAAGTCTAATATGGTATCGCCGTTCTTCAGTGGAATGTGCAGCTGCGGCAAAAGCCAAGACAGTCTGTACAAGTTCCAAGGAAGGAAAAAGCGAATGTACGCAGAAAGTGTACGCGGGGTAGACCAGTAGTTGGCTCGCATACCGCCACGTTCGTTTGTAAGCGTGCGTGAAAGATCTGCCACAGCATAAGGGAGATCGCGCTTGTGCGCTGCCTTAATAGGCAGCGCTTTATTTAAAACTTTTTCGTAACCTTCTAAGGTGTCACGAATTTTTGCTGTCGGGAATAAAAGAACTGTGCTCATATAAATGTAAAGCGCATGTGGCGCATAAATGTTTGCGTGAAGTCGGGGTCTGCGGTGAGATCAACGGCTTCACAGTTTGCGGTCAGGCTTTCTGCCATGCTGCGTAGGGTGGGGTCAATAAGCATCAGTTCAGCTCCCTGCAGGGAGGTGTTGTTTACAGCTTCCACTCTGGAGCCCATTCCAGCCGGAATGAATCCTAATCCTTCAAGATCCTGCACTGCGGCATGCTCTCCGAGAGCACCGGCAAGATAAATATTTTTCAATTGCGCTGCAGAAATATCAGCGGTTTCCAAAATACGGGTAAAGGCAAACGTGAACGCTGCTTTAACCTTGAGGAACTCTTCAATATCTTCTGCAGAAAGGAACATGTTGTCAGGCAGTGCCAAATGCTGGATGCCGTGACGAATCTCCAGACGTTCAGCCAGACGCTCACCCAATCCTTGAGTTTGCTTGTTTATGAACAGTCCGTCGTTGGAAATAAAATTGATTTTTCGTAATGCGTGAATCAGTGCAAGGTACCCTGTTCCGCTAATACCGTCTGCGTAGGTTGCATCCAAAACAGACGGAACAAGACCGGTAGGGGTTAACTTGTATGATGTCGCAATACCTTTTGCCGCTGTTGCACCATAATGCAAACCAACGCCTTCCAATGCAGGCCCGAGCGCTACACTGGTTGCAAGGTAGTTGTCAGGGCTGAGGGCGAGAATGAATTCGCCGTTAGTACCCATGTCTGCAAGGATGAACGGGTATTCCGGATCTTTTTTCAAAACCGCAACTAGCCCTGCGGTCAAATCTCCGCCTACAAACGGCGCAGCAAGTGGCGCAATGTATGCTGGTGGTAAGTTTCCAATCTTTTCTATGCTGCCGCCCTTATATGTAAGGTTGTAAGGCGCGGTGGCAAGGCAAGATGTATCAAGCCCGAGAAGTAGGTAGGTCATTGCAGGGTTTGCTGCAACAGCAATAGTCTCAACAGTTCCGAAGGAATCTTGTGTAAGCTCTGTAATAAGTTCTGCAATTCTGCTGACAACAAGGTCTTGTAAAATTTCTTTGCCGGATTCTGTAGCGGCAAAACTGAGACGCGACATGATTTCAGAACCAGCGCCCATCTGCGGGTTAGGTTCAGAGCCGAAAGCAATGCGTTTTTCACCATCAAGCAGTGACCAGTGCATACTGGTAGTGCCGAGGTCTACAGCAAGGTGTAATGCTTTGCTGCTTGATTCCGCAATTTCGACATGTCTAACGTAGGTATTCTCCGGTATTTCAATGATCATACCGTCTTCTGGTTCATGCCTGCATGCCAGACGCCAGCCCGCGTCAATAGCATGTTCTTTAAAGATGAGTGTGTCAGGTCCAACAGGTAAGGGGGCATTTTCCACGAAGCGTACTCTGCATTTTCCGCACTGACCCAATCCTGAGCAGAGGGGTGGGGCAAGAACAAGTCCGCTGGTAAAAATAACCTGAGCCAAAGTACGTGGCTCTGCCTGAGAAACGTGAAGGGACTTTTTCCGACCGGTGTAATCAATGATGGTAATCTGCATAGTAAAAAGACCATGCCACAAAACATGTCAGGTTGAAAGCGGGACTCTTCTTACGCTTAATCTTGAAGGTTGAGAATCTGCATGAAAGCAGGTAAGTTGCCCTAGTTTCACTAAAGTATAGAGTGGGGTGTATTGTCCTCAGCCTAACGTTTATGAAAAGAGGTGGAAATGGATCTGCTTGTATTAGGATTCTGCGGTCTTATTTTTGTCTGTTTGGCTGCAGGATGCAATTTTTTTGCTACAGCCAAAATGAAAGACAAAATTTACGCTTCAAAGAAAGCACGACGTGCGTTACATGCTGAAGTTACTGAGTTGCAGGCAGCGCTTATTTCCAAGCGTGAAGAGAAGAAGATTGTAATTAGTAAATTGCGCATGGCGAGAGCTGAAAGTAGCTCGCAAAAGGAGGTGGAAATGGATGCAAGTCCCAGTACCCCCAGCGGAGCACACGGAACGTTCGAGCAAGAACTGGTAAGTCAAAAAATAATCACTGAACGTGATCTGGACAGGGTCAAAAAATATCGCAGGTCAACTTCCTGTCCCTATGGAGTTGCAGAAACTATTGTTATGCTCGGCTATGCAAGTCAGCATGATGTAGATTTTGTAAAAGCAAAATATCCTTAAGAAAATAGTCTGTTAGCGTGCTTTGTGGATATGGCTATGTCTGCTTATCATGCATCCATATGGGCTGCTGCACTCTACAACGTGTTTGGGCTAGGTCTTGGCATTAATAGTGCATAAAATCTAACCAGACACATGTTGTGTCAAAAAATTCCTACCTGATTGCGTGCCATGTGCCTTGCGCTGGTTCTGAATACAGGTTTTCGGAGATACAGGACGTATGAATAAGATTTTAGCACAAGACGAAGTAGATGCTCTGCTGCGGGGATTATCCGGCGGCGAAATCGAAAGTGAATCGGATATTCCGGAAGATGAAACTGGTATTGTGGCATTTGACCTTGCCAATCAGGACAGGATCATCCGTGGCCGTATGCCGGTTCTTGAGATTGTAAACGACCGCTTTTCACGTCTGTGCACTAACGCACTTTCAAACGCTGTTCGTAAGCGTGTTGAATTGAACCCTATTTCGATTGATATGACGAAATTCGGCGATTTTATGCGTTCCTTGCCTGTTCCGACAAGTATCAATATTTTTAAAATGGAACCGCTACGTGGTAACGCCATAGTGGTTGTCGACTCCCGACTTGTATTTGCGCTGGTAGAAAACTTCTTCGGCGGTGCGGGTAGTCAGCCAAAAATTGAAGGTCGTGAATTTACACGCATTGAGCAAGCCATTGTTGACCGCGTTATCAAAATTGCGCTGGATAACATGGAAGAAAGCTGGCGTCCTGTTCACGAAGTTAATCTGGAGCTTGTACGCTCTGAGATTAACCCTCAGTTTGCGGCAATTGTACCACCGAGTGACGTAGTAGTTGTCATTACCTTTGAGGTTGAGCTGGAAAGCGCTATCGGATCGATGATTATGTGTTTACCATACGCAACCATTGAACCAATTCGTTCCAAGCTACATGCAAGTTTCCAGACAGAACGTCTGGAAGTTGACCATGCTTGGGTTTCCCGTCTTAAAGAACGTTTGCTTGAGACTCCTGTAGACATGAAAATTCGCTTTGGTGAATCAAAAATTACAGGTAACCAGCTGCTTCGTCTTAAAATAGGCGATGTCCTCTTGTTGGATACAGACACAGATGATCTGCTTGAAGCCACGATTGCTGGCGTTAAAAAATTTCATGGGATTTGTGGCACTGTAAAATCAAACAAGGCGTTCCAAATCGTCAAAGAAGAAGAGCCAAGCTACACGTAGCTAGCAATTATCATTAAAAATGTAATAGCTACAATGCGTCAACAACCGTACAGTAATTCCATACTGTGCAGAGGGCACGGTGCGCGTATCTTGGACAAATGGTTATGCGTGTTCAACTGAAGGCCGGATTTATCCGGCCTTCTCGTTTGTCTAAAGACTAGAAATAAGGACGTGTGATAGGAAAGAGACATGCCTGAAAGTGCAGGCAGGATGGGGATGTCGCGTGTTTTAGTAGAAGACTTTATGCATGGACAGTCCACATGCAGGTGCCGTAGCAGGTGCCGCAGTTCTGTCTTTTGCTGCAAGGATTTCCGGTATGGATTCCGGCGCAATTTTATGCATTCCGCACGCAACGATGGTTCCCATAAGATTGCGAACCATTTGTTTTAAAAATCCGGAAGCTTCAAATGTCCAGACAAGCTCTTCCGGTAAAATATCATGTTGTGCGTAATCCGGACACGAATGGGTGATGCTGGTAATGTTGCGGACAGTGTTTGTAATATCTGATCCGGCATTCTGGTAGGTCGCGAAATCGTGCTCACCCAATAAATAGGTTGCAGCAGCTTCCATGGCAGGAATATCCAGCGGGCCTATCTTCCATGCAAATGGATAACGGGCAGGCAGGATATAGTGTTTATTAAGCCACAGGGTATAGGTGTAGCTTTTAGCTGTAACATCGTAACGGGCGTGAAAATCGTCATCCACGATGGCTACGCTAGTTACAGCAATGTCGTGTGGCAATTTTGTTGTAAAAATTTTTTGCCAGTTAACTGTTGCCCATTTTTCCGGCAGATCAAAATGCGCGACCTGAGCGTCCGCGTGAACGCCGGAATCAGTGCGACCGCTGCCATGCACTCTAACAAGAGTGCCGGTGACAGCGGTCAGAATTTTTTCAATTTCGCCTTGGATAGTCGGCTGCGGATGTTCAACCCTGGCAGGTTGAATTTGCCACCCCACGTAGTGGGTACCGATATAGGCGACAGTAATTTTTATGCGAGGCATTCTCTACTCAAATGGTAACTGCATATTTGTCAGTGCTTCGGAAAGACGTGCAGCCTTGTCCGCTCTAACAAATGTCAGGATTTCACCTGCTTTTCGTCCGCGCATGCCAGCCAAGATTTTAACAGAAATTTGTTCATCGAGGGATTCAAGAACCTGTGCAGCTTGTTTTCCTTTCATGTTGGAATACACATCTACAAGGTGCTTCATCTTTTTGTCCTGAGTCTCTTTTGCGTTTTTAAGCATAGACTGAAGACGCTTTTCAAGTGCTTGCAATTTAGCAAGTTTTCCATCGATGGTTGCCTGAAGTCTTGAGAGTTCCTGTTCACGTCTGTTCAGCTCAACCTGTTTGGTTTTGAGCAGGTCGCGTGTCATGGAATCCAATTCAGCTTTGGGCTTTGGAGCAGGTTTTTTAGGGGCTTCTTTTTCTTCTGCATGCGCTTTGCTGGTAGTAAGCGTTGCCGGAGACGTTGGCAAGCTCTGTTTGACCTGTGCAAAGCGTTCTTCAAGCGTGAGCGATGCTTTTTCTGCCACGGTTGCTACATTTTTTGTAGTACTTGTTGGCAAAATAGAAGCAATCTGTGTGTCAGCATCGAAAACAATAGAGCCTACGAGAATGAGTTTGAACAGAATTGCGCAACCAAGAAGCTTGCAAATTTTAGAAAGCTTGAGCTTTGAACCTAAGGGTTGCTGTTTCGTCGAGCTGGTGTTGTTCTTTGGTCTTTTCTTCATGTGCGTGCCGCTTTGCTTGATTTTCTTTAAGTTTTTCCAGTAGCTTCTTTTCCTGAGCTTTCTCAGTCAAATCTTGCCGTGCAGAATGCAGTTCCTGTGCAATAGTAAGCAGACGATGCTCAGCAGTGCTAATATCTTGACGCAAACCTTGCAGGAAATTGCGGATAATCCATGTTTGAGCAGGGTCCGAAGTTGTGCTCATGAGCGTCAGATTGTCGGCAAGCGAATCCCGCAATCCGTCAACACGTCGTACTTGTTTTTCGTACTTGAGTAGCGCTTCAGAAAGCACAAGCTTAGCCTGATCTTCCAGCTGCGTTCGGTATTCGAGCACCTGCTGCAACTTGAATTTGAATGGTGCCATAACCCCTTCCTAGTAGTGTCAACTGAATGACATGTTACCTAGATGTATACTGGTTATAGCATGTTCCGTGCCGAAGTGGCCGGAATGATGGATGTTGGAAAGAATTGATAGAAAGAAATGGAGATTACATAAGATAGGCAAGCATGGCGGCAAGTTCACCGCCTACAACAGCAGCACCAAGGAAATCGCCGTTTATGCCGCCTTGTACTTTTGCCAGTCGCAGATATGACCAGAGCAGGAAAGCGCAGAGCAAGGCTGTATACACGGTTGGAAGAAAGCCGCAAAGAAAGAAGCCTGTTATAACAGTGAGTGCTGTTTGTATCATTATGGTAGATCGGGTAGCGCCCTGAAGGAAAAGCCGCCCTTGTGTGGATGCTTTTGGTGCATCACCTAATCCACCTAACACAACAGCTGCTACGCGTCCTGCTATAGGCGCAAAGATAAGTACCTGCCAGTTTCCGAGCAGGAACAACTCGTGGGCAAGCAGTGTTTGCCCGAGAATTCCGATGACCATTGCGATAGCACCAAAGGCACCGACTCGGCTGTCTTTAACAATCTGCCAGAATCGTTCACCTTGTGCACAGCTTCCCCATCCATCCCAGATGTCAGCCCACCCGTCCCAATGAAGAGCTCGTGTTACCCATATGGATAGAAACACCCAAAGCCATGCTTGAACCCAAGGATGTTGAGAAAAGGTACCGAGTGCGAAGGGCAGGGTTATGAGTGCCCCGACAGTGAGTCCGACAGCATAAAATTGACGCATAGTAGCGGCAATCTCCTCATTAGAGTACATGCGCGCGCAACCGAGGCGTGTCATAAAACTGAGCGCCGTCATATATTCAGTCCAGAATCGAGTCAGCATTATTACATCTCAGGCGGATCAGAGAGAGCTATCTTAATGAGTTCGCCAAGCTGAAGGTTGATGAACTGCGCTGCTGAGCACATATTACAAGCAATTTCTAAATATCCCTGACTACCGCAGATTACACCAATTTGATTCTCTGTCAGATCAGCATAGGCGGAGATGAATCTGAGCGGACGGGTTGTCTGTGTGTACAGAGTCAGTTCCCCACCGTTCGCAATTCGTTGACGCCATTCTTCGCTTGGTAGGCCGAGGATAATGTTGCCGAAATGGTCTATATGCAGCACATGAGTTTCAATCATATTGTCATGCTCTTTTGGCATATACTCCGGCAGAGTGACAATAGTGTCTGTGAGCTGATGTCCGTAACGTTTCATGTACGGCGTAAGAATAGAATCAGTCTTTGTAGGCTGTGGCGGGAACGTTTCCAGTCTGCAATCCTGCGTAGAATTTTTACTGAACGGCGTAGGGCTGGTGCACTCCATATAGGATGGAATTTGCTCAATATGCAGAGCAAGGTCAGCCGCTAGCGGAGAGAACAGCGTTCTACCATGAAAAGTACAAGAAGAGGCTGTATGTTCAAGGGGGAGATTGTGCTGCATGATGCGATAAATAGGCGCATCAGGAAAACGAGCGTGTAGGAACGATAAGCAACCATTGTCTGGAGCGAGAACGGCTTTGTTATCTAATACCATACATAAGATATCGCGGGTAGTTCCTACGCCCGGATCAACAACGCAAATGGTAACAGAGTGAGACGGCAGATGCTCAATAGTTGAGTCTAGAAAGTATCCTGCCTGCGCTATATTATAGGGCGCAATGTCGTGTGTAATATCGATAATTTGATGTTGCGGTGCAAGTGTGCTGAGCACGCCTTTCATCTGCGCAACGTAAGGATCTGTACTACCAAAGTCTGTGAGTAGAAAAAAGCTAAGAGACATGTTTTTCCTCCAGAAAGTAGAAAGCCAGACCCCATCATAACGTTTTTACCCCGTACACAACAGTATACGGGGTAAAAAAGGAAAAAAATTTTCGACCGGTAAGCGAGCGCTGTAATCTAATACGTTTCCAAATGCACTATTTAGTATTCGGATGAGTGATATTGAATGAGAGTGCGTACAAATGGTGGAAAAAGTCTACGTATTCAACATTTACATGGTCAGGCACGGTAATGCGAGACGGAGCAAAGTTAAGAATACCATTAATGCCTGCTTCCACAAGGTGGTTAGCAGCACGCTGGGCGCGTTCCGGCGGAGTGGTAATGATACCAATTTCGGCGCCGTTATCGCCAATCATTTCGCGTAAACGTTTAGTACAAACAACTTCTAGGCCTGATACTTCTTCACCAATTTTGAATGGGTCGCAATCAAATGCGCCAACAATATTAAAACCGCGAAGACGGAACTCTTTGTGATTTAAAAGAGCTTTACCAAGGTTACCTACGCCAACGAGAACGGTTCGCCATTCTCTATCAACACCAAGAGCGCTAGTGATAGAAGCGATGAGATTCTTGACGTAGTAACCAACACCACGCACACCGAATTCGCCAAAGTAAGCAAGGTCTTTACGTATCTGTGAAGCGTTAACATTGCACGCTTTTGCAAGCGGCTCTGAGGAAATAACTTCAGTACCTTCGCGCTGAAGATTTTCCAACACTTGAACATATACGGCCAGACGTTGAATGGTCGCTCTTGGGATATGTTCACTTTTTTGTTGAGGCATGAGCGCTCCAAATTTGTGAAATAATTCTCATAGTTTAAGGTAAAAAGAGGAGGCCGTAGTAACGGCCTCCTCTAAAAGGCTAGTCGTAAGCTTATGCAGTAAGAAGCATAAGGTTAACAACGAGAGCGTAAATAGCGAGGGATTCTACGAATGCCAAGCCAAGAATAAGAGCAACGGTAATTTTGTTAGATGCTTCTGGGTTACGTGCAGTACCTTCACAAGCAGCTTTCAGACCAAGACCCTGACCGATACCACAACCAGCAGCAGCAATAGCCATGCCGAGTGCAGCACCGAAGTATACGAGGTCGCCGTATGTGTTTGCGCCATCAGCTGCAAATGCTACAGCAGCGATAGAGATCAGAGCAACGGTGTTGAGAGCAATCATAAGAAACTTACGCATTTTGAAACACTCCTAAAATTATTTTATGTTAGTTGGTCAAAGACCATTTCCCCCGGTAATAAGGCCGGAACATGCGGACTAATGCGCGTGTTCGAGTGAGCCTTTGAGGTAGATCATGCTGAGCATGAACCAGATAAATGCCTGCAAGCACTTAGCAAGACCGAACAAGAAGTAGATCGGAATAGTACCTACGATAGGTGCAAGCAGGAAGAACAGGATCAGAACAATTTCTTCACCTCTGATGTTACCGAAAAGACGGAGTGTCAGAGAAAGTGGACGAGCACAGTGAGAAATAAGTTCCAACGGTAACATCAACGGAGACAGCCACCAGAAGGGACCGCAGAAGTGTTTGATGTAACCGAGACCCCATCGTCTGAGGCCAACCCAGTTGTAGTAACCGAAAGTAAACAGAGCCATTGCTGCGTTCGTGTTAACGTTCGCTGTCGGAGCATCGAAGCCCGGCACAAGGCCCATGAGGTTCATTGTAATAATAAAGAGGAACAGAGCGATAAGGACGTGGAAGATTTTTCTTCCGTCTTCACCGATGTTGCTCACAACGAAATCTTCGAGACCGCCAATGATGACCTCGAAAACGTTTTGTAACTTTCCGGGAACAAGTTTTATTTGTCCACGTACAAGGAAGGCCAAAGTAAACAGAATCGCCATAGCGATCCATGTGTAAAACACATGGCTGAAATTGACTACCTTCCCCATGATTTCAATGCTGTCCATGCCTAATGCAGGCGCGAGCAACACCGGATGAGGCAAACCACTTGCCATATCCTAAGCCTCCTTGGTTTTCCGCTCATTCTGTCTGGAAATCATCCAGATGAGCATCGTTACCATACTTGTCGCCAAACCGGCCACAAGTGCCATCATAGGAACGTGTACCTTTACGATAAGAGCGGCAACTACCACTCCTACGATAAGTAGGCGCCCATAGAATCTGAATAGCATTCCAGTCAGCATGCTTCGATCATATTCTTGCAAGATGATTTGCTGTATGAACTTGGCAATTGAAAAGAAACTTAACGTGGCTATTACTGCCCCAATTGCAAATGTAATTGGCCACACGCTAAACCAGACCGTGCAAAGTGCTGTAACAATGGCAATGCCGCAGAGTTGAATCTGGATCCGAAGAATCGATCGGATATCAGGCAGTCTGAATCCTTTGAAGTACAGACGCTTTTCAATCTTTTCGCTTAAATCTTTCATTCTCTTCTTTTTCCTGATTCCTCATTACCTTCTTAGTATCAGCATACACAGCTCTGAAACCGGCAATTACGCCGAGAATCAAAAATACTATGAACATCCAAGGTTTCGTTCCTAACCAATCATCCAGATAATAACCGGCCACCGCCCCCACAGCGGGGTGAGACACCATGTGCAGACCAATCGTTCCGACTGTTCCCATGGTATCAACGTATTTTCCGGGATTAGCTCCCTTGTCTTTCTTAACGACCATAAATGATTTCCCTTAGCATGCGAAAGTGCTGCGTAAGCTGGACCACTTCGTGCAATCGTTCACAAGTTGATTTGGAGTTATCACGCACGGTACCCTGCGTCAACGTGTGAAGCTGCTTTTTTGTTCTTTTTTTCACACAAAATAAGCGGGTTGAGTATGCAACCAATTGTGTTTTTCAAGTAACTCTTGCAACACTTTTGCCTCTGAAAAGAGGGAGAAAAAAACGAAAAAAGAATTCGAATTTTATCTGAAGGAAACTGATATTTTTTTAGAGCGCTACAGAAAGGAATGGTGGTACGTTGGGCATAAAAAAAGAGTGAAGCATGTTGCTTCACTCTTTTTTTGCTTTATATTCTAGTCTGTAAGATCAAGACGTACGATATTTTCAATGTGCGCAGTCTGCGGGAATAAATCCACAGGCTGAACCGCTGAAACGGTGTACTTACCACTCAAAGTGGCGATGTCGCGTGCTTGAGTTGCAGGGTCGCATGAAACGTAAATGATGCGTTTCGGAGCGCGTTTCATAAGCAGTTCCACAACTTCCGCATTCATGCCGGAGCGTGGAGGGTCAACGAAAACAACGTCTGGCTGGGATTTTTCATCCTTGAGCGCGCTGCGTACGTCACCGCTGACGAAGCGAACATTCTCGATGTTGTTGATTTGTGCATTTTCATTTGCTGATGAAATAGCCTGCGGGCTGAGTTCCATAGCGAAAACATCACTCGCGTTAGGTGCAGCTGCAAGAGCGAGTCCGCCTACACCACAGTAAAGATCCCATACTTTTTCAGTGCCGCTAAGCTCTGCAAGATCAATAGCTGTGCCGTAAAGGCGTGCTGTTGCGTCTGTGTTTACCTGGAAGAACCCGTCTGCGTGGGATGTAAGGGAAAGGGAACGCATGCCGTTTTCGAAGTTTAAAACTTCGGTAAGGGATTTTTGTCCCAGAACAACATATGTTTTTTCACCGTATGCCACCTGTGAAGTGTGTGTGCGCAGGGAGTGAATAAATGTGGTTACATTCATACGTTCCTGAAGGAGCTGACCAAGCTGGCGAATAGCACGATGCTGAGAATCGCTGTTGGTGGTGTCCTTGCCGGTAATTACCTGCACCATACACTGGTTGGTGTGTTTGGTTTCACGAATAACGAGGAAACGCAGGTACCCGTGACGAGCAGTTGCATCGTATGCAGTAAGTGCAGGGGTTGCGTTTACGAATTCGCGAACGAGAGCAAGAATTTCTACTGTATGTTCTGTCTGCAGGTAGCATTCCTGCAAATCTACTACGTTGTGGGTCGCATAACGGCGCATTCCGAGGGTGATGTTGCCCTGTTTTTCGCCGAAAGCAAATTCCATTTTGTTGCGGTAGTAAAACGTATCTGGAGATGGGATGGTGTCTTTAATTTCGAGATCCTGAGTGCCGGCGATGCGGCTGAGGCTGTCAGATACGAAACGTTTTTTCCATTCGAGCTGTTTTTTGTATTCCATATTCTGCCAGAGGCAGCCGCCGCATGTGCCGAAATGGGCGCAGCGTGGAGTGATTTGGTAAGGAGCATTGGTAATAACTTTAGTCATCACTGCTTCTGCAAATCTTTTTTTCTTTTTAGTAATCTTTACTTCAACAGTTTGGCCGGGGAGACCTCTGTCCATGAAGATTACCATGCCGTCTAAACGTGTAAGTGCTTTCCCGCCAGTTGCGAGCGCGTCGATGGTCACGGTAAGGGTGTCGCCCGTAGCGAACTGTGAGTCTTTGGTTGTCATATGAAAATCCGGTAAAATGAAAAATAGGAGAAAAGGTTATAAAAAAATGGTATGCCTTGTGCCACAAGGGATCACGGCAAAAAAGTATCGTTGGTTTTACAAAACTGATCTTGACATTTTTACTAAATAGCGCAACTACTTTTTTTGCGTTGCAGGGGTTATAGGAAAGAGTAAAGGAGTGGAGCTATGTTAGGTGAGCTTTTTGAAGGCATGATGCACTCATCCCCACAGGGCTTTGTGGGCGTTGGCCTTATTTTTATTTACTTTGTGGTCATTTTTTCCACTGCGATCTACCGCGTGAAAAAAGGTGAACATCTCGATCATTAGAATTTCGATTAAGGATGCCCCGTTTTGCGGTTGTATCCGATAAGTATGTCTACAAAGAAAAAGACCGTCACGTACTGGCAATTACGTAACGGTTTTTTTCTTTTTTTATTTTAAAAACCTACGCTTCTACGAGTCGCAATAAATATTGACCGTAATCATTTTTCAGCATTGGCTGAGCCAAGATGCGTAGCTGCTCTTTATCAATGTAGCCTTTAAAAAATGCCACTTCTTCAATACAGGCAATTTTCAGACCCTGTCTACTTTGTACCGTTTGTACAAAAGATGATGCCTGCTGCATGGAATCAAATGTTCCAGTGTCCAGCCATGCCATGCCCCGTCCAAGCACTTCCACTTTAAGAGTCCCTTCCTGCAGATACATATCCACAATGTCAGTTATCTCAAGTTCACCGCGTGGTGATGGTTTAACCTGTTTGGCAAACTTCACAGCACGGTTGTCAAAGAAATACAAGCCGGTTACCGCGTAGGAAGAACGTGGGGTTTCAGGCTTTTCTTCAACACTTAATGCGTTGAAGTCTGCATCAAATTCCACAACGCCATAGCGCTCTGGATCTTGTACATGGTATCCGAACACGACTCCGCCGTGGGTCGTAGCGGCACAACGTTCCAGCATTTCGGTCAGACCGTCGCTGTAGAAGAGGTTGTCGCCGAGGATAAGGCTGACAGAAGAATCACCGATGAAATCTTCAGCAAGAATGAAAGCCTGCGCCAAACCTTCCGGTTTCGGCTGCTCTATGTATTCAAGTTTCAGTCCGAGTTGAGAACCGTCTCCGAACATTCCTTTAAATCGAGGAAGATCTTCAGGCGTAGAGATAATACAAATTTCGCGAATGCCCGCGAGCATAAGCGTAGAGAGCGGATAATATATCATCGGCTTGTCGTATACTGGCAGCAATTGCTTACATACACCGCGAGTGATCGGGTATAGTCGGGTGCCGGAGCCACCAGCGAGGATAATGCCTTTCATAAAATTCTTTCCTTATTCGTCGGGATAATCTGGATTTGTTTTTACGTGCTGCATCGCGCATTCGCAACTGATTTTATTGCGATAGTCTTTTTTGTGCATGTAGAACCTGCTTTTTCAAGAAAAATAGCCGAAATATTAGGAACTATCCTATCCCTAATAAGAAATATTCAGTATGGTTCGTCTGTGCGGTTGAATTAAAAGTATACACTGTTGATGTTGCCGGACTGGGGGACGGTGGCGTTAACGGGAGTTACACATGGAGCATCAGACTGGAAACAGAAAGCTCTGGGTGATCTTAGGCATTGTAGTATTTATCGGTTTTGCCGTGCTTATTCAGCAGGGCGTAAAACTCTATCAAACGGCACCGCCTGTTCCGGATAGTGTTGTGGCAGAAACAGGAGAAGTTCTGTATTCAGCCGCGGATATTCTGGATGGTCAGAATATCTGGCAGTCGATGGGTGGTCAGGAAGTCGGTTCAGTATGGGGGCACGGCGCATATGTTGCTCCAGACTGGACAGCCGACTGGCTGCACCGTGAGTGCCTGTACACTTTGGAAAATTGGTCGAAATCTTCCTTCCATCGTCCGTATGTTTCGTTGGGCCCTGCAGAGCAGGCAAGCCTACAGGCACGTCTTATTCAAGAATTTAGAACCAATACTTATGACGAAGCTACCGGTCGCCTTACTCTTTCTGAAGACAGAGTTAAGGCCGCTAAGGCTATGACGCGCTATTACGGTGCGATCTTTTCTGACGCGATGGAGTTTGACCCTGACGTAAAGCCTTTTGCGGATGCAGGTAAAAGTCCACGCGATTTGCGTAAAGCTTACGCCATTGCAAACAATACTGTAGAAGGAAAAGAGCGGCTGAGGAAGCTCGGGGCTTTTTTTTTCTGGGCAAGTTGGGCATGTGCAGCAGCCCGGCCACAAGACGTCGTAAATGAAGCTGCACTTACCGGAGGCTTACTGGCTGCTCCTGTGTCATACACAAACAACTGGCCTGCTGAAGAGCTAATCGCCAATAGGCCGTCTGGTGAAATTATTGTATGGTCGGTAATTAGCTTTGTTCTCCTTTTAGCGGGTATTGCCTTGCTTGCTTGGTACTATGCTGTGTTGAATAAAAAACATGGTGATGATCCGAATCCACCGGACACAGACCCTCTTCTTCCTCTCAAGCCGACGCCGTCCATGCGGGCAACAATCAAATTCTTCTGGGTCGTGGTTGCTCTTTTCCTGCTACAAATAGGAATGGGGGCTCTTACGGCACATTATGGAGTTGAAGGGCAGGGCTTTTATGGCATTCCGCTCGCTGATTATCTTCCGTACTCCGTTACTCGTACATGGCATCTCCAATGCGCAATTTTCTGGATTGCGACAGCGTGGCTGGCAACTGGGTTGTTTATAGCACCTGCTGTTTCGGGATATGAACCACCGTGGCAGCGAGCAGGAGTAAATTTCCTGTTTATATGTCTACTCATTATTGTTGCCGGAACACTTTTTGGGACATGGTACGCCACCCGTCAGGAGATGGGGCTTACCATGAACTTCTGGTTCGGGCATCAGGGATATGAGTATGTTGATCTGGGTCGTTTCTGGCAAATTTTCCTATTCATCGGTTTGATTCTGTGGTTCCTGCTTATGACCCGTGCCCTATGGCCTGCGGTTAAAATACCGAATGACTCAAGACAGCTGCTCATTATGTTCCTACTCTCCACAGCGGCGATCGCCATGTTTTATGGCGCAGGGTTGATGTGGCAACAGCAGACTCATTTAGCCATCGCAGAATATTGGCGCTGGTGGGTTGTCCATCTGTGGGTTGAAGGCTTTTTTGAGGTCTTTGCAACAGTGGTCATTGCTTTCCTGTTTACGCGCTTACAATTATTGCGTGTTCGAATTGCCACCTTTGCCGTCATTTTTTCCACAATCGTATTTCTTACAGGTGGTATCATCGGCACGTTCCACCATCTGTACTTTACGGGAACCAGCGTTTCAGTACTTTCGCTTGGCGCAGTCTTCAGTGCTTTAGAAGTTGTTCCGTACATATTGATTGCATTTGAAGTCTTGCAGAATCTGAGTATCGCAAAAATCCAAGGTTGGGTTCAGGATTACCGTGTAATCATCTACTTCTTTGTTGCAGTAGCTTTCTGGAATCTTGTAGGAGCAGGGTTGTTTGGCTTCTTCATTAACCCGCCGATTGCGCTATACTACATGCAGGGACTCAATACGACTCCGGTGCATGCTCATACAGCCCTCTTTGGTGTGTACGGAATGTTGGGGCTTGCATTGATGCTATTCTGCTTCAAAGCGTATGACCCAGGCCGCAAATGGAATATACACATTTTGATGTTCGGATTTTGGGCATTGAATATTGGATTGATACTGGAAGTGCTATTGTCATTGCTTCCTGTGGGATTATTGCAGACATGGGCAAGCGTTGAGCATGGCCTTTGGTACGCACGTTCCGCTGAGTTTTTGCAGACAGACTTGATGGCATTGCTACGCTGGATGCGTATGATAGGTGATACTGTTTTTGCAGTCGGCGCATTGGCCATAGGAATATTTGTCGTAGGATTGAAACTTGGTTGGTCTTATCGGAAAAATGGAACAACAGTGCATTAAATGAAAACTGATTGCCTTTGCATGCAAACAAGTCAGTGTTTGGATGGAGACAGCGTGTTAATGCGGTGCAAGAGACGTTGAGCGCAGTGCTGTTTCTGTGTGGAAATATGTTGATGTATGTAGGCAGGATGGTGTGATGGATGCAATTGCGTCAATGTTGTTCAATGAACATTAGACAAAAAAAGGCCCGCTTTCTGCCACGAAAGCGGGCTAAATGTTAGACAGGTGTCTAGTGTGCGGTTATCCGGTAAGTGGAGAAGAACCGGATATGCCTAGTAGAAAATTCGTTATCGTATCTCATCTTATACTAAGGCCACTAATAACACGGGTCTTACAAATTTCTATTATCGGGTGTAACGGTGAGAGAACTAAGTGGAGTTAGTCGCTTCCGTTTGGGTCGGCACCTGTCTGTATGGAACAAACAGTGCTGCACCTCAATAATGTGAGTGCTAGATACGGCTATTTTTTTCAAGATGCAAGCAGTAAAAACCGCACAGTTTCATTAGTTTTGCCATGCTAATTTATATTTATCCGAAAACATTGCACATATTTGTTTTAAAAAATGAAACTTTGTTACTACCTGTTTCACGCTTTGGAAGCGGTTTCCTGTTTAGTGTATCAATGAGACACGGCAGAAAAGGAATGTGAAGTTGTTATTTAGATAAGTGCGCGGTCTTGATAAGTGAGTGTGCATTTCTTTATTGTGCGCTGCAATGCCGTGTTGCATCAGGTTGATATAATGCTTGCAGTGTAGTTTTTTAGTGTGTGCAGAAACAAGCTTGAGCATGTTCCGAATATTTTATTTTGTTAAACAAACAAGCTACTTAAAGGAGTGTTGTGCGTTGTGCGTTTTCGCAGCAACGAGATACAGTAATTGAGCTTTTTGGATCATATGTTCCATTGTTGAGTTTTTTGAAACGAAAATTTTTCAGGAGAGATTAATTCAGCTGAAGAATTTTCAAAAGTACATTTGGCGGTGATGTAACAGGTTCCAAACGCGCATTGCACAGGGGGTTGCTGCGATTGGCTTATTTGCTTTCATGAAGTGGTATTGTTTCATAGCCATAACGCATTCAACTTCATATTCGTGTCGATACATGTTTAATTGGATAATGGGACACAGAGGATTGTTGTAATACAAAACTGCCGTGTCAAAATGAAATAGCGCTGGAATGCGATGCTTCAATCTCAAAGTAATGGATTTCTGAAGTTGAGCATTAAAATACAGCGAACTAGAGGGCGTAGAAAAGAATACGTCATAGCAGTGCAGTTACATAGCTCGGCTGGGCACAGAAAAGGGCTTTTGGCTGGTGTCTCGAAGAGCAAATAGTTTTTGTGATGATAGCGTGAATTTTCGGGTAGTGCTTTATCAATATATAGGTCGCGTCTGCGCCCGTTCTGGATGGAATCTGTCCCATTGATTTTTCATGGAGTGAGCTTAAACGGTGTATAATTCCCATGGGCGCAGGGTAAAGGGCAAAAAAATAGCCCCGATTATGCTCGGGGCTATCAAATATAGAAATAAGGATCGATCCCTATTACTTGCAGGGTCCGGAGAGAAAAGCCTTGGGGGAGGGCCTTGGTGCGGTACTTCTCTCCGGACACGAGATGAGACACACTCAGTTAGTGATTACTAAAACCGTATGTTGCTGTCAGTTATAAATTTTCTTAGCGGCAATGATATGTTCAGAGGCAAAATAAGCAAGATAATAGGGGGGCGTCTTTAACGTCCCATCTAACGCGGAGTATTTAACTTTTTCTTGGCTGAAACGATCGAAAAGAGTAAATAGATACTTGTCAATCGAGAAACCGCATGATAGGGCATTGCTTCCCTTTTGACATATTGCTCTTAAAAAGCAAACCAGGTTGACACCCTTTCCTTGGAAAGAGGTATCGTCTACCTTTCTTTCTTTGGAGGATAAATATTATGTACGCAATCGTCGAGACTGGCGGTAAGCAGTTCCGTGTTGAAAAAGACGGAAAAATTTTTGTTGAGAAGCTCGAAGCAGAAGCTGGTAGCGAAATCATTCTCGATAAAGTTCTTTTGGTTGGTGGTGATGAGCTTTCCGTAGGTGCTCCTTACGTTGAAGGTGCTAAAGTTACCGCTGAAGTGATTGAGCATGGCCGTGGCAAGAAGATCATCATCTTCAAAAAGCGTCGTCGTCATGACTCCCGTAAAAAGCAGGGTCACCGTCAGGCATACACTGCTCTTAAAATCAAAGGCATCGAAGCCTAGTAAATTTTTGAAAGGAGTGTAAATCATGGCTCATAAGAAAGCTGGTGGTAGTACCAGGAACGGTCGCGATTCAAACGGCCAACGACGTGGCGTCAAAATCTACGGTGGTCAGAGTGTTCTTGCAGGCAACATCCTTGTTCGTCAGCTCGGCACAAGAGTTTTCCCTGGTGAAAACGTAGGCATGGGTAGAGATTTTACCCTGTTCGCAAAGGTTGACGGCGTAGTTAAGTACGAAAAGTACATGCGCAAGAAAGCTGTGAAAACTCGCGTATGCATTGTTCCATTTGCAGCTGCTGAGTAATCCACTTTTATAGTGACCTTACAGGCGGAAGTCGCAATGCGCTTCCGCCTTTTTTTTGTGTATAGAGCGGGTTTTACTGCGGACGAAGTTTTCGTACTCATTATACTGCGTCTCACCCTGTACGCACGCAGGCACATGCGATACAATTTCGCAAAAATTTAACCATAAGATAGATTGATGGCAAAGCCGCATGTTGCGGCAAACCCCTAGGGCATATGTTCCCGTTCTGCTTAAATAATTACAGACGGTTACTTGCGTGACTTTGTAAAAAGAACAACGCTCACATAGAATATCTATGTATCGCCCAGACTTTTTCTCGTATCTTGCACTGAACAGGTCTAGCGCCTGTGCAGAAGGGGATTTGTCAACAGTCTTAAGGTAAGGCAACTAATTATGCGTTTTGTAGATGAAGCAATCATCAATATTCGTGCCGGCCACGGCGGTAACGGCGCCGTATCTTTCCGCAGAGAAAAATTTATTCCTAAAGGCGGACCGGACGGCGGCGACGGCGGCGACGGCGGTAGCGTTTATGTGCGCGGTTCCGCTAAACTGCTTTCCCTGTACGACTTTCGCTTAAAGCGTAACTACGCGGCAGAAACCGGCCATTCCGGTGGCGGTAGCCAGATGTATGGTCGTAAAGGTAAAGATCTTATTCTTGATCTGCCAGTTGGTACGCTCCTCTATGCTATTCGTGAAGATGGTGTAGAAGAACTCGTGGCTGACCTTTCCACGCCCGGTGAAGAGATTCTTCTTTGTGCCGGCGGTCGTGGTGGTCACGGTAACGAATTTTTTAAATCAGCAACAATGCGTACTCCACGTTTTGCCCAGCCGGGTGAACCGGGTGACGCTGTTAAGGTTCGCCTTGAACTTAAAATCCTTGCTGATGCAGGTCTTCTCGGCCTTCCAAACGCTGGTAAATCTACCTTTATTTCAAAAGTATCTGCAGCTCGTCCAAAGATTGCAAACTATGCATTCACGACTCTTACACCAAACCTTGGGGTAATGATCAACGAGTTCGATCCTGACCAGCGTATGGTTATCGCAGATATTCCGGGTCTCATTGAAGGTGCTAACGAAGGTCAGGGTCTTGGTCATCGTTTCCTGAAGCACGTTGAGCGTACCCGTTTCCTCGTTCATATCCTCAGTGTTGAAGACGTTGACCTCGAAGATCCTTGGTCCGGCTTTGACCTTATCAACGAAGAGCTTGTTAAATTCGATGAAGTTCTCGGCGATCGCTTGCAGATTCAGGTTATTAACAAAATTGACCTTGCTGACGCAGAGATTGTGGAGCATCTTAAAGAAAAAGCTGCTGAGGATGGTCGAACCATCTACTTTATGTCTGCACTTAACAATGTTGGTGTGGAAGAAGTTGTTGAAGAGATGTGGAAGCTTCGTGATACTCTCGACATGAGCGCACCGGTTAACACCGCGCGTACATGGGATCTTGAGGACGAAGAAGAGGAAAAAGAAGACTTCTCCGATGTAGAAGTTGTATGGGTGACTGAAGAATAAATCGCAGGTGAATCATGGATTGGGAACAGGAGCGCGAGCAGGTTCTGAACCGGGCTAAGTGTGTTGTTGTTAAAGTTGGTAGCGCTGTCCTTACTTCCGGTTTGGGAGTAGATCTTACAGTTATTAAAAATCTTACACGTCAGTTGGCGCAGTTGCATGACCGCGGAACGCAGGTTGTACTGGTATCTTCCGGTGCTGTTGCAGCGGGCAGAACTGTTCTGAAAACGTGTTGTGAGATTAAAGGCGTGCCGGATAAGCAGGCTGCCGCTGCTGTAGGTCAGGGGCGACTCATGCATTTTTACAATGAAGAGTTCACTGCCAACGGAAAAATGTCTGCACAAGTTTTGCTTACCCGTGATGACTTGAAAGACCGTAACCGTCTGCTTAATGCCCGTAACACCTTTGCGTCGTTACTTGCATGGCGTGCTATCCCGATCGTAAACGCAAATGACACTGTCGCAACCGCGGAGCTGGCATTTACGGATAACGATAACTTGGCCTCACTGCTCCTGAACGTGGTGAATGCAGATTTATACATCAACCTGACTTCTGCAAAAGGTGTATATACTTCCAACCCTGATGGCGACCCGAACGCAAAGCCTATTGAGGTGATTGAAGATATTCAGTCTCTTGATCTCGAGGCTATGTGCGGAGGTAAAACTACCGTCGGTACCGGTGGTATGCTTTCAAAGCTGACTGCTGCCGGTCGTGCGGCGCAGCTTGGTGTTCCGACACTCATTATCTCAGGTTTGCAAAAGAATGCCATTGTGCGTGCTTTCTCAGGCGAAAAAATGGGTACATGGGTTTGTCCGGATACTAAAAAGGTTTCCAGCCGTAAGTTCTGGCTCGCATATCATTCTGACCCAGAAGGCTCAGTGGTTGTGGATGCCGGTGCTGAAAAAGCGCTTGTTGAGCGTGGTAAAAGCCTGCTTCCGGCAGGAATCACCCGTGTAGAAGGCGTGTTCAGTCAGGGGGCACTAGTTCGTGTTGTTTCAGAAAATGACGTAGTCATTGGTATGGGGCTGATTAACTATGCATCCGGTGATCTGAAAAAGGTTCTTCGTAAACATAGCGATGAACTGGAAGCGATTATGGGAGCCAGTTGTTACACGGAAGCAATTCACCGTGACAACCTACTCATGGACGCCGTAGTTTAAAAAGAAATTCAAGCCCTGCCGCAAACGTGGCAGGGCTTTTTTTATGATGTATTTGCCTTCGGCGAGTAGGCGGGCTCCGCCCCCTACACCCCCGCAAGGGGACACGTCCCCTTGACCCCGATTAGGGCTGATTTTTGTGACGGGCGCACATGGTCTGTTAGACATATAGTGCTTGTAATTTTGATCAGTCATAATAAAAGTTTTTGAAGGGGGTCTGGGGGAGACTTTTTACAAAAAGTTTCCGCCCAGCCGCCGGAGGCACATAAGTTATATTTGCTAGGAGATCATAGAATGCAAAAACATCCATGCGTGCTTACCGTTGCAGGTTCTGATTCGGGCGGTGGCGCTGGAATTCAAGCGGATTTAAAGACGATGGCCGTGCTTGGCGGATACGGCACGAGTGTCATCACAGCTTTGACAGCACAGAATGGTCTGGGCGTGACTGGGATTCAGGCACCTGATCCGGAATTTGTTGTGCAGCAGCTTACAACCGTTTTAGACGGTTTCCCTATTGCAGCAGCAAAAACGGGTATGCTTTTTTCTGCTCCGATCATTACCGGTGTTGCGGATTTGCTTATGAAGCAGGATTTTCCGTTGGTAATTGATCCGGTATCTGTAAGTACAAGTGGTCACGCGCTCTTGCAGCAGGATGCTGTAGATGCACTCATCGAGCGGATTCTTCCATTAGCAACCGTTGTTACGCCTAATAAACCGGAAGCAGAAATGCTTGCGGGGATGAAAATTGAAACAGAATCCAATGTTGCAACAGCGGTAAAGCGTATTCTTGCTTTAGGGCCTAAGGCGGTATTGCTTAAAGGTGGACATTTTGATGAGGCGGATGAAGAATTAGTAGACTGGTTGGGGCTTCCTGGTGAAGCACCGCTTGGACTGCATCATTCTCGTGTTGTTACTAAAAACACTCATGGTACCGGCTGTACATTATCTGCTGCTATTGCAACCTTCCTTGCTCATGGGTTTGAGCTGAAACAGTCTGTAAAGAAAGCACAAGTGTATCTATCTATTTGCCTGCGTGACAGTTATACACCGGGTGAAGGCTTTGGTCCTCCTAATCATGTTGCGCCGTGTGAACGGAAATAACTTTTTTGAATTTTTATTTTTTTAAATGCTATATTTTTTATCAAAGCCTCGATATCTATCGGGGCTTTTTTTATGCGGACTAAGTCTTGTTGCTACAGTAGAATATGTTTTTGGTACATTTATTAGATAATAACATATTGAACATTCGAAAGGAATCTGCTTACGATATAATGAAGCAATAGAGTTGTGTAAAAAGATAACTATGAAATATTAAATAGTTTAATTTAGGTTTTACTACTTGTTTAGATAGATAGCTAAATTGGTATCAACGATGGAGTAATATCGTTATGTACAGTCTTCGAGTGCTTATTGTAGAAGATGATACGGTAAGTGCAACATTACATAAAGCAATGTTGGAAAGCGAAGGGCATAGTGTAGTTGGAGTGGCACGTTCAGAAGATGAAGCAATAGAGCTTGCGATGACTGAAATGCCTGACTTGGTACTTATGGATATCTATCTTGAAGATGGTACGTCTGGTGTACATGCCGCAAAGATATTGTATTCATCGTATGCATTGCCTGTAATATTCATTACTTGTGGTACCGCAGTTGATCAGCTGCAAGAGGTGGTTGATAGTGACGCCTTTGCTTTGATCAAAAAGCCTGTGATCTTGAAGAGCTGCGGGTTAATTTAAGTATCGTAATGCGCAGGGCTGCTGAGATTCAAGAAAACAGAGAGCAGGCAGCACGGTATGAGACTCTAGTTAATATGCTGCCTGTGGCAGTATTCTCTGTTTTGGAAAATGGACAGATTGACTGGTGCAATGCCGCATGTGCAAACGTTTTGGCGTATGCTTCTCCTCAAGAATTTTGTGAACAGTGTTCAGATGTTGATAGTTTGTTGGTGGGTACAGATGAGTCGTTGCTGTTGCTAGAAGCGGAGACGAAGACTGCACGACAGTTGCTTGCCAGAGACGGGGAAGTGGTTTCAAGAACACTGTATAAAATTGAACATTGCAGTCCGAGTGCGAAAGCGGGATGTCTTTTTTTTGTACTTGAGTCGTCGAATAGCGATTTTTGATGATAAATAGCAGCTAAGGCTGCGTATGTATGATTTATTTCGCCTCCGTATTCCAAAAAAGGCGTAGGTTGTGTAGAGTGTTCTAAATGTGTGCAAAGTTGACATCAGTTGATTGAAAGTGATAATATTGACGATAATTCACTAAAAATCGACAGAAAGATATTCTGATAGGCAGAATCGTCTTATGTCGCGTTGTAATCGCATTTGGTATTAACATTGAGTATTGGCATAAAGCATACGTACACACTTGGTGAGGCAGCAGAACTTCTTAGCTGTCATAAAGAGACCATTCGCAGAGCGATTAAAGACGGTAGTCTGCAAGCAGCAAAGCTTGGGCGCGGCTACAGAGTCTCTCGTGTTGATCTTGAAGCTTTTTGGCAAGCTCAGGGGGGCGGTGTGTTGTTCGAGAAAGTCGAGCAGCAGGTTGTTGAGCCGGATCCGGAGCCGGAACCGGTAGAAGCAAAACCTAAAAAACCGCGGGGGCCGGAACAGCTAACGTTACCCACCTAAGGAGGTTCGGGATGACTATGCTTTCTGAATCCAATGGCATGAGAATGTTCATGCTGCCTAATGACGTAGGTACAGATATGGAGTTTACAGGCGTGCTGTGCTCTGAAAATTCGTACCATGATCATGAAGCGGGAACCATTACAAAACAGCGTCTGTATCTTACAGACGCTAAAGAACAAGTCTACTCTGTCGTTGTCTCTGACGGAGTGAATAAAGATCAAAGAGTATACAAAATGCGGGTTGAAAATGATCAGTGCCGTATTGATAACGGGCTCTTTGATGTTGCCTTAGATCTACATTTGCTAGCCTCTGTAGTTCGCGGATTATGCGGGTTGGACAGCGCAGCACATGCAGACGATTTTTTTTCCACCATGGTTGAAACACTACATGCAGCAAACGGCTAGCCTGAGTGTTGCAATTCTCTTATTGAAATTTTAGAAAATGCATATGTGGACCAGCGTGCTCTCATGCTGGTGCACTGAAATTTCTTTGGCTCCGCTTTCTATGTTGCGTTTAGCATACTGCTACGGTATCACTGTTAATATAATGGGATGGACGTCTCTATTGTTACAGTGAAGGTGTAGTGTATGGCGGATATAAAACACGATTTTGATTTGCTGGAGATGCCTGTAGAAGGCGTTGCAGCGTACTGGCTTTCGTTAAAGAAGCTGGTAGGGAATAAAAGAAATTTCAAACCGATTCATGAAGAGGCACAGCATACTTCTGAAGAGTATGTTCGTTATCTTTTAGAGATCGGTTTCGGTAATTTTTCAGAAGATACCATTCGAAAAATGGCGCAAGTTAAAGCACAGTCTATGCTTGGTTCTATGGAACGTAAGTTTGACTGCATGAGAGTCGCTGTGCTGGATGTTGCTACTTCTGAAAATCCCCATAGAAGTATTGCAAAGCTTTATGCAGATTTTCCTCAGGCGCCTCTTGAAGGTGATAAAGCCATTCGTTTCTCTCAGGAGCTTTTGCGCTTAATGCCGGACAAGTACAAAGGACGGGAACGTTTCTTTGATGTCGGATACAAGGTGCCTGACGATAAGCTGATTGTAGCGTTGCTCTTTTATATTTTCTACGCAAGACATCAGGGGAAGGATGCTTGCCAGGGTCTATTACCGCTTATTTCTTCTGCTTATTTCAGAGATTCTCTTTCAATGGTTATCGACGGATTTGATGTTCCTTTTGTTCGTAAGTGGTTGAAAAAACATAAAGACGCCTTGCTTAAAGACATGCAGTTTAAGTGTGAAATGTCTACTGAACTTTGTATAGGAATCGCATCGCGTGTTGAATACGAAGATTTACATTCAATTGCGCGGGCATATTTGCCTTCCAACGGCGGACAACAGAGCGGTTAGCTTCTTCTCAGGAGTAACAGATGTTGCGCATTATCCACAATTTGTTTTGTATCAATGAGCAAAGCCGGTTTCAACGGGCATGGCAGGCATTTCTTTTAGGGATTTGTGCTCCGTTCGGTTGGTTGTGTATTACTTTTCTGATGCAACTTACTCCTGTGGATCCTTTGTACGAAGTTGCGTTGTATACATACATTACCGTAGGTAGCGTATTTGCGATGGTCGGTTTTGCTCTTTGTATCAGCAAAAGCGAAGAGCATTTTGCCAGAATGAGCCTTCTGGACCCGCTCACAACGTTGTATAACAGCAGGTATCTACTCACACGTGCGGATCAAGAGTTTGCTCTGTTTGAAAGAGCAGGCCAGCACATGGCGTTGTTGATGGCTGATATTGATCATTTCAAATATGTAAATGACCAGTATGGACATTCTGTCGGTGATATTGTGTTGCATCAGGTTGCCAAGGTGATGCAGACAACTGCCCGTAAGGTTGATGTGGTTGCTCGTGTAGGTGGCGAAGAGTTCGCGCTTTTGCTTCCGAATTCCACAACCGCCGGTGCAATGATTCTTGCCGAACGTATCAGAGAGCGGATAGAGCATACACCTATTGTATTGCCGGACGGACGAAGCCTTAATGTGAAAATATCGTTGGGAGTCTCTTCAACAGAAGAGTTCCTTCCTCAGATATTTAACGAATTGTATGAAAGTGCAGATAATGCTTTGTATCGTGCAAAACGTGATGGTCGTAACCGTGTTGTTAAGGCTGTGGAAACAGATATGCTAACAAACGATGTTGCGTGCTAGAAAATTTTTGGTGCATAGTGCAAAGAATAATTTTTGCGCATTATAATGCATAGTCAAAATTGAGAGAGGAATAAGCCGGCGCAGAGTTGTGTCGGCTTATTTGTTTGTTGGGCGCAGTACAAATGTTGATTCAGAGACAAAATGTATGGACGGCAGACAAGCCTGCCTATATCTTATTGTATCATAAAGAGTACTGTTCTCTGCAGGCAGGCAGAGACGAGAGAAAAAAGGATATTCCGGAGGAAGACAATGACAGAACAGTTCGGCTTTGAACTTGTTGATGAACAGCGCGTGGAAGAGTTGGCAACTATTGCCCGTCTGTGGAAACACAGCAAAACTGGTGCGCAGGTACTGTCCATGAACAATGCCGATGAAAACAAGGTGTTTGGCGTATCCTTCAGAACTCCACCTTCAGATTCAACAGGTGTTGCGCATATTCTGGAGCACTCCGTATTGTGCGGGTCAGAAAAATTCCCTGTAAAAGAACCGTTTGTAGAATTGCTTAAAGGGTCATTACAGACTTTTTTGAATGCGTTTACCTATCCGGATAAGACTTGTTATCCTGTGGCATCAACTAATCTGCAGGATTTCTATAACTTAATTGATGTGTACCTTGATGCAGCATTTTTCCCTCTGATTAACGAGCAGATTTTTCAGCAGGAAGGCTGGCATTACAATGTGGAAAAGGCAGAAGAACCGTTAACGTATCGCGGTGTCGTATATAACGAAATGCGCGGCGTTTACAGCTCGCCGGATAGTGTGCTGCATGAGCGTTCTCAGCAGTCATTGTTCCCGGATATGACATATGGTCTTGATTCCGGTGGTAATCCTGATGTTATTCCTCAGCTTACCTATGAGCAGTTTAAAAACTTCCACGAAACTTACTATCATCCATCCAACGGTCGCTTTTTCTTCTGGGGCGATGATGATGAAGCAACACGTCTTGAAAAACTTTCAGGAACCTTGGAGCGTTTCTCCGCACTGGAAGTAGATTCTAACGTACCGCTTCAGGAAGAATTCGAACGTCCGATTGCATTGCTGGAAGGCTATGCCGCTGGCCCTGCCACCAGTGAACATCAGGGACGTGCTATGTTCACTATGAACTGGCTGCTTCCTGAAACTGCTGAAGCAGAGCTTAACCTTGCATTCCAGATGCTGGAGCAGATCCTTATCGGTATGCCTGCATCTCCACTGCGCAAGGCACTTATTGAGTCCGGTCTCGGTGAAGACATTACGGGCGTAGGTCTTGAAAATGAACTGCGCCAGATGTACTTCTCAACCGGTCTTTCAGGTATTAAATCTGAAAACGCTGACGTAGTTGAGGCGTTAATTTTTGATACACTCAACGGTCTTATTAAAGACGGCATCGATAAAGAATATATCGAAGCTGCTGTTAACAGCATTGAGTTCGATCTTCGCGAGAACAACTCCGGCCGTTTCCCTGTTGGTTTGTCAGTGATGGTTAGATCGTTAACCACCTGGTTGTACGATGCTGATCCGTTGGCACTTATTGCTTTTGAAGAGCCTCTTGGTTTTATTAAAGAGCGTCTTGCTAATGGCGACCGTCTCTTTGAAGACCTCATTAGTGCTTTCCTTGTCGGGAACAACCATCGCACCACTGTGTTGCTTGTTCCGGACGAAGATTTACAGGATGAGCGTAAAAAACGTGTAGAAAAAAGCCTTGCAAGTGTTCGTGAGAACATGAGCGACGAAGACGTAGCTGCTGTTGTAGAAAACACAGCACTGCTTCGAAAAATGCAGCAGACTCCGGATAGCGAAGAAGCTGTGGCAAGTATTCCACGTCTCACCATTGAAGATATTCCGACAGAAAACAAAACTATTCCGCAGAAGGAAGCAGCGCATTCAGGTGTGACTGTCTACACGCATGATTTGGAAACAAACGGCGTTGTATATGCTTCCGCTGCCTTTGATATTGCCGGATTGGATGCCTCTTTGCTTCCTTATGTTCCGCTTCTGGGCAGATGTATGACCGAAGTGGGTACAGATAAGCTTAACTTTGTTGAGCTGGGAATGCGCATTGCTGCAAAAACTGGTGGCATCAGCGCTGACCTTATGACCGCAACTACAATTGGCGAGCGGACTCCGCTTGCGAAACTTGTAGTTCACGGTAAATCAACAGAAGATAAAGTTGCTGATCTTTTTGAATTATTGCAGACAGTGGCGCTGGATTCCGAGCTTAATAATAAAGAGCGCTTCCGTTCTATTGTTTTGGAAGAAAAGTCTCGCGTTGAGCAGGGTGTTGTTCCTTCCGGTCATATGATCGTGATGTCCCATTTGCGCGGCTGCTTTGATGTGGCTGGCTGGGTATCAGAGCAGACTGGCGGTATTAGCTATCTTGGTTTCCTTCGTACGTTGGCAGATAAAGTTGCTAGCGACTGGGATGCAGTTCTTGCTGATTTAGAGCATGTTCGCGCTGCTATCCTCAAAAAGTCACAGACATTGATTTCAGTAACTGCTGAAGCAAGTGGTCTTCACGCGGTTGATGGTCTTGTTAAAGGCTTTATCGATGCGTTACCTGAACGTGCTGCTGAATCTGCTTTGTGGCAGCCTGAATTTGCGACCACAAACGAGGCTTTCCTTATTCCTGCACAGGTTAACTATGTGGGCAAAGGTGCAGATTTGTATGCGCTTGGATATAAATATCATGGTTCCGCCAATGTTATTTTCAAGCATTTACGCATGGGCTGGCTTTGGGATCAGGTTCGCGTGCAGGGCGGTGCATACGGTGCGTTTGCAGCTTTTGATAGAAGCACAGGCGTTCTTGCACAGGTTTCCTACCGTGACCCGAACCTCGAAAATACTTTGAAAGCATTTGATGGTTCTGCGGCGTACTTGAAAGATCTTAAACTTGGAAAGGCAGAGCTGGAAAAAGCTATTATTGGTGCCATTGGCGACCTTGATACGCATATGCTTCCGGACGCAAAAGGTTCTGCCGCTGCTACTCGCAAGATGCTTGGCGATACAGACGCAATGCGTCAGCAGATGCGTGACGAAATTCTGTCAACAACGCTTGATCATTTCCACTCTTTCGCAGAAGTGCTTCAAGCTGCGGCAGAAACAGGGCATATCTGCGTTCTTGGTGGAAACGGTGTACGCGAAGCTGCCGAAGCTAATGGCTGGAATATTAGCGAGATTCTATAGACTATTGCAGATTAGAGTAAGCTTGCTTGCGATTTGTGTTGAGTAAGTATATTGTCCGGTATCATTTGTGAAACACAAGCCGAGGACGTATGAAAGAGCCAATTCAAGTCTTTGCAGATTATATTGCAAAGAACAACCTGAAGGTTACTCCGCAGCGTATGCTGATTGTAGAAGTGTTTTTGAAAGACGAAGGACACTTGACTACAGAAGAATTGTACGAGCGTGTTAAAAAAGCTGACCCGTCTGTTGGGCAGGCCACCGTTTACAGAACCATGAAGTTGCTGTGCGACTCAGGTATTGCCAAAGAAGTTCACTTTGGTGACGGTGTAGCTCGCTATGAGCAAAGTTATGGCAGTAAGCATCATGATCATTTGATTTGTGAGCGCTGCGGGAAAAATCTGGAAGTCATCGATGACCAGATTGAACGTCTACAGGACGAACTTGCTGCAAAGCATGGTTTTGTTCTGACCAGTCATAGAATGTACCTATACGGTGTGTGCAGTGACTGCCGGTCAAGCAAGTAAGATTTACATGCAATAATACTGACTGCGTTAAGCGGAGGAACTTGGTTCCTCCGCTTTTTTATTGCCTATTGAAAAGTTGACTATTGTTGGACATAACACTGTGACAAAATATGGTATTTACAAATATTTACTTTCACTTTTTACATGATGTTGTTTAATAAATCTTTTCTAATATGTTGGAAAAAAACGAAATGTATAAAAATAAATCTAATTTTATGTATAGCCTCCCGAAAAGAAAGGGAAAAAAACTATTGAAAATTAGATAATCTAATGTTCTTAATTAGTTTCATTCAATATATTTGCAGTATAAAAGGTAATAGTTGTTTTTTAAACATCTTAGGAACTGGAACTTGGGGAAGTTTCCGGTTTCTAGCGCATTTCCCATAGGGGGGGAATCATGGTTGCACAAATAGACAATGATAAGAATATTCAGGTTTTGAAAAAGCCTGTCGCTGGTGAAGTGCGTGAAGTTGTTGTTGGCTCAGAACTGGATGTTTCTTTCGATTTTGATCTGGATTCAGTTCAAGCCGCAAAAGATGGCGATGATCTTGTTTTAACATTTGAAGACGAGTCTGTTCTTAAGCTGTTAGACTTCGCTAGTGAGCTCGAGCCTGTAGACGTAGTTCTGCAAGACGGCACTGTGCTTTCAGCAGAAGCAATAATGGAAGCTATTGGCGAAGATGGTTTTATTGACACCGCTGCAGGTTCTACCCCCTCTTCTCCGCAGGGATCCGGCTCTTCGAATATTGAGGGCTTCGGCGAGGCACTTGGCGGAATTGAGAATCAGGAAATTAGCCACTCATACGACGATTCTAGTCGTGCCACTATTTCCTTTGATCAGACTGGAGCAGAGAATACTCCTGTTGTTGCTGTTGATGATAGCAGCAGCGTACTAGCCGAAGAACTCACAAATATTTTAGATGGTGCAGCCAATCCTTCCGTTTCAGGGAATGTTCTTACTAACGACATTGATCCAGATGGCGACACGTTAAGCATTACAGGTTCAACCTCTAATGCCCAGTACGGCACTTTCGTTATTAATAAAGATGGTACATGGACTTACACTCTGGATAACCAGAATGGAGACATAGTTGCCTTAGACGATGGTGAATCTCGTACAGAAACCTTTACCTACACAGTTTCCGATGGGTTAACTTCAGACACAGCTACACTGACTGTAACAATTAATGGCACAAATGATGCGCCAACAGTCGTTGCTGATGCTGGTGGAGTTACTGCTGAAGAATACCATGATGTGAATGCAGGAACTGTAGACGTTCCAACTGCATCTGGTAATGTGCTTGCTAATGATTCCGACCTTGATATCGAAGTCATCACTGTTTTTGATCCGGGTACGTACGAAGGATCATTCGGTACTCTTGAAATAGCAGAAGATGGTTCTTGGACATACACTCTTGATCATAACAATTCTGATGTTCAGGGCTTAAGCGAAGGCAGTGATCCACTTCAGGATACCTTCAAGTATAGCGCAACTGATGGAACAGCTTCCACAGAGTCTGAACTTGTGATTGATGTGCGTGGCACGAATGATCGCCCGGAAGTAGTTGCAGGCGCTGATGCTTCAAAGACAATCACAGAAGCCGGCCTTACAGTTGGCGCTGATGGTAAAGTAGTTCAGAACGCAGACGGCAGCTATGAAGAGCTTACAGTAGACGCAAGCGTTTCCGGTGAAGTCTTCTTCAAAGATGTTGACGGTAACGAACATGGCAACGCCTCCGGTGATGCCGGATCCACAGGCTTGACCTATCAGGTGGCACTGACCTCTGAAACCGGCACAGAGTACGACGACGCAGCCAACCAGACAGAAGCAACATCTGGTGATCTTATCATGACCGGTAAATACGGTCAGCTCGTGTACCATACTGATGGTGATAACGCGGGCACATGGGAATACACCCTTGATAATGATGATCCGGATACACAGGCTCTCGCCCCTGGCGACACCCCAACCGAAAGTTTTGATTTGACCGCCATTGACGGTTCCGGTGCAAAAGTTACGCAGACTGTAGAAGTAACCGTAAACGGTTCAGAAGATGCTCCGGAAGTAGTTGCAGGCGCTGATGCTTCAAAGACAATCACAGAAGCCGGCCTTACAGTTGGCGCTGATGGTAAAGTAGTTCAGAACGCAGACGGCAGCTATGAAGAGCTTACAGTAGACGCAAGCGTTTCCGGTGAAGTCTTCTTCAAAGATGTTGACGGTAACGAACATGGCAACGCCTCCGGTGATGCCGGATCCACAGGCTTGACCTATCAGGTGGCACTGACCTCTGAAACCGGCACAGAGTACGACGACGCAGCCAACCAGACAGAAGCAACATCTGGTGATCTTATCATGACCGGTAAATACGGTCAGCTCGTGTACCATACTGATGGTGATAACGCGGGCACATGGGAATACACCCTTGATAATGATGATCCGGATACACAGGCTCTCGCCCCTGGCGACACCCCAACCGAAAGTTTTGATTTGACCGCCATTGACGGTTCCGGTGCAAAAGTTACGCAGACTGTAGAAGTAACCGTAAACGGTTCAGAAGATGCTCCGGAAGTAGTTGCAGGCGCTGATGCTTCAAAGACAATCACAGAAGCCGGCCTTACAGTTGGCGCTGATGGTAAAGTAGTTCAGAACGCAGACGGCAGCTATGAAGAGCTTACAGTAGACGCAAGCGTTTCCGGTGAAGTCTTCTTCAAAGATGTTGACGGTAACGAACATGGCAACGCCTCCGGTGATGCCGGATCCACAGGCTTGACCTATCAGGTGGCACTGACCTCTGAAACCGGCACAGAGTACGACGACGCAGCCAACCAGACAGAAGCAACATCTGGTGATCTTGTCATGACCGGTAAATACGGTCAGCTCGTGTACCATGTTGATGGTGATAACGCGGGCACATGGGAATACACCCTTGATAATGATGATCCGGATACACAGGCTCTCGCCCCTGGCGACACCCCAACCGAAAGTTTTGATTTGACCGCCATTGACGGTTCCGGTGCAAAAGTTACGCAGACTGTAGAAGTAACCGTAAACGGTTCAGAAGATGCTCCGGAAGTAGTTGCAGGCGCTGATGCTTCAAAGACAATCACAGAAGCCGGCCTTACAGTTGGCGCTGATGGTAAAGTAGTTCAGAACGCAGACGGCAGCTATGAAGAGCTTACAGTAGACGCAAGCGTTTCCGGTGAAGTCTTCTTCAAAGATGTTGACGGTAACGAACATGGCAACGCCTCCGGTGATGCCGGATCCACAGGCTTGACCTATCAGGTGGCACTGACCTCTGAAACCGGCACAGAGTACGACGACGCAGCCAACCAGACAGAAGCAACATCTGGTGATCTTGTCATGACCGGTAAATACGGTCAGCTCGTGTACCATGTTGATGGTGATAACGCGGGCACATGGGAATACACCCTTGATAATGATGATCCGGATACACAGGCTCTCGCCCCTGGCGACACTCCAACCGAAAGTTTTGATTTGACCGCCATTGACGGTTCCGGTGCAAAAGTTACGCAGACTGTAGAAGTAACCGTAAACGGTTCAGAAGATGCTCCGGAAGTAGTTGCAGGCGCTGATGCTTCAAAGACAATCACAGAAGCCGGCCTTACAGTTGGCGCTGATGGTAAAGTAGTTCAGAACGCAGACGGCAGCTATGAAGAGCTTACAGTAGACGCAAGCGTTTCCGGTGAAGTCTTCTTCAAAGATGTTGACGGTAACGAACATGGCAACGCCTCCGGTGATGCCGGATCCACAGGCTTGACCTATCAGGTGGCACTGACCTCTGAAACCGGCACAGAGTACGACGACGCAGCCAACCAGACAGAAGCAACATCTGGTGATCTTGTCATGACCGGTAAATACGGTCAGCTCGTGTACCATGTTGATGGTGATAACGCGGGCACATGGGAATACACCCTTGATAATGATGATCCGGATACACAGGCTCTCGCCCCTGGCGACACCCCAACCGAAAGTTTTGATTTGACCGCCATTGACGGTTCCGGTGCAAAAGTTACGCAGACTGTGGAAGTAACCGTAAACGGTTCAGAAGATGCTCCGGAAGTAGTTGCAGGCGCTGATGCTTCAAAGACAATCACAGAAGCCGGCCTTACAGTTGGCGCTGATGGTAAAGTAGTTCAGAACGCAGACGGCAGCTATGAAGAGCTTACAGTAGACGCAAGCGTTTCCGGTGAAGTCTTCTTCAAAGATGTTGACGGTAACGAACATGGCAACGCCTCCGGTGATGCCGGATCCACAGGCTTGACCTATCAGGTGGCACTGACCTCTGAAACCGGCACAGAGTACGACGACGCAGCCAACCAGACAGAAGCAACATCTGGTGATCTTGTCATGACCGGTAAATACGGTCAGCTCGTGTACCATGTTGATGGTGATAACGCGGGCACATGGGAATACACCCTTGATAATGATGATCCGGATACACAGGCTCTCGCCCCTGGCGACACCCCAACCGAAAGTTTTGATTTGACCGCCATTGACGGTTCCGGTGCAAAAGTTACGCAGACTGTAGAAGTAACCGTAAACGGTTCAGAAGATGCTCCGGAAGTAGTTGCAGGCGCTGATGCTTCAAAGACAATCACAGAAGCCGGCCTTACAGTTGGCGCTGATGGTAAAGTAGTTCAGAACGCAGACGGCAGCTATGAAGAGCTTACAGTAGACGCAAGCGTTTCCGGTGAAGTCTTCTTCAAAGATGTTGACGGTAACGAACATGGCAACGCCTCCGGTGATGCCGGATCCACAGGCTTGACCTATCAGGTGGCACTGACCTCTGAAACCGGCACAGAGTACGACGACGCAGCCAACCAGACAGAAGCAACATCTGGTGATCTTGTCATGACCGGTAAATACGGTCAGCTCGTGTACCATGTTGATGGTGATAACGCGGGCACATGGGAATACACCCTTGATAATGATGATCCGGATACACAGGCTCTCGCCCCTGGCGACACTCCAACCGAAAGTTTTGATTTGACCGCCATTGACGGTTCCGGTGCAAAAGTTACGCAGACTGTAGAAGTAACCGTAAACGGTTCAGAAGATGCTCCGGAAGTAGTTGCAGGCGCTGATGCTTCAAAGACAATCACAGAAGCCGGCCTTACAGTTGGCGCTGATGGTAAAGTAGTTCAGAACGCAGACGGCAGCTATGAAGAGCTTACAGTAGACGCAAGCGTTTCCGGTGAAGTCTTCTTCAAAGATGTTGACGGTAACGAACATGGCAACGCCTCCGGTGATGCCGGATCCACAGGCTTGACCTATCAGGTGGCACTGACCTCTGAAACCGGCACAGAGTACGACGACGCAGCCAACCAGACAGAAGCAACATCTGGTGATCTTGTCATGACCGGTAAATACGGTCAGCTCGTGTACCATGTTGATGGTGATAACGCGGGCACATGGGAATACACCCTTGATAATGATGATCCGGATACACAGGCTCTCGCCCCTGGCGACACTCCAACCGAAAGTTTTGATTTGACCGCCATTGACGGTTCCGGTGCAAAAGTTACGCAGACTGTAGAAGTAACCGTAAACGGTTCAGAAGATGCTCCGGAAGTAGTTGCAGGCGCTGATGCTTCAAAGACAATCACAGAAGCCGGCCTTACAGTTGGCGCTGATGGTAAAGTAGTTCAGAACGCAGACGGCAGCTATGAAGAGCTTACAGTAGACGCAAGCGTTTCCGGTGAAGTCTTCTTCAAAGATGTTGACGGTAACGAACATGGCAACGCCTCCGGTGATGCCGGATCCACAGGCTTGACCTATCAGGTGGCACTGACCTCTGAAACCGGCACAGAGTACGACGACGCAGCCAACCAGACAGAAGCAACATCTGGTGATCTTGTCATGACCGGTAAATACGGTCAGCTCGTGTACCATGTTGATGGTGATAACGCGGGCACATGGGAATACACCCTTGATAATGATGATCCGGATACACAGGCTCTCGCCCCTGGCGACACTCCAACCGAAAGTTTTGATTTGACCGCCATTGACGGTTCCGGTGCAAAAGTTACGCAGACTGTAGAAGTAACCGTAAACGGTTCAGAAGATGCTCCGGAAGTAGTTGCAGGCGCTGATGCTTCAAAGACAATCACAGAAGCCGGCCTTACAGTTGGCGCTGATGGTAAAGTAGTTCAGAACGCAGACGGCAGCTATGAAGAGCTTACAGTAGACGCAAGCGTTTCCGGTGAAGTCTTCTTCAAAGATGTTGACGGTAACGAACATGGCAACGCCTCCGGTGATGCCGGATCCACAGGCTTGACCTATCAGGTGGCACTGACCTCTGAAACCGGCACAGAGTACGACGACGCAGCCAACCAGACAGAAGCAACATCTGGTGATCTTGTCATGACCGGTAAATACGGTCAGCTCGTGTACCATGTTGATGGTGATAACGCGGGCACATGGGAATACACCCTTGATAATGATGATCCGGATACACAGGCTCTCGCCCCTGGCGACACCCCAACCGAAAGTTTTGATTTGACCGCCATTGACGGTTCCGGTGCAAAAGTTACGCAGACTGTAGAAGTAACCGTAAACGGTTCAGAAGATGCTCCGGAAGTAGTTGCAGGCGCTGATGCTTCAAAGACAATCACAGAAGCCGGCCTTACAGTTGGCGCTGATGGTAAAGTAGTTCAGAACGCAGACGGCAGCTATGAAGAGCTTACAGTAGACGCAAGCGTTTCCGGTGAAGTCTTCTTCAAAGATGTTGACGGTAACGAACATGGCAACGCCTCCGGTGATGCCGGATCCACAGGCTTGACCTATCAGGTGGCACTGACCTCTGAAACCGGCACAGAGTACGACGACGCAGCCAACCAGACAGAAGCAACATCTGGTGATCTTGTCATGACCGGTAAATACGGTCAGCTCGTGTACCATGTTGATGGTGATAACGCGGGCACATGGGAATACACCCTTGATAATGATGATCCGGATACACAGGCTCTCGCCCCTGGCGACACTCCAACCGAAAGTTTTGATTTGACCGCCATTGACGGTTCTGGTGCAAAAGTTACGCAGACTGTAGAAGTAACCGTAAACGGTTCAGAAGATGCTCCGGAAGTAGTTGCAGGCGCTGATGCTTCAAAGACAATCACAGAAGCCGGCCTTACAGTTGGCGCTGATGGTAAAGTAGTTCAGAACGCAGACGGCAGCTATGAAGAGCTTACAGTAGACGCAAGCGTTTCCGGTGAAGTCTTCTTCAAAGATGTTGACGGTAACGAACATGGCAACGCCTCCGGTGATGCCGGATCCACAGGCTTGACCTATCAGGTGGCACTGACCTCTGAAACCGGCACAGAGTACGACGACGCAGCCAACCAGACAGAAGCAACATCTGGTGATCTTGTCATGACCGGTAAATACGGTCAGCTCGTGTACCATGTTGATGGTGATAACGCGGGCACATGGGAATACACCCTTGATAATGATGATCCGGATACACAGGCTCTCGCCCCTGGCGACACCCCAACCGAAAGTTTTGATTTGACCGCCATTGACGGTTCCGGTGCAAAAGTTACGCAGACTGTGGAAGTAACCGTAAACGGTTCAGAAGATGCTCCGGAAGTAGTTGCAGGCGCTGATGCTTCAAAGACAATCACAGAAGCCGGCCTTACAGTTGGCGCTGATGGTAAAGTAGTTCAGAACGCAGACGGCAGCTATGAAGAGCTTACAGTAGACGCAAGCGTTTCCGGTGAAGTCTTCTTCAAAGATGTTGACGGTAACGAACATGGCAACGCCTCCGGTGATGCCGGATCCACAGGCTTGACCTATCAGGTGGCACTGACCTCTGAAACCGGCACAGAGTACGACGACGCAGCCAACCAGACAGAAGCAACATCTGGTGATCTTGTCATGACCGGTAAATACGGTCAGCTCGTGTACCATGTTGATGGTGATAACGCGGGCACATGGGAATACACCCTTGATAATGATGATCCGGATACACAGGCTCTCGCCCCTGGCGACACCCCAACCGAAAGTTTTGATTTGACCGCCATTGACGGTTCCGGTGCAAAAGTTACGCAGACTGTGGAAGTAACCGTAAACGGTTCAGAAGATGCTCCGGAAGTAGTTGCAGGCGCTGATGCTTCAAAGACAATCACAGAAGCCGGCCTTACAGTTGGCGCTGATGGTAAAGTAGTTCAGAACGCAGACGGCAGCTATGAAGAGCTTACAGTAGACGCAAGCGTTTCCGGTGAAGTCTTCTTCAAAGATGTTGACGGTAACGAACATGGCAACGCCTCCGGTGATGCCGGATCCACAGGCTTGACCTATCAGGTGGCACTGACCTCTGAAACCGGCACAGAGTACGACGACGCAGCCAACCAGACAGAAGCAACATCTGGTGATCTTGTCATGACCGGTAAATACGGTCAGCTCGTGTACCATGTTGATGGTGATAACGCGGGCACATGGGAATACACCCTTGATAATGATGATCCGGATACACAGGCTCTCGCCCCTGGCGACACCCCAACCGAAAGTTTTGATTTGACCGCCATTGACGGTTCCGGTGCAAAAGTTACGCAGACTGTGGAAGTAACCGTAAACGGTTCAGAAGATGCTCCGGAAGTAGTTGCAGGCGCTGATGCTTCAAAGACAATCACAGAAGCCGGCCTTACAGTTGGCGCTGATGGTAAAGTAGTTCAGAACGCAGACGGCAGCTATGAAGAGCTTACAGTAGACGCAAGCGTTTCCGGTGAAGTCTTCTTCAAAGATGTTGACGGTAACGAACATGGCAACGCCTCCGGTGATGCCGGATCCACAGGCTTGACCTATCAGGTGGCACTGACCTCTGAAACCGGCACAGAGTACGACGACGCAGCCAACCAGACAGAAGCAACATCTGGTGATCTTGTCATGACCGGTAAATACGGTCAGCTCGTGTACCATGTTGATGGTGATAACGCGGGCACATGGGAATACACCCTTGATAATGATGATCCGGATACACAGGCTCTCGCCCCTGGCGACACTCCAACCGAAAGTTTTGATTTGACCGCCATTGACGGTTCCGGTGCAAAAGTTACGCAGACTGTAGAAGTAACCGTAAACGGTTCAGAAGATGCTCCGGAAGTAGTTGCAGGCGCTGATGCTTCAAAGACAATCACAGAAGCCGGCCTTACAGTTGGCGCTGATGGTAAAGTAGTTCAGAACGCAGACGGCAGCTATGAAGAGCTTACAGTAGACGCAAGCGTTTCCGGTGAAGTCTTCTTCAAAGATGTTGACGGTAACGAACATGGCAACGCCTCCGGTGATGCCGGATCCACAGGCTTGACCTATCAGGTGGCACTGACCTCTGAAACCGGCACAGAGTACGACGACGCAGCCAACCAGACAGAAGCAACATCTGGTGATCTTGTCATGACCGGTAAATACGGTCAGCTCGTGTACCATGTTGATGGTGATAACGCGGGCACATGGGAATACACCCTTGATAATGATGATCCGGATACACAGGCTCTCGCCCCTGGCGACACCCCAACCGAAAGTTTTGATTTGACCGCCATTGACGGTTCCGGTGCAAAAGTTACGCAGACTGTAGAAGTAACCGTAAACGGTTCAGAAGATGCTCCGGAAGTAGTTGCAGGCGCTGATGCTTCAAAGACAATCACAGAAGCCGGCCTTACAGTTGGCGCTGATGGTAAAGTAGTTCAGAACGCAGACGGCAGCTATGAAGAGCTTACAGTAGACGCAAGCGTTTCCGGTGAAGTCTTCTTCAAAGATGTTGACGGTAACGAACATGGCAACGCCTCCGGTGATGCCGGATCCACAGGCTTGACCTATCAGGTGGCACTGACCTCTGAAACCGGCACAGAGTACGACGACGCAGCCAACCAGACAGAAGCAACATCTGGTGATCTTGTCATGACCGGTAAATACGGTCAGCTCGTGTACCATGTTGATGGTGATAACGCGGGCACATGGGAATACACCCTTGATAATGATGATCCGGATACACAGGCTCTCGCCCCTGGCGACACCCCAACCGAAAGTTTTGATTTGACCGCCATTGACGGTTCCGGTGCAAAAGTTACGCAGACTGTAGAAGTAACCGTAAACGGTTCAGAAGATGCTCCGGAAGTGAGTGTTGCTGATGTGTCTGGCACCGTAACAGAAGCTGGTCATTGGGAAGCAGGTGATAGCTCTGCCACTGGAACACTGACCTTTACCGATCCTGATGGGAATGATGAAGGGAATGCTGAAGTCGGGGGCAGCGGCTCGCTGACATATGAAGTTTCCTCAGATTTAAATACATCCTCATCTGACTTGTATGATCAAAATGATTCTCAGAATAATGATACTTCGTTAGAGGTTGTCGGTAAGTACGGTAATCTTACCTATGACACTGAGAATGGTACTTGGACTTACACCCTCGATAATGACCGTGAGGCAACGAAAGAGTTGGTTGATGGTCAAGAAGTTCATGAATCCTTTACTGTGGTTGCCACAGATGAAGCTGGTGCATCTGTCGAAAAGGTTATTGACGTTGAGGTTAACGGCAGCACCGATTTGACAGAATATACGTTGACCTTTGAAGGACAAAGCGCCGGGTGGACAAACGCTTTGGTTGTAGCTGTCACATACCCTGATGGTACAACTGAGTTTGTAGCGCCTGGTGTTAATTCAGATTCGGATAGTTGGTTGATTTCTGATTGGAGTAACTCCAAAGAGATCGATGAAGGTTCAACGCTTCAATTTACTGTTCGAGAAGATGCTACCGTCGAGTACTTCTTGATACCTAGAGTCACAGAAGACAAATTGGACTCCATGACTTACGAAGATGGCACCGTTAAGTACACCAATGAAAATGGTGATACGGTTGACGCTGTGTCAAATATGAAAGTTCCTGGTGAAGAGTACGGCAGTACAGATTCAACAACTTATCGTGTCGAAGATGGTGGCGGTACAGATTACAACGATTTTGTCTTCAGTGAAGAGAAGCAAGATGCAGATTTTACTTTGTCTGGTACTACAAAAGCAGACGTTCTTCATGGAACAACTGAAGCGGATGTTTTGAATGGTGGTCCTGAATTGGGTGGGTTACATTCTAGCGAGTTGTTACCTGATGGAAGCTTTGATGCTCTTGGGGCTGACTCTAGTGTTCGTTCAAGTTCCGATAATGGTAGTGAAAATGCGAATCTTGACTCAAATGGTTGGAGCACAGAATCTTCACTTGAAGTTTGGCACAAAGGTGACGGAGAAGACCGAAATTACTTTGTAGAGCTAGACTCCAATACCCATAAAGATGGTGATCATAGCTATCAAGAAAGTGACTTGTCTCGTGATATCGGGACTGAAGCGGGTCAAGAGTACACTTTAAGCTTCAAAGCCGCCGCACGTGAGTCTGGCGAAAAGATGTACGTGGTAATTGATGGTCAGGAATATGAAATAAGCCCTAGCGATTACGATAATAATGACAGTAGTGACTGGGGTACATATTCCATTACTTTTACTGCAACGGATAGTTCAACTCGTATTACGTTGGGACAGCATGGATCACAAAATACAGGGCAACACCATATCGGCATTTTTGTTGATGATATTGCAGTGACAGATGATGCTGGCGATGAATTGTATGGTCATGCCGGAAACGATACATTGAATGGTGGTCTTGGAGATGACCTTTTGGTCGGCGGTGTTGGCGCTGATACTCTTATAGGTGGAGAAGGCTTCGATACAGCATCTTACGCTGGTGACAATGGCGGCAGTGGTGTGACCTACGTTGTGAACGCTGATGGAACAGCCTCAGTTACCGGCGGCGAAGCTACTGGTGATACAGTGAGTGGCATTGAGCGTGTTGTCGGTTCTGATCATAACGACACTCTCGAGATCGCTGGAGATGGGGAGTATGTCGTAACTCTTTCTACTGATGCCAATGGATTAGAACTGGCTGTCGTAACGACTGTAGATGGCACTCCTGTTATAACAACGGTGGACTTCGAAACTATCAAGTTTACCGATGCATCTGATGTGAAGGTTATAGGTCTTGAAGGTGCGAAAGGCGTTGAGGTCTTTACCGCTGAAGGTAAAGCTGTTGATGTCGAAATTGAAGCACATACAAATAGTGAGCTATTTGTCACTACGGGTAGTGAAGACGATACTGTTAATATTTCGACAGAACATACAGATGGAAATGCTGATCTCACCGTTAACACTGGTGCTGGTCGCGATACTGTAGAACTTACAGAGCAGGCAGATTTTAAACTTGATATTACAGGAACAGATTCTGCAGAGATTATCGGTTCTGGTATAAATGTTACCGCAACAGATGTTGAAACATTCCGCTTTACAGGAACAACGAACAGCGATCCAAACACCACTGCAAAGTTGGATGTTGATATTGCGGCAAGCGTTGATGATCTCCATTTGACTACATTTGAAAAAACAAGTGGCGAGATTGATATTGATGCAGCAGGTTCTTTGACTCATGCCTTTGTTGAGACGGGCGATTCAAGTGACGTTGTAGACATGCATGCTGAGGGCGACATCTCGGGACTTGATGTAAGAACCCACGATGGTGATGACTACGTGAAACTTACTGGTGACAAAGTATCAGGAACTGTCGACGGTGGTGCTGATAGTGCTTCCGGTCGTGACACAATAGAGCTCACAGAGCAGGGTGACTACCAACTTGATATTACAGGTGAAGACGCAGCAACAATCACTGGTTCCGGTGCAAATGTTGAAGCCTCAGACATCGAGTCATTCCGCTTTACAGGAACAACGAATAGCGATCCAAACACCACTGCAAACTTGGATGTTGATATTGCGGCAAGCGTTGATGATCTCCACTTGACTACATTTGAAAAAACAAGTGGCGAGATTGATATTGATGCAGCAGGTTCCCTGACTCATGCCTTTGTTGAAACCGGTGATTCAAGCGACGTTGTAGAGATGTATGCCGCGGGTGACATTTCTGGACTTGATGTAAGAACCCACGATGGCGCAGATAGCGTTTCTGTTTCAAGTGAAGACGTAACAGGTACGATAACCACTGGCGATGGTGGAGATACGATTGACCTGACGGACATTACTTCCGGTGATATTACGGTTAACGCAGGTGACGGTAGCGACACAATGCTTGCTGGAGCAGCGGCAGAGACCTTTAACGGTGGTTCTGATGGCGCTTCAGGCGACACGGTTAGTTACGCCACGTCAGAGGATGCTGTTATTGTTGATTTGTCAGATGCAAACAATGATGGTCGCGCCGATGCAACCGGTAGTGGCGGTGATGCAGAAGGCGACTCCTACTCCAGTATCGAAAACCTTGTTGGTACTGCGCATGCTGATACGTTGACAGGTAACTCCTCCAATAACGTCATTCATGGTGGTGATGCGGCTCTAATCATGGCTCAGAACTTTGATGGAAACGCAACACATACTTGGTCTGCAACTTCTGGTCGAATGGAAGTGCATCATCATAGTGTATACAATCCTGGAACAGAATCTGGTCAGGGAAGGGTATTAGAGGTTGATGCACATACCGCTGTTGATGCTATTTCAACGACGATTGATACAGTTGCCGGACAAGAATATGTATTCTCCTTTAAAGCACTGATTAGGGACAACCCTCGTGCTGAGCAGGATGAAGCTTTAATTATTAAAATTGGTGACGAAGAAGTTACTATTATTCCGGCTCGTGACTCGCAGTCTAATGATGTCGACAACTTGTTTGAAACGTATTCAATTAAGTTTACAGGTTCTGGTGAACCAACTGTGATTACTTTCACAGAGCCTCTAGACCAAAGTGCTTCCACTCACGGAGTTCTGGTTGATGATATTGTACTTCATACCGTGAACACTGATGACATAATTAATGGCGGTGCTGGCGACGATATTCTCTACGGAGAAGGCGGAAATGACATTCTCGACGGTGGCCTTGATAATGATGTCGTTATCGGCGGCGACGGCGATGACTTGTTACTTGGTAGTGCCGGAGCAGATCACTTGATAGGTGGAAATGCCGTTGTTGAAAATGGTACAACTACCTTTGAAGCAGATGGTGATACTGGTATTGATACAGTCAGTTACGAGAACTCAGCTAGTGCCGTAAACGTCGATTTATCTCAGACAGACCCGCAAGTTGATTTTGCTGTCGCAACAAACGGCGACGCCGTAGGTGACACTTTAGATGGCATCGAAAACCTTGTTGGTAGCGACCACGCCGATACCTTAACTGGTGATGGTGAAGCAAACCACATTGATGGTAGGGCAGGAGCTGACACTATTGACGGTGGAGCTGGCAACGATACCCTTAATGGTGGTGATGTTGCTGAGGGTGGAAACTTAATTGTCAATGGCGACTTCTCTGACTGGGATTCATTCTCTGGTAATCAGGGCGTTCCTACTGGATGGATTGTTCCAGATGGAAAAATTGATGGGCATGCTCATGACTATGTTGAAGTGCAGTCACCAGATACTAATCCTAAGATAGACTATGGCAATTCGTTGTCACAAAATATTAATACAGTAGAAGGACATGAGTACACATTGACCTTTATTGTTCGCAATGATTCCAATTCAGCCGGACAAGGTGATGAATTAACAGTCCATATTGGAAATGCCACTGGTGAAGACTTAGATGGTGGAACATATACGACTACCTCGACTACTTCTTCAGGATGGACGACTCACACTGTGACGTTTGTTGCTGGAGCAGGTGGTATGACTAATATTTCCTTTGATCAGATCGGTGCCAGTCATGGTAACCAAGATCATTGGGGTATTTATTTGGATAACGTGTCAGTTGTTCCAAGCTTCGACGACACCATTCATGGCGGTGATGGCCAAGACATTATCAATGGTCAAAGCGGCAATGATCTCCTTTTCGGTGATGAAGGTGCTGACGTTATTAATGGCGGCATTGGAAATGACATTATTGAAGGTGGATCAGGTACTGGTTCTCTTGGTGATACCATTAATGGTGGCGACGGTGTCGATACCGCAAGTTACGAACATTCCGCCGCTGGTGTGAATGTTGATTTGTTAAACCACACAGCATCTGGTGGTGATGCCACAGGTGATACGCTTACTAGCATCGAGAACCTCATAGGTAGTGCACATGCTGATAACTTAACAGGTGATGCGTACGCTAACACGATTGACGGTGGTGCAGGTGCAGACACCATTCGTGGTGGTGCAGGAAACGATGTACTGTATGGCGGTGACGGTGGCACAAGTTCAGAACTTGTGACTAATGGTGATTTCTCTGTGTTTACAGATGGTAGCTCTCATTATGGTGATCATCCAGAAGTGAGCAGTGATGGTTATTGGAACAGGGATGAGCTCATTGAAATTGGTAAAGAGAGTAATGGAAACTTCTTCGCAGAGGTTGATAACCATGGTTCTGAAAGAAACGTAACTCAAACTATCGATACTGATTCAGATCACGAATATATTTTGACTTTTGATACCCAATGGTATGGTAAGAGTGAAAAAATGTTTGTGGATGTGGATGGAGATCATAAGCCTGAGTATGTCGTAAAAGGACCAATCGGAGATGACTGGCAGCATCAGGCGTTAGTGTTTGATGGCCAAGACGAGAATACTGTCCTTGATTTCTACCAGACGAAAAAATCAGATGGTGATCGCGCGGATGGTGTCCATATTGATAATGTTTCTGTAGTTGAGGTTGATGATCATCTCTATGGGAATGAAGGCGAAGACACCTTAAATGGTGGTGCTGGTAACGACATTTTAAATGGTGGTGCTGATGCAGACACCTTCTTGTTTACCGCTCATGATTTCCAAACTTCAAATGAAATTACAGTAATTGAAGACTTCAATCTTGATGAGAATGACACCTTGGATTTCCATGAGGTGCTTGGAGATGGCATGTCAATTTCTTTAGATGACTCAAGCTCTTTTGAGACATTGTACAATAAGGTAACGGACACAGCTGTTGTTAATTTGAATGTTTCAAATGGTGATGTTGAATCCTCTCATACGATTGTATTCCAAGATATTACAAGTTCGGATGAATACTACGATCTCATGAACCATGTGGAGCAGATGATAAAATCAGGTTCATAAGCTTTACTTAATAATTCAAAAGCCTCGTCCTTTCGGATGGGGCTTTTTTTATGTCGCAAATTTGATCACTACCTGCTTAGTAGCTTGGCAACGTTTATTCGTATAACCAGCAGCGGACTTCTCGTTTTCCTTCTGGTTTGAGTAACGGTGGCTCTTGCTTTCTGCACTTTTCGAATGTGTGCTTGCAGCGTTCGTGAAAACGGCAGCCTGTTGGCTGAGCATAGAGTGGTGCAACTACTCCGGGAATTGTTTCTAGCATTCCTCTATGGATTGGAGTTCCCTTTTGAGGAATTGTCGGGATGGATCGGATGAGCCCTTGAGTATATGGGTGGAGAGGCTTGTTGAAGAGATCTACAGTGCTTGCTTGTTCAACTACTCGGCCACTGTACATTACGACGACGTCGTCAGCGTTTTCTGCCACCAAACCGAGGTCATGAGTAATAAGAAGCAACGCAGTTCCAGTGTCGTCTGCAAGCTTGTGCATGAGATCTAGAATTTGTCCCTGAATGGTGACATCGAGAGCGGTTGTAGGTTCATCTGCTATAATTAGCTGAGGCGAACAGGCTAGAGCCATGGCGATAACCACTCGTTGGCGCATCCCGCCGCTGAGCTGGTGGGGAAATTCTTTTGCGCGTTGGGCAGGAGAAGGGATGCCCACTTGATGGAGAAGTTCGATTGCGCGGTTCAGGGCAGCTTTCTTTCCGAGTCCATCATGCAGGCGTACAACTTCTGCGATTTGTTCTCCGATTTTGAAAACAGGATTCAACGATGTCATCGGCTCCTGAAAGATCATAGATATGGAATTACCGCGAATGCGCCGCATGTCCTTTTCTGAAAGGGCAAGCAAGTCCTGTCCGTCAAATATTACTTTTCCGCTTGTTATTTCGCCTGGGGGTGTCGGGATAAGGCGCATAATGGAAAGCGACGTAACACTTTTACCACAACCTGATTCACCAACAATACTTAATGACTGTCCAACATTAATAGAGAAGCTTACGTTGTCTACAGCGGTAAGCTTGCCATGTGTTGTTGTGTCAAAAATAGTTGTTAAACCTTGAACAGTAAGCAACGGGGGCATATTAAGTCCTGTGGTAAAGTTACTTGAAAAGGGGCACGTACATTGACTCGATGAGTTCGAGTATTATTTATAGTTTCTACCTATTGTGATTTTAGCAAAAATTGTGAGTTGTCTCACAGTTTGGCGAAAAATCAACTGGTACGCTGCATCCTAGAATACGGTTTGAAACAGGCTGGGGCAAGGAGTCTTTATCTATTACACTTAGCAGTTGATGATCCTTTGTTTGGAATGATTAACCTTTTAATCGGGATGATTGTCTGGCTCAGTTGAAAATAATTTTCAATTACATTCTCAATGTCCTTGACAATCATTTTCAATTTGCATACTCACTAGACATACGTTTTGGAGGGGTCACATATGCCATGTTGTAAACGCAAGCATAAATTGAATTCTTTACCTGCTGGTTGCAAAGCCCGAATTAAAGGTTTTTGCTCTGAGCCGAAGCTGAGAGGTAGACTCTGCGCGCTGGGTTTAACTCCGGGCACGGTGGTTGAAGTATGTGCACCGTGCAGCTTTAGAGTAAAGGATTGTCTGCTCACTTTGGGTGATGATATTGCATGTAATTTGGAATGTGAACCTTTAGAGAACGAACAGATTCAAGAACGTACGCAGACTGTGGGCACACTATAGCAGTTCTGTGAGTTTATATTAGATAAGCAAACGCAAGAGAGTCCCTCTTGTTGTTGCTGCGCAAAACGCCCTTGAGGTGTTTTTGCAAAAGCAACAAGCGTTGTTAGTCGATGAATAATCGGAGGTGTCCTATGATGGATGCTATTATTGTTGCAGCGATTATCGCTGTTGCAGCTGGTTATCTTGTTCGCCGTTTTATGAAGAAAGGTGCATCTGGCGGCTGTGGTTGCGGAAGCGACTGCGGGGGATGCAGTTCATCAAACGGTTCTATTTCGAAAGATACAAAATCTAGCTGCGGTTGCTCTTCACACAAAGAGCAATAGTACTGTGGATCTGATAGTGTGCGAACACGGCACACTTTTTTTACCAGATCCAATTGATAGAGATTTTCAATTTCATAAAGGGTGGTCAGAATGTCGAATGCAATGCCTATGCGGGAATTAAAAGTAGGGGAAAAGGCTAAAGTGGTTGCAATTACTGCAATCGGAGAGCTCGGTCGTCGAATTCGTGATATGGGACTTGTTCCCGGAGCTGAGCTTGAAGTTGTGGGGCGTGCACCATTGAAAGATCCAGTTGCGCTGCGTCTTACTGGCTTTACACTTTCCCTGCGTAATAATGAAGCTGACTACATCGCTGTAGAACGCGTCTAAGCAAAAAAAACTGCCACAAAAAATTTCTGTATACGAGGAATGTTTCATGTCTAAAGAGATTAAAGTTGCTCTTGCCGGTAACCCTAACTCCGGCAAGACGACAGCGTTTAACGCTATTACTGGTGCACGTCAGCATGTAGGTAACTATCCGGGAATTACCGTTGATAAGAAAGAAGGCTTTACCACTGTTGGTGATAGCAAAATTCATCTTATCGACCTTCCGGGAACTTACTCCCTTACTGCGTACACAATGGAAGAAATTGTAGCGCGAAACGTTGTTGCTGATCAGCGTCCGGATGTTGTTATTGATGTTCTCAACGCTGGCGCTCTTGAGCGTAACCTTTACCTTGCAATCCAGTTAATGGAAATGGGTGCTCCGCTTGTTCTTGCTCTGAACATGATGGATGAAGCAAACAAGCAAGGTATGAAGATTGATATCGATAAACTTTCTGATCTGCTGAACGTGCCGGTTGTTGAAACTGTTGCACGTACCGGTGATGGTATTCCGAGTTTGCTGGATGCCACCATTAAATGCGCGGCTGAGAATCAGGGTAAGAAGTGGGAGCCTCTTTTAATCTCCTACGGTCCAGACCTTGATCCTGCTTTAGATAAGTTGGTTGCTCTTATTGAAAAGAACAGCGTTCTTACTGACCGTTACCCATCCCGTTGGACAGCTATTAAATATCTTGAAAGTGATGAAGAAATTATTCAGCTTGGTCGTGAAACCAGCGCTGTCTCTGCAGAACTTGAACAGATAGTTAAAAGCGTAGCAAAACATCTGGAAAGCACTCTCGCAACATACCCTGAAGCTGTTATTGCGGATTACCGCTACGGCTACATTACCTCCCTTATTCGTCAGGGTGTTGTGACTCGTCTTGATTCAGCTGCAGATCGCGTTGTTCTCTCAGACAAAATTGACAGCGTTATTACACACCGCTTCCTCGGACCACTCATCATGTTCAGTATCATGTACTTGATCTATCAGGTTACATTTACTTTCAGTGAAACGCCGGTTGGTTGGTTTGAAAGTATCTTTGGTTGGCTTGGCGAAGTTGCAGAAGCAAACATGTCCGAAGGCTTACTCAAGTCTTTGGTTATTTCCGGAATTATTGATGGTGTTGGCGGCGTAATGGGCTTTGTTCCGCTTATTATGTTTATGTTCCTTCAAATCGCAATTCTTGAAGACTCCGGCTACATGGCGCGTGTTGCGTACATGCTCGACCGCGTCTTCCGTTTCTTCGGTTTGCACGGTTGTTCCGTAATGCCTTTCATCGTATCCGGTGGTATCGCAGGTGGTTGTGCTGTTCCGGGTGTAATGGCAGCGCGTACTTTGCGTAGTCCTAAAGAGAAGCTTGCTACGCTTATCACTGCGCCTTTCATGGCTTGTGGTGCTAAGCTTCCAGTATTCCTTCTCTTTGTAGGCGTATTTTTTGAAGAAAATCAGGCTATGGTCATGTTCCTGCTCACCATGGCAGCATGGGCTTGTGCCTTGATTGTTTCAAAAATTCTCCGCCATACCGTTATTAAAGGCGAATCTACTCCGTTCGTAATGGAACTTCCTCCGTACCGCTTCCCAACTATGCGTGGCCTTTTCATCCACACTTGGGAACGTACATGGCAGTACATTAAGAAAGCCGGTACCGTGATTCTTGCCATCTCCATTCTTATCTGGGCAGCAATGACTTTCCCGAACCTCCCGGCAGAACAAGTTGCAGCATTTGATGCACAGAAGACGGTTGTTCAGGAACAGATTGATTCTGCTACCGCTACAGGTTCACCAGTTGCAGAGCTTGAAGAAAAACTTCAGATTGTTGAAAACGCAGAAGCTGAAGCAACTCTTAAAAACTCTTACGCAGGTACAATCGGTGTTGCACTGGAACCTGTAATGAGTCCGGCTGGCTTTGACTGGCGTACAAACATTGCGCTCGTAGGTGGTTTCGCAGCGAAAGAAGTTATCGTATCTACCCTTGGTACTGCTTACTCTCTCGGTGATGTTGATCCGGAAGATGCAGCACCGCTTGCGGAACGTATTGCACAGGATCCTAACTGGACTCCTAGCACTGCGATCGCTTTCCTCCTCTTTGTTCTTCTTTACGCACCGTGTTTTGTAACAGTTGTTGCAATTAAGCAGGAAGCAAACTCATGGAAATGGGCAATCTTCTCTGTAGTATTCAACACCGGACTTGCATACGCAGTGGCTGTATCTGTAGTTCAGATTGGTAAGCTGCTGTAAAACGCATCTCATAGAATAATAAGAACCCCGTTCGACTTAGGTCGAGCGGGGCTTTTTTATGTTCTTTGTAATGCAGTGAGAGCAACAACTTGTAAGAACATTTTGGCGTGGCTGATTACAGTACGCACCAAAAAAGCCCACGTTACAATAACGCGGGCTTTTTTTTATTCGAATGAAATCAGATTAAACGATTTCAACGAGTTCGATTTCGAAGGTAAGGTCTTTACCAGCGAGCGGGTGGTTAGCATCAAGGGTAATGCCATCTTCTTTCACAGCAGTAATAACTACTTCCATTACTCCACCTTCGGATTCGAGCTGCAAGAGCATGCCGATTTCCGGAGTGATGTGTTCAGGCACTTGATCTTTGGCAACGTCAATAACCATTTCGTCATTGCGCTGACCATAAGCTTCGTCTGCAGGAATAGTAACTTTAGTAGCGTCACCAACACCCATACCTACAACAGCTTTTTCGAAACCAGCGATAAGCATATCTGAACCAAGAGTAAATTCAAGAGGTTCGCGCTCGCGAGAGGAATCGAAAACAGTGCCGTCTTCAAGAGTACCAGTGTAGTGAACTTTTACTGAATCGCCGTCTTTGACCTGTGCCATGGAGGTCTCCTTGTTAAAAATGTGGTATGATAGGATGGCTGTTCACTCTTTGAAAGTCAATTCTTATTTAAAGGACAGCATGATGTGTAAGGGAATGATATTTTGCTCATGGACATATTTCAATGCATGGAATACGGAGCCAGAAAGTAGATTTATGACAACGCATCGCATTGTTGTTCCCTTTCATATGGAACAGGATTACTGGAAGTAACAAGTCTTGATAATCGTTTATGCTTTCACTAAACGGAATTGCAGAACACTTTGAATAAAGGTGTGGTCAGTATCATAAATAAGTTAAAAAAATACTCTCGAATACTTGACCGGTATCGAAATCTGAAATAGTAGTACTTGTAAGAACTACGCAGGAGAAGAGATGGAACTCATTCAGGCATTGAAGAAATTTGGTTTTACCCAGCAAGAGTCACTGATGTACGTAACTCTTTGTAAAATGGGTGCCATGACAGGGTACGAAGCCGCAAAGGTTTCCGGTATTTCCCGCTCCAATGCATACGCTGCGTTGTCCAGCCTTGTTGAAAAAGGCGGGGCTATTGTTTCTTCTGAGGATTCCAGCAAATACACTGCAATCCCGCGTGAAGAACTTATTTTGAACCTGCGTCGCTCTTGTGAGTCGACATTAGGGTTCCTAGAAGAAAATTTACCGGAACAGGAAGAAGAAGAAGCACCATATCTTACCATTTCCGGTTACGGAAATACCCTTGATAAGATGCGGAATATGATTCTGCTGGCAAAAGGGTGGGTGTATCTTTCTGTTTCAGCTTCAACAGTAAAATTGCTTACGTCCGACTTGGAGAACTGTATCAAGCGCGGATTGAAAGTTGTAATTTTATCTGATGAGGACCCGCACCTCTCCGGCGTTGTGTTTATGCATAACGAAGCACCGGCAGAGAATGTGCGTATTATCGCTGATACCAGCGAAGTTATAGTGGGCACGCTCGAAGTAAGCAGAGGGCAGTGTCTCTATTCAAAAAACAAGCACCTCGTATCGTTAATGCGCGAAGCTCTCTTGAACGAGATTGAGCTCATTAAAATACGCGGAATATAATCAGGAGATTTCGGCATGAGCAATGTACGCTCCAGCTACACTGACAGTGTAAACTTTTACGGTAATACCACTCCAATGGAACTTGTTAAAACATTCGGCAGCCCGCTGTATGTATACAACGAGAACGTGTTACGTACACGTTGCCGTGAAGTTCAGGCGCTTTCTGACAATCCAGCCTTTACACCAAACTATTCTGCGAAAGCGAATACGAATATTCACCTCCTCAAGGTAGTCCAAGAGGAAGGAATGGTTGTGGACGCTATGTCCCCGGGCGAAATTGTCATGAACCTTGCCGCCGGATTTAAGCCGGAACAGATCCTGTTCATTTCCAATAACGTCTCTGCTGAAGAGCTCCAGTACGCCATCGATAGAGGCGTATATGTGAGTGTAGATTCTCTCTCCCAATTGGATCTGTATGGGCAGCTGAATCCTGGCGGCAAGGTTGTTATTCGCTTCAACCCGGGTATTGGTGCCGGTCACCACGCTAAGGTTATTACTGGCGGCAAACAGACCAAGTTCGGTGTTGATCCTGCAGAAGCAGATACCGTTCGCGCGACCTTGGCACGTCACAACCTCACATTGTGTGGTGTGAACATGCACATCGGTTCTCTTTTCATGGAACCTGATGGATACCTTGAAGCAATGAACGTATTACTTTCTATTGCTAAAGAGTGGATCACTGAAGACAACGCGCTCGAGATCATCGATTTTGGTGGCGGCTTCGGTATCCCGTATCACAAATATGAAGGCGAAGAGCGTCTTGATCTTGCCAAACTTGGTGAAGCATTTAATGCCACCATTACAAAATTTGTTGAAGACACAGGCTACACAGGTCGCTTTATGTGTGAGCCGGGTCGTTACATTGCAGCAGAGTGCGGCGTTTTGCTCGGCACTTGTTACAGCGTAAAGAACAACGGTGAAAAACGCTTCGCTGGTACTGATCTTGGTTTTAACCAGCTTCTGCGCCCAGCTATGTACGATTCATTCCATGATGTTGAAATTTACCGCGACGGTGGTAGCGAAGTAACCGAAACAATGGAGCAGTCCATTGTAGGTAACATTTGCGAATCCGGTGATATTATGGCGAAAGATCGTCAGCTTCCTGAAATTGCAGAAGGCGACGTTGTCGCAATGCTCGACGCAGGTGCATACGGCTATGTTATGGCATCTCCGTACAACCAGCGCCCGCGTCCTGCAGAAGTTCTTATTCAGGCAAACGGTGAAGCACGTATTATCCGTCGTCGCGAAACGCTGAACGATATGTTGAACATGTACCCTGAAGCGGATGCATTGCTCAGCGAATTCGGCGAATAGTTTTTGCTCAAGAAGTTACTCCGTCAGTGTGTTGTTCATATATATTATGAACGGCGATAGGTAAGACACTCACGGAGTAACGAAGGTACGACATTGTTGGCAGGTTTGCCGTGCTTCATTCGGTAAACCTAGCCAGCGATCCTTTCGAAGAGATTGATTGCCTCTTCCGGAGGGTTTGAAAAGTCTTCAATATGCGGAATACAACCGCATACAGAATAGTTCGAAAATGTGGAGATTGCTTCCATGTTTTCCTGCAGCATCGCCTGTGGTGTACGGTGTTCCTTGTTATTCACAAACACTATCCCTGCCGGTTGAACGCCTCGGTGATGCAACGCCTCAATGGAAAGAAGCGTGTGGTTGATTGTACCAAGTCCGGCTCGTGCTACGAGTATTGGCTTGATACCGAACTGCTCGACAGCCATTTGCACCATGTCCGCCAACATGTGTGTGCGGCTGAACGGCACAAGAAGTCCTCCAGCCGCTTCGACCACCAGGGTATTATTTTTACGCAAATATGCCAGTTTGTGTAGAAGGTCTTCCACTTCTACGCTGCTCTGTTCATCACGGGCAGCGTAGAATGGAGCCTTGGGAGCGTTAAAGCAGACTCCGGTAGCATCAGCAGCGGTCTGATGTATTTCCGGACAATATTTAAGAACGAAGCTCGCGTCCGCGCCTGCATCGTTCGGGGTCAGGCAGCCTGTTTGCACTGGTTTCCAATAGTAAGGCGTGTGCCCCGTCCTTATCAGAAACCGCATAAGCATCAGGGAAGCAACTGTCTTACCCACATCGGTATCTGTACCGACGACGAAAAATGACGGATTAGGTTCTGTCATACCACCCCCTGATACTGCTGACGAATGTGTGTACGTCCGCAGTACTGTGCAAGGCTGTCATGCTCACTCGTATGACAGCTTTGTTCATTGGTACGGTCGGATAACGCGATGCAAAAGCAAGCACACCATCTTCCCGCATTTTTTCCGCAATTTCTGCGGCTTTCGCTTCATCACCAATCTCAATAGAAACTATATGCGCATCACCTTGAATGGTGAATCCTGCATCCTGCAATTCTGAACGGAGAAACGCACTGACTAATGCCAGGTGTTCGCGTTCCGGTTCTCTTGTGGGTAGTTTTTTGAGTAACGCAGCAGCTGCGGCTGCGTGTGCTTCCGGCATCGCTGTAGAATAGATTACAGGCGATGAGAAGTTATGGAAAAATTCTTTAAATCCTTCAGGCATCAATATAAACGCGCCGAACATTCCGAGCGCCTTGCCGAAGGTTCCTACTGCAATATCGGTACAGCCGTGACTGATTCCCGTGCCGTTTGTTCCTAGCGCTCCGAAAGAATGTGCCTCGTCCACCACACCGAAGAAATTATGTTTTGTGCGTAATGCAGCAAACTCATCTGTTTTTAATAAATCCCCATCCATGCTGAAGAGAGATTCTGTGAGTACAACAGGGTTCTCTGCGTGAGCAGCAGTCAGCTTTCTATCAAGTTGTGCAAGGTCGCTATGAGCAAATCCTTTCAGCACGCTCCCTGTCTGCGCAAGCCCCTGCGCCATGCTGGCGTGGATTCGTTTGTCGTAGAATAAGGTCTCAGAAGGTGTGCAGAGTCCCCATACGACAGCAAGGTTTGTTTGATAGCCACTCGGAAGAAAGATGGCTTCGTCGTATCCAAAAAATTCTGCAAATTGACGTTCAACATCTTCAGTGAATCTACTATGCCCTGTGACCAGCCGCGATGAAGTGCCGGATGGAGAGTGCGTTGCAAAGCATTCACCAAGTGTTTTCTGCCAGCTGGTATCTTGTGATAGCCCCAGGTAGTCGTTGGATGCAAAGTTGATGAGTTTTTTGCCATCAACAAGAACACGGCTGCCAATCTGTTTTTCTATTGTTATGGGATTTCGGTGTAATCCGGAACTTTTTTGAACCGCGATGGAACGTTTTAAGCGTTCTTTAACCATTGAAATAACTCTCTGTAATGGGTTGTAAGGGAGTCTTTCGCGAACTGTGTACCAAATTCAGTACTCCCAAAGAGAAATGAGCCTTCAAGCTTCATTTCTCCGCAGGTAAAAGAAATATCGTAGGCCGCTGTAGAATCAGTCATGGCTGTTTGTACGACGGTTGTTGTGCCGCAGCCAGAAAATGTTTCCACAGGTAGCAAGGGAGATTGCTGAACAGAGAGCAAGAAGGCGTGGCGTGAAAACTCCATGCATTTTCTAAAATGCAGCCCGCCGGTTTGTGCCATGGCTTCCAAAGCAAGATATGCTGGAGCGGCTGAAAAGTTTTTTTCAGCCGTAAGAGTTTGGGCAGCATAGTGTGTGACTCTATCCAGCAGGATGAATCGTTCTACACCAAAATGAATGGTTTTATCGTATTGCATTTATGACCAGAGACGCACAACGAGTGCACTGTTTTGACCGCCAAATCCAAAATTCTCCAGCAGGATAGTAGGAGGCATGGTTGAATCGGAATGCTCTGTTTGGTCGGTAACAAAATTGATTTTGTCAGAGCACGGTACTGTAAGATTGCGTACAGGAGGAATAAATCCTTTGTTAAGCATTGCGAGAAGAATACCAAGTTCAATCGCGCCGGATGCAGCCGTGCAGTGCCCAACCCATGATTTAAGTGCTGTAACACGTGGCTGATGACCATTATCTGAATAGAACATACGTTCGATCATAGCAGCTTCCATCTGATCGTTGAGCGGAGTAGAGGTGCCGTGCGCAGAAATAATATCAATACCCTCAGGCGTAAGCTTTGCCTCCGCGATTGCGGAGCGTACTGCCTTTTCAGCATGAAGAGCATCAGGGTGCGGTGCTGTCATGGCGTGGGCATCCATCGTGGCGCCATATCCACAGATTTCTGCAATTATGTGTGCACCGCGTTTCTGTGCGTGTTCCAGTGATTCCAGAACAAACATTGCTCCGCCTTCACCAGCAATAAAACCGCTACGCTTTGTATCGAACGGGCGACATGCTTCGCTCGGATCACCGCCTTTATTCCAGATAGCTTGTGCTTTTTTATAAGCGAGCAACCCGCCGTGGGAAATACGGGAATCACCACCGCCTGCAAATGCGACGGTCAGGTATCCATCTTTGATTTTACGAAAGGCTTCACCAATGGCTTGAGTAGAAGCAGAGCATGCAGTGCCGATGGTTGAATTTTCACCATGTATATGTAGGAATTGGCTTATGGCGCTTGCAGCTGTGTTTGGTAGATAGCGAAGCATCCACAGGGCTGCCAATTCTGTGCTGTCCAAATTGCCGTTTTCTACATTGGGAAAATCTGAACTGATATCAAAGTTCGGCCCCATTCCGCAAAAGAGACCGGCATCTTCCAGTAGATCGGCAGTTGCGCTGCAATCTTCAGCGGCACGAATGGCCGCACAAAGTGCAAGCTGCGCACCGCGTGATAAATATTTTTTATTTTTCCAACGTCCGGTAACAGCTGCGAGATCGAAGTCTGGAATAGGGCAGTCAACGCACCCCTCAAATTCATGAGAAGAGCGAAAGTTTGGCGTATTATGTCGAACAGAACTCGTGATCTCTTCAGGAGTGCTGCCTAGCGATGTAACATACCCTGCGCCTGTTATGACGACTCGATTACGCATGCCGGCTCCTTATGCACGTTTGGCATGTTCAACGTACGCAACAATATCGCGTACTTGAAGAACAGGCCCTTCGTTAATTGTGTGCAACATTTCTTCAACACGAGCAGGTGTCAGATGCGGGTAGATGCTTACAAGGTGTGTTGCAGATGCAAGCCCTTTGTCATTCGCTTCTGCAATGTGCATCCGGAATGATTTCAAGAACACAATCTCATCTTGAACAGAAATGTCGCATTCTTTTGTCAGTCCTACACCGTATTCCATCAGATCAATGGATTCTGTTGGAAGGTCACGCAGAACATAGGTTTTAAAATTTACTTCTTCCGGCTCTACTTCGAGAACCTCTGTAATAACTGTCTGTACCTGATCAAAAATGGACATCTCAAAATCCTTATTTACAAGCGGTCAAGCCGCCATCCATTGTAATAGAAGTGCCGTTAATCATACGAGCATCATCGCTAAGTAAAAACGCTACAGTCTGAGCGACTTCGTCTGGAGAAACAGCACGCTTTGCAGGACTGCGTGTTATAGCCTGTGGGTTGCTTTCGATAAATGTGCTACCCCTGCCACTCTGCACATATCCAAGTCGCAACGAGCAGCTCGTCACACCGCGCCCGCCAAGTTCAACGCCAAGGTTCTGATACAGTGCCTCGCCCGCCAGCTTAGATGCTGCGTAAAATCCCTGTCCTGAATTCGGAAGTGCGGCAGCGGTTGAGGAAATAAACACACAGCGACCAAATCTGTTTGCCAGCATCATTCTTGAAATATGTCGAAGGCAGATAGCCCTGCCCGTAATGTTGGTTTCCATGTACTGAGCAATGTCAGCAGGTTCAGCGCCTGCAATAAATGCCTCAAAATCACTCTGCATGCAGTCCACAAGATAGTCGGGTGAATCGATGTTACTAAGCGCAGCGTCGACAGACGACCCTGTGCCCCTAATAGCGCTTCGGGCAACCTTTTCCAAATTGAGTTCAAGTATCGTTGCAGTAGGAAAGGCTGATGTAATACGGTTGATTCCATTTTCTGAACATGCAGAAAGGGTAAGCCTAATACCCGCATCGGATAGTATTTTTGCAACCGCCATTCCCAAGTCTGACGACGCGCCAAGGACACACGCATGGTCTCCCGCAAGCTGCATTGGAATGCTATGCATCTTTTTCTCCATCCCTTTGTGCTAGTATTCGTCCCGTCACAGCCTTCTTTCCATCCTTCATCAACGTACACGCAAAACCAAAAGGTTTTGGTTCAATGGAATACGCATACGCATCAGGTGTAACAAACAGCCTGAAGCGAAACTTACTCACGCTCAAAACAGCATCCGGCATACGCTCGCGAATTACGCTTACAAAGCTATGGATGATAAGCGTTCCCGGAATCACAGGGCTGTCTGGAAAATGATCAGCCAGCGCTGGTTCGTCAGCAGGGAATGTAAATGTACCTGTGATTATGGGCATATTTTGTATCTTTTAGGCCTTCGGCGAGTCTCCGACGGGGAAGGGCTCTGCCCTCCACCCGCAAGGGGGACGCCCCCTTGACCGCGATTAGGGCTGACTTTTTTGTGCGGATACACATAGTTTATTAGGCTTATGAATACTCAACGCATTACTCAGTAATAATAAAAAACTTTGAAAGGATCGTTGTCAGAGAGTCAGTTTATTCCGCCGACGCGCGAGTTTTTGTGACTAACTGAATACCACCACGCTAGAATGCCCAATATTGGTAGCTCTTACTAAGCTTTCCAACGTGATAAAAAACGGGCTGAACTCGCTAATAAAAATTTTAGGAGATTCTTAAGAAGCCCTTTTTTAAAAGGGTTCTTAAGCCGCCGGAGGCATTAAAAATACCACCGAAGTACAAAAAATATCCTTACTCTGTCACAGTCTTGATTGCCTCGGCTGTTGCATTGCAAAGCAGGTCGATTTCATCGAGCGTAATGCTGAGCGGCGGCATGAGTACAATGACGTCCCCAAGGTTTCGGATGATGACACCATGCTTGCGTGCTTCCATGCAGACTTTGTGCGCAACTTTATCTGCTGTTTTGAACGAGGTCTTTGTGGCTTTGTCTTGCACTAGCTCGATGCCGGTCATGATCCCGCGATTGCGGATTTCACCGACATGGTCGAATTCGAGCATGGCTGCGAGCCTGTTTTGCAGATGGGCAATTTTAGGCTGAAGCTTTTCCATGACGTTGTTGGCTTCGAAATAGTCGAGGTTTGCTATGGCTGCTGCACATGCGAGCGGGTTGCCTGTGTATGTGTGACCATGGAAGAATGTTTTGAACTCTTCGTGCTTGCCGAGGAAGCCGTTGTAGATATCTTCTGACGCAACTGTTGCTGCTAATGGCAGGTAACCGGCGCTGATGCCTTTTGCGAGACAGATGATATCTGGCGTGATGGATTCCTGCTCACAGGCGAACATGGTTCCGGTCTTGCCGAAGCCTACTGCGACTTCATCTGCAATGAGGATAATGTTGTGGCGCGTGCAGAGATTGCGAACGTGGGTGAGGTAGCCAGTAGGATGCATTAGCTGTCCTGCTGCGCCCTGAACAAGTGGTTCGATAACGAATGCTGCGGCAGTGTTTCCGTGCTGTTCGAGAACGTCCTCTACATGCTGGAAGCATTCGCGATCACAAGTGTCTTTTTCTTTACCGAACGGACAACGGTAGCAGTATGGGGTGATTACTTTTTCACCTTGGAAAAGCATATGCTTGTAGGTTGCGTGGAATAAATCCATGCCGCCTACAGCTACAGATCCAATGGTGTCACCGTGATAGGCGTTTTGCATGGAGATAAATTTGATGCGGTTCGGATCGCCTTTTTCTGCTTGCTGCTGGAACTGGAACGCGATTTTGAGCGCGACTTCAACGGCAGTGGAGCCACTGTCAGAGTAGAATACGCGGGTGAGTCCTTCAGGCAGAATATCAACGAGACGTTTTGCCAGTTCTGTTGCGGGAACGCTGGCAAGGCCGAGCATTGTAGTGTGGGCAATCTTGGTAAGCTGTTCCTGCACTGCTTTGTCGATCTCCGGCACACAGTGACCGTGTACGTTTGTCCACAAAGAAGAAATACCGTCTAAGTAACGGTTACCTTCTGTATCAATAACCCAGTTGTCTTTACCGCTTTCGATAATGAGCTGGTCTTGCTGCGTCCATTCTGCCATTTGGGTGAACGGGTGCCATACGTTTGTGCGGTCGATATGTTGTAATTCTTGTGTAGTGCTCATGTGTGCTCCTTATAATACGCCCATGCTTGAAAGCATGTTGATGTCGTCTGTCATGTTGCGTCCGCCAGTGGTCAGGTAGTTTCCGATCATAAGACCGTTGGCACCTGCCATGGGGATGAGTGGTTGAAATTCACCGAGTGTGTTCTCGCGTCCACCAGCAATGAGTATGTCTTGTGTCGGGAGAATAAGTCGGTAGACAGCAATGGCGCGCAGTGCTTCAGAAGGTGCAAGAAGCGGTTGGTTTTCGAGTCGTGTACCTTTAACCGGAGTCAGAAAATTCATGGGAACGGATGGTACATTGAGATCGCGAAGGGTGCAGGCAAGTTCCACCCGTTGGTTGCGGTTTTCGCCAAGACCTAATATGCCGCCGGAGCAGACACGGAAACCGGCTTGAAGTGCATTCTGAACGGATGCAATGTCATCGTTGTATTCGTGTGTGCTGCAAATAGCAGAAAAGTGGGAGCGTGCAGTTTCAAGATTGTGGTGGTAGCTGGAAAATCCAGCCTGACGCAACCGTTCTGCCATGTCCGGTGAAAGCTGACCGAGCGAACCACAGACCTTGATGCTGGTCTGAGTGGTAATGGCGAGTGCTGCCTCGCAAACGGTATCAAGCTCTTTGTCAGAAAGAGCCATGCCGCTCGTTACAATGCCGTATCTATGCGCGCCGCCCGCTTCCAGCTCTTTTGCGCGGGTTAGCAAAGCATTCGGGTCGATCAGTGGATAAATGGGCGCGCCCGTGTCATGGTATTTAGACTGTGCACAGAAGGAACAGTTCTCGCTGCATTTGCCTGATTTTGCGTTTACAATACCGCAAGTGAAGGCTGCGCTTGTAGTAACCGTGGAGCGGATGCGTTGTGCTCCTGCAAGCAGGTCAAGCGTTGCGCTTTCAGGCAGGTTTATCAGCATTTCAGCATCAGTGCGGCTGACGCCTTTTCCTGACTGGACAACCTCTTCGCACAGGGCGTACACAGTTGAAGCAGTAGTGGTCATTATGATTTCTCTGAAATTTTTTAGATGTGAAACGCATCGTTAGTTCGATAGCTACTGTTTGCCTTCGGCGACTCTCCGAGGGGCAAGGGCTCTGCCCCTTGCATCCCCGCAAGGGGGACGCCCCCTTGACCGCGAATGGGACTGACTTTTTTTGTGCGGAACCATACAGTTTGTTAGGCTTATTAGTATGCAGCGTATTAATCTGGATGGTACCAAGCTTGAACGCTCAATATTGGTAGCTCTTATTAAGCTTGCCAACGTGATAAAAAACGGGCTGAACTCGCTAATAAAAGTTTTTGGAGAGTCCAGAGAAGCCTTTTTTTAAAAAGGTTCTCTGGCCGCCAGAGGCACACGCTTAAGATAACCCGATGCGGACACATCTTGTGTCGTATTTGTACTGTCGGATTATCTGAGAGTGGTGCTATTGTCAACTTTGAGTGAAAGTATAAGGTTTACAATTAGAGGTAGAAATGGCTTCAAAAGGTGATGCGGTTCGTGAAAAGCTTCTGGAATTGCTACAGAAAAATACAGAAGGGTATACATCTGGAGAAGATGTAAGCCGGATGTTCTCAATTTCGCGTGCTGCGGTGTCTAAGCATGTCGGAGTGCTGCGTGCTCAGGGACACGAGATTGAAGCTGTTACCCGCAAGGGCTACCGTCTGTTGCATAAAGCAGAGTTGCTCACGGAAGATATTGTGCAGCAGGGATTGAAAACAAAGATTTTTGGTCAGCGCGGCGTTCACTATCTGCCGAGCGTTGGATCTACGAATATTGAGGCAATGCAGCTTGCATTTACTGATGCACCGGAAGGAACCGTTGTTGTTGCTGATGAGCAGACAGGGGGGCGTGGTCGACAAGGACGCACGTGGCATTCTCCGGTTGGTTGCGGATTGTATGTTTCGGTTGTTTTACGACCGGACATTGCCCCGAATGAGGCTCCGATCATTACGTTGTTAACCAACGTAGCTGCGGCAGAAGCCGTTTACGAACTGGTTGGGATTTTGCCTGTTTGCAAATGGCCGAATGATGTTCTTATTGAAGGTTGCAAGATAGCAGGTAACCTTACTGAAATTTTCCTTTCCGGTGATGCTGTCGGACATATTGTGTCCGGGGTTGGAATCAATGTGCGTCCGCTACCGAAGAAATTGGTGCCGGATCTTCGTACTGCTCCGTGCTCACTTGAAGGGGTTGCTGGTAAAAGCATTTCCCGTGTGGAACTTCTTCAGGCGTATTTAGTTCGATATGAGCATTGGTATATGCTTGTAAAAGAGCAGGGCTTTGCTCCACTTCTTACTCGCTGGAAAGAGCTTACTGATGTTGTTGGCAAAGAACTCACAGTGCAGGTGCGTGGAGAAACAATTAAAGGCACAGTGACCGATGTTTCTACTGACGGCATGTTGCTTTTGCGCAGTAAAAGCGGTGTGGAACATCGTTTGTTTTCTGGCGATATTTTGTAATTTTCTCCTTGAAGTCAGCCTTTGATCGTAGCTCTGTTTTTTTCTCTTGGGGCAGTGTTTTTATGTCCAAAGAGAGGGCTTATCGTTTGGCAATTGCGTTTATTTTTGTCCGAGATGTATATTTGTAATTACGAAAAAACGGCTTTAGATTTAGTTCCTTTCTGTTCGGCAGGGCGTTGACTGTCCTGTTTCCTATTCAGTTTTTCCAAAAATATCATATGAAGAATCCGTACCTGCTTATCTAGTGTAGCGCTGAAGAACGCTGCAAAAATTTGAAGCCATTTGGGTACAAATGTGTCCCTACGTATAAAGTAGTATTTGCATTTTCTTGGCTGTACTTTTTCCTCATCCGTATTACTGTTTGCTCTTCAACACTTTCACTTGGTAATAAATTAATGAGTAACTCAGAGAAGATACCAGACCCAACATCATACAGATCCATATGGAATCTTGCATGGCCGCAGATCCTTATGATGATGTTCCATTTTTTAATCGGCTTTGTCGATGTTTGGGTAGCCGGGCAGATAGATTCAAATGTTCAGGCGGCTCTCGGGATGATCTCGCAGACCTCTATGTTCTTCTTTGTCGTAGCGATAGCCATTGGTAATGGCTGTGTTGCTGCCATTGGCCAGTCCATAGGTGCAGGCTTACATAAAAGGGCTGCACGGTATGTTGGATTAGTTGTGCTGCTTGGGTTGACTTGTGGCCTGTGTGTTTCAGGATTGGGCTTAATTTTTCGCGATGCCTTTTTGGGAATATTGCAGACTCCTGAAGAAATTTATCCCATCGCAATGTATTTTCTAAAAATTTATTTAGTGCTCCTGCCTGTGTACTATGTGTTTGTTATTACAAACTCTATATTTCGGGCAAAGATGCTGGTCTTTATCCCAATGCGGGCAATCATCATTGTTGCATTGGTGAATACAATTGCTGACTTGGGCTTCGGGCTTGGCTGGTTCGGCTTCCCAGAGTTTGGCTATCAAGGGGTAGCATGGGCAACCCTGCTTTCTGTTACTGGTGGTACAATTTATAACTTTAGCGTGCTTATCAAACGCAAAATTCTTGTTAAGGGCTCTTTCGCCCCGTTGCGGTGGGTTCGCCGTGCGTTGCCGTATCTGGTAAAAGTAGCGGCACCGGCTGGTGGGACTCAGGCACTGTGGCACACAGGGTACATAGTGCTTTTCGCCATTGTTGCTTCGTTGCCGTATGACGCGGTTGACGCGCTTGCGGGACTTGCCGCGGGGATGCGTATCGAATCCCTATTATTCCTGCCTGCGTTTGCATTTAACATGACTGCAAGCATTCTCATCGGGCATTCGCTTGGCGCCGGAAACAAGGCCGAGGCGAAACGCGTAGGGTTGCGAATTTTGGGTACCGCATGTGGACTTATGTCCATAATCGCTATCATTTTCTGGCCATTTATTGACCCAATGGCAAAATTTCTTGCACCTGAAGCCGATGTCACCATACAGGCGGCCGTGTATTTAAAGTACAACATTATTTCTATTCCATTCACTGTTGCCAGTATGACACTTGGCGGTATTATGACTGGTGCAGGTGCGACTATATATAACTTTTGGATTTACAGCAGTGCTTCGTGGCTGGTTCGGTTACCCGTGGCGTATATCCTCGGTCATCTGATTTTAAAAGATGCAGAGGGTGTTTACATTGCCATGCTCGTTTCACAGGTATTCCAGTCCACAACAATGTTTTATATATTTATGCGTCGCGACTGGTATCGCTTCAGCATGATTAAACGCAAAAATGCGACCGCTCCGGCTGCGTAGGAGTCTTCATGAAAGAACTTGTTTTTGAACCGATTACTTTTGAACGTAAAGATGAATACATGGAGCGTTTGGCTCGAAGCAACACCAAGTCATCCGACTTCAGTTTTACAAATATTTGGGGCTGGGCAGACGAGTACGGCCTTGAATGGGCGTGGACAGATAATTTAGTTTGGATTCGTCAGTCTACTACCGGAGATTCAGAGATTCCCGTTGTTCGTCACTGGGCGCCAATTGGTAACTGGGATAACGTGAACTGGGCGGATTGTCCGTACATGAAGCAAGCCCGCACATTCCACCGTGTACCGGAGCGTTTGCTTGCAATCTGGAATGAAAAGCTTGGCGGTCGCGTCACCTCTCAAGAAGATCGTGGGCAGTGGGATTACATTTATGACGTTGAAGAGCTTGGTGAACTGCGTGGTAAGAAATTTCATAAAAAGAAGAACCTCGTAAACCAGTTTAAGAAGCTTTATACGTATACATATGAGCCAATGACTGCTGACTGCGTTGAAGCCGTGCTTGAAATGCAGGAAGAGTGGTGCATGTGGCGTGAATGTGAAGACTCTCAGTCTCTTCTTGCAGAAAACGACGCAATTCGTCGCGTGCTGGAACAGTGGGACGAAATACCATCTCTTATTGGTGGTTCTATTCAAGTGGAAGGCAAAGTTATTGCCTATACGGTAGCAGAAGCTATCAACGACGAGACCGTTGTTATCCATTTTGAAAAAGGTCAAACTGACTACAAAGGTATTTATCAGGCCATCAACAATTTCTTCCTGACTGACGGCGGTTCCCGATTTACCTATGTAAACCGTGAGCAGGACTTAGCAGACGAAGGGTTGCGCAAAGCGAAGATGAGCTACAACCCAACAGATTTTGTGAAGAAGTTTGTGGTTGAATTAGCAGAAGAAAAGTAAAATCTCATAGGCTGAAAACAGCCGGTTATTTTTTCATTTACAATAGAATGTATGAAAAACGTCAGATTCGGGGCATGCAGTGGCTGTATGTGCGGGTTTGACGTTTTTCTCGTAACAGCGCAAAGTGCAGGGCTATCTCTGTCTACGTTTGACACCGTTTTTTAACGGAGATAGAAGTGCCACACATCATATACAGACCTGTGAGGAATAAAATGACTCTTAATGAAAAAGTTGAAGCAGCGTTGGATAAAGTTCGCCCTTACCTTCAGAATGACGGTGGCGACGTTGAACTGGTAGATATTTCTGAACGCGGCATTGTAACTGTACGCCTTACCGGCGCTTGCAAGGGCTGCCCGATGTCCCAGATGACCCTGCGAAATACTGTAGAGCGTTTTGTTCTGAAAGCAGTGCTTGAAGTTAAGGCTGTTGAGCCAGCTGAAGACTAAAATTTTGATGGCAACGCCGCATCTTGCGGCGTTTCGTTGAAAAAGCAAGATTTTCACAGAGGTCTAACTCAGGTTTGATCTTGATTTTTTCTCATGCCGTTACACTTTGTGATCCGTAAAACTCGAAGAGTTGTTAGCGGCAGATGGTTGCATTGCGCAGGTTTGAATCAATCTGCGCGACAGGAACATCATTAGCAAATCAGTAGTAATCTAGGCGCATGCATTTTTGCCTCAGGGTATCGTCCTATTAGGCGAGGATTGTTTATCTGTTTTGAACAATCACAGTTGGATGCGTCCGGTTTTTTATATTTTTAGGAGATAGTTACATGACTAAAGTAGTCACCCGTTTTGCTCCGTCCCCGACCGGGCATTTACACATCGGTGGTGCACGCACCGCTATTTTCAGTTGGTTGCTTGCTCGCCACAATGGCGGCGAATTTGTTCTGCGTATTGAAGATACTGACAGAGAACGTTCTGAACAGCAGTACACAGACGCAATTCTTGCTTCTATGGAATGGCTTGGTCTTAGCTGGGATGCAGAACCTGTATACCAGAGCAAGCGCGATGATCTGTACAACAAGTACATTGATCAGCTGCTTGTAGAAGGCAAAGCGTACTATTGTGACTGTACTTCTGAAGAAGTAGAAGCAATGCGCGAAGAAGCTCGTGCTAATGGCAAAAAGCCTAAGTACAACGGCAAATGTCGTGAGCTTGGTCTTGAGAAAGCAGAAGGCCGTGTAGTGCGCTTTAAAGCACCGCTTACTGGTCGTACTGTTTGGAAAGACCTTGTTAAAGGCAGCATTGCTTTTGACAACGAAGAACTCGATGACATGATCATTCGTCGTAGCGATGGTTCTCCTACGTACAACCTTGCTGTTGTTGTGGATGATCATTCTCAGGAAGTTTCTCACGTGCTTCGTGGTGATGACCATGTGAACAACACCCCTAAGCAGATTATGGTTTATAATGCATTGGGTTGGGATCTTCCTGAATTCGGTCATGTTCCAATGATTCTTGGTTCTGATCGTAAGAAGCTTTCCAAACGTCATGGCGCAAAATCCGTTATGGAATACGAAAAAATGGGTCTGCTTCCGCAGGCGCTGGTTAACTACCTCGTACGCCTTGGCTGGTCTCATGGTGATCAGGAAATTTTCGCTCTGGACGAACTCATCGAAAAATTCTCCACCGACAGTCTTTCTTCTTCTGCTGCCGGTTTTGATCCAGACAAACTTCTCTGGCTCAACGCTCAGTACATGAAAGAATCTACTGATGCTGAACTTGCAGCACTCGTTGGGCCGTTTGTAAAAGAAGCTGGTTTTGATGTATCCATCGAAACATTAACTGCAATGGCTCCTCTTTTTAAAGACCGTGCAAAAGACCTGATCAGCCTTGTAGACGCAATGCGTTTCATGCTTCTTTCTGATTCCGAATACGTGTTTGAAGAAAAAGCAGTAACCAAAGCGTTAACTGAAGAAGGTAAACAGCATCTTGCAAATATGCGTGAGCAGTTTGCAGCACTTGAAGCATTCACTAAAGATACTACCCACGATGTTATGGGTAACTATGTATCTGATAATGGCCTCAAGTTTAAAGCTGTTGGCCCTCCATTACGTGTGGCACTTGTTGGTGCGATGGGTGGTCCTAACCTCCCTGACGTTATGGAGATCATCGGTAAAGACCGTACTCTCGCTCGTATCGACCGTGCTCTTCAGCAGTAATATTTTTTATTGTTGTCATTCAAAAAGCCGCTACAGACGTAGCGGCTTTTTTTGTAGTTATCAGTTGAGGCTTAGGGATTGAATTTCAAGAGTCGAGTTTTACGTTTGAATCTCACGGGTTGAGTCAAAACGAATAAACCGTGTGAGAAATCCATAAACGGGATTTTTTGGATGGATCCGTTTGAAGTTTTTGAGAACCCCGCAAGTTGAAGCCGTGACTCTTCGAATTCTACGGAAGAAGATAGCAGGGCGGAGGAAGCTTAAGCCACGGGATACATGGCACAGGCACGTTAGATGCGCTCAAAAAACACATTGAACTGCTGTATTCAATGTTGAATTACCTCCTATGCAGAAGTGAATAGGTAGAAATGTACTGCCATTACAGGATTTTTTTCTTTTGCTCATATAAAACTATTCAAAACTGAATAGTCGGTAAAACTTTCTTACAGATAATATCAATAAAACTTAACAGGTTATGTTTTGGCATGAGGCTTGCCTTTATGGAGGTACAACCCTGCCCTTGTCCGGCAATTTACTTTGATAAATTGATGTCGTGTTTCATGACGGATTTAACTTGTATATTGATTTTGTGCCCGTTTGTTTTGCTGAGACTGTCCCATGGGCAGGGCAATCTCAGGAGGAAAGTATGAGTAAACCAGTTAATTCTTTAGAATCCCCACGTTTTTGCGGTGTGCGTACTTTTATGCGTTTGCCTCATGTTGCTTCAGCAGAAGGCGTAGACTTCGCAATTTTAGGCGTACCGTTTGATACCGCGACATCATATAAGCCCGGCTGTCGTTTTGGTCCCGAATCTATTAGAGCGGCTTCCAGCATTTTGAAAAATTACAACGAAGTGCTTGATGTAGATATTTTTGAAGAATGTAGTGGTGTGGATTGGGGCGATATTGATATTGTTCCTGGCTACTTGGAAGAGAGCTTTGAAAAAATTGAAGAAGGCGTGGCAACCGTGCTACAGGAAGACGCTATTCCAGTAATTATGGGCGGCGATCATTCAATTACATTACCGGAACTGCGTGCTGTCGCTAAAAAGCATGGGCCGGTAGCTCTTATTCATTTTGATGCCCACTCCGATACAGGCAGTGACTACTTTGGTAAGCCGTACAACCATGGAACAACCTTCCATTGGGCTATCAAGGAAGGACTGATCAAGCCTGAAGCATCTTCTCAGGTGGGAATCCGTGGTCCATTGTACAGCCGTGATGCTTTACAGTTTGCACGTGAGAGTGGAATGGATGTGATTACCGGATGGGAATTGCATCACATAGGCATTGAAGCTGCTGTTAAACGCATTCGCGAACGCATCGCTCCGGGAACTCCAGTTTTTCTGACCTTTGATATCGATTTCCTTGATGCTGCATATGCACCGGGAACCGGTACACCTGAAATTGGTGGTTTTACCACCCATGAAGCACTGAAACTTGTGCTCGAATCTTGTCAGGGGTTGAATCTGATCGGGATGGATCTTGTTGAAGTTCTGCCTGAATCTGACACTGCTGATATTACATCCTTTGCTGCTGCCGGAATCATGCATGCATTTCTGTCATGCCTTGCCTACAACAAGAGACAAGCTGGAACGGAGTAACATATGTCTATCGATCTTATAATTATCCTCGCCTATTTCCTCGTAATGATCGGATGCGGTATCGCTGGAATCTTTTTCGCAAAGAGTAATGAAGATTTTCTTGTTGCCGGTCGTAATTTAAAATTTTGGATGTATTTTCCCTGCCTTGCCAGTGTTATCCTTGGTGGCGGCGCTACCTTCGGTTCTGTAAAGCTTGCGTACCAGTTTGGTTTTTCAGGAGCATGGGTTGTGCTCATGTACGGCTTTGGTGTGATGAGCATGGGTATTTTGCTTTCCAGCAAGATGGCTAACCTTCGCGTTATCAGCCTGAGTGAAATGCTGGAAGTTCGTTACGCAGCCAGCGCACGGTACATCAGTGCAATTATCTCCTGTATCTACACCGCAATGATCGCGGTTGTTCAGGTTATCGCCATTGGTACTATTCTCCACGCATTTTTCGGTTGGGATATGGTTACATCCATGGTCGCCGGTGGCGCAGTATCTTTGCTGTACACCCTGCTTGGTGGTATGTGGTCTGTAACCATTACAGATGTTATTCAGTTTGTGTTGATGATGGTAGGCGTGTTCGGCTTCCTCGTGCCGCTTTCTGTTAAAAAAGCCGGTGGTCTTGATGCGTTGTTCAACGCGGTTCCACCTTCCTATTTTGATCCGTTTGCTATCGGCTGGGATCAGCTTCTTATGTACTTCCTGCTCATGTACCTTGGTATTATGATCGGTCAGGACATCTGGCAGCGTGTATTCACTGCTAAGAGCGGTAAGGTTGCATCCCGTGGTACGATTACCGCTGGTTTCTTCTCCATACTTTGGGGCGGCGCAATGGCAATCTGTGGCATGGCAGCATTTGTTCTGCTCCCTGATCTTGACGAACCACAGAAAGCTCTCGGTCAGCTTGTTGTAACAGTTATGCCTAGCGGCTTGCTCGGTATGGTTGTCGCAGGCTTGCTTTCCACTCTTATGTCCACAGTTAGTGGTACAATCCTCGCTTCTTCCACACTGATCATTAACGACCTTGTTAAGCCTTTCCGCGGCGAAATGGATAACAAGCAGGAAATGTTCCTCGCCCGAATCATTACTTTTGCAGTCGGTATTGTTGTACTTCTTCTCGCAGTTGTTATCGGCGACGTAATGCATGCTCTTGATATCGCATATGCACTGCTCTCCGGTTGTATCTTCGTACCGGTTGTTGCTGGGTTCTTCTGGCGTAAAGCGACAGCACAGGGCGCAGTATCTTCAATTGTAGTAAGTGGTATTGTTACAACTGTATGTATTATGACCTATGGTGCGTTTTCCGCATACACCATCATTTACGGTATTCTGAGCAGCGCGGTTGTTCTGGTTGTCGTTAGTTTGATGACCGGCCCTCCGAATCCTGCACAGCTTGCAGATTGGGAAGCTCGCCTTGCAGCTTCTGAGCAGTACGATGCAGATTCAATGACTGATGAAGAGCGTCAAGCTCAGGCACAGCCAGCGGCAATTCACTAGCGGCTAATTTGCAGCGGAATATATTGATACAAAGAATGAAAGCCCGGAGAGATTGTCTCCGGGCTTTTTTGTAAATGAGCGGTTTGCCTGAGGACACCGCATTTGCTAGGGTCGACCGTGCTGACATCATAAGAATGTATGCTTCTGCATATTCTGTATAACAGGCGTAGTCCGGTAGGCAGACTGGATTATGGCTGTACCAACCTTTTTTCACTAGGAATTGTGTATGCGCAATTACACGCCCTATGAAAGCGGGGTGCGGGACTTCTTGGCAGAGTCTCTTCCCCTTCGCGCAAATTTACCGGATTTGCACGATCTTTATTCTGTAATCGAATCCATGCACGATAATGTTGTTATCGTGGATAAAGTAGGCGTCATTATCTGGGTGAGCGGCTGCTTTGAGAAAACATACGAAATTTCAAAAAGCGAAATTGTCGGTAGAACTACATACGATATGGAAGCAGAAGGTTTCTTCTGCCCATCCGTAGCTTCTCTTGTGTTGCAGGGGAAACAGACCGTGACCATTGTCGAAGGCAATCAGCTTGGGGGGCGTAACATTGTTACGGGCGTACCTATTTATGATAAAGCCGGAGATGTAGAGTGGGTTATCAGCTATACCGTAGATTCCCGATATTTCCTGAAGCTGAACAATGAATATGAAAAGCTGAACACCGCGCTTGATGGTGAGCAGATTGTCTTGAGTCCCGACCCTTCTTCGTGGGGAGTTGTTGCCATCAGTCCGGCAATGCAAAGGGTGCTTGAGTATGTTTCTAAAGTAGCACTCGTTGATACAAACATATTGATTACTGGCGAGTCCGGTGTCGGTAAAAATGTTATCTCCCGCCTGATCCATAAGCAGAGTGATCGTTCTGACGGTCCGCTTATGGAAATCAACTGTGCCGGTATTCCGGCAACCTTGCTTGAATCAGAATTGTTTGGATACGAAGCCGGAGCGTTCACCGGTGCCAGCCGACACGGAAAGGTCGGACGCATTGAGCTTGCCAATGGTGGAACACTTGTGCTTGATGAAATCGGCGAGTTGCCTCTTGAGTTGCAGGCAAAGCTTTTGCAGGTCATTCAAGAAAAAAAACTTACTAAGCTTGGTGGTACCCGCGCTATTAATGTGGACTTCAGGTTGATTGCCGCGACGAATCAGAATCTACGCTCACTCGTAGATAAGAAGTTGTTTCGAAGTGATTTGTTTTTCCGTTTGAATGTGTTGCATCTGATCATTCCTCCACTCCGTGAACGAACCGAAGACATTGTGCCGCTTGCGAATAATGTTTTGGAAGAAGCCAACGGGAAGTATTCTACAAACAAATATTTTTCACCGGAAGTTATGGATGCTTTGGAAATGTATTCATGGCCGGGGAATGTGCGGGAACTGCGAAATGTAGTGGAGCGGCTTGTAATTATTTCCGAGCAGCTCATTATCGCAGAAGAAGATTTACCGTCACATATTCAGGATGGTGCTTTTTTAGAGCGTGAAAACAAGCTGCCATTGAAAAATGCGCTTCACGAGTTGGAAAAGAAACTTGTAACGCGCGCATTCCACAAACATAAAACAACGGTGGCTACCGCAAAAGCCTTGGGCATCAGTCAACCGAGTGCCGCGCGTAAGATTACAAAATATTGTAGGTAATGGTCTGTATTGTTACTGCAAATGATGCAGTTTCAATGATGCTATTCTTTATCTTTCTCTCAATATTACTTTGGAAATAGTACAGAAAAAGGGTGATTCTACGTACTTGTAGAATCACCCTATATTTTCATACGAGCGCTATGTTGAGCAACACACATTGCGTGGCCGGAGGATGACGAATATCGTCCTCAGACAATGCAGCATCTGCTGCTACAGGTCCTACTGCGCTGGTAGATCGTCCTTGGTATACATACGCCAGCTTGTTGTGCCGTCCTCAGACGATTCAGGCTCAACACGTAGAATAGGTTCACCTTTCCAGTAATATATCATGGATTCGTCAGAGAAAACATCACACTTCATGTTCTCTGCGACAACATGTGGTTCCAGTTTTGCTACTTCAATTCCCAGTTCACTTAATTGTTCGCGCAGCAGGTCTTCAACACGTGCTGCAACGCTTTGGGACATCTTGGTCATAGATTTCTCCTCATTATGCTGAGCGGACTATAGCCTTGATTGCAATAGTTCGCAATTGTGTTGAGGTGTTGGAATGTAAACAGTGGCAACTTAGTTGGAATGATGACGGCTTGCCCGCAAGTTGCTATAAGGTGGCTGTGCTTAGAATGTAGAAACGTGTCTACCGTGTGTGAGCGTCATTTTGATGACGCAACATATTATATAGATTAGTAAAAAGGATTGTCATGCAACTTACTACAGTGCTTTCTCAAATGCCCTTTTTTAGCGGACTCTCTGAAGAACAGCTTTCAGGATTGGCAGCCATTGCTGTAAAAAAAGATGTAGGACGCGGACAAATTATTTTTTATGAATCCGCTCCGGCAGAAGGTTTCTATATTGTTTTGTCCGGTAGGGTTAAGATTTACAAGACAGGCCCTGATGGACGAGAAGCGATTATTCACTTGTATGGCTCAGGTGAAACGTTTGGTGAAGTAGCAGTTTTTCAAAACAGTTCATTTCCTGCACATTCTGAAGCAGTAGAAAAATCCTCATTGGCATTTTTCCCGCGCAAGGGATTACTGGACTGCATTGCCAAAGACCCTGCGCTTGCACTTGCCATGCTTGGTGCCATGTCTAAAAAATTACGAATGTTCACCAAGCAGGTAGAAGCGCTCACGCTTCACGAAGCTCCTCAGCGCCTTGCATCGTATCTGCTGTACACCAGTGAAGAAAAAAACGGTGCTGTTACCTTTAAGCTTGATGTTTCTAAAGGTTTGCTCGCAGGTATGCTTGGAACAGCACGTGAAACGTTATCCCGTACTCTTTCTAAAATGGCAGATCGGGGACTTGTTTCGGTAGAAGGGCGACAGATTACCATTGAAGACATGGCTGCGCTTGAAGACTTGGCAGAAGGTGAAATAGTTCTATAAACCTATCCACCCGAAATTTCATAATATAGTTTTGTGCTCATAGTTTTTAATTCCTGATGAGATCGGCTGTAGAGCGCGTCAGGTCAGGACTTTTTGTCGCGAGGCTGTGTCCTTCATAAGGTTTCATTACGCAGCACAGATTAGTCAGGTAGCTGCAATACCGACACTAATGAGGTTACAGCATATCTCAGCATTTTTCTTTTTTGCAGGTCAAAAATGTTGTTGCTTGATTTTGTACATAATTACCCACCGTTGCATTCATCTTGTTTTTTGTGATTGCGTGTGATTGCGATGAATGTCTTCTGCAACATGTTGTTAGCATTACTAGATTGAACAAAATAGTTGTTTATGAACCGCCGTTGAAATATTTCAACGGCGGTTTTTTTCTGTAATAAAAGAATGATGCAGTGTTTTTTGTACGCAGTGAAGAAAGAATACAGCAATCTATCAACAATATTACGATGTAGTAATGTTTGTTTTGTGTTCTTTCTGCTAGCGTGTTGGTAATTGCTTAAGGTTGTTACGATCAGTGTGGCAGCAGGCTGCATTTTCGAATGTTGAACGTAACAGGTTCTTATAGATTAAAAAACTGTATTGATAGGAGGCACATTATGGTAAGAGCAAAAATGATTGCTTGTAATATTGGAGCATTATTGGTTTTGGCTATATTGATTATGCCGACAGCTGTTAAAGCACAGACATGTGGCCCGCAGCCGTGTGTGAAGGTTCAACCGTGTGTAAAAGCTGTTCCTTGTCCACAACCAGTTCCGTGTCCTAAACCTGCACCGTGTGTACGACCTGAACCGTGCATTAAGCCGTTACCGTCAGCAATGCCGTGTCCAAAGCCGTGCCCACCGCCAGTAGTTGTTGAGAAGGTAGTTCCTTGCTCACCTTGTCCACAATTTGCTGTATTATCTGTTCCTTGCAACCAGATGGCAATTAATAGAGTTCTTTCTAATGCATCAAAATGCAAAGTTAGACGTCCAATGTACCGTGGCGCTTGCATGAGTCGTTGTCTGTCCCCTTGTGGCAGATGGTGGGCTGGCTACCCTCGTGTTAAGTAACTAACATTTTAACTGTGCAGCAGACTTCGATGCCGCACAAAAGATTCATATGAAAAGGCCGCAGTACTTTGGTACTGCGGCCTTTTTCTAACTTTGTCTGGTAAGGTGAACGTGTCGTTCTATGGGAGAAAGATTGTTTGGATCGATTAACCGAACATTGTTTTTTCAGCTCTGCCACCACCACAAGTCATGATAGTTTCATTAGCTTCAATATTAACACCGGCAAGTTTAATTGCGTCTGCTAATGCGCGGGAAAGACCGGTACAGCAAGGAACTTCCATACGAAGAACGCTGATTGAGCGGATGCCGCTGGTTCGGATAATGTCTGCAAGTTTGTTTACGTATTCGTTGGTGTCATCAAATTTAGGGCAACCGATGAGAACAACTTTATCTTTTGCAAACTCACTGTGGAAAATTGGTGATGCTGCTGCTGCACAGTCTGCTGCAACAAGCACGTCTGCGTCTTTAAGGTATGGAGCAGTCGGTGGAACAAGACGGATTTTGAGAGGCCAGTGACCAGGGCCGGAAACTTTGCTGCCCGGTACCGCAATCTCAACAGTCTTCATGCTTTTAACATGAGATCCCATGCAACCGCACGGGCTGGACTGAGGCGCTTCTTTTTTGTCGCGCTCTTTTACCCATTCCATTGCAGCTTCTTCGTCAAACTCAGGAGCTTCTCGTTCAATAATGTGCAATGCGTCCTGAGGACATGCACCAAGGCATGCGCCTAAGCCATCACAGTATTCATCTTTAACGATTTTTGCTTTGCCGTTGATGATCTGGATAGCACCCTCAGCACAGTCAAGAACGCACAAGCCGCAGCCATCACAACGTTCTTCATCAATCTCTATAATCTTACGCATTACTTTATTCATAAAAACTCCTTTTAGCGAAGTCGCTTTAATTCCTTGTCTGTTGAGTTCACAATACTCGATTCGTTTTTTCATGTTGTGACATACGGCAAAAATTTGGACTTTTTCTCTAATAATTACATTTTTTTTTGAAAAACTATCCAGTAGTCATAACTTCCGTTGGTTACAGAATATCTGCTTATAAAATTACAAAAGTAGACTTGCAAGTTTCGCTTCTCTTGGGCAATCTTTAGTGTGTAGTGAATTGCCTAAAGAGCTCTTAATAAGGAAAAATCCATGAAATTCGCTGAAATAAACTTGCTTTCAGAGCTAGCAAAGCCTGAGTTTAAAGATTTACGCGCCGCAATGAACGAGCGAAAATTTGTTGCCACCGAGATGATAGCAGATCCTTCTGATCCTTCAATTGATGAAATATCAAAACCTAATGCTTCCGGTGCCGGTAGTGTGTTCATTGTTAAAGAAGGCCGTTTGAGAGTTTTTCTCGCGGCAGAAGGTAAAGAGTTTACACTGTCTATTTTGGAAAAGGGTGATATTTATACCTGCCATACCGGAACATTTGTTCAGGCGCTTACTTCAGGAGTGCTGCTTACCACAAGTATTCCTGTGTTCCACACCTACATGCGCGATATTCCGCAGGTAAGTAAAGTTATGGTTCGTATTCTCGGTAATATGCTGAAAAGCACTTTCGGCATTATTGATGGTCTTGTTTTCGGGGATGCTTCTACACGTCTTGCAGATTTCTTGTTATCAGTAGCAAAAGAAGAAGACGGTAAGCTCGTGGCTCGACTTGGTATGACTGGTGAACAACTTGCACAACACGTTGGTTCCACCCGTCAGACTGTTTCAACTTTGCTAAATGATATGGTTCGATCCGGCATTCTGGTTCGGGTAAAACGCGGAGTTTTTGAAATTGTAGACGAAACACGTTTGGATGAGCTTAATAAATAGAAAGACAATGCCTACTGGTCTATTTTTAAAGTAATTGTCAGCTTGCCGACAGAATGAGATTTGTGAGTGTGCAATAGAGGAGACTGAACAAAAAATTTTGGAGGAGAGCATTTATGGTAAAAGAACCAAAACGACCTGAAGATCTTTCTATGTGGGAAGACGCGCATGCAATGATCCGTAAAGCGAAAGCGGAAAGCATTGAAACTGCGTGGGACAGATTGGAGCGTCAAACTCCACACTGTAAGTTCTGTGATCTTGGCACAACTTGCCGAAACTGTATCATGGGGCCTTGCCGAATCAGTACTAAACCGGGTGCAAAAATGAACCTTGGCGTATGTGGTGCCGACGCAGACGTTGTGGTTGCCCGTAACTTTGGTCGCTTTATCGCTGGTGGTAGCGCTGGTCATTCAGATCACGGTCGTGATTTGATTGAAGTGCTGGAAGCGATTGTTGAAGGTGGCACCAAGCACTACAAGATTTCTGAACCAGAAAAGCTTATTCGCATCGCAGCAGAGGTTGGCGTTGTCACCGAAGGCCGCGAATTGAACGACATTGCAATTGATCTTGTTGATGAATGTTATAAAGATTTTGGCTCCCGTCGTTCCTCCCTTGCCTTTTTATCCCGAGTTCCAGAACAGCGCCTTGCGTTGTGGGATCGCGTAGGCATTACCCCGCGTGGTGTTGACCGCGAAATCGCAGAAATGATGCACCGTACTCACATGGGCTGCGATAACGATGCACCGAACACGCTCCTTCACTCAGCACGTTGTGCACTGGCAGACGGCTGGGGTGGTTCCATGATTGGTACAGAGCTTTCCGATGTTATTTTCGGTACTCCAACTCCGTCTCGCTCCACCAGCAACCTCGGTGTTATCAAAGAAGATAAAGTAAACATTCTGGTACACGGTCATAACCCTGTTGTATCCGAAATGATTCTTGCTGCAGCACGTCTTCCTGAACTTGTTGAAAAAGCAAAAGCTGCTGGCGCAGCAGGCATTAACGTAGCCGGTCTTTGTTGTACCGGTAACGAGTTGCTTATGCGTCAGGGTATCCCTATGGCTGGTAACCATCTCATGACAGAACTCGCCATCGTTACCGGTGCTGTTGAGTCTGTTGTTGTTGATTACCAGTGTATTATGCCTTCTATGGTAACTGTTGCACAGTGTTACCATACCCGCTTTATCACCACTGCGGAAAAAGCTAAATTTACCGGTGCAATGCACTTTGAAGTTCATCCGCACAATGCTCTTGAGCAGGCAACTGCCATTGTTGAAGAGTCTATTAAAGCATACGTAGAGCGCGACAAAGGTCGTGTGGAGATTCCAGTAGAGCCAGTGGAAATTATGACCGGCTTCTCCAACGAAGCTATTCTTTCAGCACTCGGCGGAACCCTTACTCCTCTTATTGATGCTATCAAAGCCGGTAAAATTCGCGGTATTGTTGGCATCGTGGGTTGTAACAACCCTAAAATCAAACAGGATTCTGCAAACGTCGGTCTCGCTAAAGAACTTCTCAAACGCGACATTCTTGTTCTCGTTACCGGTTGTGTAACAACTGCCGCCGGTAAAGCCGGACTTCTTGTACCTGAAGGTATCGAGATGGCGGGCGAGGGCATTAAAGAAGTGTGTGGTTCACTTGGCATTCCACCAGTACTTCACCTTGGTAGTTGCGTAGATAACTCACGTATCATGCACCTTTGCGGCCTTGTTGCAAAAGAGCTTGGTGTGGATATCTCTGATCTTCCAGTAGGTGCTTCCTCCCCGGAATGGTACTCAGAAAAAGCCGCTGCAATCGGCATGTACGCTGTAGCAAGTGGTGTTATGACTCACCTTGGTCTGCCGCCGAACATTCTGGGTTCCGAAACTGTAACCAACATTGCCCTTGAAGGGTTGGAAGACATCGTAGGCGCCCACTTTGTAGTGGAAGAAGACTACGTTAAAGCCGCAGGGCTTCTGGATGCTCGCATCCGTATGAAGCGCCTTGGGCTTGGTCTTTCTGAATAATAAGTAAAGTACGGCTTAACGTAGTGCGGTGCTGCATCCCCCGCACTACGTTAGCTGCTTTTTCGGTACGGCATGGGAGATAATGTAGAATGAAGTTAGCATTTGCAGGCAAAGGTGGCGTGGGTAAAACTACCCTTACCGCATGGATGGCAGATTATCTTGCCCGAAAAGGGCAGAATGTGTGGCTGGTAGACGCCGACACAGCACTTTCTCTAGGCGAAGCCTGTGGGATTGACCGAAGTAGTCTACCAGAAGCCCTTATTCACCGTGAAGATTTGATTCGCGAGCGGATTCGACAAGAAAATACCAGCATGTTCACTTTGAATCCTGAAGTTAGTGACTTGCCGGAGGCTCTTTCCGTAGAGCTTCCAGTTACAGGAGACATTGAACAAGGTACAACTGCCGGATCAAAACGTCTGCTTGTGATGGGTACTGTGACAGGAGCCGGAGGCGGTTGTGCCTGTGCTGCCAACACACTTCTTAAAGCCATTCTCGCGCACCTTGTTCTCGAAAGAAACGATTGGGTGCTCGTAGATTTGGAAGCAGGAGTGGAGCATTTAGGGCGCGGAACCGTTGCACACGTAGACGGTCTTGTTGTGGTATCCGAACCAAGTATGCGCGGATTGCAAACTGCTGCCGATGTGGGCGCAATGGCAGCAGATCTAGGATTGAATAAACAAGTTCTTGTTCTTAATCGTTCTGACATAGAAACACCAAAACTCCCCCAGCTTGAAGGACTCCCCAAGCAAGTGGTTTCCATGCCGTACCTATCTTCTCTCGCAGCACGACAGTTGGAAACCGGCAACGTGCTTGGTCTGACAGACGAGAAGATCGATCTCGTTGTTGAACAAGTGTTAGCAAGTTTTGGAGCGGATGTTTAAGTTATGTTGTCTCCGACGGCGCTTGTCAGCGGGACTTTAAGAACCTACGGTGTTTGCCTCCGGCGGCTTAAGAACCCTTTTGGGAAAAGGGCTTCTTAAGAATCTCCTAAAACTTTTATTAGCGAGGTCAGCACGTTTTTTGTGTAGGCTCGCGGCTTATGCTCCACTACCTTTCTAGAAATTTGTAAAGGCTGTCTTAAAATATTAGGGCAGCCTTTTTTGTTGTTCACGTGACGTTAAGCCACGTGAGAATATTCACGGAAAAGATGTTTCGCTAATCGTAGTCGAGAGGACGTTCCTCTCGCGAGTGCTTGCGCCAGTAGCCGTTCACGAGGAACGAGTGCTACGGACGCCAGTCCCTTGTGGAGGCAGAGCCCTTGCCCGTCGGAGACTCGCCGAAGGCACAAAAAACTCAAGCGGCGCAGGCAAAAAAAGAAAAAGAAAAAGAAAAAAACGTCGAAGACACAAAAAAAGAGCACCCTAGTTAAGGATGCTCTTTTTTCGTTTGTTGCTATCTATCGTCTTTGCGTGCGCTGAACATGGCAACGCAACCTTTGACTTCAATTTTAACATTGGAGAAGCGTGACTCCAGCACATCGCGTAGTCCGTTTCGGTAATCGCGATTGTTGGAGAAGATGCCTCTTTTGTTGTAGAAAGCCATAAGGTTTTGTGCGGCAAAGTTCTGGCGTACGCCGTGGCTCAGGATAGTTGAGCCGAATATTTTACCACCGTCGTGCAGGTACTCTGAAAGAGTGTCCAGAAGCACGGCTTTTTCTTTGATTGCTCCGGGGAGGCAATGGAAGAGGTAGTTAATGCTTATGGATTCAAATTTTGCGCATGGCAGGTTAAGCGGTGCAAGAATGTTTGCTTGATATACTTCTGGGTTGAAGCGTTTAACGCGTGCTGCTGCGGTTTCGAGACTTGTGTTGTTTAAGTCTAGCAGGGCAAGGCGACGTTTTTGTTCGAGCAGGCATTTGTCGAGGAAGTAGCCGGTGCCGACGCCGACATCAAGGTGGTTCAGTGTAACGTGTTTACGAAAGTGATGACGTAGGTGTTTGGTCGGGCAACGCCAGATGAATGAGTTGGAAACGCCAAGTACCCATATATCGTATAAGGAAAGGACAGGTTTTGTGTATATGGCCTGTCCTGCGTGAATTGCTTGTGAATGTTTCAATGTAGAATCTCCTCATCATGTCATTGATGATGAACCGTTGGGTCTAAATACTTTTATGCTGTATGAGGACAAAGGGGGCAGCACAATCTGCAACTCGTATCGCATGAACAATGTTCAGGAGAAGTTAAAAAAAGCTATAAAGCTCATAAGAGTTGTTTTTGTGGTGTGATCTCAAGTGATTTCAACAGATATAGGCATAGAAAAAGCGCCCTGTACGTTGCCACAGGGCGCTTTATCACTGATAGCCAAGAGGTGAATACAACATCATTAAAAATAACGAAAGTTGAAATCGCCTCGCAAGGAGGTAACGGCTTCTAAGAAGAGTCTTATCATATTGCTGAATAATTAGACGTCATCAAAGTGACAGTTTGTTTTTTTAAGCTCCAGCACGATTGCATTTACATATCATAGCAAGCGTACCGGACATGGGAACTTGGGGAGTTGGGTGTTCCCAAAAGCGAGAAAGGAAAGCTGAAAATCGCTATGCTTATTTTTAAGCTGTCAATCCGTCATAAAGCAGCACAGAGGTTGCTGGTTCATGACAGGCTGACAGGTTGACAGGGGGGGCAGTAAGTAAAAGCCCCTCCCGCGTAATGCGAGAGGGGCCTTCGTGCTTAGGACACTATCCGAGGATAGCTTTGAGATCTTCGTCTGGAGTGGAGATAGGTTTGATACCGTAGTTCTCTACCAGAACGTTAAGGATGTTCGGACTGATGAATGCTGGAAGTGTAGGCCCAAGGCGGATGTCGGTGATACCGAGAGAGAGAAGGGTGAGAAGAATAACAACAGCCTTCTGCTCGTACCAGCTCAGGATCATGGACAATGGAAGTTCGTTTACGCCGCATTCGAATGCGCCAGCAAGAGCGATTGCAATCTGGATTGCAGAGTATGCATCGTTACACTGACCAATGTCGAGGAGACGTGGAATGCCGCCGATGTCGCCGAGTTTCTTATCAAAGAAGCGGAATTTACCACAAGCAAGAGTAAGAATTACGGTGTCTTCTGGAGCTTTTTCTACGAACTCAGTGTAGTAGTTACGGCCAGGTTTTGCGCCATCACAGCCGCCAACGAGGAAGAAGTGACGAATTGAACCGGCTTTAACGCCTTCGATTACTTTGTCTGCAACACTCATTACGGTGTTATGACCGAAGCCACAAAGTACGCTGCCTTTTTCTGTTGTTTCAGTAAAGCCAGGCTGTGCGAGAGCGCGTTCGATAACTGGAGTAAAATCTTTGCCGGGGCCAATGTGGGTAAGACCAGGCCAGCCAACGAGACCAGTTGTGAATACGTTGTCTTTGTAAACGTCCTGAGGTTTCTGGATGCAGTTAGTTGTAAAGAGGATTGCACCAGGGAACTCAGGGAATTCTTTATGCTGGTTCTGCCATGCAGTACCAAAGTGGCCGTAGAAGTGATCAAACTTCTTGAGCTCTGGGTATGCGTGACATGGGAGCATTTCACCATGTGTGTAAATATTGATGCCTTTTCCTTCAGTCTGCTTGAGAAGGAGGAAGAGGTCCTGAAGATCGTGACCGGTAACGAGGATAGCTTTACCTGGTACGTGACCGAGAGGTACTTCTGTAGGCTCTGGGTGACCGAATGTACCGGTGTTAGCAGTATCAAGAAGTTCCATTGCACGAAGGTTAACTTCACCACATTTGAGGCAGAGACCTAGCCATGCTTCAAGATTGCGTTCTTCACCATCGTAACCTGCAGCAAGGCCGGTGTAGATGAAGTGATATACTGAAGAGTCCTGCTGACCAAGAACGCCAGCGTGATCTACGTAGGCACAAAGACCTTTCATACCGTAAATGAGAAGCTGTTTAGCTGAACGGATATCTTCATCAGCATCGAAATCTTTTGTTGAGTGAGTTTCACCCTGAGCGATTAAACCTTCAATGGTTTCTGCTGGCTCAAATGCGCCCGGACCGCTCTGGAAGTGAGTATCGAGAGCTTTACGGTGTGCAACGATTTCGTTGATGTATTTCTGAAAATCTTCTGGAGCGAAGTTTACGTTAGTAAGTGTTGTAAAGAGCATCTTGGCAGTAAAGTGGCCAAGGTTGTTGCTGCTGTCACCTTTTTTAAGCGCTGCAAGAGCAAGGCCGCGAAGTGCGTAAACGGTGAGATCTTGAAGGGCTGCGACGTCTGCTTTTTTGCCGCATACGCCGATTTTATCACAGCCGATGCCTTTGGCTGTCTGCTCACACTGGTTACAGAACATAGATAACTCCTTTGAAGGTACATTTACTTGAGTTGCTTCGTCTGATTTGAAAAGCTTTTTGAAGAATTCTAACATACTGGTACACCTCGTATGGTATAGGAAATTTTTGTTTATCTCATCTAACAGCAACTGGAAAGCAATTCATCAAAAAAGGTGATGTAAGAAGGAAGTTCGTTGCCGTTGAATGCAACCTACCTATCCCATGTGTTTTATTCTGTGACGCGAGTCAAAAAACATGGGTAGTGCGCAAAAAAACATTTTTTGCGGTGTTACTTTTATCGTATTGAATTTCTCATGTTCCCATTGTGAGGGACATTATATAGGGTGTACTCAGCGTTTCCCGCGCATCTAATTGTCGTTTGCTTGCAAGAAAAAAGGAAAAAGTATATTTTTTCTTCTTGACGAGTGAGTTGGGAATGCGTAAATACCATCTTCGCCGTAACGGTGTAGGCGCGTAGCTCAGTGGTAGAGCACTACCTTGACATGGTAGGGGTCAGCAGTTCGATACTGCTCGTGCCTACCAACACTGACGGATTGTAGGGAGGCGATAGCCTCCCTTTTTTTTATATATATCGAAAATTTTCAGGAGATGCCATCGTGAACGTGTCTATTGAAGGACAAGTTGTAGAGGTAGCAGCAGATGCAAGCTTCCGTGATGCCCTGAGAGAAGTACTCAGCGGTAAAAAATTCAAGACTGTGTTGGCTGCAAAGTGCGGCACGACAACGCTTGATCTCACAGCAACTATTCCGACGGGCTGTGAAGAGATCACGCCTGTCTACGTGGACACGCCGGAAGGTCTTGATCTGCTCAGACACTCCACTGCACACATTATGGCTGATGCAGTAAAACGTCTGTTCCCTTCTGCTAAGGTTACTATTGGTCCTTCCATTGAAAATGGCTTCTACTACGACTTTGACGTAGAGCGTCCGTTCTCACCGGAAGACCTTGAAGCAATCGAAGCGGAAATGACTAAGATCATCCGCGAGGCCGCTCCATTTACTTGCGAAGTTGTTTCCAAGGATGAAGCGAAGAAGTTGTTTGCAGATATGGGCGAAAGCTACAAGCTTGAGCTTATCGATGCCGTTGATGACGACGTAGTATCAATCTACCGTCATGGCGAATTTGCAGACCTTTGTCGCGGTCCACATCTTCCTACTACCGGATACGTTAAGTCGTTCAAACTCATGTCTGTTGCTGGTGCTTACTGGCGCGGTGATGAAAAGAACCAGATGCTTTCCCGTATTTACGGTACCGCTTTTGCTGACCCTAAAGAGTTGAAAAAGTACCTTCATCGTCTTGAAGAAGCGAAAAAACGCGATCACCGTAAACTCGGTGCTGCGCTTGACCTCTTTAGCTTTCAGGAAGAAGGCGGCGTTGGTATGGCTTACTGGCATCCAAAAGGTGCTCTTGTCCGTACCATCCTTGAAGACTTCGAACGTAAAGAGCATTTAAAACGCGGTTACGATATCGTACAGGCACCACAGATTCTTAAGCGTGAGCTTTGGGAACGTTCCGGCCATTACGATAACTACCGTGAAAATATGTACTTCACCGAAATCGATGATGTACCATATGGCGTTAAGCCTATGAACTGTGTTGCGCACATGCTTATTTATAAGTCTCACATGCGCAGCTACCGTGACCTTCCAATGCGCTACTTTGAGCTTGGTGTAGTTCACCGTCACGAAAAGTCCGGCGTTTTGCACGGTCTTATGCGTGTACGTCAGTTCACTCAGGATGATGCTCATATTATTTGCCGCCCTGACCAACTTCAGGAAGAGATTGTTGGTGTTCTTAACTTTGTTAAAGACATTATGAATGTTTTTGGTTTTGAATACTCGCTTGAGCTTTCCACCCGTCCTGAAAAATCCATTGGCGAAGACGCTGACTGGGATCTGGCAACAGAATCTTTGGTTGAAGCGCTCAAAGTCATTGATCTTCCTTACGAGATTAACGAAGGTGATGGGGCATTTTACGGACCTAAGATTGACGTTAAGCTTCGTGACTGCCTTGACAGAGAATGGCAATGTGCTACCGTTCAGTGTGATTTTACCTTGCCAGAACGCTTTGACTTGGGGTACGTCGGCGAAGATGGTGAACGCCACCGTCCTGTAATGGTCCATCGCGTTATCCTTGGTTCGGTTGAACGCTTTATCGGCATTTTGACTGAACACTACGCTGGTGCATTCCCGACTTGGCTTGCACCGATGCAGGCTCGCGTGTTGACTGTTACTGATGCACACAACGAATTTGCAGAAAAAATCAAAGCGGAACTTCTTAAAGAAGGCATCCGCGTTGAGGCAGATACTCGTAATGAAAAGCTGGGCTACAAAGTTCGTGAAGCCCAGGTTTCTAAGATCCCGTATATGCTAGTTATCGGGGATAAAGAGATTGAAGAGCAAGGTGTGAACGTACGCATGCGTAAGGGCGAAAACCTTGGTCTGAAATCCGTTTCGGAAGTGGCAGAGCTTATTAAAGCTGATTGTGAAGAACCGTTTAAAAGCGGAGGGTTAAGCTATCGCTTTTCCTAAGTATCGTAGGCAAGAGCCGCAGGATATGACAAAGCGCAACGAACAAATTCGTGCGCGTGAGGTTCGTGTTATTGGTGAAACAGGTGAGCAGCTGGGTATTCTTGGAAGAAACCAGGCCATCGACATCGCCAAAGAAAAAGGACTCGACCTCGTAGAGGTAGCCGCTAGTGCTGAACCACCAGTCTGTAAAATTATGGACTATGGTAAGTACAAGTTTGAGCTAAAGAAGAAGAAACAGGAAGCAAAGAAAAATGCTGCTGTAGTTCAGGTTAAAGAAATCAAAGTTCGTCCAAAAACTGACGAGCATGATTACCAGACCAAACTCAAGCACATTCGTCGCTTCCTCGAAGCCGGTGACCGTTGTAAAGTTACTGTGTTCTTCCGTGGACGTGAAATCGTTCATAAAGATCGCGGGCTTACAATATTGGAACGGGCTATGGAGGATACCAAAGATATCGCAAAAGTAGATCAGATGCCACGTTCCGAAGGACGTACCTTGCACATGTTGCTGGTACCGACTGCAAAGAAATAAGCATTCTGACTTGATTTTGTGATTGATTTGGAGCAATATCCCCGTTTCGCGTAGTCATACTTGTTATTCTGCGCTTTGCTCAGAGGAATTTTTTGAAAACTCCCTGTATTGCAGGGGGTTTTCTCTCGCGTGCTGTCGTTACGCTGTAGAATGACAGTACAGCAATAACGGTAAGGAGATTAACATGCCAAAGATTAAAACCAGACGTGGCGCTGCAAAGCGTTTTTCTTTGACTGGTACCGGCAAGTTCAAACGTCGCAAGCAGAACCTTCGTCACATCCTGACAAAGAAAAGTGCTAAGCGTAAAATGAACCTCGGTCAGTCTGCTATTGTTGATAAAAGCAACGAGAAAGCTGTTCGTCGTATGCTTCCATACGCATAAGACGATATCAACTTAGTACATAACTTTTTTACGCGCTCCGTTGGCAGTTCTCTCGCCTCACGGAGTGACAAAGACCCTGGAGGGTATCCATGCGAGTCAAGAGAGGCTTGGCGGCCCATCGTCGCCATAAGAAATATTTGAAGATGGCTAAAGGTTTCCGTGGTGGTCGTTCTAAATTGTACCGTACCGCACGTGAAGCAGTAGAAAATGCATTAGTATATTCTTACCGTGACCGTAAGACTAAGAAACGTGAGTTTCGTCGTCTTTGGATTCTGCGTATCAACGCAGGTTCCCGTTTGAACGGTCTTTCCTACAGCAAGTTCATGCACGGCCTGGCCCTGGCTGGCATTGAACTGAACCGTAAGGTCCTTGCTGACCTTGCAGTTCGCGAAAAAGAGCACTTTGCACAGCTTTGCGAAATCGCAAAAGCTAAGCTGAGCTAAGTAGCAGTTTCAGGTATATGAGCCTGATACATGAATTAGAAAGCCTGGTTCAGGAGCTTAACAGCGGCCTGGATCAGGCTTTTTCGTTAACCGTAGTGGAAGATTTGCGTGTAGCCTTTTTGGGCCGAAAGGGTAAACTCGCGCAGATCATGCAACGTCTTCCAGAACTGTCAGCAGAAGAACGTCCGGAAGTTGGTAAAACCGCAAACATCGTAAAAGGCAAACTTACTGGTTTGCTTGATGCATGCAAAACCAAACTGGAAAGTGCAGAAGAAGCGGACAAGCTTGCCAAGTTTGACCCTTCCATGCCGGGACGTATGCCTTGGCAGGGTTCATTGCACCCTGTTACTAAGGTAATGACAGAGATCTGTGACATCTTCAAAGGTCTTGGTTACGACATTGTAACCGGTCCTGAAGTTGAGAACGATTTTTATAACTTTGAAGCGCTCAATCTGCCTCCAGAGCATCCGGCGCGTGACATGCAGGATACCCTGTACGTAACAGATAATATTCTTCTGCGTACACACACATCCCCAATGCAGGCACGTACCATGCTTAAGCAGAAGCCACCGCTTGCTATTATCGCACCGGGTAAAGTGTACCGTCGTGATTCCGACATTACACACACACCTATGTTCCACCAGATCGAAGGTCTGCTGGTTGGCGAAAAAGTAAGCCTTGCAGAGCTTCGCGGTACTCTTACAGCCTTCTTGCAGGAAGTGTTTGGACCGGAAACAAAAGTTCGTTTCCGCCCTAGCTTCTTCCCGTTTACCGAGCCTAGCGTAGAAGTAGATATTTCTTGCTGCATGTGCGGTGGTGAAGGTGAAGTGGACTGTCAGCCTTGTCGTGTTTGTAAGCAGACCGGTTGGGTTGAAATCCTTGGCTGTGGCATGGTCGATCCTGAAGTGTTCAAGAAAGTTGGCTACGATCCGGAAAAATACACCGGTTTTGCTTTCGGTCTTGGTGTGGAACGTGTTGCAATGCTCAAGTACGGCATTGGCGACCTCCGCATGTTCTTCGAGAACGATGTGCGTTTCCTTAACCAGTTCATCTAGCAGGGGAGAATAGTACCATGCTTTTAAGTATCAACTGGTTGAAAGAGTTTGTTCCGTTTACCGGAACAATTCAGGAACTTGACGACGCGCTGACCATGCTTGGTCTTGAAGTGGAAGAAGTAATTCGTCCATTTGAAGGCATTAAGCCAATGGTTATCGGTCACGTTGTTGAGTGTGAGAAACACCCTGAAGCAGAAAAACTTTCTGTGTGTAAGGTTGAAGTCGGCGATGAAGAGCCTTTGACTATTGTCTGCGGTGCACCGAACGTTCGTAAAGGACTGACAGTTGCTGTAGTTAAAGTTGGCTCTGTAATGCCTGACGGCACTAAGATTAAAAAGACAAAACTTCGCGGTATTCCATCCTTCGGCATGATTTGTTCCGAGCGTGAGCTTGGTCTTTCAGACGAACATGATGGCATCATGGAGCTTCCTGAAGGACTCGTGCCGGGTGCAAACCTTGTTGAGTCTCTTAAGCTTGATGAAGAAGTGCTGGATATTTCCATCACTCCTAACCGTGCAGACTCTCTGAGCGTCCTTGGTGTTGCTCGTGAGGTTGCTCTTGCTTTTGATCTGCCGCTCACCGTTCCTGAGTACAATCTTGTTGAATCCGGCGTTGATTGCTCTGAAGAAGTTGCAATCGAAATTGCCGATGCAGATAAATGTTACTGCTACTACGGTCGTATTCTTGAAGGCGCTGCCATTGGTCAGTCTCCTGCATGGATGCGTTACCGTCTCGTAGCTGTGGGATTACGTCCTATCTCTAATATTGTAGACGTAACCAACTACATTATGATGGGCTTTGGTCAGCCTCTCCACGCATTCGATCTTGATCGCCTTGAAGGTGGAAAGATTGTTGTGGATACTGCTGCTGAAGGTGAAAAGTTTACTACTCTTGATGAGCAGGAACGCACACTTAAAGCAACAGACCTCCTGATCAAAGACGGCAGCAGAAGCGTTGCTCTTGCTGGTGTTATGGGTGGCGCTAACAGCGAAATCCATGATGGTTCTACACGTATATTCCTCGAAGCTGCTGTGTTCCATCCGGCATCAGTGCGTCGTATCGCTCGTCGCCTTGCTCTCTCATCTGATGCTTCTTTCCGCTTTGAACGTGGTGTTGACCAGTTAAATTGCCCACAGGCAATGGATCGTGCAGCAGCAATGCTTGCCGAACTCACTGGCGCAACAATCCGCAAAGGCGTTTGTAAAGCAGAGCCTAAGCCTTGGATTGCTCCTGAGCTTCAGTTCCGCCCGCAGCGCTGTCGTGACCTTCTCGGTGTAGATGTAGAAGATTCTTTCTGCAAAGCTACTCTTGAAAAGCTTGGTTGTACTATTTCCGGTTCCGATACAGCAAACTGGACTATCGTACCTCCTAGCAACCGTCTCGACTACGAGCGTGAAGTAGACTTCATTGAAGAAGTAGCGCGCGTATACGGCATGGACCGTATCGAGCCTATTCTTCCTCAGGTAAAACGTACTCTCGAAGCACGTAACGACGATTGCAACGAATACGAGTTTTGGTCTCTCATTAAGCGCTGGGGCTGCGGTCTCGGTCTTAACGAAGCAATCAACTACTCCTTTGTTGGTCATGCAGATCTTGATCTGTTTAATCTGCCGAAAGACAACCGCATTACTATCATGAACCCGCTCTCCTCTGAGCAGGATGCAATGCGTACTGAGCTTGCTCCGGGTCTTTTGCAGAACCTTCGTCACAACTTGGGTCACGGCAACACTGGTCTGCGCCTGTTTGAACTTGCGCATATCTTTGAAGCTGATGAAACAAGTGATACAACTGTACGTGAATCCGGTCGTCTGAACATTCTGTTCTACGGTGATCGTTTTGATTCTGCGTACCCGCGTATGGCTTCTGAAGCAGAGTATGCTGATATTAAAGGCTGTGTAGAACATCTTCTTGCACACCTGCACGCTGGTGAGGTTAGCTTCACTCTTGCAGAGTCCCATGCATGGATGTCTCCAGCTGTAGACGTTGTAGCGAGCGGCCATAAGGTCGGAACTATCGGCAGAATCAACCCTGAAATTGCTGATGCCTACAACGCTAAAAAAGATGTCTGGTTTGCAGACCTCGACACAGATATGCTGAGCAAACTGTATGTAGCAAGCTGCATTAAGTTTAAAGGCCTTCCTGTGCACCAGTCTGCTTGGAACGACATCACTGTAATCGCTCCGATTACTCTTAATGTTCAGTCTATCTTTGATCAGGTTGCAGCTACTAAGTTGCCACTTCTTGAAAAGATGGAACTGATCGACGTGTTCGTGCCTGAATCTTCAGAAGATGCTGAAGAAACACGCAATTTGACCTTCCGCCTTACTTTCCGTCATAGTTCTAAGACATTAAAAGATAAGGATGTGGACAAAGAGCGTAAAAAGGTGGTTAAATCTCTCGAAAACGCATTGCCTGTTCGCATCTAGTTAGCAAACAGCTCTGCAGGGAGACGTATGAAAGCAAAGATCTATCGTATCGGAGAGGCTGCTACCCTGCTTAACTTAAAGCCGTACGTGCTACGGTTTTGGGAAACAGAATTTAAACAGCTTATCCCTATACGCACCCAAAAGGGACAGCGTATGTATTCCGAACAGAACGTGCTTCTGCTTCGGGCGGTACGGCATTTGCTTTACGAACGCGGATTGACCATTGAAGGTGCCCGAAAGGTGCTTGGTCAATATGAAGAAATGTATGGCTCTATCACCGGTCCGGAACAACCCGGGCCGGAGATAGAGGCTTTTTGTACGGGGAGCGGCACTGAGACTCTTTTGCTAGGGCAAGAGACGACTGGTGCTGTTGATGTTGAGGAGATAATAACAGAGCTCACATCACTCCGTGATATGCTTTTAACGGGGCGTCGCTGATGCACCCGTCTTTTTGTGTGGTTCGTCCGTAGTGGACAAGCGCACCAACATAGCACCATAACCGGCGAAAGCCACAGAGAACATAACTATGATCCTTTCACCTTCGTTATTGTCTTCTGACTTCGGCAGACTTGCTGAAGAATTACAGGCACTCGAACAGGCAGGACTTAAATGGGTACACTGGGATGTCATGGATGGCATGTTTGTACCTAATATTACTCTCGGAGCACCAATCATCAAGCGCCTGCGTAAAGAGAGTAACCTCTTTTTCGATGTGCATCTGATGGTTCAGCAGCCAGAGCGCTACGTAGACGACTTTGTGGATGCCGGTGCAGACATGGTTGTTGTTCATGCTGAAGCTACTCACCACCTTGAACGTACCATTGCGGAAATTAAGCGCAAAGGTGCACAGGCTGGTGTTGCTCTTAATCCGCATACTCCTCTTTCTGTTCTTGATTATGTTCTCGACGAACTGGACATGGTACTCATTATGAGTGTTAACCCGGGCTTCGGCGGACAGAAATTTATTCCATTCAGCATGCGCAAGGTTGCAGAACTTTCCGGCATGATCAAACAGCGTGGTCTTTCAACCCTTATTCAGGTTGATGGCGGTGTTGATCCTAATAACACTGCAGAATTGGTACGTAATGGCGCAGATGTGCTTGTATCCGGTTCTGCATTTTTTGGTTTCCCACCGTACGCTGAACGCTTGAAGACGTTTGAAGAAATAGCCCGCAACGCATAGCGGACTTTTTGAAAATTGTTATCAGTGGTTGTCATGGCGGCGATTAATGTCTATCGACTGCCTCAGCAACCAGTTGGAAAAAATTTATTGCATCCATTCTTTTGGAGGAAACGATGCCGTCTCGTAAAGACCTCGCAAATGCTGTTCGTGCTTTAAGCATGGACGCTGTACAGAAAGCAAATTCTGGCCACCCAGGCGCGCCAATGGGCATGGCAGATATTGCTGAAGTTCTGTGGAACGACTTTCTTAAGCATAACCCAAGCAACCCTGCATGGGCTGACCGTGACCGCTTTGTACTGTCTAACGGCCACGCTTCAATGCTTATCTACTCTTTGTTGCACCTCTCCGGTTACGACCTGAGCATCGAAGATATTAAAAATTTCCGCCAGATGGGTTCAAAAACTCCAGGTCATCCAGAATACGGTATGACCCCGGGTATTGAAACCACTACTGGCCCTCTTGGTCAGGGTATTGCTACCGCAGTTGGTATGGCAGTTGCTGAAAAAACACTTGCTGCCCACTTCAACCGCGATGGCTTTGACGTTGTAGACCACTACACCTATGCATTCATGGGTGACGGTTGTATGATGGAAGGTATTTCTCACGAAGCATGTTCTTTTGCCGGCACCTTAGGTCTCGGTAAACTCATCGCATTCTGGGATGATAACGGTATCTCCATTGACGGCAAAGTTGGGCACTGGTTCAACGAAGACACATGTGCCCGTTACGAAGCGTACGGTTGGCATGTTGTTTGTGACGTTGACGGTCACAACCCTGAAGCAATCAAAAAAGCTGTTGAAGAAGCTAAAGCAGAAACTGAGAAACCTTCTCTTATCTGTTGCCGCACCATCATCGGCTTCGGTTCCCCACACAAACAGGGCACCGCAGCAACTCACGGCGCACCTCTTGGTGATGACGAGATTGCAGCTACCCGTAAAGAAATCGGTTGGGACCATCCTGCATTTGATATCCCAGCTGACATTGCTGATGCATGGAACGCTCGTGAGCGTGGTGCAGCAGCAGAAAAAGAATGGGACGGCATGTTTGCAAGCTACCAGATTGCACATCCTGAACTTTCTAAAGAATTTATCCGCCGCATGGCTGGTGACCTTCCTGAATCTTTCGAAGCTCTTGCACAGAAAGCAATTGATACAGCTAACGCTGCTGCTAAATCTGCTGCAACCCGTAAAGATTCCCCGGTTGCTCTTAACGCCTTCGGCCCTGCAATGCCTGAACTCCTTGGCGGTTCTGCAGACCTTACCGGTTCTGTAGGCACCAAATGGGATCAGTACGAGCTGCTCTTTAAAGATCACTGGAACGGCAACTACATGTCCTACGGTGTTCGTGAGTTCGGCATGGGTGCTATGATGAACGGTATGACACTGCACGGCGGTATCATTCCTTACGCTGGTACCTTCCTCGTATTCTCTGACTACGCAAGAAACGCAATTCGTCTTTCCGCTCTCATGGGCATCCGTACTATCTGGGTACTCACCCATGATTCCATCGGTCTTGGTGAAGACGGTCCTACTCACCAGCCAGTAGAACATCTTGCAAGTCTGCGTTTGATCCCTAACTGCCACGTATGGCGTCCTTGTGACACCGTTGAATCCATCGAAGCATGGAAATCCGGTGTCGAAACAAAGACTGCTCCTTCTTGTTTGTCCATGTCCCGTCAGACTCTGCCGTTCATGGAACGTACTGAAGAAGCTCTCGCCAACGTTAAACGTGGCGGCTACGTACTTCGTGATTGCGAAGGCACTCCTGAGTGTATCCTTATCGCTTCCGGTTCTGAAGTTGGTCTCGTTGCAGAAGCATACGACCGTCTCACCACCGCAGGCCGTAAGGTTCGTGTTGTTTCCATGCCTTGTACTAACGTATTTGACGCACAGGATGCTGCATACAAAGAAAGCGTTCTGCCTTCTTCTGTTACAGCTCGTGTTGCTGTTGAAGCAGCAGCGGCTGACTTCTGGTACAAATACGTTGGCCTTGCAGGTCGCGTAATCGGCATGACCACCTTTGGTGAATCTGCACCGGCAGGCGAACTCTTCAAGCACTTCGGTTTCACCGTTGAGCATGTTGTAGAAGCTGCTGAAGAAACCATGCGCTAGGACTAGATTGTAGTCTTTTGTCTCTGGCGGGTAAGGAGTTTTTTCTGCACGCGTGAGAGATACTTTTTCTGACTGCGATATGCAGTTGAAGAAATAAGCTGCATGGGGACAGTGCTTCCCATAGATAGTATGACCCAAACACGTCCTGCGTGTTTGGGTCTTTCTTTTATTCACGTGCGTTTTTGTGTACGATGTACAAGTGGTATTTATGCACTAACTAAGTGCAAAAGTAGTTGCAGTGTCTGAGGGTGGTATGAAAAGAACATTTAGAAACCCTTGTAGTGACATTCAAATATCAAACAGGTATGTTTACAATAGGTACAGCACGCGACTTTGTAGGCTAGCCGCGACGTATTCCAATACTCGTTCGATATTTATCAAATCTCAAATCAGTTACCAATAATAACTGGAGCACCATGAGCAAGATCCGGCCTCTTTCTGCCAAGAAATTGCGCGCCAAACTCGCGCTTTCTCACATTCCGTACAAAAGCAGCACCGATATTAAATTAGATGCAACCAGCTTTCATGCCCACCAGCCCCGGGCAATGCAGGCGCTCGAACTTGCACTGCACATAAAAGATATCGGCTACAATATCTTTTTGGCAGGGAGCGCAAACCTTGGTCGCAACTACATGTTGCAAGAATTTTTGCGCGAGAGGGCAAAAGCTTTGCCTGTTCCGCCAGATATGCTGTACGTGAATAACTTTGAAGATCCAGATGCACCGATTTTGCTCACCGTTCCGGCAGGCAAAGGACGCTCGCTGAAACAGGATTTTTCTCAGGCTATCTCCAATGTACGTAAAGAACTGCCAAAACGTTTTGAAAGCGACAGCTACTTAAAGAAACGTACGATTATTATGGATCAGTTCGCTGAAGAGCGAGATTCCTTGTTCAAAGAGATGGACTCTATTGCAGGCAAAGAAGGCTTCCATATGGATCTTGATGAGCAGGGCAGTATTACACTGTATCCGCTTATTGATGGTAAGCGTCTTTCAGAAGATGAGTTCGAACGTATTGATTCTGTTTTGAAAAAGAGTTTGAAGTCAAAGGGTGACAAGCTTCTTCAGGCGCTGAACGCTTTGCTCCGCAATATGAGCAATGCTGAACAGGGCCTTCGTACCAAAGAGAAAAATTTAGATAATGAACTGACTACAGAAGTTCTTGATGAACTGTTGCAGCCGGTCATTAAACAATACGAAGAATGTTGCCACAGTGAACCGCTTGCAGATTTTTTCAAAGCTTCAAAGGCAGATATTTTAGAGCACGTTGAAGCGTTGTTGCCGAAAGAAACGTCAAATGCTCCATTGTCTTTGCCGGAAGCTTTGCAGCAACAGCATCCCGAAGACGCTACTGCACCGTATGATATCAACGTGTTCGTTGATCATTCAGAAACTAAGGGTGCCCCGATCATTATGGACGATCACCCTACAGTTGCAAATTTACTTGGTTGCATTCAGCGCGAAGCCGAAATGGGTGCGTTGATTACTGACTTTTCCCTCATCAAATCCGGTTCTCTGCATCAGGCAAACGGTGGATTCCTGCTATTGCATATTGAAGATATTCTTTCCCAGAATGGTTCTTGGGAAGGGCTTATGCGCGCGCTTCGTTCCGGTCTTGTTCGTATCGAAGACAGCGAAGAAGGGCAGGAAGCAACCAAGACAAAAGGTATTGAGCCTGAGCCGCTTTTGCTCGATCTGAAAGTCATCTTGATTGGTGGCGAAGAAATTTACGAACAGTTGCTTGAATCTGATGATCGTTTTCCGAAACTGTTTAAGATTAAAGCGCATCTTAATGATGCTATGCCACGAGGCAAGCAAGGCTATGGTGTGTACCTGCACCGTATGGCCGGTATTATTGATGACTGCGATCTGTTGCCGTTCACTAAAGAAGCAATGGCAGAAGTTATCGATTACGGCTCTCGCATTGTAGAAGACCAGACTCGTCTTTCTCTCAAATTTCCTCTGGTCAGAGAAATCATGATTGAAGCATCTGCGCTTGCTTCAATGGATAAAAAGAAAGTTGTGGACGGTTCAATCGTTCATAAGACGTTGATTACTCGTCATTACAGAAACAACCTGTACGAAGAAATATTCTTTGAAGAGTATGACCGCGATCTGATTAAAGTAACCATGCAGGGTGAAAAAATTGGTCGTGTTAACGGACTATCTGTGTCCATGTATGGTGATTTCGAATTTGGTTTGCCGCATCAGATTGCCTCGACAGTAGGCGTAGGGCATGGCGGTGTTATTGACCTTGAACGTGATGCGGAGCTGAGTGGTCCTATTCATACCAAAGCTATGATGATTCTGAAAAGTTATCTCATCGGTATGTTTGCACATAACAAGCCACTGGTGCTGACCGGTTCATTATATTTTGAGCAGGGCTATGCCGGAGTTGAAGGCGATTCAGCCTCCGGTGCAGAACTTGCTGCGCTGCTTTCTGCGCTTGCAGAGGTGCCGTTGTCACAATCGTATGCTTTCACCGGTGCTGTATCTCAAAGCGGTGAAATTCTTGCTGTAGGCGGCGTAACTCGCAAGATCGAAGGCTACTTCGATATTTGTTCCCGCCGTGGTCTTACAGGCAAGCAGGGCGTTATTTTGCCTAAAGACAATGTGGATCAGTTGATGCTGAAACGTGAGATTGCCGACAAGGTAGAAGAAGGTCTCTTCAGCATTTACCCTGTGACACACATTGAGCAAGCTTTGGAGCTTCTTACCGGCATGAAATGCGGTTCCAGACGTAAAGACGGTTCTTTCACAAAAGATTCGTTGTTTGGCCGTGTTGATAGTCGTCTTAAAGAACTTGGACGGCTTGCGACTCATGCGTACAAACAGAACCGCAAATAAAACGGTTTAGTAGTATTGGACGGCACGGCTTGCAGGCTTTGTGCTGTCTATGTACTATGGCAATACATCTATTGTTTCTGAGGGGATATGGACTCTTTTTCTGTAAGCGTAATCATACCCGTCTGGCATGAAGCTGCGGGAATTAATGAACGCATCGCGCATGTGTTTCAACGTGCGGCAGAATCGCTGTGTGCTCCTGCTGTAGAAGTCATTGTTGCTGATGGCGATCCAGAGGCAACAACACTTGCAGCTATTGAGCACGACGCTGTTATTTCCATACAATCTCCTCAAGGTCGTGCTGCGCAGATGAATGCAGGAGCAGCACAGGCAACGGGTGAAGTTTTGTTGTTTCTGCATGCAGATACGGTTCTTCCTGTCGGTGCTTTTGATTTAATTCAGAGTGCATTGAAAGAGAGCAACCATGCAGAAGTTAGTGCAAAGGCGGGCGCATTTACCTTGTCCATTGCCAGCGACAACAGGTTTTTATATCTTGTAAGCGCGTTGGCAAATTGGCGTAACAAGCTCACCCGTACACCGTACGGTGATCAAGCGCAGTTTTTTGTACGATCATATTTTGAAGAACTTTCAGGATATTCTCCCGTTCCACTTATGGAAGACGTGGAGATAATGCGTAGGATTCGTGGACGTAACGAACCTATCGCAGTCATTGATGCTCCGGTTTCTACATCTGCACGCAGGTGGGAGACGGAAGGTATGTATAGATGTACGTTACGCAACGTGCTGTTGCGTTTATTATACGGGGCAGGAGTTTCTGCTCAAACACTTTCGCATTGGTATCGCGCCATGAAGGGGTAGCTTTAATGACCGACACATGTATTCTTTTTTTCATTAAGTATCCGAATCACGGCAATGTTAAAACACGGCTCGCCAAAGTTATTGGCGAAGAAGTTGCTACCTCATTGTACCGTAATTTCGTACAGGATATGCTCAAGGGATTTGAGAAGGTAGAATCACAGCTGCGTATTTGTTATGCACCTTGCGGAACTGAAGATCCGGAAAAAGACTTTAAGGGCTGGCTTGGCTCTCAGTACGAATACCGTGAGCAGGTGGGTGACGATATTGGCGCGCGTATGAAGCACGCTATGCAGTCCGCTTTTGCTGAAGGTTTCCGCCGTGTATTGATTATCGGCAGCGATATTCCGGATTTTCCACCGGAATTACTTACAAAAGCGTTTTTAGATCTTGATAGACAGGATGCAGCTGTAGGCCCATCATACGATGGCGGCTACTACCTGATCGGTTTCAGAAAAGATACATTCATTCCTGAAGTCTTTGACGATATTCCTTGGTCTACACGCGACGTGTACCGTGCAACTCTTGCAAAAATTCAGAAAGAAGACCTTGAACTTATTCGTCTTCCGGACTGGAACGATGTTGATACAATCTGGGATCTGAACCTGCTGTTCAGAACTAACCGTAACAGCTCTTTCCGTAAGTCCTCCACGTATGCAATTTTACGTGAACATTCTAAGCTGATTCGTCAGTACGATGTAGACCTTCCATCACATTGTCGTCTTGATGAAGAATAGACTCTGTTAGAAAAATACAAAAAAACAGCCTGTATCAGAAATGATACAGGCTGTTTTTTTGCTCTAGATACGTGCTTATGCTGCGAACAAAGGTGAAGGAGGTTTGGCAGACACGTATTCAGGCGGATATTTTATTCTGTCGGAGCGTAGTAACAACGCTTCGGTGAGTGAATCTCACCAGCTTCTTTTAATTTCTTAATAGCTTTGGATACTTCCTTACTATCTACACCCAAAACTTCTGCTACTTCACCCGGACGGACAGGCTTACCTGCGTTTTTCATTGCTTCAAGTACTTTTGCTTCCATGGGTAACTCCTGATGTTTTTATTATTGATACAGGTTCCTATTATCGATAGCTTGATTAGCTGTCAACAATTTTCATCAGGAAAATATGCGGTGAAGGTTCTTAGTAAGGATGTGTGCCGTGTATTTTAGGTATAACTATGCTTTTTTTAAAGAATAAATAGGTATTTTTGTTGCCCGAAAGATGCGCAGGAAGGTACTATAGTTCAATTATCCTGTAATTGCGTTAAAGCCCTGCATGTCCGGCAGGAGGAAGGGAGTGGAATATGTTTGCAAAGAGATGGCGTACGATTTGCGCACTGGCTTTTGCGTTGCTATGTATTATTTTAAACTGGCAATGGGGCGTCGGGATTATGTTCTTGCTATGGGCAATACGGGATATTGCTGATGGCGAATCCCGTTTCGTCGAAGTAATAAAAAGATCTGAGGAACTTATACTGTATGTTCTCGTTATTTTCATGCAACTTTTCTTTGCGTTATTCTTCTTAGTTGTAGACTTTTCAAAGAATGATTTTTTGCTTTGGTTTTTATAAGAAAAACTATTGTTAGCAGTATCGATAAAAGGCTGAATTGCATTGCAATTCAGCCTTTTTTACTTTTTGTAAATGTTTTTACTTTGTTTTAGATTTATGTTTCTGTATACATATTTGTAAATATCATAAGGTTTACGTATCGTTGACTAAGTTGTGTAGTGCTTACTATCTTTTTATAGAATAACCACATGTTGTTAATATGTTCTTATATGTGATTAAGAGTTCTTTGGGGGGTATATGGGATGGAAGTTGAAGGCACGCTTGTTAAAGCCATTTTTTCTAATATTCATCGTTTGCTGTTATGTAATCTTTCTCGCGATAACTGCTGTTTACCAAGAGAAAGTTGCCAACAAAGAAGAGTTGATACGAATTGATCAGAATAGAGCTGTAAGTATTCGAAAATTAAGCCTGATGGAGGACTTTAACGTCCCTTTTGCTGATGTTCGTATACTTGCAGATATTTTGTCATACAGAATAAGCAGCTACAGCCTTTACAAAGAAGACGCCTTACGTGTGCTGTATTCATTTGCAGAGAATAAACGCGGATATGGTCAGGTACGTCTTCTAAATGCTCAGGGGTATGAGCAAATTCGTATTAACCGAGAGCGTGGACGAATTCGTGTTGTTCCAGAGGAAGCACTGCAACAAAAAGCACATCGTGGGTATTTTAAAGCCTCAAAAAAGCTTGGTGTTGGTGATGTGTATGTTTCCCGTCTTGATCTTAATATAGAAAATAAAAAAATAGAAAAACCCTACGTACCTGTAATTCGTTTTATGACTCCCGTTGTGGACGATACTGGTGTACGAAGGGGATTAATGGTTCTTAATTTTTATGCAGCTGAAATGCTCATGCATTTTCAGGATGTCGCTTCTGATATTATGAGCAATGCGATGTTGCTTAATAATGAAGGGCACTGGCTTGCTTCTGACCATAAGGAAGCATGCTGGGCTTTTATGTTTGAAAAGGATCCGACAAAGCTTTGTGAAAAAACTTTTGCTGCGCAGTATCCGACTATTTGGAAAATGGTGCAGCAGGGAGCTACCGGTCAAATTAGGAATGAGGACGGAATGTTCACATGGGCAACGGTAAGTCCTGCGTTTGCTATTTCTCCAAAAATTGGCAAAGGGCAGCAAGCCTATCCGCCAGTGGCTGTAAGCCCGTATCAATGGATTGTAATGCAGCATGTAAGCATTGAAAAACTCAATGCTATCAAAGATTCAATTTATGAAACGTGTTTGTTAGCGTGGATTCTTATTTCGTTCATTACTGGCTGTACCTTATGGTTTACATTGTTATCCATTCAGCGAAGTCAGGAGCACAGAGAAGAACTGGAAGTTTTGGCGCATCACGACTGGTTAACAGGACTTTCCAATTTACCGCATATGTTCATTAAATTGGAAAATGCCTGTGAGAAAGCCAAAATAAGCAATGTTCCGTTCTCTGTTATGTACATTGATTTGGACGATTTCAAGTTTGTAAACGATCGGTACGGGCACGAGTCAGGCAACATTGTGCTCCGCCATGTGGCATCTGTACTCCGCAAAAACGTACGTCTTACAGATACGGTTGCTCGAATAGGAGGGGACGAATATGCGATCCTTCTAGAAAGTATGCCGACCACTGATAAGGCAGAAGAGATTGCATTTAAGATCCTTACGTCGTTTGAAACTCCTGTTGTTTTAGAATGCGGCAGTAGAGTGTATGTGAAGGCAAGTATCGGTATTGCTGACTGGAATGAGGATGTGACGGGGCCTGATGACTTGATGAGGCGGGCTGATGCCGCCATGTACGAGTCTAAAAAAGAAGGAAAAAATACAATATCCATGTACTCAGAGGCTACTGACAACGTCGCTGTGTAGGGATAAATAGTAATAAATGTGAAAGAGAATGATGCCGAGTAGTTACTCGACATCATTCTCTTTTTTTATGGTCTAAAGAATATTTTGCGAAGTTGGATGAGTAGTGAGACAACTTCAGACACTCCCTTGCAACAGGTGAAAAAGTATGACAAACCCCCCGCAGAAAAGGTGCATTGTGCACCAGTAAATACAGTCATAGTGATTCCCTAATTTGACAGGAGCAGCGACATGGCATCTATTGGAACCCCCTTAACTCATTCTGCAACTAAGATTTTGTTACTTGGCTCGGGTGAGCTTGGTAAGGAAGTAGCCATTGAGGCAATGCGCCTTGGTGCGGAAGTTGTTGCGGTTGATCGTTACGAGAATGCTCCCGCCATGCAGATTGCTCATCGCTCTTATGCTATCAATATGCTTGATGGCAAAGCGTTGCGGGATGTAGTGAAAAAGGAACAGCCGGATTTAATCGTTCCTGAAATCGAAGCAATTGCAACTGATACTCTTCTCGAACTTGAAAAAGAAGGCGTAACAGTTGTTCCAACTGCTAAAGCAACTTGGCTCACCATGAACCGTGAAGGTATTCGCCGCTTGGCAGCAGAAGACCTTGGTGTGCCGACTTCCCCTTACCGTTTTGCTGATACCGAAGAAGAATACCGCGCTGCTGTGGCAGAAGTTGGTATGCCGTGCGTAGTTAAGCCGGTTATGAGTTCTTCCGGTAAAGGGCAGAGCACCGTCAAAACAGAAGCAGATATAGAATCCGCATGGACATATTCGCAGGAAGGCGGACGTACCGGTGGTGGACGAATCATTATTGAAGGCTTCGTAAAGTTTGATTACGAGATTACACTTCTGACTGTTCGTCATGCCGGTGGAACCAGTTTTTGCGATCCGATTGGTCACTATCAGGAAGATGGGGATTATCGGTTGTCATGGCAGCCGCAGCCTATGTCCGCCATTGCGCTGGAACGTGCACGGGAGATCGCCCGCACTGTAACAGATGCATTAGGCGGATTTGGTATTTTCGGGGTAGAGCTTTTCATTAAAGGTGACGATGTGATCTTCAGCGAAGTTTCACCACGTCCACACGACACAGGTCTTGTGACTGTTATTTCACAGAACTTGAGTGAATTTGCTTTGCATGCCCGTGCTATCCTCGGACTTCCGATTCCGGAAATCACTCAGCGTGGTGCAGCGGCATCTAGCGTTGTTCTGGTGGAAGGACATGGCACAGGGGCGACATTCTCAGGGCTTGATAAAGCATTGAGTGAGCCGGAGACCCAGCTTCTTATTTTTGGTAAAGCAGAAGTGCAGGGACGACGTCGTCTTGGTGTTGCACTTGCCCTTGATGAAGGTATTGAGAAGGCTAAAGCCAAAGCTAAACGTGCTTCTTCAGCCGTTACTGTGACTTTTTAAGTAGATGTATGCCTAGGGTGTGTTTCTTTAATGAATTAAGAAACACACCCTAGTACGTTTGAATTAACCAAACGTACTAGGCATATGATATGTAAGGCTGGTTACTCACCCTTAGAGTTAACCACCCAGAGAGCACAGTCGGTAAACTGGCGGAGCAGGTCACTTGAAACACTTCCGAAGAGGAACTCTTCTTCTTTACTTATGTCTCGGCGTCCGATGACTACGGTGCCGTGGTTTCCTTCTTTCTGAATAGCAAGAATGTCGTCAGCTATGGATTCACCTGTCGTGCAGACTTTAGCGTCTTCGAAAGGTGAACTGCAGCTGATGATGTATTCATCATTAATTGCACTATCACTAATGTTGTTGCTGGCAAGCAGCCCTCGAGCCTTTGCCAGCTTTTGTTTGTAGTCAACGACAAGTTCAGCGCATTCAGCACGCCAACGAGCCTCAGATTCAAATAAATCTTTGTCTGGAAGCCTTTCGATAATGAGCAGCGTAACAAGTACGTCTGGAATGGATCGAATCATTCTGGCTGTGTACTCCACAGCTTCAAAAGAAGGCTTGGAAGAATCGAATGCCACAAGGATGTTGTAGATGTTCATACTTCAGGATACCTCCCACGGGCTGACTTAAATACGGGGAGTTCGTGAAAACATGTAAGCAGCGCGCTTACAAACTCCGTAACGGATGAATAAAAAACGCTATTTCTTGCCGAAAAGTGCATGCAGATATTGTTCAATGTGTCGGGAATATACGGATATCTTTTTTGAATGTTTGCCAGTCGGTGCGGCATTGCAAGTGCCATGTCTTCTGAAGTTAATGCTACGTTGATGTTCTGCTCTTGTGCGAGAACCTGTCTGGCGGTAATTTCCCGTTGTCCGACAAGTAATAGAAGAATGCTGCCAAGGCCGAATAAATCCAGTGCAAACGGATTATCCCGCAGCCCGAAAGTGTAGTCGAAATCAATCCAACGCCATTCTTTGGTTCCTGCCTCAACAAGCAAATGATCTCGCCTGATATCACCATGCTGTTCGTGATTTTGATGTAAATGATCAATGGCCTTAACGGCGCCAATAAATTTTGCAAAGTAGTCCGGAAAAATAGTATTGAAGTACTCTTCGTGCGACAGTTCAATACGGTCGAGTGCGATATCCAGTTCTGAACCGTGGATGATGTCTAGTATTCTGACACAGTTCCCTTTTTCATCCAGAACTGTCCTGCCCTGCATAAACCGCATATCTCCATCAACAAGCTCGAGTATTCTGGATTCCTTACGCGGGCTTCGATAGCAACTGGAGCTAATGCTTCCTATGGAAATGTCGAATTTTTCGTAAAATTCCAGCTTAATAATATGATGCTTCCCTGTTTCCAATTCCTTACATCGCTTCACCCAGTATTTTGGGTCTTCCAGTCCGAATCGTCTTTCAGACAGATTTTTGGTCACAAGATGGTGTTTGCCATCAAGGAGCATTACGTCACCATAATCAATGGACATAAACTCTGTGGTATCGGTGACGATTCTACCTGCACGTTTACGGGGAAACGTGGGAATGTAGTGCGTCACAATTTCGTAGGCACTTGTACCCATCGGTTGTCCTGTGTGAAGAGGGTGAAAAAATCAGCCTTCGAGCTCGTCTTCCATGTACCGTCGGATAGATTCGATACGTCTCCGGTTTACACCGAAATCGTACCAGCCAGTGCGTGATGCAGAACGCACATGGATTTTGTCGCCTGCAAAAAATAGTTCCAGATCATCTGTAAAACCAAAAAACATGGAGCGGATACTAACGCGGATATAGTGGCTTGCTTTTTCTTCCAGCTCAGCGTTGGGAAGCTGCTGAACGTATTCAACAAGCATAGGGAATATTGCAAGAGTACTTGCTGTGGGAACAAGCGGCTCTACGTAATGACTGTCGCTTTGGGGCAATTTACTGCAAACGCAGTTGGGAGAGATAGGGCAGGGGGAAAGGACATCATCAGATATTGCAACTTCAATCGTTTTGTCCAGAGTGGTTGCTGTGTAGTTGGTACTTTTGCTTGAAGAGCTGAATAAAGAACGAATTCGCATAGTTCACCTGCCTGTAAAAACTATAAGTTCTCTGAATGCGTATTGTGCCATGTGCAGGATTTAGGGCAAATGAAAGAAGGCAAAAAGGCGCATAATTCATAAAGTAATCAAGAGAAGAATGAAGCTAACTTCTTTGATGGCGGTTTTCACTTGGTAAAATCAAGATAACAAAAAAGCGCCCCGCAATAATTATTGCGGGGCGCTTTACGTGCAGTGAATCAGATTACATTTTCAAGTTAATCTGTTCCGGTGAGAGTTTCCTTTCAAGGTGCTTTGCGTACTTGGACATAAGCAAACAAGGGAGGAAGTATAGAACCGCTGCTGTTGTCCAAAGTTCCATTGATGCAATCATCAGTCGGTTATCGAGTGCTTTGGTTACAGAGGTAAGCTCCATTACGCCAAGAACAGTGACAAGTGATGTGTCCTTAAAGATTGCAATGAACAAACCTACAATTGGCGGGATCATTTGTTTCAGAGCCTGCGGGAGGATGATTTTGCGCATTGTCTGCCAGTAGGAAAGACCGGATGAGACCGCAGCTTCCACTTGTCCCGGAGGAATGTTCTGGATGCCGCCTCGTACAATTTCAGCAAGGTACGCTGCTGTAAAGAGCGTAAGCGCGATGGCTGCTGACCATACTGTGTTGATGAAGCTGTCAAACAAAACAGGGATGAGGAAGTATACCCAGTAGATTACAATAATCAGCGGGTTTCCTCGGATAAGTTCAATATAGATCAAGCTTGGAATGCGGAAGATGCGGTTTGTGGAGCTACGTCCAAGCCCGACAACAAGTCCGATAAAGAAGCTTGCAAAGATAGCAACAATGGCAATGATGAAGGAAAGGGAGAAACCACCCAGCCCCAGAAAGAGATCATCACCCGTTGCGTTCGGGAACTGCCATACCAGCATGGTTGGAAGCTCTTTAAAAATGACAGACCAGTCGAAGTTATAAAAGCCCTTAACCAGTGAGAACACCAGACCCGCAAGTATGAGAAGGAATGCACCTTTGCTGATAAGTACGAGTACTGTGTAGAGCTTTTTAAGAAGGAACTGGCTTGTATTTGCGGTGACTCCAGCCTGCATGTTTTTTCTGCGCCTTTGACGCAAAAACTGAGCAGCAGGGTGGAATAAAATTTTGTTTGCAAAGTTAATAGGAATAAGCAGCACGTTAATGAACATGACCGGCAGGCTGTTCTTTCCATTGCTTGAAGAACGGATACGTCCATCAACTCCGTTGATTACAAAAGCAATGACAAGAGAGAAGGACAGATACAGCACAGACGCTGCTGTAGTTGCTTCGAATCCCTTAAATGTAAGTGCTTCTACCTGCTGTGCCTGCCATGTGAGGTCTGCAACGCCTACAACCATAGCAAGGGAAGTGTTTTTCATGTTGTTAAGAAATTCACTGCCAAGAGGCGGAATAATTTCTCGGAATGCAAGAGGCAGAATGATCTTGCGCAGTACCTGAACATAAGAAAGACCGGAAGAATATGCTGCTTCAAGTAAGCCTTTGGGAATGGACTGGAGACCCGCGCGGATAACTTCTGCCATGAACGCACTGGTGTATATGCCGACGGCAAAGGTGGCTGTCCAGAATTCAAACTGCGTCTCAAAAAGAAGTTCTCTACCTGCTTCCGGCAACGCCTGCGGGAATGCGAAGTAGAAAAAGAACAGAATTACAAGCAGTGGCGTGTTACGGAAAAATTCTACAACACAGGTTGCTGTCCAGTTTAAAGGCTTAAAGTCCGAGAGGCGGGCAAGGCCGAGGGCTGTACCAAGGGTAATGCCAATGAGAGAACTGATTAGGGTAATTTTAACGGTAAGCCACAGACCATTCAGAATCTCAACACCGAAGTTGAGTTGGTAGGTCTCGTTGACAGTGAAAAGAATCGGCCACTGAAAGTCGTACCCGAAATCGAAGACCCAGCCCCAGTAATAGAGGCTGATAATGCCGAGCACAGCGAGAACTGTGTTCTGAACCCAAACTTTTTCCAACCAATAGCGTAGCATGAAATAACGAACCTTTTAGCAAATGGATGCAGCGTAATATGCCTACTGTTGTTGTGCGGCAGTGGTAAAACGTACGTCCGGCGCAAACCGGACGTACGAATAATGATCAGTAGATCAGACGCTTATGGCCAGAGTTCGATGGAACCGGACATAGGCATAGCGAAAGGAGTGTCTGCACCGTACCATTTGTTGTAAATGGCCATGTAGGTGCCGTCGCGCCACATATCCTGAAGACTGGCGTTAACAGCGTTGCGCAGGTTGGAATCGTTCTGTGGAAGACCGATGCCGTAAGGCTCGTCGGAAAGGAATTCGCCTACGAGCTCAAATTTACCAGGAGTTTTGGAGGCGTAACCAAGAAGAATTGTTGCGTCTGTGGACCAGCCGGCAACGCGACCCATCTGAAGAGCCTGGAAGCATTCAGATTCTTTCTGGAAGGAAATAACGTGTGCAGCAGGATTAGCAACACCCATAGCTTTAAGAGCACGTTTTACGTTAATTTCGGAAGTTGTACCCTGCATGGTAGCAATTTTTTTGTCTTTCATGTCGGCAAGAGTCTGGTATTTACCAGTCTTAGAGAGAACTTTCTGGCCGTCGAAGAAATATGTGATAGAGAAGTCGATGGACTTTTCACGCTCACGAGTGTGAGTCATGTTTGCAACAGATGCATCGATACGACCCTGCTGAATAAAGGCGATACGGGTTTTGTTGTTCACTTTTACACGTTCAATATCAACGCCAAGGCGTTTTGCAAGTTCGGTAGCAACATCATAGTCAAAACCAACCCACTCACCTTTGTCATTAAAGAATGCGCCAGGGATGGAGTCGGTCATGATGCCGATACGAATTTTCTTATCCTTCATGATACGGTCGTAAGACGGGCCGGCAAAAGCAACGGACGCCATCATTACGAGAGCCAATGTTAAAGCAAGAACTCTACTAATACGCATGGTCAACTCCCAGTTTCGGTGTATTAATTTCTACCGCAAAAGCGGTAAGCCTCCAGAATGACAAAAAAGCAAAATTACGAGCAGCGTCTCTACTAGTGAGACAAAATTTTGCTTAAGAACTCTTTACTACGGTCGTGCTGTGGATTGTTGAAGAACTCATGCGGAGTGTTTTCTTCTACTAAGATGCCTTCATCCATGAAGATAACGCGATCAGCAACCTCTCGGGCAAATCCCATTTCATGCGTAACGCACGCCATGGTCATACCTTCACGGGCAAGTGCTTTCATTACATCAAGAACTTCGTTGATCATTTCAGGATCAAGAGCGGATGTCGGTTCATCAAAAAGCATGATTTTTGGCTTCATAGCAAGGCCGCGAGCAATGGCTACGCGCTGCTGCTGTCCACCAGAAAGCTGGCTGGGAAACGCCCCCGCTTTGTCAGGAATATTTACTTTTTCAAGTAGTTCCATGCCAAGTCGGTCTGCCTCTGCACGAGGCATGTTGCGTACCATTGTAGGTGCAAGTGTCACGTTTTCCAAAACTGTCATATGCGGGTACAGATTGAATTGCTGAAACACAAAACCAATCTCTGCACGCAATGTTGTAAGGTCAAGACGTGGGTTATGAAGATCCATGTCGTCGACGATAATTTTGCCCTGCTGGATGGGCTCAAGTCTGTTTATGCAGCGAATAAGAGTTGATTTGCCAGATCCAGAAGGTCCACATATTACAACTACTTCGCCTTGTTTTATTTCAAGGTTTATGTCTTTAAGCACATGGTGGTCACTACCGTACCACTTATTCACTTGTTCGAAACGAATCACAGAGTACTCCAAATTGAAAACACAAAAATATTCAAGTCTCGTCTTCGCTGCTATCAGAAAAAAGCGTCAAAATGCAAACAAAAAGTAAGTTTTAACAAAATTGTAAACAAGAATCGGCAATCTGATTAATCACTCAAAAGTATGAAAAATAGCACCTTAGAGAGAAATCGAAAAGTGGATAACGAAAAAATGAAGATTTGAGCTGCAAAAATGCTCAGTATTTGTTGGCTATTCTTGTTATATATTGCTTTTTTTACACTCTTGTAAAGCTTGAGCATGTCGTGTTGAATTGCGGGTACTTATTTTTCTGTGCCACTTGGATGTCAAAAAAGAGGTGGTAGCAGGCAGGGGCTATATATGGTAGTTCCCCATCCAATAAAGGAAAGGAAAAAAAGGGTACCAAATGAAACAGTCGATGCAAACAAAGTGGGGTGATCTGTGTGGTGTTTTTGCCGCACAATGCCGATCATTCTGGATGATGTGGAGCATATGTCTGTTACTGCTCTTGAGTGCATTCTACGCTGCCGGTAGCGTGTTTGCGGCTATTGCGTTCGGTGGCATCCTGGGGTGTATCGGTGCGATGCTGTTAGGCGAAATGAGTGCATTTGTCCGTGATGGCGAGTTTGATGCCGCAAGTGCTGGAATCGCTATTTTGGCAGCAGTAATGGCTAGTGCAGGTTTTTTTGTACCGGTCAAATGGACAGTAGTGGCAGGATGTCTGCTCAGTTCCGGCTTGCTTTTCTGTTATCTTCTCAAACGTCTTGATAACGAGACGGGGATGAATATTCAGTCCGGCTTATGGCTTAGCTCTGTATTCACAGCAATGTTGTGCGTTTTTCTCTATGCGGGTCCGTTTGCTCAATTTGTGCATCTGGCCGCCTACATTCTCGCAGTTGGCCTCTATGGATTATTCCTGCTTAATTTGGCAAACGGTGCAGAACAGGGATTGCGAGCAGCATGGTATGTTGCTTTGATTATAGGCATTGCCAGCCTTGGCGGAACTGCATTTAACCTGCTTGAGATTGATCCTGATCCGGCGATCACATTTAGCGGTCTTGCTACAGGGCTTGGTTGCACTATGCTGTATTCCCCGATTAAGCAGCTGCTGGCGAAGATGGCGAAGAGGCACGAGGAAGATTGGAGAGATTTTTTATAGCTGCAAGTAATCAGCAAACACAAAAAAACCGCTATGAATTGTAGCGGTTTTTTTTATGACTAAGTGGCGGTGTGGTGCATCGTGTGTATGCGGACTGCAGCAATAACAGAGATAACGGCCTGTTGAGCTGTGAATTCGCGGGTCTCTTCTGGTTTCATGCTAACCATGAGAGCGAGATGCATTCCGAGATCGAGAAAAAATTTAATCAAGCGGTGTTCGAGAGTTGTATCAAAGCGTTCATGTATGGCTTGGTTAAGAGCCGTAAGGATTCGTTCGTCATGGTTTTTGTCTAGTTGTTTAACATGCTGATTCATTACGGATGCCTTAGTAAGCTCCACTGCAATGGCATGATCTTCGTTTGAGTGTCCTGAAATGTACTCTCTAAGCAGGTGGCCAAAGAAATCGTCAACACCTGACCAGGTTGTGCCATTTGTCAGCTGTGTGGTGAGGAACAGGTAAGATTCGTCCAGACGCTGTTGATAAAGCTGACTTATGATGTTTTCTTTGTCCGGAAAGTAGCGGTACACGGTCCCGATATTAAAGCCTGATGCAGCAGCAACGCGATTGGTGGTAAATCTTTCATAGCCTTGTGAAAGCAGTACGCGTTTAGAAGCTTCAAGAATGCTGTTGATAGTCGCGATCGCACGCTCTTGTTGAGGATTGGTGCGTAGCGTGTTGTTCATGTCTTGCTCCTTAGTGCCAAACTAATAGCCCGACAATTGCATTGACTCAAGGGGCATAGGGAAAACAAGCAAAAGGTTAATTCTACAGTTATGATAATTAGATGTAGATAATTCTAGTGAGGAGTACGGGGAGAAAGGAAAATTGATATGGGAAGTCTTGTCGGAGGTGGTTTAAGGATACAAAAAAAAGTCCAAAGCGTTAAGCTTTGGACTATAATTTCTATCTGGCGGAGAGGGAGAGATTCGAACTCTCGGTACCAGTTTTGCCAGTACACACGATTTCCAATCGTGCTCCTTCAGCCGGGCTCGGACACCTCTCCGCGTTGCGAATGTGTAGCTATCAAAGGTGTGGGGTGGTTGCAAGTAAAAAATGTAAAAAAGACGCATTCTGGTAAGATGAGCTTTTTGACAGCTTACTAACGGGTGAATGCTGATTTAAATAGATCGAGTTATAAGATATGGATTTTGTATTTTTCCGCAAAGCGCTTTTTATCAGCTTCAGAAATTTTGTTTAAGTTTAAGACTTCTCGTAAGAATCCTTCGGATGGACCTCCCGGTGCGTTGATTACTAATATGTGGCTATCAGTAAGCGCCTTGAAGCTTCGAAGTACTTGAGGGCCAGCGATGACTAAATCCCCCTCGGTGGTGGTGAGTGTTTCGTTGTTGATGGTAAACTCAACTTGACCCGAGATAGTATAGAAAATTTCATCATCAATTTCATGGTAATGAAGAGGGGCGCCATTTCCTTTTGTGAGAATGCTATCGAAGATGGATACCTTTCCATCCGTATCATTTCCCGTCGCAAGAAAGGCTATGTTTTCACCACTTCGTTGGCTGTAGGCTTCAGCTTCACCTTTTCTGATTATCTTGTATCTCATAAAGGCTTCCTCAAGTGTTATAGGTCATCAATCTCATGTTAGAGACTGAGGCGAACACTATTGTAGTCTACAATTGGGGAAACGCAAATTTTAATCTGACATTAAGGGGAGAGGTGTGTAGTCTTCTTGAGGATGTGGAGTGATTATGTATCTGGAATTGATAGGCTTGATGTGAGAATAAAAAAACCCCTTTGATTCATAGAATCAAAGGGGTTTATTGAAATCATCTGGCGGAGAGGGAGAGATTCGAACTCTCGGTACCAGTTTTGCCAGTACACACGATTTCCAATCGTGCTCCTTCAGCCGGGCTCGGACACCTCTCCGCGATGTGAAAAAGAAGGCACAAACATTTCTGCTTGCGCCTTCTGGGAGTCGGACACCCACATACAACTGCTACGGCTGCTTTCTCTCGAACCTGACCGAGTTGACAGCGTATATGCCGTCCGACTCCCTACTCAATTAGGGTAATTTTTGACGTGGCGGAGAGGGAGAGATTCGAACTCTCGGTACCAGTTTTGCCAGTACACACGATTTCCAATCGTGCTCCTTCAGCCGGGCTCGGACACCTCTCCACGTCGAGGTGGATAACTAGCAAACAGGATAGTACTTGGCAAGCGAAAAAGCAAAAAAAAATAAAAAAAGGACGGCAAAAGTGCCGTCCTACATTGTTATTTATTGTCGTGAGTATCGTTTTGGTCTTTCGGGGAGCCTCCCCGATGATGGCCGGGGCATCAGCCGCCGCCATTACGAATCATTTTCGCTAAAAAAAAGACTACGAAAATGAGTGCTAAGATAGAAAAAATATGACTCATTGAAAAACCTCCGAAGCTTCCAAAGCCTCCAAAAAATGAACATGACATTAGGTGTGCTACCTTGTTGTGAGTGATGCAACTGTGTTCATGTTATATCTACTGAGACAGGAGAGTCTCTGGTGTCCAGAAGCTCAACTGGTTTGCGTTAGAAGAACTCTAGAACAGGCTGAGTAGGAAATCAAATAAAAAGGGCGGCATAAATGCCGCCCTTTTACTAGCTATTTACAGTTGTGCTTTTTCTTGTTTGCAGAACCGCATGAGCATCCTGACGAGGAGCCTCCCCGTCCGTCAAAGCTAATGCCTCAACCCGAGGGTTTATGGCCTTTTGGAACAACTTTGATGCAGACGAGTGCTATAATTACTAGTCCCACTAGGGGAATTAGGTATCCAAGCATAGGGTCTCCTGAGAAGACGCTCCACTATTTCTTTTCTTCGTTTCTGATACCGATACCTACGGTGTGGTACCCACAGTCAACGTGGAGTACTTCACCGGTAACGCCGGCAGAAAGGTCAGATGCAAGGTACAGTGCGTTTTTACCAACATCTTGGATGGTAACGTTGCGCTGCATCGGAGCGTTTTCTTCGATGTAGTTAAGGATCTTACGGAAGCCACCGATACCGGAAGCTGCAAGAGTCTTAATAGGACCTGCGCTGATAGCATTGATACGTACATTTTTAGTACCAAGGTCAACAGCGAGGTAACGTACGCTAGCTTCCAGAGCAGCTTTTGCCACACCCATTACATTGTAGTTAGTAATAACTTTTTCAGAACCGTAATAGGACATAGTGATAATTGACGCATTGTCAGATAACAGATGCTCAAAAGCACCACAGACAGCAGTCAAAGAGTAAGCAGAGATGTCCATGGCAAGTTTAAAGCCATCTCGGGATGTGTTAATAAAACGTCCCTGAAGATCTTTACGGTCTGCGAAACCGATGGAATGAACAATGATATCCACACCACCCCATTTCTCTTCAACCAATTTCACTGCTGCAGCAATTTCTTCATCGCTGCTTACATCACACTGGAAGATGAAATCACCATTAAGCTCTTCACAGATAGGCTCAACGCGTTTTTTCAGAGCATCGCCAAGAAAGTTAAACGCTAATTTAGCGCCGTTTTCTTTGAATTCTTTGGCAATGCCGTATGCAATGCTTTTGTTGTTGGCAACGCCCAAAACGAGGGCTCGTTTCCCTTCAAGAAGCATATGAACTCCATTTCAGTTTGTCCGCAGGGTAGCGGACATCTTCGGTATTTATTGTGGTTGCACTCATTAGAGTAGCAGTGTTTGCTCTGTAAGTATAGTGTAGGCCTCAGCGTACTTTTTACCTGTTTCGGCAACAACTTCGTCTGGCAGAGCAGGAGCTGGCGGGGTCTTATCCCAGTCCTGTTCGCTGAGCCAGTTACGTAAGTACTGTTTGTCAAAGCTTGGCTGGCCCTGACCCGGGGTGTAGCTGGACTTAGGCCAGAAGCGGGAAGAGTCTGGAGTGAGAACTTCATCAATAAGGGTCAGTTCTCCATCAACCATGCCAAATTCAAATTTGGTATCGGCAATGATGATGCCTTTTTCTTCTGCGAAGTCACGGCCTTCAGAGAAAATGCGCAAACTTACATCTGCTACTTTTTCAGCAAGTTCTTTGCCGATCATTTCTGTAGCACGCTCTACAGAAATGTTTTCGTCGTGGTCGCCCAGTTCTGCTTTAGTGGAAGGGGTAAAGAGCGGAGTCGGGAATTTTTCAGACTCAAGCATACCTTCCGGCAGTTCATAGCCGCACACAGAACCGGTTTTGTTGTAGTCTTTCCAGCCGGAACCGGAAATGTGACCACGTACAATACATTCGATAGGAAGTGGCTTTGCTTTTTTAACAAGCACGGAGCGTCCTTCCAGTTCATCTGCATATTTATGCAGCGGTTCAGGGAAATCTTTTACGTCAGAAGCGATGAGGTGGTTGGCAATGATGTGCTCGAACTTTTTCATCCAGAAAAGGGTGATCTGGTTAAGGATAACACCTTTGTACGGGATAGGTTCTGCCATGATCACGTCGAATGCTGACATGCGGTCGGTAGTAATAATAAGCAGACTGGATTCATCAATTTCGTAGATATCGCGAACTTTACCGCGGGAAAGAAGCGGATAATCCGTAATAGTGGTCTTCGTAACGATTTTCATGTGAGAACTCCTGCAAGGGGCTATTTCTTTAAGCGGGTTTCTGCGGAACGGGCGTGTGCTTCCAGTCCTTCAAGACGTGCAAGACGCGCAATTTTTGGCGCATTCTTTTGCGTGAAGGAAGCAGACGCAGCAATAATGCTGGATTTTTTTGTGAAGGTTTCAACGGACAAAGCCGATGAAAAACGCGCAGTGCCATTGGTTGGCAGTACGTGGTTCGGGCCTGCAAAGTAGTCGCCGACAGGTTCCGGTGAGTTAGCGCCCATAAAGATAGCGCCAGCATTACGGATAGTCGGTAACAACGCCCAAGGATCTTCAACAATTATTTCCAGATGCTCAGGTGCAACACTGTTGGAAAGCTCCACTGCGGTAGCCATGTCCGGAGTAACAACAATAGCACTCCAGTCTTTAAGGGCTGTTGCGGCAATTTCATTGCGCGGGAGCAAACCGGTTTGCGTGCCAAGCTCTTCGCGAACAGCTTTAGCAAGCTGCTCATCGTCAGTAACAAGCATGGCGGAGGCAAGCGGATCATGCTCTGCTTGAGAGAGCATGTCTGCGGCAATCTGCACAGGGTTTCCGGTGTTATCAGCAAGAATAAGAATCTCGCTAGGACCGGCAACCATGTCGATGCCTACAGTACCGATAAACAGGCGTTTAGCGGTGGTCACAAAGATATTTCCAGGGCCGGCAATAACATCTACAGCAGGAATGGTGTCTGTGCCGTAAGCAAGGGCTGCAATTGCCCATGCGCTGCCACAGGCAAACACATTTGTAATGCCAAGATGATGTGCGGCTGCCAGGATATACTGGTTCGGAACGCCATCAGCACGCGGTGGTGATACAACGCAGATTTCTTCTACGCCTGCAACCTGTGCGGGAATAACGTTCATAAGCATACTGGAGATAAGCGGGGTGTCGCCACCTTGGCCGCCCGGAACATACAGTCCGGCTCGGTCAACAGGGCGAACAACCTGTCCCAAAATTGTTCCGTCTTCGCTTGTGGTAAACCAGGATTTCTCTTTCTGGTTTTCGTGGAACGTGCGGATATTGTGTGCAGCTTCTTTGATGATATCAAAATCTTCTGCAGGAATGTCTTGTGCAGCCTTTGCTAAGGTTGCTTCGGACACTCGCACCATATCTTCGGTAAACGAAGGGCAGTCAAACTTTTGCGTGTAATGAACAAGAGCCTTATCCCCTTCTGTATGCACATGATGCAGAATCTCACGCACCACAGGTTCAACAGAATTCTCAGGGTTATCCCGTCCAGCGAGAAGTTCCCTGATCCCCTTCCAATCCTCTTTGGACTGGTAGCTGATCATACGACAGGGCATACTGGCTCCTAATCAAATAAGGTTCATAAAACTAAATCCGACGCCCCATCCTTATAAGAGGGTGTCGGAAAAGTCGAGAGCATTACGGCGGTAAAAATGACACAGCAGAAGGTTTTATCTAGAACTGATAATCCCAAAGAAGTACGGCTCGGTAGGCATCACGGGTATCGGAAGTTCCCCAAACTTGAGGGTCTACCTCGATGTGGATATATCCGAGGCGTAAAATTATACTAAAGTTTTCGAACAGTTTCAGTGTGGTTTCAGAATCTATCTCAACAAGCCAATCTTTGTTGGTGAGATAGGTTCCCCAGTTGTTTCTATAGCCACCTTGAAGGAGCTCTGGAGAGAATCTGTTGTTTTTTACGGCATCCGTACTGTTAGTGCCATGCATGTACAAAAATTTGCAGGATGTTGTAAGGTCTTCAGTGAAAACGAGATCATCAATAACAAGTCCTAATGTCCAACGGCCTGTAGCGTCCTGAATAAGAAGTGATGATTCTGTTGTGATTGCGTACTTGTAATACCCGAAATCTGTAAGACCCCATTGGTTTGTTATAAAGGGCATTCTTCCTGCGCCGTTTTCATATGCATTGTCATCATCACCGCTTGCCCACCAACCAAGAATACCAACAGTCATGAAATTGAATGCCCAGTCTACCTCACCTAAAAGAACAGCACCTTGTCTGCTGGCAGAATCAGTGCCGCCATACAAGGTTCCCCACATAAGATCAGTTTTTACTGTTAGGTTGCGAACTCCGTGATATCGGCCAGAAAATCCCCCCCAAAACGCCCACGGGTTGCCTGAGAAATTAGAAAAGCCATTCCATAGCCCTATGTTGCCGCCATCGACCCATGCTGAACCTGGCGGGTCACCCGCTACATTTTTACCAAAATCACTCCATACAATATATGGTGTGAGAACATGATCGTCTGGAGCGAAGGTATAAGTGGCTGCAAAGATATCCATGGTTTCGTTTGAACGGGATTGGTTTAATCTGTCGTATGATCTGCCCCAAATGAAAGATCCGTTCATCTTGTCCGTAAATTCATATTGAAGAACCAAGGCGGCCAAGTTGTCATCAAGAATTATGGAGCCACCCACCTGATTAGGAAGGTGGACTGACGTGAGACCGGCTCGTGCCTTTAGTGGAATGTTTTCAGGTTCAACTTTCAGGAAGGCATAAGTTGTTTGTATGTTAACGCCGTCTGTGCCTATTTGACCGCCTTCAAACTCAGTACTTTCTTTATCAACACCCCAAAAGGTGTCGATTTCAAATAGCGCCATGGCGGAAACTACCTGATGTGGATTGAAATCAAACTGGAATCGGGAATATTGGGAAGCTCGGAAGTTGTTGTTGATGTCTCTGCCTGAGTATGGAGAAGCAAATCCCAGAAGAGAACCTGTTGACCATTGTGTGAACACTTGTAATGTTCCTGATGGGTGTATTTCCAGCGCAAGACATGGCGTCGCCAGATAGAGAAGTGAGGCGAGAGCAGTGCATACAATGATAATAGAAGTGAGATGCTTTTTTTTCATGGCATAAGGTGTTGAGATTAAAGTCTATCATTAAGCTATGTATCACTGATATAGATGGGAATGATATTTACGAAATGTCAGATTTATGCAGCTCAAAAAGCAACATTAGAATTCAACCGAGAAAGATGGTACACGAGTAATTATGGAACCTATCGATTTAAAAACGATTCCCGTTTCTCCGGGGGTCTATTTATATAAGGATGCGCACGGGCGTGTCGTATATGTGGGGAAGGCAAAACACCTACGTAAACGTGTTGCTTCGTATTTTCGTCCGCCGGAAACACAAACCCCTAAGACTCGGGCAATGCTGCGTCAGGCACAGACCATAACAACGTTGATCACTACGACGGAAAAAGAGGCATTGTTACTTGAGGCGAGCCTCATAAAGAAACATCGCCCTCGGTACAACATTTTACTCCGAGACGATAAGCAGTATGTGCTGTTTAAGTTGAATAAAAAGCATCGTTGGCCTCGGTTGACCCTCACTCGAAAGGTGTTGAAAGACGGCTCAAAATATTTTGGCCCATTTACGTCGTCCCATTCTGCATGGGAAACGCTAAAGGCTGTTCACAAAGTGTTTATGTTGAGACGATGTGCGGATAGAGCGTTTTCCAATAGAGTTCGTCCATGTCTGTACCATCACATAGGGCAGTGTCTTGCCCCGTGTTGTCTGGAAATTTCGCATGATGACTATTCGGAGCAAGTGCATCGCGTGGAGCTACTGCTTTCCGGAAAATCAAATGAGCTGGTGGAGATACTCTCCTCAAAAATGTATGCCGCGTCTGAATCTATGGATTTTGAAACAGCAGCGCAGCTTCGGGATCAGATTAAAGCGGTTGAAGTGACAGTGGAAAAACAGGCAGCTGTAATTCCGACTGCTCATGACATGGACGTTATCGGTCTTGGAGAAACTGACAAAGGGCTTGCGTTGGGAATTCTGTTTATCCGTGGTGGAATTCTTATCGACAAAAAAAATTACTTCTGGGCAGGACTCGGTCTCGAAGAAGCACCGGAATTGCTCCAGTCTTTTATTGCACAATATTATGGGGTGAATAGCTTTGTTCCGTCGCGTGTCGTTGTTCCATGGGGAAATGATGTACTCGGCGATGAAACTAACGCGGAACCTCTAGTTGCCCATGCTGAAGCGTTAACAGAGTTACGAGGAATGCTGGTTCGTGTGGCTCCGCCGCGTAACGACACTGAAAGTAAGCTTGTAACTATGGCTACAGCCAACGCTATCGATGATTCAAAAAATAAGCGCAATATCAGTCCCCTTACCATCCTTCAAAAGCGTCTGGGCATGGCGGAAGAGCCATACCGAACAGAAATTGTGGATGTGTCCCATACATCAGGAAAAGACACCAGAGTAGGGATGGTTGTTTTTGAAGGAGAATCTCCTGCTAAGAGCGAATACAGAACCTATGCCTTCACAGATGAGGAAGGTGGAGGGGATGACTATGGAGTGTTGGCACTGTGGATGGAGCGGCGCTTGAATTCAGGGCCACCATGGCCGGATTTGTTACTTATTGATGGCGGACGTGGTCAGCTGAATGCCGTTGTCAGTGTTTTGGAAGCTCATGGGCAGGGGGATTTATGTTCTGTTATCTCTATTGCGAAAGCTCGCAAGGATGAAACAGGTAGGGCAGACAGACGAAAGGGTAATATTGAAGACAGAATTTTTCTTCCCGGACGTTCAAATCCACTTCAGCTGAAAGCGGGTGCACCTGAACTGCTTTTATTGCAGCATATGCGAGATCTTTGCCACGATTACTCAATTGGCAGGCATAGAAAGGCGCGTGCAGGACGGGCATTGGCTGGTGAACTTCAGCGAATACCCGGCATTGGGCCTTCAATGGCGAAAAAATTATGGACTCATTACTCCTCAGTAAAGGAAATGGCTGCTGCTTCTGTTGCCGATTTGATGCAAATTGATGGCGTTGGAAAGAAAAAAGCGGAAGCAATATATGAAGGGCTTTCAGTTTTTAGAGGATAAGGGCTTTTTTTAAGCCTGATTCTGTAAGTGTTTGGGCGGAATAATGATGGTTGCACTTTCATTAATAACAGCTTTCCCCTTTGGCTATCCTATGAAAATCTTTTAATTAGTTGCAATATTGTGTAAAAAAGGGCTACAAGTAGTTTGGTCATATTTGCTGCACAGCAATAGACGAATAAATATTGCTCTAAAACTGGAATTAAGAGAATTGGTTAGAAAATAGGTTGAGTGTAGTTCAAATTGGCGCTATGTTAGCGTCCACTTACAATGTGAGATTAAACACTACTTTTTCAGAAACTTGCATCATGTGGATGGACGGAAACATTTTATTGATGTATCTGGAAAGTTGAGATTATATTTGGGAGTTTGTATAGGGTGTTGCTTTAACATGAACAGGAGGGGGATATTGCCGCGTTAGGCGTAGTGTGGCGATATACAAAGCACATGGTTTTTACACGTTCTGTCTAATGAGACCTCATATGGCGTATTGAGGTGTGTTAGAGCCTGGTGTGACTCCTCGTAGCAATGTGTAGGGAGAGTTATGATGCGTTCAGAGTTAACTAAGATTGTCCATGAACTGGTGTTAAACAGTCCAATTCCAGCAAAAGCACTCGCGAAAGAAATCGGCAAGCCGTATTCGACCTTGCTCCGCGAAGTGAATCCGTATGATGCCGGAGCTAAGTTGGGCGTTGAAACATTGATGGACATAATGAAGAAAACTGGAAACGTTGAACCATTAGAGTACATTGCTCAAGAAATGGGATTTGCGATTGTAGATCCAAAACTTATGGCAGAGCCGAGTGACACTGCTAATCTCGCCGAGATTGCATAGCGAGTAATCACTAATGCAATAGGCTGAGGTTGTCAGTCTCTGTCAATCTTTAAGAGACCTGTAGAAATACGGGTCTCTTTCTATTTTATACGTATAAAAAAGCTCCTGCTACAATGTCAGGAGCTTTTTTTGCGTGTTACTACACAGAGTTTTCGTTTTGTTACATAGAGCTTTCAATGATGCCGCCACCAAGAACAGTGAGGTCTTCATCATAGACACAGCAAACTTGTCCGCTTGCTGGGGGTGATTGAGGTTCATCGTAGGTAATGACCAGTATGTCACCTTGTTCACTGATGGATACAGGAATAGGCTGCTGACGGTAGCGAGTGCGAACAAGCAGTTTTTTACCCCAGAGTTCCTTAGCAACAAGAAAGTTCATGTTGCTTACGATGCAACCCGTAGAAAGCAATTCAGTCTTCGGGCCCACAATAAGTACGTTCTTTTCCAAATCTTTGCGGATAACATACAATGGCTCTTTCCACGCAATACCAAGGCCTTTACGTTGTCCCTCAGTATGCTGCCACAGTCCGTTGTGTTTACCAACTACTGTGCCGTCAGTAAGTTCCATATTGCCGCCAGTACCGAGCTTTGCACCTCTATCAATCAGGAATGCACGATAATCATCGTTCGGGACAAAACAAATTTCCTGACTTTCACTTGGGTATGCCGGAGCAATCCCACGTGCCGCTAAGTCGGCCTTAATGTCTTCTTTCTTCATTTTACCAAGCGGGAAAAGAGCCTTTTCCAATTGGTGCTTCGGTACAAGAGATAAAAAGTAGCTCTGGTCTTTTTTGGAATCAAGACCACGTGAAAGCGTGCGTCCGTAGACTGGATGATCTTCCAAAACAGCATAATGCCCAGTAGCAATCTGGTCTGCACCAAGTTTTTCTGCTTCGCGCAACAGCGCACCGAATTTCATGCTTGCATTGCATAATGCACAAGGGTTCGGAGTACGACCGTGTACGTATTCATCCATGAAAGGGGCAACAACACATCGTTCGAACTCTTCATGCAGGTCTACAGCATGAAATGGAATATCCAGCGCTGCGCACATGGCATCAATCGCGTCTTCTCTTTCTTTGCAGGGAGCAAGAAAGTGTGCGTGAAGTGCAAAAATGTCGTGTCCCTGTTCTTTCAATGTGAGCAGAGCGTACAAAGAATCTGTTCCGCCGCTTACTGCAACTGCAATGGTCATTTGGTATTCCTGAACGTTTTTTGGTGCCTTCGGCGAGGGGGCTCCGCCCTCCACCCGCAAGGGGGACGCCCCCTTGACCGCGATTATGTGTTATGACCTATCTATCTTTATGAAAATATTTGGTCATAAAAAAATTTTAAACTTTTGTTTATCAATGTAATAGTGCGCCTACTACCAGCTAACCTCATATCATTGATGACAACTACTTTTAGGTTAATAAGCTAGCGTACTGTGTGAACCTTAACTTTTACCAAGCTTACCCCCCACCCCTAAATAGGGTCAAGGGGCGAGCCCCTTGCGGGTGCAGGGCAGAGCCCTTGCCCCTCGGAGAGCTGTCGGAGACCCGCCAGAGGCAAATCAAAGACTCATGAATAAACAAAGGGAAGCCTGCAAGCAGACTTCCCTTTAGTGTATCATAATTATGGTCAGGCGAAGTTAGCTATAATCCAGCTGGAGTTCCAAGCTGTTCGGTATTTTTCTCAAGAAGTGACGCAACTCCGTAGAGGGTCGCTTCGTCGAATTCTTTACCGAGGAGCTGAAGACCTACCGGCATCTTGCTATCTGCCCCTAAGCCTACTGGAAGGGACAAGCCCGGAAGCCCAGCAAGGTTGAGGGAGATGGTGTAGATGTCCAAGAGGTACATCTTGAGCGGATCGCTGGTAAACTCGCCAACTTTCCACGCTGTCACTGGCGATGCAGGACCAACAAGCACATCACATTTTTCCAGAGCGTTCTGGTAATCTTCGCGGATAAGGCGACGAACCTGTGCAGCTTTTTTGTAGTATGCATCGTAGTAGCCGGAGGAAAGGACGTAGGTGCCAAGCATAATGCGGCGTTGCACTTCATCCCCGAAACCTTCGGAACGAGACTTTACGTAGATGTCGAGCAAGTCTTCTGTATCTTCGCTGCGGAAGCCGTAACGTACGCCATCAAAGCGGGCGAGGTTGGAACTGGCTTCTGCCATTGCGATAATATAGTAGGTCGCGATTGCGTATGAAGAATGCGGAAGTTCAACTTCCACAAGCTCTGCACCGAGCTCTTGCAGTTTGTTCACTGCTGCACGACATGCAGATTCCACTTCACCATCAAGACCTTCTGCCCAGAATTCTTTAGGAAGACCGACTTTAAGACCTTTAAGGTCTTTGCGGTTTAACGCTGCAAGATAGTCGTCTACAGGCACGTCCACACTGGTGGAATCTCTTTCATCGTGTCCTGCAATTACTTGTAACATGCGTGCGTTGTCTTCAACAGAACGGGTCATTGGTCCAATCTGGTCAAGAGAGGAACCGTAAGCAACCATGCCACGGCGGGAAACACGACCATAGGTCGGTTTAAGCCCAACGCAACCACAGAGACTTGCAGGCTGACGGATTGAACCGCCAGTATCGGTACCGAGAGTGCCGAAAACCTGAGATGCGGTTACTGATGCAGCGGAGCCGCCTGAAGAACCACCAGGGACTTTAGTAAGATCCCAAGGGTTTTTGGTTGCTTTAAATGCTGAGTTCTCAGTGGAAGAGCCCATGGCGAATTCGTCCATGTTTGCTTTACCAAGAAGAACTGCACCAGCTTCTTTCAGCTTTGCGATTGCGAAAGCGTCATAGAAAGGCTCAAAGTTTTCAAGAATCTTAGAACCGCAGGTAGTTTTAGTACCTTTGGTACAGAGAAGGTCTTTAACTGTAAGCGGCACACCCCAGAGAGGTTTGCTAGCATCGGGACCTGCTGCGTCCATAGCACGAGCCTGCTCACAGGCTTCTTCAGCCTGAACAGAAATGAGTGCCTGAATGGACGGTTCGGTTTCTTCAATGCGTTTAATGCACGCTTCTACTACTTCAGTAACAGTAAGCTCTTTTGCAAGCAGCTGGGAGCGGATTTCACTCAGGGATTTTTCGTACAAAAATGACATGTGGTAGAGACTCCGCCGTTAAACAATCTTAGGAACGATAAAGAACTTGCCATCTGTTTCCGGTGCATTGGAAACAATGTCTTCGCGTGCAAAGCGTTTTACTGCTTTGTCTTCACGTAAAGGTGTCGGCTGTTCTACAGGACTGTACAACGGTTCGGTACCGGCGGTGTCTAGCCCATTCAGGGTGTCCATGTACGCAAGAATATCTTCAAACTGGCCTGCGAACAGGCGCTGTTTTTCATCATCGAGTTCAAGTCGGGCCAGCTTAGCAATTTGTGCTACCCGTTCTGGAGTAATACTCATCGAGGTCGTCTCCGGTTATTGAGAAGTGGCTGGTGTAGTTTCGAAAGAGAACAGGCCGGATTTTTTTCTCTCGGCAGTTTCAATGGATCGTGCCTTGTCGATAGCAACCTCTTGCTGTCTGCGGTACTCAAGCACAGAAACTCCAAGTTCTTCAGCTTTTTTTGTATCTGCCTGATCCATCATCATCTGGATGCGCTCATCGTGACGAGTTCGTACGGTGTTAACGCGGTTTGCAAATGATTCAGGATTTACTGGTACAAAACCGTTTCTGGAAGGACGGAACAAGAACAGATTTTCTGAAGCGTTGCCATCTTCGTCCCATGAGATCGGAGCAATACTCCAGTCCATGTTCTGTGCAGAGGCAAGTTTTTCATTTACTGTGTCGTCATCCCAGTCAGAAGGCATGGAGCCCATGCCCGCTGCGAGGCGGATAAAGTCATATCCAAGACCAACCCATGCATCCGGCTTGCCGAGACCTGCATCATTCATTGCCTGTACCAGCTGCTTGGAAGCTTCGGTAGGTGTGAATGGATTCCACATGCCCGGGAATACTGCTAACTTGTAGTAGCGAGATTCTAGCTTTTTGCCTGCGGATAATCCCTGTTCCCATAATGTAGGGCCAAGGAATACTGCACGGTCTTCCTGATGGAAGAAGAAGTGAGGAATGATGGATTCCATATTCTTCCAACTATCCGGAAGGAACACAGCCTTAAATGCCGGTCTGTATGGCATATCTTTGTATTGGCCTGTGCTCATCTTGGAGTTCAATTGATCTTCAAAAGTCCCATTGTCTGCTTGGAATTCTTTGTTTTCCCGATCGCTTTTAATGAGAATATTTTTTACGTCTTTGGACCAGCCTCGCGGCTCGTTTGGTGCATAGCTAGCTGTCATAACAGGAGACTGAGTCTGCTCCTGTGCGCGTTCTGTAAATAGCTCCGCCATTTTTCTACCGTAATTTTCATTAGGGTAGAGTGCTGCGAAGTTATTAATACCTAGATCAAACTGCGCGAAGTTGAGCAGGGTTTGAACTTGGTCTTTAGGGCTTGAGAAGAATCTCCAGCCATCTTCTCCTTCTGTTCCTGCTGGAAGAGAAGAAAGGAAGCTGAAGAACGCATGTTTTTCTGTAAGGTCACGATCATGGATTTTGCGGAAAATATCTTTTCGCAGTGGACCACCTACAATTGTGAAGCCTTCAGGCAGTTCTGCAAGCTCCTGTTCCCATGTCGGGGACTCGGTATTAATAACTTTCAGTGCAAAGTTATGACCGCTGTTAGTTAATTGCCAGTGCGCAATGCCTGCACCACGAAGAATTTTCCAGCCGATAGTGCCGTAAGGTCCGGTAAGTGGCAGTGCAAGTGCAATGCCCTGTGCTGGTTCACCGAATTCCTGCTGCAATGGAGCCAGCACGGAGTCGATAATAGTCGGGTCTGCCAACTTACCTAACGCACGAAGACGTTCGATAGCTGCCCATGCAGACGGCCAGTTCTGCTCATCACCTGCAGCGCGGCGCGCTTTTTCAAGCAGGATAAGAGAGTATGGGTACGTAATTTCGTTTTGCGGAGTAAGATACCCGGCAAGGGTACCAAGCAACTGTGCATCAACTCCGTTTAACTCTGAAAAGAGTCGGCGTTCAAGTGCAGCTTTGTATTTGGTATTTGGTGCTTTTGCATACAGATCTTCAAGCGACGTAAGTGCAGCGCCTGTATTGCCTTTTTTCCACTCAATTCCAGCAAGGAGCAGAGCAGCGTTAGCACGCAAACCCCAAGGTTTGGATGTGTTTCTGTAGGTGGATTCAAGAATAACAAGGGCTTTATCCTGCGGGAGTTGCTTAATAGCTAAAACCCACGCATCCTGCCATTCAGTGCTGTCGATCGCACCGGGCTGGCTTGACTGCCACTTGTCCAGAGCCTGTAATCCGAGGAAAGCTTTTCCGCTTTTAATTGTGCTCAGCGCGAAATAGCGCCACGCATTGCGTTTTTCTGCTTTAGACAAGTTCGGCTTTTGCAGAACTCTGTCATAAAGTGAGCTGGCTGTAGTGAAGTCTCCGCTGTCGTAGGCAACTCGAGCTTGCTTGGAAAGCTGATTCTCTGCGCCTCTTGAAGGAGTAGCTTGCGGAGTTACGATAAGTTGCTTCCCACAGCCTGTAAGGGAAGCTACTGTCAGTGTCATAACCAGAAGTGTAAAAATTACACCACGTAATGATAAGGAAGATGTATATTTCATAAAAATACCGTATAAAAAAAATGGCCTGATCCGCATAATTGCGAATCAGGCCAAGTTAATCATAACAACCGGCAAATGCAAGGGCATGATGCGGGTAAGTGGTGTTATTCCCCGCTTGCCGGAAATTTAATAATTATTTTACTTCAGTGTAGTCAGCATCGACAACATCTTCGTCGTCTTTTTTCTGCTGAGCACCGGCATCAGCGTCTGGGCCAGCGCCACAACCGCCGCCTGCACATCCGCCTTCAGCACCCTGAGCCTGCTGAGCGTAAAGCTGCTCTGCAAGCTTGTGTGAAACCTGAGAAAGCTCTTCAGTAGCGGCTTTAACAGCTTCTACGTCAATTTCTTCAGCTTCGAGAAGTTTTTTAAGGGCTTCTGCTTTGCCTTCGAGATCTGCTTTCAATTCAGCATCAAGTTTATCACCGAGATCATTGATTGATTTCTCGGTTGTGTAGATAAGAGTGTCTGCCTGGTTGCGAACTTCGATCGCTTCCTGCTTTTTCTTATCTTCATCAGCGTGTGCTTCTGCTTCTTTAACGAGGTTGTCAATTTCCTCGTCAGAGAGACCTGAAGAAGCGGTGATGCGGATAGACTGTTCTTTACCGGTGCCAAGGTCTTTAGCGGATACGCTTACAATACCGTTAGCATCGATGTCGAAAGTAACTTCGATCTGTGGAACGCCACGTGGAGCTGCTGGAATACCAGTCAGTTCGAAACGACCGAGAGTCATGTTGTCAGTCGCCATTGGACGCTCACCCTGCAGTACGTGAATTGATACTGAAGGCTGGTTGTCAGCAGCGGTGGTAAATGTCTGAGATTTCTTGGTAGGGATTGTGGTGTTACGCTCGATGAGCTTAGTAGCCACGCCGCCAAGAGTTTCAATACCGAGTGAAAGCGGGGAAACGTCGAGGAGAAGAACGTCCTTAACGTCACCAGCAAGGATACCACCCTGAATTGCTGCACCCATAGCAACAACTTCGTCCGGGTTAACAGAGCGGTTAGGCTCTTTACCGAAGAAGTCAGAAACAATTTTCTGTACGAGAGGCATACGAGTCATACCACCAACGAGAATTACTTCGTCGATGTCGCCCGGTTTGAGGCCTGCGTCAGCAAGAGCTTTTTTGCAAGGGCCTTCGGTGCGTTTGATGAGGTCTGCTACGAGAGTCTCAAGTTTTGCACGGGAAAGCTTAAGCATAAGGTGCTTAGGACCAGTCTGGTCAGCGGTGATGAACGGCAGGTTGATTTCAGATTCCATGGAAGTGGAAAGGTCTTTCTTCGCTTTTTCTGCTGCTTCTTTAAGACGCTGCAGAGCCATACGGTCAGTTGAAAGATCAAGGCCGCCATTTTCGTTTTTGAACTCTTCAACAAGGTAGTTGATGATAGCGAGGTCAAAATCTTCACCACCGAGGAAGGTGTCACCGTTAGTTGCAAGAACTTCAACTACGTTGTCGCCAACTTCGAGAACGGAAATATCGAATGTACCGCCGCCAAGGTCAAATACGGCGATTTTTTCGTTTGCTTTTTTATCGAGACCGTATGCAAGGGAAGCTGCAGTAGGTTCGTTAATAATACGTTTAACTTCAAGACCGGCAATTTTGCCTGCATCTTTAGTAGCCTGACGCTGGGAATCGTTGAAGTAAGCAGGAACAGTAACAACTGCTTCAGTAACTTCTTCACCAAGGTATGCTTCAGCATCAGCTTTAAGCTTGCCAAGTACCATTGCTGATACTTCAGCAGGGGAATAGCTACGGTCTTCGATTTCAACGTACGCTTCGCCGTTTTTACCCTCTACGATTTTGTACGGAGAGTGGGAAGCCCAACGCTGTACTTCAGGAGTGTTAAACTGACGACCAACAAGGCGTTTAATTGCAAAGATAGTACGCTCAGGGTTGGTTACAGCCTGACGTTTAGCAATATCGCCAACGAGACGTTCTTTATCGGTGAAACCTACAATAGAAGGTGTTGTGCGGCCACCCTCTGGGTTGGTTACGCACTTAGGATCTTTACCTTCCATGATGTAGACACAAGAGTTAGTTGTGCCAAGGTCGATACCAATAATTTTACCCATGTTCAAACCTCCTCATGAGAAAACTCTCACGAATATTATCTTAAATTATAAAGAACCAGAATGGTCTGGCTTTTAGTCTTTGATGTTCCAAAATTTAAGCACGTTTTTTTTACGTGCAAGGGGCATTTGTTATTTTTTTTGTCCAAACTTGGGATAAGTAATGCTTTATACTGATGATATCAAGTTTAAAAATGTAGTATGTCAGTATGTTATGTGTCTTTTGGAAATCTGTAAAAAAAACTGAAAAAGTTGAGAAAACATTGCTGGACGATCAAGCAACCATGCATTCTTACCATATTTTCATCATATAAAAAATGGCTGACGGTAAAAACCGGCAGCCATTGAGTACATAATAATGCGTGTGCACGCAGAATTGTTTATCAGCGAACTATTTTCCGCCGGAAACAATAACTTTCGCAGGACGCAGGAGGCGTTCTTTAAGTTTGTATCCACGCTGCATTACTTGCTTAACGTGGCCTTCAGCAACTTCGGTACAATTTTCCTGACCTACAGCTTCGTGCACTTCAGGGTTGAACTCTTCATTTTTGCTGCCGAGTGGGCAAAGGCCATGGCGTTCGATAGCATCAAGGAGAAGCTTCTGGGTCATTTCAACGCCAATGAGCATGTTCTCACAACCTTCAAGGTTGCGACCATAGTCGATGGCGAGCTGAAGGTTGTCCAGAGTAGGGAGCAGATCGCTCAGCACAGATTCAGTTGCATACTTGAACTGTTCTTCGCGTTCACGCTGGAGGCGTTTTTTAAAGTTTTCCATCTCTGCGAGGCAGCGGAGGCGAACTTCTTCAGCATCCTGCATGGTGTTACAGTCAGGACAAACACGATCTTTTGCAAGCTTCTGTACTTCTTCGTTAGAGAGTACAATTTCAGTAGCTTGTTCCTGCTCAGTGGTCTCTGCTGTTTCTTCTGATTTCACAGTATCTTCACCCATTCTGTTAGCTCCTTATATCCTTATGCTGCTTTACAGTAATAGTAAAAGCAGTGACGAATTTTTAGTGCAAATATATTTTTCCCAAACGTACATTGTTCAGGTTTAGGACAACGGTGTGTGCTTTTCTCTAATGAAACGCAAGTTCCTACATCTACTAGCACATCGTGAACAGACGGGTAACAACGAGGTAACCGCCTGTCAAGATGCAGGGTTGAAATTGCTCATTGTCTGCCTCGGTAACGTGTTAACTATATTGAAATAATCAGAGAGTGGCTTTGAGTAATATTTTGAATGAGTAATGGAGAAAATTCAAAATGCTCTTGTTCCGATGTCGCCTTAAGGTGCAACTATACCACAGGCAGGGTACTTTTCCATTCCAACAAACAAAAAAGCTGCCCCGCAATGCAGGGCAGCTAATTGTACTTTCAATGTCAGCAAAAGTTATTGCTGAGAGGGCGAGCTATTTAAAGAGATTTTTCAAACCCTTTTCGAGCTGTTTGAGTGGGTTTTCATCTTTATTTTCTTTATCAAGAAGCTGCTTCGTGATGTCTTCTACGGAAGAGCCGAGGAAGCGTTTCATATCAACGCCGTAAGACGGTTTAGAAAGCCTGCCTTTGATCACGACAGGAATAACCGGAACGTCGTCAAATTTGAGGTCTGCTTTATAATGGATAGAGTCTGATGCAAGATTTGCGAATCCGCTACCTTTTGCATTCAGCTCATCTGCTTTCATAATAAAGTCATTGTTTGATATACGTCCATTCTTGGCAAACAGGGTGCCGCGAATAACTTGGTACGGCTGTGCAGTAAGAGAGCTTTCAACTTTCTTGCGCAGTGAGCCATCCAAGAGATCAAGAGCGCCTGGAGGGAGTATGTTTAGACCTCTAAGAATACCTTCTGTTGCGTTGAATGTAGCTTTACCATTCAAGGTTCTATTTACAGTTTCCTGTGTAAGACCGTAAGCGGAAAGAGTCGCATTTACAAAAAGTTTACCGCTTGCGTACTCGGTACCGGTAAGTGTTTTCGTAATGTTTGCCAGATTCATCTTATCGGTTGTCAGCTTTATAGATGATACTGGCAGCGCACCGCGTAAGTCAGTTTTGAGAGTGCTGTTTACATCACCTTCAAAGATACGGAAACGAAGCGGGTTGATTGTTACAACGCCGTTTTTACCTTCGCCCAGAACTTTGATGTTTGAAATGGTGAGGTTGTTAACGACCATTTTATTGATGGCAACATCGATATTTGCATTCAGTTTAGCAAGCGTTTCCGGTGCGACTGATTTTGCAATATTCTGTTCAGCCTGAAGTTCGACGTTATTATTACGCGCTTTGATCGCAGAAGAATTTGTGCGTTTCTTTGCTTTTTTCTTAGTTGCTTTGCCAGGAGTTTCTTTTTCCTGGAATAACTTAGCAAGTGCAATATATGGATCAAGGTCTAGTTGTTCTGCATTAAGACGCAAACGCAATTGTGGACTGCTACCGAAATAGTACTGGAAATCGCCATCAAGGGGATATCCGTCCAGACTTCCCTGAATATCCTCAAGTGCGATATTGTCAGGAACAATTTTGAGTTGCATGGAAAGTATGAGCTCTGAATTATCGTTAGCTGGCTGTGGAGGAGATACGCCAAGTGCTTTGGCTATTTTTCGATAGTCAGCCTTTAGATCCATGTGTCCTTGAACATCTAATTCATTTGAGTAAGAGACTTGACCATGAAGGTTCAGCTTGGTTTCGTACGCTGAAAGTTCACTTGTATGTACAATAATAGACTGGTTTTTAAGCTGCGCCGTAAGAACCGATTTAAGATGAATGCTTGCTTGTCCACCCGGTAAATCTTTACCTTTTGGACCAAGTGTTATGTCAACGTTTGTCACGTCAATAATATTAAAATCTTCAGAAGGCCTAGCATTCAGCGTCATCTGGAACGGAGATTCTATGGCTGGTTTTTGTGAGACAGCCGTTCCTTTTATGTTCAGCGTAAAGGCTTCTCCTGCACGAAATGCGGAGGAAGTAAGTGAGAGATCGTTAATGGAATATTTTTTCCCTTCGCGCTGATTTTCGTATGTGACATTGGTGTCAGTAATGGAGAGTGATTCTATAAGTAGGGCAGCAAGAGCCATCGACTCTGTTTTTGCAGCCTTAGGTTTTGGTGATTCAATAATAGAACCGCGTCGTTTGGATTTCTCCAGAACAGACTTTTGCGGCACGAATGTCCAGTTGTTCTCGCGTTTTTTGTTTTCAATAAGATTGAGTGTTAATCCTTTCAGAACAACATCAGAAAATTCAATCTTACGCAAAAAGAGCGGCATAACTTTAACACTGGCTTTAGCCTGTGCGACAGAAGCAAACGGCTCATCAGGGAACCCTTCCGGGTTGTTCATGGAAACTTCACCAAGGCTTACACCAAACCATGGGAAGAATGTAAGGGACATGTCGCCCTTGAATGTTAATTCTCTGCCTGTGGCATCGTAGACGGCATCCGTAATTTCTTGCTTATAGTCATTAGGGTCTACAAGCGTTGTGAGGGATATTGCTGCAATAACCAATAAGGCTACGAGCGTACCTGCTACCGCGAGAATAATTTTAGCTATCGGATTCATAATGTAGCTCTCTTGTTGTTGGAGAAGATAGCGGAATTCAACTTTATTAATATTTTCAGTAACATTACGTAAAAATTTCTACAAACTTTATGAACATAGTATATGATATGTATTATGTGCGCATGTCAAATTTGCGCACGACGCTGGCTATAATGTGTTTTTTCATGCTGGTAGGTAAAGCAAAAAATAGGTACACGTTTCGTCATGAATAATACAGTCACCTCTTCCACCACTCCGTCACTCATGTTGCAGGGTACTAGCTCTAATGCTGGCAAAAGTGTGCTTACAGCCGCACTTTGTCGCATCCTGTTGCAGGATGGGCTTTCCGTCGCTCCTTTCAAATCCCAGAATATGGCGCTCAATTCTTTTGTAACGCCAAATGGTGAAGAGATTGGGCGCGCGCAGGCTGTGCAGGCCGCTGCGTGTCGACTTGATCCTGATGTGCGGATGAACCCTGTATTGCTGAAGCCATCTTCTGATACAGGTTCACAGGTTATCGTAATGGGTAAGCCCGTGGCAAATATGCGTGTGAAGGAATATCTGAAGTACAAGTCTACCGCTTTTGCTCATGTGAAGACTGCTTACGATTCTCTTGCTTCAGAACACGATGTGATGGTGCTTGAAGGTGCTGGAAGTCCGGCAGAAATAAATTTAAAAGCGCACGATATTGTGAATATGACAATGGCACGCTATGCAAAAGCAAAAGTGCTGCTTGTGGGAGATATCGATAGAGGTGGCGTATTCGCTTCTCTTGTTGGCACGATGGAGTTGTTGGATGCATGGGAGAAAGATCTAGTCGCAGGTTTTATCCTAAATCGTTTCCGTGGTGATGTGACACTGCTTGATCCAGCTCTTGAGTTTACAACAAACCGCACAGGCAAGCAGTTCTTCGGAGTAGTGCCGTACCTGATGCAGCTTGGACTACCTGAAGAAGATTCCGTAACATTTAAGGAATCAATAGGGCGCCAGCTCCCCCTACGTGATGATGCTCTCGACATAGTGCTTCTTGATCTTCCACACATCGCTAACTTTACAGATGTGGACGCGTTTAGCATCGAACCGGATGTGGCGTTGCGTGTTGTAAATTCTCTCGAACACCTAGGCAATCCAGACTGTATTATCATTCCCGGCTCTAAGAATACTCCAGGCGATCTTCATTGGTTGCACCAAAGTGGATTAGCCGCAGCCGTTAAAAATTTTGCCGAAGCCGGTGGTGTCGTGACAGGCATCTGCGGTGGATTCCAAATGCTTGGCGAGACAGTGTCAGATCCTGCTTCCATCGAATACGTGGAACAAGCTTCCAGTTCAAAGGATATCCATCTGCACGCAACTCAGCAAGGGCTCGGGCTATTACCTTTACGCACCATAATGGGTGAAGAAAAAGTTCTTACACGAGTGACAGGCATTCACGTCCCAACAGGGAACACTGTAACTGGATATGAGATTCATCACGGTGTGACCGAGTCAACAGAATCGCAAAAAATGCAGTCTGTAATTACCCGTGAAGATGGAACAGTCATCGGGTTCGGTCTCGCAGGAAATCATCTTTTCCAAAGCGTATGGGGCACCTATCTGCACGGTGTTTTCGACGACGACAATTTCCGCAGGGCGTTTATTAACGATCTGCGCAGCCGTAAAGGGCTTTCCCCGTTGCAAGGAGTGCAAGCTTCGTTCTCAATAGATCCAGCGTTGGATCGGCTTGCAGATACCGTTCGCGAAGCTCTCGATATGAAAAAAGTCTACGAGGTTCTTGGGCTGTAATAGGCTTGAATGCTTCACGGTGATTGGCAGCGGAGCGCTTTGTAGGGATTGCCTCCGGCGGCCAGAGAACCTTGTTACACTGTCGCTATCTGTAATCTCTCATTCTTCGAGAACAGCTACCGCTTTAAGTAAAAAGGATTCTCTGGACTCTCCAAAAACTTTTATCTGCGAGGTCTTTCTTTTTTTAAGACCACCTCGCGGCTTTCGCATCACTACCTTTCGTTAATTGTAAAAGAGCTGTCCTAGTTAAATAGGACAGCTCTTTTTTTTGTTATTCAAGTAAGTAAGGATAAGCGCGTAAAAGATAAATAGAACTGGCTTCCATCGCAAAATAAAAGTTTTTGGAAGGGGGTCTGGGGGAAACTTTTTTTCAAAAAAGTATTCAGCCCAGCCGTCGGAGACATAAAAAGCGTCGCAGACCACCAGAGGCTTCGGAGGCAAAAGTAAAAGAAAAAAGAAAAACTGTACCTAACCCCACGTTGTACCCTGCGGGTTTGGATTGTGGTCGTGTATGGTGCTCTGGAAAAACCAGAGTAACTTTTTAGGGTACGGAGGAAGAATGACTATATCGAGCCAGCGGACAATGCATAAGTATGTAGGTGACGGTACACAGGGTGACTGGCCGGTGTTGTTTACGTTCTTGGAACCAGAGCACGTGCAGGCGATTAAAACTTCGGTTGCTGGGGTGGATGCTCAGCTTGTGTATGGTATAGATTATTCAGTTGAGATGCTGGAGGGCGGTGGCGGAAGCTGTGTTGCTTCATTGGCTCAAGATGAAAAAATGACGTTGTTCCTAGATGTACCGCTGACGCAGGATACGGATTTGCGTAATGCGGGCAAACTGAACGCAGATGTTATCGAGCGGATGTCTGATAAACTTACACTCGCATTGCAGCAGCTGCGGGAAGATTTGGAGAGATGCGTGCAGGTTCCTGCTACTTCTTCTACTACCCCTGAACAGTTGATGCAGAATTTGACAGAGGCAGCTGCTAAGGCAGCAAGTGCTAAGAATGAGCTGCTCGTCATTAAAGAAGAAACATTACAGTTTAAGAACGACAGTGTAGCGCAGGTAGGTTTAGCTGCAGCCGAGGTTGTGAAGGCACAGGGGGGTGTGTCTGATGCTGTGACGTTGGTGTCAAATGCTCAAAATTTAATTAATAGTGCACAAAGCTTGATTGATCAGGCCATCAACAATCCTGCCGACCCGGTTGATGAGTTGCTGAGCGGTATGGTCGTGCCGTTTAAAGGGACAGTGAACGGGGCTGGGCATCCTGTGAATAGAATGACTGGAACGGCAGATGCAAAGTATGCAGTATGTGATGGGAGAACGTATACCGCTCCTGATGGTTTCAGGGTGGTTACTCCGGATTTGCGTGACAGGTTTATTGCGGGTGCCGGAGGAAGTTATTCACAAGGAGCAAAAGGGGGCGCTAACACAGTAACGTTGACGGTAGATCAGATGCCGGAACACTCACATTCTATTCGAGCATTCAAGGATGATGGTACATCGACGTTTAATGATCTGATGGTAGCTAACCGCACAACAACGGCTGAGAGAACTGTCAGTGCAACTGGTGGATCGAAGGCGCATGAAAACCGTCCGCCATTTTATGCGCTGGCGTACCTTATGAAATTGTAGCCGCAAACATTATTTCGGGTAGTAACAAACAATCTTAAAGCAGGGGGAATTCCTCCTGCTTTTTTTATGATCTTTATTTATGGAAAATGGCGTGGCTTCCCCGTTTGCGCCATGTTTTCCATGGACTGTTGAGGGTGCCGTTTGAATAGACAGAGTAGGCATCATTTCTATGAAGGATGTAGTTGAATACTGCCATGTCGTTGAGGTGCGCAGTCATGTCTAGCCGTTCCATTTCACCACAGGCAGTTTTCAGAAGTGAAAGAACAATAGATTTGCGTCCGCCGATGATTCCACAATTGCGAATAGGTTTTGCGGAGAATTCTGGAAAATGACGTCCGTAAATTGTTTGGAATTGTTCCATCATCCATGGATTTTGACCTATGGTATTTACTTCTCCACCCACGAACACAGAATAGGAGTAACGATGCTGCCATGCGGAACGTTGCTTGGTTAGGACGCTGCGTAATTGTGAGAAGCTGCCGGAAGCATTGAGCAGGCGTGAGGCATCAAAGTAATCCCAGACGCTGCGACGGAGGATGAGGTTTGCAGGATTTTTGTTAAACCATGCGTCGGAAATATCTACTATGAATGCAGTGCGGCAGTCGGGCAGGGCTTGTAAAAGATCGCGCGCGGCAAAGAATCGTTCATCTGCAATAGTGAATTTGCCCGGTGAATATGGGACAAAATGCAGGCTTCCAGTATGATGTGGTTGTGCATTGAGAGAAAATGTAACGCGGCATTTGTCCATGAACTTTTCAGGCAATCCATCATGCAGGATAACCATGTTAAGTCCCAGCCTGATGGCGCTGTGGAACCAGTCTGCAATGTAATCAAATGATGCGTGCTGAACGGACACCCCGTGCTGGGGATGTACTTTCTGAGTGAAGTAGGCGCCGATGACAATGTCTTTTTCAGTCAGCACATGGTTAAGTGTTCTGGCTTGTTCTGGTGTACATTGAAGTGCGCCTGTGTTGGCGTTGGATGGGGAAGCGTGATCAGAAACACGAGCTGCCTGCATTACCTTGCTCCTTCTTTCAAACCTATGATGCCCCGTTTTCCAAGTTGCCGGACGAACTGGCTGACTGCAACACGGGCTTCTTCCGGATGCAGTTTGTAGGTCTTTGCAAGCTCATTTGCTATAGCCTGAACGGAGCGCTTGTCGTTAATCAGCGACCAGCAGAATGTCCCGAGCTCATCGAGTTCGAGGCGTTTCTTTTGTTCAGGAGGTTCATGACCGAAGGCAGTGGTGAATTTGCTGAACCACGGGCGCATGCGGAGAGGGAAGGACAGTGTTACGTTCTTCGAGGTACGGTTGATTTCTTCAACCAATAAATTGCGGACAGGGACACAGGCCATTGCCTTTTGCAAAGACAATGGCTGTGTTACCTGTTGATTTTTTTTGCTAGTCGACTTCCACATGAGTGCAAATAGATTCCAAAAACAAACTGGATATTGGAGCGTTCGACCGTATTTCTACGGTGACGAGCTTGTTTTGACCTTCAACAATCCACGCTGCTCCCCGAACTTGCTGCTGTTTACCCAGCCCTGAAGATCGGAATAAGCGTTTCATAAGTGAAGGTGCCTCTACATGTTTCCAATGATAACGTTTTTTTGCTCCCGTGGGGAGTATGGATTTGTCTTTGTGGAAGGTTTCTAATGGCAAGTCATATGTGGCGTGCAGCCATCTACGGAACGGTTGCCCTTCAAGTACAATGTTGGCGGGGCCTAGCCGCGTAATGCAGATAGTTGAGGCTCCGGATTGTAGCTCGAGAACAAACTCGCCCGGTTTGAAAGAATGGCGCACTAGCGTGGAACCGGCAGGAAGCGCGCAACGTAGTCCGAACATGCTGAATGTTACGGGCTCGTCAGTTTTCGTAACTGTTAATGAGGCAAGGATCTGCCGTATAACGTCAGTGTACTGATCGATAGGTGCGTGAACCTGAAGTACCAGAATAGTCTTGGAAGGAGAATGGATGCAGATAGCACCACTGCCTTTTGCATGAGAGAAGGGCTGAACTTCCAGTAAAGGTTGCAGGACGTCTGTAATAGAACGCCACTGGTCTGTAACAGCACTTTTTTCAGTGCTGAACCCTTTCATCCGTTTCAGTTGACGAGTGATGTCGCCTTCTTTCTTTGGCAGTGATTTAGAGTTAGAAACTCTATGCCACTTAATTTCCAGCGCAGGATGTGAATTTCGAGAAAAAAGAAGATAACGCTGCTCAATTGCAGCAGGAATCCAGTTGTCAGGCATGGTCAGCGTAATGCCATTCCATGCGGTGGGACTACCGGATATCTCCGATTGGGGGTCCATGCATTTTTCCTTAGTTATAGTTGCACAACGATGCATATAAACATGAGGTGGATGTAGAAAACGAGTGCAGTCTGCAACACCTTTAGGAACCGTTTATAGGCATCTTCCCGCAGGGCGGGTACCGTGAATCTAAAAAGAGCCTTCATTGAATCAGATTGCTGAGATATCATCAACCTGAGTTTTTGATGGCTATTTATATGTTTGGACTACTTTTGAAGTGTGGTCAAGCATATTTGTTGATCAAGTGTAGAGATGTATTAACCTGAAATAACAGAGTTTTGTTGATGGTGGGCGATGTGTGGAGATGTTGAATCATGCGTTGTGTGCCGGTAATCTGTCTCTGTGTAGTGCTGTTAGTATTATTTCTCTGTAATGTACCTATTCCCATAACTTTTCTACTATTGAACATTCTGGTTGCAGTATGTTGTGCTGGAACTATCTGTGCTTTATTACGGGAGAGTTTATGCGTGCATTTTTACTCTATTTAATCGCTTTCATTCTTATCTATGTTTATAACGGTAGGATATGCCCCTTTGTGTCCACTTTGCCAGCATGGCAGATAGGTTTTGTGGTGTTTGTACCGATTGCTATTGCATATATGTTCAGGGTGTTGCTTTTTACTCCGCTTATAGAAAAGCAAAAAATTGATGTGCAGGCAAAAGTTGTGGGATGGATGGATTTTTGTCTGTTTGTTGCGGCGGGTGTCAGCATGATTTTATTTAATGAATTCGTGTTCAGCTTCCCGTTGATGGAAAGCGGTGGAAAAGTATTTATGGGGACATTCACCATAGGCTTTTTTATCGCAATAGACCTTGCATTGGAGCACAACCGAAAGGTTATGCAGGTGGCACGGAGCATGAAGTGGTCGTACGCTCTGCCTCAGGTCTATTATCCCATCACAACAAAATTTTTCCTGTTCGGTACAATCACGGTTCTGCTATTTGCTTCGTTGGTAGTGGCTGTTATCGCACGGGATTTGTACCTGCTTAGCTCCATGACTACTCAGGTCAGCAAGGGGCACATTTTACTGACGCGCCAATCGATTATTATCGACATTGTATTCATCATGCTCGTGCTTCTCGGATTCATTATAAATCTGCTTTATTCGTATTCTCTGAATTTGCGTATGTTATTTGAAAGCCAGACTGGTGTATTGGAGCGTGTGAGTAATGGAGATATGGAGTATTTTGTGCCAGTTATGAGCTCTGACGAATTCGGCGTGATAGCAGGGCATACAAATGCGATGATTACAGGGTTACGTGATCGTATTCGTATGATGGAAGGGCTAAAAGTCGCAGGTGAAATGCAACAGGCTCTCTTCCCTAAAAAGCAAGTAGAATTCGAAGGGCTTGATATTGCAGCGAGTTCTATTTTTAGTGATGAAACCGGTGGTGACTTTTTTGACTTTGTGGAGAATCTTGGCCCTAAGCAGGACGAGATGGTTTTGGTGCTTGGTGATGGCACGGGGCATGGTATAGGTGCTGCGTTGCTTATGGCATCCACAAGAGCATATTTGCGAATGCAGGCTGAGTATCAACATTCCCCCGCACTCCTTCTTTCAAATGCTAACAAATTGCTTACGCGTGATTGCTATGGATCGGGGCGCTTTGTGACACTGTTCTGTTTGCAAATTTCCGGTGGTGCCCATTACATAAAATGGGCAAGTGCAGGACATGATCCGGCTATCATTTATGATGGAAACACAAACGAATTTCGTGAATTAAAAGCGCGCGGTTTACCGTTAGGGGTTCTGCCTGATGCTGATTACGAAGAAGTATGTTGTGATGCGCTAGGTGCCGGTGAAGTAATGGTTATTGGCACTGATGGCATATGGGAAGCGATGGCTCCTGACAGTGAAATGTTCGGTAAAGACCGGATGAGGGAAGCTATTCGGATGAACCATACTAAGCCGGCAGCAGAAATTTTACATGCTGTAGCGGAAGCAGTAAGGATTTTTCAGGATGGCGAACCGCAGCTTGATGACATTACAATAGTAGTTCTGAAAGCAGATATCTAAAGAAAAAAGAGTAAAGCCCCATGACGGTATGTATCGTCATGGGGCTACTGTTTTTATTTACTACAGGCTATTCGTAGGTCTGGCCTGTGTAACTTTCACGCATTGGAGCGTTCATCATGTAATCCTGATTGTAGTTAGGATTTGTCTGCTGTGGTGAGCGGTAACCGCTTTGCACCTGTTGTTGCTGATGCATACTGTGATTCATCTGTGTGCTATAGGTCTGCTGGCCGCTCATCATGGCCTGGTTGCCTTGCATTTGATGAAGTTTGTGCACAATCATTTCACGTTCGGTAATATTCATTCCGTAGTTGCTTTTCAATGAACGACGTTGTTGTTTTAGATTCTGCATGAGCGCTTTTCGTGTACTATCTCGTTGTATTTCGAGTGAAGATTCTTGAGCCGGAGATTGCATTGCAGAGCGCTTCAGCATCAGCTGCTGATTTTTGAGCCTCTGCAGTTCGTTAAACAATGGATCGTTCTGGGCTGAAAATTCGTTGAGTGAGTTCATCAAATTTGCGCGCATGTGCGGAGTTAAATTTGCTGACTGAATTTTTGAACACATAAGGCAGCCAGCCACAGGCATTTGTTGCGACTGATTATAGTAAGTAGTGCCCTGTTGTTGCATCATTTGCTGTTGATACATCTGTTGTTGTTGCATCATCGACGCTTCCGGAGGATGATGCTTTATGATGCCACTTTGGGTTGTGTAATGGTTTGGCGCTGTACGAGTTTGATTGTTTTCCGCTGATGGATATAATTTTGCTGATTGGGCTGCTTGTGGTGCAAAGAGCACGACTGCGCAGAATATAAGCATGCTTATCTTTACCACTCTCATGGTAGAAACTCCTCATAGTTGTGTGTTTCAAATCTAAGACCCTAGAGTGAGTAGACCGTATTTCTGACTTGTATTAACAGTATTATCGACTCATCCCGCTACGGTTGCGCTATTAAATACTAAGGCTCAAAAATGTAACTGAGAGCAGTCGACCCACCGGTATTTCGTGCTTGTCAGAGTTAGACTTTACAGACAGAATGGCGTATGTAAGCACGTTCAACAAGTTACGAAAATAATGGGGCTGTAACCATACTTTGGGTACGGCTTCTTACATGCACTAGACTTTTACAGGAGGAGTGCCGGAAACGGCCGTCCGAATACTATATGGCGAAACTGGAAAATATTCGAAATTTCAGCATTATTGCACACATTGATCATGGTAAATCTACTCTCGCGGACCGTATTCTTGAGATTACGGGTCTTGTAAACGAAAGAGATCAGCGTGAGCAGTATCTTGACCGCATGGATCTCGAACGCGAGCGCGGCATTACCATTAAGGCACAGGCGGTACGAATTCCGTATAAGGCAAAAAACGGTGAAGATTACGTTTTGAACCTGATTGATACTCCGGGTCACGTTGACTTTGGCTACGAAGTATCCCGCTCTCTTGCAGCCTGTGAAGGCGCTTTGCTTGTTGTGGACTCCACACAGGGTGTAGAAGCGCAGACACTGGCTAACGTTTATCTTGCACTGGATCACGATCATGAAATCGTGCCTGTGCTGAATAAAATTGACCTTCCAAGTGCTGACATCGATCGTGTGTCTGCAGAGATTGAAGAAAGTATCGGCCTTGATGCGACTGAAGCTGTTGGCGTAAGTGCTAAAACAGGTCTGAACGTTGATCAGGTACTTGAAGCGATCGTAGATAAGCTTCCTGCTCCGACAGGGGACAGCGACGCACCTCTGAAAGCACTTATCTTTGACTCATGGTATGATTCATATCAGGGTGTTATTGTTATGTTCCGTGTCTTTGATGGTTCCGTGAAAAAAGGCGATAAAATTCGTCTCATGGCTACTCATAAAGATTACGAAGTTACCCGCGTTGGTGTGTTCAGTCCTGATATGGTTGACATGAAAGAGCTCGTTGCCGGTGAGGTAGGGTTCCTTTGTGCGACCATTAAAGATCTGGGCGATGCTAAGGTTGGTGATACCATTACGCTTGCCAATAATCCGGCAACTGGTGCAATTGAAGGTTTTAAAGAAGTTCAGCCAATGGTTTACTGTGGGTTGTATCCTTCTGAATCTCAGGATTACGAGAGCCTTAAGTACGCACTTGAAAAATTACAGTTAAACGATGCTGCGTTCCAATATGAAGCAGAAACCTCACAGGCTCTTGGCTTTGGTTTCCGCTGTGGTTTCCTTGGGCTTTTGCACATGGAAATTATTCAGGAACGTATTGAGCGTGAGTTTAATATTGATCTGATCGCAACTGCGCCTTCAGTAATTTACAAGGTTACAACGGTCGACGGTGAAACTATTGAAGTAGATAACCCTGCAAAATTGCCGGACCCTTCTAAAACAGAATCATTGTACGAACCGTTTATTCGTTGTGAAATTCACGTACCGGATGAATATGTTGGTAACGTACTGAAGCTATGTGAAGAAAAACGCGGTATTCAGCAAGATATGAAGTATATGACTACAAACCGTGTCATCATCACATACGAACTGCCGTTTGCAGAGATCGTGTACGATTTCTTTGATAAATTGAAATCTTACACCAAAGGCTATGCTTCGATGGATTATGAGATTATCGATTACCGCGAAGCAAACCTTGTTAAGCTGGATATGCTTATTAACGGCGATCCAGTGGATGCTCTTGCAACCATCGTACATAAAGACAACGCATACCATCAGGGTCGTGCTGTAGCTTTGAAATTGAAGCGCAGTATCCCGCGTCAGTTGTATGAAGTTGTTGTACAGGCTGCGATCGGGCAAAAAATTATTGCTAGAGAACGTAACGCGCCATTGCGTAAAAACGTTACCGCTAAATGTTACGGTGGTGATATTTCTCGTAAGAGAAAGCTCCTTGAAAAGCAGAAAGCGGGTAAGAAACGCATGAAACGCATGGGTAACATTGAGTTACCACAGGAAGCGTTCCTTGCTGCTCTTAAAATTGGTGACGATTAGATATGAATGCCCGTTCCGCGGGCTAACTAAGCAGGTATAGAAAGAATGGGTAATACAGCAGGTAAAAGTGGATTGAGAGAATATTTGGAAGCCCTCGGGGTAGCCCTGATTCTAGCGTTAATTATCCGCTCTTTTGTAGTTCAGGCTTTTACTATTCCGTCAGGCTCCATGCTTCAGACTTTGCAGATTGGTGACTATCTGCTGGTTAACAAGTTTGCCTATGGCGTTCGTTTTCCGTTTTCTATTAAAGAAACAAATCCGGACGCTACGTCTATGTTGTCACGCTACTCTGTAGTTCAGGGTGGCGAAATGCTCTCCATAGGCGATCCAGAACGTGAAGACATTGTGGTATTTGAATACCCGAAAAACCCTTCAGTTCATTACATCAAACGTGTCATCGGTATTCCGGGAGACACAATTGAAATCCGTAATAAGGTATTATACCGAAATGGTCGTAAAGTTGATGAACCGTTTGTTCAGCATACGAAAGTAATGCCGGGTCCCGGTGACAACTATGGTCCGGTAATTATTCCGGCAGACAAATATCTTATGCTCGGTGATAACCGCGACGAGTCATACGATTCCCGTTTCTGGGGTTTTGTAGATCGTGAAGCGATTGTCGGTAATGCATTGATCATTTACTGGTCTATGGACGGTACACGCTCTATTCGTTGGGATAGATTAGGTATGTTTGTTCAGCAGTAAGTTGTATTAAGAATAAAAAAGCCCCTGACAGGAAACTGTCAGGGGCTTTTTTATTGATATGGTGAGAAACCAGGCTGTTAGCTTACACCTTTTGATGTGAGGAACGCAGTGTACTGCTGATCTGTTCCCTTAATGTGGTGAGTAAGCCAGTCTTTGAGGAACTTCATAACATCCATGGTTACGGTTAATTTGCCGGAGCGAACGCCGGTTTCAAAATCAACAACCTCTGCAACAAATTTACGGTGCTGTTCGATGTGTGCCGGAGTATCTGCATAGCCATGTTTAGCAAACAGATCTTCTTCGTATCCAAAGTGAGTAACTGTGTAGTTTTTCAGGTTGTCGATAACATCCAGTAACTCATTATGACTACGACGGGATTTCATGGCGGCATGGAGCTCGTTAATTAAAGAAACAAGAACCTTGTGCTGATTATCGATTGATTCGATTCCAACAGAAAGGTCATCGCTCCAAATGAAGAGAGGGCCGTCGCTAGCAGCAGCGCTTTCAAGGTTGCCCTTGGAGAGGCTGGAGATCATGGAGTCGAGCTCTTCCACAAGGCCGGAGAGTTCTACAATGGCATTTGCAGCACTGCTCATGCCGATGGCAGTTTCAGAAGCAACACGAGTTACATCCGAAATCGCACGGTTAATTTCTTCAGATGCTGCCGACTGCTCTTCGGATGCGGTTGCAATGGAGGAAACCTGAACTGCTGTTTCATCAACAATGGTTACGATTTCTTCCATAAAGCGGCCAGACTCTGTTGCGGCCTCGGTGGAAAGAGCAATGTCGTGAGCTGCAAGTTCTACAGCCTGCACGTTCTGCTGCGCGTGGCTCTGGATTCGACCAATAGCACCGCCAACTTCCTGAGTCGCCTGCATTGTTTTTTCTGCAAGTTTACGTACCTCGTCTGCAACAACTGCAAAGCCGCGTCCTGCGTCACCGGCACGCGCTGCTTCAATCGCAGCGTTCAATGCCAGCAAGTTCGTCTGGTCTGCAATGTCGGAGATTGTCACCATGATCTGACTAATGGCATCGGCCTGCATGCCCAGTTGTCCCATGGTTTCTTTCAAGCTTACAATGCGTTGTTCCATCTGCATAATGGATTCAACCGCACGGCGTACTCCGTCTGCACCTGTCTCTGCATTATTCTTTGATTCAGAAGCAGAGTTAGCAGCGCTGGATGCGTTTTGCGCAACTTCCAGAACAGTGCAGTTCATTTCTTCCATTGCTGTGGCAGTTTCCGTCATACGGTCATGCTGGATATCAACACCGGCATTGACCTGCTCAATCTGTGAAGACAGTTCGTGAACTGCGTCGAAAGCATTGGTAGAAAGAGCATGAGCACGGCTCGCTACATCGCGCATGGATGTGAGCATCTTCTGTACTTTCTCGTCCTGTTCCTTGCCTGCATTAAGAGCACGTTGGGACTGTTCTTCTGTAATTTTGATAAGTTCGTTATTCTTTTGAACTTGGGAGACTTGGTCTTTGAAGTTGGAAACAATCCCTAATAATGAAGTTTGAAGGTCTTTAAATTCGAAGTTGAACGTGCCTTCAAGCTTTGCGTCAAAATCACCCTTGTGGATTTTTTTGGCGTAATTATGGATGTTGTTGAGTGGAGTAATAAGTTGGGTACGTACATTAATGATGGTTAAGAGCATCACCAGAAATGCAGCAATTGTAAGGGCACCTTGGATTATATGTCGCATGGACTCATTTTCTGCACCGACAAATGAAAAATCAGTGATGAGTATCAATACGACAGTGCCAAAAAGAAAAGCAACAGATGCAGTAATTCTGTTTTGTAGTGTCATGTACACTTCCTTTACGAGAGTAAGTCAGTCTTCACCTGTGGCGAGCAAACATAGTAGTAATGAGAATAAGAAAATTGCTTCTAGTGCTTATACTGCGGTGGTGAAAGTTACTAGACTCTCTCCCCCCTGAACTAATAGTTATAAAATATTTAGAGAAAAAAAGAGATCGGATTACTGCGGTAACCTTAACGTTGTGTATCGGCATGATTGCGCTAATCTTTAAAAATCTATAATCTTTTTGTCTATAACGTTCAGATTGTACTGATTTCTTATGATAACTGCGAGGACGATGTGATCACTGTTGTTTCCTGTGCTGCTCTAGCTGGAATTGATGCCTTTACCGTAGAAATGGAAGTGGATTTAACCCGTGCGGGTTTGCCTGCATTTACAATGGTAGGACTTGCTGAAGGTGCTGTTCGCGAAGCTAAAGAACGTGTAATGGCTGCTTTGAAAAATACGGGGCACAAGTTGCCGCCGTCACGTATTACCGTAAACCTTGCTCCGGCTGATAAACGCAAAGCGGGTAGCGGGTATGACTTGGCGCTTGCGTTTGGTTTACTTGGTGCCTCTGGCACAATTGCTCCGGAATCACTGCAAGGATGGTTTTTTGTCGGTGAGCTCTCTTTAACCGGTGAATTGAAGCCTGTCCCCGGGGTGTTGCCTATAGCAATCCATGCTCGAGAAATGGGTGCAAAAGGACTTATTGTTGCGCCTGATAATGCAGAGGAAGCAGCAGTTGTTGAGGGCTTGTCCGTATACTCCATGACAACGCTCGGGGAAGTAATTGAACACATCGCGGGCACAACTGTATTTGAACCTGCAACTCCGCCGGAAGCTGAGAAAGGGTATGCATCAGAATGGATGCATGACTTTGCTGAAGTGAAAGGGCAGGAACATGCAAAGCGGGCAATTGAGATTGCAGCAGCCGGTAACCACAACCTGCTTTTTGTGGGCCCTCCGGGAAGTGGCAAGACCATGCTGGCAAAACGAATCCCGACGGTATTACCTCAGCTTACTTTTGACGAAACGCTGGAAGTAACAAAAATTTATTCTGTCTCCGGTCTGCTCAGTAGAAAACGGTCACTCATAACAGAGCGTCCGTATCGTTCGCCGCACCATACCATTTCTGATGTAGGTCTCGTAGGTGGCGGAGCATACCCTAAGCCGGGGGAAGTCTCCTTAGCACATCGCGGCGTACTTTTTCTAGATGAACTGCCGGAGTTTAAAAAGTCGGTACTGGAAGTAATGCGCCAGCCACTTGAAGATGGCAATGTCACCATTTCGCGTTCCAGTATTTCCCTATCGTTCCCATCGGACTTTATGCTTGTGGCTGCAATGAATCCGTGTCCATGCGGGTATCTTACAGATGATAGGCATCCTTGTACTTGCAACAACAGGCAAGTTGCAAATTATCGTTCAAAACTTTCTGGACCTTTGTTAGATCGTATTGATCTGCATGTGGAGGTTCCTGCGGTTAGGTATGAAGATTTGCAATCCAACGCCGGTATCAGTTCAGAAGAAATGCGTGATCGAATTGAGGCAGCCAGAAAGATTCAGGAAGAGCGTTACAAGGGAACACCGTTGAAAACGAATGCTGACCTTTCTGGGCGCTGGCTTGAGAAATTTACACCGATTACAGATGCAGAGAATACATTCCTTCGTAATGCTGTGGAAGCTCTTGGGCTTTCTGCACGAGCCTACACACGAGTGCTGCGTATTTCACGCACCATTGCAGATTTAGAAGGCGCGAAGGATATTGCTGTTGCACATATTGCTGAAGCGATTAACTGTAGGACGCTCGATAGAGAATAAAAAAAGCCCATGTCGTTTACTCAACGACATGGGCTTTTTTCATATTTAGTAGAGAGACACAGTGCTCATCATCGTCAGTGTATTACCCCTCTAATGGGATAGAACGTAACGTTTGCACCATTCCATTATTCAGATGCAGCCAGCTTAACTCCAAGTCCTACAAGAATGGAACCAGCGGTAGCTTCAATGTATGACCGGCTTTTTGGAGCAGACATCACCTGTTTAGCTTTTCCTACGATGCTGGCGAGCAAACATTGCCAGATGAATGAAATGCAGAAATGCACGCTGGTAAGGAAAAATATTTGCGTAACAGGGTTAGCGCCGGAACACATAAACTGCGGCATAAATGTGATGTAGAAAATGGCAGTCTTCGGGTTCAAAACATTAGAGAGAATTCCCTCTCTAAATGAACGGGAAACGCGTACTTTCTCTGCTTTCGCTGCAAGTTCTTCAGCGCCTTTAGCACTCGTGAATCGCTTTTTCGCGTCCCATAAGTTTTGGCAACCAAGCCAAATAATATAGAATGCACCAATAATTTTAATAAAGTGGTAGAGCTGCGCTGAATTATAAAGAATAAGCGCAAGTCCGCAGCCGGAAATAGTGGCGTGGAAAAAAAGTCCTGTACAGATTCCAGCGCTAGTGATTGCGCCGTCTGTGAGCCCACCTCGAATACTGTTGCGGATAACCATCATGGTGTCCGCACCGGGGATCATCGAAAGAATTGTGATCGCGATTAAGAATTCGCCAAAATTATCCGGTAACATAACTAGCTCCTAGCACTGAATCTATTCGTCAATCGTTGTAGTTTTTCGTAAGCGACATCTAATCAGAAATAGCTAATTCTACGCCCAGTCCTACAAGTGCAATTCCTGCCACTGCGTCAATTCTAGTACGTACTTTTGCTTTAGAGATAAGTCCCTTTGCTTTGTGCACAAAACCCGCAATAGCATACTGCCAGCAGAGAAAAATAGCACAGTGCAAGCCTGCTAAAATGCATGCCTGTAAGAGCAGGTTGCCTTTAGGGTCCATGAACTGTGGCAAAAAAGCCATGTAGAAAATGCACGTTTTCGGATTCAGGATATTAAAAACGATGCCTTCTGTAAAAGATTTATGGACAGAACAATGAGCAAAGCAAACTTGTTTTTCAACTTCTGAAGAGTTTCTATTCATCGCACTACGAAGGTTCTGGATACCCATCCAAGCTATGTAGGCAGCGCCGCAAAATTTGATTGCTTGGTACAGCTGAGCAGAGTTGTAAAGAATCAATGCAAGCCCGCAGGTGGAAACTGCTGCGTGAATGAAAAATCCTGCTCCGATTCCTGTGCTGGTTGCAGCGCCGTCAACGAAGCCGCCACGGATACTGTTTTTGACGATCATCATCGTGTTTGCACCAGGGATAAGGCAGAAAATAGTAACAGCAATAAGGTATTGTAGTAAGTTCTCAGGCATCATACAGGCTCCGTATGAGCGTGTCCGTTCGGGCATGGCTAAAGGTGGGTGAATGTGTGCAGACACTGACAGAAACATTTTCAGTCTGCAACGGGAAAAGTATGCTTTTTTGTCTCCGTAGACTGGGGGGGGGAGAGCCTCCGGCGGCGCTTATCAGCGTGATGTCTCCGACGGCTTAAGAACCCTGTTACACTGTCGCTTTCTGTAATCTCTCGTACCTCGAGAACAGCTACCGCTTTGGAAAAGGGCTTCTTAAGAATCTCCTAAAACTTTTATCTGCGAGAGCATCCCGTTTTTAACATAACCTCGCGGCTTATGCCCCACTACCTTTCATGAAACAAAAAAGGCTGTCCCAATATATTTGGAACAGCCTTTTTACGCTAATAAAGTCAGTGGTGCAGAAGCCGTGTGAAAAAATTTATTATGCAATACCTATTCGTTTTTTATCTTTCCTGCGGCTTAATGGTATTGCTTTGAACAACAAAAAGGGTTGTCCTATTTAATTAGGACAACCCTTTTATAATTAGCAAAAGGTAGTGGAGCATAAGCCGCAAAATAACATAAGCAACGTGCTAAGCTCGCAGGTAAAAGTTTTTGGAGAGTCCAGAGAAGCCTTTTTCCAAAGCGGTAGCTGTTCTCGAGGTACGAGAGATTACAGAAAGCGACAGTGTAACAAGGTTCTCTGGCCGCCGGAGGCAAGCTTTTTAGAAAACCTAGCCGAAGCTCCTTAGCTCCAGCACGCTATTTTTTCTTTTTCTTTCCGCCCTTTTTGCCACCACCGGTACGCCGTTTGGGCTTGCCACCAGTTTTCGGACGTGGAGCCATCTGGCGTTCTTGTCGTTTGGTGTAGGTGCGTTCTGTACCTGTGCGTGCCTGCTCTTCAATGAGCTTGTGATAGTTGTCGACTCGACGTTGGGTCAGGAGCCCCGCAGCGATTGCTTGCTGCACGGCACAGTCTGGTTCCTGATCGTGCTTACAATCTACGAAAGCACATTTATCTATGAATTCTTTAATATCGTGGAAAACCTTTTTTACGCCATCTTCGCATGCAGGAAGTTGAAGCTCACGGAATCCGGGGACGTCCATGATCGTGCCGCCGCATGGCATTATGTATAAGGTGCGGCTGGAAGTGGTGTGTCGACCTTTGCTGTCTACGTCACGAATAGCACCGGTGAGGGTAACTTCTTCTTCCATCATTGTGTTGATGAGGGTGGATTTACCTACGCCGGAGGAACCTACGAGTGCGATAGAATGCCCGTGACCACACCAATCTTTCAGGAGCTTGGCTGTGTTGTCTGCTCTACCGTCAACAGCGATAACTGGCACGTCTTTGTAGAGTTCTTTTGCGTCAGCAACGCAGGCATCCGTAAAGGATTGGTCTGCCTCATCTGCTTTAGTGAGGATAATAACCGGCTCTGCGCCACACTGGATAGCCAGTGCAAGGTAACGTTCGAGACGGGAAAGACTGAAGTCGTGGTTCAGTGAGGAGACAATGAAAACTGTATCCAGATTTGCTGCGACGAGCTGCACAGTTTTTTCATTCTGCGGAGAGCGACGCACAAAAACGGTTTTGCGATCCAGCATACGGACGGGGTACTGCTTGTTTTTATCAAGCACAAGCCAGTCGCCGACTGTCGGTTTAGCTTCTGCTTTACCGCCAAGCCAGTTGCCCGGTAATGGCATTTGTACCTTCCCGAATTCGCCCCATACGTTCAAAAGAACTGAGTGGATGCTACAGACGCGACCAATGTGTTCAGTGGTTTCGTCTTCGGTAAGCTGCTGACTGAAAGATTCAGACCAGCCAAGGGTGCTGAGAATATCGCTTTTCTGCGTGTCATCTGGGTGCAAGTGTGTTGTCTCCTCCGGTTCTACTAAAAAAACCGATACATGTATTTGTTGATGTTGTGTGTGCAGTATAGCAGAACCAGCGTCAAGCCCCAAATGGCTGTATTAGACTGCATAAAAAAATAGCGGATGAACCATATTGATTCATCCGCTATTTCGTTGTGATTATTTATGTAGCAACGTGTTAGTTCTTAACAGCGTGTTCAGAAGCGTAAACTTCTTCAAGGATGGCGTCTGCGCCTTTCCCTTTTACTACTTCGGCAAGATCAAGACCTGTCTGGCGTGCATTTTCTTCGCTACCGTTTGCGGTCTCACGAATTTTGCGTACGCCTTCGAGATCAGCTACAAAGCCAACCATTTCGAAGTTGTCTTCGTCTGTCATGGTTGCATACCCTGCGATAGGTACCTGACAGCCACCCTGTAAACCGAAGAGGAATCCACGTTCTGCTTCAACACAGATGCGGGTCGGACGGTGTTCAAGGAATGAAAGCATTTCATGCAGGTCTTTACGATCCTGATGGAATTCAATGCCGAGTGCACCCTGACCAGCTGCTGGCAGGAAGCGTGGTGCGCCGAGAATTTCATTCTTCGGTGCAGAAAGACCAAGGCGTTTAAGGCCGGAAGTTGCCATGATGATTGCATCAAAGTTGCCTTCCATGAGCTTGCGCAGACGTGTGTCTACGTTACCGCGCAGGGAAACAACGTTGAGATCGGGGCGAATGGACAGCAACTGGGACTGACGACGCAGGGAGCTTGTGCCCACTGTTGCGCCTTCAGGCAAAGCATCAAGAGAATCGTACTGTACAGAAAGGAAAGTGTCTGAAGAGGCTTCGCGTTCAGGGATACAGCCAAGAATCAAACCTTCAGGGAGTTCCATCGGAACATCTTTCATGGAATGAACGGCGATATCAGCGCGCCCGTCGAGCAGTGCTTCTTCGATTTCTTTTACGAAAAGACCTTTGCCGCCAACTTTGGCGAGCGGTACATCAAGAATGATGTCGCCTTTTGTTTTAAGAATCAAAAGCTCAACAGCAGTGCCTTCATGTTCTTTTTCAATGCAGTCTTTAATATGATTAGCCTGCCAAAGTGCAAGCTTAGAACCTCTGGTAGCAATAACGATTTTCTTCATGTCGTGTCCGAAAGTGCTTGGTAGTTCGAGTGTAGGTCTGCGTTTTAGCCGCAGGTAGAACAATTGCCGCCGGAGCAGCCGGAACAGCTTGAGCCGCCGGAAGAACCGGTAGGGGCGGAGATGCTGCCTCCGGACATTTTAAACTTGGTAGCTGAGAGTAATTTGTGTGTGTTCGGTGAGTTACATTCTGGGCATTCTGGAATATCATCACCAAAAACAAGTTCTTCAAACTCTTTACCGCACGCTTCGCATGCGTATTCGTACAAAGGCATAGCCGTTGCTCCTTAACTATCTATTTTGGCGAATAGATAGTGCGAAATTGAAAAAGGTCAATATATACAGCTGAAAATTTTTATTCGGCGGCTTCTAAATCAGCCTGAAGTGCTGCTGCATCTTCAAACAGATAGTAGTCTGTAAGCTGGCAGAGGAGGTGCCCGATGGTAAGCTGCACTTCCTGAATGAGTGGAGTATGAGCGTGTGGTACGTCCAGAAGGAAGTCGCACAGTTCGGTCATTTTGCCGCCACCGTTGCCGGTAAGCCCTACAGTAACAAGTCCGCGTTCGCGGGCTGCATTGAATGCATTGATGATGTTAGTAGAGTTGCCGGAAGTGGAAATGCCAACGAGAATGTCGTTTTTATTTCCGAGCGCCTGAACTTGTTTGGAGAATACAAAGTCATAGCCATAGTCATTACCAATGGCTGTGAGAATGGAGGAATCAGTTGTCAGGGCAATGGACGGAAGTGGTGGGCGTTCGATTAAAAAACGGTTAACAAATTCTGCTGCAAGGTGCTGTGCATCCGCTGCACTGCCACCGTTACCACAAAATAAAATTTTACCGCCTTTTGCAAGGCAAACAGCAAATTTGCGCGCAACAGCGTCTACGTCTTCTGCGTGCTTAGAAAAATATTCTTCGCGTAGACGTGCGCCTTCGCGTGCGTGTTCTAAAATAGTGTCGATTGCTTGTTGTGTCATCAATTCTCCAGACGCACTTGCGTGCGTACGATATTGTATACAGGTCAGTACCACCTGACGGAATGGAAGTACACTATATACGCGGGTGTGACAATGTGCGAAGCCGTGCGTAAAAGCATGAATAATGCTAGTGTGCTATGTATGTGCTATTGTGTTTTTAATGGCTGGAATGCAAAAAAATACAATTCTGCGACGGGAATTACTGTCGTCCTAAAAAAGCTGGTGGTACAATTGGAATTATGCGATTCATTTTATCATACACTTCTTGAAGTCATAGCCGGTTTTTACTAGAGAACTGCGATGCACCATAAAATTTCTAATATTTGTATTGTAACTAAGGCCTCACATGAAGAAGCCGCAGCGCTCGGGCAAAAATTGCTCGAATGGTTTGCTGTGCGTAATGTGCAGGGCGTTATTTGCGAAAATGGCACTTCTGAATGGTTGTACACACGTGAAGCTGTTCAGTGCGATCTTGTCCTTGTGCTTGGTGGTGACGGTACACTGCTTAGTGTTGCGCGACATCTTGCGGGTCGGGATATTCCCCTTGTGGGAATCAACATGGGGAAAGTAGGTTTTCTTGCCGAAATACCAAGCGACGCGTGGGAAGAGCGATTACAGGCTATTCTCGATGGCGAAGTTAACTTTCGTAGAAGGCTTGCTCTTTCCTGTACGGTGACCCGTGGTGATGAGATTGTGTTCAGTGGTGTCGCAGCAAATGACTTTGTCATTAACAGGGGCGCTCTTGCCCGTATTACCCGCCTAGAGCTTTCTGTAAACGGTAACCCGATGGGTGAAATTCGTGCAGATGGCATCATCATCGCTTCGCCTTCCGGTTCCACGGGCTATGCTATTTCCGCCGGAGGCCCTCTTGTGCATCCGGATATGGACGCATACTCTGTCACACCTGTCTGCGCGTTCTTGCGCAGTCTTTATCCTATGGTTTTACCGGGGGAACATATTTTTACTGCAGCTGTGCGCACACATGATGCAGACTTGTTCCTGACGCAGGATGGACAGGAAGGTATCTTGTTGCAATCTGATGATGTTGTTTCCATTTCGAAAGCGCAGGGCGGCCTGTTGTACGCTGAATTTGACGACAATTCGTATTATGAGAAGCTCCTTAAAAGAGGGTTTATCCGCGAAAATTGCTAGTTAGGGACAGTGTCCATACATGAGGGAGAAGAGAAATGGGGAAAGTACTGCCTGCAATTGCGTCTGCCAGAGATGTACACTGGGGAGAAGACGCAGGAATGGATGCCTGGCTGCATCATTTTAAGACAGAAAACAACATTGAACACCTCATGAATCCTGAAAACGTTGCTTCCGATGAGCAGCTCAAGTTCATGGTTGCCCTTGACGATAAACAAATTTTTATTCCTTGTTCTGATGAAACGCTTAGTTGTCTGATGGAAGAGAAACCGTCAGATGAGCTTATGCGTGAATATGGACGCATCTGGTTGCATACCGTCCGTCTTATTCGCAAACATGCGTTTAATAAGTATCACGAACGGAAAGTGATGGGGTTTTGCCGTCTGCGGTTCAAAACGCATTTGTCATCACGGATTATGATCCCATCCCGATTACTTAAACGCATGAACAGTATTGTGCTGACGCAGTGCTCTCTGGTTGATCCATCAAGTGATGCAAAGCTTACTGCAAACCGAAATGCATTTGAGTATTTTAAAAATTCTGCCACAGACCGAATGTTGTACTCAACACCGTCAGAGTGCATGTTTAACCCTGATTTGCGCGATTTGCGCTCGGAGTTGGACATTATAGAATTGATACGGCTCATGTACTTTTCTACCATGCCGGAATTGTGGAGTGCAGGTACGCCTTCATATCTTGATATTGAAAACGAGATGAACAAGCCTTGCCCGACATCGCATTCGCTTGAAGTACTTCTTGGCTCAGAAAAAGATGATCGGAAAACTATTCTGTTTCTGCCGGAAAGCTGTGGCGGAATTGTATTTGACCTCTACTTTATTCGGGCGTTACTCAGGCAGGGGCATAAAGTCATTTTGGCATTGAAAGAAGGCTTTCTTTTTGATTCCCCGACATATTGGGATGCCATGCAGGACCCAGTGTTGCTTGAGTTGTGTAAGACAGCCAAAATGGTGCCGAACGACACAATTTCCAAGAACCTGTTGCTTGCGCTGTTGCGTTCGCATCGGTTCCTCATTATTTCTGATGGAATGCGTGAGAAACTGAATCTGTATAAAACAAATGTGACATTTTCTCGTGCATGGAAAGAGTGTGACATTGTTTTTGCAAAAGGTGCAGCGAACTACGATAACTTGCTGAATTGCGGACACAGCTTTACGCGTGACGTGCTCGGGTTCTACAGAAAGCATGACGGCATGTTTGTATTGGAAGCAAAACCGCGCGCCAGCAATATTCGAAAATTTAGTGAAGAAGCCATAAATGACATGGCAAACCGCATCATTGAGAGTATGCGTAAAGAGAAGCAGAAGGGACGCAGTGTTATGTTTTATAGCGCAGTCATCGGTTCTATTCCCGGTGAAACGAACACAGCTATAAAGATAGTAAACACCTTTGTTGCTCATTTGCGTAAGCGTCTCGACAGCACATTCATTATTAACCCCGCTGAACACTTTGAAGAAGGTATGGACGGGGATGATTTGATGTTCATGTGGGAGCAGGTTCAACGAAGCGGCTTGTTGGACGTCTGGCGTTTTCAGACAGTTGAAGATATAGAAACGAGCTTTGGTTTGCTTGATCATAAAGTTCCGTCCATCTGGTCGGGGAAAGATTCTACGTTCTCCACCGGCTGTACAAAAGAAATGCGTATTGCATTGGACGTACAGAAGAGGAATCCGGAATTGCAGATCATTGGACCAAGTTCAGAAAAATTTTTCCGTAGAGCAGAATATGGCGTTGGTAAATATTATGACGCCGGTATTACCTCTATGTAACGTAGAGTTAGTAACAATTAAAAATTAACAGGCTACCTTGTTCAATATGAGCAGGGTAGCTGTTCTTCGGTATTTTCCGGAAGATAGATGTAAGGAGAGTGTTATGGCTGATTTTGAAGTTGTCATCGGGCTGGAGGTTCATGCTCAGCTCAAGACGGAATCAAAATTATTCTGTTCCTGTTCGACCCGTTTCGGGTCTGATCCGAATGAAAATGTTTGTGAAGTATGTTCCGGTATGCCGGGTGCGCTGCCAGTATTAAATGCCAAGGCAGTTGAATTTGCCACAAAAATGGGTCTCGCAATGAATTGCACTGTGAGCCTTGATTCCATTTTTGAACGCAAAAACTACTTCTACCCTGATTCTCCTAACGGCTATCAGATTTCCCAGCTTGATAATGCAATCTGCCAGACTGGCCATATTGAAATTCCTGTTGGTGATTCCATGAAGCGTGTAGGTATTACCCGTATTCAGCTTGAAAATGATGCAGGTAAGTCTATCCACTCTCAGGCAGAAAATCTTTCATACGTCGATTTCAACCGTACCGGCGTGCCGCTTATCGAGATCGTTTCCGATCCGGATATGCGTAGCGCAGAAGAGGCTGTTTCTTACCTTAAGACACTGCACTCCATGTTGTTGTATCTCGGCATTTGTGACGGCAACATGGAAGAAGGCAGCTTCCGTTGTGATGCAAACGTTTCGTTACGTCCTCGCGGACAGGAAGAGTTTGGTACTCGTGTTGAATTGAAGAACATGAACTCCTTCCGTAACGTACAGCGTGGCATTGAATACGAAATTGTCCGTCAGGAAGACCTTATTCTTGATGGAGAAGCCGTTATTCAAGAAACCCGCCTGTACAACGCAGAAAAGAACTTTACTGCCTCCATGCGTGGTAAAGAAGAAGCACATGACTACCGTTACTTCCCAGATCCAGACCTGATTCCAGTTAAATTGACTGAAGAACAGGTTGCAACTTGGAAAAGTGAATTGCCGGAGCTTCCGCTTGAAAAATGCGCACGTTTTGTATCAGAGTTCGGCTTGCCGGAATACGATGCAAACCTGCTCACACAAGATAGAGCAATTGCTGAATACTTTGAAGCAGCTGTAAAAGCATTTAATAACCCTAAAAAGTTAAGCAACTTTGTGATGGGTCAATTCATGCGTGAATTGAATGAGCGCAATATTACAGTTGCTGACGTTGCACTTAAGCCGGAAAACTTTGCAGAACTTGTCCGTATTGTTGAAGAGGGTATGATATCTACTAAGATTGGTAATGATGTTTTACCTGAACTTATGGAACAGGGCGGTTCTGCGGAAGCTTTTGTAAAAGCGAAAGGCATGGTTCAGATTTCAGATTCATCTGAACTGGAAGCAGTTATGGATGAAGTAATAGCAGAAAATCCTGCAGAAGCAGAAGCCTACCGCGGTGGTAAGCATAAGTTACAAAGCTTTTTCGTCGGTCAAGTTATGCGTAAAACGCGAGGAAAAGCGAATCCTGCTCTTGTTAATGAGCTACTACAGAAGAAATTGTTATAAGATACATAAAAGTACAATAAAGGACGCCATAACTGGCGTCCTTTTTTTTGTTTCATTGAAAAAGTTGGTTGGGTAAGCAGTAGAAGAGAAGGACGGCTCTATATTGTGATCAAAAGGATTGTAAGTACCGACGTACAACATGGTAAGTAAAAATAAAAAAAAAATATATGAAAGGAACATAATGATATTCATTTTGCAATGGAAGTGAATACTAATTGAATAAGAATCCCCTTCTATGTCTGTACTGGCATAGTAAAAGACTGTCGTAAAAAAAGTATCAAAAATAAAAAGTGCTTTATTTGACGAGGGTTAAAAGAACATGTATTCAGGTGATGAATAGCATTTACATAACGCAAAAGAGTTGTGCCTAGTCGTTGAGCAATAGTATTTCATGAGGTGCATTAAATGGAAGACTACTTAAAAGAAGCGTTGGAAATTGTGAAGGCGCAAGCTAGTGTGCGGACCATGACAGAGGAAGAAATTACCTCGATGGTTAAAACACTTGCGTCTGGCATCAGGATTATTAGCGAAGAAGATGCTCTTGCTGAAGAAACACAGGAAGCTGCAGTTGATCCTAAAAAGTCCATTAAAGAAAAGACTGTAACATGTCTTGAATGTGGAAAAACTTTTAAGATTTTAACTAAACGTCATCTTGCGTTACATGATCTGGATGCGATTTCCTATCGTGAGAAGTGGGGGCTGAAAAAGAACACGCCGTTAGTTTGTAAAGCGTTACAACGCGAACGGCGTAAAAAAATGAACACAATGAAATTGTGGGAGAGAAGACGTAAAAACGAAGAATAATTTTGTTCTTTGTTAGTATGTAGAATCTACGACAATAGTGTTTCTACAATGTTTACTGCTCTCGGTACCTACAGTTTTAAAGATGTAGATATATGTGGACTCACAGTATTTGCAAACAGCACGGGATTTAACACACGAAAAAAACGCCTCATAGAGGCGTTTTTTTTGTTTTGGCTATGTGAGGTCGGGTTGGCCTTGAACGATCATCTCAGCCAGCGTGAGGTTGACTCTCGGGGCTGTCTGAAGAGCGGCTCCGGCGTACTTCATCTCGAGCTGAGCCAGTTCCTTATAAAACGGAGTTCTGTTCAGCATCGGAATCATGAATTCATCCATGCCTTCCACTTGTTCGCGGAATCGATAACATCCCTGAAAATAGCGTTGTTCGCCGTTGGGAAGAATCATCAGGTTCTTCGTGCCGTGCATGCGGCAAATCATAAGGCGATGATCATACAGGCCGCAAAGCCCTTCTTCGTTCAACGGACACATAACATGAGGGCGCTCATTTTTGGCAATAGCCTCATCATACTGCGCTACAACATCTCGTGCTCGTTGAATAAAATATTCGCGTTTTTCATCCGGTAACGCGTTCAGTCCTTTCCATAAATATGCCCACTCAATATATGTGTGGTGCTGAAAGTAACTGTAGCAACAGTTGTCTTTACAGTCTGCACAGGAAAGTCCGGCTTCGTTGGCAGTTTTTGAATAAGAATCTGCCATATTCTTATAGAGTTTGGCGAGCTTGCCAAAAGTGCCTACTGATGCTGTTCGGTTGCTTTTTTTCTTTTTCATGATTGCACTCCTATAGCTGCCAGTAGAGCTGTGACGCATTCTCCAGCTGTTTTGTTCTCACACTTAACGCTGACGTTTGCATATTTTTTATATAGTTCAGCGCGCTCGTTGTAGAGATCTTCAATAGTCTGTCCGGGGGCGATGGCAAGGCCACGATCCGGATTTTCGCTAATGCGCTCAAGAATCGTCGGTAAACTGACATCCAGATGGCATACCGGCCCTAATGAACTCAGGTGCTTCATTGCCTCTTCTCTGTACACAACACTACCGCCGGTGGCGATGATGCAACGCTTGGCGCGTAACGCGCTGACAACGGAGCATTCGACATCAAGAAATTCTTCTTTCGTCATAGAGTCGGTAACAGCCTGCAAGTTTGTTCCGTACTGGCCTTCAATAAGATGGTCGGTATCAATAAACACCCAGCCTAGCTCATGAGCAAGAATCTTCCCTAAGGTTGATTTGCCTGCGCTGGCCATGCCGATAAGTGTAATACAATCAGTTTCGTTCGGGTAATCTGCCATGAATGTTTCCTTGCTAATCTGGTTATCGCCTTTTGTTCTGCCTGTAGAGGCAGGCGGTGTCAATGCTGCGGGGCGTTGTCACAGGTGCATGGATATAAAAAAAGGCAGGTTCGTAAGAACCTGCCTTGAAGATCGAGTAGTAAACTCGCAGCGATTAACGCTTGGAGTACTGGAAGTTAGCGCGAGCGCCGCGCTGACCTGGTTTTTTACGCTCTTTCTTACGAGCGTCACGGGTCAGGAAGCCTGCTTTTTTGAGTGCTGGACGCAGGTCTTCGTCAATCACGAGCAGTGCACGGGAAATACCGTGACGAGCTGCAAGAGCCTGACCGGACATACCGCCGCCAGCAACGTTTACTTTGATGTCAAACTTCTCGAGCATTTTAACAAGCTCAAGAGGCTGACGGATGATCATCTGGAGAGTCTTACGTGGAAAGTATTCATCGTAAGGACGACCGTTAACAGTGATCTGACCGCTACCAGCGTAGAGGCGGGTACGAGCAGTAGCGTTTTTTCTTCTGCCTGTGCCGTAATCAAATTCGTTGGACATAGTAATCTCCTACCTCTAATCTAGTACTTAAGTTCAAGAACCTGAGGGTTCTGAGCAGCATGTGGATGCTCTGTACCAACACAGACTTTGAGCTTTTTCATGATAGCGCGACCAAGACGGTTCTTAGGAAGCATGCCCTGAACAGCTTTGCGAATAACATCTTCAGGTTTCTTCTCAAGCATTGTTTCAAGGTTAGCTTCTTTGAGGCCACCTGGGTAACCGGTGTGACGGTAGTACATTTTGTCTGCCATCTTGTTACCGGTAACTTTGATTTTTTCACAATTCACGACTACGATGAAATCACCGTTGTCAACGTGAGGTGCGAATTCTGGCTTATGTTTGCCACGAAGGCGGTGAGCGATCTGGGTAGCGAGACGGCCAAGGATCTGGTCCTCTGCGTCAACTACAAACCACTCGCGGGTGATATCTTCAGGCTTAGGGCTGAAAGTTTTCATCTATATTACTCCTAGTGTCGAAACACGTTGGCTCTTATGGAGTTCTTGTTTCCATGTCAATAAAACAATAAGATTGGGTCAGCCCAAAGTCGGCGGTTGTAAGGGGGGATCCGGATTCTTTTAAGAAATCCTGGAAAATACCTCCGGCTTCGTGCGGAAAGAACGTACTTATACCATGTCTTGGTCGTTGCCAAGTGATTTTTGTGAAAAAGTGAGGATTTTTTATCATGTCAAGTATTCGAAAGGGATTGTTGCAGACAGTATTCTCCGGTGCGTATATGAAACGCTGGAATGATAAGCTGCGGCCGGCAGAGCTGTATGAAGTCGATAAACAAGCACATAAAATGATTATCGCGTGGCTGCTGCTGCAGGAAAATTCTCGAGATATGGAGGATGAAGAGCGTCGCGTGCTTGGCGACAGAATTGTTGAGTGGGGTATCTTCGACTACTTGTTCCGGCTTGTAATTACAGATATCAAGCCGCCTGTCTATTACCGAATAAAAGAAAATCCGGAACACCATCGCCAGCTGGTAGAATGGGTGCAAGGTGAGCTTGAACCGGTGTTGAGTACTCTTGGTGCAGATTTCTGGATGCGTTTTCTTGCGTATTTCGATCCTGTTAGAAAACATGAATTAGCAGATGACATTCTTGCCGCCGCGCATTGTTATGCAAGCAGTTGGGAATTTAAGCTTATTGAAGGATTGAATTCTTTTGATGATGAACTTGATGTCATTCGTGAATCGTTTGTTGAGCAACAGGCTGAATTTCAGAACCTGAAAGGCTTTCAGGGGTTGATGAATCCAAAAACTCATGCGCTGGGACGGTTCGCTAATCTTTGCGGACAGCTGCGCTTTCAAAAGCGTTGGTCGCAAATGCCGCGTATCCCGGAAACTTCCGTTATGGGGCATATGTTTCTGGTAGGTTGCTATAGCTACTTCTTCTCAGTGGTTCAGGATGCATGTCCAGTCCGTCGTCAAAATAACTTTTTCTGCGGGCTGTTCCATGATCTTCCTGAGATGTTAACCCGTGATATTATTTCACCGGTTAAAAAATCTGTGAAAGAATTGGATGTGCTTATCAAAGCGTATGAGGATGAAGAGCTTGAAAGACGAGTTTTTCAACCGCTTCGTGCGGAAGGGTACACGGATATTGCGGATAGGTTGGGCTATCTTCTTGGAACCGAAACTGGATCAGAATTTCATGACTGCGTAGAAATCGATGGCAAGGTAGAGCTGGTGGACTTTGAAAGACTTCAGGCTCTATATAATGATAATAAGTACAACCCTAAAGATGGCGAGATGTTAAAGGTTTGTGATGAGCTTGCAGCCTACATCGAAGCATACACGGCGGTTCGTAACGGCATATCAATTAATGAATTGAATCAAGCCATGTGGCGATTAAGAGATAAGTATCGAAAAAAATCTATAGGCAAAATTCACATTGGAGCACTGATGTCGGATTTTGATTAAAAAGAATATCTCTCCAAAAAACTCCCCTTGTATGAGGGGAGTTTTTATTTTTACAGGTATTTACTAAAAAAAAATAAAAAGTGTAACCACGCAACAGTTAGAAACGATGTAATATGTAGAAAGATGTACCAATCTTTTATCCCATTGTGGATACAACCTTTAACTACTGATGCGTTTCGCATCATGATAAGAAGGTCGTTAATATGATTCGTATTCTTTCGTTGGTTGTTTCACTTGCCTTGCTTTTAGGATCGGTTTCGCTTTGTTTTGCGAAAGTCGACTGCAACAGCACTTGTTGCCAAAAGATGGAAAGACTTGTGAAAAAGCGTCTTGAATTAACTGACAAGGAACGTGCTGAAGTTTTTGGTATTTTACGGAATGCTAAAACAGAACGCAGAGCGTTTGTTGATCAGTTAAGAGCTCCTGATATGACACAGGAAAAACGTTTGGGTCTTCATGCAAAGATTAAAGAAGTAGACGAGGCAGCTCGTGCAGAACTCGCTTCGATTTTTTCAGAAGCTCAGATGGAAAAATTTGACGAGATAATGATTGAGTTACGCGAAAAAATTCTTTCGTGCGTGAAGTAACTTTCGCTGGCCGGAGTATTGATGGAAGTGGTCAATGAAGACTGGGATACAGTCCGCACCGTGCTGGAGGGTGATACTGCAGCGTATGCGTTGATCATTGATCGACATCAAACCCATGTGGCGACTATCGTGGGGGCACATGTGCCGCCGCAATACGTATCTGAGGTTGCGCATGAAACTTTTGTTCGTGCGTATCGCTCACTTGCTTCATATGCACCCAAAAAGCCTTTTAAACATTGGCTGACAACGATTGCTCTACGAAGTTGTACGGATTTTTGGCGTTCTCATTATCGAAAGAAAGAATCACCGCTATGTGATTTCTCGGATAATTCTACCCAGTGGCTCGAGGCTGTCCGCTTTGCTGAATCTGAAAGAGAGTTCGAAAGGTTAAGTCAAGCACAGGAAGCTAAAGATATTTTAAATCTTGTGCTTGATTCATTGCCACCATTAGACCGGATGGTGCTGGTAATGACACAACTTGAAGAATATTCCAGCCAGGAAGCAGCTGAGCTGCTGGGTATTAGTTCCGCAAATGTAAAAGTCCGCGCATTTAGAGCAAAGCGTACGTTAAAGAAGCTTTTAAAAAAGTACGGGATAGAAGGTGCATAGCATGGGAAAAAATATGCTTGGAAAGCTTATGCGTGTGTTGAAAAACACACATGCTATGCAGATGGAAGTCTACTTACCCTCCGCGTGGGGGCAGGGGGTGATGTATGATGTTTATGCAAGCACCCGTATGCAGCCACAATCGTCATTTGAACGTTATTCACCGCAGGTTGCTCTGATGGCGGCTGTTATGCTTGTAGCCATAAGCATTCCCTGTATGCTTACCGTAGACAATGCTCTTTCATTGCTGGACTCACAACTTATTGATGCTGCAAACGATTCAGCACAGCTGTACTTATTCATGTAGGAGCGGGTAATGAAAAAATGGAAAGTCTGGACAGCATTTATGCTGGTATTTTTCTTAGGAGCAGCGTGCGGCGTTCTCGGCAGCGGAGTTTTTGTTGAGCAACGAATCGTCAAATTCAAAAATTTAAAGGGGACTGGTCTCGGCGGCGGAAAACGATTTTTACATAAGATAGAAACGCAAGTTCAGCCGGATGAAGAGTCCATGAAAGAGATCCGCCGTATAGTTGCTGTAAATCGGCAACAAATCCGAGGGGTGCGGGGTAGGGCGGCGGAAGAAATACTTCAGATTTTCACTACTACAGAACAGGAAATTACTACGCTTCTTACACCAGAACAGCAGGTGCGTTTTGCAAAAATTATGAAACGTATCCGAAAACGATTCGAACGTATAAAGCTGTTGCGCTCGTTACAAAAGTAACGCTCTTGGGGGAGCTGCGCTGCAACGTGTAAAGGGATGGATTCTGTACCGCATGCCTTGGCATGCATAGTAAAAAGGATGAGAGATGAACACACTTAAAAAAGTATTTTTAGTGCTGGTAATGGTCTGCGCGTTTGTTACCTTTGCAATGCAACATGATGCATATGCACATGAATCTCGCAAGAATGTGTACGTAACAAAGCGTATGAGTAAGGTGTACCCGAACCTCAGGACCTTGGAGCGTTTCATTGATGTAGCGGCTCACCGTCCTCGTAAAGTTAGACGTTTCATGCGTCGCAATGACGTTTTTGAACTAGGTAAAGGTACACGTGTTGTAAAGATGCGCTCAATCCTGCTCGATGGGGTTGATGCGGTTGTATATAAAGTGCGTGTTCCCAATCGTAACCAGTACGGCTACGTTCTTGCTCATAACTTGAAAAAAGTAAAAAAGCACAGAAAGCACAAAGCAGAACACGTCGTTGTATACAAAAATAAGCACAAGGTTGTGTACAAAGAAAAGCATAAAGTAAAGTATGTAGAAAAGTACGTGGAACGATACGAGCCAAGGTTTGATGATAGGTACAAAGTACGATTCAAGGCTACTGTCGCAACACCTATTTTAGTCATCAATTTTTTATAGAGAACAGGAATGAAAAAAATTCTGTCACTCGCTTTGATGGCTAGTTTTCTATTTGTCTCCGCGGCATGTGTACATGGGCACAGGCACAGGTATAAGCCTCGGCATCCGCGAAAAGTCATAATTATTGTCGAGCAATCAGTACAGGTTGCCGCACCGCAGATTGCTTAATTAGATTGAACATAAAAAAAGCCCGTTTTGTCGGGCTTTTTTTATGTTAGACTGGGGGCGATTTGATGCAGGAAGCATGAAAAGGTGCCGATTGTTATTTTTTTCACAAAAAGTTTCCGAATCATCTTTACGTCTTGCTCACAAATGTTTACCGTTACTATAACGCAATGCAGTCATATCTATTTAGATTGCAGCGCAGAGAAAAATTTATAGACCATAACTCGCCGGTGCATAAGTGCTGGGGTGTGACAGACTAACCGTACTCTGAGATATTAGGAGTTTCGATTATGCTATTACGAAGACGTGCGTGGGATATTTTACGTGACGATTATCCCGTTGTTAAAATAGATGATCCACTTGCTGAGGCTATCCGTAAACTTAACGCATGTGCTTCAGAAGGTTGCCTGTGTGCTTTAGTGGAAGATCGTAATGGTCGCATTAAAGGCGCGGTTTCAATTTGGGATACAATGCGTTTTATGGAAGACACCCTGCTTCGTGGCGACGGCATGAAATGCCTTGATGAAAATCGCTATGAACAGATGTTTACCAATGCTTGTAAAGTCTCCGGCTCTATTAGCGTGAAAGACGTTATGGATAAGGATATGACTATTATTCGACCTGATGAGCCGCTTTTGCTCGTGCTGGAAGACTTTGTAAAAAAAGGTCGCAGCTACGCGGTAGTCATGGAAGGCGGACACGTTATTGGTGTAATCATGATTAACGATATCTACAAAGAGATTAGTGATCAGATCCTGGCACGCGGGTAAAGGTTGATGGCGTCATCGTATTCTACGGCGTTGTTTCGAAAAAATCAGAAGCTCACTTACGTCTAGGCATACTTTGCCCCTAATTTTCTCCCGTGTTTTGCACTGCACAAACTTGTCTCAATCTTATGTATAGTGAATATAAAAAGCCCCCTGATTCGTATGAACCAGAGGGCTTTTTTTGAACTAATGTAAAGTGGGTTACTTCAGCGGTACAAGCTCGCATTGCAGGGACTGAGCGCCGTCTACAAAACGAATGCCGAAGTTTGCCCAGAATGCTTCCATAATGTCGACGCCGTCAGAAAGATCGGCGCTGCCTTCTTCGTATTTAAGGCGGAAGTATTCAAGAAACACGCGAGTGTTGTTGTCCAGCATTGGTGCTTCGCTGATGAGCTGTTCTTTTTCGCGAAGGTACTCATAGTGATCCATGGTTGCGTACGCAAATATGATGGAGAATGAGAGCTGAGAAATTTTACCCTGAATCTGTGAGAGGAACTGAGAAACATTTTGGTATTTCTTGAATTCTTCTTGCTGGAATTTGATCCAGTCGTAGTATTCAGGCTTGTTGTTGATAAGAGCAAGGTTGCCCATGAGTGAGTTTTCAAGGTCAGCGCGTGCTGTTTTGGAAAGTTCGGTGCCCAGAGCGTTTTTAACGATGGCATCACGGAACTCGAAAGATTTACGTGCAGCGTCGTACTGGTCGAACAATTGATACAGGTTCATAAAGTAGTTTGCGTAGCGGTCTAATTTATGACGTGTAAGAACAGGGAAGCGACCTTTGTTTACGATAAGGGTGAACTCATGCCAGTAAATGGAGAAGCGTACCTGATTATCGTAGTGCTTTGTGAATAAGTTGGGATGGAACAGCAGGAAGTAACCTTTCTCATGAAAGATACTTTTCGCAACAGGTTCAGCACCCGGAATGGATCTGAAATCTTTAGTGCCCTGAAGCTCGTTTACTTTGGCATCAAAGTTTTCAGGAACGATAATTTCCTGAATGCGAAAAGCCATAGTTGCATGGCGAGCCGCTTCTCCGATGATTCCAAGTTCGTCTGTAATTTCTTTACGTTGGTTGCTGTTTCCAATCTCAACACTAATCTTCATGGATGCTCCGTTATAACAAAGTAGTTTGTGCGCTCTTGCCTACCCTGACAAGCGGTTCCCTGCAAGTATGAATTGTGGGCACTGAAAAATTTTGAGTAAATTTACCATACAATTTTTTATGGGTGAAATGTTGGTGAATTAAAAATAAATGTAAATAGCGCGTCGTAATTATAGTATGTATTGTGGGTTGTTGCTGGTGTGACTAAGTGTGTAAGTGGTGGTGCTTATATTCGTCTGACGGGGCGGATAAAGGGATAAAACTTGATTAAGATATGTTTGAGTTCTTGCCATGTGTGGGGCAAAACTGTATGGTGCGCACCTTCCTATTAGCGAAAAACACGCCGCAGGCACAGCCCTGTGGCGTTTTTGTTCCTGAATCATAATATTAGATATAACGTTGCAATAAATAGAGATTAGATATGAGCAAAACAGGCAGCCTCTCTGCAGGTGATCGTATTGATACTAAATGCACGCGCTGTAATGACATTACAGGGCATGTAATTGTGGCAATGGTAGACGGCGAAATTATTAAAGTGGAATGTCAGGCTTGCGGTAGTGTACATAAGTACCGCGAAGCTCGTGCTGCGAAAAGCAAAGCACAGGTTTCCACAGTAAAGAAAGTTCGTAATGGCGATTCTCGCAAAGAAGCCATTTCCGCTGCCCGTTCAGCTGCTGCTAAAAAAGCTGCTCAGACGCGCGCAACTCAGCGTGCAAAGCAGGAAGCAGAAGCCGTTATGATTGCATGGAAAACTGCAATGGTAGCTAAAGGTTCTGACGGAGCTCGTAATTACAGCATGAATGACACTTTCACAAAAGGTGATGTTGTACAGCATCCTACTTTTGGTATGGGTGAAGTTCAGACCGTTACTAAGCCGAATAAAATGGAAGTTTTGTTTGAAGACGGTGTTAAAGTTTTGCGCTGTCGTGTGTAGGTAGATTTTTCTTAAAAACGGGGATGACTTGTTAGTCATCCCCGTTTTTTTGTATCTATCGTCTGGCGTGGAGGGATTTGGCGGAATGTTATGGGTCATGCGGCGATGTAACCTAGCCATTTGGACTGATTTATGCCTCAGTATTGCCCTACATATCTTGCGGGGACGCGTGCGAAAACCATTCTCTGATGGACTCGGGGGAAGCCCTGTATATTCCGTCCGAGCATTTACGTACGGGAAAATCTTCCTCTTTAATCCATTTCTTAATGGTGCTCGGTCCTGCACCTACCGCTCTGCAAATGGCAGTAAGCCCTACCAAAACAATTTGACCGTTTGACATATACGTACGCGCTCTGCCTTGCAAAGCGGCAGTCGGTGGAAGTAGTGGTGAATATTCTGCCGTAGGTTCCGGTCCGTAATTGTCGCACTCATCGTTGTATCCGTAAGTGTTCATGCATGTCCTTCGGGTGGTCTTGGGTGGTGATTAAAAGCCAAGCCCAATATCCGGCATGCGGAACAGGTCTCTGGCATATCTGTCCGGTGGAATTTCACCGGTAGCCCAAGGGTCATCAAAAAGAGAATATCCGCCTGCATTGCTGCCGTTTCTGTGCTTTGCAAGGCATGCGTTACTGCAAATTTTGCTGCTCACGCCATTAGTGAATCTTTTTTCGCATACAATGCAGTGTTTCTCATCAGCTCCGTACCTTTCGTGTGCTGCGTGGTTTGCAGAAGCAGCACAAGAACGGGAGCAATATATTTGTCCTGCCCGTTTCACAAAGTGCCTTCCGCACCATGGGCAGCTTACTGTCTGCTTAATGCGTTTGGCTTCTGCCGCGCATTTTCTTGAGCAATATTTGCCTTTGCCGGCATTGTAACGTGCCGGACGGACATAAAATTCTGTTCCGCACTGATTGCATGGGACTACTGGCATGACCGTCCTCCATTATAGAACGTGTTGCATCGTTCAATTGCCCGCATAATAGCGTGGCCAGAGTGAATAGTTGGTGATGCATGGTGATTGAACTCAGCGTAGTACAACTGTAGCAAACGCTGGTGTTCTCCTACTTCAATTTGCACCATAGGCTGATATCCGCTTCCAATACGAGGCTGATTGCACTCTGGGCAGATAGCAACTCCTATGCACGCCATTCTCCAAGGTCGGGAAAAATTTCGACCACACACTGTGCAGCGAGTGCGTTCTGGGGCGTGAAAAGAATAACCGGACATATACGTTTTCCTCCGAGTGTGCGTCAGGAAGTTTCTAAATGTACTTCCTGATTGCAAAAAATGACCATGAAGTGGCGAAGTGATCATATTGTTCACAAAATGCACATCCGCGTCAAGCAAGATTGTACATTTTGTGCAAAAAACTATTTTATTTTTTCTAACATTGTGCTATTTCATACATATGAACAAAGACTATAGCGAAGAAGAATGGCAACTTCAGGAATTCATAGCCGAGTCCATCTTGCTTGTGGGCGGGGTGCCTAAACTTGCAGAAATTGCAGGGGTCAGCTCGCGTACTGTGTATGCATGGAAGAAAGGCGAGAGACATCCAAACAGGCAAAATTTAAAAAGACTTACAAGCTATTTAGAAAAACTTGCCGAACAGACGGAGTCTTCCACCGAACTCTATTTTCCTCTGTCTGTTGGGGCGGAACGTCGTGGTGCGCATGAATATGTTAACCGGAACGATGTTACGCAGGTGGATGATTCTGCGACCACCTTCCTTGCTCCTGCACTAGAGCCTGACGGTCATCAGGAAGAGTTTTTCTTTGTAGACAAAGCAGAAGCTCGGCCTAGCGCCGGTGGTGGTTCCCTTGCGACAAGCGATTCTTCAGACGGTCGTTATGCCTTCCGGCTTGATTGGATTTTGCACAAAACGCAGGATTCTAAGAGTCTTAAGATAATGGAAGTGATGGGGCGCTCCATGGAGAGTACGCTGCATAACGGTGATCTTTGTCTTGTAAATCAGTCTGATAAAGATCTTGTTGAAGACAGGGTGTATGTTGTGCGTCTTGATGAAGAAATTTATGTGAAGCGCTTTTCCCGTATCCCTGGAAAATACCTGTTCCGTGGTGACAACCGCGAACTTGCGTATCAGGATATAGAAATTGACCCGCGTGATGAGTCCCTGAGTTGGGAAGTCATCGGGCGGGTTATCTGGGCAGGAAAGGATTTGTAAAACTTTTTGCACATTATGTGCGCAATTTGTAGTGCTTTGTTCATCATAGCGAAAGACAGTAAAGTTAAAGCGTTCTCAGGGAATTTCCCTGAGAACGCTTTTTTTATGCGATGGATTCTATAAAACAGCACCGTTAGAACTGCTGAAATCAGTACAAGAACTTTTGCACTAGAATGAAAGTACGTTGCGTCATACAAGTTTCAATGGAGCGTGAGACAAAATAATTATAGAATCTTCCTTTTTTTCCTCCATATGATACTATCGGATCTGACTTTATCAGTGTAATAGGGGAATTGTGTAAAAATAAGTTGCCGACCATACGAGTAGAATCAGGAGGGGACTATGAATTACCGCAAAGCAGAAACTATGACAGAGTTATTTTGGCAAAAATCACGTAACCCACTTACGTTTTGGCCACGTATTATTCTAACATTGCTTCTTTTTATTGCCATTTGGTCACATGCCGTTTGGTGGATTATTTTTTTACTGTTTTTACAAGCAGCAGTAATGTTCTTTGCACCACCCGCAACAGACTATGAAAATTGGATAACACGGGCAACAGACGGTTTTCGAATATGGAGTGTCGTCCGGTCAGTGGAAGAACGTAATACTATGCTGCTTATGTTCATATTTGCGACAATTGCCTTGTTGACAGCATTATGGACGCACAGTGTTTTTTGGGTACTCTTTTTCGGTACCCCGATAGCAATAGGGAAGTGCCTTCTTATTCGACGATTTGTCGCCATGGCTAGGAATGTTGAATATGACATGCACGCGGGGCTCACTGCCGCCGATCTTCAAGCAATAGTGAGTCGCTGTAATTTGACGAATTAATTATATTCTTGGGGAAAAGGGTGTGATACGTGGCCGAATTAGTGCGGAATTCGCAACGGTGTCATCATAGCATCAGGCTGGCGTTTGCCTTGGCTGTGCTTGTGACTCTGTGCATGAGCGTTGCCTCGTGCCGGAATGTCGGAAGATATCCGGTGTGGGAATACAATCAGCAAAATGCCGTTGCAGACTTAGAAAATTTGTCACAAAACCCTTCAGATTATTTAAAGCATGATGCGCACACGCCAGTTATGACGGCAGCAGAACAGGCTGTGCAGTTTGCAGCGCTTAAAGTGTATCACTTTTCACCGTGGCGGCAGTCAAAGCCGACCCATACTAGAGAAGATGCTTTTTGGGGAACAACAGCTTACCCGCATACTTTAGGTTATGCGGAGAATCTGCTTCCGTGGACAAAGTCTGCCATGTCTAAACTTGTGGCAAAGCAGTCTATGGGGACATATCCCAGCATGGCAAAACACGCGATTACAGTTCGTAGCTCTTCGTTGCGCGTGCTTCCTACTAGCAAGCCATATTTTTTCAATCCGGCTCTTCCCGGTGAAGGGTATCCGTTTGATTATTTCCAAAACTCCAGTGTTCATGCCGGAACACCGATTTTTATTTCTCATTCTTCAGTTTCAGGGAAGTGGCTTTTTGCAGAAACTGCATATGCAAGTGGCTGGATTCTTGCCAACGACGTTGCCTATGTAACAAGTGAACAAGAGCAGATGGTAATGTCTGGAACATTGCACGCAATTATGCGTGATGATGTAGCGCTCAAAACCTCGAAAGGTACTTATCTGTCTACAGGATTTGTCGGAGCTATCTTCCCTAGAGTAAAAGGGATGAAAGCCACGAAGGCGCCTGTTATGTTGTCTAAAGTGGTTCAGGCCGCTAAAGCAAAAAGGGTAAATGCTAGAAAAGGTTTGTTTGAAGCAATGACAGGTCTTAAATGCAACGATGCAAAGTTTAATGCTTTGAAATCAAAATATCGCGTCGTTCAACCTAAGTCATACGTATACCTGCTTGTTCCAGCGCGTAAAACGAATGGGCAGGCAGAATTTTTCAAAGTTCCAGTCTGGACAAAACAGGTGGCGGAAATTCCGGCACCAATGACGCCTAGAGCAATGGCTGAGCTGGCTCAGCATGTTATCGGACAACGATACGGCTGGGGCGGATTACATTTAGATAGAGACTGTTCTTCCGCAGTGCGTGATCTTTTTATCGCATTCGGAGTATGGTTGCCGCGAAATTCCAGCACTCAGGCTGATACAGGCAAACAAGTTATTTCGTTGAAAGGCTTAACTGCCAGCGACAAGCAAGATTTGATTGTTGAAAATGGAATTCCGTTTTTCTCTCTTATCGGTATGTATGGACATATCGGCCTTTATTTAGGGTATGAACCGATCACTAAGATGCCGATTATGTTGCACGACATTTGGGGTGTTCGCACGTTTAATGCGGATAGGGAAAGCAGAGCGATTATTGGTCGTATCTGTATTACCACCCTGAGGCCGGGTGAAGAGAGGCGGGATGTTAAGAAAGACTATTTCTATAGCAGAATTATGAAGCTCCAAGTCAAACCCGGAGCATGGAAACGAAAATAAAAAAGAAGCCCCTGAGAGAACACAAACTCAGGGGCTATTTTTTTAGCAGCTATACTTCGATCGGTGCGACGATCTTATTTCTGCTGTTTCGGTTAAGACTGGAACAGGTTGCCTACACTGGTAGAGAAAGGCAGGAGGAAAATTGTTCCAGACAATCCTGGAGGTATCTACATTGCAAAAAGATTGTGCCAGCTGTTTGCGAAAAGCTGCGAATGATGGAAGCACCGCGCCGCAAACATAGGCGTAGGTAATAAATATGCCATTGGGCTTTAGGCTTGTTCGTATGGCCTGTGTAAGCTCACTTTGTTGTTCAGAAGAAAAAGACGCCCAAGGTAATGATGAAATAATAACATCCGCTTTGTTAACGGATTTTTGTCGTAAGATATTAGGAAGGTTCTCCGCACCATCAAGCACAAAGTGTGTGTGAGAATATTGAGCTACAAGTGTTTTATAGAGATGCGGGTTTTTTTCGATGGAAATAAAGGTGGCACCATCTTTCAATGATCGAATCAGATGTTTTGAAATACATCCTGTGCCAGCACCAAGCTCTACCACCACATCGGCGTTAGGTAGCCATTCACTGCTTGCAATCATTTTACAAAGGCTCGGACTGCTGGAACAGACAGTGCCTGTTGAAAAAGGGTCGCGTATGAATTCTCGAAACATGCTCCAACGGGATGAACGCATTCTGTATCCTTTGCTATTATGACTGGTTGGTTTCGCCTATATACTCAGGCGGGCAAGGTGTCTGTTTCAACAAGGGCTAATGCTTTTGCCATTCTTTTTTTGTGAACAGCTAGTGACGCAAGCCTCGCAAAGGTGACGCCCCTTGACCGTGAGTTATGCAACAACCGAGATGTCGTATGAGTAACAGCCGTGCGATCTGCACGGTGTTTGCTATGGTAACAGCAAAAGAAGTACCATTTAAATATTAATCCGATGCGCTCTGTCATCATTTATTGAATGTGTTGAAACAACAGCGGGTTGTATGACAGGATTTTTTTTTCGTTATTTTAAGACTCAATCCTATAGGTATGAGTGTGAAGATACTTGCACTGAAAGAGTGTAATTTCTTTACGCGACGTATAAAGATTATACGAGATTGAGCCCATAACATCTTGAAGTAAGATGCCCATCTCAAGCCTTTTTGAACAAGAAATTAAAAGAATTGCCAAAGGGAGTTCCTCCGCGAGTGCATAACAGTTCCTTGTCTTTCTAGAGCTAGAGCTATTTTCGAAGTATGCGAAATTACGCTAAAAGATAGTGTGGCGAATTGTGCTCGACCAACTAAGGTATTCCCCTTGCGTCTTACCGGTTGACACAGCGCGTTTTCCGGCTAGTCTGCACAAGGCGACATTACGCCGGAGCAGAATTTGAATGAGTGAATCATATACGTTTTATGCAGCGACGTTGGGCTGCAAGATTAACCAGTACGAAACACAAGCGTTACGCGAAGTGTGGGTTGCTCGCGGGTTCTCAGAATTGGACTCTGCGGGTGATGCTGATTTTATTCTCGTAAACTCGTGCGCTGTTACAGCTAAGGCTGTGAGTGACGTGCGTTCAACTGTACGCCAGTTGCACAGGGCAAACGAGGAAGCACAGATTGTTGTCACAGGCTGTGCTGCGCAGGTAATGGGCGATGAGCTTAAAGCTCTGCCGGGCGTTACCCGTATAGTTCCGCAGGATGCAAAGACTTCGTTGAAGACATGGCCGGAATTGAAAGAGGGCATGGCTGAGCCGGAAAATGTATTTCCTGACTTTGCGGTAACTAACTATAATCGTGCCCGTGCAGTTGTAAAAGTGCAGGACGGTTGTTCGCATCGGTGCACGTACTGTATCGTGCCACTTACCCGTGGACGTTCGCGTTCCCGCAGTGTGGCAGACATTATTACAGAAGCCCGTACGCTTCTCGAGTCAGGCTTCAGAGAGTTAATTCTTTCTGGTGTTAACTTGCGCCAGTTTGGACGCGATCTCGATGGCACACCGGATTTCTGGGATCTTATTGATGAGTTTGAACGTGCCCTTGGGAAAAAGTGGGGCGGGAAAGCTCGTTTTAGAATTTCATCGTTGGAACCGGGGCAGCTTGGCGCGAAGGCACTGGAAGTGCTCTCTCGCAGTACCATGGTTGCGCCTCAACTTCATATTTCGTTGCAGTCCGGTAGTGACTCTGTGCTGAAACGCATGGGACGTGGTCATTACAAGACGGCACCACTTTTGGATTTTCTAGATAAACTGCACGACGTGTGGCCTGTATACGGGCTTGGTGCAGATATTCTGATGGGCTTTCCGGGGGAAACAGAAGAAGAGTTTCAGGAAACCATGGCGTACATTACGGCTATGCCGCTTACCTACGCCCATGTGTTCCCGTACTCTATCCGTCCTGGAACTGCCGCTGCGACCATGTCTGATCAGCTCCCTAAACAGGTGAAGAAAGAACGCGCAAAAGCTGTGCGTGATTTAATCGCCGAAAAGCATCAGACATTTTTACAAAAGCTTATTGATGAGAAATTACCTCTGCATGTTGTTCTGCAATCTGTGGAAGAGAACAAGGGTGTTTCTCAATTTTATACAGAATGTTATTTTGATACCCTTCCGTTTGGTACTGGCTTGCGAGATATTTGTACCGGTACCGCCATAGAAATGAAAAAGAACGGCTTGCGGGTTAGCGTCGAATAAAAAGAAAAGCAGTTGGGGGTATCCTCAACTGCTTTTTTCTATTTTATTATTTTTCCACGCACTCATGCGGTTATTTGCCGAAAAGTGACAACTCTATGTTATAACATGGCTTGAATAAAGAATGGATGTAGAGTAGGAAGCGTGAAGTGTCGTAGCAAGCAACTTGTTGCGGCTATTCGCATATGCAGGAGGCAACTCTTGTAAGCAAAAAAACCTTATGCCCTGCAGTGTTAACGCAGGGCTTTGACATATAGAGAGGAACGTATGCTTAAAAGCATGACAGGATACGGTCGTTGCACTCACGAGGGCGACGGCTTCACCATGACTTGGGAAATCCGTAGCGTAAACAGCCGCCATCTTGATCTTAAATGGCGTCTTCCAATGCTGGCTCGCTCACTGGAAACCCGTTTTGAAAAGACTGTACGTAAATTCGGCCAGCGCGGCCGTGTAGAAATAACACTCAATTTGCAGATTCAGCGTGCTGAATTGCAGGCTGTAGCATTTAACACTGCTCAGGCTTCTGCAATGCTTGATGAACTTGCAAAATTTGCAGGCGAACGCGGTGACACTTTTGCACCGGATTATACTCGCATGCTTGGTATGTCTTTCCTGTGGGAAGACAGCAGTAATGAGCCGGAAAAAGAATTTGCTAATAAGCTTGTTGAAGGCCTTGAGCTCGCACTTACTGATTGGAACAAAGCACGCGCAACTGAAGCAGAAGCTCTTTCTGCAGACATGCTTGAGCGTACAGGACGTATGCGCGGTTGGGTTGCAACCATTAAAGAACGTTCACCGCAGATCAAAGAAGAACGCTTTGCTACACTGCGTGACCGCATTACCGAAGTGCTTGCCCGTGTTGAATCTGAACTGGAAGAACAACGTTTCTTACAGGAAATCACCGTACTGTCCGATAAGCTTGATGTGAGTGAAGAAATCACCCGCCTTAATGCCCATATTGAGCGCTTTGACGAGCTCATTAACGGCGGCGGCGAAGCTGGCAAACGCCTTGATTTTACCCTGCAGGAGTGCTTCCGCGAAGTGAACACCTGTGGCAACAAAATTCAAGATCAGCAGGTTGCCCGCCTCATCGTTGATTTCAAAAACGAACTCGAAAAATGCCGGGAACAGGTACAGAATCTGGAGTAGCATATGAAAAGCAGCAAGCTGCTTAACATTGGCTTTGGTAATTATGTCGTGCACCACCGTGTTGTAAGCATTGTGACGCCCACGTCTTCCCCTATGCGTCGCGTTAGGGAAGATGCGCGAAATGAAGGGCGGCTCGTGGATGCAACTCAGGGAAGAAAAACGCGATCAATAATTATCACAGATTCTAATCACGTTATTTTGTCTGCTATTCAGGCAGAAACTATTAGTCAGCGTTTCCTACAGGAGGATAACGACTAATGACTCTTGATATTTCCGGTAAGGCCACTAGAGATTTTGATGTTATTGGCCGCCGAGGAATCGTTCTTGTTTTATGCGCACCTTCCGGCACTGGTAAAACTACTTTGTCAAAGCGCCTACTCAAGGAATTTCCTCGATTTTCGTTTTCTATTTCATACACAACCCGTCAGCCACGTGAAGGCGAAGTGCACGGCAAAGACTACTACTTCATCTCTGAAGAAGAGTTTTGCGAAAAACGTGATGCTGGTTACTTTGCAGAATGGGCTGAAGTGCATGGCAAGTTCTACGGCACGCCTAAAGAGGCTACGCTGGACATGCTGCAACAGGGTAACGATATTATTTTTGATATAGATGTGCAGGGAGCCAGCCAGCTTTACGGTAACTTAAAGCAGGGTTGTTATGTGTTTCTCCTACCACCTTCCCGTGATGAACTTGAAAAGCGTTTACGTGGTCGTGGAACAGACGACGAACAAACCATTATGAACCGTATTGCGAACGCTCAAAAAGAGCTGGAGCAGGCGCATTGGTTTAACGCTTGGATTGTTAATGACAATCTGGATAAAGCTTACGATCAGCTTCGCAGTGCATATATTGCTGCGACTCTGTCTCCGCAAAGCTCTCCGGATCTTGTAAGTTACATTATGGAAGATTGGAGTTAGCATGGCGAACCTTGTAATTGCGCTTGATTATCCGGACAAGGCAGGAGCCATGGCTATGGCCAGAATGCTCAAAGGTGCTGATGTTTGGGTAAAAGTGGGGCTGGAACTCTTTACAGCCGCAGGTCCTGAGATTATTGGTGAATTAAAGCAGATGGGACTCAAAGTCTTTCTTGATATGAAATTCTTTGATATTCCAAACACAGTTCAGGGTGCGGTACGTTCAAGCGTACGTCACGGCGTGGACATGGTAAATATTCATCTGATGGGCGGAGAGCGTATGGCGCGTGCTGCTGTTGCAGGACTTGCCGAAGGTTCCGTAGATTCTGGAGTCTCACCAATTTTACTTGGTGTTACAGTGCTTACCTCCATGTCTCAGGAAGATTTACCTAAAGGGATGACAACATCACTGGAAGATACTGTTCTTTCATTTGCCACCTCCGGTAAGGAGTGGGGCATTCATGGTGTTGTGTGTTCCGGCTTTGAAGTTGATACAATCAAAAAATCTTGCGGGAACGATTTCCTCTGTTTGACTCCGGGCATTCGCCCTGTTTCTCTTGGTGATGACCAGAGACGTACTATGACTCCGGCACAGGCTGTGAAAGCCGGATCAGATTATCTGGTTGTAGGACGTCCCGTAACTGGCGCTGACTCTCCGTTGCATGCTGCACAGGAGATTTTGGAGGCCATGAAGATATAAACCACTAGTTGCTGCTGGATTTGAGGAGGTTGAAGTGGGATTACAAGAAATGGCTTCTCCGGAAGATAGAGAGCCTATTAAAGGCATCTTTTCTACACAGGAAGTAAAGCAGGTTGATACCGGTACTGGCATTCGTAAGTCCGTGCAGAAAACTTTCTGGTTTGTAGAAGAGTTGGATGGAAAAATCGAAGTTCAACCTCTTAACGCAAACTATATCCCAGCCGGGAAAAAACGTTTTATTACCATTGAAGATGTCATTGGTCGTTTTCAGCCGGAACCTGAGTTTTATGTAACTACAGTGTTCCCGAAAATGCAGGAACTTGCTGATACTGTTGACCGTGCAGACGGCCATAGAGACAGCGGCGAGAATTTTACTGCAGAATTTGAATATGGCAATGCGCTTCAGGTAGACGAAGAAAACGTTCGCGCAAACTTCGGTCTTGGTCTTACCTATCTTGATCGTGGCGAAACCAGCAAAGCTAATAATATCTTTGAACGACTTGTTAAACTGGATGCTGCTTTTGAGAAAAAGCATAAGCATTTGTTTAACGAATTCGGTATTAATCTTCGCAAAAACAAAATGACAAAGCAGGCTCTTGAGTACTACGACAGAGCACTTGAATTGTCCGGTGGTGATGATCACCTGTTCTACAATATCGCCCGTGCTCACTTTGAAAAGAAAGACTACGCTCGGTGTGTAGATTTTCTTCTGAAGGCTATTAATATCAATCCAGATTTTGAAGTGGTTCTTAAGTTCTTTGCATGGCTTCTCGATAAAGGCCTTGTGCCGGAAGAGCGCCTCAGCGAAGTGCGCACTGTCGTACGTACCGCTGAGATAGCAGCCAAAAGAAAAGAAGAAGTTACGTCGGCTGTCGGTGACGGCATCCAGCTCGAGCAGAGTAAAGCAGATGAGGCCATCCCAGCAGTTGAAGATGTTTTTGCAGATGATGACGACGATGATCTGCTGCTACAGCAGTAGTCATTCGTTTTATAGTTAGTATTATATAGCAGGGGATTACATGTGTAATCCCCTGCTTTTACTGTTTTCGAACAGATAGTTTTTGTTACCGTACTGGAGTTGTTTTGGCTAAAAATTGGGTACAGCGAGAAGGCGATAGCTCACCTTCCGAGTTAGCTGGGTGGGCTGAAGAGCTCGAAATTTCAAAAACGCTTATTGATATCCTCTGGCTGCGCGGATTGCATACTCCGGAAGAGATGCAGCAGTATCTTTCCCCGGGGCTTAAATATCTTGAGCCGTTTAATAAGTGGCCAGGATTGGAAGAAAGCGCTGCTGTACTTGCCGAAGCATTACTTGCAGGCAAAAAAATGGCTGTGTGGGGCGATTATGATGTTGATGGCGTAACGTCTTCAGCAGTTGTAACCCAGCTTGTTATAGAACACGGTTTCGAGATCATACAGCATATTCCGAATCGTATGGAAGAGGGGTACGGCCTTAACGAGGCTTGGATTGAACGTCTGGCTGAAGACGGTGTGCAATTGCTGCTTACAGTCGACTGCGGCATTACAGACTTTGCTCCAATCGCAAAAGCTCGTGAGCTAGGCATGACTGTTGTTGTGTCAGATCATCACCTTCCTGCTGAAACGTTGCCGGATGCACATGCTGTTTGTAACCCGAAAGTCGGCGAATGCCCGTGCCCGCATCTTGCAGGTGTAGGCGTTGCATTTTTCTTGATGTGCGCGTTGAACGTTCGGCTTGCCGCATCTACCGGTAAGCGTGCAGACGTGAAAGAACTGCTCGACTTGGTTGCTCTTGGAACCATTGCAGACGTAGTTAGCCTTTCCGGTCAGAACAGGGTGCTTGTAAAAAACGGGCTTCTTAAGATCAAAGAGGCTAGTCGCCCCGGTATTGCCGCGCTTAAAGAAGTTTCAGGCTATGCCGCGGGGGGAACCGTAGAAGCAGGTCAGGTCGCATTTGGACTTGCACCGCGAATTAACGCCGCAGGTCGTATGGGTAAAGCAGATATTGCTCTTGAAATGCTGCTCACTGATGACTACGAACGTTCCCGTCAGCTTGCTCGTGAGCTGGATGTGATGAACGAAGAGCGCAAGAATGAAGAAGAGCGTATCCTTGATGCTGCAATGGAACAGGCAGCTTCACAGTCAGATAAGATGGGACTCGTTCTTTATGGTGAAGACTGGCACTCCGGTGTTATCGGCATTGTGGCTTCGCGTGTAGTAGAAAAATTTTATAAGCCTACGCTGATTTTATGCAGCGATGGCGAAAAAGTGAAAGGTTCAGGGCGTTCCATCAGCGAATTCCATCTGCATGCCGGCTTGGGAAGTTGTAAAGACTTGCTGCTTGGATACGGCGGACATAGGCTTGCTGCGGGGATGTCTTTGGAAAAAGAGAACCTCGAAGAATTACGTACTCGTTTTAATGATGTTGTTATTGAAGCCGTTGGTGATAAGCCGTTAACAGCGACGCTAAAATTTGATGCTCCAGTTGGATTTAATCTGGCAGCAGATTTTACGTTGTTGAAAGAGCTTGAATTGTTGCAACCGTTCGGCATGGGAAACAGCGAGCCAGTATTCAAGTCTCCTGTCCTGTTGCTTAAATCACGTCGCATCTTTGCGCGTAAGCATCTCAAGCTTGAGTTGCTCGATTTGGATTCAGGTATTACGCTACATGCCAAAGCATGGAGAATGGTAGACGATATTCCACCATCCATGGAGGGAAGAAAGCTTAGACTTGCCTACTCTCCACGTATTGACCGGTACAATGGCAGTGCCAGTGTTGATTTGAAAATAAAAGACTGGGAATTTTTGCCTTAGATGTAAAAATACCCTGACACTAAGTGTGTCAGGGTATTTTTTCGCATAAAGGAGCAAGTCCCGAATGCGTTCTGTATCCTAGCGCCCGTTACATTGTACGGGAGCATTAAAGACTAAGAGAACGGGTTGAATCCGTTGGCAGCTGGCTTCATTTCGTACTGAGCAGCATTGCCGTTCTGAATGTCTTCAAGCGCTTCTGCAAGTCTGTCAGGACAAGAAGTGTCTTTAGTGCCGCAAGGGGTACCTTTGAGGATCGGAATAACGTCGTCCACAGGTTTGCCTTCAAGCAATTTACTAATAGCGGAAAGGGAGCCTGGACAGCCTTTTACAAATTGTACATCGTGGATGACGCCATCAGTAACGTCGAACATGATCTGCTTAGCACAGACACCGGTTGGAACAAAAGAATACATGGGCAGCTCCTTATTTGTGCTCGACGGTTATAAGAGTACTGCAGCGCCCTTGTAAAGGGTGTTTTGCATTGGAATTTTTTTTGATAACGCGCAGTAAAGGAAAATCAGCATGGATAATAATCCTTTTAAGAATCTGAATAAAAAGAATTTTCCTGACCCGAATGCTCCTAAAACAAAACAACCTAAGCAGAAGAAAGCTTCTGGTTCGGATAAAGATTTATTTTCTACACCTGATGAAGATGATGACTTGTTTTCTCAGGCTATGGTGAGTGTATCCTCTCTTGGAGGCGGGCAGGGGAAAGTGAAAAAGCGTACCCATTCAGGTGATGCTTCTATGCGCATGGATGAAGTGAAAGGCTTTGAAAAAGTGTCGAAGAAAAAAGACAAGAAACAGGCTGCAAAAGAACGCTCCAAGCAGGCGGTCGGATCTGCAAAGCCTAAAGTAGAGATTCCTGAAGAAGATGCGTTCGCTGCTGCAATGATGGGCGTGAGCGGTCTGAGTACAAAAGGCAGGGAAGTTGTCCCTGATGCGAAAGCGGATGCAAAGAAGGGGTCTGCGACTGATGATTCGAAAAAAGCGTTGCAGGATTTATTAGAGAGCGAAATTGAATTTGTACTCGAATATACAGATGAGTATGTTCAGGGACACGTGCAGGGATTTGATCCTATTATGATGGGCAAATTGCGTGCAGGACAGTTTAGTCCAGAAGGGCATCTTGATATGCACGGTATGGTTGCGCCGGAAGCGCATGAGGCCATGGTGCATTTCCTTCGTGCTGCTTATAATAAAGGAAAGCATACCGTCTTATTGATCCCCGGCCGAGGCAAGAACTCTCCTGAAGGATACGCAGTACTTCGTGAGCGCATTCAGGAATGGCTGACAAGAGAGCCGTTCAAGCGTGTTGTACTAGCCTTTTGTACCGCACAGAATAAAGATGGCGGTGCAGGTGCGCTGTATGTCTTATTGAGAAAATTTAAGAAGAGTCGTGGCAAAATTCAGTGGCAGCGAAACGATGTGACAATCGATTATTAGAAGCGTTGCAAAGTGAAAGTGCGCTTAGTCTGGCGACGGCATTCACCATTGTTCACTTGGAACATGCACTGTCGTTTAGTTAGCAAATCAATCGCGCTTAGCTCTGATGGATATTGTTGTTCAAATCTGATGGATACCATCGTTTAATTAAGACGCTTGTTGTTCCATATCGATGGTCGGGTCCCATATTACATATGGGGTGTTGGGAGTGCGTTTGCACGCGTACATTGCATGGTCTGCTTTTGAAAGAAGCTCGTCCGCGCTTGTGGCGTGTTCAGGACACATGGCAACCCCCATTGCTGCGGTCATACTTGTTGTGGTTGCGTCGTTAAACTCCATTTGTCGAGCAATGTGGTAGGCAATGCGAAGAAGTGTTGTCTGTAAATCTTCCACAGAATGAATACCGCTTAGTAAAAGTAAAAATTCATCTCCGCCCGGGCGTGCCACAAGGTCAACTTCGCGCAATATGTGCTTAAGACGCTTTGCTACTTTTTTGAGTACTTCATCACCAAAGTCATGTCCTCGCGTATCGTTAATCTCCTTAAAGTCATTTAAATCGATAAAGACGACCGAGAACGGAACCTGACTGCGGTGTTGCAGTTCAATGGAATGGGAGAGTTGCATTTTGAATTGGCGGCGGTTTGCCACTCCTGTCAGTCCATCGTGCAGAGCCATATGCTGAATGCGGCGCTCTTGTTCTTTTTTGTCTGTAATATCTTCAAGAATAAGCACGTAACGGGCAAGAGCCTCATGTTCGACTACAGGGGAGATGGAAAGTGAAAGCCAACATTTTGTGTTGTCTTTGCGTATGGTGAAAATGTCATCACGCCATTCCGGTGTATTTGTCAGAGTCTTCCATGAAAAATGGGTGCTGTTAGACAGAGTTTCCAGAAAAGGAACTTGGTTTCCGTGCAATTCGTCTGCCGTGTATCCGGTGATTTGTGTGAACCTGGTATTCACATATTCAACGCATCCATCAATAGAAAGGATCGCTGTTCCGGCAGGGCTTTGTTCCAAGGCTTTTGAATATAGACGAATTTCATGTTGAGCTGCATGTAAGTCAGAGTAATCGCGAACAGCAATGATGACTGTGCGTTTTCCGGAAATAGATACAGACCGCATAGAAACAAGTGCGAAGAATTTTTTTCCGCTTTTGCGTTCGGAAACTGCCTGTAAGTTGTTTACCGGTTTTCCCGTAAGCAGGGCATTGGCAAACCGCTTGGCATCCTTCACATTCGCCCACGTAAAAATAGCACTGACTGTATTATTGTAAACATCCTGCCAGTTGTGATCCAGCAAATGCAAAAAACTTTCATTAACATCTGTGACAAGACCTGATTCCATATCAGCAAGCAGCATAGGGTCTGGTGTTGCATGAAATGTGGTTTCAAACTTACTTGTTTCTGGATGCGCATGGCATCGTTCCAGTCTTAAACCTTGTAGTTCTCGACGGGTAGCAAGTGATTTTCGTTCCACATCTACTAATCGCATACGCAACTGTAGAGTTTCTGCTTGGGCAGCAGAAAGTTCTTCAGACTTTGCCGTTGCAGTGTCGTGAAACTTGTCTTTCTGGCGGATGAGATAGTAGCTGAAAATGAAGATAATGCTGCCGGCCAGCAGCGGAAGGAAAAAGTGCGCAACAGAGTTGTCCGAGAACCATTGGTTAACGGCAAAGTGATATACTATCGCGCAGCAGGTTGCGATAATGAAAAAGAGAGCCGGTCTACTTTTCCCTACAAAAGTAGACGGCGAGATTCTGCCCATAATCGTGTATCCCCCCACCGATTATTTGGGTTATTTTTCTATCTTTACAAAAGGATAGCAGATTCTTCTAATGCGGGGAATAGGGATTAGCCTGATTATATATAATTTTGTAAAAATTATTGAGTCGGGTAGCGTGAGCTTGTTGTTCTTCCATGCAAATCACTAGAAATTGCGTGGATAAGAGAGAGCGGAACCTTGTAAAAAAAAGTTTCAGAAAAAAGTGTTCCGTCATCTTTTGCCCAGTTTGTACCTGTCAAAACATGTGCAAGTGCAGCTAGTTCTGCATCGTTTGCATGTGGGGTTCCTGTCCGTAAAGTTTTTTCCCGTACCAGAATCAGCAGGTCCTCTAGCAGACTAAAAATATCGTCTTCTTCAATTTCTTCTTTTTGTAAAATTGCTTGAAAATGCTGAACAAAGTATTTTTGTGAATGACAGAGTTGGGAGTATACCGCATGCTGTTCATCGATTGTTTCAAGTAGCATTGCACACCGTTCTGCATTTTCTTTTTGGCGTAAAAAGGGATAGGAACGAAGTTGATGCATGAGGGAATGGATCTTTGTGCGTGTCGCTGCAGACGAAAACATGATGACTCCTATATAAACTATTTGTTATAGATGTTCCGATAAATCGTACTGGAAAATGAGTCAATCTTTTCCTTAACTTTCCTATTTGTTGCGGTGCAAACCGCTAGGCATACTACATATGAAGCGTATTTTCTTTTTGTTACTGGTAACAGCTTTTGCACTCTCCGGCTGTTCTGGAGCAGCTGTAAAGCCCAAAGCGCCAGCTAATCCTACAGGGGTTTCTGGAAAGCTTAATCATGAGGCAGAGCTTGCATATGCAAAAGCCCATGTGTTGTGGAAAAATGGTGTGTGTGAGAACCCGGCAAAAGCAGCGGGGTTGTTGCGTGAGGCACTCCGGCTTGAACCGGAGTATGGCGAAGCATGGTTACGGCGTGGACGTTTGTTAATTCAATTCGCGGAATACGAGGCAGCAATTCAGGATCTTGATAAAGCTGTGCGGTATTATCCTGAAAGTGTTTCATATGCATATAGAGGATACGCAGAGTTTGGACTTGGTAACTATATGGGAGCCAAGAAGAACTATGAGGTTGCGTTGGACTTGGATGGCTCAAATGGCACAGCTTGGAATTTTTTCGGCGAGCTTCTTATATCGCAGCTGAAAGTTGATGAAGGGTGTGACGCTTTGGCAGAAGGTGCAGACCTTGGTTTTCCCGCTCCGTATGATGATGCACTTGTTAGCGGAGTATGTGTTCCATAGCTCCAAATGAATATGTTGTCGGACAGGCCCGTCCTTTAATTTGATGTGTCTTGCTATAGATTCTTCGGCGCAAGTCTCGATATAAGCGCCTTTCCCCGACATGTATTTTCGATCAATTCCTAACGGATGCCATTTGTAATAAATGAGCCCTCCGCAAAGGTGTCTCCCACACAGTTAAGCCAGTAAGGCTTTTTAGATTGCTATCACTATGAGCGTCTTCGGAAACGAAGGCGCTCTTTTTATTTGGAAAAAAATCCTAGTGAAAGAAAGTGAGTCCATCAGTGGTGCGTATGCGTAAGAGCGTCGTAGCATCCTTGTTTCATAGGGCTATCACCGGTTGTGTTTTTTTTTACGGGGTATGCTGTCGTGAAATAAGGAGATTGTATGGATTGGAAAGATTTAGGCTTGAGTGTCGCTAAAGTCGCACCGGTACTGGGAGCAGCTTTAGGAGGGCCGGTTGGAGCAATTGCGGGAGCAGCTGGTGCGCTCATAAGTAGTTTTCTTGGAGTCGATTCAGAGCCGGAAGCTGTTGAAGCAGCGCTTCGGGATCCGAAGATATTGCTGAAGCTTAAACAACTTGAAGTAGAGCAGCAGGCGCAGTTACTGGGTTGGCAACGTGCACAATTGGATGCAGAGCTACGAAATGTGCAGGATGCCCGCGCTCGCGAGGTTGCATTGGCAAAAGCAGGGCATGGCGGTGCATGGGTAACTGGTGTGGTTGCTTTGGTGGTTATTGGCGGATTCTTTTGGATGTTGAACATCATTGTTTCAACTCCTGATGTGAGTGAGCCTGCTCTGCTCTTGCTCGGCTCTCTGGGCACTGCGTTTGGTGCAGTGGTGAACTACTACCTTGGTTCTTCTCTCGGATCATACCGCAAAGATAAAGCCGGTAATGGAGGCAGCAGTGGGATGTAGCAGTGAATCTCGTTGGCATATGGACCGGAATGTCACTTTGAGTGTTGCCTTTGCGTTAATTACCGCCGTGGCAACAGTTGCAGGTGTTTTTAGCAGCTTTAGCGCTCGGCTTGAACATGTTGAGCAAGTGACCGGTTTGTTATCGAAAGAATACGCATCGCAGCAGCAAGTTGTTGTAAAGGTGGCGCGTATTGATGAACGGGTAGCCGCCATGCAGGAAGTTCTTTCGGAGATTAAGGCAGATCTACGGAGGGATCGCAACTAATGGCATTAGAAATTACATGCGCAAACGACGAAGCAGAGTCTGTTGAAAAGAAAGAGAAGATTAAAGTTACGAAAAAAAGTGCTGTAGGTAAAAAGAAAGGTAGTTGCGTGGCACGCAAGATTTCAGCGAAACAACGGCGTTTCGTTAATGAGTACGTAACTGATTATAATGGATGTCTTGCTGCGTACAGAGCGGGGTATTCGAGGCGGTCTGCATCTACAACTGCAAGGCGTTTGCTTGCTGTTCCAGAAATTGTGGAGGAGATTCAGGCTCGCCAGCAGGAGCGTGCGGAACGGGCGCAGGTTACGCAGGATGCCGTGATTCGTGAATTGGCAGCAGTAGGTTTTGCCAGCTTGAAAGATGTGTGTACTTGGGATGATGGACATCTTGTGCTTATAAACTCTCAGGACTTAAGTGACGCGCAGGCTGCATCCATTGCAGAAATAACTGAGACTGTGACGACTCGTGGAGGTACCGTGCGAGTTAAACAGCATTCAAAGTTAAAAGCACTTGAGATGCTCGCTAAGCATGTCGGGTTGTATGATCCGCCTGAGATGGGGGCAGAGGAAAAGAGTTTAGAAGAGCTCTCACCTGTATTGAAAAAGCGTCTTGAAACTATTTATGGAATAATTTCAGATGAAGCAAAAGTTCATTGCTCAAATGCGGTCAAAGTTAGTGATGCATAAAACAGTGTTCAAGCTATGCTATGATGCTAAAATATATAGTTTTATTATGTACATTTTAATGCTTGCAGTCTTAGGCGTTGGATAGTTTGGGAAGCAAAGGAATATCGGCTAGTCTGTTGTAAATATGAAACAGGTTAGCCGATTTTTTTATTTGCTTTTCAAAATGTTATTATGAAAATATGTTTTATTTTAGAATATTATGATATTGATTACATGTCGTAAGTTTGTATTGTTGAGATTGCATTCTTTGTCAAACGAACATTCTGTATGCAATATAAGTGCCTCGAATAGAATTTTCTATTTACCCCTTTATATTTCTTAAAAAATGTGTATAAGAGAGGGTTCCTGCATTGAAGATATGTGGTGCTATTTTTACAGTAAAAATCGCAGCATGCTGTGTTTTGCATAGTAGGGAGCTGTGTTTTTGCTGGTAGTAGAACAAGATGCTTTTTCATAATGAAGGTATGACTGTAATTTTTTACAGATATACGCTTCTTTTTTGTTGTGTGCCAATAATGCTGGTGCATGCTTTTAAAAAACACTTTTTCTACTTCTTTTTCTCTGTTGAGGAGTAGTATAATGGTATCCGTTTTCTGTTTAATGCAGCAAATATTTTTTCAAATACATAACACACCGTCTTTTTTTTAACGAAAGCTCGTTTTTTACTATGATATTGATTGAAGACTCATTCAGTATTGTATGAAATATGATTAGTTATATATTTCACAACCCTGCGTAGCGTAGGTGTAGCATGGGGTTCCAAAGTTTGGATAAAAATCCACAATAAAAAAATATCATTCTATCACCTTAAGATGCATATTTTTTGACAAATTTGTTGTGGGTTGTTATGTGAGATGAATATACCCAAAGCCCTGTGAAATTGGGTTTTGAGGTTGGTTTTCGCTAAAGGAGAGGGAATTATTTGTAGGATTTTATAGAAAGTCATCCATAGGAGGATTTCGAATGAAAAGATTTATGCGCGTTTTAGCCTTCGGGTTGGTTGCTTCATTGTTGATGTCATCTGCTGCACTGGCAGATACTATTAAAATTGGCTTACAGGCACCACTCACAGGCAAATATGCATCTGAAGGTCTTGATATGAAGAATCTTGTTGAGATTCTTGCTGCTAAAATTAATGCCGATGGCGGTGTTAACGGTAAGCAGATTGAAATTATTGCAGAAGACGATGCATTTGACCCTAAAACAGCAGCTCTTGCCGCTCAGCGTCTTGTTACTTCTGACGTAGTTGCGGTTATTGGTACCTATGGCTCTTCTATTACTGAAGCAGCACAGGATATTTATGACGAAGAAGATGTCATTCAAATTGCTACCGGTTCTACCATGGTGCGTTTGACTGAAAAAGGTCTTGCTAACTTCTTCCGTACATGTCCTCGTGACGATTCTCAGGGTGCTGCCGCAGCACAGGTTTTGAAAGATCGTGGATACAAACGTATTGCTATTCTGCACGATAACTCTTCCTACGCGAAAGGCCTTGCAGACGAAACTCGCAAGCTTCTTGACGACGACAGTGTAGTATTCTTTGATGCGCTCAACCCGGGCGAGCAGGACTACAATACTATTCTTACCAAAATTAAAGGCTACAAACCCGACGTGATTTTCTACACTGGCTACTTTAACGAAGCAGGCTTGTTGCTTCGCCAGAAAAAAGAAATGAAGTGGGATGTTCCTATGATGGGCGGCGACGCAACTAACAACCTTGACCTCGTTAAGATTGCTGGTAACGACGCAGCTAAAGGCTTCTTCTTCGTGAGCCCTCCGGGCGTTAACGACCTTACTTCTCCTTTTGCAAAAGACGTTCTGGATAAATACAAAGCAGAGTACAACGTACTGCCTGCTTCTATCTGGTCTGTATTTGCTGGCGATGCGTTCCTCGCAATCGTTGAAGCACTTCGCCAGACAGATTCTACCGATCCAGAAGTTCTTTCCGATTACTTACGTAACAAAATGGAAAACTTCCCTGGGCTTACCGGCACCATCGCTTTTGATGAAAAAGGTGACCGTTCCGGCAAGTTCTACCGCCTTAGCGAAGTTAATGCTAACGGCGAATTTGTAATGTTACCGTAAACTCGGCTTCATTTTTCCAGAACACAGCACGGCAAGGGTGCTGTGTTCTGGATTTTACCGTTTTTTTTTCAACGGGATTTCCATATGGAAGAATTTATTCAGCAGCTAACAAATGGTTTGGCGGTTGGTGGCATTTATGCCCTCATCGCGCTTGGTTACACCATGGTCTATGGTGTATTAAAATTGATTAACTTTGCACACGGTGATTTGTTCACCATTGGTGCTTTTTTAGGGCTAACGCTGCTCACATCGTTAGGCCTTACTGATTTTTTCGGACCAATTGCAGGCTTGTTAATTCTGGCAGTCATGGTTGTTATTCTTGTTGGTGTCGTAGGTTTTTTGCTCGAACGAGTTGCCTACCGCCCGCTTAGAACATCACCGCGTCTCTCAGCAGTCGTAAGTGCTCTTGGTGCGTCTATCTTTTTCCAGAATGCTATTATGCTTATCTGGGGCGCGCGTCCGCTCGTATATCCGCATGGGTTGTTACCAAACATCACTGTGGATATTTTTGGCGTAGAACTTCCGCTTATCCGTATTCTCATGTTTGCGACCTCTGTCATACTCATGTGTGGTTTGTACTATCTCACACATAAGACACGTATTGGTACAGCCATCCGTGCAGCTGCAATCGATCAGGGCGCAGCAAAACTTATGGGTATCGATGTTAACCGCGTTATCAGCCTCGTATTTATGATCGGCCCTGCACTTGGTGGTGCAGCCGGTGTTATGGTTGGTCTGTACTACGGTCAGATTAACTTTACGATGGGTTGGTTATACGGCCTTAAAGCGTTTACTGCTGCAATTCTTGGTGGCATTGGCAACATTCCGGGCGCGATGCTCGGCGGCCTGCTGCTTGGCGTTGTAGAATCTCTCGGAGCTGCTTACATTTCCATCGCATGGAAAGATGCAATCTCCTTCTTTGTGCTCATTCTCATTTTGATCGTCCGTCCGACCGGAATTTTGGGCGAAAGGGTGGCAGATAAGATATGATCGTAAAGAAACAAGATATTTTGTACCTTGCAGGGGCTGTGCTTTTTGCATTTTCTCCGCTGGTACTCAATGCATACTGGACTGATGTTCTGAACAATATCGGCCTGTACGCAATTCTTGCGCTCAGCCTGAATATTATTCTTGGTCAGTGTGGTTTGTTCCAGATGGGACATGCAGCATTTTTTGCGGTTGGTGCATACACCTCCGCAATTTTGAATACGATGTTCGATATTCCGTTGTTATGGACAATGCCACTTGCTGGCATCTTTGCCGGAATATTCGGTCTTATTGTAGCGCGACCAATTATTCACCTTCGTGGTGACTATTTGCTTATCGTTACGATTGGTATCGTCGAAATTGTTCGTATTGCTCTTATCAACGATGTTGGCGGGTTAACCGGTGGTGCTAACGGCATTTTCGGTATTGACCGTCCAATGTTGTTCGGTTTTAAAATTAAGCGTCCACACCAGTTCTTTTATTTGATCTGGGGATTCTGTGCCGTAACAATTTTCCTCTTCCATAGGTTGGAAAATTCTCGATTCGGCAGAGCGCTTAACTATATTAAAGATGATGACGTGGCAGCAGATGGCTCTGGTATTGATATTTCCCGTTACAAGCTCATAGCATTCGTTATCGGTGCATTCTGGGCTGGCATGGTCGGAACTATCTTTGCCGGTAAAATGAAAATTATTTCTCCTGAATCGTTTTCGTTCTGGGAGTCTGTATTGCTGTTTACCATTGTTATTCTCGGTGGTATGGGTTCAATCCGCGGAGTTCTTCTCGGTGCGTTCCTTATTATCGGCCTGCCGGAAGTCTTCCGTGATTTTGCGTCTGCCCGAATGCTTATTTTTGGTGCCGCAATGGTCGCAATGATGATTTTCCGCACACAGGGTCTGTTACCTCCTTTACCACGAAAATACGATGTTTCCCGCTTTTTCAGCAAAGCTGAAGGAGAGCAGCCATGAGTCTTGTAGAGCTTAAAAACCTTACCAAAACCTTTGGCGGCCTGCTTGCGGTTAATGACGTTTCCTTCAATGTTGAGGAAGGTTCAATCGTAGGTCTTATCGGCCCTAACGGTGCTGGTAAAACCACTGTGTTTAACCTGATTACCGGTAACTATGTTCCAGATACCGGTGAAGCGGTGTTCAATGGTAAAGATGTAGTAGGTATGGAAACCCACCGCATTGTTAACCTTGGCATAGCACGTACATTCCAGACTATTCGTCTTTTCAAGAGCTTGAATGCTCTGGAGAACGTACTTTCCGGCTGTCATTGTCGTATGAAATCAGGCATTTTTGCTTCCATGTTCCGTACCCCTTCTCAACGTGCTGAAGAAAAGCTTGTGCTTGAAAAAGCAATGGCTGAGTTGGAGTTTGTTGGTCTTAAAGACCAGTGGGATATTCAGGCAGATAGCCTTTCTTACGGAAAGCAGCGTTTGCTGGAAGTTGCCCGTGCGCTCGCAACTGAGCCGAAGTTCATCATTCTTGACGAACCTGCTGGCGGTATGAACGATCAGGAAACTCAAGAGCTTATTGATATTATCGGTGCCATTCGTGACCGTGGCATTACCGTGCTTCTTATTGAACACGATATGAGCCTTGTTATGAAAATCTGTGAGCACCTTGTTGTTCTTGAATACGGTGCAGTTATCGCTGAAGGCGATCCGGAAACTATTAAAAATGATCCCCGGGTTATCGAAGCGTACCTCGGTGCCGACGATGATCTACTGTAAGGGAGACCTGCCATATGCTACTTGAACTTCGTGATCTGCACGTAAACTACGGTAAAGTTGAAGCACTGCACGGTATCAACCTCACAGTTAATGAAGGTGAGATTGTTACTATTCTTGGTGCCAACGGGGCAGGAAAATCCACCACGCTCAACTCCATTTGTGGACTTGTGAAAGCGACTCAAGGTGAGATCTTTCTCGACGGTAAGCCTATTCATTCTGTTCCGGCACATAATATTGTTAAGATGGGCATTTCCCAGTCTCCGGAAGGGCGTCGTGTGTTCTCTACGTTAACAGTAGAGGAGAACATGGATTTAGGTGCCTTTACGTTGAAGGATAACGCGAAAATTGAGCGTAACAGAGAATGGATCTACGATCTGTTTCCTCGTCTGCTTGAACGTCGCACCCAGCTTGCAGGAACACTGTCCGGCGGTGAGCAACAGATGCTCGCAATTGGCCGTGCGCTGATGTCCAGCCCTCGCTTGCTGTTATTGGATGAACCGTCTCTCGGCCTTGCTCCGATTCTCGTGAAGTCCATTTTTGAAACTATACGCAAGATCAACAAGCACGGCTTAACCGTAATTCTTGTTGAACAGAATGCACGTGCTGCACTCAAACTTGCTGATCGCGGGTACGTAATGGAAGTAGGTAACATTGTTCTTGCGGACGATGCCAACGTACTGCTTTCCAATCCGGATATTCAGGCCGCTTACCTTGGTGGTAAGGGTTTGTAGTACACACTTTGTTGAGTGCTGCTTACCCGCGGCACAATCCCATAGCTTTAATAGTAAAAAGGCTGTCCTTCATACGAAGGACAGCCTTTTTTTATTTACAGAATGGGTGGGGGAGTATTGCCGCGAGGCTACGCATCGCAGATAACTCTATTGCTAAAAGTTTCCACCGTAATGTGGTGGTGGTCCATCATCAACGCCGCCATCATCAAGGGCTGGGCTAAGTTGACGGATTCGCATGATCATAGCTTCCATCTTCTTTTCCATTTCATCAAGCTGGAACTGTTGGCTGGTTATGGCTTCATTAAGTTCAGTGATGGTTTTGTCCTGAAAATACAGCTGCTCTTCTAGTTGAGTGATGCGTTCTTTGGTTTCTTTCATGCCTGCTCCTTTGCAAGGTTGCAGATGATATCAAATTCATTTTTATCCACGGGCATTACAGAAAGACGAGAGCCTTTGCGTAATAGTTCCATGCTTTCCAGTCCTGGGACCTGACGTAATTCTTTTAACGAGAGCGCTCTCGGAAGTTTTTCTACAAACTTAACATCTACCATGTACCAGCGGGGATTATCCACGGTCGACTTGGGATCAAAATGATCGTCTTCCGGATTCCATGCTGTGTGGTCAGGATAGCTTTCTCGGACAACTTCGCATACGCCAACGATGGAAGGATTGGTGACGCTGTGATAAAACAGTACCTTGTCGCCAAGCTTCATTCCGTCGCGCATGAAATTGCGTGCCTGATAATTTCGTACGCCATCCCATGATGTTATCTGATCCGGCTCATTTTCAAGAGTGTCGATGGAGTAGCAGCCGGGTTCAGATTTAACGAGCCAGTAGTTAGCCATAGTAAACTCCGTTTCTATTATGAAGACTGGTTCCAGTCCAAGTGTCGAATCTATTTCTATATCAACAGAATATCGCAGTCTGTTTTTGAATTCAAGTCGTAGTATGTCTGACAAGCGGTACTGGCAACTGGAGTGTTTGGCAGTGTGCTAGAGCGTAGCATAGTTTGGAATATGCCGTAACGGATTTCTTTTGCGAAGCCGTGATGCTGATGCCTGAATCAAAGAAGGCGTTAAATACTATATTATTATAGCATGTTATTTTGTGGTGACTATATGGGGATGTCTTGAAGAGGGATAGCCGATTGTGCCGCTTCGTAACATTTCGTGAAAGATGGGAATAGTCTTTCGGGAATGAATGAAGTTTGGTAGAGTGACATAGAAAAATTGCAATAAAAATCACTATTGGAGGAGCAGATGATAACTCGACGTGTGTCGTGGATTATGGGGTTGTTTCTTTTTGCGACGGTGGCCTTTTCTCCTGCATTAAGTGCTGCCCGAACAATGCAGAACAAGCAAACATTGTATGTGCCGGCGTATTCTTACATTTATCATGGGAATAAAGAAGCAAAGCTGAATCTTACAACAACCCTTAGCATTCGAAATACAAGCCGTGCAGAAGGTATCCGTATTCTTAGTGTAGAGTTTTATGACACAGCTGGAAAGTTGTTGCGTAGTTATTTGGACGAGCCTGTGCTTATGAAGCCGCTTGAGTCTTTGCGGTATGTTGTAAAGCTTGATGACGACGAAGGTGGCTCCGGAGCTAACTTCATTGTTAAATGGGAAGCGGACAAAGCAGTAGATGTGCCGATTATCGAAAGCATTATGCTTGGTACCGGTTCTTCATACGGCTTTGCATTTCTTACGCAGGGTGTTCCGATAGAATAGTTATTCTTCGAGCCAGTCGGTAAGGCGTGGCGGTGTTGATATATAGCTTATCGGTTTCCATCGGCATTGGGCAGTCAGTTCAATGCCGTGCTGGATAACGGATACTGGTCTGTCTGACGACACAACAATAGTGATGATATTTTTGTGCATGGCAGTAAAACGAACTGCGGAGTTAAATCGTGCTCCACGCGCTCTGTTTTCTCCGGGAACTGTCCTTCCGTCCAGCAGGCATGCGAAGCCGAGAAGAGTAGACGATTTGCTGATGTGCAATGCGCCATCAACCTTTGCAAGGGAACATGCAATGTCGATATTTTCCGGCATGCTCAAATCCAATGGAGTTTGGAGTGTCTGGCCTGCAATGTTTCGCGGAATTGTATTGAGGTCTAACACGAGAGTACAGCCGTGCTTACGTTCACGTGCTTGTATAACCACGCGTGTAATGTAATGAAAAATATTATGCTGTTGCTTAGGCGTTAAGTTGGACTCAAGCAGCGCTTCTTCCAGCTGAACAAGGTTCGGCCTGCGGTTGGTTGCGAGAAAATTGCCTGACGCAAAGCTGCAAATGAGTTCGTCATCAAGTTTGACCATCCCATGGTTACCTTCGAAGGTCGCAAGGATAGATCCGGGAGGAAGATCGCCGGATGCAACTCCGGCAAGAGTACACCCGTCTGAAATAAGGAACCGTTCTGTGTTTTCGACTGCTTGCAGAGTCTTTCTGCAATGACGGAGATTTACGAGCAACGGTTGTTCCATGCGTGGAAATGATGCTTGGAAGTGAACATGCTGCAAAAGGCGCGGTTCCACAAAAGCAATGTTACCTCGTGGCCATTCCCCTTCTTCCCTCGTATTTGAAATACCCAAAATAGCATTAAGTGTAGGATAAATACGTAAATATGTATCCATTCCTAAAGCTTCGCTTCGTTTGTCGATAATATAATCACGGATGGCGTGCTGGGCGTATCCTTGCAGCACATAACTGGAAGTGTCGTTTCGTAGCCCTGCGCCTTGACCAAAGTCGGCACATAATTGCGTTGCTGCATATTCCAGCCAGCGCAACGTTGGGCCTTTGGAGCAAATGTCAGGGTGTTCTTCTGTAAACCACATTTGGAAAGGAAGAGTGGTGCAGGAACCACCATAAGCGATCAGACCGGAAAGCTGCGGGTCTTCTGATGGATTGAATTCCGGCAAAAGATTGCAAGAAGTCGTCTCCCGAAAAGTAGTATAAAGATCTTTAAGGCGTGGCTGGTGACCGTCTAACAAATTCTGCGGATCAAGAATGTAAAATGGTCCCTCAGCTTCAAGGCATATGAGTAATGCTACTCGGCTGGGACCGGCGAAATGGGATAAGCCGTCGCTTAATCCGTCAAGAATATTGTAAATACTCCTTCTCCAATAGGAAGTATCCATTGTAGCCACCGTGTCCTCCTCGCAGCAGAGTATGACGTTAGTATCAACGTCATAACAGGAAATGAAACATCATGAATTGTGCCATGGTCAGTGTATAACTACATAGTGTTATGGGGGCTGCTTTTACAAAATGATGCGCATGCAACTATTTATGATAAAAGAAAATTAGCGTCCTACCCTATGCTAAATATAATACTTGGTAGGGTATCTGCATGTTCGAAAAGGGGCAAGGGTTACAGTGTTTTTTTTGTAGTGAATGCTCCGATTACGTTAGTATATATAATCGGAAGGGTAGTGCAAATTTTTCTAACTGTAGTATAGATATACTTGGGCGTAGCAGTAGTATCAGTATATATAGATAGCTGTTAGGCTCACATAGAACAGTATACTCAGGAAATGTGTATGACTAAAAAACGGGAAAGAGGCAAAGTCCTCCCTTTTCATTCAAAGAAAAATGCCGCCAAAGCCGTTAAGGGATCAGTCGATGGCACGCAGGGCGAGTCGTCTGCCGGTACCTCTGCTGATGTGCCAACAGATGCGCCTGAAGTTCCTGCTGATACCTTAGGCAAGGCGTCAGATTCATCTGTGGAAAGAAAACAGAAGACGAAAAGCGAGACAGATAAGGTTGAAATAGAGGTTACGATAGATCTTGATCCGTGGTCTGATGAGGCATGGCAAGCATCACTGACCGGTGTTGAAAGTGATCTCGTGACCGAGTTGTTCGGATCAGACAAGCCGACGTCACCCAATAATGAAGTGACTATCGAAGAGATGCAGTGGCTTTTGAAAAGCCCTTCGGATGACGCCGAAAAGGGCAGTTCGTCAGGTAGTGCTGCCGGTTCAAACTTTATTTTGGGATTGCCGCCCAAACAGCTTGCAGATGCACAAAAGCACGGCACGTTGACTCATTTGCTTGAGTACCGATACCAAAAGTCAATGCAGTTCCCCGTGCTCGATAAGGTGCTGAATAAGTTTGCAGCCGTGGCATCAAAGCGGTTGTGTAAAATGACAAATCAGTCCTGTCAGGTAAAAGCTGTTCGTTCCGCACGTGCCCCGTTTGATGTATGGCTGCGGATGGATCATCCTGTAGCAACAACTTTTTCTATGTTTCCTCTGGATGGCGTGAGTGTTTTTGGAATGGAGCGTGAAGTAGCGGTCGGGCTTGCTAACGCGATTTTTTCCGCAGGGGAACAGGAGCCGGTTCCACAGTTGCTCCGCAGGTTAGCAGAGCTGAAGAAGAGCAAAAAAAATATTCCTGTTTTTCCCATCGCAAGCAATGTGGTGCGCCACGTGCTTCATTTGCTATTGCTTGATTTGGAATGGGCGCTGGCTCCGTTTTACGAAGTGGAATCCAAGCACAGCAAAGCTGATGAACCAGCGCTCTACAGTAAACATTTTTGGCTGGACGAACCTTGCATCGTTTGTGAGCTTTCTGTCAGCATAGATATGAACACAGCTGAAGGGCGTGACCCCGCAAGCAACAGTGGTTCGATGATGATTGTGTTCCCTGAAAAGATGCTTGAGGAGATTCTCCCGATTCTTACAGGTGAACAGTCTATTCTTGTCCCAGAATTTACAGAGATTGATACTTCAGCTGTAGAGCGGCTTTTACGGCTGGATAATGAAGCATTACGGGCTGAATTAGTAAGTCAGCATCCATTGTCCGCAGCCGTTATACTTTCGCAGTTGTCCGAAGATAGAAGACTGACGCTTGTTGAAAAGATGAGCAAGGATAAACAGGAAGCCATAGATCGACGGGTCGGGCATAGAGCTGGGATTGAAACAGTTCTGTCTGAATCGCAGCAGTTTGTTGCTTCAGTTCTGGCGCTTGGCGAAAGCCATGCCGCGCAAGTGCTCAGCAGTTTTTCTCCGGAAGCAGCTGCGGGGTTCTTACGTGAAGCTGGAAAGTTGCCGTCGTTGTATCCTGAACAGGTCAATGCGCTATTGAAAAGTCGGAATAGTTCGATTGTCAGCGTTGGAGCTTTAGTTGTGGACAGCGCACTGGTTCGGCGGCTTATGATTCGATCTATTGCTGCGAAAGATATGGCGCAGGTTGTAGCGTTATGCCGGAATAGCAGAGTGCATATGCCGTTTGCATTGATTCTGTCTGTCCCTGTAGAAGACGTAGCATTGATACTCCGAAGCGAGCCTGTTTCAATTCAAGGTGCAGTTATTTTATTGCTTTTGGAAACAGACAGGGAGTACGCGGCGAGGCTTTTTTCTGTGTTCTCTCAGGATGAGCAGCAACATATTGTTCAACAACTGTTGAATGGTAAGCGCATCGAATCAGAAATCGTAACGCTTCTGGAAAACTATCTTATTGCACAGCTTTCAAACCGCACTGAAAAAGAGGCATTAAGCATGCCCGATCAAGAACGGTGGGCAGTTTCTGGCACTGTTGAGTGGTTGTTAAGTAATTTTTCATCTGAATAGGACGAAAGTACGCGCGTATGCATTGAAAAAAGTATGTCGCGTTTATATCTATAAAAAAAGCTCAGGTCGGCTTGCAGAATTTCTGCTTGTCGACCTGAGCTTTTATCTTTTCATGAGGGGTGATTTTACACCCTTGCACATCGTTTGAAACGTATCTTCGTAACTAGCGGTTGTTCACAGAGAACGGAGATGCTTTTTTCGGACCAGACTTGCTGTTCGGAGTTGGTTGCTGCTCACGTTTAGGCTGGCTTTTGCGTTCGGAACGTTTACCGGAGGCATGGTTACTGGAACCACGTTTCGAATCTGGTTTACCACTTGGCTTACCATTTGACTTGCCAGCGTATGCTCCGCGTTTTCCCTGTGGTGCCTTGCTTTCTTTGCGCCCGACACTTGGAATCAAAATGTGGTGCTGACGAAGACGTTCGGCATCGGTGTACGCGACAAAAATATCATCACCGTTTTCATCAATGCGAGCAAAGTAGGATGCTGTTGCGACAGTACCCGGTGTAGGGATGAAGCACTGCACCTGTTGCGGCTGCCAGCCTCTGGAGCGAAGCCAGTTGCCAAGTTCGCGCATGTGGTTGTCGGAACAGCCCGGGAATGCACTCATCAGGTACGGAACAACGTACTGTTCTTTCCCTGCCTGTTCAGAATATTTCTTGAATGCGCCGAGGAAATGTTCAAAGGAAGCAACACCAGGTTTTCGCATACGATTCAACACACCATCACAAATGTGTTCCGGAGCAACTTTAAGCTGACCGCCGGTGAATTCCATGGTGTATGCACGAAGGGCTGTTTCGTCCTTTTGTGCGAGATCGAAGCGAACGCCACTGGCAACGCGTACATTTTTGATTCCGGGAACCTTTTGAATGTCACGCAGCAGTGTAATGCCTTTTGTCTGATTCACAGCAAATTGCGGGCACACTTTCGGGTGCATGCAGCTTTTGCGCTTACATTTTTCAGGGTCGGCCTTACAGTTTGCCTGCCACATGTTGGCAGAAGGGCCACCTACGTCGCTGATAGAGCCATTGAAGCGCTTGTTGCGAGTGAGGTTTTCCACTTCCTGAATGATGGATTCTTTACTGCGTGATGTGATTCTTCTGCCCTGATGCAGTGCCAGAGAACAGAATGAGCAGCCGCCACCACAGCCTCGGTGAGTTGTGATGCTGGTTGTCATCATGTCAACACACGGAATTTTTTCAGTGTAGGATGGATGCTGTGCTTTTGCGTACGGCAGGCCGTAAAGTTCGTCCATTTCATCTTCAGACAACGGCAGAGCTGGCGGAGCAAGAAGAACTGCGCGCTTGCCGACCGGCTGAATAGCCCAGCCGTCAGCTTCCTGAACATGGCGTTCAAGGGTAAGCGTAGCAGTCATAAGTTTTTTGCTATTCGCATCAATTTCTTCATGGGATGGAAGCTCTACAATTTTAGCTTGTGACGGAATGTCTTCATGGGTTCCCATGTAAGCAATGCCACGTACGTCCTGAGCAATGTATGAAAAAGGTGTGCCGGATGTTTCGCCGTATTGGTCGAGAACATGAGCGATATGGAGCATGGCGTATTCGCCCATGCCATAGACAACACAGTCCGCTTTACTGTCGAGCAGGATGGAGCGGCGAAGTTTGTCTGTCCAGAAGTCATAATGAGTGATGCGTCGCAATGAAGCTTCAATACCACCTATGACAACTGGAATGTTGGGAAATGCACTGCGAACGAGGTTTGAGTAAACAATGGTGGCGCGGTTCGGACGAGATCCTGCTTTGCCTCCGGGGGTGTACGCATCATCGTGACGTTTTTTTCTAAACGCCGTGTAGTGGGCCAGCATGGAATCAATGGCACCTGCGCTTACAGAAGCGAACAGACGCGGACGACCCATTACAAGCATGTCGTCCGGTTTATCCCAGCGGGGCTGGGCAATAATGCCTACGCGATATCCATGTGCAACAAGCCAGCGTCCCAAAAGGGAGGCGGCAAAGCTTGGATGATCGACGTAAGAGTCGCCAGTAACGAAGAGTATATCGAGCTCATCCCAGCCGAGTTCATCCATTTCCTTTCTGGACATAGGAAGAAATGCAGGCTGTGTGAGTGGTGCACGCCCGAGTACTGGACGCTCTGATTTTTGATTCCATGTTTTTGTCATGGGCGGAATATAAGGATTGCGTAGTGGTCTGGCAATAGACAATGCCTTTGCAGGCAAATTAATCCTCAGGGTGCTAATCCCAAGGATTTATCCATTACATGTCTAAGAGTAGGCTGGCTAATGAAGCGGCACCGAAAACGATGATAATTGTGCCTGAAACTTTGTTGATGAGCCTGCTGTGCTGCTTTACGTATGTGCGCATAGCGCTTGCAAAAAAGGAGAGACCGCACCACCAGATGGCAGAACCGAGGAACACACCGAGAACCAGTGAGGCAGCGCCGGGGGCACCTGCATCACTATCGATGCCGAAGGTGGCAAAGATAACTGTAAACGCAATGATCGTACCGGGGTTCATAGCTGTGAGAACAAAAGTACTGAGCCATGCAGTAAGAAGGCTTGGTTTGTTTTTATCTTCTTTTACATCACTTGCATCAGAAACAAATGCAGGACGCTGCCGTAGCATGTGGATGCCGATTGCGAGAAAAAGAAGTCCACCAACAAGCCTGATGACGGTGCTGGATTCAGTAATCATATTTGTAATGGCAACAAGGCCGAATGCAGCAACAGCGCCGTAGAAAAGGTCTGCGGAAGCAGCACCGAGTCCGGATATTACGCCCACAAGTTTGCCGTATTTAAGGGTTCTATGAATGCATAGAACTCCGACAGGTCCGACAGGGGCAGCGATAGTTAGTCCGATTAAAAGACCTTTGAGGAAAAAGTAGAAAAGGGCAAGGCTCATTGTAGGTGATAATCCTGTGAAGTTATGATTATTGAGAAGAGAACAATGCTCACACAATGATCATATCGTAAAAGAGGTTTAATGGAAGCTAGATATTTGTTTATAGCGAACGGAAGACATAAAAAAAGTCGACCCAAAGGTCGACTTTTTTTTTGCTGTAATGCTCAGAGACTGATTATTTCGTAGGAGGAGCAATGAGTTCAGGAGCACCGGAGCCCATTTTTCCTTTTCCGCCCATCATGCCACCCATCATACCGCCGCCTTTTTTCTCGCCGGTGTTATGGCCTGCCATAAATCCGTGCCATTCATCATGAGAGATTCCGCCGGACTTATCTTTATCAATAGTCTGGAACGCGAGCTCTTTCATGGAAGGGTAGGTTGCAGAAAATTCTTCCCAGCTAACGCTTTCGTCACTGTTTGTGTCCATTTTACCAAACTTGGCGTCAGCAGACACAGCGGTTGCAAAAATACAAATGAAAGCAAGGGCAAATAGAATTTTTTTCATGATATCTCCTTGTGCAGCAGGCTGCGTGTCGCAACACTGTGCAAGTTTATGCACGGGCACAGGGTATAGTACGGAAATGTGAGTACTATCCCTGCGTTATGTTTACTATAGTAAGCAGGAATACTGAAAATTCGTCATCCTGCAAATTAAACTTGGGTAGAATACGCAGTAATGAGCAGTGCGTCTACCGTGTATAAAAACTATACACCAAGATCTATAATCTATTTTTATTTTTAAATACAGTGAGTTGTGTTGTGGAGAGGAAGTTGGGGATATGTATTGGAAATAAAAAAAGCCCCTTTCTTGCGAAAGAGGCTATAAATTCTGGCTCCTCGAGTAGGACTTGAACCTACAACCTAGTGATTAACAGTCACCCGCTCTGCCAATTGAGCCATCGAGGAATATGTGTGCTTCGGTTTCCCTTAGCGCGAAAATGTGTTTACGGATTTGCTACGCGCCCGTCAACCAAAAAATACAATAAAAATGAAAAAAAAGAAAATATACCTGATGTCACCGGAGTTTCCTGTCGAAGTACTACCTTAATGGTGGTGGTGAAGAGGTTTTGTTAGCAGTCGTTGAGGTGATGGTGTCGGTGCTTGCTTTTGGCTTTTCACTGTACGGAGCCCAAGTCACGTAAGATTCACCTTTTTCATTTGTGAGAATATCAATAAAGATTCTTTCCCCGTTATCCAGAGTGCATGAGAGATGTCCTTCAGAAAAATCTTTAAAGCCTGAAAGCTTAACACATGTAGCGCCCAAGTAAGGAGCAGGAGTGTTAGGAGCTTGTAGTAGTTCAGTAGCTACGCTTGGAATCTGTTCTTTGATTATTTTATAGTCTGTAGTCAATAGGGTAAGGCTAATCGCCATCGCCGCGATTTGTATAACTATAGTTATGGTTGCGAGCCAAAATGGTGCCTTGCTTTTTTTAAGAATATTGCAGCGTTTCCATATATAAGGAAGGGCAAGAATTATCCATCCCCAGTGAGGTGGAGTGATGTCTCGATGCTTGAGCATTTTACGGTCAGCACTAAGAATAAACAATCCAATCCATGCGAGAGTCATCTCAGATAACCCGTCAAGTAGGGTGGTAGTCATGCTGATGATGAGGATGACCACTGGGTAAGCTACATAGCTCCATATATACGAATCACCGCTGGCAATGGCCTGCGCTTTTAGTCGTTCTTTTTTTTGTTGCTTCTTGTCCAGTACAGGTGCCAAAGGGGGAGCTAAGGACATGTGAGTCTCCTGACTATTGTGAAAATAGATAGTGTGAGTCGAATTTCTGCGGGGAATAGGTATTGGGATAAAGAATAGTGAAACCGATAACGTTAGTAAATATTTACGTCAACAGCAACTTTTGCAGGAAGTTAAATCGACTGCACTAGATTATGTTCTATTATTCATGCGTTAAGTTTGCATGGGGTAGGTATCTGGCATGTCTTTAGTTTTAGTGGTCTGGCAGAGGCTTTAGGAGGAAGTTGTTTAAGTGATATGCGAATTGTTCTAGTGCCAAATGTTTTTTGGACACAAAAAAAGCCTCTTTCTTGCGAAAGAGGCTATAAATTCTGGCTCCTCGAGTAGGACTTGAACCTACAACCTAGTGATTAACAGTCACCCGCTCTGCCAATTGAGCCATCGAGGAATATGTTTGCTTGAGGTGTTTCCCTCAGTGCGAAAAAGCTTTTATGGAAAAGAGCTCGCTGCGTCAAGCGGAAAAAAGAAAAAAGTTATTTTCTTTGAAAGTAGAGTGAGATGAGGGTGAGGCGAACGTGGACATGTTGGGCGTTGTTGTGGAGGGAGTCTGCATTAGGTGTAGCTAAGAGAGGAAAGATTCAGCGTGTTTGATTTCGTGGATGATACCTTTCGCAGGTATTCTTCTTACGCAGCTACAAAGGGAAAATATAGAGAATTGGCCGCGAAAGGAGGGTGTAGATGTTGTTGATTGATGTCATCGGACACAAAAAAAGCCTCTTTCTTGCGAAAGAGGCTATAAATTCTGGCTCCTCGAGTAGGACTTGAACCTACAACCTAGTGATTAACAGTCACCCGCTCTGCCAATTGAGCCATCGAGGAATATGTGCTGAAATGATCAGCGCGAGATTCTGTATACGGAGTCTGTGTGGCATCGTCAAGAGGAAAAAGAGAAAAACGCGTATTCATTGAAAAGATACACGCACGGTTTGCCTTTACTATATATTGTTAGGAGGAGTGAAGTTTTCTAAATAATAAAGGGTGGCTGTTGTGAAACTAACGTACTCTAAAATCTGGTGGAAAATGTAGAGGATAACTGTAGCAATTGGCAGTTTACGTAGTTCGCATCTGCGCTGTGCCGTGAGCACAGGGTTGAGGACACAAAAAAAGCCTCTTTCTTGCGAAAGAGGCTATAAATTCTGGCTCCTCGAGTAGGACTTGAACCTACAACCTAGTGATTAACAGTCACCCGCTCTGCCAATTGAGCCATCGAGGAATATGTGCTTGAGGTGTTTCCCTCAGTGCGAAAAAGTGTTTAGAGAAAACCTCAGATACCGTCAAGCCTTTTTTATGTTTCTGTAAAAAAAAATTGGAAAAAACAATTTTATGCTCAGAGATGAGAGGGTTCCTTGACGATTGCTAGTAATTGGAATAACCCTTCCCAATTCAGCAGTGATCGAATTCATTATACGGAGTGATCCCGTGAGCGAACAGGAACAGTCAAAACGTAAAAAGATAAAACTTCCCACTAAATCCAGCCAGGCTGATTACTTCATGCCTATGCTGGAAAGCTTCGTTGACCGTGACGAGTTAAACGAAGTGGTGAAGAATAGAGTGGCAAAGTCCTGCGACTTATTGGATGCAGGCATTCCTTTATACCCAAACGGGTTTTCAAAGGACCACGATTTTTCTCAAATTCGTGCAGAATATGAAGGACTTGATTCCGAAGAATTAGAATCCCTTACTAAGGAATTCTTCTGCGCAGGCCGTATTGTCGGTCTTCGTTCTTTTGGTAAAGTGACCTTTTTCCACGTTCTTGATAAAAGCGGTAAAATGCAGTGTTATGCTGCCCGCGATACTCTTGGTACTGAAGCGTACCAGAAGTTTAAGAAGTTTGACATCGGCGATATCGTTGGTGTTGTGGGTACATTGTTCCGCACTAAAACAGGTGAACTGACCTTAGACTGTAAGAGCGTTGAGCTTCTTACTAAGTCTATCCGTCCGCTCCCAGAAAAATATCATGGCCTTAAAGACGTTGAAATCCGATACCGTCAGCGCTACGTTGACCTTATCGTAACGCCTAAGACCCGAGAAATTTTCCGCAAACGTACTGCGATTGTACGTGAGTTCCGTAGATTTATGGAAGACAGAGGCTTCATGGAAGTTGAGACTCCTATGATGCATCCAATTCCCGGTGGCGCGACTGCTCGTCCGTTTGTCACCCACCATAACGCACAAGACCATGAAATGTTCATGCGTATTGCGCCGGAACTTTACTTGAAGCGTCTTCTCGTCGGTGGTTTCGAAAAAGTTTTTGAAATTAACCGTAACTTCCGTAACGAAGGTGTTTCAACACAGCATAACCCAGAATTTACCATGTGTGAGTTCTACTGGGCGTATGCAACTTTTAAAGATCTGATGGATCTTACAGAAGAGCTTTTCGGACACATTGCTAAGAAAGTATGCGGTTCTACCGTGATTACTTACCAGGGGCAGGAAATTGACCTGACTCCGGGTACTTGGCAGCGTATCGGCTTCCTCGAATCTTTAGAGGTTGTTGGTGGTCACACCAGCGAACTGTACGAAGATTACGACAAGCTTGCTGCGCATCTGAAAAGCCGTGGGGAAAAAGTACATAAAGGTGAGAAGCTTGCTAAGCTTCAGGCCAAACTGTTTGACCTTGATGTTGAGCAGGATTTGATTCAGCCTACTTTTATTTACAATTACCCAACAGACCTCTCCCCGCTTTCTCGCAAAAACGAAGATGATCCTCGTTTTACTGACCGTTATGAATTGTTCATGACTGGCCGTGAACTGAGCAACGCATTCTCTGAACTTAACGATCCTGTTGATCAGCGTTTGCGCTTCCTTGATCAGGTTGCAGAAAAAGAAGCGGGTGATGATGAAGCACATTACATGGACGAAGACTACCTTCGTGCCCTTGAATACGGCATGCCTCCGGCAGCTGGTCAGGGTATTGGTATTGACCGTCTCGTAATGCTTCTGACTGACTCACCATCAATTCGTGAAGTCATTCTCTTCCCACTCCTTAAACCGGAGAGTTAGCCATAGCTTATGAAATTTGAGTCCTTCATAGCGCTGAGATATCTGTTTGCGCGTCGTCAACAGTCTTTTATATCGGTTATTTCGATTATTTCTGTTCTCGGAGTTGCACTCGGTGTTGCTTCGCTTATCGTAGTTCTGGGTGTGATGAATGGTTTCACTAAGGACTTGAGGGATAAAATTCTGGGCGTGAATGCTCACGTAATTACCATGAGTGCAGCTGGCAATATGTCCGGCTATACTGAGTTGACGAAAGAAATTGAGGGTGTCTCCGGTGTAACCGGAGCCACCCCTTTTATTTACTCAGAACTTATGGCTTCCTCACCTCAGGGCGTGAAAGGTATTATTTTGCGCGGGGTACAGCCTCAGTCTGCGGACAAAGTGCTTACCATTCGCAAGTATATGAAAGACGGTGGTTTTCCGGATCTCGAACGTAAGGGACTCCCGGGAATTATCATCGGTAAAGAACTTGCCAAGCGTCTCGGTGTAGGCGTTGGGCGACGTATTAATCTTCTTTCACCTTCAGGCAAGAAAACATCACAGGGCTTTGTTCCGCGGGTTCGCAACTTCAGAGTTGTGGGCATCTACAAAACAGGCATGTGGGAGTATGACTCTTCCCTTGCGTTTGTAACACTTGATTCTGCACGAGAATTGCTCGGGTGGGATAACAATGCTGTCACAGGACTTGAAGTTTCTGTCAGCAATGTAAACAGTGCGGACACTGTCGCAAAAAAAATAACTGAAAAACTCGGTGGATATCCGTTCTATGCACGAAGCTGGATGGATATGAACGCCAATTTATTTGCTGCATTGAAACTGGAAAAAACCGCAATGGGCGTTATCCTTACGCTTATTGTGCTTGTTGGTTCTTTTTCAATTATCACCACTCTGGTCATGCTTGTTATGGAAAAAACCCGCGATATAGCAGTGCTTATGTCAATGGGCGCAACCAAAAAGCAGATTCGCAGGATATTTATGCTGCAGGGAACAATTATTGGAGTGGTAGGTACCGCTCTAGGATTTGCTCTTGGACTCGGGGTGGGCGAATTGCTCAAGCGTTATCAATTTGTACAACTGCCAAAAGGTGTGTACTCACTTGATAAGCTGCCGGTTATTTATGACTGGACAGATTTAGTGGCAATCGGAGTATCTGCAATGGTGCTTTGTTTTATTGCCACACTGTATCCTGCTAAGCAGGCAGCAAAATTAGAACCGGCAGATGCTTTGAGGTATGAATAATGTGCGCTGCACCGTTATATGAACTGAGGGGAGTGGGTAAGGACTATGATGGTCCTGCTGAGCTGCTGACGGTTATAAACAATTTAGACCTCGTTATTGAGCAAGGTGAGGCATTAGCCATCACTGGTGCATCAGGGTCAGGTAAAAGTACTCTCTTGCATCTCTTGGGGACCCTTGATATTCCTTCGAGGGGCGAATTGCTTTTCAATGGTAAAAATCTTGCGGAACTGACTGATGACGCGAAGGCTGTTCTACGAAATCGAGAAATCGGTTTTGTGTTTCAGTTTCATCATTTGTTGCCGGAATTTTCCACTATTGAAAACGTCGCTATGCAAGCAATAATAGGTGGAGTGACTAAAAAAGAAGCCTTTGAACGGGCCAGCGAGATGTTGCAACTTGTTGGACTGGGCGGGCGTCTTGAACATAAGGTCACAACACTGTCGGGTGGAGAAAGGCAGCGGGCAGCTATTGCTCGTGCAATACTCATGCGCCCCTCTGTTTTGCTTGCAGATGAACCCACCGGGAACCTTGATGAACGCACCGGCGAATCAGTTGGAGAATTACTTCTTCGACTAAATGATGAGCTGGGTATGACACTGGTAGTAGTTACGCATAATCCTGAACTGTCGGATATTATGCGTCGCCGTCTTGAACTGCGAGCTGGAGAACTTTATGTCCAAACAGTTTAGACCGTGCGTTGTCATGGTCTTCATGTTGCTTGCGCTGCTAATGGCTGTAAGCGCATCTGCTGCGCCACGGAATGGAATTCGGGTACTTGTACTACCTTTTGCGGTTAACTCAGGAGAAGACTTGAGTTATCTGGAAGATGGACTACCGGAATTGATCGGGGAGCGTTTAGCTGCAAAAAACTTTTCAATTGTTCCAAATGATGAATTGGAAGCACTTTTAGCAGAAAACTCTGTTTCCGAGCTTAATATTTCAATTGTTCGCGATTTGTCTTTGTTGTCTAACGCAGACTATGCTGTCTACGGTAGCTTCACACAGGTCGGGGAACAGCTTTCTATTGATGCACGTTTGGTAGAAGCTTACGGGCTTCAACCTGCGAAGCCTATCTACATTAATAAGACTGGACTTATTAATGTGCTTCCTGCTGTAGATGAGCTTGTTGCTCAGGCTACAAACGAGATGCTGCGTAAGCAGTCTATCTCTAATATTGTTATTCGAGGCACCAAAGTTCTGGATCCTGACGTAGTTCTTCTGCGTATGCGAATCCAGAAGGGTGATGCCCTTGACAGCAAGCGCGTTAACGAAGAAATCAAGCGTATTTACGGCCTTGGTTACTTTAGTGATGTGCAGATCAGCGTTGAGAAAAAACGTGATGGTAACGAACTTGTTATCACCGTTGTTGAAAAACCGAGAATCAATAACATCGTAATCTCCGGCTCTGATGTCGTAGATAATGATGATATCCTTGCTGCAATTAACTCTAAGCAGGGGGCTGTTCTTAACGAAAAGTTCCTTTCAGACGACATTGCACGTGTTCGTGATCTGTACAGAAAGGAAGGTTACTACCTTGCTGAAGTCGATTACAAAATTGAACGCGGTAGCACCGGTGCAACACTTACTTTCAATGTGAAAGAGGGTGAAAAACTTTACATTAAAGAAATCAAGCTCGAAGGTATCGAAAAGCTTGATGCTGATGATGTGAAGGAAGAACTCGCTTTGGCTGAACGAGGAATGTTCTCATGGCTCACCGGTACCGGTGTATTGCGTGAAGACTTCCTTGAGCGTGACGTTGCAGCTATTTCTGCATACTACTTGAACCGAGGTTTCCTTGATGTTCGAGTTGGTAACGGTCGCGTTGATTACGAAGAAGATGGTATTGTAATTACTTTCCCTGTTTCAGAGGGCGAGCGTTACAAACTTGGTACAATCACCTTTACAGGTGACCTTATTGAACCTGACGCTACCTACCTGTCCCTTATCGGACTGGATGAGTGGAAGGCTGAAGAAGAGTACCTTAACTACACCGTTCTTCGTGAAGACAGCACTAAAATTGGAGACTGGTACGCCAACTATGGCTATGCCTACGCAGAAGTTGACTTCGGCATTCAGCGCGAGGAAGGCAACATTGCAAACGTTGCCTACAAGATTAATAAAAAGAACAAAGTTTATGTTCGTCGTGTAGTAATGGAAGGCAACACTCGTACGCGTGATAACGTAGTACGCCGTGCTGTTGAACTGACTGACGGTGAACTCTTTAACGGTGACAAACTGCGTGACAGTAACCGTAAATTGAACAACCTCGGCTACTTCTCTGAAGCAAGCGTAAACCTCGTCCCAACTGAGACGCAGGATGAAGTTGACCTCAAAGTTAAAGTGAAAGAGAAAAACACCGGTTCTATTATGGCTGGTGTAGGTTGGTCTTCCTATGATGGGGTTGGTTTCTCCGGCTCAATCAAAGAAGATAACTTGTGGGGTAAAGGCTACAAACTTGCTTTTACTTCTAGCTTCTCTTCCAAAAAGACTTCCTACGACCTGAGCTTCTTGAACCCGAGTGTTTACGATAGTGATCTCTCATTCAGTGCCCGTACCTATATTACAGAAACTGAATATGACGATTACGATTACGACAAAACTGGTGGTAAGGTTAGCTTTGGCTACCCTATCGGAAAGTGGTCTCGCGTTTATGCTGGGTACCGTTTCGACCAGTACCAGATTACTGATGTAGATGACGATGCAAGTAACCTTATTAAAGAGCAGTCCGATGACGGCACTCGTTATGCAAGTGTTCTTAACGCATCCTTCTCACGTAATACCATTGATAACTTCCAGCGTCCGACCGCCGGTAACATCGTAACCTTCACTGTTAACTACGGTGGTGGCTTCCTTCAGGGTACTGATGACTTTATTAAAGTTACTGGTGAAGCTCGCCAGTTCTACGCCTTGAATGACGACCACGTATTAATGGCACGTGCCAAAGCTGGTGCATTGCTTCCGAATGGTGGCTCTCATGATGATATCCCAATCGTAGAACGTTTCTGGATTGGTGGTATTAACAGTGTGCGTGGTTACGATATCAACGACTTTGCTGTCCGTCAGGCTGATGGTGACAAGATCGGTGGTACACGTATGGCCTTCGCAAACTTCGAATACCAGTGGTATTTCGAGAATGATCTGGGTATGACTTTAGTACCTTTCTTTGACATCGGTATTGACTTTGATGATAAAGATGATGGTCTTACCTCCAACAAAGAATGGCTCTACAGTACCGGTCTTGAATTGCGCTGGCGTTCTCCAATGGGTGATTTACGCTTCGCATACGGTATCCCACTTGCTGATGTGAACGGGGAAGAACAATCTCCTCGCTTCGAATTTGCAATGGGACAGGCATTCTAAATACAGTTATGTAAAAGCGCGGCCTTATGGCCGCGCTTTTTTTTATGGTAAAGTATTTGTCGGGGTTGCACCCTGCGGCAGGTTCCAGTATCCTTATAATGATTTGTAACAGGTGGCTTTATTCTAACTTTGAACTTCAATGCGCGGACTAACTAGGAAAACTATGCTAATTACCAGAAAAAAGGGCATGCTCTGTTTGCCTTTGCTTCTTCTTATACTTCTTCTCTCAGTTACAGATTCCTACGCCAGTATTAGCCGGGACTACCAAACCGCGTTGAATCAGTTCAGATCTCTTGTTAAAAATCCTAAACAAGCACGCTATCGTTCCAACTGGAAGAGGTTGGAAGACAAATTTATTGCTATTTATCAGGCTAACCCAGATGGTTCCTACGCTCCCAAGGTTTTGTACTACATGGGGCGTGTGAACGAAGAACTAGCAAAACGCTCGTACCTTCGTTCAGACTATCAGGCGTCGGTTGACTATTATAACCGATGCGCAAAGCGGTTTACCAAGCATTCCTGGACGGACGATTCGTTATTCCGACTGGCACGGATTCAATATTACAATTTGAATCAGGCTGCAGAAGCAAGGCGAACGTTAAATACAATTCTGAGGAAATACCAATCCGGTGATAAATACAAAGAAGCGCGAGCCCTCCACCGTAAAATTATTGCTGAGGTTCGTAACTCCCGTTCTTCAGTTGCATCCAAATCTACCACTAAAAAGAAGCCTTCGAAGCCAACGCCTTCAAAAGTAAGAAAAACCAACAGGTCATCTCGTAATGTTGCGCTTAAAGGTATCCGTTTTACGAGCAGTAATGATTACACCCGTGTAGTTATTGATCTGAGTGGCGAGACGAAGCATCAGTATAAGTTCTTAAATGCTGACCCTTCCCGAAATTTACCTTTCAGACTCTATATTGATCTGGACAAAACCGTTCCGACTCAGTCTGTTAAGGACGAATTAAAAATTTACGACGGTATCTTACGAATGATTCGTGTTGGCAAGCCTGTTCCTAGCACAAGCCGTGTTGTGCTTGATTTCGAAGCAGTGCAAAAATATACCGTCTTCGCCTTAGAAAACCCTTACAGGGTAGTTGTGGATGTCTCTGCTCCTAAAGATGGAAAGATGAGCCATCCTCCGGTGGATTTGTCTAAAAAGGTTTTAGTGCATAAGACTAAAAAACCGTCACGCACAATTCCGACATCCCGTAAGATTCCTGATCTTGTTGAGCAGCTCGGTTTGACCGTAAAAACGGTTATGATTGATGCAGGACACGGCGGGAAAGACCCCGGTGCATCCCGAAATCGAATTCGCGAAAAAGATTATGTTCTTAAGACTGCGAAAATGTTGGGTAAAAAACTTAAGGCAAAAGGCTTTAACGTGTTGTATACACGTTCCACAGATGTTTTTATTCCACTGGAAGAACGTACTGCTAAAGCGAATGTGCAAAAGGTAGATTTATTCGTTTCACTGCATATTAACGCCAACAGAAAAACGAGCGTAAATGGCATTGAAACATACTACTTGAACCTTGCCAGATCAAAAAGTGCACGTCGTGTTGCTGCTCGAGAGAACGCAATCACAGAGAAACGCATTAGCGATTTACAGTTTATTTTGACCGACCTCATGCTCAACTCCAAAATGCAAGAGTCTAAAGCTCTAGCGGAACTGGTTCAGAAGAGCATGGTTAAAACGGTACGTGCAAGAGGCTGGAAATCTAAAAGCAACGGAGTACGAAGTGCGCCGTTCTACGTTCTTATGGGCGCAAAGATGCCATCCATTCTTGTGGAACTGGGGTATTGTTCAAACAAAACAGAAGCAAAGCGATTACGAAACAATTCGTACTTGAACCTGTTGGCAGCAGGCATTGCTAATGCATTGAGTACCTACAGACATAATTTGAAGAACTATGCAGCGATGTAGCTGTTGGTAAATAATACGAGGCAAGGTCGATTTCTCACTGACAGCTCATGGAGTTTTTGTGTAGTACTGACTTTTGATAAATTAGTGCTGTAATATGGGGTTTATTTTATTTCATAGCAGACAATTTACTTCGGTAGCGCAGCGTAAGCCTCGTACTGTACCTGCTGTTACTGTTTGAGTGGCAAGAACGCGCAAGTTCTTGACTGTGGAATATGATGAAGCTATCCACTCAATCCACTTGATAGTTTTTATTGATGATTAATTGATTAACATGTTGTTAAGTAACGAAATTTTTTTAGGAGCATTCAATGCGTAATATTCTTTTAGCGGTAGTGGCTTGTACCTTCCTTTTTGCTTCACCTGCAGTAGCTGCAAAATACGGTGAAGTTGATTTCGGAGTCATCGCTAAAGATTCTGAACCAGCATTGGCAATCACCAAAGCTATGAAGCAGACTTTCGGCGCTGAAGACAAGAAACTTAGAGACGATAAAGTTGCTTTTGATGCAAAAGTAAAAGAATTCAGCGTGCAGAGCCAGGCTCTTTCCGAGGACGCAAAGAAAGAAAAAATCACAGTGCTTCGTAAAGAAGAAAGAGCTCTTGCACAGCGTCAGCAACAGTTTGTACAGCGCGCACGTGCAGCAGAACAGTCTGCTCTTCGTGATATGTCTGCTCTGATGCTTGAAGCTACTCGCGAGTTCGGTCAGAAAAACGGCTACGAAATGATTATTGCAAAAGCGCAGGGCGCAGTTTTGTACATCAAAAAGCCAGTAGACGTGACCAAGCAGGTAATGGTTGTTGTAAACCGTTTGTACCGTGCTAAACTCGAAAAAATTAAAGCTGCTCAGAAAAAAGCTAAAAAATAAGGAATACGGTTAAGCATGCTGCTTTCTACAATCGCACAACATCTTGGTCTTGAGTTTGCTGGTGAAGATCTTGAAATTACAGGTGTAAACACCCTAGATGATGCCCTGGAAACAGAACTTAGTTTTTTAGCTAATCCTAAGTACGCGTCTAAGCTTTCAGAAACTAAAGCTGGTGCAGTTGTTTGTACTGCCGATCAGGTAGAGAATGTTCAGCGCGCGCTTATTAGTGAAAATCCGTATTTCGATTTTGCTCGTTGCGTTGCTATTTTTGCTAAGCCGCAAGGTGAGATGAAGGGCGTTTCTGAACTGGCTTTCATCGACCCAACTGCAACAGTTGCTGATGACGTAACCGTGTATCCGCATGCCTTCATTGGCCCGCGTGTTACTATTGGTTCCGGCACCGTTGTTTTCCCGGGTTGTTACATCGGGGAAGATTCAACTGTTGGATCTGATTGTCTTCTGTACCCAAATGCTGTGCTCATGGCAGAAACTACTCTTGGCGATGATTGCATCGTTCATGCAGGGGTTGTGCTTGGTGCTGATGGATTTGGCTTTGCTCCAACAGAATATGGAGTGCAGAAAATTCCACAGATCGGTAATGTAACAATCGGTAGCGATGTTGAAATTGGTGCTAACTCCACCATTGACCGCGCAGTGCTTGGTTCTACAAGTGTCGGCGACGCAACCAAAATTGATAATCTTGTTATGCTCGGGCATAATGTAGAAATGGGCAGTAACTGCCTTATTGTGTCACAGGTGGGTATTTCCGGTTCTACCAAAGTTGGTAACGGTGTTGTTATGGCAGGACAGGCTGGCATTGCCGGTCACCTGAACATTGGCGACGGCGCAACTGTGGGACCGAAAACTGGAGTAGGAAAAGACATTCCGGCAGGTGTAACCATGGCCGGTATGCCAGCGATGGAAAAGGGGATTTTCATGCGTCATACAACTCTTTCTCCTAAAATTCCTGACCTGTTTAAGCGAGTAAAACAGCTCGAAAAAGAAATCGAAGCGTTGAAAAAATAGAGGTACACAACAATGACCGCCACCGATAAAAATAATCTCGATATTCGTCAGATCCTTGATCTGCTTCCACATAGATATCCTTTCTTACTTGTAGACCGTGTTTTAGACTACACTCCGCTTGAGTCTATTGACGCGTACAAAAACGTGACAATGAACGAGCCTTTCTTTCAGGGACACTTCCCTGGCATTCCTGTAATGCCGGGTGTGCTCATTATGGAAGCGCTTGCTCAGGCTGGCGGACTTCTCGTGCTGAAAAGCACAGATATGCCGCTTGAAAACAAGTTGTTCCTTTTCACAGGCATGGAAAAAGTTCGTTTCCGCAAGCCTGTGTACCCTGGTGATAGACTTGAACTTAAGTGTCGTCTTATTCGTCACAAGTTGAAACTGTGGAAAATGGAAGGCAAAGCATATGTTGATGGTGTGCTTGCTGCACAAGCAGAAATGACAGCCGCTATCATGAATAAGGAGGATATGTAGCGTGGCTACTGAAATTCATCCTTCCTCTTTTGTTGCGCCAAGTGCGAAACTGGGAGAAGGGGTTGTTATTGGTCCTTGCGCCGTTATCGAAGATGATGTCATCATCGGCGATGGTACAAAGATCGACGCTTTTGCATCTGTAAAGCAGTATACCCACATGGGTAAGAATAACCATATCCACTCCTATGCGGCAGTGGGCGGTGTTCCGCAGGATCTTAAATATCACGGTGAAGTAAGCTGGTTAAAGCTCGGCGATAACAACACCATTCGTGAATTTGCTACTCTGCATCGTGGTACTGAGGACGGCGGTTTTAATACCGTTGTTGGCAGTAACAACCTCATGATGGCGTACACACACGTTGCACACGATTGTATTCTCGGTGACAATATCATCATGTCTAACAACGCAACTCTTGCGGGACATGTTCATGTTTCTGACCATACAATTATTGCAGGTCTTTCTGCTGTGCATCAGTTTGTTCGCATTGGCAAACATGCATTCGTTGGCGGTATGACTGGTATCGGGCAGGACTTACCTCCGTATATGCTTGCTACCGGTAATCGTGCAGGTGTTCATGGTCCTAACTTGGTTGGACTGCGTCGCCTCAAAGCTCCTCGTGAAGTCATTCGTGCGCTCAAAAATGCATATAAACTCATCTGGCATTCCACGACTCCTCGTAAAGAGGCTTTGGAACAGCTGGAATATGAATTTGGCAACTTTACTGAAGTTCTCGAATTCGTAGATTTTGTACGCAAGAGCGAACGTGGTATCTTACCATCGTATAGCGAATAGGCTACACAGTCGGATCGAAATGTTAAGAAGGAAGGTGTAGTGCCTTCCTTCTTTTTTTAAGTCTATGGAGCAAATAGATATGGCAGCATTACAAGAGCGAATTGGGATAATTGCAGGCGCAGGACAATTTCCTGAGCTGGTAGCCCAAGGTGCCCGCGAGGAAGGTCTCTCTGTTATTATGTGTGGCTTTGTCGGTCATACAGACCCGGCAATCGAGAGCGAAGCTGATGTCTTTGAGATGCTCCATCTGGGTGCTCTTTCCAAGCTGATACAATTTTTTAAAAAAAATGGTGTCACCCGCGTATGTTTTGCAGGGGCAATTAATAAGCCCAAAGCGTTGGATATTCGTCCGGACTTACGCGCAGCAAAAGTTTTGTTGAAGATTCGTTCTAAAGGCGATGATGTTCTTTTGCGCGGTGTGTTGGATGAGTTGGAATCTGACGGGTTGCACATTGTTCAGGCTGCTGAACTTGTACCGAACTTACGCGGACCTGCCGGAGTACTCACAAAGAAAAAGCTGACAGACAAACAGCGTGAAACTCTTGCATACGGCATCCCTGTAGGCGAGCAGATTGGCAGTATGGACATTGGCCAGTGCATTGTTGTACGTGAGCAAATGGTCATTGCTGTAGAATGCTTAGAGGGCACAGATGCAACCATCAAGCGCGGTGCTGAGCTTGGCGGAAAGGGCTGTGTCGCAATTAAACTGTTGAAACCAAAGCAGGACGAACGCATTGATTTGCCTGCGTTGGGTTTAAATACAGTTCAGAATTTGGTGGATGGCGGGTATAGTTGCCTGGCTTTCTATGCAAACAAAACATTATTTTTTGATAGAAAAGAGGCTATTGCACTGGCGAATAAGCATGAAATTGCCATCGTGGGTGTAGATGAGGACTTTATCAATAGTCTCAAGTAAAAAGTCTACTTTTTCAGTTCCTTGACGGAACGAGCAGTATACAGTGTCATTTTGATGTAGTATACTGGTTGTTCCGTTTTTTATTTGCAATATAGTAGCTTACGAGTAAACTATTTACTATTCTAATAGTTGAGACACGCAACGTCATTATAGGAAGGTGCACTATGTTTTCACTTAATACTGTTTGGGACAATGTAGATAAAGTGCGTGGCAGTGGGCCTGTTGTGCATAGTATTACAAACTATGTTGTCATGAATTCAACCGCGAATGCTCTCTTAAGTGCCGGCGCCTCTCCGATCATGGCTCATGCAAAAGAAGAATTGGAAGAGCTGATAACTCTTTCGGGCTCTCTCGTAGTTAATATAGGTACATTAAGCGGTACTTGGATCGAAAGCATGCGGCTTGGTGCATCTATTGCCGCCGCAAACTATAAACCTGTAGTGCTCGACCCCGTCGGCGCAGGGGCTTCACAATTGCGTACAGAAACTGCCATCTCCTTGTTAGAAGAGGGTGGTATTTCTCTGGTTCGCGGAAACGCTTCAGAAATTATGGCACTTGCCGGAACAGGAGCTTCAACTCGTGGTGTGGATTCCTGCAATGATTCCAGTGAGGCAGAAGTCAGTGCTGTAGCTTTAGCGAAAAAGTATCGATGTACGGTTGCTGTCTCCGGTTGCATAGACGTTGTGACGGACGGTAAGACAGTTTACAATATTATAGGCGGAAGCGAATACATGCCCCTTGTTACAGGTATGGGTTGTATTGCTACCGCAATTTGTGGCGCACACCTTGCGATCTGCGAAGATAGTTTTGCCGCAGCCATCTCCGGTATGGGATGTATGGCAGCAGCGGGTGGGCTTGCTGAGGTGGCATCAAACGGACCTGGAACATTTGCTGTCCAGTTCATAGATGCTCTTCATAATGTTACTGAAAACGACATAAACAGACTTGTCGAAGTGAGGGTTGTGTAATGAGACAGGGTGCAGATTTCTCACTTTATCTGGTAACAGATAGTAGCCGTTGTACAATGATGCCGCTTGAAGAAACCGTGGCTGCTGCGGTGCGTGGCGGTGTGACGATGGTTCAGCTACGTGAAAAGACATTGGAAACAAGAAAGTTTGTGGAGTGCGCGCGTCAACTTCGTGCCTTATTGGCTCCGCTCGAAATTCCGCTTATTATTAATGACCGTGTGGATATTGCACTTGCTGTACGTGCAGATGGTATTCATGTGGGACAAACTGATATGCGTGTGCAGGATGTACGTGCATTAATTGGTGGGGATGCCATTGTGGGTATCACTGTAGAGACACCTGAACAGATTGAAGAAGCGAATGCTCTTGATATCGACTACATTGGTATTTCTCCTGTTTTTTCTACCCCATCAATCCCGCGCAATGTTAAGCCGTGGCAAATCCCCGGTGTTAAAAAAGCTCGTAGCCTGACAACTCTTCCAATTGTCGGATTTGAAGGAATTACTACTGCAAATGCGGCGCAGGTTATTGCTGCCGGTGCAGATGGGGTTGCCGTTGTATCTGCAATTTGTGGCGCATTATCGCCAAAAGACGCAGCAGAGGAATTACGCAAGGCAGCTTTTGTATAGACAACGTGGTAGTTTGTGAAACTACCCACAGTTCTGTGAGGGGTATATGAAGATTGCTGTGGCGGCGAAGAAAAGAAACGATATTTACGTTGTAGAACCAGTATTCGGTCGTGCCGACATGTTTGTTCTGGTTGAACAGGAAAATGATGCGCGCGTTGTTCAAGCTAACCCTTATAGGGATGACCCCGAAGCAGCAGGGCGCAAAGTCGCTCAGTGGCTTATAAAAGAGGGCGTGAGTACTGTCTTATGTGGAGATGTCGGAGCTAAAACCCGTCTTTACTTGAGCGAAGGTGGTGTGTTTTCCGGTATCGGATATGATGGCACCGTGGATGAAGCGCTAGAGAGATATTTCGCTTCGTAAGGTTGAGTGAATCTCATTCTGCTCGTAGTTTGTGTATAAAAGCGACGCATCGTAAAGACGATGAGTCGCTTTTTTCTTGCACTTTTTACAAACCAACGACGAAGGAAGATGATGTTTCTATTTTTTTTCGATGCCTAGCTTCTGCATACGTGAGCGGAGGGTGGTTGGTTTGATGCCCAGTAGCTCTGCTGCACCGCCGTTGCCTTGTACTCGCCAGTTTGTAGCTTCCAGTGCCTGCTGAATGTTTTCGCGCTGCATGGCCATCCATTCAATTTCGGTAATAACATCCTGCGGGCGCGGGGCAGATGCTGGCGGTGTTGCTGGGCTGTGATCGGACGAATAGGTGTGCACATTCATTTCAATCGGCGGTGTCGCGTTGCTGTTGTCCTGAATATAAAATTCCATACTACCACTATGAGACATAATTACTGCACGCTCCACAACGTTTTGCAATTCCCTTACGTTCCCGGGCCAATTGTAGCCTTGAAGTTTCTCAACATGGTGTGGCTTCAAGCGAGGAGCAGTTATGTTCATGCGATTTGCCGCGAGATTGATGAAGTGACGGGCAAGAAGCGGAATGTCGTTACGACGTTCACGAAGCGGTGGTACGTTGACCGGAAAAACAGATAGACGGAAATATAGATCCTGCCGGAAACGGCCTGAGGCAACTTCTTTAGTCAGGTCTTTGTTTGTCGCGGCGATGATGCGTACATTAACTTTTTTGGAGCGCTCGTCGCCAACAGGTTCAAATGTTCCTTCCTGCAAAACTCGGAGAAGTTTTCCCTGAAGTTCTAGCGGGATTTCTCCTACTTCATCAAGGAAGAGTGTTCCGCCGTCTGCAAGCTGAAAGCGACCGACTCTATCACGGATTGCACCGGTAAAAGAGCCTTTCACGTGACCAAAGAATTCACTTTCAAAAAGCTCATGCGGAATTGCTGAACAGTTCACTCGTACAAAAGCATTTTGACTGCGGGTTGAACGATTGTGGATTGCGCCTGCCAATAATTCCTTACCGGTTCCGGATTCTCCAAGGAGAAGCACGCTTGCATCGGTTGGTGATACAACGCCGATTTGCTCCATGACATGAGCAAGAGAGTCGGAATCACCAATCAGGTTGTCATCAAGGTGTTTTTCCTGAACAGCACGACGAAGAAGTTCGTTTTCTAGCTCAAGTTCTCCACGAAGCTTTTGAATTTCTCCAAAGGCGACTGCGTTAACTAGAGCGCGGGCAACGGTATCCGCAAAAATTTTGTGCATTTTCTGATGCATGGAATGCAGCTGTGCAAAAGGGCCAACCATTGGGCGATCGTAGAATGTAGAAAGAATACCAAGAAATTCGTCGTTGTACATGACGGGGAATGATGAGTAGGCTTGGTATCCTTCTTTTATAGCCCATGACGGACGGTTCCAGTCTTCAGGGGATGAGCCTATAGATGGTATCCCTTTTTGACATGAAGCAAAGATTGGTTCTGTAATTGGCGCAAGATCATATGTGCCCAGCGCGTGATTCCATCCCGAAGGCGTTGTTTCTTTAATGCCGGAAAACGCCACAAGCTTAAGCATTGTGTCTGCAGAGGGGTGAGGTGTTACAATGTCCGCCATTTTCTGCGTCGGTCGCAGCCAGAAAGCTCCCATTGTTACGTGGGTGCCTTTGTAGCCAGTGCTTGCCCGTTCAATAATTTTGGACGGGTCACGCTCATGCGCAACAGAGAGCATCAAATCCAGAAAGGGGGTGATGTCCAGAGAATTAAGCTTTGTCTGGAGCCTATTGTAGCTTTGAGGTCGTATTTTTTGCGGCTCCGGTTGGACATCCGGAGTTGAGGGCAGGGGAAAAGAGTCCTGCTTTGCATCTTCAGGCAGTGGAAAATCGCTGATAGTTACATCGCGACCTGAGAACGTAGTGCTAAAAAATCTTTCGGAGGATTTTTTTGTACTTTGTGCTTTCGCTTCGTCCTCTGATTTATTGCTTGATGGTGGCATTATATCTCTTCGCTCCATTATTTCGTTACGAAAATTCGTAATCAACGAAATTTCGTAACGCACCCGTCACATAGCGTCAACTGAAAAGTGTTGGTATTCGCTCAGTTGCTGTGAACACTGTTTTTGGCACAGGATGTGCTATTAGAAAGTAAAAGAACGGTAATACCGCTCTTTTCGGTGTCAACTCCGTGTGGTCCCTCGCTTCACGGAAATGATTCAGTCGCTTCATTTTTGACAAAAGCCCAGTGTTCCCCTCACTGGGCTTTTGTCGTTCTAAATGTTTTTCTTAACGGGTCGATACGTTGAGAGAAGCAGCCCAGTCATGCAACGCTGTAATAAGCGTTTCCCATTCTTCAGGTGTTTTAACCTGCATACGAATAAATCCCTTTTCTGTTCCTGGAATATTATCGCAAAGACGAACGAGAATGCTCTTTGTGAGTAAGAATTCGTAGAACAGTGCTCCATGTTCCGGGTTCTTCAGCTTACAGAATAGAAAGTTAACTCCGGAAAAAATGCAGTTTGCAGCAAAGACGTTTGTTGAACGTACTTCTTCTGTGAACATTGTCCGATATTTTCGCATTTGCGGAAGGCGACTCCGGTAGCGTACGATGTGCTGCAGAAAATGTAGACCAGCTTTCTGTGCGGAAGCCGTGACTGTCCAAGGCATTTTACCCTGTTTGAGCTTGGTCACTGTGTCAGGATCGCTCAAGGCATAGCCAAGGCGAACGCCTGTGCAGTAGAAAAATTTGGTAAAGCTGTGCATGGTGATGATGCTTGTGTTCTGTTTGCTCCATTTTCTGTATTGAGCTGTGTGTGTGGCATTATATTCAGGTGTACCATGCATGAATTCTCGATATGTCGAGTCTATCAATATATAAGGGCTTTGAATCGCCTGAATAATCTCCCGCATATTGGGATACGTAATGGTCGCGGGGTTGTTGGGTGAGCAAAGTACGACGAGATCGTATTTTTCTGAATTTGCAAAATCTGCTGAGTCCGGTACAAAACAAGTACCAGACGAGCAGGTGAGAACATCATATTCTTCTGCAAAAACAGAGCACGCCTTAGCGTATTCCGAGAACATGGGGCCGACGAGTAATACCCGCTTGGGTCTTATTTGCTGAAACGTAAGGAAGATTGTTTCGGTTGACCCGTGACCTACAACAATTTCTTGTTGTGAAACGGATTCGTGCGCTGCAATTGACGCTGCAAGCTCAGACGACCATGTGTCCGGATAATGATTATAGTCACTGTATGTACCCTGCATATTGGAGAAAAGAATTTCTTCTGTTATGTCACGACACAGGGAATTGGCATTACTTGAGAAATCTGCAATGTCGTTAAGTGCAGTGCCTGTTTCCCGAGCGATCCGAAACACTTCACCGCCGTGAGCGCCTTGTTGTTTGTGTGTTGTGGTATCTGTCATGATAGTAAAAAGTCTCCATATCTACGTAGTGCCTGTTACATGCATTGTAGCAAGTGGATGCGGGTATACGTGAAGTGCGTTTCTTTTAAAAGAGGGAGCATGAGACTACCAGTATAACAACACTTTGCTAATCAGATCAATTTGTGGCAGAGTTGGTCGCTCTTTAACTTCTGTTTTTTTGATGTCACCATAGAGGATTGCATGTCATCAAGACGTATACTTTTTCTTGCACCGGCTACTTCGATTACTCGTATTTTCCCCCAGCTTAAAGACGCAGGTTTTGAAGTAGGGCTTGCGGAGAATTATAAAGGCGCACTCGCATTTATCGCGAAGTCTCGTCCTGATGTAATTTTTTCCCGTCCTTCCCTATCCGGTTATTCTGTGGAAGAACTGCTGACAGCCGCCGAGGCGGACGCAGGCTTCCCATCTATTGTTGTGTTTTCTGATAAAGGAAACGCCAGCGAAGCTGAAAAATTTCTTCAAATGGGTGCACACGACTACTGGCTTGAACCGTTACTGTTTGAAAAAATATGTGCGGCAATACCTGAACAAGGCAAAAAGCCAAAAGCTGTTCCACCTACCTCCACCCTTGGTGGAAATAAAACTGCCATTCCGGTAACAGAGAAAGGGCCGACTATCATCGGTTCGAACCGCGCTATGCAGCGAGTACTGGCTCTTGCGCGGCAGGTTGCACCATCAAAAGCAACTGTTTTAATCTCTGGTGCCTCTGGTACCGGTAAAGAAATGTTCTCCCGTTATCTTCATGCGTATTCTGACCGTGGAGATAATCCTTTTATTGCAGTGAACTGCGCTGCATTGCCGGAACACTTGCTAGAAAGCGAACTTTTCGGGCATGAAAAGGGTTCATTTACTGGTGCGATTTCACGAAAACTCGGCAAATTTGAATTGGCGCATACAGGCACAATTCTTCTTGATGAGATTTCGGAAATGGACTTGGCGCTACAGGCCAAACTTTTGCGTGTTCTTCAAGAAGGCGAGCTTGACCGCGTTGGTGGTACTGAGACGATTAAAGTTAATGTCAGGGTACTTGCGACAACAAACCGTAATCTTGAAGAATGGGTTAAAGAAGGGCAGTTCCGTCAGGATTTATATTTCCGGTTAAATGTTATTCCGCTAAAACTTCCTTCTCTTGCAGAGCGTGGGGATGATGTTCTTGAACTCGCACATTTCTTTATTGATATGTACACGAAAGAATATTCGCTTCCGCCTGCTCAAGTTTCTGCTGAAGCAGTATCATGGCTAAGTGCATACGACTGGCCTGGTAATGTTCGTGAACTGCAGAACCTTATGGAACGTGCTGTATTGCTTGCTGGTGGCAACTCTATTGAACCTTGTCACTTTTTACTTGATCCGGATAACTGGCCGCTCTTTGAAGAAGAGGGAGCAGATGAGTGTACTACTCTAAGTGCATCTTCCGAATCGGGTAACGGCAATTGCAGCAACTTTAGCGGTAGCGTTATTCCCATTCATGAAATGGAACGCATACTTATTTTGAAAGGCTTGGAACAGACATCGGGCAACCGTACGCAGGCAGCTGATCTGCTGGGGATTTCTGTTCGAACCTTACGAAACAAGCTGAATGAGTACCGAAGTCAGGGAATGGAAATTCCTTAGACGAGAGCGCACACTCAACGTACTGACAGGGGATGGATTCGTTGTTCTTCGCAGATATCAGTGTATTCACGCCGACAACTCGGCGTGATGCGGCATATCGAATGTGACCAACAATATTGTTTGAACTATGAGTAGACAACTACTCGGAGCGAAAAGAGGAACAAGGGATGCCACAGAACGTAACTAAAAAGATTATTTCCGGACACTTGATCTCCGGAACTATGAGCGCAGGCAGCGAAATAGAGCTGCGTATTGATCAGACTCTTACACAGGATGCCACAGGAACGATGGCATGCTTGCAGTTTGAAGCTTTAGGTGTAGACCGTGTAAAGACAGACTTGTCTGTAAGCTACGTTGATCACAATACACTACAGATGGGATTCAGAAACCCAGACGATCACCGCTATCTTAAAACGGTTGCAGAAAAGTACGGCATTGTGTTCTCACCTGCCGGTACCGGTATCTGTCACCAGCTTCATCTTGAAAATTTTGGTAAACCGGGTGCAACTCTGGTTGGTTCCGACAGTCATACTCCTACAGCTGGTGGATTAGGTTCCCTTGCTATGGGTGCAGGCGGCTTATCCGTTGCTTTGGCAATGGCTGGCGAACCGTACACCATTACCATGCCGCAGGTTGTTCGTGTCTACTTAGAAGGCGAACTCACCGGCTGGGCATCTGCTAAAGATGTTATCTTGCATCTGTTAGGCAAGCTGACCGTTAAAGGCGGCGTTGGTAAAGTTTTCGAATTTGCCGGCCCCGGTGTAGCTTCCCTTTCTGTACCTGAGCGTGCTGTTATCACCAACATGGGGGCAGAGCTCGGCGCTACAACATCAATTTTCCCGAGTGATGAAAATACTCGCGAATTTATGAGCAGCATGGGACGTCTGGAAGACTGGACAGAACTTGTTGCTGATGAAGGCGCAGAATACGACGAAGAAGTTCGTATTATATTGAATGATCTTGAACCGCTTGCTGCGAAACCGCACATGCCGGATCAAGTTGTTACTGTTGCCAGCCTTGCCGGTTTGAAAGTTAATCAGGTTGCTATTGGTTCCTGTACAAACTCTTCCTATGCAGACCTTGCCTCTGTGGCAAACCTGTTTGCGGGTAAGCACGTTAAGTACGAAACTGATACTCTGATTAGCCCCGGTTCCAAGCAGGTGCTTAAAATGCTCACCCGTGAGGGCTTGCTCGAGAATATTATTGATTCTGGTGCTCGTCTTTTAGAGTGTTCATGTGGCCCTTGTATCGGAATGGGTGGTTCTCCTGTTTCTGAAGGTGTGTCCGTACGTACCTTTAACAGAAACTTTGAAGGACGTTCCGGCACCAGAGATGCACAGGTCTACCTTGTGAGCCCGTTGACTGCAGCTATGGCTGCATTACATGGTGAGTTCACAGACCCTGCAGGCTGGGGCGATGCTCCGAAAATTCCTGAGCTGCCAAAGACTGTACCGTCTATTCGGGACCAGTTTATTTTCCCACCGGAAGATGGTTCGAATGTTGAAGTTGTGCGCGGGCCGAACATCGTGCCGCTTGAACAATTCGCTTCTGTTGACGCTGACATTGATGCCAATGTACTCATCGTCGCCGGGGATAATATTACCACTGACCATATCATGCCTGCTGGTGCTGTTATCACAGCACTACGTTCTAATGTACCAGCGATCAGCGAGCATGTATTTGAGCGAATGGATGCATCATTTGCTACTCGCGCCAAAAGCACTTCAAACGGTGTAATTGTCGCTGGTGAAAACTATGGACAGGGTTCTTCAAGAGAACATGCAGCACTTGCACCGCGCCATTTGGGTGTTCGAGCTGTCGTGGCTAAATCTTTTGCACGTATTCACCGCGCAAACCTTGTTAACTTTGGTATTCTGCCGTTTATTCTGGTAGATAAAGAAGCATACGCAGAGTTTGCGCAGGAACAAAATATTGCAGTACCGGCACTTGCACTTGCAGCTGGCGAGTCTGTCGATCTCATTTTGTCTTCCGGAAAACGTGTAGCTGTTACAAATGATTTGACGCAAAAAGAACTGGATATAATTAGAGCAGGGGGTCTGCTCAATTACGTCCGTTTCTCTAAAAGGCGTGAAGCCTAAGCGTGGGCTTTACCATATCCTCATATAAAAGGATGTAATGTATGTTGGATTCCATTCGGCAAAATTCCCAATCCTGGGGTGTTAAACTTGCCTTTGCTCTCATAGTTGTAGTTTTTGTGTTTTGGGGCGTAGGCTCCATGAACGGCCCTTCAAACTCTTCTGTGTTAGCTACTGTAAATGATACTGCTATCATGATGCCTGAGTTCAGAAGAGCATATGAACTTCAGATGAGTGCCATTAAAGCACGTTTTCCTGGTATTGACGAAGCTCAGTTCAAACAGCTGAGAATTGGTCAGCAGGTATTGCAGGGTCTTATTTCCCGCACTCTCCTGCTTCAGGAAGCAGAACGTCTTGGCATGACTGTGACTCCTGTTGAATTAAAAACAGAAATCGCATCTATTCCTTTGTTCCAGAATGCTCAGGGTGAGTTTGATCCTGAAGTGTACAAGCAGATGCTTGCTGCACAGGGAATGTCTGCCGGTAGCTTTGAACGTCAGTTCAAAGAAGATCTTTTAACCAAAAAAGTTCGTGAGAACGCTGTGATTTCTGCAAGCGTTTCTGACGAAGAAGCTCGCGAAGCATTCGTATACGCCAGCGAAAAACGTTCTATGGATTACATCATGTACTCCGCAATTGACTTCTTTAAGGAAGCAACTGTAACGGACGAAGAAATCAAGGCGTTTTACGAGACCAACATTGACCGCTACGCAGTGCCTGCTCAGGTGACAATCAAGTTCCTTGCTATCACCCCACAGGGTCTTGCAGGTTCCGTAATTGTTGATGAAGCGGCTGCAGAAGCTTACTTCGCTGATAACCAGAGTGCTTTCCGTACAAAAGAACAAGCTGACGCAAGTCATATTCTTGTAAAATTGAACGAAAATGCATCTGACGAAGAAGTAGCTGCTGCAACTAAAAAAATAGATAAAGTGCTTAAGCTTGCCCGTGGTGGTAAAGACTTCGGTAAGCTTGCAGAAAAATACTCTGAAGGTCCTTCCGCCCCTAATGGTGGTGCACTTGGTACCTTCAGCCGCGGCCAGATGGTTAAACCATTTGAAGACGCAGTATTCGCTATGAATGATGGCGAAATTTCTGAGCCTATCCGCACTCGCTTTGGTCTGCACATCATTAAGGTAAACAAGCTTGAAAAAGCTCGTATTCCTGCATTTGAAGAAGTTAAAGGTCAGATTATGACCAAGCTTGCTGAAGATGAAGCAGCAGACAAAGTGTCAGCTACTCTTGATACAGTGATGGAACAGATGCTCTCCGGTAAGTCTCTTGAAGACATTGCTAAAGAACAGAATCTCACCGTAGCAACTTCTCCTGAATTCTCACGAGATCAGGCTACTGTTGCAGTGGGTATTACTAAGGAAGCAGCTGAAGAGTTGTTCTCCGTTCCTTCCGGTACAACTGTAGATACTCCACTTGAAGCAAACGACGGCTACATTATAGCTCGAGTTGAGAACTCCAAGCCGGAATCAAGCATGCCGCTTGAACAGGTTTCTGCATCCATTAAAGAACAGCTCGTTGCAGATAAATCTGTAGCGCTCGCATTTGATGCTGCTAAAGCTGCTTCTGCGAAAGTACTTGCTGGCGATATTGAAGGTCAGCCGAAAGTACAGACAACACCGCTTGTTGAACGTAAGGGCTTTATCCCTGGCGTTGGAGCTGCGGAAGATGTTGTGAAAGCAGTCTTTGAAGCTGATGGTAAAAAATGGATGGGCCCTTACAAAACGGCTGCTGGCGCAGTATTTGTTCGCTTGAACACCATTGATGTGCCATCCGAAGAAGTTTGGTTGGCTGCAAAACCTGAAGTAGAGAAAGCTCTTCTTCAGCGTAAAAAGCAGCAGATGGAACAGAGCTTTGTAAAATCTCTCGCTGATAAGTCTGAGATTGTTATCAAGAACAACGAAATTCTTGATAACCTGTAGCTCTTACTCGCTATCCAAAAGATTAAAGCCCCTCATTCGAGGGGCTTTTTTTGTGTTCTAATTCCAAACTGGAAGTGTTGGGTGCTCGTGTGCTACAATAAAACCAACTGTAGCAAAAAGGAGTAGATATGAAGCGTACAACGTATTTTGTCCGCTCATGTGGCGGTAAGTGGAAAGTGAAGAAAGAGGGGGCAGAAAAAGAGTATTGCGTGTGCGAAACAAAAGAGGAAGGGGTCCGTGCTGCTAGGAAACTTGCGGCTGACTCATCACCGGCGCAAATTATTATTGAAAAAGAAGATGGTACTTTTCAGCAGGAATGGACGCACAAGGATTGTTCCGTTTTGTTTGAAAACAAAGGACGAATCAGCAAAAAATAGTGGATGAATAAAAGAACGCGCACTGTGATACTCTACATATTGGCAGTACAGGTGTATGAAGTCTGCAAGTGATATTATAAAGGTAAAAGCATCAATAAGAGGTATGGTGGCAACAGGCTCAGATCCATATCGTGTAAAGAAGCAAGGTGCGTTATCTAGCCTGTGTTGCAGATAATCTTACTGACGTTGGTGTTGTCAGAACAACGCTAAGTATGAGGAGAAATCCATGGTTGAATATCACGTTCATACAAAAAAAATGGCTAGCGGAGATCATGAAGTTCATGTGGAAGGGTGTGTATGGTGTCCTCCGAAAAAGCAGTTATGTCCTGTGGGCAAATTTGAATGTTCAGAAAAAGCTATGAAGTCTGCAAAAAAAATATATCCAGAGGCAAATGGCTGCCACCTCTGTATGCCAAAGCATTATCACTTGCCGTAAAATTTTAAAGCTCCCCTTGCTTGTTGTCAGCATGGGGAGCTTTTCTACTACATGTCGTATTTCGGTTTGAACTTTTTCATGAATTTAGAATCAATGTAATCCTTAATAGCAAAGGCTCGACTACCGTTGAAACTTAACCCGAATTTATGCAGCACACCTGTGTTGCCGCCTGTATTGAAAATAAGAAGGTAGTCACCGCCTGGTTTGAATTCTTGAAGTGGTTCATTGCTCAGGCGCGCAATAACGTTGTCGTTAAGAATTTGGTTTTGTCGAACCGCGTAGACACCTACTTTATCCAATGGCTGTGGCTCAAACCATATGCAGTCCCCACCACCAAACAAGTTGTCGAATTTAGGGCTTTGCAGGTACTTGTTTACAAGCATGCCTCCATCATCACCGTAGGGAATGCCCGACGGTTCAAAAAGCGGGCGTGGGCGCACACCCATTGCAATAAAGATGATGTCGTCATGATATACAGTACCATCTGCAAGGGTCACTTTTCCTGTTGAAACTTCAGAGACATACTCCCCGCCGACAAACTGCACACCGTGATCCAGAAGGGCATTACGTGACAGGTCGCGCACTTTTTCAGGAGCACGTTTCATAAAGCTTTTGCCGTGGTAAAGGTGGATGGTTGCATTAGCACCAGCCTCTTGAGCGGCAGCCCATGCGTTGCCTGCCACCTCAACTCCGGCAGGTCCGGCACCGACAACCCCGATACTCAGAGATTCCTTGCCTGCCAGTTCAAAGATACGGTTTCTTCCTTGAAGTAACTTTTCAATGGGCTTCACCGTAAAAATATCTTCAGAGCCTGGCTTGACCAGATCATCAACAATGGAACTGCCTGTGTTGAACGAGGCAACGTCATAATCTAACTCTTTGCCGGATTCTAGCTTGATGAGCTGCTTTTCTGGATCAATCCCTACGCAACTGTCCAGATGGAAGGTTGCCCCCTGTTCTTCGCACATTTGCTGTACCGGAAAGCTGATGTCCTTGGGAGTGTAAGTGCCCCCGAGCATCCCGGGTCCCATTCCGGAATAGTAATGCCGTTCACCGGGCCCAATGACGTCGACAGAGTGGCCTTGGTCTATCAGGTCCTTGATACTTTCCATAAGAGTCATGTGGGCGTGTCCTGCGCCTACGAGTGCAAGTTTTGCCATGGGTAACTCCTTTATTCCCGTGAAGCGTATAGGGAGTCCATAACAGCAGCCAAGCTGTTGAGATGGGCTTTTTCTTCAGAAGAAATTTGTAATAATGCTTTTTGAGTTGTGGCGTCCGGTGCTTTTTCTGAAGCCCGCATGTATAGGTCCATAGCCTGACCTTCAACAGACATTGCGAACGCTAAAATATCGAGTGGCTTTTCCATGTCCGCGCCGAGACGTGATATGTATTCGGCGGTGGTCAATCCGCCTTCGAATGCACCGTCAACTTCCACATTCTCAGGAAAATCTTTGCCAGTGAGTTCTGTATATTGAGAAATTACGTGCCGTTTGTGTTTTGCTTCAATTGCAGCAAGTTTTGAGAAAAGGGATGCAGCTTCTTGGTTAGAGACACGGTTGGCCATGTCGGTGTAAAAATCGCCAAGAGCAACTTCCATACGATAGGCAACGATAAGAACTTCTTCGAGAGATTCAAATCCGTTAAATAGCTCTAGGCCCTGATCGTAGTCACCAATGCTTTCCCAGCCTTCCCATATGTTGAAGCCGCCTGTCAGATTGTACACTTTGTTGAATTCGTTACCGGAAAGTAACTGAGCCGCAACACGGCTACGTCCACCAATTGCGCAATATACCATGACTGGCTTTTCTTTATCCAGCTCATTGACTCTGTCCAACAGTTCTCCCAGAGGAATATGTTTTGCTCCGGCAATGTGTCCTTCGTCATATTCTGCGGGCTGACGTACATCGACAAGCTGAATGTTCTCGTCCGAACCCAGCATTGAGAGTGCATTTTCGGTGGTTACAGATTCAACAGGGGTAAGAAATTGTTTCCAACGCATAAAATCCTCCCTTCAGTTGATGCAAGTTTAGCATCTAATGGTAACCAGTTACAATAATCTATAATAAGAATTATTGAAAAAAATCGAAAAGTTAAGCCCCCGTTCGGGGGCTTGGTTTTAATCTTCTTCTTTGAGTTCTTTATGGCAGAACCACCAGTCATATCCTTCATGTGTGTCGAGCCGAATTTTAGCATCATCAACGGTCTGTGCCGGTGGAATGATGACGCGATCACCAATAAGTTCATTTTTCGGCCAGTTTGCAGGGATAGCTACTTTATTTCTGTCTGATGTTTGTAATGCGCGTATAGTGCGGAGTATTTCATCAATATTTCTACCGATCTCTTGCGGGTAGTAGAAAATGGTGCGTACAATGCCGTTAGGATCGATGAAGAAAACAGCCCTGACAGTGTTTGTTCCTTTGCCTGGGTGAATCATCCCTAATTTCTCTGCCACTTCGCCATAGTCTGCAATGACAGGGAATGTGATTTCGACTCCGGTCTGTTCTTTGATCCATTCAATCCATTTAATATGCGCAAAGATTTGGTCCATGGAAATACCGACCAACTTACAATTCAGCGCATCAAAATCTTTAATACGTTTCTGAAAACTCACAAATTCCGTAGTACAAACGGGGGTAAAATCGGCAGGGTGACTAAAAAGAAGAAACCAGTTTCCCTTTAAATCATCAGGGATAGTCATTGTACCTTGCGTTGTTTTTACCTTAACCTGTGGAAGCGGGTCACCTAGCAGAGGGAATAGGGTCGTCATGGCAAGCTCCTATAATAAAAGAAAATATTACTTCTAGAAATATTGCATAGTATAGCCATTAATTACTAGTAAAAAAAAGTAGCAACTTCATTTTTAATATTATTTTGTTGAAATTGCGTGTAATAAAGTACCATAATGACATAAATTCTATGAACGGGGTTTGATTTATGAATCTGTCTAAAGATGTTTTGTTCTTCGCTGATCAGGTTTCGAACGGAGTTATGATCTTTTCACCAGAATGTGAGATCCTATATACAAATCCGGCTGCACAGAAGATGTGGAATCATGAGGCACATAGTGTGATGGAAGGTTTTGCTACCGGTATCGGTGAGAAAACAATTTCCCAGTATGAACATCCAGTGATGCAGGCAATTCAATCAAACAGATCCATCTCCCAGACGCTTCTTCGAAATAGAGGCGCTGAACCGAGTGTACCACAATGGGTCAAGATGACTGCAAACCCCATTCAGGATGCAGGGCAGCTCAAGTATGTACTTCTTTCTCTCGAGGATGTTACGCAGAGTAAGCATGTCTCAGATCTTATTACTTCACGTTCATACATGCTTGATCAACTTGATGTTGTTGATTCCATTACAGGCCTATACAACTCACGCTATGCACCGGTTTTGCTTGAAAGAACTATCTCTGATGTAGTTAAAGAAAAAACATCGTTGAGTGTTTGTGTTTTTGATATTGATCATTTTACCCGCCTGAATGAAGCACAGGGGAGAGGCTGTGGAGATGAAGTGTTGCGGTATCTTGCGGCACTGCTTGGACAGCATATGCGTGAAGGTGACGTGATGGCGCGTACCGGTGGCGGGGAGTTCTTAGTTTTACTTCCATCATGTAGTGCAGAAGAAGCACTTGCTCGGATGGAATCATTCGGAACACAACTGCGCAGTGCAAAATTGGCGTGTTCCGTACGCCCGATAACGGTAAGTGGTGGTATAGCTGAAATGGCAAATAATGAAAAAGGCGTTCAACTCGTGGAACGTGCAGATAGTTTGCTTTATCTTGCAAAGCTTGATGGACGAGATAAGTTTCTTACGGAAGATGTTGTATAGCCCAAAAATTTCTGAAATACTATTTTGTAAAAGTAATAGTCCGAGATCTGTTACATATGTTGAGCAGCGCCGTACCCCTTTGGAGTGCGGCGTCTTTTTTTACCCCCCCCATATGCGGCACGGTAGCTTTGTAACCCCGTAACGCATCGTTCTTACCCCTTTCTCATCACTTTCTGCGTAATCCCTCAGGTATTGTTGTTCTTCGATTGTTATTTGCAAGGAGAGAACATGGAGTTTGCGAATCGTCATGAGGCAGCAGCGCACTATTCAGAATTATTTCGCATTGCCCGCAAGGAATCAGAAAATGCAGCCATTCGGTTGATGGCTGAGCTAGGTCGCAGGGATTTATTTTTTTTACTGACAAGAATTATAGGTCGTAAAGATATGGATCAGGACTGGCACTTTGCACGTTGCCAGGAAGTGCAGCAAAATCCAGACGGGATGCTCGATTTATGGGCACGCGAGCATTATAAATCGACGATTATTACCTTTGGACTCACCATTCAGAATATTTTGATCAATCCTGAGATTACTGTGGGTATTTTTTCGCATACGCGGCCTATCGCGAAAGGCTTCCTTGCACAGATTAAATACGAGCTTGAGCAAAATGAAATCCTTAAGCGCTGTTACCCTGAAGTACTGTGGGAATCTCCTAAGCGAGAATCTCCACGATGGTCAGCGGATAACGGTATTGTTGTGCGTAGAAAAAAGAACCCTAAAGAAGCAACAGTGGAAGCATGGGGACTTGTAGACGGACAGCCGACAGGGAAACATTTTGAAATTCTAGTGTACGACGATGTCGTTACCCGTGATTCCGTTTCAACACCGGAAATGATCAGTAAAGTGACAGAGTGCTGGGCACTCTCGTTGAATCTAGGGATGCACGGAGGGCAGCAGAGGTATATCGGCACTCGTTATCACTTTAACGACACGTACAAGACCATTATGGAAAGACAAGGGGCAGAACCGCGTATTTATGCCGCTACGGAAAATGGTAAGGCGGATGGTGTGCCTATGTTTCTTGCGCCGGAAGAACTTGCAAAGAAACGCAGACAGATGGGGCCGTATGTTTTTGGCTGTCAGATGCTGCAAGACCCTAAGGCGGATAGTGTGCAAGGATTTAAAGAAGAGTGGTTACGATATTGGCAACCTTCGGAGCCTGCGCATTGGGACGGGATGAATAGGTATATCGTCATTGACCCTGCCGGTGAGAAAAAAGCAGGAAGTGACTACACGGTAATGCTCGTTATTGGTCTGGCAGAGGACGGTAACTACTATCTTATTGGTGGCGTGCGTGATCGGATGAATCTGACAGAGCGAGCGGCTTGTCTTTTTTCGTTGCATAGACAGTACCGTCCGACAGCAGTGGGGTACGAGCGCTATGGTATGCAGGCAGATATTGAGCATTTGCGTTTTGAAATGCAAAGCAGGAACTATAGGTTTGATGTAGTGGAGCTTGGTGGTGCTGTTCCTAAAAAAGATCGAATCGGCAAGCTCGTCCCTTTGTTTGAGCAAGGGCGAATGTATTTACCAGTGCGATCACCGTTCAGAGATCAGGAAGGAACATGGCGTGATTTAACAAAAGAATTTGTTGCAGATGAATATATGGCGTTTCCAGTAAGCACTCATGATGACATGCTCGACTGTATGGCTCGAATTTTAGAACCAGTGCTCGCAACAGAGTTTCCTTCACCATTAGATATGAGTGCCGAGCAAACAGATTTGGGAAATATGGAGTATGACCTGTATGAGTAATGTTTCTGGATGCTTATATGATGAATACCAAATTCGTGCTCATATCCCGCATTTTGCAGATTGTTTAACCGAACAAGAACTTAAAACTATTTGGAAAACACTCTGTGAAGAGGGGAAAAAAGAGATAGTTTTTTACGATGGTGAAATCACAACAGAGTATGATTTTATTCAGTTTGTGCAGGATGATATGAACTATGTGTATGCTGCATATGAAGGGGGAAATTTACTAGCATTAGTGTGGCTGAATAACTTTCTAGGACGCTGCGGAATGGTCCATTTTACAATGTTTTACAATTCAAAGGGGAAAGAACAAGGCATTGCTCTGTTTTTATTGAATTTTCTCTTGTTTTCGAAGCATGAGGGAGAATACTGCCTAGATGCCCTCTATGGCCTTACTCCCCGCGTGTATAGGCATGCTTTGGGCTTCATTAAAAAGTTGGGGTTTCGATTAGTCGTGGAGATGCCTTCGTCAGTGTTTTTTCAAAAAAAAGAGAAAAAGAGTCTCAAAAGTGCAGTTTTCTCTATTATGAGGCGCGAGTATCTTAACATGTTAGAATAGCTTAAATAAATGAAGAAAAACAAGAGCTTGTGAAAAACTTCATTTTTACATAACCACCTGAAAAGACGTGCGTTTTATTTGGTTATGTGACCAACTAGTTCTCGCCAATAGTGGACATTACAACAAAAAAGCAAAAAAAGGCACCTTGCTTGACCATTCAGTGTGCGAAAGTAAAAAGCACCCGTGTTGACGAAATAGTAAAACAGCGTAACATGACCCATGATTCGTTTTAGTCGAATGGGCTTTAGTATTTTTACTTAGTTAGATGAGCTGTACTGGGACTTGCAGCTTTCTGACTGATGGCTAGACCCATATTCTCGAACTTTTTCGAGAAGGTATTAAGTCATAGCTGCGGGTAACGGATGAATATCTGTTGTCCCTGTGCACGTTTTTAACCACTCTGTATGTTGAGTGTTAAAGCGTGAAAGAAGCAACAGGAGTATGCTGATGGAAAGCTTTATGTCATGGCTGGAAATGATCGACGGATGGGTATGGGGCCCTGTAATGCTGACTTTATTAGTTGGTACAGGTCTGCTGCTTACAATCATGCTGAAGGGTTTACAGTTTAGAAAACTTGGCTATTCTCTGTATCTTGCGCTTGTTAGGCGTAAAGATCCTGACGCAGACGAAGGCGATATTTCTAACTTTGAAGCCTTGATGACCGCTCTTTCTGCAACTGTCGGAACCGGTAACATTGCCGGTGTTGCCACCGCGATTGCAGTTGGGGGTCCAGGTGCACTGTTCTGGATGTGGATTACCGGCCTTGTTGGTATGGCCACTAAATTTGGTGAAGCGGTACTTGCTGTTAAATACCGCGTAAAAGATGAAAATGGCGAAATGTGTGGTGGCCCTATGTACTACATTGCACGCGGTCTCGGCTGGAAAGGCCTTGGCTCTGTGTTCGCATTTTTTGCTACGATTGCATCGTTTGGTATCGGTAACATGGTACAGTCAAACTCTGTAGCACTTGCCGTTAAAGACACTTTTGGTATCGATCCATTTATCGTTGGTATCGTTCTCGCAGTTCTCACCGCTGTAGTAGTTCTTGGTGGTATTAAGTCTATTGGTAAAGTTACCTCTATTCTTATTCCTATCATGATCGTGTTCTACGTTGGTGGCGCTCTGTTTATTCTTCTTACCAACATCGAAAAAGTTGGCCCTGCATTTGCTCTCGTTTTTGAATACGCATTTAACCCAGTTGCAGCTACCGGTGGTTTTGCTGGTGCAACTGTTGCAGCCGCTATACGCTTCGGTGTTGCGCGTGGTGTATTCTCTAACGAATCCGGTCTTGGTTCTGCTCCGATTGCTGCTGCTGCAGCACAGACCAAGCACCCTGTAGAGCAGGCTCTCGTTTCCATGACTCAGACCTTCATTGATACAATCATTATTTGTACTATGACTGGTCTCGTAATCATCATGTTCAACTGGGATTCTGGTCTTACTAGTTCTTCCCTTACTACCGAAGCTTTCCGTCTCGGCTTTGAAGGTGGACAGTACATTGTAACGATTGGTCTTATCCTCTTCGCTTACTCTACCATTCTTGGTTGGTGTTACTACGGTGAGAAATCTATTGAATATCTTCTCGGCGTAGGCGCAGTTAAACCTTACCGCGTTGTGTACATCGCCGCGATTCTCTTCGGTTCTGTACAGAAAGTGGCACTGGTTTGGACTTTGGCTGATATTTTCAACGGCCTTATGGCTCTTCCAAACTTACTTGGTCTTATCTTCCTCAGTCCGGTTATTGTTCGTGAAACCCGTGAGTACTTTGCATTGAAAGCAGGTATTGCACCTGAAGCATTGCGTCACGCAGACAAATAATAGCTAGCGAAACAAGTTATAGAGAAGCCTCTTCTGAGCAATCAGGAGGGGCTTTTTTTATGTCGTAACCAAAAAGAGGTATGCAGGTAACACAGAATGAAGAGTGGGGTGGTAGCGGTAGGATGCTTTTGACTGGTTGAAATTATTTGATATGCAAATGGAAATAGCTACTCTGTAGCGGTGTGAACGCTGTTCACATATTGTAGGTAGTCTTTTCGTATTTATTGAATGCTGCCTGTGGGGAATGCATTCAAGCCCCCCTCGAAAAATTGCAAGAAACAGGGAGAAGTGTGCTATGAAAAATCAAAACCGCCGTCAATTTCTTCAGACCGGAGCATTTACGCTGATGGGTATGTCTTTAATGGGACGTAAAGCATTTGCTGCTCCAACTAAAACTAACTTTGCTCCTGTGCGCTTTGGTGTGATTTCTGACCCGCATCTTGATATAAAAGGGAAGAATGGCATGAAGATGAGCGCAGCAAGTGTGGACTGTGTTCGTCAGGCTGTTAAAGGGCTGAATCAAGAGACTGGTCTTGCTTTTGTTGTTGTTACCGGTGACCTTCTTCTTGATGGCGAAAAACAGAATGCTGAAGCCATTAAAGAATTACTTGATTCATTGACCGTCCCTTATTTTGTAATTGCCGGTAACCATGACTTTGTACCTGCAAACCCTGCGAAGCATCGTGAAGGTTTTGATTATCTAACGATTGAAGAATTTGTGAAGTTCTTTGACGGCAAAGGATATGATGGATCTGGTAACCGCTACTGGGCACATTCTGTTGTTCCGGGGCTACGCATTATTGGTCTGGATGCAAATCTTCCACTTGAGCAGAAAAAGTGGGGTGGAGTGCTCCCACAGGAACAATTGGATTGGCTCGATAAGCAGCTGGCTGATCACAAAGATGAAATGAATATTGTGTTCATGCATCACAATGTAATTCCATGGTCAAGCGATGAGCTGAAAGGCGGGGCTAAGCAGTGGTTCTGTGCAGATAATGCTGACGCTGTACGTGCTGTGCTGGAAAAACATGCAGAGGCTGCTCCGCTTATGATTACAGGCCATCGTCATATAGGTATGCGCGTGAGCGAGCTTGCCGGTGTGAACTACATGGTTGCTCCATCTGCCAATACGCACCCTATGCGATATTCTGTGCTGACGGTTTCCTCTGAAGCTGTAACATGGAAAACTCCGATGATTGGTGTGCCTGAGTCTGTGCATATTGAAGCACGTAACAACTTGCTTGCAGCAACATGGTGGCGTGAAACGCAGTATGCAGAACGCAGTGCAACAAGCGATGCTGAGGTTCTTGAATTTTATGAGAAGAACTCACAGCGAATTGGTACAAAGGTGCTGTAACGCAGAGTCAGTCTTTTCCAATAATAAAGGCCCCCGCAGAAAAATCTGTGGGGGCCTTCTTTTAGCAATGGTATAGCAATCTTTATAAGGCTGCTTTAGCAATGGCTTCTGGTGTCAGAGACGCCAGGGTATTCGTCATAATACGCTGCTGTGCAACCTGTAGGAGCAAACGTACTTGTGAGAGTTTAAACTGTGCAAGTTCAACACCCACAAGTTTTGAAGGACGGGGCAGTTCTGCTGTTAGCGGATTAACTGCTTTGCCATTTTTTCGCACTTCAAAATGTAAGTGCGGTCCGGTTGAACGACCGGTTGTTCCAACATACCCGATAATATCGCCAGCTTTTACTCTGCTGCCGCGCTTAAGTCCTTTTTTGAACTTTCGCATATGCGAGTAGGAGGTTTGGGTGGATTTATCGTGACGAAGGCTTACTTGGTTACCATAACCGCCTTTGCGTCCGATAAAATCAACTTTACCGTCTGCCGCAGCATGAATTGGGGTTCCCCTTGGTGCTGCGTAGTCCATTCCTGCATGCAGAATTCTACGTTTTAGAATGGGGTGTATACGGTAGCCGAACTTTGAGCTCATTCGAGCGTTTTTTACAAGTTCGATTTTGCCTTTCTTGACAATGGTGTTCCCATTTGCATCGTAATACGATCCTCCTGACTCTCTTTCAAAAAAGTAGAGTTGCATAGAAGATGTTTTTTTACCTAAACGTACGTATTGGATACGTGGGGCAATGCCAGAGGCTTTGGGGTAGACTTCGTAAATAACCTCGAAGTCTTTCTTTACAATATCTTTTTTAGTTAATTTTTTTCTCTCCGCCAACAGCTTGTGGGCTTGTGAGGCAAGAGAGGCTGGGAGACCAAAGTACTGTGCATCTTTTACAAAAGATTTTTTGATGACACCAACTACGTACTGTAGTTTCCCCTTGTACTGGGTACGCTCGACAGCAGGTTTGTACGTACCGTCTGGTTGCATTCTAAGGGCAAACCGTCGGGTTTTATTTTGCTGCACGCTTAGCAGCACTAACTCCTTCTTCTTTGATTTAGGAGTGGTGCGGAGCGTTAGGGTCATTGTTAACCCTACATCGAATCGAAAAGCTTTTTGCTTTAATGTGGTAGCAACAATTTGACGCTGTTGCTTAAGCGGAACGCCAGCTTTTTTGAGCACCCCATACAGGGTATCTCCCTTTTTTACCGTGATCTTTTTGGTAATAAGTCTGTCGCTGGTGTTTGCGGGAATGAGCTCCGTAGGGAGCGCATTCTTTGGATTGATTTGTTCCCAACCACTCAAGAGGTTGGAAAGATCGTAACGTTCGTAAATTGATGCGGTACTGTTCGCTGAAGCGTTTGCAAAAGTAGGCAGTGCAATAAGTGATGTAAATATTAGTAACGCAATGGTAAAGAACAAATAATCCCTTTGTTGTTTTGTCAAAAAATACATTTTCATAAGTGTTTTCTCGTTTCCCAATGCTCGAAGTGCACTACTTACTTCGATAGTCCTTGTCTACCCCCTCTTTTTTGGATGAAATAATACATAGTTGAATGAGTTCAAGATTATTCTAATTATATTCACCATCGATCGTTTACAATTTTTAACATTTTGACGCCAAATATCGCTTTTTCACATGGCGTCCACCCCCCATACGTATACGTGGAACCATACCATCACCCCTCCATCACCCCCGTTTCATCGAATCCTAATAAAACATGCAGTAGAGTCGCCTTCGTGCTGAGCAAAGGCGGCTTTGTCGTTTCTGCCAGTATTTCAAAGGTTAGATGCGCTACTGGTTGTCCATTTCGGTGTGATCATACTTGGCGAAGTTGATTAGATCGTTTGATGGTTTGAATTGGTACAACCAGTAGCGCATTCAAACGTAAGGAGACTTGAGATGGGTGGAGGAAAAGGAAAAATTTCTGTTTCATCACCGCCGCCGGCTCCGGCGCCACCTGCGGCGCCTCCGGTGCGGGAAGATAATACAGTGAGTAAGGCTGAAATGTATTCGAGCATGGCAAGCAGTCAGGCCAGTCGAGATGTAAGGCGTGCGACTATTCTGACGAGCGCTCAAGGGGATGAATCGGAAGCTCGACTTAAGAAAAGTACCCTGCTTGGCAGTTAAGACTATGCAAGCCTGCTCGGAATCGTTTTTTTTGGCATTTCGATATGTAGGTAGAAGGAACGACTATGTCGCAATCATTACTTAAAACAGTTCGAAATACGGCTGCTTTTCTGGAAGGACAACGGCAAGACTGGGATTCTGCGTGGCGGGATGTATCACAGTATATTGTCCCGCATAAAGGCACGTTTGCTTTTTCAAACACCGGTGCCAGTGCGCGTTTCAGTAAAAAGATAATTGATGGAACCGCATCACGGGCAATTCGAATTCTTGCGGCAGGGATGCAGAGTGGGCTTACTTCTCCGGCGCAACCGTGGTTTCGGCTACGGCTCGTGGAAAAGGATTTGATGGAGTATACGCCGGTTCGTTTGTGGCTCGATGAAGTTGAGAGCCGTATCTATAATGAACTGGCACATGCAGGATTCTATCAGGCTGCCCATAGCATGTATTCCGAACTGGCTGCATTCGGTTCTGCAGATATGTACATGGCGTCGGATGAACAAAAGCTTTTTAGTTTTTCTTGTTTAACGTGCGGAGAATTTTCCTGGGCTTCGGATCGTTACGGAAAGATAGATACCGTTCTCCGTCGCACAAAAATGACAGTACGGCAGCTAGCGGCGCAGTTTGGAGAAGATGTTTTATCTGCAACGGCAAGACGTCTGCTTGCCCGTGATCCCTACAGCATGATTGAGGTCGGGCATCTTGTATGTCCGCGAGAAGGAAAAAGCTTTGTAACACAGGGCAAAGGCAAGCCAATCCTTGCCGGTAAAAAGAACATGCCGTGGGCATCCATCACATTTGAAATGGGAACAGACGCGACCACAGTCTTGAATGAAAGTGGTTTTATGGAATTTCCCCACCTATGTGGTCGATGGGATGTGACCGGCATGGATACGTACGGATATTCACCGGCAATGGATGTGATGCCGGATGTGAAAATGCTTCAGGAAATGGCAAAAAGTCAGCTTCTTGCTGTGCATAAGGTGGTGAACCCACCAATGCGGGTTCCTGCAGGGTACAAGCAACGCTTAAACCTTATTCCCGGTGCACAGAACTTTGTAAACAGCACACAGCAGGACGCAGTGTCCCCATTATATCAGATCAATCCTGATATTCAGGCTGTTTCATATAAGATTGATGATGTGCGTCGAGGCATCCGCGAAGGCTTCTTTAATGACCTGTTCTTAATGTTCACAGGGGAAGGCCGCAGTAACATTACTGCGACAGAAGTGCTTGAGCGCAGTCAGGAGAAAATGGTCATGCTGGGGCCTGTGATTGAACGGCACCAGACAGAGATTCTTGATCCTTTGCTGGCTCGAATGCTTGGTGTTTTGCAACGGTCAGGCCGTATGCCGCCAGCACCTCCGGAACTGGAAGGAAGGGCGTTGCAGGTTGAATATGTATCTGTACTGGCGCAGGCACAAAAGCTTGCAGGCTCCAACGCCATTCGTCAGTTGACGGAACAGGTTGGAAGAATGGCTTCAGTTGCACCTTCGGTTTTGGACAAAGTAGATTTTGACCAATGCGTTGACGAGCTTGCTTCAACCTCAGGTGTTCCAGCGAGAATTCTTCGTTCTGATGAAGATGTTGCCGCACGCCGTGAGGCTGCTCAAGCGCAGATGTCTGATCTTCAGACTGCGGATCAGATTGAAAAACTGGCAAGTGCTGTTTCTTCTGTTGCGGGGGCGGTGAAAGAGTCTCCTGAAATTCTGGAGACTCTTGTTTCAAAACTAGGTGGTGGCGCGGATGATGATTCGCAGAAACTCCTACAGGAAGCCTTAACGTTTACAGGTCGTTAAGTCGGGAGTGGGAATGCAGACTGATACTGAATTACAGGGGCTGTGCGAGCTGAGTGAAATGGAACTCTCACGGTTGCTGACAGAAGATTACGGAGTTGAACATGCCCGAAGTGCAGATGCAGAAACTCGGATGATCTCTTATCTTCAGGACTTGCGGGAGGTGTTACGGCTTGAATCAGGTGCGGGGGTAAGGGTGCTGCGCATGTGGTTAGACGAGGCATGCATGAATAACAGACTCGCACGGGATGAACATATGCGGGAACGTGTTGCGTTGCTTGAATATGCACGAGACCGCATGGCGGATGTCGCCTTGGCAGATCCTGTTTGTCATGTGCGGTTGCAGCTTCAGTTTTCACAGGAATGGGGATCAGCAGAGACTAACGGACTGTAGATTTGCAGCCGGAAGAATAATGAACGGTACTTGTTAGCACCGTCGAAACGGGAGGAGAGAGATGCATACCGCGATGGATAAAACCGGTGCAGTGCCGGAGCCACATATGGGAGGCGGAGAGCAGGGGAGTTTCAGTATGAAACAGGCACCTCTTCCGGAGACAACTGCTGCTGCGATGTCGGGTAAGCAGCCAGGGCAAGGTGCTGCACAAAACTCTGCACCAAACTCTACTCAGAGGACTGGAACAGATCATGCGGGACATACAGTTCTGGATGGCAATCCTCAGGGTGCAGCAACTGCGCAGAATGCAAATGGATCAGAGACTGTTACCTCACATGAAGGACAGCCGCAGCCGTTTGCAGTGAAATTCCCAGACGATGTTCCTGTGAGTCAGGATTTGTTGGATAACTACCAAGCTTTTTGTACTGACTGCGGTTTGAACAATGAACAGGCACAGCAGGCAGTAGATTTTTATTTACAAGAGCAGACTCGTCAGATGGATGCCGAACGCGAATTTTCCATGAATATTCTGGAGAATGGTGCATGGAAAGGACAGTTTGATCAGCGCCTTTCAGTGGCGAACAGCGCCGTGCGTGCTTTGGATAGCCAGTTAGGTGGACGCTTACAGCCGATGCTTGATTCTGGATTGGGGAATAATCACGTTTTTGCGGAAATGATGGCATGTGTCGGCGATTTGCTTCAGGAGGAAAACTTTATTCCTCATTCAGGCGGTTCCGTTACAGCCCGTTCTATGTCCACTGAAGATTTTTTACGTAACGAAGTATTTAAAACCCGCTAGGAGGGGATAATTATGGGCGCAACACTTAAAGAACTCGCAACGGTACACAGTGCAAAACAGCCACAGCAGGTAGACAGCTTAACAGAGGAAGCTCCGGTACTGGGCGTTATTCCTTTTGAAGAAGCTTCTCATGGTCTGTGGAACATGTACGAAGATGTGACGGATGTGGAAGGTGCTGGATGGGTTGAAATGAATGCTCCTCTTCCGGGTGTGGATGTAACCAGCGACCTGAAAAAAGTTGATCTGTCCATTCTTGGCGGTGAAATTGAGTGTCCTGAAGATACAGCTCGTATGTTTGGTAACAAAGAATCGTACTTTGCCCGTAAGCTTCCTAAAATTATCCGTAAGTCAGGCATGGCTGCTGAAAAACGCATCATTTACGATAACTTCCTTCGTTGGGCAGCGGATAACAAGCGCATGGTAAGTGCCGGTGCATCTTCAGACGATTGTTATTCAATGCTCGCTGTTCGATTTGTGTCCGGTGAAACCACCGGGCTTTATTCCAGTGAAAGTTTCAAACAGGGCACTCTGCTTGATGTACAGCCAATCAACGGCGGTCAGCTCTACAAAGCGCCATCCGGCAAGCATGAAGGCGTGCTTTGTTATGGTTGCAGACTCAAAGCGTATTTCGGTTTGCAGATTGCTAATGCGCATTCTGTAGCTGCGTTGGTAAACATCAACAAAAGCAACGCACCAACTGCCATGATGATTGATGATCTGCTTGCAGATGTGCGTGCTACCTCTGGCACCACCTATCTCTTCATGCACGGCAAAGCGCAGACTCTGCTTAATGAACATAAGGGTAAATCTCTTCAGGTACTCCCAGGTGGTCGTGATCTTGATCGTCAGATTACTCATTGGAACGGTGTGGAGGTTGTGACTTCTTACAACTTCCTTGATGGCACTGAAGCAGCACGAACTGTCTAACGTAAAAAGGTGAGACTACTATGTACAAACATACCCTGCGAGTAAACGGCGAGTATTTGGCAAAGGCGCAGACTCTTCCTTCTAATTCCAATGCCATTGGCAACGGTGGTTCCATTAAAGCAGGTTCCACAATGGGAGCCATCGAAGTGGTTATGGCTGCCGCGGATGATGTGAGCATTCCGGCTACCACCCAAGTGACATTACAGCTTGAAGGCCGTGACGATAATACAACTTTCACGTTGATGCCTGTTAATTACGTTGTGACCACTTCTTCCGGTGTGACAAACTACAAGAAGGGTGAAGAGTTTGCCCGTCTGCCGGTGCCGTCCAATGCTCCGAAGCATGTTCGCTGCCGTGTCGCCACAAATAAAACAGGTGTCACAGGAACAGTTGATGTTTTCTGCGACTTCCAGCCGCGTTAATTAGTACTACGCAGTAGCTGCTAGCGTTATCCATATTGTCCAGAGAGCAACGTTTGTTCTCTGGACATTTGAGGATGTTAGAACAGGAGTTTTGTATGAGATCAGCAGTGTCCATTTGTAACAAGGGGTTACAGTTTGTCGGCGGCAGCCCGATTGTTTCGCTGGAAGAAAAAACACGCGGGGCAGAGCTGTGCAGCCAACTATATGCCGAAGTGTGCGATGAGTTGCTTGAAGCACATCACTGGAGTTTCGCAACTCGTTATGTGCGGTTATCTAAATTATTAGATGTTCCACCGTTTGATTTTGCCTGTGCCTACCAGCTGCCGGCAGATTGCATTGGCGTGCGGCAGTTGCAGGATAGTAAGCCGTTTGAAGTAGTGGAAGGTCGAGTCTTGTACACAGACAGTAATCCGGCAAAGGCGATAATTACAGTGCGGGTGACTGATCCGGCGAAATATCCTGCCATGTTTGTAGAAGTGCTGGCTCGCAAACTTGCTGCCGAATTGGCTGTGCCTTTAATGAACAGTACTAAGCTTGAAAAGACGATGTACAGCAAATTTACACAATCCTTTGCTCGGGCTGCTGCGGTGGACGGAGCAGAAGGCGTGCAGCAGATTGACGAATCGGATGGTTGGCTTCAGGCCAGAGTCAATTGATGCGGTTTGGAAATGAGTAACGAAGCGGCAGGGTAACAGGAGAAAACAATGAGTGCGGTAACTGTAATACAGAATAATTTTAACGGGGGCGAACTTTCTCCGCTTATGGGGGCGCGAACAGATCAGGTTCGGTATGGCAACGGATGTAAAAAGTTACACAATATGTTGGTGCTCCCTCATGGGCCTGCTGCAAGACGTCCCGGTTTTCAATTTTTAGGAAAGTGTCGCGAAAATGGTACTGCAAAAGTTCGACTCATTCCGTTCTCATTTAATGTAGACCAGACATATGTTCTTGAGTTTGGAAACAAGTACATGCGGGTATGGAAGGATGGCGGGTTGGTGGTTAATCTTACGGGGAGACCCTTCGAAATACTAACTCCTTGGAGCAGTGATGTTCTTAACGCACTTTCCGTGTGCCAATCTGCAGATGTACTCTTTGTCGCAAGTAGTTCTTGTCCACCTTACAAGGTGGTTCGAACAGGTCACGATACATGGCAAATTGAAAAGATTGTTTTGAGTAGCCGGATGAAGCCGCCAAAAGCTCTCACTACGAATGTGACAGGTTCTGCATCAAGGGAATATTCTTATGTTGTTACTGCCATTGATCCATTTACTCGTGAAGAAAGCGAACCGTCTGTTCGCGTAACAGTTCAAGGGCCTGAAACTATCTCTGCTGCAGCAAGCATTACGCTTACGTGGGATTCAGAGCACGACGATGCTGTTTTTGCTGTGTACAAATGTTGGAATGAATCTGGAAATCTAGGATTTGTTGGACAGGCTTCAAGTCAAAAATGGGTAGATAGAGGCACTACTCCAGATTTTTCTGAAGGTATTCCCGTTCATCGAGCCATGTTTAGTGACGAAGGAGAATATCCAAGTTGTGTGCAGTTTTATCAGCAGCGACTGTGCTTTGCGGCATCAAGCAAACAGCCACAGACAATCTGGATGAGCCGCTCCGGTAGCTATAGCAACTTTAATATTTCTGATCCATTGCGTGATGATGATAGCATTGCCGCTACCATTGCCGCGGACCGTGTGAATAAAATCGAATGGATGATGCCCGGGCGCCATCTTGTTGTGGGTACTGCCGGTAGTGAATGGCGTATGAGTGGTGGGGATAATAAGGCAATAACACCTCGCTCCATTAAATTTGAGCGGCAAAGTGTTATTGGTGCAGCAGCGCTACCTCCTTTGGTTATTGGAGAGAATATTCTCTTTTTGCAGCAAGGTGGAAAGGTTATTCGCGAGCTTCAGTATTCGTTGCAAAAAGATGGATATATGGGAACGGAGCTTTCAATCCTTTCCGAACATTTGCTAAAGAATAATCCTGTGGTGTCGTGGGCGTATCAGCAGGAGCCATATTCAATTGTATGGTGCGTGCTGGCTGATGGCTCACTGGCCGCGGTAACCTATGAACGTGAGCATGACGTTGTCGGGTGGCATAAACATTCGTCTGACGGGCATTTTGAATCTGTGACTTGTATTCATGGAGATGATGGGGATGAGTTGTGGTGTGTTGTTAAGCGAGAAGTTAACGGTGAAGAAAACCGCTATGTTGAACGGTTGTCTTCATACGGCGTTAGCAGCACAGAAGACCAGTTCTTTGTAGATTCAGGCATAAGTTACCGTGGAGAGAGTACAGATACGTTTACAGGGTTAGATCATCTTGAAGGCAAGACCGTTCAAGTACTTGCAGACGGATTTGTGACGCCTTCTCAAGTTGTGTCTGAGGGAAAAATCACTCTGCCACATGCAGCATCTGTTGTGCATGCAGGTTTGCAATATATATCCGAGCTGATCCCCATAGAACAGGACGTGCCGTTGGCGATCGGAAGTAGCAAAGGAAAAACGCGACGGGTCAACAGAATGTGTTTGCATCTGCATGAAACAGCAGGGCTTAACGTCGGAGCCGGCAATATTGTTCCAAGACAGGTTGCATTACAGGATGATGCCGGACTTGATGTCGCACCTTCCTTGTATAGCGGTGAGAAAAATATTGAGATTAATGGCGGGTATGAAATGCAATCGAACATAGTTTTCAGGCAGGAAGAGCCGTTTCCTGTGACGTTACTTTCATATTCCATGCAGATTGAGATAGGTGAGCGATGATTGTTCGTAGAGCAAGTGTTGAAGATGCCATTGCGTTGCAAGGTCGCCTGCGGCAGCAGGATTATAATGAAGTATGGGCAGCGCATGGGCTTGATCCTGATGAGGTGCTTGTGGCGTGTGCCCAATATTCGACAATGCTTTGGTGTGCAGAAATAGACGAAACCGTTGCGGCGGTCTTCGGGGTAGCTCCTTCAATGGAAAATGAGGGAGAGGGGCAGCCGTGGATGCTGGGAGCTGATGAGATTTGTTCAGATCCTCGAGTTTTCTTTCGCTGGCCGCTGGAAATTCTGCCTTTGATGCATAGTTTATTCCCTGTGCTTCGTAACAAGGTTGATGCACGTAATAGAAGATCTATTCAATGGCTTTGCCGGATGGGATTTTCAATGGCGCAGAATACTGTGCCGTACGGACCATTTTCTATGCCGTTTTATGAGTTTTACAAGGAGGAGTCGGTATGTGTTCATTAGGAGTTGCAACCTTACTATTGGCCACAGCAAGTGCAGCCGCTGCAAATAACCAGAGTAGTGGAAGCATTAAGACAACTGGTGCCGTTGCAAATACAGCACCGATCGATGCGTATGCTGCACGGCAAAAAGCTGATCATGCACGTGCTGAAGGTGACCGCAAAATCAATCAGGAACGTCGAAACTATCTTCAGTCTGAAGGACGCACCCAAAGTACTCTTGCTGCAAACGGTGTTTCGCTTGCGTCGGGGAGTGCTGTTGACTTGCTGGTGAACAACAGAGCTATCGCGAAGGAGCAGATGAGCGATATTCGCTATGAAAGTGACATGAGAGCGTGGGAGTACGATATGAGCGGAACAAAATCGGAGGCTCGTAGTCTTATTCCTACCCAGACTTACAGTCGGGAGTCTTGGGAAGATACGCTTACTAATCCGGTGTTTGTTATTGGGGCCGCACAAAAAGCTATTTCTCTTTTTGGCAGGGAGTAGCCTGAATGCTTATTGAAGATAAAAAAGCGATGCCTGAAGATTCTGTCGAAGCGTTGATTGCCTTGGAACGAATTGTAAATGCCGAACAGGAACTTCGTTCTGGAGCTACTCAAGGTGGTAATGCAACTGCTTCGGAAGTTCTTCTCAAAGCTGTTTCCGGTGGAAACGAAATTTCCAGAGGGGCTGTTGCTTCCCAATTAATAGGCAGTGCTTTGTTGCATTCTCAGTCTGATCAGTTTGCACAAAAAAAACATATTGTTGAGCAGGCTCAGCAGTTATGCAGCAAACGCCTTCAAGGTCTTTGTGACGATGCAAAGTTACTTGGGCGAGCCTATGCAACCGCAAGTGAATCAAAGAGTGATGAGCGGTCACAAAAAAGCATGTTGGAATCCTTGAGTGAATTGCAGGAAAAGATGTCGCAGACAGAGGATCTTGCATGGATAATTCAGGGAGAGAACAGTAAAGCGAGCGTAAGGCAAAAGCGTTTGAATACTTCTGCATTGGTATGCAGCTTTTTGTCAGAGGTGGCAATCTATAACCCTGTAGTGGGTTCTGTTTTGCTCAAAGAACGCGTTAAGTTGCTAGTAAAAGCAGACGCGGAACTCCTTGCAGATATTCTACTTCGCAGTTCAAGTGAGAGGGCTTACCAAGCTGTATCTCGAAATATTGAGTCTGATGATCCACAGCAACGTGTGGAAGAGCTTTGCACTATTTGTCGTAATGCGTCTCCGGCTGTGCTGAAAATTTCAGATGAAAGCTACTCTCTTTTATTGGAACGCGTTGAGGCAGAACGGGTGCAGTATTTCCAGTTAGATAGAATGCTGACAGCGGTGAAGCGCAGGAGTGCAGCACGAGAGTTGTGTGAGTCTCTGGGGAATGAAGACAGAGTTCAGGCGGTAACAATCCTTTTTAACTCCCAGTTGGTTTCGGAAGATGAAAAGCAGCACTTATTAGATGTAGTACAGCAGCCGCGGTGGGAAACTGATTCGTCAAAATTTATTAAAGCCTTTGCAGCCTCTGTTGAGTGCGAACGTGCTGCAGAACCTTATTGTATTTTTCCGGACGCAGAGTTGTCTCCATATGATGCATTGTTGCTGTATGATGTTCTTGGCGAGTATTCCCCGAAGACACAATTCGAAAATGAACAGCTATTGAATGTACTAAATCAGTTTTTGTTATTGAAAAATGAAAATAGAAAGTCATTGTTGTTCATAAAAAAGAGAAATGCTGAAGTTGTACCTGATAGGACAAGAGATGTTCCAGATATGACACTGTTTCGTTATGCATTGAATGAAGTTATTTCTGCACGAAAAGTGAATGATGATGTGTTGGCCACTGTACATGCAATTAAAAAGGAATTTCTTGTGTAATCTTTCTTGTATTTATGATGTAAAAACATGTTTACATGATGTTGAAAAAATACAACATATAACGGAGCTAATCATTTTTGTATAATAAACTGGATAAACTCTAGTTAATTTATATAGAAATGCTAGAGCGGAACATGTAATTACTGTTTAATGAAACTACATAATATAATGGAGCTTACACTTTTCTTTGCTATCCTGTTCTTTCTAAGGGATAGGAGTTGTCGTGTATCAACAGGTAAAGTGTGTTCAACAGAAGAGTCTTAGGTCCTGTGGTCGGAGTGGAAGCGTGTATGAATTTAATTCCCGTTTGCAAGATATAATGCAAGTTCAATACGGTATAGAGACCGCTTTGCTGGAATCGGTGGTCAGGAATGCCACTGGCGAGGGTATTGGACGTCTGCACGAACTGGTATCGGCGCAGAAAACTGTGTTGCATTCAGATCTTGAAACGAAACTTGTATTACGCAGCTTTTATGAAGAGCTATTCACTTTGGCTTCGAACTGTATGCTGTCTATGCTTTCAGTACAGCTGATCCCGATGTTTGAAGAAGGTCGGGAATTGTATATGGCAGTCGCATTTAATCGTAAAACGCTCTATGAACATAATAAAAAGCTCGTATTTTGCATTGAAGAGCTTGATGAGGTAGGAGCCTGTGCCGCATTGCGCGGCCAGTTATTACGGATGGGAACGTATTATTCTGTCTACCTTAATTGACACAAAAAAAAGCCGCATGATGCGGCTTTTTTTTGTGTACTCTACAGCAGAAATATTCGTGCGGAAGTTGCGCGTTTGCTGTGAGTATGTGCAGGCTGTCCTAGCAAAGAATTTTTTTGAAATTCCGTAAAACAGTCTTAAGCATGTTGTCAGATGGCTCAATAAAGCCAAAATGCATGCCGCGAACAAGACCGACCATAGTAGCCATGAGCATGTCCGCTGTTTCCTGAGCATCAATATCCGCAATAATAGAACCGTCAAGCTTGCCTTCGTCAATAGAGTCACAAAGGTAGCCAGTAACGTATGCGTAAATTTCTTTGATCTGAACAAAGAAGTCTTCGCTGTTACCACAGTAACGGGTTGGAGCATCACGGAAGATAAGGGAGAATTCCATGTGGTTCTTTTTCACGAAGACGTAAAAAGATTTTATTACGGATTCTACTTTTTCGAGTGCATTTTCCGGCTCGCGAACTTCAAGATATTTTTCAATATCTTCAATGAGCTGGTTTTTTACATTCGTGATGAGTGTAAGAAAGATATCATCTTTAGTACGGAAGTGGCGGAAGATTGTTCCTTCTGCAACACCAGCTTCTTTGGCGAGAAGACTGGTAGGTGTGTTACTAAATCCACGTTCAGCAAAAAGACGTGCAGCAGTATCAAGAATAATATCGCGTTTCATGGTAGCCTCATACCTTTATTTGGCAGTATGCAAATCAGTTGTGCCAGTGGGTACTCGCACAGGTGAGAGGGGATAACGCGATACTGTGAGGCTGTCAACGGATTGAAGCAGATAATCGGGGAAGGTTGCTATAATTTTTCCTACCTTAGAGTAAACATTGTACAGGGCACACGGCTCGGTATTTTTCTAAAAATCATCGGTTGTTGCTGAACTGTGTTTATATACGTCGCGTAGTGCTTTGCCTGTTTGAACCACTGTTGCTTCTAATTCACTCATAAGATTGCTGACTGCTTTTTGATCCTCGGCTTCTGCCGCGCGTGCAACGCAGCTCGCCATTTTATCAACTTCCCTGAGCGCATACTTTTGCGCCTGATTTTGAAGCTTTTCTGCTGTATGCAGAATTCCTGTAATGCTGCCTTCTTCTGCATGAAGGAATATTTCTTCAAAAGTTTCTTGCAGTTGAGATATTATTTTAGGGATTTGCGGAAGGAAGAACATGTCAAGAACTTCAGCAGGATGTGCGGCTTCTTCAGAGTTTAGTGTTAAATGACTTACGGCTTCAGTCAGCGGGGTGTCATCCCACTTGGGGGTATTTTCGTTTTCTTCCACAATACTGCTGAAGGCTGTTTGGTTGTCAGATGTTACAACCCGTTGGGCAGCTTGAGTTCTTCGTTCATTGGCTACTCTTGAAAAGAGTTCTTCCTTGTCTTCTGCTTCGGTCAACTCGTCTAACTTATCCAGCTCATCAAATGAGAATAGAGGAGGAGGTGTCACACTGCTTTTCTCCTCATCTTGCTCTACATTGTCTGGTTCCGCATTATCTGAGATTTCATCAAGTAATACTTCTTCACGTTCTTCTGAAGCGATGGGCTCTTCTTCCATAGAGTTTCTAGCTACGCCACTGCCGCCAAGAACTTCTTTTAAGTAGGCTTCTTCTTCCGGTGTAATAAGTTTTGGAGTCGGAAGTGAGCTCTCGTCTAACTCGCTCTCTTCATCTAAATCTTCTTCAATTTCTTCGAAAATGTATTCATCACTTTGATCGATGGCGTCTTCGTCTATGCCCAGATCAGTGAGTTCTGTCGCTGGAGCTTCAATTGAGTTTTCCGCGATGTCTGTTGGAACATTTTCTGCTGAATCCGTAGCAAATTCATCATGAAGCTCTTCGGAGTGTTCATCTAACAGTTCATCTGAAAGATCATTTGGCAAAAGAGTCGGTTCGATAGTTTCCAAATTGTTATCAACTGAATAGGCTTCCGCTTCATCCAATTCGTTTGATGGAGCTTCTATTTCAGCCGGTTTTTCTGTGTTGTTTGACAGTGCGCTTGGCTCAGGAACGATTGGGTCATCAATCTCCGGTGAAACTTCTTCTTGAATTATGTTTTCCGGCAGGAGATTTATTGGCTCTGGCTCTGGCTCTGGCTCTGGCTCTGGCTCTGGCTCTGGCTCTGGCTCTGGCTCTGGCTCTGGCTCTGGCTCTGGCTCTGGCTCTGGCTCTGGCTCTGGCTCAGATATTAAATCTAATCCAGAGAGAGATAGTGGCTCTAGAACCGGAACGTCATCAATTTCTTCAAACTCGTCATCAAATTCGTAATCATTATCTTCAAGGTTTTGATTTATAGATTCGGTAGATTCGAGAGGAAGTTTGTACAAGCCAAGTGTTGCCAGTGCGGCAAGTAGTTCATTACTTGTAGCAGGTGAAGGTAATGATTCAGAATATCCAGAATCACAAAGTAATTCGGCACTGACAGGGCTGTTTGCAATGGCGATGGCAGGCGCTGAAGGACAATCAATTTTTTTATCAATTTCAAAAAGCTGTGACAGAATATTGATGGCGTCTTCAGTCAGCTCAGCTGCAACAATAACCGCATCAACTGTGAATGCTTCGTATGTGGTGATTGCTGCATCAAAAGAAGTTACCTCATGAGCATGGAATACGTCTGGATCAAGAAGTTCCTGAATTGATTCAGAAGGTGCCGTTCGAGTCTCAATAATAAGCAGCTGCGGGATTTCAGCTTCACCATCTTCAGCGATAGAGTCTTGGAGAGGCGAAGGGTGTACGCCTGTACTTGGATAGTCTCGTTTTGTTTTGTCGAATTTTTCAAGACGCACAGTAAAGGAGACTGTTGTGCCGACATTAGGCTCAGACTCTATGCATAAGAAGCCATCCATCAAATGAACAAGCTCTGTTGTTACGCTTAACCCAAGACCGGAGCCACAGTACTTACCTGAATTCTCCTCAGGCTCTTGGCAGAATCTGTCCAACACATCATATTTATTCTGAAGTGGGATACCTCGTCCCTGGTCTTTTACTGTGACCAAAAGTTGCGCGGTATCTTTTGAAGAATCAAGACTGGAAACAGTTATGCTGATTGAACCGGAATCACTGAATCGAACAGCGTTTCCGAGCAGGTTTAATAATATCTGAATAAGACGGCTCGAGTCACCGACATAGTGAACTGGAAGATTGGGCGCTATTTTCCATGTAAGCGTAAGTCCCTTTTCTTCAGTGTGCGGTAGCATTATATTGTATGCGTCTTTCAACAGGCTTTGCAGGTCAAAGCTACGTTTCTTTAACGTTAACCGATGATTATCAGCTCTGTTCAGGTCGAGTAGATCCTTCAGTTGTAGTTGCAGAACATGCGTAGCGGTTTGCAATGTGCGCAGTGCGTGTTCTCCTTCTTCAGGAATGTTGATGTCGCTTAATTTTTCACCCATGTTAGCAATTGTAACCAACGGTGATTGCAAGTCATGACTAATTTTCTGTATGAGATTCTCAGGTGTAAATTTTGGGTGTGGACCAAGTGGTTTTGGAACGCACTGTGTCTGAAGTCTGGAACCGTGCAAGGCTATTGGTGTAAGAATCATGAGGCCCATGGCTACGCCAGCAAAAGGCATAAGCTGAAGAATTCCTGCAATATCTGCTGAGTTAGCAGGTAATATTGCGATCATGCTCCCTAATGCAGTCAGCAGGCAGCCCGCTGTAAATCTTCTACCGCCAGGGATCTTTCGAGTAATCGCGGCATAGCCGGGAATGGCACCAAGACCTGCAAGGGCAGGCCATAGAGAAAGATAGTGTAATGAGCTTGAAAGACCGGGAATAAGCGGGAAAACAGCAACAAGTAAGCCAAGCAGGGAAAGCCCCCAAAGCTGAGCATCAATAAGCCGTGGGCACTCTACACTGTAGAAGAGATTGCGGCCAATATGAGGAAGGATGATTAGCGCTAGTCCTGGTAAAAGAATAGTCCACGCAGTGGAGAATTCAAGTCCGGCTGCCGTGGAGGGTAAAAATCCAAACGTGTAGTAGGTGGTTGTGAGTAGCGTATAGATACAAAGCCAGAAGCAACTCTCGGCTTTAGTGAATACAGCAAGAAAGAAGTTAAGCCCCGCAATTCCAAGGGTAAGCCCGATAAGGAGCCAGAAGACCAGTGATGTGATAAAGGTCGGCATTGCGGTACTTTTCAACGTTACTTCAGGGGTGAACCAGATGCCGGGTTTGCCATCTACCCGCAAGTAGTATTCAGCAAGGCCGGACTTTGAAGCATCCGGAAGCGGAATATGGCAACGGGATATGGCTGACGATTGCCACCGTTGGGGATTATTTGCCGGTCTATAGAAAAGAGTTGTCGGGCGGCGCACTATCCCACCGAACTGCATGAATGGAAAGAAACCGTTCATGCGCCATCTTTCGATTTGTTCAATAGGAATAGATATACGAATCCATGCTCGTTTAACTGAGTGGGGAATGGGGGTCTGGCCAAGTGGCGTAAATACGTTACTGAACTGGGGGGCAGCAACTTGAGAGATGGAAGCTGTCGGGGTATCTTCAAAAAAGATATCGTACGCGACAGGTACTCGACGTCCGGAGTTGAGAGTTTCACTAAGTGAAGGCAGGCAGAGGGCAACTAAAACACAACATGATGCGAAACAGAAAAGTGTTTTTCGGAAACGTAAAAGAGTAGGGAGCATATAGTTCACCGTTATATTTATCTGAGTTGCTAGATGTAGCGACCATAGAACGATGGTAAATAAATGTCCATAATTCAAAAGAAAAACGCCGTTAGCGGTTGCTAACAGCGTTTTTCCTCGGAAAAAAATTACTTTTTATGTGCGTCAATAAACTCTTTAAGCGGCTGGCCTTGAGGAGTTTTTGCAGATGGGTTGGAAGCAAGCAGTTCTTCCCATGCAACAATTCCTTTTTCTTTTTGTTTCAAGTCATGCACGTAAACAACCCCTTTATTAAAAAGGGCATTTGCATGTATCGGGTCAATCTTCAGCGCGTTGTTATAACTCTCGATGGCCTTTTGGTATTGACCAGTGCGGCGGTACATAGTGCCAAGGTCTGTCCATACATCAGCTGATGTATCGTCAAGAGCAAGGCCCTTGTTGTAGGCAGATATAGCATTTTCAGGGCGGTTGGCATCATAGTACGCGTTACCAAGTTGTTGCCATGCGCTAACATTATCCGGTTCATTGCGAGTCAGGCGTTCAAGATCAATAATTCTTGAAGCCTGTGCCTGTGAGACTTGAGGTTGCTTTGGCTGTGTTTGTTGGACTGCTCTTGTCTGTTGTGCAGGGGGTTGAGCAGAGTATATGACAGTAAGCAAGTTTCCAAGGAACACCCCGAGGCAGAGAGCAAAGGCCACACACATAATGGTTGTGCTTTTCTTTACGTATATACCTTTTTCAAATTCTTGCCTCAGGCGTTCAGCTTCGCGCTTTGTCATAGAAAAGATCCGTCCTATATAATGTTATGATTTGAGAGCCAGTATGAATTGGTACCAATACCTAGAATACATAGCAATAAAAGCTACTGTAAAAATTATATACATAATTTATTAATATACTGAATTTATTACATGAAAAAAAGACGCGCATTATGCCTTGTATAAGATTATCAGAAAAACATAGTTTTACGTTGACGGGGAAGTGTCATTTACGTAGAAGCTTTCTGACGTTGCGACACAAAGCAGCGTTTGTTCTTTTATAGCTAAGTTTCTTGTTCCAAATCTGATTTTAAATGTTTTGAAAAAAACTTTTAAAAAGGGTTTGACAGCGAGCGGAGGAAAGTCTAAACCCTTTTCCACGCCGCGAGACAAGGGTTCGTCGCACAACGGAAGAAATTAAATTTCAGAAAGTTGTTGACAGCTTAGCGGCCGGGTGGCATAAACGCCAACTCGACACAAGGCTAACGAGCCGAGTGGAGCTTTTATTAAAAAGCTCTTTGACAATTAAATAGCGAATCGGATTGATTTAGAGATCAGCTAGCGTTGTTCGTTGCTTCGGTAACGGACAATTCAATACAGAATTATTAAACTGGAGAGTTTGATTCTGGCTCAGATTGAACGCTGGCGGCGTGCCTAACACATGCAAGTCGAACGCGAAAGTTTCTTCGGAAACGAGTAGAGTGGCGCACGGGTGAGTAACGCGTGGATAATCTACCTATTGGTACGGGACAACAGTTGGAAACGACTGCTAATACCGTATACGCTGGAAACGGGAAAGGGGGCCTCTTCTTGAAAGCTCTCGCCAGTAGATGAGTCCGCGTTTCATTAGCTAGACGGTGGGGTAACGGCCTACCGTGGCAACGATGAATAGCAGGCCTGAGAGGGTGGCCTGCCACACTGGGACTGGAACACGGCCCAGACTCCTACGGGAGGCAGCAGTGGGGAATATTGCGCAATGGACGAAAGTCTGACGCAGCGACGCCGCGTGGAGGATGAAGGTTTTCGGATCGTAAACTCCTGTCAAGAGGGAAGAAACCTATTAGGAATAATACTCCTAGTAATTGACGGTACCTCTAGAGGAAGCACCGGCTAATTCAGTGCCAGCAGCCGCGGTAATACTGAAGGTGCAAGCGTTAATCGGAATCACTGGGCGTAAAGCGCTCGTAGGTGGCTTTGTAAGTCAGATGTGAAAGCCCACGGCTCAACCGTGGAATTGCATTTGATACTGCATCGCTAGAGTATAGGAGAGGGAAGTGGAATTTCTGGTGTAGGAGTGAAATCCGTAGAGATCAGAAGGAACACCGGTGGCGAAGGCGACTTCCTGGACTATTACTGACACTGAGGAGCGAAAGCGTGGGGAGCAAACAGGATTAGATACCCTGGTAGTCCACGCCGTAAACGATGGGTACTAAGTGTCGGAGGCTTGACCTTCGGTGCTGTAGTTAACGCGTTAAGTACCCCGCCTGGGGAGTACGGTCGCAAGGCTGAAACTCAAAGAAATTGACGGGGGCCCGCACAAGCGGTGGAGTATGTGGTTTAATTCGATGCAACGCGAAGAACCTTACCCAGGCTTGACATCCTGCGAATGTCCTAGAAATTAGACAGTGCCCTTCGGGGAATGCAGTGACAGGTGCTGCATGGCTGTCGTCAGCTCGTGCCGTGAGGTGTTGGGTTAAGTCCCGCAACGAGCGCAACCCCTATCCTTAGTTGCCATCAAGTAATGTTGGGCACTCTAGGGAGACTGCCCGGGTTAACCGGGAGGAAGGTGGGGACGACGTCAAGTCATCATGGCCCTTACGCCTGGGGCTACACACGTACTACAATGGTGCATACAAAGGGTTGCGATACCGTGAGGTGGAGCTAATCCCATAAAGTGCATCCCAGTCCGGATAGGAGTCTGCAACTCGACTCCTTGAAGTCGGAATCGCTAGTAATCCTGGATCAGCATGCCAGGGTGAATGCGTTCCCGGGCCTTGTACACACCGCCCGTCACACCACGAAAGTTGGTTCTACCCGAAACCAGTGAGCTAACCAGCAATGGAGGCAGCTGTCTACGGTGGGGCTGATGATTGGGGTGAAGTCGTAACAAGGTAGCCGTAGGGGAACCTGCGGCTGGATCACCTCCTTTAAAGAAAAATAATCCGATTCGCTATTTAATTGCAAAGAGTTTTGCGTTGACCAACTTATGGTCGCATGCTCTTTACAACTAAATGACACAGTAACTTCCTAATGAGGAAGATTGTTGTAACTAAAGTGCCGCCGGCAGGCGATTCTTTTGTCATTAGGCTGAATGGGCCTGTAGCTCAGTTGGTTAGAGCGCACGCCTGATAAGCGTGAGGTCGGAAGTTCAAATCTTCCCAGGCCCACCATCTACCCAAGTGGGGGCGTAGCTCAGCTGGGAGAGCACCTGCCTTGCACGCAGGGGGTCAACGGTTCAATCCCGTTCGCCTCCACCATTTTGGTGGAACAGCATACAGTTCTTTTACAAGTAAATTTTTGGTAGTCGTCATTACTTAAATGATAAGTAGTGGTTACAATCCAAGTATTATACTTGGCTGAAACCTTCGGGTTTCTGCTCTTTTACAATCGATAGGGACGGAAAAGAATGTCCGTAGAAAAATAAGTTATTAAGGGCAACTGGCGGATGCCTTGGCACTAGAAGGCGATGAAAGACGTGGTAGGCTGCGATATGCTATGGTGAGGAGCCAAACATCCTTTGACCCATAGATTTCTGAATGGGGAAACCCAGCGGGAGTTATGTCCCGTTATCTCTTTACTGAATACATAGGTTTAGAGAGGCTAACCGGGGGAAGTGAAACATCTCAGTACCCCGAGGAAAGGAAATCAAACGAGACTCTCTTAGTAGCGGCGAGCGAACGGGGAATAGCCCAAACCGTCATGTTTCGACATGGCGGGGTTGTAGGGCAGTCATCAAGTGATTCATTATTAGATAGGGGAACAAGCTGGGAAGCTTGACCGTAGAGGGTGAAAGTCCCGTACCTGAAGTCGAACATGACACTGACTGTTCCTGAGTACCGCGGAACACGAGAAACTCCGTGGGAATCTGGGAGGACCATCTTCCAAGGCTAAGTACTAACTAGTGACCGATAGTGAACCAGTACCGTGAGGGAAAGGTGAAAAGAACCCCTGTTAGGGGAGTGAAATAGAACCTGAAACCAGTTGCCTACAAGCTGTGGGAGCATCCTTGAGATGTGACCGCGTGCCTTTTGCATAATGAGTCAGCGAGTTAATCTACTGTGCAAGGTTAAGCGAAAGTGGAGCCGTAGCGAAAGCGAGTCTGATAAGGGCGACAAGTACAGTGGATTAGACCCGAAACCAGGTGATCTATCCATGAGCAGGTTGAAGCTCAGGTAAAACTGAGTGGAGGACCGAACCAGTATCGGTTGAAAACGATTTGGATGACTTGTGGATAGGGGTGAAAGGCCAATCAAACCTGGTGATAGCTGGTTCTCTCCGAAATATATTGAGGTATAGCCTCGAGGTAGTTTAACGGGGGTAGAGCACTGACAGGGCTAGGGGGCTCACCAGCTTACCAAACCCTATCAAACTCCGAATACCGTATAAATGATCCTCGGGAGTCAGACTGCGACTGAGAAGGGCCGTAGTCGAAAGGGAAACAGCCCAGACCGACAGCTAAGGCCTCCAAATCCATACTCAGTGGAAAAGGCGGTGGAATTTCCTAGACAGCCAGGAGGTTGGCTTAGAAGCAGCCATCCTTTAAAGAAAGCGTAATAGCTCACTGGTCTAGAGATTCTGCGCCGAAAATGTAACGGGGCTAAGTATGGTGCCGAAGCTTCGGATCAGCACTTTGTGCTGGTGGTAGGAGAGCGTTCTCTACTGGTTGAAGGTGTGCTGTGAAGCATGCTGGACGGTAGAGAAGTGATTATGCTGACATGAGTAACGATAAGATGGGTGAGAAACCCATCCGCCGTAAGCCCAAGGTTTCCGGGGTAAAGGTAATCTGCCCCGGGTTAGTCGGCCCCTAAGGCGAGGCTGAAAAGCGTAGTCGATGGGAAACAGGTTAATATTCCTGTACTTGTATAGATGTGCGATGGAGGGACGGAGTAGGATAGACACGCTGGCTGTTGGAATAGCCAGTGCAAGTGCGTAGGGTTGAGGTATAGGCAAATCCGTACCTCTACATGCCTGAGACACGATGCGGAGTTCGCAAGAACGTAAGGTGTTGAGTCCATGCTTCCAAGAAAAGCTTCTAAGTTTAGTCTATGCAAACCGTACCGCAAACCGACTCAGGTGGGCGGGATGAGTAATCCAAGGCGCTCGAGAGAACTGTAGTTAAGGAATTCGGCAAAATGACCCCGTAACTTCGGGATAAGGGGTGCTCCTTGTTGTTAGTTTCCTCGCGAAACAAAGCAACGGAGAGCCGCAGAGAAATGGCGGTGGCGACTGTTTACTAAAAACATAGGTCTATGCAAAGTCGTAAGACGACGTATATGGACTGACGCCTGCCCGGTGCCGGAAGGTTAAGGGGAGTTGTTAGCTTCGGCGAAGCAGCGAACCGAAGCCCCGGTAAACGGCGGCCGTAACTATAACGGTCCTAAGGTAGCGAAATTCCTTGTCGGGTAAGTTCCGACCTGCACGAATGGCGTAACGATCTCCGCACTGTCTCAACTACAGACTCGGTGAAATTGAATTCGCGGTGAAAATGCCGTGTACCCGCAGCAAGACGGAAAGACCCTGTGCACCTTTACTATAGCTTGACATTGGGTTTTGGGCTAGCATGTGTAGGATAGGTGGGAGGCTTTGAAGCAGGCACGCCAGTGTTTGTGGAGCCAACCTTGAAATACCACCCTTGCTAGTCTAAGGCTCTAATCCTCTACCGTTATCCGGTTAGGAAACAGTGTCTGGTGGGTAGTTTGACTGGGGCGGTCGCCTCCTAAAGAGTAACGGAGGCATACAAAGGTTCGCTCAGACTGATTGGAAACCAGTCGTTGAGTGCAAACGCATAAGCGAGCTTGACTGTAAGAGAGACATCTCGAGCAGGAACGAAAGTTGGTGTTAGTGATCCGGTGGTTCCGCATGGAAGGGCCATCGCTCATTGGATAAAAGGTACGCCGGGGATAACAGGCTGATCGCGCCCAAGAGTTCACATCGACGGCGCGGTTTGGCACCTCGATGTCGGCTCATCACATCCTGGGGCTGAAGCAGGTCCCAAGGGTACGGCTGTTCGCCGTTTAAAGTGGTACGCGAGCTGGGTTTAAAACGTCGTGAGACAGTTTGGTCCCTATCTGCTGTGGGCGTAGGAGATTTGAAAGGAGTTGCCCCTAGTACGAGAGGACCGGGGTGAACGAACCTCTGGTGGGTCAGTTGTCGTGCCAACGGCATAGCTGAGTAGCTACGTTCGGAAGGGATAACCGCTGAAAGCATCTAAGCGGGAAGCCTCACTTAAGATAAGATCTCCCTCTCATTTATGAGCTAAAGGACCCTGGTAGACCACCAGGTTGATAGGCTGGGTGTGTAAGGGCAGTGATGCCTTCAGCTAACCAGTACTAATAGTCCGTGAGCCTTATTTTTCTACACTAAATCATTCTTTTCCTCCCTATTAGATTAATATTTTAGGGTTCGTCCTTTGACGTGGCAGTAAGGTAAATATTACCGCCTTTCCAAAGCGCTGACCCGACATATTTTTCTTGGTGGCCATGGAGGTTGGGGTATACCCGATCCCATTCCGAACTCGGAAGTCAAGCCAACCATCGCCGATGATACTGCAGGGGAGCCTGTGGGAAAGTAGGTCGCTGCCAAGATTTATTTCAAAAAGCCCGTTAGCTTTATAGCTAACGGGCTTTTTCTGTTTGTATAGCTCAACCTGCTTTCCCACAGGCGATAAGAGCCGCGGCGAAGCCGAAGAGCGCCCATCGGGCGCGAGGTTTGGTCCAAGGCGGCACGCCGCAGGCCAAACTATTCTATGAAATCAAAAAGCGTTGCTGCCTGTAGAGTGGAGCTTGGTTGAGTTCTTTGCCTTTCTCTTCAATTCATCTTCGTTTCAACCATAGGTTCCATTTACCTGCTGACATTGTTTCCATTCTGATTGCTTCCACTGGCTGTCAGCTCTGACGGAATCATGACCTTAGTGCTAACTGTCGCTTGTTCGTTCAATAGATTAAGAACAGCGTAGTGTTGTTTGCATGTTAGAAAAGCCGACTATCTTAGATTACTGTTCTTGTCTTTCCTGTCTCCACTGCTTTTGCTTTTAGATCCTTTTAGCAGAATAGGCTTTTGTTGTTTTCATCTGGCTAGTAATGTCTGCTGTTCTTTTTGCTTTTGATATTCCAGTTGTTTTGACTGAGACCAAGTCCCAAGCTTCCCCTTTCCACGCTCCCGCGGGGGGACGGGGTGAGCAAGCTCCCACCCCTTTCCATTCCGCGAGCTTGAACGCGCGATCCCATGCATCCTCTTTCTGAAATCATTCACGGAATGATCATGGTGGCACAGCATTTTTCCTATGATGTACTGAATACTAAAAACAATGCCGTGAATAATCCCAGAAACGCAATATAATATAAGCCATTCTAAGTTTTTTCTAACTAACCCTACTGCTATCTTACTATTTTCAGAATGCATAACGCGATGCTTCCATCGGTACCTTTTTCCGTGATGACTTTCAGAAAATTCTCGGTGATTCAAACAAAGCTCGCTTTGCCTGATTAGACATAAAAAACAATGCCGAGAGGAAAGACCTCAATTCGAAGGCATGAATGAGGGGGAGCGCGTCTTTTCTATTGTGAGCCGTTGGATGGTTGCTTTCAAGGTCTGTGGTTGCCTCAAAGTGTTCCAATGTCAGCCGGCAAAGGGCATTCGGAGCTTGAAGCTGACCACGACCCCTCCATTCCCTACGCTTTAATACGTGATGTAGTAGGTCCTCTTTTTGAAGTTATTCATGAAATGGTCATGGAGATGTAGCATTTATCCCAGTAGTCATACTGTGCACTAAAAAAGATGCTATGAATAAACACAGAAGCGTGAAGTAAAGGGAGGGAAAATGGGCTGCGTAGTGGGCAGTACTTCCGTCCTTCGTATGCTTCTTGAGGGTGGGATATCTTAGGTTGAGCGTTGCCTTTGTATATACCTTTCGTGCCCACACCTTGAGCCTTTTTCCATTCGCTGAGCTTTACCTGCATGATGATATCGCTGCATAATGGTTCTCTGAATATTCACGAAGACCAAAAGAAGTTCACTTTGCCTACTCAGCTAGAAAAAATGATGCCGATCAAATAACTACAAAAATTTAAGTTACGAATATGAAATTGCTTTAACTGGCTAAGCATGGCGTGTTTTTCACCAAGACCAAGACCAAGACCAAGACCAAGACCAAGACCAAGACCAAAGCCCGAGCTTTTTTCATTCAATGCAAGTCATAAGAGGAGAGGGCGACGAATAGATGTGTACTACCTTATGAACGGTTTTGTTAAATCAGGGGGTAGCCGTAGTTTTTCGTCTATACGTGGAGGAGAAATAGATAAGGAGAGCATAAAATTATTGGAAATAATTAGCGATAGTAAGTAACCAGAAAGAACAAAGTACTTTTTATTTGTAGGTGATGAAATTGTATTACACACCCTGTGGAACAAAGATTATTTCTCTTCCATAATGTTAATGAGTACGTTTAGTGCTGCAAGGCTTCTATTACTTTTTGTGCATAACTACTGAGTACAACATTTCATATAACGTGTTCGAAGGTTCTATATGGCTGTTCCAATAATAACAGTGTTACATTCCATAGATATTACATCTTTTTAATTCGAAATACATCTAACCGCCTTGCGTACACAGTGTTGATGTGATTAGGTATACGAAGGGAGTGTATGTTATATGAATTCGAATTTTGTTCTATCTCATGCTATTAAGGAAGCAAGTGAGCCGTTGGCTTTGCCAAACGGTGAAACTGTTTCTATTCTTACTGTTCGGGCTGTGGAGACTTTTTCTAAGGCAGAAGGAACTCCATTTATTGAAATTGAAAAAGCAGCGTTGGAACAAGAAATTTTTCCAGAAAGATATGTTCGAAATTTTTCGATTATTTCGATGAAGGATCAACATAAGCTACTCAGCTCCAAAGCCTTTGTTGTTGGCCTTGGTGGCTTGGGTGGACATGTTATTGAGCAGTTGGCTCGACTTGGTGTGGGAACTATAGTTGGAGCCGATGGTGATTTTTTTGAGCCAACCAATTTAAATCGTCAATTAAATGCTACCTTTGAATCTCTAGGTGAAAAGAAAGCGAAAAGAGCTGAGAAACGCCTGCGTTGCGTGAATCCTACTATTAACTTTATTGGCGTTGACCACTTTTTACGCGGTGATGCTCTTATTGATTATGCAAAACATGTCGATATTGTAGTTGATTGTCTCGGTGGATTGGAGACACGCCTTGATTTGCAAAAGGCAGCTACAGTTTGTAATGTTCCTTTGGTTACCGCTGCTGTTGCTGGTTTAAGCGGGTACGTTGGAACTATTATGCCAGGAAAGACTGGTCCGGCAGAACTACTGGGTACTGGCAGTGCTGCTGAAGATGTGCTTGGTACTCCAGCTCCTTTAGTTGCGATGGCAGCCTCTCTACAAGCTAATGAAGTTCTTAAAACGCTATGTTGGAATACTCCTTCAGAATCACTTCTTTTCTATGATTTAATGGACATGAATTTTCAAAATGTAACGCTGTAATAGCCTGCATTGTACCTTTATGGATGACGTATGACAGAAGAAGCTAAACGAGCAGAACAAGTCGCTGCTGTTTCTAGAGTTACTTGGGTAGGGCTTATTGTTAACGTCCTTCTTGCCGCAGTAAAGATAGTTGCGGGTATTATGGGTAACAGTAGAGCCGTTACCGCGGATGGTATTCACAGTCTTTCTGATCTGGTGACGGATGTTTCTTTACTGGTTGGGGTTCGAATGTGGACTGCACCTCCAGATGATGCACACCCGTACGGACACCAGCGATATGAAACACTGATTACCGCCGGAATTGGGCTTCTGCTAGCCGCCGTTGCCATCGGTATTGTTGTTGATGCGTCTATTGCATATTCTGAGCAACATTTACGACACGTAAAGCTCGTGGCTCTGTGGGCTGCTTTGGCTTCGATTATTGTGAAAGAAATTTTGTACAGATGGACAGCGCATTACGGTCGGCTGCATAAGGCTCCATCAGTTGTGGCTAACGCGTGGCACCATCGCAGTGATGCACTTAGCTCTATTCCTGCAGGTGCGTCTGTACTTGTTGCGCTGTTGTTTCCGGAATTGCATTGGGTAGATCTTGTGGGTTCAATCATTGTAGCGTTCTTTATTATGCATGCAGCTTGGGAAGTTACAATGCCTGCTGTGAACGAACTGGTTGATAAGGGTGTTTCAACGGATACTGTTGACAGCTTGAAACGGTTGGCAGCATCTGTCGAAGGAGTAAAGGACGTACACAAGGTGCGAACTCGTTATCAGGGGCTTGCAGTGTTTGTTGATCTGCATATTTCTGTCGATGGTGCTATTTCCGTAGAGGAAGGCCATGCAATCGCAGATAAAGTTGAGTCACTACTTCAAAGCAGCGAGTTCGATGTTGCAGATGCACTTGTGCATGTCGATCCGCATGTAGCAGAAAGTCGACCTCAGCAGCGTAGGACGCGCAGGCGTGGACAATCATTATAGTACGTAATTAAAAAAAAAGAGCCGAAGCAAAAATGCTTCGGCTCTTTTTTTTTAATTACTGGAACTGCCTGGGCAGCCACCGCATCCACCAGATGGGCAGACAGGTTTTGATCTTGGAATTGGTTTTTTCGGCATGGCTACTTTTTCAAATTTGGCTCCGCCACCGCGCATGAGTGTGCTTGGTATACGGTCTACGCCGCTGCCTGGGATAGGGCTTGGAGCGCAAAGCATACGAACTGTGTCAGTGCTTCCGCATGCTGGGCAAGTTTCTCCGGAAGTACAGTCGGAAGAAGCAATTTCTTCGAACACTTCGTTACACTTCTGGCATTCAAAATCATAAAGAGGCATATGCGCTCTCCTAACGTAAATAAGTATTTGTATCGCTACCGACAGGTAACGTGTGTTTGAACGTTTTGGGTCTAAAAAAGCGTCTACGTGACGTAGCATTTTTGAAGACCTGCTGAAGAACTACCAAGGCATGAATGCAAAATCAAGTAACTAGCGATCAACCTTTGCGCGGATGCCTAAGACGTTTGGCAGACTCCATTGTTTATTTTCAGTATTCCAAAAATCTCCAATATAGCGTCCTGCCCAAGTGCGCGAAATTTTTGATGTCTTCAGATACATACTTGCTTCCGGCCCACCTTCAACATACATGGCGGATACCAGCTCTAGTTGAGATTCTAGAAGCCGTTTTGTAAACTTTCGTACCGTCATTGGTGTGCGGCAATGGATAAATACAATGTTACCGATGGTGTCCTTTGCGACGGCTGCAATGGACGTTTCACTAGCTTTTTCCGGCCACAAAGGTGTTCGTGATGCGGAAAAAAGTCGATAGTTTTGTATTACAGTAGAATAGTTAGGAAGCAGGTTGCTGTGCCGTTGCTGGTGTCTATCTATGATGTCTACAGCCGGAATCCCTTTTCGTGTGGGGTTTGCAACAAAGAACGATCCGAAGCTGTTGTGGATGAATCCGTTGTTCGTATGTTCTTTGTCACGCATGTACCCTGTACTTTTAGAATTGTCCGGAAGGTACATGGAGGCATTTATAAGTGCTGTAAGCTTATAGCGTGCTGCCCATTGTTCCGGAGTGAAGGAATCGCCTTCCTTGGAACGCATGAGCAGCATGAATTCATAGTCATTGGGAGAAATGCGCAGGGCGGTAATCGCAGGAGAAGTAAGGTCGCCGTTTTCTACAGGAATTTCAGCCAAAGACAATCCTTTGGCAACTGTAGTCCAGCTGACCTCAGCTTTAAGCGGAAGAGTTGAGATGCAAACTAGAATGAAAGCAGCTACAACTAGAAGTGCTATGCGACGGTAGTAAATCATTTAGGATACGTTAAGGTATCTACTAAGTAGTTGTTTATTCCACGCTTGCGTTGGTGCTTCGTTTTAAGAACGTGATAAAACAGAAGCCGGCAAGGGCAAAAAATGGAATCGCAGGCAAAAAGCCTTGCTGAAAAATTGCGACAAAAGCAATGGTTATCGAAATGTACGGTGCAAGCCAGTTAAGCATAAAAGTCAAAACTTTTCCAGCTGTTCCCTGTGGAGAACGAATTAGTACAAAAGCTGCAAGAGCAACAACTGCAACCAAATAGATAATCTGCCAAGCATGCATGAGAAGTACAGCCCCTTTATGTAAGTTCTATGTTTTTCTTACATGTTTAATACTCCTCACTGGAAGGTCTGTCTACTCGAAACTAAATGACTATATTTAAATATTGACATATCAAGTTCTCTTGATATATAAAGGGTCATCACATGATGAAAATGTGAAACTGGGTTGTTTAAATAGAAATGTTGAGGGTAGTTTTGTGAAAATTATTGATGCCATTCAGAGTCAGAGTAAGCCTTTTTATTCGCTTGAATTTTTTCCACCGAAAGAGAGAAAACAGTGGGATTCTTTTTTCGCTACCGTGGATCGCTTGAAGGCGCTTAATCCATTGTTCGCATCTGTAACGTATGGTGCAGGTGGTTCTACACAGGATAACACCCTCGAAATTACTTCACGCATGAAGCATGATGCCGGTATCGAACCAATGGCACATCTTACTTGTGTAGGTGCTTCAAAAGAAAAAATAAACGGGTTTATTAATAAGCTGCGGGAAGCTGACGTACATAACGTATTAGCTTTGCGTGGTGATTGCCCTGCTGATGAAAAATTTAGTTGGACGGACCAGCAGTTTAGATACGCGTCTGATCTCGTAGAGCTTGTGAGTAATGAACATCCGGATTTCGGTGTTTCCGTTGCGGGGTATCCTGCTGCCCATCCGGAATCTCAAACTTTTGCAGATGATCTGCACTACACACGCGTTAAAATTGATGCAGGCAGTGACTTTGTTGTTACTCAGCTGTTCTTTGATGTTCGTGAATATTTTGATTTTGTTTCACGCCTGCGAAGCAACGGAATTAATAAGCCTGTAATCCCGGGCATCCTTCCTATTCAATCTCTTGGTTCCATCCGTCGTATTTTAACTTTGTGCGGTGCAAATATTCCAGGTCAGCTCTATCTTTCTTTGGAAGAAGCAAATGCAAAGGGTGGGGATGAGGCTGTAAAAGAGGCCGGATTGAAATTTGCCGTGAACCAGATTCGACAGCTTGTTGATGGCGGTGCACCTGGCATCCATCTTTATACGCTTAACAAAGCGGACATGTGTCTGGAATTAGCAGACAGAGCAAATTTATAAGATCATTTTCTGCGGTGGGCATATATCTGCCCACCGCAGAAAATATTAATCAAAAGAAAGAACCAGTTCATCAAACGACTTACGTTTTTTGATCGGTAAAATTTCTGCATTCTTTGCGTGATAGCCAACAGACATCAGTAGTGGAATCCAATAGTTATCTGGAATATTAAATTCTTTTTTCACTGCGTCATGATCAAACCCGTCCATTGGGTGTGTTTGAATTCCTTTAGCCGTGGCTGCATACATTAAAGACATGGCAAAGAACCCCGCATTTTTTACGGCAAATGCCAGCTCGAAATCTCGAGACTGACCGTAAAGGCGTCCGCATACGCCGTAAAACCAATCTTTTTGTTCCTCCTTCAATTCCCCGTCACTCAATTTATGATTTAGTACGATGTTAAAAGCATCGTTCTCTTTAGCCCACGCTTTAGTATCTGCAAGAACTATGAGTGTGACAGGTGCTTCGCTGACTTTCGGTTGATTCATTGCAAGTTTTTGCAAGCGCATTTTTTCGTCTTTATCTCGCAGTATCATGAGGTTCCATGGCTGCAGATTAAAGCTTGATGGAGAATGTGTTGCGTCTTCCACTAGCTCTCTAAGCAATGCATCCGGCACATCCCGTTCCGAATCAAAAAAATTGATTGCCCGTCTATTCTGCAACATCTGCTTAAATTTATTTTCCATAATATACTCCTGTAATAATCTAAAAGTCGAAGCATGAATTGTACTATGGTTTGAATGAACTTGCTGGAATAGTATAACACTATAGTTATCATGCAAAGAATATTACCGGAGAGATACACTTTTTCTGAATAAGCGGCAGAAGTCCGTTGTATTCTGAAAGGAGATGTACAGTGAAAGAACTGCGAATTCTTGTGGCATATGATGCCAGTCAGAGTGCTCGTGAAGCCCTCAGGTATTGTCGGGAATTAATGGAGCTGATCGCGGACAAGTGCGGAGGAAGATATTCTATTCTGGTGCTGACGGTAGAGCAGTTGCCATCTTGTTCTCTTTTTCCTGATACAAGCGCTTGGAAAAATGAATGTGCCAAGGCACATGAAAAGCAAATGCGATTACACGACAAGATAGTGGAAGAATTAAAGCATTCCGAGCTTGACCCTGCATGTGTCGTGAATAAATTTGTTACACTGGATGAACGTGATGAGCCGTTGGAAGATACGGAACGGAAGCGCTTGATCGCCAAAACTATTTTGAAAGAATTAAAGAAAGGAAATTATAGCACGCTGGTAATGGGGCGACGTGGAGTTACCCGTAGCGATGCCTACTTGTTCGGCAGCGTATCTCAGCATCTTTTGCAGGGAGCAAAGAAGTGCGTAATATGGATGTTATGTCGATAAAAAAAGCCCACCAACCGGTGGGCTTTTTACGATACTTTACTTAGGCATGGCGATGACTCGCCACGGCAGATATTTCTGCGATTTCTCGTTGTTGGCATCTGTAACATATCGAACATTATCAATGGTAACGACGACAGGTTTAAAGATTGGTTCCTGAGCTGGGGTCAGGATTCTGAATGTGGGATTATCTGTTTGGATAATCTGTACAATAGAGTTGGAAACTTGATATCTGTTCCACTGCATCCATGAAAGCATGCACAGGAGGATGATAGTAGTAATAACTCCGGTGAATCCTAAGAAGCCACCTACGCGCAGAGTGCGGCGTAAAAACATAAATAATAAAATGAAAGCAAGACCAAACAACATCCAGTCTTGTCCCACCACGAGTACCAGTTCATTCCATGACATTGGGCTTATCCTCTTTGATAATCATCTAACTAAAAGTCTACGTGCGAATGTCATAGTTTGCAAGTCGCTGGCATTAGTTCCTGTAGAGAAGTTTGTCTGTATCCAGATACGAGGTTACAGCTTTTTCAAACTTATCCAGCAAACGGGTGCGATATTTTACTTTATGAGTAACAGAGTAGAAGTAACGGCTGATTGGTGGCCCCTTGATTTCAATAGGGAACACTTCGCCATTATCCAGTTCTCTCTGAATCGCAAACGGAGACATACAGGAAATCGTGTTCGGGTTGTGTAAAATACGTTTAATAGATTCAGTGTGATCTAATTCCAGTACCACATTAAGCTTGTTCATTAACGGACCCATGTACTCTTCAAGAGCGTCTCGAACTCCGGCACCCGATTCTCGGATAATCCATTTTTTATCGAGCAAGTCTTCAATGTCGTACGGTCCGTTTTTAGCCAGCTTCTCATCTGTGGACACAATGATGAGATCGTCCTCGCAAAGGCGAGTATAGATAAGAAGTTTGTTAGGAATTTCTTTTTCCACCAGTCCAAGATCAACGTCGCCGTTTTCTACCTTTGTTATGATAGCCTGCGGATTGGAGAAGACAGTTTCAATGGTGACTTTGTTATACGAGTCTGAAACTTCAAAAAGAATTTGCGGTAGTATGTAGTCGGCAATAGTTGACGAGGCTCCTACTTTCAGAATGCCTGTAAGCAAATCTCCTTCAAACGAATGAAGTACGTTATGGAAGTTTTCCATAACAGGCTCGAGATTTTGTAGCAGTAACCGCCCGTTAGAGTTCAAGCTCAGTCTACGGTTGAGACGATCAAAAAGCTGAACCCTAAGTTCCTGTTCCAGTCCTTTAATGGCAACTGAAACAGCAGATTGGGTGAGGAAATGCTCTTTCGCCACAACAGAAATGTTAGGCGTTTTGGCAAGGGAAAGGAAAAGTTCTAGCTGTCGAAAGTTCATGAGTCCTCCATACCTAGTCCAAGACTACGAGGATTTGGTATGATAGTCAAAATAGTCTGCAAATTATTCCATAGAAAACGAGTAAGTGCTAACATTGTAGCACATGCTCATTCTAAAAAAGGCTACCGTGCAAGTCGTGTAATACGGTATATTGCATTAAAGACGTAATAATCCCTCTGCAGCAAGCAGTACTGCAGAGGGATTACACATAAATTTTTGTAGTAGCCGGACTGTTGAAACGCTCTCAAAAGACGTAAGGAAGAGCATCAAGTAAGAACGTCAGTTTCATTTTTGAGAAAACAGTGGCGGCAAAAGCCACTTTACGCTGATTATTCCATAGTGCAATCAAAAAATATTTATGGAGATAATGAGGTGGGTTGATATAAAATATAACAGCTGTACTTGAGAGAAGTTTTATACTCAAACTTCCGCTGTTTATGTAGTAGCTGCAATTGGTACAGGGTAGCAGAGCAGAAAAGTATAGAAATAATTGTAGAAGTAACTAGGTAAAATACGATGAAAAACCGCAATCCCCGCGAGTATTCGTCTTGACTGACCAGGCAGTTGGGATTAGCTATGCAGTACGAGTGTATGCTGAAATTACTAGACCCGTTTTGCATGTGTGGCGTGCAACGGGAGATTATCTTTTACTATATATTATAAGGTCATAGAAAAATATGCATGATGACGTGATACAACTGCGTGACGAATTAGTAGAAACCGCATTAGAAGCGTTACTGGATTCCGGTTATCAGAATGTTCGTACCTACGGGTTTGAAGGATATGATGAACCTGAAGAAGTAAACGGCTTTATGCCGGAGTTGCAGGCAACAAACAGAAAGAACGTTAAATTTATTTTTGACGTTGTTACAAAAGACTTTTTTGCACTGCCAGAAACCGCTCAGCGCTTCAAAGCATTTGCAGATCATGCAGATGGTCACGATATTCAGTTTGTCGTCATCGTTCCGGAAGGTGAAGAAGGATTCGCAAGTGCTTTTATCGAAGATATTGAAATCTCCGAAGAAAGCATCGAAATTTGGGAAGCCTAGCCCCTTCGGTTGTCGAACGGTCCCCATTCGTTCGACATGCAGTGTTTTTCAGCTGGGGGAGAGATGTCTGTAACTATTGGGATTAATGGATTCGGCCGAATTGGCCGGTATCTGACCCGCCTACTCTCCGGACATGAGAACTTGCGCCTTGTAACGGTTAACGATCTCATGTCCGCTGAAGATGCGACGCATCTATTACGGTACGATTCTGTTCATGGTCGTTTCATGGACGCCAAAAGTGTTGAGGGCGGCTTTATGCTGAACGGCTCTTTTGTGTCCGCTACCCAGAAAGCTCATCATGAGTGGGACTGGAGCGAGTGTGACATCGTAATAGAAGCGGCAGGCTGTTTTGCAGCCCGCGAACATTGTCAGCAACATATGGCTAGTGGCGCTAAAAAGGTGATTGTTGCCTGTCCTGCGCCATCAGCAGATGTAACTATTGTTATGGGTGTAAACGAGCAGGATCTGCGCGCGGACCACCACATTATTTCAAATGCATCGTGTACCACAAACTGTCTGGCACTCCCGTTACACCAATTGCATAAGCATTTTGGTGTAAAACGAGGGTACATGACAACCATCCATCCGGCTACGCAACGTCAGATGCTGCTGGATGATGATTACCCAGATCTTCGTCGCGCCCGTGCGTGTCATATGAATATGCTTCCCACCCCTGTAGGTACTACAGAAACGGTGGCAGAAGTTATTCCGGACATGAAAGGAAGACTGCAGGGGATTGCTTTCCGTGTTCCTACATTAAGTGTGGCAATGATCGACTGTGTTTTCGAACTGGAAAAGTCGACCACTGTAGACGCTGTGAACAAGGTGCTGCGTGAAGCAGCAAACGAGCATCTCGGGTACACAGAAGAACCGCTTGTTTCGTGCGATTTTAATGGTTCCACGTTTGGTTCTGTTGTTGATGGGCAGTTGACTGCACTTCAGGATGGAACAATGCTTAAGCTGGTAGCGTGGTACGATAATGAAGCCAGTTTCTCTAACCAGCTTCTGCGACTTACTGAAAAAGTAGCAGGAATGGTGGAAGAAGATAGAGCACTGAAGGGTGAAATCTCCTCAGCGGTCTAGCTGTACATGGTAACAAGTTGTTAGAATAAAAAAATCTGCCTGAGAGGGCAGATTTTTTTATTATCTATGGTCTGTTGCGCCCCTTGCTTCTTGCTAAGGAAAGTGATTAGGATTGAATGTATGAATATAGTGTATCCACCATCACGATATGCCGGACTGGAGATTCTCTCCTGTGCTGGAGGGCATCAGTTTCGCGAGCATTTACATGATGCGTACGTGCTGTGGCTTAATTCAAAAACTGGTGAACACTATACGGTAAATGGTGGCAACAAATTATTGCAGACGGGTGCTGTCAGTTTGATTGAACCGGGAGTTCCTCACGCCAACCGATCCTGTGATGAACACGACAGTCATTTGCGAAGTTTTTATTGTACGGAAGAATTTTTTCAGCAGCAGTATACGCATATCTACGAAACAGAATACGTGGCTCCGCTGGGAAACAGAGTTTTAGAACACGCAGGACTGTGGCAAAATCTTACTGTTTTTCACGAGTACATGCTTGGCGTACAGGACGATTTGCAAGCAGATGAACTTGTTCTTAACACCTTCTCCCGATTTTTTATTGAATGCGGGGGGCGGAGCCTGAAGCCGGTGCGGGATATGGGGGACAAGCGTGTTTCAATTGCTATTGAGTACTTCCACGCTCACCTCGATTTTCCCATTCTTTTGGAAGAACTTGCAACTATGCTTGGCTGTACAAGCTATCATTTGATTCGGTTATTTCGCCTGCAAAAAGGTATGACTCCACATGCTTACCTTACACAACTGCGTTTGGAAAAAGCCCGTAATCTTATAGACGGTGGCGTGGCTCTTTCCGATGCCGCAATGCAGGCAGGGTTATCTGACCAAAGCCATCTTACCCGACAGTTTAAGAAACGATATGGAGTTACTCCGGGACAATACAAGAAACAGCGCCTGCTTGTGTAGTCCGTAATCGTGTCAGTTTTATTCAAGACGACAACATCCTCTTTGCTTATTCTTCATGAACAAAGCCAAGGGGATTTTTTTATGAAATATTATCTGTACGCATTCGGAGCGATTTTGTGTTGGGCTAGCCTGCCGGCAGCTACCGGTTCCGGCTTGAAAGGTATGAATATTGAGACGCTTCTTGTCATCAGTTTTACCAGTGCAGCTTTGTTTTTATATGCACAGGATGTTCTCCTGACCCGATCATTTAAAATATACATTCCCGATGTAAAAGTGACATTGTTAGGCCTGTGGGGAATATTTGGGTACCACTATGTCTATTACAATGCTCTTAACAATACTCCGCTTGCAGAAGCAGCTATTTTAACAACCACTTGGTCATTTTGGATCGTCGTTTTTTCTGCCGTTTTGCTCTTCAGGAAATTAAAATTCAGCATACTCCTGACGGCAATTGCAGGAATGGCGGGAGCGGCATTAGTGATTGCAGCGGGGAAAGAACTTGTCATAAGTATACAGTATATGCAGGGGTATATGTTATCTCTTGCATGTGGACTTATTTGGGCAAGTTTTTCAGTCGGCTTGTCTTATCTAAGAGGCAGGCAGAACCCCATGACAGCATTTACTGTGTATGCTGCTGTATTGTCTGCAATGCTATATATGAGTAGTCCCGTTCAGCCGTTCCCGTCCTCACAAAATATTTTTGCTGCTATCTACTTGGGATGCGTACCGCTGGGGCTTTCTTTCTACTTGTGGAGTCAGGCTGTAAGAGGAGGCAATATGGTTGTTATTGGCTTCTTGAGTTATTTGACGCCACCTCTTGCAGTCCTGCTTGTGGCAATAGTGCACGGGGAAGCGGTCTCTTGGCAGGTTGTTGTGGGGATGATGGTCATAATTGCAGCATCAATCGGTGGAAAGCTTACGTTAGAAACAAAAGAGGAGAGGTAGATATGGAAACAATTACTTGGAATGAATTTGAAAAAGTGGAATTACGCGTAGGTAAAATCCTCTCTGCTGAAGTTTTTAAAGAGGCGCGTAAGCCTGCTTATGTACTGCAGATTGATTTTGGAGAAGAAATCGGACTGCGAAAATCCAGTGCGCAAATTACAAAGCATTATACACCGGAAGAATTGGTAGGGCGTCTCATAATGGCGGTGGTAAATTTTCCTAAAAAGCAGATTGGCCCTATCATGTCAGAATGTCTTGTGACCGGTTTTGCGGATGAAGATGGTGAGATAGTTTTATGCGGGGTAGACAAGGATGTGCCACTTGGCGCGAAGCTTTGTTAGCAATATTGACTTGTGGCGTATGAGTGGCTGTAGGTGTGATCTACATAGATAGGTAACGGAAGAACAGCGAGCTATTGAATGTGATGCTTCTGTAGGGAAAAGTAATAAAAAAGAGGGTAGCGCACAGTGCGTTACCCTCTTTTAGTTGAGTACGAATATTACAACGGGTTGGCTGTTCCATTTTTCTCTAAATGTACAACCATGACTGGAGTGCTGGATTTGGCAATGACGCCTTGAGCGACACTACCAGCAAAAAAACTGCCGATTCGGGAATGCCCGTATGTTCCCATAACAATCAGATCTACCTCATTTGCAAATTGTAGAATGGTGCTGACAGGATGTCCGGTATGCACATGCACACTGGTGGCAACTCCTGCTGCTTCTAATTCGTACTTGTAATGCACGTAGGCAGATTCAATACGTTCCTTTGCATGCTTCATACTGGCTTTAAGGACATCGTCCTTAATTTTGAGCCATGTGTCTTCGTCATAAATAGTCGCGAAGTCGAGACCGGAACCTAACGTTACATTTCGTGCCCAGTCTGGGATAACGTGCAGTAGCAGAAGGTCTGCCTGATATACTTTTGCAATGGATAACGCATACCCAAGAGCATTTTTAGCAGGCTCGGAAAGGTCTGTTGCATACAAGATTTTTCGAATTTGAGGCAGCATGGCTATCTCCGATAATCTGAAAGTTATGCTGAACGAACGATAAGTACCGGCGTAGGGCTTTTGGCAATAACACCTTGTGCTACGCTACCGACGAGAATACCGCCAATTTTGCTGTGTCCTTTGGTTCCCATAACCACGAGGTCACATTGTTTTGCGTGTTCCGTAATTTTTTTAACTGCACTGCCGGAAGAAATGATTGGCGTAAGCTTAATGTTTGCACATTGTGATTTGCCTTCAGTTAATTCGTCACATTGCTCTTGCATGAGACTGGCCACGGTTGTTTTGGCTTTTTCGGCGCCTGCATCGAGTAGTACTTTTAATGTCTTATCATCATATACAGCAGCAAAGTCGAATCCGGAGTTCAGGTACACCTGATCTTTCATATCTGGGAGTACATGGAGCATAACGAGTTCTGCATTATATTTTTCTGACAGACTGATGGCGTAGCGCAGGGCTGCTCCGGCATCATCGGAAAGGTCAGTGGCAAGAAGAATCTTATTAATTTCCGGGAGCATGGTAATCTCCTTGTTTAGTTGTTCTCGTAAAAAATAGTGTGGATATAACCTGCATACAGACGAAGGTTTCACACAGAGGGCATATATGGTTTCAGTGTACATCAACTAAAAAAAACTCCAATGATACGGTCGAACCTGTATTGGAAAACGCGCAAAGCTTGCAAAAATGCTTTTTTTACGGTTGAATCGCTGTCTTGAATTTATTCGGAGAGGAGAACGTATGAAATTACGTACGATACTACTGAGCATGGCAATTGTGCTTGGTATGACTTCTGTTGCTGTAGCAGAAGAGATTGGTTCCGTAAGCACTGTTTTTAAGGTGCTTGGCGCTAACGATAAGATTGTTATAGAAGCTTTTGATGATCCAGATATTGACGGGGTTACCTGTTACTTGAGCCGTGCAAAAAAAGGCGGAGTAAGTGGATCATTAGGGCTTGCGACAGATACATCAGATGCTTCTGTTGATTGTGTCCAAATTGGGCCGATTAGTATTCCGGCACGTATACGAGCTGGTAAAGAAGATGGTGAAGACGTATTTAGAAAACGTACTTCATTGCTTTTTAAGACAATGCAGGTTGTGCGTTTCTACGATGCTAAGCGAAATGTGCTTGTGTACCTCTCCTATAGTGACCGTGTGGTAGAAGGTTCGCCTAAAAACTCAATATCCACGGTTCCCGTACTTCCTTGGGGCAAATAATATGTCTGGATACAAAGGAACTTTCGCCGCGATCGATTTTGAAACAGCTGATGCTAAACGCGACAGTGCCTGCGCTGTTGCGGTTGTGCGGGTAGAAGATGGTGAGATTGTAGATAGCCTGTACCGTCTGGTTCAGCCGCCGCGAAGCAATTTCAGCCCGTTCTGCGTACGCGTACATAATATTCGCTGGAAAGATGTTGAAAACGAGCCTGTGTTTGCAGATATCTGGCCGCAGTTCACTCCACTGTTCGAAGGAGTAGATTTTGTGGCAGCACACAATGCATCATTTGACCGCTCTGTTCTTTCTGCCTGTCTTACCGCGGCTGGAATGCCAGTAGCGGATGAGCGCTTTTTGTGCACTGTTAAGTTAGCGCGGCAAGTGTGGCCGGAGTTAGTAAACCACAAGTTGAATACCGTATCCGGTCATTTAGGCATTACGCTTCAGCATCACCACGCTGGTTCAGATGCAGAGGCATGTGCCCGCATCGCTATTGAAGGGTTGCGGTTGAATCCTCAATTTGCAGCTTTGAACGCGCGGTAGCGTTAAACTTGCAGAAATTTCACTTTCCCTTTACATCCATTGCGGATTACCTGTCACATTAAGGAACTCCTTTGGTGTGACTACGCGCATCAACCACATTTATGTTGCTTTTTTAACACCATATGATGGCAGCATTGTAATATACTACGACTTTTGGTTTTAAGTCGCTTGGCGTTGACTGCGCTTTACTGTACAAATGCACAGGTTTTATTATGAAAAAATATCGTGATCATTACTTCTTGCAGGCGAAAAAAGATAATTACCCTGCAAGATCAGTATATAAGCTGAAAGAAATTGATAAGCGTTTTGCTATCTTTTCCAAGGGCATGAAGGTGCTTGATCTTGGCGCTGCTCCAGGTTCCTGGTCTTTAGGCGCTGCTGAGAAAGTTGGTACGCAAGGACTTGTTATCGGTGCTGATATTCAGACCACTGAAACAGTCTTTCCGCCAAACGTTCGCTTTATGCAGGAAAACGTCTTTGAGCGTTCTCAGGAATTTGAAGACGTACTTGCTGAAATCATGCCGTTTGATGTTGTGATCAGCGATATGGCGCCTAATACAACAGGCCATAAATTTACAGACCAAGCTCGTTCTGCCGAGCTTTGTTATGAAGCGCTTAACGTGGCTTGCTATTGCCTTAAGCCTGAAGGCAGCTTCATTGTAAAAATATTTATGGGACCTGACGTAGAACAGTACGCAAAAAGCATGCGTAAGTATTTCAAAACAGTGAAGTCTTTTAAGCCTAAAAGCTCACGTGATGAAAGCAAGGAAACTTTTTATGTCGGTCTTGGATTTAATGGAAAAAAATTCGAATACGAATACTAGTCGTTAATTTTGAGTCGACTCCCTTTGATTTTTGGCACCCAGAATGGTTGTGGGTGTATTTATTTTTATTGTTCCAGTTGCAGTGCGTTAGCTGCAACGACGTAAGGAGGAATCATGGCTGGACATAGTAAATGGGCTAACATTAAGCATCGTAAAGGTCGTCAGGACGCTGTTCGTTCTAAGCAGTTCACTCGCGCAGCAAAAGAAATCATCATTGCTGCTAAAGTAAGTGGCGATATTGCTAACAACCCGCGCCTTCGTTCTGCTATTGCTGCTGCTAAGGCAGTAAACCTGCCTAAAGATAAGATTGATAACGCAATCAAAAAAGGTACCGGCGAACTCGCTGGTGGCGATATCCATGAAATTAACTACGAAGGATACGGCCCTGGTGGCGTAGCTATCCTTATTGAAGTTGCTTCAGATAACAAAAACCGCATCGTTGCTGAAATGCGCCACACCTTGAACAAAGGTAATGGTAACATGGGCGAAGCTGGTTCCGTTGCTTGGATGTTCGACAACAAAGGTCAGATCATTATCAAGAAAGAAGCTGTTACTGAAGAACAGGTAATGGATATCGGTCTTGAAGCTGGCGCAGAAGATATTATCGAAGAAAATGAAGAATGGGATATCCGTTGTGAACCAACTGACATGGAAGCTGTTCGCGCCGCTTTCGAAGCAGCTGGCATTACAATCGAATCTGCTGAAATGGCAAAAATTCCTCAGAACACTATCGAACTCGATGTTGAAGGCGCAAAAAAAATGCTCCGTCTTATCGATCTTCTTGAAGAGAACGACGACGTACAGAACGTGTTCACCAACATGGACGTTTCTGACGACGTAATGGCTGAACTTAACGCTGAGTAAGTTTTAGCTGTTCATAACGCGGGCTTTTTATGCCTGCGGCGCTGGAGTGTTTGTGCCTCCGGCGGGCAAGGGGCCAGCCCCTTGCATCCCCGCAAGAGGGACGCCCTCTTGACTGCGATTATGCGAGTAACTTGTTTTTTTGAAGTCGGTTTAGGCTTTAAGCAAGTTTTCGTAATTGCAAAGAATGAATGATAGGAAGGAGAGAGTTTGTAACTCTCTCCTTTTTTATTGGTGTGTTCTAATTTGAAGTTGTACAGAACATTTGTGGACGTAATGTTAGCAAGGCTTCATAGTGAGTATTTAGAATACATCATTATATGAACAGTGGAGTACGTTTTGACTGTTAATCGAGTGCTTGGCATTGACCCCGGTTCCCGCGTGATGGGGTGGGGCGTGATAGAAGAAATTTCCGGCGTGGTGAAATTGGTCGACTGTGGTGCCATCCGCGCTACCGATAAAGATTTTGCGCGTCGTATGGGGGTAATATTCAAAGAACTCGATGCAATAGTACGATTGCATAAACCGTCCGTTGCGGCGGTGGAGAACGTATTTACGGCTAAAAACCCAGCATCTGCACTAAAGCTTGGTCAGGCTCGCGGGGTAGCTCTTGCTGCGTGTGCTGCGAATGATGTGGAAGTCTTTAGTTACGAACCTACCAAAATTAAGCAGACTATCGTCGGTGGTGGCCGTGCCGCTAAAGAACAGGTTGCATTTATGGTGGCTCAAATTTTAGGTGTGAAACAGCCTAAATGGGCACTGGATACATCCGATGCTCTTGCTGCCGCAGTTTGTCATCTCAATACAAGTCGTTACACAAAATATCTTTAAGCAATGCTTCTAGATTCTAACTACGTGCTTTCATAAATATACTGTGGTATTGAAAAATGAGGCGCGTGATTTTGTGTATAACATACAAAAAATATCGATGGTCGGATCAAATTTCGAAAATCTGAACTCTTCAATATGAAAGGTAGTGGGGCATAAGCCGCTACGTTACGCAAGCAACGGGCTGGCCTCGCAGATAAAAGTTTTTGGAGAGTCCAGAGAAGCCTTTTTTCAAAAAGGTTCTCTGGCCGCCGGAGGCAGCGTCGCAGACAAAAAAAGCGTCGCAGACACACCAATTGCCAAACTGTACCGCAGAAAAGCCGTGCCTGAGACAACTTGTCTTTACCGGCCACAACGTAAAATGCTTCTTTCAAATGTAAAACCAGCTTTATTTATTGAAGCGTCTTGGGTAATAGACACTTGATAGTCGGAAGCGGTTGAAAGATGTTGGTGCAATGCTGCTGTTTCCGGTTCAATTCATACAAAAAATTTCTTCAAAGTATATATTATGATCGCATATCTCGAAGGTAAAATTGCAGAGGCAACAGAGCAGAGTGTCATTATCGTCACCGAAGGCGGTGTCGGGTACGAAGTCCGTTTGCCAGCCCATACTATGAGCCGAGTACCTGCTAAAGGCGGCGATATCGCAGTATTCGCGTACACTGTTGTGCGTGAGGACGCGTTGGAACTGTATGGCTTTGAGTCATGGGACGAGCGCCAGATGTACACCACGCTGATTTCCATTTCAAAAGTTGGTGGCAAAACAGCTCTGGGCGTTTTGTCTGTGTACCGTCCTGATGATCTGCGTCGTATTGTTTTTGAAGAAGATATTAATGCACTGACGCAGGTTTCCGGCATTGGCAAGAAAGGCGCACAGCATATTTTCCTCGAATTAAAGTACAAGCTTAAAGTGGACGAAATGCCTGTTGTATCCGGCAAAGGTGATGCGCCCGCAACTAGTGTGTACCGTGACGCCTTGGATGGCCTTGCTAACCTTGGTTACGGCGAAGACGAAGCTGCGCCGTTGCTCAAAACTATTTTGAAAAATGAGCCGGATCTCGATGTGGGTAGTGCTCTACGTAGTGCCCTTAAAGCTCTTGCAAAGGGATAGGAATGGATACTGACCAGAATATCTGCATGGATGAGTCTGTTCGTCCTTCGTCTCTTGATGACTTTATTGGTCAGGAAGAGCTGCGCAAAAATTTAAAAGTATACATTCAGGCTGCCAAAACTCGTGGTCAGGCTATGGATCACACCATGTTTTATGGTAATCCAGGGCTTGGTAAGACAACATTATCTCAGATTATGGCTGAAGAGCTTGGGGTTAATATTGTCTCAACGTCGGGGCCAGTTTTAGAACGCAGTGGTGATTTAGCCGCAATTTTGACGAACTTAGGGCCGAACGATATTTTGTTTGTAGACGAAATTCATCGTATGCCTATCAGCGTTGAAGAGGTGCTGTATCCCGCTTTGGAAGATTTCAAGCTTGATCTTGTCATCGGACAGGGGCCGGGAGCACGCACTGTAAAGATTGACTTGGAACCCTTCACTCTGGTAGGAGCCACAACCCGCATCGGATTATTGTCTTCACCGCTGCGCGATCGCTTTGGCGTAATCTGCCGATTGGAGTTTTACTCCCCGGAAGAGCTCTCAAAAATTGTCACACGTACTGCACGCATTTTAGGCGTAGAAATAGCACCGGACGGCGCTTTAGAAATTGGTCGTCGCTCCCGTGGTACGCCTCGTATTGCCAACAGACTTTTACGCCGAGTTCGCGACTTTGCGACTGTGCAAGGTGGGAGAACTGTTGATGCAGAGCTTGCAAGCAGTGCGTTGAAGATGATGGACGTTGATGAAAGTGGTCTTGATCAGATGGACAGAAAGCTGCTGAGTGTTCTTATTGAACATTATGGCGGCGGCCCTGTTGGCGCTAAGACGCTGGCGGTTGCTTGTTCTGAAGATGTTAAGACGATTGAAGATATTTACGAGCCGTACCTGATCCAATGTGGTTTTATTAAGCGTACGCATCGTGGCCGGGTAGCAACGGCTAAAGCGTATCGTCATTTAAAATTTCTGGCATAGGATAGTGCCGAGAACACATAACCTAGGAGAAAATATGCCTCAGAAAACATGCAGGGTAGAACTTGTTGCCGCAACTCCAGATCCAATGGCAGTTATTTATGCAGCATTCAGACAGTGCTACCATGCAGGATTTGTAGGTGATATGCATACCAAGCTTGTTGACGGAGATATCTCTGCTGAAAAACAAGCTGCATTTATCCGTAAGGTTATGGAATCAGGTCACGCCAGCCCTATTGAGCATGTGTCGTTTACATTTGCAATAGAAGGTGTTTCTCGCGCATTAACACACCAGCTTGTACGCCATCGTATCGCGTCATTCTCTCAGCAGAGCCAGCGCTATGTTGACGGAAGCGATTTTGATTACATTCTGCCGCCTGCTTTTGCGAAGATTCCAGAAGCAAAAGCGCGCTTTGAAAAATTATTAGATGAAGTCGGTGACGCGTATCAGGAATTGAAGCAAATTCTTGAAGATAACGGACGAGGCGAAAAGGCAAAAGAAGATGCCCGCTTTGTGCTGCCGCAAGCTACAGAATCCAAAATTGTAGTAACAATGAACTGTCGAAGCCTTATTAACTTCTTTGAACACCGTTGTTGCACTCGTGCTCAGTGGGAAATCAGAGGGTTAGCGGATCAGATGCTTAAAATTTGTCGCGACGTGTTGCCGTGTGTCTTCGAAGATGCGGGTGCTCGCTGTGAGAAGTTGAAGTACTGCCCTGAAGGGGAGAAGTTTACCTGCGGTCGTTACCCACTTCCATAACTAATCGGGTCACACCGCTTATAACCGCCTTATATTGGCTGGTTGTATATTTGTTATTTGCAATGTGTGAATAGAAAAATTGATGCCGTAATAGCTTGGTTGTTTTATAACACGCTGTAAAAACTTATTGTTTCGATTTGTATTTATAGTGGAAGTTTCATTGTAGTGCGACTTTCACATACTTTTTTACAAAAAAGCTAGAATAAAAAGTGCGTCAAATGATTGCCTTTTCCGAATATTAGCTTTAAAAGGCGAATTCTTCAGTTTTCGACAATACTAATTGTGGAAAACTTTTCCACAAAACTGTGGAAACTATAAAGTCTACCGCGCCAACACTTGTTGTCCGTGCGTCGAATAATTCGCCTGAAAATAGTGTTTTGCTAAAAAAGGTAGATAAATCGAGATATTGTTAAACTTAGCCGGATGATAGCACCTGTGTAGAGACTAACAGGTATCACTGGTTTAACTCGAATTGCGGAATAGCATGAAAGAACGTAGGAACATCCCCATGATTGATATTTGGGGCCAAATCCGAGAAATTCTACAAGAAAGCCTTAACCCCGGCATTTTCAAAGTATGGATTTCACCACTACACGCTGAAGTCGATGGTACTACCATCCGACTGACAGCTTCTAATGACTTCGTTGCTTCTTGGGTGCGTGAGCGCCTGGTGAACGATATTATGGAAGCTGCCACTTCTGTTATGGGTGAACGTCCAACTATTACTGTTGTTGCCGGTGCCGCTAAAGCTATTGTAAAGCCGAAAGCTCAAGCTCAAACCGCTGCGCCTAAAGCTGCACGTGTGTCTGAACCTCAGACCGCGTCTGCTCCTGTGCTCTTTGGTGCTGACAATAAAAGAGTTGTTCAGCAGCAGCTTCCTGTAGAACGTACGCTGGTTTCTAAAGCCCTTGACTGGCGATTTGATTTCGACAGTTTTGTAGTGGGGCCGAGCAACGATCTTGCTTTCGCCGCATCACAGGGAATTACACGCGATTCTCTTTCTTGCAGCACACTCTTTTTGAGTTCTGCACCGGGACTTGGTAAAACTCACCTCATGCAGGCAGTTGGCGGTCAGCTTTGTAAGCATAGCAACCGTATCAACCCAAGAGTTGAATATCTCACCGCTGAAGAGTTTGCTACAGGTCTCGTAACTTCCCTTAAACATCGTGATACAGAACGTTTCAAAACACGTTACCGTGACATTGATCTTCTGTTGCTTGAAGATATTCATTTCCTTCAGGGTAAAGAACGTATGCAGGACGAAGTTCTTGCAACAATTAAATCTTTGCAGTCCCGCGGTTCCCGCGTTGTACTTTCCAGTTCTTTTGCCCCGCGTGATTTAAAAGACGTAGATAACCAGCTTGTTTCCCGTTTCTGTTCAGGATTCCTTGCTGTTATTGATAAGCCGGATTTTGAAACCCGCCGCGATATTCTTTGCAAGAAAGCACGTCTTTATCAGGTAGATTTGCCAGAAAACGTGACTGATTTGCTTGCAGAAAACATTCATTCGGATGTACGTCAGATTGAGAGCTGCTTACACAACCTCATCTTGAAAGCACGTATCCTGAACGAACGTATTTCTATGGACATGGCATGGGACGTCATCGGACATTACGCATCCCGTGAAGTCATCATGAACATGGACTCAATTGTACGTTGTGTCTGTAGCTGTTTTGATCTTTCATATGATCAGCTTAACTCACGCAGCCGTAAGCGTGAGCTGGTAACAGCGCGCAACACAATCTTCTTCCTTGCTCGTAAGCATACCGATCTCTCTTTGAAGCAGATCGGTTTGCAGTTTAACCGTCGCCATTCAACAGTGTTGAAAGGTATTACAAATCTTGAACGGGAAATGAGCCGTAGTACACCGACTGGTCGTCAGGTGTCTAATACAGTGAAGATGATTGAAAAGAATGGACGAATTTCCGCCCCCTGAAACTAGTCGGGGGTCGTAAGTCTTGTTTGTGATAAGGCGCGTACCGCTCGATGCGGCACGCGCCTTTTTTGTTTTTCAGGAGTGTACAATTTAAAGCACTTTGCTTTACATCCCCATTGGCTATTGTACGTAACTGATTGCAACACTGACGGATTGGTAGAGGAAGAAAAGCTTTGCTTTTTAACAAAAATGTAATAGCTCTGCTCAGAGTAAGTTATTGCATTGCCAGTTTGGAGGAAATATGCACGAAAATAAAGCATATAAAGATATTGCTCCCCGATTACTCGGTCTTCGTGAAGCAGTAGACATGACGGTAGAAGAGCTCTCCGAAAAAGTAGGAGTAAAGCCCGATACCGTAGCACTGTACGAAGAGGGTGAAACCGAAATTCCTGTTAGCTATCTTAAAGATGTAGCAACAATCTGTGGTGTTGACCTTACGTCACTCATCACCGGTCAGGAAGGTCATCTTCATGACTACACACTCGTGCGAAAAGGTGAAGGCCTTAGCGTTGAACGTCGAGTTGATTACGACTACTTCAACCTTGCTGCACGTTTTACTAATAAAAAGATGGAGCCGTTCCTCGTAACTGTTCCTGCAAAAGATTTAAACGAGCTTACTTGGAACGAGCATAGCGGTCAGGAATTCATTTACCTGCTCGAAGGCAAGTTGGAAGTATGGCTTGATCAGAAACGCCATAAGCTAGAAGCAGGTGACTCCATTTATTTTGATTCACGTATTGCTCATGCACTGCGTGGCTTAGATGGTGAACCAGCAACCTTTCTTGACGTTATTAGCTAGTTTCTTTCCGGTGCAGTGATTGAACTGCTGCACCCCCGCAAGTGCAAATGCACGCCGGAAGGGGACATGACACAGGGGATGTTGTCAAAAGTTATTACGTTAATACCACCTCGGTGGTGAATGGTATCCCCAAGAGGGATAAGGATAGAGTGATGAAAAAGTTTTCCAGTTCCAGCTATGAAGAGTTTGTGCACGAATTTTCTCTAAGTGTTCCTGATAATTTTAACTTTGCATTTGATGTTTTGGACTCCATCGCTGATGAAGATCCAGACCGCCTTGCGATGGTGCATGTTGATGATGCAGGCACACGCAATGACTACTCGTTTGCATGGTTTCAGGAACAATCCGCAAAGCTTGCTGGTGCCTTAGAAATACAAGGGCTCAAAAAAGGCGACAGAGTAATGCTTATTCTCTACCGCCGAGTTGAATTCTGGGTGTCCATGCTTGCTTGCCATAGGCTTGGGCTTGTACCAGTTCCGTCTCCTTCACAGTTGACTGTAAAAGATATTGATTTCCGTGTTCGTCGCGCCAATATTCGCGGTATGATCGTCGAAGATTCCGTGGCGGACCGTGTTGAAGCTGCACGTGCAACTTGTCCTTCATTGACCTGTCTAGTGCAGGCTGGTGGCGATTCTGTTGCAGATGGCTGGCATGCATACGATGAACTTGTTGCATCTGGTCCGTCAGAGTTCCCTCGTCCGCAAGATCCGGAACGTAATTCAGGTGGCAGTGATTCGCTGCTCATTTTCTTCTCATCTGGTACAACCGGTATGCCGAAAATGGTTGAACACACGCACACCTATCCAATGGGACATTACGTAACTGGTGCTCACTGGCATGATTTGGAACCAGACGATCTTCATTTGACTCTGGCAGACACAGGCTGGGGTAAAGCAGTCTGGGGTAAATTCTACGGACAGTGGATGGCTGGTGCCGCCGTGTTCGTATGGGATTTCCGCGGAAAGTTTGAACCATCTGCATTGCTTGAGCAGTTAGCAGAACATAAGGTTACCACCTTCTGTGCACCTCCAACCGTATATCGCTTTCTCATCCGTCAGGATCTCACTAAGTACGACTTGTCAGCATTACGCCATTGCACAACAGCAGGCGAGTTGTTGAACGACAGCGTATTTCTTGAGTGGCAGAAAATGACCGGACTACCAATTTATGAAGGGTACGGACAAACAGAGACTACTCTGCAAATCCTTACTCTCCCTTGCATGGAAGCAAAGCCGGGTTCCATCGGAAGACCTGCACCGGGCTGGGATGTTGTACTGATGGACGCTGAAGGCAACATCTGCAATCCAGGTCAGGAAGGTGAAATCTGCGTAAAAACTTCAGACGGTGCTCCAGTCGGTTTGTTCTCAGGTTATCTTGAAGATCCAGAAAAAACTGCATCTGTTATGTTCGACGGTTACTATCATACCGGTGATAAAGCATGGATGGACGAAGACGGTTACTTCTGGTTCTTAGGTCGTGTGGATGACCTTATTAAGTCTTCAGGATACCGTATCGGACCTTTTGAAGTTGAATCCGCTCTTATTGCGCATCCGGCTGTTATTGAAGCCGCAGTTACCGGCGTACCGGACGATCTGCGGGGACAGCTGGTAAAAGCGACTGTAGTGCTGGCTCCTGACTACTCTGAGTCTGAAGAACTGACAAAAGAGCTGCAGAACTATGTAAAAAAAGTGACTGCACCGTACAAATATCCGCGTATCATTAACTACGTAAAGGAATTGCCAAAGACCATCTCTGGCAAAATCCGACGCGTTGAAATTCGCGAACAGGATGCTAACGCTGAATAAGCATTAGCCACACAGAAATAAAAAAGCCCCCTGAAGATATTCAGGGGGCTTTTTTATGTTTTATACATAGCAAAGTCAGTTAGACACGGTCTGTCTCAGAGAATCCCGCTATGGAGCAAAGAGAGTCGTCGTATGTCCAACCATTACAAATTGCAAAGACTATTTGTCGAGATCTTTCATGCTGAGTGAGATACGTTTTCGAGGCGCGTCTACCTCAAGTACTTTTACAGTTACTTTTTGCTGAACTCGCACAACTTCTGACGGATCACTGACGTAACGGTCAGCAAGTTGTGAGATGTGAACGAGGCCGTCCTGATGTACTCCAATGTCTACAAACGCACCAAACTTGGTAACGTTTGTAACAATTCCGGGTAGCATCATGCCTTCGTATAGATCAGAAATTTTGTGAACATCAGCGAATTTAAATTCGGTAAACTGCTCACGAGGATCACGTCCGGGACGTGCTAACTCACTGATAATGTCGTTAAGTGTTGGTAGTCCAATGGTCTCTGTGACATAGCTTTGGAGCTGAACTTTAGATTTGAGATCAGATTTTCCAATAAGTTCGGGAAGGCTTGAAGCCAAATCTTTCGCAATTTGCTCAACCACTTTGTATGATTCCGGATGCACAGCTGATGCGTCTAGCGGGTTTTTTGCGTCATGAATTCGCAAGAAACCGGCACACTGCTGGTATGCTTTAGGTCCAAGTCGAGCAACTTTAAGAAGCTCTTTTCGTGACGTAAAGGCACCGTTTTCTGTGCGATAGTTGATTACGTTTTGCGCTAAAACAGCACCCAGACCTGATACATGAGTGAGCAATTCCTTGCTGGCTGTATTCAATTCTACACCAACACTGTTAACGCAAGAGGCTACAACATCGTCGAGTGATTTTTTGAGTTCAGTCTGGTTTACGTCATGCTGATACTGTCCAACACCGATCGATTTCGGATCAATTTTTACGAGCTCTGCAAGTGGGTCCATGAGACGACGACCGATTGATACAGCACCGCGGACAGTGATGTCTTCGTTTGGAAACTCTTCACGGGCGACAGCAGACGCGGAATAAATGGATGCGCCGGATTCGTTGACCATGTTGACGGTCACATCAGGGAGATTCAGATTACGAACGAATGTTTCGGTTTCACGTGATGCTGTTCCGTTACCGATGGCAATCGTTTCAATACTAAACTTTTTGACAAGTGCTCGCACACGTTCGCCAGCCTGTGCTTCTTTACCTGCGCCGGATGTAGGAAAAATTGTTTCGTTGTGCAGCAGGTCACCATGTTCAGACAAGCATACAAGCTTTGCTCCTGTACGGAATCCCGGATCAAGAGCGAGTACCCGTTTTTGACCAAGCGGCGCACCAAGCAGTAACTCGCGAAGGTTTGAGGCAAAAACGGAGATTGCTTCAATGTCTGCCCGTGTTTTTAATTCGCCGCGAAGATCATTCTCAAGCGAAGGACCGAGCAGACGTTTGTAAGCATCTTCACAGGCAAGAACAACTTGTTTACCGCAGTCATTACGGGAACCAACAAAATGGTTGGTGAGTGCGTTAATTGCTGCTCCGTCGTCAGGTCTGATAGACAGGCTGAGTAAGCCTTCCTGTTCACCACGGAACATGGCAAGCAAACGATGACTTGGTGCTTTCGCTACTGGCTCTTCCCAGTTGAGGTAATCCTTGTAGGTAGCAGCTTCATCTTCTTTTTTTCCGCGTGCTAGTTTGGATGAACATACGCCTTTTACGGCAAATATTTTGCGGAAAACCGTACGTGTTTGAGTGTCTTCACTTATGCGTTCCGCAATGATGTCGCGTGCGCCTTTAAGGGCTGACTCAGCGTCCGGAACGTCTTTTTCATCTGAAACATATGCTGCAACGAGCGATTCCAGTTTGCAATTGTCTTGCTCAAAAATAAGATTGGCTAAAGGCTCCAGCCCACGTTCACGAGCTGTTTGTGCTTTTGTACGACGTTTCGGCTTATATGGCAGGTAAATATCTTCAAGTTCAGATAGGGCACCGGCTTTTTGCAGGGCGCTTGATAGTTCGTTTGTCAACTGGTCACGTTCGGTGAGAGCTGATATGATGGCATCTCTACGCTTGTTGAGAGCTGTCAGAACGTCATGTTTGTCGCGAATATCTGCAATTGCAACTTCGTCCAGTGAACCAGTGGCTTCTTTTCTGTAGCGGGCAATAAAGGGAACTGTTGCACCTTCTGCTAATAAATTGAGTACGGAAGCTACGTTCTTTTCGGCAAGGCCAAGGTCTTGCGCAATAATTTTTTGTGAGTTTGACATTATAAAGAATGCTCTCTTTCGTGCGTATGGTATGTTAGTAGTTACTTACTGGTGTTAAAACGTATTGCCCACATGGGAAAGGAGGACGTTATGACGTTTACATACAAAGATCTGCCAGTAGTTCTTCGTGAAACAGAAATGGTTACCCTTAAAGATGGCACGCAGTTACGTTTTGAGGCAAATGGCGGAGCACAAGAAGTCTTTGTGAATGATGAGTGGACTTCGCGTGCATCTCTCTTCCAAGGGATGGATCACGATTTGAATTTAACAGGAGATCAGGTCCATCTTATCTCAGAACCAGATGGTCTGCGAGTAGAACTGAAGTAGCTTGATATTACAAGAACGAATTTGTGTTTCGTTGCTAGGTTACACGGCAACAATGTAAAAGACCAAACCCCTGTGTGGAATTTGGTCTTTTTTTTGAACTACTGACAAGAATACCTGCATATTCTTATCAAAAATTATGCTCATATGCTTTTGTGGAAAGGTTGCGCCCTAACGTGGTTGCTCTTCACTTCGCGCGCCCAGCGCTGTTCGAAGATAGCCACCAAGGAAATTACCAACTTCATCTGTGTTACCGGCTGTTACCCCCAGTTCTGACAGGTCTTCAGCAATTTGTTCTTCCATACGCTCTGATTCCATGAACATGAGATACACGAGTGCGATGGTTGCATTACTTTCTTCTGTGTTGTCACACATGTCTGCAAGTTGATCTGTTTTAACCGTTTGCAACATGCGGTCTGCAAACATTTCAGCCCATTTTTTATAAATATCTTCCGGTAATGTTGGAATGTGCTGAGAAATCTCAGCAGAAGCATCTTTTTCAATATTTGGAAGTGTTACGTCCATAAATTCTCTAAGAGCCTCAGATCGGCTACCTATTGAATCATCAATTCGGCGCATAACCGTTGCAATTAAATGGTCACGTATTGCAAGTATATCCATTTTAATCCCTTTGTTTCTGGCGAAAAGACATAAAGGCGTTCTCTAAAATGCACGTGCAGAGTACAGAATTGTGACTGTCGGGGCAATAGGAAGGCTCAAAAAAGATGCAACACTGCATCGCTAGAAAGGGTTACATGGACAGTTTTATCGGGGTGGGAGGGTGTAATAGATGGGAATAGTTTGGTTTAAAAATAAAGAGCTTTTGAAAAATAAAATGTATACGTGAAAACGTATACACACAGCTTAGCCCCTGTCCGGACATTCCGAACAGGGGCTTTGGGCTTTTTCCAAAGAGGATGTATGCTTATAAAGCTGCTTCTGCAGCTTTGATGGCTGCATTGTAATCTGGTTCGTCAGTTACTTCCGGAACTATCTGGGAGTATACGACTTTATGGTTACGATCGATGACGAAGACGGCACGTGCAAGGAGGCGAAGCTCTTTGATTGCAACGCCATAAGCGTGACCAAGTGAAAGATCTTTATGATCGGAAAGTACTTCAACAGATTTAATACCTGCAGCACCGCACCAGCGTGCTTGTGCAAACGGAAGGTCGGTTGAAACTGTCAGTACTTCAATATCTTCATGAAGGTCTGCTGCTTCCTGATTAAAACGACGTGCTTCAACGTCGCATACTGGAGTATCCAGGGAAGGAACAGTTACAAGAAGAATAACCTTGCCTTCGTAATCGGCAAGAGATTTTGGGGCTAAGTCAGTTGTGAGTATGGAGAAGTCTGGAGCAAGGTCGCCAACTTCTACTGCGGATCCTTCGAGAGTAAGACCATTGCCCTGAAAAGTGATGACACCGGAACGTTCAATCATGAGAATTCTCCTGACAATAAAGTTTATATTATAGCCCTATTGGGCAGCGTTTTTGTCTGTTGAATATCTTCTACACAAAAAAAGCTCTACTGGGAATAGTTATTATTAATATTTACACTTTTTTAAAAATCCTCTAACAGTACAGAGGCATTCATTACTTTTTATACAGGAAAACCAAGACCCATCACTTATTTTATTCAGTTGATTCAGCCTCATTATTGTAACCTGATGTGTTTATAGAATAGATAGTTTTACAGAAAGAACTTGAGTAATAGTTGAGAAACCTAAGCTCATGGGTAAGATTATAGGTCAATAGTTGCAGAGTAAGGAGAATTGTTCATGACCAAAGTGGAAAAGCCGGATGTACTCATAATTGGATCAGGCCCTGCAGGGGGATCTGTTGCGCGAACATGTGCGGCAGAAGGCAAGCATGTGGTAGTGGCAGATTATCAGCCCTTTGGTGGAACATGTCCGTTACGTGGATGTGAACCTAAAAAATTTCTGTTTGATGTAACCAACGTCGCGTTACGCCGTAAACACATGGTGGATAGAGGGCTTCGCGGGGACCTTACAATTGATTGGGAAAAGATGATGTCAGGAATGGCAGAAATGCGTGATCCCATTCCGTCCCTTGTAGAAAAATTTTATGCGGAGCATGGAATTGTTGGCGTGCACGGCAAAGCACATTTTACTTCACCCGATACAGTTGTCATTAACAAACAAAAATATCAGCCAGATAAAATTGTGATTGCAGCTGGCGCGACTCCTCGTGAAGTCGATTTTCCCGGGCACGAGCTGCTGACATCAACAGACGAATTTTTCGAAATGAAAGAACTGCCGTCACGCATTGTATTTATTGGTGGTGGATTCATTGCATTCGAACTATCTAATGTTGCGGCAATCTCTGGTGCTCAGGTTGATGTAGTTCTCCGCAGTGACAGATTCTTGCGCCGGTTTGATTCATCGCTTGTTGACTGCATGATTGAAGCAAGCCGCGATATGGGCGTTCGCTTTCATACCATGTTGCCACCAAACTCTCTTAAACGAGATCGTGATGAGCTTGTACTTTGTGCAGGTGAAGACGATATTAAATTCAGAGCAGACTGTGTTGTTCTTGCTGCAGGACGCGTTGCACACGCAGAAGCATTGAACCCCAAAAAAGGTCAGCTTGAGCTTAATCATAAGGGCGGCATAAAAGTTAACGAATTTATGCAGAGCACCTCGAATCCTCGTGTATACGCAGCTGGTGATGTTGTAGGAAACAGTATGGAGCTAACCCCAGTTGCATCAATGGAAGCAATGGTGGTCGCGAGCAACCTTCTTTATGGAAACAAAGAAAAACCAGACTACTCAGTGGTGCCGTACACGCTCTTTACGCATCCGCCGTTAAGCTCGGTAGGGTTGCGAGAAGAACAAGCACAGGCACAGAATATGTCCTACAAGGTTTTTGAAGGAAGTGCCTCAGGATGGTCAGAGTATCGTAGAATTGGTGAACTTTATCCGTCATACAAGATTCTTGTTTCCAAAGATGATGATACAATTCTCGGTGCAACCATAAACGGACATAACTCTGAAGAGATAATCAACATATTTGCCTTTGCGATGAGAACCAAGACTACTGTGGCTGATCTTGCAAAATGGCTCTGGGCGTATCCGTCATTCGGATACACCATAAGGTACATGCTTAAATAGTCTTGCAGTTGAGTTCACTTGTCGACGTATGTATTGGCTTTAGAAGTATATTACATGGCGTAATTCTTCTATCGTGAACAATAATAAGGGCTGTCCTACAGAAGTAGGGCAGCTTTTTTTGTAGTTCGAAGGGAGTGAAGCGTACGCTGAAAACGGATTGGTATTGGAAGAGAGCTTGTAGAAAACTGTTAGACATTCATTTTCAAAATAGTAGCGGCATGTTTGAGGCGAGATGTGACTACAAATATGGTGTAGTCTGGGTGTTTATAGCTGAATACAAAAAAGAAAAAGGCCGGAAAAACCGGCCTTTTTTATTATAGAATCTGCTCAAGAAACTGTTTGAGTCGAGGATGCTTGGGATTAGTGAAGAATTCTTCAGGCGTCCCTTGTTCGATGATCTCGCCGTGATCCATAAATACGAGTCTGTCTGCAACTTCGCGGGCGAAGCCCATTTCGTGGGTTACACAGACCATAGTCATGCCTTCTTTAGCGAGGTTCGTCATAACGTCGAGTACTTCACCGATCATTTCCGGATCAAGTGCAGAAGTCGGCTCATCGAAGAGCATAATTTTCGGGTTCATGGCGAGCGCACGTGCAATGGCTACGCGCTGCTGCTGGCCACCAGAAAGCTTGGCTGGGAATACATGCGCTTTGTCGGAGATACCTACTTTTTTCAGCAGCTCCAATGCAATGGATTCAGCTTCATCTTTCGACATCTTTTTAAGACGCATTGGAGCCATTGTTAGGTTGCCCAGCACAGTTTTATGCGGGAACAAGTTAAAGCTCTGGAATACCATGCCCAGCTCCTGACGCACATCGTTGATATTGCATTCCGGTGTAGTAATATCCTGACCGTCAACAATGATGTGACCCTTGTCTATTTTTTCAAGACGATTGATGGAGCGTAATAATGTTGATTTACCAGAACCAGATGGCCCGAGGATAACGACTTTTTCACCTGAACCAATGTTCAGGCTTACATCATTAAGCGCTGTGAGCTGTCCAAAAAACTTGTAGACGTTTTCTACTTGGATGATTGGATTAGTCGTCATAGTAATTCAGTTTGTTTTCCATGATGCTTACCGCTTTTGAAAGAAGCAGAGTAATCACAAGGTAGATGAGCGCTACCATGAGGTAACATTCAAAATAGTTAAATGTAACGGACGCGTATTCTCTACCTCGGCGCAGTAATTCGGAAACTGCGAGGATGGAGATAAGAGAAGAATCTTTGAGCAGCGCAATGAATTCGTTACCGACAGGTGGAAGAATAGTTCTCCAGGACTGCGGAAGAATTACCATAAACATGGTTTCGGTTTTGTTCAAACCAAGAGAGCGGGCTGCTTCAGTTTGTCCTGTATCAATTGCGTCAATACCTGCGCGGAATACTTCACCCATGTATGCTCCGTAGCAAACGGACATGGCGATGACAGCTGCGGCAAGGTCTGGGAGCTGAACGAATTCACCAATTGCATAGTAAATGAAAAACAGCTGAACCAGAAGTGGAATACCGCGAATAATTTCTACATAGGTTGAGGCAATAAGGTTGATAATTTTATTTTCGGACAGTCGTCCCATGCCGGTTGCAAGACCGATAGGAATAGTGAGCAGAATCGCGCTGACTGTCACTTCAAATGTAACTAGAATTCCATCTGGTAAGAATTTGAGAATATCTAGGTACGGGTCCGGATTAGTAACACAAAGGTAAATGATGGAACTGATCGCAAAAATAAGCGAGATGCTCCATGCTGTTACTACATTTTTGTCTTTGCCGGACGGGATAAGCATGCCGTCTGTGACGGCAATGCGAACTTCTTTTTTTTCTACGCTCATAGTGTGTATCGCTGTTGTTTACAGTAAAAAGAAAGGACTGGCGCCCTATAAGTACCAGTCCCTTATTGGAAGTCTAAAGGCTTCTTATTGTCCGATCCATTTTTTACGGAGGTCGGCTTCAATGCCTTTTGCTTTTACTGCTGCGATACCCTTGTTGAGGATCTCGAGAAGTTCTTTGTTGCCTTTTTTAACTACGAAGCCGTAGTACTCAGGCTTATCGGATTTAACGATGAAAGCGAGCTTGAATTTGTTAGCATATTTAGGGTTACGCAGTACGTAATCCGCTGCAATAGCATCATCACAAATTACGCCGTCGATGCGACCTGTGTAAAGTGCTTCAACAGCAAAACCGATTTCATCGTATTCTTTTGTCTTAACGCCTTCAGCGCGTTTAGCCATGAAAACGCCGGTTGTGCCAAGCTGGCCACCGAGAGTTTTGCCTTTAAGATCTGCAAGAGAATCACCGGATGCGTCGGCTGGAAGAATTACTGCCTGAGTTACCTCAAAGTACGGATCAGAGAAGTCAAACTTCTTCTGACGTTCAGGAGTAATGGATACGGATGAAGAAATCATGTCGTATTTTCTGCCAACTAAGCCTGCAAAAATGCCATCCCATGCAACACTTCTGTGTTCAACGGTAAGGCCCATTTCTTTGGCAATAGCATCACAATAATCAACAGAGTAACCAACAATGTTTTTGTTTTGATCAACAAATTCCATTGGCGGCCAAGTTGCGTCGTGCGCAATCACAATTGATTTTTGTGCGAATGCGAAGGAAGCAGTCATTACAACAACTACCAGCGCAAGAACTATTTTTTTCAGCATCGGATTCTCCTGCTTTGCAAAAATTTGTGTTTGATAAACGTCCCGCTTATAAACTGGCGTTGTGAGCGCTAAATGTCAACAGGTAATCGCTTGAATTACGTGAAAAAATACAAAAAAGTAAATATGTGTAGTACTTTTAAGTACTACGTCATTATGAGCGTTACAATAAACGGAACAAGTACTGTTAAAACCATGCCGCTAAAGACTGATATGATGCCATAGCGTTCGCTTGTAAATTTTACGATTATTGGAAGGGTGGTATCCATAGCTGTTGCGCCACCGGATGCAATAGGAGCAAGTTTACCAAAAAAGCGAACAAGAATAGGCGTGCATAAAAGTGTGATGATTTCGCGTATAATGTTTGCAAGTAATGCAACGGAGCCTAGAATAGGGTCACCCAGATTAGTGATAATAACAGTAGAAAGTGAATAGTAACCAAAGCCGGCACCTACGGCGAGTACGTCGTGTATCGGCATATCTGCAATAAGACACCATGCAGCAACAGAACCTACTGCTGTTCCGATGATGATTGCAACAGGCACGAGCAGAACTTTAAGGTGCATCTGACGTAGAATTTGCCAGCAGCGTGAATCGAACCCGATCGACATACCTACTAAAAAGAGCAGGGCATAAAGAGTGTATGTTGAAAGTGAATCGTTAAGCAGCCATGTAGGTACAGATTCCATGTGCCCCACAAAGCAACCGGCAATAAAAAAGGACAGGATAATAAGGCTACCTTTCATCGAACTGTCCTTTCAAAATAAATTTATCAAGCAAGAAGACAGCACTTGCGCTACCAAGTACGCAGAATACGCTGATGCATGCAGCTTGGACGCCAATGGTGCTCAACTGAGTGACGATGGTTTCATTTGAGCCGGTGGTCACGCCAAGCATAAAGAGCAACGTGTAGATGGACCACATGGTGAGGCGGTTGACATTATCAACAACAAGTTTGCTGTTACGGAAAAGGAACCCCAACGGGATGCCGACAAGAATACAAAGAACGGTGATAAGCACAACGCCTCCAAGAGTGAAAATAAAGATATGGGGAGCAGTCTCCGAAGAAATTGCGGATATACCTGTGTAGAATTATTGTCAAATAACAAAAAATGTATCCTGCTGACAAATAGGTGCACAGCTGTGATGAATGTCACACACGCAACGTGACGTCCATCACATACTTATACTGTCAATTCATTAGTGTGGAACCATACACTGAATCAAAGGAGCCTTCATATGCGTAAAAATAGAATTCCTGAAAGTCGTAGTTTTAATCCGGATAGAATGCATGTGCAGCTGGTACATGAGTCCGAACACGTAAAAGTAATGAACTTTAACTTGAAAGCTGGACAGGAAATGCCTGTGCATTCCCATAATTTGGACGGCGAGCTTGTTATGGTTGTTCTTAGCGGTGAAGGTGAGCTTTTAGGCAAAGATGGCGTACTGGATAGTATTACAGCCGGTGATGTTCTTATTTGCGAAATTAAAGTGCCGCATGGTGTACGAGCCTCAAAAGATATGAGCCTTGTTGTAACCATTGCACCTCCAATCTAAGCAGAAACAAGTGTAATATACTGTCTGCATAGGTGCTATTTCGAGTACACTAGATAGTGGAAAGGAGGCTCCTATGCGCAAATATAGTATTTTGAAAAATGAAGTATTCAATCCAGAGAAAGTACATGAGCGGTTGGTACACGAAGCAGATGGTGCAAATATTAAAAGTTTGCATATAAAAGCAGGAAGTGAATTGCCAGTTCAGGCGCATGAAGCTGAGGGCGAAACGATGCTGGTTGTGTTGAACGGCGAAGGACTATTGTTAGGAAAGCATGGCGTGTTAGATTCGCTCGTCAAAGGCGACATAGTCTTATTGGATTTACGTATCCCCCATGGGTTACGAGCTGAAAAAGATATGTGTGTTTTGGCAAGTTTTACACCAGCTAGAGAAGCAGGAAAGTAACGCTAAATGTGATAACACGGTTGCTTTGTTTACCAGATTGACCTTTGCAAACTTATGTCACTTTCAGGGTAGAATATTGCATTACGGCAATAACTATTTGGTTAGTAATCTATAAAAAAAGGCTCTGCTTGAAATTTCAAGCAGAGCCTTTTTGTTTGTACTTATTCTAGTTCTCAATCTGCGCCTGTCGAAGCTGACCATATGCAGTTCGCAAGGCTATGTAAGGCTCAATAGCTGTGCCTACAATGTTTTCGTACACGGAAATGCGTTTATCCAGCATGTTGAATTGTGCTGCTGCGAACAAGGCATAGTTCAAGTAAACAGGATTTAATGAAGGTGGAAGAAAACCTTCACCAATCAAACCTGCGGTGTCCCGGAAGTTGGATGCTCCGAAGAACGGCAGTACAAGATATGGTCCGGCTGGGATACCCCAAGTGCCAAATGTTTGCCCCAAATCTTCTTTTTCACCAGTATGTGGAATCACTGGTTTTAAATCTTTTGCAATATCAATCAGGCCACCAAAACCAAATGCTGTGTTCACTACAAAACGTGAAAATTCGATACCGGCCAGAGCAAACTTGGCTTGTAAAATAGCGTTGAGAAATCTGCGAGGCATGCCGAACCAGTTAACAACAGCGTTGTTAAAACCTTCACGGGCAAATTCAGGAACAACAACACGGTATGCAGCATGAGCAGGTTTACCAACATCCATGTATAACCAGTCATTGATATTGAACCACATCCGGTTCCAACCCTCAAGAGGGTCATTTGCTGTCGCGGCAGTATTTTCTAATTCGTACTCTGAATCGTCGAAGTAGTCTGATGATTCATCAAAAAATTCTGGCTCATCAGTAAAAGGATCTTCATTATCAGCAACTAAGGTTGAAGACGAATAGAGCAGTGGAGTAGCTGGTGCGGCTGCAGAGGTGTCTTTAGACATTGCTAAAGGTATTGCACCATCTGCATATGCTGGCTGTGCATTGAGAATGAGGAGAGCAAGAATGAGCCAAAAATAGTGTCGCATTGTTACCTCAATTACTTTTTGTCGGCTGCTGCTTGCTGCTGACGTACTCGCTCGGCTTTATCTTTGAGCTTTGCAATGAGCTCGTCAGGTGTGCCTTTACGTAAGAGTTCTTTGAACTGAGTACGGTAGTTTTTGACAAGGCTTACGCCTTCTACCAATACATCGTAGACCATCCATTTTCCATTTTCGACTAACATACGGTAGTTGACAGGAACGGATTCGTTCTTGAACTTTACAGTGGTGCGTACTTCGACTTTGGTGCCTGCTTTGTTTGTGCGTGCTCCAATAATGTCGAGGTTCTGACCTTCGTATTCGCTTACGTGCTTGAAATACGTTGCTTTGAGGAGCTGAATAAAAGCATCTTTAAATTGTGTCTTCTGTGTCGGTGTAAATTTTGTCCATTTTCTGCCGACAGTGCGCATGGAGAACTGATTCATGCTGAAAATATTGAGTATCATCCCTTCAAGTTCAGAGATAATAGCACTGTCTTCAGTAATGTTGTGCAGGTTCGCATTGTTAAGCTTATGCGAAATTTCATTAACTGCTTGGCGTAATGTTTCTTCTGCATCGTGTTTAGCATCAGCGAAAGCTGTGCCAGCGATAAACAGGGTCATTATGCAAGTGCAGATTATAGACGATAAAAGCTTTTTGCAGGTTTTAGGCATAAAACCCCCCATATTTGATATAAGTAAAAAACGTTTTGGGCGATAGTAGTTTGAAAATTAAACAGATATTTCGCAAGTATAATAAGTGTGGCGTAAAAGTACATACGAAAAATCTATGAAATTATACTCCGCCAAAAACGTACTTACTGATGAGTTCTTCGATATCGACAGCTGATTCAGTATCTGTGATTTCACTGCCGTCTTCTAACATTTCAGTAGACCCGCCAGGCGTAAGCTTGATGTATTTGTCACCAATAAGCCCGCTTGTCTTGATTGAGGCGATAATGTCGTCGCCAAGTTGTACATCGTTTTGAATCGCAAGATACACTTCTGCAAGGTACTCTTCCTGGTCCAGTGACACAGCAGAAACTTTACCTACAGGTACACCAGCTATTTCCACCCCGGCACCGGCGCGTAATCCTGCTGCTGATTCAAATTTGGCAACTACCATATATGTATTTGAAGAACCAAGCTGCATTTTTCCCAGCTTGATGGTCAAATATCCTACGCAAAGTAGACAGATTAAAACAAAAATGCCTACAGCGGTTTCTTTTGAGTATGATTTCATGAAGACTGCTCTTATACTTTATTTTTGTAATATTCTACTACTTTTCTAGCCATTTAGACAGCTCTGCCTGAATATCAGCGCCAAGGCTGATTGTAGGCTGGCTTATGCTATTTGGCTTTCTTCCGAGGAGTTGTTTCAAATAAGGGTCGTCACTGTTTTGTAATTCTTCAAGATTACCACAGAAGGCAGCTTGCCCCTCATTAATAACAAGAACGTTGTCAGCAATTTTGCTAAGACTTTCCAAATCGTGACTAACTACTACAATCGACATGGAAGGAAAATGTTCTTTCATGCTCAGTAATAGTTGATCCATTTCTGCTGCGTTAATTGGATCAAGACCGGATGTCGGCTCGTCGCACAGCAAAATTTGAGGGTCCATAACAATTGCCCGTGCAAGTCCAGCGCGTTTACGCATCCCGCCAGAAAGTTCGTTCGGGTAGTAGTCTATAAAATCCGCAAGTCCAACTAGGCCGAGCTTGTGCAGCACGATTGTACGAATAGTTTTTTGCGAAAGTTTTGTATGCTCTGCCAGTGGCAGCCCAACATTCTGACCGAGTGTAAGGGAGCCAAGCAATGCGCCATCTTGAAAAAGTACTCCCATACGACGACGAATTTTTCTGAACTGTTTTTTATCTAATGAAAAAAAGTCATGTCCACCAATGTGGATACTACCGTCCATAGGGCGGTTCAGTCCGAGAATATGTCGAAGCAGGGTGGATTTGCCACAGCCGGACCCACCAAGAATGATGGATATTTTTCCTGCCGGTAGCGAACCATTAATACCCTTGAGGATTTTGGTATCATTATACCCACCCCAAAGATCTTGAATTTCAATGTCCCAAGTAGTCGTTGACATAACAATATCCGACCTGCGTTATAATAAGAAGGAAGTGATTACGTAGTCACTTACCAGAATTAATACACAGGAGAGTACAACAGCAGCGGTTGTAGAGTTGGAAACACTCTCAGGACCGACACTGTCTTTTCGTTTGTGGGTGTTATACCCTTGGTAGCAGCTGATTGTAGCGACAATAATCCCGAAGACTAGCGATTTTAAAAAGCCTTCGTTGATATCGGACATAACAACACTGGTGTCAATTCTGTAGAAGTATACACCAGAGTTAATGCCAAGCATTGTGACGCCAGTCAAATAACCACCTAAAATTCCAATTACGTCGAAGAGTGCCGTAAGCAGCGGGAAGCATATAATGCTAGCTGCTATCCGTGGTGAAACAAGATACGCCATCGGGTTGATGTCCATAACATCCAATGCGTCTATCTGGTCGGATATACGCATAACCCCGATTTCTGCTGCCATTGATGATCCGGCACGTCCGGTAATCATAATTGCAGTAAGAACAGGTCCAAGTTCACGGATAAGTGTGAGAGATACAGCTGCTCCGAGTAAGCCCTCAGAGCCAAACTTGACGAGTGTATAATATCCCTGAAGTCCTAACACCATACCGGTAAAGATTCCGATAAGAGAAATGACAAAAAGAGATTTTGACCCGATAAAATATGTCTGACGAACAATCTTCGTCAGCTGCTTCGGTGAGGAGAAGATGAGGCGAACACCTTCCAGGAAAAAAAGAAAAATTTCCCCCAGACTAGATATGAAATCGATAGTTGAACGACCAAGCGCTGCTATCGGGTTAGTCTGGAAGCCTGTATGTTGTTGCACGAGTGCAGGCTCCTTATAGTCAAAATTTGAATCGGATGATGATAGTGAAGTTACTATCAGTCCGTCAAGCGAAGCCTGCACATCATGCTAGAGTACTGTGCTAACGTTGTTTTTTCTTTTTTAGCAGCGGCTTGCTGTAACCTGCGACTGCAAGGCGACTTTTGAAGCTTGAGAGGTCAGCAGGAGATCCGACAAAGTGTACATTTACGCGATACCATTTCTTTGTGTTGATCACGGCTGTTGCTAATGAGGTGGTAAAACCTTTAGCAGACATGGTGGTGCGTAACTTAGTTGCTGCCTGTTTGTTCGTAGATGCTGCAACCTGATAAATGTACTCAAACATAGCTGCATTTTTTTCAAGTACGGCTTGTTTTTTTTGTACAGATGAGGTGGATGCTGCAACCACTTTAGGCGTTGGTACAACCTTTTGGGTAACAGAAGATGCAGGCGCGGGGCGCTTTGCTACAACGTGTGCTTTTTTAGGCTTGCTTGCAGTGGCAGGGCTGTTAGACGTTTCTTTAGCCTTTAACTGCTCAAAAAAGTTTAACTGTTCAGGTTCAATTACGCTGGCTTTTTGCTGCGCTGTAACTGTTTTAGCCTGTGCACGGTTAAGATTGGGTTTGTTGGATGTCTTATTGGACTGCGCGGAAGAGTTTGCACCTATGTTCTGTTCAACAGGCATAGGATTAGCTTCTGCAACTTGCTGTTGTGAAGGCATCAAGTGCTTCAGTTCAGGAAGTGCTTCTTCCGGCTGGTACCCTCGACCTACGAGTAGGCCAAAGATAAAGACCCAGATAAATCCGACAAGAATGATAACAGACAGACCAGTGAGTTCAGGAAGACGCAGGGAAAAAGTGAAAATCTTTTTCCCTGTGTCTTTATCTTTTGATGTAGTCGGTGCGAAGCCCATGCAGGCAACATCCTAGTGTTAAATTACATAGATTCAGGTGCTTCGACACCCACCAGGTTAAGTCCGTTACGGATAACCTTGGAAACACTCTTGAGCAGGCAGAGGCGTGCTGCAATGGTGTTTTCATCCTTAGCATTAAGGATTGGGTTGTTAGCGTAGAAGCTGTGCAATGCACTTGCGAGTTCCTGCACGTAGAAACTAATCTGGTGCGGAGCAAGCTGACGTGCTGCTGAATCAACAACATCTTCAAATTGATCGAGAAGTTTGATCAAGTCAAGTTCACTGTCTTCTTTTATTGCAGAAAGAATATCAGAGGTTGCTTTTTCAGGGACTGCAATGCCGCGTTCAGCAGCTTTTCGCAGAACAGAACAGATACGGGCATTTGCATACTGAACGTAGTACACAGGGTTCTCCATGGATTTCTGTTTCACAAGCTCAAGGTCAAAGTCGAGGTGACTATCACTTTTGCGTGAAAGGAACATGAAGCGAGCCGCATCACAACCAACGTCTTTAACAACTTCTTCAAGTGTGTCGAACTGACCGGCACGGGTGGACATAGCGACCTGTTCACCATTGCGGAGCAAGTTAACAAGCTGAATAAGGATTACGTCAAAGCTATCTTTTGGTTTACCTAAAGCTTCTACCGCAGCGCGCATACGTGGAACATAACCGTGGTGGTCTGCACCCCAGATGTCTACGTTAAGCTCAAAACCACGGTCATATTTGTTGTCGTGGTAAGCGATGTCGGAAGCAAAATAGGTAAGGGAACCGTCGGACTTGCGAAGTACGCGGTCTTTGTCGTCACCAAACTCAGTGGTACGGAACCAGAGAGCACCGTCCTGCTCGAAAGCAAGGCCAGCTTCTTTAAGACGGTTGAATGTTTTTTCAACAGCGCCTGCGGTAACGAGGGAACGCTCAGAGAACCAGTTTTGGTGCTCTACACGGAATTCACCAAGGTCTTTCTTGATGCCGTCGAGGATCTGGTTAAGAGCGTATTCGCGGCAGATATCAAGAGCATCTTCTTTTTTGAGAAGGTCAGGATGCAATTCCAGAACTTCTGCTGCGATGTCTTTAATGTATTCGCCACGATAAAAATCTTCAGGGTCAGGAAGGTTTTCACCTTCAAGCTGACGTGCACGGAAGAGAACAGACTGACCAAGGATACGCATCTGACGACCTGCGTCGTTGATGTAGTACTCGGTGTGTACGTCGTATCCGGCAAAGCGCAGAAGACGAGCAAGGCTGTCGCCAACGGCAGCGCCGCGACCATGGCCAATGTGCAGTGGGCCGGTCGGGTTAGCAGAAACGTATTCAACCTGAACTTTTTTGCCTTTGCCCTGATCAATAGCACCGAAGCTTTCGCCGCGATCTTCGATAATAGCAATGGTGTTTCTCCAGAATTCAACGGAGAACTTAATGTTCAAGAAGCCCGGGCCTGCAATCTCAACGTTGTCAATCATTGGATCTTCAATGAGTTTTTCAGCGATGAGGGCAGCAAGTTCGCGCGGGTTACGTTTTGCAGGTTTAGCCAGAACCATGGCAATGTTTGCCGCCATGTCACCGAACTTTTTATCTTTTGGAGGTTCGATGGTTGTTCTGGCTGGCCATTCAAGATCAAGGTCAGCCACAATTGCTCGCAGGGCTGTGTATAAATGATTCTTAGCGCGCATGTCTTTCCATTCACGTATAAAGTTTAGTATATCAGGTAAGCTAAAGCGTATGGTAACAGGTGCTTTAGCGGGTCTAGCATATTTACTTTGGACGGTGTCCAAAGGGACGGAGTATTACCCCGATACAAAGTTCCATTGACCATTGTGCGGTCATATTCTGAATAGTTAACTCAGACTGCTGACAAACCCGCACATTGTTGCGTTACTTCAAAAAAATCAGATGCTCACATAGCTCTAACTATGCTTCGCCCCTGACTTTTTCTTGTGCCTTGCACTGCACAAGTTTGTCTCAATCTGTTAAAAGACAACTTTGTCAGCAATCTCAACTATCCTTGCACGATGTGCAAAGTTACTAGGCAATCAGAAAGGAACTAATCTTTTTAGCAAACTTTTCGACGACTGAAAAGACGTGCTTTTAGAGTAAATCCGGCAGCGCAACAAGTCTGTCACGCTGCCAGTTTATAATCTATTTTGCTGCTTTGAAGGCTGTTACAGCTTCAAGGCTGCCCAGATTCAGGCTTTCCCATTCGGAAGAGTCTGCAACTGGTTTTAAAATCTGTCCGAGCATTTTGCAAAGGACACCTTTAGGGCCAATTTCAACAAACTGACGAATGCCGGTGTTGAACTGGTTGTTGATGGTATCAATCCAAAATACGGAAGATGTCATCTGCTGTGGCATAATCTCTTCGAGATCAGTGGACTTGGTAGCAGGCTTGCCTGTTACATTACAGTAGATAGGGTACTTCGGGTTGTTCCAAGAAAGCTTTGCGAAATAACCAGAAAGTTCTTTAGCAGCATCAGCCATTAGTGGGCTGTGGAATGCGCCGGAAACTTTTAATGGAATCGCACGGCCTTTCTGTTCTTTAATTTTAACACCAGCTTCGGCAATTGCGTTTTTGGTGCCGGAAAGAACGAACTGACCCGGTGTGTTGTAGTTGGCGATGCGAATCATTTCCCCTGTAGATTCTGCAACTTCAGCAACAACAGCCTCAACAGCTTCGAGCTTCATTTTCATTGCAGCAGCCATAGCGCCGCTACCGTTTGGATCAGCTTCAGCCATAAGGCGACCGCGAAGAGATACTGCTTCAAGTACAGCATCAACGGAAAGTGCTTCGGATGCTGCCAGTGCGCTGAATTCACCCAGAGAGTGACCAGCCATGCAGGAAGGAGTTAAAGAACCACACGCTTCAATCCACAAGCCAAGGTTTACCAGAGTAAGCGCAGGCTGTAAGTTGCGGGTGTCTGCCATGGCAGCTTCGTCGCCGTCCCAGTAAATACCGCGAAGGTCAATACCGCTGATTTTTTCAGCTTTTTTCCACAAAGACATGATGTCTGCATTTGCTTCTGCAACATCGCGCCCCATGTTCGGTTCCTGAGAACCCTGTCCCGGAAAGAGAACAGCTATATCGGTGTTCATTGTCATGCTATGCTCACATTTTTGTTTGATTCATTTTTGTAAGTCGCTTGGTACAGCCTAATAGGCTATCTCAGTTTCACTTGCAAGAGGTGACAAGGTACAGTACCACGCAGATTACTGACAAAGCCGCACATTGCTGCGCACCCCTAGGGCACTTGTTCCCGTAAGGCTCGAGAACTCGCCTACGGTCGACTGGCGTTTCTTCAACAAAGCCAAACTCTCACATACGTTAAGTATGCTTCGATCTTGACTTTGTCTCGAGCCTTGCACTGTACTACTTTGTCAATAATCTTCGATAATAGTGTTATATAGTTATCGCTACGATAAAACATGTCCCGATCTATTAAAGTAAGGTCGTTGTTATAAGGATAGATACCGTGATGAAAAATGATTCGCTAACTATTGCTGATGTAGCCAGCCTACTGAAACGAGCAGGTTTTACCCCCTCAGAGACAGAACTCGAAGCACTCACAGGGTATCTTACCCTTGTCATGAAATGGAACAAGGTAATGAACCTTGTAGGACCATACTCATGGCAGGATGTCCTTACTATCCTTATTATCGATAGCTTGTATCTTAACCAATTTTTGCGTTCGTTGTCACTTCCATCAACACCCGTTACATGGGATTTTGGCGCAGGTGCAGGACTCCCGGGTATTCCGCTTCGCGCTCTGTGGCAGGAAGGTGAATACTATCTCGTGGATGTGCGTGAAAAGCGCGCCATGTTTATGGAGCAAACAGTTAAACGACTGCAAATTCCTAACACGAATGTGTACAAGGGACGCGTGGAAAATTTCATGGAAGAACATGAATCCGCTGATCTTATGCTTAGCCGTGCGTTCATGCCGTGGAAAAAACTTCTGGAGCTGGTTGGTCCCAACATCAAGCCGCAAGGTCGCATTGTTGTCCTTGCTCTCGAGCCGGTTCCGACAGATCTGACCGAAGGCTGGAGTGTCGAAAAAGAAATTTCCTACAAAGTGGGTAAGGACACTCGATACTTCTGGTCGCTTATTAAAGCTTAGGCGTTGAACCTGTGACACTTTCTTATGTCTCCGACGGCGCTTGCCAGCGGGGCTTTAAGAACCTTGTTGAAACAAGGTTCTTAAAAATCTCCAAAAACTTTTATTATTCGATGATCTTTCATTGATTATGTACTCACGCGGCTCAAAGTCGCCGACTTAAATAACAAAAAAAGCTGTCCCTCATATGAAGGACAGCTTTTCTATTTTGAGAAAGGTAGTGGAGCATAAGCCGCGAGGCTAGAAAAACAACGAGCTAAACTCGCAGGTAAAAGTTTTTGGAGAGTCCAGAGAATCCTTTTTACTTAAAAAGGTTCTCTGGCCGCCGGAGGCTCGTCGAAGACAAAAAGATTAAAGCCTCGCTGGTAAGCGCCGCCAGAGGCACATTCTACAGGACTTACTTAGTGCCTGTTAAAGCACCGAGCTGAGAATTTTTAAAGATGAGCTTGGTTGCTGTATCGTCAGCGACTTCTGCTAGATCCATAAGAGTCTCGAGGAATTCGAGCATTTCGAATCGGCGCTCTTCGGGAGAACATTCAAAGTCTTCCTGCATCCGACCGGAGGTCATGTATTCTTCGAGTTCTTTGAGGTACTTTAACTGTAGGGCGGCCATGGTGTTCTCCTTACTTTTGTATGCGCTGGGTATTTGTCCTTTGGAGACATGTACTTTGCGGGTGGTATAAAAATTTGGTTGTACTTATTTTAGTTCGACGTGATGGTACGGACTACCGCGTAGGATAGCATCAGCACGGTAGAGCTGTTCGAATAGAATGACACGCGCCATCTCGTGAGTAAATGTCATGGGAGACAGGCTGATTTTGTACTGGCATTTTTTCAGTACATCTTGCGACAACCCAAACGCTCCGCCAACAATGAGTGTCGGGGTACGGTTGTTGTCCATACCTATTCGTTCGAGCATTTGAGAAAATTTTACTGAGGTGTATGTTTTTCCGTGCTCATCCATACAGATAGGTATATCTGTTGGAGCGAGGGCAGCAAGAATTCGTTTGCCTTCGTCGTTATTACGTTCGAGCGGCTTCATCTTGGCGTTACCGTCTTTAACGGTGATTTCTTGAAATTTATAACTACGCTTTAAGCGGGTAATGTAGTGTTCTGCTGCATCTGCCCAGAAGCGTTCTTTTATTTTGCCGACGGCGATAATTTTAAGCTGAATCATGTAGGTACTCCATCATTGGAGATATATTCGGGTTATTGAATCCGTATTGGCTGCCTGTGTACCGTGTAATGGGTAGTTTCTCAATGAAAAGGATAGAGGTAGAATTATGACCGTATCAACATTTAGTATTTCTGAAGCAGTAACCGCCCTTAAACAGGGTGAAGTTATATGTTATCCCACCGAAACATTTTATGCTGTGGGTTGTAACGCGCTTGATCCACTTGCTGTGGAATCTGTATATAAAGTTAAAAAGCGTTCAGACTCCATGCCTTTGCCGGTTCTTATCGGTAGCATGGAACAATTGCCATTGGTAACCGAAGTATCTTCTGAGCTTGTGATGGCACTGGCAAATCGTTTCTGGCCTGGTTCTCTTTCAATTCTGGTGACAGCATCTGATCGTATTTCTCCGGTTCTTACCGGTGAAACCGGCAGGGTGGCAGTACGAGTTACACCACACCCTGTTGCACAGCAGTTGTGCCTTGAAGCAGGTGTACCGCTTGTTTCTACTAGCGCCAATATGAGCGGACGTCCGGCTGTGGTCGCAGCATCTGAACTTGATTCAGAGCTTACAGACAATGTAGCAGGCGTGGTGGATCTTGAACCGGCTCCGGCTGGCGGGTTGGCATCAACACTTATTGAAATTGTTGGCCCCCGTGCTGTAAGCATTGTGCGCAACGGTGCTGTATCGGAGATTGAATTGCGTACGTCTGGGCTTGCGGTAGTGCCGCGGGTTGCTGGCGCGTAATTTTCTAGAGATATACTTGAGAATGACGGTAAGCAAAGCAATCTAGTGTGGCGCATAACGTGCTGAGAGTAAAAAGTTTTTTGTACCGACTCAGGACTTTTTTAAAACTGGTTCAAATCTTTTGACAGAATACGGGATGTGATTTTTTTTGTGTATATTGACTATGCTACGGATACCGGAGTCTACGAAGATTCTAAGATGATCTAAGAAAAAGTGGCATTCTTTGTGCAAATATCTTCATATCCTTCTTTTTTTAAAAAGCACCTCTCAAGTGGTCAGAGAGGTGCTTTTTTGTTGTACTGTCCGTAGAAGTTATACAACAATATACATATGATCATGTTATGTAAGAAAGGAGAGAGACTAATGAGTATAACTCACGATATACCGTGTCCCAACTGTTCAGCGCCTGTCACCATGTACCGGAATCCGGCACCGACCGTTGATATTGTTATCTACGATCCTAAAAAAGGGATTGTGCTGATAGAGCGCGCCAATGAACCACATGGATGGGCTTTGCCGGGTGGGTTTATTGATTACGGTGAAACTTGTGAGTCTGCTGCGATTCGTGAGGCAAAAGAGGAAACAAATCTGGATGTTACTCTAACCGAACTCATCGGTGTGTACTCCGATCCGGAAAGGGACCCTAGGCATCACACAATGAGCGTTGTATATAGTGCTGTGGCAAATGATGTTTCTGTTTTAACTGCTGGTGATGATGCACAAAATGCACGCTTCTATCCTCTGGATGCCTTGCCGCACGTGGTGTTTGATCACAACGTAATTATTGCAGATTTTGCAAACCGACTTAAACGATTGAATAAGTAACGCGACCAAATCGATAAATCATGTTCTGAAAAATACTGCTGCGCTATCGTCGTTAGAGGTCGACATTTGTACGAATGTCGGCCTTTCAATACGAAAACTAACGAGGAGTTCAGTGTGGGGGCAGACGTAGTTTTTATAGCATCGGAAATTTTTCCGTTTTCCAAGACTGGAGGTCTTGGGGATGTATTAGGTGCATTGCCTTTGGCTTTACATAATAAAGGAATTAACACAGCAGTAATAACTCCCTTCTATGGAAGACTGGGTACTGCTGAATACGATATCCGCCTCGCATGGTCAGATCTTCAGGTTGGGTACCCTTGGGCGCCCATAACTGCGGATGTGTATCAAGCAGATTATAAAGGAATGCCTGTCTATTTTATTCATCGCAGTGAGTATTTCGACAGGCGCTTTTATTACTGCAACCATAAGGGGGATTTCTTTGATAACGCAGAGCGGTTCATTTTTTTCAACAGGGCGGCGCAGGTTTTGATGGAGCGGTTTGATACCGCCCCTCAAATTATTCATGCGCACGACTGGCAGGCGGCGCTTTCGCCTGCCTATCTTCACTACAACCGTATGAGTAATCCGTTCTGGGAAGATACTCGTTCTGTATTTACCATTCACAATCTCGCATTTCAGGGGCGTTTTGCTTCTCGCCTGTTCGAAAGTTGCGGGCTTCCGCCTTCCGCATGGTCTATGCATGGTGTAGAGTTCTATGGTGATTTCAATTTTATGAAAGCCGGTATTTCGTATGCGGATAAAATCACCACAGTATCACCAAACTATTCCAAAGAGATTTTAACACGCCAATTTGGTTGTGATCTGCATAATGTTTTAATGGGACGGAAAGATCGTCTACATGGCATTTTGAACGGTGCAGATTACGAAATCTGGAATCCTGAAGAGAACAAGTATCTGCCTAAAACATATAACAGTACCAATGTTCGGGGCAAAAGAGCGTGCAAATGTTCTTTAATCGAAGAACTTGGTCTTGACCCTTCGCTTAAAAAACGTCCAATGCTTGGATTTATCGGACGGCTACGCGAGCAAAAGGGCGTGAATATGCTGATAGACATTATTCCTCAGCTTATGGAGAAAAATGTCGGGCTGGTGGTACTTGGAGAGGGTAACCTTGAACGGGAAGCAACGCTTCTTAACTACATGGAAAGCTACCCTAAAAATATGTGCACGATTGTGGATTACACAGAAGAACTCGCACATAAAATTCAAGCCGCTTCAGACATTTTCCTTATGCCATCTACGTACGAGCCTTGCGGACTTACACAACTTTACGCCTTACGCTTTGGTACTGTTCCGGTTGCCAGCGCTGTGGGGGGACTGCACGACACAATTATGTCTTGGCCACACCCACAGGCTACAGGATTTACCTTTGAGAACATAAACAGCGGCGCTTTTATTGATTCCATAACTGATGCTATAGACGTGTGGGAGAATAACCCACGCGAGTTTCGTAGAATTGTCGGACGAGCGATGGGAAAGAAATTCTCTTGGGACAGCTCTGCAAATGAGTATGCAGCCTTGTACAAAGAGCTTGGATTACGCATGTAACTGTAGAGAACTGTGGAGAATATAATGAGGGGTACTTTGAAAAGCGTTCCAGCATTTTTTGAGCCGTTCGACTTGTATTTGTTCGGCGAGGGAACGCATTGGGACTTGTATCGGTTCCTTGGTGCGCATCCAACAGAAATGGATGGCGAACAAGGGTACCGATTTGCTGTGTGGGCACCTAACGCGCAGGAAGTTCACGTGGCCGGTGACTTTAACGGATGGCATTTTAGAAACCTCCCGTTGTTTCCTGTGGGTGTTTCCGGCGTATGGGCTGCATTTATTAGTGGTGTCGAAAAAGGACAGTATTATAAATACAGTATTGTAGGAAAAGACGGTCGGGACGTATATAAAGTCGATCCGCTTGCTTTTCATTGTGAGCTACGCCCCGGAGTTGCGTCCTGCACATGGGATTTAGATAACCATACATGGGAAGATGATACATGGATGGCCAATCGCCGTCAGCAAGGGCCTCCGCTCGATAAGCCAATCTCAATTTATGAAGTACACCTTGGCTCATGGTGCCGCGATCATGATCCAGAGGGAAACGGGTTTCTGCGATACGGGAAAATAGCTGAGCTACTCATAGATTATGTAACTGATATGGGCTTCACGCATGTAGAGCTACTTCCCGTTGCAGAGCATCCTCTCGACGAATCATGGGGGTATCAAACCAGTAACTACTTTGCGCCTACATCCCGTTTTGGTACTCCCGAAGAATTTAAAGGCTTCGTCGATGCCTTACATAATGCAGGGATAGGAGTGTACCTAGATTGGGTTCCAGCTCACTTCCCTAAAGATGACTGGTGTCTCGGTAGATTCGATGGCAGCGCCCTGTATGAGCATCTCGATCCGCAGTTAGGAGAGCACCCAGACTGGGGAACATACATATTCAATTATGGACGGCATGAGGTTCGTAATTTCCTTTTCGCAAATGCGTTGTATTGGCTGCGTGAATTCCACATAGATGGTTTACGCATAGATGCAGTAGCCTCCATGTTGTATCTCGACTATTCCCGATGCCAAGGAGAATGGTGCCCGAACAAATATGGTGGACGCGAAAATTTAGATGCCGTTGATTTCCTGCGCGAACTGAATCGCGTTGCACACGAGCAGTTCCCCGGTGTTGCTATGATAGCAGAAGAGTCTACCTCATGGCCGGGAGTCTCACGTCCTCTCTATACTGGTGGATTAGGTTTCACCTTCAAATGGAACATGGGGTGGATGAACGACAGTCTCAACTATTTTTCAACCGATCCCGTCTATAGAAGTTACAACCACAACAGTCTTACCTTCACCATGCTCTACGCATTCAGCGAAAATTTTGTGCTCCCGCTTTCGCATGACGAAGTGGTACACGGCAAAGGCACTATCCTTAGTAAAATGAGTGGTGATGTGTGGCAAAAGCAAGCCAACCTTCGACTCCTTTACGCTTACATGTGGGCACATCCCGGTAAGAAAATGATCTTCATGGGAAGTGAATTCGGGCAGTGGAACGAATGGAATCCACGCGAAGAGCTCGACTGGTGTTTACTCCAGTTCCCAGCACATGATGGCATACGGGCTCTAGTTCGAGACCTGAACCGAGTGCTTGTGACAGAAGAAGCGATGCACAAAGATGACTTTAGTTGGAAGGGATTCAAGTGGATTGATTTCTCCGACTACGGGGCATCCGTGATAAGCTTCGTCCGAACAGGTGGAGATGGTGCACCGCTATTCTGGATATTCAACTTCACACCCGTAGTACGACATCATTATCGCGTAGCCAGTCCCAAAAGTGGTGTATGGGAAGAAATACTCAACAGCGACAGCATGTATTATGGTGGCTCCAACGTCGGAAGCATCGCGCCAATAGAAACATGTCCGGATGCTTTCGGTGGAGAGGGATACATAGAGTTAACGCTTCCGCCGCTTGGTGCTGTGTGCCTGAAGTATCAGGGTAGATGATGGAGGAGAGGGCGTTGGGGTGCCTGCGGCGCTTTTTCTCTTTTTGACTTGTTGAGCCTTCGGCGAGTCTGCGACGCTTGAGTTTTTTTGTCTCCGACGGGCAAGGGGCCAGCCCCTTGCATCCCCGCGAGAGGAACGTCCTCTCGACTGCGATTAGGTGAGAGTCGTTTGTCTGACTATGAGTTGTAGTTTTTAATATACGCGAGGGACGGGTCTGTATCCGTCTCTTGTTTCACGTCAGAAGTTCTTGCACCAATTTTTTTGTACGAGTAAAGGTTGTTAAGTATGTAAGGCGACAGATACCCCTATTCGGGGTCAAGGGGGGTGACCTCCCTTGCGGGTTGTAGGGCGGCGCCCTGCCCGCCGGAGGCATCACCGATAAAAAACAGGTGAGAAAGTAATGGAACCGAAAATTATTGTTCACGGTGGTGCATGGACAATTCCGGACGATCGCAAGCAAGCTCACCTTGACGGGTGCCGCAGCGCTGTTGAGGCAGCCTATCCTTTGCTGTTGCAGGGTGCGAGTGCTCTTGATGCTGTTCAGGCTGCTATTAATGTTCTTGAGAAGGATGAAACTTTCGACGCTGGTCGTGGCGCGGTTTTGAATGCAGACGGCCAGATAGAACTTGATGCTTCCATTATGGACGGCAGTGACTTAAATTTTGGTGCAGTCGCCGGTGTGCGTCGCTTTATGACGCCGGTTGACATAGCACGTAAGGTTCTGGAAACAGAATTTTGTTTTTTGATCGGAGAAGGTGCCGAACGTTTTGCCCGCGAACAGGGACTGACAGAATGTGATCCACGCGACTTGTTTGTTGAGCGTGAATTGCAGCTGTATGAAAAGCTTCGCAGTCAGGATGGATATTCAACACATGATGCTTTTGCTCCAATGCCGAAGGGTACTGTGGGCGCGGTTGCTATCGATAAAGATGGTAATATAGCGGCATCAACATCTACTGGCGGCACTCCGTACAAGCTGCCTGGACGAGTGGGTGATTCTCCAATTTGTGGTGCGGGTCTTTACGCTGATAGCGAACTTGGCGGGGCATCCTGCACAGGATTTGGTGAAGGCGTTATCCGTACACTTATGTGCTCCAAAGCTTGTGAGTACTTGAAGCACCAAGATGCGACTGAGGCTGCGACTGAAGCAATCAATATGTTGTATCGCCGAGTTGCTGGCCATGCAGGCATTATCTTGCTGGATAAAGACGGTAACTACGGAATTTATCATAATACAGACCATATGGCACATGCGTATGTTTTACCGGATGGTACTATTCATACGACAGTTCATATGGACAAATAAGCTTATGTGCCTAGCGGCTGGTTAAGCCGTTATTATGTATTTTAAAAATGTGAGGATACTTTGTTATAAGTATCCTCACATTTTTTTGAGCTAATAAGAAAGCTGTTAGCTTGATTAGCCAAAAAATTCATTTGCTTTTTGGTACGAAAATGGATGCGAGAAGAGGGCGCTCAAATCGTGTTCATTTTGAACCGCATTGGCTATCTCCATAAGTGCGGCGTACGTTGCTCGAACTGGCCCAGAGCCGAGGCTGATACGGCGGACTCCGATATTTTGTAGCTCTTGAATATCGTTGAATGCAGGATTGGCAAGAATGTTGAGCGGTGCGGCGATGGCTTTTGTTAGCGCTGTTACGGTCACTTTATCGAGGCTTCCGGGGATGAATATGCAGTCAGCTCCGGCAGCGACGTATGCGTTACAACGCTCGATGGTGGCATCAAGACGGGTGCCGTTGTCTCCAATGCCGAGCAAGTATGCGCAAGTACGCGCATTGATGACGAAAGGAATGCCTAGTTTATCTTTAAGCGCAGCAAGTTGCTCAATTTTTGCGACTTGCGTGTTTGTTTCTTCCAAATATGATTCTGCGTGCGTTGCGGCGGCAGGATATCCATCTTCTATATTAATTCCCACTGCCCCAGCGGCGATAATTGCTCGAACATTTTCTGTGACTTCTTCTGGAGTTGTGCCGTAGCCATGCTCTATGTCGACAGAAAGCGGAACTGTTGTGCGCTGTGCAATTTGACGCACCACAGGCAGTAGCTCTTCCATAGTGATGATTTCTCCGTCAGCGTATCCAAGAGAGTAGGCGATGCCTGCGCTTGTGGTCGCTATAGCCTCGTACCCAGCTTTTTCAAAAATTTTAGCGCTACCTGCATCCCATGCATTGGGGAGAATGAAAAGTGCATTGCGAGTGTGGAGTTCTTGAAAACGTGCGGCTTGCTGTTGTTGTGTATTCATGGAGAAAGTCCTGATGTGGTAAGAAAGTGATTCGGTTATCCTAACGTGTTCCAAAGACAGAGCGTGGCATACGTTCTGTAAGGACGCCATTGTTCAGCTATTGCAAGGCACTCTTTGGGCGATGGCATGTTGCCGTTTTTTGCAAGGGCTTTGATAACGCCAAGGTCTGCTGCGGGAAAGCAATCTATCATGCCCAATCCGCGCATGGCGACATAGTTCACTGTCCATTCGCCAATGCCTTTTACTTGAATGAATGCATCATGAAATTCTTGAAATGTCTGGGCAGAGCTGAGCGAAACGGCATTTTCAAGCACAGCTTGGGTAACATTCTTTACGGTGTTGGCGCGGGTGCGGGTGAGTCCTATGTCGTCAAGTTCAAGCTCTGCCAGTTCCTTTGGTGTCGGGAAAAAGTAGAGCAGTCCCTCTCGATACTGTGAAGGGCATTTAACCATATTTTTTGCGGCAATTCTGGCTGCAATGGTTGTCGCTGCTTTGACGGAGACTTGTTGACCGAGAATTGCGCGCACGGAAAATTCAAACGGATCGAACGCTACTGGCAAATGCGGAATATGTCCGTTGGTCATTCCTTTTGAGAGCAGCGGGTCTGCATTAAAAATTTCGTTGATGCGTGTTGCGTCGATATCGAGGTCGAACATGCGCTTAACCCTGTTATAAACAGGCATAGTGCAGCGGATGTCGTCGCAGTGAATGCATAATCCGAGCGCGCCTTGTTCCGGCTTATCACAGACGGTGAAGAAACCTTGCGAACCGTTGATGCGGAAGGAGCGACTGTATACGCCATCGACTACAGTTTCTACACCCTGCATAATGCGCGGTTCCATGAATGACAGAATCTGTTTGTAGTTGAATGACTTTTGATATGGCAACAGGACTCTGGTACATCCGGGGCTACTATTAACAGTTGGTAGTCCTTTGCGTGCCGCTGTCGGTGTTATTGCGAATACTGATTTGAAGACATCATTAAACTGCCGCGTGGAGCCGAAGCCGGACGCAAAAGCAATATCTGTAATTGTCTGATCAGAATATTGCAGCATTTTATGTGCGAAAAGTGCTCGATGATAGCGGGCAATTTTATTGGGCGGAATGCCAATATTATCGATGAAAAGTTTGCGCAGATGCCGTTCTGAAAGAGAACAGGCGGCGGCAAGCTCTGCAACAGAATGAAAGTTTAGGTACCCATTGTAAATTTTGTGCAGGGCTGTGCGTACGGTTGCAATGCCGGTAGGATTGCCCGTGTAGTAGTCTACTTCAATATCAGGTCTGCACCGTTTGCAGGGGCGAAAGTTCTGTTCGAGAGCTTCAAACAGAGAAGAGAAGTAGAGTACATTTTCTTCTTTTGCCACGGGCGAAGGGCATGAAGGACGACAAAAAATACCTGTCGTTTTTACACCAAAGTAAAAAACGCCATCAAAATTTTTATCTTTTGTGGTTCGGGCGTGGCTGTATTCTGCCTGTGTTACCTGCGTCATACTTGTCGTCTTCGTCATCTGTGGCACTTGTGGCATCTTGGGGGGAGGCATCCTTTTTACGGGTTGCGTGATGGAAAGCTGACTATACGGTACTTCATATATTAGTCGGTGCAAGCGGTTTTCGGCTAGGACATAAAAAAACGGATGCTCTAGTGATAGAGCATCCGTTTTTTTTGAAAATGCGGTGTGAGCTAAACGCCCATTGCTTCGCGGATGGTTTCGATACTGTGTTCTTCAACGTAGCGTGCTACGCGCTGCTTTTTCTTAGCAGTGTCGTTGTAGTGGGTAAGGAAACGATCGAGCAGGTCGAGAGCTTCTTCGGTGGTGAGTTTTTCTGCGAGAGTATCAGCGATGCGTGGACGAGAGCCGGAGTTGCCGCCGATTACCATGGTCCAGCCGCTTTTGCCGCCGATGAAGCCGATGTCACGGATGTGACTTTCGGAACAACCGATAGGACAGCCACAAACGCCGACTTTAATTTTAGCAGCGGTTGCGAGAGTGCCGATTTTTTCGTTGAGGGTCTGGCCGAGTCCTAAGGAATCGCACTGACCCATTTTACACCAGTCTGTACCAGGGCAAGCCTGAATGTAGTGACCACCAATACGGAATGGTACTTCTTCAGCTGCGTTTGCCATGTCTTCTTCATTAAGACCGATAAGTGCAATACGCTGACCGGAAGTAATTTTGAGAAGAGGTACTTCGTATTTGTCCGCAACATCTGCGAGCTGACGAAGTTCGGCTGCGGTTACAACACCGGATGGTGGAGTAAGACGAATCTGGTATGTTTCTTTATCACGCTGAATAAGTGCGCTTGCAGGTAATGTTGCCATTTTTGACTCCAATATATGATGATACGGAAAATTTAATTCGATCTGTAGCAATGGATTCAAATAGCAAAACAGCTTTGCATTGGGCAAGAGAGAATTAGATAATGAATTTTGTCACGATCTGAGTCCTATAAAAACAATATGTTACAAATAATTAGAATGCCAAGGTAGACAACGAGTCACTCCAACATAACGTTTTTCTATAGGATAAAATCTCTGATTAAGCCGAAAATTTCATAATGAGAAGGTGGTTTTTCGCTTAATCGCAGTCAAGAGGTCGTACCTCTTGCGGGGATGCAAGGGGCGGGCCCTTTGCCCGCCGGAGGCAGCAAAAAACAAAGCGTCGCAGACACCCGCCGGAGGCAAAAAAGTCAAAGCGTCGCAGACACTCTTGTGTCTTCATCAAAAAATTCCGAAAAATTATTTTGCAGCTTTCAAAAAAGAAAAGAGGCGCTGCACATACTTTCCAGAGAGTACTTCCGGAATGGTAAACATGAGCGTTGTGTGGTCTGGCAGGGTGCTCGTCAGGGTCAGATAAACTTGTGACGAAAGATGCTCGAGCGGACTGTGAAGAATTTCTTCCCATATTTTTGAGTCTAACTCTGGAGTGATGCCAAAGAGACGACAGCGCAGGGGACGATATTCGTATAAAAGACATGTCCCATCTTTCAGGAGCGGACAACATATCGATGTGTTGTATAGACAGAATGTGCCGGAGAGTCCTTTGGCGTTTTCTTTTTCATGACGCACTGCCTCAGCGGCTCGTTCGATAATGTCTGCACGGGCGGCGCTTGGGATGGACGTGTTTAGATGCGTCGCGAGCGCTAGAGATTCGATAAGCGTGAGCGGCACGCAGGTGTGACAGCATGCGTTGTTGAGCTTCCCGCATAGGGAGTCAATTTGATGCAGCTGTAGCTGGTCATCTATGCTTTCTTGTAGATGATGGTAGTCAGTAAGGAACGGCTCAAGAGACATGGCGGTGTCTTCACCAAACTCTAGAGTAGGCGTTTTGATTTTTAGCTGAGCATTTTGCGCCCCGTATTTTCGTACGGTGCGCCACTGAGTAAAGTTTGTCGGCTCTGCACGAAGTTTGTGCAGTACTTTTGCCGCGCGCTTGTGTCCTAACCCTCTGCGAAGAAGGTAGGCGTTGAGCACGGTTCCGGTGCGGCCTATGCCGTGTCTGCAATGAATGTAAACATGCTTACCGAGGAAGAGTTGTTCGTCGAGCCAGTCCAGAGCCTTATCGAGCTGTTCCAGCTCCGGTGCTTCTTCGTCTTCAATGGGAAGAAAATAGACTTCAAATCCTGCTTTTTCCTCCAATGTCGGCAGTTCTTTCATTTCTGCACATAGGTTGAGAATACAGGATATTTTTTGTTCTTTGATTGCCGTGAAATGCCGTTGCGTGCTGGGCGCAGGACCAAGCGCAAGGCGCGAGGAAACCCAGTGCACCGGAAACGATGGATGATCCGAGGCACTGGGAGGCGCTGTATACGAAACGGCTTGCAACATGCTGGAGGCAATGTGCGAAGCGCTAGTGCGTATGCGTGTAATAAGCGGGCGCGGGTCAATCAATAGGTAAGGCTCCCGAGATCTTCAAAAAATTCTTTTTCAAGGGCATCTAAGTCGCTTGTTTCTTCAAGGCGCATGTCGAGCATACGCGTTTTGGCAAGAAGCAAACCTAGCAGGGCAAGGCGCTGCTGGATAATATGCTCTTCTTCCATTCCGTGACGTGCATTGAGCATGTCGCCTTTACGCTCTATGGCAAAGTTGTTTTTGGAAAGAATACGTTCGATAAAATCAAGTCGTAACGTGCGCTGATGCGATTTACCACCACCGCCCATGAAACGGAAGCGGATGTAGTTTTGTCTGTCTTTGTCGCCACACATGCAGTCCACAACTGAGAAGTGGTAGCCGAACCGTAACATGGCATGCATGTAGTTATCAGAGATTATTGCATAGCTTGCCAGAAGCGGAGAATCTTTTGAGATGATACCGGCACTGACTTTGTCGAAGTGTTCCCAGTCAAAATGTGGAAGCGCATCATGCCATGTAACCAGCTCTGAAGAAAGACCAAACCATAATGCCCACATAGGAACGGAGGCAATATCACTTTGTTCCACTTCCTTTTTGCCAGCAGCTGAATGGAAGAGTCCTTTATCAAGGTTCAAGACATACATGCTTAGTGGCAGATGCGTTTGCAGCTTGCGGGAACCGGAAAGGCCGCGGCTTGATTTGTCCACGAGGGAGAACATTTCCTCTACACCTTTTTCGTGGACGAAGCGGACAAGGTCATGAAGTGATTTGCAGTATTCCGGAGCAAAAGATTCGGATGAAGGGTCAAGCAATGTCAGGCGCGCAATGCGTGGTAGAACTTTGCCAAGGCGCGGGATAACGCCTTGCTGAGGCTCTATGTTTTCCTGATGACATTCAGGCAGTACGCCGTCAAATACTGAGCCGGTTGTGCCGTCTACAGTAATAAGCTGATCGTTTGTGTAGCGAGTACATGCATCTTCGACGCCGCACAGCACAGGAACGTTGAATTCACGTGCGACTGATGCAAAGTGACTGGCCGCGCTGCCACGTTCTGCGATGACACCGTTAAGGCGATGAATAACGCGTGTGAGTACAGGCCCCAAACCTCGCGTAACGAGAATGGTTCCGTGCGGTAGTTCTGTAATATCCTGACAATTTGCTACAACGCGCACTTTGCCGCTACCAATGCCCATGGAAGCACATTCTCTTTTGGTATCAAGAGCTTGTAAATCATGTGGCGGGCATTCTGTTTGCTGCGGACGTCTGCTATGCGGTACAGGTCTGCTCTGTACGATAAAAATTCTGCTGCGATGGTCTACGACCCATTCAACATCCTGCGGTTCCCCAAAAAATGTTTCGAGTTGCTGCGCTTGGGCTGCGATGCGTTTGAGCGTCGGTGCAGGAACAATACTCTGCGCTGCTTTTTCAATAATGCGTGGCTTTTCAGCTTTGCTGACGAAGCTAGTTTGTGCTGTGACGGAGCCGGAAACCAGTTTTTCACCGATTCCGGAGGTTGCGTACACAGCGACTGCCGGTTCATCAAGATGCGCGGCATGTTCTGCCGGAGCAGTAGAGTAGGCAACACCGGAGCATACTGCGTCTACCATTGGCATAATGAGAACAGCCATTGGTGTTTCAGTGTCTGCAAGGCCATTCATAATACGGTATGCAATTGCGCGCGGGGTGTACTTGGACGCGACAACTTCTTTCCATGCCTGAATAATATTATTCGCTGTCACATCAAGGACTGAAGAGTACTGTCCGGCAAAAGAGGCTGCTCCATCTTCTGCAACTGCACTGGAGCGCACTGCGAGCTTTATGCCGTTTTTACCAAGTTCAAGCGCTGCAATTTCAATCTCGTTAGCAATCGGGTCGGGCATGTCTGCCTGTAGAATGAGCTCCTGCATTTCATGCGCAAGCTCATCCAACGTTGCGGCATCTGCAAGAGAAATAGCACTCAGGCGTTTATCCAGCTCTTCACGCAGGTCGTTTACTTCTACAAAATAATGGTATGCATGGGCGGAGATGACGCGTGCCGGAAGAAGATTGATGTCTTTTTCGGAACTGATGCGTGCAAGGTTTGCTGCTTTACCGCCAGCGGCTTCGAGCATTTCTTGTGCTTCAGGAAGTGTGAATACGAATGGTGGCTCAATGTGCGGCTCTTCTACACTTACTCCCATGCGAACATAGAAGTTGAGTTTTGTGGCGTAGTCCTGCAGGTCCATGTATTTTACAGGGCTCATAAGCTGTAGCTGTTCGATAAGGCCACGGATATCACGGCCAAGCTCTTCGGTCAGCCATACAACGCGTGTCCAGTCTGCCTGCTCGCGGCCGTAATGAATTTCTTCCAGATCAGCTATGTGTTCCAGACAGCGTTCGTCGAGTCGTAAGAGTTCTTTGAAGGCATTGTATTTTGTGCGCAAAAGAGTTCCCGGAGCAAACGCCCGGAATGTCCAGTGCTTAAATAGCTCTGTGATAAACATAATCCCTCTGAACTCTGTGTAAGTTTAAAATTCAAGCCGATAGAAAAGGGAAAGAACGCAGCTGTACATACAGTGCGCAGGAAAATACTTTTATGGGGGAACGGGCAAAGATGAAAACTCTCGCGCAACCGGAGAGAGTGTTTCGGGAGTAGGATGTTGGTTTACATCACCCCGAAGTGTTTGCCCGTTCTACAGAACGTACCCGCGTTGTTTACAACGCCGCGGCGAGTACTTCCTGTACTTTGTTTTCCAGTTCCTCTTTATCGATTGGTTTTACACAGTATTCATTAGCACCGAGTTTCAGAGATTCACGAGCGGTTTCCAGTGTCGGATACCCTGTAAGCATGATGACTTGTGTTTTAGGTGAACGAGTTTTGAGCTCTGCCAAAACTTCTACTCCGGTCATTTTACGCAATTTAATGTCTAGAATCGCAAGGTCAGGCGTGTCCTTCTGGGCAAAGGTCAGGGCTTCTTCTTCATCTGTAAAAACCATTACAGAATGCCCTTTGCGTTCTAAAATGCGTTTGATGAGAATGCCTGCGTCAATAACATCATCGAGTACCATGATTATTGCCATAGCTATTTCCTTGTTAGCGTAAGGTAAGCGCAGACAGCAGAACAACGCCTGCTGCTCAGACTGTATACTAAAAACGTTGTGAGAATTGCATAACAGGCTGCTAAATAACAGCGTCTCCAGTTGGCAATTCTCGTCGTTTTGTATGATTCGGATATATTATTCGTATCCAATTTCATCTAATGGAAGAACAACCTTAAAAGATGTTCCCGGTCCCCAGTTTTCTGTGCGGGTAGCATCGTCTTCCAGTAAACGTTTGGAAGCTGGGCTGATGGCAGAAATTCGACCGCCGTGATCCTGAATGATGCCGAACGAAACTGAAAGACCTAACCCCGTTCCTTTTCCTACAGGCTTTGTGCTGAAGAATGGATCGAAAATTGAGTCGATGTCATTCGTCGCAATGCCGGTACCGGAATCGGAGAACCATGCGGTTATGGTTCCGACGTTAATATCAAGTTCGGTGTGAATATTAATCACACCATTATGACCTATTGCTTCAATAGCATTAGACATAAGGTTCATCCAGACTTGTTTTAACTGTTCAGGGTTGCCATAGATAATAGGAAGCCTGTCATCCAGATGCGGGATGATGGCTACATTATCAAGTTTGAATGCGTGCCGGACAAGCTGAACAACTTCCATAATGGAGTTGTTGAAGCACATTTCTTTCTTTTCACTTTTTGTCTGATGTGAAAAATCAAGCAGGTCTGCAACAATTTTTCGGCAGAATTTTGCCTGCTTTTCAACCACAATCAAATCTTTATGAACCTGCTCATCTTCAGGAAAATCTTCCTGCAACAGCTGTGAGTATCCAAGGATAATGCCAAGCGGTGTGTTTATTTCGTGAGCAACGCCGCCTGCCAGTTTACCAATAGATTCAAGTTTCTGTGAATGAATGAGCTGGTTCTGGTAATCTTTTACGTTCGTGATATCACGGGCTGTGCCGAGAACTCCGATAGAGTTTTTATGTTCATCGTGCACAGGAACCTTCAGCACGTTAAACCATTTTCGTGAACCGTCTTCCAATACGATACGTACTTCGCGGTTAACAGGTTTGCTTGTGCTGATTATCTGTTTTGTTTCCTGAAGAGTGTCGGCTGTATTTAACAATGAAGGAATTTCGTATTCCTTTTTGCCGACAATCGCTTCTTTGGATTTACTTACAAAGGATGCAAACGCCTGATTGACGGAAACATATGTGCCGTCCTTGTCTATTAAGGACAACTGGTCAGGGCTGGATTCAAAGATGGTACGTAAAATTTCCTGCTGCTGTGTCAGATCAGTTTTAGCTTCTTCAAGCTCAGCAATATGTCCTCGCAGCGAAAGAGACATTACATCAAATGTTTCTGCGAGTTCATGAATTTCATCACCGGAGTTTCTGGCAAAAACAGGGCACTCTTCGCAGTTATCCAAATCACGTGCGGACTTGTTGCTACAGTAGTTTGTGCACAGCGTGTCGCCAAATTGCCAGCATCGCCTGTCTGTATTGCCGTAAGCCGGACATTCTGTTTGCTCGCACTTATAGACTTCCCAACAGTTTCTGTTGAGACCGGAGGTCTGGTTTAGATTGAGTTCACCACGGACAATGCTTTCAGCATATTTGCCGAGCATTCCGAGTCGATAGGTGATTTTGTGTGCAAACTGTGTCGAGATGGCAAGACTGATAATAAGTGTGATGCCGGTAACAATGGAGATGGTAAGAATAAGCCCGTTAACAACGCTTTGTACCTGACTTCTGGATAGTCCCAGACGTGCTTGCCCGATGACGAGTCCTCCAGCTGTAACTGGAACGGCAAAGTCATAAAATTTATCGGAGCCGGTATCAACGAGGCGGATGGAAGGCTGGGCGTCTTCTGTGATAATGTTGGCGTATTTTAAATCTATGGGAAAGCCATTTGTAAACGTATGTGCCAGAATCTGGTTGTCGATGTTTACAAGGAATGCGTAGGCAACGTCTTTATCTACAGTGCGTAGCTCATCAACCATTTCCTTCATCTGCAAAAGATCGCCGGAAAGCATGGAGCTTGTTGTACGCAATGCGATGTTATCCGCCAGTACCTGTCCGCGTCGTTTTGTCTCGTGTACGAGCGAGTTTGTTGCAATTTGGGTAACCACAACGGCAAGCATAAGTGAAAGGGAAATGATGATTAAACTCATTCCCGCATTAAGTTTTGTACGAAAACGCATTGTGCTTATTTTATTCAGCATTCGACACCCGCTGCGCTGGTAGTGGAGGTACGTCTTGAAGCTTTGATGTAATTCTATCCGCTTCTATCTTTTGAATAAGAGTACGCACAGCATCATAGTCGGAATCTGTGGCCGGAATGATGCCGCTGGTGCGCGCATTTTTAAGGATTGCTGCTTCAGGGGGAACGTCCATGGAAAGTTTGAACATAGCCTCTGCAATCTTTGAAACGATCTCTTTGTTCATGCCGTTTCTGGCAGAATATACCCACCCCGGATATTCCGGAGTCACTGCCAGCACACGAATGTGCTGCAAGTTTATTTTATCTTTTACAGTATCAAGTGCGCCCTCGCGAACAGATGCCACGTCGTACTTTCCGGCGTAGACTGCAAGTGCGGCTTTTTCCTGTTTACCACCCGGGCCGGGGGCAAATGCAATTTCTCTAAAATTATGAGCGTGGATGCCGTGGTCTAAAAAATATCCGAGCGCGTAAAGGTAGCCGCCTGCGGAGTATGGATCAACCGCAATCCAGCGTTTACCGATTACATCGTCGAGTGTTTGAATAGCTTTGTTTTGTGCATGTACAATAATCTGTCCGCGGAATGTCGGACGTCCATCCGGTTCTTTGATACGCGCAAAAGCAGTGGAGCCCAATTTGGTTAATTGCACATAAACAAACGGATTGGAGAAAGAAATATCAATTTCTCCACGTTCCACCATGCGAACATGCTCTGCAAAAGTATCAGGAAAAACCTGACGCATAGGCAGACCAGTTTCTTTGGCAAGATACTGGATGAGCGGATTGTGACGAGCGTAGGAAACTTCGTGGGAGTATTGAGGTAAATAGGCGTAGGTTATTGCAGGTTCCGGTACTGGAACTTTAACAGACTCCCGCTTGCTAAAGTCAACTTTAACAACGGGAACTTCTTCACCGCATCCTTGTAAAAAAACAGGAATGCAGAGTATGAAAGTCAAAAAAAGTGCACGCAACATTTGCTGTTTCAAGTAACGACCTCATAAATGAACAGGAGCGCATCCTATTCTTCTTTTGATAAGGATGACTATCCTGCAGTAACGGTGTTTTCTTTCGGTTGCTGCATTGGCTCAGACGCCGCAGCAGCTGTATTAAGCTCTTCCCATGATTTGAGATCACTTATAAGTTCAGCATCTTCTTCACGCATGGCCTCAATATTACGAAGGACAGGAATGAATTTGCGTGTTTTGTACAACAGGTATCGTAAAGCAATATAGCTTGTAAGGAGTACAAAAGCGTATCCCAACGTGAATGTTGTAGAAGATATAAAATCTGTACTTAGGTTGGTAAGGCTGAACTTACCGAAGTCAAGAGAGATCATAGGAATGCTAATAATGTCAACACCTGTAAAACGTGTCTGCATCCAGCCGAGAGCAAAAGGAACAGGCCATAGGGAAACCGCAAAAAATGCTGCCTGCGCAAAGAACACTTTACCAAAATATTCGTTTGCCCACGTGTTTGCAGCTTTAAAGTTGGCTTTATCCTTTATCTTAATAGCCTCAATGGAGAGGTTATGCATGTGTACCATCTTTTCATTAAGGCGTGAATAATATGCTCTGTTCACACGATAAATGAGGATGGATGAAAGTTCTCCTGCAAAAACGCAACAGAGACCCAACACTAAAGAGCCCATCCATATAGCCATATCCGGATTACTGATCCAACGGAACGGGGCAATAAAGAAGGGATCGAGTGCGAAAAAAAGACTCTGTATATCCATGCGTTACCTCTCAAAAAAATGTAGCAATCTGCGTAAGTGCAGATTGTTAGTAATGTCGGGAACGAAGCAATAATGCTTCGTTCCCGATGAATGCTGTGTTGGCTAGAATGGAGGCAGAACTGCGATTCCAAGGAAGCCTTTAGATGCGTAGCGGATACCAACGTAGAAGGCGAGGAAGATGAAGAGGCGTTTGAGCCAAATTTCAGGGATGTACTTGGAGGTACGTGGGCCAATGAAGGAACCTACGAGTACACCAATGAGTTCAACACCGATGAGAGGCCAGAATACTGGGGTATCTTTAACTACCATGTAAGTGAAGATAGAAGTGGTCATACCTACGAGTACTGCCAGTGCGGAAGTACCAGCTACGAGGTACATAGGGAGACCGGCAACACTTGTAAGGAATGGTACCAGAAGGAAGCCGCCGCCTACACCGAGGAAGGAAGCAAGGCCAGCGATGATGAAACCGCCGCAAACTGGTACGAGTGGGTTAAAGGAGAATTCAACGCCGTAGAATGTGAATACGCACTTAGTTGGAGAGAAAGAAACTACTTTTACACCAAGGCTAGAGGTATCAACAGCAGCGCCGGAGCGTTCTTCTTTAATGGTGGCTTCAAAAGCACGTGCTGCTTCTTTAGCCTGTTTTTTGTTTGCCTGACCACGTGGAGTGGTTTCGTAAAGCAGGTAACAACCTAAGAAGAGTACGAACAGGCCGAAGTAGCCGATGTACGCTTTAAGGGAAATCTGCCCTGCGGTGAGCCAAGGAATAAGGTAAGAACCCAGAATGGAGCCGGTTGCGAGGGAAAGACCCAGTGGCAGTACAAGGCGACCCATTTTGAAGTAGTTGAAAGATGACATGCCCGCGGAAGTACCAACAAGCCACTGGTTAGAAACTCGGATGGAGTCAGTTACCAGTTTGTTAAGTACAGGGGACTGTTTTTTAAAGCTGGATGCGTAGTCGCCGAAACCGAAGATGGTGATGTGACCAACACCAGCCATGATACCACCGAATGCGCCAACAGTAGAGAAAATCCAACCAACCCAGATCGCCCACAAGAAGCCGATCACGAGGTTAACAGATGGTGCGCCCGGAATGCCTAAGAAGCCGGTAGCAGCAGAAGTATTGATTTCGCCAACGCCAGTACCTTTTGGGGTAGCGTTAATTGCGTCAGAAAGACGGTCAGCCAATGCGGGCTGAGAAAAAACAAGCAGAATAGCTGCAGCGAGCAGGGTAAGACTTACCCAATTACGTTTGCTGGAAAACACGTGTACCTCCTCACGTAAATTGCGTTCCATAAGGGGAGCGGCGTGTGCTTACCGCTCCCATGTATTACAAAGACTATTTATTTTTTTTGAAGATGATGAGCGGACAGTTTTTACATACATCCTGACCCGGGAAGCCGTCGCCAGGTTTGGTGATGGAAGAACTACCAAGATCTTCGATACGTTCGAGAAGACGTTCGTAAGTTGCGATCATCTTTTCGCCCGGAATCATAACGTTGATTTCGCCGCGTTCTGTTTTACCAGCGTTGTAGCTACCGGAACATGCAGGAACCATGTTGAATTCGTTAGCAACGTAAGAGTAAGCAGTACCACCACATGCTGAAGAGTTCATGGTGATTGCAGGGCGAAGTGGATGAGTGTCTGTGCCTGCCATGTAGTCAACTGCGAGGTGGTATGCCTGCATGTTATCTACGTAGAAGTGAACAACGTCTGGAGTTTCAGTTGCACTGGCAAGCGGCATAACCGCGACACCGATCATACCCTCAGGCATCTGAGTTTTTGTTTCCACAAAACGTCTAGCCTGTTCAGGGTTGCGAGTGTATTTTGCGTGGCTTTTTACTTCTGCATCATCAAGACCTTTCCAGCCGAAGCTGTAATGAGCATTGGAGCAGGAGAGCATATCTTTAGTAGCGTATACGCTCTGACCTTTCATACGTGCAGCGATTTCCCACTGACAGTAAGTCATTGGCTTGATAGGTACATGTACTTCGTTTTCTTCGAGGTACTTGTCTACGTCAGCCTGGTCGTAGAAAAATTTTACGGCGATAGGGTAATGATACAAGCGCATTTCGCGCATCAAAGTTGCTTGCATTTCTTTAAAATCTACGGACATGATTCTTCTCCCGTTTGTTTCTTGTGAAGATTCAGTCATTCCACCTGTTTTGGTGGTTGAGCTTGTTGTTATCTGAGGGTGGAATTACCAACGGGGTCTTCAACCAGCAATAAAAACTGAAATAAAGAATTAAGTCACATTAATTCACAAGCAAAGTGCCTATTTTGCCTTAGTAAGTGCATTATTTTGTGATTTAATTCACAAAATAATAAATAAATTTATTTAAATTAGGTAATTAGTATTTTAAACATACATATAAACAAACGCTCATAGGATGCATTTTTCGAGTGTTTTTTCTTGAATATTGATATTTGCTTGTGCTTGTAACAAAAACATTCTCGTTTTGCGTACATAAAGAGTGAGGTTGGCGATGGAAAGTGATGGCAGGATGAGTAGTTTATAAATATCTACAAACTGCTTTTATGAGATCGATGTAAATGAAATAAAAGGGAGCGGGTGTATGGTGCAGAGGGGCTTGGGGAACGTGGACGAGGTGGTGGCAATGACTGTGAGTGAGATACATTCTTTTGGTGTTCGTGTGGGGATGGAAGTTTCAAAGAAACAGGACTTTGAAATTATTGAAGACCAGAACGGTGTCTATTTTGATTACTGTTTTAAGTGCAGCTTTTTGCGATAAGAAATCTGTAAGAATCAATCTAATAGTACGATGTCATATGATTATTTGTAAGTTTGAAGTAAAACGGAAAAACAAGATGTCCTTCCATGAAGCCGTAATGCAACTCTTTACTCTGCCAGCAAAAACCGCCTGACGTTCTAAAATAAATTTTCCCAGCTGTTTTACTGAAACGGATATCGTATGCAGAGTTGCAGGATTCTCCTCCCCAGATATTTGTGCCCTCAGTTAATTCAAATTGATGGACATTCGCTGTGTTCTTGTCTGCCTTGAAGAATAGTTTTGCTGTGTTGTATCGAAGTGTGTTGTCTTCAATAGAAGATAGGCGTTGATCCTCTAAGTCTCTTTCTTCTATGGGAATGGACTCGGCATAAAGGATTTCAAAAAAGGGGAGTTGCTTTAATCCAATAGTGGGTAACTCCCTTGGGTTATAGTACAAAAACTCGTTATGTTCTGGCTCATGGTATTTGATGCACAGGGCTTCATTCCAAATTCCTCTCCAGCTATCTGGAATTGCAATGAAATTTTCATAGTTTGGAATTGAGCATTTATTTCCTTGAATAGGATAAGAACTTAGAAGGCTTTTTTTGCATAGTTTGTAGTTGGTTGAAATAGCCTTCAGTATTTTTTCGTTATCAAGCTCTTGTGGTGTAAGCAGGTCTGCGGTGAGAGTGTCTCCAAGGGTTAGGCAGTCTTCAATTTTTCCAACTTTAAGTCTGGAGAGCATGGTGTCACTGACGAACCACAATGCATTTTCATTTTTATTTTTTGTCCAGTTGTTGGAGCTTCCGCAATGTCTATTACTGGCTTGGTATATGACTGGGCATTCTTCTAATTTTCTCTCAAGAATAATATTAGCTTTTGTGTAGTTCTTCTTCCTATATTCTTTCAGAAATTCCATGCGACTTGTTTGTATTGTGGGCAAGCTACAGATTCCGCTAAATTCTGCGTGAGTAGGCGAAGTGAGCAGTAGGAAAACAAGAGGTAGAAAAAGAAGTATGCGCATGAGAAGCTCCTATAATATCGAACGACTTACCATTGCTCAGGAGAGTGGTAAAGGTGAGATGTTTATTGTGCTAAGATGTGGCTTTTTAACTTGTTGAGCAAATGTAAAGAAAAGGCCAACTTTCAGCGTATATAAGAAAAAGCTCTGCGGTGGGCTGGGAGATCTGTTTGAGAACAGATTGTAGGCTATCTATATAAATAAAAGAACAACTCATCATTCTTATTCGGATATGGTTTACGTTGGTACGCACAATGTTTCGACGAGGGATGTGGTTATGGACTTTGAGCAATAGGGCGTATCGTTCAGCCCAATGTGTCTATCATTGATCTGGCTGGTGTCTAAGCCTGTCAAATAGGACCATATGGGATATGTTCGAAGTTGGGAACGTCGGCTTATAGAATGAGTGTATTTAGAACTATCATTAGAGCGTCGTTAAAGTCTGAAGAGAGGTTTTTTTTGTTTTCTTAACATGCTACGTTGGTATTAGTAATTTTTGTGATAAAAATTCTAGCTTTCGGAACGAGTGTTTTCGGGTACTATTTGCGTGATGGCGGTTGCTGGTCTATAGATTGAACCAGTGGCAAGTCTTAATAGGACGTAGTGAGTGCTTGAAAGAACTGTGTGCAGGCGTTGAATGAGAGGTGTTTTTGCACACGTGCTTTATTGATCGGCCATGTTTGGATGAAATGTGGTGATTTTATTCAGCTGTTGGAAGTCAGTGCAGATTCTTTGTTTTTAAATAAAAAAAGCCCTGCAAAAGCAGGGCGATAAATTCGTGGCGGAAGCGTATAGGAGTCGAACCTACCTAGGACATCACTGCCCTACACCGGTTTTGAAGACCGGACGCCACACCGGTGACGAAACGCTTCCACATCTGTTTTTCTTTGACAGTGGGGTTTTTAGCAGGAAAGCCTTTTAGGCGCAAGATTAAGATGCTTTTAGGATAAAGTTCAATGTAATTTAGAAAAAGAGTGTTTCAACCATTGTCAAATCGCGTTTGAGTAATTAGAAATAAAAGTTCGAGTAAGAAAATACATTTGAGCAAGTAAATTAAATCCGATCCTAACTTCGGAGGGTAAAATACCTTGAACCAGTTTTCCCGGAACTTGATTCTCTGGGCTGTCATCTCCCTACTCATGGTTGTATTGTTTAACATGTTCAGCCAGCCACAAAACTCGCAGACAAAAGTCAGCTATACAAAGTTTTTGGAGCTGGTGGATAAAGGCGACATTGCAGAAGTCTCTATCCAAGGACAAAAGCTTCTCGCTAAAGAACATGGCGGTACCGTCGTAAATACCTATGCACCAGACGATCCTAAACTTGTGGATCGCCTTGTTGGTAAGGGTATTGTTGTTAATGCCGAGCCAAAAGAAGATTCACCTTGGTACATGACCTTGCTTGTATCATGGTTTCCTATGTTACTCCTTATCGGTGTATGGATTTTCTTCATGCGCCAAATGCAAGGCGGCGGTGGTAAGGCCATGTCCTTTGGTCGCTCCCGTGCAAGGCTCATCTCACAAGATCAGTCAAAGGTTACCTTTGCTGATGTTGCTGGCATTGATGAAGCGAAAGAAGAACTTAGTGAAGTTGTTGACTTTTTGTCTAACCCTAAACGGTTTACCCGCCTTGGCGGACGTATTCCGAAAGGTGTTTTACTCGTGGGCCCTCCGGGTACCGGTAAAACATTGCTCGCACGTGCTGTAGCAGGTGAAGCAGGGGTTCCGTTCTTCTCTATTTCCGGTTCTGATTTTGTAGAAATGTTTGTAGGTGTTGGTGCTTCTCGTGTTCGTGACTTGTTTGTTCAGGGCAAAAAAAATGCACCATGTCTTATTTTTATTGATGAAATCGACGCAGTTGGTCGCCAGCGTGGCGCTGGTCTGGGGGGCGGTCATGATGAACGCGAACAGACCCTTAACCAGTTGTTGGTAGAGATGGATGGCTTCGAGTCCAATGAAGGTGTAATCCTCATTGCTGCTACAAACCGTCCTGATGTACTTGACCCTGCATTACTTCGTCCTGGTCGTTTCGACCGTCAGGTAACCGTACCTGTGCCGGACGTTAGAGGCCGTAAGCGTATTCTGGAAGTGCATGCACGCCGTTCTCCGCTTGCTGGTGATGTGAACATGGAAGTCATTGCTAAAGGTACTCCGGGCTTCTCCGGTGCTGATCTGGAAAACCTTGTTAACGAAGCGGCTCTTCAGGCTGCTAAGGAAAACAAAGACCAGATTAACATGTTCGACTTCGAACAGGCCAAAGACAAACTCATTATGGGTAAAGAACGTCGCAGCATGGTTATGAGCGAAGACGAGAAGAAAATCACCGCATACCACGAAGGTGGTCATGCTCTGTGTGCTAAGCTTCTCCCTAAAGCTGATCCTGTTCATAAAGTATCTATTATTCCTCGTGGCCGCGCGCTTGGTGTTACCATGCAGCTCCCGGGTGAAGATCGTTACGGGTACTCCCGTAGTTTCCTCGAAACAAACCTTGTGGTTCTTCTTGCTGGCCGTGTGGCAGAAGAGATTATCTTTAAGGATATTACAACCGGTGCAGGCAACGACATCGAACGTGCTACTAAAATGGCTCGTAAGATGGTCTGTGAATGGGGTATGTCTGAAGCAATCGGTCCACTCAATGTTGGCGAGCAAGGCGAAGAAGTCTTTATCGGTCGTGAGTGGAACCAGTCTCGCAACTACAGTGATGAAACAGCACGCCTTGTTGACGCAGAAGTGAAACGTATTGTGGAAACAGCACGTTCTTCTGCTCGTGAGCTGATTGAAGGCAACATGGAACTTCTTGAGAAGATTGCTGCATCATTGCTTGAGCGTGAAACCATCACAGGTGCAGATATTGATCTGCTTATTGAAGGTAAAGAGCTTCCTCCTTTAGAAGACATGAATGGAAAGGATGCCGCTCCGGCTGAAAATCCAGCAGATGCTCCAGATGCTTTTGCTAAGGCAGCAGCTGCATATAGAGAACAGCAGCCTGAAGCTGCTGAAGATTCCGAAGACTTTATTCTAGGAACTGAAGAGAAAGGGCAGGAAGAAACTGCACCGACTTCAGAACCGGAAGAAAAGAAAGCATCGGAAACTACTTCTGAATCTTCTGAAGAGAAGAAGTAGTAATGAACACCCCGTTTTCATGGGAAGTACGAGGGGGCAGGTCCATAGGCCCTGCCCCTTTTTGTATTTTTGGCATTGTGAATGTGACTCCCGACTCATTTCACGATGGTGGAGAATATAATTCAGTTGCGGCGGGCATTGCGCACGCACGTATGCAGGCAGCAGCAGGGGCACATGTTCTGGATATAGGCGGAGAGTCTTCCCGTCCTTTTGCAGACCCTGTTTCACTCGAAGAAGAAATTAGACGAGTCCTGCCTATTGTTGAAGGTGTGCTCGAAGATTGTTCAGACGATGCGTTGCCGTGGGCTGTTTCTGTGGATACGTATAAAGCTGGAACAGCAGCTGCCGTACTCGAAGCCGGAGCACATATCATTAACGACATTTCCGCGTTTGAATTTGAGCCGGAATTAAAGGACGTCGTCGGTCAGTATAAGCCTGGTTATGTTCTCATGCACAGTCAGGGGAAACCTGATAATATGCAGGTAGCACCAACGTATGGTAACGTAGTTGATGATATCCTTGCTTTCTTTGACCGTAAGCTGAAAGAATTAACCGATGCTGGTCTACCGGAATCTCGTATTATGATCGACCCAGGTGTCGGTTTTGGGAAAACAGTAGAGCATAATCTGACAATTTTACAGAATATCGATCGCTTCCAGACTCTTGGATTTCCGGTGATGGCCGGTATCTCAAATAAATCCATGTTCGAAAAAGTTTGTGGAGCGCCAACAGGTGAACGTGAAAACTGTACACAGGCAACAACCGCTATCCTCGCGTATCGAGGGGTAGAGGTGCACAGAGTACATGACGTTGCTAAAACGCATGAAACTCTTTTGCTTGCAGAAGCACTCCGTAGCTAACAATAGCTAGAGGTAGGTAGATAGCGTGTTTTCAATGGATACATTGGGATATATAAGCATAACATGGCGTGATGCTATAGATATCGCCCTCGTTACGCTCTTGTTCTATCAAGTTATGATAGTAATAAGAGGGACACGTGCGGTATCGGCAATCTATGGTCTGCTGTTGCTTATTGCTGTCTTTGCATTTTCTGAATACTTTGGTTTTTACACACTTCATTGGATTTTACAGCAGTTCCTTGGCTCCTTTTTCCTTGTTGTTGTGATTCTCTTTCAGGATGACATCAAGCGCGGGCTTTCTAATATGGGAGCGCGAAGCTTCTTTAAAAGAACAGAAGTTGAGGACTCTTTCCTTGATGAGATTATCGGCGCTGCTATGAACATGGCGAAGCGTCGGGTCGGTGCTCTTATTGTGCTCGAACATCATGTAGCCTTAGGCGATGTGGTTCGACGTGGTGTGCCGCTTGATTCCACTGTGACGAAAGAACTGCTTGTAACAATTTTTCAGGTAAAAGCTCCGTTACACGACGGTGCTGTGATTATTAGCAATGGTCGTGTGGCTGCTGCTGGTTGTATTTTGCCTCTTGCCGTTGGCGAGCAGGACAGACCGGAATACGGCACAAGGCACAGGGCGGGGCTTGGTATTACGGAAGAAACAGATGCTATTGCAGTTGTTGTTTCGGAAGAACGTGGTGATGTTACTGTGGCTGTAAACGGCCGATTGACCAGTAATCTTGATAAAACTCGTCTTAAACGTGTATTACGTAATCTCTTGGAGCGGTAATCCATGAGTGTAAGCTGGCGTCACTTACTTTTGGCTTTTGTTATGGCTTCCTGTTTATGGGTAGTCATCTCTGGTCGTGAGCAAGTTGAAATTTGGGAAAAAGCGTCCGTAGAATTAAAAGGGATGCCTAAAAACCTTACGTTGCTTAGCGGATTGCCACCAGAAATTGAAATTCGAGTTCGTGGGCCTAAAGGTCTGGTTCGTACCATCACTGATAGAAAGCTGACCTATGTTCTAGACCTCTCTAAGGTGAGTCCGGGACTGAATGTTTTGCCTGTTCAAGCTAGTGGCATTCAGCTTGGTAAAGCTTTTGACGTTGTCGAAGTGCGTCCGTCGCGCCTTACCTTGGAAGTAGACCGGTTTGTAGAAAAGATACTACCTGTGGTACCACGTTGGTCAGGAGAATTGCCTCCGGACTTGTTTGTGGAGTCAGCCTCAGTTACCCCCCAGTTTGTTACGGTGCTTGGCCCCGATTCAGAGCTTGCGGCACTTAGTGACGTGGAGGCTGTTACGCCGGCACCTAAAGCGGAAGAGCCTGGAAGTGTGACTCTTGATGGTACCGTTTCTTTATCTTTACGAGCGAAATCGACGCCTGCAATTGTCGAAGTGACGTATATTCTTGGAATGTTGTCGCAAAAACGGACAATTGTTCGGGATGTTATAGTCATTCCTAGAGCCGGTTTTGACATCACTCTCAATCAATCTGCTGTGAAAGTGACGATTGAAGTGCCTGATTCCTTAAAGGACAATAAGGCACTTATCGACACCGTTCGTGTTATCTTGGAGCTTCCGGAAGACATAACTCCCGGGGAATATAAGCTGCCTTACCGACTGGAGCTACCTGATAAAGTTAAGGTTGTGGGCACAGATCCAGAAACCTTAACTGTGACTGTTTCTACGAAATAATGTAGTCAGGTGGCATTTCTCAGTATCCTCCTTTCGTTGATAATAATGCAGTTCTGCGTTACTTGAGTTTAATCAAACTGTTGTAGGGTGTGCGCGCAATACTTCTTTGATTGCTGTTATCGCTGCTATGCGTACGAACCTTACATTTATAAATTTCAATTAAATAAAAAACAGGAGCTTCCATGGGAAGACGCTTGTTTGGAACGGATGGAATGCGTGGCACTGTAAATCAGTACCCGATGGTTCCAGAAGTCGCCATGCGCTTGGGACTTGCTGCGGGAACCACTTTCCGAACTGAAACTGGACGAAATAGAGTTGTAATCGGAAAGGACACCCGCCTTTCCGGATATGTTTTTGAAAATGCTCTTACTGCAGGCTTTTGTGCTGCTGGTATGGATGTATACCTTGTTGGACCAATGGCGACACCAGCCATTGCCTTCTTAACAAGAAACATGCGCGCAACCATGGGTGTTGTTATTTCTGCTTCGCATAATCCATACCAAGATAACGGCATTAAATTTTTTGATTCTTGTGGCTACAAGCTTGCTGATTCTGTTGAAGATACCATTACAGATTTGGTTCTCAATGCTGATCATCAGTGGGATTACCCAGCTCCGGATAAAGTTGGACGCGCAAAGCGTATTGAGGATGCTGTAGGTCGGTACATTGTCTATTTGAAGAATAGCTTTCCAACGAACCTTTCTTTGGAAGGTCTACGCATCGTTCTTGATTGCTCCAATGGCGCGAACTATAAAGTTGCCCCGTTGGTTCTTGAGGAACTTGGAGCAGAAGTTATACCTATTGGTATTAACCCGAACGGTGTGAACATTAACAAAGGGTGTGGCTCTCTTTATCCAGAAGTCATGGCACAAAAAGTTCGTGAAGCGCGTGCCGACATCGGGCTGGCGCTTGACGGTGATGCTGATAGACTGATTGTTTGTGATGAGCATGGTACAGTGCTTGATGGCGATCAGATTATGGCTATTTGTGCTAAAGACATGATAAGCTCTGGGGCTCTTGTGGATAATACTCTTGTTTCCACTGTTATGAGTAACATGGCACTTGAAGTATTCATGCGCGAACAAGGAGGCCGCTTATTGCGCACTCCTGTTGGTGACCGCCATGTAGTGGAAGCCATGCGGAATACGCAGGCAACTATGGGTGGAGAACAGTCTGGCCACTTGGTGTTTACGAATTATGGTACAACTGGGGATGGTCTGCTTGCAGGACTTCAGTTGCTCCGAATAATGCGTCAACAAGATAAGCCGCTTTCCAGTCTTGCAGGACTGCTTGAACTATATCCTCAGGAGCTCATTAACGTCCGCGTAGAACGTAAAGTTCCTTTTGAAGAGTGTCCGGCTTTGCTTGAAGATGTTAAAAAAGCTGAGAGAGAATTGGGTGATAAAGGCCGAGTGCTGTTACGGTATTCCGGTACAGAATCTCTTTGTCGCGTGATGGTAGAAGGTGAAGATAATGAGCTGGTTAAACGCCTGGCTTTATATCTTGCTGAGTCTGCACAAAAGAATTTAGTATAAGTGGAAGTGTTATGAATATTCGCAAAGTAGTTGTCCCTGTTGCTGGTTGGGGAACCCGTTCTCTTCCTGCTACCAAGAATATCCCGAAAGAAATGCTACCTATCTACAATAAGCCTGTGGTTCAATATATTGTAGAGGAAGCTATCAAGTCCGGTCTTAATGATGTTGTTTTCGTTACCAACCGCGAAAAGAAAGTTATTGAAGACCATTTTGATAAAAACCTTCAGCTTGAAAGCTTATTAAAGCGTGCTGGAAAAGAAAAGTTGCTTCGTACCGTGCAGGAAGTTGCATGCATGGCAAATATTATTTCTATTCGCCAGAAAGAGCAGCTTGGCTTGGGACACGCCGTATTATGCGCAAAAGATCTTATTAATGAAGATGCTTTCGGCGTAATGCTTGGCGATGATCTTATTTTTGGTATGGAGCCTGGTTTGAAGCAACTTATTCAGGTAGCAGCCTCCGAGCATTTACCGGTTGTTGGCGTGATGGAAGTTGAAGCCGACAAAGTAGACCGTTACGGTATTGTCGCAGGAGAAGAAATTTCCCCTGGCACATACCGCGTCACAGATCTTGTCGAGAAGCCTGCAATTCAGGATGCTCCATCCCGTCTGGCAATTGTTGGTCGTTACGTGTTGACTCCAGAGATTTTCCCTGCCCTTGAAAAGACAAAAGCAGGAGCAGGCGGAGAGATTCAGTTAACAGACGCTTTGCGTACCGTTGCTAAAGAACGCGGCCTGTTGGCTGTGAAAATGCGTGGTATGCGTTTTGACGCCGGTAACTGGGCAGAATATCTTGCAGCCAATATCTACTTTGCGTTGCAGGATGAGTCTATCCGTGATGATCTTATCAAGCACTTAACACCGCTGTTACCTTAGGGATTGTGGTTAGAAGTAAGAATTCAAAAAGGTGGTCTTTATGATCGCCTTTTTTACTTTCAGGAAAATGAACAATGCTCGCTATTTCTCTTTTAAGTCCTCCGTATGCAACGCTAAGCTACGCCGCACCGGCATGGCTTGATGATTCTGTATGGAAATGTGGCCAGCGTGTAATTGTACCGTTGGGGAAGGGAGGAATGCTTCGGGCAGGGATTGTTGTTTCTATTGATGATGACAGTTCTGTAAAAAATGGCGTTGTGCTTAAGCCCTGCCTGTGGCCAGCAGAACGTGAACCTTTGCTTAGACCTGAATATCTTGTCATGGTTAAGCAGCTTGCTTTGCGGCATATGGTAACAGAAGGTGAAGTTCTTGGTGGATTATTGCCTGCCGGACTTCGTACTTCCAAACTTCGACTTCGTGTGCTTGATGGCGGCAGGCCTCGAACTGTCGCTATGCGTGATATTGCAAAAATGACTGATGCAGAGCGTTCTGTCATTGGTGCGCTATGGGCGAGCAATGATGTTGAAATTCTGGACAGTACCTTTGACGCAGAGGAACAGGAATTGTGTAGTCTCCTCGTAGATCCTCCGTGGTCGGTGAGACCTTCCGCTAAGCGTCAGATAGAGGTGTTGGAGTATTTACACGAAAAGGGGATGCTTTCCCGAACCCGCATGGTCAAAGATCTTGGCTCCGGTATTTCCTCAGCGTTGAATACGCTTGCTGAGCGCGGACTGATTCGCATTGGTTCTCGTGAAGATGGAACGTGTAAAGTGTGTCAGGATGAAGGTAGTGAATGCTTTTCTGACATAGATGAAGGATTCACTTTATTGCCTGAGCAACAGACTGCCTACGATGAATTCAGCCAACTGATGCATGCTGCAAGCCCTAAATCGGCATTGCTTTACGGCATTACAGGAAGCGGCAAGACTGTCGTATATCTAGAGTTAGCAGCTGAGGCTCTAATGAAAGGTCGTTCTGTGATGTTGCTTGCTCCGGAAGTTGCTCTGGCTTGTAGACTTGAAAATGCTGTCCGTAGTCGATTTCCTTCTCAGGAATGCTTTTTTTACAACGGCTATCAGTCTCCTGCGGAAAGAGAAAAAACATTTCGAACCTTGGCAGACCGCACTTCACCTTGCATTATTGTAGGGACACGTTCTGCGCTGTTCCTACCATCACCAGAGCTGGGACTAATCGTCTTAGATGAAGAGCACGACACTTCGTTTAAACAAGATGAAGGTCTTGTTTATCAGGCAAAAGAAGTGGCGTATTATCGTGTGCAACAGAGTAATGGGTTGTTGTTACTTGGTTCGGCAACGCCAGATGTGAAAACGTTTCATGCTGTAAAACAGCAGGCTGTTTCCATGAGTGTTATGACGGAGCGTGCTGGCGAAGGCAGGCTTCCTGAAGTTTCGCTGTTGAATATTAAAAACTTGAAACGCGCAGACGGAATTCTTGCCGCAGAGTGTAAAAAACAAATACGGGAAACTGTAGAGCGCGGCGAGCAGGTTGTTATTCTACTGAATCGTCGTGGCTACTCTCCGTTGATGTATTGCCTTGATTGTGGACATGTTGCACGTTGTCCGCATTGTGAAGTAGGGCTTACATATCATAAAGAGCGTGAGCGTTTGCTCTGTCATTATTGCGGATACTCAGTTCCGTATCCTGTTGTGTGTTCTAAATGCAAAGGGCTTCACTATCTTCCTATGGGGGAAGGTACGGAAAAGCTTGAAGAGCATCTGGCAGAGATCCTTCCGCCTGATACAAAAATTTTACGTTTGGATAGAGATTCTACCCGTCGTCCCGGGAAAATGCAGCGCATTCTCGATGCGTTTGCAAATCAGGAAGCGCAGGTGCTGGTCGGAACACAAATGTTGTCCAAAGGGCATCATTTCCCGAACGTGACCCTTGCTGTTGTAGCTGATGGCGACCTCGGATTGAATCTTCCTGACTATCGTGCTGCAGAACGTACATTTCAGTTGCTTGTTCAAGCATCCGGACGTTCAGGCCGTGGCGAAAAGGCAGGGCGCGTGCTTATCCAGACACGAGACCCCGAGCACTACTGTTGGCAATTTGTTGGTAGTGCAGATTATGATGGATTCTATGCAGAGGAAATTGAACGACGACGTAAACGTAAGTACCCTCCATTCGTTAAATTAGCGCTTATCCGTGCCAGCTATCCGCTGGACTGGAATAAAGGGGTGGAGTGGGTAGGTTCGTTAACTGAAGTCGCAAGAGCTCTTGGCAAAGAGCACGATGTCCGAGTGTTGGGACATACTCCGTCGCCGTTGCCTATTTTGCGTGGTAGAAAGCGTTTCCAGTGGACTTTGAAGTCTGACAGCTGGATAAGTATTAGAACGCTCTATTATGCGATGCGCAATGCGGTGCCGCGTGGTTCAAAACTCAGGCTTTCTCTGGATATAGATCCTGTGAATATGTTGTGAGGAGCTAAGTATGATTTATGTTGTATCTGCCTGTACTGCGTGTCCGTTTTATCTTTCAGATCATGGCGGCAACTGTAGCGGGCGTTTCCCAGAGTTAAAGCCGGTGGATGTAGATCCTGAATCTACAAAGCCGGATTGGTGTCCTGTAAGTAGCTCAACATTACGAGTTACAGAGTCTGCCGCAAATAATACCGGCTTACCGGCTATAGCCGTTGATGAATGTGAAGACTGTCCGTTCTTTTTTCAGAATGCCAAGCGTCGGTGTAATATCGCCAACCCTAAGGGACGGCCTATATTAACTGACGGAGAGCGTCCTGTATGGTGTGTGCTGCGTAAAGAAGTGGTACTTATTCGGGGGAAGTAGAAAGGGTACAGATTGCTGACAAACCTGCACATAACTGCGCCCATGCGGGCACTTTTTACTGTGGGACTTAAAGGCTTGCCAACGGTTGACTGGCGTTACTTTAAAAGAATCAGATGCTCACATAGGTCTAACTATGCTTCACCCTGACTTTTTTTTGCGCCTTGCCCTGCACAAGTTTGCCTCAATCTGTTTAAATCAACTTTATCGGTACCCTCGGTAAAGATCGAATATTCACTACAAACGCTATTATGGTGGGGATACATTCCCCGCCTTTTTTTATGCGTAACCCAGTGTTTTGATAGAAGGACTTTGTGAAGTGGGTATGTCGGGAAGGCACGGTGTAACTAGCCTAATTGATTGTGCAATCATTATTGAAAATGCATACTTAGATGGTAGAAAAATGTAAAAAGCGTTGCCAAGTGTAAGTGTTGCTATTATAGACCGTGTAATTTACTTTTTTGAGTGGGTGGCAGTAATGGCAGAGGGGCCTTGCTACTTGCTCTTTTGCATGTCTTGAGGGGAAACACTGTTCACTTTTCATAGTTATTTGAAAATATTGAACAGTGCGCTGAACAGGCACTTACAGGCATGCTAACAATGAATTCGAGGGGAAAATAATGAAGCGACATTTCCTGTCTATTGTTGCGTCTTGTGTATTGCTGTTAGCTGTTGCCACTTCAGCTTCTGCTGCGGGTTTTGCATTGTATGAATGGAGTGCTCGAGGCAACGCCCTCGGTGGTACTCTTGTTGGTCGTGCGGATGACCCATCTGCGGTTGCATATAACCCAGCAGGTATTACGCAGTTGGAAGGTACCCAAATTGCTATTGGTGCTTCTCTTGCGTCTCCATATGCTGAGGTTGAAGCGATAGACCCCACTACAGGTGTAAGTTCAACCGGAGAAAGCAATCCTGCTCTCTTTGCTATTCCGCATTTTTACATCACACACAAAATCAATGACAAATGGGCTATTGGTTTTGGTGAGTTCTCACGATTTGGTCTTGGCTTTGGCTTTGATGATGACTGGGCTGGGCGTTTCAACGTTTATGATGCGAAAATACAAACTATTTCTTTGAACCCAAACGTTGCGTATAAAATTACCGATCGGCTTTCAGCTGCAGTTGGTCTTGAATATGTATATGTTGATGTAGCTATTAAGAAAGCATACCCAACTGGCGGCAGGTCCAAACTTACTGGTAGCGGTGATGGCGTTGCGATGACAGCTGGCCTTCATTATAAATTAGATAACTGGCGTTTTGGCGTAGGCTATCATAGTCAGGCTAAAATTGATGCTACTGGAGATACTGATATCTCTGGATCTACTCCAACCCCAGGTTACTTACCAGATGGTGAGTACGATACCAAGACCTCAATTGTGCTTCCAGACATGATTAGCTTTGGTATTACATACTACCCGATTCAAGAGCTGAGCATTGAATTAGCTGCTGTGCACACCCGTTGGTCTACCTACAGAAATTTTGATCTTACTCTAGATACTCCCGTTGGTGAGAAGCCACTTGCACAGCCAAAAGATTGGGATGATGTATGGCGTGTTAGCCTTGGCGCTGAATATGACATCAACGAAACTTGGACTATTCGTGGAAGCTATGCATATGATGAAGCTCCAGAAAATGCAAAGTATGTAGATTACATGATTCCAGCTGCTGATCGCCATCTCCTCAGTGCAGGTGTTGGTTACAACATTGATAACTGGACTATTGATCTCGCATATACTTACATTATTGCAGAGAGCGTTGATTACGACGACTCTGAGGCTCCTGCTGTTTCTGACGGCAAGTCCAAAAATGGTGTAACTCACATTGGCGCAATCACCGTTGGTTACGCATTCTAAATTGCGATAACCTGATAGTTACTGTTCGCTATCTATAGTTGCAATGATGACCGGCTCGGGGTAATTCCTGAGCCGGTTTTGTTTTTATAAAGGGGTAATAAATATGCATGTTGTATTGTTTGAACCGGAAATTCCGCCGAATACTGGCAACATTGCCAGATTATGTGCAGCAACTGCTACAGATCTGCATTTGATTGAACCGCTTGGTTTTAGTCTTGAAGATAAATATTTGAAACGTGCTGGATTGGACTATTGGCCGCATGTTTCCGTTTCTGTATGGCCCAACTGGGAAGCATACATCGAAAGTGTAGGGCATAAGCATCGGCATGTTATGGCAAGTTCTAAACGGGGTGTTGCCGTACATGAGGTTGCGTATAATGTGAATGATGCGTTAGTGTTCGGACCAGAAACTCGAGGACTCCCCGATGGCTTGATGGACAGATATGAAGATCATGTCCGCATTCCAATGTGGGGCGCGGTGCGTAGTCTTAACCTTTCAACAGCTGTAGGCATTGTCCTGTATCAGGCGTTTGCTGCAACTGGAGTTTTAAACGGAAAGTAGGTGTATATGGAACTCTTCTGGATACCACTAGCTGCGTTTGTCATTGATGCAATCTTTGCTGACCCGAGTTTTTTCCCACATCCGGTACAATTGATTGGAAAATTATTGGATAAGTTGGAAAAAACAGCTCGTAAAAATTTCCCTAACAGGTTTGGCGGTGTATTATCGTTGCTGATTCTGTTGCTCATGGTTTTTGTTGTAGTAACTACCTGTATAGGTATTCCATATGTGGGATGGATTTTTGCACTGTACTTTGCATGGTCTGGCCTTGCTCTTGGCAGCTTGCTGAGTGAAGGCACCAAAGCTGTGCAGGCAGTTGCATCAGGCTCTCTTGATGAAGGTCGTAAGGCCGTTTCTATGCTGGTCAGTCGAGATGTGGCGGAATCCACTGAAGAAGAGTTGTATAAAACCCTCGCGGAAACGCTTTCTGAAAATTTCAACGATGGTATCATCGCACCATTTTTCTGGCTCGTGCTATCTGGTCCGGTTGGGCTGTGGCTGTACAAGGCTACCTCCACAATGGATTCCATGTGGGGATATAAGAACGAGAAATGGATAGACCTTGGATGGGCAGGGGCTAAATTTGATGACCTGCTTGCATATTTACCGGCACGCTTTTCTGCAATGTTTCTTCAGTGTACTGCAAACCTTGCAGGGCTTGGTTCAGGAAGAGGCGTGTGGGATGGCGTTGCACGTGACGCAGCTAAAATGGAAAGCCCGAATGCTGGTTGGCCAATGGCGATGGCTGCACATCTTTACGGTAGACCAATGGGCGGCAGTGCCGTGTACTTTGGAAAAGTAAAAGAAAAGCCAGTGCTGGGTGTCGGTGATGAAGCTTGGGATAAAGCCACTTTGATCCAGTTGATTAAACACATCCGTCTCGCAGCAATTTTTGGCTGCGGACTGCTTTGGCTTGCGGTTTCATTACTGCGTTTAGTTTTTTAACAACTTGTATTAACGAAGAAAAAATGGCTACCGTTTTTCCCTTGATTCGAGAGTAAAGTCGATGTTTTTTGCGGAAGACTTAATTAACTGTAGGCGAATGAGTGAGCCGAACGGAAATAAGTGATTCTAAAGTGAAACTTTCCTCGTAGTGGATAATTGTTTGTTATCAATAAAAAAAGGCTGCCCAAAATATGGGCAGTCTTTTTTTATATGAAATAAATGCTGAGTAATAACTTTGAGCTAAACAACCTCTCCGGCAGCATTGCCGGAAGCCCATGCCCAGTGCAGATTGAATCCGCCAAGATCACCGAGAACATCAAGAACCTCACCTGTTAAATACAGACCGGAGCAGAGTTTGCTTTCCATGGTTTTTGATGAAACGGAGCCTGTATCAACGCCGCCGCCTGTGGCTTCAGCTTTTTTCATACCTTCAGTACCAGTCGGTGTAACTGTAAATGCATGAATGCTGGAATGCAGAACCTGCATATCCTTTTTACTAAGCTGCGCAATTTGTTTTTCACGAAGCTCTTTAGGAATAAGAGCAGCAGCAAGACGTTCTGGAAATTTTCGGCTCAACACGTTTTTTAATAACGGCTTGGAGCCTGCTTCATCGAGAATGTCAGTAAGAGATGCAGAAGGAAGCAGGTCGATTTCGATAGCATCCCCTTTCTTCCAATGCGCAGAGATTTGCAGAACAACAGGTCCACTAATTCCTTTATGGGTGAAGAGCATGTTTTCTGTGAATTGCTTGTTGTTGCACCTAATGGTCACTGGTAGCGCAATACCGGATAAATTTTTGAGCTTCCAGTTGGAAGGCATCATGAGCGGTACCAACGCAGGAAAAGTAGGGATGATTTTATGACCGAACTGTCGGGCAAGTTTGTACCCTGCATCAGTTGCTCCCGCTTGTGGCCATGCGCTGCCGCCAAGGGCAACTATAAGTGATGGGGCAAAATGTTGCGAGTCTGTTAACCCTACGTCAAATAGTTCACCTTTTTTCTGCACATCTGTGATTTTTTCGGAAAAAAGAAAGCGTACATTATGTTCAAGGCAATCGTTGTAAAGTGCCTCTGTAACATCTGCAGCACTGTGGGTGCAGAAAAGCTGGCTGTGTTCGCGCTCTTCCCAAGGGATATCATGAAGAGACAGATATTCAACCATGTGCCAGGGAGTAAAGCGTGCAAGAGCAGATTTACAAAAGTGAGCATTTTTACAATGGTAGTTCGCTGGACTTAAGTCTATATTTGTAAAGTTACATTTGCCACCACCAGCAACCAGGATCTTGCGTCCGGCTTTGCGAGCATGGTCAACGACCAGAACTTTGCGGCCTCTTTTGGCAGCTGTGAGTGCAGCCCAGAGGCCTGAAGCGCCTGCGCCTAAGATAATAACGTCATGTTGATTCATGCGTGCTCCTGAAAATATGTGTCGTTACTGCTTACATGAAGCCAAAGGGACGTATACTGTTATGGTGTAATTGTCACGTTATCCTCTGAGGTGAGCACTATGCCGATTTATGAAAACACACTGTATCCGGCTCCGTTTTTTCTACCGGGTGGTCATGCACAAACGCTATATCCTGCACTGTTCAGAGCATTGGATTTGCCTGCTTGTACTGTTCAACGAATAACAACGCCTGATAATGATTTTTTAGATGTAGACTTTCACTATGCAAACCCTGGTGCCCCTAAGAAGCGGCTTGTCGTGGTCTCTCATGGCCTGGAAGGCAACTCGAAGCGTTCGTATGTGAAAGGGATGGTTAGAGCGCTTATACGGGCAGGGTGGGATGCTGCCGCGTGGAACTTTAGAGGGTGTAGCGGTGCACCTAACAGAAAGCTCCACATGTATCACAGCGGTTCGACCGAAGACTTGCATTCTGTTGTAAGCTTTTGTGCAAGGAAAGGGTACGAGGAAATAGTCCTTGTGGGCTTCAGCATGGGGGGGAACCAAATTTTGAAATATTTGGGTGATCCCGCAACGTTTGTACATCCCTGCGTTCAGGCTGCTGTAGTCTTTTCTGTACCGTGCGATCTTGTGGGGGCGGCAAAGGCTATGGATAAGCCTTCAAATGCTATTTACTTGAAAAATTTTATGCGCACGCTAAAAGATAAAATTGTACAGAAGCATGATGCGTTTCCAGATTTGGTGAATATAGCGAACTTGAATGACTTGAAAACATTTAAAGATTTTGACGAAGAATACACTGCTCCGTGGTACGGATTCAAGGACGCTCTTGAATATTGGGAGAAGAGTTCCAGTGTTCAGTTCTTGGATAGAGTTAGAGTACCAACATTGATGATTAGTGCCCGAAATGATCCGTTTTTATGGCCTACCTGTTACCCGACAGGGTACGCACACCGCAGTAAGTATCTGTATCTAGAAACTCCGGCTGATGGCGGACATATCGGTTTTGTCCGGTTAGCTGATGATGATTACTACTGGTCAGAAATTCGCGCTGTGGAGTTTATAGGGCAGGTCATGGGGTAATATTGATGTAAGCAGAAGTACGTCTTTAGGGACTGTTACGTTTATAAAAAAAGAAAGCCGCGAAGTAATCTGAAACACAGATAACTTCGCGGCTATTTTTTCTTTCTAAGAAAGATGAACAGGTGCGCTATTAGTACGCAACGCTACTCTTATGCAGAAATATTATTTGGTTTCTGCTGCTTTCTTTTTACGACCTGCAAGGCGGTGACGGTTCTGTCCAGAAAGAATGTTTTTACGCAGACGGATAGATTCTGGAGTAACTTCAACACACTCATCTTCAGTAATGAAGTGGATAGCGCGCTCGAGGGTCATTGGACGTACCGGGGTAAGAGTAACTGCGTCATCTTTACCGGAAGCACGAACGTTGGTGAGCTTTTTACCCTTACAAGGGTTGATGTCGAGGTCGTTGTCACGGTTGTGTTCGCCGATAACCATACCTTCGTATACAGGTAAGCCTGCATCGATGAAGATTTCGCCGCGTGGCTCTAAGTTGAAGAGAGCGTAGGCAACGGACTGGCCGGAGCGGTCACAAACGAGGGAACCTGTGTGACGGGTTGGGAACTCGCCACGGTAACCTTCGTAACCGTCGAAGAGTGAGTTCATGATGCCGGTACCCTTGGTATCGGTGAGGAACTCATCACGGTAACCGATGAGGCCACGGGAAGGAATAGTGAATTCCATACGAACACGGCCGGTGCCGTTGTTCACGAGGTTGGTCATACGGCCTTTACGTGCTGAAAGTTTTTCAGTCACAACGCCCATGAATACGTCATCACAATCGATGAACAGTTTTTCCATAGGTTCGGAAAGCACGCCGTCAACTTCTTTGAAGATAACTTCAGGACGACCGATAGTCAGTTCGAAGCCTTCACGACGCATCTGTTCAACGAGAATAGCCATCTGGAATTCACCACGGCCTTTAACGATGAAGCTGTCGCGCTCTTCACTGTCTTCAACGCGGATTGCTACGTTAAGCATGGTCTCACGTGTAAGACGTTCGCGGATTCTGCTGGACTGAACGTGTTTACCTTCAGTACCTGCAAGCGGGGAAGAGTTAATGCTGAAACGCATGGAAACGGTTGGTTCGTCAACGTTGATGCGTGTCAATGCTTTTGGTGCTTCTTTAGTACAAATGGTGTCGCCAATGTTTACATTGTCGATACCGGAAATAACTACGATGTCACCAGGAGTTGCTTCGGAAGCTTCAGCAAGTTTCAAACCCTGGTAGGTCTGAATTTTGGAAACGCGAAGGCCGCGAGGCTCATCGTCAATGCCGATGCAAGCAAGCTGGTCGTTGTTGTGAATAGTACCGTGGAATACACGGCCGATTGCGAGACGACCAAGGTAGTCTGAGTAGGAAAGGTCAGCTACGAGCATCTGGAAAGGCTGTTCTGGGTCGTATACAGGACCAGGAACTTCAGAAAGGATAACTTCGAAGAGTGGTGTAAGGTCTTTCTGTTCTTCTTCAGGAGAATTCATAGCAACGCCGTCACGACCAACTGCGTACATAACAGGGAATTCAAGCTGCTTGTCGGTTGCTTCGAGGTCGATGAACAGGTCGTATACTTCGTCAAGCACTTCATCAATACGTGCATCAGGACGGTCAATTTTGTTGATAACAACAATAACTTTAAGACCGGCTTCAAGAGTTTTCTTGAGTACGAAACGAGTCTGAGGAAGTGGGCCTTCGGATGCGTCAACGAGCAGAATAGCACCATCAGCCATTGTGAGGGAGCGTTCAACTTCACCACCGAAGTCGGCGTGACCTGGGGTGTCGATGATGTTAATTTTTGTTCCCTGCCAAGAAACAGCACAGTTTTTCGCTGCAATGGTAATACCACGTTCACGTTCGAGGTCCATGCTGTCCATTACACGGTCATCAACTTCCTGGTTGGCGCGGAAGATGCCGCCCTGTTTAAACATAGCATCAACAAGAGTTGTTTTACCGTGGTCAACGTGCGCGATAATCGCAACGTTACGAATTGCATCGTTATGAATAGTCTGAGTCACAAATAATTCCTTATAAAATGCAAAAGTTCTTTCGTTGCTGCTGCTTGTGGCGGCAGGGTAAACTTTCGCGGTTATGCGTTGTGTCGGTGGCATATACCTAAGCGCGAGAAAGGGCAAGCTCTCAGGTGAGTGTTTTGCAGGCAATGTAGCACGCAAGACGGTTAAAGGCATGATAAATAGAACACCGCGGGCTTTCTTTTAAAAGAAAACTCACGGTGTTTTTGTATCTCAAAGACATCAATCTAATGAAAATCGTCAATGTTCCGATAAGGGCAGTGAAGACTTAGATGTTTCCTGTGCACATTGTGTTATCGAAAATTTTCAGGGTGGGGATAACAAGTGTCAGCACTGTTTGGTGATAATTGCCTGCAGCAGGGCAGAGAGGTTGGCACCGGCTTTGTTTGCTGTCCGGATAATTTCATCAAGTGGAACATCTGTCATGCAGTCGGGAAGGTTTTTGTTTGTCAGGCAGGACACACCAAGAACTTTTAATCCGCAATGGCGCGCGGCAATGACTTCCATAACGGTAGACATGCCAACAGCATCAGCGCCAAGGCGCTTGTACATACGGGTTTCAGCAGGTGTTTCCATCTGCGGGCCATGTACGCCTGCATAAATTCCGCGCTCGAGCCGGATGCCGAGTCTGGCTGCTTCTTCCATTGCGCAGTTGATGAGCTGAGGATCGTATGCCTGACTCATGTCAGGAAAACGCGGACCCCAGTCGTCGACATTGCATCCGGAAAGAGGTGTGCGACCTGTAAAGTTTATATGGTCGGTAATTGCCATAAGAGTGCCTGCATCCCACTGGGGGACAAGGCAGCCTGCGGCGTTGGTAGCAATATACGTATCAATGCCAAGCGTGGCCATTACGCGGACACCCATGCTTACTTCAGCAGGAGAGTAACCTTCGTAAAGGTGATTTCTTCCCTGTTGGATTACTACAGGAACATCGGCAATGGTGCCGAAAACAAACTGTCCTGCATGTGATTCCACTGTTGAATGTGGAAAATCGATGATGTCGTTGTAAGAAATGGTCTCGGTTACAGTAACCGCGTTTACAAAATCACCAAGGCCAGTGCCGAGTGCAATGCCGATTTTTGGAGAAAGATCGTTTTTTGCAAGCTCTTTGATTGACTGTACGGCGTTATGTACTTTATTCAAACTTTGCATAACCTGCTATACCTATTGATAGATTGTAGGGAAACATGCCCCGTAATGGGTTTGACGGAGCATGATGCAGTCACATGTTGTGATAAATTATACGAACCCGCCTGTTACATAGGTTTAATATATGGATATTGCAACTCTTCTCGGGGTCGTTGTTGGTTTTGCTCTTGTTGCTGGCGCCATTTTTATGGGGGGGAGTGTTGGCGATTTTATTAACGTACCGGGTGCTATGATTGTTTTTGGTGGTTCCGGTGCCGCTATTTTTGTAACGTTTCCTTTAGAGGAAGTAGCGTTTGCTGTTGCAAGCGTTGTAAAGGTTTTTGCTTCCCGCCGTACTAAGATTCCAGAAGTTGTTAATACAATGGTTCGTATTGCAGAAATCAGCCGTCGTGAAGGTTTGGTTGCTCTGGAAAATATTAAAACCGAAAGCCCGTTGTTAAAAAAAGCATGTCAGCTTATTGCAGATAATGCTGATCCAGATATTATCCATGACACATTAAAAATTGAAATTCTGTCCATGAAGCGTAGGCAGAATATTGCGATTGCTGTTTTCAACAGACTCGGCGCAGTAGCTCCGGCGTTCGGAATGATCGGTACTCTTATCGGTCTGGTTCAGATGCTTGCACATTTGGATGACCCTTCCAGTATCGGTCCTGCAATGGCTATTGCGCTGCTCACAACATTTTATGGCGCACTGCTTGCTAACCTTTTGTTCCTGCCTATGGCTGGTAAACTGAAGGCGAGAACTCTTCAGGAAGAGGTTCAGCTCAATATTATTTTTGAAGGCGCCAAGTGTATTCTGGAAAACAACAACCCTCGCTTAGTATATGAAAAACTGAGTTCATTCATCTCTCCAGAGGACAGAAAAGATGTTCGAAGATAGAGACGACTATGCATTCGTGGACGATGTCGGGGATGACTCCGATGAAGGTACTTGGCTAACAACATTTGCAGATATGGTAACGTTGTTGCTGGCCTTTTTCGTGCTCCTTTTTTCCATGTCAGTTATTGACCAGAAACAATTTACGGACTCGTTTTTAACAGTTCGTCAGGTGTTCGGCGGCGATAACGAAAATTTACTCACATCACCTGTACGACAGGACGACACCGCAATTTTAGAGTCCGTCCGTTTACAGAAGCAGTTAATTGAAGCACAACGTAAAGTGTATTCAGATATGCGAACCTACCTTAATCAAAAAGGTTTGGAAGGGCAGATTGGCTCTGTTTTTGATGAAGGTGTGATTACACTGCGACTTCCATCTGCTGCCATGTTTGAAAACGGCAAGGTGACAGTTAGCCCTAACGGCTACAAATTGTTAGAGGAAATGCGTCAGTTGTTTGTGAAGAACAAAGCTCAGACTATCAATATCAAAGGGTACACCGATGATTTGAAACCGAGTGCTTCCAGCCGTTATCGGGACAACTGGGAAATATCAGCATTGCGTGCGGTCAATGTTCTGCGTTACTATATTGAGCATGGCATCGAGTCTCAGCGATTAACAGCTACAGGACTTGGTGATCTTGACCCGCTCATGCCTAATACTAATGAGGCAAATAGATCGCAGAATAGAAGAGTTGAATTTGTTTTTGAAAGACGGGTGGGCAAGTAGCCATGAGTAATCTCGAATTTACTATGCCAACGGGTAATGAGCGTCGTAGAGCTTTTAGAGCAAAGGCTTACGGTATTGCGGTTACCTTTGAAGAGCAAAATGTGACTTGCGATATTCTGGACGTCAGTGTAACAGGGTTCGCGATAAAAAATGAGTTAGTATCCATAAAAGAGGGCGCTGAGTACTCTGTTTCTATTCTTGTTGCGGGGAAGGCTTACCTTTCCGATCTCACTTGCAGAGTGGTCAGAATACTCGATAATGGAATAATTGGCTGCGATTTCCGCACGCTTGATCGCAGGCAGGAAGCAAGGCTTGATAGGCTTGTGCTTGAGCTGCAAAAGCGGATGATCGCTAAGAAAAGAGAACAATCTGCAGCTGAATAGGCTGCAAAAAATCGAGGGTAATACGTGCAGAATACAAACCACAAGGTGCTGGTGGCGAATCGAGGGGAAATTGCCATCCGTATCATGCAGGCTTGTCAAAAGCTTGGATTGGGTTTTGTCTGTGTTTACACTGCAGAAGATAGCGCTTCTGGTCATGTTCGCATGGCTAAGGAGCATGGAGGCGAAAAAAGCCTCTATCGTGTTTCTTCCTATCAGGATGCAAACGAACTGTTGGCTGTGGCGGATGAGTCAGGTGCGACTGCTATTCATCCGGGCTATGGCTTTTTTGCAGAAGACTATCGTTTTGCGCGCCGTGTAACACAGCGTGAAAATAAGCTTATTTTTATCGGTCCTTCATGGAGACTTATCCGTGAACTGGGCGATAAAATTAATACAAAACGCCTTGCGCGAAGCTTGCAGGTACCAACTGTACCGGGCTCTGACCGCCCAGTGTACGACGAACTTGAAGCTGAAAAGATTGCTCGTCAACTTTTCGAGTTTCAGGAAGAACAGGGCATTGAACGTCCTATGGTACTCGTAAAAGCATCCGCAGGTGGTGGCGGCATGGGCATTGAAGAGGTGTATGATATTGACCTCTTTAAATCCGTATACCGTCGTATCCGCAGTTATTCTCTTCGTCACTTCAGCGACGAAGGTGTGCTTATCGAACAGCGCATCAAAGACTTCAACCACTTGGAAGTACAGGTTGTGTCCGACCGTACTGGTAAAAATCCAGTACATTTTGGCACACGTAACTGCTCTATCCAGTCAACTGGTCTCCAAAAACGCCTTGAAATTGCGCCGGGTTTTGACCCAAGCTCCATTAACTACACATTCGACGCCCAGAAAGTTCTGGACGATATTACCGAATACTCCCTCGCTATGGCGCGCAAGGTCGGCTATGATAACGTAGGAACCTGGGAATGGATCGTGACCCGCGACGGTCGTCCGTTCCTCATGGAAGTTAACACACGTATTCAGGTTGAAAACGGTGTGTCTGCCATGATTTCCCGCGTTAAAGGCAAAGCCGGTGTTGACCTTATTGCAGAGCAGATTCGAGTAGGTTTAGGGGAACCTCTGGGATATGGTCAGGATGACATCACCTTCGAAGGTGTTGGCATTGAGTACCGTCTCATTGCAGAAAACCCGGAGATGAAATTTACTCCGTGGGTTGGCTGCATTGAAGGTTTTGGTTGGGATAAACACGAATGGCTTGAAATGCATTCTCACGTTCCTACGGACGTTGCGTATGACATTCCAACTGAGTTCGACCCGAACCTTGCCCTTGCCATTATCTGGGGTAAAGACCTGTCTGAGGTAAAGAAAAACGGTAAGAAATTCTTGGATGAATTGCGTCTCACAGGCCGCAATCTGGGTGGCGAGTCACTCAAGTCCAACGTTAATTTCCTGCGTACTAAAACTGACATCATTCTTAAGTTTTAGCACCTCGCCGGAACTCTCAGTAAAGCATTATCAACCCCGCCTAGCGGCGCGGGGGAGACTATATGGATACCGAAAAGAGAACACAGCATTTAACCGAGCGTCTTACGTACATCAAAGACGTTTTCGGTAATAAGCAGCAGGAAAATATCCGTCTGCTTGAGTCAAAACTTGAAGAATTCATTCAGCGCGAGAACGGCTTGTCTACTGAAGACAAGTTCGCAGCACTCGCGACGCTTGAAGATCTTTTTGGTTTTGTCGAACGCAATCTTGAAAACGAACTTACCGCGATGGACAAGGTACGCATTGTACGACATTCCCAGCGTATTTGTCTTCGTGATATTTTAGAAAACGTATACGATAACTACACCGAAATCGGTGGTAAAGACGAAAACAGCATTGACCCGTCAATGTTGATTGCTCGTGCGTACATTACTCGTCGCAGCGGCAAGCGTGTTTACCATCAGCCGGTTATGGTTATCGGTCAGGAAAAAGGGCACGGCGAAGAGTTTCGTAACGGTGGCTCTGTAAAACCTTGGGGTAACGCAAAAGCGTTGCACTACATGAAGGTTGCAGAAACCGAGAACATTCCTGTGCATACTTTTGTCTTCACTCCGGGTTCTTTCCCTGTTGAAGAAGCACCTGGCGCAGCACAGCAGATTGCAAAAAACCTGTATGAAATGGCAGCACTCAGTGTACCAGTTGTAGCAGTCTTCTCCGAAGGCGGCTCCGGTGGTGCAGAAGCTATCGGTCTTGCTGATAGCCGCTTGATGCTCTCACACGGGTACTACTCTGTTATTTCCCCTGAAGGTGCGGCAGCTATTGAAGGCCGTCTTCGTGACGGGAACCGTGCTGGACCGGAACTTGTTGAAAAATGCGCACATCAGCTTAAAATTACTGCTGATGATAACGTGCGCATGGGATACATTGATCATAAAATTCAGGAACCGGCACTTGGTGCTCGTCCTTACCATTACGATTTCTTCCGTACTTTGCGTCAGGAAGTTATCCGCGCAACTGACGAAGTTGTTCTGAACGTAAAAGGATTTTCTCCTTTCCGTGCTATGGCACTGCGTCGTCGTAAAGGTAAATCCATTGAAGATCTTGATCTTGAAAACATCCATGTACGCTGGAGCTTGAGCAGAAAGGCTCGCAATCGTCTTATCGCCAAGCGCCATGCTAAGTTTAATAAACTCTCCAAGTCTGCATTCATCGACCGTCGCCCGATTCATCGTCGCGTGGCAGCATGGTTCGTAGAAAAAGGTTGGGATACATATTCCTACTTTAAGTACGATCTGTGGCGTTCACATCAGAAAAAACTGATGTACGCAGTGGAAGAAGTGGACGCGGAAGCCCGTGTTCTGATGGACAAAGTGAAAGGCCCTTGGAAAAAGCTTACTAAAGCTATTCCTGCCAGCAGCTCCAAAGCCGACAAAGAGAAAGAGCTTACTATGCTTTCTCAGTGGGACGAGGAAGATCAGGGCAAAGGCCAGTGGAGCTATATTTCTCCACGTGCTAAAGATGACCGTGCTATTACATGTCCAAACTCAGACACTCATGGTTGTCAGGACCTTTGGGCTCCTGATCTCTTTGGTGAGTATGCTGGTGTTTGTAACAGCTGTGGCCACCACTTCCCTATGGAATACCAGTGGTACATGCATAACATCTTTGATCCGGGTTCCATCTTTGAGTTTAACACAGAAGTTGAATCTGCTAACCCGCTCGGCTTTGAAGGTTTTGACCTTAAGCTTGAGCAGGCTAAGAATAAGACTGGTCTTAAATCTTCCTGCACCACCTTTGAGGCTCGCATTAACAACGTAAAAGTTGTTGTTGCTACCCTTATCGCACCGTTCCGCGGTGGTACTGTTGGTGCTGCAGAAGGTGAAAAGTTCATTCAGGCTGCCGAACGTGCGAAGAAAAAACGCTTCCCGTTCATCAGTTATGTTCATGGCACTGCAGGCATTCGTATTCAGGAAGGTGTTAACGGCGTAATTCAGATGCCTCGTTGTACAATGGCTGTTCGCCGTTACATCGACGCTGGTGGTCTGTACCTCGTTCTGTACGATACCAACTCATACGCAGGCCCGCTTGCAAGTTTCCTTGGTTGTTCTCCTTACCAGTTCGCAATCCGTTCTTCTAACATCGGTTTTGCGGGTCCTGGTGTAATTAAAGAAACAACCGGTATGGATATTCCGCCAGATTACCATCGTGCCCAGAAGGCTCTCAGCCGTGGTCACATTCAGGGTATCTGGGACCGTCGTGATGCGCGACACAATTTATCTCAGGCGCTTATGACTATGGGTGGCCGTAACCTTTACTACAGATAGTGGAGGCTTTATATGCTCGACATTTCCAAACTTCTTGAAGAGATTAAAGCTTCTCCGTACGAAGAGCTGGTTATTACCGCTCCTCATACCGGCGTAGTATCCTTTGGTTCTATCAAAGAGGGTGACCGCGTAATTGGTGCAACAGGTACTTGGAACGAAATTCCCGGTACTGCACTTGCAACCTTGCAGCGCGAGCGCAACGACAAAGTAATCCGTGCAACCCAGAAAGGTGTTGTTGAAAAAATCTACACTGAGCTTGAAGGCACATTTGTAGAAGCAGGCACTGAACTTGTGCGTCTGCGTCACTTCCTCTCTAAAGATGAAGTTCTCAGCATTATTCTTAAAAAAGCATTATACTTGTTTGAAGCTCCTGAGCGTGCGAAGTACTACTTTGCACCAGAAGTTGATAGCAAGATTAAAAGTTCCGGTTCCCAGAGTGTCACTGTGCACGATGGTATGGAACTGTTCATTATGTCCCGTATGAAACGAGAAGCACCGCTTAACTATTCTGGACCGGACGGCGCAATTTACTCCGTTTACTTCCAGCATAATGAAAACGTTGATGCAGGTGCAGCTCTTATTGGTGTTTGTCCTCCGGATCAGCTCGCTCTTATTGAAGACGTGGTTGTCCGTGTGCAGACCGAATGGGTTGAACAGGAGTAAGCATGGGTAAAGTTCTGCAGGTTCGCGTTTGGGCGTCTACGTACTCTGAAGAAGAAGTTCAGCAGGAATGGCCTCGTTTATTCGAGTTGGCTTTTCCTAAAGAGCAGCAACGCTATATGGCAAAAAGCGGTGTGGTCGAAATGATCGAAACACTGGTGGATGCATGTCGCTTTGCAGATTGGTCTGATGAGTTGAAGGCGTATGCCAAAGAACCGCTTGATGCGATCTTTTTACTCCGTCAGGAGCTTGAAGTGGCATTGAGTGAGTGGAATCCTCAGAAAGCTAACCAGCTTACAGATAAAATAGAAGATGCATTATCAGACCTTGAAAAAGATTTACCGAACGAGTAAGAATCGTGGATAAAGTTAATTTTAAGGAGCCCAATAATGCTGAATAAAGTGATGATCATCGGTCGTCTTGGTGCAGACCCTGAGTTGCGTTACGCGGCTAATGGTACGCCTATCGCTAACTTCAATGTAGCGACAGACGAATCCTACACTGACCGTGAAGGCAACAAGCAGGAGCGCACTGAATGGCACCGCGTGGTTGTCTTCCAGCGTGTGGCTGAAAACTGCGCTAACTACCTTGGCAAAGGAAGCCTTGTGTATGTTGAGGGCGGACTTCAGACTCGCCAGTGGCAGGATCAGCAGGGTCAGACCCGTTATACTACGGAAATTAAAGCACAGCGAGTGCAGTTCCTCGATCGCAAGGGTGATTCCATGCAGCAGGGCGGCGGCGAACGTCGTTCCTACCAGCAGAATAACGCTCCGCGTCCGCAGCAGAACAACAATAATTTCCAGCCGCAGCAACAACAGCAGCAGTATGATTCCGGTAATGAAGACCTTGGTCCGGCATTCCCATCCGAAGCAAGTGGAATGGACGACGTACCTTTCTAGGTCGCCGCTGTTCCATCTATATATTTACCCGAAGGCGTTTTTCGCCTTCGGGTTTTTTTGTATAGTACGAAGATACAAAAAGGATAATCATGTTTGATAGAGCGTTGCTTTTTGACTGGGGTGGAACACTGATGCAGAGCATGCCAGTCTACCTTGGTGAGAAGAAAGGTTGGTCGAAAGTACCCGCTGTGGACGGGGCTGTTGAGGCCGTTAAACACGCAAGCAAAAGCTGGCGTGTAGCGTTGGCTACAAATGCTTCTGAATCCAGCGATGATGCGATGCTTACAGCATTTGAGCCACTGGGAATAAGTGATTGTTTTTCAGCGATCTACAGTTATGGCAGAGCAGGTCGCCCAAAACCGTGGGCAGAATTTTGGAAATACGCTTTAAGAGATTTACAGCTTCCGGCAGAGCGGGTTGTGATGATAGGTGACAATTACATGGATGACATTTGGGGCGCAACAGAAGTGGGGATGAACGGCATATGGTTCAACCTGCATAGTGATGAGCGAAAAGAAAAAGCTCGTATGCGCACTATTCATTCATACGTAGAGTTGGATGATGCTCTGGCCTCGTTGGGATTCTAATTGAGGCTGGAAAGATGCTGAAGAGATTTTCATGATGAGTTGTCATAAAAAAAGCCAAAGGACCACTTCCTTTGGCTTTCTCATTGGGAGGTTAAACTATTCGACCAAGAGAATGGATCAAGTTTTTCCTTAGCGCTCTGTGGCGCCATATTTCACGCTCGTCACTTGTGACGAGATCGCTACGAAGTAATTCACGCAGTTCGTTCTTTTGTGCCTGCGTAAGATGAAGCATTCGTATGTCGCCTAAGAGTTCCAATGGGTCGGCGTACTGCGCAGGGGCAGGTTGCACGGTGGAATCATGGTACAAAAACACGATATTTGCTTTTGGGGCTTCTGCAAACTGTGTTAAAAAGGCTAACATAAACAATCTCCTTATCCGGAATCCGGAAAGCTATTAGCTGTATTTTTGACCGGGCGCGCAATCGCTATAAATCCGCCCGAAGTAATAAAAAAAGCCTCTCAAAAATGAGAGGCTGAACGTGTACAAACAGCCTCATGGTTTCCGCAGTGTGCGGTTGGCTTAGCACCTTGCACTATGTAGTAGTACAGGTTGCCGGACAGTCGATGGGCCAAATCCCTCGTGTCCTCTGCATGAGTATGAGCTTAGTATGATCCAACTTTTAATAAAGTCAAGCAGTAAATGTGCGAAAAGTGATATTGCTGTTATTATGGATAGTTATATGCTATATGTGGGGACTATAACAAGAAAAACAGATTGTTGTTTTTTATATTATTAACACAATTGTACGTTTCGATAAAATGCCGGAGAAACCATAAGTGGCGTTTCAGACTTCGATAAGGTAGGTAACGTTAATTGTTTATGAGCAGATAGTATTCGCAATATGGCATACTATTTATGGGTTTTTATGTAAGGAGCGAACGCACATATGGCGTTTTTAACAGACAGACAGCACATGGGCGTTGCGGCAGTTATTATGGCTGTCAGCATCTTCCTGTCGCGATTTATGGGGCTTATTCGTGATAAAGTTATTTCTTTTTATTACGGTGCATCCATAGAGTCTGATATTTATTTTGCCTCATTTGTTATTCCGGATTTTCTTAATTACCTGCTCGCGGGCGGGTATTTTTCCATTACACTTATCCCGCTACTTGCTGAATATTTTAACAATAGCGAAGAAGATGGCTGGAAGTTTTTTTCCTCTGTGCTGTTCTGGGTGTGTGTCGTAATTACGGCCGGAACATGCGTGGCATGGGTCGGGGCACCGTATTTAGCCAAGATTGCCGCACCGGGGTTTGATGCCCCTTCAATTGCGCGTCTTACCTATTTCCTGCGTATTATCTTACCGGCGCAGATCTTTTTTTTACTTGGATCATGTTTTTCCGGTGTGCTGTATATGCGTAAGCAATTTGTGGTTCCGGCGCTTGTTCCCCTTGTGTACAACGCGAGCATCATTATTGGCGGCCTTTTCATGATCGATTACGGCATGGAAGGTTTCTGCTGGGGTGTGCTCTTCGGTGCAGCAACAGGTAGCTTTATGTTGCCATATTTAGCTGTCCGCAACGGAGGATTTCAGTGGCATTTTACCCTGCGTCATCCGGGACTGAAAAAGTTCGTGTTACTTGCGTTGCCACTTATGATTGGACAATCTGTTGTGGTTCTTGATGAGCAGTTTGTCCGGATCTTCGGTTCACTCACTGGTGACGGTGCTGTGAGCCTGCTGAACTATTCCCGACGAATTATGCTCGTGCCGGTAGGCGTTGTTGCGCAAGCCGCAGGTGTTGCCTCATATCCGTTTCTTGCGGCATTAGTGGCCAAGGGGGATACAGAGGCGTTCAACACCACACTAAGCAGAGCATTACGTAATACGATGCTCTTTATTGTGCCTCTTTCGTTTTGGATGATCAGCGCCGCAGAACCAACGCTTCGTCTTATCTTCCAGCAGGGAAGTTTTGGTGTAGAGCAAACTCTTGGCGCAACACCGCTTCTGCAAATTATGCTTGCTTCCGTGGCCTTCTGGGGAGTGCAGCAAATGATAGGACGTGCTTTCTACGCCCATAAAGATACCATTACACCCGCGGTTGTGGGGACTGTTATTTCTCTTCTTGCTATTCCTGTGTACTGGTACCTTGGAAAAACAATTGGCGTAATGGGAGTTGCAATGGCAGGCACCATGTCTGTCGTACTCTATACTTTGGCTCTTTCAGCCGTCTGGACGCGTAGATTTGGTGGCGATGCCTTTAAGGGCGTGGTGCGCATGTTTTTGCTTTCAGCAGTGCTGTGTGTGCCTGCAATGGCGGCATCAGTTTATGTTGTACAGCAGATTCCTCTCTTGTTGGAAGGAAGGCCGTTAACGGGAGCATTTGTGTCATTGGCCGTAAGCGGAACCCTTTTCTGTGTATTGTACATGTGCACAGCAATGTTGCTTGCACCTAAAGCGATTGAGCCGATTGTGACCTTTGTTCGCAAGCGCATATTGCGACGTGCATAGGGTTCCAAATCATCAAGGCTCTATGCCTCTTGATTAGTTATGGGGCATCATGTGGTATTGTCTCCTAATAATCAGCTGACTAAAGTTCTAAACCTCAAAAATCCCTTCGTATTAACGAAGGGATTTTTTTTATGCTCTTTGTAGCAATGCGCGAGATGACAATTTCTTAATGATACTCCACAAATAACATGTAAGCCGAGTTAGGTGTGTTTAACTATTACTAAGAACGTAGATGGTTATGCCATGTACTATTTTTTATGAGCAGTTACGGACAGGCAGCCGCACTTGGATAGCAAGGCTGTGTGCAGGGTGGGCGTGCTAGGTACAAATGCTTTTGGGGTTGAACAGGGGGAGTTCTAAGGTCATCGTGCAAGGAATTTGATGGCTGCGAATAGAGGTGCAAATGGAATCGTTGTCCGCATTAAAACATAAATTTGAAGCATGGGGCGAGGGATCTTTGTCGCATGATTTTCAGTTGCGTGTCATTGATGCCATTAAGCCTGCGCTCTCCATGAGTATTGTTGTTGCGTTGGCATTTTATCTCGATTTCAAGCAACCGTACTGGGCAGCATTCGCTGTACTTATGATGAGCTTTTCAACAACGGGGCAGGCCTTCCGGCGTGCTCTTGTGGGTATTCCCGGTACTCTCATCGGTGGGACGGTCGCATTAACTATTTTTTCTATTTTTCCTCAACAACCAATATTTTTGTTCCCGATACTGATTACTTACTGCGGTATTTGCATGTACTTTTTGCAGGCGTGTAAGGTTAACGGCTATTTTTTCTTCACCATCTCCTTTGTATGTCTTGTGGTTATTACGACTGCAATTCCTGAAAGTGACAAAGTTTTTGTCTATGCTTTGGCGAGGCTTGAAGAAACTTGTCTGGGGATGACTGTGTATGCATCTGTTGCATTGCTGTTATGGCGCCGCAGTGCATGGCCTATTCTTCAAGAGAAAGTCGGGATAATGACCAGCCTCCATGCTGAATTGTTTAAAGCGCAGATGAGAAGAGTACAGACTAAAAGTAAAAAAGAGGTGTTTGCTTTACAGAGAAAGGCATTTCGAGCTTTAGATAACATTGAAGAACTTATCGGGTTTGCGATTGCAGATTCCTATAACGTCTGGGAAAATCGCGATGATTGGCACTCCTTTATTGTTCATTCCCGTGAGCTTGTTCGGGCACAGTTGCGATGGGGGTGGGTTCTTCCTGAATTGCGTAAGGACTATATGCAGGCATCGTTACCTGACTTGAGTTCAAAAGTGGGGCAGATGGAGACAAGGCTCGTTGCGATGAAGCAAGGATCACACGCAGAGCATTTACGGAATTTTCCTAAGGCCATCTCCTTAAAGCGTAATGAATCTGCCTTTCAGGAGCTTCCGCATTATTTGCAAGCTCAGGTGTTAGTTGTTCAGGATGCGTTTAATGAGATGGGAAATCTGGTTCACGCGATAATGCACTATCACTGTTTTTTTCATGACAATTCGTTGGAACAACCCAAGCCGTTTGTATTTAAAGGTGTGTGGGAATTTCCTTTGAATTATGAATACTTAACATATGCATTCCAAAGTGTTGTGCTTTTTTCTGTGATCGTAATTATTTGGTTTTTTTTATATCCGCCGGGGTTGGATAACGCGCAATTTCTGATGCTTGGCGGGGCGTTTTCGCTTATCTCAGTATTTGTGAAGACACATGCTCCTTTGCGGGATGGAATCTATTATGTTTCAGCCGCAATTATTGCCATTGTGGTGTATGTGCTGACACTTCAGCATATGACAACATATTACGAGTTAGGAACGCTCATTTTTTGCGTAACTTTTGTAGTCTATTTTACGTGTATAAAAGCGAATCAGGCATTGTTTAAGTTGGCGATGATGCTTGCATGGCTTTCGCTTCCAAGATTTTCTAATGTGCAGCAGTATGATTTTACGTCGATTCTCAATAGCGGGATGGCAATGGGGGTTGCCGGTATTCTTGTGAGCGTTGGTTTGTATATTACGTCATATCCGATTCCGGAGCGGCGTTTCATGCGGGTGAGAAGACGTTTTTTTTCAAGTGCAAGCTACTTGTTAGAAATAATGCCAAGAGCGGTTTTGGGTGAGATTACTTTTCTTGAACGTATGCGGTTAAAAGCATGTTTGCAGAACTTTGTTCGTATTCCGCAAACCATGTTGAGTATCGCTGAGCTGATGGATGAAAAGCGTATAGGTATTTCACGAAAGCAAATAGGCGAGGTGATTTTTTCCTTTGAGTTGTTAGGTGAAGCACTTTTTTCTTTATACCTGACCCACAAAAAAGAACGGGATTTTCCGATACCGGGCGAGTTGTCGGCTATGTTGAATGATTGGCGTCACGTTAAGGTTGCTACATTTGAATTGTTGGAACACAAAGTTGTTTCACCGAATTTTGATCCGGACAAGATTCAAAAAAGTGTTCGTCGTCGATTGCTGGGACTGGAGCACGCAATAGAGCGTTTAAATAAGCAGGCAGATATGGAAGGACAGGCTGTTAGTCAGCAGGGGAATGAATTTCTTTACCTGTTACTTGGGCGTAACCGCGGGTTGTCAAATGCGATGATCGAATACATGACTGCCTCAAAAACTATTGATTGGAACAAATGGGTACAGCCACGTTTTTAGGAGGATCTATGCCACATGAATTATCCTTTCTAGGGATCTATTTTTCACCGTTACTGGCAAATTTTATTTTAGGAGTAACGTGTGCTTTGGGTACGGCATTTGTTTTGAACTATTTTCGGATTTCTCAGTACGTTGGCTATCCGCCACTTGTCTTTATTTCACTGGTAGTGCTCTACACATGTTTGTTGGGTAAATATGTAATTCCTGCATAACAGAGGGTTATGAGTATGAGGCGTCTTTTTCAATGGTTTCTCACATGCGCTTTTGTAGCAACAGCAATTGTTGTTCTTTTGGTGCGTTATGAGGACTTTTTGATTAAGCCGTGGACGCGTGATGGGCAGGTGCAGGCAGACATCATTACCATCGCTTCACGTGTGACTGGGCCTATCGTTTATGTAGGCTTTAGGGATAATCAATATGTGAAAAAAGGTGAGCTGTTATTCACTGTAGATAAAAGTACATTTATTGCGGAGGTAAATCAGGCTAAGGCGCAGCTGAAAGTCGATGAAGCGAATGCTGCAGAAGCATTGGATGTACTTATGCGTTCCCGTAAGCTTGTGGAGGAAGATGTAGATGCAATCGCCCGTCAGGCCCTTGTTCAGTATGAATATGCCTGGCAGGCAGCAGATGCAAAAGTTAACGAATCAAAAGCATTGTTAGAAACAGCGGAATTGAATTTGAACTTCACGGACGTATATGCACCCGTGTCCGGATATATAACGAACTATAGTTTATACAAAGGCACAATGTCTGTGGCAGATGTTCCTTTAGTTTCTATTGTCGATGCCTCTACATATTGGATCTATGCGTATTTCAGGGAGACCGAGATTCGAAATATTCGCAAGGGGGACAAGGCAGAGGTTACACTTATGGGCTATCCAGAAACGCCTATTCTGGGAGTGGTTCAAAGTTTGGGGTGGGGCATATACCAATCAAACAGTAGCCTAGGGCAAAATCTACTACCGGAAGTTAATGCAACCTTTGAGTGGATTCGTCTTGCTCAGCGTATTCCGATCAGAATTTACCTAACCCATATCCCGCCTAATGTTCGACTCCGTGTGGGGACAACAGCATCTATTTTGATCGACACTGACGCACGCGGTGAGGTGTATAGAGAAGATGGTGAGGTTCGCCAAAGTGTCAGACAAAAAAAGACCGGCTATTAAACCGGTCTTTATGTGTGATTGTATTTCTGTGGAAAAAGGGATCTCCAGCAGTATTTGCTTTTATTGAACATGCCGTAGTAGGCATCTGTTCGTGTAACTTGGCTATTGTTCAAGTCCGCCTTCAGGCTCAGCGAAGAATGTTTCGGTGAGGTCTGTTTCTTCTGTTTCAATCGTTGTTAATTTTTCATCAAGCCATTGGCGTAACGCCTGTGCGGTTTGGTAATTCATGACAATGCGTGAATGAACATCTCGTACAAGAGTCTTTTCATCTGTCTGAACGATGAGTTCCGGCCCTAATGTTCCGTCTGGATTTATGTTCCGCTCGGAGAATGAAGGGAGCTTGTCAGATTCGGTATAGAAATTCATTTCTATTTCGCCCTGCGAGTTCACTCCGCCCCATACACCATGCGTGTATTGTTGTTTAATGCCTTCGCGGATGTCATATTCGAAGCGAATTTTTGATGGAAGTTTAAAATTGCGGGGCATTGTATTCTCCTGCACGTGATTGTTTTTTATTGCAGCTACCTTTGGTAACTACGCGAGAAATAGCATGTTAAGATGTTAAGTAATATACACAGGTGTATCATTGTTAGCAAAGGCTTCTCCGGGCTGCGGGACTTGACTGAATTGCTGTTATACAGCACAGTCACGGCTTACGAAATCAACCATCTCGGGAGAGGATCATGGCTGAATATACAAGCGAAAATCTTGAAGCAAAACCGTATTTTGATATTGAATTATTGTTGAAGTTGAGTCAGGAGACTCGTGTAGACGGTGAGCTGATGGATAAGATGTCTGCTTTATGGGAAAAGTGGCTTAACCACCTTACCGTAAAGAAAATTAAAGTAGGAAAAATCCAGTACCTCGCCATCTGGCTTGATGAGGAAGTGGAAAAAGATACTGACGACGCATGGGATGACTCACCATCTGATGCGTTTATGATTACCAACCTTGCGCAGGCGTTTGTGATGGGTAGCATCCACTCCATTCTTCCAGACGTTGAAAATGCGGGTTGTGCTCCGGCACCAAGACCGACTGACGGCCTTGTGGACGCTATGGAAGATATCGGTTGTCCTTACAACGACAACGCTTCCGCACTTTCACGCCGTTACGCAGTACTTACTTTTTACCCATTCAAGGGTGCATGTGACATTTGTTACCTGCAGCCGGACTGTCCTAAAGGGAACGGGCAAGATCAGGGAAGCGGTAGTCTTACCATTCCTGGTTTCGAATCCGACTCCAAGTAACAGTACGAAGTTTTATGAATTTGAATTAACCCGTAGTTGCACATGTGACTGCGGGTTTTTTCGTATCCACTCAAGCAATTGCGCAGCTGTTATAGATGAATCATCCAGATACGCTGTGGAAATTGATTCAGGCACTTCCTCAACAATACGTTCCAGCTTTCCAGCAGGAATAGTGATGCCTTTTTTCAGTATCTGTAATCCCTTATCTTCCATAATAGCGTTGAACAGTAAGAGCGTTACGGTGCCTTCTGTTATATCTTGAACTGGTTCTGTGTTCTGATACGTAATGCCGCTGCGCATTCCGGAAATTGGGCTGTTGCGAACCATTGTCATCCCTGCAACGCCCGGTGCAACAGCACCAAGCGCAATACGTGCATCAGCAGGAACACTCGCTGTGTCCAGATCATCCACCGGTTTGCCATTAATGAAAATGGTTTTAACCTGTGCGTCAATGTACTCCGCATCAAACTCAAGGCGCTGCGTCAAAAAGTTCATCATGCTATCGCCAATATCCGCAGGCACCTCTGAAGGTGACTGCGTAAGATATTTCCAAGTGGCGTGCGCCTGAGGTGTATTTTCAATTGTAAGATTCAGTTGCGTCATTGTTGCACCTTTGCGCAGTATTGCCCGATGTTAATGGCGGGAATTTTCAGATAATACGTGGTGATATTCTTCACCGTAAATTTTCAGCATAACCATTACAAAACTCAGGATAAGCGGGCCGTACAGAATGCCGAGCATGCCGAAAGCTTTTAATCCGCCAAGGATGGACAGGAAGATGAAAAACACGGACACACCGGCGCTTTCACGCATGAAGTATGGACGTAAAAAACTGTCGATTGCTGCAACGGGAATTGCGCCCCAAAGCACCATGAATAATGCCTGCTGCCAGCCGGAAGTGATGAGCAGGTAGATGCTTGCCGGAATCCAGACAATACCAGTACCGGCAATAGGGATCAGTGAGCAAAAACTCATCACAGTTCCCCAGAAAAGAGGGGTAATGCCGACAAAGGCAAGTCCGATGCCGCCAACAATACCTTGAATGATTGCTACGAGCAGACCACCAACCAGTACGGAGCGGGAAGTGGAGCGTAATGTGTTAATCAACGCATCTTCTTGAGACTCACGCATCGGCCATAAATATTTGAGTCCTGCAATCATTCTGCTGCCGTCTTTGAGTAAGAAGAAGACGATCAACAGCATGAGAAGGAACTTTGCAACAAAGTTTAAGGTATCACCCAGAGCTGATGTGCCGAAGGATACAAGATACTGACCGACAGTCTTGGAGATGGTTGCAAGATACGACTTTATTGCAGTTTCATTTATATCAAAAAATGGCAGTTGTTCATGAAACCACTGTAGTGCCGGATTGTGTTGAATGTCAGAAAGGAATGAGTCTGACTGTGATTGCTGGAGCCATGTTGTGATTGCATGTACACTATCAACAGCCTGAGGAATGAGGCTGGCAATGAAGAAGCTCATTGGTACTGCTATGCATAGAACAAGGAGAAGCATGGCAATGGTGGATGCCCACATTTCACGGCCATTCACTAAGTTAAGAATGCGCTTGTAGATTGGATAACAGCAGGCTGCGACGACAATAGATAAAATTATTGTGTGTAAAAAAGGCGCAGCAATGAGGTATGCCAGATACAAGGAGAACATGAGTAAGAGAATGGTGAAGTAGCGGAACAAGTTGTTGCGCGGAAATTTAAGGATAGGCCCTATGTGATCGGGCTTGCAGGGAGTGATATTTTTTTTTGTTTCTTCAGTCATAATCAGAGGATTTATCCATATATAGGTTCATACGCAAAAGCAGGATACCTGTGCGTTTTTCAAGTCAGGTTGTGGGATATAGTAGCCGTAATATAGAGTAACCGCCAATGAAAAATGATGGGTTATACTTTGGTACAGGTAACTTATTACAAGATTAGTTTTCGTCCAGAGCGGGAAGTGGGGTGAGCTGCTGACGATACTCGCTGTAGTCTCCCCATGTTCTGTCTTCCAGCTCCTCAATAGCTCCCACATTTTTTTGAAAGAGGGCGATTGCTATGCGGTCAATAATGCGAATCTGCATACGTGCATCATCGATATGAATGGCAGGGGGAAGGTCACCGGACATCATGAGGGTTTCCATATTGAAGCGTTGGAGTTTTATTGTGAACTCGTTTGCATCAAAAATGGCTTTGTAGAGACGACGTCTGCGTTTTCCGAGATGTTCCATAAGTAAAGTGTTCGTATGATCCTGACTCGTGGAAAGTGACGTCAGAACGCCAACCCATGTGGTGAGCATCGAATGGAACAGTGGATCATGCGGCAGGGTTGCCATGAAAAATTGTAAGAGTGCGGAATGCAGGAATGGCGAGTTCGGTATGTTTGCAGTGCGTAAGTAGCTACGTGTTTCTATAGATACTGACTCAGCACTGTCAGGCATAGACTCCATAAGGAAGGATACAGTCGTATCTTCAAGGTGTAGGCGTGTAATAAAATCGTTCCACATCCATTCCGGTATAGGGAATGTGCATGAGTGCTCTGCTTCGTGAAGAACCATGCAAGGCCTGTCTGCAATAAGGCGGGAAACAAGCCGGGCTACATCTGCACTGGAAAGTGGCGTTGTAAGGACAGGTTCCAGTGCATGGAGGAGCTTTTTATCCGGAAAAATTATATATTCGAAAAAAGGCTCAACATCCGGATTGTCGCACTCGGTAACTAGTGGTTCAAGTTCAGAAAGAGTGCAGACGCCAAGGACTACTTCAGCATATTCCTTGACGTCTGCTGTGAATTTCTGCCCATTCTCCAGCCAGTGACTGAGTATGGAGTAGATCGTTTCGATAGTGGTTTGCATGGAATGCAATCTAGTTCCTAGAAACTAATCGTTCTGCTTTTTTACATCATCCCAGAGCGCATCTTTTTCTTCAAAAGAGAGGTCTGAAAAAACTAAGCCTCGTTCGTGGGCGAGAGCTTCCATTTTTTCGAATCGATCAAGGAATTTTAAGTTGGTTCTATCAAGGGCGGTGTTTGCTTTAATGCCTTTACGTCTGCCAAGCTCTACCAGTGTAAAGAGCACATCGCCGAATTCAGCTTCAATAGCTTCGGTGTCACCGGACTCAATAGCCGCAGCAAATTCTTTCCATTCGGACTCATACTGTTTTTCTACGTCGGTGTACTCATTCCAAGTAAATCCAACGCGAGCAGCTTTAGAGTTTAAACGGTAAGCTTTGAGCAGGGAAGGAAGTCCTTTAGGAAGGCTGTCAAAGGTGCCTTTTGGCTTGTCTTCGTCGCTTCCTTTCTTTTCTGCGCGTTTAATCTTCTCCCAGTTAGCCCAAATCTCTTCAACGTTCTGTACGTCCATTTCACCGAACACGTGCGGGTGGCGGCGAATCATTTTGGCTGCGTTTTCCTGCATGGAGTCTGCAAGGGTGAAGCCTTCTTTTTCATACATATTACTGATGAAGAGCACGAGGAACATGACATCGCCCATTTCTTCGCGTACATCTACATTCTTACCGCTGCGAATGGCATCTACCAGTTCGTAGGTTTCTTCCAGCAGGTAGTCGCACAAAGTCTGCGGGGTCTGTTCTTTGTCCCAAGGACATCCGTTTTCACCGAGGAGCTCGTCAATAACGTTCCGCAGGGCAAGCAGGGATTCAGTAGTACTTTTATTCATTGTTTTGCTCATCGTTTTCTTTGGTTACGGTATGGTTTTTACAGTAAATACACACAAAAAAGCCCTTGTCTAGGCAAGGGCAGTTAATCGTAAAGTTGTGTTTATAACGTAGCGGGAATAAACTGCCGTAGCATATCTGTTACTAAACTTAGATGGGGTACGATAATAGAGGTCTGTACGACCTGTGCATTAGGGAAGAAATGTAAGGTGAACGCAAGGATAATGCAGCAAAGCAGCAGCCCCTTAGCACCACCGAGTACACCACCAAAAGAGTAATCAAGCCATGCGGCACCGGCAGCGCCGATGATTTTACGGAGTATGCCCGCAACAATGGCAACAGCAAGCAGCACACCAATAAATATGAGAGCATACGCTGCTACACCGACCCATTGATGGTCAATAAAAGATTCAAGATGGATCGCAAGCTGTTCGTAATAATTGTTGGCTAGAATAAAACCGCCAACAACGCCGCCAATGGACGTAGCTTCCAGAATTAAACCGCGAAAAAATCCGCGGACACAGAAAAATCCAGTAATTACGATAAATATGAGATCAAGATAGTTCATGCAGTGCCTACAAAAAGTAAATCGGTTTTGAATCTCCGTATGTCGTAGCACAAAAAAAAACGTTGGAAAAGACAGCTATTTACACAATTGCAATTGCGTTTGGCGGTAACTATGGGTACTTATTGTCGAAATGGTTTTGTACGACTTTGTTATTTGCGTGTTGCTATTAGGGGATAATAAAAGACCATGACGATTTCTAGCCTTGAAATAGGGCAGACTCTCTCTGGTGATGTGCATATTGCCAATGGGAGAAGGCTGTTTTCATCTGGACATGTTATTACAGAGCAAACTTTACGTGTGCTCAAAATTTGGGGTGTCAGAGAGCTGCCATTTGAAGAGCTTTCTGATGAAGATTTTGCAGACATACTTTCTAATGAAGAATGCACCGTTCTGGCTGACAGGTCAGCAGTCGGTATACAAACATTGTATGGTGATATCGACACTGAAGCATTTCCGGTTTCTTGTTTAATAAAAGACTCAATTAGATTGGCAAACAGTTGTGGAAAGAATTGTGACGGTTTTTTTGCATATCTGTTTCCATCTTCTGCGGATAAATTACAGGCGTTTAGCAGCAGTGACCGTATATCGCATGTTGGTGTAAACGATGTTTTTTCAGGATATGACGACTTTCCTGAAGACTTTTTCACATTTACGAATATGCTAAATGATGTCTATGTAACATCTGAGGCTGTAGTCTCTGCAATAGACAAAAATGATAAAGTAAAGTGTAAATTGCTTAAGATATGTGATGCTTTGATTCATGTATCAAATTGCGAAATTAAATCGATTTATAGTTGTACTGCTTTTTTGGGAAACAGGACTGTATTGTATTTAGCAATTATGCTAGTATACATACATCATGTGCAAGAGTCTTATAACTCAAAAGTGATAATGCACCATGGTAGAGTAGGCATTACAACAGGAATTGCCGCACGCTACATTGCTGCTGCTGTAGGCGTATATGGAAGAGAATGTTTTTTCTCTAATGGATTGTTACGAGATATAGGTTGTATATTCTACAGCCGTGGCTTTACATCCACGTATGAGAAAGTGCGTGATCAAGTGCTGTGCAGTGGAGCAGAACTGTGTGCAGTAGAAGAACTGTATATGGGAATGAACCATGCAGAACTTGGTGGCCATATTTTAAAACGACTTGGTTTTCCTGCTTCTATGGAAAAAAGTGTGCGGGAACACCATACTCCATTCAGTGAAGTGAATACTAAAGAATACGCTGTAATGCATGTTGCAGAAGTTATCGCAAAGGCGCTTACATTTGATCCCGTTTACGATGTTCCTCTACCGTCTGTAGATTCAGATGCGTGGAAAATGTTGAATATGACGGAAGCGACTCTTTCTGAACTTGTGAATGTTATTTATCTGAAGTCTAAAGAAATTATACGGTTGGCATATGGAGAATAAAACAGCACCTTCCGGTGTCGAGTATCTTGAAGATCGAGTCGCGCGGCTGGAAGATCAGGCGCGATTTACTTTGGATGCGCTGGAGTTAGCTGCGTCACTAGGTGATTTCCAAGTGAGTATCAGTTCGCTGCATGAACCCACACTGTTGTTACATGAAGTGGTATCGCGCGCAGCAACTATTACACCTTTTACTGTCTCTGCTGTTTATCTGGTTGATGAGGGCACGTCTGACTTTTATTTGGCCTATTCAGACCAGCAGGACTGGAAAGAAAAAATTGAGGCTGCTACCAATTCATTTATTGATAGCGGTATGTTTTCTTTTGCCCTTAAAGAGGGACGTCCGGTTGTTGTACATGCTGCGGATTTAGAGCGCAGAGTACTGCTTCATGTTCTGGAAACATCTTCCCGTGTGCGGGGAATGTTTGTTGGGATTTTTCCTGAAGGGGCAAAAAACCTTACAGCTATTGAAATGGCATTACTTTCTATAGTCTGTAAAAACTGTGCATCTGCTGTTGAGGTCTTTGAACTTTACAAATGTTTTAGAAGCGGCGGCGAAGATGTCGTTGCTTTCTCAGACTCTCTTCCGGCAGGGGTGCTTGATATAGACGAATGCGGACGCATTCTTTTTGCAAATAAAATTGCTGGAAAGTTACTGGGTAGTGTTGCTACGCCGGAAAAAAGTCATTTCATAGATTTTCTAATCCCCGAAGAGCGGGATCGAATAGCGTCGCTACTTATCAGTTGCTTCGCTTTTGGTGTGCCTGTTTTGGAATATCAAACAGAAGCACTCGCCAAGCCTCAAAGCACCATGCGCACCCAGACAGTACTTGAAACTGTTGACGGTCAGAAGGTTGTAAGTCTTCACATTACCCCGTTACAGCGAAACGGCAGTATTGTGTTACGAGGAGTATTGGCACCAGCAGACGAAATGCATACGGGGTCAGAACTGGTAGAGGGGATGTAGTACCTGAAGGGATAGGCACCATGTCTGTGCCCTTGATGGGAACCTCTATCTTGTATTCCTCTTTCTTTTTTCTTATTGTTTACACTTGATGTGCAAATAAAGGGACACAGTATGCAGATAGAAATTAAATGTTTCGCCACACTTTCTGATTTTACACCGGAAGGAAATACTCTGGCTGTTGACGATGGGACAACCATCCAGCAGGTTATAGATACTCTCGGTATTACTGTAGAAGATGTGAAGATTATGTTCATTAACGGAAAACACGAATCACTTGAAAGCGTGTTGAAGGAAGGAGATCGACTTGGTCTTTTCCCTGCCGTCGGTGGCGGTTAATAGTTTTGTTTATGACAAGAAAATGCCCTCAATTACGTATGTAGTTGAGGGCATTTTTATTTACCATTCTTCAGAACCGGCGTTTTTTAGATCAACGGCGATACAGCGAAGCAGACCATAGTCATATTTTCCCTGCAAGGCGGTATGCGCCCCTTTAATGCCGGTTCCGGTACCGATAGCCGCAGCTACCTCTGACCGGATAGATTCAATCTCTTCTGCCGCAAGTTGCGCTGTGACTGCTGCCAGTGCAATTTCGCCCAACTCAACTGCCCGTGCAATATGTCCGTAGACAGTTCCTTCAACAAGACTGCGCTCGGCAGCAACTTGGTGGACATCTCCAAACTGTTTGAACAGATCAATCGATTTTTGCACGGTGTCGGTAATAGTCTTTCCGGCATCCTTTTTTTTCTGCTTTGCAGCAGCTCGCTGCGGCAGTGGTGGAAGCGCCTCCGGTCTACCGTATTCTGCTTCAAAGTTGATGAGTACGGTCAACATAAGGTCACCGTACATGGCAAGCTTTGTTTGACCGATACCGTGGATGTTGCAGAGGTCGTCTTTTTGCGTCGGACGGTATGCTACAAGCTCAATAAGGGTCTTATCCGGCAGCACAGAGTATGGCGGGATGTTTTGTTCACGAGAGACCCGTGTACGTTCCATTTTGAGCAAGTCCAAGAGTTGGTTTGCATCAGGGAGACGCAAGGCATCCTGCATAGCTGCGTCTGTCTCTTTTTTGTCCACGTGCTTTACGGCTGTGGCGGAAAGAGATTCGCGGCGTAGCGAAATTGTTTTCTCACTACGTAAAATTTGCCAGCTGGCTTCATTCAGTCTCAGGCTACCGTTTTCCGGATCAGATTCAAGCATCTGAGAGGCTACAAGCTGCCTGAAAACACCTTTCCATGTTTCTTTACCAAGCTCTTTACCACAGGCGAATGTCTTAATGTGATTGTGCTCGTGCTCGGTAACACGTTTGGTAAGGTTACCGATTAAAATATCTGTCAGGTGTGTTGCACCAAACCGTTGACCGGTTCTATAGACGCAGGACAATGCCTTTTGTGCTGCGATTGTGCCGTCCCAAGTTTCAACCGGATACAGGCAGGTATCACAGTTACCGCATTTTTCTTCGCGGTGTTCTCCGAAGTAGGAAAGGATAACGTTGCGGCGGCATTCGGTGGTTTCCACGAATCCGAGCAGAGAACTGAATTTGTGTTGCTCGATGATGGCGCGGTTAGGCGCAGAGCGTGAGATCATACGACGTGCAAGTACAATATCTTGCAGGTTGTATAGAAGCAGTGCGTCTGCCGGAAGGCCATCACGACCTGCACGACCAGTTTCCTGATGGTATGCTTCGAGGCTCTTAGGTAGTCCAAGATGCACTACGAAGCGTACGTTCGGTTTGTTGACCCCCATGCCGAATGCAATGGTTGCAACCATGATGACATTTTCTTCCATCATGAATTTAGACTGGTTGTGGTTACGCTGGATCGCACTCATGCCCGCGTGGTATGGCAGAGCATTAAATCCGGCATCAACGAGCTTGGAAGCGATATCTTCAACTTTTTTACGGGACTGGCAATATACAATGCCGGACTCATCTTTGTAGTTGGTGCGGATAAAGCCGAAAAGTTGGTCAAGTCCGCGCTCACGATTCTGGATAGAGTAGGTAATATTAGGACGGTCGAACCCTGTTGCAAAGGCAGGAGCTTGCTGAAGATGCAGCTGTTCTGCAATATCTTTACGGGTAGGGTCATCAGCCGTCGCCGTGAGGGCGATAAGCGGTACCTGCGGGAAGCGTTCGCGCAGAATAGAAAGACGTGTGTACTCCGGTCTGAAGTCGTGACCCCATTGGGAAACACAGTGGGCTTCATCAATCGTAAACAGTGCCGGTTTGATTGCATCCAGCAGTGCGAGGAAGACAGGGGTAACAAGACGTTCAGGAGCTACATATACCATGTCCAGCTCGCCGTTGCGCAGCTGTTGCTCCACCATGCTCTGTTCTTGCGGACTTTGGGTCGAGTTCAGAAAGGCCGCCCGTACACCCATTTGCACTAATTCGTTCACCTGATCCTGCATAAGAGCAATCAGTGGTGAAACGATAATGCCTGTACCGTTACGAACGATGGAAGGCAACTGATAGCAAAGTGACTTGCCGCTGCCTGTAGGCATAATGACAAGCGCATCGCCACCATCAATCATATGATTGATGATTTCTTCCTGCTTGCCTCTAAAATCTCGAAAGCCGTATGTAGTCCGAAGAATATCTAATGGAGTCTGGTTCATTGTTCCCTCTTGTGTGCGGGAAGATAGCGCAGGAACGTATGGTTAGCAAAGCTTTTGAGGAATGTTCGCAGTACCTCTGTAACGGGGTACAACCTCTATTGAAGACTACTTCTTTTTGCTGAGTGAGTCTGCCCACGGGTAGTTAAGAAACCAGCCCGTTTCACACATAAAGGAATGCTTCGGACAATCCTCAGGAGTCAGAAACTCAGGCTTTTTTGGAAGCTCTGCTTCTGTAATTATTTTCCCACGGCATCGACACCCCAGTGAGTACGGCGGGAGCATGGAAATAAGATCTGGATGTGACGCAGAAATAATTTTATCACTCAGGTTTTCGCATGTCATGCATGCTTCCTGATCTGTCGGGATATCGCCGATATGATCCACTGTAATCTGAACATACAGACTGTTGTCTTCAAGTACACGTCGCATGGTTTGCAGGTGGGCTGTTTTCCATGCCATGACATTATCCATAAAGGCATTAACATCTTCCGAGGATGCATCGTGTTCTTCCATAAGCAGCCAGATAACCTGACCTGAAAGGCGGGTGAAGAGGGGATGGAGATTGGAAAGTGTTGCATCGTCAGTTTGCATGAAGCATATCCTTTAATAAAATAGAGGCGGTGAATTGTTATTCACCGCCTCTATTAATTATGTGATCAGTGGACGTTTTGGCTATCAAAAGTAGCAAAGAGAGTCCAGCAAGATATCAAGGTAGCACTGACCTTTATGCAAATGTTACTGCATTATTTAGTGAAAGCTAACGGGATGATATCCTGAATGTGTGATGCTGTGTGTACTTCAATTTTTTTGAGTAAATCAGCTGGAACATCTTCAAGGTCTTTTTCATTCTGTTTAGGAATGCATACCTGTTCTAATCCGCGAGCAACACCGGCAAGAATTTTTTCTTTGATGCCGCCAACAGGCAGAACGCGTCCGCGTAATGTAATCTCACCAGTCATGCACAGGTTCTGATTCACAGGCTTGCCTGTAAGCGCAGAGATAAGTGCGATGAGAAGAGTTACACCGGCAGATGGACCATCTTTAGGAGTCGCACCGGCAGGAACGTGAATATGGATGTCATGCTTCTCAAGGAAGTCTGCATCAATAGTCAGTTCTGCTGCGTTTGCACGGGCGTAGCTGAGAGCTGCCTGAGCAGATTCTTTCATAACATCACCAAGCTGACCTGTAAGTGTCAGTTTGCCTTTACCCTTCATAAGGGTAACTTCGATGTTAAGAATTACGCCGCCGTATGGAGTCCATGCAAGACCTTGCGCAACACCCGGAATCATTACAGCATCTTTTTCTTCATCAATGAAGCGTGGGATACCGAGAAGTTTCTGAAGAGTTTTTGCTGTTACTTTGTATGGACCAGCGGTGCCTTCTGCTTTTTGACGTGCAAGCTTACGGCATACAGAGCCAATTTCGCGTTCAAGGTTACGCAGACCGGCTTCGCGTGTGTATTCCTGAACAATTTTGGACAGTACGTTGTCTGGAATAGAAACTTCATCTTTACCCAAGCCGTTTTCTTCTGCCTGACGAGGCAGCAGGTAACGACGTGCAATGCGAGTTTTTTCCTGCATGGTGTATCCAGGAATCTGGATAATTTCCATGCGGTCACGCAATGGGCCAGGGATTGTGTCCAACTGGTTTGCGGTGCAGATGAACATAACTTTAGACAGATCAAAAGGTACGTTTAAGTAGTGATCTGAGAAGTTGCTGTTCTGTTCCGGATCAAGCACTTCGAGTAAAGCAGAAGAAGGATCGCCTCTGAAGTCGGAGCCGAGTTTGTCGATTTCATCCAGCATGATAACAGGGTTACGTGTACCCATAAGTTTCATAGTCTGAATGATACGACCCGGCATGGCGCCAACGTAGGTGCGGCGATGGCCTCGAATTTCTGCTTCGTCACGCATACCGCCAAGGGAGATACGCTGGAATTTGCGGCCAAGAGAACGGGCAATGGAACGTCCGAGAGACGTTTTACCAACACCCGGAGGGCCCGCGAAACAAAGGATAGGTCCTTTGGATTTTGGATTGAGTTTACGGACGGAAAGGTATTCAAGAATACGGTCTTTAACTTTTTCCAATCCATAGTGATCTTCGTCGAGAATTTCCTGTGCTTTGAGGATATCAAGGCGATCACGAGACATTTTTTTCCAAGGCAGTTCAGAAAGCCACTCAAGGTAGCTGCGCACAACACTTGCTTCAGAAGATTCTGGATGCATAGCGGTAAGACGACGTAACTGCTTAGTTGCTTCTTTACGAACGTCTTTAGGAAGACCTGCTTTGTTCAGTGCTTCTGCAAGCTCTTCAGCTTCTTCTTCAGCGCTTTCACCTTCACCGAGTTCGGTGCGGATAGCTTTAAGCTGTTCACGCAGGTAATAGTCACGCTGTGCTTTATCCATGCCTTCACGAGCCATGGACTGAATGCGTGCCTGTACATTTGCCACTTCAGATTCTTTCTGGAGCTGCTGATTGACGCGTTCAAGGCGTTCAATAGGGTCGTTACATTCGAGAATTACTTGTGCGTCCGGCACTTTCAAGCGCAGATTTGCTGCAATCAAATCTGCAAGACGGCCGGGATCATGTACTGTGTTGAGAACAGACATAATTTCAGATGTTGCCACACCGCGCAGAGAAAGAATTTCTTCACTCTGTTCACGGACAGCACGCATCATTGCTTCTGTCTCAACGGAAACATCTTCAATTTCGATTTCTTCCAGACCGTTCACTTCAGCTACAAGATATGGATCTGTGCTGGTGAAACGTTCAATTTTTGCGCGGCTTACGCCCTGAACGAGAACCTTAAGGCGTCCGTCAGGCATTTTAAGCATACGCATGATCATTACAACTGTGCCTGTAGTGTGCAGGTCTTCAGGAGAAGGGTCTTCTGTCGCTTCATCCTTCTGTGTTGTAATCATCATGTAGCGGCTGCCGTTAAGAGCAGCGTCTACAGCCTGAATAGATTTTTCGCGCCCGACAAAGAGCGGAAGTATCATATAGTTGAAGACAACAATATCTCGAACGGGCAGTACTGGAAGTTCCGCTGGAAATTCCGGTAAGGTGCCGTCCATATCGTGCTCTAACGCTCCGGAAAGAACTTCTTCTTCAGTTATGATAGGTGTGTTGTTCATCATATCTTCGGTCATCGGTGCCCTCCAAGCTGGGCAAAAACGGTGTTATATTTTCTTCTGCCGTAGCCCTGGCAGTAAAATCCAATTAATGCATGGAAAACCCTGAGAGTGGTTCCCGTAAATTTGTATCACACGGTGTAACCGTGGCAACCTGACCTTTTATGGGGCCTTGCCAAAGTTCTTCTTCAAACTGTTGCAGGGTGGTAATGTCACCGTCTGCAACCAACTCAATACTCCCATCAGGAAGATTACGTACCCAGCCGCGCAGGCCTAACGAAAAAGCTGTGTGGTGTGTCCAATATCGGAAACCTACCCCTTGCACTTTCCCCGTTACTATATAGCGCTGTCTGGCCATGATACGCCTCCTTTGGAAGGTTTTACATGTGTCCCTCGTCTTTTAGGCTGTAGTACGTGTCCGCAGTAATAATGAGATGGTCGAGCAGTCTGATTCCTAATATGCGTCCAGCCTGAACAATATGCCGTGTTATTTCTATATCCGGAGAAGAAGGTGTCAGGTTTCCGCCCGGATGGTTGTGGACAATTACCAATGAACTGGCTTTGCGTTGCAATGCCTGCTCCATGAGTTCCCTTGGGTAGATCATGGTGGTGTTAACTGTCCCGGTTGAAATTCGTTCCCACGAGATAAGTCTGTTCTGGTTGTCTAAAAAGGCAGCCCAGAACTCTTCTTTTTCTTTTCGGCCTAATCTGATGCGCGCCATTTCTGCCACTTCGGCAGGGCTGGAAAGCTGTTTTTTTTCTGAAATACCAGATTCCATGTATCGGGAGAAAAGTTCCCGCAACAGTTTCCAATGGCTTACAAGAGATTCACCAAAGCCTTTAAGTTGACGCAGGTCTTCGTCCTGCGCATCAAGTACGCCTCGTAGGGTGCCAAAGCGGTTCAATAATTCTTTTGCAAGTGGCTTTGTATCAGAACGTAAAATTACCGTACCAAGTACAAGTTCAAGAATTTCGTAATCCGCTAGCGCCTGCTCGTCTTTGTTTAATTTTTCGCGCAGACGCTTTCTGTGTCCATGATAGTGAGCTTTTTCTGTCATAATAAACAGGAATTGCGCTGTGGCAAGCGGTAACAGGTGAATTTTAATTATATTTCAACAAAAAAGGGGCATCGAGACGAAAAAAAGAGATGAGAAACGAAGAAAAAATGCAAAAAAGCTATTTTTGCGGGGTGAAAAGTGCAAGAAGACCGGCAACTAATATTTCCATTGCCTGCTCTGGTTTGCGCTCTCCAGTCTTAATTCCCATTTCGGCTTCAAGTGCTAAGTCCCATATCTTTGAAAGACGTACAGGGCCAAGATTGGTGGCGAGACGCTTTTTCTGCTGAGCAACATTGGATGGTAACCGTACGTTTTCTCCTGCATACAGCTGCCAAAGTATACGTGCTTCACGCAGGAGCATCGCGAGGAATGAAAAGATCATAGCATCACCGGCCGCTTGGTTGGAGATAACTTTCTTCCATACTTTCTCAGGGGCGTTACCGGATTGCAATGCGTTAATGAACGCGAATATGTCCATATCAGCATCATGCGAAATATCTTTAATATGCTCGTCCGTGATGGTGCGGGAATCTCCGGCAGCCAACGCAAGCTTATCCAGCTCGTTCTTTGCCGCGGAAGCATCCTGCGGTAACACATGCGAAAGGGCATTCACGATTTTTGTTTCAATGAGTATTTCATTTTTCGCTGCCCATTGCTCAATAAAGCCGCGCATAGCGCGCTCTGTAAGCCCGGCAGACTGCCACACCCATGCTTTTGTTTCTGCAAGCTGCCAGCATGGAAGTTTTTTAACAGCGGCAGGAATTTTCGGCTTACCTCTGTCGTATGGTGCTTCCAGACAAATGATGACCCATGCCAGAGGATTAAATTGTCCTAAAGCGGTACTTAACTTGCGCCACGCATCAATAGGAAGGTTCTGTGCGTTGCGGATTATAAGTACCTTGGGTGATGCGAATAAACCTTGCAGTGTAAGATTTTCCCAGAAAACAGGCGGTAATCCTTCGTCACTCCAGTATACGTGTTTTGCCCACGCTCCTTCAGGAGCAGGGTTATCCTGCAACAGAGTGTCAATGTAGTTCTTCGTCAGCTGAATATCCGGGCAGACGCAAACGGAAAATCCGGGTCTTGGCATGGTTAGTCCTGTTTTCTCTTGTTCAAAAGGGACAGCAAGCACTAGTAGTAAGCTTTGCTTTGGATAAAAATGATATTTATGAGGTGACGTAGTGTTGCCAACATAAAAGGCTCGAAGTAATAACTCCGAGCCTCTTTATATACAATGGTATCGCGTTGGTCTACGGTATGTACCGTAATGCTAGAATGTATTACGCATTTTATCGACCATCGCCTGAACAACTAAGTTTGTAATTTGTGTGCCAGCAAAGCGGGCATCGGATGTCGGGTATGAACGGGAAAGCGATGTACTGTTCGATGTCCAGATTTCTTCGTTTTTAGAGTCATACACAGTAGCACTGAATGTCAGAGTGATTGTGTATTCAAGAGTTTCCTCTTTAGTACCAAGAACTCGGCTATTGATAGTGAATCTTTCGATATCAATAACCATGCTGTAATCAGAGGATTCTGAAGCGGTCATCACAGCGATATTTCTATCGGTAATTTCGTCATACATGCAGGAACGAACAACCTGATTGATCCATGGGTAAATTGTAGAGTTTTTAACTTCTCTGATACGCATGGTTGAAGAGCCAGAGCCAAAAAGGCTTGGTTGGTTGTTTGTCAGGGAGTATCCGCAACCCGTAAGGGAAAGAGATGCCAGTAAGCAAAGAACGGCAAAGATGCGGGATGCAGAAGATAATGTAGGAAACGTCATACCAAGGTTCCTGTGTTGTTGTTTGTGTCAAAAAAAGAAAAAGCTTGTTGGCTCGGACATGTATAAGCAATGTGATACCAACGCGATAATTGATAGCAGATGAAGTGTGATTACGTCTAGCTTCGTATACGCTTAACGGGTAAATAGATGCCTCAAAAGTTATTTATATAAATGTATGCACGTAATTGTGTTTTAAGAATAATTCCGGAGTAGATATGCATATATGGGTAGATGCGGATGCGTGCCCCAAGGTGATAAAAGAAGTTCTTTTTACGGTTGCTGTGCGACGTAAGGTTAAGACCACGCTTGTTGCAAATAGCCATTTGTCAGTTCCCTCTTCACCGTACCTTGATTTTATCCGTGTGGGTGCGGGATTTGATGTGGCGGATAATGAAATTGTGGAGCTTGCAAATTCAGGTGATCTCGTCATTACCGCCGATATTCCCCTTGCAGATAAAATTGTTGAAAAGGGTGCAACCGGTCTGAATCCACGAGGTCAGCTGTATACGGACGAGAACATTAAGGGTCTGCTTCGTATGCGTCATCTTATGGAAGAACTTAGAAGTGGCGGTATGGTTTCCGGCGGTCCAGCACCACTGGGTGCACGTGATAAGCAGGACTTTACCAACCAGTTGGATAAGTTTGTGACTCGAAGATTGAAAGAAGAAGAGTAAGTTTTGATGGTGGGATGGCAATATAAACGATCTTGTACTGAGTCGTCTTGCCTCCCTGTCAGCCTCTGAAATTTATTTTAAGAAAATAAAAAACGCTCCAAGAGAAGTATCTCTGGGAGCGTTTTGTTTATTCAGAAGATGAGGACTTATCTTTTTTTCGCTTTTTTCTTACGAAGGGGCTAGTGAGAACCTTTTTTGTCTTTCCGGCAGCAGATGATATTTTTGCGCCGGATTTTTTTACACCGCGTTTCACGGTTGCGTCAGCACTTGTAACAGCGCTGGCCGTTTTTTTACCAACAGATTGTAGACCGCTTGCTGTCGATGATGCCGCAGAGCTGATTCCGCTTGTTGCTGAGCTAGCAGCAGAAGCTACTATTGAGATTCCACCAGTTACAGTGTTTGCTGTGGCAGAGATTCCTTTACCTGCACAACCTGCGGCAGTTGAGACTCCTTTGGTTGCTGTGCTTGCAGCAACGGTAACGCCTTTTGCGGCTGTGGAGGTTACAGTTGTAACGCCTGCAGCCACACCACTTGCAGCACTTTTTGATGCCTGCGTAATCGTTTTTCCTGTGGAGGATGCTCTAGACACAATCCTATCAGTCGTGTCTGAAACACAGTCACGAGCTGAACGAAGGATCTGTTTTTTTTCTTTAGTTGGTTCAGATGGGTCGCGGCATTCTTCTGTGTTTTCATCAGCAGATGATTTAGAAGAAGAGCCGATGTTACGGACAGCATCCCATGCTTTTGCCATACTTCGTTTTACAGTCTTGGACGCGCCGGAAATAAGTAACTGCGCAACAGTGGAAATTGTGTCGCCAGAAGTGCGCATGAACATTGCAGCGGCTTCTCGCGTGGCAGATTTACGGATTTCTTTTTTGCTCAGTACATCTTCGTCTGTGTAAATACTCATATAATCACGGGCGATAATGCCGCAACGTATGGTCAACAGTGAGTTCATGGAGCCATCAAGAATTGATGCAGTTACGACGGAAGCAACAGCCTGTGCTCCTGGAACACTTCCCATAACTGATGTTGCGACAAGTGGGCCGACTATTTGCTGTGTATATTCTTCCACAACAATATCTTCTATTGCACCAGCAAAGAAGGCAGTGGCGGCAACGTTTTTATAAAGCGTAACAAGATCGCTCATATGTGGTCGTTGCGCATAGAGCTTAGTAATTTTATAGATAAGATGTGTGATGAGCGCGAAGACAATAAGCGTGTCCAGCTTGCCGTTTTGTGCTGTCGCTGTGCCGATAAAGACTCGTTTAGACGTCTCTTCAATCAGGCGGTTTGCCTCAGTTTCGAGTGCCGCAATACCGTCTTTAATTTCTTGCTCTGTTTTACATGGCGCTTGCTGAGTTTTAAGAAACGGGTTGCGCTGTAAGCGTTCAACATACGCACGGCGATACTCTTGAATTTGATCTTCCGTCGGGTCTTGTGAAATAATAAGCGGTTTCGGGAAGACAAATAAAGACAGACCTGCGTAGCCAAGTAATCCCAGCCCGAGTACGGTTAGTGACCAGAATACAAATGGCACATATGTTGGATCGATGTATGCAAAAACATCAGCGATAGCACGGATGCCGGAAAGCAACAAAGAACCAAGAGCGATGGAAATTACACCGCAAAGAATGATGAGAATAATTTTGATTTTTGAATGCATTTGAATCCAGAAAAAAAGTCCGTGTGCCAATGCACGGAGATGAAGTTGTGCGTTCTATACTTAATTTCTCGCGCATTGCTTTCAGAAAGTGAAGTTATTTTTTTGTAAGGTTTGTGTGATTACAGGAATTATGTAAATTTTTTCGCATTGCTATTACTAACTATTTTAACACCCGCAACAGCAGCTAGTTTCCCAGCGGTTAAAGACCTTCGAGGTGTTTTAATCCCCAAAATATTTGTTGATAATATGGTTACATGCCTACCTTTGCATACTCTACCAATAAAAAAAGGCTGTCCTAAATAAATAGGACAGCCTTTTTGTGTATTACGAAAGGTAATGGAGCGTAAGCCGCGAGGCATTGTAAGCAACGTGCTTAGCTCGCAGTAAAAAGTCTTTGGAGATTCCTAAGAACCTTTCTACTTAGAAAGGTTCTTAGGCCGCCGGAGGCTCGTCGAAGACCCACCGGAAGCAACCGTCTATCAAAAACTAGTTTGCTACGATGTTAACAAGCTTGCCAGGAATAACGATCACTTTGCGGATGGTTTTTCCTTCAACATGTTTCTTAACATTAACATCATTTTTAGCGAGTTCTTCTACTTCGTCCTTGCCTGCGGATGCAGGTACTTCGAGACGAGCACGAACTTTACCGTTTACCTGTACTACAACTGTGAGCACGTCTTTAACCATTGCTTCTTCGCTGTAGGTTGGCCACAGAGCGTGTACGAGACGTTCCTTGTGTCCAAGCTGTTCCCAGATTTCTTCACAAAGGTGTGGAGTGAATGGGGACATGAGATTGATAACGGTGCTGATCGCAGAAGAAAGAACCTTGCGGCCTTTTTCGTCGCCTTTCAGTGCATCTTTAGCGAGGTAGAGTTCGTTAACCAGTTCCATAACTGCTGAGATAGCGGTGTTGAACTGGAAGCGCTGTTCGATATCATCGCCAGCTTTCTTAACGGTCTCGTGCTCTTTGAGACGAATGCCTTTTGCTTCCTTGCTTGTGCAGTCGTCAGCAGTGGAAGAACAAGGCTCAACAGCGATCAGTTCGCCTTCGAGTTCTTCAATAAGACGCCAAATGCGGTTTACGAAGCGGTAAGAACCGTCAATGCCGGTTTCAGACCATTCGAAGTCACGCTCTGGCGGTGCTGCGAAGAGGCAGAAGAGACGAACTGTATCTGCGCCGTAACGTGCGATCATGTCAGTCGGGTCAACTACGTTGCCTTTAGACTTGGACATTTTAGAACCATCCATAAGTACCATGCCCTGAGTGAGCAGGTTTGCAAATGGTTCGTCAAAGGTCAGGTAACCGCAGTCACGCAGTGCTTTTGTGAAGAAGCGTGCGTAGAGAAGGTGAAGAATTGCGTGCTCAACACCACCGATGTACTGATCAACTGGTGCCCAGTATTCGAGAGCTTCTGGAGTAAACGGAGCATCGTGGTTCTGTGCGTCAGTGTAGCGAGCAAAGTACCATGAGGATTCTACGAAAGTATCCATGGTGTCTGTTTCGCGACGTGCTGGCAGGCCACATTTAGGGCATGTGCAGTTTACAAACTCTGGAGTGTCAGGAAGCGGGGAGCGACCATCTTCATGAGTCTGTACGTTCAATGGCAGTTCGATAGGAAGATTCTCTTCTTTTTCAGGAACAATGCCACATGCATCACAGTATACCACAGGGATTGGAGCACCCCAGTAACGTTGACGGGAGATGTTCCAATCGCGCAGACGGTAGTTGATGGTTTTTTCGCCGCAGTTGTTTTCCTGCAACCAAACCGCAACCTTGTCTTTACCTTCTTCGTTGGTAATGCCTGTGAATTCGCCGGAGTTTACCATCATGCCCGGTGCAGAGATTGCTTCGGTCATGGTGGCAGGGTCAAGCTCTTCCCCTTCTGGCTGAATAACTACCTGAAGTGGAAGGTCGTATTTGCGAGCAAATTCAAAGTCACGCTGATCGTGTGCAGGTACAGCCATTACAGCGCCTGTGCCGTAATCAACGAGAACAAAGTTAGCAACGTATACAGGAACTTTAGCGCCGTTTACTGGGTTGATGCAGTAAGCGCCGGTGAAGATACCTTCTTTTTCGAGGTTGTCAGAAGTACGTTCGATACGGTCCATGCTGGTGATGCGTTTTACGAATGCTCGTACATCGTCAGCCTGTTTTTTACCTGCAATGAGCTTTTCCACCATTGGGTGTTCTGGTGCAAGGCTCATGAAGGAAACACCGAAAACGGTATCCGGACGGGTGGTGAAGACTGGAATTGTTTCTTCAGAATCTTCAACGGTGAACGTAATTTCAGCACCGATAGATTTGCCGATCCAGTTTTCCTGCATGGAAATAACGCGATCAGGCCAGCCGCCTTTAAGTTGTTCAAGGTCAGCAAGTAGTTCTTCGGCGTAGTCAGTAATTTTAAGGAACCACTGTGCGAGGTCACGCTGTTCAACAACAGTGTCACAACGCCAGCAAAGGCCGTCTTCTACCTGTTCGTTAGCAAGAACGGTGTTACAAGTAGGACACCAGTTCTGAGCCTGACGCTTACGGTAAAGCAGACCTTTTTCAAGAAATTTGAGGAAGAATACTTGTTCCCAGCGGTAGTATTCTTTGTCGCAGGTGGCAAGCTCACGGCGCCAGTCGAAGGAGTAACCAAGGCGTGAAAGCTGGGTACGCATATTGTCGATGTTGGAGTGAGTCCACTTTGCAGGGTGGATGTTGTTTTTGATAGCTGCGTTTTCTGCAGGAAGACCGAAAGCATCCCAGCCCATAGGGTGCATTACGTTTTTGCCTTTCATACGCATGAAACGTGCTACAACATCACCGAGGGAGTAGTTACGAACGTGACCCATGTGGATGTTGCCGGAAGGGTACGGGAACATTTCCAACACATAGTGTTTAGGTTTGTCCGAAGTGTGATCGGTGTGGAAATCGCCGTTGGTAGCCCAAGTTTGCTGCCACTTAGTTTCTATGGCTTGCGGATCGTATTTCATGCCGACAGTTCCTTTAATCTTTCGCTCATTAAAAAGGTCTGTTGTAAATATGAGTCATGGAGAGATGCCTCCGGCGGGAGGGCTTTGCCCTTCATCCGCAAGGGGGACGCCCCCTTGACCGCACTTACGAAAGGTTCCTGTGCGAAGTCGCAGCGGGGATGACCATACGTATGTAAACAACAGTTTTTTGATTCTTTATAAAATGTATGTAGTTACACAGAAAGTTTCTGCTCATTAAGAGCAAATTGAACTGTCCGGAACATCATATTTATTTTTAATGCCTTGCAATACAAAACTACCTGTTCTTCGGCAAGAGAAGGAGCTTTGTTTTACGCAAAAATGTCATTTTTAACGGGATATGCCCGGGCTCCTTTTTTAAGGAGTCCGGGCACAAAAAAACGCTATATATGAAGGCGACTGAAAAACGATAGTTAAAGAAGCCGGAATCGTGATTATTGAGAAAAAAGTTTTCGTTTAATCGCGATCAAAGGGAATTCCCTTACAAAGGCAGGACAGAATATGCCCGCGTAGGCGTCCTTAATATATCGTAACTTTTAGTACTTAAGTTCCAGTGTGCCATCATCCAGAGCTTTTGCAGCAGCGTCTAGGAGACCGTTAACAAAAGGACGGGAACGGTCGTCACCAAACTGTTTTGCAAGTTCGATAGCTTCGTTAATTGCAACTTTTGGTGGAATGTCTTCACGGTAGAGCATTTCAAAAATTGCAAGGCGGAGCAGAGTGATTTCAATTTTACCGATACGTTCCACTTTCCAGTGGCGGGAGAACTGAGCGACCACTTCGTCGAGAGCGCGGTAGTTACTCCATACGCCTTCGATAAGCTCCCAAGTGAAGCCTTCCGGCTGACACTGAGCATCTGGCTTGTCGGCATTGTCAGGAGAGATCATGTACGCTTCCTGCAAGGACTCGATGGTCATAGCAGGAGAAAAATTTAAACCGTACAGAAACTGAAATGCCTGTGCACGAGCCAACTTGCGAGGTGTTTTTTTTGGTTTATTAGCCATATATTACAATTGCTCCAGAACACGGTATGTTTCAAGCATGGCGGATGCGGCTTCAACGCCTTTGTTGCCGCCTTTGGAGCCAGCGCGTTCGATTGCTTGTTCGAGGGAATCACAGGTGAGCAGGCCGAAACCAACAGGAGTGTCGGAATCAAGGCTAACCTGAGCAAGACCCTTCGCACATTCATTACATACAAAATCAAAGTGAGGAGTAGCGCCGCGAATAACCGCGCCAAGTGCTACGATGCCGTCATATTTACCACTAGCAGCCAGTTTTTTAGCAGCGATTGGCATTTCAAATGCGCCAGGAAGCTTAACAATAGTCATGTCTTCGCGGCTGCCGCCGTTGCGAGCTAAGTAATCTACTGCGCCACCGACAAGACGATCAACAACGAAATCGTTGAAACGTGTTGCAATGATTGCAATTTTAAGACCTTTAGCGTCGAACTGACCTTCGATAGTTTTGATATGATGCATAGTATAATCTCCTTCTTGAGACCGACTTTTACTCCAGCAGCAAAAGCGGGTCGGTAAGTATAGAACAAGCTCCCTAGCCCTGAAAAGAACTATTTTTAGGGCTAGGGAGCGTATTGTTAATTCAAATAACGGTAACTACTCGGAATCGTTAAGATGCTCGAGCATGTGTCCCATTTTTTCTTTTTTAGTGCGCAGATAATCTACATTGAATTCGCAGGCGTTCATTTCGATAGGAACGCGTTCCACAACTTCAATTCCGTAACCTTCGATGCCTACAATCTTCTTAGGGTTGTTGGTCATCATACGCATCTGACGTACACCAAGATCTACCAGCATCTGTGCGCCGATACCGTAGTCACGAAGGTCAGCTTTAAAGCCGAGCTTTTCGTTTGCTTCTACAGTGTCATAGCCTTGATCCTGAAGATTGTACGCTTTAATTTTGTTGGCAAGGCCGATACCGCGTCCTTCTTGACGCATGTACAGGATGATGCCCTGATCTTCTGCCTGAATTTTACACATTGCATTTGCAAGCTGGTCGCCGCAATCACAACGCATGGAGCCGAGCACGTCACCAGTGAGGCATTCGCTGTGAACGCGAACGAGTACTGGCTTGCTGGAATCAATAGGGCCTTTTACAAGGGCAATATGAGTTTCCGGCTCGAGTTCATTTTCGTATGCGATGACTTTAAATTCACCGTATTTAGTAGGCATTTCTGCTTCAGCAACGCGTGTGACGGAAAGTTCGTCAGGGCGCATGCGGTAGCGGATAAGATCGCGAATGGTTGCGATTTTCATATCATGCTTTTCAGCAAATTCAACGAGATCAGGCATGCGTGCCATTTCACCGTCGTCTTTCATGATTTCGCAAATAACTGCTGCACCTTTAAGGCCGCCAAGTTTCGCGAGATCTACAGAACCTTCTGTCTGACCTGCACGAACGAGTACGCCGCCTCTCTGGGCACGCAATGGGAAAATATGACCCGGGGTGACAATGTCATCCGGTTGTACGTCGTTTTCAATAGCTGCAAGAATAGTAGTTGCGCGGTCTTTAGCTGAGATGCCGGTTGTTACGCCAGTACGAGCTTCAATAGAAACTGTAAAGTTGGTGCCGAATTTGGAACCGTTGCGCTGGGTCATCATAGGCAAATTGAGTTTGTCTACCCATTCCGGGGCAAGTGCGAGACAAATAAGTCCGCGACCGTGCGTTGCCATAAAGTTAATAACTTCAGGTGTTACATGCTCAGCAGCAATAGTAAGATCACCTTCGTTCTCGCGGTCCTCGTCATCTACGAGAATAACCATCCGACCTTTTTTAATCTCTTCAATGGCCTCTTCGGCCGTACACATTGGCATTGGCGCACCTCGTTGTATTTTCTTAAACTGCATGTCCCACGAAGCAGATTAATGAATGCAAAAATTAGAATCCATTCTTTCTGAGAAACTCTTCAGTAATAGAGCTGGGAGCAGATTTCTCCTGCGTTGCATTGGGCTGCCATGCACCAAGCATACGCTGAACGTATTTTCCAATAACGTCCGTCTCTATATTAACACTGTAACCCGGTTTCCACTGGGCTATTGTGGTAATTTTCTGAGTTTCAGGGATTATGTTTACTTCCAGAAAACTGTTTCCACAAGCATTAACTGTGAGGCTAATCCCGTCCAGGGTCACTGAGCCTTTTGGGATAACCTGTGTATCAAACTCCTGCGGGAAAGAAATTCTGTAGATTTTTGAAAGTCCTGCCGGACGAACCGAATCCACAGTGCCGATACAGTCAACGTGTCCACTTACAATGTGTCCGCCAAGGCGATCACCCATTGCAAGAGCGCGTTCAAGGTTAACATTGCTACCGGTTTTAAGTTTACCAAGGTTGGTAAGCCCCATTGTTTCTGCAGAAGCATAAACAGTGAACCAGTCCGCACCGAAATCTTCAACGGTCAGACACACGCCGTTTGTCGCTATAGATTCACCGAGTACAAAGTCGGTTAATGTGCAGCGTGGCTTGATTGTAAGGCGAGTTTCCTTGCCCATATTCTGAATAGAACGGATTTCGCCCTGTCCAAGAATGATTCCTGTGAACATACTAAATTTCCTGTCGGCGCAATGTCAGTATAACATCTTCGCCGCTAAGTTCCGTATTTATAATTCGTAAGCGGAGCGCTTCATCCATGGTTGCTATGGTTCTACCAGAAAAGATATCGGGTGCGCTTTGATCTCCGACAATTTTTGGAGCCATATGCAACTGAAATTCGTTTACGAGATTGTTCTCAAGAAGCGATAATGCCAATTTTCCCCCGCCTTCGCAAAGGGTGTAGAGGCAGTTTTTTTCCTGACGCAGCCAAGCGAGCCCCGCAGCAAGGTCGAGATTGCCGTCTTGTTCGGGTAACCCCTTCACAGAACAGCCTAACGATTGCAACTTGCTTGCTGCTTCAGATAAGGCTGATTTTTCGTTTGTCCAGAAAATAACTTGCTCTGGGCGATCTTGCAGAAGTGTGAATTGGTCAGGGTTGTCGGGCAATCGTTTGGTGACGATTACTGCGAGCGGTTGTTGCTCAACGCCTTCAAGACGACAGGTAAGCTGTGGATTGTCTACGTAGAAGGTTCCTCCACCCACGATTACTGCATCAACTTTTTTTCTTAGCTCATGAACTCGTTTGCGAGACTCTTCACCACTTATCCACTGGGAGTGTCCCGTACGGGTGGCAATTTTGCCGTCTAATGTTGAAGCGAGTTTCAATGTGGTGAACGGATAGGGGGTCTGAACCCATGTGAGGAAGTCTGACACGAGTTCGCGGCATTCTTCTTCCAGCATTCCGGTTTCAACATAAACCCCGTTTTCACGTAAAAACTCTGCACCACCTTTAGCTTTCGGATTCGGGTCCTGAAGCCCGATAACAACACGCTTAATACCGGCTTCTAAAATAGCTTTAGAGCAGGGTGGTGTTTTACCGTAGTGGTTACACGGTTCGAGCGTTACGTACATTGAGCAGTTCTGGGGAGAAATGCCTTTTTCTGCAGCGTCCCTGAGGCATTCAATTTCTGCATGTGGTTGCCCGCAAGCAGTATGGTACCCCTCAGCAACAATTTGTCCGTGCTGAACCAGTACAGCACCTACCGTCGGGTTAGGTGCTGCTGCGCCGCGTCCGTTTTCTGCAAGGGCAATTGCCCGACGCATAAAATGGGCGTTAGGATGCTGCATTGACGTCTCGAACTACGTGGTCAATTTTAATGAATGGCACACCGGCTTCTTTTACCATGCCTGCGGCAAGTTCATCATTGTACCCTTCAACATAGTAAACGGCTTTGATGCCGCAGTTGAGGAGCATTTTTGTACAGATGAGGCACGGCATGGTGGTGCAGTAAATTTCTGCTCCGTCGAGTGATACTCCGTGGACAGCAGCCTGAATAATTACATTCTGCTCCGCGTGGAGGCCTCGGCACATTTCATGTCGCTGGCCGGAAGGAATGCCAAGTTCTTCACGAAGACACCCAATATCAAGACAATGAGATGTGTTAGCAGGTGCACCGTTATAGCCGGTTGCAAGGATGCGCTTATCTTTAACTGCAATTGCGCCGACTTTACGGCGAATGCAGGTGGAGCGCTCAGCAACCATGTAGGTGATGTCCATAAAATATTGAGGCCAAGGAAGTCTCTGTTGCATTGGTATTAACTCCAACAAGTGGTATTTCTAATGTAATGGTATCTAACAAAAAATTTTTAGGAACATATAAGATATGTGTGTGACATGTCGCAGTCAAGGCACCATATATAATTTAGAAATACGCCCAAAGTATAAAAGCTTACAAGTCTGAATTTTGGATAAAAAAAAGGCCGGGGATGTTATCCCCGGCCTCGTGCTTTTACCAAGCAAAAAGCGGGAATTGACGCGTAAACGCCGTAACCTGCTTATGGATATCAGCAAGGTATGCATCGTTGTCGATGTGCTTAAGCGCATCAACCATCCATGCACCTACTCGCTGCATGTCTGCTTCTTTCATACCGCGGCTGGTAAGCGCCGGTGTACCAATACGGATACCGGAAGTTACGAACGGGCTGCGGGTTTCAAAAGGAACAGTGTTTTTGTTGGTAGTAATGCCAGCTTTATCAAGAGCAAGCTGAGCATCTTTACCGGTGATGTCTTTGTTGGTGAGGTCGATGAGAAGGAGGTGGTTGTCTGTGCCGCCGGAAACCAGATCAAAACCTTCATCAAGAAGAGTCTGACCAAGAGTTGCAGCGTTAGCAATTACCTGCTTCTGATAAACCTTGTACTCAGGACGTAATGCTTCGCCAAAAGCAACAGCTTTAGCAGCAATAACGTGCATGAGTGGGCCACCCTGAATTCCAGGGAAGATCTGGCTGTTCAATTTCTTGCCCATATCTTCAGTGGAAAGGATCATACCACCGCGTGGACCACGCAGGGTTTTGTGGGTGGTGGTAGTAGTTACGTGCGCATGTGGAATTGGAGAGTTATGCAAGCCAGCTGCAACTAAGCCTGCAATGTGAGCCATATCCACAAAAAGTTTAGCACCTACTTCATCTGCAATCGCACGGAACTTAGCGAAATCAATCTCTCTAGGGTATGCACTCGCACCGGCGATGATAACCGCTGGTTTGTGTTCTTTTGCAAGCTCGAGAACGTTATCGTAATCAATACGACCAGTTTCACGATTTACACCGTAAGCTTTAACGTCAAAGAACTTACCGGAGAAGTTGACAGGACTGCCGTGGGTAAGATGTCCCCCATGAGAGAGATCCATACCGAGTACAGTATCGCCTGCGTTGGCGATGGCATAGTAAGCTGCCATGTTAGCCTGGCTGCCGGAATGCGGCTGCACGTTAACATATTCTGCACCAAAGATTTCTTTTGCACGTTCAATAGCGATGGTTTCGGTTACGTCTACGTACTCACAACCACCATAGTAACGTTTGCCCGGGTAGCCTTCAGCGTACTTATGAGTAAGTACGGAACCCTGAGCCTGACGTACTGCTGTTGATACAAAGTTTTCTGATGCGATTAATTCAAGACCACCGGTCTGACGATCGATCTCTTGAAAAATGGAACGGCCTACTTCGGGATCTTGGATAAAGACTTCATCCATGAGTGATGCCCCTTACTATTTAAATGAGGAAGAAAAAGGGCGTACACAGCTACAAGCTGCATACGCCCACACATTTACCCGTCGAAACGCTTGAACAGCACACTTGCGTTAGTGCCGCCAAAGCCGAAGTTGTTGCTGAGCACGTACTCAGCTTGATACTTCTCTGAACCATTCCCCATGTAATTCAGATCGCATTCAGGGTCAGGAGATTCTTGGTTAGCTGTTCCTGGAACAAGTCCTTTATCGAGTGTCAGGCAGGAGAAGACTCCTTCCATGCCACCAGCAGCACCTAAAAGGTGTCCAGTCTGAGACTTGTTCGCAGAGATACGCAGCTTGTACGCATGATCTCCAAAGACTTTTTTCATCGCTCCGGTCTCTGCTTTATCGTTAAGATAAGTAGAGGTGCCGTGTGCGTTGATGCAGTCCACAGCGTCAGTCGCGATACCAGCTTCTTCAATAGCGTCGATCATTGACTGAGCCATTCCTTCGGAATCTTCACGTGGTGCAGTCATATGGAATGCATCACTAGTAGAACCGAAGCCCACAACTTCTGCGTAAATTTTTGCACCGCGAGCTTTTGCAGAATCGTATGATTCCAGCAAGAGAAGGCCTGCGCCTTCGCCGACGACGAATCCGGAGCGTTCCTTGTCGAATGGACGGGAAGCGTTAGTCGGTTCATCGTTACGGTTGCTGCAAAGTGCTTTAAGCGCGGTAAAGCCGGATACACCCATAGGGGTGATAGTGGACTCTGTACCACCTGTGATTACAGCATCACAGCGTCCGGATCTAATATCTTCAAATGCATGGCCGATTGCGTGGGTACCGGATGCACAAGCACTGGTGAATACAAGGTTTGCACCTTTTGCGCCAGTGAAAATGGATACCTGTCCCGGTGCCATGTTAGAGATCAGCATTGGAATCCAGAATGGGCTGATCTTATTTGGGCCTGCGCTTGTGAGTTTGCTGTGGAAGGTTTCGATGGTGTTAAGACCACCAAGACCAACGCCGAGCATAACACCAACGCGTTTAGCATTTTCGTCTGTGATTTCGTATTCAGAGTTTGTCATGAGCTGTTGTGCACATGCTACAGCAAACTGTACGAAACGATCCATGCGACGAGCTTGTTTTGGCGGAATATGGTCTGCCGCAACAAAATCTTTAACTTCGCCAGCAATTTGTGAATTAAACTCGCTTGCGTCAAACTGGGTAATTGGCCCAATACCGGATTTTCCGGCAATCAGGTTGTCCCAGCTTGTGTCAACATCGTTCCCGAGTGGGTTGATGGTGGCAACGCCAGTTACTACTACTCTTTTTTCAGTCATATGCTTCATTCCTGGGAAAAAGTGCGCTGTATAAGAGATCAAACCTACCCGCTTCTCTTTAAGCTGCGCAGATGGCACTACCTCATTTAATGTACCATCAAAATAAGCGGGTAAGGCGTCTTATGCCGTGAGCACAAGACGCCTGTATATAAAACGCTGTAACAGTGCGAACTACTGCTGTTTAGCTACGTAGTTGTACGCGTCCTGAACTTTCAGGATCTTCTGTGCGTCGTCGTCGTCGATTTCAATGCCGAACTCTTCTTCCATAGCCATGATGAGTTCAGTAAGGTCGAGGGAGTCAGCGCCGAGGTCTTCAACGAAAGATGCTTCGTTTTTTACTTCTTCTTCAGATACGCCGAGCTGCTCAATGATAATCTGTTTTACTTTTGCTTCTGCAGACATGGATTCCTCCAATGGATTGTTTACTTTTTGTTATTTTGCCTTCTCAAAAGAAGGCAGTAAAGTTCTTTTACGGACGCTAGTCCGTTAGCAGTACATGCCGCCGTTAACGGCAATAACTTGCCCAGTGATGTAGCCAGCACTGTTTGATGCAAGGAAGGCTACTGTATTTGCAATGTCCTCTACGTCGCCCATGCGTTTGAGAGGGATTGCCTTTTCGTATTCACTGCGCACAGTCTCTGGAAGAGCGTTAGTCATATCGGTTTTGATAAAACCAGGGGCAACAGCGTTCACGGTGATATTACGGCTACCGAGTTCTTTTGCCATAGATTTTGTCATGCCGATAATACCAGCTTTAGCAGAGCAGTAGTTAGCTTGGCCTGCGTTACCCATCTGACCTACTACAGAAGTAAGGTTGATGATACGGCCGCAGCGCTGTTTACTCATGATTTTTGCTGCTTCTCTACAAGCAACAAAAGCTCCGCGCAGGTTTACGTTAATGACACGATCAAAGTCTTCTGTCTTCATACGAAGGAGGAGACCGTCTTTAGTGATGCCAGCGTTGTTCACAAGAACATCAAGCTTCACTTTGTCTTTAATTTCTTCTTTAAAAAATGCAGCAATGTCATCTGGATTGCCAACATCTAATTTGAACGCTTTTGCTTTACCACCAGCAGCTTCAATAGAAGCCGCAACGTTTTCTGCCTCTTCCGGCTTGGAAACGTATGTGAGGTAAACCTGAAATCCGGCTTTACCCAGCTGCTCAGCGATGGATTTGCCAATCCCGCGAGAGCCACCGGTAACCAGTGCAGTTGAAAGTAATTCCATAATTATTCACTTCTGGTTAGGTGTTAAAAGCAATGCCTTATACCCCAAAGAGAGTATAACTTCAATTCCCAAAACTAGCTGTGTAACATAAAAGAATGTTTAACTTTTAGGAAGAGAATAGCATTATAGAAGATCTCTAGGTTCTAAGCAGCGCTGCACCCCAGGTAAAACCGCCGCCGAATGTAGTCAGCAGAATGTTTTTACCAGGTTCTAATGTGCCGGCTGCTTTAGCCTGTCCGAGTGCAAGCGGAATAGATGCTGCGGATGTGTTACCCACTTTATTCACGTTTACATATACTCGCTCACTATCAATAGTGAGCTTTTTACCGACTGCTTCGATGATTCGCATATTCGCTTGATGCGGAAGGAGAATATCGATGTCGTCCGGAGTAAGGCCGTTGCGTTCCATAAGAGTGTTACACACGCCTACCATGCTGCGAACAGCATGTTTAAAGACTTCGCGTCCTTGCATCATAATGAAATGCTCTTCAGGGACGGGCTGACCAACCTTGTAAGGGTGGGCTGAACCGCCCCCGCGAATTGTCAACAGGTCGCATAAAGAGCCATCAGAGGAAAGTTCGACGTCTACAATAGCTGTAGAATCTTCAGTTGGAGTGGCAGAGATAATTACCGCGCCAGCTCCGTCACCGAAAAGAACGCATGTGTTACGATCTTCCCAGTTAGTACGGGATGACATTGTCTCGCCGCCGCACAAAAGAACGTTTGAATTTTCTTCTGTCTGCGCAAGAGAACTAGCCACTTTTAGCCCGTATACAAAACCGGAACAAGCTGCGGCTAAGTCAAGAGCCATAAGGCCTTTTAAGCCAAGCTTGTCCTCTGTGATGCATGCTGTATTTGGGCAGTAAGCATCAGGAGTACAGGTCGCCACAAGAATATGGGATAACTCTTCCCGGTTCATTTTCGCATCGGCAAGTGCAGCTTCTGCTGCCTGAGTAGTAAGATCAGAAGTTGCCTGACCTTCTGCCACTATATGGCGCTGCTCAATCCCGGTGCGGGTTTTGATCCATTCGTCGCTTGTGTCGACCATCTTTTCGAGGTCGAAGTTAGTTAGAACCTTTTCAGGAACAAATGCTCCGAATCCCCGGATGTAACATTGCTTTTTCATTGCAGTTTCCGGAAAGCCACAAAACGGCGCAGTTGCACTGCACCGCCTCAGCTTTAGTTCTTAATAGCTCTACCAAAGCTCGTCAGCTCTTGATTAGCGCTGATGGCTTCGACTAGACGCTCATTTGTTTTTTTGCGTACGAAAATAGATGCCATTTTTACGGCGTTGAAGATAGCTTTATCATTCGAAGCGCCGTGGCATACAATCGCGATCCCCTTAAGTCCCAGTACTGGTGCGCCGCCATATTCGGCATAGTCCACAATTTTTGCAAACTTTTTAAACGCTTTTTTAGCCAGCAAGGTGCCTATTTTAGCAATTGTACTAGACATCAACTGTCGTTTTAATAGCCGGCCCATGGAGGTACTAAGACCTTCACTGAGTTTTAAGGCTACGTTACCTACAAAGCCGTCACAGACAACAACATCAACTTCACCAGTAAAAAGGTCACGTCCCTCAACGTTTCCAAGGAAGTTAATATCGTCTGTCAATTTGAACAGATCGTAGGTTTCTTTTACCAGTGTATTCCCTTTGCCTTCTTCTTCACCAATGGATAGAAGACCAATTCGTGGAGATTCATACTCCAGAAGGTCACGGGCAAAGGCGTTGGCCATAAGGCCAAACTGGAAGAGGTGCTGAGGTTTACAATCTACGTTGGCTCCTACATCGAGTAGAACGATAGGGTTCTTCTCTGTAGGCATTACGCTCGCAAGGGCAGGACGTTCAACGCCAGCAATGCGTCCGATGATAAACATACCGCATGCGACAGTAGCACCGGAGTTACCGGCGCTGACAATGCCATCTGCTTTGCCTTCTTTAACAAGGCGGCATGCAACCTGAATTGACGCATTCTTTTTACGACGAAGAATATCGGAAGGCTTCTCGTCCATTCCTGCCACCTCATCGGTGTGCACTACTTCATAGGCCACCCCTTTAAGGGGCAGCCTATCGAGTTCGGCATTGATTAATTTCTCGTTACCGACAAAAATAACCTTGATACCGAAGGTGCGAGCAGCCTTAATAGCACCTGGGACGTTAACGGACGGTCCAATATCACCGCCCATTGCGTCCACGGCTATAACGGGGATGCTATGCATCGTCCTTACTGATCTGACGACCATTGTAAGAGCCACAAGCTGCACAAACGCGGTGCTGAAGTGTTGCTTCGCCACATTCGCAGTATACTACGGAAGGTACAGCCACACGGTGGTGGGAGCGACGCATGCCCTTACGGGATTTGGATACTCTTTTCTTAGGGACAGCCATGACAGATCCTCTCTTTATTCTGCTTTCGAACGAATTCCGAAAGACGTAATCGTTATTTATCCACCTTAAGGTTCCGAAGAACCGCAAAGCGGGGATCGAGTGATGAATCTTCACACTCGCATTTTCCAGTGTTTAAATCTTTGCCGCACTCAGCGCAAAGACCCTTGCAGTCTGCCTTGCATAAAGGCTTGACCGGAAGGGCGATGACAAATTCTTCCCAAAGAACGCCTGCAATCTCAACTTCGATTCCAGTAACTTCATTGGCGATGCGAACATTAGGTTCGGTATCGTCCGAACTTAGCTCTTCGTCAAGTATGAATACTTCATCAAATTTTTGGTTGATGCTAATTGTAGCGTCCTGAGTGCATCTATTGCATGGCAATGCAACAGAACCTGTTATGCTGCCGTGCAATATACATCCCTGCTCTTGAGGGATGAGGAATAAACGGGCTGCAAACTCTTTCTTTATAGTGTAAGGAAGAGCGAATTCATCAATCGGACTTTGCCATATGGATTGGTCGTTGATGATTATTTCCTTGCCTTCTGGAGGCAAGTCCTTGATTGCTAGCCAAAGTTGTTTCATATTTGTGTCCTCTTGCGGAAGGGGATTTCTACATGCGAGAGCGTTTGTTTGTCAAGAAAAGGGTTGCCTTTTTTGTATCGAGGGTATAATACACCCATCTCTTTGCTTGCGCAGTTGTAGTAAGACTTTTAGATAAGTTCTTCTTGCGTGACAATCAAAGTAATAAATTTTTTTCTTTAATATACGGAGAATCGCCATGGCTAAAGAATGTGCTATTTGCGGTAAAGGCCCACAGGTCGGTAACAATGTTTCCCACTCACACATCAAAACTAAACGTCGCTTTTTGCCTAACCTCCAGCGTGTTCGTCATCAGATGCCTACTGGACAGGTAAAATCCATCAACGTTTGCACACGTTGCCTTCGTTCTGGCGCTGTAGTTAAGCCTGTAGCAACAAAGAGTGCTTAAGCTTTTTCGGCGATCCAGATTGGATAAGAAAAGAAAAAATCTCACCAGAAATGGTGAGATTTTTTTTTGTCTAAAATTTATTAAGACGTAGTAAAAACTTACATTTCTTTATCTCTGCGTTGTTTTTCACATTAGTTTCTTTACTAATTGGCGCAGATAGTGAACTCTACTTACGAAGATTCTATCTGATTATTATATTTTTGCAGTGCTGCGCTGTGCGTAACGCAACAGCCTTTTCCCGTACAAAGCAATTTGTACATATATATGTTGCAACTGGTGGTGGTGACTTGTTGCGTAATTCCTGTATATTGGATGTATGGCACTATAGAGGTGGGGGACGTGGCCGTAAAAAGGCTTGTCATCTCATTTAGAATGATTAGTTCTTTAGGGTACGGATAGATTGCTTAGAATTTGAAGGGCACAACAATATGTTTGGAAGATTATTTTTACTATTTACTCTCATTCCGATTCTGGAATTGTATACGCTTGTTTCTGTGGGCTCCGTGATCGGCGGCCTACCGACAATCGGAATTGTGATTCTTACTGGTGTTGCCGGTGCGTGGCTTGCCCGCATGGAAGGTTTTAATACCATGCAGAAAGTGCGGCAGTCTTTAAATGAAGGCGCCATGCCAGCAGATGAAATGGTAGAAGGTTTGTTAATCCTTATTGCAGGCTTGCTGTTGCTTACCCCGGGCTTTGTAACAGACTTTGCCGGACTTGCAATGCTTCTTCCGTTAACCCGCAAGCCCTTAGCTCGCTGGTTACGTAAGCAGTTTAACGCAGCAGCGGTGCGTGGTGAATCACAAAATCACGCAGGATTTACGTATTACACATGGCACTCTTCAGGAGGCCAGCAGAAAGACGAACAGGCCATTTACAGCGAAATTCAAAATGATGCACAAAAGCAGACTCCACGGCAAGCAATAGTGATCGATTGTGAGCCAGTTGACGAAGAAAAGAAGTAGACCTGAACCTAATGAGAAAGGCTCTTCACACAAGATGTGAAGAGCCTTTTTTTTGTTTTTTTCTGAAGTATGCTGATTAATTATCCGGTACTGCAAGCTCCGGTGCAACCTGCATTGTCATCGCAGCATCCTGTTTTGTTGTAGAATCAGCCGATGTCGCGGTTGTGCTGTGGTCATTCAATGGTTCTTGAAGTGGAGCAGGCTCTTCTTCGTTATCTGTTTGCGGACCATCCATTGCAGGCTTTTCTTTAGGAGACGGAGTCGTTGCCGGCTCATCTGCTGTAGGGGCCTGTGCAGGATCCTGTGTGTCTGGAGTGACAGATTTTGGCTGCCCATCAACTGGTAATGGATTACTATATCTGCTTGAACTCTTTTCCTGAATAGCAAGAATGAATCCCTGTCCGATATGTGGAATGGCAGTTTTTTGTGTTCCAACCAATTCCAGAGACTCTGGTTTTGTGAGCCAGTTGTTCCACTCGGTCGCACTCATAATAACTACAACATTCCGTTTTGAATTTAGGATGGTAGTCAGCGAATGCGGATCTATTATATGGATAACCGGTTCGTTTACAAAGTATGCAAATGGTGCAGGGTCAGCATTGTAGACTACAGGGGTGAAGTCCTTTGCTGCGTATTCTTCCATGGTAAGCGAGATGTCTTTGGTGGAAATGAAACTGTTAATCGCAGGGGCTGACATAATGAACAGCGGCTGCATAAGAAGTGTCATAACCACAGTCATACCGATTACGCCGTATCTGCTGTTAAGCGGGAAACGGAACCAGAAGATGCCAGCGGCTGCAAGAAGGATAGCAGCCATGTACATCCAGCCTTGGATTTCGAAAGGAATAATCTCAGTGAAGTTTACAAGACAGATCAGAGCTACGCCGAAGCCAAAGAAGACAACTGCAAGTAACCTGTAAAAAACTTTACTGCGTAACGGCGAAAAGTTTTTGATTGCACGCGCTGTAAGAATTGCAATTTGTGGAAGGAGTACAAGAAGCCAGACAGGTGTCATGTAATCCAACGCACAGTAGAGGGTGCATGTTAATATTGCAGAAAGCCATAGGTAGGCGATGCCGATATTTTCAGGATTTCTGGTTGCTAGAACATCCTTGTAGAATGAAACACTAACTACTCTTGTCCAAGGAAGAACCAGAAAAACAACGAGCCATGGCAGCAGGATGAAAGGAAGCATGGCAAGCATGTGCCACCAGTATGGCAGATGCGCCAGTGCACCTTTGAATGGTGCTGCAAGAACATTAGGCACAAGGTTTAACAGGTAATCTGGCTGAACTGCAAAATAGACATACGCAAACCAGCTGAGAACAATTGAGAGATAAATACCAAAACCGCCAGCAACATCCCACTCTCCGAATCGGGTTGGGCGTTTGCGCCAGCAGGTGATGAACAGGATGCTGAACAATGGTAAAAACAGCCCCGGGAAGCCGCCAGTCAGGGTTGCAGCAGCAGCACAGATAAATCCTGTGATGAGCCAGAAGAAGGAGCGTTCCCGTCTCCAGCCCATAACAAATGCGGCATGTGCGAACGTTACCAGTGCGGCAAAGAGTGTTTCCATACCGTTAAGCTGCATGGTCACAGCCGGTAAAAATGCTGCCATTGTAAGCAGGCCGGCTGTGAGGCTTGTTTTTTTGCTAATACCGGCGGCGCGGGCAAAGAGATATGTTGAGAGTACAAAAAGTATGCTGCTGAGCAGCGTGCTGGCTTTTACTGCAAAGGTAATGGCAATGTCGGGAATGAGCGCTACAGCGCTTGAGAACCAGAAGTAGAAAGGCATAGCACCGCTGTATGGTTTTCCATCCAACATTGGAGTGAGCCAGTTTGAAGCTGCAAGAGTGTCTTTTACAACTGCGGCAGCCTGTGTTTCTTGCAACGGCCAAAGATCTCTGGAGAAGAGAGCTATACCGCCTTGCAGAGCTGCAAATATAATAAGCGTAAGACAAGGAAGAAGGGAAAAGCTGTTAAGAATTTTACTTTCCGGTGCAACATCGGGAAGTGGTTCTTTTGGCTTTTTTTCTTTCTTCTTTTTCTTTTCTTTTTCTTGAGGAGGAACTTCAGCAGAAATGGTGTCATGCGAAGGCGTAGCGTCTTCAGAATGTTTGGAGTCCGGCTCTGGGCGAATGGTTTCCACACGCGTTCCAGCGAATCTGCTACTCACTTTTGATGCAGCAGCGGCAACAATAAGTTCATCATCTGTGTCGCCTGTGTCATCATCTTCAATACTCACGTCAGACGTTTTTGTTTCACTGACAGGTGACTCAGCGTCATCAGAGGTTTCTGAAACAGGAGCCTCATCTGCTTCGTCTGTTTCATCATCTTCAATGCTCACATCAGACGTTTCTGTTTCACTGACAGGTGACTCAGCGTCATCAGATACTTCTGAAACAGGAGCTTCATCTACTTTATCTGTTTCGTCATTTGCATGAGAACTGTCTGATATATTATCGGATTCAACGTTTTCTTTCGGTTCAATATTTTCAGACGAAGAGGGCGAGGAGTCAGTTACTTTTTCAGAAGAGTCATCTGCTGCGGCAAGTGGTTCTTCTGAAAGAATATCCTGTGGCACAACCTCGTCTACAGAGTCTTCCTGTTCAATAGGGGCTTCAACAGCGTCCTTTTTAGCAGGCTCTGTAGATTTCTCTTCGGTGCTTTTTGGTTTTTCTTGTGACTTTGTAGGATCAGAAAAGTCGCTCATGATATATCCTGTATGGTTGAGTAGCTTCAAAAAAACTAGATTGTGCATTCAAAGTTAGCATAAAATAAGCTGGATTGGATGAGAAACTCAAGAAAATACTAGGGTTAAAATACATACGGTCGAAATTGTAATAGGTACCTCTATTACATATACGAGTAACATCCTGTGGTGAAAGGATAAAGTTTTGTGTTCATCTTTTTCTTGTAAAATAAAAATTGCTTGCGTAGAACGTGTCTTCTTATTTCAATAAAAATTGATGTTGTTAATTCAATTTTTATTGATTCAACTAGTTGAGTAAATGTTGATACAGAATAAGCAGTGCCCAACTGTTGTTTAAAAGTGCATGTTCACAAATTGAGACTTGTACTTACGGCTAGGCTTGAGTATTCGTTTCACAACGTATTGTTACCACGTCCTGTTTACGTACACTTTTGTTGGATTGTGTGCGTTTTTTCAGGGGATTACCTTAGGAGTAGTTAATGTTATCTCGGTTTAAAAAACGCTGGAAAGAACCATTCGGTTATCGTGATGTCCTCAACATAGGTCTTCCGCTTGTTGTTAGTCTCGGCTCTACAACTGCCATGGAATTTACCGACAGGATTTTTCTAAGTAACTATTCACTGATATCGATTGCTGCTGCATTACCGGCAGCTATGGTGCATCTGGTGTTTTTATTGTTCGCACTTGGAATTTCTGCCTATAGCTCTGTGTTTATTGCACAATACTATGGTGCATGTAAGTGCGAAAAAATTGGTTCCGTAGTCTGGCAGGCAATATATTTTTGTTGTTTTGCTTGGGTCTTCCTTGCTGCTCTCGTTTTAGTTGCAGAGCCGTTTTTTGCCTTCGTAGGGCATGCGCCGGAAGTGCAGCGTGAGGAAGTTACATATTTTTCTATTCTCACCATGGGATCGGGTTTTGCGCTCATTGCAAACGCAATTGGCTGTTTCTTCACCGGATTAGGGAAAACCCGTCCGAATATGGTTGTGAATATAATCGCTGTTGTAATCAACATACCACTTGATTACATGCTGATTAACGGCGTGTGGATTTTTCCGGAAATGGGTATTGCAGGTGCGGCACTTGCAACTGTTTCTTCATGGGCAATGCAGCTTGTAATGTATTCTTTACTGGTATTTAAGCCGGAGAATGATGCAATATACAATGTTGTTAGTGCATGGCGTTTCAACAAAGCCCTTTTCTTGCGGATGATGCGCTTCGGTATTCCAAGTGGTGCAAACAACTTCTTTGATGTTTTTGCATTCACTGTATTCATCATGGTCGTTGGACAACTGGGTGAAACAGAGCTTGCAGCTTCTAACATTGTGTTGTCCATCAACTCATTAGCATTCCTGCCTGTTATCGGGCTTCACATTACGGCTTCTATTTTAGTAGGACAGGCGATGGGGAAAAAGCATGTTGATCAGGCCACGGTGGCAGCACATAGCGTATTGCACGTAGCCTTGCTTTGGATGGGAACTTTTGGTGCAATCTTTTTGCTGTTCCCGTATGAGCTGACTTCGCTTTTTAAACCGGAAGATATTTCTTTTGCAGATTTTGCCCAGATTCAATCTATGTGTCAGATTTTGTTGGCATATGTAGCATTTTTCTGCATGCAGGATGCCGTTGCCTTGATCTTTTTCGGATCGTTGAAGGGCGCGGGCGATACTATGTATGTAATGTGGGCTATCGCATTCTGTGCAATCTTCTGCCTTGGCGTACCAATAATGATTGGTCGTTATGTTTTTGATGCAGGGTTGCATGCTCTCTGGGCAATGTTGCTTGTTTACGTTTGTATTCTTGCATTCGCTGCATACAGTCGATTTCGAACTGGAAAGTGGAAGACCATAGAGCTGATGTAAACAGAGTTCAATTCTTGTTGATACGTCCCGAACGGTTAAGCGCGCTCAACCGTTCGGGACAATAAATATTATTTAAGCTTCGCAGCTACAGATTCAGTTTTTCCTTTCAAGCCATTTTTTCTGCCTTTACGGGAATCTACTTTGAGTGTGAGATAGATTCTATCGCAGTCCTGCTCAAGCTCTTTGTAGCAAGCAGAGACTGTCTGCATCACTTCATCCCATTCGCCTTCAATCGTCGTTCCCATCGATCCGAAATCATATGCGAGTCCGCTTTGTTTAATGACGGTGACGACTCGTGCGACATAAGGGCTCATGCTTGTGCCCTTGTCCATCGGAAATATAGAAAGCTCTGCTATCACAGACATGATATATCCTTTTGAGTAAAGTTAACGTGCGCCTGCAACAATACGCTTGTGAGGCGTATTCTTCAACATCCGTTATGGGGTAATTGTAAGCAAACTCTAGACAAGCAGTGCGACACATCTTACATGACCACTTTGTTTCGGAATGTATTTAGGCTTACCTTAACAGTGCACAATAACCTTATTATTTGGTAACTACATGCTTCTACATATTGCGTATCTTTTGGCTGGTGCCCTCTTCTTATGGAAAGGGGCTGATTTTGTTGTGGACGCTGCGTCCGCCATTGCCCGCCGCTTTGGAATTTCTGAACTCGTTATCGGGTTGACTATTGTTGCAATGGGAACAAGTTTGCCGGAATTTCTGGTAACGTTGACCGCAGCGTTAAAAGGAATTCCATCCATTTCTTTCGCGAATATTGTCGGTTCTAACATCTTTAACCTCGGTATCATTCTTGGTGCCGTGGCGATGATTAAGAACGTATCCGGCAGTAAGGCATTAATTGTTCGAGATATTCCTATATTGTTCGGTGTAGAACTTCTCACCCGCCTGATGGTGTCCAATGGGCAGTTAGGACGTTGGAATGGCTTGGTGTTATGCTGTATTTTTGTTGGGTATCTTGGCTGGATGTATTACCGATGCAAGAAGCCGACAGGTACAGAAAGCACTGCCATGTGTGAAGTGACAAGCGATAGTGAAGTCGCAACGTGGAAAGATTACATGTTGTTACCGATTGGTCTTATTGCAGTAAGCCTTGGCAGCCAGTTTGTGGTTGATGGTGCAACAGGCGTTGCACGCATTTTCGGTTTGAGCGAATGGCTTATTGGTGTGACCATTGTCGCAGCCGGTACTTCTCTTCCTGAGCTTGTGACGTGTCTTTCTGCTTCAATGAAAGGCAAGAATGATATGATTCTGGGTAACCTTGTGGGGAGTGACTTTTTTAACTTCGCGGGAGTTCTCGGGATAACTGCAATGGTTCAGCCTATTGCTGTTAAGCATGGTGAACTGTTGAATATGAGCATGGCTGTCGGAGCCGTAGCACTTCTGTGGCTGCTAATCCGGACGCGGGGTAAGATTACCCGTAATGAGGGGATATTACTCTTTGCCTTCGGCATAGGGCGTTGGCTTTTTGAGATATGGCGCGCCGCCGCATAAAGTAAATAGAAAGCGGGTGAATCAGTACGATTCACCCGCTTTTTTATTGAATATTGGATTGTCGGCTATAACAAGCCTAGTGGCTCTAGTACGTTTTCAACGAGGTCTTCCGGTTCTTTCCAGCCATGAAGAATAAAATGAAGCGATGCCAGCATGTGCGGTTCAAGTTCAATGAAATCTGAACCAATCTGCTCGCGTCCTTCTTCAGCATTCAGCCCAAGGTTATGGGCAAGGTGCAGTAGCTCTGTCATAAGATAGAATACCTTTCCATGCTCTCGAAGGGCATTACGAATATCATCATGACGCATTGCAGACTGAGGGATAACAATGATGCTGCCGGTCTTCTTACAAAGTTCTTTTAGTTCATCCAGAGACGAAATAGCTTCGGGTGCCTGTACGGACATCTCTAACTTGGAAGCAAGAATATCCGCCAGTTCATGTCTTTTGCTACCGGTGAATCCGATTAGAAAGAGAATGCTTTCTTTTGTTGAAAATGTTTCGAGCTCAGTTTTTTTGCCAAAAGTAATGGTTGCGTCAGCATCCTTTACTTCAGCTTTATCCTGAATAAAGTGATCAGTGCCTGTAATAACTGCCATGTTCTTTTCTCCGGTTCTGGGTGCACATATGTGCATTCTACGACCTAAACAGGCACAAAATGACAGTAGTCCGGCTACAACCAGTTTACGGAAAGTGATTTGCGCATCGGAATCCGTGGATAGGTGAATTTAGGGTAGCCGAGCATGTGTCCGCCACAGCATATGTGGTTTTCTTGTAGCCCTAACCGTTCTCTTAGCGGCATATAATCATTGGCACAATAAGTAAAAAATCCGGCAAAGCAGGCACCTACACCGCGGGAATGCGCTGCGAGCTCAAGATAGGACAAGGCGATAGCACTATCAGTGTCGTGCCATGTCTTTTCTTTATCCATGTATGAAATGGCGAGATGCGGAGCACCGCGAAGAATTAAATCTTGTCCCTTTCTCCATCCGGCAATTAATCCCGCTACGCTGTATTTTTTAGCCAACTCACGGTCATTCTTTCGAAGGCCCATCATCCATTCAATAGTCATCTCTGCAAATTCGCGTACAACCTCAGGCGATTCCACCATGATCCATTGCACAGGTTGTTTGTGGCTTGCAGATGGCGCGTAGTTTGTAAGGGATACAATGTCCTGCAATGTGTTGTGCGCAACAGCTTTGGACTTGAATGAACGGATAGAGCGGCGGGAACGAAGGAACTGGTCTGCCTGTTCTGTAGAAACTGCGAGGGATGAGTCAACGGAGATGAAATTTTCGTTCGGCATTTGATCTAACGTTACACAGTCTGCCGGACAGGCTGCGACGCAATGGCCGCAATGAATACATGCAGTTTCTGCACCTATGCGCATTTTAGGAATGCCGGTTTCTTTATCCTTAATAAGGAGTTTGTTCGGGCAAACCTCAACACAGATGAGACATTTTTTACATTTAGCTTGATCTACAGAATAAAAAGACACAGATTTTCCTCGATTACTTTAAATATATAACTTCGCGTTTATCCGGCACACAGAAAAAAATGTATCCCAATGCATAGGTATACAAGGAATATGGAGAGCCAGTGAGCTGGTAATGCCGTTGCGTAAAAAGAGTGCTGCGGTGAGCGCAGTGAATGGCGGAAGAATGAGCAGTGTTCGCGAAGCAGATTGGTTGATTGAACACTTTCATTGTTCTGTAAAGTAAAAAATGAAAACAGAACTCTTGAATCTTGGCATTATTGCTTTATTCTTTGTTGCGATTAATTGTAATTTCAAGATGATGAACCTCTTTTTTTAGGCGCATGTGTGAATGAAGTTCTAAAGCACTTGCGTGTTCGAGCTTTTCCAAGCAATGTATGCGACTGCTGATATTGTGGGTCACTTTTTGGAGAACCCGCAGTAGATAATGCTAAGTTTTGCATATTGGTTAGTGTGTGAATATTGTATTATTACATGATGTTATGTATAAAATATTTTCGCCGTAGCCATTGTCAAAAATTGGGTAAATTGAATAAGAAAAATATTCCATGAGTTTAAAGCATGTGGTCGTACTTACGACCTCTTGCGGAGAGTTTTGTGAAAATAAGAAAATATATTGTATTGCTACTTGTTCTTGTAAGCGCTTTGTCTGGTTGCAGCGCCCCTAATGTAGTTCGTTCAAAAGGTTCCTCGGGTTTTTCCATGGAATCAGAAATAATGGGCAGGGCAAATCCTGGCTATGTCCAGTGGCTTGAAAAACAGGCGATGCTGACGACTGCAGAGAAATTTTCGACGGTTGTTTCCGGTACAAATTTATTTTGGTTAGGGCCGTATGAAAAACCGCGCGTTGAGATGATGCTTAACATCGCTCCTGTGTGGCTGACATTTGATGCAGCCAGAACTATTCCTGCAAGTACCAGCTCTGTTGCCTCCGTTCTGCAAAGCGATAGATACCTGCGTACAATACGAGAGATAGGTATACGGGGTATTCATATCGAATCCATGCGTGAGAGCGGAGTCATTTGGGGTAGTCCGACTGTACAGCGCCAGCTTGGTGACGACACGGTCAGCTATTTATTTTCCAAAGGCTTCGGCGATGAAAAGAGCTTTGATAACTTTTTACGCAAGGCGAATAAACGAGGCATGATAGTAGGCGATGCCGTTGTTCCATTTGCAACAGGCCGTGGCGCAGACTACTTTTTGAGTGCCCGTGGTTTGGAATCTTACAAGGGTTTATATTGCATGATAGAGGTGCCGCGTGAACTATGGAAGAATCTTCCGGAAATAACCACCCGCACCCGCGCTGTACTTGTCGACGATGTGTCGTTACGAGCACTGCGCCAAGAACGCATTCTACCTCCGCCTCTCGTTCGTGAGTCAATGGAAATTCCGCTGACCCCGCTTAACTGGTATGCAACGGATGTTGTTCAAGGTTTGGACGGAAACGGACGCCGCTTTGTGTATCTGGGGCATGGCTCTGAAGCACGTCCAGTCTTAAACTGGAACGATCCTTCCAAAAATGCGCGTCGTCTTGTGTCCGGCTCGTTGATTCAGCAGATTGGAATGCTCCATGCAGCCATGACAAGCGTCAGCGTTTCCCCTTTATATGGATTGGAACCGGCGTACCCGAATGCAGATCTTTCTGGAGTCGGCGTAGGTGATACCGCGGTGCAGGCTGCCAGAGATATTGCGCAGGAAGTTCGCCGTTACGGTGGCTGGACATTCTTGCAGGACAACCTCCCGCTTCCTAATATTAAAGCTGCCACAGAAAGTGGTGTTGATTTTGCGGTAAACCATTCGTTTTCAACGGCAGCAGAATATGCTTACGCCACCGGTGATGCGTCTATGCTCACGCAGAGTCTGTTTACCGTTCTTCAAATGGGTATCGATCAGAAGCGGTTTATCAACCGCATTCAGCCTGAACCGTATATAGATTTTTCATTCCCGTTTATGTTCAATCCTGCGCAGAAACGTAATTCAAAAATTAGCAAAAGATACTTAGAAGTCGTGCAGCAAAAAATTTCTGTAACTGGCGGAGATGTCTTTTTTCATGGCAGCAAACTGTATCTGACTCCGGCAGCCTTTGTGGCAAACATACAAGGTGTTCGTGATTACCGGAAGATGACAAAAGAGCAGCGACAGTCCGTTAGTGACGGATTGACGTTGCTTGGACATACACAGGCAATGCAGCCGGGTATTTTTATGCTTTCTGCTGATGAATTACTTGGAGTCTTACCGCTTCCGGCAGGGGTGCTCGAATATTCCACTGAAGAAGATGCACTGCGTCAAAATGTAGCCGGAGCGTACGACCTGACATCTCGTGGCGGCAATAATATTCTATCAGAGATTGGGCTCCCAAAGGCTCCGACTGTATTTGATGATCTCGAAACAGAAGTGCGCATGGTAGAAACATTTGCCGGAAATATGCGCCGAATCATTAAGTTACGGGAAGCGCTGTGCATGCAGACTTCGACAGTTGTTCAGATTCCGAAGGCAAAGAATAGAGGCGTTTTGATTCAAGTATTCCAGCTGTCGCCGAAGAATAGCTTGAAGGCAACTGCCGCTGTGAATGTGATTAACTTTGGAGAGTTGGCTGCAGCGGAAGAGTTTTCGTTGCTGAAAACATTAGTAAACGGAAATGTAGAGCTTGAAGATTTGCAAACTGGTGAAAAAGTAAGCCAGGTGCAAGGAGAGTTTTCGGTTTCTGTGCCACCTCGTACTGCACGAACGTATGTAGTACGCAGTGTTGAGCAAGTCCCGAACGATCTTAATTAGACGCAAAAAAAGCGTGACCCTGAAAAGGGTCACGCTTTTTTTATTTACTATAAGCAGCAGTCATCGAGCGTTTCTTTTTGCTCTTCGAACCATGCGGTAAAGGCTTCGCGTGCACGCTGTGCGTAGAGTGCTTTGCGTTCCTTTTTGCGTGCTTTACGATTCAGTGCCGGAGTAAGACCGAACTGAATGTTTGCAGGCTGGAAGTTTTTCTGCTCGGTACGCAGATGGGCAAGCAAGCCTCCGAGGCAGGTTTCTGCCGGTGGCTCTGCAAGCGGAAGATCTTTTGCTTTTGCGGCGAGCATGGTGCCAAGCCACAGACCGGAAGCTGCGGATTCAACATATCCTTCTACACCAGTGATCTGACCGGCGAGGAAGATTGTTGGATGATTTTTAAGTGCAAGCTCGTTGGTCAGAGTTTTTGGCGCATTCACGTAAGTGTTACGGTGAACGCTGCCATAGCGGATGAATTCTGCATTTTCCAGACCCGGAATCATGCGGAAGATTCGATCCTGCTCTTTGTACTTGAGTTTTGTCTGGCAACCTACAAGGTTGAACATGGACTTGTTCAAGTTTTCTGTACGGAGCTGAACCAACGCGAAAGGACGTTCGCCAGTGCGTGGATCTGTGAAGCCTACAGGCTTGAAAGAACCAAAAGCGAGGGTCATTTCACCGCGTTCTGCAAGTGCTTCAATCGGCATACAACCTTCAAAATGGATTTCTTTTTCGAAATCTTTTGTAGGTGCTTTGTCACCGGCAATCAGCGCTTCGCGAAGAGCATGATACTCTTCTTCGTTCATCGCGCAGTTGAGGTAGTCGTTATCTTCCGGATTGTAACGGGAACCCCAGAATGCAATATCCATATTAACGGAATCGGCTGCGATGATCGGAGCGATAGCGTCATAGAAATAGAGATGTGTTGCATCAATGGATTCAGCAAGAGACTCGCTGAGACTAGCACTTGCCAGTGGACCGGCTGCAAGTACTATTGCATCAAACCCTGCAAGCTCTTCAGCTTTCAGAGAAGTAATTTCTTTGTGTACGAGGGTGATGTTTTCATCCTCGTTGATAGCTTTTGTGATGTAGTCACTAAACAGTTCGCGGTTTACAGCCAGTGCTTTACCGGCTGGAACACTCGTGGCTTCTGCTGCTTCGAGCACAAGACTGTCGAGATCACGCATTTCCTGTTTAAGAATGCCTACAGCAGCATCCGGCTGATCGGAACGAAAGGAGTTGGAACAAACAAGTTCGGCAAGACCTTCGTAGCTATGTGCCGGAGAATATTGCTCCGGTTTCATTTCAAATATAGTAACAGCGACTCCGGCTCGGGAAAGTTTGCGGGCACATTCACAGCCTGCAAGTCCGCCGCCGATAATAGCGATATTGGATAGTTCTGACACAGAAGCCTCCTATGGGAATTTGCGTCAAATAGACCATTGGCTTCACTTTAGCAACTGTTTTAGAAAGGGCGAAGGTGCTGTGTTTGCACCTTCGCCCTTATATATAATGTTGTGATCACGCCTGCTGATTGTCTTTCGTCATTGCAAAATCAGGATGTTTCCTGCGGCACTGCCCAGCGGATAAGTCCAAGAGCGCGCGGGTCAATAAGGAGTGGATTCGTTGGAATGATGCGGATTGTGTAACCGAACCTACCCGGTTTTGTAGGGGTAACTTTTCCTTCGAAATGTTGCCAGCCGTCAGCGTCTGTATCGCCTTTTGGAGTCAGTTTTTTAATATTTCGAGAAACAAAATCTCCGTCCTGCTGCACTTGTCCGAAGTAAGCTTCAGCAGAGATGTTGTCACAGTGAATGCCGTTAAGTTTTACATCAACACTTATGCGAATGGATTGTCCCACAAAGGTTTCTTCCAAAATTTCTATGTGAGCATTGCGCAGATCAATACCACCCCATTTGGTCATTATATCATTACGCCAGTCTGCAAGCTCTCGTGCCGGCTGGAAGTCGTAACGGGATAAGTTGTTGTAGTTGTCGTATGCCGGTTTATAGGCTTTGCGAACGTAATCCATGACCATACGGTGCGAGTTAAACTCCGGCCCGAGCGTGGTAATAGCTTTTTTCATACGGCGAATCCATTGTCGAGGAAGTCCGCCACGCCCACGATCATAAAATTCCGGTATAATCTCAAATTCAAGTACATTGAAAAGCGTGCGCAGCTCAACATAATCCTGATAGTCCGGATCAGAATACTCTTCACCTTTACCGATCGCCCAGCCGATGCTGTTGTCCGGTAAATATGCTTCATCCCACCAGCCATCAAGCGTGCTGAATGTGAGTACACCGTTAAAGATAGCCTTCATACCACTGGTGCCGCATGCTTCAAAAGGTCTGCGCGGGGTGTTGAGCCATACATCGCAACCTGCAAGCATGTGCTTAGCGATCTCAATGTCATAATCTTCCAGAAAAACCATGTGGAACCGGTAGTCGAGACTACGGCAAGTAGATACAACCTCTTTGATGTACTTTTTCCCGTCGCTGTCTGCCGGATGCGCTTTTCCCGCAAAAACAAACTGAATTGGGCGATCAACATCTTTGAAGAGCCGTAGAAGTTTGTCTTTTTCACGCATAATAAGGTTGGCGCGTTTGTATGTGGCAAAGCGTCTGGCAAACCCGATAGTTAATGCTTGCGGGTTGAGAATTTCATCTGCGTTTTGAATCTCCTGTTTGCGTGCACCGTGTGCTTGCAGCTGGGCACGAAGACGACGGCGTGCAAAGTCTACAAGACGTGCACGAAGACGTTCATGTGTGCGCCATAACTCTGCATCGGAAATATTCGCGGCACGGCTCCAGAGTGTTTTGCTGTCTGGATCTTCCCGCCAGTTGGTGCCTAAATATCTGTCATACACTTCGCGCATGTCATCTGCTGTCCATGTTGGAGCATGGATACCATTTGTGAGCGCCGAAATTGGTATGTCATCAAGTGGGTAGAGCGGCCAGAGGGCTTTCCACATTTTGCGCGAAACATGCTTATGCAACTTGGAGACCCCGTTGTTGAAACGGGAAAGCTTGAGTGCAAGCACGGTCATGCAGAATTCTTCCTGATCATCAAACGGGTTTTCACGTCCGAATGATAGAAATACTTTGAATGCTAATCCTAAATCTCGTGCGTAATCAGAAAAATATTTTTCCATAAGTTCCGGACTGAATCTGTCGTTACCAGCGGGAACAGGAGTATGTGTGGTGAACACAGAACTTGAAGCGACAATCTCGGATGCAGATTCAAACGAAAGCCCCTTCTGCATAAACGATCGAATTCGTTCAACTCCTGCAAACGCAGAATGCCCTTCATTCATATGGATAACTTGAGGATGATATCCTGCGACCTCGAGAACTTTCATGCCGCCAATACCAAGCAGAATTTCCTGCCAGAGGCGCATTTCTTTATCTCCGCCATAAAGACTGGCAGTGATGATGCGAAGCTCAGGTGGGTTCTCAGGAATTTCTGTATCCATAAGTAATAAGGTAATGCGGCCAACCTGTGCTTTCCAGATCTGCGCTTGCAGCTTTTGCTTTCCAAGCGGGATAGAAATGTGCACGTGTTTACCATTCTCATCTTCCAATGGAAGAATAGGAATTTGGTCAAAATCGAGATCAGGATAGGATTCCTGTTGCCAGCCATCCGGTGTGAGATACTGACGGTAGTACCCGTGTTTGTAGAGCAGGCCGACGCCCACAAGCGGAATGTTTAAATCTGACGCAGATTTTAGATGGTCACCAGCGAGGATTCCTAATCCGCCAGAATAGATTGGCATGCAACTAGCTACACCGAATTCAAAACTGAAGTACGCAACAGCTGGATTTTCTGGTGATGCATCTTCAATTATTGGTGATGGACGCTCTTCAAAATATTCGTTGAGAGTATCAATAGTAAGTTTAAGCTGTGACTGGAAAAAAGGATCTTTCGCAACAGTATTCAAGCGAATCGGATCAACAAGGTGCAGGAATAGCAATGGGTTATGGCTTGTCGTTGACCATAGCTGTTGGTCTATTTGTTTGAAGACGTTATCGGTGTATCCACACCACGTGAAACGAAAGTTATAGGCAAGCTTCCATAAGTCTTCCAGACCTTCTGGTAGTTTTGGAATTACATTGAATATCTTTAACGGCTGCATGCTGTTTCTCCTGCGTACGATTAGGGCATTCAAGCCCTGTTATGCCACAGAGTCATTTTTTTGCGCAGTGTTTTTGATGATTAATCAAGGCACTTTTGTTGTTCTGATGCATCTAACTTGCCGAATTTTTTTTACTAAATAGCAATATGCGCTGTACTTATAATGCGAACAATGGAAACGTATTTTCGTTTCTTTACTCTCTGGCTCGTCTGGAATATTGATTGTGTTTGTTTGACCAAATATCCGAAAAATTTTCTGGAGTTATCCGTGAGCGATCAAGAATCGTTACAAAATACAATGACATTACAGTTGAATGTACGTTTTTTACGTGACTCAGCTGCTGAATTATATGGTGCCAACGTTACTGCGAATGCAGAAAATGATGGTGTGTGCGGTCTTGCTTATGCAACCCCTTGTTCTGCTGGGTTGGATTTGCGAGCCTGTTTTGAAGAAGAGGCAATTATGATTCCAGCCGGTGGTCGTTTTCCGATTCCTGCCGGTATTGCCATAGATCCGCAGTGTAATACTGTGGCAGGATTTATTTATTCCCGCAGCGGTCTTGGTACAAAAAAGGGATTAACAGTCAGTCAGGGCGTCGGGGTTGTTGATCCTGATTACCGTGGCGAAATTTTTATCTCGTTATTAAATACTTCCGGCGAAGACCGAGTGATTACACGTGGCGAACGTGTGGCACAGCTGGTTTTTCAGCCGTTTTTCCGTGCTCAGATTTCTGTAGTGAATTCACTGGAAGAAACTGAGCGTGGCGAAGGTGGTTTCGGGCATACCGGAACAATGTAAAGCAACCCTATAACCCGCAGTGAGCGGTAAAAAAGCGGATAATAGAATGAGTACTAGTTTTGATGCATTGAAACATCGTGAAGAAAAGCTTTTATGCCGCACCTATGGGCGCTACCCAATCGCTATTCAGCGAGGCGAAGGCGCTCGTTTGTATGACTTTGAAGGCAAAGAGTATATTGACCTGTTAGCCGGAATAGCCGTGACCAACGTTGGTCATTGCCGACCGGAACTTGCAGATGTGATGGCTGAACAGGCGCGAAAACTCGTGCATGTTAGTAACCTGTTTTATCAGGAAGAGCAGCTTGAGCTTGCAGAAAAGATTCTTGCGACTTGTCATTTTGACAAAGCATTTTTCTGTAACTCCGGTGCTGAAGCAAACGAAGCAGCAATCAAAATTTGCCGACGATATGCACAGCGGGTTAAAGGGCGTGAAGCTGGTGAAATTATTACTTTTACCGGTGCATTCCATGGTAGAACACTGGCAACAGTGGCAGCGACAGGACAAGCAAAATTTGCTGATGGCTTTGCCCCGATCCCGCAAGGCTTTACGCAGGTTGCGTGGGGTGATTTAGCAGCTCTCGAAGAAGCAATCACCGATTCCACAGCAGGTGTGCTTGTGGAAGTTATTCAAGGTGAGGGCGGCATTCGTCCAATGACTGCCGAGTTCGCTAAGGGCGTTGAACGTCTTTGCCGCGAAAAGGGCATTCTGTTCATGGTAGATGAAATTCAAACAGGTCTGTGTCGTACCGGTAAATTCTGGGCGCACCAGCTGTTTGATTTGAAACCGGACGTGATGACTTGTGCAAAGGCTCTCGCAAACGGTCTCCCAATGGGTGCCATGCTGTGTACTGATGAAGTCGCACAGGGGTTTGAACCGGGAAGTCATGCTACAACATTTGGTGCAGGCGCAGTTCTTTCTGCTGTTGCCTCCAAAGTTATTGATATCATGGTGGATGACAAGCTTGCCGAACACGCGCATGAGCTTGGTGAATATGCCATGAATACATTCCGAGAAATTGGTGCCCGTCATCCTGGAACCATTGATGAAGTCCGTGGTTATGGCCTTATGATCGGTATCGTGCTTGCGGAAGATGGGAAAGATGTTTGGGATGCCCTTATTGAGCGTGGATTCATTTTGAACCTGACTCAAGGACGCGTTTTACGTCTTGTTCCACCACTGGTAATTTCAAAAGAAGACATTGATGTCTTTGCAGGAGCACTGGAAGAGTTACTCTCTCGAAAATAGCAGTGTTACTGATTTTTCCATTACTGCAAATCCCTGTCTTGTAAGAGACAGGGATTTTTTTTTATTTTTTTACAAATTTTTTTTAGAAAATTTTTGTAACGGCATAATTTGTATGAATTGTCGCCTTGTCGTCGGGATTGTCAACAATGTTGTCGCTGATAAACCGTTAAGATAGCATGTCTGTTTTGACTTTCAAATCAAATATTACAAAATTGCAAAACTCGTGAACAGCGTAGTTTTAGCGCATTTTTCCGCTCATTCGAGGTCATAAAAAAAGATAATAATCTGGATTAAAGCGCGTAATAGACTTTAGGCGAATTTTCTGTATAACGTATTATAATACAAAAGAAAGATCTGAAGTGGTTGTGTAGGCAATTAAATCAAATTTTAGGTTTTTTTACGATAAGTGCAGTTGAGTTGACAAAAAATAAAATACTCATGTAATAAGATTGGGAGGTTAGCGGAGTTGCGTTCGAGGGGGTGTATGGGGTTTTACTTTTTGAAATTTTTTCCAAAAAGTCCCAAATTACGTTCGCATGATTAAAAATTCTTCTCTTTTGAACGTTATCTTCTTCTTTTTCTAAATAACAAAAATGGAAACGAGGCGCCGTTGCGGTGTCCGATATAGGATGTATTCCTCATGGCGATGATTGAAATCAAAGATATCAACAAATGGTATGGCGACTTTCACGTGCTCAAAAACGTGAGCGAAAAAGTTGAACAAGGCGAAGTTCTTGTTATTTGTGGCCCTTCAGGCTCTGGTAAATCAACTTTTATTCGTTGTATCAACCGCCTTGAAGAAATCCAGAAAGGCGAAATTCTGCTTGAAGGACATTCCATTCATTCAGATGACGTTAATGTAAACGACTTACGTACAGAAGTGGGCATGGTTTTCCAGCAGTTCAACCTGTACCCGCACCTGAGTGTTCTTGAAAACGTAACACTTGCACCAATTAAAGTGCGCAACATGCCTAAAGGGCAGGCTGAAGAGCTTGCAATGAAATTACTTGAGCGTGTTGGTATTCATGATCAGGCTAGCAAATATCCTATCGAATTATCAGGTGGACAGCAGCAGCGCGTGGCTATTGCCCGTGCACTTGCTATGAAACCTAAGGTAATGCTGTTTGACGAACCTACATCTGCACTTGACCCTGAGATGATTAACGAAGTTCTCAACGCTATGAAAGATCTTGCGCGTGAAGGCATGACTATGCTTTGCGTAACTCACGAAATGGGCTTTGCCCGTGAAGTTGCTGATCGCGTAATCTTTATGGATGGCGGTGAGATTGTAGAAGAGGGTACGCCGGAGCATTTCTTCAGCAACCCGCAGCAAGAGCGAACAAAGGCTTTCTTGAAGGAAATCCTCTAGAATAATACGAGTTTGTTATCTGTTACAAACTCTGGACCAGCTAAATAGGAGTAAGTATATGAAACGTTTTGTGCTGATGGCATTGACTTTATGTCTCGTACTGGCCTGCACTACTGCTTTTGCGGGTAAAATTGACGACATTAAAGCACGCGGTGCCTTAGTTTGTGGCGTTAAAGATTCAGTAGTTCCTTTCGGTTACGTTGATCAGGCATCAAGCCAACTTGTTGGTTTTGATGTAGATATTTGTCGCGCAATCGCAAAAGATCTTGGCGTAGAACTGCAGCTTAAGACTGTTACTTCCTCCACACGTATTCCGATGGTAGTTAACGGTCAGATTGATGTTGCCGCTGCTACCATGACACATAAGCATGCTCGTGATGAAGTTATTGACTTCTCCATCACATATTTCATGGATGGTCAGAAACTGCTTGTTGCTAAAGATTCCGGCATCAAGTCTGCCGCTGATCTCGCAGGTAAAAAAGTTGCAACTGTAAAAGGTTCTACTTCTGAGAAGAACATTAAAACTGCTCAGCCTAAAGCGCGCGTAATTTCTTTTGATGAATACCCGCAGGCATTCCTTGCTCTCAAACAGGGTAAAGCAGTTGCAGTAACAACTGACTCAACTATTCTTCTCGGCCTTAAAAACTCTGCTCCAGACCCAACTAAATGGGCAATCGTTGGCGATTACATTGCTGCAGAACCTTACGGTCTCGGCATTGCAGAAAACGATTCCGATTTCCGTGATCTTATCAACAAAACTTTGAACGACCTGTGGCGTTCTGGTGAATACCAGAAGATCTACAACAAATGGTTCGGCAAAGACTCCAACTACTATCTGCCTCTTACTTGGCAGATGGAATTGTGGCCGTAAGCTCTAACTAACCGATAAAGAGCGCAATGGCTTCATTGCGCTCTTTATTTTACTGTTTCGAGGCTGTTTTGAATTATACGTTCGATTGGAATAAAGTCCTTACCGGAGAATATCTGGATTGGATTATTAGTGGGGTTGGCGTTACTCTGCAGATTTCTGTGGTGTCGCTTATTATTGCCCTGCTGCTTGGTACTGCCATTGCTGTAATGCGTATGACAAAGGTTAAACCGCTTATTTGGTTTAGCGCTGCGTTTACTGAATTTTTCCGTAATACTCCTCTTCTTGTACAAATATTTTTTTGGTACTTCGGCGCAGATAGTTTTCTTCCGCGTTTTGTTCTGGATTGGCTCTATCAGCAGGACTTTGAGTTCTGTGCTGGTGTTATTGCATTATCTGTTTATTCCGCGGCATTTATTGCTGAAGAAATTCGCGCCGGTGTAAACTCTATTCCTAAAAACCAGCTTGAAGCATCCCGCGCATGTGGTCTCACATTTGTGCAGGCTATGCGGTATGTTATCCTGCCTCAAGCATTCAGAATTATTGTGCCGCCTATGATTTCGCAGGCACTTAACTTAGTAAAAAACTCTTCCCTTTGTATGACTATCGGTGTTGCAGAGTTGACTTACATGGCTCGACAGATTGAATCGTATACCTTCCGTGGTTTCGAAGCATTTACTGTTAGTACGCTTATTTACTTATGCATTTCGCTGATAGTTTCTTTCTCCATTAACTTTTACAACAAACGCTTCTTGCGTGCTGTTAGCTACTAGGAGAACGAATTATGCAATGGGATATTGTAATAGATAACTTTCCGTACCTTCTTTGGGGTGCGTATCCTAATGGTCCGCTTGGCGGTATGGCGCTGAGTATTCTGCTTTCTATCGGCGGCATCTTCGGTGCATTCTGGATCGGCCTTGCTGCTGGTCTGATGCGTCTCTCCAAGCGTTGGTATGTTAAGCTGCTTTCCGTCATTTATATTGAAGTGATTCGTGGCGTACCTCTGTTGATGCTTATTTTCTGGTTTTATTTTCTCGCACCAATTGTGCTTGGGAAAACACTTCCGGAAGCTGAATCTGCTCTAGTTGCATTTACTGTTTTTACAGGTGCATATATTGCTGAGATTGTACGTGCTGGTGTTATCGCGCTGCCAAAAGGGCAGATGGAAGCATCACGTGCGGGTGGTCTCACTCATTTGCAGGCTATGCGCTATGTTATTTTGCCACAGGCGCTTCGCAATATGATTCCGTCTTTTGTTAACCAGTTTGTATCGTTGACAAAAGATACGTCGCTGGCATACGTTATCGGGGTTGTCGAACTCACACGTGCCGCAGTACAGATTAACAACCGTACTCTTTCTGCTCCTATGGAGATCTACCTCACCATCCTTGTCATGTACTTCGTGATTTGTTACGTCCTTACTGCCTTGAGTCGAAAACTCGAAAAGAAAATGGCTCGATATCAGGCAAGAGGATAATTAATTTATGGCAGACCTTGTCAGACTAGAAATACGTGTACCTGAGCATATGCAGGATATGGCAACTATTGTCATGGTTCAGCAGCTTAATTATGGCTGGGAGGAAGAAAACCTTCCTACTGGCGACATTTTCTACCGTGTTCACATTGAGAATCCGGCATTCTGTGAAGAATTCTTAACTGCGCTTTACAGTGCAGTACCGGAAGCTGATGTTACACGTGCAGATGTGCCTAATCAGGATTGGATGGAGGCATGGCGCGACTTCTTTACACCAGTGAAGATTGGTGAGCACTTCAAGGTTATTGCGCCTTGGATGTGTAAAACGGAGCCGCTTGAAGGCCGTACTCCTATTGTGATTGAGCCTAAAACAGCATTCGGTACAGGGCATCACCCAACCACTGCGTTGTGTCTTGCATCTGTTTCCAAGCTTGCGTCTGAAGGACGTATCCACGAGGGGCAAAAGTTCCTCGATCTTGGAACAGGTTCCGGCATTCTCGGCATTGGTTGTGTTAAGCTTGGACTCTCTGGTGTAGGTGTTGATATTGACATGCTCGCCATTGAGAACACAGAAGAAAACAAAGTGCTCAACGCCGTTTCTTCTGACTCTTTCGAAGTATACCAAGGTTCAGCTGACGCTGTATGTGGTGACTTTGATGTTGTGCTTGCAAATATTCTGGCGCGTCCATTGATGGAAATGGCAGTGGAAATCTTTAAGCTTGTTAAACCGGGCGGCTGCCTTGTTCTTTCAGGCTTGCTTGAAATTCAGGCAAATCAGGTTGAAGCTGTTTACAGAGAATTGGGACTTCCAGAAGCACGTCGCATCGTCGAAGGCGAATGGGCTGCACTTATTTGGGAATAGTTTCAGAGTACGAACATTCAATGTTTTTTGCATTGTAGAGTTAGCATTTGCTAAATGCGTTATCACTTAGCAACACTAAGCTACTCAGGGTTTACCATTCGGTTGTCTGAAAGATTTGGAAGGTAAAAACTTGTTCTTCAAAATCCGTATTCTGTGAAATATATTGACAAAAAAAGCCTCGTTGCAATGCAACGAGGCTTTTTTACGTCTATTGGTTGGCGTGTACTATTCTTTAAAAGCTTTCTTCAACGCATCTTCCATTTGTCCTGTGGTGAATATGTCACGCAGGATAATTGGTGAATTAGCGGCGGCGCCTCTAGGGAAAATAGCTACTACTGGAATGGAGCTGGAGCCGAGGGATTCAAGGAATTTTTGTTTTTCTGCATCTTCGTTTGTGAGATCAACTTTGATGAAGACAACATTGAATTCTTTTTCCCAACGCGCTCTGTTTTCCGGTGTCAGAACTGTACGTTCCAGAACTTTGCAGTTCGGGCACCAGTCTGCGGTAAAGTCTAGAACCATTCGCTTTTGTTGTAATTCTGAAAAGAAACTTTCCGGTGTAAATTTCTGCCATTCTTTTGCCTGTGGCGTTGCTTTAAAAACAGTAAAGATTGTAAATGCAACAACGAGTGTGCAGGCAACTCGGACAAAGATATTCCGTTTTTTTGTGAACCGTAATCCTGAGAAACGTCCCCATACCCACGCTGCCAAAGCGGTTATCCACAGTACAACGAGCATACTTGGTAGAATGCTCTCTGGAAGCACGTAAAGCAGGTATACAACGGTTCCCATAAGGAAGAAGCCAACAATCTGGGAAAGCGCTCCTGTCCATGCTCCAGGACGCGGGAAACGGGTCACCAGTTCAGGGACAACAGCCATTGCAAGGTACGGTAGAGCCATACCTATTCCAATGGAAAGGAATATGAAAATGAGTACGCCCACTGGCTGTAAAAATGCCCATCCTAAAACGCCGCCGAGGAATGGGCCACTACACGGTGTTGCGAGTACTGTCGCAAGTAGACCCGTAGAAAATGCACTCCATTTATCATGACCGTTCTCGGTGCCGCGACCTGTAAGGCTGAACATCGGCAGTGGAAATATTTCAAAAATTGAGAGAGCAAGAACGAAGATAATAAGAGCCAGTCCAATGAGTAGCCATTGGTTTTGGAATAGTTGTCCCCAGGCAAGCTCAAAACTGGTGAGCACAATGGTGAGCAACGAGAACCATGTAATAATGCCCAGCGCAAAGAAGAGGTTATGTTCTCTGAACATATGTTTGCGTTGAGCTTCGTCTTTAATTTGTGCGGCTGCAACAAGTGAAGAAAGTTTCAGGCTGATAACAGGCAGTACGCATGGCATAAAGTTAAGAATAAACCCTGCGAGTAGTCCGAATAAAATAGCCTTACTTAATGTGGAGACTTCCAGCGCCTGTAAGAAGTAGCGCGGAGTAAAGTCATATTCGCGAGTTTCTGATACGTTGTTTTTTGGAACGAAAGAAACAGCAGACTCAGTAGATTTTAATCCTGAAGAAGCGATCTTGCTGCTGAATACTGGTGTGAGCCCAGCGGTAGTAAGGCCGGAATTCGTAGGAAGCTGTACTCCAAGTTTTTGAGCAAGCTTCTTGTTGTCGTCCGTTGATGAATATTTGAGATGCGTGGTCGCATCAGGCGCAATCGGTTTGATCGTAGAATATTTATTCCACCATTTTTGCGACTCTGCTTTTGCGAGTGTAGCAGCCTTCCAGCTTACCGGAATAGTTTTATTAACCGGCGTGCATCGTACCTCAGAGCAAAGCAGAACCGATACGATGAGATCTGCGCTTGTTACGGATGCATCAGGAATAGTAATAAAAATATCTTCTGCACCTTCATAAAGGTACGTAGTTTTATCTATTAATATAGGGTCCGGCAGTTTGATTCCGGCAGGGTAACGTACTGTCGCGTCGGTGATTGAAGGAGAAACAGAAATAGACGTAGGTTTGCCGGTTTCTCCTTTTTCACGTGAGTAGAAGTGGTATTCAGAATCAGGCGTGATACGAAGCTTGATGATAGTGGCATCATTCTGACTTGCAGCAATGAACGGCTCAACAGAAAAAGTAACCGGAGTCGCAGCGGCAGCATTAAGAGTCAGCGATGCCATGAGGCATATAAGCGTGATAGCTGATATAAAGATAATTTTTGTCTTTTTCATAGTAGAATTATGATGGATTTTAATGTTTTTAGCAAAAGTTATTGCTGGTTATCAGGTCATGTTGGGTGGATTTTGTATGGGCGAAGATACATTGTTCAACCACAGCTTCATCAGAATTGAACGGAAACGTAGGGAGGGAAGAAGCTTTTTATGTGCAGAGGAGGTCGAGGAGTAGTGTTGAATAAGCTTTTAGGCTGTTCTGTAGCTTTTGAATGATGCACTAATAAGTAAATTTTATGATAGTTCCGCATATTGTAATCAAAATGAGTCGTTTTGACTCATTTTTTTGTGTGTGGTAGGAGCGCAGTATTATGAAAAAATTACAAAAGTTTTACCAATACTAGCAACTAATATTTTCCTGATAGTCTATAATCTATCACTATTAGTCACAGTGAAATAGTAATTATGAGTAATTCACATGAATTTATTCGAAACGCTGACTACAATATCCCTACGCCCTGATGTATGGTCAAAATATACTGCAAGTCAACTGTGGACAGATCCGCACATTGCAACGCAGATGTTAAAATTCCATCTGAACCCCGATGTTGACGCCGCTTCCCGCAATAAGTTGTTTGTTAATGAATCGATAGAATGGTTGGTTTCCAGATTTGCTCTTACTAACCATTCAAAGGTCATTGATTTTGGTTGTGGGCCGGGGCTGTATGCATCTAGTTTTGCTCAGAAAGGCATTACTGTTACAGGAGTAGATTTTTCTGAAAACTCTCTTAGCTATGCGAAGAAGTACGCAGAAGAGAATTCCTTAACTATAGAATATGTAAAGCAGAACTATTTAGAGTTCGAAACTGACGATAAGTTTGATCTGGTTACGATGATAATGTGCGATTTTTGTGCGTTATCTCCGGAGCAACGCGCAAAGCTTCTAAAAAAGTGGGAGCGCATGTTAACTTGCGATGGTTCAATTGTTCTGGACGTTCATACCAGTAAAGCGTTTGACGATCAGAATGATACTTCAATCAAGGGTTTTGGGAATCGAACGGAATCCATGACATTTGAGCCTAATCTTATGAATGGATTTTGGGCGCCTTGCGATTATTACGGGTTCCTGAACGTATTCAGATATCCTGAAGAAAAAGTGATTCTGGAAAAATACACAATTGCATTACCGAATGAAGAGCGCATTATCTACAACTGGCTTCAATATTTTACACTTGAAGCTCTTGCTGAAGAAGTAGAGGCACAGGGTCTGCGTATCGATTCAGTATATAATGATATACGTGGTGAGCAGTATACAGAAGTTGACGAAATGGCTGTTGTTCTTCGGAGGGCATAGCCATATTTAAATAGAGTTTGTTAAAAAAAAGGCGGCTGCTGGTGCAGTCGCCTTTTTTATTTTTACTCGAGTGAAGTTGTAATCTGCATTATTTTTCAATGCAAATCATGTCGTACTCATCACCTGTTAAGCAGACGCTTGCGCTATCAGTGACTTCAAAGGTGTTTTCTACGCCAACCATGCCAATACCCGGAATGCCGATTTTTGGCTCCAGAGCAATAACATTGCCTTTTTCCAGTGGCTCATCAAATCCGGTAGCAATGACTGGATGTTCATCAATACCAAGTCCGATGCCGTGCCCGAGGAATTTTACCTTATTGCCACCCAAAGCCATAAATCCGTCTTCGAATCCGGCTTTTTCTGCCATTTTTAATGACTTCTTATAAAGCTCAGAAGGAATGTTGCCGGGACGAAGTTCCGCAGCGATAGTATTCTGAATTTCAATGCAGATATCTTGAGCGTTGCGAACCACATCAGGAATACTTTTTTTAGAACCAGCCCAGTACAGCTGAGTTTTATCGGTGTGGTATCCTTCAAGAGCAAATCCGATATCAACGGCCAGCGGTGAGTTCTTGCGCCAGACCTTTCCTGCGTATCCCATAAATGGAGTCGCCGGATGCTCGCCCATTAAGCCGAGAGGGCCGTTAAAGTGGCTCGGGTAATTTCCTGATTCGCCTGCTGCAATGTGTCCAAGAAATACATCTTCGCCGAAGGTGTTCATACGGAGCATTCCGCAGTGGCCCTTAGCAAAGAAAATTTCCCACGATACATGAGCAATTTCACGTTCTGTCATGCCGATATGAAGTTGCTTAGGAAGATCGTGATATATAGCCTGATGATGACGTGCTCCGCTGAGGCGGAGTTTTTTCAATTCCCATTCTGTTTTCACGGAACGACCGGCAGTAAGAATGCGGTCACATGGGATGAAGGAAATATGTGGAAGTTTTTTACGAAGCAGGTCACCAACTTGCCAAGTTACACCTGCGAAATCGACAGCTACATCAGCAGCCTCTGCAGGCAGAAGCGGGGTGCCCACATCGCTTAATATTTTTTCAATATCACTGAATGAGCGGAAGGGATGAATTTCTTCAATGGAACTTTCGATACGACATCGTTCAACACCGTGGCGTGCCATGAGAACTGGCTTTCCCTCTTTCGGGAGCCAGAATACTCCGTTCGCAAGGGTGCCTGTGAGGTGATACAGTTGGATGCGGGAGAATATGAGCATGCCGGAGACCCCCGGCATAAAACGATCTAAGAGATCGCGGCAGCGTGCATGGCGAAGTGCAAGCTCTTCCGCAGGGATTTTTTCAATAGCCGGTAGAATCTTAGTCATAAGTGCTCCTTGGATGTGCCAGTTGGTTATATGTCAATCTGAACCTGTGAGCAATGAGGTTATGAACTGCTGGTGTTCGCAGCGAATACAGTATACTGAATCTGTGGTTTCGGAATTGGCTTGAGGGTGTCACTGTATGTATAATGCCGCGCAGCGCGCGTCATAGGCGGTGAGATTCTTGCTGACTGCGTGCCGAAGGCAGACCATGTTTGCCTTGCAACATTTTCTGAGAGGAAATTATGATTTTTGATGAATCCATGCGCGAAGCTCTTGCCGAGGCAAATGTCATCGCGATCATCGGTGCTAAAGATAAGCCGGGGCAGCCTGTGAATATGGTTGGCACGTATCTTATCGATCAGGGATATACCGTTATTCCTGTGCATCCTATCCGGAAAAATGTCTGGGATTTGCCTACGTACAAATCCATTGAAGATATTCCTGTGCCTGTTGATATCGTAAACGTTTTTCGTGCATCGCAGTATTGCGCTGATCATGCCGATGAAGTGCTTGCGCTGGGGCATAAGCCGAAGATGTTTTGGATGCAGTCCGGTATCAGAAGTCAGGAAGCCGGGGAAAAACTTGCTGCCAATGAGATTGCTGTAGTTGAAGATAAATGCATTATGGTTGAACACAGCAGACTCGGTTTGGAGAATAAATAGATGAAAGAAGCGTTTGATTGTCAGATGTGCGGACACTGTTGTGAAGGCGAAGGCGGCATTATTGTCAGCCCTACAGACCTTACCCGCATTCTTGAGCACTTGAAGATGTCTGCTGAAGAGTTCACTGAAAAATATGGTGAAGTTAAAGACGGCAAACTGCGCATTCGCGTGGGTGAAGATAATTACTGTATTTTCTTCGTGCAGGGTAAAGGCTGTGGTGTACACACCGCTAAGCCGAATATTTGCCGTGCATGGCCATATTTTCGTGGCAACGTGATTGATTCTGAGTCTTGGGAAATGGCTAAAGACTTTTGCCCGGGCATCCGAAGAGATGTTAGCCACGATGAATTTGCACAGCAGGGACGCGCGTATTTACGTGACAACAACCTGCTTGCCAGTGATAAAAGCTGTGAAGCACGTGCTCTTATTCTTGATGATGAATAGGATTGCGCCGCTTTGTAGTGTGCTGTGATTTTTCTGAAAAGGCTGGATGTTCATAGAGTAATGCTCTTATGAAACCGGCCTTTTTTTATATATAATGTTAGAGAACTGTATAGTTCGTGCGATTACGGATTGTTATTGTATGATGCGTAGTTGAAGATAGAAGATATAAAAGCGTTGCCGCATGACGTTTGATGTGTTCTTTGACCTGAGTAACTGCCTTCAGGTTTATTGCGTTGTCTGCGTGGTAAATATTCAGGCATGTAGCTTTTTGTTTTTTTGAAATAGTACTCTGACTGCCGTGATAATAAAAATTTTGTAAGCAAAATCTGTTGCTTGTTGTATTCAGTTTGTTTTCTATGGAGGAACCGTGACGTTACGCGAATGCTATAAATTACTGAATGTGCCCAATGGGGCATCGGAAGATGCTGTAAAGCAGGCATACCGTAAGCGGGCGTTTGAACTGCATCCTGATTTGCATCCGGATGATCCTAATGCGTCACGGAAATTTCAGCAGCTTAACGAAGCATATGTTATTATTACTTCTACTGCGAAAGATACCGGTTCTTCCCGTTCTTCTGAAGCTTCAGGTAAAGCCCGTTCCGCTGCCCACGGTTATCGTTCAGAACGTGCTTCCCGTGATAGCACTGTGCGTGACCGCGCTCGTTCTGCGTACCGAAAAGCAAAGTCAAATTTTGATGCTCAGAAAAATAAAACTGCCAGCACTAGCGATACATATAATAAAAAACGCCCAGAGTTTGATGACTCGTTCTGGAGTCAAGAACAACGCAGCTATTCAAAAGAATCTGTACTGAATGAAATTTTGAACGATGCCTTTGCGAAGCGTGTTTTTGAAGACATCTATCGGGAAATAAAGCGTGATGGCGGCAAGTCTATTGCTATGCCCAAGAAGCGTAAATTTTCCATGCAATGGGGCGATCGTGACATTTCAGTAGATATGACAGGCGGGGTTAAGGGATGGTTACAAAAACAGCTTGATGACAATCAGGTTATGCATCTCCCCATGCAGAATTTACGCCCCGGAGCTAAAGTTCGCTTGACTCTTTCGCAAGGGATCGGCGGCGATACTCGCCAGCTTGAAATAACCTTGCCGACTGATTTTCGAGCAGGGCATCCTATCCGTCTACGTAAGCTTGGACGAAAAATTGGTGCATGGGTGGGGGATTTATATCTAACCATTCATGGGCGCATGTAATTTAAATAGAAAACAAAAAAATCCTGCTGAAGAATCTTCAGCAGGATTTTTTTGTTTTCTGGGGTGGATTAAAATTCTCTATCAAGCAACAGGTGCGAGAAGTATCCGACAACCGCAGCAAGGTAGAAAGGTAGTGTTACGACCCACGTTTCACGGAAAAATATCCATGGTAATGCAATAAGAGGGGCGGGAACAACAAGCATTGCCCACCAAGTGTGCGTCCAGCCTCTGTGTTTCCCTAGGGCGGGGAGCATCGCAAATAGACCAAGTATGGCGGCCCATTGGTAATAGTGATTAACAATGAGCAAAACGTCGGTGATGGCCATGATGGAGTAGAAAAAGTTCTGCCCCTTGGATTCAGTGTCTGTGTCTGGAAAGAGTGATGCCATTACAGCAATGGCAAACAGTGCAGAAAGAAGCCAGACATCCTGTGGAAGATACGAAAAGTAAACAGCGGCTGCAATTGTGCCGCCTCCTAATACTGCGCCACCTGTAAGGTGTGCTTTATATCCTGGCATAGTATTTCCTTATCAAAAGCAGAATTTGTGGAGTAATGTACTGAAATTATGCGAAGTGGTAAAGGCACAGGTATGGGTGCAACTGTAGAATATGTACAACTATTAGTATGTAGGTGTTTGTTATAGAAGTGTTTTTTGCGCTTTGAAATCATGGTTAACCTGTTGCTTGTGGGCATAATACAGGCAGATAGAGCAAGACGGGCACGCTGCCTGTTTGCACATAAAGTGCCGGGGGGACGCCCTCGGCCAATGAAAAATACTCCGAGCCTTCGGACAAATATACGGGGCAAAAAAATGGAATTTTATTCCACTTTTTTGCCCCGTTTTAACGTTCCTGTAATATCAAATAGTTATTTTCTGATATTTGAGCGATCAATCAAATATTTTTCTAAAAGATGATTGAACACTCAAATCAGCATAAAATTTCAATGATTCCGAGTTATCAAATAAAATGTTGTAGTTATTGTGATGGAAAAATCACAAAATATCGATTATTCTGAATTTTTTTGCAGCAAATAAATGCAAAAAAATCGACTATACGGGTTGCCAATGTTTGTTAGCGGCGTTAGTCTAAGGGTATAAATAAAATGATACGCTTTGAGTTAGATTATTGTGATTTGGTACCCACATTGTTTACTGCTCAAAGTTGAGAATGATGATGCGTGAGACAACACATAGTTATACTGCCTGATATGATCACGGGTTTTTGTCGCTTAGGGTTAAAGCAGCAAAAACAACTCCTGATTTTTTTTGGGTATTCTACTGGATTTGCTATTTACGTAGCCAGTTTTTGTCTCGCCTTGTTGCATATCAGTTGGGGTCTGTATGCTTCTAAGTTCTTCTTTTTTCTTGTGTCATTTTTTCACTGAACTGGTGTTTTCGGCATGTTTTGTGTGCCAATTTGCTGCCTTTTTCAGTCAACATTCGGAGGAGCCATGGAAACCATCCCTCTTAACTCACCGGATAAAGAGTTCATCCGTGAAGTTCAGGAGAGAAGTGGACAGAATGTGCTATCTTGCTACCAGTGTGGCAATTGCACCGCTGGCTGTCCTTATAACTTTGCCTACGATCTTTCTGTAAGCCGTGTAATGCGTCTTGTACAGCTTGGTCAGCGTGAAGCTGTTCTTAAAAGCCATTCTATTTGGCTTTGTGCAACCTGTCAGTCATGTACAACTCGTTGTCCTAATAGCATTGATGTCGCCAAAATTATGGATGTTCTGCGTCACATGGCGCGTGAAGCAGGGTACGCTACTGAGCGTAACGTAAAAGCATTCGGCGATGCATTCCTTGAGTCGGTCGAAAAGCACGGTCGTGTGTATGAACTTGGCGTAACCGCATCATACATTCGCAAAACAGGTAGATTCTGGACAGACGTTGATCTTGCTCCGGCGATGCTTCCTAAAAACAAGCTTTCGATTAAGCCGCACGAAGTTCGCGGTAAAGAACACGTTTCTGCAATCTTTAAACGATTCAGAGAACGCGACACCGCCAAGGAGAACAGTTAATGTCAATTTCTGTAGGATACTACCCGGGCTGTTCCGGTAGTGGCACGTCTGTAGAATACGACAAGTCCACCCGCGCAGTCTGTAAAAAGCTCGGTATCGAGCTTAATGAAATCGACGATTGGAGCTGTTGCGGCTCCACTCCCGCACATACAGTAGATCATACTCTTTCTGCTGCCCTTTCTGCACGTAACCTCGTTCTTGCAGCTAAACAGGGTCAGGAAGAGGTTGTTACACCTTGTCCTAGTTGTCTTGCCAACCTTCGCACTGCTTCACGCAAAATTGAAGATGAGAACTACCGCCCTAAAGTGGAAGCTCTTCTCGACGAACCTTGTGAAGAAGCTGCATCCGTAGCTTCTACATTGCAGCTTATTGTCGAACGTGTAGGCATGGACGCTATCAAGAAAGCTGTTGTTAAGCCGCTTAAAGATCTCAACGTCGCCTGTTACTACGGCTGTATTATGAACCGCCCGCCGGAACTTATGCAGTTTGATGATCCAGAAAATCCAATGGCGATGGATGACATCATGGAAGCGTGTGGCGCAACTGTACTGCCTTTCCCGCTTAAAGTTGAATGCTGCGGCGCTGCGGCTGGTATGCCTAAAAAAGATATCGTAACTGAACTTTCAGGACGCCTGCTTGATGTTGCAGAATCCCTGAATACAGAGATTATCGTAACCGCCTGTCCATTGTGTCAGATGAACCTTGACCTTCGTCAGGGTCAGGTTAACCGTGCAAACGGCACCCGTTATGATATTCCGGTTGTGTACTTTACACAGCTGCTCGGTTTGGCACTGGGTCTTTCTGCTGAAGAGGTTGGCTTGTCCAAGCTCGTAGTAGACCCTACACCTCGTCTGCGTTTTGCTGGCGTTTTATAGCAAGGAGAGAGTATGCGTATAGGCGTATTTGTCTGCCATTGCGGCAGTAATATCGCGGCTACTGTTGACTGTCCGGCTGTAGCGGAGCAAGCGGGAACGTTGCAGGACGTAGTGTTTACTACTGACACAATGTACACCTGTTCCGAACCGGGACAGAACGAAATTATTTCAGCCATTAAAGAGCACAAGCTTGACGGCGTTGTGGTAGCATCCTGCTCACCACGTATGCACGAAGCTACTTTCCGCCGTGCTCTTGAGCGTGCCGGTCTTAACCGCTACATGCTCGAAATGGCAAACATTCGTGAACACGTTTCTTGGATTGGTAAAAACAAGCCACGTAACACGATTAAAGCTTTTGAGTTGGTGAAAATTGCTGTTGCTAAACTGCGCAACAACAACCCGCTTCACGCTAACAAGTTCGACGTTACTAAACGCGTTCTCGTTATCGGTGGTGGTGTTGCTGGTATTCAGGCTGCACTTGACTGTGCAGATGCTGGCTATCAGGTTGTGATGGTAGAGCGCGAGCAATCCATCGGCGGCAAAATGGCAAAAATCGATAAAACTTTCCCAACCGTTGACTGTTCCTCATGTATTTTGGGACCGAAGATGGTAGACGTTTCTCAGCATGAAAATATCACGCTGTATGCAATGTCAGAAGTGGAAAAAATCGAAGGTTATGTTGGTAACTTTGATGTGCAGGTGCGCAAAAAAGCTACTTACGTAAACTGGGCCGACTGCACCGGTTGTGGCGCATGTATGGAAAAATGTCCGAGTAAGAAAAACGTTGATAACTTCAACGAAGGCATTTCCAAATGTACCTCAATCAACATTCCTTTCCCGCAGGCTATTCCTAAGAAAGCCGCGATTGATCCTTCAGGCTGCTTGATGCTCCAGAAAGGCAAATGTGGCGTTTGTGCCAAAGTTTGTCCTACTAAGTGTATCGACTTTGAGCAGAAGGATGAAATCCTTTCGGAAAAAGTTGGCGCAGTTATCGCCGCTACCGGTTACGACATGTTCGATCATTCTGTTTACAAACAGTATGGCGCAGGTCAGTACCCGGACGTTATTACCTCCCTGCAGTATGAACGTCTTATGAACGCATCCGGCCCTACCGGTGGACACATTGTTCGTCCATCCGATGGTAAAGAGCCGAAAAAAGTTGTGTTCGTACAGTGCGTAGGGTCTCGTGATCCTTCCGTTGGTCGTCCATACTGTTCTGGTTTCTGCTGTATGTACACTGCAAAGCAGGCTGTACTTACAAAAGACCACATCCCTGATTCTGATTCGTACGTGTTCTACATGGATATTCGTTCCCCTGGTAAAGGGTACGATGAATTTACTCGTAGAGCTCAGGAACAGTACGGCGTTCAGTATGTTCGCGGTCGCGTATCCATGATCTACCCTAAAGGTGACAACCTGATTGTTCGCGGTGCGGATACTCTTGCTGGTACTCAGGTAGAAGTGGAAGCAGATCTCGTAGTACTGGCAGTTGGTGCAGAAAGTGCTAAAAATGCACCTGCTCTCGCTGAAAAAATGCGTATCTCCTACGATTCCTACGGATTCTTTATGGAAGCTCACCCTAAACTGAAACCTGTCGAAACTAACACTGCTGGTGTTTACCTCGCTGGTTCCTGCTTAGGTCCTAGAGACATTCCAACATCCGTTGGTCAGGGTAGTGCGGCAGCAGCTAAAGTTATGACTCTGTTCTCTAAAGATAAGCTTGAAAGCGATCCTCAGGTTTCTAAAGTTAGCGCATCCCGTTGCGTAGGCTGCCTGAAGTGTGCTGCCACTTGTCCGTTCGGCGCTATTAAAGAAGTAACCGACCGTGCAGGCAATGTGAAAGCTGAAGTTATTGAAACAGTATGTCAGGGCTGCGGTATTTGTACCGTTACCTGTCCTCAGGGTGCTATTCAGCTGCAGCACTTTACAGACAACCAGATTCTCGCGGAGGTCAACGCCTTATGTCAGGCTCAACTGGACTTTTAGCAGAAGGTCAAGATCTTCGTATCGTTGGTTTTCTGTGTAACTGGTGCTCCTACGGTGGTGCAGATACCGCTGGTGTTGCACGTTGTGAACAGCCTACAGATTTACGTGTAATCCGCGTACCTTGTTCCGGTCGTATCGACCCGCTGTTTATCGCTCGCGCACTCATTAGTGGTGCAGATGGCGTTCTCGTATCTGGTTGTCACCCACGTGACTGCCACTACGCAGAAGGTAACTTCTACGCTCGTCGCCGCTTTGAAATGCTCAAGCAGTTCCTGTCCGTTACCGGTATTGATCCGGAACGCTTCCATTATACATGGGTTTCTGCATCTGAAGGCCAGCGCTGGCAGGATGTTGTTACTTCCTTTACAGACCGTATTCACAAACTCGGCCCGGCACCAAAATTATCTGGTGGCACCGGTTATGATGAAGAGTGTCTGAAAGAAATCGCGGCTGCTGTTGCCCTTGGCGACGAGTGCCCGTGCCATAAGGAGAAAGCGTAATGCAGGCTCTTGCAGAACTTAAAGAACAAATCCGTCAGGCATTGCCTGAGCTGGATGTAGTTATTGGTTGGCAGCAGGGTTACGATGCGTTGCACACTAGCCCTCTCTTTATTCGCTCTGAAGAAGATCTTGAAAAGCTCGTTGTTAACGAATTCTGTGTGGTGAACCCGGCTTCTTACCTGCGCGAAATGCGCGGTGGTAAAAAGGTTGGTCTCGTACTGAAAGGGTGTGATTCCCGTTCCGTTATCCAGCTTGTTCAGGAAGATCTTCTTAAGTTAGAAGACCTCACCATCTTCGGCTTCGGCTGTAACGGTGTGCTCAACCATGCAAAACTTCAGGCTCGTTTCGGCGATATTGGTTACATCAAATCTATCGAGAACAGCGGTGCTTCCGTAACTATCGAAGTTGATGGAAACAAAGAAACCGTACCGTTTTCTGAACTGTGTGCAGATAAGTGCTTAACTTGCTCTTACCCGAACACATTGCAGTGCACTCACTTTGCAGGTGAAGAATCCAGCAAGGAAGCAGAATCTGAACAGGATAAGGCTCTCGAAGAATTCGAGAAACTGTCCATGGAAGAAAGATTCACTTTCTGGCAGGACCAGATGCGTCGTTGCATCCGCTGTTATGCATGCCGTAACGCATGCCCAATGTGCGTATGTAAAGATCACTGCCTCGCTAACTCTCGCGAAACCAAATGGTTAAGCGAAGAGGTAGACGTGCAGAACAACTTCATGTTCCAGCTTATCCACGTAATGCACCTCACCGGTCGTTGCGTAGAATGTGGTGAATGTGAGCGCGCATGTCCTATGGATATTCCGATTATGCTGTTAAGACGCAAAATGGCCGGTATTGTACGCGATGTTTTTGCATACAATGCAGGAACCAACGCGGAAGAGACTCCTCCGCTTATGTGTTTTAAAGTTGAAGAACCAACTATCGAGGAGCGGCACTAGTCATGGCTTGCAAATTTATCTCAAACGAAAACACTAACCAGTGGCTCGAAGCTCTTGCTAAAGACCACGTAGTGTTTGTTCCGGTGGATGACGGCGGAACCGTGACCTTCCGTCCGTTTGGAGAAGGCCGTAAGCCGGTTCTTGACCGCATGCCTGTGCGTTCAGCAAAAGAAGCAGTTTTTCCACAATCAGAAACTCTGCTTACATATAAATACGACAAAGATCCTGAAAACCCAGAACGTACCTCTGTTCGCATCAAAGAAACTCTGCCAAAAGAACGCGCAGTAGTTTTTGGTGCTCGCCCTTGTGGCACACGCGGTATGGCGGTTTTTGATAAAGTGTTCGATAATGATCGCATCCGTGATCCTTATTATGCAACACGTCGTGAACATACAATGTTCGTCACTCTTGCTTGTACTAAAGTTGAGTCCACTTGCTTCTGTCACGAAGTAGGAAGCGGCCCTGCTGATACATCTTGCTCTGACGTTCTGCTTACTCCTGTACAGGGCGGCTACGCTGCTGAAGCTGTTACCAAATGCGGTGAAAAGATGCTTGAAGCAAGCTTCTTTGCAGACGGCGCTGAAAAATGTGCAGAAGCCGAAGCAGTTAAAAAAGCTACTCGTGAAATGCTTGGCGAAGCACATGACTTCTCCGATGCTCCTGAGAAGCTTCTTGCTGCGTTTGATGACGATGAGTTCTGGGAAGAGCAGGCTGCAGGCTGTCTTAGCTGTGGCGCATGTACTTACCTTTGTCCTACCTGCTACTGCTTCAACATTACTGATGAAGCAACCGGTACTACCGGCAAGCGCGTACGTTCATGGGATACTTGCATGAGCTTCCAGTACACTTTGGAAGGCAGTGGGCATAACCCGCGTTCTACTAAAGCAAAACGTCTCAAAAACCGTGTTAACCACAAATTCTCTTACTTCCCAGAATCATATGAGAAGTATATTGCATGTTGTGGTTGTGGTCGTTGCATTAAAAGCTGTCCTGCTTCTGTGGATATCCGTGCGATTGTTAAAGCAGCACAGGCTCGCGGCGCTGAGAAGGAGTCTAAGTAATGAAAGCTAATCCAGTTCTGCCGGAGATGGCTACAGTCATGGAAGTTGTGGAAGAAACATCCAACATTAAAACCTTCCGTGTTCGTTTTGATAACGAAGAAGTTATGAAAAAATTCACCTTTGAACCAGGACAGGTAGGTCAGCTTTCTGTTTTTGGTATTGGTGAAGCTACATTCGTAATTAACTCTTCTCCGACCCGTATGGACTACCTTCAGTTCTCCATCATGCTCGTAGGTGAAGTTACTGCACGCATTCATCAGCTTAAAGCTGGTGATTCAGTTGGCATTCGCGCTCCTCTTGGTAACGCGTTCCCGACTGAAGAAATGAAAGGGCAGGACGTAACCTTCATCGGCGGCGGTATCGGTATGGCTCCTCTGCGTACACTCCTCGTGTACATGTTGGATAACCGTGACGATTACGGTAAGATTACTCTTCTCTACGGTGCTCGTTCACCGCTGGATTTGAGCTATCAGGAAGATATTGCAGAGTGGCTTGGCCGTGATGATATCGATGTAGTACTTACCGTAGATAATCCGTCTGAAGAGTGGGGCAAAAACCCGCACGAGAAAGCCGGTCTTATCCCGAACGTACTGAAAGAAATCAATCCTGCTAACAGCGGCTACGCAATTACTTGTGGCCCTCCAATCATGATTAAATTCACTCTCATGGCTTTGAATGAGCTTGGATTTAAAGATGAAAAAATTCTTACTACACTTGAAAAACGTATGAAATGCGGTGTTGGCCTTTGTGGTCGCTGTAACATCGGTGATAAATATGTTTGTGTAGACGGTCCTGTGTTCAAATATTCCGAACTTCAGGAACTGCCTAACGAGCTGTAGTTTTTATTGCTATAGAATAATGAAGCCCCTGACACACTTAGTGCGTCAGGGGCTTTTTTTTAGGGTGTTGTGATGCCTCCGGCGGCTCTCCGAGAGGCAAAGGGCGCTGCCCCTTGCATCCCCGCAAGGGAGCACTGCCCCCTTGACCCCGTTTAAGTTTGGTTGAGTATAGTATGATAATGAAAAATATTTGGGGGCTGCAGTCAGCCCACGAAGTCTCTTGAGCATATTCGCGGTCAAGGGGGCGTCCCCCTTGCGGGTGCAGGGCAGAGCCCTTGCCCACCGGAGGTATAAAAAAAAGCCCGTTGCTTGAGCAACGGGCTTTTTCTTTCAAAACTCAGATGAGTTCTACAGGGAAGCGCCTACCATTCTCAGGAGACGTGCGAGCTGGTTGGTAAAGCCTGCTTCGTTGTCATACCAGACAAGAACTTTGACCATGTTACCATCCATTACGCTGGTACAGAGGCTGTCTACAACGCCGCCGTGTGTGTCGCCGATGTAATCAACGGAAACGAGCGGTTCGTCGGAGTAGCCAAGGTTAGCTTTCAAGTAGCCTTCAGCTGCTGCTTTAAGGGCTGCGTTAACCTCTTCTGCAGTGGTGTCTTTTTCGACAGTGCAGGTAAGGTCAATCAGAGAGCCGTCAGGAATTGGCACACGAATAGCCATGCCGTCGAGCTTGCCTTTAAGTTCAGGAAGTACCAAGCCAACAGCTTTTGCTGCGCCTGTAGTTGTCGGGATCATGGACATGCCAGCCGCGCGAGCGCGACGCAGGTCCTTATGTGAACCGTCAAGGATTCGCTGGCCCATGGTGTAACCATGAATGGTTGTCATGAGGCCATGTTTGATGCCGAAAGCATCATTGAGAACCTTAGCAGCCGGAGCAAGACAGTTGGTGGAGCAAGATGCGTTGGAAAGAACATGGTGCTTTTCAGCATCGTATGTATCTTCGTTAACGCCCATAACAATGGTTGCGTCCACGCCGTTGCCGGGTGCAGAAATGATAGATTTTTTAGCACCGCATGCAATATGCTCTGCAAGACCATCACGGTCTTTAATGGTACCGGTGGTTTCTACGACGATCTCAACTCCGAGATCGCCCCAAGTCCATTCGCCGCGTGCGCAACGGGTAACCAGAATCTGCTTACCGTTAACTTTAAAGCCTTCTTCGTTTGCTTCAACATCTCCTTTAAAGGTTCCGTGAACGGAATCATATTTGAAGAGATGAGCAAGAGACTCGTTGTCTGCGCGAGCGTTAATAGCCGCAATTTCAAGATCAGGATCGTCTGCGAGAAGACGAACGAGATAGCGACCAATACGACCAAAACCATTGATACCAAGCTTTACAGCCATGAAAAAGCTCCCTAGCGGTGGTGAGTTAAATCTTGTTAGAGCAGCCCAGCACGTTTTTAATCTTGTGCTGAACCATATCTTTTACAGCCTGACGAGCTGGTTTGAGGTACTGGCGTGGGTCAAAGTGGGTAGGATTCTCTGCAAAGTGCTTACGGATAACTGCTGTCATAGCAAGACGGATATCTGTGTCGATGTTGATCTTACAAACGCCGTATGTAGCAGCTTTACGCAGCAGGTCTTCAGGAACACCTTTAGCAGAGCCGATGTCTCCGCCGTACTTGTTTGCCATGTCAACAAACTCCTGAGGCACGGAAGAAGAACCGTGGAGCACAATAGGGTACTCAGGGAGCATGTTGGTGATTTTTTCAAGACGCGCAAAGTCAAGGCGAGCTTCGCCGGTGAATTTGTATGCGCCGTGACTGGTTCCGATAGCAATAGCAAGAGAGTCACAACCTGTGCGCTCTACAAATTCTACTGCCTGATCAGGATCAGTGTAAATGGATTTGTCAGACTGTACGTCATCTTCAATGCCTGCAAGACGGCCAAGTTCTGCTTCAACAACAACGCCACGATCGTGAGCGTATTCTACTACCTGTTTGGTAATAGCGATGTTTTCTTCAAAGTCGAGGTGGGAACCATCAAACATAACTGAAGAGAAGCCGCCGTCAATGCACTGCTTACAAATTTCAAAGTCCTGACCATGGTCAAGGTGCAGAGCAAGGGGATGATCAGTTTCTACAAGAGCAGCTTCGATGAGCTTCTTAATGTAGACCTGACCTGCATAGCGGCGAGCGCCTGCGGAAACCTGAAGGATAAGAGGAGCTTTTTCTTCCTGAGCTGCCTCCATGATACCCTGAATGATTTCCATGTTGTTTACGTTAAACGCACCAACTGCGTAGCCTTCCTTGTATGCACGAGCAAACATCTCGTTAGTACCGATAAGTGGCATAATGACCTCCTCAAAAAAATATTATGGTAGTCATGATATTACGGATAACAAGCCGTAATTCTATGATTACTAATAGAAAACACATAAGCTTAACTGTGCCACTTTGCTACATATAAATGTGCTCGACCATGGGCGTGTATGGATCGATCGGTAAGTTAACCGTTTACACTTCTAGCGCATCAAAGCGCCGCTATGAACTCAACAAAGAGGCAATTAATAGACTAAGCTTGAATTTGGTATATACAGTCCAACGTGTGAATAAAAATCCGTACTGACGTCAAACATGTGTACTTTACACGTGGTGCTCATAAAAGCAAAGTAAACAAACTGCAATAGCTAGCAGTACATTTATTAAAAAATATTTTGTGAACAATCGTTAAATCCACTGTTCCCAAGAGTTTGTTTTATTCAATTTTTTTTAAAGATTGTACCGCACTGCGGTAGAGAATGGCAGTGCGGTACAGGTAACGCTTTATAAAACAGAGTAATTGCTGTTGAAAATTGCTGTGCAGTCTTTTCTACTGATCAATATTGAGTACAGATAGGGCAGACATGGTATCCTCGTCCGTAAATTCAAATTTCAGCGGAGTGAGGGTCACGTATCCTTGGTTCAACAGGTCACGGTCTGTTCCCATTGCAACATTTTCCGGTGGTATTTTTCCATCCAGCCACCAGTAGCTGCCGCCACGAGGATCTGTATTGTGTACATACCAGTCTTTCCAAGTCGCACTGGTTTGCGGACATACTCGTAAACCTTTAGTCTGCTCCATTGGCATGTTCGGGAAGTTGATATTCACAACGCATCGTTTTGGTAGTGCATTCCATGGCAGGTTCTCTGCGAGCTGGACCGCAAACTCAGCTTGTTCTGACAGGTTTTCCGGTCTGAAGTTATCAAATGATACCGCCATGGAAGGATAGCCCATGCTTGCGCCTTCTGTGGCTGCGGAAACGGTGCCTGAGTACAGAATGTCTGGCCCTACGTTAGCGCCTGCGTTGATTCCGGAGATGACAAGATCAATTTTTTCATCAATAAGGCTGGTGAGCCCGAGTTTTACGCAATCCACAGGGGTACCGTAGACTCCCTTGCCGCGGAATCCGTTCTCTTTAAATTCTTTAATGCGGAGCGGCATGGAAAGAGTAACTGCGTGACCTACAGCGGACTGTTCGGTAACTGGAGCTACACAGTGGATAGTATGCCCTGCGTCCGTCAGAGCCTTGTATATGGCGCGTAAACCGGGTGCCTGAATACCGTCATCATTTGTAAGTGCAATAATCATAAGAACCTCTGGCAAGTGCTTGTATTTGTAAACATCAAATGGTTTGACAACTTCCTTAAAAAACAGGAAGCATATCTTTGTTAATGATAGAAGTTTTGTCTTTGGCGCATGTGGTTGGCGAGTGGAAAAAGCAACGTAGATATTCTACTGTTCATTTTTTGCAAACATCCACCGCACTATTTTAGTGCTTGCCAATGAATACTATTTGTCTTTTACACCACATTTCCGGCTTTGTGAAAGTCAGAAGTTAGCTGTGGTTATATGATACATTTACGAGATGTTAGCCTTTGCTGATAAGAGCTTTTTCTTCGGCTATTTTGGAACGTAATTTTTTATTTCTTCAGGGTATAAAATGGACCTCAAAAAAATTCAATTTGTTCGAGATATTTCCAATAATGATGAAGTACTGACTATTTTTGCCATTACGCAAGCTACACTTGCTCAGGCTAGGAATGGTCCTTATTGGCGACTCGAATTATCTGATAGAACCGGTTCAATCGGTGCGAAAGCTTGGAGTCCGCTTGCTCAGCAGTTTCCTGAAATAGCTGCAGGGCAGATGCTTGCTGTAAAAGGTCGTGCCAGTACGTACCGCGATATTTTAGATGTAAACATCGAGCATATGAAAATTCTTGGTTTTGATGACCTTGAAGAATTAGATATGGGCGACTTTGTAGCAGCAGCAGAACGTCACCCTGATGACATGTACGCAGAGTTGCTTGGATTATGTGCGTCTGTTTTCACGCATACCCCGTGGATGACATTTGTCGAATCTGCTCTCGCTGATGCAGAAGTATCAGCTCGGTTCAAAAGCGCGATTGGTGCAAAAAACGTTCACCATGCATACTTGGGCGGCTTACTTGAACATACCCTGTCTGTCGCACAGCTGTGTATGAAGCTTTGTGACCAGTATCCGGAGCTTGATCGTCAGGTCTTGCTTGCTGGTGCTATCTTCCACGACATTGGTAAAGCGTGGGAATTGAGTGCTGGTCTTGTAAAAGATTATACTGACGAAGGTCGCCTTATCGGGCATATCAACATCGGGTTGGAGAAAGTAGATCCGTACCTTGTTGCCTCTGGTTTGTCTGTTGAATTGCAGATGCACTTTAAGCATCTGATTCTCGGGCATCATGGTCAGAGGGAATGGGGTTCTCCAGTTCTTCCTGCTACGGCTGAAGCGCTTGTATTGCACTATGCAGATAATATAGATGCAAAGCTTGCACAGCTTCGTGGCCTGTTCAGCGATTTTGAAGATGGTGATACGGGCTGGACACCATATCAGAATACATTGGGACGTTTCATTTTTAAACCAAAGATGACACCTCCTGCCCCTCATGAAATTTTTGGAGATAACTCCACACCAATGTCTCCTGAAGGTGCTGCTTCGCCATCACCGTTTTCAGCTTCGGGATTCCCCGAAGAAGATGACTTTTAGCTTTGGGCTGACTACCAAAGCATTATCCATTAAGTAATACTAATCGCGGTCAAGGGGGCGTCCCCCTTGCGGGGTACAGGGGCAGAGCCCCGTTCGCCGAAGGCAATCGAGAAACATATATTGTTTGCAACCTGCTAAGGCTCAAACATACCGAAGGATGAGATATGTTTATTTCTTTAGAAGGAATGGAAGGTTCCGGTAAAAGTACCGTTTTAAAAAAGCTGCACGGCTGGCTTGAATCAGAAGGGTATGATGTAGTGCTTACCCGTGAGCCGGGTGGCAGTGAGCTTGGTAAAACTCTCCGTGCTTTACTGCTTGATGCAGAAAACACAGACATCACCAGCGAAGCAGAATTGTTCCTCTACCTTGCTGATAGAGCACAGCATGTTGCGCAGGTTATTAAACCGGCACTCGAAGCTGGAAAGGTTGTTCTTTGCGATAGATATGCAGATTCAACGGTTGTGTATCAGGGCTATGGTCGTGGGCTTGATCCAAACCTGCTGCACTCCTTCAACGAAGTTGCAACCACTGGCTTATGGCCGGATGTAACATTGCTTCTTGATGTAGAGCCGGAGATCGGATTGCGTCGTGCGCTTTCCCGTAATATCGAAAAAGGTCTCTCCCGTGCTGAAGGGCGTTTTGAAGCAGAAGCTATGGAATTCCACTCCCGCGTACGCGAAGGCTACCTCACTTGGGCTGCATTAAATCACAAACGCTTTGCTGTTGTTGACGCTTCTGTAACCCCTGATGGAGTATTTGAGCAGATCGTTGATCGTATGCGAACAGCTATCTCAATAATGAAAACAGAAAATGTTGGTTAATCAATAGTTGTCAAGTCATTAATATGTGACAGGCGATTGCAGGCAGAAGAGAACGTATGCTACGAGCTAAAAATTCTTTAGGGGTAATCTTTTTCCCCGCATATGACTGGGCAATAAGCGCAACTCATCCTGAGAGGGAAGAGCGCCTTTTGTACACGCAGGATCAGTTGCGTGAAGAAGGACTTTTTGATGTCGAAGGAATTTCGGAATACAAGCCGTTGGTTGCTTCGCTCGAAGATGTGGAACGTACCCATTTCTGTTTTCCGAATGTGGAAAGTGTGTGTACCAAATCGCATCTGATTTCAGCCGGTGGAGCGATTCGCGCTGCACAGCTGGTGATGGAAGGGGAAAAGGACAAGGCGTTTGCGCTGGTTCGTCCTCCCGGTCATCACGCGATGAAGTCCGTTCATGGCTCGCGCGGGTTCTGCAACATTAATATGGAAGCAGTGATGATTGAGTACATCCGCGAAACATACGGTGCACTCAAAATTGCTGTTGTTGATACAGACTGTCATCATGGTGATGGTACGCAGGATGTGTACTGGAATGATAAGAATGTACTCTTTATTTCCATGCATCAGGATGGCAGGACATTGTATCCAGGAAGTGGATTTCCTGCTGAGCGCGGCGGTGTGAATGCATATGGAAAGACATTGAATATCCCGTTGCCGCCTAATACATCTGACGAGGGTTTTCTGTACACAATAGAAAATGTTGTGCTTCCCGTGTTGGATGAATTTAAGCCGGACATCATTATTAACTCTGCGGGTCAGGATAATCATTACTCTGATCCGATCACGAATATGAATTTTTCAGCACGCGGATACGCAAGGCTGAATGAATTGCTGAATCCTCACATTGCTGTGCTGGAAGGCGGCTATTCTATTCAGGGTGCGTTGCCGTATGTGAATCTTGGAATCTGCCTTGCAATGGCAGGTATTGATTATGAGCATGTTGCTGAGCCTGACTATAATCCTCAGCGTTATGCTCAGACAGAACAGGTAACGGAGTATATTAAAAAACTCTCTAACGAGTTACTTGCAGGCTATTTTGCCTCATCTACTCCGGATATCGATGCGTTAGTGAAAAAAGAGGGCTACGAGCGCGACGGCGATTTTATCGTTCGCGCTAAAGATATTTATTATGACACTGATGGTATCAGCGAAAGTCAGATAGAATCTGTAGTGTTGTGCCCTGACTGTTCAGGAACTTTGCGCCTTGAAACATGTTCATCATTGAACCCGTTAAGCTTGGGGGTTGAGGTGCCAGTTGGCGCGTGCGATCGCTGTCTTGCTATCGGGCGACAAGTTTTGGAGCAGGCGAGGGCAAATGAAAAGTATCGATATGTGCAGAGTATTAACCGCAGGGACAAGGAGTACGTGCGGTATGGATTTTAAAAAATACTATAACGGCGTGGGAGTATTCCTCCTCGCCGTTTGCTTTTGTATAAGCATCACATCTCCTGCGTCAGCTAAAGATTTAGTGACGTGGGTAGTGCAGCAACAACTGGATAAAAACGATGCCCTTTATAAGTCTTTGCAGGATGCATATGTACAAAGAAAGTGGGGCACGGTTACAAAACGATTTGACGCATATAAAAAAGGCTTCGTTAAGCCGGAGTTGAAGAAAAGAAATCGTCTCTCTTTTTCAGCAGATAGGGATGAAAAGCGTCAAAAAAAACGTGAACAGAATCGTTACAGAGCCTTGCGTGCAAAATTGCATAAAGAATATGTACAGGCACATGGGTATGCTGCAATTGCATATGCACACCGTAAAAAATTTGTCGCAGCGCATGATGCGTTGAGACCGGTGCAAGAATATGGCGATGAACAAGCAATTATTCCTACAGCGCGCGGTATCGTAGCGTATGAAATGAAGGACTATAATGCTGCTGAACCATTATTGAAAACAGCAAATGTACTTGATTCGAATTTGATTGAACCTGTGTACTATTTGTATAAGGTAGCACTCAAGAAGGGTGAACACGGCACTGCTTATTTCTGGTTGGAAAAAGCGGCTGCCTTGGAACCTTCCCGACCCGACTTGATGATGGCGCAGGCAAGATTACTGCAAAAGCTTGGTCAGTCGTCTGCCGCAGAGCTTATGTATTCGCAGCTTATCGGAGTGGATTCAAGCAACGCAGTCGCCTATAATAATCGAGGATATTGCAGAATTGCTTTAGGTAAACTTGATGCTGCTTTTAGTGATTTTAGCAGTGCATTGGCAATTAATGATCAATACACGGAAGCATTGTTAAACCGCGCCGCTTTGTGGCGCACCACTAACAATTTACCGGCAGCGTTGAAAGATTTAACTGCAGGTCTACTAATTACGCCTAGTGATACTCGATTACTCGTTTCCCGAATGCAGGTGCTGAATGATGCTGGAAAATATGCATTGGCAAAAGTAGACATGGAACAGATTCTAGTCCTTTCAGATTCTATTTCAGCGGTAAATGAAGCAGGGTGGTTTTTAGCAACATGCCCTTCAGACCTTGTTCGTGATGGACAACGTGCCGTTGACCTTTTACTGCCAATTCTTGAGCGAAGCAAAAGACATCCGCGTGTATTAGATTCATTGGCAGCTGCGTATGCATCGTCTAATGAATTTGATAAGGCTGTAGCTACGCAACAAGAAGCACTGACTCGTGGTATTGAATATCGTTTGGCGCCTTATCAGCTGGCGAGGTATGAAAAGCGACTTGCTTTGTATACTGATGATAGACCCTTTAAAACCAGTATGGATTAATAATATGACCAACCCGATTGATACCTTTTGGACTTTACGCCTGGCAGAACTGAAAGAAGTTCTTGAAAAGAATAACTTTGAAGTGTTTATGGCAAACTCTGTCAAAGATGCCAAAAAAGTATTTGATGAAGAAATTATGTCTTCTCTCAAGGGTGTAAAAACCGTGGCTATTGGCGGTTCAGTTACGCTTGCAGATACTGGAATTCTTGACGATGTGCGTTCAAATGAAGCACTAGAATTTTTTGATCCATACGATAAGTCACTTTCCGCTGAAGAAAAATATGAACTGCGTCGCCAGTCCCTGTTGGCTGACCTTTTCCTTACCGGCACAAACGGTGTGACCGAATGCGGTAAGCTCATCAACCTTGATATGACCGGTAACCGTGTTGCCGCATTAAACTTCGGACCAAAGCATGTTGTTCTATTTATCAGTAGAAACAAGCTGGTAGAAACTGTTGATGATGCAATGTTCCGTATTAAAGATTATGTAGCACCTGTTAATACCATGCGTTTGGATATGAAAACTCCTTGTAAAAAAACAGGCCAGTGTCTGGATTGCTCCAGTCCTGAACGCATCTGTAATATCTGGACAATTACTGAAAAATGTTTCCCGCCAAAGCGCATCAAAATTGTTTTGATTAACGAAGATGCAGGTTACTAGCAGTAACCAACGGATTTGGTAGCTAACTATCAGATTGTAGACGATTCCAGTAATGCGTCTTCCCCATAGCGACGGCGCATTGCTGGTTTTCTTATATTATTTCATGTCGGCATGACCGGCATGACTTCGGATGTGCAGTTACCAACTGTACATACAGTGAGTGCCGTATGGTACTAGCCCTGCGGACATATGCCCATATACCGCGTGCTTATTAATAAGAGACGCAGTATGTGCTGGCTGAGGATGCTGGATGTTAACGCTGTTATGCAATTATGAGACTTTGGTCGGAACACGTCTTCGTAATGTTATTATGAGCATTATTGAGTAACGTGTGGGCATATGCTGCATGTTGTAGACTTAGACACTATATTGTGACTGATACAGCACGCGGTATAAGAAGCAAGCTTCTCATAGCCGACCAGTACGGAAGGCCGTACACGAACATTCTTGTCCAGCGAATGGTTCCAACACTTGATGACTGATAATTCTCATCTTACGGACGGAGCACCATGTTTCTGAACGAGCACTTGAGCAAGAAGTTGTTTGGCGAGGCTGGAATTACTACCCCAGAGGGAACTCTTTTAACACCTGATACGATAGCTGTTCCTGAGCATATGGAGCCACCGTGGTACCTTAAAGCACAGGTTCTTACAGGTGGCCGCGGAAAAGCCGGTGGGATTTTGCGGGCGGATAATTCGTCAGAATTCTATCAGAAAGCTGAAAAAATTTTCAACATGGAAATCAAAGGCAATACGGTTCCTTTCATTCGAGTGGAACAGGCAACCGATATTGCAAAAGAATGCTACCTTTCTTTTGTGCTCTCCCGTGAGCGCAAAGACCTTCTCTTCACAGTAAGCGCAGCCGGCGGGATTGAAGTAGAAAATTCTACGCAGGCAGCCAAGCCGCTTATTCAACGAGTTCATCTTCTTTCCGGTTTGAAAGATCATCATTTGCGGGCTGCATTTTTTGAACTTGGCGTGGGCAAAGAGCACTATGCCGGTTTCTGTGATCTCGTGAAAAAACTTTATGGTTCCGTAACAAAATTTGGCCTGCTCATGGCAGAAATTAATCCGCTTGTTATTACAAAGCAGGACGAGTGGATGGCTCTTGACGGTAAGGTTGAACTTGATGACAACGTGGTGGATTTGAATCCAAGCATGTTGGGTGGATACTATACCCCTGAACATCATTCCCGCGAAGAAACCATCGCCCGTGAAGCCGGACTTAGCTATGTAGAACTTAAAGGCTGGGTGGGGATTCTCGTTAACGGTGCAGGGCTTGCCATGGCGACAATGGATTTGTTGAACTTTAATGGATTGACTGCCGCAAACTTTATGGACTTAGGCGGTGCCGCAGACAGAGAACGTATTAAACGTGCTCTTGATCTTCTGTTTGGAAATGATGATGTGAAGGCGGTTTTTATTAACCTCTTCGGCGGAATTGTTTCCTGTAAAGAAGTAGGTAACGCATTGCTTGCCGTTCTTGAAGGACAGCCAGCGCCAAAGCCAATTGTTATTCGCATGGCAGGCTTTGAGTCTGAAGAAGGCCGCGCATTGATGCAGGAAGCTTCTGTAGAAAATGTATTCATTGCCAGCGAAATGAATGAAGCGTTGGACACTCTGAATAGATTAAAACCTGCTGATGCTCCGACCGTTGAATTTATCTTGGATACAGAATCGCTGCCGCCTTCAGTGCCTCCATTTACACGCACAGGTGTGGCTAATGTTTTGGGATTAAACAAAGACTCGCAAGTGCTTGTTCAAGGTATTACCGGTAAGGTTGCTCAACGTCATGTTGCCTTAATGCAGGAATATGGAACAAATATTGTTGCAGGTGTGACGCCATTTAAAGGTGGTCAGGAAGTTATGGGTGTTCCTGTGTACAACTCTGTGCACGAGGCAAAGAAACAGCACCGCATCGATGCTTCAATCATTTTTGTTCCTGCCGGATTCGCTGCTGATGCCGTTGCTGAATCAGCAACAGAAGATATACCTTGGGTTATCTGTATTACTGAAGGTATTGCGCAGGCCAGCATGCTGTCTGCATTGCAAGACCTTTCAGGTTCCAGCACACATATTATCGGACCGAACACTCCCGGTGTCATAGTTCCCGGACAATGCAAAATTGGCATTATGCCGGCAAATGTTTTCACTGCCGGAAATGTCGCTATTTTCTCCCGCTCCGGCACTCTGACCTATGAAGCTGCGGACAGACTTTCGCAAGCTGGAATCGGGCAGTCGATTTGTGTTGGCATCGGTGGTGACTCATTTATCGGAACAAGTTTTACAGATCTGTTTGAACTTGTCCGCAATGACGACAATACTCATGCAGTGCTTATTTTGGGTGAAGTGGGTGGTTCAGCAGAAGAAGAACTTGCCCGCTATGTTAGAATGACGGGCTTTGAAAAGCCGGTAGTTTCTTTCATTGCTGCACGTACAGCCCCTCCGGGGAAGCGGCTTGGGCATGCCGGTGCGATTCTTGATGAGAATTCAGGCGGTATCGAACTGAAGTTACAAGCCATGCGTGACGCAGGATTTGTTATCAGTCCAGACCTTGCTCAGCTTCCAGAGCTTGTGAAAGGTGTCTTAGAAGGTTCCGCCCATAGGTCTGCTGTTTAGCTGCTGTGTTGTAGGAATCTCTGTCTTGTATGTAAATTATGGGCAGTCGCATTTATGTGGCTGCCCTTTAGAGGTTTTAATGTTTCGCTTAAGGCTCTTTAGGGGGCTGACGTTAGTGGTTATGCTGCTGATGTCGAGTCTTCCTGCATTTTCTGCTGACGAAAGTATCTGTTTTGGTGAAACACGATCTGGTCATTTGTCAGGTGGTGTCAGGCTTCCACGTACTGGGTTGAATTTCTCTGCATATTCTAACCTTGGATGGATTGCAGGCAGAACGTACGTTCACTCAAAAGTTGCAGACGTTGTGTTGGCTAGTTACAAAGCACTGCAGCAGACAATGCCTGATGCAGTTTTTGTGTATGGTGAAACAGGGTGGAAGTCCGGTGGATCTTTTAAGCCGCATAAGACACACCAAAATGGTCTTTCTGTAGATTTTATGGTTCCTGTTCGAAATTTAAAGGGCCAATCTGTTCCGCTGCCTTGTTCTGTATTCAATAAGCTTGGCTATTCAATAGAATTTGATCGCAGAGGCCGGATGGATGATTTGCAGATTGATTTTGAGGCAATGACTGAACATATCTACTGGTTGCATAAGAAAGCAGCAGAGAGCGGTGTGAAGATATGGAGAGTTATTTTTGATCCTGCATTACAGAAACAATTAGCAGGGACAATTCGTTGGCCTCATTTGAAAAAGTATGTTCAATTTTCTACAAGACGTTCATGGGTTCGCCATGACGAGCATTATCACGTAGATTTTATCGTCAAATGTAGAGCGAACCAAAGTTAAGCGTTGGGCAGTTTTTAAAGATAAAAAAAGAGGGAACCATTTGGTTCCCTCTTTTTTTATTGCTTGTCTTGCTGAATTAAATATCGAACAGCATTTCAAGATCGTCTCGGGTGAGTGATTTCCATGCTTCCTTACCAGGAATAATAGAGTCAGCTACACCTTTTTTCATTTCCTGAAGTTTGAGAATCTTTTCTTCAACAGTATCTGAACAAATCATTTTGTATGAGAATACCTGAGACTTCTGACCAATACGGTGAGCACGGTCAGTCGCCTGATTTTCAACAGCAGGGTTCCACCACGGATCATAGTGGATAACGTAGTCAGCACTTGTCAGGTTAAGACCTGTACCGCCTGCTTTCAGAGAGATAAGGAAGATAGGAATATCCGGTGAATCGTTAAACCTGTCTACCTGATCGAAACGGTCTTTGGATGTACCGTCAAGGTACGCGTACGGAATATCTGCAATCTGTAACCATGAGCGAATAATGTGCAGCATGGATACGAACTGTGAGAATACCAGTACTTTGTGCCCTTCAGAAACAATGTCAGTAATCATGTCCTTGAATGCTTCAAACTTACCGGAAGGCAGGTTTGTCGTAAATCCAGGCATGTTGAGATTGAGAAGGCGCGGGTGACAACAAATCTGACGGAGCTTGAGAAGTGCATCCAGAATAGACATCTGGCTGCGTGCCATGCCTCGTTCGTCCACGTCAGACATAACCTGTTCTTTAAGCTTGGAAGCTAAGGCATGGTAAAGCTCTGCCTGCTCTTCAGCAAGTGCACAGTACTGAACGTTTTCGATTTTCGGCGGCAAATCTTTTGCCACTTCTGCCTTTGTACGGCGTAAAATAAATGGTTTTACGCGAGTACGCAGTTGCTCGATTGTTTCTACGTCACCATCTTTAATAGGCTTCACAATACCACGTTGGAACGCGTGCTGTGAACCAAGGAAGCCCGGCATTAGGAATTCGAAGAGAGACCACAGTTCGAACAGGTTGTTCTCAATCGGGGTACCGGAGAGACAAAGTCTCTGCTGGGCACTGATTTTTCGAACAGAGCGGGCTGTGATGGTGTTCGGGTTCTTAATGTTCTGTGCTTCGTCAAGGATGATAGAGTTAAACTCATACTTTTGTAACTCTTCAAGGTCACGACGAAGCAGGGCGTATGTTGTTACAACTAAGTTAGAATTGTTGATCTGTTTAAACATGTTTTCACGACGGGTTCCGTAAATAATAAGACGCTTGAGTTCTGGTACGAACTTAGCGGCCTCACGGTCCCAGTTGGGGAGAACAGAGGTTGGAACAACAATAAGGTTAGGGCCGTTGTCTCCACGCTCTACCATGTGCTGAATAAAGGACAGAGTCTGGATTGTTTTACCAAGACCCATTTCGTCGGCAAGGATGCCACCGAAACCATATTCACGCAGGAAGTTGAGATAGCTGAGACCCTGCTGCTGGTATCCGCGAAGTGTGGCCTGTAGGCCCGCTGGCGGATTGATAGTGGTAACTTCTTTGAAGGTATGGATTTTTTCGCGCAGCGTATCCCAGAATCCATCAGTTTCCACTTCAGGAAGGTCATCAAGCAAGTTGTCCAATACCGGCGCTTCGTATTGTTCAAAACGTTGCTGTGGTGGCTTTTCAGGGTCAAGGCCCATAGCGCGCAGCTTGTGCGCAACTTTTTCAAGCCAAGACTCTGGCAGGCTAGTGTATGAACCGTCTTTCAACTGAACATAGCGTTTGCCCTGAGACCATGCCTTCCAAATAAGATCGATCGGAACCTTCTGGCCATCGTAATCAACTTCAATATCAAGAGAGAACCATTTTTCGTCCTCATTGGATTCCACGGTGGCATTAATAACCGGAGTGGCAAGGCGAACCTTGTACTTGGAGAGCGCTTTTTCACCGAATACTCGGTATTGCTCAATAAGTTTAGGGTACGCATCCAACAGGAAGGTAATAGCTTCCTCAGGTTCGAGGAACCAGATACGGTTGTTACGAGGCTGGAAGTTCATTTCCAACAATTTTTCAGCAAGAAATGCCTCTTCACCCTGCATGCGGCGAATGAGGTATGTGGTGCCTTCGAATCCATAACTACCTGTCATAAATTCAGGGTTAGGGCCCGGAAGCAAGAATTCTCCGTGAATTGTCTCGTAAAAGTTCTGAATTTCCAGAGTGAGCAGTGAACCTTCTTCATCAAGGAAAAGTTTCGGGTTGTACGTGCCAGGAACAAAAATAGGTTCCATGTGCTCCAGAAACTTCTCAGGTTCATGTAAGTCGGACGTCGGGAACTGTGTCCAGACTCTGTCGAGAAATTCAGGGATATCATCACGGCTGACATGTGGAGGATGCTGCACAAGATCCTGAACAAGCATAGCGTCCAGTGTAGTGTGAACAGGGTGGAACCCTTTTTTCCAGCAAACCCATAACGGCATCTGGCCGTGGAATGATACGTCCTCTTCAGTAATTGATAAAGGTTGCTTACCGCTTCCTTCAATCATTACCGCAAAGGTGAGACCAGCTTCCTCAAGATCAGGCTTGAGCTTAAGCTGCATGGTTGTAGTTTCAATACGGCACGGCTTATCTGTGTCCTGCCAGAACAAGTAGTACTCATTCTTAACAGTCCAGAGAAACCACGTGAGAAGACCATCGGGGATTTCTACACGATGTCCGAAATAGTCGTTGTACTTACCGACTTGCTCCAACAGCTCTGCAAGACCCGGTGTCTGTTCATGCCAGTCCGGATGGTCGAGGAGTTGCTGGATTGTAATTTCGTTATGCACTGTGGACAAACCAGATTTGTTCTGTCTCGCACGGAAGAACGAAACCTGTAATCTGCCCGGTTCTGGGTGAAAACGGTAAAGAAGGTAGTGTCTGCCGGCCTCTGGTTCGAGTTCGGTAGAGAAGTAGGATCTGAAGTTCTGTCTCCAGTCTGAGCGTGGCTTCGCAGGAGCAGCCTCGGTAGTAGCCCCCTCTTCAAGAGAAGGGATGAACTTGAGAGCAGCGGCACCTACGTGACGACACGCACCAGAAAACGCCTCAGGACAGTTACAGATGAAGTTTGTGGAGTTCTCGTGGAAATCCAGCGAAATTTTCGGAGAATAAATCTGAAAATCTTCACCTTGAACTGTACCGGAGATGTCCCAGAATCCGTCCCCTTTTTTAACACTAATCTTCTGAACTCCGCCGGAGTCGAGAAGGTATTGGGAACCTTCGATAATATATTCTGGAATGGTACTCGATACCAATTCATGAAGCAGTTTTTTTGCGGAAGCCTCATCCATCTAAAAAAGCTCCTTGTGGAGTATGTAACGCCTAAAGAGGCGTCCCGCTATGTTACCCTATAGCAAAGGGGCATAAGGTTGTTCAAAATTCAATCAGTTTTCAATAAGGTAGAAGTTTGTTAGCGTTACCTCTACCGTCTTAAATATTTTTTTCTGTATCTACTCAGGATACTCTATCTGATGATTTTGGCAATAGTGAGGATGCTATGCATTGCAGTTTGCAAAATAGAGTGCTTTTGGGAGCACTGTTATGTGTTCTATTTTTAACAGGTTGCAGCTCTCCTGCTGAAAAAAAGCAATCTGCATCCAACTCTGCGGCTTCTGCTAACAAGCAATCCGCAAGAGCCGTTGGAGACAATACAACAAATATTCAGAAACCGGAATACGGTGGACGCATTATTTTAGGCTCAATTGGCGATATAGCAAATATGATTCCTATGCTGAGCTCTGATGCTGGGTCTCACGAGGTTGCATCAAATATTTATGTGTCCCCTCTAAAGTACGATAAAGACTTAAAAATTGTTCCATACGCAGCAGAATCATTTGAAGTTTTAGATGAAGGAAAGAAAATACGCATTACGATGCGTAAAGATGTTGTATGGGAAGATGGAGTACCCCTTACTGCGGAAGATGTAGAATTTACATACAAATTGTATATCGATCCCAATACACCTACAGCGTATGCACAAGATTACCTTTTAGTAAAAAAGTTTACTTTGATAGATAAGTATACCTTTGAAGCAACATACGAAAAACCTCTTGCCCGTATATTATTGAGTTGGATGTTGGACATAATGCCTAAACATCTGCTGGAAGGTAAAGATATTTCCAACTCTCCACTTTCTGAAAAGCCCATTGGTGCAGGCCCGTTTAAATTTAAACAATGGGATAGAGGCCAGAAGGTTGTTCTAGAAGCAAGCGACACGTACTTTCTTGGAAGACCATACCTAGATGAAATGGTGTACCGCGTTATTCCAGACACAACGACGATGTTTCTGGAATTAAAGGCAGGGCATCTGGATATGATGTCACTTACACCGCAGCAGTATTTATATCAGACCGACAGTAAATATTTTGAAGAGAATTTTACAAAGTACAGATATCTATCCTTTGGCTATTCCTTTTTAGGGTTCAATTTTAGGAACCCGATTTTCAAAGATGCAGCTGTTCGAAGAGCAATTTCTTACGCAATCGATAAAGAAGGACTGGTTAAAGGGGTTTTATTCGGACAGGGCAAGCCAACCATCGGGCCATACAAGCCGGGCACTTGGGTGTACAATAAAGAGATCGAAGATTACGGCTATGATCCGAATAAGGCAATGGAATTATTAGAAAAAGCTGGATGGGTTAAAAATGCGGATGGCATGCTTGAAAAGGATGGCATACCGTTCATGTTCACAATTCTCACCAACCAGGGGAACGAAGCACGAATAAAAACTGCCACGATCATTCAAAGTCAGTTGAAAGATATTGGTATTCAGGTCACTATTAGAACTGTTGAATGGGCAGCATTCATCAAAGAATTTTTGAATAAGGGACGCTTTGACGCACTTATTTTGGGGTGGAACATCCTTCAGGATCCGGATATTTCTACAGTTTGGCACTCTTCACGGGCTGAAGACGGTGGCTTGAACTTTATTAAGTATATCAATCCGGAACTTGATAAATGGCTTGATATCGGTCGGAATACTCTCGATATGAAGGTACGTAAGGAAGCGTATGATCATGTGCAGGAAATTTTGCACACGGATCAGCCATATTGCTTCTTATTCGTTTCATATGCATTACCGATCGTACACAAGCGATTTAAAGGAATTGAGCCTGCACCGGCAGGCATTACGCATAATTTAGACCGATGGTGGGTTCCTAAAAGCCAGAGGCGTTACGAGGTTGCAAACTAATCCATGATCAGGATTCAGGAAATATTAGATAAAGTAACAGAGTTGCGTCCCGATGCGGATGTAGCTCTGATTCAGAAAGCGTATGTGTTTTCTGCTGCTGCGCATGCTGGCCAGACTCGCCTTTCCGGTGAGCCTTACCTGTCGCATCCGCTCTCTGTCGCCTATGAGCTTGCCTGTATGCGTATGGATGATGTTTCCATTGCTGCGGGATTATTGCACGACACGGTAGAGGATACATCTGCTACTATTGAAGTCATTGATGCTCAGTTTGGGGAAGAAGTAGCGGATGTTGTCGATGGTGTAACAAAAATTAGTTTGATGACATTTGCAAGCAAGGAAGCAGCTCAGGCGGAAAATATCCGTAAAATGATCCTTGCTATGGCGGAAGATATCCGTGTTCTTATTGTTAAGCTCGCGGACAGAGTGCACAACATGCGCACTCTCGACTTCCAGAAGACTCATAAGCAAAAACTTATTTCGCAAGAGACTATGGATATTTATGTCCCTCTTGCTAACCGCCTTGGCTTGCACCGTATTAAACTGGAACTTGAAGACTTAAGTTTCCGTTACCTGCGTCCGGAAGTGTTTAGCTCCATTACTGAATGGTTGGATGCAAACAGAACTTCAGGGCAGGAATACATCCAGAGCGTGATTCAGTTACTCTCATCAATGATGGGTGAAAACACCATTAAAGCTGAGATTAAAGGGCGTATCAAGTACCGCTATTCAATCTATCGCAAGATGGAACAGCAGAACCTGACGCTCGATCAGGTTCATGACATCATTGCGTTTCGTGTCGTCGTTAAAGATGTGCGCGATTGTTATGCTGTACTTGGTCTTGTTCACGCAATGTGGAAGCCGGTTCATGGTAGATTTAAAGATTACATCTCCATGCCTAAGGCGAACATGTACCAGAGTCTCCATACTACTGTTGTGGGGCCGGAAGGTGAGCGCATCGAAATTCAGATTCGTACTGATGAAATGGATCAGTTGGCTGAATTCGGCGTTGCTTCACACTGGCTGTATAAAGAGGGTGGCGGCGGACGTCTGAAAGCCCGTGACGTGCAGCAGTTTACATGGCTGCGCGAACTGCTCGACTGGCAGAAAATGGAAACGGATTCCAAAGAGTTTATGCGCTCTTTGAAGTTCGACCTGTTTAAAGACGAAGTGTACGTATTTACCCCTGGTGGTGATGTAAAAGAATTACCGGAAGAGGCGAGCCCGATTGACTTTGCGTACATGATTCACACACATGTTGGTGATAAATGTTCCGGTGCAAAAGTAAACGGCAAGCTTGTTCCACTTTCTACTCCATTGAAAAATGGTGATACCGTAGAAATTATTACAGACCAGCACAGACATCCTAGTCGTGATTGGCTGCGTTTTGTAAAGACTGCAAAAGCACGTACCCGTATCAACCACTTTATCCGTACGGAAGAACGTGCCCGTTCCATCAGCCTTGGTAAGGAGATGTTGGAAAAATTGGGACGCCGCATGGATATTAACGTCCAGAAGGCTCTCAAAGAGGGAGCGTTTGAAGCGGTAGCAGATGAATTCAATCTGAAGGAAGTGGATGAACTGCTTTCACAGGTTGGGTATGCACGCCTGACTCCTCGCAAGATTCTTCAGCGTCTTCAGCCGAAAGAAGTGCCGGAAGTTGAAGAAGTAGAAGTAGAGGCGGCTCCTGATGAACGGATTGAGCAGACTCTTGCAAATAGTGTGGGTATTAAGGGTGTTGATGATGTGCTGGTTCGCTTCGCGCGTTGTTGTACTCCTGTACCGGGCGAAGCTATCATCGGGTTCATTAGTCGTGGACGCGGTGTAACTGTTCATACGTCAGACTGTCCTAATGTTCAGAACCTTGAAGCTGAGCGTCTTATCTCCGTGTTCTGGGATGGAACAGAGGATAAACCGTATCCTGCTCGTATCAAAATGATCGCCAAGAACATTATGGGGATGATGGCAAAGGTTAGTGACCTGCTTATGCAGGAAAAAGTTAACCTTGATGCAGGCGTGTTCCATTCAATGGTGGATGGAATGTCCGAAATGGAGTTTACTGTAGAGGTGCGAGACATTGCACATCTATACAGAACTATTGATAAACTCCGTGCACTAGAAGGAATGGTAGAAGTATCTAGACTTTCCTCTTCAGATTAATTTGTTTTTGCCGATAAGAATTGTAGCCGCGGTCTGTTTGTGACTACAGTTGTTACTCTGCAATACAAGTAGTTTTACATAGAATGTAAAAGCCGCGATGCCAAAACATGGTTTCGCGGCTTTTTTTGTTCTTACTTTAGCTTTTGTTGCTGTTGTAGGCAGCGGAATGGTTTATGAGAGTCAGTACTTTGTATTATGTGAGCCATGCTCGCGAAGTGTTAGCTGGTACTGTATGGAGAATGCATGCAAAAAATGTTTTTCCTTAAAATAGCGAATAGTTGCCTATTGTAAAATAATTAGAATTCTCTATGGTGTTCTAAACAGACAGGAAGCGACATACAGTATGTTGCTGTTGGAAGAATGTGCATACTGTACTGATCCGTTGGAAAATGTGAACAGGAGATTCTGTTGATTAGGGTTGTAGTAGTAGATGACTCCGCTTTTATGCGGAAAGCGCTGACAACAATGCTGGAGAAGGATCCAGATATTAAAGTTGTAGCAACAGCACGTAACGGTGCAGATGGACTTACTGTCATCAGACAGCACGATCCTGATGTTGTAACACTTGATATCGAGATGCCCCAGATGGACGGCCTTACGGCACTCCGACATATTATGATGGAGATGCCGCGTCCTGTTTTGATGATCAGTTCCCTTACTATGGAAGGTGCAGAGTCAACACTTAAAGCTATGGAGCTTGGTGCTGTTGATTTTATTCCAAAGCAGCTTTCCAAGGTTTCTCTTGAGATCGTCAAAATTGAAAAAGATCTTCAACAAAAAGTAAAACACGTATCTCGCCGTAAAATCCGTGCTCCACGCACCAGTCGACCGCCACTTGCGGCAAAGGCTGCTGCACGCATAGCACCTCCTGTTATGCGCGGGAGACCAAAGCGTGATGTTGTCGCCATTGGTGTTTCTACTGGCGGCCCTCCTGCGGTGCAGAAGGTGTTATCTAAACTTCCCGCAAATTTCCCTGCTGCTATTTTAATAGCACAACACATGCCTGCTGCGTTTACCGGTCCATTTGCTAAACGCCTTGATAGTGTTTGTCAGATTAAAGTGAAAGAAGCATCAGGTTCTGAGCCAATCGCACCCGGCACTGCATATATTGCGCCGGGGGGAAAGCACATTGTGTTGCAGCAGCGTGGTTCCAGAATGGAAGTTGTGGTGAAGGAAGAGCCTGCCGATGCGTTGTATAAGCCATCTGCTAACGTGTTGATCGAGTCTGTTGCCAAAGCACAAGGACGTCGTGCGGTGGGGGCAATTTTTACTGGTATGGGGAATGATGGCTTGCTTGGAATTCGTGAATTAAAAAACAGAGGCGGCTATATTCTAGCTCAGAATGATGCCTCGTGTGTTGTTTACGGAATGCCAAAGGCCATTGTGGATGCAAAGCTGACCGACGAGATTTTGGATATCGATGATATGGCGGCAGCTCTGATGGCAAGCATTTACAAATAATGTATGCGGAATTTCCGCTAACGAAGAAGGTACATGTATGTCTGGATGTGACAAAATTTTAAATCAGTTACGCTCTGATGATTCCGAGTCCGTTCGTGATGCAGCCTTTGTTGCAGGTTCAGAAAAGATGGAGTGCGCGGTTCCGGAACTCATCCGGCATATACAGGAAGGCAACTTAGGGGTGCAGGAAGCTGCAGATCGTGCTCTTCGTGTTATCCGCGGGAAAAAAACTGTTCAAACAGTAATTCCATTACTTGCTTCCGAAGAAGCTCCGGTACGTAACGCTGCAATGGATATTTTGCGCGAAATTGCCGAAGACGATCTCGAAAGTGTGATGAGCCAACTTGGTAGCACAGATCCTGATCTTCGAATTTTTGTTTCGGATATTTTAGGTTCTTCCAATAGTCTGTTTGCTGTTGCACCACTCTGTGATGCTCTGCTTAAAGATGAAGAAGTTAACGTTCGTTATCAGGCTGCTGTCAGCTTGGGAGAACTTGGCTTTTCTGATGCAGCAGATAGTCTGATTCAAGCATTGGAAGATGAAGAGTGGGTACAGTTTTCTGTAATTGAAGCTCTTACTAAAATTGGTGCAGCGCAGACTGCCGGTGCGTTAGTTCGTGCTCTTGGACATTCCACTCCGCTTGTAGCTTCCATGATTGTTGAAGCACTTGGTGAAATGGGTGACCTTAAGATTGTCCCACTGCTTATAGAACAGATGAAAACAGCACCTGCACCATTACAAAATAAAATTTGCCGCGCTGTTGTCCAGCTTTTGGGGGATAAGACTCTTGAATTGCTTCCGGCTGAAAAGCGGGATCAGTTTAACAATGCTTTGCTTGCTGCTCTTGAAGATGAAGATGAGCAGATTCAGCTTGCAGCTTTACGTGGTCTTTCAACCGCCAAAGGTGATGAGGCAACACAGAAAGTGATGAGCACCGTCGCCACTTTCAATGTTGATCGCGATACCGATAAGCTTATTGCCGCTGTAGAGTGCCTTGCACATCTTGGTTGTAATAACGCCATGCTGGACGTGTTCCTCGAAGACAACGAGCTTGCTTTGCGTGTTGCGGCGGAAGCCGTTTCCCGTATGTCTGAAGACGAGATGAAGAAAGCCATTCCGACTATTCTTTCCGTATTCAATGACAAAGGGCTGTTTGTACAGCGCGACCTCATTACAGTGCTTGTTAAAGCTGCTGGTTCTTCAGAGGAAGAGTTCTTCCAGAATATGTTGAAAGAACACACCGATGAATTGATTCTTAAGAAAGCATTGTACTTCCTTGGTGAGAATTCAAATTCTCCTGAGAGTGCAGAAATGATTTTCGAAATGCTGTCTCATGAGTCCTTTGAAGTGAAGGATGCAGCATTAGAAGCCGCAGTCGCCATGAATAATGAAATGCTTTGGATTCGTTTTGTATCCAGAGTGGAAAGTGAAGATGCTACAGAGCGCATGATGGCAGTCTACGCTCTTGGTAAATCCATGAATGATGTTCATGTTGAGCTGCTCAAAGAAGCACTTTCCGACCCTGTTGTTGATGTTCGACTTGTAGCACTGGAAGGACTGATTGCGCTAAGCTCTGAACCTGCAACTCTTGTTGATCAAGTTCAGGCTCTGCTCCATGACAGCAACAGAGATATTCGACTTGCAGTCATTGATATGATTGGCAAAACTCAGTCTGAAATCTACCAGGCTGATCTTATTGAAGCTTTGAATGACGAAGATGACTGGGTAGCTGTACGCGCAATCGAGCATCTTGGTGACCTGCACACTGATACAGTGGTGGAGCCATTGCTGAATGTTTTTGCGGCAAGAAGTGTTCTTGTTCAGCATAAGGTAGTAAAAATGCTTGGTAAAATGGGCACAGAACGTTGTTTCGGTGCGCTGTTAACCATGATGAGTCACGATGATCCGGAGATTTGTGAGGCTGCAGAACGAGCGGCAGATCAAATCAGAAGCAGATAGTAGGGGGGCCATGTGTCATCACTTTTCTCGAGATCCACAAGTTTTCAACGGGAGCTTCATGCCAGTGATGAAGAGTTTCGCCAAATCAGAGATCATATCTACGATTTGTGCGGGATTCATATTGCTGACAACAGAAAGTACCTGATTGAAAACAGATTGGCAGCACGCCTGAAAGATTTGAATCTTAAAACGTTTGGTGAATATTACTACTACCTTCGGTACGATAAAAACCGCAGAGAAGAGTTGAATAAACTCTACGAAGTGATTACGACAAACGAGACAAGTTTTTATAGAAATCCACCACAACTTAAGGTTTTCCAAGAGGTTGTGCTTAAAGAAATGTTGGACGCACTCAGAGCAAAACGTAGCCGCAGGCTCCGTATCTGGTCTGCTGGCTGTTCCTCCGGTGAAGAACCATATACTTTGGGCATAATTTTGCATGAGGTTCTTAAGTCTGAAATTGCTTCCTGGGACATCAAGATCACAGCAAGCGATATTTCCACTGCAGTTCTCGGCGCTGCAAAGAGCGGAATTTATTCCGACTATGCGCTGCGAACCACTCCTCCTGAAATTACTCGTAAGTATTTTAAGAAGGATGGAAGGGAATATCATCTTGCAGATAACGTGAAAAAACTTGTTAGGTTTGACCAGTTGAACCTTAACGATAAGTTGCAGATGAAACGGATTGAGCGGTCTCAGATTATTTTCTGTAGAAACGTAATCATCTATTTTGATGATGAAATGAAGACTCGGGTTATGAGTTCTTTCTACGATAACCTCCAGCCTGGAGGTGCCTTGTTGATTGGACATTCTGAGTCATTGCATAATATATCTCGGGCATTTAGACCTGAACATCATAAGGGTGCAATCGTTTATCGCAAAGATTCTTAATCTGAAGCAGCGGGGCATCCTGTAGAGGAGTATAGTTTGAACGCCAAAGTTCTGGCTATCGCCAACCAAAAAGGCGGCGTGGGAAAAACTACCACAACTGTCACCCTCGGTGCAGCGTTGGCACGTATGGATAAGAAGGTTCTCATTATGGATCTTGACCCTCATGCGTGTGCTTCTGTCCACTTGCGTTTTTTTCCGGATACAGTGCAGCGCACAACATATGATTTGTTTACAGCGCCGCGTAAGGTTTGGCCGTTGTTATGGAAGCAGTTAATCGATAGAAAAGATGGTCAATATTTTGACGTTGCACCTGCATCTATCAGGCTTTCAGAGCTCGAGGTTGATCTTAAGGAAAAACATGGAAAGGGCAGTTTGCTTAAATCTGCACTCGAAGAGGTTCGTGATCAGTATGACTATATCCTCTTGGACTGTCCGCCCCAGCTGGGGATGCTTCAGGTAAATGCGATTGTTGCTTGTGATCTGTTAATTATACCCATTCAAACAGATTTTTTAGCGTTACATGGGCTGAAATTGCTTTTTGATACACTACGCACCCTTAATAAGGTTCTGCCAAAACCAGTTACGTATCGGGCATTGGCTACAATGTATGATAAGCGAGCGGGGGCGTGCCGCAGGGTACTGGATCTGCTCGGTAGAAAAATGGGGGATTTAATGTTTTCCTCAGTAATTGGAGTTGATACCCGTTTTAGGGACGCAAGTGCTCTGGGTAAGAGTGTATACGAAATCGATGCATCCTGCCGTGGGGCACGTGGGTATGAGCTTTTGGCAAAAGAGGTAGAAAGCTTATGGTAAAAACTCCTGAAGAATATTTTGAAGATCATTTATTTGATGTAGTGCAGTCTGAACCCGCAAGTACATTTACTGCGGCTGAAGCAGCATTTATGTCAAAGTACCTTGGGGTGAATGAAGCAGAAGCATTAGAGCGACTTGGATTGAATAAGTCCATTGAGCCGGAATGTGTTCTTACTGCGGTTGGCTCATCGTATGAGACTTCCGAAACTGTAGAACCGATTCCGACAGTTACGCTTGCTGCTCCTGCAGAAGAACTTGTCCAAAAGATGAATACGCCTTCATCTTTTGAAGAAGATGAGGCTAAAGTCTCGTCTACTGCACCAAGAGCGCAGGCTCCTGAGATTGCAGTTGCTGAACCTATTCAGGATGTGGTTGCAAATTCTGCAAGCCAATCCGCTACGAAAGACAGTTCAGACGTTGAGACACAGGCTCCAGTGGCTGGAGAGGGAAGTTGGCAGGGTGGCTTAGAGAGAGAACCAGATTTACTTGAACAGCTTCGTAATGAAAGCGAATTGCAAATGGTCAGCTTTTTTCTTGGACGCCAAGAATTTACTGTTCCAATTAACGCAGTTCAGGAAGTAATCCGGAGCTTGCCAGCTACCAAACTTCCCGTTGCACCACCCTTTGTGACCGGAGTCATTAATTTACGAGGAATAGTAACGCCGATTATTCAATTGCGGGAATTACTCGGCATTGCTGGTTTAGAAGAACAAGAGCGGTCAGATAAATTTATTGTGGTTTGTAAACGGCACGGACTTCAGTTCGGGCTTGTTATCGATACTGTACACACCATGTACAGAGTGCCGCAGGATTCCATTGACTGGGCTGTTGAATCACATCTGGGAATCGCAGTTCAGTATATCTTTGGTTTAATGAAATCTGAAGACTCGCTCATAAGTATTATTTCTGTTGATAATATTGTTGAAGCCATTCTTGAAGGATAGAGAGCGCTAAAAATGAGTAAACATATTCTGATTGTAGACGATTCCAAGACAGTTCGAAATCTCGTAGCGTTTATTATGAAAAATGAAGGCTTTAAGGTTACTGCTGCGGAAGACGGTCTTGATGGTTTGGAAAAATTGTATTCCTGTGGAGCTGTTGATCTAATCATTACAGATATCAACATGCCGCACATGGACGGTTTTACCTTCATTGAAAACGTGCGCAAGCAGGACACATACCGGGACATGCCTATAGTTGTTCTTTCTACTGAAGGACAGGAGCAGGATATCAAGCTTGGTATGAGCCTTGGAGCGAACCTGTACATGGTAAAGCCAGCACAGCCGGAAAAAATGGTTCGAAACGTTCGAATGTTACTTGGCTAACCGACGTTGTGATCTTTTTGCTACTGCAAGTGGTTGCTTGCAGTAGCTTTTCTGTGACCTAAATGCGTTCTGCACGTCATCGGTTTGTTTTTTCTTTATGTTTTCTAATTATCTGTAAAATACTACCGATATTATATTAGACAGAGAGTAGGCGGTTGTTGGGCTTGCCTGCATTATGCGTTTTTCACTACATCCATTTGGGGACAAAGTATGAGCCAAGATTTTTTAGATCCGGAAATTTTTGCTGATTTTATTATCGAAGCAAAAGAACATCTGGAGACTATCGAGCCAAACTTGTTGGAACTTGAAAAAGATCCGGAAGATACCTCGTTATTGAATGAAATCTTTAGGCCGATGCACTCATTAAAGGGCGCATCCGGTTTTCTTGGTCTCAATAAAATGAACACACTTGCGCACCGTGCTGAAAACATCATGGACGAGTTGCGCAAAGGGACTATGGCAGCCACTCCTGCGATAATGGATGTGATTCTTGAGGCTACAGATGCTTTACGTAAGATCATCGATAACCTTGAGAATGAGGGGGAGGAAGGCGACGTAGCAACTGAGCCGATTAACCAGACACTTGATGCGCTGCTTGCTGGAGATGTTCCGGCACCGGCAGCAAGTGTTGCTGAATCTAATGAACCAGAACCTGCCGCTGTTGAAGATACGCCTCTCGAAGCTGTGCAGGAAGACAATTTTATTGAATTAGAAGAAGCTGAGCTGGATACCGGCAGCCGTGTTGTCGTAGACCTTCCGGAAGGCGAGCCTTACTCGCTCACGTCTTTTGGTGAGGGACATCTACGAGACTTTATTGAAGAAGCCATTGAGAACACAGCCGACCTGAGTAATGGTCTTCTAGAACTTGAGCAGAATCCAGATGATAACGATGCTCTTGTAAATGACCTATTCCGTTTTTTCCATAACTTGAAAGGTAATAGCGGGATTATAGGGTTTCATGAGCTGAACAGCCTTACACACGAAGCTGAAACACTGCTTAACCGAACTCGTAAAGGTGAGCTTCCTGTTACTCAGGGACTTATTGATACCTTGCTTCGCTGTGTAGATTTTATTGATACACTTGTTAATAAAATTGATGCTGAATCCGGTCTTGTTCCACAGTTCGATCTTTCCGAAATTTTATCTGTATTGCGCCACGCTGTAGAGCATGGTGAATTCCCTGAAGTTGCTAAGGACGCACCAGCGCCTGCACCAGTGGAAGAACCTGTTGAAGAAGTGGAAGAGATTCCAGAGTACGACAAAGAAGACATGGATATCTTCATCGTAACTCTTACTCAGCAGCGTGTTGCAGTAGAACTTGCAGTCAAAGAATTAGAAAAAGATTCTTCTCAGGAAGAGTATATTAACAGCCTGTATCGCAGCCTTGTTACCACGCAGAATTCATGCAGCTATATGCAGTATGATAAGCCACGTGTTCAAGCAGAGCGTACAGCAGGTCTTGTGGATTCCGGTCGAAATGCCGACATGGACTTTGCACTTATGCTCGATTTGTTGCTTCAGGAAATTGAAATTCTGAACGATATGATTGATGCAGAGTTGACCGTTTTCTCTCTTTGCATTGATACCAGTGGACGATTAAAAGGTGTGGGTGAGCGTTCCCCTGAGCCGCAAAAAGAATTGGAACTTAATCTTGAATTGCCGGATTCCGGCAACGCCGATTCTCCTGTTTCTTTTGTTGCTAATGCTCTTGTTGAAGAGCCGGAACCAGCACCGGTTCAGGAAGCTCCTAAGCCAGCTCCAAAAACTGCTGCGCCAACTGCGTCAACTGAGTCGGTTGAACCCGTAGAATCGGTTAAGCCAGTTGCAGAACCTGCACCTAAATCAACAGCTAAGCCTGCATCGAAACCAGAGCCTAAGCCAGAAGCGAAAGCAGCACCTAAGCCGGAAGCGAAGACAGCTCCAAAACCGGCAGCAACTCCCGCGCCAGCTAAGGCGAAAGAAAAGGCGAAAGAAAAGGCACCTGCAAAACAGCAAAAGCCTAAATCTTCCAGTACGATTCGTGTTGACCATGAAAAGCTTGACCATTTGATGAACCTTATCGGTGAGCTTATCATTAACCGAAATAGGTACACCATGCTTGCCCGTAACCTTGAAGACGGACAGAACGTAGACATTCAGGAAGTTGCTCAGTCTTTGACTGAAACAACATACGCAATGGCACGTATCTCCGACGATCTTCAGGATACAATCATGAAGGTTCGTATGGTTCCCGTGTCTTCAGTATTCTCCCGTTTCCCGCGTTTGGTTCGAGATCTTTCTCGCAAAAGCGGCAAGCAGGTAGAACTGATTATGGAAGGCGAAGAAACAGAACTGGATAAAAGTGTTGTCGAAGTTATCGGTGATCCACTTGTTCACCTTATTCGAAATGCAATGGACCACGGTGTAGAGTCTGAAGAAGATCGCCTGAAAGCAGGTAAGCAGGGCAAAGGCACAGTCCATCTGCGCGCATATTACCGAGGTAACTCCGTAGCCATCGAAATTGAAGATGATGGTAAAGGAATTGATCCTGAAAAAATGCGTGAAGTTGCTGTTAAGAAAGGTATTCTCGGTGCTGATGAAGCAAAGCTCCTTGATGATCGAGAAGCAATGGAACTGATTTTTGCACCGGGCTTCTCGTCTGCTGAAACGATTACAGATATTTCAGGCCGAGGTGTTGGTATGGACGTAGTTCGTACTAATATTAAAAACCTTAAGGGTAGCGTGTCCATTAATTCCGAACTTGGAAAGGGCACTCGTTTTACTCTTACTCTGCCGCTTACACTGGCTATTATTGACGCTCTTATGGTTAATGTTGCCGGTGAAGAATTTGCAATCCCGCTTGATGCTGTTTCTGAGACAACAAAAATCGAAGCAGAACGTCTTACGGATGTGAATGGTCGTAAAGCTGTTACACTGCGTGGTGAAGTTCTTGGTCTAGTCTACATGTCAGACCTGCTCGACTTACCGCGTTCTGAAGAAACAGGCGTGCTCTCAGTAGTTGTTATTCATGATAACGATAGAAGGCTCGGACTTGTTGTAGATAAGCTGCATGAGCGTCAGGAGATCGTTATTAAGCCACTTGGTGAATACCTTGGAGATCTTAAAGGTATTTCCGGTGCGACAATCATGGGCGATGGTTCTGTAATTCTGATTCTTGACCCGCATGAGATTTACCTGATGGCGACATCTAAAGCGATATAGCTGTCGGATAGTTCATAGAATGTTATAAGAGAGTCTCACAATGAGGCTCTCTTTTTTATTGCCGTAAAAAGAATTGCAAGGAGCTCTTCAGAGGGGTATTTGGATTGCATGTCAGATAGGTACCTTATTCCAGATACGAAACAGTATCGTGTTGAAGATAGCATTAAGAAGAGCCAGTTTATTGTAACGCTGGCTCATACTCCTTCCGTGGAAGAAGCAAAGGCATTTGTCTCTGCTGTTAAAGCAGAGTTCCCAGATGCCACGCATAACTGCTGGGCGTATCAGGCGGGGCCTCCCGGAACGACTGCCATGGTAGGCATGAGTGACGACGGAGAGCCGCACGGTACTGCTGGGAAACCCATGCTTAACATGCTGCTGCATGCTGACGTAGGGGAAGTTGCTGCTGTTGTTACAAGATATTTTGGCGGAGCGAAGTTAGGTACCGGTGGGCTGGTTCGTGCATATTCCGGTATGGTGAAGCTTGGACTGGAAACAATACCTACTCGAGAGAAAATTACACCGGTACGGCTTGAGGTCATTATGGACTATAGCGCCGTGACATTATTTAAGCGAATGCTACCGGAGTATGAGATAAAAGTACTTGATGAAACTTTTGGTGCGGATGTCACTTTTGTTGTTGAGATGCCGAAAGAACACGCGAAGAATTTTTCAGATGCCGTTGTGGAACTTACAAACGGTAATGCCTTGATAGATGATGTTACTGACGCGTAAATGTGAATATAAAAAAAGCCCTTGTTCCTAGGAACAAGGGCTTTTTTTATATAAATTTAACCATTGTATGCGTCTTGATCAACAACCCAGTAGAGTCTTCCCTTATGAGGCTGAACTCTTTGAGCTGGTAGTGTTCTTTCGCCTAACAGGTCGAGAGCCTTTACGAGTACACCATGTTTTTCTTTTCCTTGAATGAGGAAAACACATGCACGTGCATTGTTCAGAACAGGCAACGTGAGCGTAATGCGCCAAGCTTCCATTTCACGAATATACTGATCTGTTACCAGTCTGTTGGTAATCTCTATGCCATCATACCCAGGGAAGAGCGAGGCTGTGTGCCCATCTGGTCCCATCCCGAGCAGGATGAAGTCAAAGCGTGGAACCTCGCCATCGGCAAGTTGGAAGTGGCGACGGAGAAGGCTTTCATATTCATCCGCAGCTTCCTGCGAATTGATCTCACCTTTCATTCTATAAAAATGGGTTGCTGATACTTTATGAAGCAACTCTTCTTTTGCAAGTCGATAGTTGGACTGCTCATCATCCGGCCCAACACTTCGTTCATCCACCCAGTAAAAGTTTACCTTTTCCCATGGAATGTCCGCACAGAACTGCGCTGATGCAAGAACTTCAAAAAAGAGTTTCGGCGTATGGCCGCCGGAAATTGCTACGTTGTATTCTCCGCGCTTTTCGACTGCGTCGTGGCAACGGTCAACAAAGATTGTTGCGGCATGGCGGGCGAGATCCTGTGGGGATTCAGTAACAGAAAGAGTCAGATCAATAGTTTTTGTCATAGTGCCTCCGTATTGCTCAACAACGGTGCAGCTATGATGGGCACTGCGCCGTAGTATATTTGTTAAACAGCATGGTTGCATACTTTGTTCACTATTAAAACGGTTTTATTGCTGCAAAGTGTCTTTGCGGGGCAGAAAGGTTGATCGCAGAAAATTTGAGCTGAAGAAGTTCATAGGATTTCGGGATATTGCATCCGGAATAATATGATACCAGCGATAGCCAAGCTTTTTAAAATAGGTAGCAGTAAGGTGGCGGTGTCCTGTTTCTTTTGCTGCAAGAAGGGCAGCATCGCGTTGGCAGCGAGAAGTAGAGACCAGCTTGAGGATACGCGGGGTGAATCCTCTGCGCGAAAAGATAGCTTTGATTCTTTTGAATTCTCTGAAGCGGGAAAAGGCGTCAGCCTGACATAAAATAACGCCCCAGCCAAAAAGTGCAGAAAGCACAAAAAGAACAGTCCCATAGACAGAAACCCCATTATTCAGCATGAAATGGGCCTCAATGTAAAGTGTTGTAGCTACAAACAACAATGTTAGCGCGGTTGCATGTGGAAACGGTGCAACTTTAATGTAACGGATGATAGTTCTGTATAATGGGGTTCGCACTGTTGTAGTACCTATGTCATGCTTACATGTAATTTATTAACGGTAAGGTCGAGATAAGATGTGTTGTAATATAAAAAGCGTGGTTGCTAAACAATAATTAAAGACTAAGAGAGTTACAGAGAACAAAGAAAATTGTATATCTGAAAGCCTTTGATACAGCATTCTTTGTGTTGCATTATAGTAAGATAAAAATCCTATTATTGTAGAAGAAGGAGCAGCACATGAAAGAATCCAATGTTAGACTAGAGATTATTGAAAAAATTAAGACTGAGTATAACGCAACCGGTGCCATTCATATTGATTATGAGGATATAAAACTAAACGATGATGGAAAAGATGCATTAATCAAGAGTGCTGAAACATTAGCAGAAAGATTGGGGCTACATCATCATAACCTCCAAAAGCACCTTTATAATAATATATACTACATTGAACCCTCAGGGCCGCTTGTAGTGGCTATATCTTTGCCTGAGCAAAAAATTGAAATGTTTGCACAGATGCCTCAATCAATGTGGTCGTTTAGGTTAAACAACAGGTTTGTAAACTGAAATAAACAGCCACCGTACACGTTGTATCGTGATTTAGTATAATATGTATCGGTAGGCTGTTCAAGCGCGGAGATAGTATGCAATTATCAATGAGACAATACTATTTAGCAAAGAAACTGCAAACAGAACGGTTTGGGGAAATAGCCGTTCCTGTTGATCCAGAGCGGATTCTTTTGCACCATGAGGCAACAACCGTTGTGCGCTCGGCCGCAGATCAGGTTGCAAGTGAATCGGCAGTTACACGGGATGAAATTATTTCCCGCTTGTTCGATAATGTTTTCAGATTGGAGCCGTCAGATACTCTGATGTTGCTTATTGAATTGCCGAGACATGATATTGAATTTTATGTGGAGCTACCGAGCGCGTTGTGGAATTTTAGATAATGACTGTTTTTGTGTGAGGAAAAGCGCTCTTGTGTATGCAGAGGCTTTACGAATGTAATTCCCTGCGGTAGAAGCAGACCATCTTGGAGGTCTAAGATGGTTACAGATAATGAACAGGAAGTGGAATTTGAAGAGGACGACGGATATTTAAGCCGTTCAGAAAAGAAGCGCCGCAGCACAGCTATTCAGAAAATTGGAGAAGAACTGGCATCTTATCCGATCAGCGCTATTCGTTCTTTTAATCTTCCGGATTTCTTGATGCAGGAATATGAAGAACTGCACACAATTACTAAGCACGAAGCCAAACGCCGTAAAATGCAATATATTGGTAAAATGCTTCGTGAAGTAGATATCGAGCCTATTAGGGCGCGTATTGAGGAAGCACAGGAAGGTAAAGCTGCTCAGAGTGCTGATTTTCATCACTTGGAGCGCTTGCGTGAACGCTTGATTCAAGGTGATAAAGAAGCACTTAATACGATTGTTGATTCATATCCGAATGTGGATATGCAGAAACTTCGTCAGCTTGTGCGTAATACAAAAAAAGAAATGGAAAAAGAGAAGCCGTTAAAATCTTCTAAATTACTTTTCCGCTATTTGCGCGAACTGGATCAGGGCTAATAACTCTTCCTGTACACAGACTTTTGTGCATAAAAATGCCTCGAAAGAATTTCTTTCGAGGCATTTTGTTTTTAGTACTGATTGAGCAAAAAAGCATTTTGTCGCATGTGGCCTGTCATTGCTTCATTATGGATGCTGGAATGACTGGTAGGCCTGATAGCTGTATTTAGCTACAGAAACAATTTCAGATAACGCTGGATAGCTGTCTAGCCAGTTTACCTTCTTCTGCCTCGAGGGGTGCCGCCGGGCAGGAGCACCTACAATTCTCTTGTATAGGAGCTTTGCTTTTTCTTCGTGACCTTGCTCATAAATCTTTTTGCATATCCCTTTTGCAGCTTGCTGCGGGGCTCTTGTGAACATGCAGGCACGAGAAATTTGTTGATGCAGGTGTACGCCGGGGCTTAATTTTTCACCGTGCAAGTATGCAGAAGCTGCGTTTGTAAAATCACCTTCCTGCAGGAGTGATTTTGCGGTGGTGTATAACGGATTTTCTTTTTCCTGAGTCTCATACAGTGGCTTCAGTGCGTTTGCGGCACCTTCATAGTCATGTTGAGCCATGTAAATATCGCCAGCTACATTAAGCTCTTGTACGTACTGTTCTTTATCCCTTTTCCCTTTCCATGCTTTAGCACGTCCAACATAGGCAGCACCGTGCTTTGGATTAAGGGAAATGGCCTGAGAAAACGTTTCGATAGCGCTGTCCCAGTGGTGATTTTTCAGTAGCTTTTTGCCGCGTTCACAAAGAGTGTCTGCTGTGTCCGGTTCCGGTGCAAGTAATGCCTTAGGCTCTTGGGAACTTTGTGGCTGTGCAGATGTGGGAATTGCTATGCCGTAGGTATTACGTACGGCATGAATCACTTGCTGCACTAGTCCGTCCATTGTGTATGGTCGGGCTAAAAAAGATGAGTGCCCTAACGTGAGAGTACGCATCACAAAATCTTTTGTCGGTGAAGTTGAAACTGCAAGAACAGGAACACCTATTTGGGGTCGAATGCTTTTGAGCTTATCTATCAAATAGTGAGCGTCGCCATCTTTCATCTGAGCACCGCAGAGTATCAAGTCAAATGAATCAATTTCACCTGACTGAGCCTTGGATAACGAGCGAAACGTTCCAGAGACTGAATCTACTATTAGTGCACTACGGATTCCAATGCGAAACAGCATTTTTCTATCTAATGCGGCTTCAGCACTGTTTCCATTGATGATGAGTGCATGTTCAGGTTTTTTGGGTGTGCTCATGTAGCGCCTCTATAGTATAACTTAACTAAGTGGTTGCGGGATTCTGTGCTGGGGAAACGTCGCTGAATAAGTTAGTCGTGTATCGCCTGTTTTTCAGTGAGAGAGTCGGCAAGTTTTTCGGAAGAAGCTGCATAGGCATGTAGGGGAATTACTTTGCCCATTTTTCTTTCGTTTGGATGTGCTTGCTGGGCTGGTTGAACATTGTATTGTTTACCACAACGCCAGCATATTTTTTTATTACTACCATGCGGCAGACGTACGAGCATCCCTTCTTCTTTACAGCATTCTGCGCAGAACGGACCGTGTCGGACACTGCCTGTTTTTAGCCAATAGTAGTTGCCGTCAAAAATCAGGTTTTTAGAAAAATGAAGAATGTCATCATATTCTTTTACCTGAATCTTGAGCGTAGATACCTGATCACAAAGCGAAATATACTTCGTCTGAAGTTCTTTCAGAAGATGCTTTGCTTCGCGGTTTTTTCCTTTCAAATAAAGTTCGCTAACTTCTTTGAATTTAGAGTAGTCGAGCATTAACTGCCTCTTATGCGAGTTTGAAGTTGTCTTACTACAACTATCGGATTGCAAAGAGAAATCTTTAAAAAACGGGACAGGTTAAGCGTTATACTCTTATTAGATCTGGTATTCTGTACAATCATAAAAGGCACGAAGTCAACGAAGATGCTTGATATGCAAAGAAAAAAGTAATTTAATGGCGGTATGTTGGAGATAAAAAAAGGCTGCACCTCACAGTGCAGCCTTTAGTATGAATAAATGAAGATTAACGGGAAGAGATTTTGCGTTCAAACTCAACAAACTTCGCTTCAAGGTTCCATTGCTTGCGTGCTTTAGGGCTTTCGTCCAGCAGCTTTTGGCATAGACCTGTTTTTTTGTTTGTTAAGGAATCGCTGCATTCGTTGCCCATAGAGTAGGGGCTTACGCTTTTCCATAAACTCTTACCCGGAAGCAGACTGTATTCGAGGCTGTTTCGCACCAATCTTTTCAGGTCAGTATAAGACAGATTGTAGTCATGTGCTGCGCGTACGTATTCATTAGTAATATCAATGCGGGTTAACCCGGCGTTTTCAGTTACGAGAACAACTGGAACATTGTATTTCTGTAAAATAGGAAACGGGTTATCTTCAGCTGAAATGGAACGAACAACCTCTTCACCGGTGAGAGCTACTTCAACCGGAATTTTCTGCTCGGAAAGAGTTTTAAGCAGCTCAAATGGATTGTTTTCGTACATGATAGCAGAGCCATGGCTAATTCGTGTGGCATTCCCTTTGGTCACTGCCATACGAATTCTATCTTTAAATCTTGAAGGCTGAATCATGCCGAATTCAAGGTATCCGGCAGTGATAATAGTTTTAACGTCGGCGTAAGCTTCCATGCTTGTGAGCGTGTTAAGCATCTCAATTTGCAGATCGTAGTCACGCAGGGCAACTGGGTGTTCTTCGTCACCGGTAAGGGCTACACCTACAAATCGTGGATCAGCAGCGGCTGTTTTAAATGCATAGATAAGTTGTGCAAAAACGGAAGACGCAGGCTGTGTGCGGTCAACACTTGCGATCATGCGAATCATGACAGACTGTTCAACGCCATTTTGCAGGTACTTTTTTGTACTTGCCATCAAAGAGTTGATGCGTTCTTTACCTGTTTCTATGGATGACATGGCTGGCAGGGTAGACAGCGTTGAGTACATGTCATTCGGTGTGCCTTTCCACTCTTTCTTGCCGGCATCTTTTATAAGCTTTTCCGGAGCCCACGGTAGAAGTACTTCAAGATAATCCAGATGTTGGTATGCTGCGCTTTCCACAACAGAACCGAGCAGGTATCCGAATTGATCCGGAGTTATTTCGTTCAGCGAAATTAGTTCTTGTTTTGAATTAAAAGATGATGACGCAGAAAGTTGCTTAATGGCTTTTTGATAATTTTCTTCAGAATCAAAGAATTTTTTGGCTGGAGATGTGCCTGGAGGGCACGTATTATTTAACGGGGGCACTGCAAAGTAGCTGGGCAGGGTGATGCAGTAGTTTTCTCTTTCAGCCAGCAGCAGGTAATCTTCTGGATAGATAGATTCTTTTAATCTGACACGCAGGTCGCCGCCCTTAGGCATGCCGGAAACAAATCCGCGGAGAGTAAGCGGGTGTGTGCGAATGGTTTCGTAAAATGCCTGTGTGCTTTTTTCGTTTGCTGAACTTGATTGTTCTGCAAAAACAGGAGTCGCAGTGAGTGCAAGCAGAAAAGTCAGTGCAGAGGCAATAATGTTTTGAGCAGAATTCATAAAAACTCCTGAAATCAAAAGGTGCTGGCGTGTGGTTACAGCATCATCATTTTAGAAACGATCATGCGCGAATTGTTTTCTGTTTGTTGATATAGTTCTTTAGACATTCCTGCGCCAAGTGCAATAGCGCGTCGCCTGTCTTTATTGATAAAATCGTATCCTCGGTACCCGCCATTGTTAAGAATAAGCGGAGCGCCTGTAAGACCTGCCGCTTTAACAATGTGGCCGTTTGTTAGCCCATGCTCTGCACGGGCTGTAATCTCAAGATACACATTTTTTTCAGCTGCAAGCGTGGCTTCCTGTTCTGTAATGAGTCCGGGGTGAGCCAGGTAGTCTGCGCCACCTTCAATTGCAGCAAGGTTGGTTCCCTCATCCACAATGTCGGCAATGGTTTGCCCGTGCACACAAATAATCTGTGCGCCCATTTTCCTTGCTTCTGCAATGGTGTCGGGAATAAGCTGTGGGGGAACATGTGTAAGCTCAACCCCTGCATATAAATCGATGCCTGAATACAAGGAGTAGGTACGAATCATAGGCAGCAGGCTTTCCAGCACTCGCTGCATATTGGTGGCGTCCACATGCTCTGTAAATGCGATAGCCCGGTAACCTGCCGCTTTGGCAAAGCGCATTGCTGCGGCCGGAGTCTGGTCGCCTGTGCTGAGAGAGGTGTGAACATGAAGGTCAATCATTACGTAATATCCTGTTGTTTGAATGCGCCTGCATAATGGGTATAGTGTGCAGCAAACGCAACACCTTACTGTATACTGGGTGGCTAGGCACTTTGTCCACAATGAGTGGAGCATAAAATTCACTTTGCCTACTAAGAATCTTGAAAAGAAGTGTAGTGTGAATGCGTGTTTTCTCAAGTATTTATAATTTAATTAAAATTTCCTTGCGCATAGATATCATATTGGTATAGAAGAAAAAAAGAACTTAACAAGAATCATTACTAATTAGTTAGGAGTAAATACATGAGTAAGCTTAAAGGCACCAAAACCGAGAAGAATATCTTAACAGCATTTGCCGGTGAGTCTCAGGCTCGTAACCGTTATGATTTCTTTGCGGGTGTTGCAAATAAAGAAGGGTATGTTCAGATTTCTAAAATCTTTGAAGAAACTGCATTACAGGAAAAAGCTCATGCTAAACGCCTGTTCAAGTTTTTAGAAGGTGGCGAAGCTGAGATTACAGCCTCATTCCCTGCAGGTATTATTGCTGACACTGTTACTAACTTGAAAGAAGCTGCTGCTGGCGAACGTCATGAATACATGGAAATGTATCCTGAATTTGCAGAAATTGCGGCTCAGGAAGGATTTCCTGTAGTTGCTTCAGCAATGCATTCTATTGCAATTGCAGAGAAGCATCACGAACAGCGTTACCTTGCGATGATGAACTCAATTGAGAATGGTGACATTTTCAAAAAAGCAAAGCCAGCAGTTTGGCGCTGCATTAACTGTGGTTACGTTCATGAAGGTTTAACTTCTCCGGAAGTTTGCCCTGCTTGCAACCATCCGCAGAAGTACTTTGAAGTAAGCCTCGAAAAATGGTTCATGCCATAGCGGGTAAGAATTATACGGTAGTGTACGCATGTAATTAGCGTACATTTCAAAAATTAAATAATAAAAAAGGTGAGGGGCATAAGCCACTCACCTTTTTTTATTTATTTTTAGAACCGCCAGCTGCGATAAAATCGGTAACAGACTTACGCAGTGCTTCTTTTAAGTCTGGGCGTTGCCGGACTGTTAAATATGATTCTATGAATATTTCAGATTCTTCTAAGCTTGCATCATAACGTTTGCAGAAAAGGCTATGCAGCACCCCATGCTTGGAGCGTTTTAAATTCATGAAGCGCCATGGGTAGAAGTTGTCGAAGTCATAAAAATGCAGATCATATGTCTCGCCTTTTGGACGGACAGAAATGTTTTTGTCGGTATCTTCTGTGTAGATTCCAAGATTATGCAGTTCTGCCATTTTTTGCCCAAACAGGATGAAAAAGGCATTACGTTTTTCTTGTGTAAAATCGTGAAGCATTTCGCGGAAGTCATAGAAGTAGATGTCTGTTTCTTCAAGTTTTCGTGTGAAGAGAACTGTTTCTGTACACGGATGCAATCTGTTGCCTGACAGCAGAGCTAGTGGCTCTGTTGTTGGAATGTTGTTTTGCATCAAGTAACACATCGTGCTGAAATTCCGGCGTGCTTCAGAAAAGAAGAAGCTATGCAGCAGGGCATGCTTGTAATCGTTACGGGTGTAGATTTTAGGAAAAACCTCAATACCGTCGATTGTGAATGAAATATCGTTAAGCGCTTCACGCTTTTTATTTTTAGAATGGAATTCTTTAGGAAGTGCGGTTGAGCGAACTTCCGCCCATTTAACTTTAAGCTTTTCAATAAATGAATCAGAAATTTGTGGGGCAACACGCCAGACGTTAGTGTTGTCTGCAAGTGTTTTGCCGTTGAAAAGCGCGGCCATATTTTTGAGTGTCGTGATTGCCGGAGAGTCTGGTCTACTCATGTGTGTTCACCTGTTATGTCTGTATTCTGTAACGTTTGTGGGGTCATAGCACAAACAATAGTGAAAGGGTATAGAAGCCTTTTCTTGATTAAAAACAGATCATTACTGATTGATTTTTATTAATGTACAGCTGGTGTTGTAACATTAATAAGTACAATTCCTATAATCATAAGAAGGATTGGTGGAATGATACGCGGGCTGAGATGAACATGGAAAGCGACACGATCTACAATAAAACTGCCGATAATACCGCCTACGCCCCAAAGTGCATACGCAACTGACAGGTGGAAATATGAGAGAGCTGGCTTAAGCATTAAGAATGCGCAGATAACAAGGACAATAGAAAGGATACCCCAGCGCTTTAAGGAGAATCCTCTAGAACGTTTGATGGCCCAGTTCGCAGCAATATCCAGCCCTACTGACCCGAGAATCCAGAGTAGAGCATTAATCATGAGAGCGCCTCATGACGTGATGCAACCAGATGAGGCCGGACATGACGCAGGCGATGCCGATAAGTTTAAGTGGTGGCATTGGTTCGTTAAATAAAAAGAAACTTGTCACAGCAACAAGTGCAAGACCCACGCCTTCCCAGCACGTGTATGCAATGCCGAGAGGAATGCGTAACACAGCCTTTGATAGAAGGTAGTAAGACAGCGCAATAAATACGCTGGTGGCAACGACACCGACGCGTCCGGAATGAATATCATCAAAAGCTTTAAGCGATGTTGTTCCGGCAATTTCACTTACGATTGCTGCTAACAAAAACAGCCAGTAACGGAGCATAATTCCTCCTGACTTTTGTGCATGCGCAGGAATGGCAATTCGTTGTGGATGATAGTTCATTGTGAGTTTCCAAATCGATGAAAAATGAGATGCGCGGGTGGCGGAGACGTCAACGAGGCATGAAGTATGGGGTAAGGGAGACTATTATCCTATGATTCGTAAAGGTAAATAAAAATAATACATAAAAAAAGCGCCCTACAGAGTAGAGCGCTTTCATTTTACATTTTATATTTGGTGCCTGGCTGCATTTTTTTTAGCAGGTCGGCAAGAGATTCATCATCTCTTTTTGGGTCAGATGCTTGTGCTAAGCGTTTTGAATCTTCCTGTGTCTGTTGGCTGTTCTGTGCAGAACGCATCATCTGAGCTGCGCCATCAGTTGCAGGATCGTTCGGTTGCGGAGTTCGACCGGTTTCGTCGCTCGTTGCGTCCAACACGTTTCTGGATACAAGAATTGGTATTCCAGCACGCAGGGCAAGTGCAACGGCATCGGATGGTCTACAGTCAATCCGGCTGCGTTTCCCACCCATGTCGACATCTAATTCCGCAAAGTATGTTCCGTTTTCAACGCGAACAATATCCACTCCCAGTAGCTGGGCTCCTAACTCTTCTATGCTTTTGAGCATAAGGTCATGCGTCAGGGGGCGTGGAACTTCCACCTGGTTAAGGAAGATGGAAATAGCCATTGCCTCCATTGCACCGATCCAGATGTTCAGCATTTTATCGCCTGCCAGATCTTTCAGCATGAGTATGGGGGCTCGGGTCTTTTTATCAAGGGAAAGTCCGGCGACTTCCATTCTTACCATGTGTCTCCTGCCTTTTCAGCAATGAGAGAGTGTCTGGTGGCTTGTGTGACAGTTACAGGAAGAATTTTTCCTGTAACATCTTCACCTTCTGGTAGTGTAACGATCACCAACTGACCATATACATCCCGACCTTGCCAAGACACGCCCTCGGTTCCGGGACGTCTGCTGACTCCTTCGAAAAGAATGTCCAGTTTTTTACCTACCATAGATTGCAGGATACGTTCAGTATTATCAGTCTGCCATGCTTGATAGCGTGACAAACGATCCTGCATGACTTTCTTTTCAACTTTTATCGGAAGCTTTTCAGCTCTCGTGCCCGGACGGTCGGAGTAGTTGAAAGAGAAACTCTGTGCGTAGTCTGCAAATTTTGCAATACGCATAGTCTCAAGGAAATCTTCTTCAGTTTCACCCGGAAAGCCGATGATCATATCTGTCGTTAACTGAATGTCAGGACGAACTGCTCTCAATTTTTCAACAATGGAGAGGTACTTTTCGATATCGTACTTACGACCCATTTTTTTCAAAATGGCAGCAGAACCGGATTGCAAAGGCAGGTGAAGACGTGGACAAAGAACATCCAGTTTACCGAAAGCTTCGATAACTTCATCTGCAATGTCTTTAGGGTGTGATGTGACGAAGCGGAGACGTTTAAGGCCGTCCAGCTCAGCAATTTTGTACAGCAACTCAGTGAATGATGTTCCGTCGCCGTGGCTGTCTTGTCCGAAAGAGTTTACGTTCTGGCCGAGCAGAGTAATCTCGCGGGTACCGCGGGAAAGCAAATCTTTACATTCATCAAGGATAGCCTGAGTCGGGCGAGATTTCTGGCGTCCGCGTGTGTACGGAACGATGCAGTATGCGCAGAAGTTATCACAGCCTGTCATAATATTAACAAAGCTGGAAACTGGTGCTTTTTCTGAAACATCCCAGTTGCCATCGCGATCCGGATATTCTTCTGAAAAATCGAGAAGGCTCATGCGCAAGGAAGGATCATCTACAAGACGATCCAGTGCCTGTGGTGCAGAAGAGAGTCCGTCTGTACCAAAAACAAGGCGTACCTGCTTAAAGCGCTTAAAGAATCCACGACCTACTTGCTGTGCAACACAGCCGCCCACAGCGACAATGACGTCCTCGCGACCTTTGGTCATAACCTTAATGCGTCCGAGGAGGCTGTATACTTTCTGTTCAGGCTTATCTCGAACAGAACAGGTATTTACGATGAAAACAGAAGCATCTTCCGGTTTTTCGCATTCAGTAAAGCCTCTGGATGCAAGAGTACGCTTCAGCCAGTCGGAATCGCTGACGTTCATCTGACAGCCAAATGTCATTATATGAAATTTACGTTCAATCATAAAAAAATCTCGTTATCGTCCGTGGGGTAGACGGGAAGTGTATTATTGAGGAGAGGTTGTGTCGTCTTCTTCACGGAATCGTTCAGGAACAGCTTCGCCAGGTGCACGCATTCCGCCAATGGCGAACAGTGCCATTGGGACAATCAAACAAAGAATGCCCCAGAAGAAAGGATTGCGACCTTTTTTGTGAGCAAATCCTGCGCCGATAAATCCTGCGATAGACCAGATAAGGAACATGTAGATATATCCGGTGTTGGAAAAATCAAGTGCCAGCATATCGTTCATGACAACTCTCCGTAAAATGTATCGTTGCCGCGTAACTGCGGTGTGTATCAATACGGTATAACAGTAGCGGGTGCAAGTGAAGCAAGTCGTATTTCCTATTGGCATGGTAGGGATTACGCGATATAATGAGGACGTATAATAGTTTGTTTCTATTATGGTTATCTTCCGCGGGCTGGCGCTGTTCGTATGATACGTGGAAGATACATTTACCTACCTACGATTATTTTATTTCGTGTATTACATTCCACAAGCTGGAGGAGAAAATTATGGCGACCTTAAAAGTATCTGGAATGCAAAGTCCTGATTGCGCTGCTACCATCTCCAATGTTGTAAAAACTGCGGATGGAGTTGAAGTGGTAAACGTGAATTATGCAACAGGCGAAGTTACTTATGGCCCTACTGAGTGCGTTGATCCTGAACTTATCGCTGAAATGATTAAAGACGCTGGCTACGAGCCTGAAGAAAATTAGTTCCTTATCGGGAATGATGAGGCTTGTCTGAGCGAATTGAGCATTTTGAAAAAACTGAATCTACCCTGTCGCCTCTTTATGGGGCAGATTGTGTTGAGGTTCAGAGTTGCTATCTTGCAGATGAGTCGGCTTCTTTTGCAGCCGAAAAGTAGCATAAAAGCTTAGAAGGTTTCCCTTCTAAGCTTTTTTTGTGGAATACATCAAAGATGATGTGAATGTTTTGGGTGGATGAAGATCATCACAGTATGCCCCAAAGAGTTTTTTTGAGCTATCCAGAGTGAGACAGCAAAGAGAACTCATTTTCATTCTCTGGTTTCAATCCTGAAACCATTTCTAGATTATGTGCAGAAGTGGTTATACGGATTTAAAAACGCCACCCTGATGTTATCAATTACATCTGTGAGTACATAGCCTGCAGTCTGATGAGGTGAAGTTTTTCTTCCTGAGCACATTCGCGTACTGCTGCTTTTTCAGAATCCGGCACAAAGGTTTCCATTTCGATGAAAAAGAGAAGAGTGTCTTTTTCGAAACTCATTGCCATTCTGATAGCTTCTTTTTCGTCGTCCATGGCTGACATCCGTTTCTCAACGGCTTCATCGGAGAACAGAGCGTGAGATTCGATTAGTCCTTCGATGTATGAGCTATACTCGTCGGTTGTAGCCCAAGCCGGTAGTTCAATATTACCGAGGCGATCTACGAGTGCCTGAAAGATACCTTGGTGTTTTGTTTCTTCAACGGCAAGGTAGTGGAAGAGTTCGCGTGTTTTTTCAGTTTTAGCGGCTTCTTCCAGACGCAGATAAAACTCGCGGCCTTTCTTTTCAATTTCTACTGCAATCGTAGCTATTTCGTTAGCTTTAAAAAATTTTGCCATGATATCTCCTCGTCTTGTTTGTTGCGTGAAATGTACAGTGCGTCGTTTTTGACGTTGCGTTGTATGTGGTTCTAATGAAATTTGAAGGAATCTACTACAACTGTGCACAGGAAAAGGCCAAGTCGTCAATCTCTACGTATCTTATGCTGATTCTGTACCTTCGCAAAAGTATACGACGGATTTCATGCTATTCAAACCTGCACGTTGTTTTTGTAACAGATCATAAAAAAGCGGGTTGCGACAATAACGTCGCAACCCGCTTAAAAAACAAAATAAGAGACAGTAACTACACACGATTGTTGTAGTTACTTGAATTTTTTAACCTTCGGATGCGTAAAAACGCCGTAGGCTTTAGTTCAAACGAACTAAGCGCAGAAGGCTTCAGCGTAACGAGCGTCAAATTCTTCCTGAGTGAAGGAATGCTCGCGGGTGCCGTAGTGTTCTACGCAGTAACTTGCGGTAACCGCGCCAAGTTTTGCAGATTCTTCTACGGATTTACCGTCGATGATACCTTTGATGAGACCGGCACGGAATGCATCGCCACAACCTGTTGGGTCTATAGCTTTGGTAGGATTTGCAATACCAACTTCTACAGGGCTGCCGTTATCGATACGGGAACCATTTTCTGCAAGGGTAGTGATTACGTAGTTGCATTTTTCGAGAAGCTGTTCTTTTGACAGGCCGGTAGCATTTTTGATGAGTTCAAGTTCGTAATCATTTGATACGAGCATGTACGCACCTTCGATGCATTCAAGCATTTCTTCGCCAGAGAAAATAGTAATCTGCTGACCTGGATCGAAGATGTAGCGAATGCCATTTTCGCGGAAATATTTAGGCAGATTCATCATGTCATCTTTGTTGCCCGGTGAAATGATAGCGATGTCATTTTCTTTAGAAATATTCGGGAACTCATAGTTGCATGGATGAATCATAGCGCCCGGATGGAAGCCGGTGATCTGGTTGTCACTCTGGTCTGTTGTGATATGAGCACTTGCGGTGAAGAGGTCATCAACAATACGGATGCCTTCGAGTGGCAGATTTTGTTCTTCCATTACTTTCTTGTAACGGTCAAAATCTTTACCAACGGTGGAGAGAACAGTTGGTTTTTCGCCGAGCAGAGCAAGGGAGTGAGCAATGTTTCCTGCTGTACCTCCAAGTTTTTCTTCCAGACGTTCGATGAAGAAACATACGTTGAGCATGTGAATTTTGTCAGGAAGAATGTGATCAGCAAATTTGCCTTCGAAATTCATAATGCGGTCATAGGCGATTGAGCCGAATACATAAATGGACATTTAACTAGTGCTCCTAGCGTGTTTCGTGTTCAATCCAAGACAGAAATTCTGGATTTCCGCCTGTGATTGGTAAAGATACTATACAGGGTACATCGTAGCTATGAAGTTCTCGTACAGCTTGTGTGAGTGCGGTAACTTTGTCTTCCGATGTTTTTGCAATTAAAACAACTTCATGTGCTGACTGCACTTCGTTCTCCCATTTGTAAATTGATTCTACATTGGGAAAAATGTTGATACATGCGGCAAGATTTTGTGAAACAAGCTCTTTACCAATAGATCGTGCTTCTTCTGGAGTTGAAGCCGTCATATACACGATAAAAGACATGGTATCTCCGATTTGTTGAAGTGCATTAACAACTGGGGGACAGTACAAAAAGTTGAGAGCGAGGGCAATTGTTCAACGTGCACTTGCATAAAAAAATGATGGTCACAAAAAGATTACTGAGTATTTTTTGTGGCATAGCAACTTGCCAAAGTGGCTTTCTACTGCAAAAATACTGAAAATTAGCCTTCAATTTTTTTATTTATATATTAAACTGTTATGATTGAATTATTAACGCTCAATGAGCTTTGTCTGGAGATATAATGCGTAAGAAAGAACGTGCGTTAGAAATGCTGGCGCGATTACATAAACGATACCCAACAAAATCCACCCATTTAAATTTCAAAACTGTATGGGAGTTGTTCGTAGCCACTGTTCTTTCTGCTCAGTGTACTGACGCGCGTGTGAACATGGTTACTCCAGTATTATTTGATCGCTGGCCAACCCCTTATGAGTTGGCAGAGGCAGATATTGTAGATGTAGAAGAGGTTGTGCGTTCCACAGGCTTTTATCGAAATAAGGCTAAAAATATTGTGGCCGCAGCGCAACGGGTGGTGGATGTTTACGATGGGGAAATTCCTAAGACTTCTGAAGAAGTAATAACGCTTGCGGGAGCAGCACGTAAAACTGCAAACGTTGTACTTTGGAATGGGTACGGCATTAACGAAGGCATTGCTATTGATACTCATGTAAAGCGCATTGTTTTTCGCCTCGGGCTGACAAAAGCGACAAACCCGACCATTGTGGAAAAAGAGCTACTTCCACTTTTTCCAAGAGAAGAATGGGGTTTTGTGAATCATATGCTGGTTTCGTTTGGACGTGATGTGTGTATTGCGCGTAGCCCACAATGTAGTGTCTGTGAGATGGAAGAATTTTGTCCTAAAAATGGATTGAAGAAGTAGCAAAGAAATGTGAGGAATAGGATTATCTATTTCCTCCCTTTTTGGTGTGGAATAAGGATTCTAATTGTTTAGAAATATTCATTTTTTATTAATCGATCATAAGAATCTGGCGATAAGCATTTAGAGTGTTCATAGTCTGGGGCTTTAAATTATAAGCTAGGTCGTAGCCATGTCGGTAGTAACTTCATTATTAAATAAGCCTGTGGAAATGACACAGCTTCAAAAAACTGTGCAAGCCATGCAGAAAAAGTCTGCGGGCGGTGTTTCAAATTTGTTTGTGAATCAGCAAACAGATCATTCCGAATCTTTTCGGGCAAAAATGGACGCTGTTGCCTCGATTGAGGCGTTAATGGCAGGCAAACAAGCAGCGATGAGCTCGCTTATAGGCACGCAGTCGCTTGCAATGGATCCAAATTCTCCAGATGGCAGAGCAAGTAGTGCTGCCATTAGAAATAGAGTTGATGTCATGTATTCGAATCAGCAGGATAAAAAGATTCGTCAAAATAATGATGCTGCTGTTAAAAAAGACAATAAAGCAGAGCAAGTTCAAGAAGCTGTTGAAGTTGCACTTGCAAATATTCCGAAATCAGTGCCACTTCCTTCGGCTCCTGAAGGTGGCCGCAGTGCAGTAAAAGTGCAGAAAGCTCCGGCTAAGATTTCTATTCGAGTATAGATTGTAGTCATGAAGTAGTCTGCTATCTAAAATAATTACTAACTATTTAAGTATGTAAAGGTTTTAGTCTGTGTGAGTCTTTTTAATAAAGGTTGTAGCTATGTCGTTAATAAATTCTTTATTAAGTAAGCCTGTGGAAATGACACAGCTTCAAAAAACTGCTCAAGCCATGCAGAAGAAGTCTGCGGGCGGCGTCTCAAACTTATTTGTGAATCAGCAGACGGATCATTCTAAGTACATTCGATCAACAATTGAATCTTCACGGGCTGTGCATAAGGCTCTTGATAATAAAATGAGTTCAATGACTTCGTTGCTTCAGGCGCAGATGAATTTTGAAGAAAGTAGTCAAGCTGAGAATAGCGCTTTATATCATGGGCCGTTGGATCTTTCGTATTCAAGGCGTGCCCGTATAGGTGCACGAGCCGGAAGACTGTTGAATCTTGACCAAAGTAAAGAAGTTCGGCGTAGTAATGATGCGGTTACTGACCGTGATCGAGCTGCGGAAAGCTCAGAACGTCCTACAGAGGTTGTACATGGTGCAACATCGCTAACACGAATTTCTTCAGCCTCTGGAAGCCACAGAGCTTCTACAAAACCACAAGCAAAAATTTCTATTCGGGTTTAACCAGTGTCGTAGGTTGCCTGAGTGACTAGAATGAGAAAGCTGAAATTCATTTAAATGGATTTCGGCTTTTTTGTCTTTAAACAGAGAGGGGCAAATATCTCTAGAGAGATAAGTGCTCATGGAGTGCAAGAGAGGGGACGTATTCGGATGAGCAGGATTAATCTGGCAATGGAATGCTAAGAATTTCTTCCCACTGCTTGTGGTATTTAAGGAAACGAACAGGGCAGAACGCTTCACTGTTTACAGGAAGGTCTGTTAACAGTTCTTTGTAATTTTCAGGATTGCTGCCGTAGATGAGACAGTTAATTTCCTGTACACGGCGGATGTCGTCTTTTGTATTGAGTTTGGATTCAGGCTCGGTCGCTAGTAACTGAAATGCCTTGGCAGCGCTTGCTGCGATTTCTGCTCCATCTTCATATACGCTGATAAGAAGAATTGCAGAAAGGTTGTCTACAGCTTCCTCTTCCATTTTTTCTGTAATCCCTGTTGGCTGGGAATATATTATGGCGTGCCCTAGTTCATGATATATGGCGTGGTGAAGTGTATTTAATGCAGAAGTAGCGGGACTTGTTTGAGCGATATATTTTTTTTCGGCGAACATATTTTGAGTGCTGCTAAAAAAATCGTATGGGATTTGAATTTCTAAATTGCCGTTTTGCAGAACTGCAAAGTGTGGTCCGATCTGCGTCCCAAATCGTAAGACGACATCTTCTGTTAGCAGGTTCCACTCGTCAACTATTTGCGCAACTTCTTCTGCAACTTCTGATTGATGAACAATGCGTGCAGCAACCACATCTTCCGGTTCGGGAAGGTCGTATACAATGCGTAATCTACCTTTGGCAGTTGCGGTGGTGGGGGTGAGCACGGCACATACAACTAGTAGAAGAGACATAGCTGCAATAGTGCGAAGCATACAAAAATAATACATACGCATGGACGCACTGTAGCGTGACTTTTTACAGATATCAATTTCTATTAAGTCTATTGATTACAAACTAGTAAGGATAGTATTGGCTACATTTTATGCTTTTGAATATGCCGTTGAAGCTTGTATCTACAAATTGGCAGAAAAAGCACAAACAATGTCATTGTAGACAGTATGGGTGCTTGCTAAAATAAGCCTTAGAACAGTCGTGTCAGTGCTTTTGGTGAAAGGTGGTTTATGCGGAAAAAAATAGAAGTCGTAATTTTTGATGGTGCGTTGCCATTGGATATATCCGGAGCAACAGCCGTATTTTCAGCTGTTACAGCCTTGTTGCAGAAGGATGGCTTGGGCGGCGGATATGATTTTTGCTATGCTGCCAGAGAGTTGGGTACATTTTCCTTGGATGGAAATTTTCCAATGTGCATTGATTCAGTCATCGGTGAAACCGGCTATAACGATATGCTTTTGATACCCGGTGGACTGGGAGTAGATGCTGCAATTGCGGATGTTGAATTTATGAAAAAGGTTCATCATGCTGTGAGTGCCAGTGCACAGGTCATTTCAGTGTGCACAGGCTCCGGTATTCTTGCGGCAACAGGAATATTGGATGGGCGAACGGCAGCAACGCATTGGGTAATGGCTTCAGAATTTTCTGCAAGGTATCCGCAGGTACATTTCGATTCGAGTGTGTTGTTTCAACGCGACGGACACGTGTACACAAGTGCCGGAGTTTCTACAGGGATAGATTTAGCGCTCTCGATTGTAGAAGAAGACTTCGGGCACGAACTGGCAATGCGTGTGGCACGGTTGCTGGTGGTATATTACCGCAGACCGGGCTGGCAAACTCAGTTTAGTCCATTGTTGGAAGCGCAGACTCGTTTGACGAAACGTTTTGCAAAGCTTCAAAAATGGATATTACAAAATTTTTCTCAAAAGCTTTCTGTAGAGCTGCTCGCAGAGAAAGCGGGTATGAGCTCTCGAAATTTCGCGCGCGTATTTGGAAAGGAAACCGGAAAAACTCCGGGTAAGTATGTTGAAGAGGTCCGGCTGGAGCACGCTCGTGCCATGCTGGAAGCTGGGGAGTGCGACTTTGATCGCGTTGCACTTATCTCAGGTTTCGGACGTGAGGAAAGGATGCGGAGAGCATTTCATCGGACGTTCGGCGTTTCACCACGACAATACAGATCGCACTTTTCAGTGGCGGAAGAGAGAGTTGAATGAGTCTTTCCTTCCGAGTCATAAAAAAGAAATGGATTCTCGTTGGAAAGCGTCTACGAAAGTATACGGTTGACTAGTTAGAATAAAAAAAGGGTGGAGCCAAAAGCTTCACCCTTTTTATTTTGCAATATAAACAGCAGCTATACTTTCGCAGCAGTGCGGAGTGCGTCAATTGCGTCAGTTGCTTCCCAGCGGAATTCAGGAAGTTCACGACCAAAGTGACCGTAGCATGCAGATTTTTTGTAGATAGGACGTTTAAGGTCAAGAGTCTTGCTGATGCCGTAAGGACGCAGGTCGAATACTTCCTTAACAGCGTTAGTAAGAATTTCATCCGGAATTTCAGAAGTACCGAAAGAAGTAGCAAGAACAGATACAGGCTCAGCAACGCCGATAACGTAAGCAATCTGAACTTCACAAGTAGGTGCGAGGCCAGCTGCAACAACGTTTTTAGCAATGTAACGACCCATGTAGGCAGCAGAGCGGTCTACTTTGGAAGGATCTTTACCGGAGAATGCGCCGCCGCCGTGGTGGCCCATGCCGCCGTATGTATCCTGAATGATTTTGCGGCCGGTAAGACCGCAGTCACCCATTGGACCGCCGATTACAAAACGACCGGTGGTGTTGATGAAGATACGGGTAGCACTGTCGAGAAGTTCTGCAGGAAGAGTCTTGTTGATAACTTCTTCACGAATGCCTTCAACGATGTCGTCCTGAGATACGCCGTCTTTGTGCTGGGAAGAAATAACAACTGTGTCGATACGGGTCGGCTTGCCGTCGAGGTATTCAAAAGAAACTTCTGTTTTACCATCAGGGCGGAGGAAATCGAGATCGTTGTCTTTACGTGCAGCGGTGAGGCGCTCGGAAAGTTTGTGGGACCAGTAAATTGGAGCTGGCATGAGGGTTGGTGTTTCGTTACATGCGTAACCGAACATCATGCCCTGGTCGCCTGCACCCTGATCTTCAGGAGCGGTCTGATCAACACCCTGTGCGATGTCTGGAGACTGTTTATCGATAGAGGAGATAACTGCACAGGTGTCAGCATCAAAGCCCATGTCAGAGCTTGTGTAGCCGATTTCACGGATGGTATCACGAACTACAGTAGGGAAGTCCGCGTAGCCTGTGGTGCTGATTTCGCCAGCAATAACAGCCATGCCAGTGGTAACAAGAGTTTCACAAGCAACACGACACTCAGGGTCTTGAGCCATGATTGTGTCAAGAATAGCATCAGAAATCGCGTCAGCAACTTTATCCGGGTGACCTTCAGTAACAGACTCAGAGGTAAAGTGGTATTTACCCTTGTTGTTGATCATCATTATGGAAGCTCCTCTAATCAGATGATGTTTTATTTTCAAATTTTTTTTGTTTCAGCTCAGGCGATTCTGGATTAAGAATGCCGCCTGAAATGAGAATCTTAAAGGCATCTTCGACGGAAAGGTCAAGCTTGATGGTGTCCTCTTGCGGAACCATCAGGTAAAAACCGGAAGTAGGGTTCGGTGTTGTAGGAACGAATACGTTCAGCACCTTCTCTTCCGTTTTTCGCTGAATTTCACCAACGGCGATACCTGTAACAAACGCCAAGGCGTATAGCCTAGGGCGTGGATATTCAATAAGAACAACTTGTTTAAACTCTTTTGCAGGACGTTTAAAGACGCTAATGAAAAGTTGATTCGTTGCAGCGTAAAACCGGTTTATTCCCGGAAGCTTAAGAATTATTTTTTCAATTGTACGTGCGACTACTTTCCCTACATAGTTGCGAACCAGCAAGCCGGTGCATACTAAAATAATAAAAACAAGTATGATACCTGTTCCGGTTTCGGGGATTCCTAAATATTCAGGAAGCCTCATGGAGTCCGGTACCCATTTCCAAGCACCGTCTGCCCATCTTAGAAGGACACGCAGTATAAAGACTGTTACGACAATGGGCGCAAGAAAAAGAAAACCGGCAATAAGATTTACACGTAAAAAGTATTTTAGGTGCTGCCATGGGGTTCGCTTTTTCGGCGTTTTTGTCATGGTTTCTCCGTTTACAGGTAGAATGGCCAGTTGTCTAATAGTCTTGCTTTTCCGACGAACACAGCTACTGCGCAGCGTGCTTTATCGGTAATTTTCTTGATCGGTTCGATAGAATCCGGATCAATAAATTCGAGATAATCTTCTTTGCCCAGTGGTAGATGTTTGCTCCAGTACTCACGGATAACAGTCTTAAGCTGTTCAACATCACGCTCGCCCTGTGTAAAGGCATCTGCACCGGCTCGTATGCCAGCATTAATATGCTTGGCTTGTGCACGTTCCTCTTGTGTGAGGTATGCATTACGGGAACTCATTGCAAGACCGTCATTTTCTCGAACAAGTGAACCATTAATAATAGTGGTCGGCAGGTTCAAATCTCGGGTCATGCGTCGGATAATTGCAAGCTGCTGCCAGTCCTTTTCGCCGAATACAGCGTATTCAGGCAGGGTTAGTATCAATAGTTTTGTAACTACAGTGGATACTCCCCTAAAATGTGTCGGACGGCTGGTAGAGCATAGACCTTGAGCAAGCTGTGGTACTTCTACCCATGTTGCATGGTCTTCAGCATACATGCTTCCCGGTTCAGGGATAAACAAAATATCTGCACCCAGTTCACGGGCTGTATTGGCATCGTCTTCGTGATTTTTCGGGTACGCATCAAGGTCTTCATTTGCACCGAACTGAGTCGGATTTACAAAGAGAGTTACAATGAGTTTGTCCGACTGTTCACGGCCAATGCGCATAAGGTTTTTATGCCCTTCGTGGAAGTAACCCATCGTTGGCACAAGACCAACTTTAACGCCTTCACAGCGCCATTGGAGACAAATTTTCTGTAGTTCAGCAGGTGATGTAATTATTTGCATATCAATTTATCCAGATATATTTGAGAAATCAATATACGGATCAGAATAACTTGTCTAGTTAAAAAAGGAATAATGGGGATTATAGTTACTAACGAGTAGAGCTCTTGCTAGTGCAAAATGTTTGTGTCACATCAGACATTGTAAAAGATTTTAGAGAGAGGACATACTGCCAGATGGAAGCTTTGTTTCAAGGTAAATTGGATAATTTTTGTGCATTATATGCAGTGCTTAATGCAATGCAGCGAACTCACGGCATTAGTCACTGGGAAGCGCGCAAGCTGTTTCATGCAGGACTGATGAGTTTTTCTCAGGACGTTGAAAGCTGGGAAAAAATCGTATGCAACCGCACTGATTACATTGCGGAAGTACAGTCCTTTATAAAAGTGATTCGTAACGAAGGTTCGCCAATACACTATACACAACCTTTTCCAGATGGGAAGGCCAGTATTGCTGATGTGCTTGATGTAATCCGCGAATGGAGCCCTGTTGATAAACGTAAGGGACCAACTTTGTTCGAGCAGGCGGGAGGCAAGGGAGTTGTTTTACAGTTTAAACGCTATTTGCCGTTCCGTGGTGCACCACTGATTAGCCACTGGACTGCTGTGAAAGAATATGCGGGTAGTGAGATTCGTTTTGTTGATTCCAGTTTAGAAAAAACAGCAACACACGCACTACCGGAAAATGGTTTTTGCACCCGTGAAGAAGAGTTGAAGCAAGGTCGACTTTTTTTGATTAATCCAGCGACAATTTATTTATTAGAATCAAATAATTAGATTCTAATTCTTAAATTTAAAATATATTGCTACACATTTTGTTAGATTCTCAAATTAAAGACTCCTTTTATTTTCTGTATTGAGAATTAGTATTTGAAATATTTTATTTTCAAATGCTTGGCAGTTGTGTTACAAGTGTACTCTCGAGTGTCGCAAGCTTCGGCTTTAGGTTGTGCCTCGATTTTTAGACAAATGTTAATGCGTGATGTGCCGTAGGCGCTTGCGTTATGCATAGGCAGATTGCAGATTGTTCTATTTTTCTGCCGTTGTTTTGGAGAAGGATTGGACCCATATGGGGTTCACTTCTTTTGTAGGTGCGCACGCGCATCTTGTTTTTTATTTTTTGGAGTTTTTTCGTGTCTAAGAATATCTATGTTGGCAACCTTGCCTGGTCTGTTGGTGATGATGATTTGCGTGGCCTTTTTCAGGGTTACGGTGAAGTTATTTCTGCTCGTGTAGTTGAAGATCGCGAAACTGGCCGCTCCCGTGGCTTCGGTTTTGTTGAAATGGAAGACAACGGCGCTCAGGATGCTATTGATGCACTCAATGGTAGCGAGCACGATGGTCGTAGCCTCAAAGTTAACGAAGCTCGTCCACGCGAACGTCGTCCTCGTTACTAAGCTATAGTTACAGTGAAAGCCCACCATTGGTGGGCTTTTTTTTATGCTTTTTTCAGGCTATAGCTTGGGGTAATAGTCGTTATAGATTTCTATTGCTTCTTCTGAATCCGCAAACTTGTTCATTGCTTCTTGGAAGTCATCTACAAACTGTTGAGGCACAGCATCGTTAAATATGAAACCGTTCGGGGTTTTTGCAACAATCTTGAGTACTCGTAAATTTGAAGAATCTCCGCCGATTAATCGATAATTATGGAGTATGTTGGGAATGCTTCCGACAATAAGTGGAGCACGTCCTTTGAAAAATTTTTTCACACTACAGGGAAAGGTCGTGCCGAAGTCGAAGTTTTTATCAGTGTACCCCTGCTTGCGAAGTAGAGGTAATATGCTCGCAGCTTTTGGTACACACATTCGGGCACGTTTAATATGATCAGGTGTTGAAAAGAGTTTTTCGTTTCGTTTATGTGTGAGAATAGCTACAGAAAATAGAACGGGCGTCGTGACGTAACGATACCTTTTTTTCCGCTCTTCTGTAATTGCTACAGGGAAAAGGCACGTTGGCGTGCTGGAATCGAAATTTTTGATAGAGCGAGGCCAGGGCTGAACTTTGATTTCGTGCTCTGGCATATCCATATACTTCCAGAGTCGTTTCACCACTTCTATATTGTACCCTTTTAAATTACCATTCTGAGTATATACAATGGGTGGTAGACTCTCTGTAATAAAGAGCACAGGTTCACTGTGTGCAGAACGCGGTAGAATGAAAAAGAACGCACAGCATAGAACTGTACATGCTAAACTAAAACGAAATCGCAGCTGCATAACGTGCCCCATTGTATCTATGCTGAACGATGATTTGGTGTGTTAAATGTAGTAGTTTTGTACTATAGGCTCCAAATGATTTTGGCAATACATTATCGTGAAACACTACTTTGGAGGAAATCATGGGTCGAATATTTACTGCACAAAATTTTCCATTTATTCTTGCCGCGGTCTTTACAATTTTTTTTGGTGTAATGGGCATAGCTCCTGTTTCAAGAGAAGTATGGATTGCGGAAGTTATCCCTGTTGCAGCAATCTTCATTTTACTTTGTGTCACGTTTCCATTTTTTAGATTTTCAAACGTGTCATATGGCCTAATGGCGTTTTGGCTGTTTTGGCATACAATAGGTGGGCATTACACTTTTGCAGGCGTGCCTTTTGAATGGGTGACAGACCTTTTTGGATTTGAACGTAACCATTTTGATAGAATTGGGCATTTTTCTGTAGGGTTCTATGCATACCCGATTGCAGAATTGTTTATTCGTAGAAAACTCGCGGGACCGATAGTTACAACTCTTTTTGCATTATTCACCATCATGTCCATTGCGGCAGCATATGAGATTATCGAATGGCAATATGCTGTGCTTGAAGGCGGCACTGCTGGCATTGAATTTCTTGGAAGTCAGGGAGACATTTGGGATGCGCAAAAAGATATGCTTGCAGACACCCTCGGAGCAGTTGTTACACTGATTTTGTTCTGGGTATTTGGTAAACGGTGGGGAAGTCGCGGTTAGCTTCATCTACATATAAGACCTTCGTTGCATGCAATACTGTACAGATTTTGACAGGTTGTGACTGTTGGCTTTTGATTTATTTTGAATAAAAAAACGGCATGGAATTTTCCATGCCGTTTTCTTGTTTTTTATGATGTAACGATTCTTAATTATTCATTTTAAATAACAATGTTAAATAAGAAACCAACAACCAGAATGCCGGAAGCAACAATGGCTACATAGATAGTGATAAGCTTTACGCTAAGTACTTTTCTAAGAATAACCATTTCAGGAAGACTGAGCGCTACGACAGACATCATAAATGCAAGTGCAGTACCCAGCGCAGCGCCTTTGCCTAACAAGGCAGAGACAATAGGGATAATACCTGCAGCACTGGCATACATTGGTACGCCGATAGCAACTGCGGCAGGAACACTCCACCATGCATCTTTACCCATAATGGATGCCATTGCACCTTCTGGAACATAGCCGTGGATACCGGCACCGATTGCGATACCAATAACAATGTACAGCCATGTTTTTCCCAAAATATCGACAACAGAATCCCAAGCAAAATCTAAGCGGTGAGCAAAAGTAGGGTACGATGGGGATTTGTTGGTGCCGTCATCACGAATCTGACGAACCCAAGGTTCCAACATGTGATCCAGTTTCATCTTGCCAAGTACCCAGCCTGCAATAACCGCAATGGTTACGCCAGTCACAAGGTATAGTGCCGCTACTTTGAACCCAAAGAGTCCGTACAGCAAAACTAATGCGATTTCGTTAACCATTGGTGCGGCGATCAGAAACGAGAAGGTCACACCAAGCGGAACACCGGCTGCTACGAATCCTAAAAAGAGCGGTACAGCAGAGCAGGAGCAGAACGGCGTAATAATGCCGACACACGCTGCGATGACGTTACCAAGGGATTCTCTACCTGTAAGGTATTTACGGCTGCGTTCTGGAGTGATCCACGTACGCATAACACCAACAGCGAAAACAACTAGGCTCAGCAACAGCAGAATTTTCGGAGTATCATATAAGAAGAACCGGATGGATTCTGATAGATGGCTGCTAGCTTCAACATTTGGGATCATACCAGTCAGGACATCTGCAATAGTCAGTAACTGAGAATAAAGCAGTCCCCATCCGAGCAAAGCGATTGTTCCTACAATGCAGTAGAAGGTAAGTGAAAAACGTGCCTTTTTACCTTGAACAGGAGCAGCACCACATGCGCACGGAGATTCAAATGGATTTTCCGGCGCGCCATTGTCGGTTTTAGGTGCTCCGAAAGCCTGGGCAGCGAACTCGCCACCTTTATCTGGGTTTCAGCCATATATGGAGCAGGAGCTTTTTTCTTCTTCTTTTTTGTTTGGAGGAGTGATTTCGAGTGGTTTCATGGTGAGTCCCTCACTAAAGAATGTTCTTAATTTTTTTTAAGGTTAACAGGTTTGATTGTAGGGTCGTAAACTCTTCATCTGTTTTTATAGCTTGCTGCAGCAAATCTAAAAACGTTGAAATATACATATCAGTGCTATCTGTTGCGAGGCGATAATGCGTCCATCCGCCTGCTTTTCGGCCAATGGTAAGACCGGCATCAGTACACTGTTTTAAGTGACGGGAAACTGTAGGTTGTGCAAGGCCCATAATTTCCACAATATTACACACACACAGTTCGCCCCCGAGCAGTAAGCCGAGTATGCGCACGCGTGTTGGGTCTGAAAGTGCTTTTGTGATTCTAATAAAGTTGTGCATATGTTCTCCTGAATAGCCATTTAGCAATATGGCTATATGAACATGTTGTCAATATGCAAGCGTGAGAAATGTGCGGCTGTACAGTGATAGACAAAGGGAGTATGTGTTGCGGCTACTGCTTTACATACAAGTGTTTAAGCAATCGGTAACGAATTCAAATGAATAAGTATTGCGCATTAGTTAGCACAGGAGAGAGATGATGACAGCCTGCGATCCTCAGGTAAATTTACAAGGACGCGAGAAGCTTACCCGCCTCGCTGACTTTTTGTTTGAAGCAGGTATGCTGCGCAAAACTCCGCGTAGTGGATACCAGTTTTTAGGTTCCGGTAGTGAGAACGTCGCAGAGCACTCTTTTAGAACAGCCATTGTCGGATTTGTTCTCGCTAACGAGGCAGGTGCAGATCCTGTACATACCGCAATGATGTGTCTTTTTCATGATTTTCATGAGGCTCGTATTGGTGATTTTAACTACGTAAACCGTATTTACAACACTAGCGATCCTAAAGCTGCATTTTCTCATGCTCTTGAAGGAACAGGCCTTGAGTGCTTAGTAATGCCGTACTGGGATGAGCTTGAAGAAGCGGAATCTCTGGAAGCAAAGCTCGCTCAGGATGCAGATCAGATTGATCTTATTCTGAATCTTAAAGAAGAGTTTGATCTCGGTAACAAATATGCCGGTAAATGGATGCAGGGCGCGTTGCCGCGTCTGCGTACAGAGTTTGGCCGTGAGCTTGCTCAGCGTATCAGTGAAACAGACCACACCGACTGGTGGTACAAAGGTCCTGATAGTAACTGGTGGACACGTAAGAACGGTAAAAAGAAAGCTGAGTAATAACAGAGAATCGTAATGCTTGATCTGTGTTAGATGTTGCGGATTGTTGCAGCCTATTGCTTTTGCAAGAGCGTTGTGACGGGCAGTGTTCTAACTGGACAGTGTCTGATCTCTTTTGGATACAATCCGCACTATCGGCAGTTTCAAGTTTGATTATATAGACGACAGTAAGCCACTCCTTCGGGAGTGGCTTTTTTTATGGCTTATGTAATTGGAGCAGGTATGGCTAGTTGTATTCCATTAATTCAACAGGTGCATTGTTTTCTTCGATGAATGCAACGGTAAGCCCCTCACTTGGCGAGTTCGGTTCAATAATAATTTTTTTCCCTTCTAACGCTTCTGCAAGATTTTCTACAACAAAAGCGACATGGGGAACTGTTTTTACCAGTTCAGGATATGGGGCATCTGCATCGAAGCGCATCCACTGAATGCCGTATGGATTGTTCTCGTGATCAGTGACGTGCATCTTTAAATGAGGAAGATGAATTTCGTCCTTTTGTGGAATATCTGTGGGGATTCCAAGATGGTTGTATTTCATGATATCTCTTTTATCTTGTCAAAACAGAATGGATATGAAGTGCGGCAAAGAGTTCTTTTTGTGTCGCGCGAGATGACTTTCTAAAAAGTTAATAGGTAGAGGGAAAATTTCGCGTTTCCTTAAGGCAGCTAACCAATAAAACCGAAGAGCCACCAAAGGAGCAACGAAGATTATCCAATATCTTTTTCGGTCTTATCAGATGGTGGTATAAGAAAAAGGGAGCGGCTTCAACCGCTCCCTTTGATGTTGCTATTTCCCTTTCGGGAGATACGTGACTGTCGACCTTGCACCCAGCTCGGCATCAGCCAGAATTTCAACATCAGTCCAGTAAATGGCACCGGCATTAATGTCGTTCTGCTCGATGAAGGTTGCGAGAGTGCTGGCAGATTCTACATGTTTAAGCAGCATCGGGGAGAATACGAACATAAACAGCCAGATTATGAAAACTCCGGATGCGAACGATAGATAGCGTTTTGCGCTGCTTTTTTGCATACAAATTGTCCTTTATCGTTACATGTTAGATCTTTGCGGTAATTTCAGGGAACACCACGTAGAACATGAGGTATGCCATTGTCAGTGTAAGGAGAAGGTTGAAAGACTGACCGCAAACATACAGGATAAGCGGTTTGCCGCCTTTAAAGTAATGAGCGAGCTCGCGGAAGTTTGTCGCAAGACCGATGGATACAAAGGCAAGGCAGAAGAACCAACCTCGGAATGCTTTGGAGAAGCCACGAATTACACCGTGGTCAACCATTGCGTATCCGACGTCTGGTCCCATAGAACCGTAAATCCATGAGAAAAGGATAGAAGCGGCTAGGAAGCCGAGTACGAATTTAGGGAATCGGTACCAGATTTCCCACGCGTTTACAGAGCGCCCCGGAGTGCAATCAACGCGGGTGCACCAGTAAATGGCAACACCAAATGCGGTGATACCGATGAGTACGTTCTGGATCATTTTAATGGTTGCCGCAACGTACAGTGCTTTCTGTGAAAGGAAGGCACCAGCCGCTGCAACAGCACCTGTCGCATCAATTGTACCACCCATCCATGCACCACCGAGAATAAACGGCATGTCTACTGCTTTAATGAATGCAGGCATAAGGATCATCATAATAGATGTGAACACGAGGGAGAGACCAACCGAGAGGGTCAGTTCTTCTTTTTTTGCACGACACGCTGCTGCGGTTGCGATAGCTGCGGAAACACCACAAACAGACATATCCGCAGAAATAACAATGTTCAGCGTTTTAGACGGCATTTTTACCACTTTCTGACCGAAAATGAACGTGGTGATGAGTACAACTGGTGTTACTACCCATGCTACGAAAATGCCCGGAATGCCGATAGCAACGATTTTGCTAAAGAGAACTTCAGCACCCAGAAGAACAAGACCTGTTTTAATGAAGTATTCTGTCTGTACGGCAGGCATAACCCACTTAGGTGTACCGACTGTGTTTGAGATGAGAAGTCCGAATAGAATAGCCCATGCTGCGTACCCGATACCGAGTCCTTTCATGGTGCTTTGCTGTGCAGAAACATATGCAAGCGTAGCAATGGCGAAAACAAAAAAGAATCCGATAAAAAACTTAACAGGGCTGTGTCCCATTGCGGCGCGTCCAATGGCAAAGAAAATACCAAGGGCAACGCATAGCATGATGAGCCATGTAAGTTGGTTGTATGAAGATGCTTTTGTTTTCTTTTTAGCCTTACCGGCAGCGAACTTTTTGTTACGCCAGTCACTAATTGCGTCTGATGCTTGTTTGTTCAGCTCTGCATTGGTGAAGTTTGCCTCAGCGGCAGCTCCCTGAGCAATCGTTGCGGCGGCAAATGATTCATCCGCAGCTTTTTTTACTTTTTCATACTTGGCAACTGCTTTGGCTTTTTTAGCATCAGCCTGCGCGCTGTCCATAAAGAAAGCATCGAGCGGGTTAGTAGACCAGCCATGTGGCTTGTTTTGGAATTTTTTAATTGTTTTTGCAATAGGAGAGGAGGTTGCCTTCATGCCTTTTGCATCAGCAGCCTTGTAGTATTCAATTGTTTTAAAAGGAGCTTTGTTTGCTTCCAGTTGCATGATCGCATTAGACTCGGCAATGGTTTCGCGTAAATTTTTTGGCTCATTAGGTAGATAGATAATGAGGCCGATAACGAGAATTGCAAAGCCAAGCCATATTGCCCAGTAGTCTTCAAGTTTTACTAAATCAGACCAACTGGCATACCCCTTATCGACAACAACTTCTTCTTGTTGCTTGTTTTGTTCTGCCATTACCATTCCTCCTTATTAGAAGTAGCTAGGTCATGTACGCCACAATAAACAAGGCAGTAACAATACATGCATAAGACTCTCGTCTGCTTCATTTTTGAAAAAGCAGACGGGAGATGCCTGTAGCATTACAATGCCGGATACCTCAGTCACCACGAGTGCAGGTGAGCAGACAGCGTGAAGAAAGAAGAGGGAGAAGAGAATTAGGCGCGAAGTAGACGAGTAATCGAGCAGGAATTGTTCAGAACAGAAGGAGTATGAAAATCAGTATAGCGAAGCTCATGCTGCTAACTTACTGCATAGTATAAGAGGTAAAAGGCAGAAAATGTCAACAATTACCTGTAAATAAAAGAAAGAATACCTATAAGGATTAGAAAACAGGAAGGCTCGCAGTTTAAGGCTGATGCAGGTTGTGGGGGCAGAATAGAAAACGCCGGAGCTTTATAAAAAGACTCCGGCGTGGTTATTATTGTTATCGCATGAAGGTGGCTACAACTTTTGAAACAACGTCAGATGTTGTTTTATCGGCGGAATAGGTAAAACCGACACGTTTAAACATTCGTGGTGCTTTTAATGGAACGGTAACCAGATCGTATGCTGTTTCCAGTACGCCGTCTGGTAAGAATGATATGCCATATCCTGCTTGTACAAGATGCATAACCTGACTTTTATGTTCGCCACTCGCGACAATATTCATACGCAATTCAGAACAGGCCAGCAGGCCGATTGTTTGTTGATGTGCCTCGCAAGGCGGACATTCAATGAAGTCATATTTGTATAACTCTTCAGGCAGAACAAACTCGCGCCCTGCGAGTTCATGATCTGGGCGCATGCAAAGGACATAATTTTCTTCCCACAGTGGAACCCATGTTTCTCCTTGATTACGGAGAATGTCCACAGTGATACGGATGTCACAGTCTGCATTTACATCAACCAGTCGTGGTGTGAGTCCGGGGATTTGTTGACGCATAGTTTCTAGAACATCTGCAAGGCGCTTGGGGCTTAAATCGGGAAAAACGCCTAATGTAATATGTCGCTCTTCATCGTTTCCTTTGAAGAGGTCTTCGATGCTGTGTGCTTGTTCTATGAGCCGCTTAGCGCGGGGGTACAAGTGATGCGCTTCGTCGGTAATAACCACACCTTGTTTGCTGCGTATGAATAAAGAAACGCCAAGCATCTCTTCCAGCTGCTTTATGGCGCTGGAAATGGAAGGCTGAGAAACATGGCTGCGCTGAGCGGCACGTGTAATATTTTGTTCCTCAAAAACAGCAATGAAATAGCGTAATAACCGTAAATCCATAAACACTCCCTGCCTACTGATCGATTGAATCTATATAAAATATGGTTTCATAGGCTACGCCTATCATAAACAAAAGAACTCTATATTATACAAAGGTAAAAATCGGTGTATTCTTATCCAAAATAAAAACAACGGGCACTGCCCACAATCATTTGGAGAATACATCATGACTAAACCACTCGTAGTCATCACTGGCGCAAGTTCAGGTTTCGGCGAAGCAACAGCTCGTACTTTAAGTGCAAAAGGTTTTCCGCTTCTTCTCATAGCCCGTCGCCTTGATCGACTTGAAGCATTAAATTTACCTAATACCATCTGCGCCAAAGTAGATGTAACAGATCGCGAAGCATTGGTAAAAGCTATAACCGATGCCGAAGCTACTTACGGTCCCGTAGACTGCATCGTAAACAATGCAGGCGTAATGCTGTTAGGGCAGGCTCACGAGCAAAATCCGGCAGAATGGCAAAAGATGATTGATGTTAACATGATCGGACTTCTTAATGGTATTTACGCGGTTCTCCCGAGTATGCGTGAACGTAAACAAGGGACAATCATCAACATCAGTTCAGTTGCCGGACGCAAAACATTTCCGAATCATGCCGTATATTGCGGAACAAAGTTTGCCGTGCACGCTATGAGCGAAAATATCCGTGAAGAGGTCGCAGCCGATAATGTTCGTGTAATAATTATCGCACCAGGTGCAGCAGAGACTGAACTTCTTAGTCATACCACGTCCGATACAATCAAGGACGGCTACAACCAGTGGAAAGAACAAATGGGCGGCGTAATGAGTGCTCAAGATGTAGCTAACTCAATCGTATTTGCATACGAACAGCCGCAAGCTGTCTGCATCCGCGAAATCGTTCTTGCCCCGACACTTCAGCAGCCATAGGTTCTAGCCAGTTTATTAGCCTCTGGCGGCGCTTGTCAGCGGGACGTCTGCGACGCTTTTAATTTTGTCTCCGACGGCTGGGCTGAAACTTTTTGAAAAAAGTTTCCCCCAGACCCGTTACACTCTCTTCGTCCGTAAAACTCGAAACTCGTTAACGGTCAAAGGCCTTCCAAAACTTTTATTATGCGATGAACTTTCGTTAATGAAAAAATACGCGGCTTAATTCCACTGACTTGAAAAATAAAGAAGGGCTGTCCTTTAAATTAAGGACAGCCCTTCTTTATTTTTTGAAAGTTAGTGGTGCGTAAGCCGCGAGGTTTTGGAAACAACGGGCTGGCATCGCAAGTAAAAGTTTTAGGAGATTCTTAAGAAGCCCTTTTTCAAAAGGGTTCTTAAGCCGCCGGAGGCTCGTCGAAGACCCGTCGGAGACACAGAGCACCGCAGGTTCCTACAAACTAGCTAGTCTTCCATACGCAAATAATTACTAAACAGCCGGTGGCTGACGCGAGTAAACGAGTCGAAGTCTGCTGTAAGTTCCATGTTTGGAATAAGAGCTTTGACGACTGGAAACTGTAAATCTTTGCGTGCAAGTTCAACGTAGGCAGGACGTCTGTTGTTGGCGATGAGCATTTTTTCGAGCATCTGCACATTGCGCATAGGATCTTCCATGGAGACGTTTGGAAGCTCTTCCTGCTTGCGTGTTTCGATACCGCGAAGCGCTGGAGCTGATGGTGGGCTTTGCGGGTATGGATACGGTGTTTCTGTTAATGCAGATACGATGGCTCTTTTTCCATCAAGTCCGGCACCGGTGCCGCGGAATACTTCACCGCGTTTGCCCATGACGAATGCATAGTAGCAGGGGATACCGAATTCGGTGGTGATGTCTTGGAACATGACATGTACACCGCGTGCTGCGTAATCATTGAGCAGCATGTTGAGTTTTGGATCTTCGGTGGTAAGGGTAAAGCATTCTTTTTTGTCGAATGGCTTTGTTGCTTCTGCATCACGCTCAAAAATTTCCATAAGCGCTGAAACTTTTGCTTCTTCTAAAATATTTCCTGACGCAAGTCCGGTTGACCCCGGTGAAGAGAGCAGAGAGACTTCATCAAGGTTGCAGAACATGTAGACCATTTGCGCGGGCACAAGGATAGACTCGTATCCTTCACCGTCGAGCTTTGGCGTGTGTCCTTCCATCCAGTAGAGTTTCTCATCTTCGTACTGAACTTCAAGAGAAAGTAAATTTGGATCGAATGCTGCGATGCCCTGTGCTGTTAGTTCAGAGTAGCGGGCATGTGTGAGCGGATGATCTTTGAGAGTGTTGACTACGCCTGTTTTGTCAAAAGAGACAAATGAAGATGAGCGCTCGACAACTTCCATGGTAAGTCCGACTCGTGCGTCATTCAGAGCCAGTCCTCGACCGTATGAAGTGGCGAGACCTTGCAGTGTGTAGTCTAGAGAACCGTTTTTAACAGCGAGATCGATGTTCCATTTGCGTAGTAACGCGATAGGAGACAGGGATGCAATATGACGCATCTCAACATCGGCAAACAGCGGTGTTTTGTTTAACCGACTGAGTGCAAGGTCTGTTGTTTCTTGCGCTGGTGGACGTGACCACGGGGTGCTGTGTGGAGTTTTTAGCAGTTCTTCACGAATCGTTGCGGCGGTTACAAATTCGTCTGTGCAAGGCTCGTAGAGCATCGGCAGATCAAAGTCTTCTGCAACATCCGGTAAGGGAAGCATTTTGTGTTCGTGGATATTTTCTTTAAACTTGGCGATCCATGCAAGGTGGTCATACTTATCTTCACGCTTGAACCAGCGGATGTAGATAAGGGGAGTATATTCCTCCAGCTGCTCTGTGGCATCATTAGGAAACAGCGCCAGCATTTTGGAGAATTTCCCGTAAAGCAGGCATGTTTCGTACAGCAATGCTGCAAGAACAGGTTTGATGATTGTGTAATCTTCTACGGCTGTTTTTAGCAGCGCTTTGAATTTTTTTTGATCAAAATTCTGAACGCTGGTCAGCAGAAATTTGTGCATAAATTCATCAAGCGGATGCTCTTCAAGGTATGCCAGTGCTTCTTCAAAAGTAATATCTGCTGGCGGTTCGCAGGAAACATATCCCACAGTGCCAACTGTATCAGAAAGATTAAATTTGTACTTCATTGATGACGACATCATATACTCCCGTATGCTATGAATGAGGCGTTATAGCGTATGTTTTTACGGTGGACAATGGATGCCGTGAACAATAAATGAATACTAACACGCTGTGCCGAGACCTTTGAAAATGATGGTGACTGGACTGCGTGATTCTTTGAATTTATTTCAGCATGTATTGCTGATAGTTATAAAGGGGAAAAGATGCCAAATTTCGGTGCTCATATGTCTATTACTGGTGGGTTGGAAAAATCTGTTGAACGCATAATGCGTGTGAACGGAACCGCCTTACAGATCTTTTCAAAAAACCAGCGACAGTGGAAGTCTAAGCCGCTGGAACAAAAACAAATCGACGCGTTTCTTGAAGCCTGTGCAGTTTGGGGCGATCATCCTATTGCTGTGCATGATTCGTATTTAATTAACTTGGGCTCTCCTAAAGAAGATGGAGTTGAGAAATCTGTTGCGGCGTTTGCTTACGAGCTTGAGCGTGCTGAGCAGTTGAATATTCCGTATGTAGTGATGCACCCCGGTGCTCATTTGGGAAGTAATGTTGATGAAGCGTTGGAGCGTGTTGCGAAAAATCTGGATAGAGCATTGCTCGAGTCACGCACTGAGCGTGTAATGGTTCTGCTCGAAAATACGGCAGGGCAAGGCACAACGCTTGGCCGTTCTTTTGCTGAGTTGGCTGCTATCATACAGCATTCAGATAATGCAGATAGGCTTGGTGTGTGCATTGATACTTGTCATGCGTATGCTGCTGGATACGATATCGCAACTGAAGAAGGGTACAAGGCAACCTTTGATGAATTTGAAACTACTGTCGGCATGGATCGTTTGAAGTTTATGCATGTGAATGATTCCAAAGGCGGTTTAGGAAGCCATCTTGATAGGCATGATCATATTGGACAGGGTTTACTGGGAGAAGAGACTTTTGCGCGCTTGGTAAATGACCCAAGGTTTATTGATTTGCCTATGGTGCTTGAAACTCCGAAGGGAGAAGATCTTTCCGAAGATATAAAAAATCTGGAAGTCCTACGCCGATTGATTATTGCTTAAGTTGAAAAAAGTTTTTTAGCAGATGTGCCAAGGGTAAATCTAGTAGTGTATAACATAGGTCGAAGTAGTACTATGTTTGCAAATCTATAGTTTCCACAAAATAATGATATTTTTACTTGTCTTGGCGATATTCTCATTTTAGTAACTAGTTGCTGACATTATTTCTTAATGTTGAGGCGCTAAGTACACTGGTTTGTAGGGATGCATGCAGAAAGACATTTTTCGGGGGCTTAACTCGTATGTCACTGTAAATACCAGCAGTATTTTGGAGAGGATGCAGATGGTTGGGTTCTGTTTCTCTTTAGCTTTCAACGCGGAATAATGTCAGCTTTTTTTATGGATAAAAAACTACCTATAAAATATTTGTTTATGCCTGTTATTGCGATAGAGGATAGATAGTCGAATAGATATTTTTGATGTAATGTGCAAAAAAAATGTAGTCTGGTGTTTCTTAGAGAGCTAATTTGTCAACCACCATGGTCTACAATATATTTCTACAGATCAGTACTACTGTATAACGACATCCATAATTTTTTGTTTAAGGGTTATTATGACCGTATTTGCCATTTCACAGTTGCTCGTAGGCGTAGCGCTCGTTTTTGATATCCTTTCTTTTCAATTTAAGAATCGAAAATATATTCTGCATTCCATTGCAATCGCCTGTTTCTTTATGGCAGCGCACTTTTTACTTCTCGATCAGTGGACGGCAACAGTGCTTATGGCTGTTTCCGGTGCACGCTATGCTGTGAGTGGGTATACAACGGAACGCAGATGGATGTACTTTTTCAGTGTGCTAGCTGTGGTTGGCACTGTTTGGACATATGCAGGGCTTGTCAGCATTCTTAGTTTCGGTGCAACCTTTGTGCTGACTATTGCGGCTTTTTCTAAAACAGATAAGCGGCTGCGAGAAATTACATTTTTTGGAGTAGTTCTATGGATTGCTCATAATATTGTTGTATGGTCGCCGTCTGCCATTGGGCTTGAAAGCTTTTTCCTTATGAGTAATGTTATCGGTTACTACCGCTACTATATTCGCCCAGCTAGATTAGGGTTGGCAGTGGAACAAGAGTAACCAATTTGTTAGCTTAAGACCTGAATCTTTGCATCAGGTTCGTAATTTTTGACTACGCTTTACTGGCAGTTTCAGCCTCGCATTTGTGCGGGGCTTTTTTTGTGCCTAGTGTCTCTCTACGTGAAAAAAGTAATCGTACGCTTAGTGTGATGTTCAGGGTTGTTGCGAGTACGCCTACGTATTTTCAGAGAATATGAGCAAAAAATATAATACGTATACACCTCTAACATGGTAGTATTTATCAATTGTCTAGAGTTTACCCTTTAAATATTGGCAAAGGGGAGGTTTATGCCTCAGAGCAACGATAGGAAAAAGCGAAAAAAACTATTGTTGATAGGGGGTGTAACCGGTGTTGTATTAAGCATCGTCCTTGTTTTGGCTTCTGGTCATATGATTACACTGACGAACACTGATACCTTTTGTGTAACGTGCCACGTGATGAGACCTTTCAGGCAGGCATGGCTTGCCGGGGTTCACGGGGGGAATAACCCACAGGGGGTTGTTGCCCAATGCGTAGACTGTCATCTGCCACATGGCACTCTCGTAGAGTACGTTGCCGCCAAAGCATATACCGGTACACATGATATTATCATGAATATGATCATTGATCCCTATACGCATGATTGGGGCGCGGGGCAGAACAGTCGTGAAAACTACACGTACGACAACTCTTGTCGTAAATGCCACGCCCAGTTGTTAGCCCCGAAAATGGGCATCAAGGCCATTTTAGCGCATCGCGAGTATCTGAGAGAAGAGAATAAACTCCGGTGTGTTAAGTGCCACGAGCATGTGGGACATAAGGACATGATGTTCTATGTGAACAAGTATTTCAACAGGGATTCATAACTGTCGTTACGAATGGAAACCTGAAAGTGTGTGGAGGAAAAGGAATGAAGATACGGAGGACTTTGGTAACCCTACTTGGTATGGTGCTCTGTTGCATGTTGGTCGTAGGCTCTGCCTCGGCTGAGGAGAAGATGCAACAAACGACACCTAAAGCCACATCGCAAGGGGACGCTACCCTTGGAGGACTGCATAAGCAGATCCTAGTACAACGTGGTTTTTCTGAAGCGGCTAAAAAATGTATCGAATGTCACTCAAAAGCAACCCCTGGTATTGTTGATAACTGGAGAAACGGTCGCATGGCTCATGCACAGGTTTCTTGCTACGACTGTCACGTTGTAGAAAAAACATCTCCAATGGCCAGCCAGTGTGAAGGTGTGCGTGGAACAAATATCTATACCAGCCCGATGGTATCTTCTAAGACATGTTCCCGTTGTCACCCTGTAGAAGTTTCACAGTTCCTTGAAAGCTCTCATGCTAAACCGGCATCCGAGCCAGTTATGAACAACCCTACCTTCGATAAGTTGATGTACTACTACGAAGGGTTAGAGTTTGCCGGCGTTGACCGTAACAGCCCTGAAGCTATGGCTCCGCGCGCTTCTGGTTGTCAGATGTGTCACGGTACAATTATTCAGCTCGGTGCTGATAATAAGCCTATCAACATGACATGGCCTGGTGGTCCTGGTCAGCGTTACCCTGATGGTTCTGTAGGTAACTGCTCTGTTTGTCACACCCGTCATATGTTCTCCATTGCGGAAGCACGTAAGCCGGAATCATGTGGTACATGTCACCTCGGTCCTGACCATCCAAACATTGAAATTTATGACCAATCCAAGCACGGTCAGGTTTACGCTGCTCATTCAGAGAAGTGGAACTTTACTGCGGCTCCGGATACATGGGAACCAGGCGATTACGATGCACCTACCTGTGCAGTATGTCACTTGAGTGGTATCGGCGAACTGACTACCACACATAACCCTGAAACCCGTCTGAAGTGGACGCTTTACACTAAGCGTTCCGAAATTCGTGAAGGCACCCGTGGTGCCGGTGTGGAAGGCGGCAAACGCATGCGCTTAGTATGTAAGAATTGTCACTCTACACTCCATACAAATGCAACAATGGATACGCTCGATGCTTCAGTGAAGCTCTACAATATCTACTGGGATAAAGCAGTAGCTATGAAGAAGGAACTCGCTGCTAAAAACCTCCTTGGTGATGATCCTTGGAGAGATGGCTTCCAGCGTATGATGTACTACCTCTGGCACCATGAAGGCCGTCGTGCCCGTCAGGGTGCAGCTATGAACGGTCCTGACTATGCACACTGGCATGGATTCTTCCAGATGTTCCAGATGTTCATGGATATGCAGGGCATTCGTGACTGGCGTATCAAAAATGGTAAAATTGAGGAACTGAGCAACGTAGCTTGCCCTGGTCCGGACTAGCAGGTAGCTGAATAAGTATAAAGAAAGCCCGCTGTACGCGTACAGCGGGCTTTTTACATACATAACGATGCGGAAAGTAGTCACCTTAATAGGATCAAGATATGCATTCGTTTCTTTGGGGCACCAATCGTGTTCACGAGGAACAAGCGTTACAGGTGGTGGCTCCTGTGGATAGGGTGTCTTGTCCTTTGGAGATGTTCTGGCGGAGATAGCCCGATGGGGATATCTAAGCAGAGCTTTTCCGGAGGTAACTGTCTATTCAGACGGTACGCCTTTGAAAGAAGGCAGCAGCGCTTTTTTAGCAAGTTTAGCGTCTACTGTAAGGATTGGACCCTCTTCAGTTTCGTGCACTTTGTAATCTGTGATTACGCGCAGGTCATTTGGATGCATAACTTCTTTCTGACGAACCATTTCTTCTACAATATCGACAAGCGTAGTTTTTGTTTCGTCAGTAAGTTCGAACTGTTCAAGGGAGCGGTGCAGGCCGTCTTCCCAGCGGTCACGCGGAAGGAATGATGCGTTCCACGCAAATACGCCAAGACCGATAGCGTTATCGTCTCCGCTTAAGCTTTCAGCTTCCGCCAGAAGCGGTTTGCAAAACTTCATTACGGTGTCGGAAAAATCGTCAGCAGTAGACGCTTTACGGCGTTTAATTGCAGCAATGCGTTTTTTAATCTTCTGTTGGTCTTTTTTGGAATTAGCCATGCGGGGCTCCTTTTTCATAAGATGTCTGCCGCGTCATAGTGTTTTTATGACAGAAGAGCAATACGCAGACATACAACCTATGGAATATTGGCGCCTGAAAATGTTCTATACCTTTTTCCGGTACTGCATGAATGCTGCAAGTCCGAGCAGCCCCAAAATGTAGCCAATTCCGCCAAAGATATCTTTCATGTTTGTTGCTGGCTGAAGAATCTGCGCATTCAGCTTTGCTACCTGTGCTTTAATTGGAACAAGTTCCTGACGCACGGCGGTACGGATAAGTGTATCAATTTCTGTTTTTGTAAGAGTGACAGTTGCGGCGGGAGCAGTTGTGTTTTGCTGAAAAGTCTGCTCAGCTATTCGGGGTGACGTCTGGGATGAAGCTTGAGTTTTTGTATCTGTAGCAGGATCAGTCGTACTTGTGGAAGCTGACTGTTCCGTTGCTGCACCAGCTGCGGCATCAGCAAAGTCTTCGGCTTGCAGAGTCCACGAGCCCGCGTGACCTTGGCCTGCATCCAATGTGACGACAATAGGGTCTTTGGTCTTAATGGCGTCAGCAGAAAGAGGAAAAGACCATTCACCTTTACTGTTGGTAATACCTTTTGCGATTACTTTTCCTGTCTTTTTATCTGTAGCGGTAACAGCGCTGTTTTGTGCTTTGCTACCGCTGGAAAAAAAGGATTCAGTATGTATCATTGTTCCTTCTGCCCATGCAAAAATATTAACGCGGTGGGCAAAGGCTGATGTGGTAAGAATGCAAGTAATAATGAATGCAAAAAATATGGTTTCTAGACGCATGTGGGCTCCTGCGGTGTTGTTTATTATATAGGATACAAAAGCAGGTTGAATGTGTATGTCCGGTTTAGGACAGGCGTTTTTCTCGTGTGACGATATAGAAAAAAGTAACACGCATCAAGCTTGTTGATGGAAATATGCAAGCTCATAATTTTTTTATGGATCTGAGTTGCAGAGTTGGTTTTCTTCTGTTTGATTTGAATAGAGTAAGTAAATCAAGGTATTATTCCTTAAAAAATGTAATTGATCAAATAAACAGCTTTACAGGATTGTTAATACTGACTATACATGTCCGAACAGCTAGGGGGGCCTTAACGGGCTGAGAGTGAGCGTAATAGTTCTGACCCTTGAACCTGATGTGGTTTATACCACCGGAGGAAAGCAACTACGTTTCAAGAACTACAAGCTTATCCGAAGGGGTAAGCTTTTTTTTATGCCTGTAGCATAAAACGCACAGCGTTTTATGGGATACAGGGTGTGTCTACATACAGCTAGGGGAGCCTTCGGGCTGAGAGTGAACATTGCGTTCAGACCCTTTGAACCTGACGCGGTTTATACCGCCGGAGGAAGGCTGAGTACTTAACTCGTATTCTAAGCTTGCCTTCGTGCAAGCTTTTTTTATGCGATTAAAGCAGCAAAGGAACCCTACAATGCAACTAACTGTAAATGGTCAGATGCAACTGTGCAATGACGACACAACCCTGCTTGAATATCTGCAGGGCAACGGCGTGGATGTAAAAGCGGTTGTCGTTGAACTGAATCGAACCGTTGTGAAGGCTGATGATTTTGGAACTACCGTACTTACTGACGGGAATGTATTGGAAATCCTGCAATTCGTAGGAGGGGGCTAATGGAAGCGAACAACAACGACGCATTGGTTATCGGCGGAGTCAGCTTGACCAGCAGACTATTAACCGGAACCGGCAAATATGGCTCAGATACAATCATTCCTGATGTATGTGCATCGTCCGGATCTCAGGTCATCACTGTAGCGTTACGAAGAGTTGACACAAACGCGGCTACCGGGAACGTAATGCAGCACATTCCCAAGCACATGCAGTTGTTGCCGAATACTTCCGGTGCGCGCAATGCCGACGAGGCAGTACGAATTGCTCGTTTGGCGCGCGCGGCCGGATGTGGCGACTGGATTAAAATTGAAGTTATCTCCGACAATAAATATTTATTGCCGGATGGATACGAAACCGCAAAGGCAACAGAAATTCTTGCAAAAGAAGGCTTTACTGTTCTGCCCTATGTAAATGCGGATTTGTACATTGCACGTGATCTTGTGAATGCAGGTGCTGCGGCAGTTATGCCGCTAGGCGCTCCCATTGGCAGTAATCGCGGGCTGATGACAAAAGAAATGGTTCGTATTTTGATTGATGAAATTTCTTTACCGATTATTGTTGATGCAGGAATCGGCGCTCCGTCACAGGCGTGTGAAGCAATGGAAATGGGTGCAGCAGCTTGTCTGGTGAATACCGCAATTGCAGCTTCCGGTGATCCTGTGGCAATGGGGCGGGCGTTTGGTGAAGCTGTTCGAGCCGGTCGTGCTGCGTATATTGCGCAGACTGCGGCAGTCTCTACTGGTTCAGCCGATGCCTCATCTCCACTGACCGGCTTTTTAGGCGGTATGTAATATGGGATTTTCTGATCTTCTTTCGAAGTACGATACGCTGGACATGGCAGCGTATCTGGCAGCAGTTACCGCTGCCGATGTGGAGCGTGTGCTTGCAAAGCATTCTTTGACTCCACTCGATTATCTGACCCTGCTGTCTCCGGCAGCAGAGGGCATGCTTGAAGCCATAGCGCAGAAAGCGAATGCGATTACGTTACGTCATTTCGGAAAGACGATTCAGCTTTTTACCCCGTTGTATCTTGCTAACTACTGCACCAACCAGTGTGTGTACTGTGGTTTCAATACAGAGAACCGTATTAAGCGTTCGCAGCTTTCTGCGGATGAATTGAGAACAGAAGCCGAGGCCATTGCGGCAACCGGATTAAAGCATATCCTTATCCTTACAGGTGATGCTCCGGCTAAGTCTACTGTTGAGTATATTGGTGACTGTTCAAAGATTCTGAGTGAGTTTTTCACTTCTATCAGCATAGAAGTGTATGCAATGACTCAGGAGGAATACGCGTATCTGGAAACATGCGGCGTTGACGGACTGACAATTTATCAGGAAACATACAACAAATCGTTGTACCTTGAATTGCATCCGAAAGGGCCGAAACGCGATTACGATTTTAGACTCGATGCACCTGAACGCGGATGTCAGGCAGGAATGCGTACTGTAAACGTAGGTGCATTACTCGGGCTGGAATCTGTATGGCAGCGTGATGCTTTCTATACAGGACTACACGCGGAGTACTTGCAGCGTAAATACCCTGCAACCAACATTGCCATCTCACCGCCGAGAATGCGCCCGCATGTAGGTGCATATGAGCCTGCATCGATTGTAACGGACAGAAATTTAGTTCAGCTTGTTCTGGCTCAACGTATTTTCCTGCATAACGTAGGTATTACTATTTCCACACGGGAATCAGCAGAACTGCGTGATAACATGATGCCGTTAGGCGTGACCAAAATGTCTGCCGGAGTAACCACCGCGGTTGGCGGTCATACTTCTGATGACGAAAGCACTGCGCAGTTTGATATTTCAGATCCACGTAGTGTTGAAGAAATGTGCAGAGCCATTGAATCGAAAGGATTCCAGCCTGTGTTCAAAGACTGGCAACCTTTTTAGTCGATACAGGAAGGTGTTATGACCATCAATTCAGTGTTGCAGACGGGGTTATCCCGCTATCTTACACCAGAGCAGTTGGAAAAACTTGCTTCTGTCACTGTAGGCATTGCCGGTTGCGGCGGACTGGGGTCTAACTGTGCCTTTATGCTGGCTCGAAGTGGTGTTCGAAATTTTGTCATTGTAGATTATGATGTTGTGGATTCATCAAACCTGAACCGACAGTTCTTTTTCGAAGATCAGATTGGTATGGCGAAAGTTGAAGTCTGCAAAACGAATCTGCTTCGCATAGACAGCACCTTGAACATTACGATACACAATGGGCAGATAACACCGACCACCGCACCGCAATACTTTGCTGATAGTGACATAATTATTGAAGCTCTCGATAGCGTTGACGGTAAGAAGATGATGGCAGAGCAATATTTGTCTGATGCACGTCTGTTTGTTTCAGCCTCCGGCATGGCAGGGTGGGGTGAACCGTACATGCAGAAGCGGCAAATTCGTGATGATGCCGTGCTTGTTGGTGATTTTACAACTGATATTGCCGATCATCCGCCTATGGCACCCAAAGTGCTTATGGCAGCCGCTATGCAGGCAGATGTAGTGCTAACGCATATTTTGGGGAAGTAGCATGAATTTTCAAGAAATTTTAGATACCGATATTTACGCTTTGACCGACGAAGGCTTGTCCAAAGGTCGTTCTAATATTGAAGTTGTAGATGCTATGCTTAAAGCAGGCATCAAAGTACTTCAGTACAGAGAAAAAGATAAAAAATCCGGTGTAATGTTGGAAGAATGTTTGCAGATTCGTGCCATGACTAAACAGGCAGGCTGCAAATTTATTGTTAATGACTATGTAGACATTGCTATGCTGTGTGATGCAGACGGTGTGCACGTTGGGCAGGAAGATATTCCTGTTCCGCAGGTTCGTCAGCTTATCGGGGCAGATAAAATTATCGGCCTTTCCACGCATTCTCCAGAAGAATGTAAGCATGCAATTGAGCTTGGTGCAGATTATGTAGGTGTTGGGCCGATATTTGCGACCCAGACTAAAAAAGATGTCTGTGCACCTGTTGGGTACGAGTACCTTGAGTACGTTTCCCAGCAGCACAATATCCCGCATGTAGCTATTGGCGGAATCAAACTGCATAACATTCAGGACGTAGCCCAGCATGGCGCTCGTTGTTGCGCGATTGTTTCCGAGATCGTGGGTGCAGAAGATATTACTGCGACCGTAATTGCATTGCGTAAGGCGATGGCTTCTCGATAGTAATTGATTCGAAAAATAGAAAGTACAAGGCAACCTTCATATGAAGGTTGCTTTTTTTGTGTTCTTTAAAAAAAAGTGAATTGAATATACCCCGCATCTGACGGGGCGGAGTAAAAAATAACAGTAAATGAGTGAGTTAATCCTATTGTTACAGCTCTTTTTTAGGTAACAAATGAGTATCTATCTTGTACCATTTGTCAGAGTTGAAGGAGCGCATATGTGGCGTAAAGTTTTCTTTCTCATCCTGATTATAATTCTTGTCGGTGTTGAAGTAGCACATAGCGAAAAATTTTTTGTTGCAAAAGCTGCCAAGCGACATGTGCATATGACGGGATTCACTCGTCCTCGCACCGTGATGACTATATCCAGTGAAGAAAATGCACGATGCCTTGCTGTGTATGCTGATATCGGAGATGCCATCAAACGCGATGGCTTATTCGCACGTCTTGATCCTACCTTTATCGAACTTGATATCCGTCGTAATCTTGATAAGCAGCAGGCAAACGACAGTACGGTCAATTTTTATTCAAAAGAGGCTGATAGATATCAGACGCTTATTGAAAAAGAATATGCAGCACAGACAACGTATGATGCCTTGGAACGTGATCTCGACTTTGCACGCGAAGATTCAGAAGCATTGAAAATTGAAGAATTAATTCTGCGTGAGCATAAAAAACGTCACTTCATACTTGCTCCGGCAGGGTGGCGGGTTATTGAACGCTATCTTGAACCGGGTGAGTTGGCTCGAAAAGGGGACGTGTTGGCAAAAGTAGGCAATTTTGAGGTACTTATTGTCCCGCTTGCTCTTACTCCATCCGAATTAATCACATTGAAAAAAATGGACAATATTATGATTGAACTGCCGGAACTGAATGGAAAAGTTCCGGCACGAATTGAAAATATTTCTCCGGACTTTGACCCTGACATGCGTAAAATTCAGGTTGATTTAGCGATAGACGAATTCCCTATTGAAAAACGCGGCGGGGTTCGGGCAGAGCTTTATATTCCCATGGATGAAGCAGAGGGTGCCGTCATTGTTCCGGACAGCGCATTGGTACAAGGGTATGAAGAAGCCTTTCTTGTTCGTGAAAACGGCGAAGAGGTTCCGGTTATCATAATGGGAAAAGGTGATGAGCCGAAAACAAAACGCGTTCGTTCCAAAGAAATTTCTGCAGGAGAACGTTTCATAACTGAACCTACACAAACTGGTTTTTAGGGAGATGCTATGCGTTCTGTAATTGCATTTACTCTTAATCAGAAGGTGCTGGTTAATCTGGCCTTTTTAGTACTTATGATTCTTGGCGTCATAAGTATCCTTACCATTCCAGTGGACAGGATGCCGTATGTAAGAATGGGCAAAGTGCACATTAGTGCTTTTCTCCCCGGGGCATCACCGTCTGATGTTGAATCTCTTGTGACAAAAGAAATTGAGGATGCGCTCGATAGTCTGGAACAGGTTGAATATATCCGTTCCCGTTCATATCGCGAACGCAGCTCTATTCTTGTAAAATTTGTTGATGATTCAGACTACCAGAAACTGTATGACGAACTACGTTTCAAGGTCTTGTCCATTCAGAATGATTTACCCATGGATATGGACCCGCCTAAATTTACAGAAATCACTGTTGATGAATGGCTGCCAGCGCTGAACGTCATTCTAGTCGGTGAGAGATCAAACAGAGCGCTGAGTCTTATCGCTGAAGAATTGAAGAATGAGTTTGCTCGTATTTCGGGTGTAAAAGACGTTCGACTGAACGGTGAATATTCTCGTGAATTTCATATCGATTTGTCTCCAGCCAAAATGAATCGATACATGGTTACTCTGGAAGAGGTGCGTAAAGCACTATTGGATTCCAACGTTTCTATTCCGGCAGGTGATTTTGATACAGGAAAAACAGAATATATAGTTGTTGTGGATGAACGATTCAAGACTCAGGAAGATATCGAGAAAGTAATTCTGCGGAAAGACAATGAAGGTTCGTTTGTCCGTGTAGGCGATGTGATGACTAAGGCGGAGTACAGTTATCGCGACCCTCATGTCATTACTTCTGTTAACGGGAAAGATTGTATTACCATCGCGGTTATGAAGCAGAGCACGGGCAATGCTATCGATATTTGTAACGCCGTTGAAGAGATAGTAGAGAAACATACAGAGCGGCTTGCAGCGAGTAAAGTACAGCCCGTCATTACGCAGGATCAGCGTGTATTCATTGATGAATCTATGAATATTATGGGTTCCAACTTGCTCGTTGGTATTACGCTTGTAATGGTCATTATCTGGATAGTAATGGGGTTGCGAAATGCCGTCATTACGACTGTGGGTATACCGTTTTCTTTTCTTGTCACGATGATCTTTATGAAGGTGTCCGGCAACTCGCTTAACGAAATTACATTGTTCGCTTTTGTGCTTGTCGCCGGTATTATTGTTGATGACGCGATTGTAGTGATCGAAAATATCTACAGGCATATTCAACTGGGAGAGCCATTAAAGACAGCTGTTATCGATGGTGCGTCGGAGGTGGCTGTGCCTGTAATTTCAGCTACTTCTACCACTGTTGCGGCATTTTTACCTATGCTCATTATGTCCGGGTCGACAGGTGAGTTTTTTGCACAGATCCCGATCGCTGTCAGCTTTGCCATTGCAGCGTCCCTTATTGAGTGCCTGCTGATTCTTCCATTACATTTTTATGATTGGCCGGGAGTGGAGAAATTTGCTCACGGTTACACCCCGCCTGTTGATCAACCGTTTTTAATCAAATTTAAAGATGGTGCTGTCGCGATACTGCGCATCTTCATGAAACATCGTACAAAGAGTATCTGCGCAGTTTTTGTAGCGTTCTTAGGCGCATTGTTTATTTTCGGAGTTTCTGTTTCCGGCACACTTCCGCTTCTTCGTATTAAGTTTTTTCCGGATAACTACAATATTTTTTATGTAAATGTAGAGGCTCCGGCAGGTACATCTCTTCAGGAAGTTTCTCGCAGGTTGAAAGAGATGACGGTCCATATCGATTCCAAAGGAAAAAATGTTGTTCGAGCGGCCACTGCTTTTGCCGGTTTCTATGTGAATGAAGATTATGAACAGGTTTACGGCTCAAACTACGGCACGGTTAATGTTGAGCTGCCTGATGTTAACACCCGTATCTTTGCAGATTATCCGAGGAATGACCCCATTGCACACTTGGATACAATGCGAAAAGAGCTGACAGAATATGCCCATAAACATTGGGGTAAGCAATGGGTGATACGGGTACGAGCTGAGTCTGATGGACCACCGACGGGGAAAGATTTGACTATTCGTATTATGGGGGTTGATACCGTTAAGGTTGATATGCTTACCCGTGATATTTTGAATTACATGAAAAAGAATGAAGAATATTCCGAGTACTTGGTGGATTTACGACCTGACACGGGATATCCGAATAGAATCGTGCGGTTTGTGCCGGATGAAATGCGAGTTTCGCAGTACGAGTTGACGCCAAGGGTTGTTGCCAGAATGGCAGGTTCTATTTTGGATGGTTCCCTTGTGGGTGAATTCAGGGCAGATGATGAAGATATTGATTTGCGAATGCGGGTGGATGAACGATTCTTACGTGCGCCGGAAGATGCATTGAGCATCCCTGTTATTGAAGAAGATATGGGATCTATTCGTCTTGGTGATCTTGTAACAATACAAACGTACACAGAGCCGGGGCAGTTCAATAGATTTCAGGGAGAGAGGGCTATTACGCTTTCTGCCAATTTGAAACCGGATTCCCCTTATTCACCACCGTACATTGTGAACAATGTGGTGGAATACTATTCGACGATTCGGACAAAATATACCGGAGCAACGCTTAACTTTGCGGGTGAATATGAATCTACGCAGAAATCATACTCGTCTCTCATGTTTGCATTTTTAATTGCATTACTCATTATCTATATGATCTTGGCAACACAGTTTAATTCATATGTGCAACCGCTTATCATTCTATCTGCTGTAGTGTTTGCTTTTATTGGTGTTGTTTATGGCGTATTTCTTACCCGAACGTTATTCACCATTAACAGCTTTATTGCGACTATCGGGGTAACTGGGGTTGTAGTTAACGACTCACTAGTGCTTATTGCCTTTCTCAATAATTTGAGCAGGGGTGGAATGCACAGGGATGAGGCTGTGTACGAAGGTGTGCGAATGCGTCTGCGCCCTATCTTGTTGACCACTCTTACGACAACCTTAGGGTTGTTGCCGATGGCTATCGGTATCCCGTATTACTCTCTTAACTGGGGACCAATGGCGTCTACCTTTGTAACGGGGCTATGCACCGCCACCTTGCTTACACTCTTCATTGTTCCTGTTTTGTGGCATCTCTTTATGGGATTGCAGGAACGTCTGTCAAAAACATAACTATGGTGAAATGATGATTGCCTGTTTGCCAACCATAGTGTTCGACTCTTGTCGTATGTGGGCTTTTTGAACGTTTCTGACGGTCAAACCGTAGAGCGTTTCAGTCAGCGGTGATCTTATTTTTCCAGAGTCGATAAGTTGAGCAATTTTGGTGAGTGTGAAGCCTTGCATTTGTATGTCTGATGTTTCGTACATGGTGCGAACCAGTGCAAATTCCCAACATATTCGTGCAGATTTTGTTTTGAATAAACGAAGGTCCAGTGGGCCATCAGGGTCATCAATAAGTGCAATTGCTCCCTGCGGTTCGATTAACTCTGCCATTGCTCCCCAATGTGCACTGAGGTGTGTTGTGCAGAATATCGAATCTACCCACTGCATGCCGAGCGCGCGAACCTGATCAACAATATCTCCATGATGGGTGATGACGAAATCTGCACCCATGTCTTTGCACCAGTCCACAGTTTCTTCACGGGATGCTGTTGCTATGACAGTAAGTCCCACCCATTTTGCAAGTTGGATCGCCATTGATCCTACACCACCGGCACCTCCGATTATGAGGATGGTCTTTCCTGTGTTGGCGTATCCTGCGGCGATATAGCCAAGGCGAGTGAATAGGGCATCGTATGCTGTAAATGTTACCACAGGGAGTACGGCGGCTTCAGCGTATGAGGAAATTCTTGGGGTAAGGGCGGCAGTGCGCGCGTCTGCCAGTTGATATTGGGCAAAGGAACCGAGATATTTGCTTTGCCCCATGAAGTAGACATGGTCACCTTTTGCAAATCTTGTAACTTCTTCCCCTGTATCAACGATAACTCCATTCGTGTCGTGTCCCAGAACAACGTGAGTTGAACTTGGAGTACGCATTCGGACTTTTGTATCAACTGGGTTAATGGAAGTTGCTAAAACCTTTACAAGAATCTCTTGTCCTTTTGGGTGTGGGATAGTTCCCAGTTTTTCTGAGAATGTATCGTCCCTAACGGCATCACCGCCGCCGCGCGCTAATATCTGAAGCATAATATACCGCCTGTAGCAAAATTTCTGGTAACTCTGTTGGTATTCTAGCAGTAAATTCTTAGAGGATTCTAGTGCAATCTTGAAAGAATACAGAGTCTAGTCATGCTCAGATTATTTTGAGGACGATTGGGTGTGCTTAGTGCGTAAAAAGCTCGAGAATATGTTTGTGCAGATACGCTGAATCGTAACTTTATGCAGATTGATTATTTTGAGCACAAAAATCCTAGTGAGCCGAGTGAATAAAGTAAGCCTAATGAGCAGTATAATTCTGGTAAGCAATGTAATCTTGAAGAGCAGTGTAAGCCTGACGAGTGAAGTGGCCAAAGGAGTGAAGTAGCCAGACGGGTGAAGTAAACTGACGAGTGATGTAAGCTGACGGACAAAGTCATTTTGCAGGGTAGAGTAAGTCTATCTAGTTGGGATAATGTAATGATCAAAAAAAAAGGGATGCACAATACGTGCATCCCTTTTTAGGTGAGCTGATAGTCTTACAGAATTATTCTGTAGGAAATTGGCTTCCGAGTTGGGTAGAGAGAATCGCTTTTGCAGATTCACAGACAACAGTGCAAGCGTAGCCACGTTTGTCTTTTGTTCCGACTCCCGGAATGAGGTACGCAACGTACCGAACGGAGAACACGAGCATATCCATGCCGCCAAAAAAGAGTGCGGTAAAAGGACAGTAGTGTTTCCAGAAGTACATCTGCTCGCTGCGTGTACGTGCTTTAATTGCTGCTGAACCGTTAAGGGCGTAATCAGCACATTCACACTGCAAGGAGAATTTATCGAGAACGCGCGCAGTAGCCTGCGGCACGTAGTAGATTGCATAGGATGGGTTAAGTGATTTTACAATACGGCGGCAGAAATCTGCATCAGCAAGACCGGCGTAAAAACGCTCATCAAGCTGGCCGAGTTTTGTAATAATGTCACGTCGGACAGCAGCAAAGGTGAAAGGAACAAAGTTCACAGTCATTGGCTGGTCGGCATCTCGAGTTTTAGAACAGGTGCAACCGAACATGCGCTTAAAGTTAGCAACAATACCCGGAAGACGATCAACGGTTTTCAGGCCGAGGTTGTCTGCACCAACTACTTTACCTCCAGCGATAGCGCAGGAAGCGTTAGTAGCAAATTGATCCATAAGGCGGCGAACGGAGCCCGCAAGTACTTCAACCTTAGGATCGATGAAAACAATAAGGTCGCCAGTTGCGCGTGCTACAGCCTGATTGGCTGCTGCTGCATAGCCCTTATCGTCAGAGTTCTGGATAAGCTCAATCTCTGGGAGAGCTGTTTTTGCTATAGTGCCGCAGTCATCAGCAGATGCGTTATCTACAACGATAATCTCTGCGTCAAATTTAGATGCGGTTTGGTTTTCAATAGTCTGCTTAATTGAATCGAGACAGCGCCCGATAAATTTACTGGTGTTATTTGTTACAATAACAAAAGAAAGTTTCATGATTATGAATCCTTATGCTATGCACGTTTAGCTAATCCTACGGAGTCAGCTATGGGAGTTATGGATTCAACCGCCAGTTGGAAAAACTGACCTAAATCCAAGTCCAGTTTCTCGCACTCTTTAATTCGGTCACGACTGACAGACGCAGCAAATGCTTTGTCTTTCATTTTCTTTTTTAAGCTTTTAGGTGTCATGCCTTCCATGCCGTTAGGTCGAACAAGCGCATTCGTGGCAATAAGGCCGGTAACTGTTTCAGCACAGCGAAGTGCCAGATCAAGTTTTGTAGTGGGTTCGTGGTTCGTGTGTTCCGAATTATGGGCGAGAATAGCATTCAGTGCTATTTCTGGAAGCTTTCCTTCGAGTAGTTCTACAGATTGCTTACCATGTTCTTCAGGTGTGTCCTTTGTGCTCGGAAAATCAAGATCGTGTAGCAAACCGGTTAGCGACCAGAGCTCTTCGTCTTCACCAAAATGCCTTGCCAGTCCAGTCATAACTGCCTCAGTTTGCATGGCATGGTGAATCAAATGTGGCTCAGGTTTTTGTGAGTCCAGTAGTTGAAAAGCGCTTTCACGATCAATCATTTTTATTCTCCTGAAATACATTTACAAAATCATGCGAACGTATTTTTCATAAACATGAATGCGCCAGAACACAACCATATATTCGATTTGTTGACACGAGCGTCAATAAAGCCGAAAAGAAAATGTTCTTTCAATAAATAAATGCTGATGACCATTATGGCTCAGCATACAACATATACGTGCTGCTGTGGCAGCAGTGCGAAGAGTGGATCGCCATGTCATCAATAGCTGGTGTTAAGTTCCGAGAATATGGGAACATATACTATTTTGAAATAAAAGATCTTGAAGTCTCTATGGGGGACTGGGTCGTTGTTGATCAGGGACAGGGACTTGGTGAAGTCGTTGTTCTACGAGACGATGTACCGGCAGATGCAGAAAGTGATGAGCTTAAACAAGTAAACAGACTTGCGGAAAACGAAGATCTTACACGTCATCAGGAAAATGAAGGGCTTTCTCGAGAAGCATTTCAGTACTGCTTAGATTGTGTGCGTGAACGTAAGCTTGATATGAAGCTCGTTGATGTTGAAGTATTTTTCGACCGTAGCAAAATCATTTTCTACTTCACTGCGCCTAACCGTATAGATTTTAGAGAACTTGTAAAAGATCTCGTTAAAAATTATCGCACACGCATCGAACTGCGTCAGATTGGTGTACGCCATGAGACACAGATGGTCGGTGCGGTTGGTAACTGCGGCATGGTTTGTTGTTGCCGCAGATTTTTACGTAAATTTGCTCCAGTAACCATTAAGATGGCGAAAGAGCAGAACCTGTTTCTCAACCCTGCCAAAATTTCCGGCATTTGCGGAAGACTGCTTTGCTGCCTTTCTTACGAACAGCAGAACTACGAAGAGTTTCACCGCGCATGTCCTAAGCTTGGTAAAAAGTACTTTACTGAGGATGGTTCCGTTAAAGTGCTGCGTGCGAACATGTTCCGTAACAGCGTTTCATTGCTCTCTGAGTTTAATGAAGAAATGGAAGTAACCCTCGAAGAGTGGGCAGAAATGAAAGCAACACGTCCGGATCAGGCATTGCAAGATGCTGCCCGTGCTGCTGCTAAAAAAGCTGCTGAAGATGCTGCCCGCGAAGAGCAGGAAGCAATAGAAGCAGAGGAAGAAGAAGCACGCCGCGTAGAAGTTGAAAAAGAACTTGAAGAGCGTGCAGAAGCTGAAGGCGTTGATGTGGATACCCTGCGTGAGCAGCTCGTCCGCAAGCCGGGCGTAAAGAGTGCTGATCCTATGAAACGCACTAGCCGCGGTAAACGCAAACGTAAGCGCAAGCCTAAATCTGACGAATAATCGTTGGGATTAAAGATTGAATATATCGTTGAAAAAAGACTTCATTGCTTTACCGTAATGAGGTCTTTCTCAACGAAAATTATAGAATGAGTGTTTGCTGTATACAGCTGTGTGTACAGCCAGAAAATAAAATAAAGAATCCAGCGTCCGTTACCAGCGGGCGAAGCCGTCGGGAGATTCTCTTGGAACGCTTTTTTATCACGACTCCAATTTACTATGTGAATGCTAAGCCGCATCTTGGACACGCCTATACTACGATCATTGCTGATACAATGAAACGTTTCCAGCAGATGATGGGTAAAGAAACCTTCTTCCTTACCGGCACAGATGAGCATGGCGACAAGATTGTTCAAGCTGCTGAAAAGAACGAATGTTCTCCGCAGGAATACGTTGATCAGATCAGCCAGCTCTTTAAAGATCTCTGGCCTGAGCTTGGTATTTGCAATGATCATTTTGTTCGCACAACAGATGCTGCCCATAAAAAAGTAGTGCAGGACGTATTACAGAAAGTATACGATACCGGCGACATCTACTTTGGTGAATATGGCGGACATTACTGTTACGGCTGTGAGCGTTTCTACACAGAAAAAGAATTAGAAGACGGTCTGTGCCCACAGCACCAGACTAAGCCTGAATACATTGCAGAGAAGAACTACTTCTTTAAAATGTCAAAATATCAGGAATGGTTGAAGAAGCACATTCAGGATAATCCTGATTTCATTCGTCCAGAACGCTACCGTAAAGAAGTGCTTTCTTTACTCGACAGTGGTGAACTGGAAGACTTGTGTATCTCCCGTCCTAAATCTCGTCTTGAGTGGGGCGTAGAACTTCCGTTTGATAACAACTTTGTTACCTACGTATGGTTTGATGCACTGCTTAACTACGTTTCTGCTCTTGATTACCCTGACGGAGAGAATTTTAAAAAGTTCTGGCCTAGCGTGCAGCACATTGTTGCTAAAGATATTCTTAAACCACACGCAATCTTTTGGCCGACTATGCTGAAAGCAGCTGGTTTTGAGCCGTACAACAACCTTAACGTTCACGGTTACTGGCTTGTGAACGATACCAAGATGTCAAAATCTATCGGTAACGTTGTTGCTCCGCTTGATATGGCTAAAAAGTACGGTAACGATACGTTCCGTTTCTTCCTGCTGCGTGACATGCACTTTGGTAACGATGCAAGCTTCTCCGAAGAATCTCTTGCACTGCGCCAGAATGCAGAGCTTGCCAACGACCTTGGTAACCTCTTCAGCCGCGTACTTTCCATGGTTAAAAAATACTTTGGTGGCGTTGTTCCACAGCCTGCTGAGTACACAGAAGCTGATATGGAATTGCGTGATTTAGCGTCTAATTCCTGCAAAAACTTTCAGCAGCTGTTTGATAACGTACGTTTCTCTTACGGTATTGAGTCCCTTTGGGAACTCGTTCGTGCGTTGAACAAGTACGTAGATTCCAGTCAGCCTTGGGCTCTTGCAAAAGAAGGCGACACAGCTCGTCTTGGTACCGTAATGTACACCATGCTTGAATGCATGCGTAAAGTTGCTGTACACCTGTGGCCTGTAATGCCTGAATCTGCTGAAAAACTTGTTGCGCAGCTTGGTCTTGAATTTGACCCGCTGACTGCAAATCTGCCAGCAGAAGTAGACTCATGGGGCACACTGCCTGTTGGTATCGAAATCGCTCCGGGCTCTAACTTGTTCCCGCGTGTTGATGTCGACAAGCTTCGTAAAGAAATTGAAGAAGCTGCTAAGACTGCAAAGCAGGCAGAAAAAGCTGAAAAAACATCCGTGCAGGAAGTTGCAGCTCCTATCGAGTTTGATGACTTCGCTAAAGTTGACTTGCGTATCGGTAAGGTTCTTGTTGTAGAAGATCACCCTAAAGCGGATCGTTTGTTCCGTTGTGAAGTTGATCTCGGCGAAGAAAAACCGCGTCAGATTCTTGCAGGACTGAAAGAACACTTCACAGCAGAAGATCTTCTTGGTCGTCAGGTTGTCGTTGTGGCAAACCTGAAGCCTCGTAAGATTCGTGGTCTTGAGTCTCACGGCATGATGCTTGCGCTCAAAACTGCTGACGGTATGGAAATGCTTACCGCTTCGGGTGAAGTTCTCGCAGGAACCAAAGCCTCTTAAGTAAAAATAATTATTCTATAGAATTTGAGCATAAAAAAAGGCGCACCATTATGGTGCGCCTTTTACTTTTGCAGCGAATTACTTACTCATTTCAACGCCACGATCTTGGGCTTTGAAAATAGAATCGATAATATTTCCGCGGATGGCAGTTCGGTCCATATGGTTCACAGCGGCGATGGTAACACCAGCTGGTGAGCAGACCATTTCGCGAAGCACAGATAAGTGATGATCAGACTCGTCCGCAAGCTTTGTCGTGCCTTTGAAGAGGTTGATCGCCATTTCGGTAGCATCGTTTCTATGGAAACCAACGCTGACGGCAGCTTCTGTCACGGCTTCAATAAAGTAGAGCACGTAAGCAGGACCACAACCGGCGATAGCAGTGAATGCATTGAATTTAGATTCAGGCAATACCATAACCTGACCGAGCTGTTTGAACATGGTCTGAATGGCTGTCTGTTGCACCTCTGTAAGGGACGGGTCTTCAAAGCAGAAGGCAAAGATGCCTTCGCCTACCATTGCTGGTGTATTCGGCATGCAGCGAATTACAGGGCAGTTTCCGCCGCTGTGTTTTTTAAGGGTTTCCATGGAAACACCTGCTGCAATAGAAATGATGACCTTGTCCTTAGTGAGTGCTGGCTGGATATCTTCGAGCACTGTTTCGACATAGTCGGGCTTAACCGCAAGCAAGATAAAATCAGCCTGCTGGGCAAGTTCGATATTAGAGTCGCATGCTGTGCACGGAACATTACCACTTGGATCATATCCAATAAGGGAAATGTTCTTTTGGGACTCAAGACCGCTTAAAATAGCGGAACCCATATTACCGCAACCGATACAGCCGAACGTATTCATGTTAGCCAGTGATCTCCAGATTATTAAAGAAGTAATTAATCTCGTACTGAGCTGTTTCAGGAGCATCGGAGCCATGAACTGAGTTGGCTTCAATGTTTTCTGCAAACTCTTTACGGATGGTACCCTCTGCAGCATCTGCAGGGTTGGTAGCACCCATAATAGTACGATAGGTTTCAATTGCGTTTTCGCCTTCAAGAATAGAGCAGACAACAGGACCTGATGTCATGAATTCAATAAGGCTTTGGAAGAAAGGACGTTCCTTATGAACGTTATAGAACCCTTCCGCCTGTTCTTTTGTCATGCGAATTTTCTTCATAGCAACCACATTAAGGCCTGCACCTTGGATGTGCGCAAGGATTTTGCCTTCGAGGTTGCGTCCAGTTGCATCTGGTTTGATGATAGAAAAAGTTCTCTGAATCATTGCCAATGATCCTCCAAATAGAAAGGTAATTGAAGGATACAACTGTCGAGATTTATGTATGTGGTATCCGACTTCCGTTGTATCAAGCCCGCTAGAAGTCCAGAAGCTCCGACAACTTGACAACCGCAACCCTTCCATTGCGCTGTTTTTCCCACTCTTGCAGCGCTAACAAGGTGGTGGGATACGGGTGCCCGATTGCAATGGCGGTACCTTTAGCCAATGCAATGCGTTCAGCTTTTTTCAGCTGGTGTAAAGTGCTCTGAACTTCCTTCACATTATCGATGAAAACATTTCTCCTGAAGGCAATTAGCCCTTGCCTTTTCGCCTCATTGAAAAACACTGATTTTGCATGAGTCATACTGTCCAGAACAAAGAACCCACTTTCCTTTGCTTCCAGTGCAACCTCTCGTACTGCTTCACGGTTCTGTGTGAACTTAGATCCCATGTGGTTGTTTAGCCCAACAGCCCCGGGAACAAGTTTGAAATTAGCACGGAGAGTAGCTCGAATGTCTTCAGATGTCATATCAACGTACACGGCGCCAGGTCCCGGCTTAGCATCAGCAGACATCGGCTCCATTGGCTGATGAATGATGATCTCGCGGGAGAAAGCATTAGCTACTTCTGCAATCTCTTTTGCATACGACGAACGAGGCCATATGGCGAAGGTTACAGGATAGTCTAAGCTTGCAAGCGAATGTGCTGCCGAAATGCTTTCACCAAGGTCATCTATCACAATAGTTAGATGGCCGCCAATATCCAATGTTGCAGGGATCTTATTGGGATCCACTGTGCCATCGGTTTGGTTAAACTTAAGCAGATGTGTTTCCACATCGTTAAAGGTTACGCGGTACATGCTGCCGGAAAGTTTGGTCAAATTTGCCTTGTCTGACCATTGAACCAGCGCCGTTGCAATCGGCGTAACGAGTTCGTCAGCATTATACTTTGAGTTAATGCGTAACTGTTGGAAGTGAAATGTCTCATCGCCGAACCGCTGCTGTTCGATAGCTATAAGCTCAATGCCGGAGGTAGAAACCTTTGCGTCTTGCAATGCCCGTAATATGGCATAGTCAATACGCTTAACGCCTTCTTCCATCGGGGCATCAAGTCTTTCTTCATACGGCAAGGATGCTGCGCTCACAGGAGCGCGCATTTCTGCCACAGGTTCAATGTTCTTTTTATCAGGGGCACTGGTGAGTACGTAAAAAAGAGCGACCAAGGTGATACAGCAAATAACCGCAAGTGCATAGTAAGGCCAGCGCGGCGGCTGGTTCTGTCGCGAGTCAGACATCTAAGCTCCCTAAAGGAAAATTCAAATACCCAAAACTCATACATCAGAGTCGATCGATTTAAAAGATGCAAAAAAAGGGGAGAGCACGGTTTGTGCTCTCCCCTTAGGAATGTAGGTATCTTAGTGTAAGCTTTTAATACGCGGGAGCGTTTCAACAAGATCCATAGCAAGTCTGAGCTGGTTGTCTTTATCAAGACGTTCCTGCACAGCTTTATCTCGTTTGAAGGCAGATTTCTTTTTGTCCTTGTCGACTTTTTCGAGATGACCGTTAAGATCTTTTTCGCGTGGAGCATTAAGGAACTTAATAGGGTCTTTTTCTTCTTTTGCAGGGATTTCAAATGGAACCAGAAGGTCTGGCTCAATCCCTTTAGCCTGAATAGAGGTGCCGTTCGGGGTATAGTAACGGGCAATGGTAAGCTTGATAGCACTACCATCGTTCAGCGGGATAATGTTCTGTACAGAACCTTTACCAAAACTTGGTTCACCAATAATCAGTGCACGGTTATGGTCACGCAGTGCGCCGGCAACAATTTCAGAAGCAGAAGCAGAACCGGCGTTAATAAGCACAACCATAGGAGCTGTGATGTCCGCAGATTGTTTAGCAGCATCAAAGTTACGGGATTCATTTCCTTTACCTTTGATGGAAACTACAGTGCCCCCCTGAAGGAAGATATCTGCAATTTTAATGGACTGATCGAGCAGGCCGCCAGGGTTGTTACGTAAATCGAGAACAACGCCTTTAATTTTGTGTTTCTTTTTGTAAGCAGTAAGTTTTTCTTTAAGCTCGTCGGTTGTGTTCTCAGAGAAACGGCTGAGGCGAATCCATACAATTCCGTCATCAAGTTCACGCACTTTTGCGCTGATGAGCGGGATGGAGTCACGAACGATTTCTACTTCGCGAGGAGCTTTTGCTTTTTTAGAGAGAATGGTTAGCTTAACTTTGCTGCCTTTTTCGCCTTTGATACGTGAAACGGATTCGCGCAGACCTAAGTCCTGAGTGAGGCTGCCGTTTACTTCAAGAATTAAATCACCGGCAGCTAGGCCGGCTTTATCAGCAGGAGTATCTTCAATAGGTGTTACCACTCGGAGAACACCTGATTCATCTTGCGTGATTTCTACGCCGATGCCGAAGAATTCACCAGTGGTGGATTCCTGCATGCTTTTGTATTCTTCCTGATCCATGAAAGTGGAGTGCGGGTCGAGAGACTGGAGCATGCCGTCAATGGCACCGTTAATGAGGTCTGTTCTTGGAACGTCCTGTACATAATAGCGTTCAACAAGATCCAGAATCTGGCTAAATCGCTTGAGAGACTCAAACTTGCTTTGTGCATCGGTTGCCATGCCGGGAATAGAAGAGAAAGCAAGTAAAGCTGTAGTCATGATGGCGACTAACCACATAGTAATGCGCATTATCAAAGATCCTCCAGATGTTGATCTTTATTTTTAATCCAGTGCTGAGAGCCACGTCTCTGGATTAATTGCTTTTTGATGAAAGCGCAATTCGAAATACACTCCTGTCCCATCTACTGCGGGGTAGAAGCCTGCATTGCCGATCATCTGTTTTTGTTTAATGATATCGCCGACTTTGAGCATACTGTCGGCGAGAAATGCATACAGTGAAAAATACTCTTCACCGTGCATCACAATAACAACTCGTCCGAATCCTCGTAAGACATCGTTGTGCACAACTTTGCCACTGGAAACGGCCTTAATTTTGCTGCCTTTTTGTAGAGCAAGTCCGATACCGCGAACGGGGGGCTTATTCCTAGGTTTGAACCGCTTGGCGATAACGCCATGGGCAGGCCAGGGCAGAACACCTTTGAGAAGAGGAAAGTTTGCACCCGCCTTGCCCTTCTCTTCAAGTTTATAGTTCAGCGTTTCAATAATTGAGAGAACATTACGCAGTGATGATTCTGCTGAGGCTCGCTGTTTGCTGACTTCTTTAAGTTGTTTACGGTGGCGTAGCTTCTGTTGCAAAAGTTGATCTTTCTTTTTGTTAACTTCTGCAAGTTGTCGCTTTGCCTTGGCAGAAAGAGCAGACTGTTTTGTTGCAAGTAGCTTTAATTTGGCTTCTTGCTCCAAGAGTGAGCGCTGTTTTTTTTCTACCTTCGTGTACAGTGTCGAGGTCCATGTATAGCGTCTGTCCAGCTCATCCCAGTTGTCTACTGCGTTGCTGGTAAGCACTCGGCTATTAATGTACAACGGCCATAACTTTTTAACCAATGATATCAATTCTTTTTGTGCTAATTTATTCTTGGTATTCAGCTTGTTATATTCAAGTGCCAAGGTTTTATTCTTCGTGGCAAGCTCAAGGTATTTTTTTTCTTGAGCGCCGATTGTGCGGGTAAGTTTGGCTGCGATTGCTTCTTCCTGAGTGAGCGTGCGCTGTAAACGCTGTGCTTTTCGTTTCAGCGTTGTGAGCTTTTTCTTTTTACTCTCAGCCTGCCGTTTTTCCTGTTTCAACTTTTTGGTGATAGATGCTGCATCTTCAGCAAAAGCAGTGGGGCATGTTGTTACAAAGGACAACATGATGAGCATGAGGAGTATGTACAGGAAATTCTTTTTCATTTGATGCCTTCGGCGAGGGGCTTTGCCCTTTACCCGTCGGGACGTCCTCGAACTTGAACGAGGGAAAATATTCTTAGGGCACTATAAGGTCTTTTACCCGTATAGCAATTAATTACGCTTCAGGGTGTTATTTAGTCTTTTATTCTAGACTGCTGTGTATGATAGACTTGTTACGTGTGCATCAACTTACAGTTTTGATGCTTTTTTTTTACGTCGAACGGCTGGCTGAGAAATTATGCAGCGGTATGCATAAGCAAACGTTAAGCTCGAAGTCTGGCAAGATGTACATCGATGTTAGGGGCTTTCGCGTAACACCGGTCAGGCATAGAGAATGCTACGAGTCCTACGAATATTGTTCGTGTGGGGCGTAGCAATAATGCTGAATTGCTTTATCTGCTCTTTCGTATCTGTTTTTGAAGCAGAATGCAAAAGTGCAAGAGTCCACCTCTCAAAGTCATACGCTTTGGGGGGCTTTTTAAGGGGAACTGCTCTCTATTCCAAAAAATTACGCAAAGGGCATGTCTCGCATCGTGCTTCTTTTTTTAGACACCATTCCTTTGCGATGCGAACTATAAAGGCATGGTATTCGTTAAAGAGGGCAACATCATGTGGTAATACATCCATGAAGAAATCACGAAGGTCGTCGTAATAAATATCCTCTTCAATTAAGCTGTGGCGATTGAAAATACGTCTTGTGTAGGCATCAACAACAAAAGATGGACGATGAAAAGCATAGAGTAAAATAGAGTCTGCTGTTTCTTGCCCTATGCCGTTAACCGCGAGCAACTCCGAGCGTAATTCATCAAGCGACAAATGATCAACTGCCGAGAATTCAAAGTCCGCAATGTCCTTAAACCAACGGAGCAGGTTTTGTAGTCGTTTTGCTTTTAGGTTGTAGTAACCGGCTGGGCGTATAAGTGCTGCCAGTTCATCTTGTGCTAAGTCAAGCATTGACTGTGGTGTGAGTAGATTCTGTTGCTTCAGGGTATGGATAGCCTTTTCGACATTCTTCCAATTTGTATTCTGTGTAAGAACCGCACCAACCATCACTTCAAATGTGCTGTCAGCAGACCACCAGTTACTGTTCCCGAGTTCGTTTTGGATAGCTGTAAACATATCCATAAGTAATTTTTCACGATTCATAATGTTAATAACTGTACGCCGATAGGCACATGCTGGCAAGAAACTGCTGGTACATTGTATTCTTTGTACAACATAAGTGTGTTTTAAAAAGGTAGCCACGCTGTAGGATGTCGTAATTAATAAAATGATGGTTATATGACCCTGGAAGATTTTATGTAGAGAGATGGTAAGGTTAGGATTACAAATAGGTACAATTGAGTTGTGTGCACAATGGAAAATATATACGCAAAAAGTATATGTTGTTTGTTATAATGTGTTTGCATTGTGAGATTTAAAGTAAAAAAAAATATTAATGCTTTCATAAGAGGGGTATTGTGCACACTCTAAAGATCATTTTGTAATGTATAGTGTCTGTAATGTATGGTTAAGAGATTATGATTTACTCAGATAGCTATCTAACGTGCTATGTACTTGTGCAACATACTTGTTCAGTATAGATTTTTTTTGTTGTTTCATAATCATATTGTCTATTGACATAGTGAAAATCGATGTTTACAAAGTTATTAAAGTTTCTGCAAATGTAGAAACGAAAAGTTGAATTTGGCAGCTGAGGCATATCATTACGCCTATTGATGCTTCAGCGTGTAATTCTTCCCTACACTTTATATGCACCCCATATAACTTAAGAGCGTCCTGTTTACTACAGGACGCTCTTTTGCGTTTGAGGTGTTTTGAGAAAATACTATGCTGCTATGTACGATAGATAAGCCATAAAAGCTTCATGATAGGCGGCTTTTGTAATAAACCTGTTGTTTTTAATTTCTAAACATCAGTAGTTGTAAATAAAATAACAAGTAATTGCTTAACTAATATAGAGTTAGTTAGAGCGATTACTGTAACGCAATGCGAATTTCTGTCAGTAACTCATCAACTGGTGTTTTATCGATGTCATTAAGATAAACCTGAATAGATGGGGCTTCCAGCAGTTCTTCACCTGATTGAGGTAGCCATTCACCTAGTAACGCTGCATAGGTGATGTAGAGCGTTTCATAAGAGCCTTTATGAGTAACTGTGACGTAGCGACCACCCGTAATTTCTTTTTTGTCTGCACCTTCTGCCACCGTAAAAGATTCCGGTATGACCATACATGCATCATAGCGGCATTTTTCAGCAGGTGTCGTTTTAGGATCGTCATAGCAGAGTCCTAAAAATTCTGGCGGATTTTCAAACAAACCTTGTCTTCCAGCCCAACTACATAATTCTTCGTGTACTTTTCCGCAGCCTTGGTAGTCGCCGACATACCTCAAACATGCAACATGTATTGTAGGTATAGTGCGTACTTCTACGGTTAAGCCGTGTTCCTTTAATAGGCTATGTTTGGTGCTCATGAGGGTTTCTCCTGATATAAATTCATGTTCCGGCGAACACTTCCTATAATATTTGGGAGTGTAGCCACACCAACGTTTGAATGCACGGGTGAACGCCTCCTGCGAGCCGTATTCAGCCTGTAGGGCGATATCGATGATCTGCCTGTTGCTGTACAGTAACGCATTCGCTGCGCGTTGCATTTTCAATCGACGCTGATACTCCGCAACTCCTTCCCCCACGAGGCCTCTGAATACATGATGGAAGTGATGCGGTGCATACATGCTTTTTTCTGCCAGCATAACTAAGGATACTGGTTCGTCTAAATGCTGCTCTATATAATGTAGGGCGCAACGGATGCGATCGTGTGCATTCATGTCAATGTCTCCATGAAAGATATCTTGCCTGAACTCCGAATCATTTTCTTGATCGTTTTTGCTAAGTTTACGTTGCAATTTCCAAGAAGAAAGCTCTCGATCTTGTTTGCGTGGAGATTAAGCCGCAATTGGGATCAGAAAATAAATACGACCACGAATAATGGGGGTGCAGGGGGATCATCTCCCTGCCCGCCGGAGGCAAGAAAACCAAAAAAAACTCAAAAAAGTGACGAGTTGAATTCTTATTTATTCTTTAACGCTCTGTTTGTTTTGCGTGTTGGTTCTGCGGTGAGTGGATTTTCAGGCCACGGATGCTTTGGGTATCGCCCGCGCATTTCCGACCGTACCGAGGTGTATCCGTTTCCCCAAAAAGATATGAGGTCGCGCGTAACTTGTAGTGGTCTTCCGGCAGGAGATAACAGGTGTATAGTTAATGGTAGTTGTCCTCCTGCTATGGTGGGCGTTTGCGTTGCCCCAAACATTTCTTGAAGTTTTACAGGAAGGGTTGGTGCAGTTGGCTCACTGTAATCTATTCGGATGGTTGAACCGGACGGGACGGTGAAATGGGTAGGAGCCAATTTTTGTAATGCTATTTGTTGTGCCCATTCTAATGATGCGAGCAGGATAGTTTCGAGATCAAGTTTGCGCAGATCTGATGCTTTGCGCATCCCTGTAAGGTATGGGGCAAGCCATGTTTCGAGGGTGTTGAGAAGCGACTTTTTAGACACATCTGGCCATTCATATGGATTTGTTGCGGAATTGTGCAGCTGAGGGTGCGCATGCATGAATGTGAGACGTTCGCGCAGGCGTAGGGCATCTGCAGTCCATGGCAATGAGGACAAGCCAAGGCTTCTAACCCCTTCGAGCATTGCAGCAAGAATTTGTTCCTGTGATGCCGTTGCTGATGGTTGTTGCACAAGAATGAGTTGGCCCAGTTGTTCTGTTTGCAAGCTCGCAACTGAGGCGGTTTTCCTGTCCCACGTTACGATATGTTGCGTACGGATTTGTTCGTGGAAGAGTGTTTCTATCTCAATAATATCTATGGGGGCACAACGCCATATACGACTGGTGGCATGTGCATCATTTAATTCAGCAACAACGATGAATGGTGTGGAGGCGAGTGGGCTGTCTTCTGTCAGTTGCGCTTTTCGTCCGTTGGTAAGTTTGTATTCAGTACGACTGCCAGCGTGCAGTTTTCCTATGCGGTCTGGATAGGCAAGAGCAAGGCAGGCTCCGGTTGTGTCTGAGTCTATCCTTTCTGTTGCAGGAATCTTCAAGAGTTTGCAAAGATGCTTGGAAGTTTTTTCGATCGCAGGGTTGAATGCGGCCTGTTCTACTAGATGGCGCAAGTCCGAGCCTTGTGCTCTTTCAGAAAGAATAGCGGCAAGGGTGCACGCGGTATAACCATAGCCGTTGTTTTTAGCTGTGACGATCATATGTGCAAGTCGTGGATGTAACGGCAGTGCTGCGATAGCTTTGCCATGATCCGTAATGGAAAAATCTGTGTTGAGTGCTCCAAGCTGCTGTAGGAGCGTGAGTGCTTGGCTGTAGCTGCTAGCTGGTGGAGTATCCAACCAAGCGAGAGCGTGGACACCATTTTCACCGTAGGCACCCCATTGGGCTAGCTCAAGGGCAAGTGGTGCCAAGTCTGTTTCTTTGATTTCCGGTGATGCGAATGCACGGAATGAATTCTCCTGCACTTCTGACCATAAGCGATAACATACACCACTTTCTAAACGACCGGCACGTCCGGTTCGTTGGGTAGCAGCCGCAATGGAAACAGGTTCTGTGATGAGCCTGTTCATTCCGGTTGCAGGTGAAAAACGTGAGGAACGCGATAAACCGCTGTCGATAACTATACGGATTCCCTCAATGGTCAGGGAAGTTTCTGCAATGGAAGTAGCGAGAACTATTTTTTTGCGTCCTGTTTTTGCTGGAAGAATGGCTGCGTCTTGCTGTTTCTGTGGCAGATTCCCGTATAGCGGTGCGATGTCCACATCTTGCGGTAAAGTGGATTTGAGCATGTCTGCAACGCGGGTTATTTCTCCGGTACCGGGAAGGAAAACGAGAATGCTACCTTCATCGTTTGTCATGGAGTACTGGACGGTTTTGACCACGTGGTTGAGGAGAGCGGGGATGTTTTGATCAACACGCGTGGCAAGAGCTTGTGGTATGGGCACATGTTTGATGGTAACAGGGTAGCTTCTTCCCTCACTGCTGATAACAGGACAGTTGTTGAGCAGTGCGGAAATTTCTTGTGTGTCGAGCGTTGCGGACATGACAAGAATTCGCAGGTCATCGCGCAGAGCTTCCTGAATTTCGATTGCCAGTGCCAAGCCTAAATCGGCATGAAGGCTTCTTTCGTGGAATTCATCAAAAATGATGCTCGAATATGCGGAAAGTTCAGGATCATTTTGGATGATCCGCGTCAAAACTCCTTCTGTAACGACTTCAATTTTAGTCTCAAAAGATACTTTGGTGTCGTTTTTTATACGATATCCAATAGTTTTGCCTACTTGCTCACCAAGGGTGCTGGCAAGGCGCGCAGCAGCGTTGCGAGCCGCTAAACGTCTTGGTTCGAGCATAATAATTTTTTTTTCTGTCAGATGAATATTTTTTAGCAATGCGAGTGGAACTCGTGTGGTTTTACCTGCCCCGGGAGGCGCGTGAAGCACGGCATTCGGGGATTCTGTAAGAGTCGACACGATTTCAGACAGGCTTGAATCGATGGGAAGTCGCGGTAATTTTTCAAAAAAGTTTGTGTGCATAAACAGTAAGTAGGTGTGTTTTATGTGAATAAAGTAACATGCATTCTATACCGGAGAAAGCCTCGCAACGTAAGAGAATATGCGGTTGAAGAAAATAAAAAAAGCAATCTGAAAATTTCTTTTTGCAGGCTTGCGTCATTTTAGCGCTCAATTTTTTAGTTTTCTGCAAAAAATTCTACGCATATTGACGTAAATGCAAAAGTGTGTGTATGGCTCATTGAACTACTTAGCTATATGCACAAAGTTTGCGGGATGAACAGAATGATGAAAGTTTAGTAAAATAGACTTTTATCTAAGATAGGTAGCCAAACTGGGAAGGCCACTTTTCTTTCTCCTCGCATCGAGCTGCATAACGTTTCGTACGGCGGACTGATACAACGCTGCAAAACTAGGATTGTGTTAGTCTGTATGATTGGCTTGATGTACTACAATGCTCACACAGAATGCTTTTTTCTTTGATTATGAAATGGGCGCTTGATTCGGATCCTCATGTTGAGACGCATAAATGTGGTGAAAATTCTTGTGTAGAGCAATACCTGTTCGTTTACCTTATAAGGGAGGGTGAAGAGATGGCCGCTGTGGAAACAGAACATAAGACCTTGGATCCAAAAAATCACGCTGACTGGGAAGTTGCTCAGGATGCTGAGAAACGGATGAAGACCATCTATGCGATTGCAGACGAGATGGGACTTTCTGAAAAGGAACTTCTTCCGTACGGACACTACATGGGTAAGATTGATTACCGTGCAGTACTTAAACGTCTCGAGAACAAACCTAACGGTAAGTATATTAACGTAACCGCTATCACTCCTACTCCGCTTGGTGAGGGCAAGTCCACAACGACTATCGGTCTTGTACAGGGACTTGGCAAGCGTGGTAAAAAATCTTCTGCTGCTATTCGCCAGCCTTCCGGCGGCCCTACCATGGGTGTTAAAGGCGGCGCAGCCGGTGGCGGGCGCTCTCAGTGCATTCCACTTACTCCTTTCTCCTTAGGCTTTACCGGCGATATTAACTCTATCATGAACGCTCATAACCTTGCGATGGTAGCTGTTACTTCACGTATGCAGCATGAGCGTAACTATGATGATGAGAAGCTGGAAAAACTCTCTGGCATGAAGCGTCTTGATGTTGATCCTAGCCGTGTTGAAATGGGTTGGGTTATCGACTTCTGCTGTCAGTCATTACGTAATATTATTATTGGTATTGATGGCGTAAATGGCGAGCGCGACGGCTACATGATGCGTTCTAAATTTGATATTGCTGTTTCTTCCGAAGTAATGGCAATTTTAGCAGTAGCTAAAGATCTTAAAGACCTCCGTGAACGTATGGCTAAAATTATCGTTGCATACGATAAAAAAGGTAAGCCTCTTACTACTAAAGATTTCGAAGTTGACGGCGCTATGACCGCATGGATTGTAGAAGCTGTTAACCCTAACCTTATCCAGACTCTGGAAGGACAGCCTGTTATCGTACACGCTGGTCCGTTTGCAAACATTGCAATCGGTCAGTCTTCCATTATCGCAGATCAGGTTGGTCTTAAACTTTCTGAATACCACGTAACAGAATCCGGCTTTGGTGCGGATATCGGCTACGAAAAATTCTGGAACTTGAAATGCCACTACTCAGGCCTCAAGCCTGATGCAGCGGTTGTTGTTGCTACTATCCGTGCACTTAAGTGTCACGGTGGTGCACCGGTACCTCTTCCAGGCAAACCGCTTCCTTCAGAATATGACGGCGAGAACGTTGAATGGGTAGAAAAAGGTTGTGCAAACCTTCTGCACCATATTGAAATTGTTAAAAAATCTGGCGTTTCTCCTGTTGTTTGTATCAACGCATTTGTTACCGATACTGATGCAGAAATTGCAAAAGTACGTGAGCTTTGTGAAGCAGCTGGCGCCCGTGTAGCACTTTCCCGTCATTGGGAACACGGCGGTGCCGGTGCTCTTGAACTTGCAGATGCAGTAATTGCAGCCTGTGAAGATGATACAGAGTTTACACCATTGTATACTTGGGATATGCCTGCACGCGAACGTATTGAGCGGGTAGCTACTGAAGTATACGGAGCAGATGGTGTTGATTATTCTGTTGAAGCACTTCGGAAGCTGAAGGCTATTGAAGCCGATCCAGCGTCAAGTGAGCTTGGTATGTGTATGGTAAAAACTCACTTGTCACTTTCCGATACTCCAGCAAAAAAAGGTGTTCCAACTGGTTGGCGTCTCACCATTCGCGATGTTCTTATCTTCGGTGGCGCAGGATTCTTTGTTCCGGTTGCAGGTGCTATTTCACTTATGCCGGGCACAGGTTCTAACCCATCATTTAGAAGAATTGATGTTGATCCTGATACCGGACAGGTAAAAGGGTTATTCTAGCAAGAAAAAGCGCGCGTGCGCTGTTTTGTCGGGCTCCGTTTTTAACGGAGCTCGCTTATATGCGCATTGCAAAAAGGAGCAGACGATGAGTGCTGAAATTATCAGTGGAACCGAGATGCGCGCAGCAATTCTTGAAGAACTGCGCGGAGAAGTAGCGGCTATTAAAGAAAAATACGATACCGTACCCGGTCTTGTGACAATTCTTGTCGGGGAAAATCCGGCTTCTATAAGCTATGTGACCCTTAAAGTGAAAACCGCACTCAGCCTTGGTTTTCACGAAATTCAGGATAACCAGCCTGAAGATATTACTGAAGATGAGCTGCTTTCGCTCATCGAGAAGTACAACAACGACTCTTCTATTCACGGCATCTTAGTTCAGTTGCCGCTTCCAAAGCATATTGATGAAGAAAAAGTCATCACTGCTATCAATCCAGATAAAGATGTTGACGGATTCCACCCTGTAAACCTCGGCCGTATGGTTCTTGGTGGCAGAGACGGCTTCCTTCCTTGTACCCCTGCGGGTATTCAGGAAATGATCGTGCGTTCCGGTACGGAAACAAGCGGTGCGGAAGTTGTTGTGGTTGGTCGCTCTAATATTGTAGGTAAGCCTATTTCCATTATGATGGGACAAAAAGGCGTGGGTGCCAACAGTACAGTGACCATGGTTCATACTCGTACAAAAGATCTAGAAGAGCACTGCAAACGTGCTGATATTCTTATCGTTGCTGCGGGTGTACCAAATCTTGTGAAACCGGAATGGATTAAGCCGGGCTCCACTGTAATCGACGTTGGTGTAAACCGCATTGGTACTGCACCATCCGGCAAAGCGCTGTTAAGCGGCGATGTTGAATTTGCTAAAGCAAAAGAAATTGCCGGTAAAATTACTCCAGTTCCCGGGGGCGTGGGTCCTATGACAATCGCAATGCTCATGAAAAGTACTGTCGCGTCTGCATGGCGTCACCTTGGGTCTTCGTAAGTCCCTTTGTCGATAGTATAGATTAGAGGTATCGATTGTTACGATAGTTTTAAGAGGCCGTTAACTTGAATGTATGTGAGTTAACGGCCTTTTGTCCTACTGATAGTATTGGATTAGATTAGTAGGAAATAGGGAAGCGGCATACACGCAGTGTTACAGACCGACGTTCAGTCTGTAAGGAGGAACAATGAGCTGCTGCAGTGAAGAAATTTCTCAAGAGATGTGGAAAGAGGTAGATGGCGTCATCGAACGCCATCGTGAAACTCCCGGAGCGCTGATTACAGTTCTTCGAGAGGCCCAAAATGTTGTGGGCTGGTTCCCGCAGGCGCTTATCGAATATATTGCAAAAGGGATGAATATTCCTTCAAGCGATGTGTTCGGTGTGGTTTCATTTTATTCCCTCTTTTCTCTTAAGCCTAAAGGGCGCAACTCCATTAAGGTTTGTACCGGTACAGCCTGCTATGTAAAAGGTGCGCGCGAAGTAATTGGTCGAATTTCCGGCGAGTATGGCATTGCGGAAGGCGAAACAACCGAAGATAGACGCTTTGATCTTGAAGGCGTCCGCTGTGTCGGCGCTTGTGGTCTGGCTCCTGCTATGGTTGTTGATGGGGATATCCATGGTGATGTGACCGCAGAGTCCGTTTTGAAAATTTTAGAAAAGTATTCTTAACGGAGAGTCTATGACACATGTAACTCCTCAAAAGCTTAAAGAGATGCAGCAGGAATATGCTGCTCGTATCTCCGAGCCGAATATTCGCCATCTTTTGATTTGCGGCGGTACAGGCTGCCATGCCACCGGCAGTTTGAAAGTGAAAGATGCGCTGCACGAAGAAATTGCAAAGCACGAGCTGGAAGATTCTGTTCGTATCGTCGAAACAGGTTGTAACGGTTTCTGTGCGCTTGGCCCGTTGATGGTTGTTCATCCTGATAATGTTTTTTATCAGAAAATGACCAGAGATGATGTTGCTGAAATCGTCAGCGAGCATCTTGTTAATCATAAGCCGATTGAACGCCTTATGTATAAAGATCCGCAGTCTAAAAAGCGGGTTCCACTTTTCTCCGATATTCCATTTTTTGCATTACAGAAGCCATGGACGCTACGCAATAAGGGAATCATTAATCCTGAATCCATCGATGACTATATTGGTCGCGAAGGGTATATCGGGCTTTCTAAAGTACTGCTGGAAATGCAGCCGTCTGACATTATTGATGAGATGAAAGCGGCCGGTATTCGTGGTCGTGGCGGTGCCGGTTTCCCGACTGGCATGAAATGGTCTTTTGCAGCACAGAACGACAGTGACATGAAATATGTACTCTGTAACGCGGACGAGGGTGACCCCGGCGCGTTTATGGACAGAAGTATTCTGGAAGCTGATCCTCATGCTGTGCTGGAAGGGATGACCATCGCTGCACGCGCGATTAATGCAACAGAAGGCTATATCTACTGTCGTTCAGAATATCCGCTTGCAATTAAACGTGTACAAATTGCCATTGATCAAGCTCGCGAAATGGGTTTGCTCGGTGAAAATATTATGGGCACGGGCTTCTCGTTTGACATCTTCATCTATCAGGGTGCCGGTGCGTTTGTGTGTGGTGAAGAAACCGCACTTATGCGCTCCATCGAAGGCAAACGTGGTATGCCTATTCCGCGTCCTCCATTTCCAGCCGCTCAGGGGCTATGGAAGAAACCTACCATTCTTAACAACGTAGAAACCCTTGCAAACGTCGCACAGATTATGGTTAACGGCGGCAAGTGGTATTCCTCCATTGGTACAGAGAACAGCAAGGGTACAAAAGTGTTCGCACTTTCCGGCGACGTAAACAATATCGGGCTGGTTGAAGTACCTATGGGCACTTCACTTCGTTCCATTGTGTACGATATTGGCGGCGGTATCCCTAAGAAACGTAAACTGAAAGCTGTGCAGCTTGGCGGTCCTTCCGGCGGGTGTATTCCAGAAGAGCATATGGATGTTGTTGTCGACTACGAAGAAATCGCTAAAGTTGGTGCCATCATGGGCTCCGGCGGTGTTATTGTAATGGATGACAAAACCTGCATGGTAGATATGGCTCGCTTCTTCCTTGAATTTATTCAGGAAGAGTCTTGCGGTAAATGTACCCCGTGTCGAGAGGGCACACGCAGGCAGTTGGAAATTCTGGAACGTATTTGCGAAGGGCATGGTAAGCCGGAAGATATTTCTCTGATTGAAGAGTTGTCTGAAATGATTACCGGTTCAGCGTTATGCGGACTGGGACAGACTGCTTCCAACCCTGTTCTTTCTGTTCTTCGTCATTTCCGTGAAGAATTTGAAGCGCATATTTTTGAAAAGAAATGTCCAGCCAAGCGTTGTCCGGCGCTAGTGGAATTCAAGGTAATTGATGAGCGTTGTAAAAAGTGCGGCAAATGTGCGTCTGTCTGTCCTGTCGGGGCAGTGGACTGGAAGAAAAAAGAAGTTGCAAAAATCAATACGGATTTGTGTGTGCAGTGTATGAGCTGTTACTCCGCATGTCCGTTTGATGCCATAGATTAGGCGGTGACACATGAGTACCTTAGAACTGACCATTAATGGCAAGGGCTATGCGTTCACCCAAGGTGAAACCATTCTGGATGTGGCACGCAGAAACGACATTTTTATTCCGACATTATGTTATTTGAAAAATGCTTCCCCAACAGGCGCATGTCGCATGTGTGTTGTGGAAGTAAAAGGGGCACGTTCTCTTATCGCTGCATGTACAGCACCAGCGGGTGCAGGTATGGATGTGCAAACAGAGTCCAAACCTGTTGTAAAATCACGCAGGATGAACTTAGAACTGTTGCTTTCCTCCGGCTCCCACGATTGCTTGCTTTGTCCTTCCACAGGTGATTGCCGTTTGCAGGATTTAGCTTTCCGCTACAACGCAACCGGTACACGCTTTGAACGTGCAAAGCCTCAATATAAGCCGGACTATTCTAATCCGTTTCTAATTCGTGATTTCTCCAAATGTATTTTGTGTGGACGTTGTGTTCAGGCTTGTAAAGAAGTGCAGGTAAACAACGCCATTGATTTTGGATATCGCGGTAGTGAAGCAAAAATTATTGCAAAATGCGATCTGCCGTTAGGCGATTCTGATTGTGTTTTCTGCGGTGAGTGTTTGCAGGTTTGTCCTGTTGGGGCACTTAGTTTGAAGAAGGCACGCCAGAAGCCTCGCACTTGTGAGACTGAAGTTGTTCGTACAACGTGCGCCTATTGTGGCGTAGGTTGTCAGATGAATCTGCATGTAAAAGACAATGTCGTGCAGATGATAAACGGAGTTGACGTTACTCCGAACAACGGTAGCCTTTGTGTTAAAGGTCGCTTTGGGATGCAGTTTGTTAACTCAGACGAGCGACTGACGACCCCACTTATTCGCAAAGACGGTGAGCTGGTTCCTGCAGAATGGGATGAAGCTTTGGACCTGATTGCCGAAAAATTAGGCGGATATAAAACAGAAAACGGTGCAGATTCCATAGGCGTTCTTGCCTCTGCCCGTTGTACCAACGAAGAAAATTACCTCTTCCAGAAGTTTGCACGCGCAGTTATCGGGACAAATAATGTCGACCACTGCGCGCGGTACTGACACTCTCCTACGGTAGCCGGTCTGGCTGCCGCATTTGGAAGTGGTGCTGCGACAAACCCGATTGATGACCTGAAAAATGCCGACACGGTACTTATTACAGGCTCAAACATTACTGAGAACCATCCTGTGATGGGTGCTGCGCTTAAGCGTGCAATCACACAGCACGGGACAAAACTGATTGTGTCAGACCCGCGCAAGATTGATGTTGTACGCTTTGCAGATGTCTGGCTACGGGCCCAGCCGGGTACAGATGTTATCTGGATTAACGCACTTGCGCATGTTATTTTGCGCGATGGTCTGCACGATCAGGAGTATATCGATGAACGCACAGAAGAATTCACAGCCTATTCGCAATCCCTTGCGCCATTCACTCCGGAGCACGCAGAGAAGATGTGCGGTATTTCGGTTGCTGACCTTGAAAAAGCAGCGCACTTGTATGCCAAAGGGCGAGCAGCAATCCTCTACTGTATGGGAATCACCCAGCACGTAAGTGGAACAGATAACGTAAAAGCGCTCGCAAACCTTGCCATGTTATGCGGTAACATTGGTATAAAAGGTGGCGGATTGAATCCGTTACGTGGGCAAAATAACGTACAGGGTGCCTGTGATATGGGCGCACTTCCTGTAACGTATCCTGCCTATGGAAAGGTGACTGACGATGCAGTCCGTGCTCGTTTTGAAGCGGCATGGGGTGTTAAATTGTCTCCTTCTAATGGCATGACATCGCGACAAATGTTCGATGCCGTGGATACAGGCTCACTAAAAGCCATGTATCTTATTGGCGAGAATCCGGTCGTTTCTCACGCAGATTCTGCTCATGCGGTGCATTGTTTAGAGAAAATCCCGTTCCTTGTGGTGCAGGATATCTTCTTAACAGAGACAGCACAGCTTGCAGATGTTGTACTTCCTGCTGCATGCTTTGCGGAAAAAGATGGCACCTTCAGCAACACAGAACGACGAGTTCAGCGTGTGCGTAAGGCTGTAAATCCACCGCAAGGCGCACGTGATGATGCACAAATTATGTGTAACATCGCTGCTAAAATGGGTGCAACGTTGGCACCGGAAGACGGAAAAAACATTGCGGCTGTCTTTGATGAAATGGCATCTGTGACGCCTTCATATGCAGGTATAACGTACAAGCGTATTGAAGAATCCGGTATTCAATGGCCGTGTCCAGATGCTGAAAGTGAAGGCACAGAGATTTTACACGCGGATAAATTTGTTCGCGGAAAGGGTAAGTTTCATCCTGTAAGCTTTGTTGCACCTGCTGAAGTTGTTGACGAAAAGTATCCGTTGATACTCACAACAGGTCGCGTATTATACCAATATCATACAGGAACTATGACTCGAAAAGCCGAAGGGCTTGCAGCAAAAGTTCCTACAGCGTATATAGAAATGAGTAGCAATGATGCTGCAAAATTTGGAGTAACTGATGGGGATTTTGTAAAAGTATCTTCCCGTCGCGGTTTTATTGAGGTGGAAGTTCAGCTTTCAGAAAAAGCCGTAGATGGAACAGTTTTTATTCCATTTCATTTTGCAGAGGCTGCTGCAAACGTGCTTACTAACAGTGCAGAGTGTCCTGAATCCGGCATCGCCGAAGTGAAGGTCTGTGCTGTAACTATCGAACCAGTCGGTGACTAGGCGAAAGTCTAGAAACCACAACAACCACATATGACAGGAGCGGGTCGGCAGTGTAACTGCTGACCCGCTCCTACGTTGTTCTCGTAATAAAAAATACGGGAGAGATTTCTTGTGCGCAAATTAGAATGTATATGCAGATAATGTGTTCCCTGCAACGATTGTTGATCGTTACTCTGGGAGTGTGTTCGGGTCGAGGATGTATGGTGTCATTAAGTTTGAGCCTTTATATACAACAAAGCTTTCCACAGAACGAATCCCTTCAATCTTGGACATTTCTTCAGAGTAGAATTCTAACAGTCCGAATCCATCCCGAAGCAGCAGAGTCAATATGATATCAAATCGACCTGTCACAACTGCGCCTGAAACAACGCCACGTAATTGGCTAAGTTCCTGACATTTCGCAAAAAGATCGCGTTCATCAAGCAGTACACCCGTAAATACCATGGTATGACCGGGAAGTTTTTCTACATCAAGACGCGCGACAATATCCATCACGCCTTCTTTCTGCATTTTGTTAATACGGGAACGTACGGTGTTTTCCGCAACAGCAAGTTCCTGTGCAATCTCTCTGAATGACTTTCGCCCTTCTAGAAGTTGTCCGGCAATCTGAAAGCTCAACTTATCAATTTTCATACATTCCCTCCGGTTACAGCATTGTCTTTTTGCAGGCACAATGAAATTTATGAACGACAAAGCGATAGTGATTCTATAGATACTAATTTTTACAAAAAAATTCAATAACACCAGATAAAAAGAGCGTATTTCCTCATTCGTGCGTCAGCAGGGAGTTTAGAAATGCAGAAACGCCGTATTAATTACGGCGCTTCTATAGTGAATAAGTTATTTTTTCCAAGCGACTACATGCATAGAGGACGAGCTGACTAATTACCACCTGTGTTGCCAACTGCAGAGTGCACTTGCTTGTTCAATTGCTGTCTTTCAATCGTACATGTCACCCATGCATTCATATCATTCAAAATCTTTTTTACAGTTCGATTGAATGATTCAACAATTGGGACAAGTCCTTGCCCTGAGGCTATTTCATTCCCTGCAAAGACAGATGAAGCAACTGGTTCCAGCGCTTTGTCAGTGTCGATAAGCCAGCAGTTAACCGTAACATATATTTGTGGTGGATATTTTTTTCCGGCATAGCGTGCATAAAAATCTTCAATGCTCCACACCAGTTTGTAGTCAGCGGCAATTCCGGATTGTGTATTGTTAAACGAACGGACTAATTGTGTAGAATTAAGAGAATGAATGGCAGCAGTCTGCATCATTTCAGGAAGAACGGTCGCCCATTTCCCTTTGGCATAATAGAGAACTTGCTGATTTGGCTGAAGAACGGCAATACCCGTTGAGTTTAAAAATGCATTAGCTTGCGGGCGACCAACAGAGACAGTCGGCACAGAATGCATAGCTGTTTGCGCGGGAGATTCTGTCGATACCGCAAGCATGTAGTGCTCTGCAGCTGATGGTGGCTGTAACCCGACATCAATCGCACAACCTGAGCATGCTATGAGTACTAACGGTACAATAAGTAGTCTAACGATAAGTTTGCGCATGAATGCTCCTATGGCGTTTGGTATTCGGGCACTGTTGTACCTAGCAAGAATTGCTTAGGGTTGCTGTTTAATTTTTGCGCAATGTTTTCCAACGTATTCACAAGAATTCGGCTTTGGTTTACGAGCGATGTAACGTCGTCCAAGCCGCCTTTACTGAAACGTGTCAGTCCCGGTTCCATATTCTTCACTAGTAGATCTATTCGTTTGATCAGAATTCCAATTTCTTTTGTGGCAGGTGTGAGTTGCTTAGCGACATAGTCATTAACAGAAAGAGCTGTTTTTTCTGTTTCTGCCATTGCGTTCTGTGTCTGAGCTGCGGCATTTTTTACGTTGTCCAACGCCAATTTGATATCTGCTTCGCGTTTAACCAACATGTCGGAGAATGAAGACACATTTGCCAAAATCTCTTTCACGTGTTCACGGTTCTCCGGATCAACAACTTTTCGAAGATCTGCCAGCAATTTTTTACCAGTGTTAATCATTTCAGGAAGAGAACTGATGAGCTCATTAAGAGGCGAAGGGATAGTTTTAATGAGCGGAACGTTACCTTTAAATAGTGGCTTGAGCAGAGGGCTTGTAGCCGTGCCACCTGAAATAAAAACTGAAGACTGCCCAGTAATGCCGATGGGAATCAAATTTGCGCGTGAATCATCACGGATAGGTGTGTTGCGCTTGATGCGAATCCGCACACGAATTTCTTCAGGTTTATCCTGACTGAGCATAATGGCGGTAACTTGACCTACTCGCACACCGTTAAGCAGTACCGGGTTCGATATGGACAGCCCGTTTACGCTGTTCTGGAACAGGATATCGTAAGGGAGATCGTCCGTGTCAGAACTGCTCCCGACCCCCCAGAGTATAAACCCGAATCCAAACACAAATGATGCGATGATGAAGACGCCTACAATAATATAGTGTGCTCGTGTTTCCATTCTATTTCTCCCCGCAAGGCTCCATTTTTGCGCTACGTCCGCGTGGACCGTTGAAGTAATCTTGAATCCATGGGTATGGGTTTGTTGAAAGTTCTTCGACCGTCCCGAGGGCGTAAATTCGCTTCTCGGCAAGAACTGCGACCCTGTCACATATGGTGTGTAGTGTGTCTAAATCATGTGTGACGAGGAAAACTGTGAACCCTAACGCATGTTGTAATGTTTTAAGTAAGGTATCAAACGCTCCTGCTGTAATTGGATCCAGTCCTGCTGTCGGTTCATCCAAAAAAAGTATTTCCGGGTCCATTGCCAGTGCTCTGGCCAAGCTTGCGCGCTTACGCATTCCGCCTGAAAGTTCAGAAGGCATGAGACTCGCTGATTCTATGGGTAAGCCAGCTAAGAAAATCTTAAGAAGGCAAATTTCTCTTCGCGTCTTGTTGCTTATTTTTGTGTATTCTCTGAGAGCAACATCAACATTTTCCATTACAGTTAATGATGAATACAGTGCTCCGTCCTGAAACAGCACTCCCCAGCGCTGCTCGATTTTATGCTTCTCTTCTAAGGTGAGCAGATGGTATTGCTTTCCAAAAATTTTAATCTGTCCCTGTGAGTGGCGATTTAATCCAAGGATTGTTCTGAGTAGGACAGATTTACCTGATCCTGATCCGCCAATAATGCCTATTATTTCGCCGCGCTTAACATCCAGATCAAGGTGCTCATGGATAATATTGCTTCCATATTGTGTCTTAACATCTCGTAAGGAAAGTATGATGTCGTTCATGGCTAAATCCCCATCGCTGCAAAGAAGATGGCGAAGCCTGCATCAATAACGATTACAGCAAAAATTGATTCAATAACTGCTGTGGTCGTGAGCCGACCAACAGATTCAGCACTGCCTGTTACCTGCATGCCCTGAAAGCACCCGATCGTTGCAATGACGATAGCAAAAAATGGTGCCTTGATTATCCCAACATAAAAATCCCAAATATTCAGTGTTTCATGGAGGCGGATAATAAATCCATGAAGCCCGATATCCAGTGATTGCCAAACCATAAGTGCGCCGCCAAGTAAGCCCATGATGTCTGCAATGAATCCGAGAATTGGTAGCATGATGATGAGGGCGAGAACTCGCGGGATTACAAGCGTGTCTACAGGGTCGAGACCGGCCGTTTTCATCGCGTAAATTTCTTCATTGGCGATCATTGCACCAATTTGCGCTGTAAACGCAGAACCGGAGCGGCCCGCAATGACGATCGCGGTGAGAAGAATGCCGAGTTCACGCAGGACGGAAATCTGGACAAGTTGTATTACAAAAACTTGTGCACCAAATTTTTGCAGCTGCTGAGCGCCCATATACGCGAGCACCATTCCGATAAGGAAGGAAAGCAGAGCGATAATCGGGATGCCGCGAAGTCCAACATGTTCTAAGTGATAGAATAGTGCTGTAAGTCTGAATCTCCGCGGATTAAGAAGAGAACGGGCAAGTGTGGTGACAACTTCACCAAGGAATCCAATAATGCTTATTGTGATTTTGCACTGCTCAATGAAGTTGCGACCTGTATTGTTTAAGAATGAGATATAGAACGGCACAGGTTTAGGAGGTGCTTTTTCTTCCGTACGTTTTTCAACTGTTGTCAGTAATATTTGATCGTTTGCTTCCGCTCCGGAGATTGAACAGGTTTTTCCATCAGCAACAGCTTTTCGCCGGTATTGTTCAAGAATCCATGCACCGTTGGTATCAAGCTTAGCAATGTTTGCAATGTTCAGCACGATAGAGTGCGCTGCATGCAGTACGGAGTCCATAAAAGGACGCTCAACTGTATCCAGATGCAAAGTTGTCCACGTTCCTGAAAGGGAAATGCTTGTTTTCTCAGGACTGGTCTGGACTTCAAATGATGGAGCTTGCTGTGTGGTCATGGTGCTCTTTTGGGTAATAGTAAAAAAACAGTGTGAGTACGATACCATACTCTGATGGCTATCTAGAATGGTATACACTGAAAAATACTTAATACCCTTAAAAGACAATGACTAACGCAAACAATGGACAAAAAAAGCCCTGCAACAGGTGTTACAGGGCTAAGAAGAGGTGCTCTAGATTAGGCTACGGCAGGCTTTACAGTAGGTGATGCACTCGTTTCATCAACAAGTTTGTGTGCTTTAGACCATGCTGTCCCAAAGGAGTGGCAGATGTCGTCATTGCTAATAAATGACAACAAACCAAACCGTACCATTTGTTTTTGGATGGAAGGATCAACACCGGAGAACATCACGTGTACATTCAATTGCTGCATTTGGAGCAGAACCAGTTCAATTGCGTGTAACGCCGTAGCATCAATAGTATGAACATGGCGCATTCTAAAAATAATGGCTCGAGGTGGTTTGCGCATCAAAGAGAATGTCTGTGAGAAACGGTCGGCACAACCAAAGAAGAATGGGCCGTTGATTTCATAGACTTCAATTTCGCTGTCCCACGATGGAGCATGTTTTACTGGAGCAGCTTTTGTTCGTTCCCAGTTCTGGAATTGGGTTGCGTCACTGATGCGTCCAATAAGGAGCAGTGCAGCTAACACAACGCCAAACTGTACACCTACAGTGAGGTCTACAAGAACAGTAAGCATGAATGTGCAAACCATAACTGCAGCGTCTGACTTTGGAGCACGGAGAATGTGAACGAATTTTGGCAGTTCACTCATATCCCATGCGACATAGGTGAGTACACCGGCAAGGCTGGCAAGTGGAATTGCGGAAGCAACCGGAGCAAAGAATTTAACAAATAACGCAAGTACAATCGCATGAACCATACCGGATACCGGTGAGAATGCACCTGCGCGAATGTTGGTAGCGGTACGGGCAATTGCACCTGTAGCAGGGATGCCGCCGAAGAAGGATGATGCGATGTTCGCAATGCCTTGCCCAATGAGTTCGGTGGACGAATGATGGCGTTCACCAGTCATACCGTCAGCCACAACAGCACTTAAGAGAGACTCAATGGCTGCCAGCAGGGCAATGGTGAGGGCATCAGGAAGCATGGTCACAACGAGTGAAGGAATATTAGCCGGTAATGCAAAGGTAGGTAGTTCTGCCGGAATGCCGCCAAAGCGTGTTCCAATAGTTGAAACATCCAACCCGCCTATGATTGCCACGGCAGATGCGGCTAAAATACCTGCAATATGCGACGGAAATCTTGGGAACAGTTTACGGGTAAGGTATATTGTTACAATAGTAACGCCCGCAACAGTAATTGAATCTACATGGGCAGTAGGTGATGCCTGCACTAACGTCGTTACTTTTGGGATGAACGACGCTGGAAGATCCATCAATTGTAGCCCGAGTAAGTCTTTTATCTGCGTTGTAAAAATCAGCAGAGCGATGCCGGTGGTGAAGCCGGTAGTTACAGGGTACGGAATGAATTTGAGCAGTCTACCCAATCCGCAAAAGCCCATAACAAGCAAGATTATGCCCGCCATGCCTGTTGCTACTACAAGCCCTTCATAACCATGTCTGGCTATGATCCCTGCAACAATAACAACAAATGCCCCTGTAGGGCCGCCAATTTGAAAACGAGAACCGCCAATTGCGGAAATAATGAAGCCGGCTACGATGGCTGTAAAGAGTCCTTTTTCAGGGGAACAACCACTGGCAATTGCAAATGCCATGGCTAACGGCAGGGCAACAATACCTACTGTAGAACCAGAAACAACATCTTTGACAAATTGCGAAAGAGTATAGCCGGATGTGAGAGTAGTGAGTAGAGCAGGCCGAAAAGTTCGCCTGCTAAAAATAGCGTGTGAACGCACAGTGTATCCTCCATGAATAATAAAAACACATAGGGTGGACACAGGCGCGGTCCGTTTGAAATTTCGGATCGGTCTGGAGGTCTTCGCCGTATATTGACTATAGAATAGTTTGAAAAACTAAGCATCCTGTGGTCAATAACTTATTGTAAATACAGAAAATTTAAAAATGCAATGTACGCGTGTACTCACTTTTTCAAAGCGAGACGAAGGCTTAATAGTGAGTTTTTCGGAATGATGCAAGGAAGAGTTTTGTACAAAAATGACAACACCGAATTAAACATTAATGTTAAACATGGAAACAAAAATGTATATCCACTGTACAATATTGTAAAAAAGTCTATTGTAGCGCTGCCGTGCATAGATTATAATAAAATGCTGAAAGTGTTAGTTTTTGTCAGAAACGTAAAAAATATGCATTACAGTGCTTGACCTTGTCTTATCACAACGTGTACTTGGTGCTGACTATAAAGATTAATCGCGCAACTGTATAAGTCGGCATCGTTACTGTATCGCTGCACACAACTTAGTAGGTTTTACATTAAAAAATAATAGTAAGCCTCCAAAGGGCGAGAAGTACCGTCACGCTTTTTTATTCTTACAATTCTCACTAGTAAAAGTGTTCCCCAATCTGTTTCGAAAACGGTTGAATCAGGTGCTGAACACTATTGTTTGTTATCTGGTGTAGGCGCGGGCACAAATGACCTATGGGGGTTATAATTATGAAGTCTCAATCTCTGGATGCAGTCTGTGTTGTAGCTGGCACCACTATCGGTGCGGGAATGCTTGGTTTGCCAATGGCAATCGGCTTCCTAGGCTTCAAAGTCAGCATGGTGCTGCTTCTGGTCATGTGGGCTCTGGCATTCTACACTTCGCTTCTTTTGCTTGAGGTTAACCTTCAGGTCGGAGCTGGCTTAAACGTAAATATGATGGTTAAGAAAGTTCTTGGCAGATGGGGGCAGGTAATTGCTGTTGTTTGTCTTACTTTTCTTCTCTACGCTGTACTTGTTGCGTACGTGACCGCAATGGGTGGCCTTATTGCTCGTGCTATTGGCGTTAATGCTGACCCTATCAGTACAGGAGCTTGCTCCGTTGGATTCGCAGCAGCAATGGCAGTTATTATCTACTTAGGTACAAACGCGATTGTACGTTTTAACAGTTTGTTTTTCTTAAGTATGCTTGGTGCAATGGCTATTGCATTTGCAACATTAAGTACTACTGTAGATGTTGATGTGCTGATGAATGCCACACCTAATTATAAGTATCTTGTGGGTGCTATTCCGGTACTCTTTGCATCTTTCTCTTTCCACTTCTGTATTCCTAGTATCACCACTGTTGTGGGCACAAACACCAGACAGCTTATTCGTATTATGTTCTGGGGTACTTTGCTTCCACTGTTGTGCTACATGCTCTGGTTATTCCTGTCGCTTGGCAGCGTGCCTATGGATCAGATCGTAAACATGAGTGGCAGCGTAGATTCTCTTATCAAATCTATGTGCAACGGTTCAGTGGTAATTCAAACTATTCTGTCTGTCTTCGCAGCCTTTGCGCTGATTACATCATTTTTTGGCGTAGCACTTTCTTTGTTCGACCTCACTGCAGAAACTCTGCGTCGTGGTAATACTGGCAAAGAACGTATGGGAACAACCTTGATTGTGTTTGTTCCGGTTGTTATTGCCTCATTACTTGCACCGGGCGGCTTTATCGCAGCACTTGCTCATGCCGGAGCAGCTCTTGCGGTTATCTGTATCCTGTTACCGTGTGCAATGAGCTACAAACTTCGCCGTGAGGCAAAAGTAGCAGCACAGCAGCTTGTATACATGACTCCTGGTGGCAGTATGGGCATCGCTACAGCAGCTGTATGCGGTGTTGTAATCCTTGTTGCCAACTACGTTTAAGGTTTCCATTTTAATAATAAAAAGCCCCGCTTTCGTAAGAAAGCGGGGCTTTTTTTGTAGTGAATGATTTATCTTATGGTGCGTCTGGCCTGAGTAAGCCAGCTGTTCCAAAGAACCTGATTGTTTTCAATCCATTCATCAGCATGACGCTCAATATCGCGTTGAGATTTTTCGCCTTCCATGAGTTTTGTGTATTCTTCGCTGAGGTCACTCAAGTCGATGGTGAAAAGTTCTAAAAATTTTCTAGCAGGCGGGTTTTGTGCAAGAAAGTTATTGTTCGCTACGACACGGATATCAGCAACACTAAAGCCCATATCAATAGGGTTGGATACAGCGCCTTCTACTTCATGCAAACGCATTAAAGCGAGCTCCTCTTTGGAACCAGTGGTCGGGATGTTGTGCGGAACGTTAATCCATACAACGTCTTTGCCTGGAATCAATTTATAGATGGTCCAGCTTGGAGTCCAAGTGTAGTAAAAAATTGGCTCTCCGCTTTTGTAAGCCGCAATATTCGCCGCCATAGCCGCTTCATACGATGCGCTTACCTGTTCGACATGATCTTTCAGGCCGTATTTGTCGATATGCATATCGATAACTTTAACGTTCTCCCACCCATGAGGTGCGCCGGTAAGATCTGCTTTGCCATCTCCGTCTTTATCAAACGCTCTACGAACTTCAGGCCGTTTGAAATCTTCCAGTGATTTAATATTCAGTTTGTCAGCATGCTCTTTATCGACAAGATATCCCTGCAGAGCCTGTTTTTTTAATACATAGCCAATTGGAGAGATCGAATCTTGAAATTTTTCCAGATAGTTGTCGTAGAGCGGGAACCAACCATTTGGCCAGTAGTCTACATCACCCAGTGAGAGTGTTTTAAAGAACAGTGCTACAGGAAGCTCTTTGGATTTTTTAACGGTATACCCAAGTTCGCGAAGTCCTTTTTCGATGATCATCGAGTGAAAGTAACCTGTTGTCCATGTGGCACGAGCAGGTCTGATGGTGATTCCTTCACCCGGCTTGTCGCTAAATGCAAAGGCAGGAACAGACATGGATACAATAAGTAGGGCGAGTAAAATCTTTTTAAACATCGTTGAATACATCCTACGGTGCTAAAGGTTTTCTTAATGTGTATCAGGAGCAGCTTGTGGTATGGCTTCAGCTTATTTTTTTTTCTGAGCCGCAGCTTGGGTGATGCGATCAAGCATAACAGCCATAAGAACGATACTGATACCGCCGATTGCAGCAAGGCCAATATCAAGGGAGTTTAGCCCGAGAATTACTGGCGATCCCAGCCCACCTGCGCCAATAAGAGCCGCAACAACAACCATGGAAAGAGCCATCATAATTGTCTGATTAAGCCCAGCCAAAATAGTCGGCATGGCAAGGGGGATTTGTACTTTTACTAGGATTTGTCGATTTGTTGCTCCAAAGGCTTCGGCGGCTTCAATGAGCTCTCTCGGAACCTGTCGGATACCCAGTGATGTGAGTCGGATGATGGGTGGAAGCGCAAAGATAATTGTAGCTAGTACACCAGCAGCATTACCAATGGAAAAGAGCATAACAATCGGTACTAGGTAGACAAATGATGGTGTTGTTTGCATGGCATCAAGCATAGGCCGCATGATTTGCTCAAAGCGGTTACTGCGCCCTGCATAAATTCCGAGTGGAACGCCGGCAATAACACAAAAGATAACTGAAGAAAGAACCATGGCCATGGTTGTCATGGTTGCTTCCCATAAGCCAAGTAGGCCGATAAGGACGAGAGAGAGTACTGAAAAAAGAGAAATTCTCCATCCGGCAATTTTCCATGCTAATAGGAGTACTGCGATAATTATTATTACAGGATGCAAGGCGTTAAGCCCGTGATCCAGTGCATTAAGAGTCTGTTCAACAGGCCATTTCAGTTTGAGAAAGAAAGCTCTGTGGTTATCCACAAGCCAGTTGACACCGTCTGTGATCCAGACATCCATTGGAATAACTTGATCGTTAAACATACCAGAGCTCCTTATATAGTATAGGATTCTAAAATTTCAGAACTCTCACCACTGCGGTGTAATGTATTAAGAAAACGAGTTTTCGAGACAACCCCTTTAAACTTCATATTGCTGTCTAAAACAGGAACGGGGCTTGCGGTTTGCGCAACGAGGGGCAGTATTTCCTGCATCGTGTCATCTTCGTTGACTACTTTTATGCCTGGAAGAAAAGCATCACGCAGGGTGCTTTCAGGATTTTTCTCTTTCAATTTCTCAAGAATAGAATCGGTTGAAACCACACCCTGCAACTTATGCTGAGGATCGAGAACAAATGCATAGTCACGTTCGCTGGCACTCAAAATTTCATGGGTAGTGCGCAGGTTTCCGCCCTTTGTAATGATTATGGTCGGGTGGTTTTTAGAGGCGATATCCTTTGCACTGAGTACACTTGTAGGGTCAACGCCTTTAAAGAATGCTTTTACGTAGTCATTGGCGGGATTTTGAAGGACATCTTCCGGAGTGCCTACCTGAATAATTTTTCCGCCTTGCATTATGCCTATTCGATCTCCGATGCGGAGCGCTTCGTTTAGGTCATGCGAAATAAATATGATAGTCCGGCGATATTTTTCTTGAAGCATCAGCAATTCATCTTGCATTTCAGTACGGATGAGTGGATCAAGCGCAGAAAAAGCTTCATCCATAAGCATGATTTCAGGATCAACCGCAAGACCACGAGCTAAGCCCACACGCTGTTGCATACCACCGCTAAGTTGGTCTGGGTTGGACTTTTCCCATCCAGCAAGGCCTACTTGCTCTAATGATTCGAGGGCGCGTTTTGATCGCTCTTTTTTAGGAACTCCCGCAAGTTCAAGTCCGAATGCAGCATTATCCAGGACTGACAGGTGAGGCATGAGTGCGAAGGATTGGAACACCATACTCATGTTGTGGAGCCGGAATTGAACCAGTTCGTCGTGCGTCATTTCGGTAATATTTTTACCATGCATTGAGACGCTTCCGGCGTTTGGTTCAATTAGCCGGTTTAACATGCGGACAAGGGTTGATTTTCCAGAGCCGGAAAGACCCATAATGACAAAAATTTCCCCTTCATACACGGTGAAAGATGCATCGTGTACTCCAACTGTTAAGCCGGTTTTTTGGAGTATTTCGTCTTTAGTGAGCCCTTTTTCTAGGAGTGGTAGAGCCCGTTTAGGGTTCGTGCCAAAGATTTTAGTGAGATTTTGTACTTCAAGCATCACCTTTGGGGATGACATGTAGCTTCCTTTTTCTTGTAAACCGTAGAAAGAGCCTTCATTCATAGTAGGTTTGTTACACCACAGGGCCAGAAAGGGCAGGCTTGCATTATTCAAAAAGGCGCTATGCAAGGGCGGGTACGAGTAACGCACTCCGCATTATGCCGTTTCATATAAATTTGCAGTCAGTGGGCGGCAGTATCCGAAGCTTCCAATGAATTAAGCTTATATGGGAAAAGCGTTCTAACGTAATATGTAACAGAAAAATAAATGTTACGAGGTGGTTACGGAACTGGCTTACAATTTGACTGCTTATAAACAAAGCACTGTAGTCTAAAATAGTTAGATTGTGTATTTTTTTTCCAATAAAAATAAATAACTAACGAAATAAAGGAGGGGAAGAAGGGCTGCAATGTCGATGCAATGATGCAGATGTGATACTATGAAGAGAAGATAGAACGCAGAACAGAATTTAACACTGCTTTGTTGTGCTTTTTTTGCTTGCGCAATGGAGACATTGCTTCTTGATTTCTTTGTGAGATAGATTCTATTAACTCATCTATACGTACTGGTTGTTGATCTGTTGTGTGTGGATGCTGTACAGATTCATTTTTTAACACAATAGAATGGTTTTGTTTGTACTTAGACGTGTCAGCAGGTTCAGGCTGTAACAGCGTTTGTGGTATGTGTTTTTTCATAGTTAAAGAATAGAGTATGGGTGAAAGGACATCAACCAGTTGGTTGGTAGGGTATAAAAAAAGGGTCTACCCAATGGGTAGACCCTAATTTTTTTAAGAAACGGAAACTACAGAGTACCAGCTTCTCTTTTTACATCGATAGCGATCTTCCAAAGGATAGACACTACGAATGCGCCAACACCGAAGATGCCGAGAGAAATCAGCAGTTCAGGTACTGTTGGTGCGTAGAGAGCCCAGGTTTCAAACGGTGATGGTGCGAAACCACCAACGATGAGACCAAGACCTTTGTCAATCCAGGTAGCGAGAACGAGCATGCCGAGAGCCCAAGGAAGGATCTTCATGTTTTCACGCAGGGAAGTAGGAATGAGCAGTACAAGGCTAGCAATAGCGAGAACTGCGCCAATCCACATCCAGTAAGTTACCCAAGGAAGACCCTGTTCAGTACCTGCGAACAGGAAGTGAAGCGGATGCATATGACCCGGAATGTTACTGTAGAATGCAGTAAACACTTCACAAAGGAACAGGAATACGTTGAGGCACATTGCGTAGGTAATGATGATGGTAAGAGTCTTGATAGCCTCTTTACCAATTTCAAATTTAGCAAGTTTCTTCACAACCATGAGAAGGAGGAGAAGAAGTGCTGGACCTGCGCAGAATGCAGAAGCAAGGAATCGAGCAGCAAGTACGGCGGTAAGCCAGTAATGACGACCCGGGAGACCCTGAGATAAGAACGCAGTTACTGTGTGGATTGAGAATGCCCAAATTACTGAAGTGTAAATAAGGTATTTAACCCACTGTGGTGGAGCGATCTGGAAGCGTTCGCATTCCAGAGTTTTCCAACCGATAATTGCGTTAAGGCAAAGGTAACCTATAAGTACCATCATGTCGTAGAACATAACGGAGTTAAAGGTAGGGTGCAGCATTACGTTCAGCATACGCTGAGGCATACCCATATCAACTACGATAAAGAGCATACACATAATTACTGCGCCAATTGCCATGAATTCACCAAAAATGATGATCTTCTTGAACTGCTTGTAGCCGTGGAAGTATGCTGGAAGAACCAGCATAACAGCGGATGCAGCGACACCTACGAGGTAGGTGAACTGAGCAATATAAAAGCCCCAAGTTACGTCACGGCTCATGCCTGTAAGGCTAAGACCGTATTTAAGCTGGAACAGGTATGTAATTGCACCGATGCCGATGATGCCGCCAAGGAAAGCCAGCCACATATAGTACTTTGGAGATCCTTTCAAAACTTTTTCGAGCATGATGGGCCTCCTAAATTATGTAGAATACACCAGGCTCAGTGCCTAATGCTGGTTTACGACGAAGTGTATAGTTCTCTTCGAGCAACTTACGAACTTCAGATTCAGGATCTGACAAGTCGCCGAAGTGAATTTTACCCGGAGCGGCTTCAACACAAGCTGGAAGCTTGCCTTCATCAAGACGTTCAACACAGAAGTTACATTTTTCCACAACACCCATCATACGGGTTGGGAACTTAGGGTTGATGTCTTTAATGTATGGACGAGGGTCAGTGAAGTTGAATGAGCGTGCGCCGAATGGGCAACCTGCCATGCAGAAACGACAACCGATACAGCGATGGTAATCCATAGCAACGATGCCGTTTTCAAGCTTGTAAGTAGCCTGAGTAGGACATACGCGAACACATGGAGGGTTTTCGCAGTGGTTGCAGAGCATGAAGTATTCACGATCTTCAACTTCTTTTGACTGATACTTGTTGGTTGTTTCTGTGAAGGTGTGCTCGTAAGCGTCTTTCCAAATCCATTTGATTTCAGTTTTACCTGGAATAAGTGGAATGTTATGCGCTGTGTCACAAGCATTGATGCAAGCATCAAAGTCTTCTTTAGAAGCAAACTCGCGAGTATCAATAACCATAGCCCAACGCTTAGCTTTAAGCGCAAGAGCATTTTTTTTGTAACTAGGTTTAACAGCAGCAGCTGCTTGGGTCATACCGCCAGCTGCGAGCTGAGCGCCAAGACCTGCAACAGAAAGGCTGGCAACCTTAAGGAATTGTCTTCTGCTACGTTTCATTATTCATTCCCCTTAGGCGGAACGTGGCAAGTCCAACAGTATGGTTCCACGGCGTTCTCAAGGTGACAAGTGTCACAGAACTCAGCCTTATTGGTATGACAGCTCATACAAGTTTTCTGCAGGCTTGTTTCCCAAGTTGCACCGTTAGAAGCAACGTATACACGTTTCTCGTCACGAAGTGCAGAATCACGCCACTGGTTAAGAAGAGTCATGTGCTCGGCGCGCATAAACTCAACAGGCTCAATGCACTGCTTTTGATCAGCAGGCAGGCTCAGTTTTGGACCAGTGTAGTCTTTGGAAGCCAGATTGCCCCAGAAAGGGTATGAAAAAACGGCTAAAAAGATTACCAGTCCGGAGATAACATACTTGCTGTTATACATGATTATTCATCCTCCATTCCTGGCAGTTCTTCCTGCCTGAGGTCCATAGTACGCTTTTTCTCGCCTTTCATTACGAGGGCGTTAGCGACAAGTTCGTGCACGCCAGCAATATCTACACCCGGTGCCCAGTAATCGGCCAACGGAGGAAGAGTTGCACGGTCAATAGCACAAACACAAGACATCATGTTAACACCATGTTTTTCCTGTACGTAACGCAGAGCGTTACCACGAGGAAGAGCACCACGCATACGGATTTCCATAATCTCATCAGTGTTGAGACCGGAACCCGCGCCACAACAGAAAGTCTGTTCGCGGATGGTGTTTTCAGGCATTTCGTAGAAGTTATTAGAGACTGCACGCATGATTTCACGTGGTTCTTCAAGAAGACCCATAGCACGCGCTGGGTTACAGCTATCGTGGTAGGTAGTTTTGAGATGATCGTTACGTGAAGGATCAAGGCGAATCTTGTTGTGCTTGATGAGGTCAGCTGTGAACTCAGCAATGTGAACCATTTTGGTTTCGCTAGCATTCTCGAACACGGTACCAGTAATTGGGCTTACTGGAGTTTCCATGCAGGAAGGTGCCGGACCGTTCATGGTTGACATGTACTGGTTAATAACACGCCACATGTGACCACACTCACCACCAAGAATCCACTTGGAGCCTAAGCGTTCTGCTTCAGCGTACATCTTGGCGTTCAGTTTCTTCATCATGCTGGATGATGTAAAGAGACCGAAGTTACCACCTTCAGATGCATAAGTAGATAAGGTGTAATCAAGTCCAATTTCTTCGAACAGCATCAGGTAACCCATGAAGGTGTAGATGCCCGGTTCTGCAAATGCGTCACCGGAAGGGGTGATGAAGAGAACTTCATGACCAGGTTCGTTGAAAGTAGGGTTGATTGAGATACCGGTAACTTCTTCAATGTCTTCGCAGAGGAATTCTACGATTTCTTTGAAGGCATGCGGTGTAATACCAAGGTGGTTACCAGTACGGTTACAGTTGCTAACAGGGTCCATGATCCAGTGCAGACCAAGACCGAGTTCGTGCAGCAACTCACGAGCCATCATAGTAATTTCAGCGGTATCAATACCGTATGGGCAGTACAGGGAGCAACGACGACATTCAGTACACTGATAGAAGTAGTAGAACCACTCTTTAATCACGTCTTTGTCGAGTTTGCGAGCACCGGCAAGTTTACCAAGAATTTTACCAGCAGTGGTAAAATCTTTACGGTAAACAGAACGGAGCAGCTCTGCACGCAGAACAGGCATGTTTTTAGGGTCGCCGGAACCAATGAAGTAGTGACACTTATCAGCACAGGCACCACAGCGAACACAGATGTCCATGAAAAGTTTGAGAGAACGATATTTTTCAAGACGTTCTTTCAAACCGTTGTAGATGATTTCTTCCCAGTTTTCCGGGAGGTGCCAATCTTCCTCAAATGGATTCCAATCGTGCGGATTAGGCATTCCAAGAGGTTCCATGGTCACTTTCTTAGCTGGATAAGCAACGGAGCCAGGAGTAATCTCAGGCTTGGTGTCCATCCAGTTTTGACTTGGCATATCGTAGCTGATTTTAATCAGCTCTTCTGGTGAAGGTACTTTGGCCATAACTGCTCCTTATTCTTCCGGCTGCTTTACGACCGGGAGTCCTGCCTCAACCATAGGTACCCTGAATTCATCTTCGTATGCTTCGTACGTGCGGTAAACTTTTTCCGGGTTCCATGGGTTAACGTGCAGCTTCATACGGCTGTCGTTTGCCATGTTACGAGTCGGACTAAAGAATACGCCAGCAGCATGCATAAGCTTACTGAACGGGAAGTACATAAGGAGTACTACAAGGAAGAACATGTGCACGTAGAAAATGCTGCCGATTTTTGCAAGAGCAGCTGTGTCCGGTGCGAAATGGAGCAAGCTCAATACAAAGATTTTTACAGTAGCAATGTCTACTTTCCAGAAGTAGCGCATTGCGATGCCGGTAGCACACAGGCCGAAAATCAAGAAAAGTGGGAAGTAATCGCTCAAAAGAGAGATGTAACGCACTTTCTGACTAAAGATACGGCGGCCAATCAGGTATGCCAGCGCTATGAGAATTAGTGGACCAGTCATAAACAGACGTGGTGCACCAATCTGCAGGATGCCGTCGAGCATTTCGATAGCATTCACAAAGAATGGTACCGGCTCAGCAAAGAACCTGAAATGACGTACAAAAATAATAAGGAAAGAGTAGTGGAAGATGAGCGCGAAAAGCCACAGGAACTTAGAGGACCAGTAGACCACGCGGTCGCCTTCAATTGACACATTAGTGTTGCGGAACAGGGAGCGAAACAAAAGAACTTCAAGGATCATGCGTCCCCAAACACCCGCCGTATTGGTCGGGTTGTCGAGAGTGGCAGGCTTGATCCAAGGAAGAGACTTCTGTTGGCCACCTGTGGTAGGAATGCTGAACGGAACCGGGCGCTTTGCCCAGTCAATAATCCGCCATGCGAAACCTACAAGGAATACGGTTATTGCTGTGTAAGGTAAACAAACTGCCAGAACATATTGGAATCCCATCATTGATCCCATCCAGGCCAGTATACCTAAGGCAATAACCGCGAGAAGTGAAATTATCATTCCGTTACCTCGCTGCTAGGCTATTGGTTGTTACGATTCCGGTTCCCCAACCGGTTTCTCCAATATACGTTCTGCTCTTTTCAAGAGCTGAAAGTGCTTCCTTTTGAATTCATCAACGCGCATTCTCTGAACCTTATCGCGACATTCCGAATAAATACGGAATCCCACAAGGGCCAGAGAATCTATCTTTGATTCTAGTTCCAGAAGATCAGCAAATTCTTCGGACTTAGAAAGTTTGGGGACAATGTGTTTTCGGATGATGTTTTTTAAAACGAAGAGGACAGACATTGCCTGATCTGCTTCGAATTTTTGAATAGCGCGTACCTGAATCAGTTCATTAACTGCAGGAGTTACGACGTCGCTGTCCAAATCACCATCCACGAGTGCATCGATAAGAATAGCAGTTGCTTTTTTTGTCTTGTTCCCTACCGGGTTAGCAAAAGCATTATCCTGACTGCGCAGGAATCCTACTGTATCGATCTCGTAGGTACCGAATATGGCAGAAACCCATTCATCGGTAATTTCTTGTTTATGTTCAGATAAAATAGCTTGTAACTGGTGTCGCATAGACTTACTTCGCTTGGTCTAAAAGGATTCCAGCGGGAGACCCTATAAAGCGTTTTTCACTATTTGTCCAAGAAAATTGCCATAAAAAAGTGTGACAACAAAGGGCAATAGTGCGCGCCCGCCGGTCCTCGGTTTCAAATGATTTTTTTCACATAATGTGATTACATGGTTGCGTCAACACATTCAATCAAATTGGTTGGACAATCAGCCTACCAAAAAAAGAAAATAACTAGAGAATGTTACCTACTCACAAGGCTCTGTGCTGTCGTCTGTACAGCCGGAAAAGTCATCATTAAAATCTAGTTCATCCCCTTTGGTTCCTTGCTTTTCTTCGTTAGAAAGTAAAGAGCTTGGTACGCCGTTGGTGATGAGAACTGGAATACGTGTAACTCCCATGGAGGCGAGTTTCGACTTGTTTCTAAAAAGATTCCACTGAAGTTGCAGACGGGTTCTGAGCGGCATCGAAATTGAATCTGCTGTGCCGCGAATGGCACGATTAAACGCAACATACATAGAACTTTCGTCATTGATTGCTTTCTGCATCAGAAATATTCTTTCTATGTCTTCATCGGTTTCTGCAATTGGATAGTAGGCAATGTTGCCGGAATCCTTTTTAGAAAGATTTGGAATAAGTTTTTTACAGGCAGTGCAGCTTGGAGAAAAGAAGACTTGAACATCTGCTTGCTGGTTGCCATAAATAGCCCATGTGCCTATTTGTTCGTTTATTGTTGAAAAAATATTCGGCGTGAAAAGTAATGTCCAAATTATTAAAATAGGCAGAACTAATATGGAAGGGCGTCTGAGCACGGAGCATTGCATGAAGAATAGTATAAAAAGAATAGCTGCAAATGCGAGGCACGGAACGCACGGTGCTGTAAATATCATTAGGAGTAAGAACCCTAAATCTATGACAACAGCGCTTAAAGCAAGTAACAGGGCTGTTTTTTGATAGTTTAAGAGGTTCAAAAGAGCGAGGGTAAGAAATAGCGCTGTTCCAAACCACCATAACGAAATTCCAAACACTGAAATGTCTTTGAAAATTTCGCATCCTGTTGTTATGCAGATTACGTCTAAATTTTGTGTGGCATTAAGTGCGCAAAAAATTGCTCCAGCAAAGGCAAATAAGGCAGTGCCATATGCAGATCGCTTTGAAAGGGACATGCAAGAAACTCCATTGGGTTGCAGTAGAACGTTGTCTTGGGCTGGCAAGCTGCATAGGTAGCTTGGTGAGGCTGTGAACCTGATTAGTCGCCAGTTTTCGGAGACTGTACTGTGATTGCAAATGCGGGTAAAGGGGTTAGCTCGATTTTTACGTTTAAGGAGTTCGAGTTTTGATTTTTAAAGATGATGGCACGATCGAATACACGCTGACTCGCAGTAAGCGAGCTAAATATGTCCGCTTAAAAATTACGCGGACGAAAGGGCTTGAAGTTGTGGTGCCGCAGACATTTAAAAAAGCGTGGCTCCCTCCAATTTTGAAAAAGCGCACAGAGTGGATTCGTAAAGCAGCAAGACGGCTGGAACTCCCAGCGAAAGCAGAAGATCTTCCAGCTTTGATTCCTGATAAAATTCTATTGTCCGCTATTGATCGTGAATATTCTATTCAAAAAGTGGCAGCTGGTAGCATTGCAGAAAGGTTGATTGAAGCTGATAAAATTATACGTACCGCATCCGGATTGCTCTCGATTGAAATTGATGACGAAATATTGCTGCCGGATAATGTGACAGAAGAGGAACAAGCAGAGCTATTGTCCTGCTGGCTTGTTCGATGCGGGAAAGAGTATTTGCCTGAATTTTTGGAAGAGGCATCGCAGGAAGTGGGGATTCCCTATAAAAAAGTTCAGATTCGTCTTCAAAAAAGTCGGTGGGGTAGTTGCTCCGGCCGTGGAACAATCTCTTTGAATGCTCGTTTGTTGCTTTTGCCTGTAGAATCTTTGCACTATATCTTACTGCACGAATTGGCACACGTGCGGCATCCCAATCACTCAGCTTCGTATTGGAATTTTTTGATAACGCTGGATCCCAAAGCGCTTGAGCGAGATGTCGCGATGCGAGATGTGTGGAAGCATGTCCCATTTTGTTTTTCTATGTAGCTTACTGATTTTACAATGAGTATTTAAGTGTATAGATCGTGTCTATACAGCAGCTACCTATATATAATGTTATGACGTAAAAGCTCTTTTGAATAAAAAAAAGGGGATCGGTTACCCGATCCCCTTTTATAATCTGTGTAGCTAAAATTACATTGAATCGCCGGAAGCAGCGTTCTGCATTTTAACTTCAACTTTGTCGGTAAGACCTTCGTAGTATTCGCGAAGGATAACGAGAACTTCGTCACGACCAAAGTGATCAGGTACATCAGCGCCGTCAGACAGAGCTTTACGAAGTTTAGTACCGGAAAGGATAACACGGTCTTCTTTGCTGTGTGGGCAAGTACGCAGGGAAGCCATACCGTCACACTTGTAGCAGTAGAAGGTCCAGTCAATTTTCATTGGCTTACAAAGCAGTGCTTTGCCTTCATCTGCTGGGGTAGGGATACGATCAAAGATTTCCTGTGCTTCAAATAAACCGTAGAAATCACCAACGCCAGCGTGGTCACGACCGATGAGCATGTTGTTTACGCCGTAGTTCTGACGGAAAGTTGCGTGGAGCAGACCTTCACGTGGACCAGCGTAACGCATGTCAAGTGGGTAGCCAGCCTGAATTACGTTGTCATTCACGAAGTAGTGCTCAACAAGTGCATCGATAGCTTTTACGCGAACGTCTGCAGGAATGTCCCCTGGCTTGAGGTTACCGATGAGGGAGTGAATGAGTACGCCGTCGCAAACTTCGATAGCGATTTTTGCAAGGAATTCGTGGGAACGGTGCATTGGGTTACGTAACTGCAGTGCAGCAACTTCAGACCAACCACGTTCTTCGAACATTGCACGAACTTCTGCAGGGCGGAGGTAAACACCTTCGTATTCGGATGGGTATTCGCCTTCGGAGAGAACCTTAACTGGACCAGCAAGGTTAACTTCTTTCTGAGCCATAACCATTTTTACGCCTGGGTGATCTTCAAGAGCGATCTTCCAGAATACGTCATCAGCAGACTCTTCGCCTTCGCCTTTGAATACTTTTTCGCATTCCCATTTTTTGTCAGCTTCGGTCATTTCGAATTTTTCTTCTACTTTCATAGTAGCGAATACGATACCGTTGCGAACGAGAGCGATTTCTTCACCAACTGCGATTGCGCCAGCTTCTTCTTTGGAAGCGTCAAGAGTAACTGGTACTGGCCAGAAAGTGCCGTCTGCAAGAGTTAAATTCTCACATACGCTCTTCCAGTCTTCTTTGCCCATGAAACCGTTCAGTGGGGAGAAGCCACCGATACCCATCATGATAAGGTCGCCTTTTGCGCGGCCGGAAATATCGAGCTTTTTGAGGCCTTCAGCTTTTTTAATTTCAGCTTCGAGTTCTGCGCCTTCGAGCAGGCAACAAACGAGACCTTTACCACCATGTGGGGCTACCAGTTTAGACATAACTTCCTTCCTCCGGAATATAAAAGTTTGTAACTTGTGAATTACCGATTTGGTTTTTCATAAAGCCAATCTTGTAATCGCACTAAATAGAGAGACGATTGCGCTTGTGTCTGTAAAAAAACTATTTAGTGCTTGAGAATGGTTTGTGAAAAATTAGACAAAAAGTCAAGGGCAAATAATTACCTTTTTTTAATTAATAAAAACAATAGATTGGGTGGGTGTCTTCATGTCAAGAAAAATTAAAATAACAGGCGAAATGCCACCGCTTGAGAATAATAGTACAAATGAAGACAAAATTTTGGGTGTTTTGGGGTAGTTGAGTGATTAGAATCTTTGTGAAAAAGAGTACAAGTGTAGTTGAAGGACAAAAAATAGACATTTGATCAGTTAGTAACATTATTATATTTGAGAAAAATATCAAAAATCACTTGTACCCTCTGAAAAAAAGACGTAAGTAGCTGATTCGAAATTTCACGGGTCTGACTGACGATGCCGAGCGGGCTGCTGGGCTGCATCGGGTCCCCGTTTGGAATAGATGAGCTGCTAACCAGCCTTTAGTTCTCCACTAAATGCTGGATGGTGCTTTGTTGTGATTAGAGTTGCACCTCACACCGGGGCTGCTCATCCTGTACTAAGCGAACGACTTTGATAAATTCCTTTGGAGGAAAAATGCCCACTATCAACCAACTTATCCGCAAGGAACGTAAGAAGGTTGTAAAACGTAAGAAAACACCAGCGCTGCAGGCTTGTCCACAGCGTCGTGGTGTTTGTACTCGTGTTTACACCACTACACCTAAGAAACCTAACTCCGCGCTGCGTAAAGTAGCTCGTGTACGCCTCACCAACGGCATCGAAGTAACTGCCTACATCCCTGGTGAAGGTCATAACTTGCAGGAACACTCCGTAGTTATGATTCGTGGCGGTCGTGTAAAAGATTTACCAGGTGTACGTTACCATATCGTACGTGGTACCCTCGACACCGCAGGTGTTGCAGATCGTCGCCAGGGCCGTTCCAAATACGGCGCTAAGCGTCCTAAGTAAGCAGTTAATGGAGTAATATAGATATGCCTCGTAAAGGACCCGTACCTAAGCGTGAGATTTTGCCAGATCCAGTATATGGAAGCCGTCTGGCAGCTCGTTTTGTAAACCGTCTTATGCTTGACGGTAAAAAGAGCACCGCAGAAAAAATCTTCTACAAAGCACTCGATGTACTCGCTGAAAAAACCGGCGAAGATGCAATCCGCGCTTTTGAGAAAGCAATTGAAAATGTAAAACCTCATTTGGAAGTTAAGTCTCGCCGCGTTGGTGGTGCAACTTACCAGGTTCCAGTTGAAGTTCGTCCAGACCGTCAGGTTTCTCTCTCTATCCGTTGGATCATCACCTACGCTCGCGGTCGCGGTGAGCAGGGTATGGTTGCACGTTTGTCCGGCGAATTGCTTGACGCGTTCAACAGCCGTGGTGGTGCCGTTAAGAAGAAAGAAGACACCCATCGTATGGCAGAAGCTAACAAAGCTTTTGCTCATTTCCGTTGGTAATCTGAGGAGCTTGTTGTGTCTGCTAAAATATCTGTATCGAAACAGAGAAACATCGGTATTATGGCCCACATTGATGCGGGCAAGACTACTACTACTGAACGTATTCTCTACTACACTGGTGTATCTCACAAAATTGGTGAGACCCATACCGGTGAGTCCACAATGGACTGGATGGAGCAGGAAAAAGAGCGTGGTATTACTATTACCTCTGCTGCAACTACCTGTTTCTGGAAAGATTACCGCGTAAACATCATTGATACACCGGGCCACGTTGACTTCACTATGGAAGTTGAACGTTCCCTTCGTGTTCTTGATGGTACCGTGTGTGTATTCGATGCTGTTGCTGGTGTTGAGCCTCAGTCTGAGACTGTATGGCGTCAGGCAGACCGTTACGGTGTGCCTCGCATCTGCTTCATCAACAAAATGGACCGTATCGGTTCCGACTACTGGCGTGCAGTAGGCATGATCTCCGATCGTCTCGGTGCTAAGCCTATTTCCCTCCAGATTCCAATCGGTGCTGAAGATCATTTTGAAGGCATTATCGATCTCGTAACTGGCGAAGCTATCTACTATGATAAAGCTACCAAAGGTGCTGAGTTCGAAATCAAAGCTGTTCCTGCAGAACTGCAGGAACTCTTCGATGAAAAACGTCTTGAAATGATGGAAGCTGCAGCAGAAGAAGACGAAGCTCTCTTCGAAAAATACCTCGGTGGCGAAGAACTCTCCGCTGAAGAGATTAAGTCTGCATTGCGTAAAGCTACAATCGCACGTTCAATCGTGCCTGTATTCTGTGGCTCCGCATTCCGTAACATGGGTGTTCAGCCTTTGCTTGACGCGGTAATTGATTACCTCCCAAGCCCGATTGATATCCCAGCAATGGAAGGTTCTGATCCTGATAACGAAGAAGTGAAGATTCCTTGTCCATGTGATGAGAAAGAACCTTTCTCCGCTCTCGTATTCAAGCTCGCTTCTGACCCATACATCGGTCACCTTTCCTTCAGCCGCATCTACTCCGGTAAAATTGAAACTGGTATGACCATTTTCAACGCAACTACCGGCAAGAAAGAGCGTGTTGGTCGTCTTCTTAAGATGCATGCTAACAAGCGTGAGGATATTAAAGAAGCATTCGCTGGCGACATCGTAGCTGTTGTTGGTCTGAAAAACGTATCTACTGGTGACACCATCTGCGCGTTGGATCGTCCAGTAATTCTCGAGTCTCTCGATATTCCAGATCCAGTTATCGAAGTTGCTATTGAGCCTAAAACAAAAGCTGACCGTGACGCTCTGTCCGCAGCTCTTGCTAAGCTCGCTAAAGAAGATCCATCCTTCCGTGTAAAAGGTGATGACGAAACTGGTCAGACCCTTATTTCCGGTATGGGTGAGCTTCACCTCGACATCATTGTTGACCGTCTTACCCGCGAATTTAGCGTTAACGCTAACGTTGGTAAGCCTCAGGTAGCCTACCGTGAAACTATCACGAAGGTTGCTAAAGAAGATCACAAGTACGCTAAGCAGTCTGGTGGTCGTGGTCAGTATGGTCATGTTGTTATTGAAGTCGAACCTAACCCAGAGAAAGGTTACGAATTCACTAACTCCATTAGTGGTGGTGTTATTCCTAGAGAATACATCCCAGCTGTTGACAAAGGTATTCAGGAAGCACTCAAAAGTGGTGTTTTTGCTGGATTCCCAACAGTTGACGTTAAGGTAAAACTCATTTGGGGTTCTTACCATGACGTTGACTCCTCTGAACAGGCATTCTACATCGCTGGTTCTATGGCGATTAAAGCTGCTTGTAAGAAAGCTGGTCCTCAGATCCTCGAACCTATCATGGGTGTAGAGGTTGTAACTCCTGAGGAATACCTTGGCGACGTAATGGGTGACCTTAACGGTCGTCGTGGTCGCGTACAGGGTATGGACACCCGTGCTAACGCTCAGGTTATTGATGCAATGGTTCCGCTTTCCGAAATGTTCGGTTACGCAACAGACCTTCGCTCAAAAACCCAGGGTCGTGCGAACTTCACTATGCAGTTCGATCACTACGAGCCTGTACCTAACTCTATTGCTGAAGAAATTGTAAGCAGTAAAGGTTAGTTCCTGAGTTATCAGGCGATATAATGCTCCGGTCATCGTAAGATGGCCGGAGCTTTTCTGGTTAGAAAGGGTAGAGTAAGTATAATTCAACACATCGTAAAAAAAATACGAAAAAGGTGTTGACGTTAGAGCTTGTCTCACATATAAGTCTTTCTCGCTTGAGACGAACAACTGTTTGCTCACAAGCACAAAAACTCCTCCTCACAAATTTGGAGGTTAAGAATGGGTTGAGCTCATTCTGCTGTTTTTTGACATTTGCAGGCGTTTTTAGATGCTGCATTATGTCGTGCCGTTCCAGTAAGGACCATGTTTTACTGTAAGGTGCACATACAAATTTAAGTGTTAATCACTTGCATCTTTGAACCCCTGCGGGCCACCTGCGTATATTGTGTCTATACAATAATACTCAGGCTAGGCTGACGACATTTGGGCGTTCTTCGCAAGTAGTGGAGTAGAGGCTTTTTTGATGTTGTCAGGCATGGCTGGTTTGTCACACATCACATTTCCCTCTCATATATTCTCCATTATTTACGAATAACAACTTTGGAACTCATCTTGAGTTCACCTGCCTCTGTCGTTACTAGGGCAAGATGCATCTGTTCAGCCGTTACTTTACAGAGATTTCATCTTGTACCGTCGTGAGGAAATTTCTGCTTATTGCAGTTTGGATCATTCCCCTCACGGAATGATCACAGGTAAGGGTCTCGTATCCCTAATATGGAGTAATAAACTATGACAACTGTTAGCAGTGATCGTATCAGAATAAAGCTTAAAGCTTACGATTACCGCATCCTTGATAAGGCTGTGGCAGAGATCGTTGATACGGCGCGCAACACGGGCGCAGGGGTTGCTGGTCCAATCCCACTCCCGACAAACATTCACAAGTTCACGGTCAACCGTTCCGTACACGTAGACAAAAAGTCTCGTGAACAGTTCGAAATGCGCATCCACAAGCGTCTTATGGATATCCTCGAGCCTACTCAACAAACTGTTGATGCTCTTGGAAAGCTCAGTCTACCCGCTGGCGTGGACGTTGAGATTAAACTCTAGCGAGAGGTAATCATGACTGAGAAATTAGGAATCTTGGGCCGCAAAGTTGGCATGACCCGTATCTTCGCTAACGATGGTTCTGCTGTTGCAGTTACCGTTATCGAAGCAGGTCCGTGTCCTGTTATCCAGAAAAAAGATGCAGCTACTGACGGATATAATGCAGTACAGATTGCATTTGGTGAAGCTAAAGAAAAGCACGTAACCAAAGCAATGCGTGGTCATTTTGCAAAAGCTGACCGCGGTTTGTTCCGCAATACTTGCGAAATTCGTCTCGAGGAAGCACCAACACTGGAAGTCGGACAGGAACTTTCTGCAGATATCTTTGCTGCAGGCGAAAAAGTTCGTGTTACTGGCACTACAATTGGTAAAGGTTTCCAGGGCGTAATGAAGCGCTGGAACTTCGCTGGTATGCCTGCATCCCATGGTCACGAAAAAGTGCACCGTGCTCCGGGCTCCATTGGTCACGCAACATTCCCTGGTAAAGTGTTCAAAGGCAAGAAAATGCCTGGTCACATGGGTAATGTTCGCCAGACTACATCTAACCTCGAAGTCGTCGCTATTCGCGCCGATGAGAACCTCATCCTGGTTAAGGGTGCAGTACCTGGTCCTAAGAACGGCCTCGTACTGGTACGCAAGCAGTAAAGGGGTACTACAGTGGCTGTTGTAAAATTATACGATCAGAACAAAGCAGAAGCTGGTGAAATCACCTTGGCTCCTGAAGTGTTCGAGGTCGAGGTAAAACCCGAGATCCTGAACCTTGTTGTACGCGCTCAGCGTGCAGCTAAGCGTGCAGGCACCCACTCTGTTAAGGGCCGCTCCGATATTCGTGGCGGTGGCGCTAAACCTTGGCGTCAGAAGGGTACTGGCCGTGCACGTGCTGGTTCTTCCCGTTCCCCGATTTGGCGTGGTGGTGCTGTGACCTTTGGTCCGCAGCCCCGTGACTATGGGTTTAAGGTAAATAAAAAGGTTCGTCGCCTTGCTATTAAAATGGCTTTGACTTCCCGCCTTTCCGGTGAGAATCTCATGGTTGTTAATGGCATCGAACTGCCTGAAGTAAAGACTAAGCTCATGGCTGGTGTTACTGAGGCGCTCGGTTTGAACAAAGCACTCATCATTGCAAAAGACCTTGATGAAAAGCTCGTTCTTTCCGCACGTAACCTCCCAGGTATCACAGTACAGTCTGTAGAGCAGCTGAACGTATACGATGTGCTCCGTCACAAGCAGCTTGTTCTGCTTGAAGGTGCTGTTGAATCCGTTCAGGAACGACTGAAGTAGAGGTAGGGTCACATGAATTATACAAAGATCCTCATCAAGCCGCTTGTATCTGAAAAAGCTACCTTCCTTAAGGAAGCAGCACAGCAGGTTACATTTTTTGTAGCACCATCTGCTAATAAAATTGAGATCAAGAAGGCTGTAGAAGAAGCCTACAATGTAAAAGTTGCAGGTGTTAACGTAGTGAAACGTCGCCCACAAGCAAGAGTCCGTAATGGCCGCACTGTCGGTCAGATTCCTGGTTTCAAAAAGGCGTACGTTACTCTGGCCGCTGGCGAAAAAATCGAATTCTTCGAGGGAGTGTAAGCAATGGCTGTTCGTAAGCTTAAGCCTACTTCTCCGGGTCGTCGCTCCCAGACTATTTCCCTCTTCGAGGAAATCACTCGTAGCACCCCAGAGAAGTCTTTGACTGAAGGCCTGTCCAAAAAAGCAGGTCGCAACAACTACGGTCGTATTACTCAGCGTCGTCGTGGCGGTGGACACAAACGTCTTTACCGTATCATCGATTTTAAGCGTAATAAGTTCGATATTCCAGCAACTATTGCTCATATCGAATACGACCCGAACCGTTCCGCTCGTATCGCTCTTCTGCATTACGTAGATGGCGAGAAGCGTTACATTATTGCTCCAGTTGGCGTAAAACAGGGTGATGTTCTTATCGCAGGTGAAACTGCAGACATCAAACCTGGTAACGCTCTTCCTATGAGCAAAATTCCGGTTGGTACCATCATTCACAACATCGAGCTTGCTCCAGGCCGTGGCGGACAGTTCTGTCGTGCTGCTGGTGCATATGCACAGCTCGTTGCTAAAGAAGGCAAATACGCACTTTTGCGCATGCCTTCCGGTGAAGTTCGTAAGGTTCTTTTGACCTGTATCGCAACAGTTGGTCAGGTTGGTAACGTAACTCACGAAAAAATTCGCATCGGTAAAGCTGGCCGTAATCGCTGGCTCGGTAACCGTCCGAAAGTTCGTGGTGTTGCAATGAACCCTATCGATCACCCATTGGGTGGTGGTGAAGGTCGTAGCTCTGGTGGTCGCCATCCGGTTACCCCTTGGGGCGTCCCTACCAAAGGCTACAAGACTCGCGACAAGAAGAAAGCTTCCAGTAAGCTTATCGTCAAGCGTCGCGGTCAGAAGTAGGAGTAGAAAATGCCTAGGTCTCTTAAAAAAGGTCCTTTTGTCGACGACCATCTTCTCCGAAAAGTTGAGAAGGCTCAGGAAAGTGGCGATCGCCGCGTAATCAAGACTTGGTCACGCCGGTCTATGATTCTTCCTGAAATGGTAGGCCTTACCTTTGCGGTTCATAACGGTAAGAAATTCATCCCAGTATTCGTGACCGAGAACATGGTTGGTCACAAATTCGGTGAATTCTCTCCGACCCGCACCTATTACGGCCATGCTGCCGACAAAAAGAGCAAGGCTAAACGCTAGGGCAGGTGAATTAATATGCAAGCTCAAGCTACCGCTAAGTTCGTACGCGTTTCTACACGCAAAACCCGTCTTGTTGCTAAAAACATCGTGGGTCTGCCAGTAGAAGACGCTGTAAATATCCTGAAGTTCACCCCGAACAAAGGTGCAGCAGTTATTTTTAAAGTGCTGCACTCTGCAATCGCCAACGCCGAACAGGTGCCTGGCTCTGATGTGGATGCTCTCGTGGTGAAACAGGTTATCGTCAACGAGGGTCCAACCTGGAAACGTTTTATGCCTCGTGCACAGGGTCGCGCAACTCGCATCCTGAAACGTACCAGCCATATCACTGTCATTCTCGAAGAAAGTTAGGATACAGTTATGGGACAAAAAGTACATCCATATGGTTTCCGTCTTGGTTTTAACAAGAACTGGAGATCTCGCTGGTTCAGCAAAAAAGATTATCCTGCCTTTGTATTCGAAGATAGCAAAATTCGTAAGTACGTAAAAAAGGCCCTGTTTCATGCAGGTATTGCTGACATTGAAATCGAACGTGCAGGCGGGAAAGTTCGTCTTATCCTTAGCACAGCACGTCCGGGTATCGTCATCGGCCGTAAGGGCGTAGAAATCGAAAAGCTTCGTGCTGAACTCCGTGGTCAATTCCAGCGTGAATTCTCCATCGAAGTTAACGAAATCCGTCGCCCTGAAACCAATGCACAGCTTGTAGCTGAAAACATTGCGATGCAGTTGGAACGCCGAGTTGCTTTCCGCCGCGCTATGAAACGTACTGTTTCTATGGCACGCAAGTTTGGTGCAGAAGGTATTAAAGTATCTTGTTCCGGTCGTTTAGCGGGCGCTGAAATCGCACGTAACGAATGGTACCGCGAAGGTCGCGTTCCGCTTCAGACTTTGCGCGCTGATATCGACTACGGTTTTGCAGAAGCTTCCACCACTTACGGTATCATCGGTGTTAAAGTCTGGATCTATAAAGGTGAAATCCTTGACAGTGAGGTAGGGCAGTAATGCTTCAGCCTAGAAAGACTAAATACCGCAAGCAACAGACTGGCCGCCTTAAAGGCAAAGCCACTCGTGGTAACACCATTGCTTTCGGTGACATCGGTTTGAAAGCACTCGAACATGGCAAACTCACCAGTCAGCAGATTGAATCTGCTCGTATTGCGATGATTCGTCACATTCGACGTGGTGGTCAGGTTTGGATCCGTATTTTTCCGGATCGTGTGAAAACCTCTAAGCCTCTTGAAGTTCGTCAGGGTAAAGGTAAAGGCGCCCCTTGTGGTTGGTTCGCACCTGTAAAGCCTGGCCGCATCTTGTACGAAATCAAGGGTGTTGATATCGAGCTTGCAAAAGAAGCACTGAAACGCGCATCTTACAAGCTTCCTATCAAGACCACTATTGTGGTTAAGGAGGGGCTCTAGAATGAAAGCCGCAGAACTAAAAAAACTTAGTGTTGAAGAACTCAACGCTAAGCTGGAAGAAACACGCAAGGAACTTTTTGACCTGCGTTTCAAGCATGCAACTGCACAGCTTGATAATACTTCCGGTATTCCTGCTACAAAACGTGCTATTGCACGTATTATGACCATTTTGAAGGAAAAGGGAGCGTAAAATGTCCGAAGCTATTGAACAGCGGAAGGGTCGCGCGCTCGTTGGTACTGTTGTGAGTGACAAGAACGACAAAACTATTGTTGTTCGCGTCGAGACACTCGTTAAACACCCGCTTCTTAAGAAGTACATTCGTCGTCGTAAGAAATTCACAGCTCACGACCCAAACAACGAATGCGCAATGGGTGATAAAGTGAAAATTATCGAGTTTCGTCCACTCAGTCGCAACAAACGCTGGCATCTCGTTTCTGTTTTGGAAAAAGCCGTTTAGGGGTTTGCTATGATTCAGGTAGAATCTACTCTTGAAGTAGCGGACAACTCCGGTGCCAAAAAAGTTGCTTGTATTAAAGTTCTCGGCGGTTCAAAACGCCGTTATGCTTCTGTAGGCGACATCATCGTAGTATCCGTGAAAGAGGCTATGCCTCATTCTAAGGTGAAAAAAGGTGACGTGATGAAAGCTGTTGTTGTGCGCACGAAGAAAGAAATTCGTCGCGTAGATGGCACTTACATCAAGTTCGACAGTAACGCAGCCGTAGTGCTGAACAAACAGGGCGAACCAGTAGGTACACGTATCTTTGGACCAGTTGCTCGCGAACTCCGCGGCAAAGGGTACATGAAGATTGTATCTCTCGCACCTGAGGTATTGTAGGAGTAACCATGAAACAGTATCGTATCCATAAAGACGACAAGGTCATGGTTACCTCCGGTAAGGACAAAGGCAAAATCGGCAAAGTTACAAAAATCCTTCGTAAGAAAGATCGCGTAGTTGTCGAGGGTGCTAATATGGTTAAACGCCACACTAAGGCGAACCCATATGCACAGCAGCCTGGTGGAATCGTCGAAAAAGAGATGCCTATTCACGTTTCTAACGTGATGGTCATGTGCGGTGCATGTGCTGAACCTACTCGCGTAGGCTATCGCTACACCGAAGACGGTAAAAAAGTGCGCTTCTGCAAGAAGTGTAACGAAATCCTTGGGTAGGGTGAAAGACGATGACCCGTCTGAATAAGATCTATAATGAAAACGTGGTGCCGGCCTTGCAGAAAGAGTTCCAGTACAAAGGACCTATGCAGGTTCCCGGGCTGGAAAAGATCTCCCTCAATATCGGCCTTGGTGAAGCAAGCACAAACAACAAGATCCTCGAAGATGCTGTTGTAGCGCTTACCGCCATTGCTGGTCAGAAGGCCGTTGTTACTCGTGCTAAGAAGTCTATCGCTGCATTCAAACTGCGTGAAGGCATGCCTATTGGCTGTCGTGTAACACTTCGCGGTGCGGTAATGTGGGATTTCCTCGATAAGCTCGTTAACTTTGCACTGCCTCGTGTACGTGACTTCCGCGGTATCCCTGATCGTGGTTTTGATGGTCGTGGTAACTTTACCCTTGGTATTAAAGAACACACCATCTTCCCTGAAATGGAAGCTGATCGTGTTGATAATGCCTTTGGTATGAACATCACCATCGTTACTACCGCTTCCTCTGACAAAGAAGGCAAATTCCTGCTTGATCAGCTCGGAATGCCTTTCAAGAAGTAAGGAGAACCAAAGATGTCTCGTAAATCTCTAGAAGTTAAAGCCGCGCGTAAACCTAAGTTTAGCGCGCGTGCATACAATCGTTGTCCAATTTGTGGACGCCCACGCGCTTTCATGCGTCGTTTCGGCATTTGCCGTATTTGCTTCCGCCAGATGTCTCTGCGCGGTGAGCTCCCAGGCGTTCGTAAATCGAGCTGGTAAGTCAACAAGGAGTTTTAGATGCTGACTGATCCTATTGCAGACATGCTTACACGTGTCCGCAACGCGCACTTGGCCCTTCATAAGGAAGTGAGTGTGCCGCGCTCGAAGATGAAGGAATCCATTGCCTCCATCCTCAAGGCTGAGGGTTACGTAAACGACTTCTCCGTAGAAGATCGTGAAATCAAGATCACTCTGAAATACGTAAAAGGTAAAGCAGTAATTGCTGGCCTCAAACGTATCTCTAAGCCGGGTCGTCGTGTTTACGTAGGTGCACAGGACGTTCCGGCCGTACAAAACGGTCTTGGTATATGTATCCTGTCCACATCCCGTGGTGTACTAGAAGGAATCGCAGCCAAAGAAGCTAATGCTGGCGGCGAAATCCTCTGCGAAATCTGGTAGCGGGTGCAGTCATGTCACGTATTGGTAAACAGCCTGTAGCAATCCCTTCTGGTATTGAAGTTAAGATTGCGGGCGAAGTTATTAATGTAAAGGGCCCTAAGGGCAGTATTTCTACTCCGGTAGAAGCTACCCTCAATTACGAAATTGCTGATGGCAACGTAGTAATTACCCGCAAAGATGAGTCCCGCGTAGCACGTGCACAGCACGGCCTGCGTCGTACTCTCGTTGCTAACTGCATCGAAGGTGTAAGCAAAGGCTTCTCCAAGACTCTCGAAGTCAACGGTGTTGGTTACAAAGTTGCGGTAAAGGGAAAAAATGTTGAACTTGCAGTTGGGTTCTCCCACCCAGTAGTTATGCCTCTTCCGGAAGGAATCGAGGCAAAAGCTGAGGGTAACAAGCTGACAGTAAACGGCATCGATAAGCAGCTCGTAGGCGAGTTTGCAGCTACCGTTCGCCGTGTACGTCCGCCGGAACCTTACAAAGGCAAGGGCATTAAATATGATAATGAGCAGATCCGCCGCAAAGCCGGTAAATCTGCAGGTAAATAGGCAGGTCTAGACAGATGAAGTCCAAGAACGAAAAAAGGTTGCGTCGTAAAGTTCGCATCCGGAAAAAGATTTCAGGCTCTGCTGAATGTCCGCGTCTCGTTGTCTTCAGGTCTAACCTGCATATCTACGCTCAGCTTGTAGACGACCGCGAAGGTTCTACCCTCGTAGCCGCTTCTACACTGACTCTTAGCAAAGACGGCGAAGCTCTTAAATCCAACAAGGCTTCTGCAGCCAAGGTTGGCACAGAAATCGCTCGCCTTGCTAAGGAACAGAAGATCGAGCGCGTAGTGTTCGACCGTAATGGCTACATCTATCACGGCCGCATTCAAGCTATCGCTGATGCTGCTCGTGAAGCAGGCCTGAAATTTTAACAGGTATGGGTATAGTCATGGAACAAAACGAACTCGGTTTGATTGAAAAGATTGTCTATCTCAACCGCGTAGCGAAAGTTGTAAAGGGCGGTCGCCGTTTCAGCTTTTCAGCATTGGTTGTTGTTGGCGACGGTCAGGGCAATGTAGGCTTCGGCCTCGGTAAAGCTCAGGAAGTTCCTGAAGCTTTACGTAAAGCCTCTGAGCGTGCTAAAAGAGACATGGTTCAGATCTCATTGGTTGACGGTACATTACCTTATGAGGTATTAGGTCGTTTCGGCGCTGGTCGTGTAATTTTGAAGCCTGCTTCAAAAGGTACTGGTATCATCGCTGGTGGCCCGGTACGTGCGATTATGGAAGCTGTTGGTGTTACTGATATTCTTGCAAAAGCTATCGGCACTAACAACCCACATAACGTACTCCGTGCAACCATGGCTGGTCTGACATCCCTGCGCAGTGCTGACTATGTCGGTTCATTGCGTGGTAAGAAGCTCGAAGCTCCTAGGAAGTAGGTATAGCCATGATCAAGATTAAACTTGTACGTAGCCGGATCGGCACTCTCCCTAAACAGCGTGCAGTATTGGACGCATTAGGTTTGAGAAAGATCCGTCAGGAAAAACAGTTTAAGGACAATGCTGCAGTACGCGGTATGATTGCTAAAGTTTCTCATATGGTGGAGGTTACGGAGTAATGCAACTTCATGAACTTTTCCCATTCCCAGAGGAACGTAAGCAACGTCGTCGTATCGGTCGTGGCTCCGGCTCAGGCTGGGGTAAGACTGCAGCGAAAGGTCATAAAGGCCAGAATGCTCGCTCAGGCGGCGGCGTTCGTCCAGGTTTTGAAGGTGGCCAGATGCCTCTGGCCCGTCGTTTGCCTAAGCGTGGGTTCTCCAACGCTAAGTTTAAAGCAGTATACGACGTGATCAACCTTGATCGCCTTGCAGAATCATTCGAGGGTCAGAGTAACATCACCCTTGAGGACATCTACGCACGCGGTCTCGCTAAGAACGGTGCAGCTGTTAAAATTCTCGGTCGTGGCGAAATTTCCGCTGCGCTGACTATTGAAGCTCACAAGTTCACTGCTTCTGCACTTGAAAAAATCCAAAACGCCGGCGGCGAAGCCAAGGCGCTTGAAGGGTAGGTAAAACGTGGCGCTCAGTGGTGTTGATAATCTGGCGAAACAGCCAGAACTGAAAAAGAAATTGTTGTGGACCTTCTTCTTACTCGCTGTATACCGTATCGGTATTCATGTACCTGTTCCAGGTGTTGACACGGCAGCGTTGTCTGATTTCTTTGCCAGCGTTCAAAACACCCTGTTCGGCCTGTTTGACATGTTTTCCGGGGGCGGACTTCGTAATTTGTCGATCTTCGCCCTCGGTATCATGCCCTATATTTCTGCCTCTATTATCGTACAGCTTTTGCAGGTAGTTTCACCTGATCTTAAGCGTATGGCAAAAGAGGAGGGGGCTTCTGGTCGTCAGAAGATTACCCAGTACACTCGATATGGTACTGTTCTCATTACCATCATTCAGGGTCTGGGTATTGCTGTTGGTCTGGAAAGTATGACCAGTCCAATTGGCGCACCAGTTGTACTAACAGCCGGATGGGCTTTCCGACTCACCACTATCATTACGCTTACCGCAGGTACCGTTTTGATTATGTGGATAGGCGAGCAGATTACTGAAAAGGGTGTGGGAAATGGTATTTCCTTAATCATCTTTGCCGGTATTATTGCTGGTCTTCCGGGTGCCCTTTTTAGATCCTTTAACCTTGTTGGCGCGGGTGAACTCAGCATTTTTGTTGGTCTTCTCATTCTCGTCGTCATGGCAGCAGTTTTAGCATTCATTGTCTTCATGGAGCGTGGTCAACGCCGTATCCCTATTCATTACGCTAAGCGTCAAATGGGTAGAAAAATGGTTGGCGGACAGACAACACACCTTCCACTGCGAATTAACACCGCTGGTGTTATTCCTCCAATTTTTGCATCTTCCTTGCTTATGTTCCCGGCTACAATCGGCACATTTGCACCAGATGTAGAGTGGATTCAGCAGTTCTCAGCATGGTTCGCTCCTCAGACAATTGTATATAACATCATTTTCATCGCTCTCATTGTATTCTTCTGTTTCTTCTACACTGCTATTGTCTTTGATCCAAAAGACATTGCAGAGAATCTGAAGAACTCAGGCGGCTTTATTCCTGGTATTCGTCCAGGTATCAAGACGAAAGAGTACATTGATAAAGTACTTTCCAGAATTACTCTCTGGGGTGCTTTTTACATCGCAGCCATCTGTGTTCTTCCAATGCTTCTCATTGCAAAGCTTAACGTCCCGTTCTATTTTGGCGGAACAAGCCTCTTGATTATCGTTGGGGTAGCAATGGACTTTATGTCACAGGTGGAGTCTCACATGATCTCTCGCCAATATGAAGGACTTATGAATAAGTCTAAAAAAAGGTAGAAAGCTGAAGTGAAAAAATACCGCGGTGTATTTTTAAAAAATGAGAAAGAAATTGGCCTCCTTCGGGAGGCCAATCGAATTGGTGCTATCATTCTTGACGTTCTGGGTGAACACGTTCGCCCAGGCGTTAAGACTATTTTTTTCCATGAGCTGACAATGAACTTGTGCAAACAGTTCAATGTTAAACCAGCATTCCTTGGTCTCTATGGATTCCCGTATTCTTTATGCTGTTCGATTAACGAAGAAATCGTTCACGGTTTCCCGTCTGATCGCGAGCTTAAAGAGGGTGATATAGTTTCTTTTGATGTTGGGGTCCTATTTGAAGGTTTTTATGGTGACAACGCCAGGACTTTTGCTGTAGGTAGTGTATCGGAAAAAGCTCAAAAGCTTATCGATGTTACTCGTGAGTCTCTCATGAAAGGTATCGAGCAAGCTTGCCCAGGGAATAATCTTAATGATGTTTCCAGAGCAATTCAGGAACATGCTGAATCTCATGGATTTGGTATTGTCCGTCGTTTCGTAGGACACGGCATCGGCCGTAAACTTCATGAAAAGCCGGAAGTTCCTAACTTTGTTCCGCAGGGTAATGCGGGACTCCCACTGAAAGCTGGGATGGCAATAGCTATTGAGCCTATGGTCACTGAAGGGTCCTTTGAAGTTGATATTCTCGACGATCAATGGACTGCAGTAACCAAAGACAGAAAGCTTTCTGCTCATTTTGAGCATTCTATTGCTATTACATCAGATGGACCAGTTATTCTGAGTTTGTCTGATTAATTGAGTCAGTACATGTTATTTGTATTGACTACTTGTGGAACTTGGTGTTACTGACCTCAGTTCTGGGCTTATTCAGCTCAGTTTTTGTTGTGTCAGAAGATCCAGACTATGGAGTCAAAGATGAAAGTCAGGCCTTCAGTTAAGAAAATGTGCTCTAAGTGCAAGGTTATCCGGCGCAAGGGCATCCTGAGAGTCATTTGCGAAAATCCCCGACATAAACAGCGTCAGGGCTAAGCATACCAGGAGTAAATTGTGGCTCGAATTGCAGGTGTAGATCTCCCAAGAGGTAAGCGTGCTGATATCGCCCTTACCTACATTTTCGGCATTGGTCGTCATACCGCTCTCCAGATCCTCGACACCGTAGGTGTTGACTGGACACGTAATATTGACGATGTCACTGCGGAAGAAGTTAACGAGATCCGTAAAGTTATTGAGCAGGACTACAAGGTAGAGGGCGACCTCCGCCGCGAAGTATCTTCCAACATCAAACGTCTTATGGACTCCGGTTGTTACCGTGGTCTGCGTCACCGTCGCGGTCTTCCTGTGAGCGGTCAGCGTACTAAGACAAACGCACGTACCCGTAAAGGTCCACGTCGCGCTGTTGTTGGTAAGAAGAAGAAGTAAGTCCATCCTCATGTAGGATCAGGCGTGGAATCTCTCCCGAGCCTAAGGATGCTTTCATATGATGCAACTCCTTAGACCCGGCGTATCACGGCTTAGTCGTACTAAGCTCGTATGAGGTTCCCAACCCCATCTATCAATTAATCTAGTTGAGAGAGTATAGTTATGGCTAGACCCAAGCGTACGGGCAAGAAGAAAGAAAGAAAGAATATTCCCGTAGGGATCGCCCATATCCAGGCTACCTTCAACAATACCATTATTACCTTTACCGACACTCGTGGTAACGCAGTAAGTTGGGGATCCGCAGGCCAGGCTGGCTTTAAGGGTTCCCGTAAGTCTACTCCGTTTGCTGCTCAGGTTGCGGCTGATGCTGCTGCCAAAAAAGCACAAGACAACGGAATGCGTACTGTCGGTATCTACGTCAAAGGTCCAGGTACCGGTCGCGAAGCCGCCATGCGTGCTATCAACGCTGCTGGATTTAAGGTTGCGTTCATTCGTGACGTTACCCCGATCCCTCACAATGGCTGCCGTCCACCTAAGAGACGTCGCGTCTAATACAAGAGGAGATTGTTTTGGCTAAATATAATGGTGCTAAGTGTCGCATTTGTCGACGCGAAGGTTCAAAGTTATTCCTGAAAGGCGATCGCTGTTACACTGATAAATGCGCGTTCGACCGCCGTCCATACGCACCTGGACAGGCAGGCCGTTCCCGCAAAAAAGTAAGCGATTACGCAGTTATGCTGCGCGAGAAACAGAAAGTTCGTCGTATGTACGGCATTCTTGAAAAACAGTTCCGCAGCTACTTTAAAAAGGCTGACATGCAGAAAGGCGTTACTGGTGAAAACCTGCTCGCTCTTCTCGAACGTCGCCTCGATAACGCGGTGTTCCGTCTCGGTTTTGCTAACTCACGTCAGCAAGCTCGTCAGATGGTTCGTCACGGCGTATTTACACTCAACAACCGTCAGGCAAACATTCCTTCTATGCAGGTGAAAGTTGGCGACGAGATCGTTGTTGTAGAAAAACATCGTAAAGATCCAGTTCTGGCGGAAGCTCAGGAAGTTATCGCTCGACGCGGTTGTCCAAATTGGCTGGAAGTTGACGCCCCTAACTTCAAGGGTTCCGTTAAGGCTCTGCCTCAACGCGAAGACATTCAGTTCCCAATCAACGAACAGCTGATTGTCGAGCTCTACTCCAAATAAGCGGGTTTAAAGCATGCTCATCAAACAAGGCGACAGAACTATTAATACTCGCAACTGGTCTGAGTTGGTTAAACCGGACACCATTGCGCGTATCGGCGAAGGCAACACGCAGTACGGTAAGTTTGTATGCGAGCCTCTTGAACGTGGATATGGTAACACCATTGGCAACTCGTTGCGTCGCGTGTTACTTGCTTCCCTTCAGGGTGCTGCCGCTGTTGCAGTAAAAATGTCAGATGTACATCACGAGTTCACCACTATTGAGGGCGTTCTTGAAGATGTTACTGATATTGTACTGAATCTTAAGTCAGTACGTTTTGCTATGGACACGGAAGAGCCTCAACGTATTGAGTTCACCGCGAACAAGCAGGGCGCTGTAACTGCCGAAGCCATTAAAGGCAACCAGCACGTGATGGTTCTTAATCCGGACCAGCCACTATTCACTCTGACCGAGGACAAAGAAGTTACTTTTGAACTCGAGATCAGAATGGGTAAAGGTTACGTGCCAGCAGACACGCATGAAGGACTTAGCGATGAGATTGGTCTTATCAAGCTTGACGCAAGTTTTTCACCAGTTCGCAAGGTTGCCTACACTGTTGAGCAGGCCCGTGTTGGCCAGATGACCAACTATGACAAGCTCATCCTTGAAGTGTGGACTGATGGTTCAGTTTCACCAGAGGATGCCATTGCCTACAGTGCAAAGATCATTAAAGAACAGATCTCTGTTTTCATCAACTTTGACGAACGCATCTCTGAAGAAGAAAACGAACAGGCGTCTGCTGATAGCGGCCTGAACGAAAACCTCTTCAAAGGTATCGATGAACTCGAACTTTCAGTTCGTGCTACTAACTGCCTTAAGAGTGCAAATGTTGCATTAGTTGGTGAACTTGTTCAGCGTACTGAATCTGAAATGCTTAAAACCAAGAACTTTGGCCGTAAGTCACTCGACGAAATTCGTCGCGTGCTTGGCGAAATGGAACTTGATTTTGGTATGCAAGTTGATGGCTTTGAGAAGAAATACCAGGACTGGTTGAAGAGGAAGCAGCAAAATGAGGCATAGAAAATCTGGAAAGAAATTCAGCAGAACACCTTCACATCGTAAGGCTATGTTTCGCAACATGGCGAAGTCTCTGCTGACTCATTACTCTCTTCGTACCACCGTGGTTAAAGCTAAAAGCCTGCGTGGCGTTATTGAGCCGCTGATTACTCTTGCTAAACGCAACGATCTTCACGCTCGCCGTCAGGCTTACAAAGTTCTTGGTTCCCACCAGCTCGTTAAGTTCTTGTTCGATGAAATCGGACCGCTTTTCGAAGGTGTACCAGGCGGCTACTCACGTGTTATCAAGCTCTCTACTCCACGTAAGGGCGATAACGCACCGATGGCTGTGATTGAACTTATCCGCAAGCCCGGTGTAGAAGAATCTGACTCCGCTGCTCCTATGAGCAAGGATCAGAAAGACGAAGCAGTTAAACAGGCTGTAGAAGCTGCTAACGCAGCTGAATAGTCGATTTATCTGTCTCGCACTATGCATATTAAGGCCGTTGTTTTTACAACGGCCTTTTTTTGTGTCTATTGCAGTATTTCATTTTTCGATGTATTCAATAGATATGATTGATTACAGAAAGTTAGAAGCGTTTTGCAAGGTTTATGAGTTACAGAGTTTTTCCCGTGCAGGGAAAGATCTTTTTTTATCTCAACCTACCATAAGCGCGCATGTTTCCGCGCTTGAGTCAGAGTTAAACGTCCCACTTCTTGATAGAATGGGGCGCATTGTTTTGCCTACAGAAGCAGGTACAATTCTGTATAAATATGCCAAAAAGGCTTTTTCATCTATTAATGCGGCGAAAGCAGAAATAGCGCAGCTGCATGATGAAATTGCCGGTGAAATAGTCATAGGTGGCAGTACGATTCCCGCCCATTATCTGCTACCTCGCGTGATGGCCAAGTACATGTTGAAAAACACGAACGTGGATGTTTCACTGAAAGTGGCAGATTCAGAAGCAGTTATTCAAAAATTATCTGATGGTGATCTTTCGATCGGCGTTGTTGGCGCATTCGAAAATGATCCAGAACTGACGTTTATTCCTATTGTCGATGATGAATTGGTGGTTATTGCTCCTCCTTCATATGCTTCAATGAAGGAGCCATTGTCAGCTGAGACTCTTGAGAATCACAGCTGGGTAATGCGCGAACGAGGCTCCGGTACACGTAAGTCTTTTGCCAATGCTCTTGCAGAGCATAATGTCGATATCCGTTCTCTTCCGTCTGTTGTACAGGTTGAATCTACCAATGCAGTTATTCAATTTGTTAAAGCCGGTATGGGGCTTTCTATCACATCCAGACTTGCAGTTGCAGCAGAAGTTGAACGCGGGGAGCTTATAGTACTCCCTGTTTCAAATATGAAGCTGAGTAGACAGTTCTTCTGCGTGTATCATAACCGGCGTCACTATTTCCCCGCTATTCATAGCTTTATTCAATTTTTAAAGGATGAAACTCGTTCAACGCGAGTTAATGCAGGTATTGTGCATGAGTAAGCCTACAATTAAAATGGTGGATACTGTTAAAGCGGCTGGTTGAGCTGCTAAAATTGCTCCAGGGGACCTGGAGGAGATTTTACAGTCACTGCCACGTGCTGCAGAGAGAGAGCAGGGCAGGGTGCTTACCGGTACAACTAATAATGAAGATGCAGCAATTTTGTCTTTTCCGGCAGGTAAAGCCATTGTGCAGACTCTTGATTTTTTTACGCCTATTGTGAACGATCCATATCGGTTCGGGCAAATTGCTGCCGCGAATTCGTTATCTGATGTGTACGCAATGGGGGGCACTCCGTGGTGCGCTATGAATATTGTTTGTTTCCCCGTCAAAAGCATGCCTAAAAGTATGTTGAGTGAAATTATTCGAGGCGGGTACGATAAGATCGTCGAGGCAGGCGCGGTGCTGGCTGGTGGACATAGTGTTGAAGATGCGGAAATAAAATACGGACTTTCTGTGACAGGGTATGTTGAGCCGGACGGGTATGCCTCTAATGCTGGTTTGCAGCAGGGCGATGTCCTGATTCTTACAAAACCGGTTGGTACCGGTGTGCTTGCCACTGGTGTTAAAGCCAGCTGGGATGGCTGTGAGGAAATGGAAGAACTACTATATAGATGGTCAGCACGGTTAAATAATATTGGCGCTGAGCTTATTCGTCAATTTACGCTGAAAGCCGCGACAGACGTTACCGGATTCGGACTTGGCGGACATGTTTTAGAGATGGCACAGGCATCAAAAGCACTCGTTGCTATTGACTCCGAGGCCGTACCTGTGCTTGATAAGGCGCTGGAGTTGGCAAGTATGGGATTGGTGCCTGAGGGCAGCCATGCAAACAAGCTTCACTGTAAAAATGCAACAGAAGTTGCTGAGGGTGTTGACTCTTTGCGGGTTGATCTTATATTTGACGCTCAGACATCAGGCGGGCTTGTCTTGGCTGTGCCTGAAGCACGTGTCGAAGAGGCTATTTCCTTCCTTTCAGAAAGAGGCGAGATGGCTGCTGTGATCGGAGAAGTACTAAAAAGCGGTACAGAGTGCGGAACATTGCTTATTCGTTAGTAATAGTGACGTAAAAATGTTTGTAAGTAGCTTCGTCTACTTAGAGCTTTTTTTCACAAGAAATGTAATTAATTGCATTTTAATGCTTGAACTCTGTGCGCAGCAATGGTAAATGTCTGCGCCTTCGACATGTTACCAAGTAAGCAAGCAAGGACATATAAATCCTTGTTGCGGTAAAAGTCGTACATATGAATGAATGCGAGAGTGGCGGAATTGGTAGACGCACCAGATTTAGGATCTGGCGGTTAATCCCGTGAGAGTTCGAGTCTCTCCTTTCGCACCATATATTTCTATCCGGTACTTCACTTTATTGATGGCCGGAGAATTTTTCTAATTTTCCACTGGACAAGAAGGAGCGTGAGCCATGGAATATAAAGTAGAAGATCTGTCTCCGGTTAAGAAGCAGATTAATATTACTGTTCCTGTGGACGAGGTTAATGCTGCACTTGCTGCAACAATCGCAATGTACCGCACCAACGTAGACCTCAAAGGTTTCCGTAAAGGTAAAGTACCTACCAGCGTAATCGAAGGTCGCTTTAAGAAAGAAGTTTATTCTGAAGCAACTCAGGACCTCGTTAACGTTCACATCAACGAAGTAATCGGCGAAGGTGAACTTTCCCCGGTTTCTCGTATCGACTTTGACGGCGGCGAACTCGTTCGTGACGAAGAGTTCACCTACTCTATCTCCTTCGAAGTTATGCCAGCTTTTGACCTTCCAAACTACGAAGGCATCGAAGTTGAAGAAGAAAAAGTTGTTGTAGACGAAAAAGAAGTTGACGAAGTACTCGACCGCATCCGTGGCAACATGGCTGAAAACGTAGTAATCGCGGAAAACCGCGCTGCTAAAGACGGTGAGATTGCTGTAATCGACTTTGCTGCTTACGAAAATGGTGAGCCTCTTGAAGGTGTATCCGCTGAAAACTTCCAGATGACTCTTGGTGACAAGCAGGCTCTCGAAGATTTTGAAGCACTCGTAAAATCAATCACTGTTGGTGAAGCTGGCGAAGGCGACGTTACCTTCCCTGAAGACTTCATCAACCCTGAGTTCGCAGGTAAAACTGTGACCATGAAAGTGACAGTACACGGCATTCAGGAGAAAAAACTCCCTGAACTCAACGACGAACTCGCTAAGAAAGCTGGCGGTTTCGATTCCATTGAGAAAATGCGTGAAGCTGTTGTAGAATCCTACAAAAGCAGCCGCCTGCAGCTTAACAAATCTCAGGCTCAGAAAACCATGCTTGATTCCCTTCTGAAAACTGTCGACTTCCCGATCCCAGCCACTATGGTTGACGGTCACGTAGACAGCCTCATTCAGGAACGTATCGAACGTCTCGAGCGTCAGGGCAAGTCTGTTGAATCTCTTGGTAAGACTCCGGAAGAGCTTCAGGCAGAAGTTCGTCCAGAGGCAGAAGAGATCGCAAAAACTCAGGTTTTCCTTATTGCAGTAGCTAAAAAAGAAGGCGTAGAAGTAGCTGACCAGGAAGTTGATATGCAGCTTCACCAGATTGCACAGCGTGCAGGTCAGGAATTCCACGTAGTTAAAGATTACTACTCCAAAAACAACCTTCTCTTTAGCCTTCGTGACCGTCTCCTTGCTGATAAAGCAATGGACGCAATCTACGAAAAAGCTAACGTTACTGAAGTTGAGCCAAAGAAAGAAGAAGAAAAAGAAGACTAAGTTCTTTTTTACTTTCTTCAGATTAGACAATATAAACGGGGCGGCATATATGCTAGCCCCGTTTTTTTGCTTTATATTGTAAGTTATCACAAATAGAGTCTCTTTGCTTCTTGAGCAGTTGGGTCAACTTCTGCTAGGTTGCTATAAGTCCGTTTGTAAGAACGGGTAGTGCACATCTGTTATATTTGATGCGTACATTCGCTGCCCTTTTTTTTTCAAGCCTACAAAATATACTTTTTTACCACTGTTAGGAGTGCGTTATGGCAGTGCCTATTGTTATTGAAACCACCGGTCGGTCTGAACGTGCCTACGATATTTACTCCCGTTTGCTTAAAGACCGGATTATTCTCCTCGGAACTCCAATTGATGATCAGATCGCTTCATTAATTTGTGCTCAGCTTTTGTTCCTGGAATCAGAGAATCCTGAAAAAGAAATTTACATGTATATCAACTCTCCTGGCGGATCAGTTACCGCAGGGATGGCAATTTATGATACCATGCAGTATATTTCTGCTCCTGTTGCGACATTATGCATGGGACAAGCTGCAAGCATGGGTGCGTTACTGCTGGCTGCCGGTGCCGAAGGTAAACGTTTCTCTTTGCCTCACAGCCGTATTATGATCCATCAGCCGCTTGGCGGAATTCAGGGGCAGGCTACGGATATTGAAATCCACGCCAAAGAAATTCTGCGGTTAAAAGATTCCTTGAACGGTATTCTTGCACATCACTCAGGGAAACCGATTGAAACTGTTGTTGAACACACAGAACGTGATTACTTCATGGGTGCGGAGCAAGCAAAGGACTTTGGCCTTATCGACGAAATCCTCGTATCCCGTAATGACATTCTCAAAACAGAGAAGTAGTGGAATACCATATGGATAAAAACTCTATCGAACAAAACGAAGAGCTCAATTGTACTTTCTGCGGTAAAGGACAGGAGCAGGTTGCTCGTCTTATTGCAGGTCCAGAAGTTTACATTTGTGACGAGTGTATTGCTCTTTGTAACGAGATTATCGCGCAGGAAAGTGTTGAAGCCACAGAAGATGGTGATCAGCTTCTTACTCCTGAGGAAATTAAAAGTAAGCTCGACGAGTATGTTATCGGTCAGCATCAGGCCAAAAAGATTTTGTCTGTTGCTGTACACAACCACTACAAGCGTGTGTTCTTTGAGCACAAGCTTGGTGATGTTGAGCTTGAAAAAAGCAACATTCTTCTTGCCGGTCCTTCCGGTAGCGGTAAAACCCTGCTGGCAAAAACTCTTGCACGCGTTCTTAACGTTCCATTTGCTATTGCAGATGCAACAACCCTCACAGAAGCAGGGTATGTTGGTGAAGACGTAGAGAACATTCTTGTGCAGCTTTTGCAGAATGCTGATTACGACATCGAATCCGCTGCAAAAGGTATTATCTACATCGATGAGATTGATAAAATCTCCCGCAAAGGTGACGGCCCTTCCATCACCCGTGACGTGTCCGGTGAAGGTGTACAGCAGGCACTTCTTAAAATTATTGAAGGTACTGTAGCTAACATTCCACCTAAAGGTGGCCGTAAGCATCCTCAGCAAGAGTTTATCCGTATGGATACCTCTAATATCCTGTTTATTGTCGGCGGCGCGTTCATTGGTCTTGATAAGATCATTGAAACACGCATGAGCGGCAAAGCAATGGGCTTTGGTGCAAAAATTACGGTTAAGGAAGAGATGTCCCTCTCCTCCTTGTTGTCACAAGTACAGCCTAACGACCTTGTAAAGTTTGGTCTTATTCCTGAATTTATCGGGCGTATTCCTGTAATTACTTGTGTTGAAGAGCTTGGCGAAGACGACCTTGTACGTATTCTTTCTGAGCCTAAAAACGCGCTTGTACGTCAGTACCAGAAGCTTTTTGAATTCGACAAAGTTTCATTACGTATTACCACAAACGCCCTTAAAGCGATTGCCCGTCAGGCCATTGAGCGCAAGACTGGTGCTAGGGGACTGCGTAACGTAATGGAATCTATTATGCTTGAAATTATGTACCACCTTCCCTCCCTTAAGGGCGTTAAGGAGTGCGTAGTAAACAGAGCGGTAGTTGAAGAAGGAAAAGAGCCTATGCTCATTTATGAGAATGAGGCAAAGACTGCTTCTTAATTAGATAGTTATCAAAATGCATCACATGAATGTGTGATGCATTTTGAGTATATTCAGCTGAAGCAATTGACAATTCGGCACCGAGACTTAAATATCTCGTTGTGCCTCTTGTCTTCCTTGCGGAAGAGTGCACGGCACGAAACGAGGAGGATATATGACTGAGATTGGAACAAGCGACGAAAAGCGTCTTGCTACCATTCAACTCCCACTGATGTCCCTGCGGGAAGTAGTAATGTTTCCGCGTTCGATTATTCCTTTGTTTGTTGGTCGTGAGGCCTCCATCAAAGCTATCGAGCATGCTATTGCTGATAGCAGTAAAGAGATTTTTCTTGTTGCTCAACGTGAGCCGGAAATGGAAGTTCCTGAAGCAGACGATCTCTTCGAGATTGGTACTGTTTCTAAAGTGCTTCAGATGCTCAGACTGCCTGACGGTACCATCAAGGTATTGTTTGAAGGTCTGTACCGTGCACGCTGGACTTCTGCCGGTGTTGAAAAACTCGAAGCAGAAGAAGAGGGCGAAGAAGAAGTAACTTTTGTTCTCGCCAACATAGCTCCTATAGAAGAAAATGATATTGAAGGTACGGAAGCGGAAGCGCTTGCTCGTGCTTGTCATGACTCTTTGGAAGAGTACGCAAAAATTAATAAAAAACTCGCTCAGGAAACCCTGCTCGCCATCAACGCGGTAAGCTCTGTTGGCAAATTGGCAGATGCCATTATGCCGCACCTTAAAGTTGATTACCGAATGAAACAGGAAGTTCTTGAGCTTACAGATCCTGTTCAGCGACTTGAGAAAGTGTACGAACTCCTTCAGGGCGAAATTGCGATTACATCAATGGAAAAACGCATTAAAAACCGCGTTAAACACCAGATGGAACGTAACCAGAAAGAGTACTATCTTAACGAGCAGATCAAAGCGATCAATAAAGAAATGGGTCGCGACGATGATCCGCAGGAAGAACTGAACGAACTTGAGGCAATTCTTAACAGCAAAGATATGCCTGATGAAGCTCGTGACCGAGGCTTGCGTGAGCTGAAAAAGCTTCGTGCTATGCCTGCTTCTTCCGCAGAATACACTGTTGTTCGCAACTACATTGACTGGATTGTAGACCTGCCTTGGAACAAGCTGAAAGAAACTCCGATTGATATTGATGGAGCACGCTCTATTTTGGATGAAGACCACTTTGGTCTTGAAAAGCCGAAAGAACGTATTCTTGAATTCCTCGCAGTGCAGAAGCTTGCAACAAAGCTGAAGGGTCCTATCCTTTGTCTTGTAGGCCCTCCGGGTGTTGGTAAAACATCACTTGCTCGTTCTATTGCACGTGCAACAAACCGTGATTTTGTTCGTCTGTCTCTTGGCGGCGTACGTGATGAAGCGGAAGTTCGCGGACATAGACGTACCTATGTTGGTGCGTTGCCGGGTAAAATTATTCAGTCTCTCAAGCGAGTGGATTTCAACAACCCGCTCTTCTGCCTTGATGAAATTGATAAAATGAGTACTGACTTTAGAGGTGACCCTTCCGCGGCGTTGCTTGAAGTACTTGATCCCGAACAGAACGGTACATTTAATGATCACTACCTTGATTTAGACTACGATCTGTCTCAGGTGTTTTTCATCACAACAGCCAACAGCTTGCAGTCCATTCCGCTTCCACTTCAGGACAGAATGGAAATTATCCAGCTGCCGGGTTATCTTGAAACTGAGAAAAAACGCATCGCTCGTGATTTCTTGCTGCCAAAACAAATTGATCAGCACGGCATTAAGAGTGAAAATCTGCGAATGTCTGATAACGTGATTATGGATATTATCCGTCACTACACCCGCGAAGCAGGTGTACGTAGCCTTGAACGCGAAATTGCATCTATCTGCCGTAAGGCCGCAATGCGTGTTGTAGAATCGGATGATATGGACAAACTTGTTTCTGTAACAACTCAGAGTCTCTCCAGCATGCTCGGTGTTAAACGATACCGTTATGGCGAAAGAGAAGATGAGGCGCAGATTGGTGTAACAACCGGTCTTGCATGGACAGAGATGGGTGGCGAGTTGCTGTTGGTAGAAACTGCAATTATGCCGGGTACCGGCAAAGTTTCCACCACTGGTAAACTTGGTGAAGTTATGACTGAGTCTGCACAGGCAGCTCTTTCATACATTCGCTCTCGTTCTGGTCTGTTTGGCTTAAAGCCGGACTTCCATAAAACCATCGACATTCACGTTCACGTACCGGAAGGCGCAACTCCTAAGGATGGACCTTCCGCTGGTATTACCCTGTGCACCTCTATGGTATCAGCACTGCTTGGTATTCCTGTACGTAACGATATCGCAATGACTGGTGAGATTACTCTGCGTGGTCGTGTTCTGCCGATTGGCGGTTTACGTGAAAAGCTTTTGGCTGCCCGTCGTGGACTCATCACCACTGTGCTTATCCCTAAAGATAACGAAAAAGATCTTAAAGATATTCCAGCAGACGTTCTTAGAGGTATGACTATTGTACCTGTTGAGAATGTAGATGAAGTGCTTCCATACGCACTTGCAGTCGACTCTGCGGAGATCTACCAGGGAAAGTGTCAGACTAGGGAGCTTCTTGACTCTCTAAAGATTTGTGAGCCTGATGCCGCACAAGTTACGCATTAAGTGCTCACAAAAAATATAGAATAAAAAAGACCGTCCTTTGGGCGGTCTTTTTTTTGTCTGTTCATCCGAATGATATTCTATTTAAGTTTTCCATGCCAACGCCGATAGTGAATGTAACTCGGCAAATAATGAACGCACCTGAATTGGTACGAACTGATATGGAGGACTGGCATGTCTAATGCTTTTCGCGGCGTAGGTATTGCGCTCTTGGTTATTATGGTTGGCGTCCCGAAAGTATGGGCAGAACAACAGCCACAGAAGAAAATGTATGGTGCTGTAGAAAGCATGGTTCCAGAATCGGCGGATGCCATTTATCAGGAAGACACATCACTTACTTCTGTCACAACAGTTATCAATTATGATAACGGCGTAATGCTTCCGGACGGAGCTGGTGGCATGTTGTGGCGTAAAGGCAGTATGCAGTCAGATGTTCCGGCAGTTGATAATGCGCGTGAAGTCAAACTCAAAGTTCGTGAGCTCGCCAATCAGTTGTTAAGCAATCTTGATTGGGAAGTATTCAAGAGTGCGAGCATACTTCCTGTCACATTTGTTGAGCAGAATAATTTTGAACAGAGTTCAGCCTTCGGCCGTTACATTACAGAAGCACTTATTTACGAATTCAACCAGCGTAATGTGCCTGTAAAAGAGTACCGAATCGGCAATGAGATTAAAGGGCGTAAGGGCGAGGGCGAGTTTATGTTAACCCGCAATCATCGTACTTATGTAAAGAATAGACGATCTTTGGCAGTTGTCGGTACCTATTATCAAGTAAAGGGAAATGTCTTTGTGAATGCGCGCATAGTGCGTGTGGCAGATAACGCAGTACTGCGTACCGCGCAGCTTGTGTTTCGGCAGACAGATGTTATCCGTCGAATGTTGGCAGACACCGGACCTAAGTTAAGCTCAGGCTTTGTTTCAATGCGCGATTTTGAAACCATGACCAGAGCAAATGATCTGACAGCCATCGACCTTGGCGAAGACCTGCACTAGGAGCTGACATGAAACGCGTATTGGTACTTTTAGTAATGGTTGCTCTTTCCGGGTGTAGCGCTCTGGAATGTAAGAAGTCGACTGCTGTACAGCGTCCTGCTGCATATCAGGTCGTAGCGTCTCCCTATAGCAGTAACTCAATGCAAAATTTATATATTGGCAGACAGTATATCTCCCAACAACGGTATGAGTTGGCAAAAGAGCACTTCCTGCTCGGGCTTGCTTCTGCAGAACATGAAAATATGCGCGAGCAGCTCGTTTCTGAAATTACAGCTGTAAACCGCCTACTCGAAACACTTCGGTAGAGGAGGGGAAAATGATTCGTTGTATTCTTACCACACTGGTTATGTTTGTGTGCTTGCTGCTCCCGTTTGCTGCTTCTGCCGGAACATATGAAGATTTTATTGCCGCAAAACAAAAAGAGGCTGAAAAATGCGCTCCGGTTGTGCGGAAAAACATTCCTGTTGTTGCAAACACTCTTGCAGCGCAGCTTGATGCTCAACTTCGTCAGAAACTGGATTTAGATGAAGGTGACGTTGAGGGGTATGGTGTTATCGTAACAACTCCTGTTGCACTTGGAGATCTGGAAGAAACCAGCTCCCTTGCTCGGCAGATGAGTGAAGAAGTCTCCCGCTGGCTCGTTACATCTGGCTACAAAGTACAGGAGATCCGTAAAGGACGTTCCGTTCTTTTTGAGCCACGCGGTGGCGAATTTGTACTGAGTCGTCGTACGCATGTTCTTGCTAATGAAAACGTACGTGCAACCATTATTGTTGCCGGAACGTATACACAGACAATGAACCGTGTACGATTCAACATGCGCTTCATCCACGCTCCTACAAACGAGGTGCTTGCAATGGCTACGCAGACTTTACCGCTGAATGCTGAAATGCGTTTGCTTACGGTCGGCAGCAATGAAAAGCGTGGGGTTATCCCAAGCGTTGGAACCAGTTTCTAATAATTTGATAGTAGACAAGCCCCTGCACTGTGTTGTGCAGGGGCTTTTTTTGTTTTTCTGAAAGTAGCTTATCGAGAATAGTTCCAAATTGATTAGGGAGTCTGACAATATTTAGGGCGAGTAGTTATTTGCGGAGTTGTTCAAAACCTACCACGAGAAAGAACGTAATGGATGCTACTGCAATAATGCTGGCACCTGAAGTTAGGTTGAACCAGAATGCGAAGGATAGTCCTAAGAGGCAGAAAAGCATGCTCCAAAAAACGGCAGCGCCCATCATTGTCGCAAGGTTGCGTGCTTTTCGCTCAGCAATAAAAGGTGGAATAGTAAGCAATGCAATGACGAGGATAAGCCCAACGACTCGAATGATCATAACGATTGATAATGCCGCCATGCACACGAGTAAGGTGTGTAAAAGCGATGCAGGCAAGCCTCGGGATTCCGCATATTCCGCATCAAACGAAATGCTGAGTAGACCGGGGTATGCAATAATGGTTGCGGCTAGAATAAAAATATCCAGTCCGAACATGAGCCAGAGATCAAACGAAGATACGGTGAGGATAGAGCCGAAAAGAAAGCTCATAAGGTCAACGTTGTACCCCGGCGTGAGATCAATAAGGATTATGCCGAATGCCATTCCTGCAGCCCAGAGAACGCCGATTACGGTGTCTGCCTTCTCTTTGTACTTTCTGGCAATGGTGGACATAACAACGGAAGAACCAAGGGTGAAACCCAAGGTACATGGTAGTACAGGAAGTCCGAAGAAGAAGGCTAAGCCGACACCACCATAGGCTGCATGGGCAACACCACCAGCGAGAAACACAAGACGGTTAAGGACAACAAGCGTGCCGACGATACCGCAAGCAATGGATGCCAATAAAGACGCTGCAATAGCGTTTTGCATGAAGGGGAGTGTGAGTACGTCCATTACACTTATTCCTCAGAATCCGATGAGCTGGTAGTTTCAGAGAAGGGCTTGAAAGAGAGCATTTGCGGCACATTGTGCATAAAGGCACCCATTGGACATGTGCTGTCATGTGTTCCATACAGATGAGCAAGGAACTCAGGAGTAAGGTCATTCCCTTCGTGATACGATAGATTGTGGTTTACAACGGCGATTCCGGTAAAGGGTGATGCTGCAATGGAAATGTCGTGACTTACAACTATGGTCGTAATGTCGTCCGGAAGTTCTGCGAGGAATTCATAAAAGCAGAATTTACCGCTTGGATCAAAGTTCGCGGTTGGTTCATCCAAAAGCAGAAGTTTCGGGTCAGACATAAGCGCCCGAGCGACGATTACGCGTTGTCGCTGTCCACCGGAAAGATTGCAAAGCTTCTCTTTTTCTTTTCCGGCAAGACCTACTTTGTGCAATGCATCAACAGCCTTTGCTTCATTTTTTTGGCGTTGGTTTCGTGAAAACGGGAAAAGAAGCGGGCTGGTAATGGAGCCCATCATTACAACATCAAGAAGCGTAGCCGGAAACAAGTCTTTTGTTGTGGCGTACTGTGGAACGTACCCAATATATCGTACGCTTTCCGATGGTTTTCTTCCAAACACCTTGATACTGCCGGATTGCGGAGTCAGCAGCCCGAGAATGCACTTGAGCAGCGTTGTTTTTCCGCCGCCGTTAGGGCCCAAAATAGCTATGTAAGCACCTTGCGTTACCGTGAAGTTCAGGTTGTCCAGCACTGTGAAGCGTGAAGTATCAGGGTAGCTATAGGTTATGCCAGATATGTCGATAACAGGTTGGTTCATGACTACTCAAAGAGGATAAAAGATGCTGCGAGTTTTTTAGAAACATCGCGTAAGTTTTCTTCCCAGTTTTCAGCAAGCGGGTTGACCACGATTACTGTACCGTCAATTGAATTTGCAATTGTTTTTGCGCTTGATTGTGAAAATTGAGGCTGTATAAAAATAGTTTTCAGATTTCGTTTTTTCGCAATGGATATAATTTGTTCAAGAGTTTTTGGTGACGGCGCTTTACCTTCAAACTCAATTGGAATCTGAATAAGATTGTAGGTCATGGCGTAATAGCCCCATGACGGGTGGAAGGTCATGAACACACGCTTTTCGGCCGGAATCGGTTTAAAGATTGTATGAATCTCTTCATCCAGCTCATCAAGTCTCTTAGTGAATGCTCGTGTATTAATGCGGTATTGCTTGGCGTGTTCCGGTGCAATTTTGCTTATGGATAAGCGTATTGGCTTTGCCATTGTTTTTACCCAGCGTGGAGAAAGCCATACGTGCGGATCGAGCATGTTGGAATGATCATGTTTTTCATGTCCGGCATGGTCGTGATCTTCGTGTCCGGTCTCGTCAGCGTGATGCTCGTGCTCGTCTTCGGTAGCATGATGTTCATGCTCGTCTTTGGTCGCATGATGTTCATCTTGGGTAGCGTGCTGCTCATGCTTGTCTTTGGTGCCATGTACTTCGCGTTCAGCCTCCGTTTCTCGATAGTCGTGCAGAATCGCTCCGCGTGGACTGGCATCAATCTCCATTGGATTTGCGGCCATGGGAAGCTTGCGTAGTTTTTTGTCTAGATGAACAATAGTAAGGTTGGGGTTTGTCGCCTTAATACGTGGAAGCCATGTGCGTTCAAACGGCACACCAATGGCAAGGTACACATCGGCCTTGGCGAGCATAGCCATCTGACGAGGTCGAGGCTCGTATGTCGCTGGGCTTGCACCGGGCTTGACCATTACTTCTACATCAACAGTGTCACCTGTGATTTGTTCAACGAAATATTTTTGTGGAAGGATGCTGACAAACACAACAGGCTTTTTTGCCAATGCTGTACCTGTGAACGGAATGGGAAACAAAAGTGCAAGAAACAGAAGGACTAATCCTTTTTTATATAACTGCATATTGGCTCACTTTCAGGTGTAGGGAATTAAAAAGATTGTTGGCTCAAATGATTAGCGTATTGTAACGTATTATTCAGGTACAAGGCAATGTGGAGGTGGAACCTATAACTCTAGTATTGATGACTAAAATTTGTGTTACCCTCCTGTGGTTGATGTCTTTGTGCCGGTTCATGCTCTACGTGGTAGCCGTGAGTACGGCTTTAGTAACTTGCGTGTGAACTCTACAAGTCTTCAAGGGTAAGACTGAAGACGTGTGGAAATAACATATCTCCCTTATTGTGTATTAATCTACAGAAGAATTATGATGATAATAGTATTCAGTCTTGTTTTGTCAATACAAAATCATCATGCCATTACGCTTGGCTTGCCATATGAAATGCAGTAATGAAGATGAATTGTTTTTGAAACATTCCTTGGGAAATTACGATAGTAAAGCAGAGCATGTAAAATAGAACAGTTGTTTTTTTTGTAAGCTTTTGTATTTCTGTCATTGGGTTGTTTTTTTGAGTACAATCAACTGTTTTCGAAAGCTTGTTGTATAGTGCAAGGCGGAGGAAAAGTGATTTGCTGACGTATTGTTACGTCACATTTATTTTTCAAAAGATGACGCGGATTGTAGCTACCGAAGGCATGAGATTAAAAGATAAAACGACCCTGAAAGCGCAGATAGAAATACTCGTAAGCATAATAACGTGTTTGTTTTTGAACAGCTCTGCATAGGAAGGAGTAAAAGGAAGCTATGTCCTTAGAAAGAAGAAAGACTCGGGAAGTGACCGTAGGGTCACTTAAAATCGGTAGTGAGCATCCCGTTGTTGTGCAGAGCATGACTAACACAGATACTCGCGACGTAGAGTCAACCGTTGCTCAGATCGAAGAACTTGTGGAAGGCGGGTGCGAACTCGTACGTGTTGCAGTTCTTGATGAGCAGGCTGCATGGGCAATTTCCCGAATTAAGGAGCAGGTTTCTGTTCCTCTTATTGCTGACATTCACTTTGACCACAGGCTGGCAATCAAGTCTTTGGAAGCTGGTGTTGATGCGTTGCGCATTAACCCGGGTAACATTGGCGGTGCGTCAAACGTGGATAAAGTGGTAGATGCTGCCAAAGCACATAATGCTGCTATCAGAGTTGGAGTCAACAGCGGCTCTGTAGAAAAAGCATTATTGGACAAATTTGGTGGTCCAACTCCTGAAGCAATGGTAGAAAGTGCTATGCACCATGTTGCCATGCTTGAAAAGCGTGAGTTTTATAACACTAAGATTTCTTTGAAGTCTTCCTCAGTACTGCACACAATTGATTCCTACAGGTTACTCGCGGGCAGATGCGATTATCCTTTGCACATCGGCGTAACAGAAGCTGGCACTTTGTTACGTGGCGCAATAAAATCTTCAGTAGGTCTTGGTGTATTGCTCTGGCAGGGCATTGGTGATACTTTGCGCGTTTCCCTGACGGACGATCCTGTTCAGGAGATGACTGTCGCTTGGGAACTTTTGCGCGCTCTCGGTTTACGCAATCGTGGACCGGAGATTATTTCTTGCCCAACATGCGGTAGAACCGAAATCGGTCTTATTAATCTTGTTGAAGTCGTTGAAAAACGTCTTGAGGGCGTTGTCGACCCGATCAAAGTTGCCGTTATGGGCTGCGTTGTTAACGGGCCGGGCGAAGCTCGCGAGGCTGATATCGGTATTGCCGGTGGCAGAGATAAAGGCATTATTTTCCGTAAAGGAAAAGTTATTAGAACGGTAAAAGGCGGAGCAAATTTGCTTAACGCCTTTATGGAAGAATTAGATAATTTTCTTATAGAACGAAATAAAGGATAGCTATGCGCTGGAGTCGTTTCTACATTCCTACGCTTAAGGAAGCACCTGCTGACGCTGAAGTTGTCAGCCATAAGCTGCTTACCCGTGCGGGTATGATCCGTAAACTTACATCCGGTATCTATACATACATGCCGCTTGGTTTACGTTCCATCACTAAGGCTGCTGCTATTGTCCGTGAAGAAATGGACAAAGCTGGCGGTAACGAAGTGAGTATGCCAATGGTGCAGCCTGCCGATTTGTGGCAGGAATCTGGACGCTGGGACTTTTATGGCAAAGAATTACTTCGTCTGAGAGACCGTCACAACCGTGAATACTGTCTTGGACCAACACACGAAGAAGTTATTACTGATATCGTGCGTGGCGAAGTACGTTCATACCGTCAGCTGCCTATGAATCTGTATCAGATTCAGACTAAATTCCGCGATGAGGTTCGTCCTCGTTTCGGTCTTATGCGTGGCCGTGAATTCATCATGAAAGATGCTTATTCTTTCGATAAAGACCAGGACGGTCTGGATGAAAGTTACGACGCCATGTACGCAGCGTACAACGCTATTTTCACTCGTATGGGACTTCAGTACCGTCCGGTTGAAGCAGATAGCGGCTCCATCGGCGGCAGTTTCTCTCACGAATTTATGGTTCTTGCAGAAACAGGCGAAGATACTATTGTAGTATGTGACTCTTGTTCTTATGCAGCAAACGTAGAACGTGCAGAAATTCTGTGCTCTGGCGAAGAGTGCGAAGCACTCGAGACTCCTATGGAAGAGATTTCTACCCCGAACGCACATACGATTGAAGAAGTTTCAAACTTCCTCAATGTACCTGCAACTGCATTCATCAAAACTCTTCTTTTTGATGCAGACGGTGAACCTGTTGTTGCGCTTGTTCGTGGCGACAGAGAGCTTAACGATGTTAAACTCAAAAACCTGATTCAGGCAGATACTCTTGAGATGGCAACCTCAGAGCAGGTTCGTGAGTGGACCGATGCTCCGGTTGGTTTCGCAGGTCCTGTGAAATTGAACGTAAAACGTATCTACGCAGATAACGAATTACGCTTAGCTACTGATTGGGTTGTTGGTGCAAACAAAGCGGATGCACACATCAAACATGTTTGTCTGAAGCGTGATGTTGAGCTTACAGGTTACGCAGACCTTCGTGTTATTACCGAAAACGACGTATGTCCTAAGTGCGGCAAAGAAATTGCCCTTACTAAAGGCATCGAAGTTGGTCACGTATTTAAGCTTGGTACCAAATACTCTGAATCTCTTGGCTGTACTTTCCTTGATGAGAACGGCAAAGATAAAGTTATGCTCATGGGCTGTTACGGCATCGGTGTTTCCCGTGTTGTTGCTTCCTGTATTGAGCAGAACCATGACGAAAACGGTATCTGCTTCCCGCCTCCGCTTGCTCCTTTCGAAGCACTTGTTGTAAACCTCGACATTAAGAGTGACGAAGTTAACGACAAAGTAGATGAAATCTACACCTTCCTGAAAGAGCAGGGTCTCGACGTTCTCGTTGATGACCGTAAAGAGCGCCCGGGCGTTAAGTTTAAAGATGCTGACCTCATCGGTATTCCAATGCAGATTGTAGTTGGTGGCCGTGGTCTTAAAAATGGCATTCTTGAAGCTAAAGATCGTCGCACTGGTGAAAAAGCTGAACTTCCTGTTGAAGGCTTCGCAGAAGCTTTCAAAGAATGGAAAGAGAAAGTATACGCAGGGTGGAACATCGCTTAGTTCGTCGTTCCCGTCTATGCATCTACTCTCTGGCTTACTTGCGCAGTAAGCAGAACCAGTACCTGCTAGCTGTTACCTGAGTAAATAATAATGCTCCTGTTGCGCCTATGCGCAGCAGGAGCGTTTTTTTAGCAGCAGTCCCCGACAACTCTCCGAGGGGCAAGGGCGCTGCCCTGCACCCGCAAGAGGGGCGCCCTCTTGACTGCGGTTATGTTAGAGTTAGTTTGTGGTAGTACAGCCTCTTGAGTGTTTAACGTATTTCTATTGTATGAATGTCTAAAAAGCCTCGCCTAATTGGGGTCAAGGGGACAGTGTCCCTTTGCGGATGCAAGGCGGAGCCTGCCCGTCGGAGACCCGCCGGAGGCAATATAGTATGAGCCAGATTTTTACAGTCCGAGAATTAACAGACGCCCTTAAGAAGACTCTTGAGGGTGCATTTCCGTTTGTGTGGGTACGCGGTCAGGTGTCAAACCTTTCGCGCCCAGCTTCCGGCCATATGTATTTTTCTCTCAAAGATACGGACGCGGTATTGAACTGCGTCTGGTTTAAGGGGAACCAACGCGGCGATGAGCGGTTCGATCCCCTTACTGGTGAAGTCTTTGAAGATGGCCCGCGTCCTAGTCTTGCCCGTACTATGCAAAATGGTACCGAGATTATGTGCGCTGGCAGACTGAACGTGTACCCGCCGCGTGGTAGCTATCAACTGGTTGTTGAGCTGGCGCAGGATGTGGGACTCGGCAAGCTCTTTATGGAATTTGAAGAGCTGAAGAAAAAGTTGAGTGCGAAAGGATTCTTTGAATCCATGCGAAAGCGTTCATTGCCGTATCACCCTGAGAAAGTAGCTGTTATTACAGCTCCGTCCGGTGCGGCGATACAGGACTTTTTGCGTATATCCGGTGCCCGTGGCTGGGGTACCCAGATTCGTATCTATCCGGCTTTGGTGCAGGGCGATCTTGCTGCAGGGCAGCTTGTAAAACAGATGGATAAGATCAACGCAGAGGGATGGGCAGATGTTATCGTGCTCATTCGTGGTGGTGGTTCTATTGAAGATTTGTGGGCGTTTAATGATGAAACGCTTGCTGAAAAAATTTTTGGTTCCAAAATTCCAGTTATTGCTGGTGTGGGGCATGAAGTCGATACTACTATCGCAGATATGACTGCGGATGTCCGCGCTGCCACACCAAGCCATGCCGCTCAGTTGCTGTGGCCTGAACGTTCCATGCTGATTCAATCTCTTGATGAACTTGAGATTAGGCTGGCTCGTAAGATGGAGCATCAACTGGGTACAAAAGAGCATAGCTTGAGTACTCTTGAACGTGGGCTCGGCTGGCTGTCACCAGTACAGCGTTTAGGGCGTCTGGATGAGCAGTTTGTCGGACTGACAGATCGTCTCGATAGGGCTATGACGCTGAAACTTGAACATACTGAGCGTGTTGTAACATACAGTGAAGAGCGAATTAAGCGGTCTTTTGGTGAAGATGCAATAAGCTACCAATTGCAGAAAGTGCATAGCTTGGAAAGCCGACTGCAATGGGCAGGTGACGGAATGCTTACAACTGCGGAACGTTCACTTGATCGTGCAGCTATTATGTTGGAAAGCCTTGATCCGCGTAAGCCGTTGGAACGAGGATACAGTCTGGTACAAAAGGCTGATGGTAAATTTGTTCGCAGCGTCGATGACGTTGCAAAGGGTGAGCACCTGAACGTGATGGTTGCAGATGGTTCTGTGGGCGTACAGGTTAACTCAATGGAAAAAAATGGGAGTGAAGGATGATTCGTCGTGTTGTTTTATTAATCTGTTTTGTTCTGCTCAGTGCTGTTCCGGCATTGGGGGCACTCCGCATTGATTTACCAGAAAGTGCTATGAACGGCAGGGCATTTCTTGTCACAGTGCATGCTGATGCCCAAGTCCCTGTTACGTTAACATGGGGCGATAACAATATTTCTATCTCCGTCGTAAAAGCTGACAGCGAATATAAGGGCGTTGCCTTGGTATCGCTCCCTCGTGATTTTGTGCAGAAAACATTGCAAATTTCTGCTACAGAAGAAACGCCTGCGGGGATCAATACTGTCTCCCGTACTATTCCGGTCGAACACAAAAAATATCGCGAGCAGCATCTTAAAGTAGACAAAAAATATGTTGAGTTAAGCAAGAAGAGTCTGGATAGACATTACGCTGAACGGGCAACTGTTCGAAGTATGATGGAATCCCTTGCTGCTGAGCGTATGTGGGATACAGATTTTCTTCGTCCTATTCCCGGTGGTATAAGCAGTGAATTTGGTGTGCAGCGCTTTTTTAATGGCAAACCGCGTCAGCCGCATAGTGGTATTGATCTTCGCGGAAAAAAGGGAACACCGATTAAGGCATGTGCAAGCGGCGTTGTGCGCATTGCAACCCCACATTTTTTCTCCGGCCAATCTATCTATATCGATCACGGGCAAGGTGTTGTGAGCATGTACTTTCACATGTCAAAACTACTTGTGCGTGAAGGTGAAACTGTTAAAAAGGGGCAGGTCATCGGCAAGGTTGGATCAACCGGCCGTGTAACCGGACCGCATCTGCATTTTGGATTGAATGTTTCAGGTGTGGCTGTTGACCCGCTTCCGCTTTTCTCAGAAAAGAAATAAGAGAGTAACTCATGGCAGCAAAAAAGAAAAATTTTGAAACGCAGTTAAAGCGGCTTCAGGCCATTGTTGATTCTTTAGAAAATGGTGAACTTGCTTTGGAGAAAAGCGTAGCATTGTATAAGGAAGGCATGACGCTTTCTAAAGAATGTCGTACGCAGCTTGAAAATGCGCGTAATGAAATACGCCTTTTCACAGAAGAAGGCGAAGCTCCGTTTGAAGAAGAAACAACCGTTGCAACCATAGCAGACTAGGTGGAAGAGATAATGACGATGATGAGTGTGCAGGAGTTTAAATCCGTGCTGAAGACTGAGGCTGCTTCTGTTGAAAACTACCTTTCGACCTGTCTGCACAATAGAAACATCCCACAGCGATTACTCGATTCAATGGAGTACAGTTTGCTTGCTGGTGGCAAGCGGTTGCGTCCAGTGCTGTGTATTGCTGTCGCAGCTATGTTCGGTGCAAAGAAAGAACAGGTTATGCCGTTTGCTTCAGCCATTGAGTGCATTCATTCTTATTCGCTTGTACACGATGATCTGCCAGCAATGGACGATGATGATTTGCGCCGTGGTAAGCCGTCCAACCATAAAGCTTTTGACGAAGCTACAGCGATTCTTGCTGGCGACGGGCTGTTAACAGAAGCTTTTGTTCTGATGACAGAAACTGCGAAGAATATTCCAGCTGCATCCGTTTTATCTGCGCTTAACACCATAGCCGCTGCGGCTGGTTCCGGCGGTATGGTCGGTGGACAACAGCTTGATATGGATTTTACTGGCCGTGATGATGTTTCGCTTGAAGAATTGCAGACAATGCACGCAATGAAAACTGGCGCCTTGATCCGATGCTCTTGTGAGAGCGGGGCGATTTTGGGTGGTGCCAGCACAGAAGATCTGGATCGCATTCGTACTTACGGCGCAAATATCGGTGCAGCGTTTCAGATTGTAGATGATATTTTAGACGAAACCGGAACTGAAGAAGAACTTGGAAAGCCGGTGGGCAGCGATATTGAGCAGGGTAAAAATACATACCCAAGTATGCTTGGTATTGATAAAAGCCGTGAGCTTGCTCAGGCACTGACAGATGATGCGGTAGCGCAGATCGCAGTGTATGACGGGGCAGAAGCACAGTTTTTGCGTAGGCTTGCCCAGTACATTGTTGACAGAGTTACATAAAGAGTACACTACCTTTGTCAGCATGGTTTGACGCTTCATTCCTAACTAATAGCACCCGGATTTATAATGCCAGATAAGAGCCAATCTTCTCCTCGCCTAATGGACAGCATCAATTTGCCGTCCGATGTACGTAAGCTTGATCAAGCTCAGCTTGAGCAGCTTGCCGAGGAGTTGCGCGAAGAGATAATTTCCACAGTTTCCCAGACTGGTGGTCACCTTGCCCCTTCTCTTGGAGTGGTTGAATTGACCCTTGCATTGATGTCAGTTTTTGATTTTGATCATGATAAACTGGTATGGGACGTCGGCCATCAAGCGTATGCATGGAAGCTGTTGACTGGACGTAAGGATAATTTTCATACACTGAGAAAAAAAGACGGTGTAAGTGGTTTTCCTAAGATTGCAGAAAGTGAGTACGATCATTTTGGCGTAGGGCACTCTTCTACTTCTATCTCCGCTGCATTAGGTATGGCTGTTGCGCGCGATCTTTCCGGTAAAAAGAATGAAGTAATCTCCATTATCGGAGATGGATCCATGACCGCTGGTCTTGCCTTTGAAGGGCTTAATCTGGCGGGGCATACAGATAAAAAAATGCTTGTTATCCTCAACGATAATGAGATGTCCATTTCCAAAAACGTCGGGGCAATGTCCCACTTTATGTCTCGCAACTTGTCTTCTCGCTGGGTGCGTCGATTCAAGAAAGATGTTGAGACAATCCTCAATGCGGTTCCTGCCATTGGCGAAGAAATGCTTAACTACGCTCGCAAAAGTGAACTGAGTTTAAAGAGCTTCTTTACGCCCGGAATGCTGTTTGAAGCGTTCGAATTTAACTACATGGGACCGATTGACGGACACGATATTAAAGCGCTGCAACGCGCATTCAGACTGTATCAGGATTTGGATGAACCTGTGTTGCTGCATGTTCTTACCAAAAAGGGCAAGGGCTATGCTCCTGCTGAATCCAACCCGACATTCTTCCACGGTGTAGGGCAGTTTGAACCGGAAACCGGTCAGGCGAAAAAAGTCGCTAAGGTCAACTCTGTGCCGACATACACAGATGTGTTTGGCGACACCTTGTGCCAGTTAGCAACGCAGGATGAGCGCATTATGGCGATTACTGCGGCAATGCCTGAAGGTACTGGAACAGCTTGTTTTGAAAAGAAATTTCCTGATCGCTTCATTGATGTAGGCATCTGTGAACAGCATGCTGTAACATTTGCAGCAGGGCTTGCAACACAAGGTTACCGTCCGTTTGTGGCGATTTATTCTACATTTATGCAGCGAGCATATGATCAGATTGTACATGATGTCTGTTTGCAGAATCTGCCAGTAACATTCTGTCTGGATCGTGGTGGTCTTGTGGGTGAAGATGGACCTACGCATCATGGTGTATTTGACTTGAGCTTCATGCGCCATATTCCAAATATGACCGTGCTTGTTCCTTCAAGTGAGGCTGAATTAGCAGATTGCATGGCGACTGCGCTTACGCATGACGGCCCTGTTGCTATCCGTTACCCGCGTGGTGCCGGATACGGTGTTCCGTTGAAAGCTAAGCCGGAACCGTTTGTTCTTGGTACCGGTGAAGTAATGGTTCAGGGCGAAGGCGTCGCTGTTATTGCCGTCGGATCCCGTACATATCCTGCCATTGAAGCAGTGAAAGAACTTGCGGCGGAAACCGGAAAGCAGGCAACCGTATTTAATGCGCGTTGTGTAAAGCCGTTGCCGGAAGAACAGTTGCTTGAGCTTGCGAAGACTCATGATTCATTGTTGCTGTTGGAAGAAAACGTTCTTCAGGGCGGTTTCTCCTCTGCAGTGCTCGAATTTTTGTCAGACAGTGATGCGTTGGGTAACTGTAAAATCAAGCGTCTGGGGATTCCTGACGAATGGATTGAGCACGGTACTCAGGTTGAACTTCGCGAGCAGTTGGGGATCAATACTGGCGGTATTAAAAAAGCTGTTCAGGAATTGTTCGATAAAAAGTAAAGTAGAAGTCGTTGTTACATGACGTGTCGGAACGGAGTCGTTCATTGCAGAACTAGTTATGATAGAAGCTAATGAGCTTCTACAGCGATGACAGAAGTAGATAAGAAGAAAGCCGGAGCATTATGCTTCGGCTTTTTTTATGCGAAAAAGCCAGAGAGGGATGTCTCTGGCCTTTTGCTGTGGATAAGGCATCGTGTCTGGAAGTGCCTGATGCTTATTTGTCGCTAAGGAGGATTAGCGTTTCTCAAGGAGGTTTTTAGCACGCGCGTTGCGAGGGGTTGGGAAGCCGTAGCAGCCGTGGTACTTGTATGCGAAGTATGTGTCGTAATCGCTTCCGGTTTCAGTGAGGCTTTCTTCACTGGTAGGGGAGATGGAAGGGGTTTGAACACGTCTAGGTTTTGCATCTGTGAGTTTAGCGGAAAGCACTTGCTGTAAGAGACGATCCATCTCTTTACGTTCCATCCATACTCCGTCGCAGACAGTACAGCACTCTATATCAACACCTTTACGGTTAACGATAGTAAGATCTAAGTTGCAGTTTGGGCATGTCATGATATTCTCCTTAGAAGCACTGTAGTAGGGATGTACAATGCTTTTGAATGTATTTATTTTTATGTGGTAGTAGATTTTATTTGTGTCGCTACTGTTCCAGTAGCACCTCAAAATATGTTTTTATTATTGCTTTTATGTGAACCATGAATCTTCTTGCATCGAGTATTTCTTGTGGTTCGTATTTCTGTATAAGCAATGCTCGTGCCAAAAGAGAAAGTGTATGAAGATTAGCGCGTTATTTATAGGTGGCTGACGGCAGATAAGAATAGTGTTTAAAAATTACTCGCTGTGGCTGTTTCTTGTGCATGTTTTTTAAACGCCTCCATGTAGAGTGGCTAAAAATTGCACATGTACGTTATGGCGTGTCAGTGACTATGGAAAATGGAAAATGGAAATAGAAAAGGGTGAGTTCGTTAGAACTCACCCTTTCATGCTTAGGATCGTACGATTTGCTCTTCTTTTTTCAGGAGGAAAGAAGTTCAATTTGCTGTAGCTTACACACGGCTGAGTTCCGCGTGGTTGAAGGGGCTCCTTACCCCGTCGGGCTATGTGTTAGTATCCTGCATCGCATCTTGGACGTTGACTGTAGTGCCATGCGGGATATGAGCTTTCGAAGTTATCAAATTGAGCCACATAGTCTGCTGCCGAAGAGTATCTGCGGCTCTAAGCAATCACCTTCGTATAACTGACTGGGGGGCTGTTATACGGCTTACTTGATAACGACTGCTGTTCTTCATCTAGAGGTATATGCAAAAGTTATTAGTCGAAGAGTTCCATGAACCATGGCTTACGACTTTTTTTGTGTCCGTATTGCTCGTGTCCGTGTTTATGCTTTCCATGTTTGTAATTATGCGAATCATATTCTTTACGTTGCTGTGTTTCTGGAAAGCCGGATGAGGTGGACTGCATTACTTGTTGTGCTGCCTGCGATCTGTTGTATTACTGTTCTTCGGCGATGCTCTTTTCTAAAATTTTGTCCAGTTCGCCCCTGTCGAGCCATACGCCTCGACAGTCTGGACAGAAATCAATTTCAATCCCTTTTCGTTCCGTCATATGCAACTTTGTGCTGCAACTTGGACAATTCATAATTATCCTCGCCATACGTGATGAGTTTTATATGCATAACTGCCTAACTCTCACCCTATATGTATATTTTTTATTTAGTGACTGAGTGTTTGAGAACATGATGGCTGCATTATAAATGCACAATGCATTGGATAGTTAACGGATAGAGTAAAAAACGATCTACATAGTAGTAGTGAAATTTTCTCATTATAATGCAGCCATCATGTCACGTGTAAAATGCATCACACGTGTTTTGAATATAGCAATAGGTGTACCAAAAAAACGTGTTCGATATTTCAGCTAGTTGTAGTTGTGCAGTTTTTATAGAGACTAATTGTGTACAAAATATATACATGTATGTGTCTCTAATTGCACATGTTGTGTAGAAGTCAGTAGCACCTTCACGTCGTTCCTAGAGGATGTCTAATGAAAGCAGATTGTTACTTGCTGGAAAGTGTGCAGTTTTGTGTGCAAAAAAGTTATTAACGTTTAGCGGAGTTGTGTGTGCAGTGGAGGGCGAGAACGGAGATGAATAGGTAGATGAGGATTATGAAATATTATTACAAAGCGTTATCGGTGAATCATTGGTTGATGATCACATTAACACTTTGCACATGCAGAACATGCTGCCTGTGGCGGTTAGATTGACAGAGGATATTAGGTATGCTCCAGTCCTTATTGATTCAAGCAAAATAGAAACAATTATAGGCTATAAACGGAGGTAACTAATGGATATAGCTATTTTAACCTTTGATGGATTTAACGAGCTGGATTCATTTATAGCTCTAGGTATCTTAAACCGAATGAAAGAATTTGGATGGAATGTACAGATCACATGTCCTAAAGACACTGTAACATCAATGAACGGAGTCACCGTTGCAGCACAGCAGTCTTTGGAATTCGCAAATAGTGCAGATGTCGTTATTTTCGGTAGTGGTATATGTACTCGCGATGTTGCAAAGGATGACGCGATACTGGATAGATTGAGTTTAGATCCGCAAAGGCAAGTGGTCTGCGCTCAGTGCTCGGGCACGTTGCTTTTGGGAGTATTGGGATTGCTTGATGGTATGCCTGCTTGTACAGATTTAACAACTAAGCCTTGGGTGATAGATGCTGGAATCGAGGTCTTAGATGATCCATTTTTTGCAAAAGGCAATATAGCGACAGCAGGTGGCTGTATGGCTTCGCAATATTTAGCAACTTGGATTATAGCAAAGCTTGCAGGCAGAGAGTCAGCTGAATCTGCAATACACTATGTCGCGCCTACCGGTGAAAAAGAATCTTGCGTAGAGCATTCTCTTTCCGTTGTACTGCCTTTTATTTGAGAGCATAAGGGGTAACAGTGCCTGTTTTAAGTTTTCCAAATTAGAAAGCAGAGCTAATTTTCAAAAAGTTTGTGTGTAGTGAATCTTTGATCTTCACTCGAGTTTTTGAATCAATATTTTTATAGCGTGCTGGTTTTAGTCTAAAAAAGCGGCCATCTTTTTTCGATAATGTATCGAAGAAAGATGGCCGCTTAGTTTCTTCAAAAAGAAGTATGGCACACGGGGTGCTGTAGTCTCCTAAAAGGTTTCTACGAACATACGGATGCCGTCTTCAAGCATTTGAACAGCCATAAAGATGAGAATAAGTCCCATAAGGCGTTCTGTTGCCCGTAAGCCTCGATGCCCTAATATTTTGGTAAGGGACGAGGAGCAGAGCAGGATGATGGCGGTAACAAGCCATGACAAAAAGATAGCTGTTAACAGTTCTGTGTTGCCGTGCGGACTCTCTTGTGACCGTGCTGCATACAGCATGACTGCTGCCAGCAAGGATGGTCCAGCGAGGAGCGGGACAGCAATAGGCACAATAAACGGATCTTTCTCGAGATCTGTTGAAGAACCATTCCCCTGCGGAAATACCATTTTCATAGAAATGATGAGCAGGATAATACCACCGGCAATACGTAATGTTGAGTGGTGGATGTTAAGCAGACCCAGCAGGTTGTCACCAAGGTACATGAACGAAAGAATGATTCCGAGTGCAATAACGAGCTCTCGCAGCATAATGCGTCGCTGTTGCTTGGGCGTAAAGGCGCCCAGCATAGGTAGACACATGGCGGCGTTGCCAAGCGGATCGAAAATCAAAAATAGTGTGACAGAGATTTCAAAAATGACCTGCCAGTTCAAATCCATCATGTCCTATAACTCCAGATAGGTCGCAGACTGTGCAGCTTTCTCAGACACAGTCACGGAGTGAACGCGCACGCCGTATGATTCAATTCGCTTACCCAGTTCCTGATAAATGAAACGGGAAAGATTTTCAGATGAAGGGTTCATTTTGTCAAACGGAGCTGTACAGTTCAAATCTTTATGATCGATAAGCTCAGTGACTTCTTTCAGTTTGTTTTTCATTACTTTGAAGTCGATCAGGATTTCAACGTCTTCAGAAAGCTTGTCACCTTCTACAACAGCTTCAACAGCAAAGTTGTGTCCGTGAATATTTTCGCACTTACCATCGTAGTTGCGAAGTGCGTGTGCGGCTGCAAAATCGGAACGTACAGTTAGCCGCCAGATACCATTAGCCATGGACAACTCCTTTCCATTTGGCAAAGTCTTTTTCGAATTGAGGTCCCGGATGAATAGAGTATGCTTCATCCAGACTAAAAATTGCATCAGAGTCACTGATCATGGCTCGTACGTAAACTGGTACTGGACCATTATGTTTTACTAAAACCTCTTTAAGATCTGTGATGGCCTGCATGCATAATCTGTTATGTGGTATGTCAATTGTTGTCGGCTCAAGATTGCATTGGCATGCTTCAGTGAGTGACTCAACCTTCTCACATAACAACTTAATTTCTTTTACAGCGTCTTCGTCGTCACCGTCTTCGTTGTTTTGCTGATCACTGATTTTAGCTGTTAACAACAGTGGTTGTTCGCTTAGGAACAGCTCTTTTCCTTCAGCATATGCTTCCGGAAAAACAACAAGCTCGCCGGAAGCGGTGAGATCTTCAATGTCCATAAAAGCCATTTTGTTGCCTTTCTTGGTAACATGCTCTTTCATAGCCGTTACCAGAATGGCGCACTTAATTTCTCCGCCTGGTTCAAGGTCTGCTGCCTCTTCCAATGGCTGTAAATGCAGTCGATGTAGCTCGCGGCGGAATGGCTGTAAGGGGTGACTTGTTAAGTAGAAGCCAAGTGCATCTTTTTCAAAGCGCAGTTTCTGTTCGTCATCAAATTCTTCAAGAGTCTGTTCTTCGCACTCAAACCCGATGCCGCCGATAACTTTTGGCTCTTCAGCAATCATAGTGAACAAAGAAACCTGATTGGAATCTTTATCCTTAGCTTTCTTCTGAGCTTTCGCAACGACACTATCCAAAGCTGCAAGCATACCTCGGCGTGAAACGCCAAAGCAGTCCATTGCGCCACCCTTAATAAGGTTCTCAATAACTCGCTTGGTTACTTTGCGTAAGCTTACGCGGCAGGCAAGATCAAGCATGGATTGAAATTCACCGTCAGCTTCGCGGGCTTCCACGATTTCACGAATTGCTTCATCACCTACAGTTTTAATAGCCCCGAGCCCGAAGATAACTTCACCTTCGTGTACGGTGAACTGGCGGCGCGATGCCTGAACGTTTGCCTGTTTTACGGCAACATCCATGTCGCGACATGCCGCAACATACTTAAGTACCTTATCCTGGTTGCCCATCTCAGAAGTCATGAGGGCAGCCATAAACTCTACTGGGTAATGAACTTTGAGATATGCGGTCCAATAGGAAATAAGAGCGTATGCTGCGGAGTGGGATTTGTTGAAGCCGTAGGCTGCAAACTGTTCCATGAGGTCGAAGATTTCTTCGGCCTTTTCTTTAGGAATTTCGTTTTCAGATGCACCGGCAACAAATTTAGTACGCTCCTGCGCCATTGCGTCGGCATTCTTTTTACCCATTGCACGACGTAGCAAGTCCGCACCGCCAAGGGTGTAATTGCCGACAATCTGCGCAATCTGCATTACCTGTTCCTGATATACGATAACGCCGTATGTAGGCTTCAGGCAGTCTTCCAATGATGGAAGCGGGTATTCAACAGGAACTTCGCCGTGCTTACGTTTAATAAATTCATCAACCATACCGGAGTTCAATGGACCCGGGCGGTAGAGGGCGAGCATAGCAATAATATCGTCGAAACAACTCGGTTTGAGCATACGAAGGTACGTACGCATACCGGAGGATTCTACCTGAAAAATACCGTCTGTATCGCCGCGCTGGTAGAGCTCGTAAGTTCCTGCATCATCAAATGCCAGTGTGTCGAGATCCGGCTGCGGTTTGCCGACTAATCCTATGTTATCTACAGCATCCTGAATAACTGTCATGGTTCGCAGACCGAGGAAGTCGAATTTAACAAGACCGACTTCTTCAACCTTTTTCATGTCGAACTGGGTTACCCTGCCGCCTTTTTTATCTCGGTACAATGGCAGGTATTCAACCATTGGTTTGTCAGAGATAACAACACCAGCAGCATGAGTGGATGCGTGGCGGCAAAGACCTTCGAGGCGCTGGGAAATATCAATAAGCTTCGTAACTGTTGCATCGTTGCGGTACAAATCTGCAAGTTCTGGTTCTGCGGCCAGAGCTTTTTGAATGGTCATTTTCATTTCATCAGGGATAAGCTTTGAAATCCTATCGCCTTCCTGAAAAGTGAGACCCTGAGCACGGGCTACGTCTTTAATTACCGCTTTTGCCTTCATTTTACCGAAGGTAGTAATCTGTGCAACTTTGTCTTCGCCATACTGTTCCATGGTATAGCGGATAACTTCGCCTCGACGGCGTTCACAGAAGTCGACGTCGATATCCGGCATGGATACACGTTCTACGTTCAGGAACCGTTCGAAGAGTAGATCATACGGAATTGGGTCAAGGTTGGTAATACGCAGTGCCCACGCGACAATAGAGCCCGCAGCAGAACCACGCCCCGGCCCGACAGGAATACCGTTGTCTTTTGCCCAGTTAATAAAGTCCTGCACGATGAGGAAGTAGGCCGGAAAGCCCATGTCGTTAATAACTTTCAGCTCAAGCTCAAGCCTGTCCCAGTAAATTTTTTCGTCGATTTCGTACGGGATAATATCAATACGTTTCTGAAGACCCTCACGACACATGCGGCTGAATTCATCAGCCATGGTCACGCCTTCAGGCAACTCGTATTCAGGGAAGTAGTATTCACCTAATGTGAGTTCAATATTGATTTGATCAGCAATTTTTACGGTGTTGGAAATAGCTTCCGGTACATGTGCGAACGCAGCCTTCATTTCTTCCGGAGACTTGTAGTACAACTCCGTTGTGTTGAAACGCATGCGTTTTTCGTCCTGAACTTTTGCACCGGTCTGGATACAAAGCAGGGTGTCGTGTGCCTCAACGTCTGATGCATTCAGGTAATGGCAGTCGTTTGTTGCTACAAGTGGAAGCCCTGTGCGTTTGGACAGTTCAATGAGCTTTTCGTTTAGTTCTTCCTGTTCTTTTAATCCGTTGGATTGCAGCTCAAGGTAGAATTTGTCCGGAAAAATTTCAGCGTATTCTTGTGCTATTTCTTCTGCTTCGTCCATGGAGTGGTTCAGCAGGTACCGAGGAACCTCACCGGCAAGACATGCGGAAAGAGCGATAAGACCTTCGCTATGCTCGCGTAAAACTTCTTTGCTGACACGCGGCTTATAGTGGAAGCCGTTAACGCAACCTTCCGTTACGATTTTACAAAGATTTTTGTACCCTTCTTCGTTTTGGGCAAGAAGCACCAAGTGATAGCGCTTTTTGGCAAATTCACCGGTTTTTTCTGTATGATCACCGTGTGAAATGTACACTTCACACCCGATAATCGGCTTGAGACCGGCTTTTTTAGCAATAAGATAAAAGTAGACAGCACCGTACATGTTACCGTGGTCAGTAATGGCTACGGCAGGCATGTTGAAATCAGAAGCCTTTTGACAAAGGTCTTCTAAACGGATAGCGCCATCAAGAAGGCTGTATTCTGTATGGCAGTGTAAATGTACAAAATCTGACATGGTTCGCAACTAATGTGTGGAAGGTTTCTGAACAGTATTTATAGAATCAGTTTTACGGAATGACTGGTACTATTTAGTATCAAATGAACTTAGCAGAATCAAAACATTGGGACAACCGGATTTCCCTGTCCCCATCTGTACTCTCTTGAAAAAATAGAAGAATATTTTTCGCGCGTACTTTTTTGATATTGCATGACGATAATCCCGCTCCGGACATATTCGGAGAGCAGGTGTAATACCGGAGGTTCTAGTGTTTGAAAAGATTTCATCATGGGCTCAGACCGTTGTTGAATCTAAGACTTTTGACGAAGCCGTAAAGAATTTTATTTCAACAAAATATGGGCAATACGCTCTTATATTTGTTTTTTTTATGTTCATCATCATCTACCTGCGTGTCCTCTTTGGCCCTAAAGGGTTTTTTAGAGAAAAACAGTGGGATGAGTGGAATGATGAAGCGAAGGCAACGCGCAATGCGGAAAAGGCAGCACGTAAAGCTGAGGCTAAAATTCAGGCAGAAAAAAAATCTGACACAATACAGAAGTAGCTATGACTCCAGATCTTACATCGTATCAAAAATGGTTTGCAGAGTATGTTGAAGGCTATGCACAAGCTGATCAACACGATCAACAATACATTGATTTAAAACGTGACCATACATTGCGGGTTTTTGAGAACGCGAAGCAAATTACTGCTTCGCTGTCGTTAGATTCACCAACAATGAATGTTGCGTTGCTCGGCGCACTGTTTCACGATGTCGGAAGATTTGAACAGTACAACATATATAAAACCTATAGTGATCAGAATTCCGTGAACCACGGCTTGCTAGGTTGTCGAATTTTAAAACAGGAAAGCATCCTGGAGCATGAGCCGAAAGAAATACAGCAGGCAGTAAGAGCAACGGTTGCGTTGCACAATAAATATGCGCTTCCGCCAGCACTTCCAAAGCATATTCGAATTGCAACGCACATTGTGCGTGACAGTGACAAGCTGGATATCTTTCCAGTGCTTGTATCTAATTTTACGCATGATGGCTCTAAGAGTGATGTGATTACCATGGGGCTTGAAGATTCCCCGACTGAGTATACCTTTACGATCTTGCAAAATGTCCTGAATGGCGACTCTGTACGATATGGTGATATGCAGTATATAAACGACTTTAAGCTGCTTCTTTCTAGCTGGGTCTTTGGTTTGGAGTACCGTGCTTCTATGCAATTGCTGCATGAACGCGGTGTGATGGAACGTTTGCTAAACACCTTGCCAGCTCTGCCGGATATGGAAGAGGTGAAGCTTGTTGTGCGTGAAGAAATGCAACGAGTTTTGGCAGGTAATATTTCTGAAGAAGAGGGGACATAGCGTGAATGCCATAACCACTTTTTTATGGAAGAAGATTGTTGCCAGTACGGTGGAACAGTCCGTAAGACTTGTACGAAAATCTCGGGCACGGAACGTCCTTGTGATTGGTGAAAATACGGCTTCCTTGTCTCATGCTTTGAATGGATATGTCGAACGCCTTGAGGTGCTCAATCATAACACCTTGCATACGGTGTTGGCTCGTTCACAAAGAGAGATACATGAAGGGCAGTCCTTTTTAGATTTTGAAGATGGCTCTTTCGACTTATGCATTGTGAGTTTCGGGTTGCATCAGGTTGATCCGGAGGTTGCAGAGCAAATTGTCCGTGAATGTATGCGCATTGCCCCTAATGCTTTGCTTATCGATTTTGCCCTTGCTGAAAGAAATATAGAATTGCCTTCCCAGTATGTATGTTCGCTTGCGGAACAATTCCTTCATAGGGGTCATTGGGATGTGTATAAAAAGTATATTCGAGTTGGTGCGCTGCATGGCATTGCCCATCGGGCACAGACGAATGAGTTTTCCAATGTAACCATTTGGGGCGGCGGCATACGTCTGCTGCTGGTTGGATAGCAATTCTAGATAATGTTTCCGTCTAAAAGAGAGCCGTATCGTTTTTAGATACTGATGCCCTCTACGTACAATAAACTTTGCGTCCACCATAACAATAACTCAAAATAATCGGGGTCAAGGGGCAAGCCACTTGCGGGTGGAGGGCGGAGCCCTTCCTCCTCGAAGAGTCGCCGAAGGTAAGTCTGTCGGAGACACGCCGAAGGCATAATAATTTTCATAAAGAAAGGCACGACATGTACGTCGTGCCTTTCTTTTTTTGTATTAGTTCTTAGACTGCGGAGCGTTTGGTGTAACGATGTTAAACCAGAACGGGAAGTTGTCGAGCATGACTAGAAGATCATGAATTTTCTTCTCGTCACCGTCGACTGTTATGTCTTTCGTTTTCAGTGCATCGGTAAGTGTGGTTTCTTTGAGGAATATTTTGTTAAGAAGGACTCGCGTCATTTCAAGAGTGAGGTCTGCGTTATCAACGGTGCCTTGGCGGTTAGAGAGTGCTGAGTTTCGAAGTTCCAGAACAAATTTTTCTGATGTGTCGGTGAGAATCAGATTGATAGTAATGTCCTGTCCAGCTGATTTCTGTGGATTAAGGCGTACTCCAGTGTAGTCCAACAGCATCGTCGTATCTACGGCTTTAATAAAATCCGGTGATGAAGTGTTCGGAGCTGGCAGTTCTTTTATGCCGTCCCGTAATTCCTGTGCACCAGTCAAATAGAAGTTACGCCACGGGCCGGATTCAGCTTGGTAGCCCATCTGTTCCAAAGCGTCTGCAACCAGCATGCGGGCTTCTTTGTTGGAAGGGTCTGCAAACACTATATGGTTGCCCACTTCAGCTACCCAGCGGTATTCACCGTTCTCGTATGCTTTGCGCGCTTTCGTGATAATTGCTTTTGCGCCGCCCATATATTCAACATATTTTTTTGCTGCCTCTACAGGGGGGAGCACATGCAGATTGGACGGGTTGCCATCAAACCAGCCGAGGTAGAATACGTAGGTTGCTTTTACGTTGTGGTATACAGAACCGTAGTAGCCGCGCATTGCCCAATGTTGAGCTAATTTATCTGGGAAATGGACTTGTTCTGCAATTTGATCCGGTGTGTATCCCATATTGGCAAGACGCAGGGTTTGATCGTTAATAAAACGGTACCCGTCACGAGCCATCTTTAAATTCTCGACGACAGCTTTTCCCCATACAGGCCAGTGATGCATGCCGTAGAGGACTTCTGCATTTTTTCCCCACATCTGAATAGTTTCGTTGAGGTATTTTGACCATGCAAGTGGATTACGGATTTTTGCACCGCGAAGTGTGTACGTATTATGTAGTGTATGGGTGCAGTTTTCTGCTGCTGAGACGGCTTTAAGCTGTTTAACGTACCAATGCATTTCTGCTGGTGCTTCAGAGCCTGGAGCCATAAGGAATTCAAAGTCCAGTCCGTCAATTTTTACTTTCTGACCAGTTTCTTCGATGAGATCTGTCGGGAGGATAAGTGTTACAGTGCCAGTGGATGTGGTGGTGCCGAGACCTGCACCGACTTGTCCTTGCGGGGATGGTGGCAGAAGGTTGCCGTACATATATGTAGCCCTTCGGCTCATTGCGTTACCGGCATATACGTTTTCAGAAACGGCAGCTTCGGTAAAACCTTCTGGAGCAAAAATTTTGATTTTGCCATCTTTGACATCTTTTTCATCAATAATGCCGCGCACTCCACCAAAGTGGTCTACATGGCTATGCGAATAAAACACTGCCACGATTGGCTTTTTAGGGCGATGCGCGAAATAAAGTTCAAGAGCTGCTTTCGCTGTTTCTGTTGAGATAAGCGGGTCGATGACAATGATGCCTGTGTCCCCTTCAATGATGGTCATATTTGAAAGGTCAGCATTGCGTATTTGGTAGATTCTGTCACAAACTTTAAATAAGCCACCCTGCATGACAAGCTGCATTTGACGCCACAAGCTAGGGTTAACGGTGTCGGGGGCTTTTTTTTGTTCAGTAATAAATTTGAATGCTTTCATGTCCCATACAACACGCCCCTCGGCATTTTTAATTATGCCGTCATTGGGTAGTGGGGCAATGAAGCCTTTTGCGGCATCTTTAAAATCCTGCTCATTGGCAAACGGCAGAATTTTTAACCACTGGGCGTTAGCAGTTTTTGTAGTGTCGGATGCAGCGTTGGGTGAAACAGCTGCAAAAGCTGGGCTTGAAAGAAAAGAAATGGCCAGCCAGATAAAAAACGATAGCCGAATGCCTTTCATGTTACTCTCCTGATAAACTTTAACTAGGTTACTGCGTGATTGTAACGTGTTGAGCTTACCAGTCAGTGATTATTTGGCACCTGTATCGGTTATGCTTTTTCTGTAACATCTAGGGATTGTTCTCTTAACGTGCGGTCATTTGCAGGAAGAGGTCCCAGCAGTCTGTTGCAATGAAATCTGGGTTTTCTGCTTCAAATTCTTCGCGAGTGGCTTCTCCGGTGCATACGCCGGCTGTTAGAGTACCCGCAGCTTTACCTGTGTGAATATCCATAAGATGGTCGCCAGTCATAATAGCTTCTTCTGGCTGGCAGCCGACAAGTGCAAGTGCTCTATGCAAATGGTCAGGGTCAGGCTTTACAATGGGAACATCATCACGGGTAAGAATGACCGGGCAGTATTCATCTACATCCGGAAAAACAATGCGGACAGCCTCTGTGCAATTACGGGTAACGATACAGGGAGTGATGTCTCTCTTAAGTAATTCTGAAAGCAGGGTGCGAGCCCATGCGAAAACGTCACTGCGTGCTGCAGCTTCAAGCTCAACATCTTTTGCGGCGTTGATGGCTGCTTCGTCCATTGCCTCTAGAATAGACAATCTTTCCTTAGTAGCCTGTTCTTTTGCCATATCAAGCCATTCAAGGAGTGGGAGACCATTAAGATCTGGAAGGTTCGGGTATACGATCTTTACGGCATCGTGCGCTCGTTGCTTCATCTCGTTAAAATCGATGGTCGGGATAGCTAGTGTGCCGTCGAAATCGAAAACAACAGCTTTAAGTGAATGTATCATGTTTTTCCTTGTACCTGAGTGATGATCTCTCGAGGTTGCGTATAGCTGATTATGAGCCAGAACCTCTGTATTTTTATAGGTCACTCTCAGTAAGGTCAATATGTCAGTTGCGGTGGGAATTGATACTATATTGATGGCTCGGTCAGCCGGAATGAAGAGGGATTAATAGGCTGACAAAAGTCTGTTAACTTTGTAGCGTTATGGCAAGTATGGAAATCTTAGGGAAAATTGCATAGGTCGTAATGGGTATAAATACTAAAAGACGCGAATGGCGAGAGCGTATATTCTACAAGAAGTGTGCGATCAAAAAAAAGACCCTTAAGAAGGGTCGTGAATTTCAGGAAAGCAAGAGCGTGAGGGACTATTGTTTTAGATAACGATATCGTCTTAAACGCGAATCTGAAAAATAGTTTTTGGCGATTGCTAGTCGTTGATAATGATTACATCTGGTTCGTTGTAGTCCTCGATGTAAATGACGTCCGGTTCGTCGTTCTCGATATAGATTACATCCGGCTTATTGTTTTGAATGATTACAACATCCGGTTCATCGTCTTCGATATAAACAATGTCAGGTCTTCTTTTTTGGATGACCATAACGTCCGGTTCATCTTCTTCGAATAAGGAGTCGATAAATCGTTCTTCATCGGATCTGTCATCAATGATGATAACATCAGGTTCGTTGTCTTCGACGATAATAATTTGTTCAGCAAGAGCCATGCTTGGAATACTCAGTGCTATCAGAATAAAAAGAATGTATCTCATTTTTTCTCCATACGTTTGTATCAAAAGCATGTATACAGTTACATGTTAAATTTGAGTAAAGAGATCACTCTGAGTATTTTGTAGTTGCTGTGCTCTGGACATAAAAAAAGGATCATAAACATATGTCTATGATCCAAGTTTTCTTGATGGTAGCGAGGGAGAGAATTGAACTCCCGACACTGCGGATATGAGCCGCATGCTCTAACCAACTGAGCTACCTCGCCATCAAATGCAAATAGAAACCAAGTCGTGAAAAACGTGATCGCTAAGTGCGAGATGTTTTTTGAATAAAACAGCCGGGAAAGTCAAGCGAAAAAATAAAAAAGTACGAAAAGTATGCTTTGCTTAGGTGGGCTGAAGGCCGCGTACTGACACGGTTTACTGCGTACTTCCAAACAACACCCAGAGGGATATTATGGAATTTTTTATTGATACCGCTAGTATAGAAGACATTAAGACAGCAACAGAACAGGGTTTAATTGACGGTGTTACCACCAACCCTACATTACTTTCACGAGAAGGCGGAGATTGGCGCGTACGTGCGAGAGAAATTTTAGAAGTAGTGAAAGGCCCTGTAAGTCTCGAAGTTGTAGCAGAAGATGCTCCAGGCATGATTGCACAGGCGCATGATCTGAAGAAAATGGGCGACAACGTTGTTGTCAAAATTCCTATGACATCAGAAGGCCTGAAAGCTATTAAGGCTCTTTCAAGTGAAGGTATTCATACAAACGTTACGCTTATCTTTTCACCGTTACAGGCGTTGCTTGCTGCAAAAGCAGGCGGAACCTATGTAAGTCCGTTTATTGGCCGTCTTGATGCCATTGGCGATAACGGTATGAATTTGGTTGAAGAAATTCGCACTATTTTTGATAACTACGGATACACCACCAAAATTCTTGTAGCGAGTGTCCGTCATCCTATGCATGTGCTTGAAGCTGCTTTGGTCGGTGCAGATGTGGCGACTGTTCCGTTTAGTGTTTTGCAGCAGTTTGTACATCACCCACTTACTGATAAAGGGCTTGCCAGTTTCCTCGGGGATTGGAATAAGCTGACAGGCGGTAAATGGTAATAGCAAAGAGTAGCCAAAAAATGATCGGCAGGGCTAAGCGCAGCCTGAACAGAGAAATTTGGTGAACATGCAGTACTGATGTGATGCAGTGCGTTACCCTATGAGTTTTGTAATACAGTGCTCAGTTGCTTTTGCGGCTGAGCACTTTCTTTTTTCTGTGTGAAGAGAATTGCCCCGATGCACGCGGTAAAAGGGGCAACAAGCACAAGACCGAAACTTCCCACCAGCGTTTTGACTACTTCTGCTGCGACATAGAGCATGTTGAACATATTGATGACGGGAATACCTTGAGCCATAAAAGCCATAAGTAAGGTTACATAGCCACCTGAATATGCAAGCAACAGAGTAGTCGTCATGGTGCCCACCACAGCGCGTCCAACCCTGAGGCCGGAGAACAGCGCTTCTCTCCTGCTGATTGACGGGTGAGTGTCCACGACTTCCTGCAAGCTTGCCGCTACATCCATTGCTAAATCCATAACTGCACCGGATGCTGCTACAAAAATGGCTGCCACGTAAATCTGCGTAATGTTCAAGTGAGCATAGCCTGCGTAGAGCAACGTTTCGGCGAAGGGCATTATGGCTCCGTGAAGCTTGAAGGCATTCGTTGCCCATACCGCCAGACCACAACTACTCGCCACTCCGAGCATTGCGCCTAAAAAAGCCACTGTTCCCATACGGCTTAGTCCCGCCACAAGAAAAATGATTGTACCTGTGAGAATTGCAACAATGGCGAGTGCAAGCCATATGGGATCAACACCGAGAAGCAGGGACGGAATAAAAATTTTCCACAATACAAGTCCCGTGAAAATGAAACTGAGCAGTGCCTTTGCTCCCGTTTTTCCTCCGAAGAGAATTAACAGCAGGGCAAATAAGAAAAGCAAACCTAACTCAAGATCTATGCGGTAGTGATCCTGAGGGACAATTGTATCTATTGCGCCTTCCGGTGTGTGTGTGACAACCAGTAGAGCCGTATCTCCTACGGAGAAAGCCTTGTCGATGTCGAGCCTACCCATGAGCTGGTTACTGACCGTAAAAGTTTCCCCTTTGTGCGCGCCTTCCAGCATCGTGACATCAAGAATCTGTACACCAACCGTTACCAGCGAATGCCGTTGGAGCTGGCTGTTATCAACTGAAATAATTTTGCCTTTAAATTGTTCGGCAGTGTCGTCTATTCTGTCATCAAACGGTGTGGGAAGATTCCAGAGAACAATAGAAAGAAGTAAAAAAACACTAATGAGAATGTTGTCTCGTGTTGTCGATTTGGTACGCACAGTCTTCACCTTGTTTTGCAGCTGTGTAAGAGCAGAAATGAAATGGCGGTACGAGGGGAAACGTACCGCCATTTCTGGGGCCATAGACTAATGCTACTTAGATGCTACGTTTACAGCAGGGGCAATGCCCATTACTGCCATAATTTTTTTAGCGATTTCGGACTGATGGTAATTGTTTCTAAAGCTTTCTGCACCGACACCAATTGCACTGGTTACAATTGGAGTGCCTGTGTGCTTGAAGGACGTCCACGCAAGACCGGCTTTGTTGTTTACGGTGTGGGTTACGGCCACAACAAGCGGGTCGTAACTACCGTACAGAATGGCTGCCTGTGGAGAGTTGTTTTTGATGAGTTGTCCAGCCATAGACTGAATGAATGCCTCTTGAAGTTTGGCAACTTCATACGGCTTAAGCACCATGGTATCTTTTTTAGGGTCACCTTCAAACTTGAGGCCAAAGTATTTTGTAATCTGGGGCTTGATATCTTCGAAAGTGTTTTGGCCATGAGCTGCTTTTTTGAAAGGCTCCATGACTTCCTGAGTGAATTTTTTAAAAGAGACAGTCTGTGCATCAAGCACATTAAAATGGCTTTCGTATTTGGTTCCGGCAAAACCGAGAGTCATGCCACCAGTTTCGTGGTCACCAGTGACAACGATCAACGTATCGTTAGGGTGTTTTTTATAGAACGCCACGGCTTCTTTTACTGCGTTGTTGAAAGCTACGGTGTCCATTACTGCGGCTTTTGCATCGTTTGCATGACAAGCCCAGTCAATTTTACCGCCTTCAACCATCAAGAAGAACCCTTCTGGGTTGTCGAGCAGGGCAATACCTTTTGCAGTAAATTCTGCCAGAGATATATCCTGTGTGCGGCGATCAATTTCATATGGGGTTGCGCCGGAATCTTGCAACCATTCGTTGTACGCAAGGACTTTACCGCTACTCTTTGAAAGTTTTTCAAATCCACTGCGGTTGGATACTATTTTGTATCCGGCTTTTTTAATGGCTGTTACTGCGTTGCCACGAGCTTCAATGCCTTTACGTGTGCCTTTAGGATCTTTAAGGCCGCCACCTGCAAAGTAGTCAAAATTAGAAGCTGCAAGGGCATGATCAATGTAATGATACTGTGAGCGCTTTGGAACGTGAGCATAAAATGCGGCAGGGGTTGCATGGTCAATGGATACGCTTGAAACAATGCCGACTTTCTGGCCATTATCACGCGCCATTTCTGCAATTGTTTTTACGCTTTTTCCGTTTGGGGACATGCCGATCATGCCGATGTTTGTAATCTGACCAGAGCTCATGGCAGTTGCGGCGGCTGCTGATCCTACAATAAATCTGTTGTTGGCCTGTGTGGTCGTGATGCCTTGAACAGGGAAGTCGTCAAAGACAAGTTGTTCGCCAGTGACTGCCTCAGTGGACATTTTTTGAGCAATGCCCATGCCGTCACCGATGAAGAGAAACACATATTTAGCTGGAGTGCCGGAGTAATATTCTTCGGCATGGCTAATACAGACAGAACCGGTAAGCACGATAAGTGCACATAGCATTGCTGAAACAGAACGTAGTCCTAAGAAACGCATCACGTACTCCTTAAGCTTGTTGGCAGGTAACGGGTACTATTCCTGTTACTTGATATAAACTTGTTGGGAACTATTGGGTTCATGCTCGGGGCATGTTGTTTGGCGCATACGGCGCAACCTCTAAAAGTATTGCGACCTTTTTGCAGTGTGCCTGTTACTTCGTGATGACGGCTCGAAATCTTTTTAGCGAATAATGTTAAGCTATTGTGACATTGGTTATTTCGTTTGAACAAAAAAAGAGAGAAGCGATTAGGCTTCTCTCTAAAATTGGAAATGTGAGTGGTTTCGGCTTAGTGATTCAGAATCTGCTCAAGGAATGCTTTACAGCGTTCTTCACGCGGGTTGGAGAAAAATTCCTTGGCAGGAGCATATTCTACAATCTGACCCTGATCCATGAACACCATGGTGTCGGCAACTTCACGCGCGAAACCCATTTCGTGCGTAACACAGATCATGGTCATACCTTGGTCTGCCAGCTCGCGCATTACGTCGAGAACTTCTTTAATCATCTCAGGGTCGAGTGCAGATGTAGGCTCGTCAAAAAGCATAATTTTTGGCTGCATGGCAAGAGCACGGGCGATAGCTACGCGCTGCTGCTGACCGCCGGAGAGCTGACCGGGGAATTTGTTTGCCTGTTCGCCGATGCCAACGCGCTCGAGAAATGTGTACGCAATTTCTTCTGCCTGTTTACGAGGCATTTTGCGTACCCAGATTGGGCCGATTGTTACGTTGTCCAGAATAGACAAGTGCGGAAACAGGTTGAACTGCTGGAACACCATGCCTACTTCGCGGCGAATTACTTCAATATGTTTGGTATCGTTTGTCAGGGTAGTGCCATCAACAATAATGTCGCCTTCCTGATGCTCTTCAAGACGGTTCAATGTACGGATAAGGGTAGACTTACCGGAACCTGAAGGGCCACAGATTACCACTTTTTCCTGCTGGCGAACCTGCAGGTTAATATCTTTCAAAACATGGAACTGATCGTACCATTTGTTTACGCCGTCCATCTCAATAATGACCTGGTTACCAGCAAGATGGGTTGCAGTATGAATCTGACTCATAATTATATCCTTACCTGTCTACTTGGACGCGTATTTCTTTTCGAGGTGCTGACTGTAGCGGGACAGTGAGTAGCAAAGAATCCAGTACCAAAGTGCTACGAATACGTATGCTTCTTCCAGTCTACCGAACCACTTAGGGTTGGAGGTAGTTGCAAAGGCAATCTGCAATAGATCAACCAGACCTACAATACCAACCAGTGATGTGTCTTTAAGAATACCGATAAAGTTGTTAACCATCGGCGGAATTACAATGCGCAGCGCTTGCGGCAGAACGATCAGTAATGTCTTCTGCCAGTATCCCATGCCGATGGCATCGGCTGCTTCGTATTGCCCGTTACCGAGACCTTGTAAGCCGCCTCGAATGTTTTCTGCAAGGTAGGCAGAGAAAAACATGGTGATACCCACCATAGCACGAAGGACTTTATCCAGCTCCATATCTGTTGGAAGGAACAGCGGAAGTACTACAGATGCCATAAACAGAATGGTGATAAGCGGAACTCCGCGAACCAGTTCAATGTATGCCACACAGAATGACTTGATGACCGGCATGTCGGAAGTACGTCCGAGAGCCAGTAATACACTGATAGGAAATGAAAACAGCATCGCTACGGAAGCGAGGATAAGCGTAAGCATAAGCCCGCCCCAGTAATGCGTGTCTACAACTTCCAGTCCGGTGAAGAAGCCGCCGTGGATAATAAGGTAGACCGCAAAAGGAGAGAGCCCCCACAGAGTATAGAGCCATTTTGTACCGCGAAATTTGCGGACAAGAGTCAGCATAATAAGTGCAAGCACAATCAGTAATGCTACTGCCGGACGCCACCGGTGTTCTTCCGGATAGATGCCCACCATGAAGACAGGCCACATGTCGCGGACAAATCCCCATGCTGCGCCAGAGTATTGCTTAGCAACGGTTGGATCAAGTCTAATCGATGCGTTAAGGATTGCCCATTGGACAAAAGGCTTAACCGCAGAGAAAATTGCCCAGCCTGCAACAACAGTCAGAAGCGCGTTGTACCACGGGAATAACAGGTTTGAGCGTATCCAGCCGAGAACACCAGTTTTAGTGACAGGTGGACGGCGGTCTTTGATTATTTCTGCCATGTTACCGCTCCACAAGTTTTATTTTGGCGTTGTACCAGTTCATGCCAAGAGAAATTACGAGGGATAAGGAGAGGTATACGCCCATCCAGATGCCTACAATTTCCACAGCCTGACCGGACTGGTTGAGAATTGTGCCGCCGACGCTGACAAAATCAGGGTAGCCGATGGCAACAGCCAGAGAACTGTTTTTTGCGATAGCAAGGTATTCACTGGTCATTGGCGGTACAATAATACGCATAGCCTGAGGCAGGATAACAAGGCGCATTACATGACGTTCTTTAAGAGCAATCGCACGGGCTGCTTCTCGTTGACCGTTGGAAACGGCCTGAATGCCGGAGCGGATGATTTCTGCGTTGAAGGCAGAAACATACACGGTCAGACCTACAAGCAGTGCAGTGAATTCAGGTGTAAAATCGATGCCGCCACGGTAGTTGAACCCTTTGAGCACTGGGTAGTCCAGTGTGCAAGGCGTTCCTGCGATAAGCCATACAAGTGCGGGCAGGCCGATCAGCAAGGCAATAGAGGGCAATACAATCTTACCTGGAGTGCCACGTTCGTTCAGCAGTCGCATTGAGCGGCGGCAGATGAAATAAATTCCGATAAGGGCAGCGCCGATAGCAAGGCAGAAAGGCCATGCGCCGGACTGGGCTATTGGTGCAGGTAAAAAGAGACCGCGATTGTTAAGGATCAACCAGCCGCCGACATCGATGGATTGTCGCACGGAAGGCAGCTGCTGCAATACGATGAAGTACCAGAAGAACAGTTGTAACAGAACTGGCAGGTTTCGGTTTAATTCGACATACCAGCTGCATAATTTACTGATGAGCCAGTTAGGAGAAAGTCGACCGAGCGCAATAATTAATCCGAGGATTGTAGAAAAAATGCAGCCAAGAATTGTTATCTTAATGGTGTTTGCAAAACCGGTAAGAAGGGCTGTTACGTAGCTGGAAGATTCTGAGTAACGAGTAAAAGCGATGGAGTCGCTGCCAAGGAAGAGGACAAGAACCGGAATAATGCCGACGAGTGTTATGACGGCAAAAACGGTTTTGTCACTTGCAGTAATGGTGGTGCCTTTTTTCTTAAGCCAGACTGCTATCGCGCGTGACGCAAACAGTCCCACAATAAGAGCAGCAATAAACCATAGAAATCCGCCCTGAAGAACAGGGATAGGAGGGGTCTCGCCGATGTTGAACCCTGCTTCGTTCTGTAAGAATCCGAAGCCGGAACCGATGCCGCGTTTTTCCAGGTTCGCCAATGTATTTTGATACATGATGAACGCAACCCATAATAAGCCCCCGAGCATGATACTTTGGTATAACCATGCACGAATCTGTGGGTTTCGCCAGAAAGGTACGCGAGCATTTTCGTGTGCGTGTTGTGACATAATATTTCGAAGAGATTGTGTGTCGGAAGCAAAAAAAACTGCATGAGCGTGTCAGTTTTTTAGCGGAACCAGCGGTATTGAGTACGGTCGATACGTGGAGTCCGGTATCAAATTGAAAATCTGCCGAAGCAGAAACAGCGCAGTGCTGTTTCTGTCCGGCAGTGAATTACAATCGACCTAACGGAAAGGAGGAGCGTAAATAAGGCCGCCCTTGTTCCACTGGTTGTTGTAGCCGCGTTCGAGTCGAAGCGGGGTGTTAATGCCAAGGTTGCGATCAAAAATGTTGCCGTAGTTGCCAACCATTTTGATAATGCGGATAGGAGCGTCTTTATCAAGACCAAGGTTGTTCCAGAGAGTGCCGGTAATACCGAGCATACGCTGAACTTCTGGGTCTTTAGTTTCTTTTGCTACCTGTTCTACGTTTTCAGCAGTAATGCCTTTTTCGTCAGCAGCCATGGTGAGCCAGATGGTCCAACGAACAATGTCGCCCCACTGGTTGTCGCCGTGGCGTACAACAGGAGCAAGAGGCTCTTTGGAAATGAGTTCTGGAAGAATAATGTGTTCTTCAGGGTTTTCCATAAGGGAGCGCTGTGCAGCAAGACCGGAAACGTCGGTTGTATGCACGTCACAACGACCAGTGTCGTATGCTTTACGTACATCTGGCTGTTTATCGAAAACAACCGGAGTAAATTTCATGTTGTGCTTACGGAAGTAGTCAGCAACGTTGAGTTCGGTAGTGGAACCAGTCTGCAGGCAGATGGTAGCGCCGTCGAGTTCGCTTGCTTTGGTGATGCCGAGTTCTTTACGAACCATAAGACCCTGACCATCGTACAAAGTAACAACAGTGAAATCGAGACCAAGGTTGGTATCGCGGCTCATGGTCTGAGTAGTTGTACGGGAAAGCAGGTCAATTTCGCCGGACTGAAGTGCAGGAAGGCGCTCTTTGGAGGTGAGCGGGGTGTATTTTACATCAACGTTGGTTGCTGCGCCGACAGCACGGCAGAAATCAACGTCAAAGCCAAGACGCTTACCGGAACTATCCAGTGCGGAGAAGCCCGGGTTTTCAATGTGAGTACCACACTTAAGGTAGCCACGCTTAGTTACGTCTTCAAGAGTAGACGCAAGTGCGCATGAAGCCGTGAGAACAAAAGCAAGAACGAGAGCAAGAGTGCGTGTTGTACGCATAGTAAAAACCTCCCATAAAAGAAACATTAGAGCAGGCCACGAGTGAACACTGTTCATTAAAAATGTGGCAGCTTACCTATACCTGTATGTGAAAGTCCGTAACGCATCGGAGCAGATTACAGACTCTTCATCATCATGCGATTCGAACTGCTAGGGCAGAAGATACCGTAGGGAAAAATAATGAAGATTGCGTGAGAAAAGAAAAGCCCTTCGCATCATTTAATAGAAAGGCTTCACTCTTTTTGAAAAATGTCAGGGTATATAATTTAAAATTATATGCAGTGGCAGTGCAAATAGCATGTTGCAGGCATTTAAAGAGAGACTGCAATAGTGAAGGTGCTTCTATAGAAATGACTGCGGTAGATTACTAGAGAAATATTCTCTGTGCAATAGATTTAATAAAAACAGAGTGTTACATCGTTACAGAAACAGTGTGAGTTGTTAATTCGCATTGTTTCGAGTCGTAAAGTGGCTGTGCAGAGTTGTCTATATGGTTAGTATTTGAATTTATTGTGTAGAGAATGGAACATTCTTTAACATTTTTGCGTTGTCACGCTGATAGGTTGAAGCATTTGTTCCATTTTGTGTAAGTATATTAGCAAATTATTCTCTATTCTGAAACACGGTAACCTACAATATGGCTCTGGGGATTGAGATGCTTCAATTCGCGTTGATGTCTCAGTATCAACGGTAACCGTACCGGTACAGTAAATATACCGTCCCGATATAATGGCTTTGTCGGAAAAAATCAGACTCATTTGTTATTGAAACGCCGGACTGTATGCAAATCATTTTCAGCAACCACAGGTTTTGTATGCTTGAAATGTAGATAGGAGGGCGCCAATGATTCGTGATGTATTATGGGCAATCGTGACAGTTTGTTTTCTTGCGGCTGTCTTTTTTGCGGGGCTTGTAGCCTTATGGGTTCTTCCCTTTGTATTGTTATTTATGTTGGTAACCAGACGATATTAACATGTATAAAGAACTACCGAGAATACTTGGTAGCTTAGATTATGACAATTCTGCTTCTTGCGGGTTGTTTTAAAAAAGCCAAACTTTTGCATACCTATGTATAGTTAAAGTTTGGCTTTTTATGGTGTTTTAGCAGGTGTAGCTTAATCTGTAGTAAAGAGTCTGTCAGTAGTTTCAGCCATAGCGATAATGCTGTGGCTGTTTTTATTTAACATTGCAGGTGGTGATGACTTTATTAAAAGTGAATTTAGTTTTTTGCGTATACGTATGTTCTGGTGTCAGCACTGTTGTAGGAAAATCTGGTCTGTTGGGTGAGTTAGGAAAGTGCTGCGTTTCAAATGCGATAGCTCCATGTTTAGGAACCACAATCCCATCACGATATTTTGTTTTACCATCCAGACTGTTGGCTGTGTACACATGGACTCCCGGTTCTGAAGTTGCAATGCTTATGCTGCGTCCGGAATCAGGGTGTGTAAGCATTGCCGCCAGCCGTACTATTTTATCGTGGTCTTTCGACAAAACATATGTGTGATCAAATCCACCTGCAAAAATGAGCTGCGGATCTTTTTCGTAGAGTTTGTCGCCAATGACAGTAGGGAGCGTCAGATCCATTACCGTATCTTCAACTGGTTGCGGAGCTTCGGGAGTCGGGATGCCTTCTTCATTTATAGGAAGATAGTCATCAGCATGGACGGTTATAACGTGGTCTGAAATGGGAGAGCCAATTTTCCCGGATAAGTTGAAGTAGGTATGGTTTGTCAGATTGAGTACCGTGGGTGCATCTGTGAATGCAGAGTAATCAATGGTCAGGGTGTCCATTGTGTCCAGAGTGTAGGCAACCTGTACAGAAACCGTGCCGGGAAACCCCATATCCCCATCAGGAGAAATGTGCTGCATGACGACGGAAGCACTTTCTTCATGTTCAATAACATGAGCACTCCAGACGTATTTATCAAACCCTCGGGAGCCGCCATGAATATGGTTTTTTCCGTTATTTTGTTCAAGATGATAGGTTGTTCCCCCCAGCCGGAAGGATGCACCCTCAATTCTATTCGCATATCTGCCAACAATTGAGCCAAAGTGGTGGTTCTTTTTCAGGTAATCTTCTATCGAATCAAACCCGATTGTAATGTCACTTCTATTCCCCCCGCAGTCAGGAGTTGTGATCTTTAAGATGGTCGCACCGTATGTGATTAAGTCTACGGTTATCCCCCTGCCGTTATCAAGAGTATACCGCTCTATGATCTCTCCAGAGGGGGTAATCCCAAAAGAATCAATTGTTACCTTCATACTTCCTCCAAAAAGTGCTGCCGAACTATGACTAAGAGCGTAAACAAGGATTCGGTTAGGAGTAAGGATTTTTCTTTCAGAAAGTAACAACGCAATCTGTTACATGAATATAAACAATTTTGTGATAAATGTAACAAGGTCTGCGAGTGCTTGCTGGGTAAGTGTATTTTTGGAACTAGAATAGTATAGAATTTCAACATGTTGTTTGTGAATAAAATAACATTCTTCTGTGCTTATTCAGTTCTTTTTAAGTGTGAAATGTTCCGTACTGTGAGTAAAACATTTTTATTTGTGAGCGACAGCTTCCGTGTGTATTCATATACTACGACACAGGTTATCTACTTCGCGGCGTAGCGAATGTAATAACAATTTTCATACACTGATACTTACTACGGAGATGTGAAATGGCTGTACGTGAACAAGTGAATGGATTCTATATTCCAAGTGTTACCTTATTAGGTATTGGCGCTCATAAAGAAATTCCTGCAAAAATTCGTGCGTTAGGCGGCAAAAAGCCTCTCCTGGTTACAGATAAAGGGATTACCGCTGTCGGTATGACACAGCAGATCGTTGATTTGCTTGCTTCAGAAGATATGGAATGTGTAGTTTTTGACGAAACAATTCCAAACCCAACAGACACAAACGTTCATGACGGCGTTGATGTATATCGTAAATCAGGTTGTGATTCTCTTATTACCCTTGGTGGTGGTAGTGCTCATGACTGTGGTAAAGGTGTAGGCCTTGTTGTTGCTAACGGTGGTAAAATTCATGACTACGAGGGCGTAGATAAATCTACTAAACCAATGCCTCCATACGTAGCGGTTAACACTACAGCTGGTACAGCATCAGAAATGACTCGTTTCTGCATTATCACTGATACCTCCCGTAAAGTTAAAATGGCTATCGTTGATTGGCGTGTTACTCCTACCATCGCTTTGGATGACCCAATGCTTATGGTTGGTATGCCACCAGCACTTACCGCTGCAACCGGTATGGATGCTCTGACTCACGCTGTTGAAGCATACGTTTCTACTGCCGCAACTCCACTTACAGATGCATGTGCAGAAAAAGCTATTAAGCTTATCGCTATACATCTTCGTGCTGCTGTTGCAAACGGTCAGGACATCGAAGCTCGTGACGGCATGTGTTACGCTCAGTACCTCGCAGGTATGGCGTTTAACAACGCAAGCCTTGGTCATGTTCACGCAATGGCTCACCAGCTTGGTGGCTTCTACGATCTTCCACACGGCGAATGTAATGCTATCCTTCTGCCACACGTTGAAGAATTCAACATGATTGCTAAGATGGATCGTTTTGCAGATATGGCTGTTTGGATGGGCGAAAATATTGATGGTCTCAGTGATCGCGAAGCTGCTCAGAAGTGCTTGAAAGCTATCCGTGAACTTTCTTCAGATGTAGGTATCCCTAAAGGCTTAAAAGCTCTTGGCGAACGTTACGGTAAGAAAGTAAGTTCAGCTGATATTCCAACAATGACTGCCAACGCACAGAAAGATGCTTGCGGTCTCACCAACCCTCGCTGTCCTACCGATCAGGATGTAATGGAAATTTACGAAGCAGCTATGTAATTAGCTCTCGATACAAATCGAAATATAAAGCGGAGGATTTTCCTCCGCTTTTTTTATGACTATTGTAATGTATTCAATAGAGTGTATTCTTAAAGAGTGAACACTTGTATGAAGTGCGTATACATTATATGGTAGATGTAAATCTAGTGATATGCATGCACGTAAGGGAAAGGTTTAGTGAGCAGGTCGGACTAAAATATCCGGAGGCACTATGAAATTTGTAGCTGGAGACATTATTCAGTTAAAATCCGGTGGACCGGAAATGACTGTTGTTAAATTTGATGCCGTAAAAGGGCTGGTTAGCTGCAGCTGGTTTGTGGGTAGAGAGTTAAAAACAGCGTTATTTCCTGTGGAAGCCGTTGGTGAATGTAAACTGTTCGTAGATGGTGCATATTAACGGAAAAAAGCCTTGTCGTTTGACAAGGCTTTTTTTGTTTAATTAGGAGTAGGTTAGTACGCTGAATAGGATAGAAAAAACTAGAATGGTAAGCACGATGTAACGTTCCATACGATTTTCTCCTTGTTGCGTTTGAAGATTCTTCATCTTACCATTCAATATACCATAGAAATATTACTTTTCAGTTACCGATATTAAAGATCACAAAAAAAGCTCTTACCGCATCTGTCGGTAAAAGCTTTTTCATGTTCTGATGGAAAGAATATGCGTGTTGAATCTATGTCGTTATTTTTTATTAAAAGTGGCGTGTGCGTTATGAACGAACAATGAATTTAACTTATCCCAAAAGTTACCGCCGAGTACAAACAGGCTGGCTAAAAAGAGTACATCACCCACTAACGCCCACATAAAACTAGATGGCGCAATGCTAGGGAAAAGAACAAAGAGATATGGAGCCATCCAGCCAGCAATTAATGGAATGCAGAACATAATTAGACCAATTGAGTAACGAATTTTACTGACTTCTTGTGGCGGAGCGTAGGATTTTACAAATTTTGAAAGCTTCCCTTTTAGGTACGCATAGCCATTCTTTCCCATGACGGCGATTGCAGCTAGACCACAGACCTCAGCAAGACCAAGAAGGAGAGCGACAGTAGAAGCTGCTGCGGTCGTAGATAACTCAATGGCTGCTACGATGGAGATGGTAGTCAAAGGTAGGATTATACTGAACGCGAAAAGTCCAATGCCAAATTTAATATTCCAGTCTGTTTGTTGTGGCTTTGCCGCTTTCTCTTTGTGTTCATTCATATCCAACCTCCTTCTTCATTTTTTCTATCCCCTCCATATTCTATTCTGCGGTGGGAAAAAGTCTATAGTTGTCTCGGAAAACAACCGTTCTATCAAAAGAACAGATGAGTTGTTATGGCTAATAGAAAAGAAGTACGTTTGATTGTGCCCGTAGCCTGTGAGAAGGCGCTATCTTCCAGTCTTCATTTCTTGCGTAGAGGTGGTGCTGAATTGTTAGGCAAATGGCCTGCGGCGCCCGTTAATGCTGGTCAATGTATTCCTGTAGTTGTTCATGCCATTTTATGGTGTCATATGTCTGTGGTTCGGTTGTTTCGATCATTAAAAGGTCAATTAAGTGCCTTGGAGTTTTTCCTCCAACATGCAGAGCCTTAATGCAGGAAACACAGTATACACAGACATCTTCGCAGGGCATGGAGTCCGCGCGTGTTGTCATCATGGTATGAACTTTTTCTACAGAAAGTTTTGGATACAAATCATCACCACAGCAAGCAGAACGTGTTCCGTGAAGTTTAGTTTCAACAACTTCGATATTCATTTTTTTAAGTAAACTTCGGACAGCCTGATGTACTTGAGGTTTTTCTCGTACTGGGCAAGCGTCATGTACCGACATTTTTAATCCCTGATAGTTAGGGTAGGCAAACGAATCAAGGCTATCGATTACTTCCCATACTGACAGTGTTGATACTCCCTCGTATAGACTGCTAAATCTGTTGTCGCAGCCTGCACATACATTGATTATGACAGCCCCTTTTTCAACTTGCGGATCATGTCGGCAGCATATTTTATGCAAACTTGTTTCGCGATAGTTTTTGTTTAGAAAATCTAGAATAGTATTTTCCATTTCGGGTTTATATATGCTTAACGCGCAACCGGGGTTGAAGTATGTTTTTGGATTCATATGTTTTCCTTTTTTGAAATATATAAGCGATGGCAGGGCAAACCAACAACCCGAATCTTGCTGGATGTAGAATAGGGTGAGATCTTTCTTTATGGGAAAGGCTTCAGTCTGTTTAAAGAAATCTATGAAAAATTATTTAGCATGACAGAAGAGAGCTCAACTACTGTTGCGAGCCGTTTGTCATGAGTTAGACCTTCTAAGTTTTCTTTTAAGGCGGGGCATTGTGTAATGTTTGCGTTGTAGAATTGGGTATATACAAATTGTATATGTTCTGGAATTGTTTGCATGTTTAAGTGATAGAAATAAGCAATGCGTAAGGAGAAAGCTTTATGACTCGATGTGAATGGGCGATTTCTAACTCTTTAGATACGCAGTATCATGACGAAGAATGGGGTGTTCCCGTTCACGATGATCGTCTTCTTTTTGAAATGCTAATTTTAGAAGGGGCGCAAGCGGGGTTGAGTTGGACTACTATTCTCAAAAAACGAGAAGGCTATCGAAAAGCCTTTGATAATTTTGATGCTGAGATAGTTTCAAAATATTCAGAGAAGAAGGTAGAACAATTGCTGACGAATCCGGAGATTGTACGGCATAAACTTAAGATCAACGCAGCTATTGTAAATGCAAAGTGCTTTCTTGAAATTCAACAAGAACACGGAAGCTTTGATCACTATATTTGGTCTTTTGTGGGTGGCCAAACTATCACCAACAAATGGGACTCCATGTCAGACCTCCCTGTCAGCACTCCTGAATCGGAGGCGATGAGTAAGGCTCTGAAAAAGAAAGGCTTTAAATTTGTTGGGCCTACGATTTGTTATGCATATATGCAGGCGGTAGGGATGGTAAACGACCATACCATTTCGTGTTTTAGATATTCTGAAGTGAAGAAGTTACAAGGTTAGGTACGGAGTAGCTTAACTTTCGGCTTGATATTTTGAAATTTATTTGAATCTGTTAAAATAGAGTATGAGTACTAGATTATTAAAAAGCCCTAATCTCTACAGGATTAGGGCTTTCTTACCTTATTGGTGAAGACGGGGAGATCCGCCTGAGGCCTAAGAGCTTTTTACCCTGTAGCGAGTAGGTTACAGGCTTGAAAAGTACAAAAGACGACTCGTAGTCGTCTATAACTTCTTTCGTGTGTGATTAAATTTTAACCAAAAAACAAATAGTAAAAAAGCAAATAGGATTTTCAAACTGGACATCGAATTGCAATATACTTTGCTTGCATATAAAAAGTTTTGACTATTTAACAGCTAACGCAACATAATCTTAAATGAAATGATCAGGAGTTCATTCTGTCTTAATCACAGCGCTCCTCGAGGATTGTGGTTTTACAGATGTAGCATCCAATAACAGAGGCAACTGCTCCTAGAATAATTCCTACGTAGACAGCAGCGTATGAATAATTATCGGAAGCTGTTTTGTATAAAGAGAGAGCTGCGTTCAAGGCCACGACAGCAGTCATTATGCTAAACACTGCTTTGATTGACGATCTAGGAACTGCTTTTAGGGCAAAAAACATTGCTGCATAGGCACTACAGGCTGACATGGCAGCGTTAATGGCGACAGTTGTCCATAATATACCTGTAGTCTGGTAAATAGCGTTGCCAAGAAAGGTTCCTGCTCCCACAAATAACAGTAAGCAAATGAAATAGGATGGAAGCGCAATAAGAATTGCTCCGATAGTGTACATAGCGTTCCTACTCAAATATTGAAGCAACAAGCCCAAGTAGCATCATTAGGGCAATTGGTGAGTAGCAAACAATGGCTGGTAACCAGTAGCCATCAGCGATACCAGCATAGATCGGCACAATAGAGTAAGTTGCAGGAAATATGAAGAGACCGAGGAATGCCCCTATGGCTCCAACTTGTGCATAAAGGTATTGCGAAACCAAAAAAAAACCCCAAAGACCTACTCCAATATATAAGATTGAAAGTGGTCCAGATAATAGACGTCCAAGCATTAATAGTCTCCATATTCTGTCTGTAAGTATTTATTAACAAGACGTATATCAACTATTTGTCTGAGAATAAAGAGATGAGATGTGAAATGCCTTGGGGGGGTGACGTGCGTTAGTTGCTATTCGCTTATTATAGCCAAACCAGTTACTCCGACGAAGCCCGTGAGAGGACAATAAGAAGGTCATTAATATGCCCTTGGAGAAAGCCAGCCTCACAGATAGCAAGATAGTAATTCCATGTGCGCAGGAAATAATCGTCAAAGCCTAGCGGTTCAATGGACTTCCATGAGGCATTAAAGCGTTGTCTCCATTGATTGAGAGTGTTGGCGTAGTGCAGCCCGATAGCGTCCACCTGTTGAACGGAAAGCGAGGTGCTGTCTGAAGTGGCCTCGCAGATTCTTGCAAGGGAAGGAAGTTCTCCGCCTGGGAAGATGTGCTTTCGTATCCAGTCTACGCTCCAGCGGTAGTGGTTGTACTGGGCATCTTGAATAGTGATGGTCTGAATGACAGCCACGCCGGAAGGCTTGAGCAACTTATCGATTTTGCAGAAGTATTCTTTATGAAAATTGTGGCTTACGGCTTCAAGCATCTCAATAGAGACGATCTTATCGTACTGCTTTGAAATATTGCGATAATCCTCTAGGCGGATATCTACCAAATGCTCTAGTTGGGCATCTTTAATACGTTTGGTTGCATAGTCGTATTGGTCGCGAGAAAGGGTGATACCTGTGATGCGACAGCCTCTTTCGCGCGCGGTTTGCTCGACAAAGCCGCCCCATCCGCAACCCATTTCAAGCACATGATCATCAGCTCCGATATTAGCTTTGTCAGCTAACATTCTGTTCTTGCGAAGTTGCGCCGCTTCCAGATCTTCCGTCACGTCGTAGGGATCAAGAAACACTGCGCTGGAATAGGTCATGGTGGGGTCGAGAAATTGCTTAAACAGCTCGTTAGAAAGATCATAATGTGCGGTAATATTTTCTTTGGAGCCAGCTTTATCGTTCTTTGGTGCCTTTTGATGACGATGTCGTTGTATGGCTCCAAAAAATCTTGCCTGAATATTGGTTAGAAGGTTGCGGGTGCGAGTATGCACCTGACGGTTTTCAAGGAAGAAACGAACCAGTTTGACTAGATCAGAGGAATCCCAAAGTCCCTGTGCATAGCCTTCACCAAGCCCTATATTACCATTGAAAGCAGACATTCTGAAAAATTTATCTGAATGAATAGTGATATCGGCCGCCGTGTCCGTATGCTGCTCACCAAAGTGTTTGGTTGTGCCATCAGGCATGGTTAAGATTAGCTGGCCATGCTGCATCCGTTTCAAAAAGTTGAACACTAACTTTTGAGCAAGGCGGTCTTTGAGTTTGGGATGTGTGTTATGGCGTATGGTCATAGTGCTTACTGGGTCTTGCTTAGGGTAATAAGGTATGCCTTTTCCGAAATGGATTTTTCCAGCTTCCCATAAGATTCTAGGTATTGTGATATGCGCAGTAAGCGGTCTGGTGAGCGCTGTCGTTAACAATGCTTTATCACTGAGCGGAACGCGGCGTTCTTCGGTGAGGCTAGCCTCAAATGATTTTTGGTCGTCACGAAAGAGTCCAACGGTGACATCCAGTTGTTTACGGATGTCCTCAAAGGAAAAACGGTATTCTCCCGTGAGATCCATGAAAGGAGATACGTGAAATTTCTTGGGGCTACGGTACTCGGCTGGGAAGAAGCTGCTGCTGTTAGCACCTAGATCGCCAAACTGTTTTGCGTTTGTAAGATGTTGGGGAGTACCGGCTCCAACTAATGGATATACGTGCTTTTCTCCAAAGGTATTGTTTACCTCTGCCATGCAACCAAGCAGGTTCCCTTCACGAAAAATCCAGTAAAAACAGACAGGATTGAAAGCATAATTTAGAAAACGTGCGGAAGTCACCAGATAGACAGTGTCCTCAGGCAACAGCTTCATATTTTGTTCTGCGAGCAAGCAGGTAAGCTTTGTTCGTATCCCTTCCGCCCCTTGCTCGAGATAGTCTTTGTCGTAAAAAGAGGCGAGGCGCAGGTTGTTATGTCCGAATAATGAGAGCTTTTGGTCGAGCTTCGGCAATTCATCAATGTCGAGCATGTATGTATATAACGGGTAGGCAAAGGAGTGCTGTTTTGGAGCAAAGCGCTTATGGCGTACCCTGCATGAAATTAGGCAACTGTTCACAGTGACTCTCCAAAGTGTTCTGCTACACGGGCTCCTGATTTCGCACCGTCTTCATGAAAACCATAGCCTTGATATGCGCCGCAGAAGAATGTTCGGTTTACTCCATTTAGTGTAAGGAGCTTTTCTTGAGTTGCCATAGCCTTGAGCGAATATTGGGGATGAGCGAATTGTAAGTCTTTGAGCAGGGTGTTGGGTGCAGGCTCCCGTACTGGATTAAGCGTTACAACATACTCTTTATTTGCAGTGATATTTTGTAGCCGGTTCATATGATAGCTCACGCCCACAGAGGCGTCCTGAGTTCGTTTAGGATCGCGGATAAAGTTCCATGATGCTCTTGCGGCAACGCGGGGTGGTAGAAAGTTTGCGTCTGTGTGCAGAACTACACGGTTGTCTGTGTACCGCCATGGTGAAAGCAGTGCCTTTTCCTGTTCGCTAGGGTCTGTAAGCAGTCGCAAAGAAACATTCGCATGAGTGGCCAGTACAACGGCATCAAATGTTTCCATGCCGTTGTCAGTGACGATCTGTACACCATCCTCAAGACGGGTGACTGATGACACGGGAGAGGAGGTGCGTACTTCTCCTGAAAACTGTTGCTTAAACGCTCGTACGTACGTGTCACTGCCGCCTTTCACAAAATACCACTGTGGGCGATTTCGATGATCAAGTAGCATGTGGTTTTCAAAAAAACGTACAAGAGCTTCGGCAGGGAACATATGTGTATCGCCTTCCGGAGCGGACCAGATGGCCCCTGTCATGGGTAGGAGGTAGTTTTCTTCAAAATATTTGTCGTACCCTTTTTCTGTTAAGTACTCTCCAATGGTTTTTCCGGCCAATGCTCCGGTTCGCAAATCCTGTTTTGCTTCAGCGCTGAACCGGTTAATGCCTTTGAGCATCCGCCAGAATACGGGAGAGAAAAGGTTGCGTTTGCGGGCGAGCATGCCACGTATGCCTGTCCCCGCATACATGAACCCCGTTTCGGGATCATGGAACGCAAAAGACATGTTTGATTTGGCTTTTCTCACCCCAAGGTTTTTGAGAAATGCAGTAAACGTTGGGTAATTGGGATCGTTAAAAACTATAAATCCCATATCGACAGGCAATTCACTTTCAGGTGCAGAGCTTTCTGAATGAGGCACTCGGGCGGTGTAGGTGTGTCCGCCAAGTTGAGGTTCCTTCTCAAAAAACGTTACATGGTTATGCCGTGAGATAAGATGCGCCGCGATAATGCCAGAAATACCGCCACCAATAATTGCTACACGGAGTGCACCTGAAGTGTATTCGATTGGTTGATGAGACATACCCCAATCATACTACAGTAAATATTTTATGGGAAGTTAGGGATATTGTTCGGGGAAACGTTTAAGTGCTTCATAGAGTACGTTAAGGTGACTCATTTTTTTGTATCATGCGTTTAAGAAGGTGTTTGGTGAGAAAATAGCAGGCGGGTCCCACAACAATCCATGTAACAATCCAGCCAAGGATAGCGTGCAATAACGGTATCCCCAGAATTGAAAACGAGCCGATTGGGTCGGTTACAACAATGGTGATAATTTTTGGTACTGAAGTTTCAAAATGGGGGAGGCCGAGTAGAGTTTCCCCTAGCCGTAGAAATGGGATCATCAGGAGGTACTGAAGGAGGTTGAACACAATGCTTATGCCGCTGGTGATGGCCTTGTTGCAGCGAAATAGCCACGCGAGCAGTAGTGCCATGAGGGGGTTGGTTGCAATCTGAGGCCATGAGGCGGAAACAAGACCAAGTATACAGGCCAGAGTGACCTTGGGCAGCGATGTTCCAAGGGTCAGTTCACGCATAATAGGCTCACGTACTTTGCGACGCCAAAAGCGGACTGGCCAGCTTGGCCTATTGGATTCAGGAGAAGGCATGGAAACACCATAACCTTTTTTAAACCAAAAAAATATGCTACAGATTGGAGAGTGTCTTTACTATCCTGAACTAAGGGGCGCGGCTATGCAGCATGTACAGACAATCTGGCTGACTGGTGCCACAAGCGGTATTGGGGAAGCTTTAGTGTCACGGTGTCTTGCAGGTGGAAAACGTGTGGCCATCACTGCCCGTAATGTGCAGAAACTTTCTGACATGGCCAATAGGCTTAATGCTGGGGATCAGCTCGTGCTTGTTCCGGCAGATGTCAGTAACGAAGAGGAACTTCGGCAGGCGTACGAACGCGTTCGCGAGATAATGGGAGTACCTGATCTGGTCATGGCCAACGCCGGTACGCATCTTAATATGCCCGCCAGTAAAATTACACTGGAAAAATGTCGTCACCTCTTTGAGGTGAATCTTTATGGAAGCGTGGCAACGTTGCTCGTGGCCTTACCGGATATGTTGGAGCGCGGTAGCGGGCATCTGGTGGGAGTCGGCTCCCTGTCTTCTTACCGCGGCCTCCCTTTGGCCGCTGCGTACGGGGCAACCAAATCCGGACTGAATAATTTTTTGCAGAGTCTCAGGTTTGATGTGGAAACTTACGGTTTGACGGTTACCGCTGTAAATCCGGGATTCGTAAAAACTCCGCTTACAGATTTGAATGCGTACCCGATGCCGTTTATTATAAGTTCAGAGCGGGCAGCAGAGTATATCTGGAAAGGGCTGGCAAAGAAAAAGATGGAGATTCATTTTCCGCCGATCTTTTCATGGTCCTGCAAGCTGTTGCGAATTTTGCCTTACCCTGTGTATCACGCGCTGGTGCGGCGCATAACCGGAAGTCGGAACAGGAGAGGATGATGAGTAAACTTCTTTTACCGTTATGCGCCATGATGCTTGCAGGGTGCTCAAATATCCCTGCCAAGGACAACGCCGCTGGGGGGCATCCTTTTGTGCTGGAAGAGTTTTTTGTTGGAGAATTGGGAGCCCATGGTGTGATTCTTGGCCGTGGGGGGAAGGTTCGTCGTTCATTTAACGCTATTATGCGTGGTGAATGGCATGAAGAAGAAGGCGTTTTGAAAGGCGTGCTTACAGAAGAATTTGTTTTTGACGACGGTGAGGTGCTTAAGCGGCGTTGGGAGTTTATCCGTGTGGGTGAAGGTCGTTTTGAGGGCACCGCATCAGATGTGGAGGGGCTGGCAACGTTGGAAGTATCCGGCAATGCCCTGCGTATGGACTATGCACTGATGGTACCCGTGCGAGACAGGTCTCTCACTGTACAGGTGGAGGACTGGTTGTGGCGTATGGAGCCTGATGTTGTGGTGAATAAAAGTACCATGCGCAAGTGGGGCTTTCGAATTGGTGAGATAATTACTACCATTGTTCGTAAGCCCGCGGTCAGTCAGTAAGCCTTGAGTACTGAAAGACAAGCAGGAAGAAGCTTTTTCATTGATTGAAAGGTAATGTGAATTATGAAGTGAAGATAAAGGTGACTTCATTAGTTGATCTTGAGTTTTTTGAAGATCACTTCTCTTCTTGCTTGGCCTCATGTGCTTTTAGGTTCTTCAGGCTGATGTAACGCAGTGCCTCTTCATGTGTGGCTTCAAGGATAACAGGTGGTGCCACCTTGGCTTTACGTGCTTCTTCCCAGCGCAGGGCACATAAACACCAGCGATCACCCGGCACAAGGCCAGGAAAGTCCATATCACGTGATGGGCTGATGAGATCATTCCCTCGTGAAAGGCTGAATTCCAGAAACTCCTGTGTGACAATTGAGCAGATTGCGTGGCAACCACTGTCCTGCGGTTCGGTATCGCATGAACCACGACGGAAGAAGCCTGTCATAGGTCGCATGCAGCATGTCATCAGCGATCCACCGAGAACATTTTTAGCAGTGCTAATTTTCTGTTCGTCGTCTTTTGTCTCTTCTATGATTACCAGTCCGCGAAAACCATCCACCATCAGTTGATCACCAGTCTGGATGTGTGAGGTGACGTCTGGAATACCTGTAACACAGGGAATGCCATATTCTCTAGCAATAATGGCTCCATGCACCAGCATACCACCCCGTCGTTCTACTATGGCAGCTGCCATAGGAACTACAAAGGTCATATTAGGATCCAATGCGTTGCATATTAAAATTTCCCCTTTCTGAAAGGTAAACAGGTCTTCCGGAGTGCTTACCACCCGTGCTTGGCCAAACGCAATTCCCATGGCCGCCGCCCATCCGCTGAAGCGTTGTTTATGCCTTTCAGTGCTATCCTGATCATTCCATGCAAGGCCTTTCGGGGTGTGTTGTTTGGCTTCTGGCTTGTCGTCGTTTTTCGGGTGGATGCCACAGGCTTTGGCATGCTCTAACGCTTCATTATAACGAGCTTGAATTTTCCCAAGGTACAAGTTGTCATCATCACGCAGGCGGTATCCCACGCGGGCAAGGTTTAATACAGAGACTGCAAAGTCTCGCTTTTTTGGCGGAAAAGCATTCAAAAATGAACGTTCCAATGTTTTGGCTCGTTGTAATGGCGCTGGATGAGGAGAATCCGGAGTGTCTTTTAGAGTTAGGCGGATAATGCCCCACGGGCCTTCGTTGCACCATGATGTGTTGCATGACAGGTCACCAAATCGCTCCATAAACTCATTGAGAAGACTCGAATAGGGGCCGTCTTCCGGTAGTATATTGTTGCGAAGATTTTTTGCCAGTTGGTCGTCCTTTTTGATTAACTGGGCAAGATCTTCAATCATGGCGTTTCTGTCCAACGCCAAGAGGTGCTGCCCCGAAAGCAGCGTAGTGAATTCAAAGGGGTCTTCGGGGGCGATTGTGTCGTTGTAGAGCATACCGAACTGCCGCACTGTGTGAGCAAAAGGGATGAGCTTATGCCAGTATACATCGCGCCAATGGGTTAACAGGTCGTTGCGGCGGGCAAGCTCTTTTTCCAATTCCCCGCAGGACAGGACATTCAAATCGATACTTTTCATGGCATCGCTGTCTGCTGTCATACCGGGAAGGATTTCCGTTTCTATATGTTCACGAAGATCTTCCAAGTTTTTGTGGCTTCTGGTGAGACTAAGATACCATGGTCGCTTGTCGTCAGCATCCCAGCCGTGGGCGTCTGATTCAGCAAAGGTAGTGATGGGACGGGACTGCAGAACGGTAATACCCTGATCAGTGGCAGTCCATTCAATGTCTTGCGGGTTGCCAAAAAATTGCTCTAAACGGGAGCCGAGGTGGTAGAGTTCATCAATCAAGTAATCAGAAAGAACTACCTTTAGTTCGTTTCCCTCTTGTCTTTTGCGCAGCAGTTGCTTCCCGTTGTCCCTTCCAAGAAATAGTCTTTCTGTATCTCTACTGTCATCCACGACTTCGCTGGCCGGTCCGTGTACGGCCTCTACAGTCATACGTGATTCGTCTGTTGGGTCTTTAGTAAAGAGCACGCCGGAGGTATGTCCCGGTACCATTGCTTGCAGAATAATTCCCATAGCAGAGCTCTTGGCATTAAGCCCCATTTCCTGCCTATAAAGTACTGCCCGATCAGTCCAGAGAGATGCCCAGACCTGCTGTACGGCTTTTAATATAGCCTCGTCACCGGACACATCCAGCACGGAGTCATGAACTCCGGCGTGAGAGAAGCCTGAGTCTTCATGCAGAGCGCAGGAGCGGACGGCTAGCGGTACTGAACCAAGATTATTGTGTATAGTTGCTAAAAGCGGCTTGGCAATTTCTGTGGGGATAGGGTGGCGCAGGAAGCTGTTGCGTAAGGCCAATGACGCATCCCAGATTTCTTCCCAGCGTAGGATTTTGACATCTGCTTTTGCCAGTGCGTGTATGTGGTCTGTCAGCTTGTGCCGTTCCACAAAGTATGTGTAGGCCGCAGGGGGTAAAAAGAGGGTGGGAGGCACTGTAAAACCGGCACGGGCAAGTTTTTGCAAATTGACAATTTTTCCACCGGAGTCGGAGGGGACATCCTTTTCGCCATGAGGGGCTACCAGTATTGGAGTAATTGTTGTGGGCGCGGATGACTGTGACATAGGCTCTCGTAGGGTTTGAGTGAAAAGTCTCGAGTTACCTGAGATTGCAGTACCTATTGGCTAGGCAGTCTCATAGTCATCGTAGCACATCGTCAGATAATCTGAATGATCTTTGTTTTATTAGTAGGGAGAGGGCGTGTTGCTTCGTTTTTTGGATGCTGTGACAGGTTGTTCACGTGGTGAGTAGATGTTTCTAGGTGAGGTGGGGATGACTCAAATGTGTACCCACAAGTTCGTAGTGGAATTAGTAAACATCAGAACGGAAAGTCAGGGTATGGACTTTTTAGTCAAATTATCGAAAGGAATGTTTTGGAAGGACTTGAAGGGGCATGAGTAATAAAAAAAGGGTTTCAGAAGATTTTGAAATCTACTGAAACCCTTTAAAAATACCTCATGGTGGAGGCGGCGTCCATCGAACTGTAGAGTTAACATGTTGATTTTTATATTTTAAAGTTTTGAGTTGTAAGATGTGCCCCCAAAATGTGCCCCCAAATGGGGTGGGTTGTAATGAAATTGCATGGTGGCACAGGGAGTTTTTCGGCTCAAAAAAAGCCTGTATGGAAGATCATACAGGCTTTTCTCTTTTGTGCAGGCAATGTGTTTCTTGGCGTTACTTTACCAGTTGGCGAACTGCGTTTTCTACTTCTTCTTTTACCCAGAAAGCGCTGCGTCCTAGTTTTCTGGGTTCTGGAAATTTTCCTGCTTTTACATAACGCCAAAGTGTTGTCTTGCTGACTGGGAGAATTTCTTGAACCTGAGAGAGCTTTAACAGTTGGATGCTGTATTCCGACGAAGTTTGTGGAGTTGAGTGTGCATGCATTTGCGTCTCCTTAGTCTATTTGTGTGGATAAGAGTAAGCCCCGCCTATCTTCCATCAGCGGGGCTTGTTTAGGAGTTGGCACAGATTGTTTTGTCTATGTCTTACTTGAGTTTAGAGTAGGGATTCGATCCCTATATGTCAATAGGGTTTTAGGGAGAAAATCCCGTTAAGACTATTTCACGAGTGAAATGGAACTCCCTAGACGTTTCAATTTCTTTGGTTGACGCGCGTAAAGCCGCAGAGTATCGGCGTAGAATGAGCGTAGAACAAAAAAAACATATTTTGGCGGGGACATGCATGAAAGAACTCGATGCAATCAGTGAGATTTATAAAGCTATCTCGGCAGTGCGTTTTTGCGCAACCAATGCACCGCTAGGCATGGGGGATATTTTGTTTGATCAATGCGAACGGTTGGAGGTTGCTTTAACAGCAATTGAACAGCAGGAAGCAGCTTCTTTAGCACAAGAGAAGCGCCGGTAGTAAACACGATAATAAAGAAAAAGCTCGAACCGTAATGGTTCGAGCTTTTTCTATTTCTGGTTAAATTCTTTTTCGACGTGCCAGAGCAGGGTGGGCAGATCTGTGCCCAGGACTTGCGCTATTTGGTAAGCTTCATGGATTGCAATCTTTCGGGGTTTCTTCTTTCCTTCCACTCCACGAACACTCCTCCATAGTCTCCCTCCATCTGGTGGACCGAATGCGCGTCTGCCAAATTCGTTATGTGAAATACCTATTTCATCTATTTTTTCACACACCACATCCACAAATTTCTTCTCAAAAGCCATGCTATTCTTCATTCCTTCTTTGTATGGGAATTTTTTCCCTAAGAAAAGTATAAAAAAGTCCCTTGACTAAAACGGGAAAAAATCCCTAACTTAAGCCGCATGAAAACACTAGCTTATGAAAAAAACATCGAGCGGCTTAAGGCAAGGTTTAGAACTTTCTCAAATGTGGCTCGCTACATGCGGATGGATATTCGCCATTTCCGCTACCAGCGACGCACTCCTAACAAGTTTGGGATGCATCGGGTTTCGCAGGCCATAAAGATACTGCGTCTTCGCACACTGCTTAACGTGCTTTGCGAAGAATACGGCATTACCCGCAAAACAATGGCTGAAGCCATGCGTAAAGCAGATGCCCGCATTATGTCCGGCAAGTCCTAACTACGGGCTTAGTCTAGGTTCTTTCACATTTTTCACACAGTTTTATGTCTTACTCTTAGGAGAAATATTATGAACGCTACTTACCCAGACGGCTCTATGGTTAGAGATAACAACTACGCACTGCATAACATTGGACCGGAGGACGCTTTTAAGCTTGCGCTCGAGCGCTCCGGAATGACTTGGCAAAAACTTTCAAAAGCAATGGGTTGGGCAGAGTCTCACACCAAGCGTGTGTTTAGCCTGGAACGTTACTTTCCTACTTATGAAGACCTGCCGAAGTTTTGCAGCACAGTCGGCAATATGGTGATCATCAACTGGTTGCAGGTTCAGGCTATGCAGTACGGCATGGAGCACAAGCATGGTGATGTAGATTGCCAGAGCCTAGTTTTTAGAATCGGCAAACTTTTTGGAGAAACAAGCGACGTTGGACAAGAGGCACAAATCGCAGTTGCCGACGGCGTGCTGGAGCCGAAAGAGTTACGTCGTATTATCGGAGAATTGAACGATGTAGTGAACACCTCGCTAGATATGATCGCAGATTTGCGTGAGCTCGAGCGAAAGCTAAAAACGGAGCCGTAAAGCTTATGACGGGTGTACCTCCTACTCAAAAATACAATGTAAGCGCGGATGTTATTGTCCGCGCCTTACTGGCTGATGCTCGGTTTAATCTTCAGATTAAGGGCGGCTACCTGCGTGGCGGCCCTTGTCCTGAATGTGGAAAGAATGAACTGTTTACTAGTACAGAAAAGCCTTGGATTTTAAAATGCAGCCGAGAAAATAGATGCGGGTGGGAAGAAAACACCATCGAGCTGCTTCCGGATCTGTTTGCTGACTTTGCCAAGAAATATAAACCAACAGAAGAAGAACCTAACCGTACTGCGGATGCCTACCTAGGGCTGCAGCGCGGGTTTGATCTTTCCAAGATTCGTGGCTGGTACGAACAGGAAGCTTTTCAGGATAGATCGAACGGGCGGATGTATTCTACAATTCGTTTCTATTTGGACGAGGCAAAACGCACTTACTGGCAGCGATTAATAGACCCAGATGAGGGCGTGAAAAAAGCGCGCTTCCAAGGCTCCTATAAAGGTCAGGTGTGGACGCATCCGAACTTTACGCTTGAAGAGGGTGAGCGCTGCATGGTTGTGGAAGGAATTTTCCACGCCATTGCGTTGCATCATAAAGATATTAAAGCTGCAGCTGCACTTTCCTGCGTTAATTTTCCCGATGCTTTTATTGAACAGCATAAGGGAAAACGCATTCGCTGGACGATTGCCCTGGATGGAGACAAGGCCGGAAAAAAATACGCTAAAGCGCACATGAAAAAGCTGCACGCAATGGGCGAAAAGTGCGAGGTGTTGCTGCTTCCGGAAGGGCAGGATTGGGATGATCTCTACCGTGCTGGGAAAATAACAAAACGATTTATAGATTACTGCCTGTACAATGGCAGGTTGTTTTTGTCTGAAACGGTGAACGAAAAAGCATACCACTATTATGCACGGAAACGCAGCCGGCGGTTCATTCTGGATTTCGACAACATGCTGTTTAGCATTAAGGTTGATGCCAAACTGGACAAAGAACTTTACGCCATTGCGGCCAACACCGAAGACGATGGCGACGAAAACAAAGACGACATAGCACTGTTTGAACTGGCGTTGCTTTCACCCAGAGGCAAAGACTTGTTCTACAGTTTTTGTGATGTGGATAAAGCCTGCAGCGTTGTGCCTGAGTTTTTGTACATGGAATACGATGAAGTGATGGATGAACAGTTTTATGTGTTTAAAGTGCGCTACGGCAACGGCTCTAAAGAAAAGATAATCTCCCTTGAAGGGACGAGTATTTCCAGCCCTGATGCCTTCCATAAAAAATTACTCAGCAAAACCAACGGCGGCACCTTTTACGGTGACTCCCGCTGTCTTAAGATTTTGTGCGAGCGCTGGCTGGATGATGATATGCTTACTGTCTCTTCCATACCGTTTGTGGGTTACCATAAACAGGTGGGGGCATACGTGTACCAGAACCACGCCTACAGCAACGGTAAAGAAATACCGCTTAACGATCACGGCTATTTTCAGCTTGGTAAGCAGGGCATTAAAACAAGTCTCTCCGGTGTAAGTGTAAATACCAGTGGCAGCTTTTCTCCGGATTGGCTGGAGAACTACGTAAAGGTGTTTAACTGGCAGGGACTGGCCTTGCTTGCGTACTGGCTAGGCACTCTTTTCGCGCAGCAGATCCGCGCGGAGCAGAAGACTTTTCCTTTTTTAGAATTCACCGGCGAGCCTGGTGCAGGTAAATCTACCGCACTTGAGTTTTGTTGGAAGCTTGTGGGCCGCGACGACTACGAAGGCTTCGACATTATGAAAGCTTCTATGGCGGGACGCAGACGCGCGTTTAACCAGTTATCCAACCTCCCTGTTGTTCTTATTGAATCAGACCGCGACGGCGGAGATAGGGACGCAAAAGCACGGCAGCTTAACTGGGACGAGCTTAAAGCATTCTACAACGGTCGTAGTACCGGCACGCTTGGCATAGCAAAGCGCGGTAACGATGTTGAAGAGCACCAGTTTCAAGCATCATTAGTAATAAGCCAGAACGCAGAAGTGGACGGCAGCGAGGCGCTGCTGCAGCGCATAGTGCACTGCCATGTGGATAAGCGACACCATAAGGCCGGAACAAGAGATTTAGCCCGATGGTTTGAGAGACAGACCTCCGACACAGTCGGCGGTTTTTTGCGTACCGCCCTGCAGAACGAACAGAAGATTTTGAAGACTTATTTTGAAGCCTTCGCCCGCCTAGAACAACAATACACATCAACAGACTTAAAGTTAGAGCGTGTGGTTAAGAACCATGCGCAAATTGCTGCCTGCGGCTACGCACTGGCAGAGCTATTCCCTGCCATGACGCAGGAACGTTGCCAGAAGCTTACCCAGTATCTCTATGAACGGGCAACAGACAGGGAAGACCGCCTTGCTGCAGATCATCCAATTGTTGACCAGTTCTGGGAGACTTACGGCTATTTGAATGAGGAACGCTTAACCAGCAGCAAGGATGGCTGGTTAAACCACTCTCATGCACCAGAGTTGATTGCTATCAACTTAAACCAGTTTAGAGACCTGTGTTTAGGTAACAGACAGGAAGTACCGGACATAAGTGTACTGAAAAAGCTGCTGCCTCATGGCAAGCGACATGAACTGGTGAAAAAGAATGCCTCAGTAAAGAGTAGACACACAAGTAAAGCAATACGTTGTTGGGTCTTTAAGGCCTAAATAGAGCGCGTATAGGGTTATATACGCGCGCATATGTGTACGCGTGAGAGAGATAAAATTTTTGGAAAGCCCCCCTCTGGGTAACAAGTGACTGAAGTAACCCAAAAAATTTTATCAGCGTAACCATTTAAAATAACAAAAGAAAAATTGATAAAAATGATGAGTAAAAAAGGGACCAAGAAGGGACTGAAAAGGGACCAGTCACTTTTAATTGGTTACTTTTTAAGAGAAAAAGTAGTTTTTGTAACTAGCTGATTTTTATGATGATTACTTTTTTGGTCTCTTCTGGTCCCTTCTCAGTCCCTTTTGAGTTTCTTTTGATGTCTGTTGATAAAGTAAGAAAAAACAGATGGTTAATCTAAAAAGGGAAGGCCGGTTACTTCGGTCACTTAAGTGGAAAAAACCGGTACCCCTAGCAAAAAAAGGAGATGAAAATGGAAACGTTGACAGCAGAAACAGTTGAACCGTTGTTGCTTGATTTAGTGAGCAGGAAATGGGGTGAGTTTATTGGCAGAAAATTGTCTAAACAGGATGTGGTGGATATGCTGCATCAAGTGGATCTTGCGCATGGAAGAGCCAAAAGTGACGAACCCGAACATTGGGTTATGGAGTGGTTTTGGAGCAAGGTGGATGAAATAGGCTTAGCTAAGCTGAACCATTCTCCAAACCCAGCCCGTATTGCTATCCATTTAATGAAGTTTCGCGAAGCATGTTGGCTTAATGGCTTTGGTGATCCACCTGTTGCTACCTTGAAACAGTGGATTCACACCTCAAAGCGCTATCCTTATTTGGGCAGTAATGTAGGAGTGCAAAGTAGAATACACGGCAGAAATATTCGCTGCATGATTTTTAGTATTCCGGGGGTGAAGGCAGGAGAAGCGATTGATAGAGAACAAGCGCTGTTGGATAAGTTTTGGGATGAATTAGAGTGCGTTCTGCAAGAGCCAAATGTTAACCATTCTCATAAGCCGTATGAAGTAGCACTTAATATGCCTTTAATTAAAAAATGGTGGCTTGATTATGACCATACAGAACAAGAATACAAAGATTTGCTAAGGCTTCTTGAAGTTTCGACAACAAGATATTCCTTGGTTGAAAAAGGAAGAACCGTAAAGAGCAGATGGTTGAAAAAAGCAACACGCTGCTGGTTATTCAAGCCTGAGCCTTCGTTTGACTAGAGATTAGAAAGTCCCTCCCCAAATATTCTGGGGAGGGACTTTAATTTGTACAAAACATCTCTTCCCGTTTCCTAACATTTCAATTTGTTTAGCAATCGTGTAAGGGGAATTCAAGTGGTGTGAAGACTAACTTACAATTTTCATTAATTCTTTTTTCACATCACTCAAGGGAGTGGATGTGAAAAAAGAGGAAGTTTATAGCTTTGTACTCAATCACTATAGAAAAATTGCGAAGTGGCTCTTTCTATTAATAGGAGGAGCGTTTTTGGGCTTAGCTTGGGCGGACAAGGGCGATTCTGTTTCGAATATGATGCTTGTTTTGTTAACGGCTGTTGCAGTTGGGCTTAATATTGAGGCACTACGTGAAGCGCGGCGAGTTAGGGCTTGGGAAGCGAATAAGGACTTACTGCTTGGGCTTAAGAAAGAGCTCGTTCAAGTTCATAAAATTTATGAGCAGCAGCTTGAAGTAGAAGAGTATCAAGAATATTTGAGCGGCGCTCAATCGCAGGATGACCAAGAGCCCGAAATGGAAAAGCCAGAGGACGTTGCTGATTGGAGTCCTGTTGTTAAGCTAAACGATAGGCTAAATGGTGTGCTTTTTGTGTTTGCAGAGGTGTTACCAGCTGAAGTGGTTAATAGTGCACGAAAGTATGTTGAAGATTCAAAAGAGCTTGATAGAGATGTTGATGATGGGGCTTTTTATGGATGCCAACTCTACGACGAGGCTTTAAAACAGATATGTGATTTAGAGAAAGAGATATCGCTTTTGATACGAAAGCTATCTGGTGTAGATGCATTGAAGCTTTAAGCTAAATTACTAATTCCTTCCCCCGATCTCTTGATGAGGTTGGGGGACTTTTTTTGTTTCCGACTAGTTTGGTTATCTACTTAGAATAGCTTAACATACGTTTCTCGTAGTGCTATGAGGTTTCAGCTAATCTTATACGGGAGGTAGTGTGAGCAAATTACGATTTGATGGTTCCGCTTATAAGAATGGGAAAAATAAATGCACTACTTGTACGTATGGCATTCGTTCAAACGAATTTCGAAATTATTTAGAGCAGTGCAAGTTTTTGCCACCGACTGTGCATGTGGCTTTTTCTGATTCTGACATCGAATGTACAGTCACACTTAATACCTCTTTTTGGTATCATTGCCCTGAGTTGAAAGACGAAAAAATTAAAGAGTACCTAGGAAAAGCTGATTTTTTGAAATGGAAGAAAGGCTTTCCGCCCAAGTTTTATATTTATCCAACTAATTTTGGCTGCATAATTGAAAAGCAGTAAAGAGAGAGATTAATGTTTCGTCGTCCCCCTAAGTTTGTAGCTACACCTGATGCGCCTTTTGAAAACGATAAACTTGGTCGTGAATGCTCTATCTGCAACTTAACTACATTGATGAGAGGCACAGATACGCCAATGGTGATGACTGTTAGTGCTCCTTGGGGGAGTGGTAAAAGTTCATTTGTACAGATGTGGAAGGCATATCTGGAGAGCGAGAAGGGTGGAAAGCATCCTTGCATTATGTTTGATGCTTGGAAGCATGACTTTCACAAAGAGCCGTTACTGGCTGCTATGGGGGAGATTGGAGCTTTTATTAAAACTCATGAAGCTGCTTACCCAGAAGCCCGATCTTTTTTCGAGAAGTGTTTAAAGCACGCACCTAAGCTACTTAAAGCTGTTGGTGGTGTAGCTTCTCTTTTGTCTTTTGTTCATCCCGCTGTTGGTATTGTAGGTAAAGGCGCTGAAACTGCTGAGAAGGCAATAAAAAATGTTAATAATTATGTATTTGAAGAGTATTCATTACAGAAAGATAGTGTCGAAGAGTTTAAGCAAGAGTTAGCAAATTTTATTCAGCTTATTACTAATGACGGTGAAACTGGGCCTCTTTATTTCTTCGTAGATGAACTTGATCGCTGTGATCCTGAATATGCAATTAGGCTTCTTGAGAGCATAAAACACTTTTTTGATGTGGATGGAATTGTTTTTGTTCTCTCTGTTGATCGTAAGAAGCTTGGTTCTATGGTGCGTGTGCGTTATGGTGAGGGCTTTGATGCAGATGGATATTTGAAACGATTCGTCGACGTTGATTATGAGATTCCGGAACCTCACCGCAAAAAATTGATCGACTATTTATGTGATGATGTTCACCTATTGGCGAATTATCCAATAGGTAAAAACAATCGCCTTACTTTACTTAAAGAAATGGCCTTGTCTTTAGCTGATGATTTTAAAATGAGAGCTCGGGATATAGAAAAAATATTTTGTAAGATTTCTCCTCTATTAACAAAAAACTTTTCTTTGAGTGATTCAAATGCCTTTATGTTTGACCCTCAAATAAAAGCTGGGTTTCAAGTTGTAAACTGGCATAATGGCAAGTTTGGCTACTGCGTCGACTCATATGTTTCAGTGGATGAGGTAGATAACTTTTTTCAACCACTTATTGTGCTTGCCTTTTTGAAGGAAGTTTCTCGCAAGCACTACGATAATATAGACGATGCGTATGAAGTTAGCACCTCGCCATCCGAGTTTTCAAAATCAAGCCCTAAGTCTGATTACATAGAGTTAATTAAAATTTTGAGATCGGCTTCAGCAAGTCAGTTTGGTATTAATGATGACTTGAAGAAGATGTTGAATGGTTTTCCTGACACACTTCAGGGCAAGGCGTTATTGATAGGCTTCTTAGTTGGCGGTGATCCAGACTTTTGGCCTAATAAAGAAAAAGAGATTCGTTCCCAACTTGATAATCTCGATAACATCACATTTTTAAGTGCAGAAGACGGCTCTGAAGATACAAGCGCAGCGTAGGTATAATAGAACAGTAATCACCTAGAGCAACTATACTTTTTAAAATTTAACGTGGAGTTGAGATGGACTTTTCTGGTTTGCTAACTTTTCTAGGTCTTATGGTTGCTGCTTATTCGGTTATGCCTGAAAAGCAGAGAGTCATAATGGTGTTAGAGCTTAATTGGCTTGATAAGATTATTGTTGGGCTTGGTGGCAGTACAATTGTTTATATAGTGTATCAACCGGTTATTCATGCAATTGGCATTGACCCATTTCCATTTCCATTTTTTTTGGGATTTAACTCAGAGCTTGTCATTGTTAGTTGCATAATCTTTCTTTCATTATATGCCTACTCAAAACAGAGGAAATGGTATTTAGCAACCTCATTTTATTCGGATCTTTTCAGTAGGTCTAAAAAACTATTCCAGTCAGGACAGTGGACACTGCTGATTGAGTTATATGCACACTACTTACCTGAAATTTTGGAAAAAGCAGATTGGAAATATCAAGCTTTCCATCCTGGAGCTCAAAAGAAGGTTACGATACTAGAGAAAATTAAGCGAAGGGTTAACTCATGGCGATTTCGAAACGGCTCTCCTGAAGGGATAGTTCTAGATATGCTTTCAGAAACTCTAGTGTCTAAGCCTTTTATTGAAGAGCTAGTTAAAAAAAGTCCTGTAATGGCTGCAAAGCTTTTAGAACCAGACTATCGAGGTAATAGAGGGTATGCGTTTGTTTTTTTTGAGTCACTATTAAAAGACAATAATAGTGTTCTTTACAGGGAGCTATCTGACTGTGGAGGAAGTCCTTCAGTTTATTCTCCAAAGTTGCCTGATAGCTGCGAGGTCCTAAATAGTTTTTTGAATGATACTGAAGTCGCTAAGCGCCTTAATGTCTTTAAGCCCGTTGGCGATTTTGTGATTAACGAGTTGCGTAGATTGAAAAAAGAACCTTTTGATTTTTTTGATAAGCGTGAAAATGATGTAGATGAAGATGAACTATGGGAAAGCCCTATCTATGCAGGAATGCAGTTTTTTAAAGTTATGGTTTCAAGAGCGCTTTTGACGGGACAGAAATACCATATGTGGCTCCCCTATAATGCTCTGTTTTTGAAGAGGTTGGTCGCTCTTCAAAATGAAAATGAATGGCACGATCTGTCTATTTGCTCAGCTTTAACGCAAGAGTGTTTTTCGATCTCTGAGGATTGGCTAAGAATACTATGGGATCAGCACACTAACACATATTTTGCTAGTTTCATGGAATGGGGAGCAATAGGGTATACAGCTGCTATTTGGCATGGGTATATGCTGCGAGATTATGTTTTATCTGAAAATATTTCGTTTGAAGAAAAAGCAGCACAGTTCAATTGGATGCTTAGAGAGCAGAGAGGGGCTAGTCCCGACGGAGCAACGGCGGCAGTGCTACGAAAAGTTGTTGAAGCAATTTTTGAGTCATCTGAAAATAGAGAGGCTGTCTTCTACGCGGTAAAAAAAACTTACGCAGTTATGGATCATGCTCTAAAATCAGAAAGCGAAGTGCTAGGTGCTAAGTTAAGAGAACTAGATGCTGAGGTCTGATTTTATTTTACTGTCAGTGACTGTTTACAAAGAATTACATCTCAAGTAACCCCAAGAAACAAGTAGAAATATGTTTCTTGGGGTTTTTATTATGCGCGATAATTTTCTTGGTTTTTATAGTAACGAAGGCAAAATTGAAGACGTTCTGAAAAGTGACAATGTTCGTATTATTTTTGATACGAATGTCCTTCTGAAGATCTATGAGTATCAGGAAGAAACTCAGAAAGAGTTTTTTGATTTACTTGAAAAACTCGGAGATAAGGTTTGGATTCCGTATCATGTTGGACTTGAATTCCAGCGGAATCGGATATCTAAGATTAAGGATTTGAAAGCAGAGTTTAATGAGGCTACGCCGCTCTTAAAAAATGTTCGGACTGCTTTTGATACTTTCAAAAGTAAAGCTTTGCTTCGTAAGCGCATTCCTGCACTTCAAGAGCAAACAGATAACTTTGAGAAAACGCTTACTGAATTAGTTGAAAGCTATGCTAACGAGCTAAAAGAGTGGGATAAAAAGCAACCTGAGGTTCGTAGCAGTGATGCCGTCCGTGCTAAACTTGATACGATATTTCAGGGACGTGTTGGTGACGCCCCAGATCAACCGTGGGTAAATGAAGCGGATGAAGCTGGTGCAAAACGCTATAAACTGAAGACTCCTCCGGGCTTTAAAGACGGAGAGGAAAAGACACTGGAATTCAATTATGCGGATGTTAAGTATCAGGCGAAGTATGGAGACTGGTATTTATGGAAGCAGAGTTTTGAATCCGTAGCTCAAGACGATAATTTAACGGCTGTTGTCTTTGTAACAGAAGATAACAAGGAAGACTGGTGGTACGTCGTTAATTCTAATGGAAAGAAGACAATTGGTGCTGATGCTTGCTTAAGAGAAGAGATGTGCCGAAAAGGGGAGTTAAAACATTATTTCCAGTTTAATGTACTAGATTTTATTGAGCATGCTTCGAAGGCTGTTAATGTCATGTTAGACGCAACTTCAATTTCAGATGTGAAGTCTCGTGTTATTAATGATAGTTCTCTTGAGTTCCCTGTGGATATCTATCATCACCAATCTAAGATGTTAGATTGGGATTCTTGTGTTGATAGCGAGTATGTAGATGCACTTTTCCATAAAGAACTTGTAGCGCGAATTGAAAAGGTTACAGCTTATACTGAGGTGGGTAACTATATCGTAGAGACAGTGCCGTTACATAAATATGGTATTTGTCTTAAGTGGGTTAGAGATAAAATGATAAGGGAGTATGAGATATTGGAAATGCAGCATAAGAGTGATCTTGAATTGCATGAGTATATTCTTAAATTAATTGAGGCATTTTCGTTACGAGCTGGGCAGCATTAATTTGTTCCCATTTGACAGCAGCCTAAAAAAACAACATAATTCTCCCTAGGTGCTTCAACACGCCTGAGATTTTTTATCCTCCATAGCGGAACCCGCTCCCGTAAGAAGTGGTTTTTTTGCGTCTATCGTATAGATTCGCGATTCCTTAGGATTCGTGTATCTGGCAGAAATAGCGCATCAAATTTACATCTACCAATATTTGGTCGGGAGTACGAAGGTTATACAATACCCGTAAGGGGAAAGCCTTCTGCCGTTTCTATGGGGCGGTGTTGAAGCTCCCGACCTTTTTTTATTTGCACGAACTCAACATAGTGCAGGTTAAATCAACATACCCATAGGAGTTGCCTCATGGCACAGAACAACACTTCCCTTACTGTAGATCCCATCACTCAGTTGTACGATGTAGCAAGCACCTTACGAATGTTGCACGAAAAGCTCGGCGAAGAGTACCCAGAGCTTAAGCACACATGGTACTCGCTAGAACGCTCCCTCAATGACTGCATAGATGTACTAGATTCTGACGCAGTAGATGCAGCGCTGAAAAAGCCTGAGTAAAATAAAAGCAGAAGATACAAAAAAAGCCCCGCTAAGCGGGGCTTTTTTGTTGAAATAGGTTTTTCATTTTGCCTGCACATTCTTTAAAATGTCCTCCTGAATAATTTAACTGCTCATTTCTAACAGCTTTAATCTTTTCGTCAATTAGGTTTTCATTTTCAAGTTCTATCAGAAGAAGCTCAATTGAAACTAAGGTACTTGCACTTTCAGCTGGGTCGAGAGCAATATCTCTTATGTCTATCCTAGATGCGTTACGAATGGATTTCGGAATTGATGCAAGGTTGGTTTCAATAAAAGCTATTGTGTCATATGGAAGCACATAACTATTTTTTATAATGCGAAGTAGGTTTTGATGGATTCCAAAAATGGAACACACTAGTGCATTATTTCTGTTTCCTAAGAATATTGGAAAAGGTGATTTTTGTAATTCTTCACTCTGTAGCAGAGGTAAAAGAGTTGGGAGGTCAAAGGTCTTTTGGTAGTAGTCTGCAGCACCGTAGCCCATCAAAAAAACGACTGTGTCAGTATATAGTTTAATGAAGGGCTGGTTATTGTCTTCTTTATTTAAGTCAAGAATTAGCCTTCCCAAATTACTTGCTGAAGTATCGAGTGAAAATTTGATTTTAATTTCGTTTAGGTTGTGTTGGATTCTAGCTAATGCAACCCCGATCTCTTCAGTAGATTCACTTTCTTTCTTCTTGTGTGGTAAATAGATGTTTACGATATAGAAAATGTAAGACGCTAAGTAACCGTATGAAAGGTTGTGAGCAATTTCTAATGATGAGTTGAGGAAAGTGTTTGTTGTTGAATGATCTATCCCGAACCATGCGTAAATAATAATAAGAGATAGAAGTGCGATAGCAGTGAGTTGGTTGAACATAAGTTGATCTTTGTGCTGGGGGATTTATAGGGTAAGGCTTAAGATGCCCCGCTAAGCAGCGGGGATTTTTTTCTTTGAAGATGCCATGAATGTTTCAAGGACATCAATAAACTCAAGTAGATTCATCGCGAAGCTTTTATTGCGTTTGGCGTTGTGGATAGTTGGTGAAAAGTAGTTACCGGGGGTGGCTAAGGCTGGCTTGTTTAAATCAGCCGAAGTAATAAATTTTAAGTAATCATCATTCTTCATACTCTGCTTAAAATTTATCCCCATAGTTGGAGGTAATGAGCGAGAAGCAATGAGGGCGTATGTTGTGTTGTAAAGTGCTGGCGTGTGATACGGATCGGTTTCAGCCCAAATTTTTGATAGAATATCTTGTAACGCCTCATAGCTATCATTTATGAGATCCTGTGCTGTCTTGTTGGACATGCCTATTTCAATAGCTGTTGCATCAAGTAGGTAGCCTTGAAATGCATTTAAGTCTGAATCCTTGATAAAATGGAGCCAGTCAGTGGTTCGCTCTGGATAAGTAGCATTTAGAGAATCGGGAAAGTCTTTTCGAAGAAATAAATAGTAGTGCCCAATAATTAATTTTTCGAGATTTTGATTAAAAGGGTTTAAGTATCGCCCTATTGTTGCACGGATTTTTTTCTTGCGCTCCATCTTTTCTGAGTGCTTATAAAAGTTTTCGATAACAAAGAATGTAAGCAAGATCCCTATTGATTCAGGGAGAAAGTTTGTAGAAAAATCTTTTAATCCATTAGGGAGAAAGGTTAGACGTGTTGCAACGTAACAAGCAACTGGGATAATAATGAGAATCCAAGAAATATATTTAAATACCGCAGCTTGAAAATCATCTTTTAGAAATATGTATGCAAAGCAAAGAATAATGAAAAATACAGTGGCAAGAACTTCAGGTACAGTGATGAATGACATTTTTTATCCTCTAAACAAATAAACTCTGTTGCTGCGCTGGTGGCACAGTCTTAACTTTCTCGCGTAATTCTTCCGGTAGCTTTAGCGCTGAAGGGCTTAAGGTGTGGGAGAATTCTAAGTTCATTACCCATGTGTGGCCGCAGGTTGGATCTTTGCAGCCGCAGTAGAGCAGTTTGAGCTTGTCGGAAATAATTTTGCTGGATTCTACGCGCGCTTCATGCCCGCATACGCAGCAGCGCTGAACAACAGATCTACTCATAATGTGTCTTCCTTATTGAATTATCAGCATTATAAAGTGGGCACCTCTACGGTGTCAAAGCTTACTTGTGCAACGTTCGGTAAATACTGATTTATCTCCAAAATATCTTCCCGAACTGGCGCAATCTCGTTGCGCTGGTAGACTGCGTCTATCTTTTCTATGTCGCCAAAGGAGCCTGTTTGGTTCTCCGGAATAATGGCTGCCAGAGCAGGGGGCATGCGGTTGGCTGCAATTATGTCGTCGCGGGAGATGTTTTTAATCTTTTCCAGATCGTCCTTGGTGCTGAAGTCGCCCACGGGCTTGATCTGGATGGCGTCTTTGTCTGCTCCGCCAATGTGAAGGAACATGTTTTTAAAGTTGCCAATACCTTTTGACTCTTCAATCGCCTTTTTAATGCGTGCGCGTGTCTGCTCCTCCAGTCCCGCAGCAGTCGAATAGAAAATGTAGCCCACGTGTGCGCCGTTTTTGTAATACCTACGGCGGAACAGTGTAGCGTCCTCATTTAGCAACATTGACTGGATCGCGCCCAAGTAGCCTGGCTGACCATAAATTTTCTGGCTCACATCATAATTCAATATATGCACCACCTCGCCCGCAGCGAACTCCACAAGCTGCCCCGTAGTAGTAAGCATTCCATAGCGTCCCGCATCCTTAAGTCTGCGCATATTCACCGCCTGCAAGTGTCTTACGCCGATGATCTCTCCATAAAAGTTTCTCACCAGCTGAAAATAGCAGTTAGCAAACACGTTATAGTCCATAACCGCGCATTTCATATCTCTACGTGACAGCAGTGCATTGCCGTTAAAGCCGCGCATAACCATATTCGTTTTAAATTCCAGAATCGGCCCATGGTAGGCGTTAGCCCTCAGCAGTTTCGCCAGCCCTAGCATCGAGACCGGAGTGCTATAGTAGCGCCCGTTGTCCATCAGCCAGATGCCCAAGCTATCCATCATGCTGTGTCCGTCTAGCACTGCCTCAGGGTCTCCGAAGCTGAATGCTTCCACGTCTGTGCTTGCAATATTCTTTTCTTTCATTTTTGTTTCCTTTTATGTCTCCGACGGCGCTTGCCAGCGGGGCTTTAAGAACCTTTTGCAAAAGGTTCTTAAAAATCTCCAAAAACTTTTAACTGCGAGCCAAGCTTTTTGCTTAAGTTCTCTCGCGGCTTATGCGCCACTACCTTTCTGTTATGTTCGTGGTTTGGTCGTAACCATTAAGCTCTCCAACGTGTTCAAAAAACGGGCTGACCTCGCTAATAAAAGTCTTTGGAAAGGGGTCTGGGGAATAACCTTTCTACAGAAAGGTTTTCCCCAGCCGCCGGAGGCATCTCCCTTCCTACGCACTCATTGCGAAATCAGATCCGCCACTAGGTAAGGTTGCAAGTGGCTCGTTGTGTAGGGCATGCATTATTGCCCAAGCTACGTCTGCGTGTCCTGTTTCGGCGGTTCTGTTTGCTGAGTAGGTTATGTGCCCGTTGGCGGTTGAGGTTTGCTTTACTGTTAGGAAGGCTCCGCCGATGTCGGTTAGGGATGCGTCCCAGTGGATGCGGTTTGTGTTGATTACGTCTTGGGTTTTGAGGACGAGGTGCGTTTTTGTTTTTAGCCCGTAATGGATTGGCGTTACTTGCGGATAGAAGGCCTGCACCATTTCGAGCACACCTAATCCGGGGCCGGTTGTGTCCATGCCTATGTAGGTGAAGTTGTAGCGCTGGGTGAGGAGCTTTATCTGCTCTGCCTGCCAGCGCAGTGATTGTCCTATCCACTTGTAGCGGGCGAACACGCGGAAAGTGCCTTGTGGCTCTAGCGGCGGCGCTACTATGACGAACGATGCATCGTCGCGGCTGCGGGATGGATCGTACCCGCCCCATACGGGCATGTTGCCGAATGGGCGCAGGATGTCTGCTCTGTAGTCGTGCCAGTCGCTGCTGTCTGCGTAGCATTGCTCTAGTGCTGAGAGTTTGAATACGCCTAGGCTGCCGTCTATGAACTTGCAGGCGAAGAGGTTGGCGAAATCTTCGGGGCTGTATTCCAGCTTGAGCTGCTTTAGGTCGAAGAGGCCGCAGCCGCCCGCCATTGCGTCTTGAATAGTGATGATTTTGCGCCAGATTTTGTCGGCACATTCTACACCGCTTTGCAGCTCCTCGAAGGTTGGGAACTGTACGCGCTTTGTTTTGAAACGCTTGTTGTATAGCTCGCCTGCCCAGAGGGGGTATGCCTCGTGACTGACGCATGACGGGGTGGAGAAGATGGTGCGGCGCCACTTTTTGTGCGTTGCCATGCCGGTGGCGACTTTGTAGAGCTCGCTGAATTTGTTAATCCAGAAACATTCATCAATGTACACGTGCCCGTGGTAGGACTGCGCGCTTTTTGAGTTGTTGGAAAGGAAGTAGAGCGTGGCTGTGCCATGGGCTGTGTGTAGCTCCAGCTTGTCTTTACCTTTTAGCTCGATGCCGAATTTTTGCTCGGCTATGGCGATTATGTAACAGCGGAAAACATCTGCCTGTGCGCGTGTGGCGGAAAGGAATATTTGGTTGTCGCCTGTTAGGCATGCGTCTTCAAATGCTTCCTGCGCGAAATACCATGTGGCACCGATTTGGCGTGATTTGAGAATGAAGCGGTTGCGGTAGCGCTTGGCTTCGCGCAGCTCGTGCTGATAGACGAAATAGTCGCCGTGGAGGTGTTCTGCAAAGTCCTCTGCTGTTAGGTGCGATACATCGTTTTTGATTTTCTTTTTGGGCTTTTTCTTGCCCTTGGTGCGGGTAGGCTTGCCGTCTTCTTCTTGCGGATCAGCTTCGTATGCTTCCTGCTGTGTTTTGAATCTGCGCTCGTCGAGCTTTTGCAGGCGCTCTAAAATATTTACAAGCGTGTTCAGCTCTGCAAGGTCGGTTTTGTCCTTGTCTTCCTTACCTGTGAGCAGCACAAGGCGGCGCTTGGTTGCGTGTATTGTGCTTTCGTGCTGTAGCAGGTTATCCCAACCGTCTTTATCACGCCAATGGTAGAGCGTGCGTTTAGACAGGTTGAGCATTTTATGTATTTCTGCAATGGTGTGCTTACGCAGAAACAAGTCACGCGCTGCTATTTTTACTTCTTCTGGATACTGCGGCATGCCGCTACAGTACATATCCTTTCTTTATATCTCCCCATTCTACAGTCCTATACTAGTCTTTTAGGACTCTATTACGTTGTAACATGCATTTATACGTGTATGTTTGCTTCATGTTATACACAGAGTTTATCAAAGTTGCACAATCCGGCGCCACAATGGATGGACGCGAGATAGCGCCGCAGGATTTACGCGATATTGCGGAATCCTACAGCCCTAGCACGTACGAGGCCGTAATTTGGCCGGAGCACGAGCGCTTTTTTGGCAACCACGGAACCGTAACCGCAGTGGAAGCACGCGAGAACGGTGAACTGGTGGAACTGTACGCCAAGTTTAAGCCAGGCTGGCGTTTTCTGGAGAAGAATAAGGAAGGGCAGAAGCTCTATTCTTCCATAGAAATCTGGGACAACTTTGGTAAATCCGGCAAGGCGTACCTTGCAGGTATTGCCATTACCGATACTCCTGCCTCGCTCGGAACCGAGCAGATTCGCCTGTTCACCGCACAGCGTACCAAGCAAAGCGAGCAAGCCGGTAATTTTTATACCGGTGTAGAGCTACCATCCTTTTTTGCTGCCGCAGCGCAGCCGGACGAACAAAAACCAGAAGCCTATTCTTTATTCCAGCGTCTGGGCGCTGCGCTGTTCGGCAGCAATTCTACAGAACCAGAAACACAAGAGGAAAGCATGACCGAAGAACAGTTTAATCAGCTGCTCGGTGCCTTAACCGATACCAAAAGCGCAGTTGATGGCTTGGCAGGTAAGTTTGACAGCCAGCAGGCCGCGCCGGAACCAGAGCCGGAACCCGCAAAAGCCGAGCCGGAGAACAATTTTTCTGCGCAGCTGGAGCCGCTTGTAAACAGCATGACCAAGCTTTCCGAGCAGTTTGGCAGCATGGCGCAGCGTATGGAAGGCGCAGCCGGCGGAACCAATGTTCCGGAGAACGCTAACCCTGCCAGCGGCAACGCACTAATCTAGGGGGCGCGCTTGAATACATTAACAAGACAAGCCTTCAACGCCCTGTGCAAAGCCTACTGCGAAGGCTACGGCGTTGCTTCCGTGCAGGAGCAGTTCTCGCTTGCTCCTTCTGTTCAGCAAAGATTGCAGGATAAGATTGTAGAGCAATCCTCCTTCCTGCCGAAGATCAACGTTATCCCTGTGCTCGAGCTGCAGGGGCAGAATATTTTAGGCTGCGTTACCGGCCCAGTGTCCGGCAGAACCGACACAAGCGTTGACGGTAAAGAACGCATGCCGCGTGATGTGCTTGGTTTGGAACCATACGAGTACCAGCTGCACCAAGTGAACAGCGATGTGTACATGACCTACCGAACAATGGACGTGTGGGCGAAGTTCCCAGATTTCCACGATCGCTACACTAGCAACGTACAAGCGCAAATCGCAAACGACCGCGAAATAGTTGGCTGGTACGGCACACATGCCGCCAAGGATACCGATCTTTCAAAATTCCCGCTCATGCAGGATGTTCTCCCGGGGTGGGTGCAGTACATGCGCGACCGCAAGCCGGAGAATATTATCTCTCAAGGTGCAACAACCGACGAGATCCGAATCGGTGAAGGCGGCGACTACGAGAACCTTGATCTTGCCGTTAACGACATGCTGCAGGGCATCCCGAAATGGAAGCGCAAAGGTTTAGTCGTAATGGTCGGTGACGAGCTGATTGCACGCGAACGCGCTGCATTGCTTCTAGCCGTTAAAGGTACGCCAACAGAAAAGAACGCCATGAACACAGCCATGGCAACGTTAGGCGGTTTGCCGTGGGAGACTCCATCCAACTTCCCAGGGCGCGGTCTGGTGATAACCAATCACAAAAACCTCTCCATCTATTTCCAAGACGGCAAGTGGCGTCGACACATCAAAGACAAGCCTGAAAAAGATCGCGTTGAAGATTTCAACAGTCGTAACGAGGGCTACGTCGTCGAGGATGTAGAACAGCTTGTTGCAGTTGAGTTTGACAACGTTCGTCTTCCGAATGCGGCAGGCGATGGTTGGCAGTAAGACTGTTTTGATGCCTCCGGCGGCTGGGGGAAACCCTTTTGGAAAAGGGTTCTCCCCCAGACCCCCTTCCTAAAACTTTTATTAGGGGTTCGTTATGAGTTTGATGCTCACATATCAGCAAAAAGTACGAGCGCAGAAAGAGCGCGCAGCTGCGGGGCAGCCTGAGCCGGAGAAGCCGGACACGCTGAAAGTTGCGCCTTCGGGCTTGATTGGGAATCAGCAGTTGGGTGCTTTGTTGGACAAGGCACTTCAGCAGGATTTGAAGAGCCTGAAGGGGATTAATTCTCGCGAACGCAAGGCAGATGTTAAGCGTGAGCTGGTGGACAAGTATGCTGGGTATGTTGAGCGCCTGCGTGCGAGTTCCGTTAAGCATGAGCTGCTTGGCTGGTATTTGGTTTGGCTGTTTGACACTGGCGAGCTGGATTCTGCTGTTAAGTATGCTTTGTGGTGCATTGAAGCAGGCGTTGCTTTGCCGGAGCGGTTTAATAGAACCGTTGAGATTTTTGTAGCGGATGCAATTTTAGAATGGGCAGATGCTGAATACGATGCAGGCCGTAGTGTGCAGCCGTATTTTGCAGCGGTGTTTAACCATGCAGACGGTGTTTGCTGTCAGCCGTGGGATTTGCCGGACGAAGTGACCGCGAAGTTTTATCGACAGCAGGGGCTTAATCTTGCCCGTGCAGAAAAATTTACAGCAGCAGTGGATGTGCTGGAAGAGGCGCTGAGCCTTGGTGCGAAGGTCAAGACCGCACTCGCTGATGTACGAAAAAAGGCCACACGAGACGTAAGCTAGGTACTCCTCGACCCCCGAGAAGACTGGCTTTTCAAAAACTGGATACCAACGGGTACGCCGAGTTTTTGAAAAAGCCAGTCTCTCTAAAAAGGATGATGAAATGACAGCATTCTCCGGACACACTTCTACAGCTTCTACTGTTGTTATATGCAATGACGGTTTTTGGCCGGACGTTACCGTTGCCGAGTTTCAAGCAATCTATCGACTGCCGCAGGATTATGCAGAGCAGCTGTTGGTGGATCACCTGAAGCTAGGCGTTGTGTGGACGAATCGCCAGTTGGTTGAATGGAAGCGTGACATGATAATGCGTGGGTGTGGCTCCCTTTCCTCCGTTCCGGAGGATGAGCAGGGCGGCGCCTTGGGAGACGAAACAGCAGCGTTGCTACATTACAAGCGGGCTGTGTTTACGTACTCCAAGGCGCTGCTTCTTCCTCAGTTTGCCACAATTAACCGCAGGGAAGCAGCCAGAAACGAAGCGCGTGAAAGCGAAGAGACAACGGAAAACTTTCTTGCCTATGCAGCACAGGCCATTGCCGATTTTTTGGGCAGCGGGCGTGTTGATGTGGAGCTGATTTAATGAAGAAGCTTACAGCGCTTACCTCCTTTTTACTGCAAGCAGCGAACTTGACCAAAGAGCAAGTGCTGAGTGTGGCAGACTGGGGCGAGACAATCCCCACTGGTCGCGACTTGGGACACGGTGTGGAGCTTGGCGTGTTTAAGTATGACGCGCTTATTCAGGTGGAAGCTTTTAACGGGAGCAGTAGCGAATTGCTGCTTTTAGTTATGAGCTGGCTGCATGACCACGACAAAGACCGTGACCATGCAGGTCTCGCTGATCCGGAAGTAGATGCAAGCCTGAATGACGATTTTACCGCTGATGTTGATCTAGCCATAGAGTTTGAAGAATCGTTGCAGATGGTGCCGGATGAGCAAGGGCCTATTCTGTTTAATGGCAGAAAATGGCGTGTGGCAGATGTGCCGATTGATGTGGCTGAAGAGCTAGCCGGTATGGACGGTAAGGCGCATGGCGAACAATAGCGCGCTAGAATTTTCTGTAGATAGAAAATCCCGCCTCAAGCTCAAAGATCAGCTGCAGCTATTGGCCATGGAGCCACGAGAGCAGCGCAAAATTATTATGACCATGGCGCGTGCTGTGCGTAAGCAGGCCGTGTTGAATATTCGGCAGCAGCGTACAGTTGAAGGTTTGCCAATGGCACCGCGTAAGGATGCGCGCAATAAGCGACGTCTGCTGCGTGGGCTGGCAAAAGCCAAGGTTGGTAAGAGCAAGGGCTTAACTGTTTACGGGCGTGGGTCTGATTCTGCTGAAGTTACCTACGGGAACAAAATTGCTGGGCAGATTGCCAATAGGCATCAGAAGGGTATTCCCGAACCTTGGAGCAAGAAAAAGGCTGAAAAAGTGTACGGGCGGCCAGACTACAACAAGCCTGCTACCCGTGCTCAAGCCAAGTCTCTTATTGATGCCGGATATCGCGTACGGAAGAAGCGAAAACGCGGCAAGGGGACACTGCTAAAACGTGTTTCTGTAAAGTGGATTCGTGAAAACATGACGCTAGGGCAGGCCGGACGGATACTGCGATTTATGCGCGGTACAGGGCTTAGCAAAACGCGATGGGATGTTGAGACGCCCGCGCGACCTTTCCTTGGTGCAACGCCAGATGATGCAAAAGAAATGTTACAAGACTTGGCTCGCCAGACCATAGAAAAACTCAAGAAATAAGAGGTGCAAATGGCAACTCCTGTAGTGCAAGTTAACCGCCTTAACCGGAACCAAGGGCCGTTTAAAGAAGTAGAGCGCTTTTTCTGCTTTATCGGGCTGGGAGAAACCGGACGCGGCAGCTTGCATATGGTGAATACAGACACCGATCTCGATGCCGTACTTGGCGAGGCTGAAAGCGTACTGAAAACTCAGGTTGAAGCGGCCAAAGTGAACGCCGGACAAAACTGGAATGCCTGCGTGTTTGTGCTCGATGGTGTGCTGACATGGAAAGAAGCTGTTGATTACGTGATGGAGCAAAAAAGCGTTGAAGGCTTTGTGATTGCAGATCCCGTAACCAAAGCTACAGAGCTTGAAGCCATGCAGACAAAGCAGGCCGAAGTGATGGCAGAATATATGCGCCCAACGCTGTTTCTTGCCGCTTTCCGTAAGCTTGATCCAGCAGCAGATCCTTGGACTGCATACACAGAAGCAGCCATTGCACTGCTTACAGGGCTACGTGCAGATACCGTATCTGTTGTCCCATATTTATGGGGGCACGAGCTAGGCACCTACGCAGGACGCTTAGCCAACAGAGCCGTAACCGTGGCGGATTCTCCAATGCGAGTCGCAACCGGTAATCTGCTCGGCGAATGGTCCAACAAGCCGCAAGACAAGCTTGGCAGACCTGTTGACCGTTCTATCCTCAAAGCGCTTGCAGACGCACGTTACTCCGTGCCGTGGTGGTATCCAGATTACGAGGGCATGTACTGGACAGACGGGCATCTACTTGATGTCTCCGGTGGCGATTACCAAGTAATTGAAAATCTGCGTGTGGTGCAAAAAGCCATGCGTCGAGTTTATCCGCTAGTAGTGTCCCGCATTGCCGATCGAAAATTGAACTCTACCCCTTCCTCCATTGTCTCCAATCAATCCTATTTTATGCGACCGCTCTTTGAGATGGCCAAGGCCGTTGAAATTCTCGGTGAGGTTTTCCCTGGAGAAATTGAGCCGCCCAAAGATGGTGACATTGTCATAAGCTGGCCGACCAAAAACAAAGTCGAGCTCTACATGGCAGCGCGACCGTACAACAGCCCGAAAGACATTACCTGTAATTTGCTCCTTGATTTGAAGAACTATGCATAGGGATGCCTCCGGCGGCCAGAGAACCTGTTCCACTGTCGCTAGCTGTAATCTCTCATTCTTCGAGAACAGCTACCGCTTTTAGAAAAAGACTTCTCTGGACTCTCCCAAAACTTTTAAGGGCGAGGAACATCCGTAAGTAGAGACGTTGGTAGCCGCGAGGGGATTACTCTTCTGTTACGTACTCGGTTTGGTAGTTTTAATTAAGCTCACCAAGCTCTTAAACAACAGGCTGACCTCGCTAATAAAAGTTTTTGGAAAGGAGTCTGAGGAAGAACCTTTTTCCAAAAAGGTTTTCCTCAGCCGTCGGAGACATCCCGCTGCGAAGCGCCGTCGGAGACAAGAAAAGAAGGAACCCAAATGCAAAGACTAAGCGGAAAAAATATTGATGTAACGGTTGGCGATATGCGCGTGCGTGTTGCCAAGGCCACGCTGGACATTACGGACAACACGGCTGTTGCTTCTGACGGCGGCGTACCGAACGGGCATGTGGACGGTGATGTTTCTGCCAGTGGTGAGCTTGAGTTGGATATTGCTAACTTTAAGCTGATTAAAGAGGCGGCTAAGGCTGCAGGCTCGTACCGTGGCTTAAAGCCTTTTGACTTGTTGTTTTACGGCAAGACTGCTGATGGCGAAGAAGACAAGGTGGAGGCGTTTGGCTGTAAACTTAAACTGAGCTCCATTTTAGATGTGGACTCTAAGGGCGGCGAAAAGCTGCTGCGTAAGGTGAGCTTTGACGTTACTTCGCCCAACTTTGTGCGCATTGGCGGTGTTCCTTATTTGCGTAAGGACGAGACAGAGGGGCTGCTGTAGGTGGACCAGTTTGATAGAGCGTCTGAGATTGAGCAGCGTATTATTCAATCTGCCATTGCAGAGGCACAGGCTGCACGTGGCTGCGGGGAAAGCTTAACGCATTGTGACGAGTGCGGGGAGGCCATTCCGCAAGCTAGGCGTGAGGCTGTTGTGGGTTGCAGGCTGTGTATTGAATGCCAAACAGAACAGGAGGCAGCGTATGGGTAGAGCATCACGAGGGATTCGTAATAACAACCCGGGAAACATTCGGCACGGTGCTGACTGGAAGGGCTTGGCGGAAGATCAGCTGGACGACGATTTTTGTACGTTTGTAGATCCGCAGCATGGCGTTCGCGCTATGGGCAGAACTTTACTTACGTATGAGCGCAAGCATGGAATTAATACGGTTGAAGGGATTGTTAACCGCTGGGCGCCGCCGGTGGAAAACGACACTGATTCGTATGTAAAGCATGTGGCGCAGCGTGTGGGTGTTGGCGTGGATGAAGTTATCCGCGTTGCTGACCATTTGGAAGACTTGGTTGCAGTGATCATTGTGCATGAAAATGGCGTTAATCCGTATGATCCGGAAGTGATTATGGAAGGCTGCCAGCTGGCGCGGGTGTAGTATGCTTGGAGATTTAATTAATCTTGGCGATACGCTGATTAAACGCATTTTTCCTGACCCTGCACAACAGGCAAAGGCAACAAGTGAACTGCGGCAGATGGAGCAGAATGGCGAGCTTGCGCAGCTTAACGCGCGGTATTCTGCCATTGTTGCTGAGGCACAGAGCAAGGATAAGTGGACAAGCAGAGCGCGGCCTATGTTTTTGTATGTGATGTACGGGGTAATCTTGCTTGTGATGCTTGGGAGCATTGTGGGTGTTTGGTGGCCAGTACAGATGAAACAGGCGGCGGCTAATTTGAAGCTTATGTTTGAGGCTATTCCAGAACCGTTGTGGGTGCTGTTTGGCTCCGGCTACCTTGGATACTCTGCCTCCCGTTCGTACGATAAAAAGCAGCAGGTAAAAGCAGGGCTGTAGATGGACGCAGCAGAAATTTTTGAGTGGATTGCGCGTTACGTGTGGCCGTTTGTGCTTATGTGGAATGTTTATTTGTTCCAGTACGCGCAGTCTAGTCGTAGCCAGTTGCAGGACTTTAAACTGTATGTGGCGCGTAACTATACTTCCAAGCAGGATTTAGAAAAAATGCTGGCAGGCTTTGAGGATCGTTTTGATAAGCGGTTTGAACAGCTCTTTCAGCTTATCAATACCAAATAGGTGGAGCGTACCGTGGAAAAAACTATTTTTCTTACTGTTAATGGGATCGATCTTTCTTTTGATGTGACGCTGGATGCGTTTAACACCTACGCAAACGAGATGCAGCCAACGGACAAGATTAACCCTTGCCATAATTTTCTTATGCGTACTGTGAAGGCTGAATGCAAAGACGCGCTTCGGGATCTGCTTGAACAGCCAGGCGTTGCCATTGAGTTGGCCGCAGCGGTTATTAGCAGCTACAAGCCGAAGGTTACTATTACGCTGGGAAAGTAGAAAGCATTGCAGAGGGCATGGAACATAACGCGCTGGAGCAGATGCTTGCACTTACGCGTAAATGGTTTCCGGAGCGCGAAGTTACAGAGCACTGTATGGGCGAGGCCATGTTTTTAGAAAAAGATTACTGGCACAAAATGGAAATAGCTGTGTGCAACGGCATAGCAAAGGCATTTGGTGGTTAGCACGTGTGGATGGAAAAACTTTGGTTTAAGCTTGGACTTAAAGATGATGTTACCGGCCCTGTAGGTAAAATCCAAAAGAAATTGGATGGCCTTGCAGGGCACGCACGTAAGTCGTTTACGCAAATTGGTGTTGGCGCTGCGGGCATGTGGGGTGCTGGGCAGGGGCTTGATGCTATGCTTTCCCCAGCGCGGGATATGAATAGGGCACTGGCGGAAGTTGGCAGCCTTGATGTTGATAGCGCAGCGCTTGGTAAGTTGAACCGTGAAGCGCTTGGTTTTTCTATAAACTATGGTGTGGCTGCGGATGCTGTTGCGGCTTCTGCGTACGACATTCAATCTTCTATTTCCGGCTTAACAGGCAACGAGCTGGCGAGTTTTACCAAAGCTTCCAACGTGCTTGCAAAAGCAACCAAGGCTAACGCTGCTACCATTACCGACTACACCGGTACAATGTTCGGCATTTTTAAAGCGCAAGCAAACGAGATGGGCAAGGCCACGTGGGTAGAGCAGCTTGCGGGTAAAACTGCAACGGCTGTTCAGATGTTTAAAACCACAGGTTCGCAAATGTCTGCCGCGTTTACTGCCATTGGTGCCAACGCTACTGCTGCCGGAATTGATATGGCAGAGCAGATGGCGGTTATGGGCAGCCTGCAGGCGACTATGTCCGGCAGTGAAGCTGGTACTAAGTACAAGTCGTTCCTTTCCGGTATTGGCGGCGCGCAGGAAAAGCTTGGGCTGGATTTTACAGACGCCAACGGCAACATGCTCGGCATGATGGATATTCTCACCAAGCTTAAAGGTGAGTTTGGCGATACGCTGGACGTTGCAGAAGGCGATGAGCTTAAAAAAGCGTTTGGCTCGGATGAGGCTGTTTCTCTTATTAAGCTGCTTATGTCGGACACTGACAGTCTTAGCGAATCTATTGCTAAGCTCGGTAACGTGGATGGCATGAGCAAGGCGGAGCAGATGGCAAAGGGAATGGTTGATCCGTTCGACAGGCTTTCTGCCGGTGGCCGTGCTCTTACTACTGTGCTTGGGCAGGCTTTGCTGCCTGCAATTAACCCTATTGTTGATGCTTTTGCGAATGGATCTGCAACAATGCTTGGTTGGTCGCAGGAGTTTCCAAACCTCACACGCTGGGTTGGGTATGGTGCTGTAGTGCTTATTGGTTTTGCTGGCGTTCTTGGCGCTGCAGCTGCGGCTTCTGGCATTATGAGTATTGCTACGCTGGGACTAAGTACAATTTTTGGCCCGTTAGGTAGAGCCGTTGCATGGAGCAAGGGTATATGGACCGCTTATTCCGGTTCTCAGTGGCTTGCGAACTTTGCGTTATGGGGGTTCCCTGGCACATGGATTATTGCCGCAATTGTTGGTGTTGTGGCAGCAGTTGGAGCGCTTATCTACTGGTGGGATGATTTGGCAGAAGCGTTTACTGATGCCGGATGGAGCGAAGCTCTGTATGCAGCGTTCGATTTTGTAAAACTGTTTACGCCCATCGGGCTGTTGTTCACCTTTTTTGATGAAGGTTTCGAGGGCGTGTTCAAGTCTATTCTTGGCTGGTTCGATTCACTTGGCGGCGCAGTCCATTGGGTTTTGGAAAAAATGAATCTGCTCCCCGGGGTGGATATCTCTATGGGGGATGACGCTGTCCCTTCCACCTCTCCCTCCTTGGAAGTTCCACGCACAGCGGCGGTGCCTGCAGGTGGTGTGCAGCAGAAAATTATTAACGCACAATCCAGCAGCCAGAGTCGCACCCAATCTATAGGCAAGGTGGTTATTACCACAGAAGGCAAGCAGGATGCGCAAGCCCTGCGCGAACAATTGCTTATGGCTGGTGCGTAGTGCCTAAATATACAGACCTACTTGTAACGGACGACGACATAACGCTTGATGCAGGGCGTAACCCTGTATTGGTGCATGATGTGGACTGCATTGCACAAGATTTGGTGCATATGATTCGTGAGACGGGTTTACTTGTGGAGCTGGTGGCGAACAAGGATAAGCGCAAGCGTTTTGCGAATCTTATTAAGCTTGAAATTGCTATTGAGGAAGATGCTCGAATTAAGCCTGGCACTGTGTACATAGAAGAACCGGAACTTGGTGTTTTTTATGTACTGGCACAGACGCTTGAGTTTGGAAAACTTTCTCTGCAGCTGGAGGCAAACTAGTGGCAGAGCCTAACAAAATATTTACTGCCATGCTGCAAGATGCCGGTGTGCCTGTAACAGAAGAAGCTATGCAGCAGCGCTGGAATACAATTAACAGCGAGCAGGGCGGCCTTATTCAAAATGACAGTAAGTGGAGCCCGTTTTGGAGGCTGATTACTGCTGTTGTTACAGAGCCGTGCAAGCAACTGGTGAAGCTGCTTGTTGAACATGCGTTGCCCAATGTTTTTTTGCGGTACGCGAGCAGCACATGGCTCGATTTGTATGCTTGGGGTGTGGATGTGGAGCGAAAAGCCGGAGTGAAGGTGCAAGGGCAGCTTGCTGTTACCCGTACTGTAAGCACGGGAGCTTTGTTTATTCCTGCTGATACGGTTGTGGAGAGTCCGCCAATCAACGGCTATGTGTACAGGCTTGTGAGCAGCGCAGATGTAACCATTGTAGACGGGCAGCTTACAGGGCTTTTGCCAGTAACAGCAGAGCAAATTGGCAATGCTTACAACCTTGGTCCTGCGTACTATTCCATTTTGCCAGTCGCTATTACAGGTGTTGCATCCGTTACTAACAATGCAGACTGGCTGCACGTTGCAGGGGCGGATACAGAAGAGGACGAGCCGCTGCGGTTGCGTTGTCGTAATCAATTTTCTGCGGTCGGGCAGTATCATCATGATGCAGCGTACACGGCTGAGATTTCCAGCTTTGCGGGCATTCGTCCGGATTATCTTTTCTTTGAGCACGATGCCCCGCGTGGTGCCGGATCTGCCAATTGCTATGTGATGATTGAAACAGGAGTGCCCACGCAGGACGTTGTGGACACCATCAACACACATATTCGTGATACCGGAAATCACGGACACGGGGACGATTTACGTTGCTTCCCTATGCCCACAACTGCTGTGCCACTGACGGTTACGGTACATCCTGTGGCGCATCTTTCCGATGAAAAACAGGAAGCGTTGCGAGTTGGTGTTGAGAACATGGTGCGCTGCGCCTTTAGAGAAAACACAGATTTTACCGTTTCCAAAACATGGCCGCTTGGTCGTTTTTCCTTTTCCCGCCTTTCCGACGAGTTGCATGGCCAGTTTTTAGATCTGCGTTCTGTCGAATTTTCTCAAGATGACATTGTAAGTGAGCTTACCCTGCCAGTGCTTTCTACTCTTACAGTTTTACTGGGAGCAGAATAGTGCAGCTACCGTTTTGGTTTTCTAAAGAACAGATCAGCGCGCTGGCTGCCGCTTGTTCCCAATGGTTTGCCAAACTCACAGAGTGGGCAATGTGGCCAGCCGTGCAGAGTAATCCGGAAACATGTGCTGAAGGGGTACTCAATCTTATTGCATGGCAGCGCGACATAGACCGCTTTAAAGGTGAGCCGCTGAGTCTGTTCCGGAAGCGCGTGAAGTATGCCTACATCAACGCCAAAGATGCAGGAAGCGTTGCCGGATTCAAGCGTATCTTCATGCGGCTTGGTATTGGCTATGTGGAAATTGAAGAGCGCATGGACGGTGTGGATTGGGACGTGGTGGATATTCAGTTATCCGACTCTCAGCTGGCAGAAAACCAACGGCTGCTTACCGTACTAATTCAACATTACGGACGCACCTGCAGGCGGTATAGATGGACAGTAATTACGCCAATGACATTACAGATAACAGCACATGAGTTTAACAACGACTATCAGGTGGTAAGAGCAACGTTATGAGCACAGTAATTACAACAGCAGGGGAGCAGCTTATTGCGCAAAAGATTGGCGCAGCGGCTGTTCTTTCAATAGATACCATCATTCTTGCCAATATCCCCGATCTTGATGTGAGCCTACCGGTTGATCGTAGCGAGGGAAAACCAGAGCAGGCACATGTGGTGCATGAGTACGGTATTCCGGAAGATTTTAAGGAGTACGTTAATCCGAATCAGGTTGTGTATTCCATGCTGCTTGGAAGTGAAATTGGAAACTTCCAGTTCAATTGGCTTGGACTGTATTCATCTGTGGATGATGTGCTTGTGGCGGTGACGCATCTGCCAGTTACGGAAAAGTGGCAAACGGATAAAGCAAGCAATACGCTTGGCAATAATCTTACGCGTAACTTTTTGTTGGAGTTCTCCGGAGCCAAGGCCGTAACCAATATTACTGTTGAGGCTAAAACATGGCAGGTAGATTTTACTGCGCGCCTTCGTTCCATTGATGAGCGTGAGCGTTTGAGTAATCGCGACATCTACGGGCGCAGCTGCTTTTTTAACGATGGTTTTTCTGTGATCAAAGAGAGCAGTAACTACGTGCTTAAAGCTGGCGCTGGGTATGTTGAAGGCATCCGCTGTGTTCTTAAAAACGATACACAGCTTACTGTTTCCGCACTGCCAAAACATGTATTTCTTGATGTGTCTCTGCAGCAGCAGGGCAGTGATGTTGTGTCGGTGGTTGAGCCAGTTTTGGTGCAGAACAAGGCAGATTTTGTAGATGCCAATCTGGCCAAACACTACTTAGTGAAGGTGGCAGAAATTGACGCTGCAGGTGTGGTTACGGATACCCGCAGAACGGAAGAAGTTGTTAGCGATCTTGTGGAGTATTTGAAAGGCAAAGCAGATTCTCATGCACAGGATAAAGAAGATCCGCATAGCACGATGGTTAAGGTTACAGCGGCTATCTCTACTGCTATTACCGTGGTTACAAAATTAATAACTGATCATATGGGGAATGCAGAGGTGCATTCGGCAGGGATCCACGGTGGCTGTATTTGGTTTGATGGTGCTGTAAGTGCAGAAGGTAGACCTGTTGATGTAAAAACAGGTCTGCCAGATTTAAATTACGGTGTGTGTGACGGTCGCACATATGAAGCGCCAGACGGAAGGATGGTTCCGACAATAAATGCAGTAGACCGATTTATTGTAAGTGCTGGTGGAGAGTACAACTTAGGTGACGTCGGTGGTTCAAAACAAGTTACACTGACCGAAAACACGCTCCCTGCCCATGTTCATCCTATCCCCTCTGGTAATAAGACCAACTTGGGCGGTCTGACTAATTTTTTATCAAAAGATTCACCCAGCATATCTGCTCAGACTGATGCGGTTGGCGCCTCTCAAGCACACGAAAACCGCCCGCCATACATCGGTCTTTTCCTCATAAAACGTTTGTAGGAGCTGTTATGAAGCTTACAGTAATTCCATCGGACAATTTAATAATTCTTAACGGTAAGCCCGTTCAATTTTCTTTCGCAGCTCCGGATACTCTTCACGCAATGCACTATGACGGTACAACGATTAGGCAGGAGCTGCTTAACGATAAAGGGTTGTATGAAGAAAACAGTACGGATTCTTCTATCGTACAGCCATTTATTGATGCTGTAACAGCAGAGTTGGCTCGCCTTGACGCTATTGTCCCCCCAGAACCTACCCAAGCAGAAAAAGCCCAACAAAGAATCACAGAAATCCAATCCCTCCTAACAGCCAATGATCTCGCTTCTGTTCGCCCATTGCGCGCAAAACTTGCGGGCACATCTACAGACTTTGACGACAATCGCCTTGTTGAGCTGGAAGAGCAGGCACAGGCGCTGCGTGCAGAATTGGTAACGCTTAGTGCTGTGGTCTAATATTTCTTTTGCTCCGACCGGAGCGAGCATTCGTAACTCTTTGTCTCCTGTGCTGTCCGGAGCTGCTGGCGAACTGGCTGGCAGCAAAGGGCGGCTTTCTTCTATTACTGGAGTTGTGCCGGCTGCGCGTAATCCACTTTCTTCTGGTGCGGCAACGGTTGCGACTTTGCGAAGCGCGTTGATTGATATCACTGCGCAGTCGGGGCGCTGCGTGTGCGTGCATCCGTATGTGCATACGGTTGGGCATCGTCGCGGCGAGTACAGTTATCTTACTCCTAACGATGCGCTTACGGCGCTAGGCAATAAGCTTGTTGATGCGGAGGAAGCGCTGCCTTCCGGTAAACTGGCAGCCGTGTTTGTTCTGCTGTATGGCGCAACGCATTCGGATTTTGTTAAGCAGCTCGATGCGTTTTTACAGGTGTTTCCGGTAACGGAATTGCAGCTTGTTATGCGTCGGGCAAATGCGCTGAACACGCACGAGGAAGATAAACTTATTACTCCTGCAGGACGCATTTGGCCGGAGTTTCAGCAACGGGATCTGCGACAACACGGAGCTGTTCGCTCTGTGGATTCGCGTCTGGGGCGCCTTGTGGCAGTGGGCGAAGGATACAACGAATCAACCACGCCGGAGGCACAACTTGCGGCGCTTATGGATAAGAAAGCAGCGCATATTCAGCAGGCAGAACAGGCATGGCAGCAGCTTGTAGAAAGCATGAAGGGCGGCGCAGGAAAAGCGCTGTATCGTGAAGGCAGCCTTGCAGGGCTTCGCGGCGAGCTGCTTAAAAGCGGCACTCCCTCAAGCGTGTACAAACTGAGCGCCGCCATGTGCTGGCTCGCGCCCCCGCCGCAATTGAAGGTATTAAGGGAGGTGCTTGGGCTATGACAGAATATTTGCAGCTGAGCGGATTCAATGTACCAGGCTACAATTTGACCGTCTCCGGAGAGTTGGAAATTCGCACAGAAGATCTTTCCGGAGAAACAAGCGGCACGGCGCGTGTGGATAAGGGCGTAAAACCGAAAAAGCTGAGCGTATCGACCAATATTCGATGCGAGGATGCAAAGCAGCTGCGCGAATTAATCCGCGTAATAGAAGCACGCGGCGAGCATGGTGAGGGCAAGGTGTACAACATTACAAACCGTGAAGCCAACGCCGCAGGCATAAAGCAGGTGCGCGTGTCCGATCGCTTTAGTTGGAAGCCGATAGAAGGGCAGCAAGCGTGGGCGGTTTCCTTCACCCTGCGAGAATATTTGAGTGTTCCGGAGAAAGCGGAAAAGCGTGAAAAAGCACCGGAGCCGGTAGCGCAAAAGAGTGAAGGTGCAGCCATTGCTCCAAAGCAGGAAGCCTCGCAACCTATGCCGCAGACAGCCGAGGCCGCACAGGAGCCACTAACAATGCTCGAAAATATTCTGCATAAAATAGACAGGGCGCTGGCATGAAGCTGCGAAAATCGCTCTATATCGGCGGCAAACCCTGCAAGCTTGTGGAAGATGATGTGCGGCTGGAACTTAACACGTCCGGTCGCGCGTTGTTTCGTGTGCAGTCGCCGTGTGTGCTTAGCGGCATAGTACAGTTTCGGCTTGGCTATTCCAGTCAGAACAAGGACCAACTATTTTTCACCGGCTACATTGAAAGCAGCCATACGGTAGATGCTGCAACGCAGAAGATTTTTTGCAGAGAAATGGCGGCAGCCCTAAGCTATCAGCTTCCCATAAGCCTACGACACCCCACCTTGCGCGATGTTCTGCGCGTCTACAGCGACAAAACAGACCTTGCCTTTACTGTTCCGGAGCAGCCGTATTCAGATCGCAAGATTCCGCACTTTCATACCCTCGGCAGTGGCTACCATGGCATGGATCAGCTCGGTGCGATGTTCGGCATAGAAGACTATTTCTGGCAGCCGCAGCCGGACGGTTCTGTCTTTGTAGGTTCATGGAAACATAGTCGCTGGGCAACGCGGCCAGTGGATATTGAAGAAAAGTTTTTTACAGGCGTAACAGCAGCCGGAGCAAAGGTGCTTCCGGTAATTCCTGCGCTGCGTGCGGGTGTGTTGCTGAATGGGCAGCGTGTAAAGTCGTTACAGCTGATAGGCCATGAGATGGTGGTGGGATAAAAAAGCAAGGGAAGAACGTATGAATAGCTCTGGGGGGTGGTTCTTCCCTTGCTTTAAGTCACTGCCCTAATTGCAGGGCAGGCAACATTAGAAACCGGTTGGGTTTGCGTGGGAGTATAGTGATCAGGGTGGTTAAGAAAAGGTTAAGATGGGAAGCGATTTTTAAAATTAATCTAATTTGATGTTGGGTTATGGTGTTGCTGCTTAAAGTGAGCGTAAGCCTATTAAGAAAAGAGTGTTTAGTTTTTTGCCTAGCTAGCAGCCCATAAGATGGTGGTGGGATAGTAGGGAGAGGGCTGGCATGAGCTTTTTTGGCGTAGAAAAAAGCACAAGAACCCTCCCCCCTTTTCTGGGTATGCCCCCCAAATGGGGCAGCAACTCTCTAACGACTGATTAAGTAAACAGTCAAGCTTTGATAGTAAAATTATGAATAGTTGTAGGTGGTTTTATCATGCGTGACCTCATTAAAAAAATTGTGCTGCGAACCTTTCCAGAGCTGACAGCGGGCTTGCATCTGGATCGCTACGCACGGGTACTAAAAGTGTGTGATGCACCTGAGAATGGCGGCACAAGCGAGCGGTTTAGACCGCGTTACGCTGTAGATGTGGAGATTCTTACGCCGGAAGGCACGCGGGACAAAGCATTCCCCATTTATGAGGCAGTACCGCTGCCCGTGCCGGTGGGTGCGGGCATGGAATCCGGTCTGTTTGCCTTTCCCGAAGCAGGCGCGCTGGTTGTTCTGGGCTTTGCCTATGGTAGAGCCGATCATCCGGTGATTCGGCAAATTTATCCGATGGGGCTTTCTCTACCACAGTTAACTAACGGCGAACTACGTTGGCAGCAGTCTGCCACAGTCTACCAGAGTGCAGATACGCAAGGGAACTGGCTGCGAACCAGTGAGGCAACAATTACGGATGACAGCCTGCGGCATGTACGGCGCTGCGTGGAAGCTGTGGACGAGCTTTCGCGTGAGCTGCGCACCATAGCGGAGAATAGTTCTGAAGAAATAGGCGGCGTAAAAACGGTAGAAGCCCTAGGCGCTATGAATTTTACATCCGGCGGGCGCACAAACATAGCAGCCGTGAATAGTCTGAACCTGACAACAGCGCGCGATCTGCGCTTCGTAGTGGCGGACAACCACCGCGTAGCAGTGGGTAAGAATCAGCAAACAGAAGTTAAGGGCAGCCGAACTAGCAACATACAGGGTGCAGACTCCAATACAGTCGGCCAGAACTTCACCCAGACCATTGCCGGAACCCGTACAGAAACAATCGGCGGCAAAGCAACGCAGTCCGTAATGGGCACAATAAGCGTTACCTCAAACGCTGCCACAACCCACACCGCAGACGGCGTGTTCACCATAGCTGCACCAAAGATTAAAATCGGGAGTGGTGGAAATGGCGGCGTATCCCTGTTGGATGAAATGCTGACAGTCTGGCAGGAGGTTCGCGACGCTCTGCACGTATTGGCAAGCCATACACATCGAGTTTCTGGAGCCGCCACAGGTACACCGAATCAAAGCGGAGTGATTGCAGGGCATGGGGATGAGGTTGGAGAATGTAGAGGGAGGGTTGATGGGATTAGGGGGTAGGAAAGTATACTGAGCTTGTAAGGAAATCCCTCCAATTGAATAGTTGCTCTCTTGGAGGGATTGTTTGTTTATTGTGGTACTGGACGGTGGTCTCGGGGTGTTACTATGGTCATATCTATACGTGGCGTATGTGGCGTAACGTAGAATGATTTATTATTATAGGGTGATTGGAGATGAGAATATGTAGCAGAGAATAAAAAATATGCTCCAAATTGCAGCTATCCAACATGCTGTAAATATAATGTTTTTGTATAGAAGGATAGTGTCACAATATGTAGAGAGTGTTGCAATAAGTGTTTGTTCTCTAAAGGCTGTGTCTGAATAGTTTTGAAGATTATCAATTTCAAATTCAGAGAGCAAACTTGGATATGCAGATCGGTAATTATGGAAAAAAATTGTTTCTTGGATCAACTCTTTCAATTTTGAATCGACACTGTTTTTCTTTTTTTTGTCATCGGAAACAAGTGCGTTGAGGTATACGAGACAAAATTCATATGTTGATAGCTGAGCACGTAATATTTTTGCATACTCATCTTCTTTAATGTTTTCTTTTGCATGTTTAAGCGTTCTATAAAAATGGATAAAATATGGGTATAGAGCAAAATTTGTGAGTTGGTCCATCGTTTGAACCGCTAGTGAGAGTGCTCGCTTGGGTGGAAGTGCAAATTGTTCTTCAGAAGTGTAGAATTGAACCGTTTGTTCTAGTTCAGAATAAACAGTTGTATTTGATTTAAGTTCATAAACGTCTTCAAGATTTAACTCTTCTTTTGTAAGGGACTGATATATTTTTTGCAGTAAATTGAAGTAGGATTGAAATGCTGTTAAGCCGGTTGGTGTTTCTTTTTTCGCAGAAGGACAAAGGGGCCGAGTAGAACTTGGTTGGGAGGGGATCTCATAAGTGAGTTCTCTACAGTTTTTATTATGAATCGAGAGCATATTAAAGAAAATTGTCTCGAACTGTTCATGTTTTCTAGATTTAGTTTGGTATCGTAGTGTAATGATAATACCTAGGATACCTAGGGTAGAGATGAACGAATTTATTGGTGTGTAGAGATTTACGAGATCGTACCCTGATTTTCTTACCCATATTGAATTAGCAAGAGGTGTCCAATGCACTAATAAAATAAGTAGTAACAGAAGAACGGTTAGAGCTAAGAGGGATTTGAGTAGTAGACGTAACATTATATTCTCCAGTGCCACGTACTTATTGGTTTTTTATATTTTGCGCAAGCGAGTAGGGGGAGATCTCCCTTTTTAGTTTACGAAAGTCTCATTTCTGGCTAAGATCTAGGTAAGAGAGGAAGTTATGTATAGCAATGCAAGGTTAGAGAATGTGTATATGGAAGCCAGAAACTTACGTGCTGAGCTTGGAACTCTAGTTTCTTCTTCTGCTGGAGAGTCTCTTGCCGCTTGGGTTAAGGAGAACAAAGGTAGGATTTGTTATCGAGATGGCAATTCAGAAACTTTAGAAGTGGGTGAGGATGGAAGTTTTACAATTTTTCTTCCTCAACATACTTCAAAGCTTCGTGATAACTTTACTCTCGCACATGAGTTAGGACATCTTTTTTTGCATGCCGGATGGCCTAATCCTAAAGCGGGCAAGTATGGTCGCTGTGGAGTAAGGAATCCCCAAGAATGGGAAGCAAACAACTTTGCTGGTGAGTTATTAATGCCAGAAAGAGAAGTTAAAAAGTTTGTTCGACAAAATGGTGCTTCACCTCATGATTTAGCATTTAAATTTAAGGTTTCTCCAATGGCTGCTTCAGTGCGGTTAGAGGTTTTAGATCTAGCAATATAAACAAAACACCCTGTGAATACAGGGTTTTTTGTTTTCGTAAGATTTCTTAAAACTCCCGTCTCAATGAGGCGGGAGTTTTTTTATTCAGTCATGCTTCGTTGAGCTCTAGTCGCGCTATTCGAATTCACAAGTGCTTCATGCTCATGGGTAAAAAGTTTATGAGTAATATAAATTCGGAACCAACTGTTATTAATGAAATCTGCTGGGCTATTGAGAAGTTCCGTAGTTTGCTTAAAGCAAATGGTACATGTGTAGCCGTAAAAGTTTACCACATACTCCCCATCTGTTCCGAAGGATTGTACTAGAAGTGCGTCAGGTAGTTCTGATTTGATTATTGCACAGCGTGCCGTTGGAAAAGGGGTCTGTGTGAGGATGGCGTGATGGAAGCCTTCTATATACTCGTGCGCGTTAACTCCTCTGAAAAAAGATGATGAAGCTAATGTTGCTCTCAATAAAAGAGATTGGATAAAAAGAAGAACAGTTTTTTTGTGGCGTCCAGAGAATTCTAAATATTCTGAACTTACTGTTGAAGGGGGAGTATGGCAAAACAGATTACACGCGGTACTATCGATGTAATCAAATTTTTTTTCACAGTCCGCACAAAGTATTTTTTTGTCGTAAATTCCGGTCGGTATCCTCTTTGGGTAAGGAATTCCGCCTTGTTTCATTATAATTCTTGAGTTGTCTTTAAGAATGTGGCTGTAGCACCACTTGGGGATGATATGTGACTTTGCGAGCTTTTTCTTCTCGTTGCCGCATAGCTTGCATTTCATGTAATTACTCTTTCTTAAGGAAGATACTTGATGAAAGTGTGTTACTTTTTACGACGTTTTTTTGCGTAAGGCATAGAACGGTGAGTAGCGATAAATCTTTTTATCGATTCTAACTCATCGTCAAAATAGTCTTGAATACCAATGATTAGATTGCCTGATGACGATAGTTCGAAAGTGTTATTTGAGATTAATGGGGTAGAGTGTTCAAATCTGATAAATGTCTGATAGTGCCCAAAGTAAAATCTGTATCCACGTTTTCCATTCTGACGGTATTTTTGAGGCTCAAAACCAAGTCCTTGTTCGAGAATGCCAGAGCGAGCCATTTTAAAAATAAACCCTTGAGTGTTCGGGTGAGGGGCTTCGGTTTCAAGAGATTTTGCAAAAGGCTGTTCATAGGGCCCTAAAGAAACTTTTGAGAAGTAATCCATATCGCTTAGTGAAGCTCTGAGAAGCATTGATTGTACAAATAGTAGTGCAGTTCTTTTGTGTTTTTCATCAAATTCTAAATATCGTGAGTGTTGTGTCAACGGTTTGGTTTCACAAAAAAGTTTTGCAGCACGATCATCAATTCTTCCGAATTTTTTTTCGCATGAATGACACAGAATGTTTGGGTCAAAGTGCCCTGTACGTCTTTTTTTTGGTGGTGTTCCCCATTTGTTGACTTCTACAAGCGGTGATTGGTCCGTGGATATTTCTGCTGAGCACCATTTGGGGATGACATGTGACTTAGCAAGCTTATCAAATTCCCCGCCACACAACTTACATTTCATATCAACAAGTCCTTATCTCTTTTATATTCCATGCTTTTCCTAAACATGTTGACAATCAGTTCAATTGTAAAGCATAAATTCTCCTAGGCGCTCTCAACGCCTTTAGTCCAAAGCGGCCATCCGCTCCCGTAAGAAGTGGTTTTTTTGCGTCCAACGTTCAAAATGCTTTATCCCTAGGATACGTGCATCTTGCGCTAGGAAGCATCTTTACTTACATATGCCAAATATTTTGGTTGGGAGTACGAAGGTCATACAACACCCGCAAGGGGAAAACCTTCTGCCGTACTTTGGACGGTTGAGAGCTCCCAACCTTTTTTTATTGACAATGGTAAGCTCTTAAAATCTCAAAATCCAAAGGAGTTGCCTCATGGCACAATCAACCAACATTCCAACCGGAATGCTTCCAAGCATGGACGAGCTGCGCGACGCAGCTGCAACGCTCCAACAGATCCGCAAAGACACTTCCACAACAGAAAGCAGCCTCGCGCTGGACTACATTGCAGACAAGCTCATTCAACTCGCTAATACAGTTGATAGGAGGGTAGCAGCATGAGTCAGCCAGTAGAGCAGCCGGATCACGTAATGAATCTCTACAATATCGCCCGTTCCCTAAACCTAATGCATGAAGAATTCGGCGATAAATACCCAGAGCTAGTCTTCATCCTCCAATCCATGGAAAAGGCCGTAGAAGACTGCGCCGCCCACTTCGACGGAATGGAAGAACGGGTTACAGAATAGAAATAGAAAATTAAGAATAGAAATATGAAGCCCCCTGCCAATGTAGGGGGCTTTATTGTACGTATTGCTAATTAATTTTTTTTCTGTTGAGTTGATGTTCTCCCCAAGGTGCAAGGTAGCTCGTTGCGTGTTTAATAATGTTGTGGATATGTTCTTCTGTCAAAATCTCTCCCTCTTCTGCTCCACAGTTTGCAAAAGCATATTGAGTAGCTTCTCTGGCGACCTCTTTGCAGTGTTCTTCCTCATGATTAGCTAGTATGTCAGGTAAGAAATGGTCGAATGTTTTTTCTAAAGCACCTTTTGGAGTTTCGTTGTATTCATAACTGCTTTGAATTTTCTCAGGAGTGATTGTAGATAAATCTACTTTTAAATTCAGCGCCTCACCAGTTAGTGGATTTATCGAATAGGTTTCACTGAACTCTGCACCCGTATAGTTTGAAGATAGACACGATACGATTCGTGTTGACCCAAAGTATTCTAAATATCCTTTGATGAGACCGTGGGTAGTGTCCCCTTCCACATGAAGACAATGAATAGGTAGTCTTGGGCGGTCTTTAATTAAATCGGATGAATAGAAGTATCCAAAATTGGCTTGGGTTGAGCCTTGCAAGTAATTTAAGGCGTCCTGGCAAGAATTAACGGGGACGATTGTAGTGCTCAAGAGAGCAAGCAAGGATTTAATAAAAGAACGCCCCACTTCCTCCCCACCATATTGCATATCAGAAGAGAGCATGCCTTTAGGATAGGTGGAGGACGTCGTTTTTGTTAAAACAACCTTCTTTCCTTGTTTAGCGTATTTTTTGGTTACATCCTTAATCATTTTTTCAGCTTCAGCATCATTTCGAGCCGTCATTGTTATATGGATTTTTTCGTCTGTAATTGTTTTGTTATAAGTGGGTCTTGGGATGGTCATTCTTCCTGTAGCATCAAGGATAAATTCCTCACCGGCAGTAGTCGATACTATTCGTGAGGGAACTGTTCCTCGATCTCGCTTGATTCTGAGGAATAAGGCTAGGTCTTTGTAAGACTCGCTTAATGCAAAGTCCCAAGTTTCACCTTTTTCATTGTTGCATTTGTCACAAATAAAGTAAGTAACAGTTCGTTTTCCACCAATTGAGTTGGGGATAATATGTTCAGCAGTCTTATTGTCTTCAGTGAGAAGGCTAGAACAGATTGCACAGCGTCTTTTTTCCATGTTGTCTCCCTCAGTATTTTTGTGCTTTAGGTGTACAATACCTAGTGAGTGAATAACAATATGAAAAATGGAAAACTAAATAATATTAGGAAAGTGGTTGAGTTTTTCATGAGCAAAAAACTCCATCCCAGAATAAAAAACACTCCTCCGCTCCCGCCTTCGAGCATTTTTTTGCCACATTTTTGCAATTAGCGAGGGGTGCAAAACAGGGTGCCAGAGCCCGCCAGTACTGGATATTATGGTGGGATAGCCAATTGCACTTTTTGCAACGTTTTGCCAAGTTGTGCAAAAGAGAAGACTACTTAGGATTAAAGAAAAAGCTCATAACTTGCCGAAAGTTATGAGCTTGTCTTGTTTTTTTATTTAAAACTTCATGGCGAAAACAGAAAAGCACTGTGCAAGCGCATTTTTTCTCTACGCCTGCAATGCCGCATGTAGCCTAGCTTTTCTGCGATTCAAAGGCATCCAACATGTCTGCCCAGTCTTGCATTAATTTGTATCGCTCTGGAAGGTACTGAGCGCGGTTGTACGCTGCCCGGATTTTGTTGGCAGGGACATGCGCTAGCTGCATTTCTATCACGTCCGGATTGTAGCCTGCCTCATTCAAAATTGACGATGCCATGGCGCGGAATCCGTGCGCTGTCATTTCGTCTTTAGTAAAACCCATGCGGCGAAGGGCTGCAAGGCAGGTGTTTTCGCTTATGGGCTTTTCGTCTGTGCGTAATGACGGGAAAAGATACTTTCCTTGTCCGCTTACTTTTCGCAGCTCAAGCAGCAGCTCCATTACTTGATCTGAAAGAGGTACTATGTGTTCGCGCTTCATCTTCATTTTGTGCGCTGGGATAATCCACTGGCGTTCACTCAAGTCTACCTCTGTCCACTCTGCGTGCCGTAGCTCGCCCTGACGAGTGAACGTGTAGGCAGTCATGAGCAGAGCACACTTAGTAACAAAGAAGCCGTTGTAGCCTTTTATGACACGCATAAGGGCACCGGCTTCTTCCTTGGTGGTGAAGGCTGCAAAGTGGTTGCGTTTGGGAGGAGTGAGAGCGCCTTTAAGATCGCGCGTAGGGTCGCTTGGAATTATGCAGGAGGCGACAGCGTAGCGGCAGATCTGCCCGCAGATACCCTTTACCTTGTGTGCGGTAACGTGGGCTCCTCTGGCTTCTATATGGCGTAAGGCATGTAGGAAGTCGATCGGTTGCAGATCGTCAATAGGGCGGTCGCCTAGCGTGTTGTACACGTCGTTGTTGAGACGACCTACGACAGTGCGGCGATGGTTTGGCTTCCATTGGTGTTGTTTGGCGAGCCATTCTTCTGCAACATGGCGAAAAGTGATTACCGGAGCTTGTTTTTCTTTTTTCTGGGCAGCGGGATCTGTTCCTTCACGGAGGAGAACAGAAGCGCTTTTTTGAAGTAGCCTTACTTCTTTCAGCGAGACTTTAGGATAGACCCCCAAGGCAAGACGTTTCTCTTTGCCTTCAAAGCGATATTTCCAGCGCCAGTATTTGGAGCCGCTCGGGGTGACTTCTAGGTAAAGTCCATTGCCGTCGAAATACTTTTTTGTCCTAGCATCCGGCTCTAGGGCACGGATAGCAACGTCTGTCAGCTTCATTGGGGGCACCTCATAATGGGAAACAGAATGTGCCCCCAAATGTGCCCCCACAATGCGATTGCTGTCAACTTACCCCCAGAACCCTCGAGAGGTTCCAAGTCCCCATAAAAAAAGGGTTTCAGAAGATTTTGAAATCTACTGAAACCCTTTAAAAGTACCTCATGGTGGAGGCGGCGAGAATCGAACTCGCGTCCGAGAATGGTCCACTCGAAGCATCTACAGGTTTAGTCCTGGATTAATTTGTCTCGTCTTCCGCTTTGCCCCAGAACAGGCGACGTAAGACCAGTTAGCTGTATAAGTTTCGCCTCAGCTGCAGCAAACGCCCACTGAAACTAGTCGGATAGTGTTTTGTCATTCTCTAAGTCTATCTGACGTCAACAAAGAGAACGTGGCGGTCAATTAAGCTGCCATTGCGTATTCGTAATCGTTTGCAATTACTTTAGTGCCGCTTTTAACGAGGCCAGCGGCGCCTCGACCTGCAACTCCGGTTTCTTCTATCCCCGTCGAAACCAGTGCGCCCCCAAATTGGGAGTATCTGTTGTCAGTCAAAAAATGGGAACTAACGACAGATGGTTTATTGTGCGTTGTAATGGTGTATCCTGCAAGCAGAATCCATTCACGCAGGCGAAAGTGTTTACGTCTTTTTAGTAGACCCTGCAAGCAGAAAATGCAGTGTTTGAAAGACAGTACTACGTTTTTTACCTTTCAGAGAATATAATGCTTATTTTCCACTTGTCCAGAAGGCAATATCTTTATTTTGATAAATCTTCGATAATTAGTTTCGCAGCGCGGTCGGCAGCACCTGGTTCACCAACTTTTGTGCGGAGTGTCTTTAAGTCGTTACGGATAGCATCAAGCTTTCCGTGAGTATTAATCCATGCCAATGCTCGTTGAGCTATAACATCACCGTTTGCATCTTCCTGTAAAAGTTCTGGAAAGACTTCGCGTCCCATAATGAGGTTGGGTAATCCAACATATGGAACTTTGACGAGTTTTGTTCCCAGAAAGAAAGTCAGCTTAGAAAGCTGATAGGTGATTAATGTCGGAGTACCTACAAGGGCAGATTCCAGAGTTACTGTGCCGGATGCTGCAATGAGCATGGTACAACCGCGCATGAATTCATATCTATTTTCAGGATTGTGAATTGTGAGCGGAACGGAACATGTCCATAACTCACGCAATCGCTCCTGTGAAATACCTGGTGCCTGTATGCAGTGAAATTCCAGTTCAGGATTCTTTTTTGCCATAATGGAAGCTGCTAGAGCAAACTGAGGCATGAGCGATTCAATTTCTTTTTTACGGCTTCCGGGAAGAATACCAATGCGATTCTTTACTGGTTGAATATGGTCAATTGAAGGCCAGTCAATTACGTCTACAAGCGGGTTGCCAATATAATCAATGTCCATGTCGAATTGCTTATAAAATTCAACCTCGAACGGTAAGATAGAAAAAAGACGGGTGATATGCTTAGCAATAAACTTAGCCCTGCCTGTACGCCATGCCCACAGTTTCGGGGATATGTAGTAGTAAACAGGAATGCCGAGCTTGTAAGCATACTTGGCTACACGGAAGTTGAACTCTGGTGCATCAACGAGAATGACTGCATCGGGACGACGTCTCTCTAACTCGTTTTTGATCTGTTTCAGCATTTTAAAAATGTCGAACAGTTTTCCGAGAACTTCCGTAACGCCCATGACGGAAAGATCTTCAACACGCAAAACTGCGTCAAGACCTTTGGCGCGCATCTCCTGCCCACCCATTCCACAAAAAGTGGTGTCGGGTGCTATGGTAGAAATAGCTTCCATGAGCTTGCCGCCATGTAGATCTCCAGAGGTTTCTCCGGCGTTGATCCATATATTTTTACCCATCAAATTTCCTTATTAGTCCGTTCCTTGAACTGCTTTGGCTGTCTCGTTAGAATAGAAACGCATCATGATCGCAACGAAAATAATGGCAAAGATAAGGCGTGTCCAGAGGGTTCCACTTGAATGCGCGCCAAGGAGCATCATTAAAAGAGTATCCTCAATAAGTGCGTGAGCGAGCCCCATAAGGGTTAATGATGCAAATACATCGCGCTTGGACAGTTTGCCTGATTTGACTTCATGAATAATTAAGCCGCCACCGTATGTGATACCTAGTGATAAGCCCAGTACTGTAAGGGTTGCAGCATCTTTACCAATGCCGATAGCTTGAAGAACTGGCTTAAGTAGGTGGTTGAGCTTTTCTGTTATGCCATAATATGTGAGTAAACGCATTATGGCAAAAAGGGTAAGGATGATAAAAAACAGGTAAACAAGGTTGTTAGCTTCGTTTAACGCCCAAGGAATAATGCCGGCTTCAGGGAGTTGTGGTTCCCAAAGGATTTTGCTTTGTTCTGCAAAGATGCCAGTTTTTGTAAAAACAAGGTTCATCAAAAAACCGATTAAAAATGCAGAGATCATGCGGACAAGAATTTGTCCCGTCATGGAGACGCCACATTTTTGAGCCACCTTACATTCAACAGGGAGAGAATGAGCAAAAAGCATCATTGTGGTAAGTGTCGTTATTTGAGCAACGCTTAAGGGGTCCATTGTCGGAACCATTGAGATGTATACAATCAGGCCACTGTACAAGTTAACGATGATCGATGTTGCCCAGACAAGACCCATTTCAGCAGGAAGTCCTGCAATGCTCATGATTGGCTTGAGAGGCACTGCGAGATATTGGATGAGATCGAGTTCCTGAAGCAGTTTTACAATAATGATGACTGGGATCATTACTTTGTACAGGTCGAAACTGGCGGAAACAGCATCTTTTAGGAGTGTCTTACATGTATTAACGAGATTCACAGCAGTATCCTTTCAACTATTCAAGAATGTAAGTGAGTAAAATTTTGGTACATAAAACGAGAGCGTTCGTGCGTTGCTATCAGTGATATCCAAGAAAAGGTATCATTCGGCAAGGTTCACTATGGATTAAGAAGCTCTTTGTAGACTGCTAAATGAGTCTATACGTTATGACATTGTGATGAGCAGCATTTAATTACTGAGTGAGTAAATACTCGCATGGTGATGCGTCAAGAAAGAATCGCACAAAAAGAAGAGCTAGTCGTTAAAAACAGTAAGTCTGCTGCTCACTTGTACGATATATTGCTGCCTGCTGGATAGAACGACTTCGCCACTGAAATTGGGCAGATGCTCATTTCCAGTGGCGATTGTATTTTTTTATGTAGGGGCTAGTTACTTGGTTCCGTACCATTTCTTCATGAAGTCAAGGTACGCACCGGACTGGACATCTTTTAGCCAATTCGAGTTGTCCCTGTACCAATCGAGAGTCTCCTTGATGCCACGCTCGAAGGAGTATTCTGGTTCATACCCAAGTTCTTTTTGTGCAAGGGTGTAGTCCATTGCATATCTGCGATCATGTCCCGGACGATCTTTAACAAAAGTAATAAGGTCCTCTGGTTTTCCAAGATCATTCAAAATTGTCCGGATAACTTCAAGGTTGGTACGTTCTGCATTGCCGCCAAAGTTATAGGCTTTGCCTGCTTTACCTTTCAGAAGTGTAAGGTGCACGCCTCTGCAATGGTCAGATACGTGAATCCAGTCGCGGATGTTCATGCCGGTTCCGTATACAGGTAATGGCTTGTCGGTTGATGCGAGACTGAACATCAATGGAATGAGCTTCTCTGGGAACTGGTATGGCCCGTAGTTATTGGAACAGCGGGTGATGGAAACATTGTATCCATAGGTGCGGTAAAATGCGTATGCAAGCATATCTGCAGAAGCTTTTGATGCAGAGTACGGGCTGCTTGGATGAAGCGGTGTTTCTTCTGTAAATGCCGGGTCATCGAGTGAGAGGTCGCCGTACACTTCATCAGTGGAAACATGAACAAAACGTTTAATATTTGCTTTGCGTGCAGCTGTAAGCAGTACCTGTGTGCCCATAACGTTCGTAGTAATGAAAGGTGATGGATCATTAATAGAACGGTCAACATGTGACTCGGCAGCGAAGTTTACAACAGCATCAATCTCGTACTTTTTAAAGATGGCAGCCACTGCGTTTGCGTCGGCAATGTCAGCATGTTCGAAGAAGTAGCGTTTTTCGCCGTGTTTCTTTTCTATGGCTTGTAAATTTAAAAGGTTACCCGCGTAGGTGAGTTTATCCATGTTAACGACTGTGACGTCGCTGAATGTATTGAAGATATAGTGGATGTAGTTGGAGCCGATAAAGCCGCAACCGCCCGTAACGAGTAAATTCATATAGAAACCTCTTAAAGGAAGGATAAAATTTGTGCTGTTGTAACGGTAGATAGAGGCAAGGTCAAATTTAGAGATATGAACGAAAAATAGTAAGTTATCGGATAGATAGTATGTTATTATCTGCGTGCCTTATGAAGGCGATGAAGTAAAAAAATGTTCGATTTGACCTCGATAAAACTGTATTGTTCAACATTTTCTGATGGGTACGGAGATCTTCTAATTATGGATAACCTTGCTAATTGTGCGCAGATTAGCTAATTTATTTTGTTCAAATTTATTGACCTTATTTTGTGCAACCAGCTTCTGACAACGGTTTTCGGATCTCCTGGTCTCCATTCACCACCAGACTTATATTAGCGTGTGTATATGAAAAAAGGTATTTTACTTGTGGCATTTGGCGCTAATAACTTGCAGGCGCATCAGACACTCAGGCTTCTTGATGAGCGGGTGCGTTCGCGTTTTGACGGGGTAAATGTACGGCTTGCGTTTACTTCTGAGCTTATTCGTGACCGTCTTGCTGCGCAGCGTGTAAAACGAGATTCTGTTGTTAAGGCGCTGGAGAAGATGGCTTTTGAAAATTATACACATATTGCAGTGCAATCATTGCATATTATTCCCGGTGTGGAATATGAAGATTTATGCGCTCATGCAAAGACTCTTGTAACCTCAAGTCGTTTGCAGAACGTAAGTGTCGGGGCGCCGTTACTAAATTCAGAAGAAGACATCGCACAGGTTGTTTCGGCGATTATTCGACATATTCCTCCTAGCCGGAAAGTGGAGGAGGGAATTGTCTTTATGGGGCACGGATCATCCCATGAAGGTGATAGCTGCTATGATGCAGTTTACCAGCAGTTGCAACAGATTGATCCGAATATTTTTCTTGGAACAATGGATGGTAATCATACGCTTGAACATATCTTACCTGAATTGGCGGTTAGAGAAATTAAGCGTGTGTGGCTGATGCCGTTTCTATCTGTTGTTGGTCGCCATGCGCGCAACGACATGGCTGGCAGTGATGATGATTCATGGAAGTCACAGATCGAAGCAGCAGGTATACGTTGTACACCTATGGTGCTTGGTCTTGCTGAATATTCCAGCTTTGTAGATATTTGGTTGGATCATTTGGAAGCTACTTTGAGGCTTTTGTAATGTGGTAGTAATTTGAGAGGGTGACATGGTGAGTAAAAGAGTGTTGGCAAGCGTATGCATGGCAACATTACTATTCGGAACTCAGGCCGCAGCAGAAAATACGGGGGTAGATTCTGTTGCAATTAAAGCTTCAAGCACTATGGCAACACCTGTTGCAGAAAGTGCATCTACAGAAGCAACACAGATTCAACTTATTGAGCAGGCCATACGCGAAGTAGAAGCTCAGGTGCAGAGCGAAAGTCAGAATGAACTATATGAAAAGCAGAACATGCATGATGCTTCCAATATTTCTGAGACAGCGCTAAGCAAAGTTGTTCCAACGCTTCAATATCAACCACAGCAGCCGATACAGCATGCACAGCATGAGCAGAATTTCGTTCCTTCCTGGTATAAGGGGGGGGCAGAGCTCTCTGCAGAAATTCCGAAGGCTCCGCTTTTTTCGAAAGAGGGTTTCGAGCTGGAAAATTTTACACCGTATGAGCCAGGATTTATTCAAGAGTACGCTCATGGGGCAATAAACTGGCTTACGGGTACTGTGACAGCAAAAGGCAAAAGTCTTTCAACAGGCCTTGCGGTAAGTAGTCGTGAAGCACGGCTTAAGACTATGCGTGCGGCTACTGTTGATGCTCGAAAAAATTTACTTCAGATTTTGAATAAAATTCCGGTGACGGAAAAATTGCGTGTAAAAAATATTCTGCGGACAGATGAAGATATTATGCAGTTTGTGCGTGGCGACATGCAGAATTCTCGTATTACTTCAACAACCTTTGCCGAGGATGGCGTAGCAAGTGTTACCGTGAGTATTACTCTGCGCGATATGTTCCTTGAGAAGCTTATCGGTAAGCATGTGTCATTTCATCGGGTGAATGATAACCCGTACTCTGCTGCAAATGCTGTTGCAGAATCTATTGAAAACGCAGTGCTTCCAGATTCTCAGCAGGAATCCGCCGAGACAGACATTGTATTACCTATCGCTTACACTGGTCTGCTTATTGATGCGCGTGAAGTGGGGATTAGTCCTGCCATTACCGTTAACATTGTAGATGAAACAGGACACGTTCTGTACAGTCCACGAGTTGTTAACCGTAACGTAGCGTTGAGAAATGGTATGGTCGAATACGCGGGAACATGGGAAGAGGCTATTGCTTCAAAACGTAGCTCTACGAACCCATTGGTTCTTAAGGCCGTTCGTGTTCAGGGTAAAACCCGAAGCAATATTGTTATCTCAGATGAACAGGCTTTGTTGTTAAAACAGATCAACAACGCACATAATTTCCTTGAAGAAGGACGTGTAGTGGTTGTCTGTAAATAAATCGCTTATCAGTTTTTTCTGAACAAAGGTGTTGTTACCGTTGCGGCGGGCTTCGACCTTCTTTTAGTAGACTACACAACAGAGCCGTAATCATAGAATGTAATAAGGGTGAGTCCGTAAGGCTCACCCTTATTTTATTTCATCAGTCTTTTGTATGGATTGAAATTAATAAAGCCGTTGTCGTGATGGTAGAAAAAGTGTCTCGCCTAATCGCAGTCGAGAGGGCGTCCCTCTCGCGGGGATGCAAGGGGCTGGCCCCTTGCCCGTCGGAGACAACAAACTTCTCAGAAAAAATAATAAAAAAAGGGGTGAATCCATCGGATTCACCCCTTTTCATGTTTTGTACTCGGATACTTATGGCGCTACGCGAAGGATGTATGCTTTATCTGCATTGAGATATTTTTTCGCGATTTCCTGAACATCTTTAGGGGTAAGTTTTTGTACTTGATCCACGATGTCTTTGTTGTAGCTGAGCGGTAACTGGGCTGTTGCCAGTCCTGCTGCTTCTGCACTGCGACTGCCGAGGCTCTGATGTCCACGGTAGTACTGGCCGCGCATCAAGTTTTGTCCGCGTTTGATCTGCTCTTCAGAAAGAGGCTTGTCTTGAATCTCTTTAATGATTCTGCGGAAACCAGCCATTGCAGCTTCTTCTTTCTCAGGCTCGGTGCCGATGTAGAAGTAGGTAAAACCGGCAATGGTGGACTGCCAACTTGAGGCCGTTACAGTGTAACCAAGTCCATGCTTGTCGCGCAGGTCATTGAAGAGCAATCCGCTCTGACCGGCGAGGATGGTCTGCATGAGCTCAAGTCCTGCTGTGTCTTTGCTGGTAAGCGGCACAGTTTCAAAAATCATAAACAGGTGCGCCTGATTACGGTCTTTGAGAGAAATGGACTTGGTGCGATCTTTATTCCAAACAGGAACGAACTTTTCAGGACGTTGTTCTGTTGGTGTAGGGAGCTGTTTTGCAAATTCGATGATTGCATCACGGTCAAATTCACCGGCGACAGCCATTACCCATGGCATTGATTTCTGTTTGTTCCAGAAAGCGTCAACGTCAGCCTGTGTGAATTTTTCTACCTGTGCCGGAATGCCTGCATGGTAGTAACTGTAGATGGAATCAGTAAACAGGAACGGGAAGAGGTTGCGTGTAGCCAAGCCAAGAGGCTGGTCTTCGCGCAACTTAATGCCTGCTACCTGATCAACTTTTTCGCGATTAACTTCCTCATCAGCCAGCGTTGGAGTTTGCACCATTTTAGTGAAGAGTTTCAGAATGTCACCAGAGAAGCGGGCAGGGTAACGCGCGCTTACTGAGAATGTTCTTCTGCTTGCAGATGCTGCAACAGATGCGGCACGGTCTGCAAGGTATTCTTCAATGGCAGGAGCATCCATGGAACCTGTGCCTTTGGTAAGAACGCGGGCAGCAAGTACGGAAAGACCTTCCTGATCTTTATTGATCAGAGTGTCTCCGCCCATGAAATCCATATCAATCGCAACGTATGGCAGAGTTGTATCTGGAATCAGAATCAACTGGCGACCATTACCGAGATCGATAACTTCTTTTTCGCCGGTGGAGTCTTTTGCAATTTGCTGTTTTTTTACAGCATCTTTTGATTCCCAATTTTTAACTACCTGTGCGGTAAGCGTGGTGCCGCTTACTTCGCCATCCTGTGGTGCGAGGACTGTTGCCTGCAAATGTTCCGGCTTGAGGTAGGTGTCGATGAGGGTCTGAAGCTGTTCACGGTTTACGTTATCAACTTCATCAAGGTAATTCTGTTCACCTTGTTCGCCGCCAAAGAAGAATTCAAACATGCCGATCTTGGAAGTAAGGCCGGAAAGAGTTTCTTTAGAGCGGAAAAGTGAGTCTTCAAGATTTAAACGAACGCGGGCAATGTCTTCATCTTTGAATTCAGAAGCCTTGAGGTTGCGTAAATCTTTCATCAATTCAGGCCAGAATTCATCCAGCTTATCTGTATCAAGCACTGCTGTAATATAGATAAGACCTGCACGTTCAAAAGAGTATGCAGATACGGAGATGGCATCGACCAACTGTTTTTCATACTGGTACTTGCGGTAGAACGGAGATGTTTTATCTCCACCCATGAGCTGTGCCAGCATGTCGAGACCTGTGGTGTTAACATCGTCAAACCCCGGAATAGGGAAAGAGATACCAAGGTATACTTTGTTCCACTTGCCTTCCACTACCTGAATGTTAGGTCCGGTCATGTCCAGTTTGTCAAGATTAACAACGGATGGCGGGGTAACATTGGCAGTGTTTTCGAGACTACCGTAAAGCTTTTCTGCTTCAGCGAGCACAGCTTTTTCGTCTATATCACCGCATACAACCAACAGCATCTGCTGTGGCTGGTAATGCTTTTTGATGTAGTTGGTAATATCTTCGCGAGTGAAGGAATTGATGGTTTCGCGGTAGCCGATAATTGGCCATGCGTAGGTTGTACCTTTCATAGTCTGCTGTTGCAGCTTTTTGAAAAGAAGACCGAACGGGCTGTCTTCACCGCGTTCCAGTTCGGAAATAATAACTTTTTTTTCTGACTCAAGCTCTTCCGCATCAATATTGGCAAAAAATGCCTGATCGCGTAAAACTTTCAGTCCAGTTTGCCATGCATCAGCAGGTAGATCTGCAATATAAACTGTGTAATCAAAACTAGTAGCGGCGTTAAGATAGCCACCTAATTTTTCAATACTTGCAGCGATCTGGCCTTTTGCATAGTTTTTAGTGCCTTTAAAAACCATATGTTCAAGCACATGGCTGATGCCAGCTTCCCTAGGCTCTTCATAGCCTGACCCAGCATGTACATACAGTCTTGTTGAGACGAGCGGAAAACGCTTATCTTCTTGAATCAAAACAGTAAGACCATTTTTGAGTTTAGTCACCGTTGCCGCAGACGCTGCGGTTGCAGTGCACATCATAAGTACTCCACAAAAAAGTATAATAAGTCGTTTGAACATTCCATGCCTCCTAATTGCCTAAGCAAAAAACATGTTCAACGGATAGTGTACGCAATGGTTACAATTTGGCAAGGAGAACCATTGGTTGTGACATACAGGTTATAAGGGGGCTGTGCAAGCTATGTGTACATTGAACTCATAACAGGGTATGGTGTTGCGACTTATTGCATGCCAAGGGTTTTTCCCCATACGGAGTGATGTTTGAATGCTGGATTCGCTTGTTGGAACAATTCTGACAGACGCACGAACTGTACTTGATGATTTGGATCCATTCCTTCTGGATTTGGAAGTATCTGCCGAACGGGCAGATGCAGTGCTTCTCTCAACAATATATAATACAACCCCGCTACTTTCTAACTGTTTTAATTTACTTGGGCTGACTGATGCAGTTGCTCTGGTAGATTTGTTGCAGCTAGTAATCGGGGCGTTCCGAAAACGGACATTATCACTTTCGTATGTGAATATTCGAGAAGTCATACGTGCATTCAGTGCACTGGTGGCGTTTCTTGATAGTGCCGATGCTGAGAAAATTTCTAAGGCAAATAATGCATTGAAGGAGCTGATTGAGGCAACGTGGCCTTCTGACGCAAAAACGATGCTTGCCATGCATTCGCTACGCGACCCGCAGGGGGACGTAGCCTTTTCTGTTTCCGGCTATGTGCTGCAGGATGATTTCATGCAGGAGTGCACATGTTTTGTGCTCGAACTGGATGATAGCGGACTGTTAGCAGGTACCCAGTTTACTCCTTTCTCATTACTTCAGTTCCTCTACAAAAGTGGTCAGGTGCTTGGCGTACAATTTGCGTCACCGGCGTCTGGTGCATACTTACACGTTTTGTTTGCAACGGTGCTTAATACAGAGCAGTTGCAGATGGTTCTCGATATTCCTGAAGAAGCTATTCATGTTGTTTCTATGTCAGCTTTTGATTCAAAGAATCCTGCTTGGAAATCAGCACTGTTGCCAATTGGTACTGACAATGTTGAAACTTGCAATGTTGAAGCCCGTCAAATTGAAATATCTAAGAATCCTGAGTCTACTGACGTAGCTTCCTTAGAAGAGAGTGAATCTGCTGCTCCTTTATACGGAGTTTCAGACCAGCAACGTCCTCTCGATTCAGCGGATATTCCTGTAAGCTCATATCAACCGAGAGAATACGCTTCACCTTCCTTGTCTTCTGATTCAATAGCGGATGACAAGTTTGCTTTACTTGAAGCAGAGCTTGAAGGGGAATTGTTTGAAGAAGCCATTTCTGCTGGAATTGCCTCTCGGTCACTAGATAAAGCACAGCAGGAATTACCGGAGAAGGCTGAATCAACAACCAGCAGCGATGCAGAGCCGTCTGAACATTCTCAGGCGCAAGGAACGCTTCTTGATGGAACTTTGGATGCGGCAAAGCAAGAACCCGCTAAGCAGGTAGAAGAGCTGCATGGATTTAGCTATGAGCGCAATTCTAACAGCGTGACGCTGTATGTTTCAACAGTCGAAAATGCTGTTGAGGCAGAACAATTGCGTGCAGTGCTGCTCGAATTGTTGTCGACATCTGCTGATGTTGAATTGGTGTTACGCGTCCCGATTCATGGAAATTTAGAGCTGCTTCAGTTGTTGTTGTCAGCAGCGATGACGGCCGGTTTGCGACGTCAGGAATTTAAAGTTTCCGGTGAAGGGAAAGAGAGTGTCGCCATGTTACTTGCAGGCTGTGGCATAACAATCGACGTGCTTAAAGCTCAGGGTATCGCAGATTTTTTGGGCTAATTAACGTTCTGCATAAAAAAAGGACTGCCTTTATACGCTCGCGTCCCCCGCCGATTACGTAAATGGCAGCCCTAGGAGTGGTGTAAAGTTTATTTGACGTTACACTCAGAGCTTTCGCTGCAATAATTGAAAATGAACTGACCTATCTGAGTACCCAAGTACACACATTCAATACCATTCAAGCATTCCTGCGCATCTTTAGGTTCGATATATGTAATTAATTCATGATGGTGCTTAGATAATTGGGCAACCCATGCATTTTTTTCTTTATCAAACTGAACAGACAAATCTATCTGTTGTTTTGTGATTTCCGGATAAAACGATAATATTTTAGTGCGTAATTGTTCTGGAGTAATGATCATGCGACAGCTCCTTTGCTTCTAGTAAGCATAGTTGAGAGGGCAGGGCTGCACAATGTTTGGAGCTCAATATATAAAGTGGAATAAGGCATGATAGCTCGGTATCATGCCTGAATTGTGTGGCATTTGGTGATGCTGTATGTAGGAAAAAATAACGAAAAAAAGCCGTGACCATATGGTCACGGCTTTTTCTGTTAACAGAAAGGAATGTTCTACTTTTTAGTAGATAAGAACTCACTTCGCAGAGAATCAATAAGTTTTCCTACGGGAATGATTTCTTTAATACGGTGTACGTTAGTACCTGAGAATGCAAAGCCTCGAGAAAGGTTGCCTTTTTTAGCATTAAGCAGTGCTGCAGCGATGCAGTACGGGCTTTGTTCATGTGCGCAGTTGTGAATACACTCAAATGGGCACTTGAACGGCTTTTTAAGACCGTTTCGGGAGTCTTCAACAAACTTGTTTTTCAGAGCGCGACCGGGGAGACCTACAGGACTCTTAATAACGGTTACGTCTTCTTTTCGTGCTTCAACGTACGCTTGTTTAAAGCGATCGTCTGCATCACACTCATCAGTAGCAACAAATCTGGTTCCCATCTGTACCCCTGCTGCACCCATTTCGATGAATTTTTTAATATCTTCACCGGTGTAGATGCCCCCTGCAGCGATAACAGGAATGGTTTTTCCTGATTTTGCTTCAAATTCTTTAACAGCTTCAATTACTTCACTGATCACTTTTTCAAGTGCAAAGTTAGGATCTTCGAGCTGTTCAGCTTTAAAACCAAGATGGCCGCCTGCTTTGGGTCCCTCAACCACAAAAGCGTCTGGCAGGTAATCATACTTGGATGCCCACTTTTTACAAAGAATCTTAGCAGCGCGAGCTGATGAGACGATAGGCACAAGTTTGGTGTTAGCTTTTTCCTTGTGTTCTTCGTAATACTCTTTCAGGTACGCAGGTAAATCCATAGGAAGTCCAGCACCTGAGAAGATTACGTCGATCTTTTCATCCAAAGAGGTTTTTACGAGATCAGCAAAGTTCGTAAGAGCAACCATAATGTTTACTCCGAGTACGCCCTTGGTCATCTCTTTTGCTTTGCGAATTTCTTTACGCATAGCACGGATGTTAGCTTCCATAGGGTTTTTGCCTACGTCTGGCTCACTCATTCCGATCATAGCTCCAGCGATAACTCCGATGCCTCCCTCATTGGCAACGGCACTAGCAAGATTGGAAAGAGAAATTCCAACGCCCATACCTCCCTGAATAATAGGAGTATTGGCAACAAGGTCGCCAATCTTCAAGGTAGGAAATGACATGATTCAGTCCTCCAAATGCGGCGCTTCAATTCCGCATTGTGATTATATGTACTGCGCGGTGTCTCGCAGTCAGAGTACGGCAGTTAATTTAGACATACTGCACTCAATTATTTGCTTCGTCTTAGTCTTTACACAGAACAGCCAGCAGTGCAAGTACACCATTGGCAATGGCGACCTTTTCGGGGTCTAATTATTGGTGATTTTTCGATGTGTCTGAGCATGAATTGGAGAATAAGCGGGATGTGCTCTGTGATAATTTCATCGTGGAGTTCGTCATCAATTTTTTCAAAGAATAGATGCTCCTTACCGTCTTTTTTCAATTCAACCCATCCGGCGTCACAAGTAGATGTGAGCCTTGGATTGTGCATCATGTACAAATACGCAGGCAATTGCAGGTTAACAACTTTGTCTGCTAACTGGTTAAGCGGGTCTTCAACACCGCCATCCCATGTACGCATTTGTGCCATCAGGAATTCGTCCTGCCATAGGCCGTTGTCCGGTTTATGAATGTTGCCTGTTTTGTAATCCAGAATAACCCGCGTGTTATTACGGATATCAATCCGGTCGGCAATTCCGGCGATGGAGCGCTCTTTAGCATCAACACCAATAGTTTTAATAAGTCTTTTTTCCAGAGAGTCAATTTTAGCCATAGGCTGATTTCGCAAGAAGCGGCTCAGGCGTTCTTTTCCTGCTGTCTCCAGCATGACAAAGGAATCGTAAGGCACTTCTTCTTTTATGCTCGATTCATGAAGCATTTGCACAAACATGCGTTGCAGCGGTTCTGGATCAAGCTTGCTGAACTCGGTTTCTTTATGCAGATACTCAGTGAAAAACTTTTCTAAAACTTTGTGGAACAGATCACCGATTGCGGCAAAGTCTTCGGCCTCGTTTACTTCGTCCACAGGGCGCAAGTTGCCAATGCGCTCCATATAGAACTGCATAGGGCAGTTGAGATATGTGTTGAGTGCAGAAGGTGAAACCGGCTTGGCTAAAAAAGTTTCAATCATGTCATTAATTGCGGGAGTACGCTGAATGACATGGTCTTCTTTTTTGATGGTGGAAACGGGATAGCTGATACCGTGCAGTGGTGCGTCGCCTGGTGCAAGGAGTTTACCTTGCTTGCATTCTTCTTTCCACAGCAGCTCTTCTACAAAGCGGGAACGGATATGCTTTTCTTCAAAAATACCGGTACGCTCAGATCCTGTCTGGTAGAGCACATGAACATTTGTTGCTCCGCGAATAAGGCGGTAGAAGTTGTATGCTGCCACGCTTTCACGATGGCGCGCATCCGGCAGGCCAAGCATGGAGCGCAGGCTGTCCGGCAATAGTGGGTCATTACCCGGTAAGCCGGGAAGTTTGTTTTCTGTGGCATCCAGAACATATACATTCTTAAAATGTAGCAGACGAGATTCCAGCATACCCAAAACCTGCAAGCCGGTAAGCGGATCAGCTTCAAAAGGCACACGTTCACCGCGGATAATTTCACGCAGAATGGTGAACAATACTCCCTGAGAAAATTCCTGATTGGCAAGAGAACACTCACGTAATGATGGGATAACCTTACGCATAATGCGGTACATGGATTCTGCATCAATCGGGAATCGATCCCATAGGTTGCCGCCATGTTCCAGCAGAACTGTACACAAGTCAGAAAGAGTGTTTGCAAGTTGCGCCGGAGTCTCAATTTCTTCCCATGCTGTAATGGCGTTGGAGAGAACCCTGTGGAGCAGTTCCTGCATTTCTTCTTCAGAAGCGGTGACATTTTCGTCGCGGGTAAATGGAATAGTGAAAGGCGTGGTATAGCTTTTACCCCGACGCAGTTCTTTTTCCATAGTATGCAAGGTTACACCAAACGGACGCTCTTCTCCGATGGTCAGCATTTTAATATACGGGTGACGAATAAGAGAGATGATGTCTTTCCAGTAATAACCGTCCGCGCGTTTGTTTTCTTGCAGATGCAGCACTACTTCCAACAGCTGAAATAAGTTGGAACGCCAGAGTGGGTAGCCCATGGAAATGTTCACGTCTTTACGTGGCAAATGATGGAGTACCGGCATCATAAGTCCAGTGTCCGGCAGAACTACGGCAGTGTCACTGATGGAGTCCTGTTGCAGAAGCTTCTGTTCCATCGCGTCCAGCTGTGAATGTAGATCGAACCCTTCATAGAGCTGTAAATCTTGTTCACGCTCTTGCGGCTCTTCACATAGCTCGGTGCCGATTGACCATTCGGAAATCCACTTTTTATGCTCACGACATGCCCAGTGAGTCTGACCACCTGTGGTCAGCTCAGCATCAGAATGAATCATGATGGTAGCGCCGTATTCGGTGTGTAAAATGCGGAACAGTTCTTTTTCTACACCGGTAAGACCATAGAAGCCTGCAACGTAAATTTTCTTATGAGTAAGACTCATAACCGGCTTGGAGCTATCCTTCAGTAATTGCAGAACTCGGAACGCATCGTACCCCGGAGTTGTCCAGCCACGATTCTCCAGTTTTTCTGTATACGCATCATGAATACGACCAAGCTGCCCGAGCAGGATTGCTGCAAACGGAACAACCTGTCCTTCCATGTGGTAGTAATCTTCCGGTGTTTTGTTCTGGTTAAAGAAATCTTCCAGTAACGAATTCAGGCGCATACCCCACGGGAAAAAGCGCTGTGGATCATTAAGCGGTAGCGACTGAAGAGGGCCGGACGTAAAGGTGTCTTTCTTGTTAATGTCCTGAATGCATTCCATTAACAGGCCGACACGATCCAGCACTTCAATAACGTGAGGCGGTGTTGGTTCCAACTCACTACGGAGCATCTGGAAAACATCGCTTACCTGAAAGATCTGCGGCATAAGAAATGGTTTCGGAAGCGCTTCATTAAAACGCAGGCTGTCAGACAGATATTTACGCGGACGTGAATGCGGGAAGATAATCAGCGCATCACCCGGATTATTGTCGGTGTCTGCGAGAACCCGTTCCATAAGACCGGAGATAAAATCGTTCTGCCAAGGGATAATGACAAATGGTTTAGTATGCATGGCTAGGCTCCGGTGGAAAGGGTAACGTCTACAGTTTCGCGTGAATCGAGATAAATAATCGTGCCCAGTAGCGCGCAGTTGTCATACGCGGGCATGGCATTCAGTAAGTTGAGGTAACGACGTACCTGCTGTTTGTGTGCAGGATCGTGTCCGCCAGTCTTATATTCAACAATGGTAATGGCGTCAGGCTCACGAACAAGCAAGTCGGCCCTGTGCTGGTTGCCCTGTTCGTCCATTATGCCTTGCTCCGGTCTTCCGAAGTGTTGCCATTTAGTAAAGTCCGGCAGGGACGTGAGCCATAACAGCATATCCGTCAGCTCTTCTTCTACCTCAACCCTGTTTTCCATAGGTAGCGGATATTCGCGCATACCATGCTGAATAGCGCGGTGCACATCTTCCTGCGGATTATCCAGAACACGCAAATGCTCGAGGCAGGTATGAACAAGAATACCGCGGCGGCGTTCATCGTAGATAATTTCTTCAAGCGGGTTACGGAAAATTTTTAATCGCGGCAGCCAGTGCATCGGTTTCCATGCAAGCACGTCTTCATGCGCTGGCATCAGCTTATTGCGATCTACTTCTTCAACTATTTCTACTGTGAGTGTGCTTTCCGGTGCTTCGCCTATGGTAATGCAGCCTTTTTCATCCATTTTATCTTGAAGATCTGTGAGCAGCACTCGTAAGCTTTTTAACAATGGTGAGGTACGTTCGTGTGTCGGTGTAGAGGTGATAACAGCATGCAACTCTTCAACAGGGCGTGTCCATGCTACGTAAAGCAAATGCAGTTGCTCACGAGCATCTTTACCCACAACACGGTAGTAGTCGTCACCTAGTTCTTTACACTGCGGAACAAGGATTTCCTGTCCGTTAAAGGTAAATGCTTCTTGTCCGGAAGGGCGCTGCTGCATTTGGTGATGGAACGGAATGACAACCACAGGGAACTCAAGTCCCTTTGATTTATGCATGGTGAGAATACGGATAGCATCCAGATTTTCCGGCATAGGAACTTTTTCTTCTACGCCGCCGTCCTGCCAGAAGGTGAGGAATGCAGAAAGGGAACGCAGCCCGTTTGTTTCTGCTGTGTGCACAATCTCAAGGAAACGGCGCAGGAATATTTCATCCTGCGGGAAGCGTTTGAATACTTCGAAATGCTCAAAACCTTCACGCACTGTATCGTACGCACTCATCAAGCCTGCCTGTGAATAGAATGGAGCAATCCATTGTTCCCATGCCTGCGGGTAATCAGCTTTAAAAGCGTTGAAGAGAGTGCCCTTGCGCGGTGCTGCAAGCCAGTCATCAAGTTCTGCTCTGTTTATTCCGGCAATGTCGCAGAATAATTCTGAGCCGCTGATAACAGACCAGAAGGCCACGTCGTTAAGCGGGTAATCCAAGAAGGTCAGCAGGTTAACCATTTGTTGAATAACAGGGTGGTCAGCAAGGCACAGGCTGTTTTCAGTAATAATAGGGAAGCCCCATTCTACAAGCCAGTTTGCCAGCATGTTTGCTTCACCGTTGGTGCGAACCAGTACAGCAATATCTCTCAGCTTACGGCGATGCTGTAACTCATCGACAAAAAGGGTTTTGAGTTCTTTGCGGACAGATTCAAACAATGCTTCTGTATTTTCAGCTTCGATATCGTAGAGCTTAACAAGTCCGCCACTGCCTTCTTTATGCGGTGGAACGTTTTGTGCGGCACCGGAGAAGCCTTTCATAATATCCGCAGCCAACTCGTCCACAACGTCTGTAGAAGCTTTCCCTACAAGCTCATTAGCGATGCGCTTTGCGGTCTCTTCATCTTCAAGGCGTGAGAAAATAGCGTTGTTAAACTGCACAACGTTTTCACTACTGCGCCAGTTGTTGTCCAGCGTGGTGCGCTCTGGATCATAGGCAACTGCTTGAATTGCCTCTTCGTCCAAGATGCCGTCAAACAGGTCGGAATCACCACCGCGCCAGCTGTAGATAGCCTGTTTAACATCACCAACGTAAACAACGGAACCTTCTTTTGACAGACACTCAACAGCGAGTGGTTCGATAGCTTTCCACTGTGTTTTGGATGTGTCCTGAAATTCATCAATGAGCAGATGTGTAAGACGGGTACCCATTCGGCAGAAAGCTTCAGAAGCTGCGTGTTCGCCGCTGAGTACTTTTTGCGCGTAAATAGGCCACTGGGAAGCAGGGATAACACCTTTTTCACGCTGTAAGGTCTCAACTTCAGCTGCAAGCGGTTCTGCAATATTAATGAACGGAACAAGCTCTAAGGCTTTACGAAGAATTGCACCTTGAATTTCCAGTAGCGCAAATGTGTCGCACATATCTGCATAGGCTTTATGCAAGTCGGCAGATGCTTTGCCTCTGGATGCTTTTAACACGCAGTCATCGACAGAAGGCTTTTTCGCATATGTGGCAGAAGGCAGCTTGGACGAGAATATAGACAGTGCAAGACACTTGTCTAAGAACTTTGTAAAGTTGGCAGCAGGTTTTATGCCTTCTTCCGCAATAAATTTTTGCACAGCTGTGGTGGTACGGCTGAGTTCTTCATGCAACAGCACAAGCCAGCCGCGGAGGGCATCCCCGTCAACTTCCGGTAATGCTCCATGCTCCAGACGGTATTGCATGAGGGTGTGGACTTTATCGCGAAGCCTGTCACCCGGTACAAAGCCATTCATATCTGTATGAAACAGCAACGATTCGCATGCATCTTTTAACAGTGCACTTTCTTTGCCGCCTTGTGATGCTCGAATAAGCATCTGGTCATAGAGAGGGTCAAAGAGGATTTTATCGTCGAAAATTGGTTCAAAGTCTGGTGGCAGAGAAAGGTCAAGTGCACCAAGGCGTACCAGCATGTTCAGCAAGCTGTCGATGGTACGGATGTTAAGCGAAGAATAGCGCTGGAGTAATTTGTTGACCCATCGGTGAGCATCTTCAGGGTTCCAGGCAGCTGCCGGATTATTCAAATCAGGATAAATGGCTCGTTCTTTCAAAGATTGGATAACACGCTCACGCATTTCCGTTGCCGCTTTGTTGGTGAAAGTAACGGCAAGGATTTCGTACCAGTTGAACGAACCGTCTGGGTTCGCAATGGCACATGCAGTATTTTTTTCTTTGTGTTCTTCCTGAGTGGCTTCAGCAAGAAGACTTAAGAATTTTTGTGTGAGTGTGAATGTCTTACCGGAACCGGCTGCGGCTTTAATCTGTTGGAGCATGGTTGATCCGTACAAAAGAGTGTTAGGGGGTAGTCTGTATTAGCGATGCATATGGTGCAGGGCAGTATGTTTGGTTACTGAATAATGCCCTTACGTTTGAGAGCTTCTATGGTGATCGCTTTGCGATAGTTAGCATCGCTTTTTTGCGTAATAACAATGTTAGTGGCAAAGAACCAAGCTGTTCCTTTTGATTCTACGTAACCGACAAACCAACCCTGTGGTTGTGGAATTTTAGTTGCCCAGCCTGTTTTTCCGTACAGGGTGTAGTCGGGTGTTTGCTGCACGAGTAATAATTTGTTGAGCAAGTCTTGATGCTTTTTATCATATGGTAATGACCGTGCATACAGGGCTTTTAAAAATTCAATTTGTTCAAAGGCAGAAATAGCTAAATCGCCTACAAGCCAAAAATTCGAAATTTCAGGGCCAGCCGTCTGATTTCCGTAGCCAGCCGCCTTAAGGTGTTTCGTATACTTCTTTATGCCGATGCGGCGTGCAAGCTCCTGATAAAACCAGACACAGGAAACAGGAAGGGCGGTTTCAATGGAGTGATCTTTATTCCATGCAGACAGACCTCTGTTTTTGCCATCCCATGTAATAATCTCCTGTTCATTTGCAACAACTTTTTCATCTAACGCAATGAGAGTGTTAAGCATTTTAAAAGTTGATGCGGGCAAAAGCTGCGTGGTTGCACGGTCTTTGTTGTGCAAAAAAACAGTGGTGCCGTCTAGTGAAGAGATGACAATGGTTCCTTCCACCTTGTTTGTATGGAAGAGGTCTGCAAGGGCATCGTCTTCTGCAAACGAGCTGGTGGTGCAGAAAACCGTAAGCATAAGCACTAACAAAAAGTATGAAGCAGAGCGGAGCATAGGTATCCTTCCGTATACTAAAAGCGGTAAGACATTGAGTCTTACCGCCTGTTCTGATGGTGTATGAGACGAGCTGGAATATAACGCAAAGGTATTTCTACCCTACCTTATTTGTTAACAAAGTAGGGGGCTACTCGCAATAGTGGTTATGGAAATCTATGAGGGTTGATTGTCCTGTAGATTCTATAACAGCACGCCAGTAGTCAGACCGCGTGTTAATCCTTCGCCGTTTACGGGTTACGAGGCGTAATGGAAGATGTACGAATCTGTCCATAAGTTTCGACACAACCATTGCAGTTTTACCTGCCATAGCCGCATGTACCGCGTTTTGTCCGAGGAATCCGCAATAAACTCTATCGTTGGCGTTGGCCGGTACGGAACGGATGATATAGCTCGGATCAATAAGTTTGAGAGTGTATGGAACGTTACGCTCGGTCATGTAGCTATGGATTTCTTTTTTGAGGAATCCCATAATGTCGCCAAGAACTTTGTTGCCCGATGCGTCCGTTAAATTTGTGTCGGAAAGCAAATGCTGCCCCGCACCTTCTGCTACAACAATAACTGCATGTCGACGGGTGAGCAGGCGTTTTTCCAGATTTTCAAGTAGGCCGCCTTCACCGTATAGAGCAAAGTCTTTTTCCGGAATAAGCACAAAGTTAACCTCTTTGAGGGATAACGATGCGTGCGCCGCAATAAAACCGGATTCCCGACCCATAAGTTTTACAAGGCCGACACCGTTCATAGAGCCTTGTGCTTCTGTATGAGCACATTGGATAGCTTCAGTCGCTTTGTCCACGGCAGTTTCGAAACCGAACGTCTGCGGGATAAAGTCGATATCGTTATCAATAGTCTTAGGGACACCGATAACAGAAATTTTGAGCATGCGTTTTGTTACTTCATCCACAATAGCGCTTGCGGCTTTCATGGTGCCGTCTCCGCCGATCATGAACAAACAGCTGATGTTGAGGCGTTCTAATGCATCAACAACTTCTTCAGTAGACTGAGGTCCGCGTGATGAGCCGAGAATTGTGCCGCCCAGCAGATGGATGTGCGAGATCATCTGCGGAACCAGCTCAACAACATCATGTCCATATTTAGGAATAAATCCTTCCAGTCCGTATTTGATGCCGAGAACACTGCTTACATGGTAGTTATGAAATGCCGCCATAACAATGGAGCGGATAACTTCGTTGATACCGGGGCAGAGTCCACCACATGTTACAATGGCACATTTGGCTTTTGGAGTGTCGAAGAAAAGATGCTGGCGCGGGCCTGCCTTTTCAAAACAAAGCGGAATCGGCTGGTCATTTGTAATGTCTTCGTGCAGCTCATTATCCAGATAAAAGTCTACACCGTGTTCGTCTGTTTCAAACTTGCAAGCCGCAAGCGGAGATGGAATTTTAGGAGCTCCCAACGTGGGGATAACCGTTGAGATCTTCAACTCTTTATTTTGTGTGCGGTTCTTGGGCATGAAAATGCTCCTTACATATGGATATCGGGCATGTTATTTTTTATTGTAGATCATAATGTACAGTGTGTTTTGTTTAAGGGCAAATTTCAATGAGTCTGAAGACAGAATTTAGAAAAATACGTTGCTTCTGGACAGGCAGAAGGAAAGCGCATAATTTTAGCCCGCATTTCAGAATGTGGCTTTATTGTGTATAGTCCTGTTCTGAATGGTGGGACATAGTCATAGACTGACTACATACTTAATTCGAGTTTGTTATGCCAAAAAAAACGCTTCTTATTACACTTGGTGATGCAAACGGGCTAGGGCCTGAGTTGGCCTGTCGCTTGTTTGGTGAAGATATATTCATTGCGGCGAAGCGCCCGATTATTATGATCGGCTCTGCTGCTTCGTTGCTGGTGCACACCGAGCGACTCAATATGGACCCGTTCTGGGAGATTGTAGAATCTCCACGAGACATTACAAGTAAGGCGTACGGTGTTTATCTGTACGAACCTCCGTCGATTCGGGATCTGCCGATTACAGTAGGTGAAGCCACTAAAGAGGGTGGATTTATCGCAGGTGAATCTTTGCAGGCAGCATGCCAGTGCATTACCGATGGTATTGCCACAGGTATGGTGACATTACCATTACATAAGGCAATGTTGCAGGAGGCAGGATTTGATTTTCCCGGACATACAGAATTCTTAGCACGGCACGCAGGACTTCAGGATGATGAAGTGTGTATGCATCTGTGCGGAGAAATTTTGCGGGTAAGCCTTGCCACAACGCATCCGCCACTTCGCGATGTCGCAGATATGATAACTGAAGAACGTCTGCTGCGTACCTTCAGACTCACTGATGAATTTATGAAACAGGTCGGACACGGCGATCGTCCGATTGCTGTTTGCGGCTTGAATCCACACGCTGGAGAATCCGGCAAGATTGGTACAGAAGATCAGGAAATTGTTGCTCCTGCCGTGCTTAAAGCACAGGCCATGGGTATGAACATTGAAGGGCCGTTCCCTGCCGATACCTTATTCCACAAAGCTGCACGCGGTGTGTATTCTGCTGTTGTGGCTATGTATCACGATCAGGGACTTGCGCCGCTGAAGCTGCTGCATTTTTCAGAAGCAGTTAACGTAACACTCGGCTTGCCGTTTGTGCGTACCTCAGTTGATCACGGAACAGGCTTTGATATTGTGGGCAAAGATATTGCTCATACAAATAGTTTTAGAGAAGCTATCCGACTTGCTATTTTGATGTTGGAAGGCGACGAATTGTAATCTGTTCTTCTTTCGATATTACAGGGCAGACAATGACACATTACTTGGCATTGTCTGCCTTTTTTGCATACACTGAAGACTATACGAAAGACTACAGGAGGAAACCATGCTTATTGGTATTGATGTTGGTGGAACGCACACCGACGCAGTGGCAGTTGAGAGTGGGAAAGTGGTTGCCTCTGGTAAAGTGGCTACGGCGCATGAAGATTTGTTATCATCGGTGCTGGGCGCGCTTGAGATAGTGCTTAAGGCTGTTTCTCCCGAAGATGTGACACGCCTTAATTTATCAACAACACTTTCTACGAATGCCATAGTTGAAGGTCGCACTGATGAAGTCGGTGTGATTGTTTCTTCAGGTCCCGGCATTGACCCATATAATTTTCAGACCGGTAAATTTTATTTTCCTGTAAAGGGCTCCATTGACCACAGAGGGGAAGAAGTTGCCCCTGTTGTGGAAAAGGAAATTATGGATGCCTTTGAAACGTGCGTTGCGGCGGGTGTTACCGCGTATGCTGCTGTGAGTAAGTTTTCTACAAGAAACCCTGCGCACGAAGAGCATATTGCGGAATCCATTGCTTCTAAAAGTGATGTAACCTCGTTAGGGCATCGTTTTTCCGGTCAACTGGACTTCCCGCGACGTATTGCAACGGCCTACTATAACTCCGCAGTCTGGCGTCTTTATAACAGATTTGCAGATGCCGTCGAAGCCGGAGTTCGTGCAAAGGGTATTACAGCTCCTGTAAATATTCTTAAAGCTGACGGTGGAACCATGCCGCTTGAAAGCTCCCGCGAAATTCCTGTGGAATCCATTCTTTCAGGCCCTGCTGCGAGTGTTATGGGCGTGCTTGCTCAGCGTTGTGTTGGCAAAGATTGTTCAGAATATCCATCTCCAGAAGTGGATACGCTTATTTTGGATATCGGCGGAACAACCACAGATATTGCTTTGCTTGTTGCTGATGCTCCGCTTGTGGAAAAAGACGGCATTGCCGTTGGCAGTTTTCCGACCTTGGTTCACGCATTAAAGACTCGTTCTATAGGTGTCGGTGGAGACTCCGCGCTGCATTATTCCGCAGGTGCATTACGTGTAGGGCCTGAACGAAAAGGTGTTTGCATGGCAGAAGGCGGAAGCAGTCCAGCTTTGATGGACGCACTCATCTACTGCGGACACGCATCATTCGGTGACAGTTCAGCTAGCCGCAAGGGAATAGAATCTCTTGCGGAAGAATGTGGAATGGAGCCGTTAGCTCTGGCAACATCAGCAATTACTCTTGCGGTAAAAACAATATCACGTGCTGTGCATGACTTTATCGAAGAAGTGAACAGCACTCCTGTGTATACTATTCGAGAAATTTTGAGCGGGGCAGATTTGGCACCGGATCAAGTAAGCATCATGGGGGGGCCTGCAGAGGCTTTTCAGAAATTGCTTGCTGATGAATTGCAGATACCAGTGTATACTGTTCCGCAATATGCTGTTGCTAACGCCATTGGTGCTGCCATGACAAAGCCGACATTCGAGCTGGAATTATTTGCAGATACTGAAGCGCAGACGCTGTTTATCCCTGTAATGGGTGAGCGTCGTAGTGTTTCGTCAAACTACAAATTACTTGATGCTGTGCTGGATGCAAAAGAAGCTTTGGTGAGTTATTTTGAACAGCGCGATATCGTCATCGGTACTGATGAAATTGAAGTAACCGAAGAACAATCTTTTAATATGGTTGGCGATTACGGCACAGTTGGAAGAAATATTCGTGTAAAATGCCAGATAACACCAGGGGTTGATATATAGGATGCCAAAAATTATAGCGTGCTGTGTACTGTTTTTACTGATTACGACGCAGAGCTTTGCTGCGCAGGCTACTGAAGCCCCTACATCTGAGGTCTCCCTCAAAACGATGATCGGTCAAATGATCATGGTTGGCTTTCGGGGAGAGGGTGCAACCGCTGCGCGCGTGATATTGCGGGATATAAAACAACACCAGATTGGTGGTGTCATTTTATTTGAAAAAGACTACCTGCGGCCGCAGGCTGTACGTAATATTATAAGCAAAGCACAGGTGTGTGATCTTGTTGACGCATTGCAGGACATCTCGACCATTCCATTATTCATCGCAATAGATCAGGAAGGCGGGCTGGTCTCACGGTTTAAACCTACGCACGGTTTTGCCGGAACGCCTTCTGCCCAAAAGCTGGGTGAAAAGCCGGTGAGTGAAACCTTTGCGGCAGGAGAGCGTACAGGCTCATATCTTAAAGACGTTGGTGTGAATATGGACTTTGCGCCAGTACTGGATGTTAATGTGAATCCAGAATCTCCGGTTATTGGTGCCATACAGCGTAGTTTTAGCTCAGACCCTGCGACAGTTGCTAAGTATGCACACGCATTCGCTCAAGGCATGGGACGTTATGGAATCATTTCCGGTTACAAGCATTTTCCGGGACATGGCAGTTCGCTTTCAGATTCCCACAAAGGGCTACCGGACGTAACAAAGACATGGTCGAAGAAAGAACTTCTACCGTATGCAGAATTGTTAGGAACAGAGCCGCTCCATGTAGTTATGGTAGGGCATCTGTATCACCGTAAGCTTGATGCTGATACACCGACATCGTTGTCTTATCCGGTTGTGACCAAAATGCTTAGAGAGAAGCTTAATTACGATGGTGTGATTGTGACAGATGATCTGCAAATGAGAGCGATCACAAATCAATACTCCATTGATGAGGCTGCGGTAAAAGCTGTGCAGGCAGGTAGTGATATTGTGCTTGTGGGAAACAACATGAAGTATGATCCGAAAATTGTTTCCAAGCTTGTTACGGCGCTTACATGGGCGGTTCATAATGGCGATATCTCAATCGAGCGAATTCGTCAGTCTTATGATCGGATCATGAAGCTTAAGCACGATTCAGGACTACTCGTGGATGATGTCTCGAAACAGTAAGACATTAAGTAGTAAGTCATTGCGAGCCGGAAACGGCTGCGAAAAAATATCATAAAAAAAGAAGGGTGGAGTTAAAACTCCACCCTTCTTTTTTTATGTACGGTAGTGAGGCAAAGCCTCAGAACTAAGCGTCTTGTTCCACTTGTGAGGAAAGAAGCCGATATTTTTTATACAATCTCACGCCAATGGCGGAGGAAAGAATAAAGAGCACAGCGCTCACACTGGTACGGAGTACAGGCTCAACAGTGACACCACTTCCCAGAAGAGAGAAGATGAGAGTCTGCGGCATGTACCCTAACGAAGAACCCGCGACAAAAGACAAGGGGCGGATATTACTTACACCGGCAATTACGTTTGTAGCCAGATTGCTGCCGACTGGAAGCAGGCGCACAATCATTGCTGTTTGAAATGGTGAACTTTGCAGAAAGCCGTTGATGCCCTGTAAGTGATTCGGGAATCTGCGGTTAATTGTTTCCTGTCCTAACAATCGGGCTACCCAGAAACAGCATATGCATCCGATTGTAACCGCTGTAATTGCGGCTAAGAATCCATGGACAGCACCAAACGCATATCCTGCACAAAAGGCAGAAAGTTGTCTCGGAATGCCCATGCCTGTAAGTAAGGCAGCTATTCCGATAAACAGGGCAACGCCTTGTATTCCAGTATTTCGAATATATGTATCGACCCACTCAGGTTCTAAAACCTCAGCGATGCCTAATTTGCGTAATGTAAGTACAACAGCAACCAGCAGTCCGATAACTGCAAGGTTGATAATAACTTTTTTTTGACTTGAAGACATAGTTTTCCCTGCATTGATGAACCAAATCATCAAGCAGTTGGTCTAGGGATAGAATATATGGCGCAAGTAACTTCGCGTATGATAGCGAGTTATAAGTTGCGATCTTTAATAGAATAACGGAAGTGACGGCTCTGCATCCAGCGGATTGCTAACAAATCAAGGATAGTAGCTTTAGCTCTGTCAAGGATTCCGTATTTTGACTCACCATGCTGACGATGTCTGTGGTTCACAGGTACTTCAGAAACAGTTGCGCCCTGCATTTTCATAAGCGTAGGGAGGAATCGGTGCATACCGGTGAGCATTGGAATTTGCTGAACCAGTCTGGTGTCCATAACTTTAAGCGAGCAACCGGTGTCTTTTACGGTTTCACGGCTCAATTTGTTACGGATTGCGTTACCGATTTTGGAAGCAACTTTTTTCTGCAATGTATCCTGACGCTTCTGGCGCCAGCCGATAACCATTGTGTAACCTCGTTCGTATTCACGAAGAAGGGCAGGAATGTCCGCAGGGTCATTCTGTAAATCTGCATCGATAGTAATCACAACGTCAGTTTCAGCAGCATCAAAGCCAGCTTTGAATGCAGCGGACTGTCCACAGTTTTCTGCAAACGCAACATATTTTACTTCAGAGTACTCTTCGCCCATGGAGCGAATAACTTGAAGGCTGTTATCAGAACTACCATCATCAACAAAAATTACTTGCCATTCTTTGTCGAGCGGAGAGAGTGCTTTATTTATTTCACCGAAAAGAAGGGGAATATTATCTTCTTCGTTGAACACAGGTACAACTATAGATAGGGAATTAATATTTGTCATGCGCATGGTATAAGGCGATTGGTGTTGCTTGTAAATAAGGATAGAGTATATTCCATTGAGACTTCCGGTATTGGTAGGGTTAATTGTTTAAAAAAATAAAATTTAATTGCAAAGTGCTGTTGACAGGTAGGGCGAATCGGCATAGAAGCTCTCTCACGATGACGCGGGGTGGAGCAGTACGGTAGCTCGTCGGGCTCATAACCCGAAGGCCGCAGGTTCAAATCCTGTCCCCGCTACCATTAAAATGATCCAGGGGTGTAGTTCTAACGGCTAGAACGCCGGTCTCCAAAACCGGATGTTGGGAGTTCGAATCTCTCCACCCCTGCCATTAACATTCAATTCAATGAAAATTGTTTTGAAGTGAAATGAGCAACTGATACATATTCGTATGTGTCCAGCATGTTTCGAGCCACGCATAGTAGTGCGTTGCAGGTTAATGGATGGTTATTAAAATCTAGATTCAGCGTTTTGTCTGAATCTTTTTTTATGACTTCAAAATAGCATTGTTCGTATGAACTGATTGCTGTTAAGAAGAGCATATATACGGTGACGCGGGGTGGAGCAGTACGGTAGCTCGTCGGGCTCATAACCCGAAGGCCGCAGGTTCAAATCCTGTCCCCGCTACCAAAAAATGATTCAGGGGTGTAGTTCTAACGGCTAGAACGCCGGTCTCCAAAACCGGATGTTGGGAGTTCGAATCTCTCCACCCCTGCCATTAAGTTCTATTCAATTGTACATTATGTGTCAGTAAAGATTAGTATTTTTTGGAACGATATGAGATTACAGATTCAGAAAATACTCTGAATCATTTTATGACTTCAAAATAGCATCGTTCTTTATGACTGATTGCTGTTAAGATGTTCATTATACGGTGACGCGGGGTGGAGCAGTACGGTAGCTCGTCGGGCTCATAACCCGAAGGCCGCAGGTTCAAATCCTGTCCCCGCTACCAAGAATATATAAGGTTCGGAAGTAATTCCGAACCTTTTTTCTTTTTATTCCGTCTCAGTAGAAATAAATTTTTTGTTTCTGTTGACGGGCGACCAAGAAGGGCATAGATACCTTCTCACGATGACGCGGGGTGGAGCAGTACGGTAGCTCGTCGGGCTCATAACCCGAAGGCCGCAGGTTCAAATCCTGTCCCCGCTACCACGAATATATGAGGTTCGGAAGTAATTCTGAACCTCTTTTCTTTTTATTCCGTCCCAGTAGAAATAAAGTTTTTGTTTCTGTTGACGGACGATCAAGAAGGGCATAGATACCTTCTCACGATGACGCGGGGTGGAGCAGTACGGTAGCTCGTCGGGCTCATAACCCGAAGGCCGCAGGTTCAAATCCTGTCCCCGCTACCACGAATATATGAGGTTCAGAAGTAATTCTGAACCTCTTTTTCTTTTTATTCCGTCCCGGTAGAAATAAAGTTTTTGTTTCTGTTGACGGACGACCAAGAAGGGCATAGACACCTTCTCACGATGACGCGGGGTGGAGCAGTACGGTAGCTCGTCGGGCTCATAACCCGAAGGCCGCAGGTTCAAATCCTGTCCCCGCTACCACGAATATATGAGGTTCGGAAGTGATTCTGAACCTCTTTTCTTTTTCTTACGTTCCAGTGGAAATAAATTTTTGTTTCTGTTGATGGACGATCAAGAAGGGCACAGATCCCTTCTCATTATGTCGCGGGGTGGAGCAGTACGGTAGCTCGTCGGGCTCATAACCCGAAGGCCGCAGGTTCAAATCCTGTCCCCGCTACCATGAAGATATAAGGTTCAGAAGTAATTCTGAACCTTTTTTTTTGATCTTTTGCTTGGGGATAACGACTGTTTGTTCGCTCAATATGTTTAATTAACTGAATAAAAAGTATACGTGTTGACAGCTAAAGAACATCTGAGTATCAAAGTTCTTAACAACTTTGTAAAACTCGGAAAGCAACATGTACAACGCAACCACGACAACTTACCCAATTGAAGCTAGCAGCGCGCTGCTAGTCTCCGTCATCGTGGTCGTCGTCAACGTCGTAAGGAACGTCGTCGCGTTGTAACGGATTTTACATACATAGTAAGATTGACTCCGCCAGCGCTTCAGCCCGGCGGATTTTTTTTGATCCAAAATCTCCGCTGGCAATAAAAAACTTGGATCAGGGCAGGAAGAACAATGCGAGAAATGACCGGCGCAGAATGTACGATTCGTCTTTTAGAACGACAGGGCATTACCACTATTTCAGGTATCCCGGGTGGAGCAAACCTGCCGTTGTATGATGCGTTATCGCGTAGCGAAAAAATTACGCATATCCTTGCTCGGCATGAGCAGGGGGCAGGGTTTATAGCACAGGGAATGGCACGAACTACTGGTAAGCCTGCTGTGTGTCTGGCTACCTCCGGTCCCGGTGTAACCAACATTGTCACTGCCATTGCAGATGCCAAACTCGATTCCGTTCCACTTGTATGTATCACAGGGCAAGTTCCAACTCCGCTTATCGGCACTGATGCATTCCAGGAAGTAGATACCTACGGTATGTCTATTCCCATCACAAAACATAACTTTCTTGTACGTTCCGCCGAAGAACTGCTCACTGTAATTCCAGAAGCATTTCGAATTGCCGCTTCAGGTCGACCTGGTCCGGTTCTTGTTGATATTCCGCGTGATGTTCAGCTTGAGCAGATCGTGATCGATGCGTTTCCAGAGCCCGCTGTGGCTGACGCGCCACCAGAAGTTGCTGATGCGGATATAGCAACTGCGGCGAAAATGATTAACAACGCTGCACGCCCTGTATTATGGGTAGGTGGCGGCGTGGTGGCTGCGCAGGCAGATACTATTTGTAAGAATCTCGCTGAAACAGCTTCTATGCCTGTAACGATGACCCTTATGGGGCTGAGCGTTATTCCTCGGGATCATGATTTGAATATTGGTATGCTGGGAATGCATGCAGAGCGATACACAAACATGGTTATGGAAGGATGTGACTTGATTGTTGCCGCGGGCGTTCGGTTTGATGATCGCGCAACCGGAAAGGTTAACGAGTTTTGTCCAAACGCGAAAATTATTCATATTGATATTGATCATTGTGAACTCGATAAGCTTCGTTCTGCAAGTCTTGGTATTCTGGGTGACATTCGCGATGTGTTCTCAAAGTTGCTTCCAAAAATCGAGACAAAGTCACGAACAGAGTGGATTGGATATATTGCGGCGTTGAAAACAGCCTTTCCTCCTCATTCTCCGGTTGAAAGTGGTTTTGAGTCACCACAGAAATTTATTCGCCTTGTGGGAGAACTTTCTGATGACTCAACCATTGTTACAACAGACGTAGGAAAGCATCAGATGTGGACCGCACAGAGCTATCCGTTTACAGGCGGTCGCCAATGGCTCACTTCAGGTGGACTGGGTACAATGGGGTTTGGCTTGCCTGTAGCAATTGGTGCAGCGCTTGCCGCGCCGGATAAAAAAGTTATCTGCTTCAGTGGTGACGGCAGTATTTTGATGAACATACAGGAGCTTGCAACAGCTGCTGAGCATCGTGTTGATGTGACAGTGGTTTTGTTCAATAACCAGTGTCTTGGTTTAGTACATCAGCAGCAGGAATTATTCTTCAACGGCAACTGCTTCTCTTCAGAATATCCTATCGCACTGGATTATGGTGCAATTGTACGCGGGTTCGGTTGGAAGGTGTTCGATTTAGCAGAAAATTGCAGTGAAGAAATTTTGGCAGAAGCGTTAGCGACTACAGGACCATGTCTCATTCACATGCCAGTGAGCAGAGAAGAAAAAGTTTTGCCGATGGTTCCTCCAGGAGCTGCGAACCGCATAATGATCGGAGGCGATACAAATGGCTAATCATGCACATACTGTTCTTGATATTTTAGTGAACAACCATCCGGGTGTGATGGCACACGTTACAGGGTTGTTTTCACGACGGGCATTTAACGTTGAAGCTATTTTGTGTCTGCCGGTTGCAGACAGTGCCACAAGCCGTATTTGGCTGCTGGTAAACGAAGATGGAAGACTAGATCAAATGCTGCGGCAGATGCGTAAACTTCAAGATGTGTATGAAGTGACAGCGTCAACTGAGTATTTAAAAGTTTTTGCAGACCTCACTGCGGGTATGAATGCTGAATCAAATAATCTTATAGCTGATTGATAAAATATTACTTTTTGTTCAATTGCTGCACCCAAAAGCATGCGAACACTAAAATCCTGTGTATGAGAACCATCGTGCATGGGATTTTATTTTTCTATCTGGGTTCTATTGGGTGAAACCTTCTGTTTGCCGAAGTTTGAGAACTTGGGTACATATCGGCGATGCATTTTTATCTTCGGAGTATTTCATGCAAATAGGATTCAAGCTCGTCACCGGATATGTTTTATTGATAGGGCTCATGGGAGCTCTCGTCTTTTTTGGAATTGATGGTGAGCGGCGATTATCAAGAAATTATGATGCCCTTGTCAGACTTTCTCATTTAGAAAGCAGCATTACCATGGTGCACAAGGCTGCACTTTCTGGTGCAGGGCACGATGCTTTGCTTGAGCTCAGTGCTGAGCTTGCAAAACAACTCAAAGAATTTAATTCAAGAAAAAATTCAAATGAAGCAGCAGTGATACGTCGCGCGCAGCTTGCTAATATAGGCTATAAAGAAAAGCTGGAAGCACTTAAAGCACTAAACTCTGGAATCAGCCGCTACATCGGGCTTTCGAAAGAGAATGTAAAAAATATTGCTGACGATGTGGATCGCATTGCAGGAATTATTGCTGACCAGCGTGTTTCGTTGCTAAGTGTTTCATCGCAAGATGCGCAGAAAAAGCGCAATCAACGACTTAAAGTAATGCAGCAGAGTGTGCAAAACTTACAGGTTGCATTGCGATTGATGGAAGCGACAAACCAGAAGAACGACTACGATCTTGCTAAGAATAGCGCTGAATCGTTGTTGGGAAGCTGCATGGCGTTGCGAACCAGCATGAAAGCAATGGACTTGCTGGTGCTGGATCGTGTAATCGTTGCTGCAAAAAATTTAAATACAGATTTTATTCAGCTGGGGCAGTTGTATAATAGAGCATTGGACGTTGATTCAAATGTCGGCTCCGGTCTTTCCAATGTAAATGTCGCCATCAGGCAACTTGCAGATTCACAGCGAGATTCTTTGGCATTTGTTCGTGAGTCTTCCATTTTGCCCGGTGTGATAATTGTCGCAGGCGCGGTCATTATTGCGCTCATCAGCTATCTGTTGATTTTGAGATCTTCTGGGCAGTTTGTTTCTCGTGTAGGGCAGGCTGTAGCCGGCCTGACATCTGGAGAGCGTCCGCCTTCATCCAGCAGAACTAATAGAATGTCTTCGCTTGAAACAGCGTTGTGGGCTGTGTGGAGTAAAGTGGCGGAACAGACCAGAGCGTTGGAGAACATTGCAGAAGGAAAGCCCGTTACGGACATAGAAAATACCCTCGGGCTTGATGCATTGAGCCGAGCAATCGGCGAAGTTGAGAAGACTCAACGTGACGTCGAAAAAAGTTTGCGACAATGTCTTGAGTCTGTAAATCTTCCGGCAACTGGTTCTTCTTCAGAGATGTTACAGGCATTGAAGACCTGCGTGTATGATGCGTCTACCTCACTGGCCTCTGTCACTGAAAAGGTTCAGGAGATACGCAACTCCGGCGTAAAGCTTGAGAAAGGAATTTCGCAGGCCGCAGGGCAAAGCGAACAAGCATTTGCAACTCTGCACGGGGTTAATAATTTCAGCGAATTGTCTTCAGCCGTTTCTGTTGCATTAGATGTTGTTGCAAAACCATGCAATATTCCTACTGCAGCGGTTGGTGAGCTTAAGTCTCAATTTACAGAAATTGAACGCGCTATGAAGGTTATGGGCTGGCAGGTTTCCAGTTATGAAGATGTTGCGCGACATCTTGAGACGTTGGCAATCAATGTTAACGTTGAGGCCGCACGCATTGGTTCAGATACAACCGCTATGGGAACTATTGTTGACGAAATCCGTGGCTTGTCCGGAAAGTGTCGTCATGCTGCGGAAGCCAGTGATAACGGCAAAACTCTCGGGTCCAGGGCATTGGACAGAGTCTTTAATGGCTTGAGCCTGTTAGAGAAACAGAGTGATTCACGTATTGCCACAGCGGATAAAGATGCTGTAAAGCGTGCAGCAAAGGTTTTAGGTCAGTTAGAAAATGTGGAACTGGCATTGACCGCGATCTTCACAAAAGCGGGTGTTACCTGTTCTGAATTTGTTTCTGAAACTGAAGCACTCGTTTCAGTTGTTGAAAATGCTTCTGCAACGTCTGCCAAGCTGTCTGAAGAACTTGTTGAATCCGCTACACAAGAAGCAGAACATTTGCTGGAACAGCAGCCTATTGAATTGACTGAGCAGGTTCTTGCTTTTGATGATGACGCGGTAACACTGCCTAAACTTGATTTATAATGACTTTCTGGTTGGTTAGGGCATAGTCTCTGGTGAAAAGATACGATATAGAGTGAGTATATGAAAGTTCCTAATAACTGGTTAGTCATGCGGTTGAGCGCACTTGGCGATGTAGTGCTCACTACTGGTGTGCTCTCCTATTTACATAAAAAATACGGCTGGCGCTTTACCTTCCTCACTTTGGAGCCATGGGCTTCAGTGCTGGAAGGGCATCCTGCCATTGATACTATCCTTTCCATAAATAAAGAAGAGTTACGCTCCAGTAATGAGTACACCTTCTTTAAGCAGTTAGCTGAAGATCACGAAGGCAAAGGGCTGCTTGATCTGCACGGTACGATGAGATCACGATTTTTAGCTTTATGCTGGAAAAGTGCAGTTCGTAGATATCCCAAGTTTTCTTTACAGCGCAGGTTGTTTTTGCAGACTGAGGGAAAGCTTGGCGGTGAAAAGTTGCTGCGTTTTAACGTGCCGCAACGATACGCGCTTGCTGTAGAAGAAGAAGCTCCTTCGCGTCTGGAATTACTTCCACAGATATTTTTATCAGAAGAAGAACGGCGGGGTGGAAAAGATATGTGCGGGCGTGTAGCGGGTGACAAGCCGATTGTTGCACTGCACCCATTTTCAACGCACCCCAATAAGGCATGGTTTAGCGATTATTGGCGTGAATTAGCAGTAAAGCTTGTTGATGCCGGTACACATGTTGTTATTGTCGGTGTGGGTACGTCTCCTGTTCCAGCAGGAGAAAATGTAACCGATTTGACGGGGAAAACAACGATTCGTGAAACCTGTGCTGTGCTTTCTTGTTCGCAGGCGCTCATTACAGGTGATTCCGGTCCGATGCATTTAGCAGGCGGGGTGCAGACTCCGGTTGTAGGATTGTTCGGTCCCACACACCGAGCATGGGGATTTTATCCGGAAGGATTGTCCGATATTGTGCTTGAAGCAGATGAAGAGTGCAGGCCTTGCTCTCTGCATGGCAAAAAAGTATGTGATAAAGAGCAGATATGCATGAGGTCCATAAAACCGGATAGAGTGCTGCAAAGCGTACTTTCCTTGCTTTCATGATTTGCCTCATGCGTTACGTTACCAGCAGGTTGGGGGGGCCAACTTTTTGTGTGGTTAACTGCGACAAAATATTAAATGAATAAGAATATCTGTCGATTAATACACTCAGGCTACTGAAGGTGTAATCACCTTTTGCGTCATGACGTTTGGTGTCTGTATGGGTTGGGCGCTTTTGTGAGAGAATGAATAATAGGGAATGCTTCATGGCAGCCACAGACAACACGAAAAATTGTCTTTTAGTATTGGAACACGATGCGAAAGCAGTACTGGGTAGTACCGCGTGTTTAAATCAGCAGGAATATATTGTTCGGCAGTGTGGTGTTTCTATAAATCAGGTACGTTCAGCATTTCGGCAGTATCCCCATTCTGTGCTTCTTGCTAACACTGATTGCGACACAACTGTAGCGTTGCTGGACGAGCTGGCAGTGTGTCCGGAGTCTTCCAGATTGCCGGTCATTTGTTGTTGTGAGGAACTGAACGACAACGCCTTTACTCGTGTGAAAAAAATACAGCCATTTGCTTGGTTACCTCTTTCTAGTCCCGCACAAATGTTTGAATGCACAGTCGGCTCCGCTTGTTCCTATAGTAGAGTCGATGCTCGTCACGAGCGTGCTATCGAAAAGTATAAGCTTATCGCACAGAATATTCCTGAAAGTGTTGTTATGCTGGATGAAGCATGGCGGGTTGATTTCGCCAATGAACATTTAGGGCAATTAGTCGAATATTCAGAGCCGCTTGAAGGGCTTCATATTAACAATTTGCTTGATGCAGAAACGTTGATGCGACTTCAGGCTGTGTGCAGCACTCTCAGTGCCAATTCCAAACAAAATTTTCAGGGCTATGTAGTCACTCTCCAAGAAGAAATGATTCCGGTATGGTTTTCTGTAAGCAAGGTTGGTGCAAGTAATAATTTGCTTTGCGTAATGACAAACCTTGAAGAAAACCTGCAAGCGGAAGCAGCCCTGCGAGAGGCAGAAGCCAAATATAGAGCTCTGTATCTGAATGCAGCGGAAGGTATGTTCCGCCTTGAAGAAACAGGCCAGATTATTGAAGCGAATCCTGCTTTCAATCGAATTTTTGGGTTCGAAGTTCTGGACTGGTCCACAGCGCCAACCTGTCATAACCTGTCAGATCGATTTGTCACTGCAGATGATTTCATCAATTTGATGGATCAAGTGCAGACAGTGGGGCGTCAGTCCAAATTTAATGCACAGCTTTTGAGAAGAGACGGGACGCCGATTTGGGGTGAAATTTCTGCCCATTGGAGTATTGATCCAAAGAATCAGATTCCGTACGTCGAGGGCATCTTGTCAGATGTGACAGAGCGCAGATGTGCTGAGCTTGATCTGCAGCGAAGAGCAACCCGTGATTGTTTGACAGGAGTATTTAGTAGAGGCTCGTTTTACGAGAAATTGAACAGTATTCTTGCAACTGCACGGTATGACAGCAGTACTTTTGCAGTACTGTATTTGGATTTGAATGACTTTAAAAACGTGAATGATACGCACGGACATCACAGTGGTGATATTGTGATTAAAGAACTCGTAGAGCGCATTAATGCACAGATACGTGACAGAGATGTCTTTGGACGCATTGGTGGTGATGAGTTTTGTATTGTTCTTGAGAACGTACGTTCAGCGTGTGATGTGGATGCTGTTGTTAACAAAATCCATAAAGTTGCAGAAGCCCCGATTCGAATCAACGATGAAAATTCTGTAAGCGTTGGATTAAGCGTCGGAGTGGCAATGTACCCCGAAGACGGCGAAACACCGGAAGTTCTGCTACAGCGAGCTGATCAGGCGATGTATCTGGAGAAACGAAGCTAATCCCTATTGCTGCAAGTGTTGTTTAACGTTACTTGCAGTTCCTTTCATCGTTCCAGCATGCAGTGATGACATCAGCGTAATCACCCATGATTTTAAGAACGCTATCCGGCACGAGATAAGAGATGTCACGATCTTGCAGCCAGCGCTCGCGTATAAGCGTTGCGGAAACATCAATTCTCGGCTGCGGCAAAAAGTAAATATTATGGGCGCCAAGAGAATAGGCGGCCGCAACATTTCCTGCTGGTGGGAGTAGTTCTAAATCCGGCCAGTATTGTGGGCATAATGTATTAAACATTTCCACATCAGCATCAGAGCGCGCAAGTACGATAATGTTTGCGTGGTCGATAAGTTCCAGCCCCTTATGCCAGTCCGCAAGCGTCGGCAGATCAATTGATCCCATAATAAAGAAGAGTTCGCAGTCTCCTTCAGTCTCTTTGTAGTGCTGAAGGGTGTCGTACGTATAAGACGGGCCGAAGCGTTCTACTTCCAGTTCGTTAACTGTAAAAGTAGGGTACCGGTTGATTGCAGCCCTGATCATGCGGTTTCGTAATTCGAAAGAAAGAAGTCCGTTTTCAGTCTTATGCGGTGGTGTTGCACAAGGGACAAAATCAATACGATCAAGTCTAAAGGCTTCATTGACTTCAACCGCAGGACGAATATGCATGATGTGGGTGGGGTTGAATGTTCCCCCAAGAATTCCAATACGTTTCATAAAAAGCTTATCTTCTCTGAAGTTACCGGGTTATATTATCGCAAACTAATGTGACCATACCATGTGATAGTATACCGTGCCAAAGAAAAAAAACGCTAATTCAGATTGATACAATATCCTGCTCTGTATGGTGAGTTTGTTCGGTCTGGAAGTCTGTGCAAAGAATATTGATAGGTGTAATTGGCAATTTTTTACAATGAAAAAAGGGATGGAGTATATATACTCCATCCCTTCGTTATACGTAATTTATGATATCAGGCGGTTACTGACGAACCTGACCCTGACCGAAGATGACAAATTTTGTGGTGGTAAGCTCTTTCACACCCATTGGGCCGTAAGAGTGAAGCTTGGAAGTACTGATGCCGATTTCGGCTCCGAGTCCAAGCTGGCTTCCGTCGTTAAAACGAGTGGAAGCGTTAACGGATACGCAAGAGGCATCAACTTCGCGCATAAATTTCAAGGCACGGTTGTAGTCTTGAGTGCAAATGATCTCTGTGTGGTTCGATCCGTTATCCGCGATGTAATCTTGTGACTCCTGCATGGAGTCTACAACTTTAACTAAAAGGATAAGGTCGTGGTACTCGGTGCCTGGGTCTGATTCTTTCATGGCAACGGCGGTCTTGCCGAGCATTGAGAATGAACGAGGACAAGCTCGGAACTCAACATTTTGCTCGGTGCCGAGTCCTTTTGCAACCATTGGCAAAAATTTATCCGCAACATCCTTGTGTACAAGTAAGCCTTCAAGAGCGTTACACACGCCGGGGCGCTGTGTTTTTGCGTTAATGATGATGTTGAGGGCTTCTTCAAGGTTTGCGCTTTTGTCGACGAATGCATGACAAACGCCTTCGTAATGTTTGAGAACAGGCATAGTCGCCATTTCTACAACTTTACGGATGAGTGTCTCGCCACCGCGAGGAATGATTACATCAATGTGCTCTTCAAGTTTGCACATGGCTGCAATTGCTTCGCGATCAGTGGTTGGTACAACCTGAACACATTCTTTAGGAAGACCAGCATACTCGAGTGCTTCATGAAGCAGTTTTGCAAGCGCGAGGTTGGAATTAATTGCTTCTGAGCCACCACGCAGAATAATTGCGTTGCCAGCCTTAAGACAAAGAATACCGGAGTCGATAGTAACGTTAGGACGTGATTCGTAGATCATTGCAATAACGCCGAGCGGAATACGCATTTTACCGACAAGTAATCCGTTAGGACGCTGCCATTGTGTTTCAATAGCGCCCACAGGGTCATCCATGTTCGCAATAAATGTGCAAGCATCCGCCATTTCGGCAATTGTTGCAGGAGTAAGGCGTAAACGGTTGAGCCGTGGAGCATCAAGCCCTTTTTCTTCTGCCTTGGCTAGGTCAATGTTGTTTGCAGCAGTGATGTCGCCATGCTTTTCAGTGATAAGCTCAGAAAGACGGATCAGTGCTTTAGCTTTCATTTCCGGGCTTGCAGCTGTGAGCTTACGAGCGGCGGCAGATGCTTTTTTCCCCATGTCTTCTAACAGTTGATGAGTATCCATTTGTCCTCCGGCTATGTCTCGGAAAGAGCCTGTACATTTTGGGCTTACCGAATGATATGTGATTCTTGCACCTTTCTGTGCATGAGTGATAGTCTGGTACCGATACAATACTAGCAGCAACGCCTGTTTTGGTCGCAGGCACAACTTGCAGCAATCCAAAGAAATACCTCTTTGATGATGAAACTGCAAGAGATGCACAGCTATCTTAACTTATTAAAGACGTTCTTTAAAAGTCGTAGAATGCATTGTAATGTAATAATGTAGGATACGTTGTGGCGTTATAAAAAACAATATATTTTGACAATTTCGTTACATAGGCTTACAAAAAAAGCGTTTTTTCAATTAGATACTGAGAACACTTTAGGAGCGAACATGGTTGAGCAAAAAGAACCGCATTCCCCGGTATTGGTAGACTCTCTGCAGCACAGTGTTTCTAAGGAAGCAGCCCCGTTACTCAACTTTGTTCTGAAGCACATAAAAGCAATCGCCTTAGGGCTGTTCTTGCTTGTCAGCGCCATCGCTGGCGCCGGTATCTATAATTATACGCATGAGCAAACTATTCTTAAAGCTCAGGAGACGTTAGCGACGCTTTCTGCGGGTGCTTCAACAGAGGCGCAGCTTGAGACATTAAAAGCCTTTGTGACCACAGCACCTGATCAGGTTCGTCCTGCAGCGTTGCTTACTCTTGCAAAAGCTTCGTTACGTATTAAAGATTATGCCTCCGCTGCTGAAGCGTGGGGTGCATTACAGGAGCTTAATGTAGACAGCATGCGTGATCTTGCTGGATTGGGTAGAGCAGATGCATACGCACGTATGGGCGAATATAAAAAGGCTCAGGATGTATTGGCTCAAATGCTGTCGACTGCATCAGAAGCTTATAAGCTGCCTGTGAAGCACCAGCTTGCCATTATGGCAGAGAAGAGCGGCGATGTGAAAACTTCTGTGACATTATATAAAGAACTTGAAAAAGATGTGCCGGAAGCCAATAGGTCGTTCTACGCACATAAGATTGCTGCTTTGAATCTCAAGCTTAAAAAATAGTGGTGATATTGAATAAATAAACAGTGCAACACATGTTTAGTGTGAAATTGTTTAATAGCTTGATATTGTTACTATATGTAAAGATAAGCTTTTTGTGGCTTAGGAGTATTTCTAATCTGAACGCACTGTTGACAGCGCGTGAGTATTTCGTCGGGGTTGACCTTGTGTTGGCTGCTGAGTAAGGAGATGCAGGTATTCGTTGTGCGACTGACCACTTTAAAAGACTATGAAAGTGCGTCATCAACAACGTGTTACAGAAGAGCAATACAATAAATAAATTTTTCGTCGATATCCTTTTGCTGATTACTTCCACATAGAATGCGGGAAGTTGTGACAGTAATAACCACAGCATTTTTTTGCTGATTTGCTGTTATGATGATTACTGTAGTTACTGTGCAAAAAAAATGTACAATGTATGTGTGGGGTAACATTATGCAAAAGGGTCTCGTCGGTTCATATGCGCGAACAAAATACGCCACCATGCGTGTTTTGTGTTGAAGCAGATGCTACCCCCTGTCTGCTAAGCTATAAGATAATTGCTGAACCCGTTCCGGACTGCTGTTTTACACACTACAGCTGGGCATGACCGGAGCTTAGGAATCAAATTACATGAGTGTTACTACGTTACAAGACGACAAACTGCAGCCTTATATGGGAACTCTCCAGTGCATTGTTTCTGAACTTGGCTCCCAAAAGCCATTTCAGTCCACACTGAAGTCCTTGCTGCAAACTTTGTCTGAAAACCACAACTTCAGAAGACCACATATTGTGATCTTTGATCCGGAAACCCGCACCCTTAAACTGACTCTCGCACATGGTCTCGATTCTGCCGATTCCATTGAATACGAGCCGGGTGTTGGCGTAACAGGACAGGTATTTACTACCGGTGCACCTGTTATCGTTTCAAGAATGAAGGATCATCCTGCGTTCTTGAACAAAGCATTTGGTCGTACGGAAGAAGAGCTGGCAGAGTTGGCATTTATTTGTGTGCCTATTACCGTTCCGGGCCGTGAAGGTTCTGCCGGTGAAGTTATTGGTACATTGAGTGTCGATTTGCCGAGTGATACCTCTGCAAGTCTTGAAGGACAAACGCGCTTTTTGGAAGTAGTAGCAGGTATGGTTGCAAACCATGCAACATATTTGCAGGAAGAAATTGCGCGTCAGAATCATATGCTGGCACAGGGTATTGGTGGTGGAGACTTGGCGGATCTTAACGCTGCTCCTGCCAATATTATTGTGGCCTCAAAATCTATGAAGCTTGTGCTCAACCAGATTTCTCAGGTTGGTCCAAGCCGTGCCACCGCATTGCTTCGCGGTGAGTCTGGCACTGGTAAAGAATTGCTTGCTGAAGCTATTCATCAGGCTAGTCCTCGTCGTGACAATCCGCTTATTAAGCTGAACTGCGCTGCGTTGCCGTCTGAATTAGTTGAAAGTGAACTCTTCGGCTATCAGAAAGGTGCATTTACCGGTGCTGTGCAGGACAAGAAAGGCTTATTCGAGCTTGCAAACAACGGCACATTGTTCCTTGATGAAGTAGGCGAATTAAGCCCTACAGCACAGGCAAAAGTACTGCGCGCAATTCAGGAGCAAGAAATTCAACGTCTCGGCAGTGAAAAAACATTGTCCGTAGATGTACGCCTTATTTGTGCAACGCATCGTCCGCTGGAAGAACTTGTTGAAAAAGGCGAGTTTCGTGAAGACTTGTACTATCGTATTAACGTTTTCCCAGTATTCATTCCGCCTCTTCGTGAGCGTCGTGAAGATATTCTGCCGCTTGCTGAGCATTTTCTTTCTACCTATGCAGAAGAATACGAACGAAACATTAAACGTATTTCCACACCAGCTATTGATTTGCTTATGCAATACCATTGGCCTGGAAACATCCGCGAATTGAAGAACTGCATCGAACGTGCTGTTTTGGTTTGTGATGAGCAGGTTATTCGTACCTACCACCTTCCGCCTTCTTTGCAGACTGCGGAAAGTACTGCAACAGACTCAAACCTTTCTTTCTGTGAAGCTGTGGCTAAATTCGAGCAGGAACTTCTTGTTGATGCTCTTAAGAAAGCTAGAGGCAATATGCTTCAGGCAGCACGAGATCTTCGTGTTAGTTACCGTATTGTTAACTACAAAGTTAAAAAGTATGGAATTGATTCGAAGAAATTTGCGGTTACACGAGGCCGCAGTCGTTAAAATATCCTATCTTTATAAAGATTATCTAAAAGAGCCGCAGAAATGCGGCTCTTTTTTTATGTCTAACGTCTTGTTTTATCGAAGTTTTTTGGAGTGAAGAGTTGATGTTAAGAAAACTTTAGAAAAATTTAGAAATAGTTAATGGATGATCTGCCCCTCTTCTTCCGTACCTATATGTGAACATGCCAAGAAGTAAGGAGCATTCGAAATGAAATTAAAAAAATCTTCAAGCTGGCTTGAGCTGGTCTACGGCGGAACCATTGAGGAAGGGCTTTCAACAAGCAAGGAAGCTTGTCCCGGACACAATGATGTCGCCGCGTATCTTGATAAGAAACTTCCGATAGCTCGTAGAAAAGAAGTTGAAGGGCACATGGCATCATGCCGTGAGTGTCGTTCAGAAGTTCTCGAGCTTAGAAGAATTCTTTCATCCTGTTAATCGCACGTCAATAATCTCAAGGAGGAGAAAACACATGCAAGTATCTACAACCGAATATTTGAACTCAACACATTCAAGGGATCTCTCAGCTAGGGCTCCAAAGTCATCACTTGGAAAGGATGACTTTATGAAGCTTTTAACGGCGCAGATGTCGAATCAGAACCCGTTAAAACCTACTGACGATAGCCAGATGCTTGCACAGTTAGCTCAGTTCTCCTCACTTGAGCAGCTTACTGAATTGAACGGTACTGCGAAAAATTCCAATACAGCACTTGGTGCGATCAATGTTACCAGTGCTGTTGGTTACATTGGTAAAGCTGTTGTTGCTGGTGGTGATAAGATTCATAAAGGTGCATCTGGATGTAGTCCTGTGTATTACACCGTCCCTGATGATGTCGAAACAGTTAAGGCGCATGTGTATGATTCCTCAAAACGAATCGTTGATACAATTGTTCTGCCTGGAACTGGTAAAGGGGAACATACCTTTACTTGGGATGGTACTAACTCACAGGGTAAATTACCTGAGGGTCAATACTCTGTCGGTTTCGAAGCACGCGATAAAAACGGCAAACTTGTTAAAGTTGGCTCGAAAGTTGCTGGTAAGGTTACAGGCGTTACTTCGCAAGACGGAAAAACTGTTCTCGAACTTGAAGGCGGCCGCACTGTAAATCTCATTGATATTACAAGAGTAGAGCAGCCTTCTACTGAAGATGAAGAAGAAAAAAAGAACGAAAACAGTTAAGCCTACTATAAATATAGAGTTAATTATTAAGAGGGTGACGGAATTTTTTACCCCACCTTCTTAACAAAACTACATAAAATTATAGGCAAAATTTACCCACAGAATTTACGGCTTCTAAGGAGGCATTTATGAGCGTTATGGGATCTATGTACACTGGCATTTCTGGTCTTACTACTCACGCAGAGCGCATGTCAGTGCTCGGTAACAACATTGCTAACACAAGTACTGTAGGCTTTAAGAGCGGAAACGTTCAGTTTGAAGATCTTTTCTATTCCAGCAAGACATTGGGCGCATCCGTTGGTCAGATTGGTCACGGTGCTCGTGTCTCATCTATTTATCAGGATTTTTCACAGGGTGCATACGAAAATACCGGTTCTGTAACAGACGTTGCTCTCGGTGGCCGTGGCTTCTTCATGGTGAATGACTCCTTAAATGGTTCTAAATATTACACACGTGCTGGTAACTTCAATTTTAACAAAGATGGCTATCTTGTTAACCCTCAGGGATTGAGAGTTCAGGGTTGGGAAGCTGGTAAAACAGAAGCTTCTGTTACAAAGGGTGCGATTGGTGATCTTAAACTGGACTCATTCCAGTCCGAACCAAAAGAATCATCTATAGTGTCTCTTTCAATTAACCTGTCTAAAAAAGCTGCTGATAAAACGACACCAGCAGTTGCTCCAACAGGCACTCAGGCTACTGACATGTTTGCACTTTTTTCAAAGTGGGATGGGGCTGCCTCTCCAGCAAAGCCGCTTGGTGATGATACATATTCCTATCAGAAAACAATTAATGTTTTTGATAAAGCCGGTTCTGCTCATGAAGTAACCGTTTATTTTGATAAAGCGAGAGATAAAGACGGTAAGCTTACTTGGGAATACATTGTTACAGCCAACCCTGATGAAGATGGCCGTACTGCAATGGAAGTTCCTGCTGTTGTGGGCCCACCTGCGGTACCTGCATCAACAAGAAGAACAAAGGGTATTTTGATGGCGGGAACCATGAGCTTTAATAGCGCAGGTTCAATGGAAAATATGTCTGCTTACACTTATGACGCAGGTGCTCTTGCCACCCCTGCTAACGCAGACGATAAAGCAAACTGGAAGCCTGCTGAGTTTGACGAAAATGGTTTTCCGATTTTTACTGCTAACTTCTCTAACCTTACTGGTGTGAACGACACTAATGATGTGTCTTCTGGCGAAAAACCCGAGCGAATTGCTCTTGATTTCGGTATGAGCTCAAAAAGTGCTACCAAACAGTATGTGAACGCTACTGAAACAATGGCAACTGCTGAGACAAATGTTGCGAATATTGCAAGTATTGCAACTGCAGATATTAATAAGACTAATAAATCTGCTACCTCATATGATCTCGCTTCTACTACTCACAGCATGAGTCAGGATGGCTATACCGCAGGTTTTCTTCAGGAAGTAACTGTTGATAGAAACGGTGTTGTATCTGGTCGTTACTCAAATGGCCGTAAAGAAGAATTGTTTGTTCTTGGTCTTGCAGACTTTGCTAACAGACAGGGGCTTTCTCTTCAGGGTGGTAACCTTTTCTCTCAGAGTACCTCTTCAGGTGAGGCTGTTATTGGCACAGCGAACACAGGTCGTCTTGGTACTGTGTCCTCTAATACCTTGGAACTGTCTAACGTAGATATGTCTCGCCAGATGGTTAAATTGATTACTACTCAGCGTGGTTATCAGTCTAACTCTAAGGTGATTACAACATCTGATGAGATGCTTCAGGAAGCAATTAATCTCAAACGATAGTCAGTTGATTTGATGTGCCGTTGCTAAAACAACGTAGCGGCTTAGGAATGTAACGGCACACCCGGTTAGTTAAGAGGAGCACACAGAATGTCTATTTATGATCTTATGTCTATCGGTAACAATGCAATGATGAATGCCCAGCTTGGCATCAGCGTTACCAGTAATAATATCGCCAATGAGAATACAAAAGGCTATGCACGCACTACAGTGAACTATGCTTCACGTTCACCGATTATGCGCAATGGCTTACAGTTTGGTACTGGCGCAGAAGCAGTGAATCTTAATCGTCATTACAATTACTTTGTTGAACAGCAGTTTTTAGCTGCTAATGGTCAACAGCAGTTTTGGAATGCAAAAGCTGAAACTCTGTACAGTGTTGAATCTTTGTTTAAGCAGGGCGATAAAGATTATGGACTTTCTGCTGCGCTTGATAAGTACTTTTCAAGCTGGAATGCGCTCACACAGGATGCAGATAGTTCTGCATACCGTATGGAGCTTTCAGAGTACTCGAACACCTTAGCAACTATGCTGCATACAATGAGCGCTTCCTTGAAGCAGGAACAGCAGGCAACTGATAAGGCGATTGAGCTTGGCGTTGCTGATGCGAACGGTTTGATTAACGATCTCGCAGAATTGAATCGAAGCATCATGGCGCAGCCGGAAAACCTCGTTTTACAGGATGAACGAGATCGTAAAGTTCGTAAATTAGGTGAATTGCTTCCCGTTAAATCAATTCATCAGACTGATGGTTCGTTCACAGTGATTACTCAAGCTGGTCAAACGCTTGTAGATGGCATTGAAGCTTTTGAATTAGTCCAGAAAGGTCCTGAAGCAACTAGTAATTTAACATCGGGTTCAGCCTTTACAGGTGAGATTAAGTTTGAAGGCCAGAGCTCGCAAGAGCTTAAGGTTGAGATGCTTAATACAGGGGCAGTTGGTACCGCAGAGTTTAGGGTCTCCACAGACGGCGGGAAAACTTGGCTTACAGATGAAAATGGTGTTGAGCGCAAGTTTATGTCCGGCGATGTGGATAATAAGATAGTTGTGAACGGAGTTTCAATTTGGTTTGAAAATTCAGCTCCGGCTACTGCGTTATCAAAAACAGACTCCTTTAACGTCGTTGCTAAAGATGCTCTTTACTGGAAAAAAACCACTGCGCATCTTGTGAACATTACACCGCTGGGTGGATACGGTAACGAGGCTGGCCGTCTTAGTGGTGGTCGTCTTGGCGGATTGTTGGCAGCCAGAGATAGTGGGATTGTCAGTTACCGCGAACGAATGGATGCGTTTGCAAAAGAGCTCATTTGGCAGACAAACTATCAGCATTCACAGGGTGCTGGACTTGAACACTACAAAGAAACAGTAAGTTCCAATGCCGTTGTTGACTCAACCGTAGCGTTAAATAAGTCGAATTTAGAGTACGGGAAAAAGATCACTGACGGTACGCTAAGTTTTCAAACATATACAGCGCAGGGTGCTCCAGATGGTGGACGTGTCGAAATTGCCGTAACTCCAGGCATGAGTTTGCAACAGCTTGTTGACAAAATTAACGATACACCGACTGGCGCCCCAAAGATGTTGGCTACCATTGAAGGTGGTAAGTTAAAGCTGAAATCAAGAACCGCTGATGGAAGCTTCGAATTTGCAGGAGATACATCAGGTGTTCTTGCAGCAACGGGGCTTAATACATACTTCAGTGGCTCCAGTACTGCTGATGTCGAGTTAGAAGCACGTATTAAGAGTGATCCTAAACGAATCAATGCTGCAGTTGTTAACGGTCTTGGGCTTGTTAACAGCGGTGATAACACGAATGCGGTTGCTTTGCATAAGATAATGGATAAATCTGTTACTTTAGACACTATTCACACCAGTACTTCAACAACCTTTTCACAACATTTAAGTGCTCTGACTGCACTTGTTGGTTCTGATATGGATGGTGCATCACGTAACAAAGTTTATAATGAGACTGTAAGTAAAGACCTTGAGAAGCGTCAGCAGTCTGAGGCCGGTGTAAACAAAGATGAAGAGCTTATGAACTTAACTAAGTATAAAAATAGTTTTGATGCTGCATCTAAGTTGATCACCACTGCAAATGAAATGTTTGACACCATCCTTAGACTGAAGTCTTAGTGTAGGAGAGTTACAATGCGTATTGCCAGTAGTATGTTATTCACTCAGTCCATTAATGGAATAAGCAGTTCAATGAGCGATATTCTTCGCTTGGGTGAACAGTCTGCAAGTCAGAAGCGTATTAACCGTCCTTCTGATGATCCAAGCGGCGCTGCTATGGTGCTCGACTTACAATCTCACATTAACTCATTAGCTCAGTATGATGAGAATATTCAAAGCGCGAAAGGCTGGCTTGATACTGCAAACGAACAGCTGGGCACTATCAGCAACACTATTATCCGTATGCAGGCACTGGCAAACCAGGGTTCAACCGGTACGGTTACAGATAAACAGCGTGATTTGATCGCAACAGAGCTCCGGGAACTTCAGGTTCAACTTGTTGGTCTTACCAATGGCGATTACGCAGGTAACTCATTATTTGCAGGTGCTGCGATCAATAAGCCAGCGTACGAAGTAGGTCTGGGGGCAACTGTTAAAAATGCTAACCAGACTCTTGTACACAGTATTAAGGGTGATGCTGAAAAAAGTGTCGCAATTAAATTTCCAGTGCCGACAGCGACTCAAAACGTCGGAGTAGCTCCTATCCCATTTAAGTTCTCAGAGGATGGCGGAACAACTTGGAAAGACGCAACGATTCCAGCAGGTGCAGGCACACTTTCAGTGCAGCTTGGCGGAGTCGAAGTAAACTTCGCATCAGGTGAACAGATTCAGCAGGATACCACTATGGTAATTAGACCAGCTGCAATCTATACAGGTTCAATTGATGGCGAAGCAAAGACCGCATATTACGGTGCAAACGCTGGACTTAATCCAGTAGCAAAAGGTGTGTTTAAAAGCCCGGTAGCCATCCGAATTGAAAATGATCCTTCAGTAAGTATCCCTGGAACTGTCCCAGCTCCGGTCCTACCTGCTCCGGCAATAGGCTCACTTGAATATTCCTATAGCCTTGATAACGGCGAATCTTGGATTAGAGCAGCAGCGTCATCAGATCAGTTTTTGAACATCCCCGGTGGACAGATTGATGTAGGTGGCATGGGTGCTTTACTTAAGGGTGAGCAGTTTCTTGTTAATCCAATCGACTCCGCTATTCGTGTAGAAATTAGTGAAGGCAATAGTGTTCAGGTCAACAGTGTAGGCTCAAACTTCTTTGGTGGAGTATATGCAGACAAAGCAACGGGTGCATCAGGACCTGTTAATGGACTTGATCCAGAAAAAAATATCTTTGAAGTTGTAGGAAATCTTATAGCTTCTTTAGAAATGGACGATCAGGAAGGTGTGAAGAAATGTTTAGGTAACCTTAAGCTCGCAAATGAGCATATTACTACCGAAACAGGCGTACTAGGTGGAAGACAAAACCGCTTAGAATTTGCGCTCGATGCACATGGCAAAAGCAAGATTTCCACAGCAGCACGGATTTCTGCTATTCAAGATGTTGATGTTACAAAAGTGACAACTGAATCTGACCGAGCAAAATATATTTATAAATCTGTTCTCTCAACGAGTGCAAAAGTTATGAATATGAGCCTGCTCGACTTTTTGAGGTAGGAGTGAGTCATGTCTGATTACTGGTCATCCAAAACGGTTTTTGCAGGTTGGGCAACAAAAACGGATTTTAACTCCATCATTGATGCGACAGTTAAAACAGAAAAATTTCGCTACAACCAGCTTTCGAAACAGGAAGCCGAAACAACTTTCAAAAAAGATCAAATTGAAGGGTTGAACCGCACCCTTGTAACCTACAAGAAACAACTCGAATCAATGGACACCATTGATGAGTTTCTTGTCAAAAAAGTTACTTCTTCTAAAACTGATATCGCAACTGCTACAGTTAAGGCAGGGGCTGAAGAAGGGGTACATTCCCTAAATGTAACAGAGCTTGCAGCAGTTGCTACTGTCACTTCCAATGACCTAGGTGATGTTGCGTATACCGCGGCTGATACGCCAATGACATTTAAGTATGACGGCACAGAGTATACTGTAAATGTTAAGTCTGGAATGACAACCAAAGAACTTGCCAATGCTATTTCTGTAGCTTCGGGCAACAAGGTTAAGACTTCAGTTGTAGATCTAGGGCATGATTCGAAGTTTAAACTTCAGATGCGGGGAATGGATTTAGGTGCTGGGCATAACATTGAGCTGTCACCAGAACTTAAGGCTGTGCTCCAAGGGCAGGCAGATCCGGCAACGCCTTTGCCTGGTGGGACTCCTGATGTAGTTCCTGCTGATTCTAAAAATGCAAAATTTACCCTTGATGGGATTGAGCTTCAGCGTGGCTCTAATTCAATTAGTGATGTAACAGAGGGTGTTACGTATAACTTGAATGCGGTTGGTGATAACGTAGTCCTGAAAGTTGATACAGATTTTGATGCTATTGTTAGTAATGTAGAAAAATTTGTTCAGCTTACAAATGAACTTCGTACTGGTTTTGATCTTGTTAAAAACTACAAGAACGAAGAATTAGACAAAAAAGGTGTGAAATACAGTTTAAAAGGTAATTCACAAATTAAATCAGTCGAAAATACACTAAAAAATATTTTAACCACTCAAGCTGATGGTTTTATTCAAGGTAATGGTGTGGGGAATGATCTCTATGCGACTTTAAGTACTCTTGGAATTAAAACCATAGCGCGCACAGATGATAAAAATTTAGGCAAGCTTGAGTTTGAAAAAACTGCTGCAGTAAACCAAGGCGGCACGCAAACGTTTATGGATCTTTTAAAGGCAGATCCAGAAGCAGTTGCAAATGTTTTTGCTGCAAGTGGACAGGGAGCCAGCAGTAACACCTCTGTGTTAGAATTTAATAACAGCATGTATGCATTAGGATTAACAACTGCAGGAAGTTATTCCATTGAATACGACGGTGGGGCATTACCGGCAACTGGAGATTCAAATACTATTACCATGAAGGTTAATGGGTTTGATCGAGAGGTTGGATATGATGCGACCAAGCAAATTGCAACAATCACGGAAGGTGACGCAAAAGGTTTGAGTTTTAAGGTTGTTGATACCTCTGCGGGAGTACATTCTGCAAGTGTTACGATTAAAGAAGGTAAAGTAAAAGAAACTATTAAGGCGCTAGACGATATTACAGCGGCTGGCACCGGAACCTTCAATGTAATGCTTAAAGGGTATAAGGATCAGATAGACCATCCTGTTTACGGTCTTAAAAAGAAGATGACGGATGAGTTGGCTCGCGTTGATGCCTTAGAAAAACGATTGATTGCACAGTATGCAAAGACTGAAAAGACTTTATCGCAATATCAAAATATCCAGAAGATGTTGGATTTCCAGTTGAAGAGCCAGATAGCTGATAAAGATTAGACGTACTCGAAGTACTCAAGGTGGTATCCAAAGGATGCCACCTTTTTTTTGAATAAGTTTGGCTGGTACACTAAATGATACAGGTAGCGATATGTGGTTTAGTACGAGGAACAGGTGGGCTTCGTCTCGATATCTATTCGTTTGCAGTTGGTCTGAACTGAATGACTAAATTGTGTATTGTCTTTGGTTATTGTGAAATCATGTCACATCTTGGTATTGTAGTGCTGACCCAGTGATCAGGTTTAGGTTGTTAATTTGTTTTTATTTGGTAACTGTTTTGAATAAGTGCTGATTCTCATGGTTAAGCGCATCGTATTTAAGTACAGATGGTTGAAGGGGATCATGGACGGTGGGCTTATAATTCTGACGTGTACTCAGTTAGTGGCATGCGTATTGTGCTAGATTAAATTGGAATACGTGTTGATTGTTTATATCCATGTTTCGTCGCTCTCCAGAGCTGTCTCTGTCGTCCACAAAACACAAAAGAAAACCCCTGCCTCGAATGAGGCAGGGGTAACTTGCGAGTAAGAGCTGATGTTCTTACTAACCGAGGAGTTTCTGAGCCATCTTAGGCAGGTTGTTTGCCTGAGAAAGCATGGAAATTGCTGCGTTAGCAAGAATCTGCTGCTTGTTGAATTCAGTCATTTCAGTTGCTACGTCTACGTCAGAGATACGGGATTCAGCAGCCTGAAGGTTTTCTTTCTGAATGGAGATATTCTCAATGGTAGCAGAAAGACGGTTCTGAGTTGCACCAAGGTCAGCACGAGTAGAGTCTTTCATTGAAATAGCTTTGTTGATGTTGTCAAGAGCCATTTTCGCAGAATCTTTTGAAAGAACGTCATCCTGTGCAGCTTCGCCTACACCGAGAGAGGTTGCGTCAGAACGACCAATTTCAGCACTGTAGTTGTCTGTTCCGGCGCTGCTAGAACCAAAGTGAATGTTGGTAGTAGTAGAAACTTTTGTTTCAACAGACATTTCAGCAGTTGCGTCAGTGGTAGTTGTTAATGCACCTGTGGCAACAGTAAAAGTGAGGACACCTGCTGTACCGTTAGAAATGGTGTCAACGCGCTTGTTTTCACCATCATTAATGGTGATACGCATATCATGACCAGCAGTGGTAACAACGTTTGCACCAAGAGCTTTCTGGGTCCAGGTTTTGCCACCATCAGCAGAAGTTTCAACAGTCAATGTGCCAGCATTTTTTGCAGCTAAATATTTTGCTGTAAGGTCAGCATTAGAAGCAACTGTGTTGCCACCAATTGCTGCATCAGTGTTTGCTGTGTCAACAACTACTTTTTTACCAACAGCATCAATTGCGGTGTCAGACTGAGTGTAAGACACTTTTTTGCCAATAGCGCCAGTGTAAGTTGTTTCAAGATCAAAACCAAAACGGTTGCTGTTTTTTACAACAATATCAGTGGCAGCAGTCATTGTTGCAGTGTGGTAGCTGCCTGTTTTGCTAATAGCTACGTCAGCTGCGGTCACATCAGCGTGACCTGTAATTGTGGAGAAGCTTCCTGCATCGCCATTAAGCAATTTTTTACCGTTGAAATCTGTATCTTCAGCGATACGAGTGATTTCTTTAGCCATTGCCTGATATTCCTGGTTGATCAGAGTGCGCTGATCAGCAGTGTATGTATCAGTAGATGCCTGTTCTGCAAGCTCTTTCATGCGGATAAGTTTGGAGTCGATAACGCCGAGTGCGCCGTCCGCAGTCTGGATCATGGAGATACCGTCGTTTGCGTTACGAACACCCTGACCGAGAGCTGCGATGTCTGCGCGCATAAGTTCGCGAATTGCGAGGCCAGCTGCATCGTCTGCTGCAGAGCTAACACGAAGACCGGAAGATAAACGCTGAGTGGAAGTGCTAAGTTTGCCGTAGTGACCCTGCAGGTTACGGGTAACGTTGTTCGCCATCAGGTTGTTGTTGATTGCTAATGCCATAATAACTTCCTCCGTGAAGATATTGAATAATGATTTGTAGTTGGCTCTCATCCATGAGTGCCGTGTTACATATCTAATCGTCTCCAGTGGAAAAAGGTTTACAAAATAAATAGATTTTTTTGCTTTTCTTATGCTTTTTTAAAGCTTAAAAAATAAACTCTTAATAATCAGCATGTTAATGGTGTGTGTTTAAAAGTAAAAAAGCTCCCATTTCTCTAAATGGGAGCTTTTAAAGCTTAATTATGTAGTAAGGAGAGATTAAAGTTCTTAATGGAACATTGCTGAACGAAGCTTTTGCAAGGCTGTGTGATGGATGCTTCGAACAGTCTGAGGATGAATATCAAGCTGCTTTGCTGCTTCTACTGCGGTGAGTCCTTCGCCGTATAAGCATTGGAGCACACTTTTTTGTCGAGTTGAAAGAATGTTGAGCGGCAATTCTGGCATATCCATAAGATCGCTCATGTCTGCTTTAATGTTCTCGTGTTCATCGAGGGTATCATATAAATAGGTTCGATCTGTTCGGATGAAATCAATAGCTGCACTTCTGGATACAACTGCGAGCCATGTCTTTAATGTTCCGCGAGAACTGTCCCAGTTTTCAAGTAGTTTGTATTCTGATTTGATAAGACGGAAAAATATATCCTGAACGACATCATCTGAAGCATCCTTTGCCACACCGTGGTGTGTAAGAGTCCATGTTACGGCATGGCGGATAATTGCACCAAATTCAGAAACAAAACGATTCCATGCGTTCTGATTACCTTCAATGCATAACGCAACAAGGTACTCATCTTTAGAGTTTGCTTTTGTAGGTGCTGGGCACTGAGCAGAAGTAATAGTGCGTTCTGTAGTAATAGTAGATTCCATGTAATCCTCCAAGTGTGTTCTTTCCTAAAGAAGACGGACGGAAAAAATTGCCACACAGTGAGGTAAAATTCCTATTTGCTATTACTAAAGCACGGACTATGCCAATAAGGTGTAACCTTTCGCTTTCCACTTTATTAATATTTCTTTAGAACGTGTACACGGCTATTGGCGGTACTTTTCAGCTATCTATATATAGTTGTTCTTAGTACGGGCTGGTTGGCACTAATTTTGTATTATCTATGTAAAGAAGACGGGCATCGGAAAAAAATGCCCACTAGGACATTATATGTATTCTCTGTTGTTAGTTGATTCAGATAAAGAAACGTGCGGTGCCTATGCAGCGGCACTGAGAGAAGAACGTTTCTCGTGTACAGTATGTGAGAGCGCGGCAGAAGTTGCTGCGTTAGAGCTTACTGGCGCGTATGATCTGCTGATAATGGAGATGAGTTTGCCGGATATGAATGGGTTTGATTTTCTAGCATCAATGCGGAGTCAGTCCCAAATTCCCATAGTAGCATTGTCATCCCGCCCAGATAACGTCGATAAGATCGTCGCGCTGGAGATGGGGGCAGATGATTACTTATTGAAGCCGATAGTAGAACGGGAATTAATTGCCCGTGTCCGAAGTATTCTGCGCAGAAGTCGTACAAATTATGTTGGTTCGGTTGTGCGTAGCCGTAATTACATGTTTGATGGTGTCGAGATTGATACCAGTGCAAGGCTTGTTCGCCGTAGCGGAGCAAGTCTTGGCCTAACGCATGTTGAATATGTTATTCTTGAAATGTTGATTGATGCTTCCGGTCAAACTGTTCCTCGCGACTTAATTTCTTTAAAAGCGCTGGGCAAAGAACTTGCGCCATATGACCGCAGTATTGATGTGCACATTAGCAAATTGCGAAAAAAGCTTGGAGACGTAGGCGACAGGACAGAGCGTATTGTAACTGTGCGCGGCGTCGGGTATTTTTATAGCATGCCATTGGAAGAGAAAACAGACGAATAAAGTTACAAAGAACAGGCGGATTATTTTTAGACTGAAGCCTGTATATATAATGTTACAATAATGCTTGTAAGCTGAGGATGCTCATCCTCAGCTTTTTTTTGTTTGAAAATATAGCGGAAAATTGGTGTGAAACAAGTAGTAAGGACAATATGTGCCAGACGTATTTAATTGTTTGTTACACTTTACCCACTTGATGTTTTCATAGGGAGCAAAAGTGGGTGATTGAAAAGTCAAACACCGTCAAAGCAGTATTGTTTGTATAAAAGTATATTATTGCTGACAAAATTATCTAAATTGTCTTGCAGTGAGCTGAAGCAGCATGTAACAGCCTAGGTAAGTATTTTGTACAATTTGTTCATGGTACTTTCCCCCTAGCTTTAAGGTTCCTCTCTTCTTGCTTTGGGTAAGTTGAGAGCTTGGTTTCATCGGTGGCAATGCCACCACAATCTACAGGTGCCGGTGCGGCAATGCCAAAGAAGAATAAAGGCCAAACTTTTGTGTGTGTGTACCCGGATTGGTGTAAAGGATGTGGCTTATGTGTCGCATTTTGTCCGGGGAAGGTTCTTCAACTTAATGCGCTAGGTAAAGCCGAGGTGGTTCGACCGGAAGAGTGTATTAACTGTGGTTTTTGTGAACTTCACTGTCCGGATTTTGCGATTGCGGTCAGACCGAATGTTTCTAGAAACGGTGTGCATTGTAGAACTAGCTGTGAGCCGGGTGAAACTGGCGGTGCTGGTAAAACAAGCGAACCTTGCGAATTGGGCAAATCGGGCGAATCAGACTTAACTCCTCAAAAAACAGTTGCAGAGGGCTAGATATGGCTCACAGAAGGCGTAGGAAAAGAAAAGAGTTATTTGCTCAGGGCAACGAGGCCGTTGCTCAGGGAGCACTATTGGCCGGGTGCACGTTTTATGCGGGGTACCCTATAACACCATCTACAGAGATCATGGAGATTATGGCGCAACGCCTGCCACGTACTGAAGATGGTGTTTTTTTACAAATGGAAGATGAAATCGCCAGTATGGGTGCAGCCATAGGTGCCTCGTTAACTGGTCGTAAGGCAATGACTGCTACTTCCGGCCCGGGGTTTTCACTTAAGCAGGAACTCATCGGGTACGCCTGTATGGTGGAAGCACCGCTTGTTATTGTAAACGTAATGCGCGGTGGCCCAAGTACCGGCTTGCCGACATCACCAGCACAGGGTGATGTACAGATGGCACGCTGGGGAACGCATGGCGACCACCCGATTATCGTGCTATCCGCATCCACTGTTCAAGAATGTCTGGAAATGACTGTTGTTGCGTTCAATATGGCAGAAAAGTACCGCACTCCGGTAATTTTGTTGATCGATGAAGTGACGGCTCATACCAGAGAAAAAATTACTATACCTTTCGAAGATGAACTGGAAGTTCTGTCACGTATGCAGCCTGCAGTACCACCTGAATGGTTCAAGCCGTATGCAGAAGCAGCTCGCGGTGTTCCTGCAATGGCTCCGATCGGGCAGGGGTATCGATGCCATGTTACAGGGCTTACTCATGACCAGATGGGATATCCGACCTCACGACCGGACGAGGTCAACGAGTTTATGACTCGATTGTTCCGGAAAATCGATAATTACTACCATGATGTTGTACTGGTAGACGAATACTGTCTTGAAGATGCTGATTATGCAGTTATTGCATATGGCTGTGTTGCCCGTTCTGCCCACCATGCAGTGGATCAGGCTCGGGAACGCGGGCATAAAGTCGGGTTGCTGACTTTGAAAACTTTATTCCCGTTTGCACGTCCGGCTGTAGAAAAATTATGTATGCAGTGTGAGCATCTCCTTGTGCCGGAAATGAATATGGGACAAATGTCCCGCGAGGTGAAGCGTGTGAATAACGGGCGTTCCCGTATCCGCACTTTGAACCGTGTGGATGGGCAGATTATTACTCCGTCTGAAATCCTCAAAGCTATACTGTAGGTGTGACATGTCTGACGTTACAAAACTTATCCACGAATATCTGCGGCATAATAAAAAGTTCCCGCATGTGTTCTGCGCTGGGTGCGGGCATGGTATCGTTCTGGGCTCTCTTGTGCGTAGTGTTCATGCCTTACAGCTTCAAAAAGACAACGTAGTTCTTGTTGCCGGTATTGGTTGTTCCGGTCGTATGGCAGTATATGTTGATTTCAACACAGTACATACTGCACACGGTAGAGCACTGACCTTTGCTACCGGTATCAAAATGGCGAATCCAGAGCTTAATGTGATCTGTGTGATGGGTGATGGAGATGCACTGTCTATTGGCGGTAACCATCTTATTCACGCAGCACGCAGAAACATTGGCGTTACTGCACTCATTTTGAATAACCAGATTTATGGAATGACTGGCGGGCAGTGTTCGCCAGCGACTCCGCAGGGTGATTTGTCGATGACATCACCATATGGCTCGCTGGAACAGCCTTTTGATACTGTAGAATTAGCAAAAGCAGCTGGCGCAAACTTTGTGGCACGTAGTACCTCTTTCCATGCAAATCAACTCGATAAATTAATGCAACAGGCGATTATGCATCCGGGATTCTCTGTTCTGGAAGCTCTGTCACCATGCCCGACACAGTACGGTCGTAAAAATAAATTCCGCCATGTTGTTGATATGTACAACTGGTTGAAGAAGAACACCGTTAAGGTTGAGAACCGTAAAGAAGGTGATACTAGAATCCCTACGGGAATTTTCCAGAATCTCGATAGGCCGGGGCTTGAAGATCGCTATGATGAAATGCGCAAGTCCTTGCAGGCAGAGGAGTAAGTCACATGAAAGAGCTACAGCAGATAGAGCGTTTTGAGATTCGTCTGTCTGGCACTGGTGGGCAGGGGCTTATCACGCTCGGCCGTGTGCTTGGTCATTCCTTAGCGCTGGGGCATGGGTACAATGTTACGCAAACACAAAGTTATGGGCCGGAAGCCCGAGGCGGTTCAAGCAGGGCGGATGTTGTAATAAGCAGCTCCGCGATTAGTTTTCCTAAAACGGAAAATCTTGATTTGCTTGTGGCGTTGTCACAGCCAGCTTGTAATGCGTACTATCGTTCCCTTAAACGTGGTGGCGTGTTATTAGTTGATTCAGAACTTGTACAGCATGCACCGACAAACCAGTTTGTTGGTCTCCCCTTTACAAAGTTGGCCAAAGAAAAAATTGGCAATGAATTAACATTAAATACAATAGTTCTTGGTGCAGTAACGCATTTACTTTCGTTTGCAGAACCGAGAATTATTCGCAAGTCTTTGGAAGAAACATTGCCACCAAAGATTCAAGCGTTAAACATTAAGGCATTCAATCTAGGACTGCGTGAGGCTAAGCGTCATTTGGGCGAAGCGCCTGAAATCTGGCAGTCAGCAGCAGAAAACGGTGCTGAGGAAGAGATGGAAGGATTTGAGGATTAGGTTCTTCTATTTCCTTGCACCGAAGCCGATAGCGTAGTACGCCAAGCTCAATATTTCTAGATTGCGAGGAGTAGCATGAGCAGTACAATTGAAGAACTCACTATTAATTATGAAGAGGGTGGTCTCCTTGTTGTAAAAGAACTCGATAAAGAAGTTCTTACAAAAGGCGCATGGACTACCATCATTTTCCGTTACCAGCAGTGGGACAATAAAAAAGATGACTATGGGCCGGAGAAATACATGATCCGTCGTTACCGTAAAATGAACGGCGAATATCGTGCTCAGTCCAAGTTTAATATCTCAAGTCCTGATCAGGCTAGAAAGATTATTGCGACATTGACCAAATGGGTTGATGACGTAGAATAGTTTCTAGTATTATCGGATAACTAGTTGTAAATAAAAAACTCCTGCAGATTATAAATCTGCAGGAGTTTTTTATTTACATTGAATTTGCCTTGGATTTATGAAAAAAAAAGGTTGCTTAGAAAAATGAATAGTAATTCATAGAATGAATGAGGAATGTATGAGTACCACGCCGTTGTCCCGTAAAGAACGGGAGAGAGAACAGCATAGAAAGGAAATTATGGATGCCGCAATGCGTTTGTTTGCAGAGCATGGGTATCATTCAGTTTCTATGCAGGAAATAGCTTCAGAGGCAGAATTTGCCACTGGCACGCTGTATAAATTTTTCTCAAGTAAACGAGAATTATTTAGAGAAATTATGATCGGCGTAGTTGAGGATATATCAAGCGAATTGCGTCCTGTTTTTCAAAGTGACGCAGACCCGCTGACTATCATCGGAACTTTTTTTCAGGTAAGACGCGCAGCTTTTAGAAAACGGTACGAATACATCAAGTTGTACAACATCGTCGGAAATGGATTTGGTTCCTCTGGAGATGACGTTGTTGATGCCATGATTGCTGAACGGCAAAAGATGGCTGAAAAGAATTTAATAATCCAGTTTACCCGTGGGATAGAGTCAGGGCTGTTTAAGCCGGTAAACGTAGAGGTTCTTGCTCGATTGTTCCTCGATTTTTGCCAGACTATTGTTCGAAGCGAGGCTACAAGAGGTGAGTTTGATGATGAGACGATTGCCTCCATTAATGATCTGTTTCTAAATGGTATATTAGCTGAGTAGGTGTTAACATGCTTCGGAAAATTGTGATTATTGCTTTGTGTCTTGTGCCGCTGTTAACTGGCTGTGAAGAAAAAAAAGTTACAGAAGTCATTCGCCCCGTAAAAGCAATGAAGGTAGCGCCAGCTGATCTGGTCTCCACCCGTGTTTTTCCGGGTAAGGTTGAGGCTACTTCAGAGGTGGCACTGGCTTTTCGTGTGAGTGGTCAGCTTACAAATTACCCAATTGTTATGGGGCAGTTTGTAAAAAAAGACAGCCTGATTGCTGCTCTTGATACTGTAGATTACAAAATTCAGGTTCGCGGGCTTGAGGCGCAGTTGTTCGGTGCTCAGGCTGCTCTGACAGAAGCTAAGCTGAGCTACTCACGCTACAGCACACTTGTCGCAGACGATAATGCAGCAAGGGCGTCTTTTGATCAGGCAGAAGCCGCATATAAGAGCGCACAGGCAAAAGTGAAGTCACTGACCGAAAAGCTTAACAAAGCAACAATTGATCTGGATTATGCATCACTTGAAGCTCCATTTAGTGGATACATTTCAGCGAAATATATGGATAACTACCAAACCATCCAAGCTGGACAGCCAGTCGTGAAATTGCAGGACATTGAGAATCTTGAAGTAACCATCGGACTTCCTGATAATCTCGTTATCCGTCAAAAAGAACTCCAGAATATCACGGTAGAACTTGAAGCGTTTCCGGGTAAACACATAGCAGCTAAGGTCAAAGAGCTTGCGTTTGATGCAGAACCCGAAACTCGCACATATCCATTAACTGTTCAATTTGAGCGCCCTAAAGATATAAGCTTTTTGCCGGGAATGGCTGCGAACGTTACACTACATTTCGCTGAAACAGGAGTAACCGTTCATTACATTCTGCCGGAAACAGCAGTTGTGGCAAATGCTGAAGGTCAGTCTGCTGTCTGGGTATTTGACTCTTCGACCTCTTCGGTTGAACGCCGTTCAGTCACCACTGGACAGGTTTATTCCAATGGTATTGAAGTGACTGCTGGTCTTCAAAAAGATGAGTGGGTTGTTACTGCGGGAGCGCACTATTTGTCTGCTGGTCAGAAAGTGCGCCTGCTTAGTTCCGGTAAGTAGGTGGTCGCCATGAACTTAGCAGAATTAGCTATTAAAAAACGTGCAATAACACAGTTTGTTGTACTGCTTCTTTTTATTGCCGGTGCGTATTCTTATTTTCAGATGGGCAAGCTTGAAGATCCTGAATTTACGTTAAAGACCGCCATTGTTATCACCCAATACCCCGGTGCCAGTACTATTCAGGTTGAAGATGAAGTGACGGACGTGCTTGAGACTGCGATTCAGCAGATGGAAAGCTTAAAGCATGTCCGGTCTATGTCCCGTCCCGGATTATCTGTCGTCTGGGTTGATATTCAAGAAAGTAAACGCGCTCGAGAATTGCCACAGATATGGGATGACTTGCGTAAGAAAATGCGCGACGTGGCGCCGACGCTTCCTCCGGGAGTAAAACCTTCGATTATTCGTGATGACTTTGGTGACGTGTACGGAGTATTTCTTACTGTTACCAGCGATGGATTTTCGTATGCCGAATTAAAAGATCAAGTTGATGAGCTTCGCAAAGAGCTTTTACTGGTTAAGAACGTCGCGAAGGTTGAAATTTGGGGTGCACAACAGGAGTGCATTTACGTTGATGTTTCAAGCACATCACTTTCAGAACGTGGCATTCCTCCGGCATCAGTTTTTAATGCTCTGGACAAACAGAACCTTGTTGTCGATTCAGGCAGCGTGAACCTTGGTCGTGAGCGCGTACGTCTTGCTGTAAATGGTGAGTTTAACAGTGTCGAAGCTGTAGGCAATCTGATTGTAAGTCACGGTGCCTCTGATAAAATGGTGCTTCTGCGCGATATTGCAACCATTCGTAAGGGGTATGTTGAACCTGTCTCAAAGCAGATGCGTTTTAATGGTATGCCGTCACTTGGCATAGCGGCTTCAACTGTTTCAGGCGGTAACGTTATTGAGATGGGTGAGGCGGTTAAGGCGCGTATTGAAGAACTGAAAGAATTTCTGCCAATCGGTATGGAAATTTCTGTCGTTGCAATGCAGTCTGACCTTGTTCAAAAATCCATTGATGAATTTATGATGAACCTTGGCGCAGCATTGCTTATTGTTGTTGCCCTGTTGTTTATTTTCATGGGAATGCGAAGCGGAATACTCATCGGGCTTGGGCTGTTACTGACCATTGCAACTACCTTCCTTATTATGCGCGGGCTCCACGTTGACTTGCAGCGAATTTCACTTGGCGCGCTTATTATCGCACTGGGTATGCTGGTTGATAATGCCATTGTTGTGACTGAGAGTATGTTGATTAAGTTGCAGCTCGGCAAAAGTCGAATGCAGGCCGCCAAGGAAACATATTCAGAAACCGCATGGCCGTTGCTCGGGGCAACTATTGTTGCGGCATTAGCCTTTTTACCAGTGTACCTTGCAGACAACAATACAGGTGAGTTTTGTGAATCGCTGTTTGTTGTAGTTGGCGTGTCACTGTTAGTGAGCTGGCTACTCGCGATGACCGTCTCTGCGTTATGGTGCTACATAGGGTTGAAAATACCTGAAAATATGCAGGGCAAAGATCCCTATGCAGGTGTCTTTTTTACAACGTATAAAAAGTTACTCGATCTTTGCATTCATTTCCGCTGGGTAACTCTTGCAATAATGGGTGCTCTGCTGGTGACAGCGATTGTTAACTTTAAGTATATTGATAAAACATTTTTTCCAGAATCTCGCCGCCCTCAGCTGATTGTTGATTATTGGTTGCCGGAAGGAACCAATGTTGAAATTGTCTCTGATGATTTGCAAAAATTAGAAAAGACACTGCTGGATTATCCTACAATTGAAGGTGTGGCATCGTTCGTTGGTGGCGGCGGAACACGTTTTTATCTGTCATTGGAGCCTGAGTTTACGAACTCATCATACGGTCAGTTGATTCTTAATATGAACAGTGCTGAGCGTCTTGATGAGACTATCGATTTTGTTCAGAAAGAGTTGGATGAGAAATTCTTGTATGCTGAGCCGCGAGTGCGCAAATTCCCACTCGGTGCCGCTGCTAAATTTAAAGTCGAAGCACGGTTTAGAGGTCCTGATCGGGCTGTTCTCCATGAACTCGCAGAGCAGGCAAAGTCTGTAATGCGTGCTGAACCTACAGCAAAGTATGTGCGGGATGATTGGCGCCAGTCTGTGAAAGTGATTGAGGCTGAGTACTCTCAGGCTCGGGGGCTTCGCGTTGGTGTTACCCGTGAAGATGTCGCATTGGCAATGAAGCGCGGTTATGACGGCGTGCCGATGGGAGTCTATCGTGAAGGGAACAAGCTACTTCCGATAATTCTGCGCCCGCCGGAAAACGAACGCCACCGTGTAGAAGATATGCGTATGCTTCAAGTATACAATACTAAATCTACACAAGGTATTCCGATGGGGCAGCTTGTGTCTGATGTTACGACAGGATGGGAAGAATCCACCATTCGTAGAAGAGATCATCAACGTGCAATCACAGTGCAATGCGATCCGCGGATCGGAACTGCAGAAACTTTGCGTCGCAAAATCAAACCGGCAATTGAGTCTCTTGTTTTGCCTGCCGGATACACTCTGGAGTGGGGTGGAGACTGGGATAAGTCTAATGAGTCGCGCTCATATGTTGCGAAAGGATTGCCTGTAACGTTTCTGATTATGGCTCTTGTGGTGGTTATGTTGTTTAACGCATACCGCCAGCCGTTGATTATTGCGCTTACGGTTCCGCTTTCTATTATTGGTGTAACGACCGGCTTGTTGCTGACTCGACAGCCATTTGGTTTCCTTGCGTTGCTGGGCTTTCTGTCATTATCCGGTATGTTGATTAAGAATGCGGTAATTTTGATTGATCAGATTGATGCGGAGATTGCAGGCGGGAAAGAACCGTATACAGCCGTACTGGAATCATCCGTCAGTCGTATTCGTCCTGTGCTTATGGCAGCTATGTCTACAGTTCTCGGGATGCTCCCGCTTGTTATTGATAGGTTCTGGGCATCCATGGCTGTAACTATCTGCTTCGGCCTGACCTTTGCGACGGTGCTTACACTTGTGATTGTTCCAGTGCTGTACACACTCTTCTTCAGGATTAAGCGAATCCCGCCACAAGGACAAAAAGTATAACGAATAATAAAGAAGGGCTGCTCACAGATGTGGGCAGCCCTTTTGGTAAAGCGTGGGAGAAGTATGAGTGTTTAGTAGAACAATTCGTGGGTAGTAAAACTAAACGTGTTTAGCCCGCGCAATAATTTCTTCTGCTAATATCTTAGTGGCATCTGCTAATGGAAATGACACATCATTACTTATGATTCCTAACTCAGTACAAGCTATCACAATAAGTTCAGCTCCTTGCTCAATTACATTGGCAACAATGTTTGCAAATGAGGACTGAACCTCCGCGCCGGTATCCCCAGCTTTGATGCTTTTTATGACTTCGAGCAGGCTGGTTTGAAATGACTCTTCCGGATATATGACTTCAACATTCATTTCACCGAATCCATTTTCATATAGCTTCGTGGAAATGACGGCAGTTGAACAAAGAACGCCGACCCGCTTGATTTTCGGATTTGTTTTGAGAACATGTTCTACGGTCAAGTCAATGAGGTTTACCACTGGGATGGAAACAGCATTGTTCGCATAGTCGTAATAATAATGTGCTGTATTGCAGGGGATACATAAAAAATCAGCTCCCCATTCCTCCAGCTTCTGTGCCATCTCAGCCATACATGGCCCCGGATTTTCCCCAACGTGATCGATTAACGCCTTGATGCGGGAGGGCACCTTGGGATTATTGTCGATAATACATCGGACATGATCTTTATCGTCCGTTGCAGGTGTTAGTTGAATAATGCGGTTAAGCAGATCAACCGTAGCTTCCGGCCCCATGCCACCTAGAATGCCAGCCACTTTTTCGTATGTTGAGTTTTTCATTTGTACACCATCTGTTTCAAGTTGCGGGATAGTACACAGAGAACGATTCGTTGTAGCTAATAAAGTTTGCATTACTGCCTGATGAACTCGCAGCGCCGTTGACTTCAACGCTGCGGTTCACCGTGGGACTTGGCAGTATGCTGATGGTAATGGTTTGCGAGTTAGTAGCCCATGAGTTTTGGTAACCATAGGACTATGGCAGGGCAGTATGCCATAAGGAAAATAGCCCCGACAGTAACAGCGCAAAATGGTAACGCTTTGTAGGAGATCTCTTCAAGAGAGATGTCCGCAATGCCGGAAGCGATGAACATATTTTCACCCAGAGGCGGGGTAGAAAAGCCAACACCACAGCAGCACACAAGTACAACCCCGAAGTGGATAGGGTCTACGCCGAGAGAGGTCATTACCGGTAAGAGAACAGGTGTTACTAACATAATGATAGCAAGAGTTTCCATGAACATTCCCATGAAAAGCAGGAACAGGATAACAAGAGCCCAGATGATATGGACATCACTTGTTACACTCAGGAGCGTTTCTGCAATCATGGCCGGAATATGATACTGGACTAAAAGCCGACCGAACGCATAGGCAGTAAACATAATTACCAGCACTCGACCGGTAAGCCATGAAGTTGTCTGCAGGGACTTCATAAGGCCGGATATAGTCATTTCTTTGTAGACAAATATACCGATAATGAGGGTGTAAAAAATTGAAACAATGGCAGCTTCTGTTGGTGTAAATAGACCGGAATATATTCCGCCAAGGATAACAACAGGAGCAAGAATTGCCCAGAAGCCTTCACGGAAGGAGCGTTTCATATTGGTAAAAGACCAAGGTTCGGCGCCTAGAGTGAGAGACTTGCCTCGACACCGGACATAGTGAAGAACAATTAAGCCAAGAGATATAAGCAAGCCTGGAACAACTCCGGCCACAAACATTTTGGTAATGGATTCCTGCGCGGTTACACCGTAAATAACCATTGGAATACTAGGGGGAATGATGATTCCGATACCGCCAGCCGTGGCTGTGGCTGCGGCAGCGTAACCATGGTCATATCCCCTCTTGAACATAGCAGGGATCATGAGCATGCCTACAGCAGCTGTTGTAGCAGGGCCGGAACCTGAAATAGCTCCAAAGAAGACACATGCAAGTGTGGTGGAAATGGCAAGCCCGCCATCAATGGTACCAACCATCGATTCAGCAACTTTTACAAGGCGGCGGGAAACACCGGCACATTCCATAAGTGCACCTGCAAGAACAAAAGCAGGTAACGCCATAATGGGAAAAGAGTTAACTGAACTGAAGGCAATTTGTACTAGTGTACTAAGGTCCTGTCCTACCACAAGGAAAGCGCTCATGGATGCGACGCCTAATGCCACAGTGATAGGTGCACCGATTAAAAGCAGAAAGACAAATGCGGAGAATAAAACGAATGCAGCGGACATTTTAAACTCCTATCCTTCAGATTCTGTTAAAGAAGTGTGCTCGTTAATATCTACTTTATCTACATCTACGATTTCTTGCTTCAAGATGTACTTAAGGTAGTTAACTTGAATTATGCGTATGGTCATAAGCGAGAAGCTGATAGGAAAAATCCAGTAAACATATGCCATGGAAACTCCTAATGCAGGAGAGTAGTAAGTGTATTTTGTAAGCTGCTGAATAACTTCAACGCTTTTAACAACCATGACTATGTTGAAAACAATCCAGATAAGGTCAGCAAACAGAGTAGAGATATTCTGCACAATAGGGGGGAACAATTTGAATTGAATTAAAACCCTGTTGTGCGCATTTAAACGTGCGGCATAGGCAGCACCTAAGAATACAAACCAGACAAATGTGAAGCGTGAAATTTCTTCGCTCCATGGAAGAACGTAGTTAAAACAAATACGTAGCATGATCTGGGAAAAAAGAATTACTACAAAAAAGCTTAAGAGACATTGGCATAAAATGCTTTCTACGTTGTCAGCAATGTGGAGAATTTGCTTTATCTTCATATATGGTCCCCTCTCTTGAAACGAGGGAGATGTTGCCACCTCCCTCTTCAACACAAATTACGATTTACCCAGTGCCTTCAGAACGAGATCGAGGTTTTGTTTGCCGCCGATGAAGTCGTAGAATTGTGGCCATACAGTTTCAACAGCCTTCTTTCTCCATTCGTCTTCATCAGTAAGGTAGCTAACCTTTACACCGTTAGCCTGCATAGCCTGTTTGGCTTTTTCAGCTTCCAAAGTCTGGAAGAGAATACAGTACTGTTGTGCTTCAATACCCGCGCGTAGCACCATGTTACGCATTTTAGGGGAGAACTTGTCTAAGGTTACTGTACCCATAACAAGTGGTTGCAAGGAATATTGGTAATGAATTTCAGTTAAGTGAGTTTGTACTTCATGAAATTTTGAGGTGTAGTTAACAATGTATGGATTATCCTGTCCGTCAACCACACCCTGCTGTAATGCAGTGAAGGTTTCTGACCAAGCCATTGGAACTGGGTTAGCGTCCCATGCCTTGAGTGTGGAAAGGATAATGTTATTTTGCGGAATACGAATCTTTAACCCTTTAACATCCTTAAGTGATGTAACAGGGCGTACTGAGTTGGTGAGATGGCGGAAGTTAGAGTATGTCCAGCCAACAATGCGGAAACCGCCTTTTTCGCTGGCTACTGTGTTCCAGTATTTACCAAGTTTGCCAGTAGTGGCTTTTACAGCATCATACGAGTTCTCAATAAGGTACGGCATAGTCAGCGTGCCAAGCTCTCTAACAAACGGTACTGCGTTGCCGATACCGATAATGGCGAAATCAAGCGTGCCTGCACGGGTGTTCTGCAGCATTTCTGTTTCGGTTCCGATGGCTCCGTTTGGAAATAAGTCTACCTGAACTTCACCATTGGAGAGACCTTCAAGGATTTCCTTGAATCGAGTGGCAAGTGCACCCTGATCTGAATCGATAGGGTCTCCCATGCCGAGCTTAAGTACCTGCTTGGCGGATGCATCCGCAAAGCTGAAGAACGTACACATGCTAAGTATCAGTGCGAGAGTTAAAAATTTTTTCATCGATTTTCCTCCAAATTACATAGTTAGTTTAAACCTCATATAAATCGAATACTTATCTTCTACGACTTCTGTTTATGCCAGTGTTGGTAGCACTGTTGATGAACAGAAATTAAATGATAGAAAGATACTCAAGTACCAAAAAACATTACGTTAAATTGTTATAGAGACGGGGTTTTAGTGCCTTAGCCGCTCCGGATTTATCCGAAAATTTTGGTATACACTTCACGGATAATCTCCGTGATTAATGAACAATCGTCTGTACTGAAGGTAAGTGGAACACGGATATCAAATGTTGTAGCGAGGATACGGTTGGTTTCCGGAAGTTCCGGAAGGGCACCAAAGTACCGCCAGCTATGGTATGCGCTGGTAAAGCCCACAGGCTCAACGCTTCCGAACCATTTGATCTGGACGCCGCGTTTTTCGTTTTCTGAAAGAAAGTTCTGAATCTGATCGTCAGACGCGGAAGGGATGCTGAATTGAATTGAACTTCCCACGTAGTATTCACGCGGATCTCGGCTAGGACAGGATAGACCGTCAATATTGGATAATCCTGACTCAAAGGCGCGGTAGAGTGTGTTCCAGCGCTCGCATTGAGTATCCAAGGTACGAATTTGCGGGCGAAGAATGGCTGCTCGCAGGTTGTCCATACGTGAGCTGTAATTTGGAACCATCATTTTGATGGATTCAAATACTTCCATGTCAGGACGAGCGGTATGTTTTTCATACAGCATGTACGAGCCAGAATGGATAATAGCGCGGGCGATAAGCTGTTCGTCGTCTGTTACGAGAAGTCCACCTTCGCCGGAATTGATATGCTTGTAGGTTTGTGAACTGTAGCAGGCTACATGTCCGAGAGACCCACTTTTAATACCATCCCATTTGCCGCCCATTGTGTGCGCGCAGTCTTCAATAAGTTTGAGATCGTACTTACGGCAGATTTCCATGATTCTATCCATATTTGCGATATGCCCGCGCATATGGGACAGCATGAACCATTTTGATTTTGAGTCAGCAGCTTTACGCTCCAGATCTTTCAAATCAATCGTATAATCATCCGTTATTTCTACGAGTTCAATTTTAGCACCGGCATTTTCGATGGCACCGGGAACAGGGGCAAGTGTATAAGCATTGCAAAGTACCTTATCTCCTGCCGCAACTCCAAGTCCTTTTAGCGCAAGGTAGAGAGCTGCACCGCACGAAGAGCATGCAAGGCAATATTTTTTGCCGATATATTGTGCAAATTCTTCTTCAAGAAGAGCGGTTTCGCCTTTTTCGCCCTCTGCAACATTGTAGCGATGCAATTTTCCGCTGCGCATAACGGCAATAGCGTTCTCAATACTTTCTTCAGGAATTGCTTCTTGCAGTGTGAAATCTTTTGTGAATACTTTTGTCATAGAAATTTCCTTTTCAGAAGATTTGAAAGACTAGTCTAATTTGTGTTTGTAGACTTCAAAGTCCCACTCTTCATTAGGGAAATACTTTTCTAAGCGCCAGTCACAGGCTCTTGCGTGCCCTTCCATACCTTCTACGCGGCAAAGACGTGAAGCAATTGCGCTGAAAGTTTTGTTCGCTTCTTTATCAAGCTCTTGATATGTCAATATTTTCAAAAATTTGTGTACGTTCAAGCCCCCGCTAAAGTGAGCGGCTTTTTTAGTCGGAAGGATGTGGTTTGTGCCGGAGCATTTGTCGCCGTGGGCCACCGTACTGCCTTCCCCAAGGAAGAGAGAGCCGTAAGACATGAGGTTGTCGAGCCACCAGTCGAGATCTTCTGCAATAACCTGTACATGCTCTGCTGCATATTCATCATTCACTTTGCAGAGCTCTTCGCGATCCTTGCATAAAATTATCTCTCCATAGTCGCGCCATGCGGAGCCTGCAACGTCTGGATCTGGATGCTGAGCAATAATTTTCGGCATGAGTGCAAGGACTTGTTCTGCGACTATGCGACTATCAGTGTAGAGCCATACCGGTGAATCGTATCCATGTTCAGCCTGTGATACGAGATCAATTGCAAGAGTTACCGGATCGGCTGTTTTATCAGCAATAATTGCAGATTCAGTAGGGCCTGCAAAAACATCAATGCCGCATTTTCCAGAGCCTGCAAGCATGGCCTTTGCTTCTGCAACAAATCCGTTACCCGGACCGACAAGAATATTGGCAGGGCGGTTGGTAAAGAGACCGTTAGCCATTGTTGCGATTGCCTGAACCCCTCCCATTTCCAGTATGATGTCTGCACCGGAAATATCCATGGCATATGCCACTGCCGGATCAATGCTTTCACCTCGTGGAGGAGAGCACGCGATAACAAAAGGAACTCCTGCTGCTTTAGCAGTGGCAACACTCATTACTGCAGAACATGCATGAGCAAAACGTCCCCCAGGTACATAACAACCAGCAACATCCATAGGTGTGATTCGCTGTCCGAGACGAACGCCGGGGCGGGTTTCTATTTCAAATGCTTTTAGGCTTTCGCGCTGTGCTAAAGCAAATTTTGAAACTTGTTCGTGAGCGAATTGAATATCGTCTTTTTTGCGCTGAGAAAGGGTGCTGATGAGACGTTCTTTTTTTTCATCACTCAGAATGAAATCGCCTTCCCATCCATCAAATTTCTTTGCCAAGTCGCGAACTGCTTCTTCGCCTCTAGCATCAACGTCGTCTAAAATATTTCTTACGATTTCACGTGTTTTTTCACTGTTTGTTTCAGCTGTTTTTTGAGCCTTTTTGATAAATTCCATATGAACTCCAAAAGTGGTTAGTGCATGTTGAAATGCGGCATAAATGCAACGTGTTGAAAGGGACACTAAGTGGAGTTTTTTCATCCGTCAAGATTTTATGAAATATTTCATAAAATATTTCATAAAATAATACATAAATAATATGCAGCGTGTTTTTTAGTATTGATCTTGTGTAAAAAAGACTACATAGTCCCGTCGAAGAAAATGGGGCTATTTGATAGTGCTATCTTGTTAGAAAAAGATACGGATTGTTGTTTTGATCGTTATCGAACTGTGTAGAATGGTGTTTGCGTGACGAGGGGGTACTCGTCGTGCTTTCATACAAAGAGAGGGCCTCTTGAAGAAATCAGAAAATATGAAGTATCTGAAAGCGTATGAAAAAATTCGCGATCTAATATTGTCAGGAAAAAAATTACCCGGAACACGGCTTGTGCTTGCAGATCTGGAAGCAGAACTGCAGATAGGTCGTGGGGCGCTCAGGGAAGCTTTGCTGCGTCTTGACAGGTCTGGTCTTGTTCGAAATGTGCCTTACAAAGGGGCAGTCGTTGCAAGTCCGCCGAAGCAAAAAGAGATTGAGTATATATATAAGATGCGGGCCGACATTGAAATTGAGTTAGCTCTCATTGCAATGGAAAATATGAATGAATCAGCTTTTCATGAGCTTGAGGAATTGCACGCCCAGATGGTTAAACTGAAATCCACGAATGAAGGTTTCTTTGCGTTGGATCGTCAGTTTCATCTGTATATTGCAGGTAGGGCTGAGTTATCTCACTTGTATTCAGTTCTTGAAAAACTTCTGGAATTTATCGAGATGTTCTTAAGCTTATATCAGTACAAAGCTAATGACTGCGTACGGTTTAATGAAGAGCATGCGAGAATCATAAAAGCATTACGTGAAAAGGATGCTGAGGTTCTTACTTCTTTGCTTAAAGTAAATATTCAAGGCGGGCTTGGACTTGTTGGTGAAGCGTATGACAGAATACGCTGCTCAGTGTAATATTTTGCGCTAGCTAGCAGTGACTCGTACCGTATTGTTTGATTTTGCTGGATACGATTCGACATAAGAAAAGCCGCTTAGAAAACTAAGCGGCTTTTTTGGTGTGTTTTATCTAGTGGTGATTAGGAATCACATAATACTGATACCCCACAAGCTCCCGGGCCACTATAGCAGCCAAGAACTGGAGATGCTTGCAGTACAAATTCGATGTCGGAATGAAATTCTTTTTTGATCATAGCGGCAAGGCGTTTTGCCTTTTCCGGTGCTTCAACATGAGTGATGGCAAAGCGAAGATTTGTTTTACCATGAACACGTTTTTTGAGCAGCTTAATGAGACGTGCTTCGGAATGGCGAATGCCAAAACATTTTGCAGCAATGCCACATAAGCCTTCTTTATCTGTGTCAAATTCGATAATTGGCTTAAGGTTCAACAGTTTTGCAATATTGCCGATGTTTTTGCTCAGTCGGCCACCGCGTACCGCAAAGTCGACGGTGTCCATTGCAACCAGCACAAAAACATTGTCACGCATTTGTTTAACGCGTTCTGCAATTTCCTTTGCACTTTTGCCTTGCTTTGCCAGTTTGCCAGCTTCAAGTGTTACCAGCCCGAGACCGCCTGTTACTGTATACGTATCAACAACGTGCGGATCTTCAAGGATGGAAGCACCCATGTTTTTAGAAGACTGGAACGTGCCGCTGTGAACTGCCATTACGTGCAGCGCCACAACTTCTTCATAGCTCTCATTAAGGTCGTTGTAGAGTGCTTTGTAATGTCCCGGAGACGGCTGTGATGTCTTTACAGACTTGGAATCCGGAAGCATTTTATTAAATTCTTCAGTGGATACATCCACTTTATCCAGCATTTCTTTGTCATCCATGTACAGCTTAAGCGGTGCGACGCGGATGTCATATTTTTTCAGTAACTCATCTGGTAGATCGCAGGTTGAGTCAGTTAGAATGCCGGTACGTTGCTCTTTGGTTGCAAGAAGGTTTCTATGCTGCTCGAGCATGTCTTCTTTTTTATGATGAGATACTTCACCGTATTTTTCAGCAATTTCGAAAACGGTTTCAGGCTCATTCGTGTGCACATGCACGCGAATTTTGGCAGATGTACCTGCAACAACAAGTGAGTCGCCAAGTGCACCAATCTCTTCGCGAAGAGCATCGCGGTCAATATCTTCACCGGAAATCATACATTCAGTACAGAAAGAGAATGTAAGGCTGTCAACAGCGACGCGATCGTGTACGGCTCCTGAAGGTTCAGGAATAATGCTTTGTTCTTCCTGTCTGTTCAAATTGCCGCGTTCTGTAAATTCTACAATGCCTTCGAGTAGGTATACAAAACCAAGAGCGCCAGCATCAACTACATCAGCAGCTTTCAGTGCGGCAAGTTTCTCTTTTGTGGAGCGTACAGATACTTTTGCATGTTCGAGAGAATCGTACAACAGATCGTGAAAGTTGTTGTAGTTTTGATGATTCGCAGACAGGTGTTCAGACCAGTCACGAATAACAGTAAGGATAGTTCCTTCTTTAGGCTCGGATATAGCTTCAAGAGCACGCTGTGATGCGTTGGAAGCAGCATCGGAAAAGTCTTTGAGCGTGACTCGTTGCAGACCTTTTACACCTTCAGAAAAACCGCAAAGGAATTGAGCAAGAATAACACCGGAGTTACCACGGGCACCAAGAAGGGCGCTCTCCGCAATAACTTCACTCATTTTGCCGATTGACTGGTCAAGTGCGTTGGCAGATTTTTTAACAACATTATCCATAGTGCCGGCCATGTTACTGCCGGTGTCTCCGTCTGGTACGGGGAAGACATTAATGTCGTTAAGATGACCATGTTTTTCAATGAGACGCTTCGCTGCAGCGTTGATAACTCGTTTGAAGCGAATACCGTCTAAATATTGAATTCTTGTAGTTGATGACTTCAAGCTTATCTCCTTAAGCGGCCTTATAAAAAGCGCATTAGCCAAACACCTATAAGTGACAAATGTCATTTAAGCAAGGTGAACGGTGTTCGCTAGCCTAAAAAACTACTTTCTAGGTTCCTTAGAGTTTCGGGGGATGGATAGTCAGACTGGACATTATAGGTTCAATTGCATACATATAGTCGATACTAGTCGAGGGGTGTTTTTTACTGTTTTGTAGGCTTAATACTGGCTGACAAAATGTTTTTTGCGCTGTCTTATATCTGTGATAGTTCGGCTAGTTTCAATGTGAGACTGTACGGTAGACAATTGTATTTGTGCCGTCAGTTAGCAAAGGGTACTACTCTTTGCATTGGTTTATGTTGTTATAATCGTTTAGTGATACATGATGTCTGGAGGTTTTTTTGCAGACTCAAGTACTTATTATCGGTGCAGGTGCAACAGGTACCGGTATTTTTAGAGACTTAGCCCTTAGGGGCGTAGAATGCATGCTTATTGAGCAACGCGACGTGAACGCCGGAGCTTCCGGCGGCAACCACGGTTTGCTCCACAGTGGTGCCCGTTATGTGACCACTGACCCGCATTCTGCAAATGAGTGTAAGGTTGAAGGGGACATCATCAAAGAATTTGCCCCTCACTGCATTGAAAATACAGGCGGTTTGTTTGTAGCAGTGAAAGGCGATGATGAAGCATATGTCAAACAGTTCCCTATTAACTGTGAGAAAGCTGGAGTGCCATGCAGGGAAATTAGCCCTGAAGAGGCCTTAAAACTCGAGCCTAACCTTAACCCTGATGTAATCGCAGCTTATGAAGTTGAAGATGCATCAATTGATCCGTTCAAGCTTTCCCTTGAGAACGTTGCAGACGCTGAAGCACACGGGGGTGTGTATAAGCGTTACATGAAACTGCTTGGTTTTAGCAAAAATGGCGACACAATTACCGGCGCCCGCGTGGTTAATACCCGCACCGGTAAAGAGTCTGTTATCGAAGCTGATCAGTTTATTAACGCAACCGGAGCATGGGCAGCTAACGTCGCAGAAATGGCAGGTGCTAACATTCGCATGACATATGCAAAAGGTAGCCTGCTAGTAACCCTTTCTCGACTGAACCATCGTGTGATCAACCGACTGCGTCCTCCGGGAGACGGCGATATTCTCGTTCCTGGCGGCACGGTTTCTATATTAGGTACCACTTCTGTTCGTGTTGAAGATCTTGATAACGTGGCTCCGTCCATCGAAGAGATCAACCGCAATATCGACCAGGGCGCCCAGATGGTACCTGCCTTAGATACCTGTCGTTACGTTCGTGCATATGCTGGCGTTCGCCCGCTGGTTCAGCTTGGTGAATCTTCCAGTGACCGTGCCGCAAGCCGTGGCTACGCACTGATTGATCACGAATCTGAACGTCTTGATAACTTTATCACCATTACCGGTGGTAAACTTACTACCTACCGCCTTATGGCAGAGCGGTGCGCTGACCTTGTCTGTAACCGACTTAAGGTTGATGCCCCTTGTCTCACCCGCGGTACTGTTCTCCCTGATTATGTTCAGACAGAATGGGCGGAGCCTTCCATTCTCACCAAGCGTGAGTGGATGCGTCGTCATAATTCTGATGACCACCTCCTTTGTGAATGTGAAATTGTACCTAAGAGTGCTGTTGACGCTATCCTTGATTCCTTCGGTCCAGACGAAAAGCCGCGTATTCAGGCGGTTGGTCTGCGTAGCCGTGTAGGTAAAGGATCTTGTCAGGGCGCATTCTGTGGTGCGCGTATTGCTGCGCACATGTATGATCGTGACCTTTTCGAAGGTCGTGATGGTGTGGACAGTCTGCGCGAGTTCCTTTCCAAACGCTGGAAGGGTCAGCGTCCTATCCTTTGGGATGCTCAGTTCAATCAGGCAGAACTTAAAGAAGCACTGTACTTCGGTCTTCTTAATCTGGAAATGGATTAGAGGGTGATATGAGCAACTTGCCAGTCACTGAACGTGATCTCTTTGTAGTAGGTACCGGTATCGCTGGTATGTCCGCCGCTGTTTATGCAGCAAAACGCGGATTGTCTGTCTCTCAGGCAGGCAGCACCGGTGAAATCGTGTTTTCTAGCGGCCTGTTCGATATAATGGCCGTCCATCCTGTGGAAGAAAAAAAGCTTTGGGAAAACCCTTGGGAAGCCATGGCGGCAGTTGCTGCCGATATGCCTAATCATCCTTACGCGCATGTGTCTCGTGAAGATGTAGAAAAAGCATATGGCGAACTGTTCGATTTTCTTTCTGAATTCGGTCTTGAGTACCGTATGGAGAAAGAAGCGAACAGCAAGGTGCTTACCCCAATTGGTACAGAAAAAACCACATGGGCTGTTCCAGTTACCATGTGGGCAGGCGTAGAAGCTCTCAAAAACAATGCCCCTGCATTGCTGATTGACTTCGAAGGCCTTCGTGAATTCAGCGCAAAACAGGTTGCCACCACCATTGGTGATAAGTGGTCTAACCTTAAAACAATGCGTCTTGAGTTTCCGGATTCTGCATCAATGAAGCCTATCCTTACCGGTATCATGGCGCAGTCCATGGAACTTAAAGAAACCCGCGATAAGCTGTATGCCCTCATTAAGCCTCACCTTAACGGTGTGGAGGCTGTCGGCGTGCCTGCTATTTTGGGTATCTACACTACCGATGAGATTCTGGAAGAAATGGAAAAAGAGCTTGGCGTAAAAGTCTTCGAACTACCGACTTTACCGGCTTCCGTACCGGGTATGCGCTTAAAAAGCCTTTTTGAAGGAAGAATTGGTACCTTAGGTGTTGATTTAAAGTTACAACATAAGGTATTTTCCATAACCCCACTCAACGATGGTCGCTATGAAGTGACCTTCGGTGTACAAGCACCAACCGAAAAAGTAGTTGCCAAAGGCGTTGTGCTTGCCACCGGTCGTTTCCTCGGCGGCGGACTGTTCGCTGACAGACATCACATTGTGGAGACTGTGATGGACCTGCCAGTATCTCAGCCAGCTGACCGTGAAGAGTGGCATCGTACCGACCTGCTTGACCCGCGTGGACACAAAGTTAGTTCCGCAGGTGTTGAGGTCGATTCTTCATTCCGCCCGATTGATGAAAACGGAAAAGTTGTACACGAGCGTGTATTCGCTGTCGGCTCTCTGTTAGCTCATCAGGATTGGATGCGAATGAAGTGTGGAACTGGCATTGCGGTTGCTAGTTCACTTCGTGCTGTTGAAGCATTTGTAGCTCAGCAGTAGGCTTACTGTTTAAGTAGTAATCAGTTTTATTGTAGCCTTACCTTAAAAGTGGAGAATCACTATGTCTAAGTACATCGGCGCTGTTGACCAGGGAACTACAAGCTCACGTTTCATTATTTTTGATAAAAAAGGCCAGATCGTTGGCATGGATCAGAAAGAACATGAGCAGATTTTCCCTAAACCAGGCTGGGTAGAGCATAACCCAATGGAAATTTGGGAAAATACTCAGGAAGTTATTCAGGGCGCCTTAAAGAAAACCGGCCTTAAAGGTACAGACATCGCTGCTATTGGTATTACTAACCAGCGTGAAACTACCGTTATCTGGGATAGAAAAACTGGTAAGCCTTACTACAACGCAATTGTTTGGCAGTGCACCCGTACTGACAAAATTTGTAAAGAGTTAATGGCTGAAGGTGGTCAGGATCGTTTCCGTGAAAAAACCGGTCTCCCGATTGCGACTTACTTCTCTGGTCCTAAAATGAAATGGATCATGGATAACGTACCGGGCGTAAGAGCTGCTGCACGTAATGGTGACGCTCTTATCGGTACCATGGAAACCTGGATTATCTGGAACCTTACAGGTGGCGCAAAAGGCGGCGCACATGTAACTGACGTATCTAACGCTTCCCGTACCATGCTTATGGATCTTGCTAGTCTCGAATGGGACAAAGATATCCTTAAGGTTATGGATGTTCCTGAAGCAGCTCTCCCACGTATCGTGTCTTCTTCTGACAACGACACTTGGGGTACTACTGAAGAACATGGTCCTCTCGGCGCACGTGTTCCTGTTTGTGGCGCTCTTGGCGACCAGCAGGCTGCACTCGTTGGTCAGGCTTGCTTTGAAGTTGGTGAAGCGAAAAACACATATGGTACTGGTTGCTTTATGCTCCTTAACACCGGTACCAAACCTATCCAGTCTAAACAGGGTCTTCTTACTACCGTTGGTTACAAATTCGGTAACGAAGAAACTGTATACTGCCTGGAAGGCTCTATTGCTATTGCTGGTGCTCTCATTCAGTGGTTGCGTGATAACCTCAACCTTATCAACTCAGCACCTGAAGTCGAAGAACTTGCTAAGTCCGTGGAAGACAATGGCGACGTTTACGTTGTTCCTGCATTCCAGGGCTTGTTTGCTCCGTACTGGCGTTCCGACGCTCGCGGCGTAATCGCAGGTCTTACCCGCTTCGCTAACAAAGGTCACATTGCACGTGCTTGTCTTGAGTCCGTAGCATACCAGACCCGCGACGTTCTCGAAGCTATGAACAAAGATTCCGGCGTTGATCTTACTACTCTCAAAGTTGATGGTGGTATGGTAATGAACGAACTGCTCATGCAGTTCCAGTCCGATAGTCTTTGTGTTCCAGTTATCCGTCCTCAGGTTACAGAAACCACTTGTCTTGGCGCTGCATATGCTGCTGGCCTTGCTGTTGGTTACTGGACTAGCATTGATGACCTTCGTGCTAACTGGGCAATCGACAAAACTTGGGAACCTACATTTGGCAAAGAAGAACGTGAAAAAGGTTATGCTGGTTGGAAGAAAGCGATTACGCGTACTTTCGACTGGGTTGAATAATCTTTATTCATCATCCGTAATTATAAGCGCACAGAGCATACGCTCTGTGCGCTTTTTTTATGTTCAGCAAGCAGGAAATAACAGAATAATTACATCCTCATGGTAGAGTAGGTAGTAACGTAGGAGGCACGCTATGGGCTTGTTGAATGGTAAAAAAGTTTTGATGTTTGTAGGAGATCTTTTTGAAGATCTTGAGCTCATGTATCCTAAGTTGCGTCTTATTGAAGAAGGCGCGGCAGTAGTTCTCGCCGGAACGGATACAGAGACGGTGTACAAGGGGTATCATGGGTATCCAACGAAGGCAGATATTTTACTTTCTGATGTAAATCCTGATAACTTTGATGTTCTTGTCATTGCAGGTGGATTTGCACCTGATAAATTACGTCGCGATATGGATGTAAAAAAGATAACTCGCGCGATGCATCAGCAGGGTAAAACAATAGCATTTATCTGCCATGCTGGGTGGATTCCAATCTCAGCCGGTATCCTTGATGGATACACTTGCACATCTACACGGGGTATTACTGATGACCTTGAGAATGCGGGAGCAAAATGGGTTAATGAGCCTGTTGTTGTGGATCGCAATCTTATAAGCAGTAGGGCTCCGGATGATCTTCCTGCTTTTTGTAAAGCAATTATCGAGGTAGAGAGCAATAAAGATTAATACGGATGGATGAAAAAAAGCCCCCATGAACAATAAGTTCACGGGGGCTTTTTTATGTCTGATTTTTTACAGGCAGCTTTCTTAAGCAGGCAAAATTAGTTTTTTGTCTGCTCGTCTGAAGGACAGTTCAGCGCCAGAATAAACATGGCAACACCAATGATAGTTGCCGTGTAAAATACAGCTGAAATGCCTCCCATAATAAGAGGAAGCGAAAAGATTAACGGGCCGATGGTTTGTGCAATACGAAGGACCGTGCCGTTTACCGCCATAACTGCACCACGTTTTTCAATGGATGCGATGCCGGTAAGCTTGGCGGCAAGGTTCGGAAAGGACAGACCTTGTCCCATACCGAAGAATCCGACAGGAATAGCTAACAGCCAGAAATTATCAGGAATAGACATGGTTGCCATTGAAGCAAAGAAGCATACAGCGGCAAGGCATAACATGGTTCGAACGGACAAAATTTGACGTATGCGCCCCAACTGTGAGGCTGCAACACCTGTAAATAGAGAAGATATGGCAAACATAAAACCAATACGGGATGGACTTGCGTCAAAAACCGTATCAGAGAGAATCGGTACATATGTGATGATCGGGCCATACAGAATTGTGAAGGTACAGAGCGTCATACCGAAAAGGACAAGCGCTTTTTTTGAAGAAATAATTTGTGCTGTATTTTTAAAGTAGCCAGCCATTGTTTCTTTCGATTTTGGATTCGGTAGATCTAGATGAATTGCACAAAGTACAGCAAGAGGAAGGGCTAATATCGGCAGCATGAATGGATATTGCCAGCCTATTTCACCAAGTAATCCACCAAAAAATGGAAAGATTGCAGTGCCAAGGCTGAGTACACTTGCGTTGTAGCCCATAACTTTCAGGCGCTCTGTACCTGAGTACAAATCCCCAGTGATGGTTGTATAGAGCAGGCTGATTGGTGCTGCCCCTACGCCTTGTAAGGCACGAAGAAAAAGAATTGTTTTGTAGTCAGTTGCGAATGCGCATGAAAAACCGGCGATCCCGAAGATTACAAGTGCCGGAATAAGCACAGCCTTCCTGCCGTATCTGTCTGCGAGAATCCCCGCAAATGGCGTAAGAAAAATGCCTGGAAGCGTGAAGCTTGTGAGGAGTAGGCCAATTTCTGCCATCGGGATATTCAATGAACGCCCAGCAGAAGGCAATACTGGAAGGATACTGGATACACCCATAACAACGAAGAGGGTGATGCCAAAGAGTAAAAGTAAATTTTTGTCTTTAAGGGGGGATTTCATGGAGTGCTCGCGGGTGAAAAATAATTAATGCCTGACTTGTTTAGTTCTTGAGATGCATAAGGTCAAGGAGCACTGCGGTAGCAGTATGGGTAGTCTTTAAGTGTCACACTCTCATTCTATGACTTTTCTTTTTAGAGTTGCATCCGCTATTATTCCTATATACTGTGGGAAGCGGGGGGGATAGAGGAGGTATATGTATGGAAAAGAAGATCCGATGTCCCTATTGTAGCAAAGTATTTCGATGCAGAATTCGCTCAACTAATGGCGAAGGACGAGTCATCGATTTAAGTTGTCCCTATTGTAAGGAGAAGTTGATATTGAAAAAGGACATGGTTGATAGCCCTAGCTAGTACCTGTTGTTCTCAATTTCATCTGCACAAACAAAACGCCTTTGGAAGTACTTCCAGCGGCGTTTTGTTTGTTATACCCGATGCGTTCAACTAGGGTGTGTGAACGTGGGTTAGTTCGTGCGTCGGCAGATATCGTCGGTAGCAAGGAGAAAATCTCTGTGAGGAGTACGATACAGTTGGGTGTATGTTTGCGCCGGAATTGTAGGCGGCGCAAGCAGGTGAACTTCAAGATTCCTTCTACCGAATGAGAGAGCCTTTGTAGTCTCAGGAATGAACACATCAACTTGGTTTCTTTTCCGTTTTGCCATCAAATCTTCAATGGTAAAAACTCCGAGTGATTTGATGTAAACTTTTCTTCCAAACGTCCAGCCTTTTGCAAAAAGGTCACGGGATACCGCGATGATGCCCGGGCGAACTTTGGTGTTATATGCAGTGATAAATGGTGTGGAGTCTGTTTCTTCACTGCGGGGGCTATATGCTGTAACTTTTACTAATCGTTTGGATCGTGAGTCATGTAACGATTTCTGTGTATTACGCCCCAGTTCAAGGGCAAGTTCCGCTTGAATAGAATTATTACGCAGCACTACTTGCATGGCATGTATTGATTGATTTTGAGAATCAATCAATTGCCTAAGCTGTCGTATCTCACGCTGATGCTGAATTATGAACATTACAGCAGCGAGTGATATAAGTAAGTAGATGCAGTTTTTCATTATTACTCATGTAGATAAAAGTATAGTGTGCGAGTGTTCTACTATACAGCAGAAAAACCATTGGGCAATAATCTTTTATGTTAAACTGCATATACTAAACGGTAGTAGTGTTGCTAATTCACTGTTTTGATGGAAATAAAATTCATTATAGGAAGGAAGTCCCATTTGTATGGGCGGTTCGTGCTGCTTGTAGTTGCATTAAACAAAAACACCATGCAAAAGATGTTGCATGGTGTTAGTTTTAGTATACTGTATTGTTTCTTTATTTCGAAAATTTCTTAGGAATATAAAGCGGATTGGTTGTAGCGGAACATTTATTTAATGGTAGCAAGTCCCGCATCAACAGCAACGTCGGTCAGCGCAAACATTTCGTCTCCATGATCGTAGCCTGCAAGATGAAGCATTCCGTGAGCGATAAGGCGTAGTGCATGCTCTGTTCTATCCTGTCCGTACAAGAGACATTCTCGCTCGAGAGTGTCCATGGACAAAGCCAACCAGCCAATGCTCTGTGCGCTTCCGTCTTCTGTGGAAGGGAACGACAGGATGTTAGTCGGGCCATCGCATTGGAGGAAGGATGCGTTTAGATCGGCAATTGTGGCATCGTCCACAAGATTGATCTCAACGTCTTTATCCTCTTGCTTGATGGCAGAAAGCATTGCTTCCATTACACGAGTCAGTTCCGTGCGGGAAAAGGGAAGAAGCCAGTCAACAGACTGGCTTTTTTTTATTGTAATCATATATTCTAAGCTGCTTCAGGAGCAGGTCCATTTTTGGGTTTTTCAGGCTTGTCTTGATGCTTCTTTTTCTCTTCATTATTTTTGACGCATCCTGCGCGCTGATCTTCGGGATATTCAATTCTTCGATGGAAAATACCGGTAAGCACACGATGGAAGCTTTCGCCGACTTTGGTTAAGTCGGAGAATGTAAGCTCGGAGTCATCAAGCTGACCCTCAGAGAAGATACCTTTAATGATAGTGTCGATATGCCCGCGTAAGCGGCTTGGAGTCGGGTCTGCAAGCACGCGGCTTGAAGCCTCAACAGCGTCAGCCAGCATAACAATAGCGGCTTCTCTGCTTTTCGGTTTAGGTCCTGGGTAGCGGAAGTCATCTTTGCACAGGCTTTCATCTTGTTCCGCTGCTTTAGTGTAGAAGTAGCGGATGACAGATGTGCCGTGATGCTGCTGGATAATATCTTCAATTTCATGACCAAGGCGGAATTTACGGGCAAGCCCGACACCTTTTTTAACGTGGGAAATAAGAATGAGCGTGCTCATGGCCGGAGTTAGCTTGTCATGAGGGTTCTTTGCTCGTCCCTGATTCTCAATAAAGTATTGAGGCTTAATCAGCTTGCCGATGTCATGGTACAGCGCCGCTACTTTACATAACAGGCTGTTGGCACCAATTGACTTAGCACCGGCTTCTACAAGGTTGGAGAGAATAAGTGAGTGATGATATGTGCCAGGGGCATTCATCATCAGTTCCTGAAGCAAAGGCTGCTCAAGGTTCATTAATTCCATCAATTTGAAACGGGTGGTGTAGTTGAAAATAAGTTCGATAATCGGGCTGAGAGCAAACACAACCAGCAAGGAGATTAAGCCGTTTGCTGCTGCAAAGGCTGCGCCGACAGCGATGTCAGGCATATCCAATTGTTGGTAGAGGGCTAAAGCAACCCACGTAACGAGGAGTCCGCCCATGAGCGGAAGACCACTCAGCGCGATGTCTTTACGGCTTTCTGCGTGTTGCACGAGCCAGACGTTAATCATTCCGCCGATGAAATAGAACAAGAAGAGTGCAATAGTTCCACCCATCATTACGGTGCAGAGAAAGCTGGTGATAAGTGCGGTTACGCTGCATCGCCTTATGCCGAAGATGAGTCCTACCAATCCTAGTGCACCCGGTACAGGGTAAAGGATAGGGAGTAGGTCTGCGGCTTGCGGTGCTCCGTCAAGGTTACCTTGCAGAAGCATGAAGCCTTTTGCGCCACCGGCAAATAAAATGATTAGCAATGAGGTGAACAGCAGGTCTTCGTTACGTAATGAACAGAGTCTGCGCCCCCTGCGCTCAAAGGCTAATCCTGCACCGAGAAGTAGGGCGGTCAGAAACACACCCAACATTTGATACGGGAAAAAACGTTGATTCTTATGTGCGAGCAGTGCTTGTAGCTTAATTTGAATAGGCAAGGTCACGCGTTCGCCTTTGCGAACAATGCTCTCGCCTTTTTTAATGCTGTAATACACAGGGTCAACTGCATCAATTGCCAGTTGCTCACGGAGCTGTGACTCCACCCTGTTCGGCGTAATCGTCGGGGTAAGGACAGGAGAAATGAGAGAGAGGATAGCGTTTCGCGTACGAAGCAGTGCTTTACCTTTCTTACGTAGTTCTTTGAGCAACCCTTTTTTTGTAGTTGAAAGATCATCAACCTTAAAGGCTACAGAGTGAAGCGTTTCGTTTTTCTGCTCAAGATCGCGGATAAGGTATCCGTTTCTGTTTTGCAGCAACAGCGTCCTGTCAGCCACGATGCCTTTATTGAGTATATCTACAATATAGGGCAACGCCTGTGTGTAAAAAATTGTCTGGAAGCGTTCTTCCTTCCAATGGCTGTAAGTTTGACGGGATACTTCAACATTGAGAAGTTCCTCAATTTGCCAGCGAACAGCATCTTCGTCACTGGAGGAAGCCATCGGAGAATTGATCAGATCGAAAATCACACGGAATTTGTCTTGAATTTTGGAGATAGGAGATCGATCCAAGTCATAAATAGGCGGCTGTAGTGCTGCAACCTGTCTGCGCTTGGCGAGGGTGGAACTGGTATCTTCAAAGAGTAGGTTTTGGGTTGCGAGTACGTCTTGTGCCGCAACTTCTCCTGCAACATACAGGGGGAGTGGAGGGCGCAGATTGGTTCCGCTAAGAATCGCAAGGGTGATCAGCGTAATAAGGAACACAAAAATGCCAAGTCTTGGATAAGACGAAATGGCATTACGCATTTTAGCAGATCCCTTTTGTGCTGAACCGCGCGCTTTACTTTTAGAAGTCATAGCCTGCTCGGTTAATCTTTGTTTGTCAGTTCTGCTGTATAACGCTCGTACGCGTTAACAACTTTTGCAACCAGTGGATGACGAACAACATCATCATGGTGAAAGTGTAGAAAACGGATTCCATTGATATTTGTCAAGACCCTTTGTGCCTCTATGAGACCGGAGCGGTGTGTGTTTGATCTTCCACATACTGGCAAGTCAATTTGTGTAACATCTCCGGTAACTACCATACGGGAACCGTATCCCATACGTGTTAAAAACATTTTCATCTGTTCAGGTGTAGTATTTTGTGCTTCATCCAATATAACGAATGCGTTATTGAGAGTACGGCCGCGCATGAATGCTAACGGGGCTATCTCAATTTCTCCAGTTTCAATCATGTGGGTTACTTTTTCAGAATCCAGCATGTCATGCAGGGCATCGTAAAGTGGACGTAAATATGGATCAACTTTTTCCACAAGATCACCCGGCAAAAATCCTAATTTCTCACCCGCCTCAACAGCCGGTCTGGTAAGAATGATTTTTTGCACTTTCTTTGTGAGAAACATTGATAATGCCATTGCAACAGCTAGATACGTTTTACCTGTACCAGCTGGACCTATCGCGAACACCATTTCGTTTTCACGCAATGCAGCAACGTAGTCGCGTTGATTTAATGTTTTTGGAGCGATGGTTTTTTTAGGCGAAACAACAAAAACTGAATCTTTAAACAGTTTTTGCAAATTTATGCTTGGTTCGCGTTGAAGCATACCGTAGGCATAGGTGATGTCTTTAGGATATACAGTTTTGCCTGCTTTAAGCAGGCCGTATAGCTGTGTGAGGAGATTTAGAACTGTTTGCAGTGCATCTGGATTAGTGGAGCTGGCATGTAGAGCAGTACCTTTTGTGTCCAGCTGTACGCCACTTTGCTTGGATATGAGCGTGAGATGTTTATTTTGCGGGCCAAAGAGGGCGTTCGCGAGTTGAATATCGTCAAAGTCCAATGTCTTCGTCACAGATGTGTTTGTCATATACGTTCTGGCCGCATCCTTGCGGAAAGGTTAATGTGTATAATCTGCCCGAGTGGTAGCCTGTTTTTTTCAATGAGTCTACTCGGGCACCCTTAACAAACCGATTTTTAGATCGTATTGCGTTTTGGCAACGCTTACAAAATACTCGGTAATGAGATTTGTTGATGCGGTATTGCGCACGGTTTTATCGATCTGAACAGTCTTAATAATTATGAAAAAGGACAGCGCACTTGCTTTCTGAACGTGTTGCTGTCATGAGTCCACACATGAAAACGATACAGATAATAAATGTACGCTGGTTTAATGCCACAGCTTGGTACGGGTTGTATCTTGCCCGTTTGCTGCGTGACGCAGGGCACGAGACATTGGTCATTACAGAACCGGGTACAGAGGCAGACGATAAAGCAAAAGAATGGGGTTTTACTCCGCTTCATTTTGATCTGAATTCTTCAAATCCGCTCAAACTGCTGTGTGCATATACACAACTCCATAAGCTTATTACAGATTTTACTCCAGATGTAGTCAATTGTCATCGTGGAGAAGGCTTTATTCTCTGGGGATTGTTACGCAAGTATCTTGGATCGTTTAAGCTTGTACGAACAAGGGGAGACCAGCGTTTTCCTAAGAATAATTTCCCGAACCGGTGGCTGCATACCAATGTTGCAGATGCTGTTATTGCGACAAACAGCGTAATGGCAAACCACTTTATTTCTAAGCTGAACGTGCCGGAATATAAAGTCTCTACCATCTTTGGTGGGGTAGATACAGAAAAGTTTGTGTTTAATAGTGCCGGACGTACAGAATTTCGTGAAAAACTTGGGTATGATGACTCGCACTTTGTGGTTTCCATGCTCGGTCGTTTTGATGAAGTCAAAGGGCAAAAAGAGCTGATTGAAGCCGTAGGAAAACTCTACCATGAGAAGGGCATGAAGCAGCTACGCCTAATGCTCCTCGGGTTTGAAACAGCCACGACTCAGGCCGAAGTAGAATCATGGATTGCTGCCAATAATTTACAAGACATCGCCTGCATTACTGGTAAAGTGCCGGATGTGTCCGCAGCTATTTCAGCTATGGATTTAGGCGTTATTGCTTCCAAGTGGTCAGAGACCATCGCCCGTGCTGCTTTTGAAATCATGGCGTGTAAACGCCCGCTCATTTCTACAGGCGTAGGGGTAATGCCGGACTTTATGGACGAAGACGCCATGTTTGAAGCAGGCGATGTGGATGCCTTGGCGGACACCATAGAGCGTGCAGCGAAAGACGAAGTATATCTTCAACGTATTTTTGATTTGCAGCAGAAAGAAATTGCTGAACTTTCCGGACAGCATTTCCTTGAAAACACGCTCGATTTGTATTCAAGATTGTAGCGTTATAAAATTTCTCAGTTGCAAAAGGGCTCGTATAGAAATTTCAAAAGGCCGCTTCTTAGTGAGGCGGCTGTTCTTCGTGTGATAATAGCGATAAAGGAGCTAGATCGTGATTAACTTTGCCAGTGATAACTATTCTGGAGTGCATCCACGTATTATGCAGGCTCTTGCCGCTGCAAACGAAGGTTGTGCCTGTGCGTACGGTGATGATACATATACAGCAGACGCCGATACAGCCTTTAAGGCATTGTTCGGAGACAATATTGCTTCTTATATAATGGTTAATGGAACGGGCGCTAATGTGCTTGGATTGTCTGCCCTTATGAGACCGTACCATGCAGTCGTATGCTCAGCCATGGCGCATATTAATGTTGATGAAACAGGCGCTCCTGAAAATGTTCTTGGCAGTAAGCTTCTTACTGTAGAGTCAAAAGACGGTAAGCTCACCCCGAACGATGTGGAACAGTTCCTTTTTGCAAAGGGTGTTGTTCATCATAGTCAGCCAAAAGTTATTTCTATCACTCAGTCTACTGAATATGGTGCCGTATATACGCCTGAAGAAGTAAAAGCACTGGGTGATTTTGCTCGTGAACATGACATGTACCTGCATATGGATGGCGCCCGCATTGCGAACGCAGCCGCAGCACTTGGTGTAGATGTTACTGCGTTTACTCGTGATGCCGGTGTGCACGTGCTTTCTTTTGGTGGCACTAAAAACGGTCTTATGTTTGGTGAAGCCATTGTCTTTTTCGATCCAAAACTTGCGGAAGGTTTTGAATACCTGCGTAAGCAGAATCTACAACTGCTTTCCAAAATGCGTTTCGCGTCCTGTCAGTTTAAAGAACTATTGTGTGACGGTTTGTGGCTTGAAACCGCTCGTAATTCCAATGCAATGGCAAAACGCCTTGCGGAAGGTCTTGCGAATGTTTCCGGTGTTACGATTTGCAATAAGGTAGACGTAAACTCTGTGTTTGCCATTATCAGCCCAGAACATCAGGAAGAGCTACATAAGCAGTTCGCATTTTATGAGTGGAATGAAGCCACCCATGAGGTGCGCCTTGTTTGTTCTTTTGATACAAGTGAACAGGATGTGGATAGCTTTGTTGCCGCAGCAAAAGCTATTTGCGGATAATGTTTTGTCCGAAAAATAAATAAGTTACTACGAAACAGCACGTTGCCTGAAATGCTTTTGAGGCAATGTGCTGTTTTTTATTGTCAATATTACAGTAAGGCGGGGTTGACTCAAACAATCTTGAACCTATTGTAGTGTTGTATCAATTTGTTAAGCATATAAAAAATGGCTACTGTTCTTAGGACGCTGAGTAACAGTAGCTTTATGTTTGAATCGATTGCGCCACGGGATAAAATATAAGAGTCCCGACACGGGCTTTAGGTAATACTAAACCGGTGTGGACGGCGCCCATATCGAATTTGATAATCATAAAAAAATACGTATTTATATATAGATAGGGGTGATCATGTCTGTTGAGTATAAAGATTATTATAAAATTTTAGGTGTTTCTAAAACCGCAGAGAAAGATGAAATTTCTCGTGCGTTTAAAAAGATTGCGCGAAAATACCATCCTGACTTGAACCCGGATGATGCTGAAGCCGAAACAAAATTTAAAGAAGCGAACGAAGCGCATGAAGTGCTTAAAGATCCTGAAAAACGTCGCATGTATGACCAGCTTGGCCCTAACTGGCAGCAAGGTCAGCACTTTAATGGTGGCGGCGGAGGCGGCTATCAGAATATGAACTTTGGTGGTGGCGGCGATTTTAGCGACTTCTTTGAAAATATGTTTGGTGGCGGCGGCTTCCAAGGTGGAGGCGGTTTCCAGGGCTTTGGTGGACAAGGTGGCGGCTACGGCAGTCGTCAGCAGCGTGGGCGTGATGTCGAAGCTTCTTTGTCCTTAACCTTGGAAGAAGCATACCACGGCGGCCGTAAATCCATTACTCTTTCAGATGGTGGCGGTGGCACAAAGGCACTGGAAGTTAATATTCCTGCTGGTATTAAGGATGGCGCACGCATTCGTTTGTCCGGTCAGGGGGATCAGGGCTATGGTGGCGGTGCATCAGGCGACTTGTATCTTAAAGTAAAAATCGCTGCACACCATCGTTTTACCCTTGATGGTTTGAATGTTCTTCTCGAATTACCGTTATCCCCATGGGAAGCAGCTCTTGGCGCAGAAGTAACCGTACCTACGCTTGATGGTAACGTAAGCCTGCGTATTGCTGCTGGCAGTGGTAGCGGCCGTAAACTTCGTCTGCGTAACAAAGGTCTGGGGACTGGTTCGAACAAGGGTGATCAGTTTGTGCGTATTAAAGTTGTTGTTCCTGAACCTACTACCGATAAGCAAAAAGAACTTTGGGAAGAGCTTTCAAAAGAATTTGAAGACTTTACCCCTCGCGAATTCTAGCATGGCATAATATCTTCGCAAATACGGGAGGCTTGCAATGACACGTACTATTCTGGAGTTACAGATGATATCTGAAGAATTGCCTGTTCAATCGGATCGCATTGCATGGGCTCAATTTTTAGAGCTTACGGGAATTCATCCTTCGAAATTGGGCGAGTTGCTTGAGATGGAATGGATTATTCCTGCAAAGGCTGCGGATAAGCATTACTTGTTTACTCGTAAGGACGTTTTTCGCGTCCGCAAGCTTATCCGTATTTGTGATGATTTTAGTTTAACCTCGACAGGCGGTTCGATCATTGTTGATTTGCTCGAACGTGTTCAGGATTTAGAACGTAAAGTTGAAGAGCTTGAGTCTGGCGCGGAATAATACCGCAGTTACGATTTTATATTTCAGTATGTTCAATGATTCGGAGAGTGCAATATGGATTTAAATCAGTTCACTGAAAAATCTCAGGCAGCCATTAGTGAGGCACAAAACATTGCAATTCGTTTTGGGCACCAGCAAGTGGATGTTGATCATCTCGTGCTTGCATTGGTGGATCAAGAGCAGGGTCTTGTTCGGCGCATTTTAGAGCGCGTGAATGTTGACCCAGCCCGTTTTGGGTCTGCATTAGAAAAAGAAATTCGTAAAAGACCTTCCGTGAGTGGCCCCGGTGCCAGTCACGACACTATTATGGTGACTCAACAGCTGAACCAGTTGTTAGTGCGTGCACAGGATTTTGCAAAACGCATGAAAGACGAATTTGTCAGCGTTGAGCATCTGTTTTGTGTAGCACTGGAACCACCTGTGGCGCCTGCGGTTGCGGTAGTAGTTAAGGAGATGAATATCTCTTATGAAGATGTTCTGAAGTCTCTTAACGAAGTTCGTGGTGCTCAGCGTGTAACGTCTCAGAATCCAGAAGATACCTATGAGGCTTTGATCAAATATGGTCGTGATCTTGTAGATGAAGCCCGAAGAGGCAAACTTGACCCTGTTATCGGTCGAGATGCTGAGATCCGTCGTACTATCCGTATTCTTTCCCGTCGTACTAAGAATAACCCTGTGCTTATTGGTGAGGCAGGTGTTGGTAAAACAGCTATTGTTGAAGGACTCGCTCATCGTATTTTAAATGGTGATGTTCCTGAAAGTCTAAAAGACAAAAGCTTGTTTGCCCTTGATATGGGCGCGCTGATTGCCGGTGCAAAGTATCGTGGTGAGTTTGAAGAGCGTCTTAAAGCGGTTCTTGCAGAAGTTGAAAAATCTGAAGGCCGTATTTTAATGTTCATTGATGAACTGCATACAATTGTAGGTGCCGGTAAAACAGAAGGCGCAATGGATGCCGGTAACTTGCTCAAGCCTATGCTTGCTCGAGGAGAACTGCATTGCATTGGTGCCACAACACTTGATGAATACCGTCAGTACATCGAAAAAGACCCTGCTCTCGAGCGTCGTTTTCAGCCGCTCGTTGTAGACCAGCCGACGCTTGAAGATACTATTTCAATCCTGCGTGGCTTGAAGGAACGCTTTGAAGTGCATCACGGTGTGCGCATCAGCGATTCCGCAATCGTGGAAGCTGTGATGCTTTCCGACAGATATATTTCAGACCGCCAGCTGCCGGATAAGGCCATTGACCTTATTGATGAAGCTGCGGCAATGATTCGTACAGAGATTGACTCTATGCCTGCGGAACTGGATGAAGCCAGCCGCAAGATGATGCAGCTTGAAATTGAACGTGAAGCACTTCGTAAAGAAACAGATGAAGCTTCCCGCGAGCGTTTGGAAAAACTTGAAAACGAACTTTCAGAGTTGCGCGGCACCCATGCAGATCTCATGTCTAAATGGGAAAAAGAAAAGGGTGCCATTGATTCGCAGCGTCAGTTGAAAGAGCAGATTGAAGAAACCAAGCGTAAGATTGAAGAAGCTGAACGTAATTATGATTTGAATACGGCAGCACAGCTTAAATATTCTGTGCTGAATGATCTTGAGAACCGCTTGAATCCGGAACAGGATGAAGAAGGCGGAGATGAGCGTCTGCTGAAAGAAGAAGTTCGTCCTGAAGACGTAGCCGGTATTGTGGCGCATTGGACAGGCATTCCTGTCACTCGTCTTGTAGAGGCTGAGCGTGACAAGCTGTTACGTTTGCCTATTGAGTTACATGAACGGGTGATTGGACAGGATGAAGCTGTTGAGGCTGTTTCTGAAGCTGTTCTGCGTTCGCGCGCAGGTCTTTCTGATCCCAATCGGCCTATTGGTTCCTTCATATTCTTAGGACCGACCGGTGTTGGTAAAACAGAGTTATGTAAAACTCTGGCAGAAGCATTATTTGACACAGAGGATAATATTGTACGACTCGATATGAGTGAGTACATGGAAAAACACACTGTTGCTCGTCTTATCGGTGCCCCTCCCGGATACATCGGGTATGACGAGGGTGGACAGCTTACAGAGGCTGTGCGTCGTAAGCCTTACAGTGTAGTGCTTTTTGATGAAGTAGAAAAAGCACATCCAGATGTGTTTAATACCTTGTTGCAAATTTTAGATGACGGACGTTTGACTGATAGTCAGGGACGCACCGTTAACTTTAAAAATACAATTATCATCATGACCTCCAACATCGGTGCGCCGTTGTTGCTTGAGGGCATCTCTCCGGATGGTCATCTTGCAGATGGTATTCGTGATACCGTTATGCAGGAGCTGCGTAAGCACTTTAGACCGGAATTCTTGAACCGTGTTGATGAGACGGTACTCTTTAAACCTCTGTTACGTGAACAGATTAAAGAGATTATTGAACTTCTTCTAGGTCGGTTGCGCGCAAGGCTGGAAGGTCGTAAGATTACCTTGGAACTTACCGAGGCTGCGCGTGATTTTATTGCAGACAATGCGTACGACCCTGTGTACGGTGCTCGTCCTCTGCGACGTTATCTACAGCAGAGAATTGAGACTACGCTTGCACGCAAGCTTATTGGCGGTGATTTACGAGAGGGCCAGCATGTTGTCATTGATGTTGTAACGGAAGATGACGACTTCGAAGATTTGCAATTTACGATTTCATAAGACGATGATTGCAGATAAAAGCGGCTTTTGATAATGCACCTACAATCAATCTACATAATATGGAGAGAGTGCACATGCGACTTTTACATTTACTTGGCGCAGTAGCGCTTCTTTTAGTAACATTCACTTCCAGCAGTGCGCTGGCTAAAGAGGATTCCGTTTTGATTAAATTTGAAACTACAATGGGCAACTTTGTTGTTGAACTCGATACAGAAAAAGCTCCTGAAAGCTCTAAGAACTTCGAACAGTACGTTCGTGACGGTTTCTACGATGGTACTATCTTCCACCGCGTAATCGACAACTTCATGATCCAGGGCGGCGGTTTTGACGCTGATATGGAACAGAAAGCAACCCGTGAGCCAATCAAAAACGAAGCTGACAACGGTCTTGCTAACGATAAATACACTCTTTCAATGGCACGTACTCAGGATCCTGATTCTGCTACTGCTCAGTTCTTCATCAACGTTAAAGATAACGCATTCCTTAACCACTCCGGTAAATCCGTGAGCGGCTGGGGCTACGCAGTTTTCGGTAAAGTTGTAGAAGGCACTGAGATCATCGACATCATGAAAGGCGTAAAAACTGGTAGCTTCGGTTTCCATCAGGACGTTCCTGTTGAGCAGATCGCTATCGTTAAAGCATACGTTGTAGAATAGGTTTTAGTACACTTCGCTGCACTTGGTGCGGTGAGGCGTTTATTGCTAGAATAGTAAAGGAGCTTCAGAGTAATCTGAAGCTCCTTTTTTTTGTATGCTGATAACTCTGAGAGCTTGCTTTTTGGGGACGAGTTTTCTTTTTCGTTAGTGGGGCAGACGGTGGATGTGCTGGTGGAAGATAGAACACAAAAAAAGCTCACAGTTTTCACCGTGAGCTAAATATTCGTGGTCGGAGAGACAGGATTCGAACCTGCGACCCTCTGGTCCCAAACCAGATGCGCTACCAAGCTGCGCTACTCTCCGTCGCGAAAGAAGTGATATGGAAAACTGGAGTTAGATGCAAGTAAAAAATGCAAAAAATCACTTTTTTTTCTGATATTGCACATGGTATAGCGATGCCCACTCATACATTGCTGTGTGACTATTATCGTTCGATGTGATTACGGCTGGATTTCATCGTATGAGAAAAATAGGTGGACACGGTGAGTTGACTTTGTACATTCAATCAATACATAAACGCTCATGCGCATGAGGGTGTCGGTAGAAGGGAATATGATTCTTTACTGGTGAGGCATCCTGTGCTGATTGAGATTGCGTACAGGGCCTTTTTTTACAGATTAAAAAAGAGCTGTGCTGCGCAACCGTTAGCCGTTAGTAAATCTTCGAACTTCACGGATAAAGAGAGTATAGCGGTATAAAAAAATGAGATCGAGGCATACTTTGGTGTGTGTGGATTTGTTTTTTGAAGTAGCGGTATCAACCGTAGGCGAGCTTTCAAGCTGTACTGAATGAGAGTACCCTGCGGGTGCGCTGTGGCGTGCTGTTTGCCATTAATCTTTTTTTTATTTTACTATTTATACGGGTTGCATCTGCTCAAGTGGCGGCTCTAAAGGAAATACAATGGAACTTCTTAACTTCGTTCTCGGCTTTGTGGAAGCTATGAGCTGGCCTGAACGTATTTCGATTGCAACTGGACTTATTTATATTGTTTTAAGTGTGCGTCAAAAGCCATTGTGCTGGCCGTTTGGCATTCTCAGTGTTGGCATTTGGATGGTGGTTGTTTTTAACGGAAGGCTCTACATGGATGCCTTTCTCCAGTTCGTGTACGTAGTGCTCGGCTTTTATGGCTGGTGGCAGTGGATGCGCGGTGGCGAAAATGATACTCCGTTGCCGGTGCGCACTGTAGATAAGGCACTTGCTTTAAAGCTCGCTGGTGTAGGTATCGTGGGAATAATGATTTTTGGGTACATCTCTCAGAATATATTACATGCCGCATTTCCGTGGCTGGATACAATTACCACAGTAATCAGTTTGATTGCTCAGTACTTGCTCGCACGAAAATATCTGGAGAACTGGATTCTGTGGATTGTTGCTGACGCAATGTACATCTATATTTACTTTGCCAAAGGCTGGACTGGATACAGTGGTCTTATGGCTGTGTATACCATTATGGCAGTTGCCGGTCTTTACAGTTGGTATAAGTCCATGCAGGCAGACGCCGTGAATACTGAAGCCAAATGCCAGACTGCGTAAACGAGGAAAATTATGTCGCCTAACTCTGCCCCGATTATTCGTATTGTTGTTACTGGGTCTGAATGTACGGGGAAATCTACGTTAACAGACATGTTAGCAAAGTATTATGGTGTGCCGTATGTTGAGGAGTACTTGCGTAAGTACTTTGTTGAGCATGACGGGGAACTCACACTTGAAGATGCTGTACCTATTGCAAAGGGACAGCTTGAGGCAGAATTGGCAGTAGAAGCTAAGCGTCCTCCTTTTCTGCTCTGCGATACGAATATGTTATCTTCGGCTGTGTACAACAAGTACTATTACAAAAATAATCCTGAATGGATTGAGACGACAATGGATGAAAGAGTCTATACTCTATACGTTCTTTGTGGGATCGACATTCCATGGGAAGATGACGGACAGCGAGATCGACCTCTTGAGCGCGGACGTATGCAGAAGTTGTTTAAGAAAGAGCTTGAAAGCCGATGTGCGTCTTTTGTCGAAGTACAAGGGACGCGGCAGGAACGCCTTACATGTGCAGTAGCAGCCATTGATGCTGTGCTTTTTGGACGCTGCTAGCAAGAGAATAGCGATAGAAAGATAAAACGCCTCTGTGTGAAAACATGGAGGCGTTTTTTTTATGGAAAATTTTTGAAATGAGAATAGGGCAAAGGTGCTTGATTTTGCACCGTTGATGCTGTCTGTGGCATGATGATAGGATGGTGTCATAACATTCTGGTCTGGATGTAGCTGCTTGCGGCAAGGCAGCAGACACAAAAAAAGCTCACAGTTTGCACTGTGAGCTAAAAATTCGTGGTCGGAGAGACAGGATTCGAACCTGCGACCCTCTGGTCCCAAACCAGATGCGCTACCAAGCTGCGCTACTCTCCGTCGCGAGAAATGTAACTAAGGAAAAGTGGCGGGAGTTGCAAGTAAAAAATGCAATTTTATTAAAATTTAGTCACATTTTTTTGATGCAGGCTCTTTGAGTCTGCATAGACGTTCCCTGTGCTCCGCTATTTTCTTCTGAAGGTGTGAAAGTGCATAGCAGTGGATATGAAAAAAGCTCACAGTTTTCACTATGAGCTTTAAATTCATGGTCGGAGAGACAGGATTCGAACCTGCGACCCTCTGGTCCCAAACCAGATGCGCTACCAAGCTGCGCTACTCTCCGTCGCGAGAAAAGTAACTAAGGAAAACCGGAGTGACTTGCAAGGAAAAAATGCAGAAAACATAAAGTTTATGCGAAAAAAGGTGAATATTTTGACTTTCAATGCAAAAAAAGTGTTTTTTGTCTAAAAATTGATGCTTTTCTATGAAAACGGCCAGTGGCGGAATTTTAGAAAAGATATGTTTGCAGGAGCATTCAAATCGAGTGTGTAAGTAAATGCACAGAAATAAGACGTGCCCGAAAGCAGTGGGGTCTGTTTATAGAATGACTGGCTTTCTTGTAACGACACTCTTCATGCCATAATGTTATTACTGTTGAGAGGCCTCTGCCTTTAAGAAGGCGCAGTGTGGACATTTGGATAACCGGTGATGTTGACCGGCAAGGAAAGGAGAGTTTTGCATGGATACAATTTTGGTGACTGGCTTTGGTCCTTACGGCAACACGCCTGTGAATCCCGCTAATCAATCAGCCGAGGCCTTGGATGGTCAAATCATTGCTGGTGCTCGTGTCGTAGGTGTGGAAGCCCCAAGCTACTGGTTCAAATGCATCGACACAGTCGTCAGTGCTATTGAGAAACATAATCCTGTGATGGTTATAATGCTGGGTGAATTTGGCGGGCGGGCAATGTTGACGATTGAACGAATCGCTCAGAACATAAATGATTCTACCCGTTATGGGTTGCATGATAATGGTGGGCTGACGCAGCAGGGAGAACCTGTCGTTCCGGGTGGTCCTGCTGCATATTATGCTACGCTGCCGTTGCGTACCATGGTGCTGGCAATGCGCAAAGCGGGTTTCCCTGCGGACATTTCTGATGCGGCTGGAACCTTGATGTGTAATCATCTTATGTATGGTGTCATACACTACATTGAATCGAATAAGCTGCCTGTAAGGGCAGGGTGGATACATTTACCTGCACTGCCGGAAGTGGCTGCTACGGATGCTTTTCTTGGGAACCCGAGTATGTCGTTGGATACCACTGTTGGCGGTCTTAAGGTCGCCATACAGGCCGCAATTGAACACAAACAAGATGTTGATGCACCTGTGCGTTCCTGCTGGCAGATCTGATGCTCCAAGGAACTCAGTAAAGAGTCTTGTGTCGATTAAGGGAATGGGCGCTAGTAGTGTCGATGGCGCCCTGCATGTTTGTTGAAGTGTGTGTGCGTCTGAGTACCAAATGATATTAAAACAAGAAGGAGAAATTCACATTCATATTGTGAATTTCTCCTTTCGTATTTGTGTACGCCGGATGTTTACGGCAGAGACATCTTGGACGTTTTTCTGCACATCGCGGTAGCCAATTTTTTCGAGCAACCGTTGCTAGCCAAAATAATAAGCGAATATTGGCGCAAAAAGTAGAGCAGGAAGCATGTTTGTCAACGAGATGGTGCGAAGTTCAAGCAGGCTGATGCCAATGCCGATAATAAGCGCGCCGCCGGTTGCTGTGAGTTCCGTCATCATGCTGTCTGTCATGATCGGCTGTAAATATGTGGCAAACTCAGTAAGGCTGCCCTGATAAATGAAAACAGGGATAGCGGAAAAAAGCACACCGGCGCCATAGGTAGCGGCAAATGCCATAGCGGCAAATCCATCAAGAATGGATTTTGCGAATAAAATTGTATGTTCGCCGCGAAGTCCTTCTTCAAATGATCCAAGAATTGCCATTGAACCGATGCAAAAAAGTACTGAGGTAGAAACAAAGCCGTCTGTGAATTTTGAATTGTTCGATCTGACGATTTTTTTCAGTTTGTCTGCGCCGCGTGTGAGCAACTTTTCTAGATTGAGCAACTCTCCGGTGATGGAGCCAAGAAGTACGCTGAAGACAAGAACCAAAAGATTTTTGCTTTGCATACCCATTTGAACACCGATGATGAGAACACAGAGGCCGAGACCGGAAAAAACAATATTGCGTACCCGTTCAGGTAATCGACCGCCAAGTGCAAGTCCGCATGTACCCCCAATGACAATGCAGGCAACATTGAAAAGGGAACCGAGTGGAAGAATCACAGCTTTGCTCCGTAATATGACAAGTTTGTAAATAAAGAGCTAGGTACGCCGTATCTGACCTAAAAGAAAGCGTTATTTACGGGAGAAATGAATGGGGAACGTGTCGGGCTTGGGGGAATGGGGTTGGATACAAAAAAAGCTCACAGTTTACACTGTGAGCTTTAAATTCGTGGTCGGAGAGACAGGATTCGAACCTGCGACCCTCTGGTCCCAAACCAGATGCGCTACCAAGCTGCGCTACTCTCCGTCGCGAAGGATGTACTAAGGAAAAGAAGCGGGCGGTGCAAGTGAAAAATGCATAAAATGCAAAATAAATGCTGGTTGCGCTCTTTTTCTGCTGGAGATGACTATATTCGAGTTCTATCCATGTGCGCTACTATAACAATAAGGAGTGCTGTTGTAGTGATGATATACTGGATACAAAAAAAGCTCACAGCTTTCACTGTGAGCTAAATATTCGTGGTCGGAGAGACAGGATTCGAACCTGCGACCCTCTGGTCCCAAACCAGATGCGCTACCAAGCTGCGCTACTCTCCGTCGCGAAAGAAGTACTAAGGAAAACTCCTGCGACTTGCAAGGGAAAAATGCAGAAAAGTTCAAATTAGTGCATTTTAGAACTGTTTTTGATTGAGGCTCAAAGAAAAATAGAGTCAATGCGTTGGGAAGTGCTCATGGGCTATAGAGAATTGAGGTGAAGGATTGAGCAGTCGCGGTGTTTCATGGTTCAAAACGAAAAAAGCTCACAGTTTTCACTGTGAGCTAAATATTCGTGGTCGGAGAGACAGGATTCGAACCTGCGACCCTCTGGTCCCAAACCAGATGCGCTACCAAGCTGCGCTACTCTCCGTCGCGAAGAAGTGTTTAGGGGAATCTTCTCTTACTGGCAAGAGGAAATGTATAAAATCACGTTAAAATTCTATTCCCTTTTGTGCCGGAATGCCTGCTTTATAATGATGCTTAATTTCTGTCATCTCAGTAACAAGGTCTGCTTCATCAATAAGCCATTGCGGAGCATTTCTACCTGAAAGAACTAAGTGGGTGTCGTTATTCCTTGCTAGTGCTACTAATTCTTCCAGCTCTTCACGTGTAATCAGCTTGGAGGAAAGAGCGTAGAGTGCTTCGTCGAGAATAAGCATATCAACGTCCAGAATACGTTCTTTTGCCCACCATATAAGTTTTTCAGAACTTGCCCGATGTTTTGGGAATTGTTCCGGCTTGGTCAAAAAGCCATCGCCCGGTGCAAAAAAAAGATCGCCCAATAGCTTGCGCAGCATGTACTGTTCGCCAGCCTGATTGTCCCGCTTCATAAATTGACCGAATGCCACAGTGTGTTCCTGTCCCAGGGCGCGAATGGCCTGACCGACAGATGCTGTTGTTTTTCCCTTACCGTTTCCGGTATTAACGAGAATCATGAGTACTCCATACGCCTGCTATATGTGCTTTACAGGACGGACAGTTAGAATAATCGTTTTTGGCTGCCGTGTACCCTTTGCGGTGTATGACGGTGCAACCACACGAAGGGCATTGTGTGTCACGCCCGTTGTGTCCTTGGATGTTTCCTACGTACACATAATTGAGACCGGCTTTTTTGCCAATAGCTGCGGCCTGTTCTAAAGTTTCTATTGGAGTCGCAATGTGGTCTAGCATTTTATATGTTGGATGAAATCGGGTGATGTGCCACGGGGTGTCACTGCCGAGTTCGTCATTAATAAAACAGGCAAGGGTTTCGAGTTCTTCCTTGGCATCATTTTCTTTTGGTACAAGCAGGGTTGCTACTTCCAGCCACCAACCCATTTGACGAATAGTTTTTAAATTGCGCAGGACTGGACGAATATGTGCTCCGCAAATGTTGTGATAGAAGGATTCTGTGGCGGCTTTAAGATCTATATTGCAGGCGTGAATAAGGTCTTTTAGTTCTGCAAGGCATTCAGGTGATTGAAACCCATTGGATACCAGAACGTTTTTCAATCCGTGATCAATAGCAAGTTTTGCTGTTTCGACCACGAGTTCGAAAAAGACAGTTGGTTCTGAATACGTGTACGAAATGGACTTCGCGCCAGATTCAAGTGCCAGTGCCACAATCTGTTCTGGTCTGGTAAGTTGCCCTGTAATGTCACCTGTTAGTCGAGGCGTTGTTGAGAGTGAATAGTTTTGGCAAAATGAACACGCCAAGTTGCATCCTACAGTCCCGAATGAAAATGTGTTGGTCCCGGGTAGGAAATGATACAAAGGTTTTTTTTCAATAGGATCTAAATTTGCGGCTGCTACTCTGTCGTACACAAGGGTGTACAGCTTGCCGTTAACGTTCTTGCGAACACCGCAGATGCCGATATTGTCCGGCTTAATTTTGCAAAAGTGGCTGCATAGTCTGCACTGAACATTGGTAGGCGCAGAACCGTCTGATTCACCTAAGGGTCTCCATAGTTTGGCAGGATGCATAGTCACCTACTTTTTGTAATTTGAAATGTCCGGTTTCAGCTCAATAATGATTGGATACTGACCGTTAGTGTACTTGTTACAATCTTCTTCTTTTTGTTTTTCTGGCTTCACTCGAATGATTCTATCACCACTGCGAGACTCTTCTTTGATAATAATGCCGGAAGAGTCCGTGCCAATAACTTTATCCTTTCTGTGAACGTTAGGATACTTTTTGGCAAAAGTGAGAGAAGGTGTAAGCACTATTACACATATTGAGGCTGTAAAAAACATGTATAGCGCGCCTTTTATGGTGAATGAAGAATTCGTTGTAATGGGGGTGCGGTGCATGAGTTTCTCCCTTGCTCTTTATTTCGTAAAAGCCTATGTACGGGCTTCCCGAAGGATCTTGTTATCATACTAGTATCAAGGAGCAGATAATGTCTGAAGATCGTTCAAGAGCGTATACCGAAGCAGGTGTTGATATTAATGCAGGAAACGCCCTTGTTGATAGAATTAAGCACGTTGTAGCTGATACCCATACGAAAGGTGTCCTTTCGGATATTGGCGGCTTCGGTGGCTTATTCAAACCGGATCTGTCGGGTATGGAAGAGCCAGTACTCGTGTCCGGAACCGATGGTGTTGGAACTAAGCTCAAGTTAGCCTTCATGTTCGACAAGCATGATACTGTAGGTATCGACCTTGTTGCCATGAGCGTTAATGATATTCTGGTTCAGGGTGCAAAGCCACTCTTTTTCCTTGATTATTTCGCCACAGGTAAACTCGATGTGGATAAAGCCGAGCAGGTAGTAGCGGGCGTTGCGGCAGGTTGCCGTAAGTCTAAAATGGCACTGCTGGGCGGTGAGACCGCAGAAATGGCGGATATGTATGAAGAAGGCGAGTACGACCTTGCTGGATTCTGTGTTGGTATTGTAGACAATGCTAACATTGTAGACGGATCAGATGTTCGTGTCGGCGATGCGATTATTGGTCTTGGTTCTACCGGTGTCCATTCTAATGGATACACTCTCGTACGTAAAATTTTTGAAGAAAGTGGACTTTCCGGCGACGATATGATGCCGGGTACAGAAGAGCCCGTTTCTGAAGTTTTGCTTAAACCAACCGCAATTTATACAGAAACTGTAGGCGTGCTCATGAGAGACTTCAATCTCAAGGGTATGGTACATGTGACCGGCGGTGGTTTCTACGATAACATTCCACGTGTGCTTCCAAAGTCCGTACGTGCGTCTATCTCTTTTGGTTCATGGGATATTCTTCCAGTGTTTAACTGGTTGAAAGAACAGGGCGAATTGAGCTGGCCGGAAATGCTGCAGATTTTTAACTGTGGTATCGGATATGCGATTATTGTCAGTGCTCAAGAGAAGGATGAAGTTATGTCCCGTCTTGAAGCAATGAATCAGGATGCATGGGTTATCGGCAGCATTGAAAAGCGCGATGATCTGGAAGCAGAACAGGTTAATATAGTTTTTGCATAAGCAATGTTAGCTTTTTAGCTATTGCAATAAAGGCCGGACTCCTTTTAGGTGTCCGGCCTTTTTCTGTGTATATAACTCTGGTGTTTTACAGCCCGATACAGTACATTTGGACAACTGAAATTGTAAGGCATACAGTAGATTCAATATGATAAAACAAAAATTAGTTCTTGTTGGTATAGCGTTAGCGACTGTGCTTATGTTTAGTTCGCTTGTTCAGGCTCGAGTTGCGCAATCTGTCTGGTATGAATCAGTTCCTGATGGTGCTGAGGAAGGCGCGTATACAGTTCGATCTCGTTCTGTTGCGTTACAGAGAGTATTTGTAAATGCTGTGTTTGACGAATCGCTTGAAATTATAGGTTATCCCATTACGGATGTCCGAAAAGAAGAGCTGCGTAAGTTTCTGGCTCCGAAAGCAAAAACATATGTTTTAAGCTATCGGGAGTTGGGTTCTACGCATATGGCGGATGGATACGGACAGGAAATGTCCGTGGAAGTTTCTGTAAACCGTTCTTCATTAACATCTGTGATAAAGCGTCTTGGTTTCTTTAACACCAAGACTACCCCTGTTGTGTATAACCCACAGTACTCCGGTGTACAGAGTGAGACATGGGAACAGTTAGGACGTCTTCACCAGTTGTATGGTTTGCGTCCGGACTACAATTCCTCGCTTATTCTAGTAATGAATACCGTTGGAAATAAGTGGGAGCTGTCTTTACAGGGAGCAGGTGCCCCTATATCTGCTGAGTCCAAAGATTTGGATGCAGCTTGGTATAGTGTGTGGGGACAATATTTTTCACAAAGTTCAAACCCGCAACCTGTGGGGAATGCCCAACGCGGTGTTCTTCAAGTTCGGGGTTGGTTATTCCCTGACGGAGTCGAAGCCTTCGACAGGGTGCTGAGAGGTTGGGTAGGCTCTGCTGCCGGCGCACGATTAGAGGCGGTGGTGGTTCAGTCAGACTCGGTGTCAGCACGCTGGGTCGTGGAATCCAAAAATATTGATCTGGTTCTTTCAAAATTATCTGAGTACGTAAATGGACGCGGGCTGACATACGAGTTTCAGCCAGCTGCCGAGTAGGCTCTTTTAAATACAAAAATCCCGAAGTACTGAGTACTTCGGGATTTTTTGTAAGCTTAAAAACAGCTTGCTAGTCTTCGTCTTTCTTCTTTTCGGAAGATGGAGTGACATCGATTTCATCAGGCTCGGTAGTCGCCTTTTTGAAATTTTTAATGGCACGGCCAAGTCCGCCACCGATCTCAGGAAGCTTATTCGCTCCGAAGACGAGCAGGACGAGGACAAGAATAACTAATAATTCTGGAATACCGATACCGAACATAGTTCCCTCCATAGGATATGAAGCCGCTATACACACGGGGGCCAGCAAGGTCAAGGGGTTGTTCTCGTGCTGTTTCCCGTAATATGTCGAATAACAAACGGAAAAACGGCAGTACTCCGTTTGTTAAGTTTTTAAGAAAAGAGGAAGTGTTAAAATGGAACGTATTGTTATTATAAGTTCTGGTCTTGCAGGTGCAAAGACCGCTGCGCGCATTAAAAGGCAGGCTCCGTCTGCTGAGGTAAACCTACTTGTTCCTATTGAAGTTGAAGAAGGTTCCAAAGAGGGTGTATTTGGAAAATGCAACCCTATGGTACACGTTTCATCTGTTTTGCTTGATGCTAAACAGCTTAGCGTGCTTCCGATGGCTTCCATGGAATTAGATTTTGAAAACAAAACCGTTCACGCTTCTTCCCCGCAGGGCAGTATTCCAATCCGCTACACTACGCTGATTATGGAAATTGATGCGGCACCAAGATTGCCTCGTGCTATTCGTGGAGCACAGAATGTTATTCCTTGGCCGCTTGAGCAGGCAGGTCTCGTGGACGAATGGCTGGAAAGCTACAAGCCGAAGACTGCTGTAGTCTACGGCGGCGCTCATGCAATGTCCCTTATAGATCCGCTTGTTGCTGCTGGCGTATCTGTAACGTGGGCTCGCTCCGAATGTGCAGAGTTTGATCCGGAATTCTGGCATGTGGTGAGCAACAAGGTTGAAACTGGTGCAGAGGGTAAAGTTCGTGTTGTCCCTATGACAGAGACGGCAGTGACTCCGGAATTAAACGCAGAAGGTGATGTTCGTGCATTAGCCTGCGGTTCTGAAGTTGTTGAAGGCGATGTTTTCTTCTGGGCCGATACTCCTCGTGCTGTGCATCCAATTATTGCAGAGCAGGGCATTGACCTTGATCCTTCCGGTTTCATCTCGGTTAATGAAGATTTTTCATGCGGACTTGATGGGGTACATCTTTTCGGTTCAGCTGTTGCTGTTAAACGTAGTGAAGTGGCTGGGAAGTCAAATGCTCCTTTCGAAGCGAGCTCTGTGGATTCCCTTATCGCTCAGGGACGTGTGCTAAGTGCTATTGCACTGGAACAGCCGGTAACATGGACTGGCAGTTGTGCTACATCCCGCTATCAGGCGGCAGACTGCGTTGTTTTCCGTACCGGTCTTACTCAGAATGAAGCAACTGTTGCTGGTTACGAGCCGGAGTTCGTTATGTTTGACGCAGCTCCAGTTCTTGCGGGTATTGATGCTAAAGCTGTTGTAAAGATGGTCTGTGACAAGGCGACTGGCGTTGTGCTTGGCGCACAGGTTTGCGGCGCACTTGATGCCGGTTGGATAGACGGCGTAGCCGCGGGTACAGCAGTAGCACTTGCCAGCAATATGACCGTACAGGCGCTTTCCTGCGTTGATATGGCCGCTGGCGGCATGATGTTGAATAAGGCTGCTTCAATGCTTTCTAACAAGCTTGAAGAGCGTATTTTCGGTATTTCACCTGACGAGTTGATTGCTTCACGTGAGGCAGGGGCTAAGTTCTTCATTCTTGATCTGCGTGACCAGATTGCATGGCGCAACGGACATATCGAAGATGCTTACAATATCCCGTTCACTCAGCTTAAAAAGCGTTTGCAGGACGAAGTTCCGCGCTTTACCCCATTGGTGATTGTAAGCCATAACTCTGATATTCCGTATTCCATAGCCTGTTACCTTTATGGTCTCGGCGCAAAAAGCCTTTATGTACTTGATGGCGGCATGGAATTATGGCCGTACGATCTCGTTAAAGGATAATTTATGGTCGCTCAGGTTCAAAAATTACCCGGAATAAACTGTGCTTTTTATCAACAGGGGCATTGCCTGTATGAAGAGCATGTGAATCCCGGAGATCACATTGAATGGACGTGTTCTGAGATTACTCGTTTTCTGCAGGCATACGATGAGTTCGTTGACCGGGCGGATCGGTTTTCTCTGGATGATGATCAGGCTGCAACTTTGTGGGATGTCCACGAGGCCGAGCTGCCTCCGGCGGGTACACTCTGTTCTGAATATTGTTCAGACGCGTGTAAGCAATGTGCGAATGATAGCAATCTTACAGACTGCTGTTATGAATTGAACCTGATTTGTGTATTGACTTTACCTGTTTGTACCGGCGTTTGCCGCCGGTACAAACATTCTCAAACCTCTGGAGCAGTCTCTGGCTGTTCACGATAATTAGGTGACTTAATGAGCGCATCTGAATCGAAAAAAGTTACTCTTGTTATTCCGGCAGTCCAGCCACAGCACGTGGCAACTGCGCTACCTGAGGGAGTGCTATTTTGCTCGCCTGGGCTGCGTGAAGCTACCGGTGCCTCCTTTTTTGTATCTCCGGAACTTCCGATGAGTCCGGCGGATGCACGCGGCCAGTTGCATGAGTTGCTTCAATACGGGTTCTCATTTCGCAGTGCCCGCGACATGTCCGGTGTGGTGCTCGCGGAGAAGTCTGCAAAAAAAGAGACTCCCAAACCACTGGCAGACGAATTTGCAGACCTTGATGCCTTTGTCGCGACAGGTTCTTTCACACCGGCAAAGAAAGATGAGCCTGTTGTGGATATGGCACTGCAGGTGCGTATTGCAGCACAAAAAACATTACTGCTTGCATGGGACATGGAAAGCCGTGTGGCTGAGCTTGCAGCGTTAAAAGACAAATTTACAGCATCCAGCGCCAACATGGATGCAATTCTTGGTATCACTGATGAGGATGACCTGGAAGAACTCCCGGGGATTGATCCTAAGGCAACCTTGTCAGGAGATGTGGAAGAAGATTTAGGGGTGCCGTGGCGTGCTGTAGCAAGTGCAATCGTTGAGTTTGCACCGGAGCACGCTCGGTTTATTGCGGTAAAGAAAGAACTTGTGGATGTACTTACCGAATTTGGTAAGGATATCACTCCAGATTCTGTAGATGTTGAAGAGTACGGATTTTCACTTTCCAAAGAAAATGGTTGGAAGCTTTACTCTGTAACGGCATATGCATTATTGGGACACACACGTGCGCCGGAAGGCAGAGAGAATCTGAATCGCACATTAGAAATTTTTACAGTAGCGTAACGGACTAATAGCAAAAAAGAATTTACCTGCAATCAGTAAGGGATTTACATCGAAAAAACGTAATAGAGTAGCTGTTGTGATTTGGTATTTATCTAATGATGTCAGATTCTCACATACTTCTAAGTATATTTTGATCTAGTGTTTTTTCGAGCCGTAATTTTCTCTATAACCACAGCATGATTTTGTTGCAAAATGGTGGCAGGGTGCACAGGTTAGCTTGCAGATTTCAAATTTTTGCTGTCAGTCATAAAGATGCGCGAAGAGCGGACGTAACGAGAATGAATTTTACGCCAGAATTATTAGACGACATGTTCCCGAACGGGCTTGGTGGTCTTATCTTTGATTGTGACGGAGTGATGTTTGACACACGTGCCTGTAATATTGGATACTATAATCAGGTACTTGATGTTTTAGGTATGCCTCCGTTGACCGCCGAACAGGAAGATGTGGCGCATTATTCCTCAGTGATGGGATTCTATGAAGCCATAGTGCCGAAAGAAAAGCATCATCTGATTCCTGCGGCACAAAAGCAGGTTAATTACATTAAGACTGTCCTACCGCTTATGACGCCGGAACTCGGCTTGTATGAGCTTTTAGAGACGGCTGTAGAGCTTGGTATTAAGCTTGCGGTATTTACAAACCGTTCTAACACTATGGAAATGGTACTAGAACAGCATGATATGAATGAGTTCTTTCATCCTGTGATGACTGCTGCTAAGGTGGAGAGCAAGCCACACCCTGAGGGCGCACTTGAAATTATGAAAGTGTGGGACGAAACTTCTGACAGGGTTGTATTCATTGGTGACAGTATCGTCGATGAAGAAGCAGCAAAAAGAGCCGGAATTCCATTTTGGGCGTATAAAAACGCTAAGTTACGTGGAATTCATATCGATGATTTTGATAGAGTTAAGGAAACACTTATCGAGTGGTGTAACCAGCCTAAATTATAGACTTGTTACAAAAAAATAAAAAAAATTGCCAATTTCGTAATTTTTTACTTGATAAGTAATCCGTCATAATGGTTAAGTAGAACTTAGTGGAACTCCCCGAGGTACTTTATCTCGGACGTGTAACCGGAGGCTTAATGGAGATTGTTGCTATGAATTTTATAGTAGGGATTGCTGAAGTTTTAAATGCAGTCTTAAGTATATATTTTTGGGTCGTTATCATTTCTGCACTTCTATCATGGGTCAATCCTGATCCGTACAACCCAATCGTGCGTATGTTACATAACCTTACAGAACCGGCATTTTACCGCATTCGTAAGTGGTTGCCGTTTACCTATTTCAACGGGCTAGATCTATCTCCCGTTGTATTGTTGCTTGCAATTCAGTTTGTACAGATTTTTGTTATCCGTTCCATGTACCAACTTGCCGGAGCTATTCACTAGCCTGGCAGTCTCTGTCAGAGCCAACCACGCGCCTGACAGCGACGTGGTTGGAGACGAAAAAAGAGGCTGCTTTATCACCATGAAGGCAGCAGGATGTAAAAACCTGACGAATATTCGCAGCAGGAGAGTTGGAAAAAGTAGAAAAATTAACCTACAAAATCGATTAAGCACAAAAAAAAGCTCAAAAGTAACGCTTGGAGAATGCTGTTACGAGTGTCCTTACACTCTGACAATATAAATGAATCCCGTTACGCGTGATGTGACGGTATTCGATCCCTATGGGTAGTTTTTAACCAAGAAAGCTACCGATAACCTCCAAAAAAGGAGAAGCAATCATGGAAGTACGTGACGTAGAATTACTCGAGAAACACTTGCCCCATGATGATACCCTCAAGGCGCTTTGGGATGAGCACGTCTTATTTGAAAAGCAGTTAGATCAACTTGAGAGCAAATCAATTTTAACCTCACAAGAAAAAGTTTCTTTGCGTGAGCTTAAGAAACAGAAATTAGACGGTAAAACTAAGATTCAAATAATGCTTGATCGATACAGGGAATTGGAGATGTAAATGGAGTATTCTGGGGCCAGAATCCTGTTAGAAAGTTTAAAAAAAGAGAATGTTGACGTTCTCTTCGGGTATCCGGGCGGTGCGGTTCTTGATATTTATCACGAACTGTCCAATCACCACGATTTGAAACACGTGCTGGTTCGCCACGAACAGGGTGCAGTACACGCAGCTGATGGATTTGCAAGAGCTACCGGCAAAGTCGGTGTATGCCTTGTAACATCAGGACCGGGAGCAACAAACACTGTTACCGGTATTGCAACTGCGTATGCTGACTCTATTCCGTTAGTGGTTCTAACAGGTCAGGTTCCAACTCCTCTTATTGGAAACGATGCTTTCCAAGAGGTTGATATTGTAGGAATAACACGTCCTTGCACCAAGCATAACTACTTGGTGCAAGACGTGTCTCAACTTGCAGCAACTATCAAGGAAGCATTTCACGTGGCTCGTTCCGGTAGACCGGGACCAGTTCTCGTTGACATTCCAAAGGATGTTCAGAACCAGATGCACGCGTTCCATTATCCGGAACGTATTAAGATGCGTAGTTATAACCCAACGTATAAGCCGAACAACAACCAGGTTCGACGGGCAATTGAGCTTTTAAGCGAAGCAAAACGTCCGTTAATTTTTGCTGGTGGCGGCGTTATTTCCTCTAATTCTGCTGAAGAATTGGGAACACTTGCTCGCTCAATGCAGGTGCCGGTAACAGGTACCCTTATGGGGTTAGGCGCGTTTCCGGGAGATGATCCGTTGTGGCTTGGTATGGTCGGCATGCACGGCACGTACCCAGCGAACAAGGCTGTGAGTAATGCAGATGTTATCTTAGCTGTGGGAGCACGCTTTGATGACAGGGTTACAGGTAAACTTTCTTCGTTCGCGGCAGCGGCAAAGATTATTCATATTGATATTGACCCGACATCCATTCGGAAAAATGTTGAAGTTGAAGTACCGATAGTAGGGGACTGCAAACTTGCTTTGCAGGGTCTTGTTAAGGTTCAGCAGACAGAATTCGCCGATGTTGATTGGGCGGCTCAGTATCACGATTGGAATGAGCAGATCAAAGAGTGGGCTGATACGCACCCAGTGCGATACCACAAAGAGGACTCTTTGAAGCCGCAGCATGTTGTTGAAACGATTTTTGAGCTGACCAAAGGTGATGCCATCATCAGTACTGAAGTTGGGCAGAACCAGATGTGGACAGCACAGTTCTATCAGTTCCGTCAGCCGAGAACTTTGCTGACATCAGGCGGTCTTGGAACAATGGGGTATGGTTTTCCTGCTGCCATTGGTGCACAGATGGCCTTCCCTGATAAACTGGTAATTGATATTGCTGGTGACGGGTCTATTCAGATGAATAGTCAGGAGCTTATGACTGCTGTAAGCCATAAATTGCCAGTTAAAATTGTTGTGTTGAATAACTGTTTCCTCGGAATGGTTCGCCAGTGGCAAGAACTGTTCTATGATAGAAACTACTGTTCAACATGCATGGATGCACAGCCTGATTTTGTTAAGCTTGCTGAAGCGTACGGTGCGGAAGGGTACAGAGTAACTGACCCTGCTAAACTGAAAGAAACGCTGAAAGCTGCTTTTGAATCACCACTTCCATGTATTGTGGATGTGCGTGTAGAGGCAGAAGAGAATGTGTACCCAATGGTTCCTGCTGGAGCCTCTCTTGAAGAAATGTTGCTGGTGTAGGGGATAGCGTTATGAGACATGTATTATCCGTACTTGTAGAAAACGAACCGGGCGTTTTATCCCGTATTTCCGGCTTGTTCAGTGGACGTGGTTTTAACCTCGATTCTCTGAATGTAGCACCAGTACTTGAAGAGGGTGTATCTTTGATGACCGTTGTAACACGCGGTGATCAGCAGATTATTGAGCAAATTGTTAAGCAATTGCGCAAGCTTGTTACAGTCATTAAAGTGACTGATATGCAGGACAGCACAACTGTAGAGCGCGAGATGGCGTTGATTAAACTCAATGCAACTGAATCTAGCCGCGCAGAAATTCTACGTATTGTAGATATTTTTAGATGCAAAGTCGTTGATGTCAGCCTAGATGAACTAACGCTGGAAGTCATTGGCGATCATGGTAAAGTAGAGGCTGTCATTGCACTACTAGACCGTTTTGGCATTAAAGAAATCGCACGCACTGGTACCGTCGCACTACGACGCTCCATGCAACCTGAAAAATAAGAATCATTCGCTTGGCATGCCCCCGCTTGTGATTTTCCTCAGGCGGGGGTTTTTATATATAACTACAACCTAAACGTATGTTCCGTGTAAAGCACGGCAGGGAGTGGAGATGAAGGTTTATTACGAACAGGACACCAACTTGGAACTCCTGAAAGATCAGACTGTAGCAATCATTGGCTACGGTAGCCAGGGGCATGCACATGCTCAGAACCTTCGCGAGTCTGGTATTAATGTTGTTGTCGGGCAGCGCCCTGGCGGAGCAAACTATGACTTAGCAAAATCTGACGGCTTTGAGCCGATGTCTGCTGCAGATGCATCTGCACAGGCAGATATCATCATGATTCTACTCCCGGATCAGTACCAGTCTACTGTCTTTGAGAACGACATTAAGCCGAACCTCAAAGCTGGTAACTCACTTGTCTTTGCACATGGCTTTAATATTCATTTTGCTCAGATCGTAGCCCCGAAAGACGTTGATGTTTTCATGGTTGCCCCTAAAGGCCCAGGCCATCTCGTACGCCGTACCTACACCGAGGGTGGTGGCGTTCCTTGTTTGTTTGCAGTCCACCAAGACGCATCAGGCAAAGCACAGGAGAAGGCTTTAGCTTACGCTGAAGGCATTGGCGGCGCACGTTCCGGCATTATCGAAACAACTTTTGCTGAAGAGACAGAAACTGACCTCTTTGGTGAACAGGCTGTTCTTTGTGGCGGTATTTCCGCACTTATTAAAGCTGGTTTTGAAACTCTTTGCGAAGCTGGCTACCAGCCAGAAATCGCTTACTTTGAGTGTCTGCACGAGACAAAACTGATCGTAGACCTGTTGTATGAAGGTGGTCTTGCCAACATGCGCAACTCCATCTCTGATACTGCAGAGTATGGTGATTATGTAACAGGCCCTCGCATTATCACCGAGGAAACCAAAAAAGAAATGAAACGAGTTCTGGAAGATATCCAACAGGGTCGTTTTGCACGTGACTTCATTCTTGAGTCTCAGGCAAACTACCCATTCTTCTCTGCTACTCGTCGTATCGAAGCTGCTCATCAGATCGAAGAAGTTGGCGGACGCCTGCGTGGCATGATGCCTTGGCTTCAGAAATAAGCAGTCTTATAATAAAAAAAAGCCGCACCTCGTGCGGCTTTTTTTATGCCATCTGCTAACCGCCATCTGCTAACCGCCATCTGCTAACCGCCATCTGCTAACCGCCATCTGCTAACCGCCATCTGCTAACCGCCATCTGCTAACCGCCATCTGCTAACCGCCATCTGCTAACCGCCATCTGCTAACCGCCATCTGCTAACCGCCATCTGCTAACCGCCATCTGCTAACCGCCATCTGCTAACCGCCATCTGCTAACCGCCATCTGCTAACGATGGGGTATGATCTTCTTAACGAGGTAACATGCCTTGCTTTTGGATCACCTTCGCAAAAGATTCGCATTGTATTGATTAAGTATCGCTTTTCTTGACTGAACAGATTGGAAAAATTATCTTTTCTGAAGTTGTTTCGGAAGATGTTTTATGTCCGTTTTAATTGAAGTCTAGGTAAGGATGTTGCCATAATGTTTAGTCATTTTTCAAAATATACTCGTCCAGAGCCAAAGCGTAGCGCACTTATTACTATTGATTTACAAAATGACTTTGTCCTCCCCGGAGCACCAGCGGAAGGTGTGGGGGCAGCGCGTGCTGCAACTATGACAGGCAAGATGGTGCAATATTATCGCGAGCACGATCTACCTATTATTCATGTGGTTCGAGTTTACTCTGCTAAAGATAATGCTGTTAAAGTAGATGTGAGTCGACGTGAAGCAATAGAGAACGGCTTACAACTGGTCCTAGCGGGGACAGATGGGATGCAGCCGGTGGCTGAGATAATCCCTGAAGGTGTCGTTGCAGACGGTGAATTGCTTTTGACTGGTGAATCGCAGTTTATCTCAAAGAATGAACAAATTTTATATAAACCACGTTGGGGTTGTTTTTATGAAACCCAACTTGATGCGATGTTGCGAGAACGAGGCGTTACTACAGCTGTAATTGCTGGAACTTGGTTTGCAAACTGTGTTCGCACCACAATTTATGAGGCAACAGCCCGTGATTACCGTACTGTTGCTCTGCGTGATGCAATCGCCGGAATACATCCAGACGGCGAAGCAGATCTTACAAAAATTCAATGTGGTGTGTGTGACTGTTCTGACTGGTTGGCTTTGATGTGTGAGAAAGCAGTCAGTTAGTCTAGAATAGAGCGGCTAGAGAACGACACTAAAAAACGTTAAGTCGGCATTCTCGTGTAGAGGAGATCGACTTTTTTATGAAGAAAGGTGGTTATCGACTGTTTCTGAAATATGAAGATGTTGGGCACACGGGGCGGGCTATCTATGACAAAAAAGTGAGCACGGAGCTAACGTTGTAAGGTCATATTGTAGTTGATTAATGTTTGCCCTCTAAGAGTCATCTTATTGGTACTTTTATAGCGAAAGCCAAATTTTTCAAAAAGTGGTACGGCAACCTTACTTACTTCAACATAGAAGGAAGTTATGCCCCTTCCATGAGCTTTTTGAATAAGATGTTCCAATAATCGGCTTCCAATGCCTAACCCTTGATAATCTTTATGTACATACAGGCAATCAATATGACCATCTTCTTCAAGTTCGATGAAGCCTACTAGTACGTTTTGCTTACTAGCTACAAACGGTTGCTTTTTTGTTAGCCTAGACTTCCAAGCTGAATAGTCAGGTGGTGTCGGCGCCCACGCTTCTTTTTCTTCTTCTGAGTAAACTTCAGTTGAGATGGCATGGACAGAATCATGGAAAAGATTTGCTAGTTCCATGGCGTCTGATTCTTTATATGAGCGGATATTCATTCGTTGCCCTAGGTATGTTTCGCCAGTAACCGTAGTTGGGAACATGTTTGAGATATCTTTTTCTGTATATTGGGAAAAAGTAACTATGCACCTTCTTCAATGAGTTGGGCATAAAGATATTCATCGTCCGGGTACTTGATGCCTTTACCCGTAACAATAATGCTTGGTGACATTTGATCAGAGCGGGGATTTGCAAGTTCAAGCACTTCCCATCGGCCATCTTCTTTGCCTACCACAAATTCTTTCTTTTCTTTGTGTGCAATTTTAATTGCGTACAATACAGACTCTTTGAATGTCATGGTAGATACTCCTATGCGTATAAAAAAAAGCGGCTTCTTACGAAGCCGCTTTGGTTATTTTTACCTATCAGACTAGCTGCTGCAACCGCCGCCACAACCGCTGCAGCCTCCGCCACCACCAAGTGGATTTGCGGACTCAATTACAAAGCCCTCGTAGCGGATGTCTACAGTAAGAGCACCTGTTTTGTCGAGCAGTTCCTTGTTGATACAAAAAGTGTATGGATCAGCAGGAAGAACTGTGTCGTCGTCGTTAGGCTCATCCATTGCTAGCGCAAGGTTTGGGCCGCTACAACCGCCGGGTGCAAGGTATATACGTATGGATGCAAGTTCTCTATCTTCAAAATGTGCATCGAGTGATTTTCGAGCGTCGTTAGTTACTGTGAACATAGTGTGTGTTCCTCCGAGTTTTATATGGAGAAGCATACCTGTCAGGGCGGAAAAAAGTCAAACAGATGTGTAACAGATAGATAAGTCTCGAAACTTCTCCTTGTTACTATCAGTTCTTTTTATAGATAAGGCACAAAAAAAGGCGGCTTCAAAAATGAAGTCGCCTTTAATAAGCTAAGCTCGTCTAGCCACAAGAACCACTGGAGCAACTGCCGCAAGAGCTGCCGCCGCCAAGAGGGTTCTCAGACTCTACAACAAAGCCCATGTAAGAAAGGTCGATGGTAATTTTACCAGACTTTTCAATGAGGTCTTTATTGATGCAGAAAGTGAAATCTTTCTCTTCAAATACGGAATCTTCTTCGTTTGGCTCATCCAGAGCCAATGCCAATTTTGGGCCGCTTCAGCCGCCCGGAGCCAGATAGATGCGGATAGGAGATTTGTCCTTATCTGCAAAGTACGCCGCAAGTTCTTTATGGGCGTTTTCAGTCAATGTAAACATTGAATTTCCTCCACTAGGTTGTTCATATCAAGTAAAGACAGTTATTAGCTTTGTCAATAGAAATGGAGCCCGCGTATCAGAGTTTCAGATGTGTTAAGTCTGGCTCTCTACGGGTGTTTAAGCATACCTTGCTGTGTTTTCGAAGCCTTCCCAAACGGGTAGGCTGGTGAGTCGATTTTCAGTATCTCATAGTACCACAGACAAGGCTTTTAGTAACCGCTACGAATGTACTAGTTCAAAAGGGTACCGTTCCGGTTGTCAACTGCTTAGGATTCAATAAGTAAGTTCGTGGCACTTAAAGTCAACCGGTAGCCATTGATAATAAAAAAACGATAAAACTCCCATGACATAGGTCACAGAATGCACGTAGATGATGTTTCTTTTATGAAAGAAAAAAGATATTATGCACGGTATTAGTTCCTCGTGGAAAAAAGCAGAGCAAAGGACATAAATATGGGAAACGTTAAAACTGTTATGACTGAAGACGAAGTGCGGCGCACAATCGACCGCCTTGCGTTTCAGGTAATAGAAAATCACGGCGAGTGCGAAGACCTTGTTCTGGTCGGTATCCAGAGAAGGGGCGTTGATATTGCAGCACGGCTTCGTACTGTTCTGAAAGAGCAGCTGGGTAAAACCGTGAAGTTCGGTTCACTGGATATTAACTTATATCGTGATGACTGGACGACGTTGGATGTTCAGCCAATGATCAATAAGACTGATATTCCTGCGGGCGTTGATGGTAAGACTCTGCTGTTAGTAGACGATGTGTTGTTTACAGGCCGAACCATTCGTGCAGCGCTGGAAGCAGTGCTGGATTACGGACGTCCAAGCCGTATTGAATTGATGGTACTTGTAGATCGTGGACATCGTGAGCTCCCTATTCAAGCTAATTATGTGGGCAAGCAGATTGCAACTGCGCGTACTGAACAGGTCGATGTATTGATTGAAGAGATTGATGGTCGAGATGAAGTTTTGCTTAAGCATGCTGAGTAGTATTTAGCACGCAGCTGTTCTCGATTGCAGAACGAATAAAAAAGCCCCGTTTCATTATGAAACGGGGCTTTTTGTTTTCTACTGTGCCTTTCTGTCAGCAATTACAGAGAAGGGCTTCATGTTGTCACAAACTATTTTTCTGCGCCGTTAGACTCAGCTTTGTGACCAAGGGTGAATGCGCTGAAGATAATGGTAAGCACACAACATGCTACCATGGTGATGAATACACCGCGCCATTCGAAGTTGTCAGCAATCCAACCTACACCGGAACCTGCGATTGCAGAACCGAATACGTAGCCGAAGAAACCGGTAAAGCCAGCAGCAGTACCAGCAGCTTTCTTAGGAACGAGGTCGAGAGCGTGAAGGCCGATGATCATGATCGGGCCGTATACGAGGAAGCCGATAGCAACGAGTGCAACATAATCGATCCATTTAGGACCGCTGAGGTTGAACCAGTATACAACAACAAAAACTAAAGTCAGTGACATGAAGAGCATTGTTGCAGGAGCACGTTTGCCCTTAAAGATTTTGTCGGACATCCAACCACACACGAGTGTACCAGGGATAGCAGCGTATTCGAAGAGTGACCATGCAATGGAAGATTCTTTAAAGGAGTACCCTTTAACTTCCTGCAGGTATGTAGGAATCCAGTCAACTACGCCGTAACGCACGAAGTAGCAGAATGCGTTAGCAATAGCGATTGCCCAGAGGTATTTGTTGGTAAGAATATGTTCGAAGAAAATCTCTTTAAAAGTAAAAGTTTCTTCATGTTTCTTAGCATCGTAGCCTTCAGGGTAGTCGTCACGGTATTCTTCAACACTTGGAAGACCACAAGACTGTGGAGTGTCACGCAGGAGAAGGAATACAACGAATGCAAGACCTGCTGCGATAAATGCGTTGAAGTAAAATTTTGCGCCCCAGTCGTTGAACATCATAACACCAAGGAAGGCGAGGTTGGCAACAAGAGCGCCACCGATGTTGTGAGCAACGTTCCAAACAGCAACGGTCATGCCGCGCTCTTTGGTGGAGTACCAGTGAACCATTGTCTTGCCGCAAGGAGGCCAGCCCATGCCCTGAACCCAGCCGTTCAGAGTCATAAGTACTATAAGCAATGTTACACTTTCAAATACCCATTTGTTCAGGCCGGTAAAGGCGAGAATGGCACAGGAAAGAAGCAGGCCACATGGGAGAAAATATTTTGGGTTACTTCTGTCAGAAATAGAACCCATGATGAATTTAGATACACCGTATGCAATAGACAGACCTGTCATTGCAGTACCGAGCATCGCTTTAGAATACTGCGGGTATTCTTTAAGAATATCTGGAATTGCAAGGGCAAAGTTTTTGCGCACAAGGTAGTACGCGGCGTAACCAATGAAAATACCAAGGAAAACTTTCATTTTGTTTCTTTTGTATTCTTCATCGATTCGCTCTTCAGGCACTCGTTCAATGTGCGGTGCCGGCTTGAAGATACCAATCATCCTCTCTCTCCACTTAGTTAAAGTTATAGAGCAGCAATTAATTAACAATAGTTGGCAACTAAAGTGTGCATTAGAATTTTATATCAATGCAGAAGAGGAGCTACTAAAAAAAAACCGATGGTGCAACGCTTTTGTCAACAGTTTGTCACATTGCTGTAACATTTAATTTTTCACAAAAGATGTGTAACCGGATACATCGCGTATGGTGTTCAAAGAATATAGAGGAAAAACAAGGTAAAGTTGTATTGGTATGTGTCATACTTCTGTATTGATGTAGTGAAAACGGTTTCTTTTGTATTGTTGTTAGATGCAAAGAGGATTGTTTTGCTTAAATCTAATTCAAATTTTTCAATTTTGCTTAGGTGTCATTGTAGGAATAGGTTTTATATCCTGCTGTGATAGTAAATGATGCGCTGAGTATTGAATTTCACTCTGCACGAGGAGTGTGGCTGTAGTTTTTTATTGTTACAGTTAGATTTATAAGTGACTCATTGTAACCTCTATTTCCTTAAAACTTATTCATATACGTATCGTGTGTATTCTTTCTTAGTGATGAAGCTTTTGAACATAATTTTTTGGTTATTTGGGTGAAATTAGGTTGCTTCTTGTAATAGAAAAGCACATTGGTCGAAAAAAGGCGCAAAAAAACTCGGCAAATTTTCTGAAGTGTATTCAGTGAATTTGCCGAGTTTTTTGTTCGTGTAGAAGGAAGCTAATTTTTGGAGCGGAGTATTTTCCCAAATGGCTTTTTAACGGAAAGCACCATTATCAGTATAACAAGGCAAAGATGTACGACAGTAATGGTGTTGTGCAGAATAATAGTTTGAAGGGTTTCGCCAGCCACCGGTGAAAGTGGTGGCTTTGATTTCGCGCTATCAATTGCTCTTGAGAGCCACGGTATAAACCAGAGTGTACCGACAGCCATATAGATAATGAGTAACACCCATTTGATGGTAATCCACCAATGCTTAAAAAAGCCCCATGATGTGTAGTAAGAATAGATGATTCCTGTGAAAAAACAGCCTGTTGCACCTGCTCCGATAACAAAAAAATCTATGTAGAACAGACACATATATTTTGCGTACAATTCAGCATGATTCTCGGGATGGAACATACACACAACAATGATGACTGATGTTGAACCGCCGCCCCATAGTGCTGCTGCGAGAACATGGAGCAGTTTAAGCCATCTTCGAAGGGCGGCGTTATCTTTACCTTTTTGTCCTAGCCTTGTGAGTATATTCATATCAGTCCGTGGTGTTTGTGTGCAGATTCTCGTGCATTGCAGCACAGTATGCAGCATTTAACTCATTGCACGTTCCAACGTGCTTTATGCCATGGTTTCCATCCAGCAGGCTGTCGAAGAAAGGAAGTACGTAGTTTCCAGGGATTCCGAATACGGTGTCCACACGGAGTTCCTTATAGTCTGTAGAATATGTAGTCTGATACTGTGATTTTCATGTTCTTCTTCTATATTAAAAATGAGTGGACTTTTTACATCGTAATGCGCCGTAGCAGTGCATTTCATTTTATCAGAATTACAGGGTTTCTATTTTGATTAATCAGTAAGGTTGCGGGGGCGATGCGTGCGGGTGACGTGCTTTATTTTTGAACTGTGAACTGTGAACTGTAGACAGAAGGTTCGGAAAAGAGGGGTGAGAGGAGACAATGATCAAGTAAATATATTGTAGGTGGCCGAAGTATTAAGTTTTTCGATCTACACTCTGTGAACGAATAGCTTTTATCAATTTGTTAATCCCATGTCGTATGTGTATACATAATCATTTCAATTTTAGGAGGTTATGATGAGTGACTCTGCACATAAAGAAATGTGGGAAAATTTAAATTTAGATATTTCTGCACACGATGGTTTATTGGAGGTTCTGGGGAAACTTTACGGGGATATTTACCTTTCACAGGAAAATCGATTGAAGGGTATGGAGTATTTGGACTTTGTTCTTTCAGAAGTCCATGGATTACGGATTAAAGAGATTCAGGATGCAAAAGCGAATGGAAAGAAAGTCATTGGTACTTTTTGCGTGTTTGTTCCAGAAGAGCTGACGCTTGCCGCTAATGCCATTCATGTGGGGCTTTGTTCCGGTGCAGATGCCGGTACAGACGAAGCAGAAAAGATTGTACCGCGTAATACCTGTGCACTTATTAAATCCTTTATCGGATTCAAGCTTGCTCGTATTTGTCCGTATACTGAATCGTGTGATCTTGTTGTTGGTGAAACAACTTGTGACGGAAAGAAAAAAGCATACGAAGCATTCGGAAAGCTTGTGCCGATGCATGTGATGGAAGTTCCGCAGACAAAAACAGCGGATGCGAAGCAGCTCTTTAAATCTGAAGTCCTTCGATACAAAGAAGCATTGGAAGAAATGACCGGCGTAGAAATTACAGTGGAAAATTTACGAAAGTCTATTTTCATTGTGAATGAGAAGCGTAGGGCGCTCCAGAGGCTTTCAGGATTGAGAGCGGCAGATCCTGCACCTATTTCCGGCCGTGATGCTTTACTTATTAATCAGGTATCATTTTATGATGACCCGGAACGATTCACACAGTCCATTAATGCTCTTTGTGACCAGATTGAAGAACGTATTGCACAAGGCGATGGAGTTGTTCCTACAGGTACAAAACGCCTGTTGCTTTCCGGCTGTCCAATGGCAGTGCCGAACTGGAAATTACCATATGTAATGGAAAGTTCTAATGCTGTTATCGTGGGCGAAGAATCTTGCATTGGTTCCCGAAATATTCGTGATCTTGTTGATGAATCTGTCGACACCATCGAAGGAATGGTTGATGCGCTTGTAGATCGTTATATGAAAATTGACTGTGCATGTTTTACCCCGAATGAAGAACGTATGGTTAATGTGGAAAATATGGCTAAAGAATTAAATGCAGATGGTGTGGTTCACTATGCATTGTCATTCTGTCAGCCGTATGCACATGAGGCAATTAAGTTACAGGACGTGTTGTCCCAGAAAGGCATTCCGATGCTGAGTGTGGAAACCGGCTACAGCATGGAAGATGTAGAGCAGCTGAAGACACGAGTGGAAGCATTTGTTGAGATGTTAGACTAGATATGTTCGGTGGAATAGATATAGGCTCGCGGTCTACGGAGTTTGTGTTGCAGAAGGATGGCGACGTTGTACACCGTGCTCAGCTGCCCACAACGTTTTCGCCCTTAGAGCAGTGTAAAAAGCTCCTTAAAGGGCATTCTCCTGACTGCTTAGTGGCAACAGGATATGGGCGGGAGTTAATTAAGACTCTTGAATTACCGTATCAAGTTGGTGCAATAACGGAAATTAAGGCTCATGCTTTAGGTGCTCATGCGTTGTTTCCAGAAGCGTGCACTGTTTTGGATATTGGCGGGCAGGATACAAAGGCCATTTCGCTAAATGCCAAGGGTGGTATTGTTCGGTTTGAGATGAATGACCGTTGCGCTGCGGGTACGGGTAAATTTTTAGAGTATACCGCGAATGTTTTTCAGGTGGAGATTGAAGAATTCGGTGCATATGCATTGCAAGGAAGTAATCCACCGCTGATTAACAGCATGTGCACAGTCTTTGCCGAAACAGAAGCTACCTCACTGATGGCGCAAGGTGTTCGACCTGAGGATATTGCATTGGCATTGCATGCGTCCGTTGTTCGGCGGACAAGCACGATGTTGAAACGGGTCGGTCTTGTTTTTCCTTTGGTTTTTTCTGGTGGTGTGGCGAATAATGGATGCATTCGTAAGCTACTGCATGAAAACTTTGGAAAAAAAGAAACGATCTGTGTTGCTGAAGAGCCGGACATGTGCGGTGCCTTTGGAGCGAGCCTGTGGGCGGAGAAGTGTTACAATGGTTGATAGGCATCTAAAAAATATTTTAAGCTAAATCCATATTGAAATGAAAAATCCCTGTGAACGTAAAGTCACAGGGATTTTTTCATGAAAACCGAAAATGACATTTTCGTGAACATTATGAACTAAACTATCAACAAAAGAACACAATATTGCGTTAGATTTTTGCAGCGTGCTAGATATTCATAAAAAACATGGAGACTACTATGAAGATTTTACGCTGTTTAGTTATGGTCTTTGCGCTTGTGTGTATGTTCGGTGCTGCTTCTGCTCAGGCAAAAACTGTCCTTAAATTAGGGCATATTGCTGAACCCGTTCATCCGTACGGACAAGGTGCAACTAAGTTTGCCGAACTTGTTACTCAGAAATCCGGTGGCGAAATTGTAGTAGAAGTTTTCCCTTCCTCCCAGCTTGGTAGTCAGAAAGATCTGGTTGAAGGTCTTGTTTTTGGCACAGTCGATATGGCTCTTGTCGGTACCGCAGTGCTTGGTCAGTTCCAGCCGCAAATTTCTATTTTTGATCTTCCTTTCCTTTTTGCTAACCGCGATCACGCTTACAAATCCCTCGATAGTGTTGGTATGAAAATTGGTAAGCAGCTTGAACCAAAAGGTATTAAACTGCTTGGGTACATGGAAAATGGTATCCGTCACCTTACCAACAACGTACGCCCTGTTAATACTCCGGAAGAAATGAAAGATCTTAAAGTTCGTGTCATGAACAATAAGGTTTTTATTGAAATGATGAAGTCTCTCGGTGCGTCTCCGACTCCTATGGCTTTCAGCGAATTGTACTCTGCAATGCAGCAGGGAATTGTTGATGGTCAGGAAAACCCGAGTGCACATATTTGGACAAAGCGTTTCTTTGAAGTTCAGAAATATGCTTCTAAAACTGCTCACGCATATTCTCCAGAGCCAGTATTGATTTCCATGGCTGCATGGAGCCGTCTTGATAAAGATCAGCAGAACATCATTCTTGAAAGTGCTAAAGAAGCAATCGCATGGCAGCGTAATTTCTCTGCAGAAAAAGATCAGGCATACTGGGATAAAATTCAGGCTTCCGGAAAAATATCTGTAATCGAAGTTGATCGCAGCGTTTTTAAAGAAGCAACAAAACCAGTATATGCAAAGTTTGCATCATTAGTCGGTCAGGATAACTTAGACGCAATTGAAGCGTTACAGTAGTTATCTCGTCCCCTACACATTGTACCCCTGTGACCACACCACGTTGCAGGGGTATAGATATATTTAGGAGGAAAGATGGATTCTTTGCTTAAACGTCTCCGTACGGTTTTGTATTGGGTTTCGGTAGGTTGCATGAGTGCAATGCTGTGCATAATTTTTATGCAAGTAGTTACCCGCTATGTATTTGGATATACATATGAATGGTCAGAAGAACTCGCACGTTTTTTATTTGTATGGGTAGTGTTTCTTGGTTCTGCACTCATTATGGGGGAGGGCGGACACTTGGCAGTAACCCTGCTTGTAAGCAAGCTTAAAGGACGACCTTCAGGAACTGTTCTCCAGTTCTTTATTAACATTTGCAGTTACATTTTTATAGGGTTGCTGTTTACGCAAGGGTGGAAGATGACATCCATTATGTCCTTCCAGACATCACCGGGGATGGGGCTTTCTATGAGCTATGTGTACGCTATTATCCCGATTTCCGCGGTGTTGATGCTGCTCTATACTGTGCGTGACACACTTCGCATTATAGCTGACGCACGTGGAAAAAATTCTGCTGAATTAGCAGAGAGCTAGGGGCACAATATGGAATATTTATTTATTGGTGGCTTCTTAGCACTTACGCTTGTTGGTGTTCCAGTTGCATTTTCGCTGACACTTTCTGTGTCCATGTGCTTGTATCTTTTTACAAACACACCGCAGGTTGTGCTGACACAGGTTATGTACTCCGGCATTGATTCTTTTTCATTTATGGCAGTGCCGTTCTTCATGCTTGCAGGCGCTTTTATGACTGCAGGCGGGGTAACTTCGAGACTTGTATCGTTTTCACAGTCACTCGTTGGATCATTCACTGGTGGCCTTGCGCAGGTAGTAACTGTTTCAGGTATGTTTTTCGCTGCAATTTCAGGGTCATCGGCTGCAACTACAGCTGCAATCGGTACAACAATGGTCGATGAAATGGAGCGTAATGGATACGAGCGCGAAAAGGCTACCGGCATTGTTGCTGCGGCGGGTACTGTAGGTATTGTTATTCCGCCATCTATTACACTGGTTGTGTATGGGGTAGTTGCCGGAGTCTCTATTGGTGATTTGTTCATCGGCGGTTTTGTACCGGGGGCGCTGATGGGGCTGGCTATGTGTCTTGTCAGTTGGTTTTATGCCAAGAAGCATAACCTTACTTCATCACAAAAATTTTCTGTCCGTAATGTTTTTTCATCCTTCAAGGAATCCTTCTGGGCGCTGATGACTCCTGTCATTATCATTGGTGGCATTTACGGCGGCATATTTACTCCGACAGAAGCAGCTGCAGTTGCGGCGGTGTACGGTATTTTTGTCGGGTTCTTTATCTATAAAGAGTTGAGCCTGAAAGATGTTCCTAAGATTATCTTTAATGCGGTAATCGGTACTACCATCATTATGTTCATTGTTGGTACTGCAAAAGTCTTCGGCTGGCTGATTACTAACTTGCAGATTCCGCATCACATTGGGGCGTACATGGTATCCATTACGGATTCGCCGTTCCTGTTCCTTCTTATGATGAACGTGCTGTTGTTGGTTATCGGTACACTTATTAACGCATCGGCTGCGGTGGTAATTCTTACCCCGATTTTCCTTCCGGTTGCTGTTACATTAGGGATCGATCCACTCTTCTTTGGCGTACTGATGGTTGTTAACTTGGCAATCGGGTGTATCACTCCTCCTGTCGGGCTGGATTTATTCGTTGCGAGTGCTATTACCAATGTTCCGATTGAGCGAGTGATGCGAGCGACGATGCCTTATCTAGGGGCGCTGCTTGCTGTATTACTCTTTCTGACGCTGTTCCCCGACGTGATTCTCTTCCTCCCAAGGCTATTCTCCTAGCCTGCAAATAATAAAAAAGCTCCGTCTGATCTTTCAGGCGGAGCTTTTTGTTACTGAATTTTATCGGTACCGGTATCTGTTTACCGGACGTCCCACAGGAGCATACTGAGGTTCAAGTGTCACCCTGCTGATTTCAAGTAAATATTCTAGATAGCGCCGTGCTGTAACGCGTGAAATGCCTGATTGATTAGCGGCTTCCGCGGCAGAAAGAGGAACCGTCGAGCTTTTGAGCGTGGTGCAAATCTTTTTCAGGGTGAATTCCTGAATTCCTTTGGGAAGTTCCAGTGTTGCCTCTTCTGCTGCAAAGTTGAGCATTAAGTCGATTTGCTGTTGCTGGTATTTTTCACCAATATTTTGCCGTGCGATGAACTTTTGCTGATAGTTTTGTAGCGCCTGTTCTAATCTTGAGAATGCAAACGGCTTTAAGATGTAATCGAACACGCCGGAGCGAAGACATGTGTTAACTGTGTCATGCTCTTTAGCTGCTGTGATAGTAATTACATCGACGGGCAATTGTTCTGTTTTAATGGTGTTCAACACATCGATTCCGTTTTTAACCGGCATGAAAATATCAAGAATGACAAGATCAACATCGTGTTCCAGCAAGTAATCGATGGCATCCTGACCATTTTCCAGCACGGTAATGACAGTAAAACCGGCAAGGCTTGATACGTATTTGCTATGAATATCTGCGACCATCGGGTCGTCTTCAACAATTACTACAGATATTTTCATGTGTTTCCCATTGGTTGGGGGTGAGCAGGAAAAAATTTAATACGCCGTGCTGATAGAACATGCGGAGACAATAGGCAGTGTTATTGTAAACACTGTGCCCTGTTCCGGATCAGATGAGAAGCTGGCGTTGCCGCCGTAAAAATCGGCAATTTTTTTTACGAACCGGAGTCCTAATCCTCTGTGTCCTTCTTTACTGCTTTGTGGTTGCGAAGAGAAGAGGGTAGACGCAATGTTGTCTGGTATGCCTCCACCATTGTCATGCACTTGCAAACACAATTCGCTGTCTCCGAGCAGCATTGAAATATGGATTTCAGGAGACGATACTCGGCTGTGCTCGACAGATTCAATGGCGTTTTCGATAAAGTTACCAAGAACCAGAGTGATGTCCTGCGATGGAATTCCAATGTCATTAGGGATAAAGGATGGTAGCGAGAGTTCAATATGAATATTTTTTTCTTCGCATGTCGCAAGCTTACCGTAGAGAAGACCGCGAACCACAGGTGATTCAATATTGTTTTCCAACTGTGAAATAAGTTGGGTGCATAATTGGGCACCTTGAAGAAGCAATGTCTCTGCTTTCTCATATTCTTTGAAGTGGAGTAGGCCGAGCAGGGTGTGAAGCTTGTTCGAAAATTCATGAGCTTGCGCGCGTAATTCGTCCGTAAATTTACGAACCCCTGTGAGTTCTTCCGCAAGTCTGTGAGCCTCGCTTCGGTCGCGGAAACAGGCGAGTGCACCGACTTGCTTATCTTGAATGATGATGGGCTGTACTGTTACGAGGCAAGGGATTCCACCAAGCTTTCGGTAGGTATCAAAAATTTCTTTTCCAGATGAGAGCACATCTTCCAAATACGAGTTAGGGAGGACTGTCGATATATGTCGTCCAACAGCATTCTGCTTCAGTTTCAAAATTTTCTTTGCTGCGCGGTTGATAACGGTAATGCGTCCATGCATATCCACAGCGATGATCGCATCTTTAACAGATTCAATAACCATCTGATTTTCAGAAAGAAGTTTTGCAATTTCGTGTGGTTCGAAGTTGAGCATTTTCTTTTTGATTCTTCCGGCAAGGAAAAAGGCTCCTGCAATAGAAAGAGGGAGGCATAAAAAGAAAAGAAGGACTATTTTGTACCAGATAAGGTACTTGGCTTGGTACGTCTTAGTGTTAAGAATGCCGACGCTAACAGCTCCAACTTGTGTCTCTTGGTAATAGACAGGAACAAATGCTCGCAGAGACGCCCCAAGTGTTCCCACAGCACGCGAAACGTAGCGCTTACCGGAGAAAACTTCTTTTTCATCACCACCGACAAATGGCTTGCCAATACGGGCGGCAATAGGGTGCGAGAGGCGAATTGCATTCATATCCATAACGACCATATAGCTGGCGTTGGTTTTAGCTCGTAACTTTTCAACAATTGTTTGAATAGAGTTGCCGTGGGGTGTTCCGTTGAAGAGCGTTTCTTGAACAACCGGCATGGAAGCGGTAGAGTCTGCCAGAGCCATAACGTATTCGGACATGCCTTCATCGATAACCTGCGCAGATATGTTCCCGCTGATTGCCGCCACACAGAGTAAGATAAATAGATTAAGCAAAATAGTAAGGCCGGCAATGTGGTATTTAATGCTTAATCTTTTTTGCATGTTGCATCCTGTACTTGTTGAGTGAACATAAAAATGTAGAATCTACGTATTTTTTTCTCTTACTTAACCGGATTATAATAAGCTTTTTTGATACTGAGAACAAGCTGACAAAAGAGTAGGTTACCCATGTTTTATGAGATAGTTGCGAAAAGACTGTTGCGTAAAAAAAGTCCAATGCGCCAAGGTTTTGAAAGAATGAATAAAAAAGAGTCCTGTAGCTTGTGCCTACAGGACTCTTCTCATTTCTATGGGAGAATTTTTTATTTTCCGAAGCCGCAGACAGGGTAGCGGCATTCAGCACAGCCTTCACAGTATCCACCGTGTCCAAGAGCGACAATATCGTCGATGGTAACTGGAACGCCTGCTAAAATTCTGGGGACAATGACGTCGAAGACACTGGCCTTGTAATACATGACACACCCCGGCAAGCCGAGTATCGGAATATCTCCGAGCTGCGCGTACATAAACATAGCGCCCGGGAACATTGGAGCGCCATATGTGACGACATCTGCTCCAGAAGCTCGAATTGATGCCGGAGTCTGGTCATCTGGATCAACAGACATACCACCTGTCAGCACAATAAAGTCGGCACCTTGTTCAACGAATTCATTGATAGCCTTGACGGTGAGCTCTTGTGAATCTGACACGAGCTTCTGACCTAGTATGGTGCTTCCGTATGAAGAGAATTTTGTGTGGATAACTGGTCCAAACTTATCTTCTATGCGCCCTTTGTATATTTCGCTGCCAGTTATGATGACGCCGACCTTACATTTCTTGAGAGGGCGTACTTGAATGAGCGGAGCATTGTCGCGAAGAATTTCTTCAGCTTCAGTAACAATGTCTTCAGGAACAACCAACGGGATTACCCGTGTTCCTGCAAGTCCTCGTCCTTTTTTAACAAGCTGCATAGTATGGATAGTTCCAAAAATGACATCCTGCACAGAATTAAGCTTTGTGAGCGCATCAACATTAATATCCAACAAGCCGGTATGGGCAGCGGTAATGTTTACTTTTCCTTCAGAAGGGGCGCTATCTTTCAGCCCTTGTCCCATTGCAGCGGATGCGATGCGCTCTGCCGCATCATTTTCGTGCACATATCCATCTTTTGGGTCGAAAACATAGAGGTGCTCTTTGCCAATATCCAAAAGAGTTGAAACATCCTCTTCAGTGACAATGTGCCCTTTGTGGAATGCAGGCCCTTTTTCTCCGTTGGGAACAATGCGTGTAATGTCATGACAGAGCATTGTTCCAATGGCGTCTTGTACATGTATAGTCTTCATAGTTCACCTGAAAAGTAGGTTAATAGCGGGATGATGATCGGCTTGGTGTCCAACCTTCCGCACAGTATTCTTTAAAGAAAGAAGCCAGCCCAAGGGCAACAATGCCAAGAACTGGAAGTCCCACAACAATTGATGCTGTTTGAAGCACTGACAACGGACCATCAATAAGCATGATGCCTATAGGCAGGATACTGAGTGAAACAGCCCAGAAAAGTCTGTTCCAACGGGCAGGCTCCTGATCTGGTTTCAGCATGGTTGTTGTTGTGGCTGCAAGAGCAAAGGAAACAGCATCAAAGGTAGTAGCCATTGAAATAGCCGTTACAAGCGCAAACATGGTTTTGTAGAATGAGGCAAACGGAAGGAAGTCTGCAATAGCCATGATGACCGTTGCACCTTTCATTTCTTGTACCATGCTGATGGCGTCAAGCTGTCCTGTCAGTTGCAGATGTAATCCAAAGTTACCAAAGATGAGGTAAAACATGGCGCAGCCGGAAGATGCCGCGATCACAGGACCTAATACAACTTGACGTACGGTGCGCCCGCGAGAAATTTTGGCAATGAACAGGCTCATAAACGGCGCATACGCGACAAACCAAGCATAGTAGAAAATTGTCCAAGCCTGCGTGAATCCTTCATGTCCTACGGGGTCCATCCATGTCGCCATGCGGAAGAATTCTGAAACAAGAAGACCGACAGAAGAAATTGCCATGTCAGTCAAAAAGACTGTCGGGCCTGCGATGAAAACAAACAGCATGAGTCCGAGCGCAATATAGACGTTGAAGTCGGAAAGTCTGCTGAGACCTTTTTTAAGTCCAAGGCAGGATGTGGTGGAGAATATTAGTGTAATGACAACAAGAATAGCTACCTCAAGCCCAAAGGAATGTTCGATTCCTGTAACAGAAACAACTCCGGCGGCAACAATAGGAATACCAAGACCGAGAGCCGTTGCTGAACCTGCAATGAGTCCGGCCATAAAGAGTATGTCGATAACTTTACCAGGCCAGCTGTAAACGCGTTTCCCAAGGATGCCTTTGCAGGTTTGGGATATGTTGAGGATTGGAACATTCTTTACGTAATAGCTGTAGCCAATCGGGACGGCTAATATAGCATAAATAGACCAGCAGATAGGCCCCCAATGGAACATTCCATAGGCGCATCCCCACTCTGCAGCTTTCCATGTTCCGGCAGGTTCACCGTGCATTGGAAATGCCATGTAGTATGCCCAGTCAATAGATCCACCGAACATGATGCCTGCTCCGACACCAGCGCAGAACAGCATGCCGATCCATGAAAAGGTAGAATATTCAATGGTATCACCCAGCCGCTTTTGGCTTAGCGGGCCAAAGGCAAACCAGAGGATAATTCCAAAGGCTCCAAGAGCAGCCAGCATATAAAGCCAGCCCATTTCAACCGTAACAAAATCGAAAAGATTATTGATAATGAGTTCTCCCTTTTTAGGGAAAACAAGTAGCGGGAAACAGCTCGCAATAATGAGAGAGAACGCACCGAAAAAGCATATTTGGCAAATGGTACGATTCGAAATTTGTGAAGAGGCAAGCAAAGCTTCAGTGCTTTTTTGAGAATCCATGTAGCGCCCCCTTGCAGCATGATACTGAAGTTATGGAGTGGCTATGATGTGATAACCACTTCGGTTTGTGTGTCAGAGATGTTGAAAATTTTTCTGTGCTGAGCAGTGCACGCAAGCCATGTGATATCAGTCGGGTGTTGGCTCTGTTTTGAGTGGATGGTTTCAACAGCCTCAAGTGTGTTCGGGATGTCCATCTTGTTTAAAAAAACATATTTCTGGCTTATTGCAGGGCAGTGCTGAAACAAGCCTTTGGGCGATGTCGCCAATGTGATCAAGTCGGCTGGGGTAATAGTTTCCCCGTAGCCGCGTCCCGTAAGTTCGGTGAACAATTCATGTCGGTGCACCGTGTGATTTGAAAGCGGAGCATTGAGAGCGTCCAGTCCCATAACACCGATGCAGACTTCTGTTTCAACGGGGATAACTGGCTCATGCTGGTTCGGTGCTTTTAGTGGCTTGCGAGCCGCACCGTCGCCTTCCACTAGAATACAATCAGCAAGTTTTGAATGTAGAAGCATTGAGATATCTTCTGGAGATATTCCAATAAGTTTTTGCAATTGAGCATCATAACGGGACGCCACGGTCACTGTAGAATGAATTTCCAGAGCAGATGCAATCTCGGCTAAAAAGTCGGATGCATCTGCCTGAAGAATTACTTCTCCTGATTCTGGAAAAAACATCTTTGTCGTTGTCGTGGTGATAACGCGTTTTCCCATTCCTTTAATTGCCGAAGCAATCCAGAACATAATAGATGTCTTACCACCCGCACCTGTCAGCGTAATTAGCTGAGGCAGGGTGGGGAAAAGTACTGTATGTTTTGGGATAGCTTGGCTGGACATGGGTTACTTCTTTGCGAAAAGGTGCGCGCAAATTGCTTCAAGCACGCCGCCACCAATGGATAAGGCTTTATCGGAAACTTCACCGCAGTAGGCCGGATCGTTACGAGGGTCTACATCAGCTATTTTGGTGCCCTTTTGTACCGGTGTTCCGTTTGGGAGAAGGCCACGGAGAACACCGTCAATGGTTGCTGTAATCGGCTGAGTATTTACGTAGCCGATAAGATCGCCTTTTTTGAGCATTGCGCCGATATCGCTTTGAGTCGTAAATACTCCAGCTTCATCAGCCCAGTGAACACGCTCTGTTGTAAAGCCTTTTACAGAACCGGGAACGCCCGTGTTGGGAATTGCTGAGCCTTCTGTAATGACTCTGCTCAAGTAGTGCCCACGCTTGGTTTCTACAGAAGCATGAACATCTTCTCCCGCAGTAAAACCAGGTCCAAGACCAATGACGAGCGGTGCCATTGAAATTTTGGTGCCGATGTTTTTCTTGGCAATAATCGCATCAATAAGCACATCTGGTTTAACAGTTTCCAAACATGTAGCCTTAGGGTCACAAATAACTGGAACCATACCTTTAGCCCAGACTTCTGATATCTCAGAACACTGAATGCAGTGTTTGGCCGTAATTTCTTCTACGGTCACTTCCTGATGATAGATCGCTTCTGAAAACACAACTTTGCGGCGAACAGCCAGCGGCTTTTCTGTTTCAAGCATGACAATGTTTCGCATTCCGGCTCGGTAAAGTCGGAGTGCTACGCCAGTGGCGAGATCGCCAGCACCACGGATTGCGATTGTAGGTATCAATGTTTTCATAAAAGCCTCTCTACAGTCCTGTATCGTAGCGTTTGAGAAGCAATTCATATTGCTCCTCAGTGTCTACATCAACAAACGGGCCGATTTCGTTAATTTTAACTAATCTGATAGGAAGTCTCGGGGTTGCAAGCAATGGCCTTGCGCCAGTGTCGCCCTCAAGCTCCAATACTTTTTCAAACCACTGTTGCGGAATCGTAATAGGATTACCGCGCATCCCTTCTTGCATGGGAATGACCCAATTGTGCGGTTCCTGAGAAAACGACCAGATAAGGTGGTTTATGACCTCAGGAGTAAGCAGCGGCAGGTCTCCGAGCAACGCCATCGCGCCTTGTGTTTCATCTGGAAGGCTACGGATTGCAGCTTTCAGTGATTCAGCTTGGCCGTCTGTTCTTCTTGGGCTGTACACAACGGTGCACTCCGCAAGATCAAGTTGTGATTCAAGTTCAGAATCGACAGGAAGAACAACAACGATAGAGTCCAAAAGAGACTCGCGTGCGGCATTAATTACATGCTGCACGATTGGTTTTCCTCGAAAAGGCAGAGACAACTTATCCCTGCCCATTCGGGTTGAAGTACCGGCAGCTAAAATGACGCCTGTAATGGCAGCTTTTTTTTGCTGTAAGTTTTCAGTCATGAGTAGTCGTTATTTTGCGCATCCAATGAGTGCATCGTGGACACTGGTTTTTGCTAACTGCACTTTATACAGGTTTTGGAAGAGCGGTTTAGCGTCTGCAACAGCGGCTTCGGCGGCAAGTTGTGCTGTCTCTTCTGTGAGCTCTTTTCCTATAAGGAGCGCTTCAGCGTCTTGGCATCTGCGAGGGTTGTTATGCACTCCATTCAAGCAAATACGGGCTTCTGTCACCTTGCCGTCGGAATACGACAGTGAAGCTGAGCAGTTAACTAACGCGAAATCGACGGATTTTCTGTATGCTATTTTTATAAAGCTACTTTTTGCGTTTTCGACAGGTGTTGGCACGAAAATTTTTGTCACAATCTCATTGCGATCAAGAATTGTTGAACCTGCACCGTTTTCTGCGCTGAAAAATTCATCAATTGGAATTTGTCGTTTGGTGGTTGTTACAACAGCATTAAGTGCAATAAGAGCCGGAGCTGTATCACTCGGGTTAACTGCAATGCATTTGCTAACTGCGCCGAAAATGGAGTGGAAACGATGATCGCCCGGAACAGCTAAACATCGTTTTCCGCCTTTACGTACACAATCAATACTGCCACCAATTTTGTCCGGATACCTGTAGTACCAGCATCGGTTTTCCTGACAAATGTTGCCTGCGATGGTTCCCATGTTACGGAGAATAGGAGAAGCAGTTCTACGAGCCGCTTCAGCGAGTCCCGCCCATGTTTTCTTAACAGATTCGCATTCTGCAATCTCTGTAAGCGTAACAAGTGCACCAATATGTAAACCATCTTTTTCCACCGCAATGGTGTTCAATGCGGGAATGGTTTTGATGTTGATGATGGCTTCTGGGAATTCCATCCAGAGGTTATCTTTAAGGCAACCCATTAGATCACTGCCGCCAGCGATTACGTAGGATGAATTTTCGTATGTGTCTAATAATTTTACAGCTTCTTCAATTGTTGAAGCGTCAAAATGCTTGAAGCGTTTCATTATTTTTTCCTCCGGGAAGGCTGAATCTTACCAAGACCCGTAAGGATTTTATCTGGGGTGAACGGGGTCTCAATAATTCGCACACCAGTCGCGTTGAAAATTGCGTTAGAGAACGCTGCAAGGGATGGACAAGCCGCACCTTCACCACAGGCTGTTGCACCGAACGGATGGGTCGGATCACCCGGCTTTTCGATTACAATCGGTGTTACTTCGCAATCCATGGTCGTGCAGTGGCGGTAGTCAATCCAGTTAGGAGTCATAAGCCAGCCGTTACGTTTGTCTGCAATGCAGTCATTCGCAAGCATGGCGTTATCAACACCATGGCGGGATGTGGAAAGCTGACCTGCAACAATTTTCGGGTTGAGTGCTTTACCGACGTTTTGCGCCATGACCACATTTACATTCGAAATCATGCCTGTTTCAGTATCAATATCTAAAGAGATAAACTGAGCGCCTTTTTCTTTCGGAATGTATACCTGATCTTCTTTACCGTCTTTTAAGCCGTTAGGATGCGGTGAGTTGTTGACGTAATAGCCAGTCACTTCATGGATGCCGCCGTAGTGTCCACGCGCACCGAATGCTTCAGCAAAAGAGAGCCCTTTCTCTGGTTCAGCCGTAATGAAGATCCCTTTTTCATTAATGCTTAATGCCAGAGCAGGGACGCCCAGTTTGGTCGCGGCAAGTTCAAGAACCTGTCGTTTTGCATCCATAGCGGCTTCATACGTTGCCCAGCCCTGAATCCACGTGCCGCAACTGTTTGCAACAAGTGTCGCAAACGGTGTTGAATCAGTATCATCACAAACCAAGCCGACCTTTTTGTATGGAAGGCCAAGTACGTCTGCAACAATCTGGCACTGAACTGTGTGCTGTCCTTGTCCGATATCAGCAACCGCGCATACGAGAGCTGCGGAACCGTCCGGATAAATTTTGACCATTGCCTCACTGGAGTTACCCGGGCCCGGGCGACCTGCGCCCATTGCAAAAATAGCAACCCCGAGTCCGTGGCGAATTCGGCCTGTTTTTTTGCTTGGATGAACCCACTTATTTTTCCAGTCTAAATATTCTGCACCTGCATCAAGGCAGTCTCTGATACCGGAAGAAGAAATGTATGCAGATTTGTAGACAAGCGGGTCCCAGCCGGAGTCAATGTCGCCTGTGCGCATGCAGTTCTTTTTGCGAATTTCAACAGGGTCCATTCCCATCTGTTCTGCTGCAATGTCCATGGTGGTTTCTACAGCAAAAACACCTTCAGGTGCTCCGTATCCCTGCCAACCGGCAGCTGGAAAACGGTTTGTATGCACGTAGTGGATTTTGCCTCGCTGGTGCTTGCAGTTATGTGCATAGAGCACAGAACCGGTAGCGAGCATGGCGTTTTTAGCAGGGTATTTGTCTCCGCCGGAGCCGGTTTCCTGCCAGTGTGCCAAATCCATGGTGGTTAATGTACCGTCTTTTTTAAAGCCGATTTTGACATCGGTTATGCTGCCTCGAGACCAGCCGGAAACCATTTCTTCTTCTCGCGAGTAGGCGCAATGAACTGGCTTTTTAAGATCAAGGCAGGCAAGGCTGGCAATAAGCAGATAATGGGAGGCTATATTGCGATCGAGTGGGAATGCGTTTTTTCCGCCGAAGCTTGAGCCTGTGAACGGTGATACATAGTTGAGCATGGTTGAGCTGATGCCGAGTGCTTGCGCCAGACACAGCTTTTCATCATGCATGCCCTGAGAATGTGTGTGGACATGTAATTTGCGACCGTCAAAGTTAGCTGTACAGCCGCGTGGCTCCATTGCCGGAGACTTGCAGTAAGCGTATTTGAGGTTCTTTTGCTCAACAATCACATCTGCTTCTGCAAAGCCTTTTTCAATATCTCCAAAGCCGTTGTATTCGGCAGGAGTTTTTGTTTTGAACAAGCGCGTCTCTGGATCGCGATCGCTAAGCAGGGCGTGAAATTCCCAATCATTGCAGTTCGGAATTCCTTCAAAAACTTGTGGTGCATCCGGCTTCATTGCGTCTTCAAGGCTGACAACGAATTTTTTCTTTTCGTATGTAACATCAATCAGCTCTAAAGCTTCTTCTGCAATGGTTTCGTCATCTGCGATAACAGCAGCAACCAGATCACCTACATAATATAAAGTATTACGAAACGCTTTTGGGTAGTTCTCGTGTGTCATTACGAGGCGGACACCTTCAAGTGCTTCTGCCTTTTTGGTATCTATGGTGAGAATAGTAGCTGCGGGATATGGGCTACGTAAAATACGAGTTTGCAGCATGTCGGGGAAGATGAAGTCAGCATAATATTTTGCAGCGCCGGTAACACGTGCAGCACCGTCTTTCTGACGCACAGAGGTGCCGATGGAATTGGCTTTAATCATGTGCTTGCTCTCCGGACATTTTTTTTGCTGCACTGCGTACTGCGTTAAGAATGTGTTCATAGTTGTTGCAGATACATATGTTGCCACCAAGCGCTTCTTTAATTTCTTCATCGCTTGGCAAAGGATTTTTAAGAAGCAATGCTTTGGTAGACAAGATCATGCCCGGTGAACAAAAGCCGCATTGTGCGCCGTATTCTTCAAGCCATGCTTCTTGAATCGGATGAAGTTCACCGTTTTCTGACAGGCCTTCAATGGTCTCGATGTGTTTATTCTCTTGCTCAATGGCGAGAATCATACAGGCTGGGACTGCTATTGAGTCGATGAGGACAGTACATGCACCACAGGCACCTTCTCCACATGCTTCTTTAGTTCCTGTGTGCCCACAGTCGTTTCGAAGAACTTTAGAAAGGGTCCAGTGCGGCTCAACATACAGCGAATGTGTTTTGTCGTTGATATTGAGGTGTATGAGTTTTTGCTGTTTGGTCTTTTGCATAATGACAAATCCTTACATTGTTCATTATGTGCGGCGTAAAGGTAGGTCGCACAGGGGCGCACCGATGGGCGCTTGGCAGGGATGAAAAGTACGGGTGGAGAATTTCTCCACCCGTGAAAAGGAGCTATCGACTACGCCTCGTTAAGAACGGTCTCAGTTTTTTCAACTGATTTTGGAGTGCGGCTTGCCCACACAATACCACCGATAATGAGCGCTCCACTGATGAGATGAACTGTGCCCATTGTTTCACCGAGGAATACAAAGGCGAATAATCCACCCCATAACGGGAGGCTGTAGTAGATCATGCCGGATGTTGCCGGTCCGGCATATTGGAGACCGAGGTTCCATGTGAACCATGCAATGATGGATGAGCATACTGCTGAGAAAACGATACTGAAGAAAACGATGCCGTTCATGTTAAAGACCATTGATGGCTGTGTAGATTCCCAGATAACGCATGGGAGAAGCATCAGCACAGCAAAGAATGACATGAGGGACAGAATAGTAAGTTGTGAGAGACCTTCTGGGATTTTACGCAGGATAAGGCTGTATACAGCAAACCCGACAGCAGCCAGAAGCATAAGGAAGTCGCCTGCTGCAAACTGGAGACCGAGGAGTCGGGACATTTCGCCGTTACAGACGAGATAGAAGGAGCCAATAAGTGCGACAGTACAACCGAGCCATGTGTTAGTAGATTGTTTTTGTCCCATCATTGATGAGATAATAACAATAAAGATCGGTGTGGTAACAGAAATGAGTGACAAGTTGATTGCTGATGTTGTCTGAGCAGCGAAATAGCTGAGCGGAGAGTAAGCGGCAACACCTGTTAAGGCTGCTGCAAGAATTTGTGGCAGGAATTTTTTAGCAATCGGCCACTCTTTTTTTACTTTTGGAAGAGTGAACGTGCAGAGGATGAGCAGAGCTACAAACCAGCGTGTAGCACCAAGTGTCATAGGGGAAATTTGACCTACAGCAAGGCGTGCAACAACGAAAGCACCAGCCCAGAGCATTGTGGCAAGTAATGCGCAGGCAATTCCGAAATATGTCTTGTTCTTAAACATTAAAACATCTCCCTTCTAAATAGTTTCACCTCGTTAGTGTGCTGTTGATGTAACAGCATCCTCTCTCGGGGGATGATGCACGGGTAAAAACAGAGCAATGTATCGTTACGTTTTAAAGATACTGTGACGATTGTTCTTAAAAGTATGCACCATCATTTGTGGTAGTTATAAAGCAAGGGATGTGCCAAGAATGACACAAAGGGTTTTGTTAAAAATCTTTTTAATTTCAAATAGTTGTCACTCTAATAGGCTGTTTAAACACTCAGTGTTTAAGTGTGTTTGAGTCATCAGGGACTCAAAATAACGAGAATAATGGTTTTGCAAGGACTCTCTTTGAATCAAAAGCGGGTCTTAGAGTCAGGACTGACTCATGAAATTACAATTTTGTTGTCGGGACATATTTTCGAATGAGGCGTGATGCGCGTGACTGGCTAATATTAAGCGCTGTAGCAACTTTTCTACTGGTCCCGTAAGCCTTGAAAGAATCAATAATGAGTTGGCGTTCAACTGCTTCAAGTGCTTCATCAAGGTTGTCCGAAGCCATAACAAGCGCGGCAGGGTTGCCCTGTGTTTCGTAAATAGAGGCAGGAAGATGATCGACAGAGATAATCTCGTCTTCAACTGTTACAACAAGCCGTTCTATAAGATGTGCCAGTTCACGAACGTTACCCGGCCATGTGTATTGACTGAGAAGTTTACGTACGCCAGATGCGAGTCGTTTTCCTTTTCCATGCAATTTTCCGTATCTATTAAAGAATAGATGGATGAGAGGAACGAGGTCTTCCGGGCGTTCTCTGAGCGGAGGGATGGTAATGTCAAAAACATTCAGGCGGAAATAAAGATCCTGACGGAATGCGCCGCTTTCAACCATAAGATTCAGGTTGCGGTTTGATGCGGCTAAAATGCGTACGTCAGCCTTGACGGATTCGGAACTTCCAACAGGGCGGTATTCCAACTCCTGTACAGCATAAAGGAGTTTTGCCTGCATAGGGAGAGGGAGTTCGGAAATCTCATCAAGGAACAGCGTGCCGGCTTTTGCTTTGGCAAAAAGTCCGCCGCGAGTTTTTGTTGCTCCTGAAAAAGCACCTTCAACATGCCCAAAAAGTTCCGATTCAAAAAGTTCATGCGGAATGGCTGCACAGTTTACTGTAACAAATGGTTTGTCGGCTCGATTGCTGTTTGTATGGATGTACTTAGCGAGAAGACTTTTGCCGCAACCGGATTCTCCAAGCAGCAGACAGGGGGCGTTTACGTTCGCGACTTTCTGCGCATCAGAAATAGCCTTCTCCATTCCTGCACTACGGTAGATGAGGTATTCTGGATGCGTTTTTGAAGATTGTGGCTCTTCAGTCACCAGATCTTCAGCTCTTGGAATCATTTTGTCATGATAGTTATCACGAATATTAAGCATGACGTATTCAACGTCCTGTTTTTCATCAAAGAAAGGTGTAGCTATGGTGAGTACTTGTAATCCGAGATATGTCTGTTGCATTTGCTTTGCTGGGCATTTTTTCTCGTAGATAAGCGGAAGCATTGGGCGATCCCATGCCTTATGCTTTCGTACAACGTCCCAGAACGGCATGTCTATGAGCTCTTGCTGGGTGAAACCATAATGACGTTCGCATGCTTTGTTGACGTAAAGCATACGGTAGTTGTTGTCATAAATAATGATTTCATCATGCAGGTTGTCAATAAGTGTGGCAAAGGTTTCGAAGTCTAAGCCAAAGTGGTTTGTTTTGCTCATTGTGTCATCTCGTTTTGGTAGTCAAAAACAGTTTCATATAGATGAGTGGCAATCTGTGAGTACGAATTATTTTACTACTACATTGAGATTGCTGTGTTTACTGCTGATGCAAGTGCATACTTACTCGACAATTGAATTTTGTACAGTCTCTTCGACTTAGATTCAGTTTGAAACAGCGCTATTCGGGGCTTCAGGAGAGTGGTGTTAGAGTTGATATGTTAAATTAAACATAGTTCTTTCGGTGGGGTTATAATCAAATAGCTATACAGAATCATTATAACAATCCTATATTTAAATAAATATCTAAGGACGGTTTGGTCTTTCCAAGCAAAGTTATGTAGCAGGTAAAGGAGTCTTCTTTTTATCGCTGCTAGTTTTTCTTATCAGATCTTTGGAGGCACTGTATGGCTCAGGATTATGTCTTTCCGGGAACAGTTGCACAGGCAGTATCTATGTTAGGTCAGTCTAAGGGACGGGCTAGAATTATTGCAGGTGGCACAGACCTTGTTCTCGACATGCGCGATGGTAAAATTTCTGTCGACACGCTAATTGATTTACGCGCAATTGACGGAATGCAGCGCATAACAGAGGAAAATGACTCCATATCAATTGGAGCCAACGTCACTCATGCTCAAGTCGTTAAATCATCTCTTCTTAGGCATCATGCACCGGGGTTAGTAGATGCTTGCCGAAAGGTTGGTTCGCTACAGATTCGTAACGTTGCAACTGTTGTTGGAAACGTTGTGAACGGCAACCCAGCTGCTGATGCAGCTGTTGCTTTGGCTTGTCTTGATGCAACCGCGACGGTTGTTGATGAGCAAGGTTCCAGAAGTCTTCCATTTAGCGAGTTATATGCTGGAATATGTATTTCCTGCATTAACAGCAGTAGTCAGGTTGTGACTAATATTTCGTTTCCTAAAAAGAATGATGGAGAAGGCTCTGCCTATATCCGTATGGAACAGCGTAAAGCGTTATCGCTCCCTATGCTTAATGTTTCTGCAAAGGTTCGTGTTACTGGTGCGAAGTTTGACGGGGTGCAGTTGCTGATGGCACCTGTTGGTGCCGGTCCTCAACATGCAGTAGCAGCAGAAGAATTTTTACAGGGAGCAGAAATTACAGAAGAAAACATAAAACAAGCAGGCGTGCTGGCAAGAGAGCAGGCTACCTTCAGAAGTAGTGCTGTTCGTGGTTCCAAGGAATACCGCATAGGAGTTCTTCCTGTATGTGTTGAACGAGTGCTGCAAGCTGCGATAGCTGATGCACAGCAAGGTTAGATGGGAGAATCTGTATGTATACTAAGCTCGTTTCGTTTGTTTTGAATGGTGAGCCAGTTTCTGTTCGTGTTGATCCGTTTGAACTGTTTGTGGATGTCCTGCGCGATAAGCTCTACTTAACAGGTACAAAGAAAGGTTGCGGCGAAGGTGGCTGCGGTTCTTGTACTGTTCTTGTTGACGGTGCAGCAGTAAACTCTTGTTTGATGCCGGCAATGCGGGTTGATGGAACTTCTGTAGAGACAATTGAAGGGGTAGAAGAAAACGGAGAACTACATCCGCTTCAAACCAGCTTTATCGAGAAGGGCGCTGTGCAGTGCGGTTTTTGTACTCCCGGTATGATCATGTCTGCGAAGGCACTTTTGGATAAAAACAAGTCGCCTTCCAAAGAGCAAATTCTCGAAGCCGTTTCAGGAAACATATGCCGGTGCACAGGATATGTGAAAATTGAAGAAGCAATTGAGGATGCAGCCCGTACGTTGCGCAAGGATGCGGTGAAAGGAGGGAGTCATGACTAAATTACACGTAGTAGGTAAGAATGTTGACCGGCGTGATGGTGTTGATAAAACAACAGGTCGTGCTCTTTTCACTAGTGATATGGCCTTGCCGAATATGCTGCATGCTAAAGTGTTACGCAGCCCCCATCCTCATGCACGAATTGTAAGTATTGATACATCTGAGGCAGAAAAACTTCACGGTGTACATGCTGTAATGACGCATAAGAATGGACCTAAAAATTTATTCAACGCAGCCGCCCCGATGTTCCTCACAGTTTCCAATTTGGAACGAGTGCTGGATCAATATTTATTTGATGAAATTGTACGGTATGTTGGTGATGAAGTTGCGGCGGTAGCTGCTACAACTGAAGCCATAGCTGAGCAAGCGTTAACGTTGATCAAGGTTGAGTACGAACTGTTGCCCGCTGTGTTTGATCCTGAAGAAGCAATGGGGGCGGATTCGCCTGCATTACATGGCGAGAAGGGATGTACCCCTGAGGGGAAAAATATCCCGGGTGAGATCATTAAGATTCCTTACGGTGACGTAGAAAAAGGTCTCGCAGAATCTGACGTTGTCATCGAAAAGTCCTTCAAGCTTCCTATTGTAAAACAAGTGCAGATGGAAACGCAGAGTGCAGTTGCTCAGGTCAGCGGTAGTGGCGAAGTAACCGTATGGTCGACAACACAGACTCCGCATCCTTCACGCGCAATTCTCGGGAAAATATTTGATGTCCCTGCCAGTAAGATTCGTGTGCTGGCTCCTCCATATGTTGGTGGCGGGTTTGGCGTTCGTATCGGGTTAAGCGGCCTTGCTGAACCAATCGCAATGGGCTTGGCATTGCTGGCAAAGCGTCCTGTTAAGCTTGTTTATTCACGTAAAGAAGATTTTATTGCCTCAGATACTCGGCATCCGGCAACCATAACGGTAAAACTGGGTGCTAAAAAAGATGGCACATTCAACGCACTTGATCTGAAAGCTATTTTTAACACTGGCGCATATTGTGGCTTCGGCACAGAACTCCCCGGAGTATGTGGAGCCATGACGCTGGCAATCTATCGTATTCCGAATCAACGATACTTTGGACATAGTGTTTATACCAACCACACCAGCTCTGGAGCCATGCGCGGTTTCGGCAACCCGCAAGGTAACTTTGCGTTGGAACAAGTGGTAGACATGATGGCGGACGAGCTGGGAATGAATTCGTACGACCTGCGTATGAAAAACATTATGAAGGTGAACGACCCTTGGTGCCTGCCATTCCCATGTTTGAGTTCTGAACTGGCTGAGTGCATGAAACAAGGCTCAGAGGGTATCGGCTGGAAGGATCGTGCGTCGCTTAGGTCATCTGCGCCGAATAAAGTTCGCGGAATGGGGATGGCGGTAGGTACGCACGTAAGTAATGCTTGGCCTTTCTGCGTAGACTACGACAATGCCTACTTTACAGTTCAGTCTGACGGAACTGTGCAGGTGTCTTCTGGTGTGCCGGAAATGGGCACAGGCATTTGTACTTCTCTCGTACAGATTGCCGCAGAGGCGTTTGGCACTGATATGGAAAACATTTCATTGTCATTCGGTGATACATTAACTTCCCCATTTGATATCGGTGGTCATGCGAGTCGTACCTGCTATGCAGCCGGTTTGGCGATTAAAGAGGCGGCGGAGGATGCTAAGCAACAAATGTTGGAATATGCTGCGCCATATTTCGATGCTTCTCCTGATGCCCTTACGTTGCAATATGGCCATATTTTTATGTCCTCAGTTACAGCAATCGGCGAAGCACCTTGTGTGACGTTGGACGACGCTAAAGAGCATCCAAATGGAAAGGTGACCTTAGAGAATATTGCTTATCATGCTCATGTGAGAAACAAACAGTTTATCAGTGTCGGTAAAATTGTTCCTAAGAACGCACCACCATGGCATGTGTGTTTTGCGGATGTTGAAGTGGATACTGAGACAGGTAAAGTTGAAGTCTTAAAACTTACGGCAGCGCATGACGTAGGTACCGCAGTGAACCCGATGATTGTCGAAGGGCAAATTGAGGGTGGTGTGGTTCAGGGCTTAGGGTATGCTTTAACTGAAGAGATTAGATACAACGATAAAGGTGTTCAGACCCATAGCAATATGCATAGCTACATGTTGCCAACCGCTGAAGATATTCCACCGATGGAATCTATTATTGTTGAATCTCATGATCCGACTGGGCCTTTCGGAGCTAAGGGTGCTGGTGAGTGCAGTCTTGTATGTCCTGCATCTGCAATTGGTAATGCCATTGCAAATGCAACAGGAGTGCGATTTACAGAGCTGCCAGTGACGCCTGAACGTATTTTTGCTCGATTGCATCCGGAAGACTAATCTTTGCGTGAGATCTAGCTATATTAGGTAGCTATATCTTATTGTGCTGTATTGCAGCGTGCCGTACTGAGTTCGTTGAATAAATAGAAATACACGAAAAGTCCTGTAGAAGAATTTCTACAGGACTTTCATATTTTCAGATTGGTAAAGTCTTTCTTTAGCCTTTAATATATTTGGTGGTTGCAATTATTCATGGTGATTTTTACAGTGTCTTCTATTGCGCTAACCGATGGGGTAGGCAGTATCTTGAAGACAATACGCCACAGCTGAAGCTGTGATTTTATAAAGGTAATATCTATGAGTAATTCATTAAATTTTTCTGCTGCCATTTTCGATCTTGATGGTACCTTACTATATACTTTGGAAGAAATTGCAGCGGCAACCAACGCGGCTCTTGTTCGTGTTGGATATCCTGAGCACTCTGTTGATGCCTACCGCCATTTTGTAGGTAGCGGTGCAAAAAAACTGGCTTGGAGAGTGCTCCCTAAAGAGAAGCAGTGCCAGGAAGAGTGTGAAGCTTTGTACGCTGTTCTTGGTGAAGAGTACGCTCGTTCGTTGAATACGATTGCTCGCCCGTATGATGGTGTGCTGGAGATGCTGGTTGCATTTGCAGCGGCAGGTAAGCAATTGGCTGTACTGTCAAATAAACCGGATGAGCTTACAAAAGCAGCTGTTAAGAAGTTTTTCCCAACCGTTGATTTTGTGGTCGTTCAGGGCGGGCTTCCAGATGTTCCGCTTAAGCCGGTTGCAGATGGTGCAATAGGGATTGCTGAAAAGATGAAGATTGAGCCAGAACGCATAATATTTGTTGGCGATTCAGATGTGGATATGCAAACGGCTCAAAACGCAGGTATGGTTCCTGTAGGAGCATCATGGGGCTTTAGAGGCGGCGAAGAGCTTGCAGCCGCAGGTGCCAAAATCGTTCTCGAAGCTCCGGTTGATTTGGAATCGCTACTTTAATCGTAAATAATAAAAAACGGACAGTCATGATGACTGTCCGTTTTTTATTATGAATGTGTTTGTGGTGGGCTAAGTGGAATGGGCGTAAAAAGAAGCCATTGAGAGCACAAAAAAGATCATAGATTTTTATCTATGGTCTTTTTTGTTTTAGTAGCGAGTGAGAAACTTTTCCGTACCAAAAGTAGGATAATTATAAAAACGACTAAATACATATGCTTGAGCTAACAAGGGCTTACCTTTAATCTTTACAGTAAGAAAGATCTAAGGAGTTGTTATGCGGTATATAATGATTTGTCTGTTGCTTTTTATTTGCGCATGTAGTCGTTGGGATGCTCTGCCGGACAAGCCTATTCCTGCTCCTAAGATAATTGCTGCGTATACAATGTGTGATTTCAATATGTGCTTCAGGTTTCTTAACCAACATGATGTCATCTCGTTGAACAGGATGCTTTGTGAAGGTCGATGCTTACTTGTGGCAGCAAGGGCTTTTGAGCCTACAATCATCCCTACTGAAGAACAAAACTATATATACGGTATTCTTTACCCTCAGGAAGAATATGTGTTTATAAACAAAGATGCATATCTTGAGTCACCAACGAGCGTTTTGGGTAAGTAATAGTTTAAGCTCATAAGTTCCTGTCTGGGAAGTTATTCTCCATAGCTTCCCAGAAGGACAATTTTTTTATCTGTTCGGCGCAAAAAAATGATTTCCTTCTTACTGCCACTGCCAATATCAGCCGTGAGAGTGACACGGAATGTGTTGGATTTAAAATCCAAAATATCTTTAGGGATATTCTTTTCTTCAATTCCACTAAATTTAGCAGCGTTAAGATACCATGTTGTTTCAAAGTTACTAGTAGGATCATTGCGGTAGAGAGCAATTCTCTCTAGGAAGTCCTCTTTGTTATTGTTCACAACAGGAATGGCAGCAGTCAAAGTTTCATTTGCAGTGTTCATGTTAATAGGCCCTTCTCCCCATATCGTTATGAGGTCGCGTAGGCCACTTATTGAGTCCGTGCCATAATAAAGTTTTTCAATATCGCCCTCTTTGGCTTTGGGCCAGTAGAGGAGGAGCATTTCGTCTGGTGAACGGAATGCTTTTTTTGTTCGGGTGTACGGTATCTTTTGAGCCGCGTACCAAGTGTCGTCCTCTGAGGCTCTAGTGAGCTGTTCACCTTGCCAAATGCGTATTGAAATGAGGAGGTCTTCCGCTGTGCCTGAGGTCAAATTTAAATCGCTGCAGAGTGTTTTCAGCATGCGCAAAAAGACGCCTTGGTATTGTTCAGTAATTTTTTTGGTATTGTTATCAAGTAGCGCAAGCTTGTTAATAGGGAAGAGTGAGTTCTCGTCTGTTATTTCTCCAGAAAGATTACCGCTTGTTAGCTCCTCAGAAATGTCCTCAAGTTCTGTATTAAACAGACCCCATATTTCAAAGTTATAGTCGCCTTTGCTTTCCTTTAAGTCAGTAGCCAGAATTTCTTTTGCAAGCATCCGACCAGAATCACATAGCGTATTTCCAGTGATGGATGATTTAACAAAGACGGAACTTGTGTGATCAATAAGTGTCTCTTTGGATAATTCCATGGCAAGAAAGGATAGCACTACAAGTACAAGCAAAACGATGATGATAATGGTGCCTTGTTCTTTATTACACCCTATGGACGACGGGGTAGGTTGCATTACAGCCCATCCTCCTGAGGTAATGGAATTACAAGCTGATATTGGTATGGTTCGTCTTTTGTCCCCAGAGTAAGGGTCATGCGTATTGCTGTCGGAAGCTGCGTTTTTTCTACGCCCCAATCTTTTTGAAATTCATTATATTCACCATTGTAATACTCAAATACACATTCAGAGACGTCCTCAATAAGAGGATATTTCAGTTCCTTAAAGTCCCCTGTAACTGTGGGGTTTGGGCGTTCTGTTCTGAGAAGTGTGAAGAGGTCGTTGTCTTGTTCTTTGAGGGAGTAGGTAACATATTGTAGCGAGCGGGTATGTTCATGAGTATGAAATGCGAGAGAAGACGTGCTGGCAAATCCAAGCAAGTCTTGTTCGCTAAATGTGTCGCTATCAAGGGTCGCATCAAACTTTAGTCCGCTAGTCTTCATATCAGGAAGCATATAGCGAAAATCATCCTCAACAATGCTTAAAATTGTTCTGCCGGCTTGATCGTAAGCCATACGCTTTCGAGCATGTTGTGATGCGTCTATTACATTGCCGAACAGTGCAAAAAGAGTTGTGATAATGGTCGCCATAAGCGTCATGGCGATGAGTAGTTCAAATAAGGTAAAGCCTGCCTGACCGTTCGATGGGGGAACCTGAATAGGCATCCTATTCTTTGAATAGTTTTTCAATGGTAACATCTCTGTCTTCCTCATCTCCCCATGAAACAGTCAATAGTAATCGATAGATCGCCGCTTTGTTTGTTGCATGCGCTGAAGCATTCCACGTAAACTCCGGATGTTCCGGACGAAAATCGCCAGACTTTCCTGTGCTTGCCGAAAAGCCGTCGTTTTCCAGTTCGAAGAGCTTTTCTCGTGCAAGAACAATTGCAGTGTCCTGCGAACGGGTCTGGGCAAGGTTGTCCTGATTTTGTGTGGTCAGGTTCACTGTCATCATGACTGCTACCCCTAGCAGTACTAAGGCAACCAAAACTTCAACGATGGTGAAACCTTCATTGCCGGAGGATTGTTTAGTGACGAAGTGAGCTTTGGCAGGCTGAATGCAGGGCATTTAATTCTCTTTTTCAAATAGTGCTGAGAACGTGATTAGAGCGTTCGGTTAGCGTTCTCAGATAAGACGCTTCATGGCATTAACGAATACCGAAGTGTCGAACTGTGCTGCCCGACCAAGACATGCTGTTTTCATGGATTTTGCTTTGCTGACTGAGAGTGAGTTTACGGCTTCAATAATGTCCCTGTCGTGAGGGTTTTTTGGTGTAAATACACCAGTCTCTCCATCGGTAACAGTTTCGAGAAGCCCACCCTCAGCAGCCACAATTACCGGTTTGCCAGCCGCCATTGATTCGATAGCGCACATGCCAAAATCTTCTTGCTTGGGAATGTAGATAGTTGCAATCGATTCTGCAATAGCTTTCTGAAGTTGTGTTTCGGATAGCTGCCCAGCAAATTTGATATTATCGCAGTTTGATGCAAGTTTTTTTAATTGTTCTTCAGAAGGTCCCGAAGAGGTGATCACTAATTTTTTCGTCGGCATTTCTTTAAATGCATTAATGATGACATCGATCCGTTTAAGAGGATCTAGCCTTCCCATTGAGAGGTAGTACCCTTGCGATTCTGCGTTATGATACTGTTCGGTATCACAAGGCGGATATACAATTGTCGAATCTTTGTGCAAAAATTTCTTGATGCGTTCTTGAACATTTTTTGAATTCGCTACAAATGTATGAATATGCGGTAGTGCATTTTCAAACTGTGGGGCATACCAGTTTATAAAACTGTTAAGAAGAGGTCTTGCAACAGCAGGAACTGTAGAAAGAAAAAAGTCACGTTCACCGTACACAAAACGGGGTGGAGTGTGACAATAGTAAATTCCACGCTGTCCCTCGAGGTGCTGTGCCGCGAGGGGGGCATAAAATCCGCTGAAAATGGTGGTGGGATATTTACGTATAAATTGAGTGTGCTTGCTGAAAGTGCGCGTAAGAATATATTGGCGCAGTAAAGGGATGTTAACTGCGCGCATTAGCGCTTGTTCTGCCCCAGATCCGTAAGGAGTTGCAAAGAAGGGGTGATCAGTACGGCGGAAACCATAATATAAGTCTGCACCAAGCTGTTTGCCCAGAATTGTGCAGAGCCTGCTGCCCCCGTCTGTATGCTCAATGTAGTCATGAAGTATGGCGAGTTGAGCTGTTATTTTATGTGTGTACATTGAGAGTTGTATTGAATTGTGTTTAAAAAGGCTGTATTTACTTTAGTCCGCTAATATCATTCACGTCTTGCCTTGTCATCGCAGCTATTTTATAGCCGTTGACAAGCATGGATTATACAGAATTTATTGGTTATTACTTGAAATATTTACAATTTTCAATTGACGAGAGCTAGATGACAGGCATTTTGACAGATAAAGTGAAAATTTTTATTGAATTGCTGGTAGTTACAGCAATTTCATATTTTATGGCTGATGCTTGTTATGCTCTCTTTTTTGTAGAACAGGACATAGCTCCCAAGTATGTGAGGCGCAATGTTGCTACTAAAAAAATATTAGAGAAACAGGTTGCATTAAGTTCTTTTAAACTTATTGAGCAACGAAATCTTCTTAAAGTAAAAAATGCTCCACCAGTTCCAAAGAAAAGAAAGTCTAAGAAAAAAACTACACCGCAGGCTCTTTCTATTAGTAAGCGTGGGTTTCATCTGCTCGGAACAATATTTGCTGAAAAGCCATCTGAAAGTTGGGCAATTGTTTTATATAAAAACAAACAATCACTGTATAGGAATGGCTCAAAAATCAGTGGCTGGAAAGTTGTAGAGATAAAGAGACGTGAGATAATTTTACAACGAGGAAAAGCCAAAGAGCGCCTTCTGATAGACGGAAAAAAAGCTACAGATTCTCGCGGAAGCTATGGGGGGCGTGTTGTTGCAAGAAGTTACATTAAAAAACAATTGAAAGATTTAAGTAAGGTCGCGAGCAGTATTAATATCATTCCTCAGACTAAGGGGGGAAGGAAAGGGCTGCATGTGCAGGCGTTACAGTCTGGAAGTTTCTTATATAATATGGGGTTGCGTAAAGGCGATTTGCTTGTAAAGGCAAATGGCAAGTCTTTAACATCCTTTGGTGATGCGGCTTCTTTAATGTCCATGTTAGATAAGAATAATATTTCTTTAAATATTATTCGGAAAGGAAAAAGCCAAACCTTGACGTTCAGGCTGAAGTAAAAATGATGATAGCGAATAAAATGATGCGTATACTTGGCGTAGTTTTGGTTGTCTGCATGCTTTCTGGTACCGCAGTCTGTCTTGGCAGTGCATCACAGCATGCATATATCAGTATGGATTTTAAAAAAGTTGAAATTCATGTACTGATTAAATTTATTAGCGAATTGACCGGAAAGAATTTCATCGTCGATAACCGTGTGGGGGGGAGGGTAACTATTTATTCTCCTTCAAAGGTAAGTGTGGAAGAAGCGTATCGTGTGTTTGAATCTGTTTTACAGGTGAACAACTTCACAATTGTTCCAAGTGGAAAAGTGTATAAAATTATGCCACTTGCCGTTGGTCGTAGTGAAGGAGTTCCTACTCTTACCACAGACTCTTCTTTAAAACAGCATAAGCCTACAGGTGATGAACTTGTTACCCTGCTCATTTCTTTGAAGCATTCTAGTGCGTCAGAGCTTGGAAAGGTTATTCCAAAGCTTATAGGTAAAAACGGGCTTGTAACCGTGTACCCACCTACAAACTCACTCATTATTACTGCGCCATTTGCTCGTATTCAAGAAGCTCAAAAAGTCATTAATGAGATAGACAAATCACAGTACGCACCACAGTTTAGACAGTTCCCATTAAAATTTGGTGACTCAAAAAGTGTGGCAGCAAATTTGAGTAAAATTTTAACTACACAAGTTAAAGAGCAGGAAAAATTTGGCAAAAAAGCCATGGCACTCGTGCAGGCAGACGAGAGAACAAACGTGGTGCTTGTGCTTGCTGATCCTGAAACTATGATGACTATCAAAACTATGATTAGAACATTGGACATCCCTACTCCAGCAGGTAAGGGTGATATTCATTTTATTTCGCTGGAAAATGCTAAAGCAGAAGATGTCGCTAAGGTTATTAATACGTTAGTCGAGCGTCAGGGGAGCACGAAGGAAGAGAAAGTTCTTTCTCGTGAGGTAAAAATTGTAGCTGATAAAGCTACAAACAGCCTTGTGATTACTGCACGTCCAGATGACTTTATGATTTTGAAGTCGACCATTGAAAAATTAGATGTTGAACGAAAACAAGTGTTCATTGAAGCTTTGCTTATGGAAGCCTCCAGTGATTCGAATTTTTCTTTCGGTGTAAACTGGGCTGCTGGGCAAACAGCTGGGAAAGTTTTCCTTTTTGGTTCTTCTAATCAAGGTGGTGGCACTGTTACGCTGCCATCGTCAAGCGATTCTGGCTTTCCGGCTTTTCCAGCTGGCGGTTCCATTGGTGCGATTATAGAAAATGCATTTTCCATTGGTGGGACAGAATACAGTATCCAGTCTATCTTGAGTGCCGTGAAAGGTGACAATGATTACACCATTCTTGCCACTCCACAGTTGCTTACTCTTGATAATGAAGAAGCACGTGTAGATGTTGTTGATAACATCCCTTTTGTAAAAGAGACTGTTGTTACTACTGCAACCGCCATTAATACTCAAAGTGTTGATTACAAAGACGTTGGTGTTAAGCTGAAAATTACACCGCGAATTGGACAGAACCAGACTCTTCAGCTTGACGTATTGCAGGAGGTAAGCCGAGTGCTTAACTCACTTGTAGCTGTTGGGGATGGACAGAGCCTTGTAGCACCGACAACCCGTAAACGTGTTGTAGAGACGACTATTCGTATGAAGGATGGGCAAACGGTTGTAATTGCAGGTTTGTTGAGTGAGGACGGTACGAAGAACAATAGTTCGACTCCAGGATTAGGTGATATTCCTTTGTTTGGTTGGTTGTTTAAGCAGAGGAAAAAAACTAATGCAAAGAGTAATTTATACATTTTTATTACGCCACATATCATCAACAGCTTTGATGAAGCTGAAAAACTTGCCGAGAACAAACGTTTGAGTGTCCATACGACCCGCGTAGGTAAGGATGGTTTAGGTTTACCTATGATGAGTGATCCAAGTCTGTTACCGCCTATTATCTTTCAGTAGGGCTTTGCATATGAGAACGTTAGAACATGCTCTTGTAGCAAAGCACCTAATTACAGCAGACGATATTGTATGGCTGGAACAAGAAGCTTCTGAGCAAGGAAAAACTTTTGAAGAAGTTGTACTAGAAAATGAAGTGCTCACAGAGGTTCAGTTTAAAAGTGCACAGGCTGATTTTTACGGGCTGGAAGTGCTTACTGCTGTTCCAGAGCAAATGGTTGATACGGAACTTATTTGCCGATTTACCATTACCTATTTAAAAAAACACCAGATTGTTCCGCTTAGAGGGGCAGATGGTGTTGTTGTAGGAATGGCCGATCCATATTCATTGAAGGTTCTTAACGATTTTTCTTTGCTGCTAGGTGGCGGAACTCCTTCACCTGTTCTTTTGCCTCGCAATGTGATCACCGGTTTAATCAACCGCGCTTTTGGTGACTTTCAAGAAGATGCCAATGTCAGTGATGTGTTGAGTGATGCGAATGACCTTGGCTTGGACGAAATTGATGAGGATACACTAAACGACTTGCTTGATGACACGAGTGATGCACCATTGATTAAGCTTGTTAACATGGTATTAACACAAGCAGTCCGAGCTGGGGCAAGTGATGTACACATCGAACCCTTTAAGGATTTTTTGCGTGTACGCTTTCGTCTGGATGGTGTTCTGTATAACAAACATAGTTTTGATAAGCGGTTTAGTGCAGCAATTGTTTCTCGTATTAAGATTCTCGCAAAGCTGAATATCGCAGAGAAAAGACTGCCACAGGATGGCCGTATTGCTCTAATTCTTGGCGGCCGAGAGGTCGATCTGCGTGTATCAACGTTGCCGACATCCCATGGGGAACGAGTGGTAATGCGTCTGCTGGAAAAGACATCGCGTGTGTTGAACCTGACGGAGCTTGGCCTCGGTTCTGCTGATCTGGACATTATGAAAAAAGTTACACGTATTGCCCACGGTATTATTCTTGTAACTGGTCCTACAGGTAGTGGTAAAACTACTTCTCTTTATGCAGCACTGAGTGACATTAATTCGCCGGATAAGAATATTATGACCATTGAAGATCCAGTTGAATATCAGCTGGAAGGGGTTGGTCAGATACAGGTGAATCAAAAGACAGGACTTACCTTTGCTGCAGGTTTGCGTTCAATTGTGCGTCAGGACCCTGATGTTATTCTTATTGGTGAGATCCGCGATAAAGAAACTGCAGATATTGCTATTCAGTCGGCACTTACCGGCCATTTGGTTTTTTCAACATTACATACAAACGATGCTGCCAGTGCTGTGACACGTCTTATTGATATGGGCGTAGAGCCATTTTTGCTTTCGTCCGTACTGCGAGCGGTGGTTGCCCAGCGTCTTGTGCGTATTCTTTGCCCGCATTGTAAAGAAGCATATACAGCTGCTCCCGAGGTTGTCGCGGAGTGTGGTGAAATGGCGAGCCAAATGGAAAATCAGACCTTACACCGTGCTGCGGGCTGTCCACACTGCATGGATACTGGGTATAAGGGACGACAGGCTGTGTATGAAATTATGCAGATTAGTGATCCTATAAAAAGCATGATTTTAAAGAACGCAGATTCAAACCAAATTCGTCGCGAATCAATTGTAGATGGTATGCGCACGCTGAAAGGTGATGGCTGCTTGAAAGTGTTGAGCGGAGTCACTTCTGTAGCGGAAGTGCTACGAGTTTCCAATTTATAAAAACTGTTGAGACTGTATGCGTTTTCTATCCGGCATAAGTGCTTTTTTTTCATTGGGGCTTGATTCAATTCGATCGGGATTGGAACGTAGCGGTATTACCAAAGTGGTTTGCTATGTTTTTTTTGGTTGCCTCACTTTTAGTTTGTTTTTAGGTGTGCATGTTGCTGAAGATGCACTTGAAATATCTTTTAATGAAGGTGTGCGCAGTATAAAGGCTGTTAAGATAGAGACAGAAGGCGTTTCTCTATCACTTCTTCCGCCGCGTATGAAATTAGACACGCTGCTCATAAGCGACGCCAAAAGTAAAAATCTTTTGTATGAGATGCAGCGAGTCGTTATTACCCCAAAATTTTCTGCATTACTGACAGGAACAGCTGAATTGAGTCTTACCTCTGCTTCGTATGGTGGGGGAGTGAGGCTTGATGTTTCTTCAGGCTCTTTTTTTGATTTTGAAACAATCGATGTTGATTTAAAAATAATGCAGCAATCGTTAGAGCGGATTCCTTTTGTTGCTGCGCTTGATTCCCGTGTTGGCGGAACTGGTGATCTTCACTTAGTATACTCTGGCTCTCCACAGAAGATAGAGCAAGGGCAGGGGACACTAAACGTTACTGGAAAAAACCTTCGAGTAACTAATCCTGTGCCATTAGTGAAAATTTCAGTTTTTGAAAAAATAGGTCTCACCGGAACCTTGGCTTACAACAAGGGCAACCTGAATATTAAATCAGTAAAGATAGCAGGAAAGCCCGTAAACGGTGAATTGCAGGGAACAGCAAAATTGAATTTGAAGAATCTCTACCGTTCAAATGTTGCGCTTCGCACCAGCCTTTTTGTACAGCCTAATAAGTTGGTACAAACACTTGTTGATAAAAAGTCATTGAATAAATTAAAGGCGGGTAAACGTGTGAAGATTGCTATAAACGGGCAAGTAACGAACCCCCGTTTTGCACTGAAGTAAAAAAACTACATAGAAGATATTATGAAGCTGCGCAGCGTATAGTTGCGCAGCTTTTTTTATATGCGGAGTTATGAAGGGGGGAGAAGTGAATTTTTGTATAGTTCTGCAATCTGTTTTGCAGTTGTGCTTATATGAAAATGGGAGAGAAGACGCTTTTTAGCGTTTTCTCCGAGTTCTGCTCTGAGAGTGGGGGCTTGTATAAGGCTGTTTATGGCGTTTGTAAGCTCTGAAACATTGTCAGGTGGAACCACAAGGCCACTGTTCATATGTTCGTTGACCCAACCTGTTGCAGAGCCTTTTAAGTCTGTACTGATGCATGGGGTTGAGTGGTGCATTGCTTCAAGTAAGACCATGCCGAATGCTTCAGTTCGCTCGATTGATGATAGGCAAAAGATATCTGCAGCAGCGAAAAGAGTATGGAGGTCCTGTATGCTTAGGCGGCCTGCAAGTGTTACTTTACTTTCAAGACGGCAAGCTTCTATTTGCTGCGATATGTTGTCAAATTCCTCTCCGTCCCCAACGATAACGAGACGCGCGTTCTGCACCAGCTTCATAGCTTCCACAAGGTTATGAAAACCCTTGTAATAAGAAAAACGTCCAACACTTATGATAAGTGTTTCATCGTTATTACAGTAGGCTTTGCGTAATTTTTCTATTTCCGCGTTGGAAGGTGCTGGAAGCGTGCTCGGATTAATTCCCAAAGGAATAATGTGGCATTTATGCTGATAGGCAGAAAGAGTCTGGCTATATTTTGCATATTCTTTTGAGGTCGTGATCACGCTTCGTGCTTTGCGCAGGAGCATGTTCTCGAAGGGGCGATAAAATACATACAGAAGATTATGGAGTTTTTTTTCTGGTGGGAAGGTTGTGTCTGCATGCCAGTGTATAACGATTGGGAGTGAACATGACGTGAGGATGTTCCACAATCCAGATGCATTGGGCATATGAATATGAATACAATCCGGCTTAAACTTGCGAATTGCACGCATCAAATAAAATAAGAAAGCTGGAGCAATCGGAACGTAACAAACTTGTCCGTAGGTTGGTACTCGTTCCACCGTGACGTTGGCTGATGTTTGCGCCACAGTCGGTTCTGAAGAATCCCATCTGTGGGCAAGAACGTAGGAAGTGACTCCTTCTTTTTCTAATGCGGATACGAGTTCGCCAAGATAGCTTTCCATGCCACCCGATGCGGGTGGAAAATATTTACCGATGTGAAGGACTCGCATAAAGTTGTTTACCCGACAAGGCTACTCATTTCAAAGATAGGAAGGATAATCGCCATAACAACAAACCCGACGAGGCCGCCCAGAATAAGGATCATGACTGGTTCCATAAGAGAAGTTAGCATCTGAAGTTTGGCGTTTACCTGATTGTCACAATCATCCGCGACTACAAGTAACATGTGCGCGAGTTGTCCACTTTTTTCACCTGCTGCTACCATCTGCACAGCAGTAGTTGGAAATACATCTGAGTGCCCCATAAATTCTGCAAGGCTCTTTCCTTCTTGTACTCCCTTGTTCATGTCTACGATGTTCTGCTCAAGAATGACGTTGCCCGCAACATTTCGGACGATTTTAAGTGACTCTACAAGAGTTACGCCGTTCTTCAGCAACATACCAAGAGTTCTGCATACTCGGCCAACAACCATCATACGAAGTAAACTCCCAAGAATGGGTACCCGCAAGATTTGAGCATGGTGAATTTTTTTGCCCTTAGGTGTGTTAATGAAGCGCTTGTATGACGTGACGAATAGCCCGATACCTCCTGCAATATACATCCAGTTATAACGCAGAGTATGACTTATCGTTAGCAAAATTTGTGTTGGGGTTGGTAAGGCGCGATCAAGATCCAGAAAAATTTGTGTAACTTTTGGGATAACAAAGGTCAGCAAGAAGACAACAACACCAAGCCCCACGATAAGCATGAGTGTAGGGTATGCCAACGTTCCTTGAACCTTACGGTTAAGAGCAATTTGTTGCTCGGCATGCTCTGCAAGTCGTTCCATAACAATTTCAAGCGTGCCAGAGGACTCGGCAGCCTTGATCATTGTGATAAATGTAGGGGTGAATATATGGGGAAATTCGGAGAACGCGGTGGCAAGGCCGGAACCTTCACGGATTTTGTCTCTAACCTGTGAAAGAACACTTCGTATTGGAGACTTACCGCCTTGCTCAATCATCGTGTTCAAGCAAATTTCAAGAGGAAGCCCTGCATTCAAAAGTGTCGCAAGTTGCCTAATGGTACTGGCAACAGTGCTTTTGGGGATACGTTGAAAGAATCGTGAAAAATCAAGGTTGAAAGAAGACTTTTGCTTTTTGTTAGTTGAGCTGCGTTTTCCTAGAGATTTCACTTCGAGAGGATATAGCCCCTTGTTGCGAAGTTTTCTCGCGGCGTGGGTGTCGTTGTCTGCCTCGAGAACGCCTTTAGTGTTACGACCGGAGGTGTTGACGGCTTTATATTTAAATGAAGGCATTGCTGGCAGTCCTTTTCAATCTGAAATGAGCCTAGCTATCTTGCACAGCTTGCTTTTCTTTTGTTTTTTCTAATTGAGTTTCGAGAATGGCGTTACGCTGTATAAGACGTCTAAAGCGAGATTCCTGACGTGAACGGTCAATGTCCATGAGAAGCACTTTTACAAAGAGAAGTGCAACTGCGCCTGTAAGAATAAGTGTTGGAGGATAGTTTACGCCTGCATATTTAGCTAAAATATCAGATGATTCCGGGAATGCTCCAAGAATAAGAATAATGACAGCAAGCCAGACCCACCAGAGCGCATAGCGGATATAAAGCATATTCTTTCTAATAAGTAAAAATATGCTTCCTGCAGTAACGATACCGAGAACAAGAGTCGTAAATTTGTAGGTGATCATTGGGTAGGCATCTTGGGTAAAGTTATTCTCTTATGACAGAGTACTAAAATGGTTGTCAGCACCATGTATTCTGCAACCTTATTCCACGAATTGAAGATTCTGGATTTGTCATTCAGTCGTTCGTTAATTGTTACTGAAATTTCAGACATCTTCATGCCTGCATTATGTAAAAGAAGCAATATGCCAAGGTCTTGATAGTCAATTAAACTTGCTTTTGAACTTGTAAGTATTGCATAGCTTTTGCGATTGTAAGCGCGAAATCCAGATGTAAGGTCTTTAATCTTAAGTCCAGATAGTTTGCGAAATAATGCCCATGCAATATGGCGTAAGGTTGTTCCCCGTCCTACACACGAACCAATTGCAACGTCACAGTTATCGTTGATGCAGTTCACTAATGTGCAGATACTTTCTGCTGGATGTTGGTTGTCTGCATCAAATGTAACAACTATCTCCACCTCTTCTTGCTGAGCATATCGCATTCCAGCTTGCATAGCCCCCCAGGCTCCAAGCTGAACTGGAAGGTCGATAACAATAGCGCCAGCATATTCTGCCAAACTTTTTGTTTCATCGATACTTGCATCGTTAACGACAATCACAATAGCGTCTGTATGTTTTTTAATCGTACAGATAACATTTGTGATTGTTGCCGCTTCATTGTGAGCAGGGATTATGATTGCAATTTTGCTTTCAGCCATGGTGTTAATCGACACGCCACACTCCTCCAATGAACGGGTTGTACTTTACAAGCGTAAAGCCGGGAGTTTTAGACGGATAAACAAAAAGTAATTTAAACGCTGTTGCATCAAAATATTTTTCTTGAATTGCGAAACCCTCAACGCTGTTCTGTACAAAGATACTGACGAATCCATGATGTTTGAATCTATCGTGACTGAGTGAAGAAGGAGTAACGTAATACATTCGAGAGCAGGGGAGATATTTTTTAGCTGAAAAAGCGACAATGCCTTGTTTTTGGTCAACCTGAACGCTTTGCAGTGGGATTGAAATAATTGGTGCACTTGGAGAACGTTGTGTCTTGGGATTCCACAATCCAATTGGAAGCCATGTGTTTTTTACAAGCATATCGCTGTAGAGCGAAAGATATACTTCTGGGTTTGGGAACAACCAGCTTTGCCAATTAATAGTGTCCGGTAGCTTATACCGCAGCGCTAAAGTAGGAACACTTTCGGGGTTACTAAGAGCCTGTTTTAAGAAAGCAACAGCTTTGGGCTTTGAATGCAAATAGGTTGTAATTTTACGTAACGCATACGGCTTGTCAGAAAAGAGTTTAATCCAGTTTCTGGCCAGTACAGGATTGCTCGTTGCAAGCGGTAAAGCAGAAATAAATGTTCGTTCTGGGGCTTGAAGTCCGCCGTCAATTTGAGTGGGCCGCTGTGCGTAATATTGTAAAAAGTACCCCGGGCTCCACCAGTTCCAAACTTTGGCGTTAGTAGAAGCATTTCTGTCAATTAATTTAGCAAGAAGAGCATCATTATGATTATAGGTTGGACGAAGTGTTTTATTAACATCAAGCCGTATCGGAATGATGAGCAAGCAGATAAATAGAGCGGCAATAATTTTAGTTGTAACAGCTGGTAATTTTTTAATTTTAGTTGAGATTTCGAATTCCATGAGTCCGACGATGAATGTTGCACAGAAAAAGCCGAATGCTGGTGCGGCAAACATTAAAAATCTGTTTCCAATAGTCACAGAGGCAAAAATAAAAAAAAGAAACGGCAAGGTGAAATAGAATGCTAATAATGCATTCTTTCGCCATGCTGCTGCTATACCAAATGGGATTGCGCAGAGAATGATCCAGTGCCCTGTAAGTCGTGATGGAAGTTTGCTGAATGTTAGTGGGGTAAGTTCAGCAATAGTGCTGCCAGTCCCTGTAAACATAGAGCTTTGCGTTTTCGCGCTTAATGCTAAATGTGAACGCAGACTGGACATGATTTCTTTTAGTGGAGATGGGATCAGGTCAAGTGCTCCAAAGAGAGTCCAGCCAACAAACAGTGCGCCACAAGCCAGAAGAACAAGCTTAAGAATTCGTGCTCGCTTATTAGACGGAATGCAGATACTGGCGGCATATATTCCCCACCATACTCCGGCGAAAGGCAGGCCTGCTTGTGGCCACCAGTAGTGGAGAAGAAGCGTGTTTAGCGCTGCTGCCCCCATCCAGACGGGGTATGTTTTTTTTGAAGAAGTATCCGCTTTATATAGGCATAGAGCAATTAACCAAAAAATACTGAGGTTGAGGCTGTCCGTATCAAAATACCCAAGCCTCGTGCGTGCATACCAAACCGGTGAAACGGCAGTGAATGCGGAGCAAGCAATAGCAGGAATAACGCCACTGTTAAGGACAATTCCTGACCATATTGTAATTATAAAAATGGTACATGCGAGTATAGGCGTGAGGTAAAATGCAACTTTTTCAAGTGAAATGTTGCTCATTGAAGATATTGCTCCAGCAATGATCGATAATGGCGGAACATGTGCTGGACGTGGTGCAAGTCGTAATTCGGGGGTACTTACATATGCTTCCTGTTGCCATTCCCGAGCGTACCGCATGAAAAAATACCCATCAGGAGTCGTGAGTAACGGTTCTCCTGCATACGTATTTAAACGGGATTCCGTGTATGCTGTATTATTTGCAATATGCAGATACGCTTGGAAAGCCAAAACAAGGCAGATCGCAAAGGTAATATTGCGAAAAGAAAGTGGAAAATAGTGAAATGATGATTGAGCTTGCATGGCGATAGTTCATTGTAATGAGTAAGAGTGGGCAATAGAAAAAAGGGCCATGCCGTAAGGCACAGCCCTTGAATTGGTCAGTCTATAAAAGACTAAGGTGCTTCAAAACGCAGTTTGAGAAGTGTTGGTGATTCGATGTTGTTGTCAGGATCGGAAGGATCCAACATGAATACCATTTTGATGTCATCGTTAGCGTTGTTGTAGTTGTAAATAAAGTTAGTTACGGTTGAGGTGAATTCAAAGTCTTCAGTCAAAGTAACTGGGATTTCAATGCGGTCAACAAGTACGTCGGATGCAGTGAAGAACACTTTATTACCAGTTTTGCTCATAAGAATGACTTTGCTATCTGTAGGAAGTGCAGTAATTCCGCCAGTTGTTGCTTTCGGATCTGCTTCTTTGACCCAGGTTTTGTAGGTACCAGTAAGGTCAATGCTTGGAATTATGTACTTTCCAGCTGCAGGTATCTCTTTTGAGAGAGTCAGAGGAGCAGTCAAGTTTACACCAGTAAGGTCATCTTTCTGGTCTTCCGGAACAAAGACAATGTCTTTAGTTGTCCGAGCGATTGTCTCACCGTCCTGATCAAGAACCTGAATACGAACTGTTTTAAAGCCTGCTTCTACATTCTCTTTAGCTATGAAGTTGGAGCCAACAGGAAGTGCTGCAGTGTAAGTTTTATCAGATTGAGTGAAGGACTTAACGGTTACTATATCTGCATTTTCAGATAAGTCGGTGAAAGTAAGTCCTAACGGTGCGATAAAACGAACATCCATATTACCTTCAGCTAAAGACAAATCAATAGAGTTAATGAGCTCTACGTCTGCAGCAAAAGTGTCGGCGGTAATAGCCGCAGTAGCGCCTTTAGCGATTTTTCCATCAGCAGTGCTAGGGGTGGCAAAAGCAAATAAGTCATCACCATCGTATACTACTTCTTTAACCGCAAATTCGCCTTCACCAATAAAGGTGATAGTGTAGGTGCGGCTAAAGGTAGGCATAGTGACGTCCCGTTCAACAGTTTTCAGTGTGAATGCTGCTGTGTATGGGAAAGTAGCATCTACTGGAATGTCAACAGTAAATGTCATATCTCGAGTTGCTGGCACATCTGAGTCTACGCCAACTTCCATATCATCTGAACCATCATTTAACGTACCATTCGCGATGGAAGTTAAATGAAGAGTCTGGGTTGCCACAGGAGAACCGTCACCTTTGGTGACTACTGCCTTAAAGGTTCTAGTAACAGTACTATCTGGGGTTCCTGGTGCATTTTCAGTGCTGCTTAAACCTGCAAAGTTTAATGCAGCAGGGTATTCTGACGTAATAGCTGGGATAGCATTTGCTTCAAGTTGAGCAAGGTCACCTAACTCACCAAGAGAATCCTTAGCTTCTTTAGCGATGGTCTTAGCTTCAGCAAAGACACAAGTGCAAAGGGAGCCACTATTGTAAGAGGAGTATGGACTTTCAGGCATTTTTTTAAGAACTTGAGAAAAAGTCATACCTGTACTCATCATCTCAGCAACAGTATTGATTTTTGCGGAAAATAACTTCATCGCCGTGCCGTCATTCTCATCGCCAGCACCAAGGAAGTGCATCAGGGCTTTTGCAACAATTTCAGACTGGTTAAGGTCGGTAAGAGGGTTGCCCAATAGATCTGGCATCTTGAGCCCCATTTCATATTTAAGCAAGCTTTCAACCTGTTGCTGTGCTTCGGAGAGATTACCTGATCTTTCAAAGAAAGCAGCGACAAGGGAGTTTGCAGGCGTAAGATAAACGGCGCTGTCAGCAGACTCCATTACGCTTTTAAGTGTTCCTTTAAATTCCTTGTTGGGATCAGCTGGGTCGTCATTGACGTTACAACCACCAACAGACCAGACGACTGCTGGGAATTGTAGTTTTGAAGTGTTCCTGTTTGCAGTAAAGACACCACGATTGTTTGTTGTGCCAATAAGCACGTTTTCACCATCAGTGGAGAGACCATACACTTTTGCCAATTGCATTGGTGCCGCAGCAACAGCGCTTTTAGCACCACTACTACTGCTACTGCTACTGCTACCACTTGAACCATCACACGCGGTCAAAGCGAGAACGAGTACCAATAAGGAAAGAATTCCTAATAATCTAGATTTCACAACTACCTCCGTAAACGGGTAACATTAATTAATACTCGTTCTTACAGTGGTTTTTTTGTCAGGGGCATTATAAAAAAGTCTGTTTTAACAGTATGTTAGTTTATTTTTTTTGGTATTGTATAATTTGAAGAAAAGGCTTTTGTAATAGGAAAGATAAGTTGGTATGTGCTTACAGATGCGGCTACTTGAAAAAAAAAGTAAAGCCGGCTTAGCCGACTTTACTTTTTTTTATGTTAATCTGTACATGTGTTTATGTTTCTATAGGCTTCAAGTTTTTCACAGAGCCCCATGTCACATGCTTTTTTAAGATCTCTGCATCCTTTTTTCTTTTCATCAAGAAGAAAGTAGGTGTCCCCTCTGTTTACATAGCTGGCACTATTGTCAGGAGTGTATGCAATAGCTCGGGTGTAATCTTTTACTGCATCAGTATAGTTGAGTTGCTTTTGCCACAACAACCCTCTGTTGTAGTAAAATTTTCCAGCTGTTGGTTCTAGTGCAATTGCCTTGTTGAAGTCTTGAGCGGATGCGGCATATTTTTCCAGCTTTAATCTCGTGACTCCTCGCCCGTTAAAAGCCTTGGCATCTTTAGGAGCTATTTTGATATACTGTGTAAATATTTTTTCTGCATCTTCTAGCAGTCCTGCTGCTTCAAAGGCGATGGCCGTGTTGTATATAATGTAGGCATTGTTAGGAGCAGCTTTTCTAGCTTGAAGAAAAAGTACTAATGCTGATTCGTAATTCTTCTTGTAAAGTTGCACGAGGGCTTTGCCGTTAAGAGCTTCGGCATGTGATGGGTTATATGAAAGCGCCTTGTCAAAAGAAGAATGAGCATCATCATATTCTTTAAGAAGGTACAACGCGGTACCTCTGTTGGCGAGGAGGTCCGGTGAGGACGGGGTAAAGGTAAGTGCACGATCAAACTCTTTTAGTGCTGCTTCAGTGGAGCCAGTAGAAAGTAATGCTGCACCTGCTCCATTACGTAATTGCGGAGTTTCTGCAATCTTCAATGCTTGAGCGTACCAGACTAGGCTTTCTTGAAAGCTGCCTTCCTTTTGCAAAGTTATAGCCTTAGTAGTTGCTTCTTTAAGCTCTGGTACTTCCTGCGTAGCTGTCTTCTTCTTTGCACAACCAGACAGTAGTACAAGGCTGATGAGTATTGTGTATAAGGTATTACGAATCATAAGTGGCTCACTCAATCATTGGATGATTAGAAATGGTTACAAAACAACCAAACCTATTGAAGCTATTTCTAATAGGAAATACCTTGAATGGGTTTGATGAATAACGTGCGAATTCCTGATTGTGACTTAATCTCAACTGTAGCAGTTTGCGTTACTCCCTTTGGAGTAAACAACAACGTGCGCTGATTTTTTTCGTCTACAATTACACGGGAAATAGTTACCGTAGTTGGAAGGGCTGATTTTCCTAGCTGTTGCTTTCCATTGCGCTGAACGAGAAGTATGTGTTTAGGCTCAAGGTGTAATTCGAGTGCCTCTCGTTTAAGCAACGCGCGTGAACGAGCTTCTGAAACTGCTCCAGCTAGCCGTCTCACAACAGTGTCCATGTCACGTTCAGGATCTGAGAAGTTGATGCTTGGAATAGTAAGTCCAAGTACTATTCCAAGAATGGCAACAACTACAATTAATTCGAATAAGGTAAAGCCTGATTCGTGATTCTTATTCAAGATTCCAGCTTTGGATGTCAGAACCATCATCTATGCCACCTTCTTCGCCGTCTGCCCCAAAGGAGATAAGATCAAAGGATTCGTGGGATCCTGGTGAAATGTACACATAATCATTATCCCAAGGGTCTTTTGGTATTTTTCCAATGTAGCCATTTTTCGGGAATTGTTTAGGAACACGTCCTGTAGTGGGCTTATTTACAAGCGCTTGTAGTCCCTGTTCGGTACTAGGGTAGTAGCCGTTATCAAGGTAGAAACGTTTGGCAGCTGTGGAAAAACCTTGAATTTGCATTTTTACTTTTACGACACGCGCTTTGTGCGGCTCATCAAGAAATCTTGGAACAACGATAGAAGCAAGGATACCGAGAATAACAATAACTACCATCAGCTCCATTAAGGTGAAGCCTGCTTCTTTTGACTGTTTTTTTTGTTTCATTTGTCTACTCTGAGTCATTATGTACTCCTTACGATCTACCATTTTTCTTAAAGTCTATTCCGTTTAATGAGAAGATGAGGTGGTCACGCCCGATAGTTTTGAGCACAAAAGTTCCAACCTGATCTCCTTCATGCAAAACTTGATTACCGATAACCACCATTCGTGTGGAAGGATCTTTTGACCATGCAAGTGCGTCAATCTGTAAAGCTTCGAGTGCAGGGTGGGATGGCTCGTCCAGTACCTCATTGGAAGGTTGTGTAGAATTATCTTTTGATGTGGCTTCTAGTTGTATGCTTTTTAGTGCTTGCGAAATAATAGCGCTGTTTTCTTGTTGTGTTCTTGTCTCTCTAGACGCTACAGAAAAAGTTTCTTTTTCAGGGGCGTCATAGACAGTTACGGAAACAGCGCTGTTCTTCGTTGGTATGGTCAGTCGTCTTTCAGCCGTGGTGTCTTTAGTGATTTTTGAATCCAGCTCTGTAAGCTCCGGTGCCTCAGGCAGTGGTGGGAGTATTGCCAGAATGTTAGTTTCAATTTTGGGTGAAAGTGGTGCTGATGAGGGAGCCGTTGTCTTAGAGCTTGTTTCTGGACGAGCGTTTATTTCGCTTTGTGTAATTTCTTTATGAAAAAGCGTTTGCTCTGCGTACGTTTTTAGAAGTGCAGAAACATTTAATTGATATGCCGACCATCCAAGCAGCGCACTTATAAGAGCCAGCGTAATGAACATTCCATACTTACGTTGTTGTTTTATTGTACGGATTGTAAATAAGCCTTGATACATGGGGTCAGATGCAACTTTATCTATCAGCGCAGAAGAAATTTTTGAAGTTCCGGAAAACGTTATCGTGTCTAATGCGTGAGACGATATGTGGTTGATAAGACGGGGTAGTCCACCTGTTACATTCCAAATTCGGGTGAGTGCTTTTTTATCGAAGATTGAAAGATCTGAAAAATCTGCATTAATAAGTTTGAATTGCACATAATTTTCTGTTTCCTCCATATTCATTGGAAACAATTCACAGCGTACACCTATCCGTTGATTTAGCGCCTCTAATCCCGGTTGTTTTAGTCTGTCCATAATCTCGACCTGACCGATGAGAATAATTTGGACAAGTGGAATGGCGCCAAGTCGCATGTTGTATAAGGCCAAAAGTAAAGAAAAATGCTCTTCGCCTAGCAGATGGCTTTCATCAATAATGATGACAGGCTTTTTACCTAATTCAGCCTGTTGCATGAAAAAATCATACAACCCTTCAGTTAAATCACTAATGGAGTTACGGCTTGTAGTATCGATGCCGTATTGCTTACAGAAATTATAGAGCTGTTCTGAGGGCTTGAAGAAGGGATTTCCGCTTTCTGCAAAAATATATTTATCCCCGAAGGACTGCATAATATGCCTGCAGACCGAGGTCTTGCCGATGCCAATTTCTCCGGTAAGCAAAATAAGCCCACAGTTACATTCAAGTCCTCGAGTAATTCTGTGGACTACTTTCTTGTGACTTTCGGACGGGTAAAATTGGAACGTACGGAATTGTTCCCCAAATGGGTTTACCTGTGCTGTTTCCTGTGAAGATACCTGCATGGCGTGGCCTGCTATTTTACTGAAGTGACCATAGTAAGTGCAATGTCAACATCCAGCATCTTTGCTTTTGTTTGTTTTATGTTCAGGTTTTTGACAGTAATACCCTGAAGATTCTTTTCTATTTTATATAGAAAACTCACGAGGTGTCTTTGGTATAACCCTTTGAATCGAAGCGTAACTTCTTCCTCTACTAGATTATTTTTAAGGTCATGCTTTTTTGGGCGCACAGCATCAATATTGCGGTTAATACGCAGATCACGGGCAACTTTTTCGACAATTGCAAATAGTGTCCCTTTGTTTTTGTCTAAGCCCTTAGACAGTGCTTTTCGCTTTTGTAGCTGCAGAGAGTATTCTTTTGTAAGAATTTCAAGTTTTCCTATCGCGTTAGTGTTCTGGATAACTTGTCGCTCCATGTCTTCTTTATAGTCCATGGCTGGTAAAAGTATGAACTGGAGAATGCTCAACAAAAGAACACCGCAGATGCCAAGAATAAGGGTGCGATGATTCTGTCTCATGCTAGCCTGCCTTTTCTATTTCTAACTCGAAACGAATACGTTTTTGTTTTTTTTGGTTTGTAGCACCGCGAATAGTTACAGCTTTAAAATATGAGCTTTTTGCTAATTGAGAGCGTAACTTTTCAAGTGTGTTGTAACTGTTTGTGGTTCCTACTAATCCAATGTTTTTTTCTGTAATCCTAATAGCTTCCATGGAAATATCAAGCGACTTAGGTGTGTTTTTATGTAAGGCTAATAGCAGGTCTAATGAGTCAATTCCTGCCTTGTTGCCGTTTGCATTTGGTTTGCCGTGTAGCTGAGCAAGGCGTGATTTTAGAATGCTTGTGTACTGAATGGTGCCGAATGATTTGTTTACCTTAGGTAAAGTTTTTTCCAGCGTTTTCTTAAGGTTAGCATTAAGGTCTGCGGCACGTAAATCATTCTGGTGTCCCTGAGCAAAAAGAGAAAGAGAGAACGTAATCATAAGGATACAGGCAAGGACAGTCGTATAAGTAGTTATGTGGACTAGTGGGTCACGTTTTTTTGAAAATGAAAATTCATCTTTTCGGAAGTTGATGGTTTTTTGCTGCTGAAAATTCGTGTTCTTTGCAGGTGCTAATGCAAGCGCAGGCAGACACTCAAGCCAGTCTGTTTTATCTTCGATTGAAAATAATTTGGAAGCATTTGGGTGGTTGTGAATTGCTGTGGTTGGAAGACCAAGCTCTTCTGTGAAGAAATTTTCAATTCCTTGTAGCCGTGCCAGATCTCCACAAATTAATAAGAAATCTGCGGAAGGCATGTCTGCATTTGCACTCAGCAAAATTTGTTTAGCAAGATGTCGCAGTTGTGAGATTAACGCTTCTTTAAATGTCTGCTCGTCTGATGGAACAGTGTCGTCTAGCGTTGATATGTCAGAAAAGAATAAGAGTCTTTCTATGGCATCCGGGGTTGCACTAAGCTGAAGCTGCAAGGCTTTCTGAATGTTTTGTATACCGTAAGGAATCTGGGAAACAGCGCATGGAACGTTGTTTTCAAGGCACACTAACTGCGTGCTTCGGGCATCAATGTTTATGAGAAGCGTTGGTGCCTTTGTGCAAATATCTCCTGCTATCTTTGCAAGTGAAAAAGCATCAATGGTTATATGTTGAGGGTCTATGCCGCAGGTTTGTAATTCCTGTACTATTGTTGAAAGGAATTCTTTATGAACTGTTGCAGATACTGCTTTGCGCCCCTGAGGGGTTTTTGCACCAAATTGTAAGTCAGTAATTACTTCTTCTGAGGTGAAAGGAATTTCCTGCTCGAGCTCAAATTCAAGAGCTTGGGCAATTTGTTTCGGAGTGGTGAATGGAAAATCCCAATTACGAAGAATGGCAGTGTGTGCAGGGAAAGATATACTATATTGATTTGACCACAGGTTATGACGATCAATAGCGGCAGTAAGTTCTTTAGCAAATCTTTGAGAATCTTCCAAAGTACTTATAGGAATAATCTGGTGATCCAGCAATTGAGAGCCTCGCCAATTCGTAGTAAACTGGCAAAGTGCTATCCGTTCCTCTGAGCAGGCAATACAAAGAAGTTTTTTGAGCATAGTTATTGAAATTGACCCGACAGTAGGGTGAACGAACTGTTAATGTAAAATTACAATAAGTAGGGCTAGTAACGCGGATTCTTGAAATACTCCTCTATTAAAAAACAAATTATTTCAAGCTGAAATTACTTTTGACGTTATTTATGCGTTGATATTTATTACAGTTATAAAGTTTTGGAATTCGTTTTTATGAATAGATGGCTTGAGTACATTGATGTCACTTTCGTGCATTATTTTTTTGTGGTTGTTTACTCAACTTGATTTATAGATGTTTTTTTTACAATCTTTAACGATCTTGCAAAGCGTTGTGTTGGCCTGATGAGGAACGGCTCATGCTTGTTGAGAGAAGTGCTCGCCATTAAGTTTTTCTATGGGATATCCTGCTTACGGGTTAAAAAATAGAAATAATGAAAACTGTTATGGCATTTTTTAGCTTAAAATTCTTGAGGGACACATATGTGCTTTGTATTTGGTTGGAAGTGGAAAATTAATTGTAGTCAGTGTTATCCCAATATCAATTCGTATTGAATGATCCTACAACGAAAATGTGGAACCAAATTAAGCCACAAGCATACTGTTCATAGCGATGCTCAAAGTAAGCAGGGGGAAACTAGTCATTACTTGAATATCGCTATGTTTATTCAAATAGTTTCAGGAATCTTTGTTTGTATATTGCACGTCTTTGTCACTGTGGAGCAGAAGGCCGGAAGGTGGTTTTCAACGTGCTAAGCCTTCTTGAATGCATGGAGAACGGAATACCGCTCTAACGATCACTTAAATCCCAACCAAAAACCATTCTGAAATATATGTCAAAGACCACGGCCAGGTAATGTCACTTTTCTCCAATCTTGATGAACGTAATATCTGTGACCCACGCCATATTTGAAGCAGGCGCAATAAAATTACGGTCGAACAAATTAGAAGCAATAGGCTCTGTGTGGGTTGAATCAGTTGTAGGAACAAATCTTTTTGCGTGTTTACAGCGGAATCCCGGTACTCGCATGTACTTGGCAACACAAGGCTGGCTTACATTCTAGAATAACGGCTTATCACGTAGTTCAGAAGTGAACATGGGGCCATTCTATTCTGTTCGTTGTATCTTCCTGATGTGCCTTGCGAAGTCAGAAAGTTACCGGTGAGATGTGGCTCTGGATGCTTGCGCCCAGTATATAGGGTCTGGCATATTTTCTTCATTGAAAACATAGAGTGGTTTGACTTTACAAACTTGAACCTCACTTCGATGCTCTGCGAAAAATATCCCAAGCTTTTTAACAGATCACGCTCCACCTCAGTACATTGAAGCCTCTTCCGTAATCTTTTGAACTCTCGTTGTTCATTGTCAAAGCTTTATTTCTTCTTTCGTGAAGAGCAGTTTGGCTTTGTATTGAAGGCTTCCTACGCCAACAGTAAAGCATGTCAGTGGGGATTTCCCAACTTATCTAGTTACATCAGCAACGATAGCTCCGGTTCTTTAGTTAGCTATACAGCATTCCTTCTGAGATCAGCATCATATGATCTACATTTTCGAACCCCCATCTCCATTTCTTCTTTTATTCAATATAATGGCTAAACTATGTGTTCACAAGTTTGGAGCAAGATCGAAGTATGTAAAAAATAATTTGGATAGTGATACGGGAAACCTCACTGGATTCTGTTGAGCTTTAATTTCGTAGCTGTACGAAGAATGATTTTATTACGCTTTAGGCGCGTGTTTACTGGTTTGTTTCAAGGTGCATGACATTCGTTTGAAGGAGGAATTCGTTTTTTGTATTAGCCTGAAAAGGGGTAGTTCGAAGGGGGTACTTTTATTTCCTATTTCTGTGGGGAGCACTATAGGGTCGGTTGAAATACACTATGATGTGGAACAAGAACATATCATTACTAAAAAGTGTTTATTATCTAAATAATTGTTTTTTAGTTTATTTATTGATTGTTCTTTGGCGGTGTAGCCTTATGGAACAGGTTGGCCAATTAGAACTTGATTAGTCTTGGGACGAAAAGCTTGCAAAAAAAAAATAAATAATGATAGTTGGTTAGCTGGCAGAGAGCGTTGGTGCCTTCATAGAAGCTAAGAGATCACACTCAAGCTGAATCTTTTGAAACTAACTCTTCATGTGAAATATTTTGATTGTTATTCAACCTTGCCTGCTGCTTGACTGGCTTCCTTAGTTCTAGGTGCTCAGTCAGAGTCCTCCAAATTGCTTTCTGGGGATACGAATCCATAAAGAATGGATAGTTGGTGCTTGTTTGGTTCAGTTGTTTTCCACTGTTAGCAAGTTTGGAGATTGGCTTTTTCAGTTGTGGTCAAAAAGCCTAGGGAAGAACGATTGTGGTAGTATGCTTCTTTCTGCTGTTGCGTAACGGGGCAACATTCACTGCAGCAAGTATTTTAGATGCCCTAAAAGATGGCATTGGTATTTTTCTTAATCAAGCTCACTACAAGAAGGTCAGAACTTTTTTTAGAAGTGCCAATGGAGTTAGTTAGTTAGTTAGTTAGTGCCTTGTCTAGCGTCGAATATGAAGTTGAAAAGTTGATTTCGATAATGGAACTGGTCACTGTTTTTAGCGGGTGGATGTTAGAGGTCAATCCGTTTGATCAGCCGCATGTTGAACATAATAAAAATTATCCTTTGGAAGTTTTAACAAATGCAAGCAGCTAATTTGATGGCTTTTGATGAGGCGATGTTGGAATGCAAAACAAAGATGCGCATAGCGAATGTTTCGGAGTTACATATTTCTTTGTTCGAAGCGATGTATACAAAAGCTTTGATTGAAGGACAGGCTTTGATACGTGAAGAAGATATCACCCCAGTATTATATGAAGAAGTTTGCTCGCATTCTGAACTTTTTTGTTACGAAGCAGTCGGTAAGAGCTTACTATCTTCACTTGCTGTTATTAAGCTAAATGGTGGGCTAGGTACTACCATGGGATTACAAAAAGCCAAATCACTTCTTCACGTGAAAGATGGTTTTTCTTTTCTAGATATCATTGTTAGGCAAATTGCTTTTGCAAGAGATAACTTCCTGTGTATTTTACCTTTATTGTTTATGAACAGCTTTAATACGAATGACGACACGAGAGCAATGTTAGAGGAGTTCTCTAACGGTTCTACCGGAATTCCAACTTCTTTTTTGCAAGGAACATTTCCCAAAATAGATACCGAAACCTGGAAACCTGTATCTTATTCATCACGCCCTGGAGCCGAATGGAATCCCCCAGGACATGGTGATATTTATTTCACGCTAGCATCTTCGGGCTTATTAGACTTGTTGTTATCGAAAGGTATTAAATATGCGTTCATTTCAAATGCAGATAACCTAGGTGCTACCGTTGCTCCAGAGCTGTTGGGGTATATGGAAAAAGAAAACATTCCATTTTTAATGGAGGTTACTGAACGTACCAAACTTGATTCTAAGGGAGGTCATCTTGCTAAGAACAAACATGGGCGGTTCATATTGAGAGAGATTGCTCATTGCAGTCGATCAGATCTTAAACACTTTCAAGATATTAAAAAATATGGAGTTTTTAACACGAACTCTCTGTGGGTCAATCTTGAGATTTTGAAAGAAAAAATATCCATGGGAATCTGTCTTGAGCCTATATGCAATAAGAAAAAATGTGATCCAAATGATCTAACTTCACCTGATGTTATTCAACTAGAGAGTGCTATGGGAAACTTAATATCCAATTTTTCAGATGCACAGATTGTGAATGTTTCAAGGTCACGTTTTTTACCTGTAAAAAAGAATGACGACCTTATTAGAATTCGTTCTAACCAATTCGCTTTAGATAAAAAGTGGCATTTGATTGAACAAACATGCCAGAGGTGAATCAAGCTTATGTGTTTCTAAAGAATGAATATTTTGGTGGCGATTAAAGGTGACTATCCTTGAGTTTTTTTCTGCGTATTTACTTCTATTCAACTCCTAATGGTAATTGAAAAAAGGAATAAAAAGTGTCTATGAATGTTCTTGTAGTTGGGGCAGGCCTTTCAGGCGCTGTGATAGCACATTTATTAGCAAAAAAAGGTGCTTCTGTGTCAGTGGTTGATTCGAGGAGCCATGTGGGTGGGAATTGTTATTGTGAGCGGGATAAGAAAACAGGCGTTATGGTTCATAAGTTTGGGCCGCATATCTTTCACACTGATGATGTTGAAGTATGGGACTTTATAAGAAAGTTCGGGGATTTTAGGCCTTTTATAAATCGTGTTAAAACAACTAGTAAAGGGCGTATATATTCTTTGCCGATTAATCTGCATACAATTAATCAATTTTATGGACAATGCCTCGCTCCATTGGAAGCAAGAGAGTGGATCCAAGCTCAAGCAGATAATTCGATTAGTGAACCAGCTAATTTTGAAGAGCAAGCTTTAAAGTTTGTAGGCAAAGAAATCTATGATGCTTTTTTTAAAGGGTATACGATTAAACAGTGGGGGATTGACCCAAAAGACCTTCCAGCAAGTATACTAAAGCGATTACCTGTACGATTTTCTTACGATGATAACTATTTTTTTCACAAGTATCAGGGAATCCCTACTAATGGGTATACGGAACTTGTTGCAAAAATGTTAAGTCATTCAAATATAACCGTTCAACTTGATACGAACTTTTCCAGAAGTGATGCAGAAAATTATGACCATGTGTTTTATTCTGGAGCAATAGATGGTTTTTATAATTATGAGTTGGGACGGTTAAAATATCGCACTCTTGAATTCGAACGTATTGAACTAGATGGTGATTATCAGGGGTGTGCAGTAATGAATTATGCAGATGAAAATGTTTCATATACACGTATTGCTGAGCATAAGCATTTTGCACCTTGGGAAGTTCACTCTCAAAGTGTTGCTTTTCGTGAGTATAGCAAAGAGTGCAAAGAGAGTGAGATACCTTATTACCCAATCAGGTTGTCAGCAAAGAATAACTTGTTAGAAAAATATATTGCAAAAGCGACGAATGAGACAAACGTAACTTTTGTTGGACGGCTAGGGACGTATAGATATTTAGATATGGATGTCAGTATCCGCGAAGCCATGAATACAGCTCGTGCTTTTTCTCATGAATTCGAAATTGGAGCAAAGCATAAAATTTTTTACGTAGATGTTGATTAGGGGCTTGTAACGCTCACTGCACTCTTCCAGCGAATGTTACTTACAGTGGATTGTTTAGTAAAAAAATGTAGACATGGAAAAAATGGAAAATTCAATGGGTTGTACGACGGTCAAGAAAGCTTCCGCAGGTGTTGAGCTAGAGGATAATTCCTCTAGTTGTTTTATCAGTATCATTATTCCGTGCTTTAATCTTGAAGATCATATTGATAAGTGTCTATATTCTATATTTAACCAAGATTTTGTAGATTACGAAATAATTCTTGTAGATGACAAATCTACAGATAATACCCTTAGTATATTAAAGAAATATGAACGAATTTACGACCATGTAACAGTCTTGGAAACAGAAGGAAGAAACGCTGGGGTTGCAAGGAACTATGGACTGAAACATGCAAGGGGTAGATTTTTATGGTTTGTCGATGGGGATGATTACCTAGAGATAGATGCACTGAAAAATTTGAAAAAAGATTTGGGTGGAATAGAACCAGATGTCTATCTAATAGGAAGTTCTTACTATGATGAAAAGACACGTAAATCTTCATTTATTGGGGGGAAAGATCTAACATTGTTTTCCCGATATGGGAATGGGGAAGTTTTAGGCGACGAAGATAGAATTAAATTATTGTATCTTGCTGGATTTCCATGGAATAAAATTTTTAGCCATAAATTCATTAGGAATAATAATATTAAATTTCAAGATGTTTATATTCATAATGATTTGAGATTTTATATTGAGGCTATGTTAACAGCCCAACATGTTGTTATTGATGAGAAGTGGCATTCCCAACCATACTATGTGCATGTTAAGCGAAAAGTTCCTAGTGATTCTCTCACTCATGTATTTGATAAAAGATCATTTATAGTTTTTGATGTGCTACGATCAACTTTATCGATTTCAGATTCTGAAAAAACATCCGAGGATGCAAAAGTTGCTTTGTTAGCAATGGCTGTAAGTAATATAAAGCATCGTGTAAGATTTTTAAAAAGAGATGAGCAAGTTATCCGTTTCGAAAGAGAAGCAGCGGACTTGTTGTGTACTTTTTTCTCTAATGAAATTTTTTATCAGTATTTTAGATATGATGATGCCGAGTATTCTTGCAGAGAATATTGCTTCAATCTTTTGTACGAAAAAAGACCAGAACTTTTCAATTCTATTTATGAGAAAGATGAATTGTGGTTAAGTGTGATCGTTACAACTTATAATCTTGAAGATTATTTAGATGAAGCGATGTCCTTTATAAAGCCACTTTCAGTTAAGCTGCCACATTCCAAGTACGAAGTTATTATTGTCGATGATGCATCAACGGATAGCACTCAAGAAATAATAAGCAAATGGTGTGCTAAATCTGATCATGTAAAATCAGTCATGCTAAATGAAAATAGTATAGGAGGAGTCTCTACTGTTGCTAACATTGGCATAAAAGAAGCTAAAGGTAGCTATTTGGCTTTTCTTGATGGTGATGATTTACTTAATGTTGATGTTCTGTTCGAAGGTCTTACAAAAGCCATATGTTTTGATTCAGATATATTACTTGCTGATTTTCAAAAATTATTTATGCAAAGTAAATCAGTCTCTGGGGCAAAAGAAGACGATTCTTGGAACTTTATACTTAATCGAATACGATCTAACCGTAATGATATTTATTCAATGCAGAAACTATCTTTGGAAATGAACCCAGTTCCTTGGAGAAAGATTTATAAGACTTCTTTTTTGCACGATAATAAAATATTTTTTCCTGAGGTTGATTTTTTTCATGAAGACAATCCGTTTCATTGGTATTGTATTACTCAAGCCTCAACAATAACTTTTCTAAAAAAACAGCTTGTCATTCATCGGTATGAACGTCAGGGGCAAACGATGTCTTCGTTTAAAGAAAAAAAAGGTGCGTTGGCAATGCACAATCATCTGATGGATATTTCTCTTTTTCTAAGAACTAATGAGATATATGAAGTTTTTGAAAACGCATATTCAAATACAGTTAGGAGATATATTGGTATTTATAGGGGGATCATAAATGATCATCCTGATGTTTATACTAAGTATAGAGGACTAGCTATTTCTACAACAGCCATTTTGTCTTTTGTGGATGTCTTGTTGCCTATAGGCTTTTCATCCGGCGGTAAAAGAAGCAGCATTCCAAAACCAAAACCAAAACCAAAACCAAAACTTGTTAGTGCTAAGAGTCCTGTAATTGGTGGTAGTTTATCTAGATTGCCAATTTCCGATCTGGTGTATCAACTGGAATGTTATATTGACGAGTATGCCCTAAACTTTAAGTCCAAGCATGCACTGTTTGGAAAATTCATTTCTCCTTTTTGGGTTATAACGCGCAATATGTACTTTTTTGTAAAGCATAAAAGAAGAAAAATACTTAAAGCCAGATAGATTTCTAATATCTAAGGTCGTCCAGACTTTTTAAGGTGTGGACGACCTTGTTTAATTACGAGGTCTCTAAGCTGAACAAGGTTTTTGACATATCTTCTATACATTGATGAGGTAATAGTGGGGAGGTGGAGCAGGATAATCTATTTGGGCTTACTGGGCTGTCATAAAATACGTTGTTTTAACAGCCTGATTGCAGATACCTAACTAGACAGAATAGCAATATTTTTCAGATCGTACCCGAAAGAATCTAAGCTAACATTTAGTACAAATGGTGTGTAAAGCTCGGTGAACTGGACGCCAGTAATTATCAGGCTAAGAAAGTCACTAGAAAAAGAATATGTACCCGCTATAATATTGGGGTAAATTTTTTCAGGTGGTGGAAAAATAAAAATGGTCATTTTGCCGTTGTGAGATGTTAAAGTTTTATTGCTAGATCGAACATTAACCATACAGCAGATGAACTTTCTTTGTAAGAACTAGCTTAGGGTTATCTTTTTTGATGATTCTTAACAGGTGGAACTATTGAAATTTAAGTAGAAAACAATGGCGTTATTCTCAATTCTTCAAAAATTCCGATATCGGTATGGTGATTATTTTAGTTTTAGCAAATATGGTATGTTATAATGATAAGATTGTCTGTAGTTGTTCCCACATACAACCAGGAACATTATTTAAGGGTTGCCCTCCAGTCAGTATTAGCCCAAACGTATGAACAGCTTGAAATTATTGTTGTTAACGATGGTTCAAGCGATTCTAGTTTTGACATTATTACTGAATTTGCCCAAAAGGATTCGAGGTTTATTGTAATAGATCAAGCAAATAAAGGCTATGGAGCAAGTTGTAATACTGGGATAAAGTATGCGTCTGGGGATTATATAGCTATTTTTGAACCAGATGATATGCTGGACTCTTTATTTTACGAAAAATTAGTCATTGAAGCAGAACAATCTTTAGCAGATATTGTAAAGTGTGAAAGGTTTTATAAACTAGATAATGAAAGGGGTGGTGGAACTACTCGTTTGTGTCCCGAAGAGACGAATGGCAATGTAGAGGAGCGAATTTCTTTGATGTGGCGGTCACATCCTGCACTTTGGAATGGGATTTATCGACGGAGATTTTTGTTAGAGAATCATGTTGTTTTTCCAGAAAGCTCTGGTGCATCGTTTCAAGATGCACAATTTATTGTTAGTCTGTATTACTGTAATCCAAAAATATCTTTTGTTAAATATGCAGGGTATTATTATCGTCAACATGCCGCTCAATCAATAGCTTTAGCTGATGAAAAAGTAGATGCTGTTATTTTTAATTGGAATCAGCAATATGACTGGCTGCGTGAAAAGAATGTGCCCAATTATGATTTTTTTATGTTCATAACTTTTTCGCAATTTTATTCATTAGTGGGTCTTCGCCTTGCTAAGCCATTTAATAAGGAGAAGCTGCTTTTTGAAGTGAAAAGAATAAAAAAACTATTAGAAGTAGATAAGCTGCCTTCTCAATATGCCCACCGCGATATTTGTTTTTTGTATACCTGCTTACGCTGGTTTAAAGTAGCTGAATTTATTGTGGCAACAGTTTCTAATATTAGCGCTTTTAAAAGATTTTTATTTCATAAAATTTATCCTTAGTGGTGATGTCACAGATGCTAAACCGGAATTTTTTTCCTTTATTAAAGGTCAAAGCGCTCGCTAATTTGCGTACAGAAGTATCGCGCTATTATTTGAATTATTTTTGGTGGGTTCTAGAGCCAGTTCTCACTATGCTAGTCTTTTATATTGTTTTTGGGATTTTTTTAAATAGTGGTACTCCTCATTATGTAGCATTTTTGTTGACAGGTCTTGTACCGTGGCAATGGTTTGCGAATGGAGTTACACAATCTTCGAATAGTATTCTCGCAAATAAGGGCTTAATGCTACAAGTAGACATTCCGAAGATGTTTTTTCCTCTTGAAGTTATTTTACGGGGAACATTTAAACATCTTTTTGTCTTAACTTTGTTACTTGTTTTTTTAATTTTTTATCCAACTCCAGTTTCTTGGACTTGGCTTGCTTTACCACTATTGATGGCTATACAGTTGCTTTATATTATAGGTGTTGGGGCTTTTTGCTCTGCAATTGTTCCTTTTGTGCCTGATTTACAATTTATAGTTTCGACAGTTGTGCGTCTTGGTATGTACGCAAGTGGTATTTTTTATAATATTGACTCAGTAGTGCTGTCACAGCATCGCTTCATTATGTATTTGAATCCGATTGCAGGGTTAATAAAGAGTTACCGTGATATTTTGATGTATGGAAAATGGCCTGATTGGGCATATCTTGGCTATCTGACGATCACAGGTTTCATATTGCTTCTTATTTCTGCGGTTGTCCTACGAAAACTTGACCACATTTATCCTCGGATCTGTCAGCAATGATCACAACACCTATCATTAGTCTTGAAAACGTTGGTTGCACCTATTCGGTTCGCAAGGGTTTCTTAAGGGTTGGGAAGTATGAGGCACTAAATGATGTTTCATTTTCTATTAACCGAGGGGAAACTATAGGTATTATTGGGCGGAATGGAGCTGGCAAGTCAACATTGCTCCGCCTTGTAGCTGGTGTGATTCAACCTGATGCTGGCAATGTTATTCGGCACACTCCCGTCTCTATCTCTCTTCTTACGCTTCAGCTTGGTTTTTCGACAGAGTTGACTGGCCGGGATAATGCAATTCTAGGCGCAATGTTCTTGGGGCATTCGCGAAAAGATGCACTTGCGAGTCTTGATGGCATCAACGACTTCGCCGAGCTTGGTCATTGGTTTGAGGAACCTTTGAAATCGTATTCTTCAGGCATGAAAGCACGACTTGGTTTTGCTGTTGCTATGGAAATGTCTCCAGACGTTTTGCTCGTGGATGAAGTCCTCGGAGTAGGGGATGAATCTTTTAGAAAAAAATCAACTGCTGCAATGAAAGAAAAAATGCTTTCTGGACAGACTGTTCTCTTTGTTTCGCATAACGCAAATACTATTCGGGAGCTATGTTCCTCCGTTGTTTGGATTGAAAATGGCGTAACCAAGATGGTTGGCGAGACTAAAGAAGTGCTTGCTGCCTATGCAGCCTCTCTTAAAAACTAGCCACATGGTCGAGGTAGTATTTGCGAATTCTTTTTTATGAACCTATACCGGATATTAATAGAGCCTTATTTTGCAAGCGTCTTCGTAGTCATTTGAGAAGCCTTGGGCATGAGGTTTTTTGTCTCGTGGATGAACGAGTGCGTTGTCGACTAAATGGCGGACAAGGCGAGTTCGGCTGGGTAAACTGTTCCGGTCCTATGGCAGAACTTGTGAGAGGGAATAGGGCTTCGACATCTGTGTATTGTCCAGAAGATGCAGAATTAGGCTTTGCTCAGTTAGTGAGACGGAAGAAAGAATATCACGACTACCTGACAGCTCTTACTCCTGATAGAATCCTCATCTGGAATGGGCTGGATGAATTTCATCAGGACTTCATAAGCGTGGTCGGTGAACTGGATCTGCATGCCCAACTTTATCATCTGGAACTGGGGTGGCTTCTCCAGCGTGACTATTTTTATTGTGATCCCTCGGGAGTGAATGGAAACAGCTCCATTTCACAAACATCATATTCCAAGACACTGGTTCCTGCTCAGGAAAAGCAGCTTCAAAGTGCCCTTGCAGAGATACGGGCAGGCAGAGAGCTTACCAAAAAATCTAACCTTGTGCTGGTTCCATTACAGATCGAGAGCGACACCAGCGTACAATGCTTTTCTCCCTATAAATCGAATCAAGAGTTTGTGGGTATGCTTGAATGTTGGATTCCTGAAGGATACAATGTTGTTATCCGTCCACACCCTCTGAGTATTGCAGAATGCCCAAAGTTTAGCCGTACCGACTTTCGAATAGATGGAACGGCTCCGTTGCATGATTGTCTGGCAGAAGCGGCTGTTGTGATAGGCTTAAACAGTACAACGCTTGTTGAAGCGTTGGTGTATGATTGTCATGTGATGGCTTTCGGCAAGGGAATCTTTTCTTCATTAAAGGGAATGCGTTATGTAGAGGGCGATTCTTTTGGAAGTAAGAGTCTTTCTGCTGATGAAGTTGGGTGTTTTTTGTATGATTTGTTATTCAATCGACAAATATCCAACAAAACCATGTTGGGTATAGATGTACATTTGGGTATCGAGGGTATGGTCTCAAAAAGGAATTACGTGGGTGGTGAGTTAGAGACTTTTCCGAAATATCCATTGCATAAGTTGATGTTCGGGCTTTCACGATTCTGGGCAGGACGAATATTAAAAAGAATAGGACTTCTTTCCTGATTTGTTTGCACCTCATCTGGTTGCTTTTTTTAATTTTACTATGTTGATTGAAGGAAACAATGCTTTCACCAGCTTTTATAGAAAATAACGTTGCCATTTGTCTTTCTACAGATCCACAGTATGTGCCTTATTTGTGTGTGACTATCCAATCTATTATTCAACAGGCTTCTGATGAGCATAACTACGATTTTGTCGTACTACATCAGGAACTGTCTTCGAGCGCGCGAAAGAGTATACTTTCTATGGGAGCAGAGAATGTTTCCATACGGCTATTCAATGTTAACGAATTTATGGAGCAGCGGTTTCATGTTTTGTTTGTGACAAAAGCCTATTATACTCTCCCTACATACTTTAGATTTTTCATCCCTGAAATTTTTAGCGACTATGATAAGGTCCTTTATCTTGATTGTGACATTGTTGCCCTTAGAGATGTTCAGGAACTGTATGTCATAAATTTGAAGGATTCGTTGATCGGTGCGGTGCGGGATTTGGGTGTGACTCAGCAGATAAATTCTATACGAGGTTGGAAAGAGTATTTTCTGGATGAGTTGAAAATTTTGGACCTGGATGGCATTTTTCAGGCAGGGGTTTTGCTATTTAATACTGAGGAGATGCGACGTTGTGACTTGTTGCAAAGATGCATTGAAGTTCTTGAAGAGCTACCTCAGCCAAGAGTTCTTGACCAGTGCGTGTTAAATGCAGTGTGTCAGGGGCGAGTGCATTATTTGGATTACCAATGGAATGTGATGTGGAATCTTCCTTTTTTAGCAGATGACTTGCAAAAAGAGTTGGGAAAAGAATTGTATGAGTTGTATCTGTTGGGATGTGATTCACCGTTTTTACTCCACTATGCCTCTTCAATTAAGCCATGGCGTGAACCTCAGCGTGAATTGGCGACATATTTTTGGCAATACGCCAGACAGACTCCATATTACGAGGCTATGCTATACTCTGAGATTATTCACTTTAAGCATACGCTGAGAGAGCGTTTTTTTGATTTTAAGAGTTTTCATTACCTGTACAAAAAACTTCCTGACCATTTTCAAGAGAAGCTGACCAAAGTAAAATATTTTATGTTGGGACGCTGAATTCATTTGCTCATAATGAAATGTTCCCTCGAATGAGGTAGGCAACATTGCGTCTAGTTAGGAGCTCTAATTAGTTGTTAATAGTCATTAAGTTCGTAAAAACGAAAAAAGGGTCGTAGATTTTCATCTACGACCCTTGTCTTTTCTTTGGTAGCGAGAGAGAGAATTGAACTCCCGACACTGCGGATATGAGCCGCATGCTCTAACCAACTGAGCTATCTCGCCATCAAAATATATAGGAACAAGAGGTGGTAGCGAGGGAGAGAATTGAACTCCCGACACTGCGGATATGAGCCGCATGCTCTAACCAACTGAGCTACCTCGCCATCTCTTGTGCGTCGCAGTTTGTTGCGACGGGAGAGTGTTTAAGGAAATCTCAAGCACAATGCAAGCATTTTTTGAAAAAAGTTAAGTTAGAAACAAAAAAGTCTAAGTCCAGAAAAGGTATACTAGCGGTGCGATAATTAATCGGTACCACGCGAAAGGTCTGAACGTCATCTTGCCAACAAGTGTGATGAATGTCTTAACTGCAATTAATGCTGAAAGAAATGAGACTATGAATCCTACAGCAAAAAAAGGAATATCGGCAGTAGTAAAGAGTTGATAATTTTTCAATACGTCATAGCCGGTTGCAGCGAACATAATAGGCACGGCAGCTAGAAAAGAATATTCCGCGGCAAGAGTACGGCGTGCTCCGAGGAGCATACCGCCCATAATGGTTGCTGCAGAGCGGGAAAAGCCGGGCCAGAGGGCAAGGCACTGAAAGCAGCCGATACCGAAGGCAAGCTTAGGCGTAATTTCATCCAGTGTGTGGAATGTTGCTTTTTCCAGATCATGTGAGGGAGCATGCTTTTCGACACAGAGAATAAAGATTGCACCGACAGCTAAGGCAAAGGAAACCGTTACAGGGTTAAACAAGTATGTTTTAATATACCCGCTAAGAAGCAATCCAAGAATGCTGGCGGGAAGCGATGTGAGAAAAAGCATCCATAAGCCGCGTATGCCCGAAAAAGGAATTTCCGGTGTGTTTTTCAGTAACCCCAAAAATCTGTTAAGGTAGAGTATGACAACGGCAAGAATGGCACCAAGTTGAATAAAAACTTCAAACACTTCCGCTTTAGGGCCTGTGTAGTCGAGAAGATGTCCTGCGATGATGAGGTGTCCGGATGAAGATACCGGCAGGAATTCTGTTAAGCCTTCAATAATGCCGAGAATAACGGCGGAAAAGAGTTCTGTCATATATATGTCGTATGTGTGTTAGGGTTAATGGCAACAATTGCAGAAAAATACAGTATAGTAGAGCTAGTTGCAAGGTGTTGGTTAGTAAGTTAGATTGCCATGTTTTTCCATGTTAAAGGATTAGGTTGTATCTACCACCAATAACGGGGAGTCGCAGATGACTACAATTATGCCGCAGAGTGAGCTTGTTAGGAAAGCTGCCGCGTATATAGAAGAGCACCGTAAAGAGTATCCGAAAAATTTAAACAAATTGTTGGATGAAGCGGGAATGCGATTTAACCTGAGTCCTAAGGAAGCAGAAATGCTTAAAGATTTTTTTAAACAATCAGAAAGTGACCACTAGGGGGCTGTTCTGTTTAGAGTCAGTTTAGTTCACAGGCAGATTTTTAAGGAGCATATATCCATTTTCTGTCTGGCTATGTTTTCTTTGGTTTTTCTAATCGTAATCGGAAAGGTATTACAGCTTAGAGAGCTGTTTTTAGGACTTGATGTCGGGATACTCGAAATGCTTAAGCTCTTCGGGTTCTTGATTCCTGCCGTTCTCCTTATGATTATTCCCATAGCAACTATGCTATCTGTGTTTCTTACGTTCTTGCGTATGAGTTCAGATAGAGAGCTTGTCGCGTTGAAAGCCAGCGGCGTAAGCTTATACCAACTTTTACCTGCACCTGTTGTGTTCGGGTCACTTTGCACGTTGCTTACGCTTTGGGTTTCTATGTTTGGCATTTCTTGGGGGATGGATAATTTTCGAACATCCGTCTTGGAATTGGCCCAAACTCGCGCAAAAGTTGTTTTGCAGCCGGGTGTGTTCAATAAGTCTATCCCGAATTTGATGATTTATTCACGCAGCTCAAGCCTTGCCACAGGTGAACTGGAACACGTATTAGTTCAGGATACCAGTAGGGACTCCGGAGGTGTAACTATTGTTGCTCCGACTGGTAAGATTATTTCTGATACAAAGATGGGTGAAATCCGTTTTGTATTGAATAACGGAAAGCTTTATCGTCAGGATAATAACGAGATTAGTGTGCTCGGCTTTAATCGGTACACTGTTCGTTTAGCCTTGTCGCAACTTGTAAAAGGTGTGCACTTGGGCAAGCTTCGTCCTTCAGGTATGTCATATCCTCAACTTCAAGCTATCAAAAATGACCCGTCTCTTGCAGAGAGTCAGTCCTTTATTCGTAAAACAGACGTAGAGATACCAAAGCGCTGGGCAATGCCTTTTGCCTGCATTGTGCTTGGCTTATTTGCTATGCCGCTTGCCTGTGCTTTTGAAGGCATGCGTCAGCAGATGGGGGTAGTTATGGCTCTCGGTAACTTCCTTGTTTATTACAGCCTGCTTTCTATCAGCATGAAAAGTGGTGAAGGGGGAAGTGGTATTTCTCCATCGATCAGCCTTTGGATTCCGAACGTCCTTTTTGCCGGTCTGGCTATTGCCGGGCTGTATTTTACTGCAAAAGAGCGAACTATAAATATTACAGCTATGATCACACATGTGATGTTTTTCCGACGCAAGGATAAAGGGGGCGGAACATGTCGCTCTTAACTCGCTATATGCTTAAGCAGAATCTTTTTTTGATGCTGCTTATTCTGGGTATTGGCACAGCGGTATACTTGCTGACAGATTTGTTTGAAAAATTGGATGACTTTCTTGAAGTGGGGCTTGGTTTTTCTACTGTCGCTCTGTACTTCATCTGTAAGCTTCCACTTATTGTTTCGCAAATTCTTCCTGCGGTGTTTTTGCTTTCCTGCACTGTCCAGTTATGCGTTATGTCCCGTAACAAAGAACTTGTTGCATTGCAGGCTGGTGGCGTTTCTTTTATCTCGCTTGCCCGTTTTATCGTGTACATGGGGTTATTCTGGGCTGTACTTCAGCTTGGATTCTCACAGTATCTCGGAGTAATGGGTGATGTTGAGTCTCGTCGTATATGGAATGAAGAAGTACGAGGTAAATCTTCTACCAATGCAACAGTTCGCGATATCTGGTTCCTTGAGGGCGAGTATGTCATTAACTTGGACGTAGCTCATCTGAATGCGGAAAAAGCTGAAGGTGTCACTATTCTGCGTATCTTGCCAGATGGCGACACTATTCAGGAAGTTATTAAAGCGCAGAGTATGAAAGTACAGCCTGAAGGCTGGCTATTGACCTCCGTTCTTCGCACAGAACCAGGCAGTTATAGTGAGACAACAATGCCAGAGTTGGTATTGCCTATAGAGCAGAGATTGGGTGTGTTTAAGACTGTATCCGCGGATGCAGATTTGAATAGGCTGGCTTTATGGGAACTTGGTGCAGCGATTGATCGATTGGAAAAATCCGGTTCCAACGTTGAAGCTTTGCAAACAGCATATCAGCAAAAAATTGCTTATGCGGCTGCGGTATTGTTAATGGGACTGATAGCCTTGATGCTCCTTACTTGGAGAGACAGTCTTTATCTTAATATCTCCATCGGACTTATTATTACCTTTGCATTTTATGCACTCTTTACATGGTTTGGTGCTCTCGGTGAACGTGGTTTTGTTAACCCTGTGTTTGGTGCATGGTTTGCGAATATCTTGTTTGGCGTGATCACTCTTGGACGTGTTCTCTGGTATACCCGTTCCCGTGTGAAGAAAACGTCCTCCATGACGCTTTCCGGTAGTACCTCGTAATTCTTTTATTACCGTAATAATATTTGTCATACGCTTAAAAATGGGTGTATGGAGTTTATATGTTTGAAAATAGCTTTTATCCTGAATGGTTAGAAGTGTTTGTTGTTGATGATGAACGCTTTGGAGCCGCATATGATGCTGTGCCGGATAACCGCCGTGCATGGCTTAAGACTACAATTGCACGATTGCACGCGTTGCATGGAACTCCTCAGGTCATGTGGGGAAGACAGGAAAACCATTGGCGGCAAGGACATATATCCATTGCGGAAAGTCGTCCTGTAGATTGGACTGCCGTGGTTGTAGATTCTGCGTATGCGTCAGGCGTGCGCCTTCTTGCTGCAGCAATGATGCCGTTGCTTAGTGGTGTAGAAGATATCCTTGTTGTCTTTTCTGGTGATGCACCAGTGGCAGCGGAATGCCTTGCTGCCCTTGAGCTGGCAGGTATTGAAATGGCTGTACAGCTTGATGCTGAGAACACTGCTTTGTTTATGGCAGAACTGTCCGCATCGGGAACTAGCGGCCGAATTCTTGCCCTTGGCGAAACAGCCAGGCAAGCAGTACATCATGTTGGCGTACTAAGTAATGGTCTTTCAGCATGGTTTGAGCCTCAGCATACGAGTCTTGGTGTCCTGTCTGGTGCTTCTTTTGATAGAGATTTGCTTGCATGGGCTCATCCGGATTTAAATATCGTTGATGTCGCGGCTGATGATCTTGCTTCGCCTTCTTCTTTTGCCGCCATTTGCTGCGAGGCTGATGTTGTGGATACTGTGGCAGATACTGTTCCTGTGTCATTAGGCGCTGGACAGGAGGGCTGTTGGGTCTGGCCGGATTTATTGCCCCAGTGGTTTACGCATCGTCGCTTTTCTCTTCTTTCCGAAGTGTAACATCGCATTTGAGTGAAGGTAAAATCAATGAGCAAGAGCGCAAATTCCTATCTGGACAACTTGAGAAATATTGGCATCATTGCGCATATTGATGCCGGTAAAACGACACTTACTGAACGAATTCTGTTTTACACCGACAAGATTTACCGCATGGGTGAAGTGCATGATGGCACTGCAACTATGGATTTTATGCCGGAAGAGCAGGAAAGAGGCATTACGATCGCTTCAGCGTGCACTTCATGCGAATGGAACGATGGTGTAATTAACATCATCGACACCCCGGGACATGTAGACTTTACCATTGAAGTTGAGCGCTCATTACGTGTGCTTGATGGCGCTGTGGGTGTTTTTTGTGCCGTAGGCGGTGTCGAGCCGCAATCAGAAACTGTCTGGCGGCAGTCTGAAAAATTTAAAGTTCCCAAAATTGCTTTGATCAACAAGATGGATAGACTCGGTGCTGATTTTAACTCAGTGCTTGAATCTATGCGTGAACGTTTGAACGCTTCTCCATTAGTGCTTGTAGCTCCGATTGGTGAAGGTGATGAGTTCGCCGGTCTTGTTGATGTCTTAACGCTTGAGCGTCTGGACTTTGATCAGGAAACAGAAGGGCGAGAGTACACTCGTACGCCTCTTAAAGGCGATGAATTAGCCTTTGCTGAAGAATGGCGTGAAAAGGTACTTGAAACCATTTCTGATTTTGATGATGAGATTATGGAGTTGTATCTTGGCGGGGAAGAAGTTCCGCTTGATTTGATCAAGGAATGCATCCGTAAAGCTACACTCAATCTGTCCATCACACCTGTTTTTTGTGGATCTGCATTGAAGAATGTAGGAGTACAATGTGTGCTGGATGGTGTGTTTGATTACCTACCGGCACCACTCAATGTTCCTGCACCTAAAGCAATCAGACCTGCAACTGGAAAAGCAGAACAGCTTGTCGTTTCACCTGAAAGTCCGCTAGGTGCACTTGCTTTTAAAGTGTACATGGATGAAGGACGTAAGATGGTGCTGGCTCGTATTTATTCCGGTACACTGCGATCTGGTGATTCTGTGCAGAACATTACGCAGGGTAAAAAAGAGAAACCTGCCCGTCTCTACCGTTTGCATGCAAGCCATAGAGAGCAAGTTGAAGAAGCACGCGCAGGTGAGATTGTTGCTTTGGCTGGGATGAAGTTTGCAAAAACTGGTGATTCTCTTGCGACTGAAGAGAATCCATACCTGCTTGAAAACATTACAGGGTACCAACCTGTTATTTCCCGTGCTTTGGAGCCTGCTAATTCTGAAGATGCTGAAAAGCTTGATGAAGTGTTGGAAAAACTGCTGTTGGAAGATCCTACATTGCAGTATGAGCAAAGTCCTGAAACAGGACAGCGTGTAATTTCCGGCATGGGTGAGCTTCATTTAGAAGTGATCGTAGATCGTCTTAATCGTGAGTATCATGTTACACCGCGTGTTGGGAATCCTCAGGTTGTGTATCAGGAGACAATCAGCGGTAAGGGCTCCGCTGTGGAAGAATTTGATCGTGAACTCGGAGATAGACGCCATTATGGGTATGCAGCCCTGACGGTTTCTCCCCGTGAACGCGATGCTGGTAATATGGTGCGGTTCACTTTTGATATTTCAGAATGGCCGGAGGCATGGGTAGATGCTGTTGAGCAGGGCGTTAAGGACGGCTTGCAATGCGGTGTGATAAAGGGCTACCCTGTGCAGGACGTAGAAGTTGCTATTACAGAAATAAAACGCAACGATTGTTCATCTGAACCGGGATATCGAATGGCTGCGGGCATGGCTTTGAAGGCTGCGCTGAGAAATGCAAAGCCAGAGTTGCTTGAGCCGATAATGGACGTAGAGATTTCTGTTCCTGATGAAAATGTCGGGGACGCTATCAGCTTGCTTGGCGCAAAGGGCGCAAAAGTTGAAAACCTCTTTGACCGCGCTGGGGTGAAAATGGTGAAAGCCTTAGCTCCTATGTGTAGTCTTTTTGGTTTTTCAACAGAATTGCGTTCTGCAACACAGGGGCGCGCTGGGCTGGTAATTCAGTTTTTGCGATTTGATACATTGTCGTAGAAATTAGAAACGAGGAGTTTTTGGTGCGGTTCTGGGAATCATTTAAGCGAGCTATTAGATATAACTACTTACGTGTAATGCGTTTGAAAGTTTCAACGCATTCTATTGCGTTAGGTGTGGCTGCCGGTGTGTTTACGGGTTGTCTGCCTGTGCTGCCATTCCAAACCGTTGTGGCTGTTGCACTGGCGTTTGTGTTACGATGCAGTAAAATTGCAGCGGCAGCGGGAACATGGGTTTCTAACCCGTTAAACTGGGTTCCTTTTTACACTGCTTGTTTCTTCATCGGTAATTGGATTATTCCTATTGATGTAACCTTTGATCCTCACCATATGGAACTGAAAGAGCTGTTCGAACAAGGTGGTGGGATCGTGATCGTAATGATGACAGGTGGCTTGGTGATGGCTGTGCCATGCTCCATCCTATCGTATTTTATTACGTTCAGAGCCGTTACTCGTTTTCGTCAACGCCGCATGATACGACTTATTAATCAATATAAGAGTAGGCACGGAGACCAGAGCAGTAATGATAAAAACTTGGACAGCTGAGGAACAGGCTGATTTTGGACAACAGTTGGCTGCCTGTCGCAGGGCAGTTATCTTTCTGGACTACGATGGCACGTTAGCGCCTTTGGTGCCGGATAGAGATAATGCTCGACCATTTCCCGGTGTTCGTGAGGCGCTGGAACGACTTCTGGCTATTAAGCATTGCCGCACTGTACTCGTGAGTGGGCGAATGGTGATGGAGCTTCAACCACTGTTGCAAAGTCGTTTGCCTTTTGAAGCGTGGGGCTCGCATGGTGGTGAACACTTGCGGGTAACCGGACAGATGGAGCTGGCTACTATTTCTGATGAAGCCCGTGAAGGACTACGCATTGCTGTCGAAAAGATTACAGGCTTGTTGGATGAAAATGCTATTGAACGTAAGCCTAGCAGTGTGGCAGCTCACGTAAGCGGCGTTAATGCAGAACTTGTTCCGCAGTATCTCACAGAGATTGATGAGCTGTGGGAGCCTGTTGCCGAAGAATTTGGTTTAGAGCTTCTGGACTTTCATGAAGGGATGGAAATGCGTGTGCCTGGAATGAATAAGTCTCGCGCTATTTATTCTGTTCTTTCAGAAGAGCCTAAAGATGCTGTAACGGTATATATTGGTGATGATGTGACAGATGAAGATGCGTTCCGTGCTCTTGATGACCGAAGTCACACCATCCTGATAGGGCGAGAGAAACGTCCTTCTGCCGCAAAATGGTTATTACCTGAAAGGCCTTATGGGCGACATATTATTGATTTTTTAAACGCGACTGCATCTGCTCTTTCATAGCGGTCGTAATTTGACTTTTTGCCCCGTTCTGCATTTTGCAGTGCGGGGCTTTTTTCTTTCCATGTATTGGTAACTCTCATTGTTTCGTTTGATTAAGCTGGGTATTCTAATATGCTGAATAATCGTAAAGGAGTTCCCATGCCCCATAATTTTAAAGACGATCAAGGTCTTATTGTAGTTTCAAACAGGTTACCCGTTTCGTTGGAATGTGCTGATGGAACGTGCCACTCTTCTGTGGTTTCTGGTGGCTTGGTCACGGCATTGTCGCCAGTATTGACTGCAAGTAAAGGCACCTGGATAGGCTGGGCCGGAACACCGGACGCTGAAGGGGTTGATGAAGCCTTGCGTCTTTTTTCCGAAGAAACAGGCTACAGATTATTGCAAGTTGGATTGACGACGGAACAAATAGACGATTTTTATTTTGGATTTACTAATCAAATAATCTGGCCGCTGTTCCATGCTTCTCAGTTCGAATGTGATTTTAAGGCAGATTACTGGCGGACGTATCTGGATGTGAATGAGCTATTTGCGTTCCGTACTGTTGAGACTGGTAACGAAGGCGACTATATCTGGGTGCATGATTACCATTTGATGCATGTAGCAAAATATATGCGTGAGGCCGGAGACTGCCGGCGTACGGGGTTTTTCCTTCATATTCCGTTTCCTTCTGTTGATAGATTTAAGCATCTGCCTTGGCGTACTGAATTGCTACAGGCTTTATTGGAATACGATCAGATAGGGTTTCAAACTTTGCATGACAGGCGAAATTTCATTCAAGCTATTTCGGTACTGGTTCCCAAAGTCCGTGTGTCCGGTCGCGGGCAGGTCGTGCATGCAAGGGTAGGGTCGCGCGTGGTTAAAATTGGTGCGTTCCCTATCAGTATCGATTACAAAAATTTTTACCAGACAGCTCGATCTACTGGTGTTCGAAAAGCTACGCAGCAGGTGCATAAAGCGTTGCCGAACAGAAAGATAATTCTGGGTGTAGATCGTCTTGATTATACCAAAGGTATTCCGCTTCGGCTCAAGGCAATGCATAGGTTGCTAACAATGTATCCTGAGTTGCAAGGGCAGGTGAGCTTGCTTCAGGTTGTTGTCCCCAGCAGGGCGACTATTCCATTGTATGCAGAGCTGAAAAGGGAAATTGAAAGGCTTGTGGGGCGAATTAACGGTGAGTTTTCTGTGCCGGGGTACGTGGCAATTCATTATCAGTATCGTAATTTGTCTTTTGAAGAGTTGCTTGGGTACTATCGAGCCAGCAGTATCGCCTTAGTAACCCCGCTTCGTGACGGGATGAACCTTGTGGCCAAGGAATACTGTGCGGCAAATGTTGAACGCACAGGTGTGTTGGTGTTAAGTGAGTTTGCCGGTGCCGCAGCACAGCTTAGAAATGGGGCTATACTGGTCAATCCTTTTGATGTAGAAGGTGTTGCTGCTGCTATTCGTCAAGCATATATGATGGATAAAAAAGAGCGACAGGGACGGATGGATAGAATGCGGGAATCAATCCGCAAAAATGACATTTTTAAATGGGTCGACAGCTTTTTTGCATCTGCTTTTGCAAAGTAGCGTTGCCTGTCTGGATATACACACATGGCATTGGATATTAAGCAAGGACCTCGCGCAAAGAAAAGTTTGGGTCAGAACTTTTTGCAGGATAAAAATACGGCTAACCGTATCGTTGATGCGCTTCGCATAGAAGCTGAAGATCATGTTATTGAAATCGGCCCGGGGCCGGGTGCGTTGACGCATCTTATTCATAATCGCAAGCCGGCTTGGTTTACGATTCTTGAAAAAGATCACCATTGGGCTCATGAGCATAAGCGTTTGCCGCCTGCTGGTGATCCTGAATTGCAGGTTGTGCTGACAGATGCCTTGCTGTTCCCGTGGGAGAATTTGACTCCTGAAAAGCCATGGAAAGTTATTGGCAACCTTCCATACAACGTTGCATCTCCACTGATGTGGGATATTTTAAGTAAGTCTACCGGCTTGAAACGTGCTGTTTTTATGATTCAGAAAGAAGTGGGGGACAGAATTGTTGCTGCTCCATCTTCCAAACAGTACGGGGCGCTGTCAGTCTGGTTGCAGAGCTATAGCAAGCCAAAGCGTGAATTTATTGTTCCTCCAGGGGTATTCCTTCCACGTCCTAAGGTTGATTCAGCAGTGCTGAGTTTTGTGCCGACTCCTGCCGAAGAACGTGATTTTGACCCTGACGCCCTTTCATGGTTACTAAAAGTAACTTTTCAGCAACGCAGAAAGCAATTGCAGAAGATTTTAAAAGGTTGCGTTGCTTCCGGAGCTGGTGAAGCTCTTGAAAAAGCTGGCGTGCAAGGCTCTGCAAGGCCTGAGACGCTTACCACTCGCCAATTTCAAATATTGGCTGATGCGTTGAAAAGCTGTCCTAAAAAGTAGAAAACCCCTGTTTACAAGGGGCTAAGAGTGTATAAACCGTTGCATATGCTGAATGCATCTGGTATCGACTAACAAGTTTGGGCTTATATCTCAAATAACAGTAATATTTTTTTCTAGCTAGAGTGTGTGCGCTTTGGCGAAAATTATTGCAACCCCCAGAGAGGAGGACGTGACCGTGACCAAGGCGGAACTCGTAGAACGAATTGCTGAAAAAGCAAATCTCACTAAAGCAAATGCAGAACGCTCCCTGAACGCATTCCTTGAATCTGTACAGGATGTTCTTGTGGCTGAAGGTAAATTAACTCTTACAGGCTTTGGCACCTTCGTTGTCGAAGAGCGTAAAGAACGTTTGGGCCGCAACCCTCAGAGTGGTGATCCAATTATCATTCCAGAAACTAAAGTAGTAAAATTCCGTCCGGGAAAACTGCTTAAAGAAGCTGTTAAGTAGTAGGAGGAGGCTCTTATGCTGCACGGTGAAACTCTTCAGAGCGCATTGCCTCAGGATATTCCCTGGTGGATGCCTGATCATTTCGTATTTTTCGGAGCACTCTACGCTGTTCTGTTCGTAATTCTTGGTGGACTGGGTTACGTAATTCTTAAGTCCATTCTTCATGCGAAGCATGAAAATCACGGACACAGTCACTAATTTTTGTTTGTTAGAAAAAGCCTACTGCTTGCAGTAGGCTTTTTTTATGCGCAAGATATAAAAAATAACTTGCAAAAAAACAAATCAGACCGTAAATTACGCTCTTGTCTTGGACGCGTTTGCGTTTGAGGTATTAAGTAATGAAGGTGGTGATATTTCATGCCAGGCGTATATCTCGATGATGGTGATTACAACTTCGACATCGCGCTTCGACGCTTTAAAAAGCAGGTTGAAAAGGCAGGCATTCTTTCAGAAATGAAAAAACGTCAGCATTTCGAAAAACCTAGCGTAATGCGTAAGAAGAAGAAAGCAGCTGCCCGTAAACGTCTTCTTAAGAAGATGAGAAAGATGAACCAGTACTAGTACTAGTTCACCGCTACGGCGGGTGCATCTATAGATGCTTCTTGGCGGGGATTCGTTATCGGATCCCCGCATTATTCTATGCAAAAATTACATAAGAGTGACAGCATGAGCCTTATTCAGCAGATCGATAAAGATTACATTACTGCCTATAAAGCCAAGGAGCAAGTTGCACTTGGTGTACTGCGTCATCTGAAAACTGCTGCGAAAAACATGCAGATTGACCTCAAGCGTGAACTTACCGATGAAGAAATGCTTGATGTTATGATGAAGCAGGCTAAACAGCGTCAGGACTCTATTGAACAGTTCCGCGCGGCGAATCGTGAAGACCTTGTTGCAATTGAAGCCGCAGAACTTGAAGTTTTGCAGACTTACTTGCCAAGCCAGCTTTCCGACGTTGAACTTGAAGAACTTGTTACCAAAACCGTAGCAGAAACCGGCGCAGCCGGCATGAAAGATATGGGTAAGGTAATGAATGCCATTATGGCAGAGTACAAAGGTCGCGTAGACGGTAAGAAACTGAGTGCATCAGTTCGCGCAAAGCTCGCATAATTTTATGGAGCAGCGTACCATACACAATTTAGAGTTCCGTAAGGTGCTTGAGCGCCTTGCGGACTTTGCCGTTTCGGAAGCAGGCACCAATGCGTGTTTGTCAATTGCTCCCGTGTCCAATAGAGACGACGCACAAAAGGCTGCACAGTTTTTTAGACAAGGGCAGGAATGGACTCGTACCGTTACTGTAAAACTCTCTTCTTTTCCTGATCTTGCAGGAATGTTCCGCTTTATAGATACCCCGACTGCTGTGCTTGATCTCGACGATCTATGTGCACTGCGTCAGGTGCTTGTTCAGGCACGGGATCTGCGGGCTTCTATTCGTGTAAGCACAGACTACTCACCATGGCCGCTCCTGCTGGAGATGGTGGATAAATTTCCTTGGCCGGAGCAGTGCGCTTCCGGACTTTCCCGCTGTGTTGGGGATGATGGTCTTATCCGTGATAACAGTACCCCTGAGCTTTTGTTGATACGTCAGGAGATTCGTCGAATCCACCAGACGTGTACACGTAAAGCAAAGGATTTTGTTAATTCACACGGCATCCTACAATATCTTCAAGATGAATACATCACACTTGCGAGTGATCGTTATGTATTGCCGCTTAAAAGCAATTTTAAGGGCAGAGTACAAGGGATCATTCACGACTACTCTCAAACTGGCGAAACTTGCTATTTTGAGCCGATGTTCCTTGTTGATCTCAACAACGAACTTGCAGAGCTGAAAAAGCAAGAACGCGAAGAAGAACATAAGGTTTTTGAATTTCTGACAGGTCTTGTCCGTGCCAACTTTGGCGCGTTGCATGGCGTGTACGACCTTATGGTTCAAGTGGATGTTCTGCTTGCAAAATGTGCCTTAGCTTCCAAGTTTAATGGTGTTGCACTGGACTTTAGTAACGAAGGTAATCTGCATCTTGTTAATGCCTTACATCCGTTGCTTGCTCTGGCTGAAGGCGGCGCGCTGCCTGTTACGTTAGAGCTTCAGAAAGAACAGTTTGCTTTGCTTATTAGTGGCGGTAACGCGGGTGGTAAGACTGTATGTCTTAAAACCATCGGTCTTATTGCGATCATGGCAATGAGCGGCTTACCTGTTCCTGTGAAAGAAGGCAGCTCCATACCTTTCTGGAAAAATATTTTTGCTTTTATCGGTGACGAACAAAGTCTTGAAGAAAATGTATCTACATTTACTGCTCAAATTACAAATTTGGGTGCTATTTGGGATACCGCAGACGACAGCACGCTTGTAATTCTTGATGAATTCGGTGCAGGTACTGATCCTGCCCAGGGTGCAGCGCTTGCTCAGGCTGTTATCGATGAACTACTTGAGCGCGGGGCGTATATTTGTGCAGCGACACATTTCCCTGCGTTAAAGGCATACGCACTTTCGAACGATAAGGTTCGTGCAGCGTCTGTTCTTTTTGATCCAAGCACAAAGAAACCATTGTATACTCTTGCATACGATCAGGTCGGTGCATCTCAGGCACTTGATGTGGCGCGAGAGCACGGTATGCCGGATTATGTATTACGTCGTGCAGAGCAATATCTGCTTATGGATGGCGAAGATACTTCCGCGCTGATTGATCGTCTCAATACTTTGGCTGTTGAGCGTGAACGCGAAGTGAACAAGCTTGATGCAGAACGTGAACGTTTTGAAGAGCGTCGCAAAAAGCTTAGTGTTCGCTATGAGCGGGAACGTGATCAGTTGTTTGGAGACATCAAAAAAGAAGCACAGAGTGTTCTTAATGATTTAAAAACACAAAAAATTACCCATAAGCAAGCTTTGAAAGAGTTAGCAAAAACTCGTCAAAAACTTGTTGAAGCTGACAAGACTGAGCGTCCTAAGGCGGAGGCATTAGCTCCGCAGGAAATTCAGCCTGGTCAAACATTAAAATATAATCCTTGGAAAAAATCAGGGGTTGTTGAAGAAATTGATGATAAACGTGGAAAGGTCAAAATCAATCTTTCCGGCGTTGCTATGTGGGTTAATTTACATGATGTTTCTTTTGCCGAAGATGGAACTACAAAAGTTCAGACCTCTCAGGTTACCGTAAAAGCAGAACGCAAAACATCTTTTAGGGTTGACTTACGTGGAAAGCGTGCTGATGTAGCTATAAGTGAACTTGACTCTTTTATCGATAAGGCTCTTTTGAGTAATACCGAAGAGCTTGAAGTTGTGCACGGAAAGGGTACTGGTGCGTTGCGCCGTGAGATTCATTCTTACCTTAAGAATGCCCCAGCCGTTGCATCATTCCGCCTTGCTCCTGCCGATTTAGGTGGTGACGGAATGACAATTGTTGAATTGCGATAATGTCTTCTGGGTATCGTAACGATTCTGGATCAGCCATGACAAATAGCGGTTTTTCTGCTGTAAAAGAAATTAAAGCTCGTCTGAATATTGCCGATGTTGCAAGGCGCTACATGGAGTTGCGTCATGCCGGAGGCAGGTGGATGGGGCTTTGTCCTTTTCATCAGGAGAAGACTCCATCATTTTCTATTAATGAAGATGAAGGTTTTTACTACTGCTTTGGTTGTCAGGCTGCAGGCGATGTTATTGACTTTTTTTGCAAAGTTAATGGTTTAGAATTTCGAGAAGGTCTGCAACAGCTTGCAGAAGAGACCGGAGTTCAACTTACTGAATATAAAGCAGACCCGCGTGCGAAAGAAGAGCGTGATTTTAAGAAACAATGTTATACTATGTATGATGTTGCAAAAAATCACTTTCGACAAAATCTTTCGAAACACGATGCACGGGAATGCAGAGACTATATTAAAGGGCGTAAACTTACGCCTGAGATTGTAGAGCGCTTTGAACTGGGCTGGGCTCCTGATTCGTGGCAATCCCTTTCTGACGCATTGGTTGCGAAGGGAGTGACACAAAAGCAGGCTGCTGAGGCTGGTCTTTTGTCACGCAATGATCGTGGTCGTATGTATGACCGCTTTCGTGGCAGATTTATCTTCCCGATCAAGAACCTTTCCGGACAAGTTATCGCTTTTGGCGGTAGAATAATTGGAAAAAGCGATCAAGCGAAGTATATCAACAGTAGCGATTCTGTAATCTATAAAAAAGGTGAGCATCTTTACGGACTTTTTCAAGCTCGTAGAGCTATTTCCGCTACCAAAAGTGCCTTCTTAACCGAAGGGTACATGGATGTATTAACATTACATCAGTTTGGTTTTGAAAATGCCTGTGGAGTGCTCGGTACAGCTCTTACTCCGGATCAAGTCAAACGACTTGGCGGTTTCTGTTCTTCTGTTGACCTCATCTTTGATGGTGATGAAGCAGGGCGCAAGGCTGCATTAAAAAGTTGTGAGATGATTCTGACCAAAGGTATGAAGTGTCGAGTTGTTCTTTTACCGGACGGTGAAGACATCGACAGCTTTTTACATGAGCGGGGCGTTGAAGCGTTTGAAAAGCTTCTTGCCCAATCTCCTGATGGACTATCCTATTGCACTGCAACGGTTAGCATGTACGCACCGCGCGATGTAATGGATTGGACTACCCGTTTTTTAAGCAGCATGGAACAGCCTGAACTCTGTTCATTTTACGTGTCTCGAATCGCATCCGGACTGGGTCTGGATGAAAAGGAATTACGTCAGACTGTTGCTCCCAAAAAAGCCGCTCAGACTAAACCGCGCTCCTCCTTTCAGCAGCGAGGAAAACGGGATAAGTCCGGTGGTTGGAAGAAAAAACAGGATGTATTGCAGGTTGCTGCACCGCGTCCTGTGTTAGCTGCTTCATTAGAAGAGCGAGTGTTGCAGTTTGTAGTATGTTACCCTCATCATGTGTCCACGTTGGAACAATATGGAGGGATAGAACTTTTACAGTCCTCATGGGCTGAGTCGCTCTGGAACAAAATTTCTGCTTACGGCAATGATGCCGCTGAGTACCTTGAAGGTAAAGAAAAAGTATTTTGGATTAAGCACCGTATTGTAGATACGGCTGCGATGCAAAAAGAACAGGAAGAATTGAACGATGTCTGTATGTTCCTGGAAAGAACTCGCCGCCAACAGCAAGGGCAATCCCTAGTCGCCGCAATGCGGCACATTACAGAGGGGGGCGAACAGGATGCAGAGATGGATTTTCTTCTGGCCTTAAAAGAATCCTTGGGGAGGTCCAATGGGGAATATTAAGGACATCCAGCAAATCAAGTCCTTGATTGCGAAGGGCAAGGTTAACGGGTTCCTGACCTTTGAAGAGGTCAACAAAGCGTTACCGGCTGAAGTGAATACTCCCGAACAGGTTGAAGAGATCATCGGGATTTTTGATCAGTTGAATATTGCTATTGTTGACAACGACAAAGCCAAGGATGAAGTTCCCGTTGCCGATGCTGACAACGATGACGACCTGCCTTCTGAAACCGTTATTGAATTTAACGAAGAAGAAGAAACTACTGATTACGCATCACGTAGCACAGACCCTGTGCGTATGTATTTGCGAGAAATGGGCGCAGTTCCGTTACTCGATCGTGATGGCGAAGTAGTTATCGCTAAGAAGATCGAAATTGGTGAGCAGGATGTATTATATGCACTCGTAGAAGTGCCTGTGGCTGTTGAAGAGCTCGTAAGCGTTGGTGAAGACCTTAGAGAGAACCGTGTTAAGCTGAAGGACGTTGTTAAGACCATCGAAGAAGATGATCCTAGCGAAGACGAACTTAACCAGCGTGAACGCGTTATCAAGCTTCTGGACGAGATTCGTAACATCTACAAAAAGAAAAGAAAGATTTACGACAAGCTCGATGATTGTTGTACTCTCGATCGCAGAGTATACGGTTTGCAAAAAGAGATTATCCAGTACAAAGAAGATGTTGTAATTCGTCTTCGTGATATTAAACTGGAAAAAACTCTTATCGACCGTGTTATTGAGACTGTTGAAGACTACGTGCGACAGATGCATAACTGTCAACGTGATCTTTCTGCATATATTCTTTCAACCGGTAAAACACAGGCTGAAATTCAGATTCTGTTCAAGCAGCTTGATGATCGCGAAGTGAATCCAGTTGTGGCAGCGGATGAACTCGGACTTACTGTTGATGAGTTATTTTCCTTTAAGGAAATGATTCTCGGTAAGATCGAAATTTTGAAGCGCCTGCAAGAAAAATGTTGTCATAACGTTACAGATCTTGAAGAAGTTCTTTGGCGTATTAAATATGGTAACACCGCAGCAATGCGCGCAAAGCAGGAGCTTATCCGTTCCAACTTGCGTCTTGTTGTAAGTATTGCAAAAAAATACACAAACCGTGGTTTGCAGTTCCTTGATCTTATTCAGGAAGGTAACATCGGTCTGATGAAGGCTGTTGATAAGTTCGAATATCAGCGTGGTTACAAGTTCTCTACCTATGCAACCTGGTGGATTCGCCAGGCCATTACTCGCGCTATCGCGGATCAGGCTCGTACTATCCGTATTCCAGTGCACATGATAGAGACTATTAACAAACTGATCAGAACTTCTCGTTATCTTGTTCAGGAGCTTGGACGTGATCCAACACCTGAAGAAATTGCAGAACGCATGGACTATCCGATCGATAAAGTGAAGAAAGTCCTGAAAATTGCAAAAGAGCCTATTTCTCTTGAAACTCCGATTGGCGATGAAGAAGATTCTAGCCTTGGTGATTTCATTGAAGATAAAAAAGCAGTTGCTCCAGCTGAAGAAGTGGTAAACACTAAACTTGGTGAGCAGATTGCGGGCGTTCTCGCTGACCTTACTCCTCGTGAGGAGCAGGTGTTGCGTAAACGTTTTGGTATCGGTGAAAAATCCGACCACACCCTCGAAGAGGTTGGTAAGTTGTTTAACGTTACTCGTGAACGTATTCGACAGATCGAAGCAAAGGCGCTTCGAAAATTACGCCATCCGGTTCGAAGTCAGACTCTCAAGTCTTACTACGAAAACTAGAAAAAAGGCGGCTTCAACTGAAGCCGCCTTTTTTTTTAGCTTTTTATTGGAGTTCCTATGATAAATCGGACAATATGTCTTTTAGCAATTCTATGTTTGATTTGTATTACAGTTTCAACGTCTTTTGCCGACACAGTTCACACTGTTGCTACTATTATTGATGGTGATACTGTAATTCTTAACGATGGAAGAAAGGTACGAATAGCATTTATCGATACTCCAGAACTGGAATATAAAAAAAGAAAGCAACAGTACTTTTCAATTAACGCTAAAAAATTTATAGTTGATACAGTTTTGGGACAGACCGTTATGTTACAAAAAATTACTACTAAAGATAGATATAAAAGATTAGTAGCAATTGTTACGTTGCGTGACGGTCGAGACCTAGGAGCCTTACTTGTTCAAAAAGGCATGGCTTTTGTGTATCCCCATGGTGCAAAGCATCAATCATATATAGATGAACTTGGGAAAATGCAGAGAAAGGCTATGAATGCAAGAACAGGAATGTGGGACAAAGTGATTACTTACTTTAAAAGTGCTGGGAACGTTGTTGGTAATAGACGAAGTAAACGTTTCTTTGCATTGGATTGCAAGTTTGTTAAAGACATTGCAACTAAGAACAAAGTTCATTTTATGTCTGCTGTTGATGCACTTTATAATGGCTATGCACCAGCACGAATTTGTAAGCTATGGCCTCTAGATACAGATATTTTAGACAAATAAAATTCGTATAGAGTTCCATACTTTTTATTATAAGAAAAAAATTGCTGAACTGTATTTGTAAGGGGGCGATGTTGCATTCTGATAACCCTTCAGAAAGAATTTGCCGTTTCGAAGTGGGTCATAAATATTGTGATCTGTTTGAGCGCTTGGGCGTACCACGCGATGATCGCTGGCGTTCATTGCTTTCATGTCTGCGCAGCACCCAGAAATATTCATACTATTCTCAAGCACAAAAGAAGTCTGTTGCAGATTTGTTAATCAAAACTCTTGAGAATGCAGAGTTTTCAGAGGAAACCTATTGCTCGGTCTTGCGGGAATATAAAGCTATTTTAGCAAGTTCCTATGCAAAAAAATTAGAAGAGGCGCTAAAAGAGTCTGCCGATTTGGCCGATGATTTCCGACGCAATGTCTATACTCACAAAGGTGCTGTTGAAGGCTTGGAAGAACAGAGTGTTGAAGCGGTTCGCAGTGGAGCAGATCCCGAAGATATTGTTGCTCAGCTGAGAAGCACTTTTCAGGAAGTTATCTCTGTTATGAAAGAGGATGCTGAGCGCCTTGATCATATCTGTAAGACAGATGGCCTTACAGGGCTCTTCAATCGCCGTGCTTTTGATGAAAGCTTGAAAGAGGGCATTAGTGCATGGGAAAGCAATAATGCGCCGCTCTGCCTGCTTTTGTTAGACATTGACAACTTGAAGAATTTTAATGACCGTTTTGGTCATCGTATCGGTGATCAGGCATTGCAGACTTTTTCTCAAATTATGCAGGAAGTCGCGCATAGGCGTCATGATGATGAAGACATCTGTTGTTGTAGATTTGGCGGCGATGAGTTTGCTATTTTGTTGTTTGGTGATGCAGCGGCAGACGTTATCGAAATAGCACAATCTATTAGGTCACGCCTTGAAACCTATGACTTTGTGATTCGGGACAATCAAGGACGTATCATTAAGCGCAATGTGCAGATGACTGTTTCGTGCGGGTTTGCATATTCACGTGACTTTGAGTTGGAAAATTTAGCTGCCCTTATGTTGGATGCTGCAGATTCTGCTCTTTACGAAGCAAAAGATCTCGGGCGGAATCGAATTGTTGAATACACAAAAAAAGACAATAGTTGCACATTTACCGTCATCAGCGGCGGTGAGGTTGCATAAAATTTGATAAAAATGGTTCCGGTCATGTTGACACAACGACTGGAACCATATAGCAATTTTCTTAACGCGAATTTATTCTCAGGGCAGGGTGTAATTCCCTACCGGCGGTAATCCTCATTAGGAAAGCCCGCGAGCGCTTCGTTGTACGAAGGTCAGCAGATCTGGTGTGATTCCAGAGCCGACGGTTAGAGTCCGGATGAAAGAGACTAAATGCAGCCTGCATTCCTTTTTTGGCAGCGTATATATGCTGCTCTATTCTTTTGCACTGCTTTTTACTTGCCCTGATTCTTGCGATTCTTAAACTTTTTGGAGAATTCAATGAATCAGTCATTACTTGATCAGTTTGGTACCTCAGAGGAACGTGTAAAAAGAGCTCTTGCTGCTTTGCAGCAGGGATCTGGTGTTATTGTTACTGACGATGAAGATCGTGAGAACGAAGGTGATATGATCTTTTCATCAGAACACCTTACATCTGCACAGATGGCTTTACTCATTCGTGAATGTAGCGGCATTGTTTGTCTCTGCATGACTGATGATAAAATTAAGCAACTCGATTTACCTATGATGGTTGATGAAAACCACAGCCAGTTCCAGACTGCATTTACAGTATCTATTGAAGCCGCTGAAGGCGTAACCACCGGTGTTTCTGCAGCAGACCGTGTTCGCACCGTTAAAGCAGCATCCTGTGGTAGCGCTGGTTCTTCAGATCTTAATAGCCCAGGTCACGTATTTCCGCTTCGTGCCCGTGAAGGTGGCGTTTTAGAGCGCCGAGGTCATACTGAAGCTACTGTTGACCTTATGCGCCTTTCCGGTCTTGGAAATTGTGGTGTGCTTTGTGAAGTAACAAATCCAGACGGTACTATGGCTCGTATGCCAGAGCTTGTTGAGATCTCAAAAAAATATGAGATGCCAATGCTTACCATCGAAGATCTGGTTGCCTACAGAAAAGAAAATAGCCTTTAGGGTGCAGCGCTAATCCCTACGACACAACGAGAAAGACCGGACATTGTCCGGTCTTTTTTTTGCACATTCACAAATACGATGAAGCTAACTTTTTCTGCTAGATTACCTCAGCCACTAAAAATTTCAATATCTTGAGATGTCACGGATGGTTTTGCTCGCAAAGTCGTAAATTATTGACATGAGTTTTGAGTTTTGCAATATTTGTCACCAGTGGTGACTTTTTTGATACACTTTAGAGTGGAGCACCATTGTTGGTATTAATTGCAGACTGCGAGGAGCCGAGAATGTCTAAAACTCAAACAGAAAAATCTATTGCTTGTCTTAATGATGGATTGATGTGTTCAGAGGCCGTGATTGCGCCATATGCAAAAGAATTTGGTCTTTCTAAGGATGTTGTCTTAAAAATATCAAGTGGCTTCGCGGGGGGAATGGCTCAGGCTCTAACCTGCGGGGCAGTTTCCGGGGCTTTTATGGTCATTGGTTTAAGGCACGGGGCGGGTGTTTCAAGAGATCAATTTTCAAGGGACCTTTGTTTTCAACTCGTTCAGGAGTTTTCTCATCGTTTCGAAAAAAGAAGAGAAACCATAGAGTGTCGGAAAATTCTTGGAATGAACGGCATAAGTCCTGATAATTCTGAAGATATGAACCGATTAAGATCTACAGGGATATGTGAAGGAGTTGTCCGCGATGCAAGTGATATTTTAGAAGAATTACTTTTTGAAAATAGGGTGGAGGGAAAATGACTAAGCTAGTCAAGCCAATAGGACGCAAGGAGCAGACTAAGGAACAGTTAGTCAGTTCTGTTGGTAAAGTTCTTGCGAGAGATGGATTTAAAGGTCTCGGGGTAAATAAGGTTGCAAGAGAAGCTGGTGTAGATAAGGTCTTGATCTATAGGTACTTTGATGGACTCCCAAACCTTGTGCTTGAATATAGTACTACCTGTGACTTTTGGCCAACAGCTAAGGAGCTACTTGGCTCCGAACCTGAGAGAATGAAAGCACTTTCACCCGACAGGCAAGTCGCAGAATTCTTTAAATCATTTGTTGTGGCGCTTCGAAATCGCCCTGTAACCTTGGATATTCTTGCATGGGAAGTGCTTGAAAGAAATGAGCTTACAAAACAACTTGAAGATATCAGGATTAGAACCGTTCTAGAGTATTTTGAATTTCTTGAGGATGTTCCGGATGATGAAAATTTGACCGCAATTATCGCTATCATGAGCGGAGCCATAACTCATCTTCTCATTAAGTCGCGAATAACGGGCAGTGTTGGCGGTATTGATATTGAAAAAGATGACGGTTGGGAAAGAATAAACAGAGCAATAGAGTTGTTACTAAAGGGAATATTTGACTAAACTTGTTTTTATCGAGTGGATAAGGGCTAAAGCAGGTAGATAATGGTGCATATGTTCTTGTTTTTTTAATATGTATGTGTCTTGAATGACAATGAACGGATGTCATCCTGAATTTTTATATTCAGGTGTTGTAATTTACCTATCTGTTTTCTTTTTCAGCAAATTTATACAGTATCATATAAATAACAAAAAACATGCCAAGGTATAACTCGATATTGTTTTGCGTTTTTGAAAACTGAAAACATATAGTTAGCAAGTTCTTGCTTAAAAGCAGGCAACTTTTTGCTCATTGAGCAAGAAGTTGCCTGCTTTTTTGTTTTTATGGAATAGAATCGCTGATTTACAATTTTCAAGAAATTATGTCCAAAAAGAAGAGGCATTTTTTCATGAAAATATACTAATTATTCAGATGGTTATGCATTGATTTGAAGTTTTATTTAGAACTGAATTTTTCATTAAAAAAGCGTGGAAAAAACGTTTTTCCGAATAGGTTTTCTGAAAAAAATTAAAGATTTATCGAAGTTTCTATTGATGTTTGATTTTTTTAAATGTAGAGGGCAGTTGTTGCTTCGATATAGAAGTTTAAATATCGATGTGGATGTTTTTTTAGTGCAGAAAATAGGAATAGCATTTTTTTGAAAAAGTAAGACTTATTTTTTCTGTAGCTCAGAACCAAGTAAAATATTCCAAAACGGTGTTGTAACTTTTTCTATGTCTCATGCAATAGAAATTTAGATTGTACATCGTAATTACAACTATTCATTTTTTGACATGCAGAACGTTAGTTCTTCGTCGTTTAATGAGCCAGACTGTTTATACGTACTTATTGCAGTTTGGTATTTGGTTTTTATGATGATGGTCTCTTAATAACAACATGTTGTGACCTTGAAAGTGCAAGTGCATCTTTCAATCACAAAACTATGTCGATGGAGAACTTAATATGGCTAAAGAGGGAAGTGTAGCTCCAAAAGAGCGAATAAATATTAAATACGTTCCCGCCACTGGCGACCAACAAGAAGAAGTCGAATTACCATTAAAAATGGTTATTATGGGCGACTTTAAGGGGCATCCTGAAGATACTCCTATTGAAGAAAGACAGACTGTATCTGTAGATAAGAACACATTTTCTTCCGTAATGGCTGAAAGTGACCTCTCTTTAAGTGCATCAGTGCCTAACTTGATGGTTGAAGAAGAAGGCGTGGACTTACCAGTTAATCTATCTTTTCGCTCATTAAGCGATTTTACACCTGATTCAATCGCAAATCAGGTTCCAGAGCTGAAGCAGTTGATTGAATTACGTGAAGCGCTTGTCGCTTTGAAAGGCCCACTCGGCAACATCCCTGCCTTCCGTACCAGAATGCAAGACTTGCTTTCCTCGCAGGAATCTCGCGAGAAATTGCTGGCTGAATTGCAGTTAGTTGGTGGTGGTGATGAAGCAGCTTCTAAAGCTGAACCTGCTCCGAAAGATGAGCCTGCTCCTAAGAAAGACAAGTAGCCCGTACTGTAAGAAGATCAGTGCGAAGAGGATTATTCTATGTCCGCTCAAGTACAAACTGCTGCAGTAGAAAATGCTGCACCGGTAGGCCTTCTCGATGAAATTATGGCGCAGACAAAAATTGCGCCGAATGAAGAAGGCTATGATGTTGCTAAGAAAGGTGTAGCAGCATTTATTGAAAACCTTATCGGTACTAATAAGACAGAAGAGCCGGTAAACAAAACTCTCGTAGACCAGATGCTTGTTGAACTTGATAAAAAGATCAGCTCGCAGATGGATGCAATTCTTCACGAAGCCAGCGTGCAGGAGATGGAATCTTCATGGCGTGGTCTTAAGCTTTTAGTCGATAGAACTGACTTTCGTGAGAACATCAAGCTCGAATTGCTTCATGTTACGAAAAAAGAATTGCTTGATGACTTCGAATTTGCACCGGAAACCGTGCAGTCTGGTTTATACAAGCACGTATACTCTTCCGGTTACGGCCAGTTCGGTGGTGAACCAATCGGCGCAATGATTGGTAACTACTCGTTCTCTCCAAGTACACCGGATATGAAGCTTCTTCAGTACGTAGCTGCTGTTGGTGCTATGGCCCACGCGCCGTTTATCTCCAGCGTTGCTCCGGACTTCTTCGGTATCGACTCTTATGAAGAATTACCGAACTTGAAAGATCTTAATACAATCTTTGAAAGCCCGCGTTACACCAAATGGCGTTCCCTGCGTGAGTCTGAAGATTCCCGCTACCTTGGCCTTACTGCGCCACGCTTTTTGCTGCGCGTTCCTTACGACCCAGTAGAGAACCCGATCAAATCATTCAATTACCGCGAAACCGTTAGCGACTCTCACGAGAGCTACCTTTGGGGTAACACTGCATTTGCAATGGCATCTCGTCTTACAGACAGTTTTGCAAAATTCCGCTGGTGCCCGAATATTATCGGCCCTCAGAGCGGTGGTGCTGTGGAAGATTTGCCAGTGCATGTATATGAAGCACTCGGTTCTCTTCAGGCAAAAATTCCAACTGAAGTTCTTATTACTGATCGTAAAGAATTTGAACTTGCAGAAGAAGGTTTCATTTCCCTTACCATGAGAAAAGGCAGCGACAATGCAGCATTTTTCTCTGCTAACTCTATTCAGAAACCAAAAGTGTTTCAGAATACCAAAGAAGGTAAGGAAGCAGAAACTAACTACAAGCTTGGTACTCAGCTTCCATACATGATGATCATCAACCGCCTTGCGCACTACATTAAAGTGCTCCAGCGCGAACAGATTGGTTCATGGAAAGAACGCCAGGATCTTGAGCGCGATCTTAATACATGGATCCGTCAGTATGTTGCAGATCAGGAAAACCCACCTTCCGATGTACGTAGCCGTCGTCCGCTTCGCGCTGCAAAAATCGAAGTTTCCGATATCGAAGGCGATCCAGGCTGGTATCAGGTTTCTCTCGCAGTACGTCCTCACTTCAAATACATGGGTGCGAATTTTGAATTGTCCTTGGTAGGCCGACTCGATCAGGCATAGCAATGTCTCATCTTCACGCTAAGAGCAATTCTTACGGAAGCTTCTTTGAACGACTAGAAGCAGATGCATCAACTCGGTCGGTGACGCAATGTCCCGACCCCGTTGATGTGGTCGATTCCGTAAAACGAAATATCGCACAGCTTCTTAACACCCGTATGGGCGAATCGCTCAGTGCACCCGATCTCGGGTTGATGGATTTTAATGACGCAACTCTCGGTAGTCAGGATTTGGCTGTACAGATTCGTCGGGCAATCCGTCATTGCATAGAGCGGTACGAACCGCGGGTGGAAGATATCGATATCAGAGTGTTACCGGACGCAACAACGCCGCTGAAGCTAAAATTTCATATTGTAGCAACAGTACGTTCTGGCGCTATGCACGACAAAGTGCAGATAGACCTCTTCTTGGATAGTAACAGATCATACAGAGTAAAGTAGTGCGTGACAGATATTTCAGAGATGAACTCGCTTTCTTGCGAGAGCAAGGTGCCGCTTTTTCAGAAGTGTATCCTCAGCTTTCCCGTTTTCTTAATGCCCGTACAACAGACCCTGATGTTGAGCGGTTGTTGGAAGGCTTTGCTTTTCTAACAGGACGCTTACGGGAAAAGGTGGAAGACGAGTTCCCTGAGCTTACGCATTCAATCATTAACATGCTCTGGCCTAACTACCTGAGGCCTGTTCCTAGCATCAGTATTGTACAGTTTACTCCTGATGAAAAAGCAATCAGCGAGCGGCAGACTGTGGCAAAGGGAACCAGATTGAACAGTGTGCCTGTGTTCGGAACGACTTGTCAGTTCCGAACCTGTCACGAACTGGATATCTACCCGATAGTACGTGAAAAGGTAACAACAACCACAACTCGTGAATCTTCACATATTGATGTGGACTTACGAATTTTGGGCGATCTCAATGCTGAGAGCGTGGATTTTAATTCGTTACGCTTTTATTTAAGCGGTCAAACGTACAGTGCTCAAATGCTCTTTTTGTGGCTCAGCCACTATTTAGAGCGGGTTGAAATTATTGCTGGAGACAATGTGTATTCATTGCCATCAAGCAGTTTCAGAGCTGTAGGGTTTGATCCTGCTCACTCCATTTTGCCGTATCCGAAGAACGTGTACGAAGGGTACCGTATCCTTCAAGAATATCTTGCTTTTCAGGAAGCGTTCTTATTCTTTGATGTACACAACTTCGGCAAAACGTTGCCGCCGGAAACAACCGGTAACGTAACAGTACGTTTTTGTTTTTCTAAAACACTTCCAGCAGATGTTCGTGTGCGTGATGAAAGTTTTGAGCTGCATTGCACGCCTGTCATTAACCTGTTTACACATGATGCAGACCCTATCGACCTGAATGGTAAGAGTGCTGAGTATAAAATCGTCCCTTCCAGCAGATTCTCTTCTCACTATGAAATCTTCAGTATCGATAAGGTTCGGGGATGGCAGGAAAATCAAACAGGCCGCGTTCGCGGTCAGGCGCGTATTTATACGCCATTTGAAAGCTTTCAGCACGAAATTGAACGCGCACAGGATCGAAACACACTCTATTACCGCGTACGAGTGAGAGATAGCATCCGTAACGACGGATTTGAACACTACCTGTCATTCGTACGTGGTGATGAGTCTGCTTGTATGAATTTTAGTGAAGCAGTGTCACTGGAGTTGACGTGTACAAACAGGCAACTCCCGCTTGAATTGGGAAAAGGGGACATCTGTGTGCCCACGGATAGTTCACCGTCCTATGCTGAGTTTTCCAATATTACAGAACCAACCGCACCTTTACGCCCAGTGCTGGATGGCAGTCTTTTATGGACACTTATTTCCAACCTTTCTTTGAACTATATGTCGCTACTGTCTAAAGACGCCTTGTGTTCTGTTTTGCAAGCGTATGACTTTCGAGCTTTAGTCGATAGACAGGCAGAGCGCATTTCCCGTCATAGATTGGATGGTATTGTGACCATTAATTCTTCGCCGGTGGATAAGATTTTACGAGGGCTTCCAGTTCGAGGTTTGCGTTCGGAAATAACGCTTAACCAGTCTGCATTCGGGTCAGAAGGTGATTTGTATCTGTTCGGTACAATTCTCAGCCGATTCTTTGCACTCTATGCAAGCATCAATTCATTCCACGAATTGGTGGTGATCAACTCGGATAATCAGGAGACCTACACATGGGACACTCAGACGGGAATGCAGCCGTTGATTTAGATGCAAGCCCAGTGTGTGCCTTGCCGGAAAATGTCCGGTCATACAACTTTTACCAGCTTGTGGAGCTGCTGCACAAGCTGGATGGTTCTGATCCAGAAAGCGAAGAGTGGGAATCCACATGTCGCTTGCTGTTCAGTTCGAGTACCAGTCTGGGGTTTGCAGCTAGTGATGTGCAGGGGATTGAACGAATAAAGGGTGGGGCATGCCGTCTGGAAACAACGTTTCTTGGATTAAACGGGGCGCAGTCACCATTACCGGGATATTATCTCGAAGAAATTTTAACGGAAGGGGACGAGGGGCTTCGCAAAGAGTTTCTCAACTTCTTTAACCACCGACTTGTGTCGCTGGTGTACCGTATTTGGCGAAAATATAGGTACTATATCCGGTTTAAGGATAATGCCTCGGATGCATTCTCTGGCCAGTTATTTGCGCTGGTTGGATTGGCCGACAAGGGCATGCGAAGTGGAACTTCGATCAACTGGTGCAAAATGCTCGCGTATGCGGGGATGCTTGCAGGACGGAGCCGCTCTCCACAGGTTGTTTCCGGTATTGTAGGGCATTGTTTCGATTTACCGGATGTATCCATCTTGCAGTGGCAGGTGCGTAATGTGCCTATTCCTGCAGAGCAGCGGTTGCTGCTTGGAAGAAAGAACACCCAGCTGGGGCAGGATACCGTTATTGGCAATTATGTGCGCGACTGCACAGGAAAATTTGTTATTTGTTTGAAAGACTTAACTATGGAGCGGTTTAGGGATTTTCTTCCCATTGGGAAAGATTTTCAGCCGCTCTGTACATTGATTGAATTTATTCTACGGGAACAGATGGCGTATGATTTGGAGCTTGAACTTAAACCGGACGAAGCGTTCCCGATTTGTCTCGATAAAAAGTACGGCGCGTTATTAGGCTGGTCTTCATTTATGGGTGACATAACGAAGAATCGGCGCGTGCGAATCCAGATTAGGCTTTAGAGGAACATATGATGTCAGAGCAACAATGTATCACATTAGTAGTCACGAATACTCAGGTGCTTGAAGCTGGGTTGTCCGCAACAAAAACATTTTACGCTAAGGGCGGCTCTATTGGTGCCAGTCCTGGTGATGATTGGAATCTGCGTGACAGGAAAGGGAAAGTTCGCCTTTCACATTGCAAAATTTCAGTTATTGATGGCGAATTCTGTATCACCGATACCAGTGATGCAACTTACGTAAACGGTGCTTCTATGCCTGTCGGCTGGGGTAAACATGCCCAGTTGAACGATAACGACACCGTTGCAATCGGCCCGTACGAAATGCGGGTGCATTTTGCCGATGAAGATGAAATTTTCGCTGGTAAAACTCGGTCTTTGAAGCAGGTTTTTGATGATTCCGATAACTCATCACTTTTAGCAGACGGCGTTGCGCAAACTTCGTTTGATTCAACGTTAAGTGATGATAGCGGGGCGGTGGATGATCCATTAGCAGCGCTGGATGAATTAGAGGGAATGCTTGCTACGGATTTAGATGATTTTTCATTGGATGAGCCGAAAGCAGAAGACGATTCTGCGTTTCTTCTCGCAAAAGATCAGCAGTGGCAAGGTCATTCTGTGACTGTGCAGGCTGATAGCGATTATGAAACAAGTTCTGCCATTTCATTGCAACAGCAGGCATCACCAAAGGGGCGTGAAATGGATGAAAGTGCACTTGAATCAATAGAACAGGCTGTTGCCGGAAACGGGTATGGCACTGATGCTGGTTCATCACACTTTGTGGCCGGTCCTATGCTTCGCGGTTTGGGAGTATCCATCGGCAAAAGCGAAAATCTTGCCGACATGCAAGTGCTTTCAGAAGAGATTGGGCTTTCATTACAGTCTGCTGTGAAAGGGCTTTTAAATCTGCACCAACAGGTTGAAGACAGCCGTTACGGTGTGATGAATAAAAACCTTCAGCCTATTGAAGATAACCCGCTCCGCCTTGGTCTTCCGTACGATGAAACTATTAAGACTATGTATGACGGCAAACGCAGTCTTGTACATCTTGCCGCTCCTGCCGCGATTGAAGAGAGCCTTGGCACAGTAAAGAATCATAATGAGGCTGTGCAGATTGCTACAGCAGAAGCGCTATCTCAAGTGCTCCGAGCTTTTTCTCCGGAAGTGCTGATGAAGCGCTTCACCAGCTATCGCCGCACTAGTTTGCATGAAAGTGAATCGCAGGAAGCATGGGCATGGAGCATGTACAACAGCTACTATGCTGAGCTTATTTCAGAACGACAGAAAGGGTTTGAAAAGCTTTTCTGGGAAATTTTTGATCAAGCGTACGATAAAAAATTACGCGAAATGCAGATGGAGTCATAATATGAAATTACGACTTGTACTTATCATCTGCCTGCTCACTCAGCTGACAGGTTGTGGTTGGTTTTTCGGTGATGATGACGAATTGCCGCAGCTTCCTTCACAAATTTCGTACTGCGTTTTTGCAGATACAGAAGTGAACCAGAACGTCAGTGGTGAGCCGACTCCAATTGGAGTGCAGATTTTCCAGCTGGAAGATGACTCGTTGTTTTTGGACGTCAGTTACGACGAACTGGTTGAAGAAGAGGACGATGCTCTCGGCAGCAGTTACGTTGATGATTCTGACTATCTGCTGGCTCCCGGACAGTTCAAGCATACAGAGTTTATTGAGATAGATGACGATACTCGTTTTATCGCTGTATTCGGCAAATATGCAGAGCCGAACAAAGTGCAGTGGAAGAAGATTATTCCTGTCCAGCCTATCAATAAACTGTACCGCTTGATGGTGTATCTGGGACCTGACGAAGTAAAACTGAGCATAGTGGAATAATTATATGTCTGCACGAAATCGCGTTGTCTGGAACGAAGGGCTCTTTATTAAGCCTCAACATTTTCAGCAACAACAACGCTATAACGAATATTTACTCGATGCACGTGTTACTGCAGCAAGCCGTTATCTCTATGGTATTTCTGAGCTGTCGTTGAACCCTGAATATTTAAGTTTCGGTCGCATCGCTCTTGAAAGCGCATCTGGCATTATGCCGGATGGTACACCGTTTCGTATTCCTCAGGAAGATACTCTGCCGGAAGCGTTGGAAATTGCATCCAGCGATGTGGCAAGCCAGATTGTGTACCTGACTATCCCTCTCCGCAGTGACTCGATTACAGAGTTAACGTGGCCGGAAAGTAAAGGTGCCAGCCGCTTTGAAGTTCAAAAACACGAATCCCGCGATATTCATACTCCCCAAGGTGACTTAACAGTCATCGATGTAAGTCCAGTTCGACTACGGTTGATGCTGGAACAGGAAGATCGCAGTGCGTATGCCTCAATCGCAATCGCAAGAATTTTAGAAAAACGACCGGACGGCAGCGTCTATCTCGATCCGGATTTTATTCCGTGCCATCTGGATGTATGCGCAGTCGCTATGCTGCATCGCTTCATTAGTGAAGTGGCAGGGCTTATGCGGGAAAGAGCACGCAACATAGCTCAGCGTATTGGTTCTCCTAGTCAGGGCGGTGTTGCAGATGTTTCAGACTTTATGCTGTTGCAGGCCCTTAACCGTATTCAGCCTCAGTTACAGCATCTTGCGAAACTGCGCAGTCTGCATCCAGAGCGACTGTACGAAGTGCTTTCTTCATTTTGTGGAGAGTTTGCAACGTTTACAGATGAAAGCAGAATGCCGCCTGAGTTTCCCGGGTACAATCACGATATGCCGGTAAGCTCTTTTGCTCCGGTAATGTCTATGCTCAGACAGGCATTGAGCATTGTGCTTGAGCCGCGTGCCGTTTCATTGCAGCTGCAAAAGCGCAAATTCGGCCTCATGGTTGCTCCTGTGCAGGACCCGTCTCTTATCAGCAAAGCCGATTTTATTCTGGCAGTACGTGCGCGTATGCCGCTTGATGAATTGCGTAAGCAGTTTATTCAGCAAACAAAAGTGGCTTCTGTGGAGAAAATTCGAGAGCTTATTTCTCTTCAGCTTCCGGGCATTCCGGTTACACCGTTGCCGGTTGCTCCTCGCCAGTTACCTTACCATGCAGGATACACATACTATCAGCTTGATAAAAGTAACGAAGCTTGGAACATGCTGAATAATTCAAGTGGCTTTGCTCTGCATGTCGCTGGTGATTTTCCAGACCTTGACCTGCAGTTCTGGGCTATCAGGAGTTAGTTATGAGTGAAGTGTCTGTAGAAAATCCAGAACAGCAAAAGCATTACGATAGTTTGCTGTTCGATGAAGTGAAAAATATTGATGCAGATCAGGACTACTGGTTTCAGTTGCGCGGGGAAAATATCAACCCGCTGATTGATGCTGCAACACCGCTTATCGGAATGGCATTACGAGTTCGCCGGATGTCCAGTTGTGATGATATCGGTGAAATTTATAAGCATACTGTCGGAGAAGTGAAAGCCATTGAGGTGGAGCTGACGGAAGCAGGGTATGAGCATGCAGTTATTTTGGCGTACCGCTACATTTTCTGCTCATTCCTTGATGAGACTGTGATGAGCACCTGCTGGGGCGCGGAAAGCGTTTGGGCAGAACACTCACTGCTTACCCGATTCCATAATGAGACATGGGGCGGCGAAAAAGTCTTTACGATCTTGTCTCGTTTAGAAAACGAGCCTGCCCGCTACAAAGATTTACTCGAATTTATTTATTTATGTCTGAATCTTGGGTTTGAAGGACGATACAGGGTTATGCCTCATGGTCGCGAAGAATATGAAAAGATCATCAACAGATTATTTCTTATGCTTCAGCGTCTTGAGGACAAGGAACCTCAGGATCTCACCAATGCAACAAACCATGTTGTGAGCATAAAATATCGGTTGAAAAAGCAAATGCCTATCTGGGTTTTGTTCGGTGGTTTTGTGCTGGCGTGGGGTGCTATCTTCGTCGCCTATTCCGTTCTGCTTCATGCAAAGTCTATGAACGTAATAGAGCAGTTAACTCAGGTTTTGAAGTAAGGAGTTGGTCGTGATACGAGTTGAGTTAAATACACTAATTAGTAAGTTAAATGCTCAGACAAAATTAGCTCTTGAGCAGGCTGCTTCTCTTGCCATTAGTCGTCAGAATCCAGAAGTTACTATTGAGCACTTTATGACAACCTTGCTCGATAATCCTCTTTCAGATTTACGTATTCTTCTTTTGCAGTTTGAACTGGAGCATGAAGTAATTCGGCAGAAAATTGCTGACAGCATGAGCAGAGAAGTAAGCAACGATACGTATCCTGCTTTTTCTCCGTTACTTGTTGAGCTGTTGCAGGATGCTTGGATGCTTTGTTCAACGGAATTGAATGTTACTGAAATTCGTTCCGGAGCAATCTTTCTGGCTGCTCTCATGCGTCCTGACCGCTACCTTCCATACAGCCTTATCGCTGCTCTCGATTCGATTAACCGCGAGGCGTTACGCAAACATTTTGCCCAGCTGACTGCTGACTCATCAGAAACTGATGTTGTTTCAGACGGTAAGAAATCTGCGCCGATTATGGATGCAGATGCAACAGCTCTTGGTAAGTATTGCGTTAACTTTACAGAACTTGCTCGTAATGACGAACTTGACCCGGTGCTTGCCCGTGATGATGAAATTAGCCTGATGATCGACATCTTGTGCCGCCGTCGCAAAAACAACCCGATTATCGTTGGTGATGCCGGTGTTGGTAAAAGTGCGGTTGTAGAAGGCTTAGCATTACGAATTGTAGCTGAAAAAGTACCGGCATCTTTGCGCGGCGTAGAGCTTCTGTGCCTTGATTTAGGCAGATTGCAAGCTGGAGCCGCTGTTAAGGGTGAGTTTGAAAAACGCCTTAAGAATATTATCGATGAAGTAAAAGACTCAGTTACTCCGATCATTTTGTTTATTGATGAAGCCCATACTCTTATTGGCGCAGGCAATCAGGAAGGCGGCGGTGATGCTGCTAACTTGCTTAAACCGTCACTTGCTCGCGGTGAGCTGCGTACCGTAGCTGCGACCACATGGAAAGAGTACAAAAAATATTTCGAAAAAGATCCGGCGTTATCCCGTCGTTTCCAGCTGATTAAACTTGATGAGCCATCTGTCCCGCAGAGCATTGACATTATGCGTGGTCTACATGGCGTATACGAAAAGGCACATAAAGTGCTGATTAACGATGAGGCACTCCGCGCCGCTGTTGAACTGTCTGCACGGTACGTTTCCGGTAGACAGCTTCCTGATAAAGCAATTGACGTGCTTGATACAGCGTGTGCTCGTATCGCCATTAACTTGAGTGCACCTCCTCGTCGTTTATCTGAGATTGAAACTCGCAGTTATCAGCGTCAGCTGGAAATTGATATGTTGAACAGGCAGGCATTGCTTGGACAGCCGGTTGATGAAGAACATTTAGAAGGCTTGATTCAAGCAGGTCAAGCCGACCTCGCGGAGCAGCAATCCCTAACAGCAGCATGGGAAAAACAGCGTGCTTTGATTGAAAAAGTCATTGAGGTGCGTCAGGCAATTCTTGAGACAGATAGTGTTGAACGAAGCTCACAGACGATGCGGAAGCCCCATCTCGATCTTGTGAGTAACTCCGACATTACAAGCGTGTCTGATGCACCAAATGACGAAGCTGTGGGTGACACAACGATCTGTGAGAATAGTACAATTTTACCGGAAGAGTTGGAAATGCTCCTGCCGGATGAAGATACTCCTTCTCCAACAATGTTGGAGCTGCGTGCAGAATTAGATGAGTTGTATGTAGAGCTTGAAACACTCTCACATAAAGATCGTATGGTGCATCAGGAAGTAGATGCTCAGCAGATTGCAGAAGTTATTGCAGACTGGACAGGCGTGCCAGTTGATCAGATGAATACAGACGAACTCTCCCGTATCACGAACTTGCCGGACATGCTTGGCGAGGTGATTAAAGGGCAGGATGTAGCGATTGAACGTATTCATCGCCATATGTTGACAGCACGTGCTGATTTACGTCGCCCAGGTCGTCCTAAAGGTGCATTCCTTCTGGTTGGCCCAAGTGGTGTAGGTAAGACTGAAACCGTGTTGCAGATTGCAGAACAGCTCTATGGTGGCAAGCAATTCCTTACTACCATCAACATGTCTGAGTATCAGGAGAAACACACTGTTTCCCGTCTTATCGGTTCGCCTCCGGGCTATGTCGGATACGGCGAAGGTGGTGTACTTACAGAAGCAATTCGCAAGATGCCGTATTCTGTAGTTTTGCTGGATGAAGTTGAAAAAGCGCATCCGGAAGTGCTGAACCTGTTCTATCAAGCGTTTGACAAAGGTGAGCTTGCAGATGGTGAAGGTCGCTTCATTGACTGCCAGAACATCATCTTCTTCCTCACGTCGAACTTAGGGTTCCAGACCATTGTCGATTATGCAGAATCACCTAATCTGCTTGAAGAAAAATTATATCCTGAGCTTGCAGGGTTCTTTAAACCTGCATTGCTTGCTCGAATGGAAACTGTGCCCTACCTGCCGCTTGGCAAAGAGGTACTTGAACAGATTATTCGCGGCAAATTGTCCCGTCTCGAAAATGTTCTTACCACTCGTTACAAAGCAGAAGTGTTTATTGATGATGCGTTGATCAGTGAAATTATGCGACTGGCAACCCGTTCTGAAAATGGTGCCCGAATTTTAGAGGCAATCATCGAAGGACAGGTTCTGCCTCCATTATCACTCGAACTGCTGAACAAGCTTGCTGCCAGAGAAGAAGTACAAACGGTACGTCTGACAGTTAAAGACGGCGTGTTTGTTGGTGAAGTGGAGTAGTGAACATGAATCAGTGGTTAGCAAGAGCCGTGAATCTGGCTGCTATTCGCGACACTGAAGAACTCGTTGAAAAATATGCAGCAGAGCTACGCGAAGAGCTGGGCTTACATGCTGTTTGTGTGTTGCTCCCCAGTGCAGACGGGCGAAGGCTTGTTACGCAATACGAGGGAAATGAACTATCATGGGCGGTTGATGATTTTGAAAATCCATTTGCCCATGTTCTTCAGAATCCCGAGCCCAAATTGCTTGATGAGAAAAATCGTTTGTACTGGTTGAGTGACGCGGCATTCTGCACGCTTATTAAAGACATAGGACACGGCGAAAGTGTCCTTATTCAACCGCTTTCACCGGATGCCCCGTCAGTGCACCTTATCGTTGTGTTGATGGGAAAAACGGCAGAACTGAGCAGTTTGATGCAGTCGGACACTTGGTTGGAATTCAGCAAGTTTTTTGCCTTGCAATGGCAGGTTGCCTCGGGAATTGAGCGACAGTTGGATAAAGAGTCAGTTCTTACTGAGTCAATAGCTCGTATCCGTGAGGAAGAGCGTGCCCGTGAAATGTCAGTACGGCTCCGTACTCAATTAATCGGGAACAGCGAAGTTATGCAGCAAGTGCGAGAGCAGGTCATTACCGCAGCCCAATCCGGACTCACAGTGTTGATTCAAGGAGAGACGGGAACAGGTAAAGAACTTGCTGCGCAGGCTGTTCATAATATGTCTTCTCGTAGCAGCAAACCTTTTGTTGCCATCAACTGCGCAGCCATTCCTGAAAATCTTCTGGAAAGTGAACTGTTCGGGTACGAGCGGGGCGCCTTTTCCGGTGCTGACAAAGCTAAAAAAGGGCTGTTAGCAGAAGCGGATGGCGGCACATTGTTCCTTGATGAAATTGGTGACATGTCCGTGATGTTGCAAGCTAAGCTGCTGCGGATGCTAGAGACTCGAAAGTTCCGCCCTGTTGGTGCTAAAGATGAAATTCATTCAGATTTTCGTCTGGTAGCAGCAACACATGTTCATCTGCGCGAACAGGTGGAAAAGGATCAGTTCCGATCTGATCTGTATTACAGACTTAATCAATATCCATTAGACCTTCCTTCTTTGGCTGAACGAAAAGAAGATCTTTCCGAACTCACGTTGCATTTCATTGATGCTTACAACAAAAGCCGCGGCACAGAAGTTACTGGCATACGGTATGCTGCGTTGAAATTTTTACGTGAGTACGATTTTCCCGGAAACGTACGAGAGCTGCGCAATTTGATTGAATTTTCATGCGCGCAGACAAACTCCGGTGAAGAGATAGATATCATGAGTTTCGGGAAACGTACGTTTCATAAGAAAACACGGGGTGGGAAAAATTCTTCTTCTAAGATTGAGAAAGAACATCCGTTTTCGCAAATAAAAAATCTACGACAAGCGTTGCTCAACTATGAAGCAGCGATAATTAAGTCACGATTAGAACTGTACGACGGTAACAAGACCAAGACAGCGGTAAGCTTGAATTTACCAAAGCGGACGCTGGCGCACAAATGCCGAAAGTTGGAGATTCAGTAACTATGAAAACGAAATCAATTTGGACTTGGGGGCTTGTAGGCGGGGCGTTTGTGCTCATGCTGGCGCTCGCAGTTAATCAGAAAAAGGCTCCTGTAGACGATACGGTAATTGCTTCCGTGGAGAATCAGGAGAAAGTCACAACAGCGCTGCTTTGTGTCCCGATTAAGGCTCGTCTTGCCCGTCTTGCATGTTTTGACAACGTATTTCCTGCAACAATCGATGAGCTGTTGGAAAAAGAAGAAGTTGTAATGAACGAGAAGCCGCAAGAATGGTTGCGTGCGGAGGCCAGTGAAGCGCTGAGAAAGAAAGAAGAAGGGTTTCGCTCTAACAAAAAAGAAACTGAAGATGCCGAACCCAGTATATGGTTCACAGCTCGCGCCCAGAAAAGAGAAGGAAAGGAAGGCAAGCAGCCGATTTTGCAGCTTGGTTGTATTGACAAAATTAGCCGCGCTGAAATTCTCCTCGACAAGCCGATAAAAGATGGGCGCATGTTCATTACTGTGATGGGTGAAGAACCTTTCACGCAGCAATGGACAAGTGACGAATCCGGCTTGGTATTGCGTCCTGGACGCGGAATTCCTGCCATTCGTGCCATGAAAGCTATGCTGGAATCAAAACCGATAATTATTCGCTCCGACGTTACAGAGGTAGACGAACTTGCATTCGATAACCGTGGTTTGAGTGAAGCAATTGAACCTATGCGTAATATTTGCGGTTGGTAAGGTGTCAGTATGGATATCAAAAAGTACCGTGAACAAATAACAAAGGCGATAGAGGGTGAAAGCCCTGTTGGAGACCGGCTGCTCGATGATACCCTTTTAGATTTTGTTGAAAACCAGATGATGAAGATTGGGTCTCTTTCTCATGCTGATGTGCAATGGGAAGAGGCTGAAAAGGGTGCCCTTACATTACTGGAGAATAAGACCAAGGACGTAAAAATCCTCACGTATCTCCTGCAATGTTTGCAACACCAGACCACACCGGAAAGATTTACACTTTCTGTGTATGTGCTGGCAGATTTTATGGATGCGTATTGGGATACATGCCATCCAGCTCCGGGGCCGCGCGGTGCGTTGCCACGAAGAAAATTCTACGGGCAGATTATACAGCGGACAGTGAAAGCTGCTGAAAGTCTGGATGGCAACAGTTTTGATTTCGATCAGAAAGAAGAGCTGGAAAAAGCCATTGTTGTTCTTACACAAGCTGTAAAAAAGTATGAGCTTCCCGAAGATGGAGTAGAAGGTGTTGAGGCTGCTGTGCGGCGAAAGCTGTCGGGTGTTAGCCGGCAAGACTCCAAATCTAACGTTACAGAAGGACAGTCGACTGCCATTGTAGAGCCTGCGTTTGGCGGCCCTTCAAAAGTGGAGATCGACAGAAGCAGCGATAAAGCTGTCAGGCAGACCTTTTTTAAGGTTGCAGATCTTCTTGCTGATTTGGATGGCGGACAGGCGTTAAGTTTGCGGTTACGTCGGTTTGCAATTTGGTTCTCCATAGGTGCAGCACCGGATGCAGACAGTAGTGGCGAAACGCAGCTGATGCCGGTTTCTGTTGATCGTGTGACAGAATACGAAGATCAGTTACAGCGTGGTGCTGATCTTGCGCTTTGGCGTAATGTTGAGAAGAGCCTTACCGTTGCCCCCTTTTGGTTAGATGGTCACTATTTGAGTTTTCGAGTTGCTAGTAAGCTGGGTAAAGAAGACTGGGCTGAAGCGATTCAGTCTGAGGCGCGAGCCTTTGTTTCCAGACTTCCATCACTCCTGCATCTTTCTTTTAAGGGCGGCAGTCCTTTTGCTGGAGTAGACGCGGCTCACTGGTTAACAGCTACCTCTGAAAAAAGCAGTGGTGGAGAATCTTCCGGCGGCTGGGAAGCAATGCGTAGTAATGCATTGGAACTGGCTAAGGAAGGCGGTGTATCTGTTGCATTGGCTCAATTGAATGAAGGGTTGGCTACTGCACGCGAACCACGGGATAAATTTTATTGGCGCATGTTATCTGCTGATGTGATGCACTCACATCAACTCTCTGCCATTGCCCGTCAGGAATACGAAACATTGCTGGATCAAGTTAGCAAGGTTTCTGTATCTGACTGGGAACCATCACTTATTCAGCGTTTAAAAACAGGTGCTGACGCAGTATAAGGTTAGGAAGTACGTTATGTTAGGTAAGATTTTTAAATTTTTGAAGAAAGCTGTCCCGGGGATAAAGTCTGCGATTCCAGTATTGCTTGTGTTGATTGTAATACTGCTCATTATTGCAATATGGTGGGCTGGTCCGTGGCTTCAATATAATGAAGAGAATCCTCTACAGTCTGTTTTTGCACGGTCGGTAACAACAATCATATTTGTACTGTCCTGCTCAGCTGTCTGGGGTCTAGTTCAGTGGCGTAAGCTTGCCGGTTACAAAGATGAGCAGGAACGTGAATTGGAGCTTCAGGAAGATCCAATTCAGCGATACGAAGAACGGCAGGAAGAAGAACTGGATATGGTTATGAAGGGGCTTAAAGATAGCCTTAATAAACGTAACTATATGTATGCGCTGCCGTGGTATCTTGTTATGGGGCTTGAAAATGCCGGTAAAACGAGCCTTATCAACCGCTCTGGACATAACTTTGTATTTTCATCAGTCATGCGCGCCTCCGGCAAAAAGACTGAAAATCCATATTCCTTTGATTGGTGGATTGGTGACGATTCTGTTCTGATTGATCCGGATGGCGAACTGCTTACACAGAACGCGACCAGTGAAGGGCAAAACGGAGAGATGGAACGTCGTCTCTGGATGAACTTTCTTCAGTGGCTTGAAAAGACACGTAGTCGCCGTCCTCTTAACGGTGTCGTGCTGACACTGGATGTGGCACACCTTATTTCTGCAACTAACTCTGAACGACGGGCGTATGCGAGCTTGCTTCGTGCAAGAATTCGAGAGCTTATGGAAACATTATCCATCCGTCTTCCAGTGTATATTTGTTTGACTAAGCTCGATCTATTGTACGGCTTTGAACCTTTCTTCCGCCACTATACTCGAGTGCAGCGTGAAGAGGTAATGGGCTTTACCTTTACTATGAATTCAGTGGAAGACCTTGATAGCTGGTTACAAGAATTTGATACTGACTATCAGGAATTTATTACACGAATTAACGATATGCTCCCGGGAGCGCTGCTCAAGTGCTACGAATCAGAAGACAGTATTGCAATCTACAGCTTCTGCCGTCAGATGGCAGGACTCCATGATGTGCTGAAACGATTCCTTGAAGAAACTCTCGGAAGTGATCAGTTCTCAACATCAGCCTTGGTTCGAGGTGTATACTTCTCCTCAGTATATCAACAAGGGGTGCCTACAAACGCGTATGTGGATGCAGCATCACGAAGATACGGTTTAGAGCACACCATTCATAGCGCTCAGCAAGCCAAGAACTCGACGACCTTTTTTACACAAAATTTGTTTGAACGTATTATCTATCCTGAAGCAGGGATTGCGTCGGATAACTTTAGAGTAGCTAAAAAGAAACGTCAGGTGATGCTTCTTTCTACCGTAATGTGCATCATTGTATCTGTGTTACTTGTTGGCAGTTGGCAGCGTTACTACATGAAAAACGTTGAACATGCTGATGCTGTGCTCGAGAAGGTAAAAGATTACAACGAGAAGTTCTCCCATGAAATCTTAATTGATAGTGGTCAAAATATTCTTGGCCCTCTGAACGCAATCCGTGAAGCAACGTTGAAGTTTGGCTTCTTCCGAGACAAGCCTCACTACATTTCTGATATGGGTTTGTATCAGGGGCATACAATCGGACCAGAAGTTGAACAGACTTACTTGAGCCTCTTGGAAAGCCGTTACCTTCCGGCACTTATGAAACGATCTGCTGAAGACTTGGCAGTAGCCGATACAGACGAAGGTAAGCTGGCATCCTTGCGCGTCTTCCGTATGCTTACGGATAAAAGTGGACGTTACAAGGGATTTGTAGAGAACTACTTTGCCCGTAAGTGGCAGAAGACCTATCCGGGTAACAAAGAGACGCAGGATAAGCTGATGGAGCACTTGCAGTATGCGATGAAGCATACTGATCTGCAAAAGAAGCGTGATGCAGGTAATAAAGCAGCTGAAGCTGTGTTAAAACCATACGACACGTTAGTTGCAGATGTTCAGAGTGCATTAAATAAAATGCCTGTTGAGCAGCGCGTTTACCGAAATCTTAAGCAAAATGCTTCAGCAGTACTTGGTGCACCGCTTAACCTTGCGACCTCAATTGGCCCAATTTACGACGTTGTATTCTCAACTCGCGGAAGTGATAATTCAGCATTGCAAATTCCTCGTTTACTAACTCGAAAAGGATATGAAACGTACTTTATTCCTAAGTCCGATTCTGTTTCCGAGTTAGCACTTGTGGATAGCTGGGTACTCGGACAGACCGCGACAATTAACTTCAGTGAAGAAGACAAACGCGCGCTGCGAGAAAAAATTAGAGATCAATATGTTTCTGACTACGTAAACACATGGCGTACAGCCATGAACAATATTGATACTAAGATTTTCCGAGACATTAACAGTGCGGCGTTAGTACTCGAAAATATTACAGGTAACTCCAACCCGTTTGCTCGTCTGCTGAATGTGCTGACGGAAAACACAAACTTGTTCCCGCCATTACCTGATGATGATCGGGCACGTGAAGAGATGATGACATCTCCACGATACAAAGTTGCAGCTATGATCGACAAACAGTTTGCTGGTGTGAACGGTTTGATTGTGAAAGATGACAGCAAACCTGCGTACATTGATGAAGTACTCGAGGCTGTGACTCAGCTTCAGTCTTACCTTAAATCAATCGCAGATGCGCCGGATATCGGTAAAGCAGCACTTGAGGCAACTAAGTCTCGCGTAAACTTGAATAGTGTTGATCCGATTTATGTGTTGCAGCGTATCGCAAGTGGTCTTCCACAACCGTTCGATACTATGATTACAAAAATGGCTGACGAAAGTTGGTTTGTGGTGAAACAGGAAGCTATTAAGCATCTGGAAGTACGCTGGTCTAACGACGTATACAAAGAGTACGTACAGAAGTTTGCAGATCGCTATCCGTTTAACCCTACAGCGCCAAAAGACGTAGCCTTAATTGACTTTGAAAGCTTCTTTGGTCCTTCAGGTACCTTGAGCCAGTTCTATGAAAACAACCTGAAGCTGTTCCTTGATGAGAATATTATCTCTAAGGATACAGAAGGTGGTTCATCTCTCATTAGGTCTGATGTTCTGGATCAGCTTGCAACTGCTCAGCGGATTCAACGTGCGTTCTTTAACAATAAAGGTGTACTTGATGTTGAATTTACGCTTGAACCGGTCGAACTTAGTCCTACAAAACGCCGAAGCATCATTAACGTTGATGGGCAGTTTGTAGAATACAGTCATGGTCCTCGTAAGTCAGTTGAACTTATCTGGCCGAACACGCTGCGCGCAGCATCAGCAAGTAAATTAACGCTGATTCCTGCGGAGGTTAACAAGTCTCCACGCAGTATTAATATTCAGGGACCATGGGCGTTCTTCCGTCTTCTCGATAAGGGTGAGATTGTGGGTACAAGTGTTACCAGTGTCGACTACAGATTCACCATTGATGGTGGAGCCGTTCGATACCGTCTGTACTCAGAAGCGGATAGCAACCCGTTCACATCGGCGTTGTTCAGATCATTCCGTCTTTCACCGACACTTTACTAAATCATTACACGGGGGCTTTATGCCCCCGTCTACATTTGCGAGTATGATGTGAGCAGGTTGTTTTTTTCTGAACTTAAAAAGTTCAAACTGGCTGATGATGAAGAGAGCCTTAGAGACACCTCTGCGTACCAGCAGGTACGTGGCGAAATTAACCGCAGGGTGAATCCGCTGACTGGCGGCATTGACTGGTCGATGGTATTCAACTTGTGTGAAGAAATCGGGAAGCGTGAAGGGTTTGATTTACTCCTCGCTGTTTATTACACGGTCGCGGCTGTTAAAATTCACGGGCTGCGTGGTTTATCAAACGGTTTAGAAATTCAAGCCGCAGTATTAACGCATCAGGGCTTGAATTCAACGTTTCCTGCTGCCAAAAGAATTGATCTTTTTAACTGGATGATAGGGCAGATAGGCAAAGAAATTCGCGCCGTAAAGCCCGGTATTACCCAGCTACGGGAGCTGTACCGTTGTGAGCGTGCGTGCACGGCTTTGTACGATCTTTTAAAAGAAATTCAGCCGGATAATGTGCCGGATTTGGAAGCTGTGGCTTTCAATGTATTTGAGCATATTGATCGTTTGGAACATCCGGTTGTTCCTGCTCCGCAAATCATTAAGGTGTTTGCAGTTAAGAAACTGGCACTTTTTTCCGCACTATTGCTTGGTGTAGGAGTAGGCATTCTTTCCTTGCATTTCTGGCTTACAATGCCTCGACTTATGGAGTCTGTCGTTGTCACTCAGCAGACACCAAGGATATTGACTAAGGAAGAAGGCGATAAGCTCATTCTGGAGTTTGGTTCTAATATTATTTCGGAAAAACGTGATGAATTGGCCACTCTCTATTCCGGTGCTACGCAGGGTATAATGGAACGTCCTGTCGGTGAAGAAGTTTTGGAGACATTGGAGCGTAGTGAAAGTCTTCGATACCTCTTTCCAGAAGACGTAGACGTTATCGTACAAAGCCTTGAGGTTGCGAGCTGGCAGCAGGTTTTGGAAGAAGATTTTCAAGCTCAGATGGCACGTTTTCGTGCCGCACGCACTCGTGCTGCGAATTTGGCTCGATCTGTTAAGCTTGGTAAGCTGAACAAGGCGCGCAGACAGAGTAAAGAGTTAGAGAAATACGCTGTCAGCTTATCTCCTTTGTATGGCAGAACGCTTTACGTTGAGGAGCTGTTAAACCAAAATGACTATAGCGGTGCAGAAGGGGAATTGAAAAAATTATCTCGAAGCATGAACGCACTGTCTCTCAAAATTGCACGGCTTGAACGTCAGCTTTCAAATGCATTATAACCGTCTTGTTTAACACTTTTATGTATCCTGCAAATAGGCAGCGAATGTGAAGTGATTGTTACGAGAACTTGGTAAGCAAATAAAAAGGGCAGTCTCCTTAAGGAGGCTGCCCTTTTCTATGTAATCAAAGCTTACTTACTGTTCAATATGAGCACGCTGTTCATGTTCATCCTTGTAAAGCTTGTAGGTGATGGAATCAGCTACAGCCTGCCAGCTAGCCTCTATGATGTTGTAGGATACACCTACAGTCACCCAGCGCGAAAGATGGTCACCGGATTCAATAAGAACGCGTACAAAGGAAGCTGTACCACCGCCTTCAGGAGCTTCTGCTGTCATGACTCGAACTTTGAAGTCGAGCAGCTTCATCTCGGAAAGGCGCGGGTAGAAGTTGCAAAGCGCTTTACGCAGTGCATTATCCAAGGAGTTAACAGGACCACGCCCAGTTGCGGCGGTATGTTCTGTAACACCTTCAACTTCAACTATTACAGAAGCTTCAGAAATAGGATCTAGATCCTGAGCTTCTTTAAGTTCGAGCACACGGAATTGGTTGAGTTTAAAGAACTCCCTTACTCCACGACGACCAAGCTTTTTGAGTAAAAGCAACTCTACAGAAGCTTCTGCTGCGGCATAGTCGTAGCCCATGCTGGAACGTTTTTTTAATTCATTGAGCAATCCTTTGACAACCGGCTCATCTTTATCCAAATGGAATCCGAATTTTTTAGCCATGTTGACAATGTTAGCTCGTCCGGCAAGTTCTGTGAGCAGTACTCGCTGTCTGTTGCCGACAATTTCTGGATCAATGTGTTCGTACAGTGCTGAGTTTCGGTTAACCGCACTTGCGTGAACACCACCTTTATGCGCAAACGCTGACCTGCCGACAAACGGCTGGCGATCGAATGGCATTACGTTGGCTACATCTGTAACAAATGCTGATGTACTTGTTAACAGTGCCAACTTGTCCTTACCAAGAGTTGAGTATTCGTCGTTGAATTTCAACTCAAGCGTAGGAATGATAGAGCAGAGGTTCGCATTACCACATCGTTCACCGATGCCGTTAATGGTTCCCTGAATATGAGTAGCGCCTGCCTGCACCGCAGCAATGGAGTTTGCCACTGCCAGCTCACAGTCATTGTGAGCATGGATGCCAAGCTGTGCATCAGGGAGCGCTTTAGCAATAGTCTGTACAATGCGATATATTTCGTGAGGCAATGTGCCACCGTTTGTATCGCACAAACTTAGCGTTTGAGCGCCTGCTCTGTGTGCTTCTGTAATAGCAGCAAGAGCGTATTCCTGATTCGCTTTGAAGCCGTCAAAGAAATGTTCGGCATCAAAGACCACATCGCGACCCATAGAACTGAGGAACGCAACAGAGTCATGAATAATTTTCAGGTTTTGTTCTAACGGAATTCGTAGCGCTTCGGTTGCGTGGATGTCCCACGTTTTACCGAAAATGGTACACACATCTGATCCGGAACTAAGTAAGTTACGTAGGTTCGGGTCGTTTTCCGCAGTAAAGCCTGGGTGATGGGTGCTCCCGAAAGCAGCAATTTTTGCATGCTTTAAGGATGTGCGCTTAATTTCATTAAAGAACGCCATGTCCACAGGGTTAGACCCTGGCCAGCCGCCTTCAATAAAATCTATACCAAGTTCGTCAAGCTTAAGAGCAATCTTAATTTTGTCGTCATTGGTAAGGCTGATGTCTTCTGATTGAGTTCCATCACGCAAACTTGTGTCGTAGATCTGAATTTTTTTCATGGCCCTTTCAACTTTGTTATTCTTTGCCGAGCCCGAAGGCATCGTGCAGCGTTCTTACTGCGAGCTCCGTGTACTTCTCCTCGATAAGGCAGGTAATTTTAATTTCTGAGGTGCTAATCATGAGAATGTTAATGTTCTCTCTACGCAGAGCATCAAAAGCCTGTGCAGCAACGCCGGTATGGTTACGCATTCCAACGCCGATTGCAGACACTTTACAAACATGTAAATCGTGCAGAACTTCTGCAGCATTTGTTTGCTGTTGAATCTCAGCCATAAGTTCGAGAGTTTTGTCCAGATCACCGCGCGGAACAGTAAAGGTCATATCTGTTTTGTTATCACGGCTTGGGTTCTGAACGATCATATCAACAACAACACCGCCCTCTGCAAGCGGACCAAACAAGTTGGAAGCGATACCCGGCACGTCCGGAACATCGCGCAAGGTAACGCGCGCCTGATCCTTGTCATATGCGATACCTGAAACTAAAACGGCTTCCATGCGTGAATCCTCCTGAGTGACTAATGTGCCTGGGGCGTCTGTAAATGTTGAACGAACAAGCACTGGTACTTTATACTTTTTTGCAAATTCTACAGAACGAATCTGTAAAACTTTGGCGCCCATGGAGGCCATTTCTAGCATCTCATCATAGGAAACGCGGTCCATTTTACGAGCTGTACTTACGATATTAGGGTCGGTGGTGTATACGCCGTCTACATCTGTGTAAATTTCGCACTCACAGCCAAGGGCTGCGGCAAAAGCTACTGCGGATGTATCAGAACCGCCACGACCAAGTGTTGTTACGCGGGTTTCGTCGGTACAACCCTGAAACCCAGCAACAGCGAGAACATCGTGCTTTTCAAGTAAAGCCTGAAGCTTTTCCTGATTTATCCCTAAAATACGAGCGTTTCCGTGTGCACAGTCTGTGCTTACAGGAACCTGAAATCCGAGTAGGGAGCGAGTGTTAGCTCCGGCATCATTCATTAGCATTGAAAATAGTGCTACTGATACCTGTTCTCCAGTGGAGACAAGAACATCGATTTCCGCCGGGTCAGGGGAGGTGGACCATTCTTTTGCTAGTCCTAAAAGCCGGTTGGTTTCTCCTGACATTGCAGAAAGAACAACCACTACTTTGAATCCCTTGGCACGAGCGGCAAGAACTTTATCACGTACTTTTTTCATGCACTCTAAAGTGGCAACGGAAGTTCCGCCGAACTTCTGAACCAGAATACGCATACTGATTCCTTTGTCGTTAGAAAGAGAATGAGAAGGGTAGAACAAGTCTACTAAATAATTATGGTGCTACTTGCATCGAGGTCACAAGTGGTTTTAATGCCTCGATTACACGGGTAGCTCCTGCCCCTTTTACCAAAATGTCAATTTGTCGTCCTTCTTCGCATGGAATCCAACTGAATTGCAACCATTCATTCGGGTATTCCCGCTCAGGAAGGTGCTCCGCCCATTCAACAAGCATGAGGGTCTGCTCTTCATCCAGCAGTTCATAAAACGACTCGTCAACACATCCACCCGCTAGTCTGTAAAGATCATAGTGAGCGGTTTCGGGAATGGTTGGGTACAGGTTATATACATTAAAACTTGGGCTGCTTACTTCAGCTTCGTCCCCACCGGGGAGATGCTGAACAAGAGAGCGAACAAGGGTTGTCTTGCCCGAGCCCAGTGTACCTTTAAACAATAAAGTTTGCACAGGATTCGTCGAAACGAGAGCCTGTGCAAGATATTTTCCCAGAAGTTCGGTTTCTTCTGTGTTTTTTACATAAAGAAGCACAGTTTGGTTACTCTTTGGGTTCTTCCTTAGGGAGGAGGGTGCGTAGAATATCTTCTTTTCCGACAATTCCTACCAATTTGCCATTTTTGACAACTGGCAGTGAATGGTAATTACTATCCACCATAAGTGTGGCGATTTCATCAATAGGCGCTTCTTCTGTCACAGACGTCGGAGCCGGCGTCATGGCCTCTACAACTTTGCTGGCAGATATCTTTCTCATTTCCGCATCCATATCAGAATTGGAACGTAAAGGAATGATGCCGTCCAGTACCGTAAACAGTGAAGGAAGGTTAAGGCGCTTGTGTTGATTGATAAGATCGCTCTGGCAGATAATTCCAATAAGCGTTCCATCAGCTTCTACAACAGGAAGTCCGTTATACCGTTTTTCAACCATTATACGTGCTGCAGTTACAATATCATCGTCCGGGGCAATCGTCTGTGGATTCTCTGTCATCAGATCGTAGGCTGTTAACATATGTACTTCCTTACGGCTTTTGGCAAAGCATGAGCGATTTCTTGTGGCAGATTTCCCCTGTGTGGGAATTCTTCTTCAAGAAACTCTCCAGCAAGCCCGTGTTCATAGACTCCAAGGCAGGCGGCTTCTCGTGCTGGAACTCCCTGTGCGAGGTGAGTTCCTAAAATTCCGGAAAGAACATCTCCAGATCCGGCAACTGCAAGGGCAGGTGTGCTGAATGGAGAAATAACAGTCGGATTTCCTTGCTGCGCGACACAGCTGGCTGCTCCTTTCAGAATAACAGCGCCTTTGAATGTGTCGTCGAGAAGTCTTGCAGATGTGAGCCTGTCTGCTTGAATTTCACTAATCGTTTTCCATGTTAGTCTTGCCATTTCACCCGGGTGAGGGGTGAGAATGTCACTGTCAGACAGTGAGTATAAAAGAATTTTATCTTCAGCAAGATGATAGAGAGCATCTGCATCAAACACAGTTGGTGGTCGACGTAATGCAATCAGTTCTCGTAAAAAATTAGCTGCTTCGTCTGAGCGTCCCATACCGGGGCCGATGATAAGACTGTCTGAATGTTGTATTGCCCGAATAAGTAACTCTGGGACATGAATAGGCCATTCATCAGATGTCCCAATATCAAGAGTTAATATTTCAGGCTGTTCTGCTTTAATTTCCTGAGTCAACAGTGCGGGCGAAGCAATCGTTGCGTATCCAGCGCCGGAGCGCATGGCTCCTAGTGCAGATAAATGAGGTGCGCCGGTAAGTCCTTTTGAACCACCTATAATAAGCACCTTGCCTGCGGAGCCTTTATGCATTGCTTCAGACAGAGGTCTGCGAAAAGCAAGCACGTTGTCGGTCATTCCTACGTGAGAAGCTGGGTGCGTGGTTTGTACCTGTGCAGGGATTCCAATGGAGCGTACATGTAAGTTGCCAACCCATTGGTCGGTTTCCGGCATGACAAGTCCGCATTTAGCTGCTTCAAATGTGACCGTGGAGTTTGCTCGTACTGCTACAGGATCAACGGTACCTAACGTTCCGTTTAAACCGGATGGGATATCTAAAGCAAGCACGAAGGCCTTTTTACCCAGCGAATTTATGTGTTCGATGAGGGAGGTTTTATCAGAAGATAATGTACCACGAAGCCCCGTGCCGAGTAATCCGTCTATAATAATGTCCGGTTGTTCGGCACGCAAAAGGCGTGAAGCATTCTTGGGCGTAAGTAACGTGTGAGGTGTACCAATGGTTCTGGCAAGTTTGAAATGATAGCCAGTTGTTTTGTGATACTCTCGCACAGGTTTTGTATGAAGGAGTAGAACGTCGGCACCAAGGTTATGTAGGTGTCTGGCAACAGCAGCAGCATCGCCGCCGTTGTTTCCGCTTCCCATAAATGCAAGAACACGTTTGCCTGTTACGGAACCCGTCAGCTCAAGAAGCACATGAAGTGCTTCCCGGCTGGCGTTTTCCATAAGAATTTCTTCACGGATACCGAAAGCAGAAATTGCTTGAGTATCCCAGCTGTTCATTTCCGCCGGTGTCGGCAAGGGAATGTATGCCATTGAGCCTCCGTTAAACGGATGGTGACTATAAGGACTCGAGAATGACAACAGCAGATGCTGTATCCCTGCCGTGCGTTAAGCTGACATGGTACCGCGTTGCAGATAAAGCGTCTGCAACTTCTGCTGCTTTGTTATGTAGAACTAGTGTTGGTTTGCCGGAAGGTTCCGATTGTATTTCGATATCCTGAAACTGAATGCCTTGCGTAAAACCTGTTCCAAGCGCTTTAACTGCTGCTTCTTTTGCAGCAAAACGAGCCGCAAGAAAGGCTACAGGGTGCTTGGGCAGTGCAGCTTGTTCATTCGGGTGAAGGATTCTCGAAGTGAACCGGTCGCCATGTCGTTCAAACGATTTCTGGATGCGGTCCAGTTCTGTTGTATCAATGCCAAGTCCGACAATCACCAAAAGCCCCACAGAATAGAATTGTTATTCAGCAAAATTGCTGACGATATCATTCATTTCACGCACAGCGCGATCCATGCCTACAAGAACTGCACGGGAAACAATGGAATGACCGATAGAGTATTCAGTGATACCCGGAACATTCGCAAATTCGTACACGTTGGTGTAGTTAAGACCATGGCCGAGGTTAACCTTAAGGCCGAGGCGTTTAGCATACGCTACGCCTTTAATGATCTTGTCGCGTTCGAGCTGCATTTTTTCCGGAGTTTTTGCATCTGCAAAATGACCGGTATGAAGTTCGATGTATTCAGCACCACAAGCGTGAGAAGCATCAATCTGCTTTTCACTTGCTTCGATGAACAGGCTGGATTTAACGCCTGCTGCATGGAATGGTGCTAAGTATTCGCGGAAAAATTCTTCACGTCCTGCGACTACGAGGCCGCCTTCAGTGGTGAGTTCTTCGCGTTTTTCCGGTACAAGACAAATCATGTAAGGATTAATGCGAAGTGCAATTTCATGCATTTCTTCAGTGGCCGCCATTTCAAAATGGAAGCGGGTGTTCAGACAGCGGGATACCAATTCGACATCGCGATCCTGAACATGACGACGGTCTTCACGAAGGTGCATAATGATGCCACGTGCGCCAGCAAGCTCTGCAAAATGTGCAGCAGTTACTGGTTCTGGCTCAACACCGCCACGCTGTTGCCTAAGAGTTGCAACATGATCAACATTAACTACTAAAACGGGCATATCTTCTCCTCATATAAGTAAACCCATATGTATCTAATCACTTTATATAAAGTCTCGAGCAAAGAAAACATAGTTTTGCGGACTCTACAGATTTTATACACTCTTTTACAATAAACTTCATGCATAAAGTGCAATGAATCTACGTGAAAAATTTGTACGAGCATTGGTTTGACGGCAAGTACGTAATCGACCTCGAATCCATTTACAAAAGTAAATAGTTATTCGATGGGCGTAGGTACTGTGTCGGAAGCTTTTATGTATTGCACAATTCTTTCCTGCACATAATTGACTGTTGAGATACAACTCAGTAAAGAGAGTGTCCATATTTACATGAAAATCTGAATTTGTATGAAATCTGACATCTCAGCAGGGATGAACTGGAGTTCGTTTATGAACGTTTGTATTGTTGGCACTGGTTACGTTGGTCTTGTAAGCGCAGCATGCTTTGCAGAAATGGGTAATGCCATCACATGTGTTGATGTAAACCCTGAAGTTGTTAAGATGCTTTCCAATGGCCAGGTTCATATTTGGGAACCAGGTTTGGAAGAGCTAGTACAGCGTAACTATGCTGAAGAGCGACTCACTTTTACAACAAGCCTTGAAGAAGGTATTGAGAAGTGTGATGTTGTATTTATTACCGTTGGCACCCCGTCCAGCGACGACGGTTCATGTGACCTTTGCTATGTTGAGCAGGTTGCACGCCAGATTGGCGCGGTAATGACTTCCCCAAAAGTTATTGTTGATAAATCTACAGTGCCTGTGGGTACTGCCGATTTCGTTACTTCCCTTGTACAGGAAGAACTTGATAAGCGTGGAGAATCCATTGGTTTTGCAGTTGTTTCTAATCCTGAGTTCTTGAAAGAGGGCGACGCGGTTAGTGACTTTATGAAACCGGATCGTGTTATTGTTGGTACAGACGATGAAAATGCTGCTGCTGTTCTTGGCGAACTGTATGCTCCATTTGCCCGCAGTCGTGAAAAACTGATTGTTATGGGTGTTCGCAGTGCTGAAATGACCAAGTATGCAGCAAACTGCATGCTCGCGACAAAAATTTCTTTCATCAATGAAGTAGCAAATATTTGTGAACGTGTTGGCGCGGATGTTCGTGACGTTCGTACCGGCATTGGTTCTGATCATCGCATCGGGTATGAATTTATTTATCCGGGTGTAGGCTATGGTGGTTCTTGTTTCCCTAAAGACGTTAAAGCGCTGATCCACACTGCACACCAGTACGAGTACACTCCAGAGTTGCTCGAAGCTGTAGATAATGTGAACAAGCGTCAGAAAAAACGTATGGCAGAGCGTCTCATTGAATACTTTGAGCCACAGGGTGGCGTTGAAGGAAAAACGTTGGCTCTGTGGGGCATCGCGTTTAAAGCAAACACAGACGACACCCGTGAAGCTGCTTCCTTAGCTATTATTGAAGAGCTTACCGCAAAAGGCATGCGCATTCGTGCTTTTGACCCTGTAGCGGGCGACAAAGTAAAAGAGCGCTTTGCAGATAATGACTTAGTAGAAATCGTAGATGAGCAGTATACAGCACTTGATGGTGCACAGGCTCTGATGGTTGTTACTGAGTGGCACCAGTTCCGTACACCTGATTTTGATCGTGTGAAGGAACAGCTTACAGCACCTATTTTGTTTGATGGACGTAACCTGTACAATGCCGCAACAATGGCAGAGAAAGGGTTTGCGTACTTCTGCGTAGGTCGTAAAGCAGATTAAAACAAATTCGCACTTTGTTGCTTTTTTGAAAAGATCAGATGCTCACAGATAAAATCGAGCGTTTAGTTTTGATTTTTTCTCGCGTAACTGTGCAATCTTTATTCGTAAAGCCGTTGCTAACGGCCAAAGATTACATTGCATACATTTGTTTTAGCACTAAGAAGTGCCCACCACCTATAGTGTGGTGACGATAAAGCCTTAAGAAAAGAAAAACCCTGCCGATGAGGAATCATCGGCAGGGTTTTTCTTTAGGAAAAATCTTATAGTTGAGCAGTAGCGGCACAGCGCCTGCAAGATCTCAATTGAAGTTCCTGTAGAATCAATTTTTCGTATTGCAACGAATCTTGATTATGAACAGGGGTGCCTTCTTTCAGAAAGCGTTCAAGAAATTGTGTTTCTTCCCAGAAATCAAGAAGTTCCTCGTCGCCAAGCGATTTAATCTGCATGGCAAGCGGCGTTTCTTCAGGGAATGGTAAGATGTTCGCCATCAATTTGGTACTCCTCGCGGATAGCGTTACACTCAATTGCTTTTGAGCGAGGTTATATTATCTAACACTCTGTTTTTTTACAACCGCTTTTATGGACGGTGGTATCTTGCTGTAGTTGCTTTGAATTGTGAGAAAAGGTATGTGTCGATTTACTAAATTTTTCCCGTAATCGCTGCTCGGGAAAGTAAGGAGTTGTTCTGTATGAATGAGCCTCAGAAGAAGCAGGATGACGAGCTGATGCAACTTGTCACCTTTAGTATAGGTGAAGAGGAATTTGGTGTTGATATCCTTAAAGTACAGGAAATTATCCGTACTATGGAAATCACTAAAGTGCCCAAAGCTCCAGTTTTTGTTGAGGGGGTAATTAACCTTCGAGGAAAAGTGATTCCAATCATTGACCTAAGAAGGCGTTTCGGGCTTAGCTCCAAAGAGCATGACAAACACACCCGAATCATTGTAATCGAAATCAACAACATGATTGTCGGGTTTGTAGTTGATTCCGTGTCAGAAGTTCTGCGAATTCCAGCAGGCACGGTAGAACCGCCTCCGGCTGTTGTTGCAGGTATGGAATCTGAGTACATCAGTGGTGTTGGTAAGCTTCAGGATCGTTTGCTTATTTTGCTTGATCTTGACCGTCTGCTTTCTAACGATGATCTTGACGTGCTTGGACAGATTTAGTTTTTCCTTTGGGTTTTTTCGTTAAGGCGAATAACCTCTCTTGAAAAGCAAAAGCCGCCTGCCTTCCTTAGGGCTGGCGGCTTTTTCAGTTTATATATTCAATAATCCGGGAGCAGTGACGAGTGCTGTTTTCTGAAATCGTCAGAAAAATCCAGAATGAGAAAGATGCCGTTGTTCATGTTGCGCGAAGTGGTCCTGCCAGTCAGGCCAGATTAGCGCGCGTTTTACGTGACAGGGGCGAAAATGTGGTAGTGGTCGCACGTGATGCCAAAGAGTTTGCAGAACTGAATGGGCTGTTGCGTCTCTTTACACCGAATTGTTCCCGAGGACCTGCTGCACTGGCAACTCCGCAGTGGGATGATGAGTGGATTACTATTCCTCAGCATCCGGCAGGTACGTATGGTAAATCACGCTGGGCAGCACGAATGGCAAGTCTCTATGGACTTGGTCTGAAACGCTCTGCACAGGGTGTGTTGCTTTCTATAGACAACTTCCTGCCTGCACTGCCTCCCGAAGATATCTTTTCTCATAATGAGCTTTTACTTGTTGTCAGTGACGAAACAGGTCCTGATCTCATTATCGAACAGGCCATAGAATGGGGATACACACGTGTCCCGCTGGTAACTCAGCCGGGTGAAATTGCGTTGCGTGGTGATATTCTGGACATTTTTTGTCCCGGCTTCACGCTTCCTATCCGCATGGAATTTTTTGGCGATATTCTGGAAGAAATTCGACTTTTTGAACCTACCTCCCAGCGTTCCCGCGGGAATATTCAAGAGCTTGTTTTACTGCCGGCTGCTCCGGTTGTTCTTAACGACTCCAATGTTGCGCAAGCTTCTGTTTGGTGGAAGCAGTTAGAAGCAGACGGTACGCTGGCTAATGGTCAATCATCTGCATTGCAGCATGCTGCTGAAAATGGTGACTACACATTTCTCCCGGGGTGCTTCTATAAGAACGCAAGTTTCCTCGAAAGCTGGCTTCCAAAAGATGCTGTCTATGTTCTTCCTTCAGAAGGTGGCTTAAGCGAGGCGCTGGAGGAATCAGAACGTTCATGGGTGTCTTTCCTTGATGAGCAGGCGGAAGAATACGGAGTCCGTCAGCCTGTAAGTAACGTGCTTCGTTCCGCTGATCTTGCCGGTACCGTGTGGCACAAGTCCCGACGAGCCCACTTTGAAGAATTGAAGATGGGAGTAGAGATACAAGGCTCCTCATTACAGGAGCGCAGCTACGGTGCGTTTCAGGATATTTTTCAGAAGCCGGAAGATGCAGAGCGCCCTTGGCATACGTTAGTAGCCCGCCTGCGTGAATGGATGAAAGAGAAACGACAGGTTGTGTTGAGCTTTGCCACAGATCGTAGTCGAACAAAATTTTTAACGCTTGCAGAACAAGACGGCCTCATGCCGCATATGTGCTACGACCCGAGAGAACGGGGACTGTTTGCACTGGTATCTTCTTTCAGGCGCGGTATTGATCTTGAGTGGGATAATATTCTTCTGCTCGGTGAAGATGTATTGCAGCCAAAAGTGGAGCGTCAGGCTCGTGCTCGTTCCGGTGCGTTTTCCGGTCTTAAAGATTACGACGACCTAAAAGTCGGCGCGCATCTTGTTCACAGAGATTATGGTATTGCTACATTTGGAGGACTTCTTCGTCTTGATTTAGGGGATGTGTCTAACGACTTCTTACTCCTAAAATATGCTGGCGAAGATAAACTCTATCTCCCTGTAGACAGACTGTCTCTAATTCAGCTCTTTAAAGGGCCGGATGGTGCGTCACCAGCTTTGGATAAGCTTGGCGGTGCTGGATGGCAGGCAAGCAAGTCTAAGGCGCGAAAAGCTATTGAGAAGATTGCCCATGACATCATGGAGATGTATGCATGGCGCAGGCTTGCAAAAGGTTTTACCTATGGGCCTGTGGATGAGCTGTATCGAGAGTTTGAAGCTTCTTTCGGGTTTGAAGAAACACCGGATCAAGCTAGAGCCATTCAGGATGTTCTGGATGATATGCAAAAGCCGGAACCAATGGACAGACTTGTTTGTGGTGACGTTGGGTTCGGTAAAACTGAAGTTGCCATACGTGCCGCATTCCGTGCTGCATGCGAAGGCAAACAGGTTGCGCTGCTTTGTCCAACAACCGTTCTTGCGGAACAGCACTATCAGACATTTAAAAGTCGTCTTTCCCGATTCCCTGTACATATTGGCTTATTAAGCCGCTTTGTTACCCGTACTCGCCAGAAAGAAGTTCTTTCTGCTGCGGCACGTGGTCAGGTAGATATTTTGATAGGCACGCATCGCTTGTTATCAGATGATGTTGATTTGCCGAACTTGAGTCTGCTTGTTCTGGATGAAGAGCAGCGTTTTGGTGTTCGCCATAAAGAGAAGCTTAAGAAACTGAAACGTAATGTAGATGTACTAACTCTTACAGCGACACCTATTCCGCGAACACTTCAGCTCTCCATGTCCGGTGTGCGAGAACTTTCTGTTATTGAAACAGCACCGGTCGGGCGTAAGCCCGTTCAAACGGCTCTTATTGAGCGAGAAGCTCCGGAACTGAAAAGAGTGCTTGAGCGGGAAATTGCTCGTGAAGGCCAAGTCTTCTGGGTATACAATCGCGTAGAAGGTTTGGAACGTGTCGCCGAATACGTGCGGGAACTGGTTCCTAATGCTCGTATTGGAATGGCACATGGCAGAATGTCTGAAAAGAACCTTGAAGAAACCATGCACCAATTCTGGCATGGGGAGCTTGATGTCCTGGTATGTACTTCAATCGTTGAATCCGGCCTTGATTTCCCTCGGGCGAATACGCTTATTGTCGACCAGGCTCAAATGTTCGGACTCGGACAGCTCTACCAGTTGCGTGGACGTGTAGGACGTTCTGACAGACAGGCGTATGCGGTGTTTGTCGTTAATAATTTGGACAAACTGCCAACGCCTGCTCGAAAACGATTACGTATCATTCTGGAGCTGGATTACCTTGGTGCCGGTTTCAGAGTTGCTATGGAAGATTTGCGTCTTCGTGGTGCTGGTAATATTTTGGGTGAGGCACAATCCGGTCAGATGGCTAAGGTTGGTCTGGATATGTATCTTGAAATGCTCGAAACGGAAGTAAAACGCCTGAAGGGTGAAAAAGAAAGTGTTGTGGTTGAGACAGAAATTAACCTCGGCATAAACGCTCATATCCCAGAATCATATATTCCTGATGGCAGAGAGCGCTTGAAGTTCTACAAAGCTCTCTCTTCTGCGACTGATGCTGTCCACATGCAGGACGTTGAACTTGAAATACGCGACCGTTTCGGAGCGTTGCCGCCAGAGCTTGTGAGCTTCCTTGGTGTACTTGAGTTTAAACGCTTCCTTATGTCTATTCAGGTAGAACGGGCAGATATTTTACGAGATAAAGTACGTCTTACATGGTCAGAGAATGCAGACGTTATTTCGCCTGCACTGCTTGTAGGGTGGGTAAACGATAATATAGACAGAGCTAAACTGACTCCACCTGCAACGCTTGAACTGCGCTTGAAAGGAAATGATGATTTGCGTACACGTCTAGCTAAGTTGAAAAAAGAACTTGAACCTCTTGTAACTGCATAAAGGTAACGAATGCGCCGACTCATATTATTGCTGACTCTCTTATTCGCTATTGCTGGCTGTACGCAGCACCCTGAAGAGAAGGGAATTGTGGCACGGGTGAATGGTAAGCCAATCTACTTGAAAGAGTTGGAAGCTCGCTATGACCTGAATAATCTTGGCTGGGTTTCTGGAGTTGTTCCGTCTGTTGAAGCAATGAGTGCAGAATACGGGAACGTTCTTTCGGAGCTTATTGTTTATAAGCTTGTGGGCTTTGCTTTAGAAAAAGAAGGTCTGAGTGTTTCCTCGGAAGATGTGCAAAAAGAAGAAGCATCTATCAGGGCGGATTATCCAGATGACCTTTTTGAAAGAACGTTAACTGAAGAGTACATTGATATTGCTGTATGGCGATTGTTTTTAAAACGTCATATGGAAATGAAGTTGTTCTTTAATGATGTATTACGCCCGACGGTATCTCTGACATATCAGGAAGCTGAAGGATACTACAAAGACAATTTGTCAGAATTCTATATTCCGGAACGGGTACATGTGTTGCTCGTGCGCGGTAATGACAGAACAAGCGTACAGCGATCTTCTCTTTTATTAGAAAAAGCTGAGGATTGGAAAGTAGCCGCTAAGACATTGCCGGAAGAAATTACAGTGCGTGAACTAAAACTGAAAAAAGACCGTTTGCCAGTTCAGTGGGCATCTACTTTGCAGCAGCTTCGTCCTAAAAGCAGCAGTAATATTTCCACAACTGCATACGGTTTTGAACAGCTAGTGTCCCTTGCTGTTATTCCGGAGAAATTACTTGGACCGTCTCAGGCATATTCAGTCATTGAACGTGTCTTGATTGACCAGAAAATGAATGAAGCATTCAGTGATTGGCTGGAAGGCCAGCTTGCTTCTGCTGATATTAAAGTAACTCCGCTGTTATCAAAAAAGCTTGGTGGAAAAAATAATCAGGATGCTCTTTCTAACTCTTCGCAAAAACAGGAAGAAGTTCAGGAAGAACCAGACAGAGAACCTGAGTCTGAGGTTGGTAAAAGTTCCGACCCATAATGTTGAAATGAAATACAAAATTATTTTAATAGTTTTAGTTTGAATTAGAGGGTCTGATTTTTCTCATTATTGCATAATTGCTTAAAAGGTAATACAGACCCAATGAGTAAGAACTCGCGCACCATGAGGGGAGCTGTGGTGTGTGAATGTTTATCACCTATATCGGGAGAATAGTATGGCCTCCAGATTTTTAATTGCGCTGGCAGCTGTTGTTATGTTTGCTGCACCTGTTCATGCTGAGCAGTTGGTTAATAAGATTGCGGCGGTTGTGAACGGTGACATTGTAACGTTATATGATTTGAAACAACTGGCAATTCCGGAACTGAAAAAAGCCGGAGTGCTCGGTCCTAAATACGCTGACAGCCCAAAAGTAAAATCTATTCTGAGCGACGTTCTTGATAACGTAGTTGCAGAAAAACTTTTTTTACAGGATGCAGAGCGTCGCGGTATTACCGTGAAAGAGGCCGAAATTGAAAACGAGTTGCGCAAAATTGCGCAGCAGCGCGGCATGACTCTCGAGAAGGCTAAAGAGCAGATCTTAAGCGAAGGTCTTACTATTGAATCTGTGAAAGAGCGAGTAAGAGCATCTATTATTCGCCAGCGTCTCCTTGGACTTATGGTAGGACGTAAAGTCGTTATCACTAAAGAAGAGGTTCAACGTTTTTACGATGAACATAAATCTGAATTTGCAGCAGACGGAAAAGTGGAAGTAAGCTTGCTTGTTTTTGCACCGACAGCTGATATTAAAGACGTTCACAGAGAGCTTTCTGCTGGTAAGATTTCATTTGAAGAAGCAGTTCAAAAATATTCTGTTGGCCCAGGCAAAGAGCAAGGTGGTTACCTTGGCGAGCTTGGTGTTAAAGATGTATCACCACAGATGATGGCTGTTGTTCAAGATATGAAAAATGGTTCTGTTTCTGATGTGCTGTCTCTTGGGTCTTCAAAGGCACTTATTAAATTGCACAGTAAGACCAAAGGTTCACTGCGTCCGCTTGAAGAAGTAGCGCAGGAAATTGAAGCTAAGCTGAGAGCGCCTCGCCTTGAAGCAAGCTTTAAAGACTACGCTGAAAAACTGCGTAACAATGCCGTCGTAGACGTTCGGCTGTAAGTGGAGGTACAGATGTCTGAAATGCTGGAGCTCGGAACCCTGTTGCGTGAGGAACGTGAAAGAAAAGGTTTATCTCTTGAGGAACTTTCTGAACGCATAAAATTGGCACCGCGCACACTTGCATTTATAGAATCAGGTACTAAATCAGAACTGCCTCATGCAGTGTATGTGAAAGGATTTGTTAAAAGTTACGCAATGATTTTGGGACTTGATCCTGAAGAACTTGGTGCAATAGTTGATGTTGCATACAAGGATGAGCTTGAAGAAGATATGGCAGAGCCTGTGTTAGCTCGTAGAGATAAAAAAGGATGCCCTGTTAAGCTCATCATCATTGTAGTGATTATTGCTGGTCTCGTTGCGGCGGGCTACTTCTATATGCAGTCTGGTACTGCTACGCTTGGTAATGAAGAAGCAACAGTAGAAGTACCTGTTCAACAGTCTCCTGCACAGCAGGAACAGGCTGAACAACCAGTAGGGCAGCAGAATGCTGCTGAGGTTGTTGTGGTTGAACCAGCAGCTCCTTCCGTTCAAGTGGAAGAAGTTAGCCCGGAAGCAAATAATGAAGCGACTAAGGAAACTGAAGTCGCTCCTGAGCCAGTAGTTGTTCACGAAACACCGGCTCCTGTTGTTGTAGCTCCTTCTGATGTCTTAGCACAAAAGGCAGAAGAAAAAGCCGTGGCACCAGAGCAGGCAGATAAAAAAGCAGACGTTGCAATGCGTTCCTTACGTGTTGAAGCAACTGCGGACTGCTGGGTTGAAGCAACTGGTGATGGATTTACCCGTAAAGAGTTTTTACTTCGTAACGGACAGGGGTACACTGTTATCTTCCCGAATAATCTGTCTTTACGCTTAGGAAACTCCGGCGGAATTTCACTGACACTTGATGGTGCTCCATATTATTTCAATGGTGCGGACGGTAAGGTGCGTACAGTACATATTGCCGCTTCATAGTTCTGATGGAATTTACCGAAAAAGTTATCATCCTCCGTATTGGAAGATTTAAAGAAGCGGACCTTTGGGTCCGCTTTTTGTCTCCAACGCGAGGAATAATGAACGCTTTTGCTTTTGGCGGGTGCCGAAGCAGAAGGCGTTTTTGTGGTTGTTTGGACCATTTGAACCGCGTGCTGTTTCGGGTAAAGGGCAGCAAGCTTGCGACCTACTTTTCGCTTGAAGAGGGAACCTTGATGGATTCCCCTGAGAATCTTCGTGTTAGTCACGAAAGACTTGGGCTCGCAGTAAACTGTCAAAAATTTTTAGAAGCAATGGGTATATCTTTTGAAGGTGCACCTGCTGCGTATAGCCTTTTTTCCGAAATGCTGGTGTTATTGAATGAAGCAGAAGCGTTGGATAAGCTTTGGCCTATTTTTTTTCGTGCTCGTTTTGCATTCGATCAAGGCTACAGTCCAGAGCTAACTATCTGCCAAGTTTGTGCTAACGACTTGAAATATCCAGTGTTTCATGTTCAAGAAGGTGTGCTTACATGTGCGGCTTGTGCTCGGTCGCAAGGGCCAAGGTTCAGATTAAGTAAGGAATCTCTTGACGCTTTGCGATTTGTACAGGAAAATTCTCCGCTTCGTTGGTCAGAGCTGAACCTTTCTGTGAAGGCACGTAAAGAGCTTTCAAGAGCTATTGACGGCTTTATCCAATATCATATAGGTCTTTCTTGGGAAAACGGAATGTTTAGACGCGTTTAGCGCTACATAAAGTTACCACAACAACTCGGCATAGGCCGTGTAGAGAATATAGTATTCAGGGGAAAAACATGAACTTCCAAGACGTTATCCTCACCCTGCAGGACTTTTGGTCCAAACAGGGCTGTGTATTGCAGCAGCCGTTCGACATCGAATGTGGTGCCGGCACGTTTAACCCCGCAACTTTTTTGCGTGTTATCGGTCCGGAGCCATGGAAGGCTGCATATGTAGAACCTTCCCGTCGCCCTACAGATGGTCGTTACGGTGAAAACCCGAACCGTTTGCAGCATTACTTCCAGTTTCAGGCTGTTTTAAAGCCTTCTCCTGATAATATTCAGGAAATGTATCTCGACAGCTTGCGTGCCATCGGTATTGATCCGTCAGCGCACGACATTCGCTTTGTTGAAGATGACTGGGAATCTCCAACCCTCGGTGCTTGGGGACTTGGCTGGGAAGTTTGGCTGAATGGTATGGAAGTAACTCAGTTTACGTACTTCCAGCAGGTTGGCGGTATCGACCTGCATCCTACCAGCGTAGAAATTACCTATGGTCTTGAACGTATTTGCATGTACTTGCAGGAAAAAGAGTCTGTGTACGACCTTATGTACAACGACACTGTGACATACGGTCAGGTATACCATCAGAACGAAGTGGAAATGTCGAAGTATAACTTCGAACACAGTGATCCAAAGATGCTTCTTGAGCTGTTTAATATGTTTGAAAAAGAATGTAAGCAGCTTTGTGAAGCTGGCCTTCCGCTTCCAGCCTACGATTACTGTTTGAAGTGTTCTCATACCTTCAACATGCTTGACGCGCGCGGTGCGATTTCCATTACGGAACGTACCGGCTACATTGGCCGTGTGCGCGTTCTTGCTTCTGCTGTTGCTCGTTTGTATGCACAGCAGCGTGAAGAGCTTGGTTACCCGTTAATGCCTGCAAAAAACAACGATTAGTCCATAGGAAGAATTGAGATGTCCTTATTTATTTTGGAAATCGGCACCGAAGAGCTTCCCGCCCGTTTTCAAAAGGGGTTGGAAAAAGATTTAATTACCCGCCTTTCTAGCTTTCTCAAAGAATCCAATGTGGAATTTGATAAGGTAGAATCGCATGTAACCCCTCGTCGTGCTGCTGTAATGGTCTATGACATTGCAGGAGTTCAGAAAGAAAGCGAAGAAGTTGTTCCGGGCCCTCCTGTTCGTATTGCATATGATGCAGACGGCAACCCGACTAAAGCCGCCGCTGGTTTTGCAAAAACGCAGGGTGTTGACCTTGCTGATGCATTTCGTCTTGAAACTGATAAAGGTGAATACCTTGCAGTTCGCAAAAAGATGGGTGGCGCAAAGACTGCAGACCTGCTCGCAACATTTTGTCCAACTCTGATCGCACAGCTTCCTTTTGCTAAAAAAATGAAGTGGGGCGAGCAGGAGTTCACCTTTGCACGTCCAGTCCGCTGGGTGCTTGCAATGCTCGACGATGCTGTTGTTCCGTTTGAAGTTGCAGAATTGAATTCCGGCAGAGAAACATACGGTCACCGTGTGCATGCTGCCGGTCCGTTTGCGATTGCAAACGCTGCTGACTACTACTCAACCATCGAAGAAAAATGTGCCGTTGTTCTTTCTGCAGAAAAACGTCGCGCTAAAATTATTGAAGAAGGTAATGCGCTTGCTGAGAAAGCAGGCGGACGCATTATCTGGAAAGACAGCCTTCTTGACGAAGTGCAGGGTCTTGTAGAGCATCCTATCGCCTGTCTTGGTGATTTTGATGCTTCATTCCTTGAGCTTCCACGTCAGGCACTGCTTACAAGCATGCAGAGTCACCAGAAAAGCTTTGGTGTAGAAGATGCTGAAGGCAACTTGCTTCCTCACTTCCTTACTGTACTGAATACTACTCCAAACGAAATGGAAGTTGTTAAAGTAGGGTGGGAACGTGTGTTGCGTGCTCGTCTTGAAGATGGTCGCTTCTTCTGGAATACCGACCTCAAGGCTGATGTTGATACTTGGCTTGCAAAGCTCGATAATGTTATCTTCCTTGCTCCACTTGGTAGCATGGGTAACAAAACTCGTCGTATCTCCGGCCTGTGTGCTGATCTTGCAGCTAAAGTTGCTCCAGAGATTACAGCTGATGCAGAACGCGCAGGTCGCATCTGTAAGGCTGACCTTGTTGCAGAGATGGTTGGCGAATTTGACAGCCTTCAGGGCATTATGGGTGGTATTTACGCAGCGCGTAAAGGTGAGTCCGATGTAGTTGCGAAAGCGATTGCAGAACAGTACCTGCCAGCAGGTCCTGATTCTCCGGTACCATCTACTATGGGTGGCGCTCTGGTTTCCATGGCAGACAAAGCAGATACCCTTGCAGGTTGCTTTGGTCTTGGCATGATCCCAACCGGTGCTGCTGATCCATACGCATTACGCCGTTGCTGTTTAGGTATCGCACGTATTATTATTGAAAAACATCTTCGTATTTCTGCTGCGGAGCTTTTTGCTAGTGCACAGAACCGTTACGAGGGTATTACTTGGAAGCTGGATGAGCAGGAAGCTCTTACCAAGCTGAATGAGTTCTTTGCTCAGCGTCTTAAGAACTACTTTACCAGCAAGGGGTATGAAACTCTGCTGGTTGAAGCTGTACTTGGTGCAGACTCTGACGACGTTTGGGCAGCTGACGCCCGCTTAAAGGCTCTTTCTGCGTACAGCAAAGGTGAAGGTTTCAACCAGGCTGTACTCACCTTTAAACGTGCTGCAAATATTATTCGTAAGCAGGGTAGCGAAGCTGGCGTAGAGCTCAGCGGCGCATACGATGCTGCGTTATTTGAAAATGATGCAGAGAAGGCTTTTGCTAAAGCACTCGAGGACGTAGCTCCTAAGTTTGCTCAGCTTTGGGCTGAAGAAGATTTCGATGCTCTTTTCGCGTTGCTCGCAGAACTCCGTCCTGCAGTTGACGCATTCTTTGATAATGTAATGGTTATGTGCGACGACCAAAAGGTGCGCGCAAACCGGTTGAACTTGCTGAGTGCTCTTGTACAACAGCTTGGCCGCTTGGCTGATTTCTCAGCATTACAGATGTAGAGTTGTTTTTTTACTGGGATACGTTGATAAAAAAAGGGTAATTAGTTGACACCGCGTAGCGATGCGCGTAATGAGCTATTTCCCGTGTTCCAGTAAGGTCTTTATTTTGAATCTTACTACCATATAGTTTTGGAGGAAATTACCTTGGCTAACCATAAATCTGCCATCAAGAGACATCGTCAGTCCCTTAAACGTGCTGCACTTAACCGTGCTATGAAAACTCGCGTACGTAACGTTGTTAAAGACGTTCGCGCTGCAGTTGTTGAAGAAGATATGACGAAAGCTCAGGAAGCTCTCCGCGTAGCTAACGGTATCCTGGATAAAGCTGCCACTAAAGGCGTTATCCACTGGAAAACCGCTGGCCGCAGGATCTCCCGTCTGAGCAAGGCTGTTGCTGGCATTAAAGCCTAGCCTGTCCTGCTTGACATTTCAAAAAAAGCCCGCTTTTTAGCGGGCTTTTTTTCTTTCAAATGTTTCTATTACTTTGCTTGGTTGATGTTGTATCTTGAATCTGGTAACTTTTCGTAATGAACTAGATTTCTTCATGTAAAGAGTGTTGATGTAATTGTGGCATTACTGGCAACGTCATTTTCACAGATTGATACAACTTCGTTCAGTTCACTGCGCTTGAGAAGGCTAGGGGGAAGCATACATTTATGTATGTAGGATTTGTTTTTTTAAGACTAATCCAGCCGTAGGCAAGCCTTTAAGTCTTATGGTAATATTACCTGAGACGCGTTGTGCTGTGTGATTTGTACTCAATCTGAATTTGTTACGTCTGTTTCGATGCAGTTCAGTGGTAGATGTGATGTACATCTTTTGTTGTGCTGTTGAGAATTCAATTAGCTGTGAGACATATTTTAGTGACAGGTATTTTTACGTGTGGTCACTGAATTGGGGCATGTGCCCCTAACTTTTTATGTCTCACGTTTTTGGGAGTTACTCTCTATATGCGTTTATTCCATCGGGAACCTAAGGTTGACCAGCTTAAAGTTGTTGTCGTCGGAGCTGGTGAAGTTGGTTATCATATTTCACACAGGCTTGCTCAAGAACATAAACAAGTTGTTGTGATCGATCAGGATGAAAGTGCACTCAGAAGAATCTCAGAGGTTCTGGATGTGCAAACCATTCTTGGTTCTGGTTCCAGTCCAGAAGTTCTTAAAAATGCTGGTGCTGAAGATGCTGATATTTTTCTAGCAGTAACAGACAGCGATGAAGTCAATATTATCGCATGCTTATTTGCGAATATTATTGCTCCTAATGCAAAGAAACTCGCACGTATCCGTAATGAAGAATATGGCGGATACAGTAAAGAGCTTTCAGAAAATCTCCTCAATATTTCTGCTATCATCAATCCCGAAGTTGAAGTGATTAAGAGTATTGATCGGTTGTTATCTATGCCGGGTGCCGTGGACTATAATGAGTTTGCTGGTGGCAAGATTAAACTGATCGGTGTTCGAATGGGTCATGGTCCTTTGCTGGATCAAGCGCTTGTAAATTTTAGGAGCGTAGTTCCAGATACCAACGTAATTATCGCTGCGATTGTTCGCGATGATGCGCTCATTATTCCGGGTGGTAGCGATACTCTTCAAAAAGACGATATTGTTTACTTCGTATGTAAAGATACAAGTATTGAATCTGTGCGCAAGGCGTGCGGACGAAGTCTTGATCCGATAAAAAATGCATTCATTATCGGCGGTGGTAATATTGGTTTCCGACTTGCTTCATTGTTTGAAGAAAAGGGAATCCATACCAAAATTGTGGATTCGAATCCCGCCCGTTGTAGTGTTCTGGCTGAAAAACTTGATGCCCCCCTCGTTCTTTGTGGCGATGGTACTGATCAGGAGTTTTTGCAGGAAGAGAACATTGCCGAAATGGATGTAGTTATCTCTCTTACATCAGATGAAGAAACTAATATTCTCACTTCTCTGCTTGCCAAGAATCTTGGAGTAAAGAAAACTGTTACCCGTGTGAACAAGCTTGCGTACCAGCCGCTTATTAAAGCTGTTGGTATTGATCATTCTGTTTCACCGCGTCTTTCTGCTGTTAACTCTATTTTGCAGTATGTACGACAGGGCAAAGTGCTTTCTTCTGTCTCAATTAGTGGTGAAGGTGCTGAAGCTCTTGAAGCCATTGCTGAAAATAATTCTGAAATTGTCGGTAAACCGATTAAAGACCTTCCATTCCCTAAAGGAACGCTGGTTATCGGTATCTTGCGTGACACAGAAGTTATTATTCCAAGCGGCGATAGTGTCATTCATCCTGATGACCGCATTATTATTCTGACTACTCCGGAAAACGTTGCACGAGTCGAACAGGCTCTGCTTGTAACGTTACAGTCCGTGTAGGTACCGTATGCGAGTTAAGTATTGCCTTTACATCATCGGAGCATTACTCGGGGCTGTTGGCCTCACCATGTTCTTTCCTATTGGTTGGGCGCTATATTATCAGGATGAAGGTTTAGTTCCATTACTGCTATCCACAGTGGTTACATTGTGGAGTGGGGCCGCACTATTTCTGATGTTTCGTCCAAAGCAAAAGCTCGTGATGAATCACAGGGAAGGGATGGCTATTGTAGCCATAGGCTGGCTTGCTGCTGGTCTTGCAGGTGCGTTGCCGTTCTACTTCGGGGCAGTCTTCCCAACATGGACAGATTGCGTTTTTGAGTCTATTTCCGGCTTCACCACTACCGGCTCCAGTGTAATGACGGATATCGAATCTGTCGCGCAAAGCTTGCTCATGTGGCGTAGTTTAACGCACTGGCTTGGTGGTATGGGTATCATTGTGCTTTCCCTTGCCATCCTGCCATTTCTTGGCGTTGGTGGTATGCAGTTGTATAAAGCGGAAGTTCCGGGGCCGGTTCCTGATAAGCTTAAACCGCGCATAAAAGATACAGCAGCAGCATTGTGGAAAGTATATGTGTATTTTTCCATATTGCTTTGTGTGTTGCTCATGTTCGGTGGTATGAACCTGTTTGATGCCATTTGTCACACTTTCGGCACTATGGCGACAGGTGGCTTCTCCACCAAGAATACCTCTGCGGGATATTACAATAGCGCGTATATCGACTGGGTAATTACTATCTTTATGCTCATTGCGGGAGCTAACTTCTCTCTGCACTTTAGAGCGCTGGCAGGCGACTTTAAGTGCTTTTGGAAGGACTCTGAATTCAGGTTCTACATCGCAATTATCCTTGTGTTTACAGGGATAATCACCATTACAGTTTACGGATCAAACTACGACTCATTCGCAGCTTCTTTACAGTATGCAGCGTTTCAGGTTGTTTCAATTTGTACGACGACTGGGTTTGCCACAGCAGACTATGAACTGTGGGCACCACTTGCTCAGGCATTGTTGCTGTTCCTCATGTTCTTAGGTGGCTGTGCCGGTTCTACTGGTGGCGGCATGAAATGTATGCGTATACAGCTGCTGCTTAAGCAGGGGTACCATGAGCTATTTAGACTGGTTCACCCCCGCGCTGTTAAGCATATTAAACTTGGCGGACGAACTGTTCAGGCAAGTGTCATGTCCGGTGTGTTGGGCTTTTTTGTTATTTATCTGGCAGTATTTGTTATTTCCGGATTTTTACTTTCTGCAACGGGGCTGGATGTTCTCACGTCTTTTGCCGCAGTTGTTGCCTGTATCGGCAACATTGGCCCTGGGCTTGGCTCTGTTGGTCCTGCAGAAAACTTTGCCCATCTACCAGCGTTTGCAAAATGGGTGTTAACTCTTTGTATGCTGTTAGGGCGTTTGGAAATTTACACGGTATTTATTCTGTTCGTTCCTGAGTTCTGGAAAAAATAAAAATGAAGCCTGAGGAATTACTCCTCAGGCTTTTTTGTTTCTGGACTGCGATATTAATAGACATGAGTAGTTGATGTACGTTTTCTGTGTCAAAATTTGATGTAGAGGTTTGCTATCTTCTCATGACTTTAATGCTTTTTCTTCCTTATCTTTTTCATCTATTTTTTCTTTTTCTACCGTATCTTCTTCAATTTTGTCTTCAAGCGGCAAGCCTGCAAAATCTTCTTCGTTGGTTGGCGGGTATTTCATTCTGTCGGCGAGTTCATCGTACCGTTCTTCTGATGTGTCTGGATACGGATATTCGTTATCAGGACACCCCATGCCTTTGTCTACAGTGTCTGACGGGGCTATGTCTTTTTTGTCCCGTGTAAGATACACCGTCTGTGAAGGATAAGCAAAGTCGGTACCGGCATTGTGTATTATGTCGCTTATCCTGAAAAGAAGATCCTGACGAACATCGAGATAGTCTTCCCACTCCAATTCGCCGTTAATGAATGTGTATACTCGAATGATTTGTGCGTATTCGTTATACGAATCAAATTTTACGCGATGAAGATATTCGGAAAGCACTTTCGGGTGCGCAATGAGCATTTCCCGAATTTGTGCCAATATCCAACGTAGTTGTTTGCCGGTGGTTTCCTTTCGTAAGTGAAGGTACTCGCTGAAACGGTAGAGATCCCTCAGCGAAATATTTACAAGCTGCATTTGTGAGAAAACGGCGTTTGGGATTGATATCACTGTGCGGTCACCGGCACGTATACGCGTTGAGCGTAAGCCAATATGCAGTACTTTACCCCATTGATCTTCAAAGGCGCAGTACTCGCCAATGCGAACCGGTCGGTCAGCAAAAAGAGTTAATCCACCAATGATGTTTTCGATTGTAGGTTTGGCAGCTAATGATACCGCAAGACCAATGACGCCCAAGCCCGTTACAATAGGAATAAGTGGCAAGCCAAGGTTTGATCCACCGTAGAATAAAATGCATATTGCGAGAAAGATACTGCTCAAATAGGCCACAGTCCTGATGAGACTTGCATCAATAGATTGCGGGTTAACATTTGGGTTTGCAATAAAGATGTTTGCGGCAAGGCTTGCTCCGACGATAATTGCCCATGCTGCACTGAGCCATTTTATGACGTCTAGCAATCCTGTGGTATAGTGTAGAGTTGCACCGGAAAGGTTAACAACTTCTTCAAGGAAAAACATGAGCAGGTAGGCTAGGCCTGTAAGCATAAGTGGAAGCGTTAATTTATAAAAGTCAGAGCGAATAGGGTGTTCTGGATCAATTCTGCTACTGCATACCCTGTAAACAATTCCAACGAATGAAACTAAAAAGATGAAAGATAAAATCAGCATCATCCATTGAAAAATGGTTTCCCCGCAATAAACTTCTGCAGACATCCATGCTGGTATGTAGTGAAACCATTTTGGTGGAAGCAAACTACCCGGTGTTGATATGTAGAATTGAAAAAAGTCTTCAGTGTCGTGTGTCTTGTATGGAAGGCGCTTTGCCATTTCATATAACACAGGAATCTTGGAAACAGTTTCCGCACTGAACAAATATTCACCATTGCGAAAGCCATCGGTGATGAGCATCATTTCAATTGGTGTGCTAGGGATACGCCAAAATGGAATGTTCTTTGCCCCAAAATTACTTTCTGCTGGTACCATGCCGAGATCAGGAAGACTGATTCTGTCTAGAATCTCTTTCAGTTGAATTACAACTTCTTTCGAGTATTCGTCCCTATAAACGCTGGGAACTTTAGAAAGGTCTAAGCATTCGATCGCTTTTTGGAAATACAGATTAGCCTCTGCCTGTAGCTTAAGAATTTCAGGTGAGTGCGTGAATATGTTTTCCGATTTCATATCAAGCACAAAAGCCTCCTGAAGGACTGCAAAGGCTCTTGTCATGTTCGTAAGGTAGCTATGTAGCGTCGCTTGAGGGCTAAACGTATTTGGTGGCGTTAACGGGTTATCCATCATTTTGCTGGCACCACATGGAGATGCGATTGCTAGCGAAAGAATGAAGATACAAGATAGGAATATTCGATAAAATTTTAAGATCATTGATCGCCCCCTCATGCTGATAGTCAAAGATGACACCCTTAAGGGTAGCTAAGAGTGCTGTACAAGACACAGTATAAGATAAGTTTGTCCAATGATTCTAATACATAAAAAAGCCCTCTTACCTATGAAAGGTAAGAGGGCTTTATATACAAAAGTAGTATTACTAGGAGAGCTTTGAGATAAGGGTATCTTTGATAGATTCGATAGAACCTTCACCGTTGAGCTCAACGTATTTAGTTTCACCTTTTGCAGCAAGATCTTTGTAGAAGTATGCTGCAGCAAGAGTACCGTCACCGGTGTTGTAGTAGATATCATGACGTTTGTTGATTGCGTCTTCGTCCTGATCGTCTGCGCGAGCAGAAAGAGCGCCGCCACATACACGACAAACTTCACCTTTAGGTTTGATAGGCTCAATAAAGATGTTGTTAGGGTGGTTGTTGTCATTTTCACAAAGACGACGACCCATGATGCGGTTCTTAGCAACTTCGCGAGGAAGAAGGATTTCAACAACGTAGTCAAGCTTGATGTCTTCAGCTTTAAGAGCTTCGTACAATTTTTCAGCCTGAACCATGTTGCGTGGGAAACCGTCAAGCAGCCAGCCTTTTGCGCCATCTACTTTCAAAGTTTCGAGAACCATCGGAATGGTGATTTCGTCAGGAACGAGGTCACCGCGGTCAATGTATTCTTTAGCTTTTTTGCCAAGCTCAGTTCCGCCACCGATGTGTTTGCGGAAGATAGCACCGGACTCAATGTGAGCCATGCCATCGTACTTTGTCTTAATAAGAGCGCCCTGAGTACCTTTACCACTACCGTTTGGTCCAAAAATGAGAATGTTCACCTCATTCCTCCTTGTCATTTATTTCACAAATGAAATACAGCAGGCTGTAACGTCTGTCAATCGCAGAGAGATAAAATAAATAATCATCGGTAGCTAAAATAGATTACACCCTTTCGAATAGTGGCAATTTTATTACCGGGAAACTGCACGATCTTGCCGCCAACATTGGCTTGCCACGCTGTATCCAGCGCGAGCAGGTTTTGCTGGAGCGGCTGTCCTTTGCCCATACTAGTCAATACTGCTTTGTATACTCGCAGTCTTGTAGCTTGAGACATGGTACGAAGATCTTCTTTGAGCAATGTCGGGGTCTCAATGTCAGTGTTTTCGAGGTGTTGCTCAATAATAGCTGCCCAGTGATCAGTATCAATCTGTGCAAGTTCCCAAAGAGAAGTTATTGCATCCAGAAAAGCAGGATTCTCTTTGCATAACAATGGGATAACTTGTGATCTTACGCGGTTGCGTAGGAAATTTGTGTCTTCGTTCGATGCATCCTCACACCAGTTAAGGGAACATGCATTTGCAAACGAAATAAGTGTGTCTTTTGGGGTCGCAAGTAGAGGGCGTAATATCTTGCGATTATTACATCTTCCTTCCATACCACCCAGCGCAGGCCAGCCTGTTCCTCGAACAAGGCGCATGACAACGTCTTCTGCAAGGTCATTTGCGTGGTGCCCTGTAATAATCCAGTCTGCATTTATTGTGCGGCGCGTTGACGTTAAAAACTCATATCGTAGCAATCGGGCAGCTTCTTCAATACCTAATTTATGGAGGGATGCGTATGCTGCAACATCCTGAGAAGATACTGTTAATTCAATGTCTAGTGACGCACAAAGTTGACGGACATGTGCCTCTTCAACAACGGCTTCGGGACGAAGCTGATGGTTGAAATGAGCTGCATGAATGGTGCAGTCATTTCTTTTTGCAAGGCATGTGAGAATGATGAGTAGGGTGCTGGAATCGACCCCTCCCGAAAGTGCAACAAGCAAAACAGTGTTTTTAAGAGGAGCTTTCAGCTTGTTTGTGATAAAATTCTCAATCCCAAGACAGATGTGCGCTGTCTTGGGATTGAGGTCTTGTAAACTTATGGGGAGTTGTCTGTTCATGATCTGTTTTAACAACAGCCTTTGCTAAACATAAATGTCAAGCTCAGTGAGCATGTCATCAATGTACTTGATCATGTGTGCACGCAAGTCTTCAGAAGCGTAAGAAACGCATTCGCAGCGCAGTTTATTACGCGCACGTACGAGAAGCTCCAAGCGCAGCGTTTTGCCGTCAATTTCAAGAGCCATACAGTGTGGGCCACATTCGTCTGTGTGTTCCTTCTGCACGTCGGAAAGCAGGTCTTGCGGGCATGGGAGCCAGTAGATGCCTTCCATAGCACCAGTGAGTTCCATTTCGTTAAGTCGTCCGGCAATGGCTGCGATATTATCGCTAGTGAAATCTTCAAGCAGGTAGAGTCGCATGTGAGTATTCCTTTCTATTCGGCTGACAGCGTAAGTGCGGCAATAGGGCTAGCGTCTTCTGTGAGGGTGTGCCTTTTCAGTCACGTCATCTCTGTCCAGATTGAACATGCGGCGTGTGATATCAATGTATCGATCACCAGCTTCTTCTTCCTCATAACGACGTTTGAGGAAAGAAATAGGCTCGTGGTTCACCTTTTTAGAAATGGAATTGATCATTTCACGTAAATGCATTTCCATTTCAGGTGTTGCGTTAGGAATATGCTTGAGCGTTTTAGCAAGTTCATCTTCCATAATTGCATCTGTTCTGGAAATAAGGTCAACAATGGTCGGCTGAAGTTTTAGTGATTTTAGCCACTTATTAAACGTGGCGGTTTCACAGTCAACAATTGTGCGTGCCTTGTTGGCTTCTTCCTGACGCTGAGCAAGGTTTTCTTCAACCACTTCTTTGAGATCATCAATGTCATACAGGTACACGTTGTCCAGACCGTTAACGTCTGGATCAATGTCACGCGGTACAGCAATATCGATGAAGAACATGGAACGGTTTTTACGCTTTTTCAATACCTGACGTATATCTTTAGCGCGAATAACTGCTTCGTGAGCACCAGTGGAGGAGATGATGATATCAACTTTTTCCAGCTGGTCGAAAAGTTGGTCAAACGGAATTGCTTCACCGTTAAATTGTTCTGCAAGCGCTTGGCCACGTGCGAATGTGCGGTTAGCAACGTATACTTTGCTGATGCCGTTATTGAGCAGATGCGTTGCAGCAAGTTCTGCCATTTCACCAGCACCGATAAGCATCGCAGTGCGTTCGCTCATGTCGCCAAAAATGCGTTTTGCCAGTTCAACGGCAGCATATGAGATGGAGACAGCACTGGAAGCAACGCCAGTTTCTGTTCGTACTCGTTTGGCAACAGAGAATGCTTTGTGCAGCAGTCTGTTCAGCACAACACCAGTGGTGTCTTTGTCTACTGAGTCATGGTAGGCATCTTTGAGCTGCCCCAAAATTTGCGGCTCACCAATGACTAAAGAATCAAGGCTGGCAGCAACGGTAAACAAATGTGTTACCGCATCCAACCCTTTGTGCTTGTAAACATACGGAGCAAGTTCTTCAACCGGAAGGTTACATACTTTTGCCCAGCATTCTAATACGTGGTCAATGGCGTTTTCGCCATCTGCAACAACGAGTAATTCGACTCGGTTACAGGTAGAAAGCGTAAGCGCTTCTTTAATACATCCATCAACAGGCACAACGCCTTCTTCAAGATGTTTGCAGTCTGTAAGAGCGAATTTTTCGCGGACTTCAACACCGGCGGTCTTATGGTTAAGACCAATGAGATAAATATCGCGATCCATATTGATTACTGAAGAAAGCTATGATGTGTTGATGTAAAGATATTAATGCCAATTAATGAGAACATGCAGATACCAAATATCCAAATAGCTGCATGTGCGGCTTTACGGCCGCGCCATCCCATCACGAGTCGCTGGTGAAACAGCCACGCGTAGACAAACCAGACACCTAAGGAAACAACTTCTTTAGGGTCACCGCTGAGTATTCTACCCCATTCAATGCGCGCCCAGATAAATCCGGTGACAACGCCCACTGTGTACAAAGGAAAACCGGCAACTACAGCAAGTTGGTTTACTTTGTCAAAAGTGGTTAATGCAGGCAGTTCTTTTTCAAAATCACTAAGTGGTTCTTTTGATTTAATTTTTCTTTCAAGGCGCGTGAACAAAATTCCCGCACCGAAGGCCATTGCCAGTAAGCCAAAGCTTAAAAACAATGTGCCAATGTGCAACCCGAAAAACGCACCAGCCCATGCTTTTGGTAACTGTGATGCACCTTTAGCATGGAATGAACCAATAAAAAGTACTAGTGCAAGCGGAGATGCGGTGAGTGACAAAAACGAAAGCTTGAATCGCCACCACATAAAAAAGTAAATAAGTAGTAAGCTCCATGACAGCATGGAAATATAGTAACCGGAAGGCAATGCCCATCCGTTTATCGCCATGGCATACCCAAGCAGAACTGTGTGCAGTCCAAAACCGCAGATGGTCAGCGCGTTAGACAAGTGCTTAAGCTTTGGGTTTTTAACAATCGAACCGGTAAAAACGGAAAGAGCACCTAAACAATACAACGTAACGACGAGAATGGAGAATAGCTCAAATGAGCTCATGGAGTAACGCTCCTATGTTAGAATGCAATGTCTCCGGAAGGGTAGATCGTAAAATCGATTCAGCCGCAATCCGATCTTTTTTCTGAATGGCTTCTGCAATGTCAGATGAAACAAGGCTACGAAACATAGCTGTGTTCTGTGCAGTATCATTTGCCAGTTCAAGTATCAATGGACGAATCCGTCCCATAAGCGTGACAACAGGGGCGTATTTGTCGCCAACCTGTTCTTGAAGTTCTTTTTTTATCTTGCGGGAAAGTGCCGGACTTGCGCCGCCTGTGGAAAGCGTAATCAGCAAATCTCCCTTTTCTATATGTGCAGGCACGGTAAAAGTTCCCGCAGAAGGATCGTCAATGACGTTGCACAGGATTCCCTGTGTCGCACATACGCTTGAAACTTTTTCATTAACAGCCCGGTTACCGGTCGAAGCAAAAACAAGAGTTTTTCCTGTTACATCGCTTGCTTCAAAATCTCGCTGGGCGTAGGTAACGAGAGGGCTGTTAAGTAGTTGCAGCAATTCAGCATCATTCACTTCTTCAATTGCAAAGGTGTCCAGAATAGTCACCTGTGCTGGATTTGCTTTAAGAAGAGTGGCAAGCTTACGCTGGCCGACTTTGCCGAGCCCTACAATAAGGCAGTGCGTGCCATGAAGATCTAATAGAAGAGGATAATAGCGCATACATGTCTTATATATTGTGTGTAGCGTCTTGTAAAATGTTGCCTTCAGTAAGTTTACGATAAAAATATAGAATGCTTGCTCCAAAATACAAGAGTGCTGCGCTCTGGCGGGGCTTCTGCACTATTTACACTGTGCGTAAGGCACTATTAACAATAACTGAACGAAATAATTTTTACTGTAATAAATCATTATGAAAAAATACTGCGTTATTCAATCAGGTAGCCTTGCTGATTTACTTCAGACAAAACGGCTTATTCTTTCTTTGTGTCGAAAAGAAGCACAGGTGCATCTTTGTGTTGCCCCAGAACTGCAAGATGCAGCTGCCTTTTTGTATCCGGAAGTTGAACTCCATCCATTTCCGTTCAGTAAAGAATTTATGAACGTGATGGCCACTGATTCAGTTTCTAAGGATCTGGATTTTGAATCATTTGAAGCGGTGTACAACCTACACGGTTCTGCCGAGAATATGATGATGTCGACCCTTTTCCCTTCAGATATCATATGTGGCTATTGGCGACATAACGGGCGTGAACATCGCAGCCCGTGGCTGACTTGTTTGTCTCGCGTGCACGGTCGGCAGCGTTTTTTGAATACTATGGATATTTGGGCGCACCTTGTTCCGTCCCCAATTCCTTCCCATATGGTAAACCCCATAGCCATGCGTAAAGGTGGTGGAGTAGGAGTTGTTTTACGGGATTTGAACGGTAGAGCCTTACCGTTATCCGTTCTTGCAGGATGTATTAATGCCGTTTGTACTGCCAGTAGAGAAACAGACGTAGTTCTTTTTGGTGAGAAAGCAGACGAGCAGCTTGTTGCTGAACTGCTTCCACTGCTTAAAGAAAAGATTGCGGCAAAAACAGTAACCCGATGCTTTGAAACTTCTTTTGCAGAAGATGTCGAGATTCTTAGTACGTTGGATATGCTTGTTACGCCGGAATCCACTCTAATGCATGCTGCCGCGCATGTAGGGACACCTGTTAATGCATTTTTCCATTCATCAGCATGGTGTATGGAAAATGGTCCTTATGGCTTAGGCCATAGAGTCTGGCAGGCTGATACAGCATGCGCACCATGTGTCCCAAAAGACGATTGTGATGAAAATTTTGCGTGTATGCATGTTTTCGGTGAAGAAAAGCTTCAACGTTTTCTTGCTGGAAAAATCGACGATGATTACCCGCAAGGTGTGACCGGGTATGTTTCCATGCTGGATGAAGTTGGTGTGACGTATATGCCGGTTTTCGGAACAGAAGAGCATGCGGTGGAGCGTCTTGCACTACGTGGTATTGCTTCTGAGTTTGTCGGTATTACCAAAATCAGCAAAACAGTGCCGCAGGGTAGCAATAATTTTTATGCAGAGCAGGATTGGCTCATGCAAAGCTGCGCGAACGACGAGGAGATAGATGATGAATAAGATTCGCGAACATGTTTTGATAGTACCTCCTCTCGATAATCCGACCTCTTGTATTGTTACAGGCTGTAAGGAAGCTTTGGAAAAGCAAGGGCATCATGTTGACGTTTTTGATACAGAAGCATGGCTGCCTGTATGTTCAGCGCTCCAGCATTTACCTATAACGCTTGAGCATCAGGACGCACTAGCCGCACAGGGTTTCGATCTTATTGCCCGTGCTGTGAAAGCAGTGGCAGAATCAAAAGAGATAAAGATTGTACTCGGTTTTCCTCGGTCTCCCATGACCGCAGATGTTCGAAAAGGGTTACAGGCTCAGGCAATAACAACAGCGTGTTGGATGACTGAAGAATGCACTTCCTTCCCTTATTGGCGAAAAGTCATTGAAGGATACAATGTTGTCGCAACAATCCAGCATGAGCCGCTGATTAGTGAAATTTATGTGCTTGGTCATTCGGCCGTATATCTGCCGTTCGCCGCTAAAAGTGCATGTTGCACGCCTGTAAGCACGCATACAGCAGCTGAAGATATGATTGTAGTTCTTGGAGACGCTAGCGATGATATTGCTAATGCTTTAAGTTCATACATTGGCAGAGGAATGGTTCTCTGGGGTGACGGCTGGGAGCGTTACGAACAGTTTATGCCATATTATCAAGGCAAGCTTCAGTCTCTTACGCGGTCTGAACGTAAGGCTTTGTACAGAGATGCTGCCATTATCGTAAACATTCATTCAGCAAATACCGGCAATGGTGATGCCGTAAATATGGAGACATTTGCTATTGCCGCCTGTGGCGGGTTCCAGATTGTTGATAAACGGACACTCATGGAAGGCATGTTTTCTTACGATGAATTGGTCATGTTCGAGTCACCAGAAGAGCTGTCTGAGCAAATTTCTGAATTTATCGACGACCGTAATGCTCGTTTGGAATACGCACGAAATGCACAGCGGCTTGTGTTGGCAGAACACACCTATGAGCAAAGGATGCATACACTAATGAAAGCTATTGCAGATAGTTCGAAGTAGATTTTTGATGAACAAAAAAGGGGCTGTCCTAGTAAATAGGTCAGCCCCTTTTTGATTTTATGAAAGGTAAGCTAAGTTGCGGAAATAACGTATTAGCTGCGTAATGCCATAACGGCTGCTACGGCTTTTATGCCTTTTTTCTCACCGGTAAAGCCGAGCTTTTCTTCGGTGGTGGCTTTAACGTTCACTTGGTAATCGTTAAGCTTAAGCATCCGGCAGATGTTTTTCTTGATCTGCGGCTTCCAAGGCACAAGACGCGGAACCTGCGCAATGATTGTGAGGTCTACATTTGTGAGCTTGTAGCCTCGCTGGAGAAATTTGTCGTACACTTCGTTGAGGAGTACGCCGCTTGAAATATTGTCAAACTGTTCTGAAGAATCCGGAAAATGCTCTCCAATATCGCCGTCACCCATGCAACCGAGGAGTGCGTCACACAGAGCGTGAAGCAGAACATCACCATCAGAGTGAGCCACAACCTGAGGGCCACCTTGAATAGGAATGCCGCCAAGCTTCATAGGACGTCCTTCACCGTAACGGTGGACATCGTATCCCCAACCGGTAACAGGAACGGGCATGACAGCCTGTTTAGATTCGATCATGGTAAGGTCTTCCGGATTTGTGATTTTGCAGTTTTTTGTTTCGCCTTCCACTATGGCAACGGTGAATCCTGCCTGTTCGGCAATGGAAGCATCGTCTGTTACTTCCCAGCCTTCTTCGTCGCACTTGTCGTGCACATCGATGAGCATTTTTTTGTCAAAACCTTGCGGAGTCTGACAAGCTCGAAGAGTAGAGCGGTCAAGTGTGTGGCTGATGGCGTTGTTCTCGGTCACTTTAATGGTGTCTGTTACTGGAATTGCAGGAATTACAGCTTGAGAACCAGCTTTGAGAGAATCAAGCAGTGTGTTTGTGAGCGCTGTGGAGAAGAACGGGCGAGCTGCGTCATGCACTAGTACGTGTGTGCATTCTGAAGGCAGAGCCTGTAGTCCGTTGTAAACTGAATCTTGTCTACGTGCGCCACCTGCTACCACTTTCCAAGGCAGACCAAGTCTGCGTCCAAAATCAAGCTTTGTCAGTGTTTCTGTTGCTTCTTCAATATCTTCTTCAGGGAAAACAAAGAGGAGTCCACGCATACGTGTTGTATGAGAGAACGTGATTGCAGAATGCCAGAAGAGCGGAGCGCCTTTCCATTCCAAGAACTGCTTTTTAATGCCGTTAGTGGCTGCAGAGAGACGTGTGCCGGAACCGGCAGCAAGAATGATGGACCAACAATGCATGGGGAATTCCTTACATATTGTGCAGTGGTAGTAATAAAAAAGTATAGCATATAAAAAAAGGGTGCAAAGCACCCTTTTTTTAAAATATGGAGTCAGGACTATAAGCCGGGTTTTGTCTCCCCCTTGCGAGGGCGGTTATCATTCGTCTAGGGTTATGATTACTCATAACCTCAAGCAACCTACCCGAAAACAACGACCGGGCCGGTCGTAACTGTTTCCCTATTTGGTCTTGCTCTGAACGGGGTTTACCTAGCCTACCATGTCACCATGATACCTGGTGAGCTCTTACCTCACCGTTTCAACCTTACCGGCAGTAACCTGCTTAGGCGGTTTGCTTTCTGTGGCACTCTCCGAGGATCACTCCCCCTGGGCGTTACCCAGCGCTCTGCCCTTTAGAGCCCGGACTTTCCTCCCCGCACAAAAAAGTGCGCGACGATAACCTGTCCAACTCCAAAAATATGTTTACGCTTCTGCTGCTGCAGCTGCTGCTTTATCTGCTTCGCTTGCGAAGTGCTCTGACCAGTAGATCAGACGCTGGCAGTTAGGGCAGCTAAGGATCTGATGACCCTTCTGAAGCTCAATGTAGCTCTGTGGTGGAATCGCAATGTGACAACCGTTACATATCTGTTCTCTAACAGAAACGATAACTGGGTTGTCCAAACGAGAGCGGATAAATTCGTAACGGCTAAGGATAGGAGTCGGAACTTCTTTACCTGCAACGTTACGTTTTTTATCAAGCTTATCGAGAACTTTGCTTGCTTCTTCGACACGCTGTTTGAGGCTGGCTTTTTTCTCTTCCAAGTCCTCTTTGATGATGCCGTAGCGTTCATCCATGTCGGCAACTGCCATCTGCTGGCGCTCAAGTTCTTCAGAGAGAGCAAATTTTTCTTCTTCACGAAGACGGTTAAGCTTCTCAAGGTTGTCCATTTCACGCATCATTGCGTGATACTCTTTGGTGTTACCAACGAGCATGAGTTTGGACTTACTTTTTTTAACTTTGAGAGCGTCGTTTTCGATCTCAGAGTTAATGCGTTTTTCCTGTCCTTTGAGATGATCAATCTTCTCAAGGAAGTTATTGCGCTGGTTTTCAAGCGCATCAAAGCGTGTTTGAAGAGCTTCAACTTCTTTTGGAGCTTCATCAAGTTCACTTGTGATACCAAGGATTTCATCATCAACAAGCTGCAATGCAACGAGCTGTTCGATTTGCTTTAGATACAGGCTCAAGGTTTTTTCCTCCTGAAAACCATAGGGTTCGGACTTGCCGACACTGTGAAATTTCTATTCTGCGAATGGACCGATCAAACGCATTGGATCCTGCGCGGGCAGGAAAAATATTTCTATGTCATCCAGTTCTCCTGCAAGCTGCAAGGCAAACTGGCGCATCATTTCTTCTTCGAGACTGAAATGCCCAACATCAAGAATGCATCCGGTTGTATCCAGAGCAGAATGATATTTGACATCACCAGTAATAAACACATCCGCACCCATGGCAAACGCTTTAGGGGCAAAATCACTACCAGATCCTGTACAGTAAGCAACCTTAGATACTGTTTCAGGAATAGGGCCGCTCTTTACCCAATAATCACGATCCACCACTGAGGCAAGTTGCTCAGCGAATATGCCAAAAGATACAGGTTTTGGCAAAGTGCCAATGGTGCCAAAGCCGAGGCTTCGAGACTCTGTATCAGGTGTAGAAGGTATAAAAATTGGCAACTCGTCCAAATCAGCTGCAAGCTGAGCAAGGACTGTGCTTCTGTGCTCTTTACTATATGTTACATTGATCATTTGATCAATGTGCCGCACGCTATGAATTTTTGGGTTATTCTCCCATTCATAAAGCATAGAGCTTGCTGCGATGTCATGCGAAGGTGTAAATGCTATTGCTTCCGGTTCAACCGTACAGGAAGTGCCAAGCAGTTTACAATTTTGCAGTTCAAGCGCACGTGCCAGCCATCCCGCCGGTCCTTCGGGGTTTGCATCAAGCGACGTATGTGCACTGTAAAGGCACATATCATTCTCAATGAGCGCTGATACAATTGAAAAATGTGTATCAAGTTTGTTTAAGTACCGGGGCTTCATCAGCAAAGGATGATGCGTGAGTACAAAATCCGCTCCCTGTGCTATGGCTGTCTGAATAGTGTATTCAGTAGGATCAAGCGCAAGAGCAAGTCTATGTACTTTTTTTCTTCGATTGGGAATCTGCACGCCACAGTTATCCCACGAAGCCGCACCACAAAGTATAGCTGTATCTTCGATTTTTTTGATAAGGTCAGTTGTTTTCATGACTCTCTCTCAGCAAGTTAGAAAGGCGGTAAAATGTGTCGCCTGTAAAACAGCGTTAGTATCAACGAAAACTAAGAATAAATCCAGCAATAGGGAAAAAAAGCGGTGTTCTGCTTGCAGCAGCGGTTACGTCTTTTTTAGCAATGCTCTGACTTATTGTTGACTATATGCAATCGGCACTATTCTTTGCGTGTCGTAAAGCGGATGTGTGCTATGACATAACATATGAGGATGGTCAAGAAAAGTATGCAAACCGTGCTTTAAGGCCGGAATGAAAGTTGAAGATATTTATCGCGGAGAATGGGGTGCAGGGGGGAAATGCTTATGGATTGGAGGTGAGTGTTTTTATAAAAGTATTGATCCTCTCGAAAACTTTTTTTCAAGAGGATCAAAGAAAATTACTGTCTTTTTTTACTCGGCTGCCACATGTCCCAATCCATTGGCCTGTTTACAGCGCTTTCGTCTTTTGTCTCGTTCGCACAGTTAATGCGCTCAGCAGCTTTTTTAATCCAGCGATCTTTGTTTTGTGGCTCCCAAAGGTCATTCCAATCTTTAGGGGCGTTTGCAGTTTTAGGTTGTACCATTTCCCTTTCCTCCTGGTTGAGCGTGCCCATGAACAGATTTTTGATAATCTGATAAATGAACGTTGTACAAAATGGACAGTCGCCACTGCCTGTATTTGTACAATGAGATTATACCCTAAATCATACTAGCAAGGTATGATTTGAACACAAAAAAATATCAACACGCACATCATTCAGGCTTCTAAATGATGTCAAATGGAACAATATGATAAAATGTATAGTTATCACTGTTCCCAATGTGAGTACCAAAAACTCACTGTATGGAAATAACGCTACAACATAGAAAAGCTTGCTTCAACCTTTTTCCTACTAAATTTGTAGGAATTTAAAAAAAGAGAGTAAGGCGCTCATTGTGTGACAGTGTTTATGCTCAATAAAAAAAGCCCTCTACGTAAAGTAGAGGGCTTTTTAACATTGGGGTATTGTTTGTTATGCTTTTTCTTTACCGAGTGTGGAAAGAAGTTCCATAACGAGGCCAAGTGCCTGCTTGGATTCTTTGGAATGGAGTTTTCCAACCATACCAAGCGGGCTGACAGGCTGTGCATTTTTAAGGTCTGCATCGCCCATTTTTTCAAGAAGTCCGGCAAGTACTACCAGACCATCGCCCATACGGCCGATTTCTTCCGGAGAGTATTGCTCAGTGATTTTGCCCATGGATTCAGTAAGTGCACCAATAGACTTGAATACACCTTTTTCGTCCAGTTCCTGAAATTTTTCGATTCCAGCAAGGAAAGTAGGCTTTATCATAGGCTCAGTAAGCGACCAGATGTCTACGAGATCGTCAAGACGCTCAAGTGCCCATGTGATGTTGCGAACGCTCATTACAAAGCGTTTCAACAGGGCAGTGATGTCATTGAGCTCGCAACGGTGCTGAAGAGAATCAAGCTCTCCGAGCATTACGTTGTGGAGCGTGTCCCGCATAATCGGGGTAACTGTAGCCCCCAAATCGGCCATGGTCTCAGCGCGACTGTGCATCATGCTGATTTTTTCTTCCATGACCTCGAGGCGGGCTAAGATGAGTTCTTCGTTGGTCATTATTAGCTCCGCTATTTTTTGTTACGAACGTCGATTTTGCCAGCCATGTACATGTTTGGCTCAAATGGAAGTTCGTGACCTTTCAGCATGAGGTTGTAGTAAACCCAACGGAACATCTGTTTACCGTAGTAGTTCATACGTGTGTCGCCGAGAAGATCGAATGGTCCAACACCTGGAAGCGGGAACTTACCTGGAAGTGGCTCAGTTTCGTAGTTAAAGTCGATAAGGGAAGCTTTCTCGAGGCTGGTAACAATAAAGCAGTTTGAGTGACCATCAAATTTGTGGTGCGGTGCGTTACCGTTGATTTCAGCAGTGAGGTTTTCGCAGATGATGTCGCATTCGAAGTGGGCAACGGAACCAGCTTTAGAGGTTGGAACGTTGGTTGCGTCACCGATAACGTACATGTTCTCGTGCTCTTCAGCTTTGAGAGTGTGGTTGTCGGTAGGTACGAAGCACATTGCATCACCGATGCCGGAATCTTCGAGAACCTGCTGACCGAAGTTAGGTGGAATAGATACGAGCAAGTCGTAGTTTCTTTCTTCACCCATTACGTCAACAAGAGCTTTGTTTTTAGCGTCAACGCTGTCCAAAACAAAGTTAGGTACGATGTTAATGCCTTTTTCTTTACAGAGGCCGCCAAGAATTCGGTTAGCTACAGACTTGGTGAATGCACCAGTAAGCGGGGTAACGAGTTCGATTTCAATGTTGTCACGAACGCCGCGCTTTTTGAAAAAGTCGTCAGCCATGTAGAGGAATTCAAGTGGAGCAACTGGACATTTGTACGGTGTCTCAGCAATGTTAAGAATAAGCTTACCCTTGGTGAATTCGTGCATTTTAGGCATAAGAGCCGCTGCACCATCAGGGGTGTAGAAATCGTGAATGTCGCCACGCCAGTCATCCATCATGCCTTCAACTTCTTCCGGCACAACGCGACAGCCAGTACCAACTACGATCCAATCGTAATCGTACTTGCTTTCTTTAGTGGTAACAACTTTGTTCTTAGGATCAATATTGGTAATGGTATCCAGTACGAAGTTAACACCTTTAGGGATAAATTCAGCCTTTGGCTTCACGCAATCACCTGGAGTGTACACACCGAAAGGCACGAACAGCCAGCCTGGCTGGTAGTGGTGCATCGGGTCACGGTCGATGATGGTGATATCCCATTCTTTCTCAGCAAGCTGCTTACGCATTTTTGCGGCAATCATTGTGCCGCCACAGCCTGAACCGAGAATAAGTAGTTTCTTCATGCCTGATCTCCTCTTACATATCAGTGAAGTAGTCTTACTTGCGGGGTAATTTCCCACCAGTAAGCGGTTACGTCATTTTTAGACGATTTTTAAAGCAACATTATCTTCACGGAAAAAACGGGGACATGCGGCAACGCAAACGTTTTTTCCTGAATCTATTTACAATGGTGGGTAACATCGGAAGGGGGATGGAGTGTGTCGCATCTCGTGCTCCCTGCATGTCACCAAAAACAAAAAATTATTGGCTGTAGCTTGAGGCGTGACTCTGCATCAGATCAGCAAGAGTAATTTTCTCAAGTGTGTCTTCTAATGCTTGCGCTACACTATCCCATGAACCAACAACCTGAGTCGGAATAACGGCATCATCAGCTTGCAGAGTAGGGGCAATTACTCCGCCTTCGATTACTCGTAAAACCTGTGCAAGGGTCACGTCTTCAGGGCGTCTGCAGAGGATGTGGCCTCCGGCAACGCCGCGTACGCTTCTCACCATTCCGGCAGATTTTAATGAACGAATAATTTTTTCGATGAATTTAACAGAGATGCCTGTTTTATTAGACAAAGTTGCAGCTGGAACTGGTTTATTGCCATCCTGTAGAGCAAGATGTGCTAGCAGTAACGATGCATTATGTGCAGTTGTAGATATACGCATGACTTGCTCCTTGGGGCTGGTGTGTAGTCGCTGTTTAATTCCTACCTTTGTAATCCAGATTAATTTAATCCGGATTAGATAGGTCGGAAATAGCTGAATCAGAGGGGGGTGTCAACAAGGATTCTAAAAAATAGTGGTGCGTATTATAGGGGGTTAGGGAGAAGGAAATATCAAGGAAAGGCAACTATAGGTAAGCAGTGAAGGCGGTTACAGTAATATATAGAAGAAGTGGTGATAATAAAAAACAACAACGCCCTGCTATAAGAAATAGCAGGGCGTTGTTGTTTATGCCGTATCCATAGCATGTTGCAATGCAAAAAATACGAAAGCAAAAGTGTTAAAGACTATTCAATAGGATGAACTTTCCCATCTATAATGTCTTGTAGAGATATTGAGTTAAGCTCGTTCTCTAAAACTTGAGAAGCTTTCATCCAAACGCTACGAGTTGTACAGAACTCTTTGCGTGGACAGTCGTCGGCAAGTTTTTTGTCGCAACAAGCGGTAAGTCCTACATGTCCTTCCATTATGCGAATCACGTCACCTACAGAAATAGTATCAGGCGTTTTAGCAAGCATATGTCCGCCGGCAGCGCCGCGCATGCTTGTAATGAGCCCAGCTTTTTTGAGAGGACGCAGGATTTGTTCAATGAACTGAACGGAAACTCCGGAAGATTCGGATAGAGAAGTGGTTTTCAATGGAGAATCAGTGCCATGCCTTCCCAATTTTACTAAAATTCGGACAGCATAGCGAGTACGCGCAGAAAGCTTCATTAATTATGCCCCTTAAATTACGAAGTCTATTAATTGCGTGTCGATATTTGATGAGAGTACTACGTTAGTAAGTGCTTCTCGTCAAGGCAGGCTGCGGGTTTAACCCGATTCAACCTGTAATGAATATTGCTTAACAGTGTATACAGCTTTTACATCTGAGATCAATATTACACATAAGTTGTAATAGGAATTTTTTAGTATGTAGTGGGTGTGCCGTGTAAATGCAATGTTTGGTGACTTCCGTATGGTATGGCATAAAGATCTTACAGGCGACGTAGGGAAAGCTGTGATTGATCCGCCGTAGAAATAGTCTTTTGAGTTTTTCCGAAGGATCATATGCAGGATTGTTGAGGGGAAGGTTTTGCTTTGAGTTTTTGGTCATAGAATACCAAAAAAACGCTTGCGGAAATTTCCGCAAGCGTTTGAATGCTGGTGGGCCTAGCAGGATTTGAACCTGCGACCTGCCGGTTATGAGCCGGAGGCTCTGCCAACTGAGCTATAGGCCCTCTATGTGCTGAGGAAGAGTAGCTAACACCTTGGTAACTCACTGTCAATTGCAAATCGTCAAAAAGTTACTATAGATGCACGTCTCAGCGCTTTTTCTTGTACAGTCTGTGGCTATTTATAAGCCCTTATGAATTGATGCAGAAGGTAACATACAAGAAATACAGAAAAAAGTAATCCCCATCCTGTAAAATCTAAAGTCCAAGGGAAGCGAGTAAATTATCTACGTCAGATTGTGATGAAACTTCGCTAGGCCCCTTGAGTTCTGAATTTTCAACTTTATCTGTAAGATCAGTCTGCTTAGACTGTGAATCTTTTTCGGCTTTTTTAACTGCAATGAAATCGCTGGTTGAGTAGAGATCAAATACTGTAGTTTTTAGGTTCTGTAATGCACCGATGATGCGAAGGATGCGTTGTCCTGCGAGATCCTGAAAGCTAAGCGCAGTCATAATTTCATTCATATTCTGGCTTAGTTTGTCTTCAAGAGAAGTCAGTGCGGCTAAGTCCTTGTTATCCGGCAGAGCGCGTTGTGCGCTTTGGAGGTGAGCAAGGGCAAGTTCGCGCATTTGAATCTGTTGCTCAACAATGGTCATAATGTCATCGGTGGCATTTTCGAGAGTTTTATATACAGCATCTAACTGTTCAGAAGCTTCTCCGAAAAGCTGTGTAGCTTTTTTTTCTTCAGAGGCATTTTGTTCTTGTTCATCCGGAGCAGTAATTTCTGAGTAAATAGACTGAAGACCCTCGTGCATTTCAACACTGAGTTTTTTGTAGAATTCACCTTCCAGCAATGACTGGGTCAGATGCTCACTTAGGGTATTTTCTACACTGTTGGTAATGGTCTGGGTAATACTGTTCGCGAGCTGATTGGAAACGCGATTGAGAATTTCATCCATTACAGAAGTGTCTGAAGTATTCATAGAAAAAGTCCCCCTGAGGCGTCGTTGATGTGCAAAATAAGGAAATACCCTTAGAAACGGTGTAACTATGAATAATTATTGTCTGAAAAGCAACGGCTTATGCGTTGTTTTCCTGTTGCAGGCGGTGCATGCAGGGGGTTAGGGCATATAGTGATATCGTGGGATGCATACGGAACATAGAAAAAGCCCTCATGTTGAAATCAACACGAGGGCTTATTTATTACGATAACCAGTGCGTCTTTGTGTGGCTGTGTGTACAGCCGTTACGTAAGTCGCTGGGTTCGGATTTGTCTTCGTTCTTCAACAAAAACGTGATGAACGATTTTTTCTCTGTCTTCTGCGCTGATTCTGTCAAATTCAACAATAGCAGTTGCATTGTCTGCCTTGCTGATACGCCCGCAAGCGCCTGCAACACTCAGTGGGAAGTCACTTAAGAAAACAAGCAGCTCAATGTGCGTGCCTTCAGCTAATCCATGTGTGTTCTTGATGGTAAGATCAGCTCCGCTGAGTTCGATAACTTCAATTGGACTTGGAAAGTCTATTTCAAGTTGATCGTGCTTCAGATGAGAGAGAATAGCATCAAGTTTTGTATTCATGTTGAGCAGAAACGAAACCATGGCTTCCGGCGTATGCGAGTTCGTGAGTTCTTCAGCATCCGCTGCGGAATCAGAAAGACCGAAACCGGAAAAACGGGACGGCTCATCTTTATCTTTGAGAAGGCGTAAACGGCCTTTGAGGTACAATGAGATGGATGCAAATTCTCGTTTTTCCATAGACAACTCCGGTGTTAGATCATTCCGTTTTCAGCATCAATATGCATAGCGTTAACAGGGCAGACTTTTACGCACATGCCACAAGCGGTACAGTGATCAATATCAAACACGATAACGCGCTTTTCACGATCAACATAAAGAGAACCATTAGGACAGATTGCCGTGCACATACCACAGTGCATGCAGGAATCTTCATCACGGGAGATTCGCTGAGTAACAGGCGTTACAACAATGCGGTTTTTTTCCAGATACTCGATACCTTTTAGGTAACTTTCTTTGGTTCCGATAATTTCAACGGTCATATGCCCTTCTTTACGAGGGGTGATCTGTGCTTTGAGAATGTTAAAAGATAGATCAAACATTCGGGTAAGGTCACAGATAACAGGTGAACCGGAAATGGTCGGCGGAAATGTCAGGTGAACGTTTTTACGGTACTCTTTTGTCATGATGTTAACCAATATTGCACTTACTGTTTAGCAAGTTCCTGCTTTGCGCGTTTAGCCTCAATTGATTTCGGGAATTTTTCTGTGAGCTGATTGAGGCGGAACTTACCGGCATTCTTTTTGCCTTGTTTAAGAAAACTGAGACCCTGTTTTAATAAGGCCTGTGGATACTTATTGCTTTTAGGATATTTTTTAATAACATCCTCATAAGCCAGAGTTGCGCGCGGGTAGTTTTTCATTTGAAAATATGCTTCACCCTGCCAAAACTTAGCGTTCGCAGCTAGTTTTGATTTTGGGTACGTTTTTTCATATTCACTCCACATGCGCTGTGCGTCTTCATAGCGGCGTTCATTGAATGCCTGTAACGCACTTTTGTATAATGCTTCTGCAAGGTCTTCAGGTGCTACTTTTTTGGGAGGAGTAGCTGGAACAACTGGTGCAGGTACCACTGGTGAGGTGCCCTGAACTACCTGTCCATTCTGAGTCGGAAGCATGGTTCCGGAGCCTGTAGGCTGCTGATTAACTGCCCTTGGCTGTCCAGCTGTTGATGAAACAGGAAGGTGGTTTTCAATACCTAACTGTGAAGACATCATACGTATTGCACCTTCCAGCTGCGCAATACGCTGCTTGATGCTTGCTACATCCGCTTCAAGAGTAGGCACTGTGCCTGTTTCGGTTTGCACATCTTCAAGCTGTCCTTCCATCGTTGCCAAGGACACTTTCATGCCTTTTAATTCAGACCAGATATCAGCCTGTTCTGGACGAACGGTATCAAGCGCCTGTGAAGTTGAACCGAGTGAGTTGTTGAGTGCTAGAATTTGCTGCTCTTGTTGAGACAGCTTTCGTTCTAAGAGATTAACCTGTTCCTGTTTAACGCAAGCGAGTAGGAAGAGGGTACTGATACATACAAGAGTTACACGAATAGCAATTCGCATGGATTATCCTCTCTGTTGAGGTGGTTTCGCCCATGAGGCAAGTCCGGTGGTACGTCGAAAGCCGAATAAAAGGTAGAGTGTTCCACCAAGCACTGGCAGCATTACGCCAGCCAGCATCCAGCCGTATTTTTCCATAGGTGAAGAAAATTCATGTTTATAGGAATGCCAAATAGACCATAAATTGGGCAAAATGGGAAGAGTGAGAGCCAAGGCTAACAGCGCAGGATGCATATCAGACGCTGAAAATACGTTAAATATTGGTAGCAAATCAGTCACGGATCCTCCCTAGGTAATATCCTTAAAGGTCAAAAGCATTAAGCCTGCTCCAACACAGATGCAAATGTCTGCCACATTGAATGCTGGCCAGTGGTAGTTTTTATAGTAAAAATCGAGAAAGTCTATAACCGCACCGATTCTAATACGGTCGATAAGGTTGCCCACAGCCCCGCCGAGAATAAACCCGAGAGCGGTAAAAAGAATTTTGTTGGGCTTTGCTGAACGCGCCATGAGGTGGACAGCAATACAGGCAGCAATTGCCGCACCACTAAAGAGCCATATTTGCCAACTGGTTTCTGTGTTGTTCAAAAATCCGAATGCCGCACCGCGGTTGAGTACGTGCACGAGGTTAAAGAAATCAGGAATAACAGGGAAGCCACTCCAGAGAGGAATGTGTTGAACAGTAAGCCATTTGGTGAACTGGTCTGCAATAATGGAAATAAGACCAATTCCGTAGACGATGAGATATCGAGTGCGCATGGAACCTCCAGGTACGGAAGCATATATAAAAAGAGCCTGCCGACGCAAGTCCGGCAGGCTCTTAAATTTATGACAAAATCAGTTGCCTCCGGTAATTGAGGGAAACTTAATAACTATTCTTGCTCATAACTCTTGTAAATAGAGAAAGAGGAAGGTTGTTGCAGTAAGTTTTCCCCAGACTTTTTCCAACATTTTTTACTTTGTAGAGCAAGAGATGTGTGGAAAATAGTCATCGTAATAACTGCATGCGAGAAATAAATTCTCGCGAGGGCTAAGGCAAAGCCTCAGCCCTCGGAGGCAAATGTATTTGATTACTCAGTTGTCTGAAGTACGTTAGTACAACGTGGACAAATAGTAGGGTGTTCGCTGTTGCTGCCAAGCTCATTGCTGTAGATCCAGCAACGTTCGCATTTTTCGCCTTCTGCTTTTGCAACTGTAATCTTAAGACCTTCAACGACATCAGATACAAAAGCATCTGCCGGAGCGTCTTCAAGAGCAGCTGTAGAAAGCTGAGAAACGATAAAGTTAGAACGCAAGTCAGTTTTCAGCGCTTCAAGTTTTTCAGCAATAGGTGCTGCCATGTACAAAGTAATGTGCGTATCCAGTGGATGGCCGACAATACCTTCTTTACGTACAGGCTCAATTGCTTTGGTCATTTCAGAGCGAACCTGAAGCATGGTTTCCCAGTTTGCACGTTCTTCATCACTGATGGAGAACAGCAGCAGATCTTTGGAAGAAAGAGCAAATACTGTTTCCACTTCCGGCTTGAGACCTTCAGGGATGTATTTGAATACTTCCTCAGCGGTGAAGCTGAGAACTGGAGCCATGTTGCGAACAAGCAAAGTAACAATGTGCAGCATTGCAGTCTGTGCAGAGCGACGCTCTTTGCTGTTTTCAGCAGAAGAGTAAAGGCGATCTTTCAGGATATCTAAGTAGAAAGAAGAAAGATCGGTTGTGCACAGGTTATGCAAGGTATGGTACACCTTGTGGAATTCGTATTCGGTGTATGCTGCCTGAATTCTTTCATGTGCGCGGCATACAAGGTCAACCGCGTAGCGATCGAGTGGTTCCATTTCTTCAAACGGAACAAGCGCATCAGCAGTAAGGTCGCTGATGTTGCCAAGCAGGTAACGGCTTGTGTTACGAATGCGACGGTATGCGTCAACAAGGCGGCTCAGAATTTCTTCTGAGATACGGATGTCTTCGCGATATTCAACAGAAGAAGCCCACATACGGAGAATTTCTGCACCGTATTTTTTGATAACTTCTTCCGGTTCAATACCGTTGCCCACAGATTTGGACATTTTCTTACCGTTACCGTCTACAACATAGCCGTGAGTAAGAACTTCTTTGTACGGAGGACATCCGCGTGTACCCATGGAAGCCAGCAAGGAGCTGTGGAACCAACCACGGTGCTGGTCAGAGCCTTCAAGGTACATATCAGCAGGGAAGCTGAGTTCTGGACGCTGTTCTACAACTGCGGCAAAACTTGTGCCGGAGTCGAACCATACGTCGAGAATGTCTTTGCTGCGTTTCCAATGATGTCCGCCACACTTAGGACAAGCAAGACCTTCTGGTACGAGATCAGCAATATCTGTCTCAAACCAGTAGTCACAACCTGTTTTATGTGCTGCAAATTTCTCTACGATGCTTTTTACCCAGTCGGTATCGTACCATGCTTCGTCACAGCTTTTACAAAGCAGTGCGATGATAGGTACGCCCCACATACGCTGACGGGAGATACACCAGTCAGGGCGGTTTTCAACCATATTGTAGATACGTTCTTCACCCCATGTCGGAATCCATTTCACATCGTTACGGATTGCTTCAAGGGAGCGTTTGCGAAGATCGTTAGCTTCCATAGTGATGAACCACTGAGTGGTAGCACGGAAGATAACTGGTTTTTTACATCTCCAGCAGTGTGGGTAAGAGTGTTTTACCTTGGACTGCTGAAGAAGGTTGCCAACTTCTTCAAGTTTCTCAATTACCTTAGGGTTAGCTTCGGTAATAGTGAGACCTGCGAAGAACTCAACGGAGTCGAGGAAGCGAGCTTCGTCGTCCATTGGGGAGTAAATTTCAAGACCGTACTTCTGACCAACTTCAAAGTCTTCGCGACCATGACCCGGAGCTGTGTGAACACAACCGGTACCGGATTCGGTAGTAACATGATCACCAAGGCAGATTGGAGCTTCGCGGTCATAAATAGGGTGCTTAGCAATAATGCCTTCGAGCTGGTCACCAGTGGTGGTGCCAACTACAGAGTAGCCTTCCCATCCAAAGGTTTTAGCATTTTCTTCAACCAGTGCAGAAGCAAGCAGGTAGAAGTCACCATTTACATCAACAAGGCTGTATTCAAGCTCTGGGTGAAGAGCAATTGCCATGTTGTCCGGAATTGTCCACGGAGTGGTTGTCCAGATGATTGCAAATGTTTTTGCTGGATCAGCTTTAGGGAATACTTCCTTCACTCGTGCGTCGTTCATAGGGAAACGTACGTAGATGGAAGGAGATACGTGATCGTCGTATTCCACTTCTGCTTCTGCAAGAGCAGTTTTACAGGAAGCACACCAGTAAATAGGCTTTTTGCTACGAGCAACAGAACCTTTTTCCATAAAACGACCAAGCTCACGAGCAGTAGCTGCTTCGTAAGATGGGTGCATGGTGAGGTAAGGTTTTTCCCACTCACCGAGTACGCCAAGCCGCTTGAATTCTTTACGCTGGATACCAACGAATTTTTCTGCGTATTCGCGACAAATTTTACGGAAAACATGCTCAGGGATAGTTTTTTTCTTATCGCCGAGCTGCTGTTCTACTTTAAGTTCAATTGGGAGACCATGACAGTCCCAACCCGGAATATACGGGGCTCTTTTGCCCTGCATGTTCTGAGATTTAATAATAATATCTTTAAGAACCTTGTTCAGTGCGTGACCAAGGTGGAGGTGACCGTTAGCATATGGAGGGCCGTCGTGCAGGACGTACTCACCATTCTCGCCGCTTGCGGCGAGCATTGCATCATAGGCTTTTTTGCTTTCCCATTCTTTGAGCATTTCTGGCTCTTTCTGGGAGAGGTTAGCCTTCATTGGAAATTTTGTTTTTGGGAGATGCAGCGTCTTTTTGTAGTCGCTCATGGGAATCTCTTCCTCCGGAAGTAACATTGCTGAAATAAGTCAGCTAGATTGATTTAAATGCCTGCTAAAGTCAAGAACACAGCTGTGATGAAGAAAAATAACTTATTTGTCAAAAGAAAAAAGTCCCCTGCAGTTATTCTGCAGGAGACCTTAGATCGCTATGTATTGATAAACTAAAAAGCGCCAGGTGTGTTTTCATTAATTCCTGCCATTTGTCTGAGCAAACGCAATGTCTCCTGAGCTTCATCAAAGTCCAGCTTTCGAAGAGCGAATCCTGCGTGAACAATCACGAAGTCGCCTATTTCTGCGGGGCTTTCTAAAAGCATGGTAGAGGTCTCAATGTACGTTTCACTTTGACCTACACGACACTTTGCCATGGTATCAGACTGAATTTCTACAACTTCAGCAGGAATTGCAAGACACATAAGCACTCCTAGGAACAGCATAATGCTGATAATTCATCAAAATATACTTTGAATAGATTCCGACTGGCTACTTTACGAAAAACTTGCCGCCGGATTCGGTAATTTCCTGAAGCACAATGTCACACATTGAATCGAGTTTGCAAGCTACTTCTGATGAGAGATTTAGATTCATTGTTGCATAGTCACTAGGTTCCATCCCGATTACAACAGTATCAGGACGATTTCCTATTAATTCACAAAAAATGAGTGTGTCCACTAAGTCAGTTTGATGCATTGAGTTATTAAACCCAAGGCTCTTGCGCAGGTCTTCACCTACAAGACGATATATCGAACCGGCCTCATCTCCACACAATACCGCATCAACAACAATAAGTTTGTCGTACTTAACAATGTGATCCATTAGCTTCATGCCAAGGGTGCCACCATCAAATACAGCAACGTTTTCTGAAAAATTATAGGAAGAAGACAACTGTTCTACAGCGCGAACTCCAAGACCTTCATCAGTATACAGAGTGTTTCCTACGCCTAGAACTAGAATTTCAGGAGGATTATTCATGGGTATTTTCCTTGGCCGTCGGCGACTCTCCGAGGGGCAAGGGCTCTGCCCTGCACCCGCAAGGGGGACGCCCCCTTGACCGCGATTAGGGGTAATTTATTGTAACGGGAGTACTAAGTCTGTTGGACCTATAATTTTCCGTTATCTTTATTAACCTAATAAAAGTTTTAGAAAGGCCTTTGACCGTTAACGAGTCATCGAATTTTACGGACGAAGAGAGTGTAACGGACCTGAGGGAAACCCTTAATCAAAGGGTTTCCCTCAACCGTCGAAGGCAATAGTCTTACTTATCTGATCTTGAACTTATGAACTTGGTTTGTATCGCCGTCGATAACGTGCACGCCACAGGCGATACATGGATCGAAGGAGTGTACAGTTCTGAGTATTTCAACAGGCCGTGAAGCATCTGCCACAGGAGTGCCAACGAGTGCTTCTTCTACTGGTGACAGCAGATCGTTTGCACAGCGAGGACCGAGGTTCCATGTGGAAGGTACAACAAGCTGGAAGTTGTCGATTTTTTTGTCGCCAACTTTGAGCCAGTGTGAAAGGCCGCCACGAGGAGCGTTAACAAAACCAACGCCTTCAGCTTTATCCACCATCTCGATATCTTCGATGATCTGGTTTTTGCCTGCTGCGAGGTTACCTTCAAGCTGATCCAGCATATCTACACAATGCTCGGCAACAACTGCTGTTTCAATACCGCGAGCTGCGATACGGCCGAGTGTTGAGTAGAGGTTCTCAACTTTAATACCAAGTGTATTAATCACGTGGTCAACAAGAGGCTTAACTTTTGGATGACCTTTAGCGTAGGCAACGAGTACCTGTGCGAGAGGGCCTGTTTCCATTGCTTTATCTTCGTAGCGAGGGGCTTTCATCCAGGAGTATCGATCTTCACCGAACATATCGGTGTATTTAGGATCGGTTTCACCTTGATAAGGATGTAATGCTTTATCGCCTTTGTACCAACTGTAGCGTACGTGCTCAGCAATTTTACCCGGGTCGAAGTCTTTAACGTCACTGAACTTACGACCCATAACAATGCCGGCTGGGAAGTAGCGTGTATCCAGCTCCTGACCTTTTGTCGGGAATTCGCCGAAGGTGAGGAAGTTTTGGCAACCGCCGTATTGTGTCCAGTCTTTATACTGTCCTGCAATAGCGATGAGGTCTGGGATGTAGACTTGATCAATGAAGTTCTTTGTCTGCATGAGCAGGTCGCGGAACTGTTTGATTTTTTCTTTTTCCAAAGATTTGTAACAAGTAACGCCGCCAACCTGCATGAACTGTGGATGCGGGTTCTTACCACCGAAGATAGCCATAGCACGGGCAGGAAGGAGCTGCATTTTCAGCGCTTCCAAGTAGTGTGCTGTGCCGATAAGGTTGAGCTCTGGGCTCAGGTAGTACCCTTCGTGACCATTTAAGAAGTAAGCGTTTGTGAATGGGCCAAGCTGACCGCTATCTACAAACTTCTTAAGTGTGGCTTGAACAGCCTTGAGGTCTTCAGCTTTAGTTTTGCGTGGTGAGATTGAGTTGGCGATGGCAGCAGCTTTTTTAGGGTCTGCTTTAAGTGCACCGGCTACGTCGATCCAATCCAATCCGCAGAGATGATAGAAATGCACAAGATGATCGTGCATGTACTGGCAACCCATAACAAGGTTACGAATAAGGGTAGCGTTTTCCGGAATAGTTACTTTGCAGGCATCTTCAGCTGCGCGGGTAGATGCAAGGCCATGTACGTATGTACATACGCCGCATGAGCGCTGGGTAAAGTGCTGTGCATCTTCCGGTTTACGACCTTTAAGGATTATTTCAAGCCCACGGAATAGAGTAGAAGAACTCCATGCGTTGGCAATTTTACCATCTTTTAGTTCTACCTCGATACGAAGATGACCTTCGATACGCGAGACAGGGTCAACAACAACTCTGCCGCTCTTGTTGCCCTGTGGGGTAATAGGGAATCCAGAGGAATTGCTTTTCATGTATCTTGCTCCTTGGGAAGACTATCGGTTCAAGCTGCTAGTTTTCATAGAACGGGGTCATTTCGTCCCAGAAGTCAGGTTCAGAGCAGCCAATGCAAGGATGTCCAGCCTCAACTGGCCAGTTGACCTGATTGAATTTGATAGTAGGACAGTTGTTATAGGTATCTGGTCCCTTACATCCTAATTCGTACAGGCACCAACCCTTGCGAGCTTCCTCGGAATTGAAGGAAGGAGCAAATTCACCGGCATCAAAATGCGGCAAACGTGGGCACTGATCGTGAACGGTTGCCCCGAAGAACGGGACAGGTCTTTGCAGATCATCAAGTTCTGGTGCTTTGTGTTCTGTGAGATAGTATAAAATGGTGTGTACAAAGTTGTACGGGTTAGGAGGACAACCCGGAACATTGATGCCCACGATCTTTTGATCTTTAAGAACTTCGTTAACGCCTTTTGCGCCTGTTGGGTTAGGAGCAGCAGCCTGAATACCACCGTAGCAAGCACATGTGCCGTGGTTGATAAGAGCTTTAGCTTTAGGAGCAATTTTCGTTACAATGTCCAGCATGGTGTGTCCGGCTACTTTGCCGTACACGCCGCCGTCTTTAGTTGGGATACCGCCTTCAACGGCGAGGATGAATCCATTAGGGTTGGCTACAGCCTGGTCGAGTGCTTTTTCGGCAGCTTCGCCCGCAGCGGCCATAATAGTTTCATCATAATCTAGTGAAATTGTGTCAAAGAGAATTTCTTGAATGTACGGTTCATGCGCACGAAGCAGGGCTTCGGTACAGCCTGTGCATTCTGCGCAATGCAAATACACAACGGAAGGACGGAGTTTAGAGGTGAGAGCTTCGGCAATTTGGACACCGAACGCTGGAGCCATTCCAAGGGATACCGCAGCAGCAGTACAGTACTTGATGAACTGACGGCGGGAGACCCCTTTTTTTTCTAGTCGTTCGACGACATCTTCTTTGCCGAGACCTACAGAAATTTTCATACAACCTCCTTATAGGAAGGAAACGGTTTGCACCGTGGTGCTACACCAGACGTATAAACAGTGTTGGCTTCGTCCGTAACATATCAAAAAAATAAAGAAGCCAACTGATATAATAAGCATCACCATAGCATAATTGATTTTTTTTTCATAATAGAAAAAAAGAATATCATTAGGTGATTAGTATAAGATTTTTCGAAAGGTGCAGAAAATTGCGTAGGGTACAAAAAAAGCCCCTGTTCAGGGGCTTTTTCTTACTGGCAGTAAAATTAGATGCTAGTTCATTTCAGCAATAATCTCGTTAATGCGTTTTCGTGCATGAGCTACGAAGTTATCAAATTTAGGCTTGCAAGCATCGGAGAGACCAATGTTCCAAGTTGTGATGTCGTAGGGCTGCATGCCGATAATTTCCATTTTAGGGCGAGAGCCGCAGCGCATTTCGCACATGCGTAATGAATCAAGCATATCAATATCGTGGATTGAAACACGTTGTTTTTCGTTAGAACGAATATCGTCTTCAGTTAGTTCATAAATGGTACCGGGTTCATGTTCTGCATGGATAACATCAAGAACAAGCAGTCGGTCGTAGCCTTCAAAAAAAGCATAAATATCTTGAGTAAAGGTTCCCGCTTCCATAACAGTAACGTTTTCCGGCCATTCTTCTTTCCAAAGAATTTCAGCAGCATGAACGCCAACGCCGTCGTCTGTTAAAAGTGTGTTGCCAATACCTAAAACTAAAAGTTTTTTCATGATCAGTCCTTTAAGCAGCAATGTGAAACTGTAAAAATGAATTACTCTATCAATAAAATAAACAGTGATACATGAGCAAGGCTTTTGTCTTAGCTGTCCGCTGGCTGAGACAACAAAGGGGGAGAAAAAAAGAGGAACCAGAAGGTTCCTCTTTTATTAGGCAATTTCAGGAGCGAGTCTTATTCGAACTCAACTACGGAAACTTTACCGGTCTCTGCGTTCATCACGTGAACGGCACAGCCCAGTCATGGATCAAAGGCACGAATGAGACGCGCCACGTTTACTGGATTGTCAATGTCCGGCACAGGAATGCCGATGAGAGCTTCTTCAACAGGGCCACGTACACCCTTGTCATCGCGAGGGTTACAGTTCCAGAGAGTTGCAGAAACAATCTGGTAGTTGTCGATTTTGCTGTCTTTAACATTGAGGTAATGGAGCAGAGCGCCGCGAGGTGCTTCTGTAAAGCCAGTACCTTCTCCAGTTTCAGGGATTTCGAAGGCTGTGAAGGTTTCTTCGTCAGGTTTAACTTCTTTGAGCCAAGAGTCAATGAAGTCAAGCATGTACCAAGTTTCTTCAGCACGCGCTACGTGACGACCCATAAGGGAGAATGCTGCATCTTCACCGAGGTCACGGAAGCGTTTTGCGTCCATGCCGAATTTTTCTTTCAGCATTTTCTGACCAACAGGTGAAAGTGGAGGGTTCTCAACCCACATACGTGCGAGAGGACCAACTTCACAAGCAACACCGTCGTAACGAGGAGCTTTAATAAAACTGTATGCGCCATCTTTATGAGGAGCAGGAACAGTTTCGCCTTCAGAGTAGTGCAGACCAGTAGTGGAGTCTTCAAACCATGAGTATTTTACATCTTCATGAATTTTGGAAGCATCAAACTTATGATCTTTACCATCATAGTATACGCCGGATTTCATCATGAACTTGGAGTAAGCATTATCAAGCGGGAATACACCGTATGCGATACATGCTTTATGTCCCTGTCCAACTTTGAACATATCAGGGTATACAGAACCAACAGTGTAAACAGTTGGAAGGTATTTGTTGTTAACAAAGTCACGAACTTTCTTGAAACGTACAGCGTATTCAAGAATGCGATCTTTGGTAGGCATTTCAGTTGCGCCACCAGCTACGAGACCTTGAACGTGAGGCATTTTACCGCCCCAGATAGCAACCATTTCGTGACAGACTGCACGTACGTCGAGTGCTTCGATGTACTGATCAACAGCAGCTGCGTTAACAGCTTTGAGATCTTTGTTGCGGTCTTCGAGCAGGTCGGATTTCTGGTAACGAGGTACAAACGGTGCGCTATCAGGACCTTGAACAAAGTCCTGTGCTGCTAAGTGGTAGAAATGCAGAATATGAGACTGCAGATAGTTAGCACCGAGTACGAGGTTACGGGTAACGCGAGCATTGTTTGTGACTTTTACGCCAAATGCTGCGTCCTGAGCCATAATAGAAGCAGTTGCGTGTGCTGTAGGACATACACCACAGATACGCTGAACGATCTGAGAAGAATCGCGAGGGTCGCGACCACGAAGGATCTGTTCAAATCCGCGGTACATACCGCCGGAAAGCTTTGCGTCCACAACTTTGCCGTTTTCAACGGTAACGTCAGCTTTCAAATGGCCTTCGATTCGGGTTACCGGATCGATTGCGATGTGAGCTGTTTTACCGCTGGCTGCTGCTCCATTTCTTTTGCAACCAGACATGTTAATTCCTCCTTAGGAATGTATAAGGGCGCACAAGCCGTTAAGCAGGCTCGTAGAACGGTGACTTTCCGTCAGGGAAGTCTGGTTCAACGCAACCGATACATACAGCGTTCTGTACACACCAGTTGATACCGTTGTTCCACTTACGTTTGTAACAGTCAGAGTTGGTATCTGGACCTTTACAGCCGAGTTCCATGCGACAACCTTTTACGTCAGTAAACTTAGTTGCCATAATGTCTTCATCAAAATCATCAAGGTATGGACAGTTATCGTGAATGTTTTCACCGAAGAATGGAACTGGACGTCCGTCATCATCGAGGATTTTAACTACTTCACCAAGACCATCAGCGAGACCATGCTTTTTGATAGCGTCAAGAGCAACTGTTACTGTTCCAACGATCCAGTCAGGATGCGGAGGACAACCAGGAATGTTCACAACAGGAGTTGCGATTTCTTCAGTTTCGAAGAATTCGCGCACGCCTTTAGCACCGGTCTGGCTACCCGCTGCTGCTGGAATGCCGCCGTATGCAGAACAAGTACCTACTGCAAGCACTGCTGCTGCCTTAGGACCAAGTTCTTTCATTGCATCGACCATGGTAATTTCTCTGTGATCAGCTTCGCCGATAACACAGTACTTACCATCTGCTTCTGTGGGAATGCTTCCTTCGACAACAAGGAAGAATTTACCGTCATACTTGTCTGCAATTTTGTACATGTGTTCCATTGCAGGCTCGCCTTCCCATGCCATCACTGTCGGATGGTATTCGAGGCTGATAACTTTGAGCAGTACATCTTTAATGTGTGGGTTAACAGAGTTCAGCAGAGATACGGAACAGCCCGTACAACCTGCGCCCTGTAACCATAAAACTGGAGGGCGTTCGCCGTTTAGTGAACCGGAAATCGCTTCACATACAGCTGGGTTGAACATCTGGGAAACCCCGAGTCCAGCCACAGTCCCTGTGCACAGTTTAACAAAATCACGCCTATTGAGACTCATCCCTGCCTCCTTGCATTTGGGCGTTTGTAAACCATAAGTATCAAACGAATCTATAACGTTGAAGAACAACAAAAGTCGTACATCCTGCTTGCAAAATGTGTCAATAAAATGCCGATAATTTATCCTATAATTCATAGAAAAAGTTGATAGTACGCAGTATGTGTAATGACTGTTTGTTCAATCGCGATTGTTCGTGTTATAAAATATAAATAGGTGGCACGACTGGTTGAGTAACTAGTTTGGTGGGTAGCAAGATTTAAAAATGGGTATAGAAAAAGCTGCTGCTAAGTATTGAAAAAACGGATGGGTTTTTGGGCAAAAATGAGATTGGATGTAAAAGAGATTGGATATAAAAAAAGCACCAAGACGGATGTCTTGGTGCTTCATATTTGAGTTACGTTGAAAATTGATTAGTTTCCTAATTCAGATGCTGGCGAATTTCTTTGCTTCTCTTCGCCGGTAAGAGGCATGGTGGAGCTTCCAGGTGGACACCTCCCTAAAACTTCGAATTCTATCAGTTAGGTTTCAAGGTGAACTAATAAACTTCAGCTTTAATGCTTATCTTGAGTTAACTATACCCCGAACTAATTTCTAGAGCAACAGTTTTTAATTTTAAATTAAAAACTTTATTTTCAGGGTAGTAATGACGTGTTTTAGGGAGTGGGTTGTTGTTATTTTTTTGAACCGGTGCCGCAAAGTAAAATTTCAAATTGCTTTAGTTCTGCCGGGGTGATTTCTCTGTTTTCCATGACAAAGTAATCAGACTGTGTTGCACCTGAAGAGATGCGATCTGACTCAGGGGTAGTTGTCGTGTTTTTTTGTCTACGATGTTTTTCTGGCATAGCTACTCCTTTTTTGTGGTGACTATACCATAGCTTTCATCTCGGAAGAACATTTTGGAAGGGATGTATACGTTGTATATTGCCATAAATGTTTAATTATCAATAAAAACAAGCAGGTAGGAATGTGCACTTCCTAAAGAAATCATGCACGCCCGGGGTGCCTCTAACCCCTAGGAAGGATTAAAAATGTCTACTTCAGAAGTCTTGTATTTCAATTAAAAAGCAATGATGAAGAAATTTACGCAGGCAATGGTGGTTGACTTATCATGCACAGCATGATTTCAACTGTGCATGAGTTCTACAAGTAACCTTGCGAAAATCGCTGAAGAAATATGCCCAACTGGCTTGGCGGCGCACAGTACTGTTAAGGGGCGCTTTGCTCCATCACCAACAGGATACATGCATCTTGGCAATGCTTGGTCTTTTCTTGTGTGCTGGCTTGCTGCCCGAAAAGAGAACGGCAAGCTTATTCTTCGTATAGAAGATATTGATCCAGATCGATCAAAGCCTGAATTCGTGAATGGCTTAATTGAGGATCTGCATTGGCTAGGCTTGGATTGGGATGAAGGGGCAGATATTGGTGGAGAAAACGCACCATATACACAAAGTGAATCGACGTCATTATATGAGCGCGTTATTGATGCCCTTCAGAAGGACGGGCTTGTCTATCCATGTTTCTGCACACGCAAAGAATTGCGGTCACTAGCGTCTGCACCACATAAGGGTGACTATGGGAGTGCCTATCCCGAGCTTTGCCTGCATCTTTCTGATGATGATCGAAGGGAGCGAGAGGCTACAGGTCGTAAAAGCTCCATGCGCTTGCATTGCGGAAAAGATGAGATACATTTCACAGATGTTTTGCATGGCAATTGCTGTATGAGCTGGTGTGAATGTGGCGGAGACTTTCCACTTAGGCGATCCGACGGTGTTTTTGCTTACCAGCTTGCTGTTGTCGTTGATGACGTCAGGCAGGGCGTTACGCAGGTGGTGCGTGGGGAAGATATTTTACACTGCACACCGCGTCAGGTTTACCTGTATGAACTATTCGGGTGTACGCCTCCAGAGTATATTCATTTGCCACTTGTGGTAGATCATAACGGGGAGCGGTTAGCCAAACGCCACGGACATTTTGAATTACGAAAAATGCGAGAGGTTGGAATTTCTGCAGAAGCAGTGATTGGTTATATCGCGTACCTTGGTGGAATTATTCCGACATGTAGATGCATTTCAGCTCGTGAGCTACTGCAAAGCTTTTCTATAGATATGATTAATAGCAAAGAGCTGAAGCTTGGAGAAGAAGTAATAGCGCGGCTTAAAGAGCTTTCTGATGCTTGCTGAGTTGGTCTAAAATCTATACGGTGCGTATACGAGCAATTTTGAGCATTGTTATGCAATAAATTTGCTGTTGAAAACCAAGTTGGCACAATTCACAGAAAAGGTTGGGAGTTAGTTATGCAGTTGGATACCGTATTTTCTAAAGAAAAGCTGGAAGAATTGTTTCCGGCATCTAAAACTGATGAATTCTTCGATGCGTTATACGGAGAAGCAGAAAGTGGTGCTTACGATATTGAGCTTGCCTTTGTGAAAGCAACAGACTCAATGCTTGAATTCGCTTTTAATTTAAATCAGCGCAATGGTGCGTGTCTTGCCTGTAATTTGACCTATGGTCTTCCTCAGGTATTTATGCGCCACCCTATTATTAATGTTAAGGGGCTAGTGGACAAGATAGCATCTATTGCTGGAAAAAATGAAGTGACTTTTGAGATTGGCAGAACTCAAGAAGAATCTAACGCGCGTCACATTATTCCGTTAGTGATAACCGCTGCATAGTAGATGTAGAAAAAATTTTCTTAGATACAACATAGCACAACGTTGGATCTAAGCTAAAGCGCATAAAAAAAGGAAGAGAAAAATCTCTTCCTTTTTTTTATGGATTAGCAAAAATTGCTAGTCGCCCTGAATACTGCGTGAAATAAATTTGAGAACTTCATCGTAAAGGTTGGCTGGCGCATATGGTGTCAAAAGTCTAGTTCGAATTGCACCAACCAAGTTACAGGTGAGGACTGAAGTGGTTTCGTGAGCAGGTAAGTCTCTGATGGAGCCATCCTCAATGCCTCTTCGTACATGATACTCCAGTTCGCGTGGTACTTGATTAAATTTCTCGTACATAATGTCGCGATCTGTCTGAGTTTTCATGTCTGAGTATGGAGAGCAGCGTACGAGAACAAGGAAGTGCGATTCCGGCATTACAGAGTAATCGAGATAGGTACGACAAAAATTCATAACAGAATCGTAACCGGTATCACCTTGCGCGCATGCTTCTCTCAGCTTGATAATGAAGTCATCCAGAACATCCAGTCCAGCTGCAAGAAACAATTTTTCTTTGTTTCCATAGTGGTGTGTAAGTAGTCCAAGAGCCACTCCGGCACGTTCAGAAATCTTTTTAAACGTAGTCTCGGCGTAACCATACTCACCAAAGAGCTCTTTTGCAGCCAGTAGCAGAGCCTCTTTTTTTGTCATTGTCATAGCTTGACCCAGTAGTTTTAGGGTTAATCCAGTAGGGGGTCGCGGCAACTCGAAACCCTACCTTATAAACTGTTTGAGCACGCAATAACGCTTATCGTACAATTTTTTTTGCGTCAATGCATGAGAAAAAAATTCTGTATTACCATACAAAAATATACGCGTCAGTTGGTTATTAATAAAATGTAAAAAATGTAATATTCTTCGCTAGTTCCCAGAAACATAAGAGTCTTTATCTATTTGGGAAAAGTGAATTGCGGTTATTCGAAAAAATAATGCCTGCTCCAAGTGCATATAAAAAAAGTATACGTAGCTGGAGCAGGCTTTAATTTTCATTTTTAGAAAATCAGGAAAATTGTTTTAGCACTCAATGTCTTATTTCTTCCATTTTTCCAAAGAACTTTCGATAAAGTTACAAACGGATGCGTGTGCTTCTTTGCCATTGCCTTCAGCCATAAGTGGCTTGCCGAATGCAAAGTGAACTTTTTTTGAAATATCAATTGGCCCAAATTCCTTACCTAGCTTGCTGTGCCCCCAGCTATCAGTCTTCAGCGCTAATGGTACAATTGGTACTCCAGCTTTTTTAGCGAGTTTTACACCAATTGAATTGAATTTAGCGTGGTCGAACTCTGTGCTTCGCGTGGACTGAGGAAAGACGATAACCGATTTTCCTTGTGCAAGCTTCTCACACCCTTCGGTAAGCACTTTTTTTAAGTCTTCACGAGGATTCGTCCTATCAACCGCAATAGGGTTTCTAGAAGCCATAAGATCTCCGAAGAACGGGTATTTCAGGAGCGAACTTTTTACAACAAAAGTTACAGGCTTATGCGGTTGAATAATCGCCGGAAGTGCGAACGTTTCGAGTGTGCTCATGTGGTTGCCAATGAAGACACAAGGAGTGTTAAGTTCAGTAAATGCTGAGAGGTTCTCAAAAGAAAGAGATACTCCGACTTTTTCTAGTGCTTTGATAATATATAGACTGGCTTTAACCCATGCCTGATCGGACGATTTCCCTAATTTTGCTTCTCTATTGGCGCAGAACGCTATTTTGGCCATGGAAGGGTAAAAGAAAAGAGAAGGCAGGCGGCTGGAAAGAAAGCCTTTTGTATCGCTCGGGGTAGTGTATGTGTTGCTGTACATTACAGGGTAGTTTTTCATGTAGTCTCCGGACAGTGGAAATATATTGGTCAATTCGTGTTCTAGTTAGCATAGAACCAATTAGTATTACAATGTGTTAGATTGTGTATAAAAACTAATTCTTGGTAGGCTAAAGGAAGTTACGTCATTGGAAAGATGTGATTTCCTTTTCTGGACAATTCGCTGCAAATGCGCAAGAAGAGAAAAAAATATGTATCCATATTATATGAGTCTTGTTCTGTTTACTTCAGAACAGGGACACAAAATGGGGCATAATGGCAATGAAAACGAGTAGCAAACCTACAGTTTACTAATAGATTCAAGGTGGTAATATGAGTCAGAACGAGCCGGATAAGATTATTTATTCAATGGTTCGCGTGACAAAGCGTCACGGCCAGAAAGAGGTTCTTAAGAACATTTCTCTTTCATATTTTTATGGTGCTAAAATTGGTGTGCTGGGTCTTAACGGCTCCGGTAAATCTTCTCTTCTTAAAGTTCTTGCTGGTGTAGATACTACATTTGAAGGTGAAACTCACGTTTCTCCTGGTTATACTGTAGGCTACCTTGAGCAGGAACCTCTTGTAGACGAAACACGTACTGTACGTGAAGTAGTAGAAGAGGGTGTTGGCGACGTTATGACTATTATTAACGAGTTCAACGACATCAACGCTAAGTTTGCAGAACCGATGGAACCTGACGAAATGGACGCTCTCATTGAGAGACAGGCTCAGGTTCAGGAGCAGATGGACGCAAAAGGCGCTTGGGATATCGATTCCCGTTTGCAGATGGCAATGGACGCTTTGCGTTGTCCACCTGCTGATACTCCAGTGAATGTAATCTCCGGTGGTGAAAAACGTCGTGTAGCATTGTGTCGTCTGTTGTTACAGAGCCCTGACATTTTGCTTCTTGACGAACCGACTAACCACCTTGATGCAGAATCTGTTGCATGGCTTGAACGTTTCCTGCAGAACTTCCCTGGCACTGTTATCGCGGTAACGCATGACCGTTACTTCCTCGATAATGTTGCAGGTTGGATTCTTGAACTTGATCGTGGTCGCGGTATCCCTTGGAAGGGTAACTACTCAAGCTGGCTTGACCAGAAGCAGAACCGCCTCGGTCAGGAAGAGAAGAAAGAATCTGAACGCCGTAAAACTCTGCAGCGAGAACTTGAATGGATTCGCATGTCTCCAAAGGGTCGTCATTCCAAATCAAAAGCTCGTATCAGTGCTTATGAATCTCTTGTTTCTCATGAGTCTGAAGCTCATGGTAAAGATCTTGAGATATACATTCCACCGGGACCACGTCTTGGCAAACAGGTTATCGAGATGAAAGACGTTACTAAGTCTCTCGGTGACAAGTTGCTTGTAGATGGAATGAATTGCATTATTCCAGCTGGTGCTATTGTTGGTATTATCGGCCCTAACGGTGCTGGTAAATCAACCACCTTCAAAATGCTTCTTGGTGAAGAAAAACCAGATGCAGGTGAAGTTGTAATCGGTGAAACTGTTCAGTTTGCTCATGTAGATCAGGGTCGTGACTCTCTTGAAGCTGGTAAAACAGTGTATGAAGTCATTTCTGGTGGCTACGAGACTGTAAAGCTTGGGACACAGGATGTTAACGCGAGAGCATACTGCTCTCGTTTTGGCATTACCGGTTCTGATCAGCAGAAGAATGTTGATGTTCTTTCTGGTGGTGAACGAAACCGTGTACACCTTGCACAGATTCTTAAATCTGGTGCAAACGTAATCCTGCTTGATGAACCTACTAACGATCTTGACGTAAACACCATGCGTGCGCTTGAAGAAGCTCTTGAGAACTTCGCTGGCTCCGTATTGGTTATCTCGCACGATCGTTGGTTCCTTGATCGTCTTGCAACTCATATCCTTGCTTTTGAAGGTGACTCTCAGGTTGTCTTCTTTGACGGTAACTACTCTGAATACGAAGCTGACCGTAAGAAACGTCTCGGCAAAGAGGCTGATCAGCCTCATCGTATTAAGTACCGTAAGCTTACTCGATAGTATTAAACGATCTTGTACATGGCGTACAAATAGTTGATTAGAAAAAATGAAGCGGACTCGTAAGAGTCCGCTTTTTTTTATGCTGTTGTTATACAACGACTTGTTTATTTTTGAGTATATCTATATAGCTTTTTCTTTACCACAGAGGTTTTACTGTACTATCTTTTTTTAAAATCGCATAAAACCATTGAAATACGAGTATGTAATGAAAACGTTAAATAAATATTCTGTCGAGGATTGTACAAAGCTTGTTGAGGCTGATCTTTTTCGTATTGAATCTGCAATAGATGATCTGTCTAATGCAGTACTGGTTAACCTTGCACGCAGTGGTGAAAGCGTAACGTCACTGAAGCGATCTTTGCAAGAAGGTGACAACGTTTTATTGAGTGATTTTCCAGAGATTCCTTTTGTAGTAAAAAAAGGCGAGGTGTTGACCCGTAATCCGCAAGCTACATCAGGGAGTGCAGATGGTATTTGGAATAACCTTACATTACGTTTTCCTTGTTTGACTAAAGAAGTCTCTAGAACTGGTAGTACAAATGTTTCAGAGTCAGATACGGAAGAGATTGTTTCTCCCCCTCATAAGCCAGAGCCACCAAAGAAAGACCCAAAGAACGTAAGGCGAAAGATAACTCTCGAAGATGCTCGAAGTAGCTATTTGAAAAATTATTTCAACGTCTACAATAAATTTCCCATGAGTGTAACTTCACCTGATGGAAAAATAAACGATGAATATAAAATTTCATGTCGTAGCTCTACGATACGGGATCTTTGCGAAGATTTTGAATTGTTATGCCACATAAATCCTGATGAGAGAGAAAACTCAGAGATCTCACACCAGCCGTTTGGTACGGAGAATAGCGTTATTTGGCAGGCTTCCAAGGTAAAACTTGATTCAAGTAATACTAAAGCTAGTCCTGACGATAGTTGTGTCTTGGAAATTAGGCTTGCGAAGGAGCATTTTGCAGGCGCAATAATTATTCCCTCATTAACGTGTCCTGTATTGGTGAAGCAGGCTCAAGAAGCTCCCATACGCTTGCTGTTAGCGTTGCCCGAAGACTTTAAGAAGGTACTAGACGTTGACCCTGCTAAAACAGAGGAAGATGGGGTAATTCTTGGAGGGAAGCATACTACAGCAGCTATTCTTCAACATTTGGCAGTGTTCGATATGGTCGAACAAGCCACACCTAATGATACCAAACCATTGTTTGCTTCCTACGTTGACGGATTTGAATATATACAGGTTCGGTTGTTAGCTGAGTTGTCTGGTGATTCGTGGTTTAGCGATCGTCAGTTGGTATATAATGGTGATGGTGAGCCCTGGTGCGTGATTCGGGATTCAAGCTCTAAAGTCTTACAAGAGGCAAAGCTAATTTATCTAGTAGAGGTTTCCATTTCAGCAAAGGGCTTGTCGAAGTCTAATCTTCCTAAGAAGGGGTTATATGATATTGCGTGGCAGAGCCTCACCAAAGAAGGGGAAGATCACTATAAGGATCATGACATTAAGACTCGGAACGTCAGCACACTAGATGTTGACCCGTTTTTTAATGAGCCGCAGGATGCACTTCAGAAGGTTTGGCTTGATGCGATTAAGAACGGGAAAAAAGGGCGATACCAGCTTGATGATATAAAGAATCTTTCCCGCGAGCGTCTTCGTTATCCCGACAAGGAAGGAGCTGGTTTTGCCAGTACGAATGAAAATCCAATAATCCAACGTCATCCCATCTATATTAACTCAAAGAAATACCTTAATCCTGGGCAAGTTTCAGATGTTCATGTGTCTTCGCGTCAGAATGTTTTTTTACGAAGTAAGGCGCAGGTTATTCCGGGCGCAAGTCTAGAGGACTCACCTTACATCGGTGATATGGTGAATAATAACTTTTTGGCATTAAAAGATCTTATGGATCAGATGGGGCGGAATTCTAAGATTGATTTGGTGGTGATTACCGGAGATTTGATTGATCACTGCGTTAACCTCGATCCGGAAAAGTCAAAAGCAAAAAACACTGGTGGTATTTGGAAGGACATTCATTCGGATAATTTTAAAAACCCTGAATTGTATCCCAAATATATTGATGACACTGCTGTTTACGGCTTATTTGAATATTTTATGATTGAGTACAAGAAACCGATCATACTTGTATCCGGTAATCATGAGGCTTACGGGGTGCCATATGGCATTTCTCCAAGAAAACCAGTCATTGGAAAGGTTAATGCTGGCATTCCCGCAGACCATAATCTTACTATTTATGAGGCGTGCCTCATGTATGGTGAAGATTATGGCGTTGTGGTGAAAAATTTTAATTTTGATGATGATAATTTTTCATGGTTTTATCAGGTCTTTTCTCCTGTAAGCGACATGCTCATTCCGTATGATAAACAACAATTTTTGGGACTGGAATGGGGCGACGCTGAGGCATTTGTTGAACCCACGCTTAATGATGGAGGCTCTCTTCCTCGCTCTACAGAGTCATGTAATGACGAACAGTTAAAGTTAATTCGTCAGGGTGCAGAAAATAAAGACGGAATTAATATTTTACTTAGTCATTTTACCTTTGTGAACTACGCAACTGATGTCCCTGTGAAAAAACCAATGGTTCTGGATATTGATGATGTGAGACGTAACGACCCTATTCCAATTGGTGGCGATGAAAGGGAAGCTCTCAAAAGAAAAAAACAAAGAGAGCGACCAGATCAAAATCATTCTGATGAAGGCTCCTTCTATAGAAATCGTCAAGAAGTGTATTCCAAGCATATTTTAACTGGTGATTATAAATATTGCTTGGCAGGACACTCACATAGAGCTGGGTTCTATTACATTAAAAACGCCAGCAAGAGAGATAAATGGGATGTTGTTGGCGTAGTGCCGGGCGATGTGCAACCACAGAAACTTGCACAACAGGATTCAGGGTTTGATCCAAACGGGGCACGTCTTGTTGTGTCAGGCAGTAGTGGCCCTGTCTCTAAACAAAACTTTGATGGCGAATTGGCAGGACAAGGCATGTCTCCACCACAAGGTATTTGGGTCGATGTTGTTAATGATAAAATCCATCTCGTTAAATGCTCGTTAAAAGAAAGCAAGCCACGACTAGCAGTGGCTGCGGAATATATGAAGCGTATAAAAAAGAAAGAAATTTTTAGAAATTTTTTTGTTGTAAAGGGAAATCCTCCAACGAACATTATACGTGAAGGTGCTGAAATTGTTGTGCTGCATAAGAAATCGTCTGTTGTCTTTGGAAAGGAATTCCCTAAGGAAGCCGTAAAAGAGATAAAGCTGCATAAAGTGCACAAGAAGACGTTAAAATATCTTGGAAGTTGTTCAGTCAAGATAGCGGATGGGGCTGTAGCGTCTAGTGATTCAGCAGGTAAGTTTTTAGCTAAAGCAAAGCGTGAAATTTATAAGGAAGAAATAATATTTTATGCGTCATTGCACTTTACTGATAATGCCTTGGATAATAAAATATATAATGATTATGCTTTTAATGTTCCATTGTGCCTTCCTATAAAAATGGTACAACGTCTATTAAAGGGGTATGCAATGTGGGAATTTACTATTGGGGATGAGAATCCCGATAGTAAAAAGTTTCGTGAGTATAAAAAAGGTTGTCCAAATGAATATATTGACTAAATATTTGATAAGGATGGTTCTTATTGTGACGTTGCTGTGTAGTTTACAGGGTTGTATGAGTGAAGAGTTAAAGACAGCTTTGAGTAATGAAGATGCACAAGTGGTATCACAATTAGTACAGATGAATCCTAACGATCTTTCTGGTGCTTCATTAAAAGACTATAAGTTGCATGGATTAAAATTGCATGATCTCACGATAAAAAATGTGAATATGTATAATCTCGATTTACAAAGTGCAAAGTTGTCTAATGTTATATTTGAAGATTGTACATTGACTGGAGTTGATTTTAGTAACAGTGAGTTTCACAATGTCCGGTTTATGGATACTACGCTCCAACCAATTGGCACCACTCCTTATGATGAAAAGGTAACAACTTTTAAATCGGCTCTGTTCGATAAAGTTGGCTTTGGTGAAGGAAGTAAACTACTTGATGTTGAAATGCACTCATTGAAAAAAGGGTCCAGTATCGCAATTGTCGATTGCACTATAGATGATGTGGTTAAGGGAAACTCCTTCGTTTTTGATGAATCTAATCTAGAGAATTTACTTATAGATAGAACACATGTTGGGGAAGGCGTGACATTGTCTTTTGCAATATTTGGCGGAGAGAATGTCGTTATCAAGAATAGTTCATTAACAAACGTCGATTTCTATGGGGTTGAAGCTAAAAATTTACTTATCAAGAACAATCAAGATACTCTTTTGCGTGTTGGTGGTGAGTTCGAAAATGTGAAAGTCGTTGGAAATAGCGATTCATTGATAGTGGTTGATGGTGCAATAACAACAGCATATGCAAGTGATAATGGAGGAAAAAATAGTGATGTGTCTTTTGGGGGGGATATTAGCGAAGTGTTAGTGAAAGATGGTGATGGGCTTAGCGTATGCCTTTCTCAAGGCAAGATTAAATCAGCAGTGGTGTCTAACTGTAATAATATGATTTACTTAGAATTGAAGTCTGTGGTTATTGATGAATTGAAGTTGATCTCACTTGATGCAGAAGAAATAAATTCCACTGAAACATTAATAAAAAAATTATCTATAGAAAATGTTGTACTGAAAGAGCGAAGCTGGGTGGAAGATACTACAATTGAAGATTTGTCCGTCAAGAACTTATCTATTTCTCCAGCTGTGCGTTATGATGAATTGTTTGAAGAAACAGAAGGCTTTTGGAATGACTTAATTTCAAAGCAGTAACTTTTTCTGTTTTCGTATGCCCGTGCTAATTTTCCAATATTTTTTGGTTGAATTTTATAGGCTGTATAAGGAGATAGAAATAAAAAAGGCAAACTCAGTTGAGTCTGCCTTTTTTATTATTGAACCTGAATATACGTAGTGATCGATCAAACGTTAGGAACTGCGCTCGCGTGTTGCATATTTTTTTGTTTCTACTAAAAAAATGCTGGTGACTAAACATTCGATGGGCTTCTGTGTTTTCCAGTGAATATTGGAAAGTACTTTGTAGAAGAATCTGTAGTGTGGAAATTTGCTATTGGCGATGATTGCCTCGATAGTATGTCGTTTCTTGCGCTTAAAAAGGTATTCCAAATGAATCTGCGGTATAGGTTTTTAATAGGGTTGGTTGTAATATTGGCGCTGGTTGGCATGGACGGCTGCATGAGCCAAGAGCTAAAGACAGCTTTGAGCACTGAAGATGCACAGGTAGTCTCACAGTTAGTACAGAATAATCCTAATGATATTTCTGGTGCTTCATTAAAAGATTATAAGTTGCGTGGATTAGAACTGTACGATCTAACAATAAAAAATGTGGATATGTACAATCTTGACTTACAAGGTGCAAAGTTAACCAATATAACATTTGAAGATTGTACATTGACTGGTGTTGATTTCAGCAACAGTGAGTTTCATAATGTCAGGTTTATGGATACTACGCTCGAACCGATTGGCACCACAAGATATGATGTGAAAGAAACGATATTTAAAAATTCGTTGCTAGATAAGGTTGGATTTGGAGACGGAAGTAAATTGCTGGATGTGTTACTGCATTCATTGGCTAAAGGGTCTAGTCTTGCAATTATTGATTGTACAATAGAGGTTGTGGTTGAGGGGCATTCCTATGTTTTTTATGACTCTTATCTAGAGAATTTACTGATAGACAGAACTGATGTGGAAGAAGGCGTTGCACTGTCTTTAGCAATATTTGGTGGAGAGAATGTCGTAATCAAGAATAGTTCATTAACAGACGTTGATTTCTATGGAGTTGAGGCTAAAAATTTAATTATCGAGAATAATAGAGATTCACTTTTGCGTGTTGGTGGCGAATTTGAGAATGTGAAAGTCGTGGGGAACAGCGATTCTTTGATAGTGGTTGATGGTGCAATAACAACAGCATATGCAAGCGATAATGGAGGGAGAAATAGTGATGTGTCTTTTGGAGGGGATATTGGCGAAGTGCTAGTGAAAGATGGTGATGGACTTAGTGTATGCCTTTCTCGAGGCAAGATTAAATCAGCAGTAGTGTCTAACTGCAATAATATGGTTTACTTAGAATTGAAATCTGTGATCATTGATGAATTGAAGTTGAGTACACTTGATGCAGAAGAAATAAATTCGGCTGAAACATTAATAAAAGAATTATCCATAGAAGATGTTGTCTTGAAAGAAAGAAGCTGGGTGAGAGATACCACGGTTGTGGATGTGTCTGTCGAAAATTTAACTATTTCTCCAGATGTGCGTTACGATGAGTCATATAAAGAGACAGAAGGTTTTTGGAATGGCTTGCTTTCAAAGCAGTAAGTTTTTTATTTTCGGATGCCTATGCTAATTTTTCAACAGTTTTTGAGTCAAAGATTATAAGCTGTATCAGAAGATAGAAATAAAAAAGGCAGACTCAGTTGAGTCTGCCTTTTTTATTATTGAACCTGAATATACGAAGTGACTGATCGAACTTTAGGGACTGCGTTTGCGTGTTGAATAATTTTTTCTTTCTCTTTGTCAGAGGCGACAATACCTGTGAGAACAATGTTGCATTGTACAACATCAACAGAAACGTTGGTGGACCAAATTTCTTTGTCACCAATTAAGGTTTTTGTGAGTCCTGCGCTCATAGACATGTTGTCTGTAGTCCCGCAGAAGTCTTGCTGGTTTTTGAGAAGCAGATACGGCACAACACTATTGACACCTTTTACTTCGCGTGCCGTAGATATAACAAGGTTACGCTGTGCAAGGGAATCTACTTCACCGATAAGATATGCTTTCCCATTGTAGGTGTTGACGGAGATATCAAGGGAATTGATCCCTTTGCTTTCAACCATTTTGGAAAGGATAGTGGCCGTGATGACCGTGTCTGAATATTGTTTGCTTATGTTTCGCTCGTCTACTGCAGCATTGTACACGGCACACCCTGACAGGGCGTAGCAAAGTGTAAGTATTACGGTAATACAAAATAGCTTCTTTAGCATGTGTGTGTCTCCTAATGCTATGGGAATTAACGGAAGCTTTTTCTGGCACGAGCAAGCCACGCAGTTAGACGTGGTTCTACTCCTTGCTCTCGCTGCTGATAAAATCTGCGACCTGCGAGATCGTCAGGAAGGTATTGCTGGGGAACATACCCTTCTGGATAGTTGTGCGGATAAAGGTATCCCTTACCGTACCCCCACTCCTTTTGGAGTTTGGTGGAAGGGTTTCGCAAGTGCAGTGGAACAGGTTTGCTTCCATGTGCCCGTATCTCTTTTGCAGCGGCCAAGTAAGCTGCATAGGTCGAATTACTCTTAGGTGCAAGCGCCAAATACGTTACAGTTTCGGCCAGTGGAATGAAGCCTTCTGGCATTCCAACAAACTCGGTAGCTTGCTGACATGCCACTGCTAGAGGTAGTGCATTAGGATCTGCAAGACCAACATCTTCCGAAGCGGAGAGTATTAATCTTCGGCATATGAATCTTGGATCTTCTCCACCTTCAAGCAGGCATGCTAAGTAATAGAGGGCTGCATCTACGTCACTACCACGGATCGATTTGATCATCGCGGAGGCAAGTTCGTAATGGCTGTCTCCATTTTTGTCATGACGTGCGAGTACATCAGGAAGAACGGCTTTAAGTTGATCCGGTTCCCGTGATTCAGGTGGAAGTTGTGCAATATATTCTACAAGGTTCAGCATGGTGCGGGCATCGCCATGAGCAATTCCTGCAACCATTTCGTAAACAGTGTCGTCCAATTCAACACCACACGCTTCAGCACCTTTTTGTGCGAGTACTTGAAGTGAGGTGTTGGGCAGTGGTTTTAATTTGAGCGTGTGGAGTCGGGATAACAGCTGACGTGTGACACTGAAAGATGGATTCTCAGTAGTTGTTGCAATGAGCGTAATTTCGCCTGATTCTAAGATAGGAAGAAAAAAGTCCTGCTGAGCTTTGGAGAATCGATGCAATTCATCTAGCACGAGCACTTCAATATCTTTTAGGGACTTACGAAGCTGTGTAAGTCCAGCTTCCGGCGCACTTACTCGGAGCCATTTTAAGCCTGTGTGTTTGGCAAGTAAGAGTGCAAGAGTCGATTTGCCGCATCCCGGAGGGCCGAACATAAGCAAGCTAGGAAGCCGGTTTGCCTTTGTCAGCGCAGTGATGCGTGCAGAAAGATGCTCCTGTCCTGAGAATTCCTCAAAAGAATTAGGGCGAATTTTGTCTGCAAGAGGTTGTTTTGCCTCCATAGACATCTCCTTGCTAACGCGCAGCATTGTTTACTTCACCTTTCCACCAAGCAAGTCCGAGACACAGCAGGGCTGCTGTTTCCCAGCGTAAAATTCTTTTCCCAAGACTTACTGGCTTGGCGTCTTGATTTTTGAAATATTCAGCTTCAGCGTCGGAAAATCCGCCTTCTGGGCCGATAATGAAGAGTGTTTTTCCTGAAAGGTCAAGCTGCTCGAAAGATAGTATGTCAGATGGTGACTGGCCTTCCCAGAGCATGAAAATATTATCAAACTCTTCAGCGCGGTTCATAACACCTTTTGAACCAGTAGGAAATGTTGCGAGTTCTGGAATCCAAGGATTGTCACATTGTTTAGCTCCAGCCAGCATTTGGCCTTCCCAGCCTTCTTTAACTTCTGAGGGCACTTTGGATTGGGAACGGTCTGCCTGCCAGAACCAGAGTCCTGCGGCTCCGAATTCAACAGCTTTTTCAAAAATCCAGCCACGTCGTACGGATTTTCCCCAACCTATTGCAACATAATGCTCTGACTTTGGTTTAGGGTGCTGAATGATTTCTTGCTGTTCAATAGATACTGTATGCTTATCCATTTCGGTAATGGTAAAGGTGCCTTCTCGCCCTTTACCGTCTAACAGACGAATAGTATCGCCTGTTCGCATGCGTAGTACTTTAATCGCATGTTTAGCTTCTTGACCTTCAAGCACACAGTGCTCGCCCCATTTATCTGTTTCAAGAAAAAATGTTTTCATGAATTTCTATCTCATTATTGTATGTAGTGCCGATGGCAATAAAAAAAGGGAAGCCATACGGCCTCCCTTTTAATTTATTCATTTGGATGCAGCTTAGTCAACAAGCTTCATGCGTGCTGTGCCATCTTTGTAGAATGGCAGTTCTGCTTTTGTGGCTTCAAGGGAAGTACGAGCGCCTTTAACGAGGAATTTCTCATTATCAGCAGCTTCAATTTTTACGTAAGCTAATGCAACGGAATGTCCAACACTCGGGCAGTAAGAACCACTGGTAACATGGCCAACTTCTGTGCCGTCTTCAAGTGTAACAACGTCATCGTGACGTGCGGAACGTCGACCAGGAATTGAAAGAGCGATAAGGAGTTCGGTTCCTTCCCGGTCTTTACCTTTACCGACGTAATCTGCTTCAGAGCGAAGCATCCAGCCCATACCGGCTGCGGTAGGGGAGTGGGTTGTGTCGAGATCCTGACCGTAAAGTGGAAGGCCTACTTCAAGGCGAAGGGTGTCACGTGCACCAAGGCCAGCCGGTTCAACTTCTTCCTGAGCCATCAGGGCTTCCCAAAGTGCTTTTGCATTTTCGGAAGGAAGGTAGAATTCGTAACCTAATTCACCAGTGTAGCCAGTACGGCTGATGATGAGCGGCTGTCCGTTAAAGTCAACAGTGCGGAAGTTAAAATATTTTAGGTCTCGCAGGGAACTGTCGAATATTTTTTCAAGCACGTCGTAAGATTTAGGGCCCTGAAGATCAATTTTTGCAGTCTGGTCAGACATATCTTCGAGAGTTACGTACTCAGGAAGACGTTCTTTTATCCAGTTAAAATCGCTTTTAATACAGGCAGCGTTGACGACGAGCATGTATTCGTCTTCTTCGAGGCAGTACACGATAAGGTCGTCAAGAATACCGCCTTCTTTGTTCAACAGAAAACCGTAACCGCACTTACCTGGAGCAAGTTTTTCCAGATTATGTGTTACGATTTTAGAAAGGGCATCGCGAGCGCCTGCACCTACGAGAGCAAATTCGCCCATGTGACAGATATCGTAAATAGAAGCTTGTTCACGGCAATGAGTGTGCTCAGCGATAATGCCTGTATACTGGATAGGCATTTCCCATCCGGCAAATGGAGCCATTTTGGCACCAGCAGCTTTGTGCCACGCGGTAAGCGGGGTATGTAAAGTTTTAGACACAGCATGTCCTCCCGAATCTGGTTAAAGTGTTGTTGTTTTGTGGTTGTGTTTATTAAAGGTCGAAACCTTCAATAGATTTGTTTCGAGATTTACGAATTGCTTTAATGTCGTCAAGCAGCGAGACCAGTTTGCCGTATTCTTTTTTTATGCCTAATCCGTACCCCGAAAGATCGTCATCACGCTTGGTGATATAGTTACGGCATAAGTAACGGTCATTTAGTATAGTCTCAGTAATGCTGATCATAGAAGCAACTAGTTCGTCGAAATATGTTGCAATGTCGAATTTTAATTCTTGTAAAATGCGAACGGCTTGATGAAGCATCTCTGCGTATGGGATTTTTTCACCCTTAATTTTACGCTTTTTCAATCGTTCAAGAATCATAACTTTTCGAGCTTGCTGGATATAGTTGTAGCGAAGCTGAACGTCTTTATAGAGGTTTTTGTGCCCGTCGAAAGACTCTTCATTGTCTGGATCGAACAGGTAGCCATCCAGAATTTTTACGACATTTGCGTAAAATTCGTCTGAGTAGCTTATGATGCGACGTTGGTGCTTCGATAGCCAAGAATATAAAAATTTAAGGCGTTTTTCTTCGGTGTCAGTGTTTTCAACAAGCTCAACTCGCTTGTATGTAATGTGCCCGACATATTCACCGCGTACGATATCGTTTAAACGCAGGATCATGTTTGTAGTATCTTTAATGATATTAAGATCATCAATGGCACGGCCGGTAATCGGGTGGATAACTTCCTGTTTTGCTACAGAAAGGGCACGTTCCTGCCGAACGTTTTCCGGGTTGAATTTATGCTGCGTGTATGTAACGCGCAATATAACAACGTGCCGTTTTCTATTAACAAAGAACCCACCTTCTTCTAAGCGACGAATTACTTCAGTCTGATCTTCATCAACCTGTACAAGCGCAATTTTCTCTACAGTAGGATAGCGCCGTTTTTTGGTGGCAGAGGAGATCGTCGTGATGACTCGGTCTGTTTGTCCAAGTACACGAACCATGAATTTTTCACCAGTCTTATGTAATCGGCGAGAGAATAAGGCGCTTGAAGTTCGGCGCTCGGAGCAAATAGTAAAGCCGTAAAGCTCCATAAGGTACTGATATACAAATGCTCTGTTGTTTTCGTATTTCTTGTGATTTCCAACTTCGAATTTTTTAGCCCGAAGTCCAAAACGTTTTATTTCTGGATCAAGGTCAGAAGGGAAGGAACCGTATACGCCTGCAAGATGAAAGAAGCCAGATGAATCTAATGCCAGAACATGCGCTCTATCCATTTCAAGAATGTAAGGGAGCAACTGGGGGTAGTAATCCAATACGGAGGTGTCTACCTTGCCGAATTCATGCTTGAAATTATCGTGCATTTTCCGTGGAATACGGTTTTGAATTGTTTCAATATTTTTTTCAATTGTGCAGTTTTCTAAAGGGCAGGCATAGCCGTCTGCCTTAAATGTCACATCCATTAATGAATGTAGGATATCAAATTGAAAAATTTCAGAAAAATATTGAAGTTCACGCTCAAAAGCTACTAACGAAAAGCCGGGCAAATCTTTGTATTCGAAAAAATCGCTTTCAAATGAAGGTAGCAGTTCCCCGCGCTCTACAAGTGGATAGTCGTTGTTTTCAAAAAAAGGACGCAACAGACATTGCGTGATCTGGACGGCATCAAGAAAGTCCTTAAGTTCAGAAAGAGTCGTGATGCTGATAGGTTCGCTAAATGAAAAAGAGTCTTTCCATGGTAAACCGCATTCGCGGAAGGCGTCTTTCCAGTGTTTTGGCATTGGCAATTTGGCTGGCTGTCGTTAAAAAAAGTAAAATCTCTATTTACGCTAATAGTTCAATGTGCTTGCTAATCTTTGCATACTATTTTTTTTTCTAAAAAAACTCTAGCATTTCATAGAAAAAAACCTGTACTCTCATTGCTTGGCGTCTTATTAAAAAAATGATAATAAATTCTGAGGGCTTTATCTATATACAGAGCCGCAATGGTTAGCCGCTAAAAGGGTGGTTGGCCTATGTTCTATACGTGAAGAACGTTATAGGATGTTGCGCTGCAAAGTTATTATTTACATCTGCGCAAACCATAATATTTTGACTGGGTTATATTGGATGAATACAACCGCTTGTTATGAAAGAATTTTAGGCATTATCTGCAGTGTCTTTGATGCATATTCTGCTGTATTAATTATGCCGGATCGCTCCGGTAGTCACTTCTCTGTGGCCAGTAGTTTTAGCCTTGGTGACATGGTAAATAAGGACGAGACTTTTTCTGCCGGAACAGGAAAAGGGCTGGTAGGGTGGATCATTAGTAATGAAGAGCCCATGCTGGTTAATGACTTTGATACCAGACAGTATAATCTTGGGTATTATGCGCAGAATGAAGAAACTAAGATTAAGGCATTCATGGGAGTACCACTTAAAAATGGTGCCGGTGTGTTGTGTTTAGACAGCAAGAGACAATATTCATTTTCCAGTAAAGATCAAAAGATTCTACAACTGTTCGGGGAGCTTGTGTACGAGGTACATTCCCGTTCTTTTGTTGTTGAAGAGCAGGTTAACTTATCGCAGCAATACCATTGTTTGCAGGTGATATATTCATTACGGAAGCATCTGAAGAAGTGGGACTCTTTTTTATCTAAGTTTTTAGTCCTTCTTTCAGATACCTCTCATTTTGAATATTGCAGTTTGGCAACAAGGGATGAAGGCGGTCAAAATTACCATATTGAGGGTGAAAACTATCAACTGCTACGGGGTGAAATGGGAGAAATTCCATATGGTAGCGGCTTGGTAGGCTGGGTGTTTAAAAATAGTACGCCTTTCTTTGTGGAAGGCGGCAAGGCTGCAAGTCAAACATCTCCACTGTACGGAAAGAAAAAAGGTGTGCCACAGTTTGTCAGCGTAATTTGTATTCCGTTGGAAATTGGTGGGATGACGCGAGGTGTGTTAACGCTTGCCAGTGAAACTTCCAAAGTTATTCCTGAAGAGCTTAAGACATTTTGTCAGATGGCATCTGAACATCTTTCTTTGTTTTTGGAGAATTTGTACCTGCGCAGCAAACTGTACGAGGCGCATCGACAGGTTGATGACCTGCAGCGCGCGGCAGCTTACGAACATGAAAATGAATCTCTATTTTCATTTTCATCTAAGACCCAAGAGAGCGAATAAATGCTAGGAAAACTCTTGAGCATGTTCGGAAAAGATCTGGCTATGGATCTTGGAACTGCTAATACGCTTCTATATACTAAAAAAGACGGCATCGTGCTTAACGAACCGTCAGTTGTTGCAATTGATGTCGAACGCAACAGCGTGCTCGCAGTCGGGCGTGAGGCGAAAGAATTTCTTGGTCGTACTCCTCGTCGAATCCGTGCAATCCGTCCGATGAAAGACGGTGTTATTGCGGACTTTGAGGTTACCAAGCAAATGATTTCGTACTTCATTAAAAAAGTTATTACTGGCTTTAGTCTTGTAAAGCCGAACATTGTAATTTGTGTACCTACTGGTATTACTCAGGTTGAAAAACGTGCGGTAATCGAATCTGCTCAACAGGCAGGCGCTCGTGATGTAAAGCTCGTTGAGGAGCCAATGGCTGCAGCCATCGGCGCAGCACGTCCTATTCATCAGCCTGTGGGAACTATGGTTGTAGATATCGGTGGCGGTACAACAGAAGTTGCTATTATCTCTTTATCTGCTGTTGCTTATGCAGAATCAGTCCGAGTGGCTGGGGACGCATTAAACAGCGCCGTACAAAGATATTTTCAGGAAGAGTTCCAACTTCTTGTGGGTGAAAACCAGGCTGAAAAAGTTAAAATGACTATCGGCTCTGCTTTTCCTTTGCCAGAACCTCTGGTAATGACTGTACCGGGAAAGGATATTGTATCAGGAACTCCAACCTCTGTTGAAGTGACTGACGAAGATATCCGGATTGCACTTTCTGAATCAGTAAAAGCGATTGTTTTTGCCGTTCGTAAAGCGCTTGAAAAAACCCCGCCTGAGCTTGCAAGCGATATTGCGGAACACGGCCTGCTTTTGGCAGGTGGTGGCGCATTGCTTAAGGGACTTAATGAGCTTATTATGCAAGAGACTGGATTGCAGGTTATTATTGATGATGACCCGCTTACCACGGTTGTTCGAGGTACCGGCAAGACGCTGGATGATCGAACAAAGTTCTCGGATGTGTACATAAACTAAATTACTAAGGCGACCCCAAGGTCGCCTTTTTATCTTGGAAGACACAATGGATTTACAAAAGTTGTTACCGCAAGTTCGTGCTGCCGTTATTGAATCTGGTGCGCTTATTCAGGAAGCATGGGATAAGCCGCGTAAGGTCCGTTACAAAGGGCGTATCGACCTTGTAACGGAAACTGATGTTGCGGTAGAACATGATGTGAAAGCTAGGCTCGCTAAAATTCTTCCTGAAGCAAGCTTTCTTGCTGAAGAAAGCGCAGCTGATGCTCCGCTGAATGATCTGACATGGGTAATCGACCCGATTGATGGAACAACAAACTTTACCCATCAGGTTCCGTTTGTTTGTACCTCTGTTGGGTTGTGGCATAAAGGCAGGGTTGTGCTGGGTGTTATCAACGCTCCAATTATGAATGAATGCTTTTATGCTGCGGTTGGTAGCGGTGCTTGGTGTAATGACAAGCAGATTTTTGTTACAAAAAACGATAATCTCGAACAATCGCTGATAGCAACTGGCTTTCCGTACACAATTGCAGAAGATGCTGACGAGATTACAGATCGTTTACGTCGTGTACTGCAAGGTGCACAAGGCATTCGTCGTTTAGGCGCTGCGGCGCTTGATTTAGCATACCTCGCAGCTGGACGTTTCGATGCGTTTTATGAAAAGGGCTTGAAGCCTTGGGATACCGCTGCGGGCTGGTTGCTTGTAAACGAAGCTGGTGGCTGGGTAACAGAATATAATGCTTCGAATGACTTCTCTTTGTACTCACCAAATATTTTGGCAAGCAATACGCTTTTGCATGCAGAAATGACAAAGCTTATGTAGCTCAACCTGAATTGTGGGTGATACTAGGCAGATATTGTGAAAATGATGTTTGCACGAATTGCCCACAAAAGAACAGGGGTAAGCATGCTTGGAAAATGCTCGTAGAGTGATTGCAGTTCTTCTGCATCCACATATAGTCCATCTTGCACTTCGTCTGGATTGGGCGAGAGCATTTTTGTGCCTATATTCGCAGAGTAGAGTGATATCCATAGCGTTGAGTCGTCTATGCGTTCTTGCTGAGATTTTTGGTAATGCAGAGAGACTGTTGGAATGTTGAGCTCTTTACGGAGTACTCTTTCGGCTGCGGCTTCTAATGCTTCATCTGCACCAACATGAGTCGCTGCTGAAATATCCCACATGCCCGGTGACAATGCTTTATTATCCGACCGTCGTTGCAGAAAAAATTTTCCTTGTTTATTATAGATAAGAACAAAGACAGACTTTATTGCAAGACGCTGCTCATGCGCGGTTGCAGAGGGCATGACCAATAGAGGTTTGCCGCTGCTGTCTACCACTTCAATATGACTCCCACGAGAAGCCGCATTGTCGGTGGACGTGTTTGGATATGTAATGTCTGACATATTTGCTAAGATAGGGCCGCTGGAAGCTGATGGATATGTTTTTTTTCGTTTAGAAAAAAAAGACAGTGCAGAAGTGGCGGCGCTTGAGAAAAAATGTTTTTCAACACCATGGACTGAAAAAGAGTTCAGCCTGTCTTTTGACCAAAAGATTTTTAAGGTCTTCGGGTTGAAGAAAAATGATACATTAGTGGCCTATATAGCCATGTACCATACAGTAGATGAGTTGGAAATATTAAACATAGCTACGGACCCGAAACAGAGAAGAAATGGTGCAGGAAAACGGTTACTTGCTCTTATGCTTTGCATTGGGCAAAAATTAGGTATACAACAGGCGTTTCTAGAAGTGCGCAGAACCAATATACCTGCCATCAATCTTTATGAACAGATGTGCTTCTCTCAAATTGGGGTGCGAAAAAAATATTATAGTGACACCGGTGAGGACGCATTACTGTATAAGTGTACCCTTGCGGACCTTCCCGATAGTCTTTGCTAAGTAAGGAGTAATGACCCATGAAAAAGCTTATGGCTGCAAACTGGAAAATGTTTAAGACTGCTCAAGAAGCTAAAGATACTGCAGCTGAGCTTGTTAAGCTCGTTGGCGAACTCTCTGAAGATAGAGAAGTTGTTGTATTCCCTCCATTTACCGCTCTGCACGCTGCAGGCGAAGTTTTCTCCAAGCATGAAGGCTACTCTTTTGGTGGCCAGACTGTATGTGCAGCTTCTGAAGGTGCATTTACTGGCGAAATTTCACCTGTTATGCTTAAAGATGCAGGTTGTACTTGGGTTCTTACTGGCCATTCTGAACGCCGTGCTCTTTTCGGAGAAACTAGCGAACAGGTTGGTGAAAAAACAACCTTCGCTCTGAACAACGGCCTTAATGTTTGTCTTTGTATTGGTGAAACTCTTGAAGAACGCGAAGCCGGTGAGCTTGAGTCAGTAATTGCTGAACAGCTTGAGAAAGGTTTGGCGACTATTCCGGACACAGGACCAGCACGTCTTGCTGTTGCGTACGAGCCGGTTTGGGCTATCGGAACCGGTAAAGTGGCAGGTCCTGAAGAAATTGTAGAAGCTCATGCAATTGTTCGTGCTAAACTTCTTGATATTTTGGGCGGAAAAGCTAATACTACCCGCGTTCTTTATGGCGGAAGTGTAAAGCCAGAAAATGCTACTCAGATCATTACACTTGACAATGTTGACGGTGTATTGGTAGGAGGCGCTTCCTTGAAGGCTGAAAGCTTCAGCAAAATTGTTACTGCTTAGCAACCGATTCGGATTGATATAGCTCTTAGGAGGACGTTTCGTGGAAACCTTGATTCTGACCCTGCACGTTGTGGTCTGTCTTGCACTCATTTTGCTTGTTCTTTTACAGGCTGGTAAAGAGGGCATGGGTGTTATCTTTGGCGGCGGCAACCAGTCTGCGTTTGGCGGCGCTGGTGCAGGCGGTCTTCTAGTGAAGGTTACTGCAACTCTTGCAGCAATTTTCTTCATTACTTCTTTGAGCTACAACTACATTGCTAGTGATCGTACTTCTGATGAATCAACCATCATGAATATTCAGATCGAGCAGAAAGCTCAGCCTAGTCCTGACCAGACAACTAAATAAGTCGATAATGCGCGCTTAGCGCATCCTCAGTAACGCTTGCGTTACATATATGTGCCCAGGTGGTGGAATTGGTAGACACGCTATCTTGAGGGGGTAGTGGGCCACGCCCGTGGGAGTTCGAGTCTCCCCCTGGGCACCATGTACGTAAAGGGATCGCAGAATATATTCTGCGATCCCTTTTTTCGTTCTTATAGATAATAAAAAAGCCCGCATATGCGGGCTTCTTTATTATTCGGATTCATTTCGTAAGTCGAAAACGCGTTTTGCTTTGCCTTGTGATCGTTCAATGGATCTTGGCTCGACTAAACGCACTTTCGTTGAAACACCGAGGAATTCTTTGATTGTTTTTTGGATGCGCATTTCAATCTGCTGGAGATTTTTAATAGCATCAGAGAAGAGTGATCCGTCAATTTCAACCTGAACTTCAACAGTATCAAGGTTGCCCTGACGTTTAACAATGATCTGGTAATGCGGTGATGCTCCCTCTGTTTCCAGAATGATAGATTCAATCTGTGAAGGGAACACGTTAACGCCACGGATGATGAGCATGTCATCACTGCGTCCTGTAATACGGTTCATACGAACGTGAGTACGACCACATTTACATGGAGTGTAGTTTAAGGACGTAATGTCGCGTGTTCTGTAACGGATAAGCGGAATGCCTTCTTTTGTCAGAGTGGTGATAACCAGTTCGCCGGTTTCACCTTCTGGAAGCTGTTCGCCCGTTACTGGGTCAATAATTTCCGGCAGGAAGTGGTCTTCGAATATATGCATTCCGTCTTTTGCAACTGCACATTCGATAGAAACCCCAGGTCCCATAATTTCGGAAAGACCGTAAATATTTACAGCATCGATGCCCATTTTTTCTTGTAAATCATTACGCATTTCGTCTGTCCATGGTTCGGCGCCGAAAATGCCGACACGAAGTGGAAGATCGCGCAAGTTGACACCTGCCTGCTGTGCTGCTTCATGCAGTACAAGGCCGTAAGACGGGGTGCTGCAGATTACGGTTGCTCCAAAGTCTTCCATTAGTGAGACTTGGCGCTTAGTTCCGCCGCCGGAAATCGGGATAACAGTCGCACCGAGGCGTTCTGCACCGTAATGTACGCCAAGGCCGCCTGTGAATAATCCATATCCATATGAGTTGTGGATAAAGTCGCTGCGGGTTGCACCGGCTGCCATAAATGAACGTGCCATAAGCTCAGCCCAGTTGTTCACATCACGTTGTGTGTATCCTACAACTGTTGCCTTGCCGGTGGTGCCGCTGGAAGCATGGAGGCGGACAATATTCTCTTTTGGAACAGCAAAAAGTCCAAACGGGTAGTTGTCACGTAGATCCTGCTTCTCAGTAAACGGGAGTTTAGCCAAGTCGCTGAGGCTTTTGATATCGGCAGGAGTAACTCCCGCCTTAATAAACTGTTCGCGGTAGTGAGGAACATTTGCGTACACCCGTTCACAGAGATTCTGTAAACGGCGTAACTGAATTGCTTCTAACTCTTCGCGAGGCAGTGTTTCTTGCTCAACATTAAAAATCATACATGACTCCTGATACAAAAAGAATAAAATAACTACACGGTTCAAGGAAAGTAGTTACCAGAGTGCTGGCTCTATCGTTCCTTGAATCTTATGGACCTAGCCAGCGCACTGGCTATATATATGTGCAAACATAGGAAATGCACCATAAGCGGGAGGCGGGTCAAGTCTGTTTCTCAAAATTGTCATTTTTAATGAAAATTCTCTTCCTGTTGTTAATTGCTTATAGGCAGTAAATAACGTAGGAAGGGGCAGGAATTTAAGGCTGGCAAAGTCGGAGACGTGTTTCTACTGACATTGCTGGAAGAGAATTTATCATCCTTTTGCAGCTGCACAGGTACTGTAAGGGGATTAAAATTATAAGCATTGCATGTGTTGCGTGTAGTAGCCTAAGATTTAGCCTGCATTATAAAAGCGCAGCCCTAACGAGTGGATAAAAAATGATTGGAAAGATTGAAAAAAAATACAGTACTGTTTCTTCACAGGAAAAAGTAGCAAAGATTATTGAATGGCTTGAAGCTAAAAAAGCTAGTGATGTTGTAGTTCTTGACCTTGAAGGTGTGAACTCCTTCACTGATGCTGTGGTTATTGCCACAGTAAAATCTGTTCGCCAGTCAAGAGCGTTAGCAGATGAGATTTCTAAGCTTGCAAAGGGTGAAAACTACGAGCACCTGCGCGTTGAAGGTAAAGACAGTAACCAGTGGGTTCTGATTGACCTTAACGACGTTCTTGTGAATATTTTCCAGGAAGACGCTCGTGGTTCTTTTAATCTTGAAAGCCTCTGGGCTGACGCTAAAGTTTTATATAAATCTGAAGCTGAATAGGAATACTCACTATGACACCAACCCTTTTGCTGATTCTTGATGGTTGGGGCATTGCTCCCGCTGGTGAAGGAAACGCAATTTCTCTTGCGAACACACCAACTCTTGATCGTTTAGTTGCTGATTATCCGATGTCCCGTCTAGCTTGTTCCGGCCGTGCTGTTGGCCTTCCGGAAGGGTTTATGGGCAACTCGGAAGTTGGGCACATGAATATCGGTGCTGGGCGGGTTGTGTACCAGGATATGACACTTATTGATGTTGCACTTGAAGAAAACAAGTTCCAGAAGAACCTTGTTCTTAATAATGTTATGACATCGGCGAAAGTGAAGGGCGGAACAGTTCATTTAATGGGACTGGTTTCGGATGGTGGTGTTCATAGTCATTTCAATCACCTCGTTGCTTTGCTTGAAATGGCAAAAGCAATTGAGGTTGATGTATGCGTGCATGTGTTCCTTGATGGTCGCGATACTTCTCCTACAAGCGGACTTGGTTTTGTAAAGCAGCTTCTTGAAGCTATAGAGCGCATTGGTGCAGGTCGAATTGCATCTATTTCCGGTCGCTACTATGCGATGGATCGTGACAAGCGTTGGGATCGCAACCAGCTTGCGTGGGATTGCTTTGTGCATGGCAAAGGCAGAACCACATCAGATCCATTAAAAGCTATTCAGGACTCTTACGACGAAGGGGTCACGGATGAATTTTTCATTCCAACATCTATTGTAGCAGAAGGCGGCGAACCGATTGCAATGAAAGATGGTGATTCTGTTTTTATGTTCAACTTTAGAGCAGACCGTATGCGCCAAATTGCTCAGGCAATGTGTGTTGACAGTTTTGTTGATTTTGAACGTGGAGATTTCCCTAAGCTTTCTGCACTTGCCTCTATGACTTGTTATGAAAAATCTTTTGGGTTGCCTGTAGCATTCGCAAAAGATGATTGCCCTGATCCATTAGGAGAAGTGGTAGCTAAACAAGGCGTGAAGCAGCTTCGTCTTGCGGAGACAGAAAAGTATGCTCATGTAACATACTTTTTTAACTGTGGTCGTGAAGAGCCTTTTGCAAATGAAGATCGAGAGCTGGTCAGCTCCCCTCGTGATGTAGCCACATATGATCTGAAGCCTCAGATGAGTGTTGAAGAAGTTACAGAGAAGCTTGTAGCGGCGATTACTTCTAAGGAATATTCATTTATTGTGTGCAACTTTGCCAATCTTGATATGGTTGGGCACACCGGAATTATTGATGCTGCAATCAAGGCGTGTGAAGCTGTTGATGCATGTGTTGCTAAAGTGCTGGATGCCGTCCATACAAGTGGTTGGAGAGCTCTTGTCACTGCTGACCATGGTAATGCAGAGGAGCTGCGCAATGCTGCTGGTAACACACACACCGCGCATACAACGAACCCAGTTCCGGTAGTACTTATTGATGGAAGTACTTCATGGAAACTTCGTGAAGATGGAATTTTAGGCGATATCGCGCCAACAATTCTTGATATGTGGAATATTGAGCAGCCTGCTTCAATGAACGGAAAAAGTCTTATCTGTAAGGACTAAGCATGAGCAATTCACAGAAACCGATTTCTCCTGTTAAGCCTGTCGGGATGGAAGTTATCTTCTTTTACCCTTGTCCACATTGTGGCCGTAAAGTGCCAATTATAGGTGCCGTACAACCATCAATGGAACGCTGTGATGCTTGTCAGAACATTTTTCCGATTGTTCCAGTTGACCGACGCACTCTTCAATATTTGAAGATATCGTTAGCAGACGGCGGGGCAGCAATTGATCCCGACTTTATGTAGAATCAGTTCTTCATTTAAGAATAAAAAAAGCGGAACCTAGATATATCTAGGTTCCGCTTTTTTTATGCACAGTGTGCTTGTAAATTTACTTTTTCGCGTTGTTGTATGCGTCAGTAATTCTGTCCTTAATATAGGCGCGCATTGCAGCATCGTCTTCATCAAGGTTAAAGCAGCATGCATCTTCACCCATCAGTCCGCCAGGTACCCAGTCGCCAAGTTCATCCGCGTCATTGATCATATCTGCATAGAAGCAAACAGAAAGCCAGCGATCTTCTGGATCATCATCTACTACGTCTACAAGTACAAAAAGTTCACGCTCAGTCTGTTTATCGTGTTTTGCACGCAAGGAGAAGCTTACACCGGGTCTGCCTTTGAAGGATAGACTTGTACCTTCAAAAGAAAGCAGAAGGTCTTTGTAGTTTGCAAATGCCGCTTTTGTCTTAGCTTCAGATTCAGTCCAACCTTCAAGAAGGGCATCAAGCTCTTTACTATGGGAATTGTCAGTGAACATACATTTCTCCTGAATAGAGTGTGTAAAATTAATTACTAAAAGCACTAAAATTTCTCACGAGAGGGGCAGTGTGTCAATACTGATTCATCATTCAGTTGAAGATCAAATTATGTATAATGTACGCACTTTAGTGATAATCCGATAATGAGAAAATGAACATTTTGGTTAAACAACTAGTCAGCTATAACAACTTTCTTACTATAGCAAGAATTATTGATATAGATAACAATACAGACTATTAGCGATTGTTTTTTCAATTTTGCCAATTCGTGTTGAACAATTCTGTAAGAAATGTGTAGACATTTTTGTGATCTAAACGTAGTTCGGACGTAACGAATGGGAAGTGAAAGCCTTGATGCAGGCTACTGTTTTACAAATTTGAGATTTAGCACCCCGACGATTCTGCTAATAATATCGTCTGCTGCTTTTGTATTCTTCAAATTGTAATGGTAAATTTGCTGAAAGAAGCATTCACTATTTGAGTGTCAAATTTAGTCGAGGTGTTGCTATGGAAAATCGTGAACAGTGGGGATCCCGTGCGGGATTCATTCTTGCTGCTGTAGGCTCTGCTATTGGTTTGGGTAATATCTGGCGTTTCCCGTACATGGCGTACGAAAACGGCGGTGGTGCATTCTTTATTCCTTATATTTTTGCACTGCTGACTGCAGGTATTCCATTTATGATCATGGAATTTGGTCTTGGTCATAAATATAAAGGTTCTGCTCCAAAAGTTCTTGCCGCCGTTAATTCAAAATATGAATGGCTTGGTTGGGTACAGATTGTTATCGCAGCAATTATTGCAGTATACTATGCTGCTGTAATCGGCTGGACAATTAACTACCTTGGCTTCTCTTTTGATGGTGCATGGGGTGCTGACACTAAAGGTTTCTTCTTTGGTGAGTACCTTGGTCTTACTTCTTCTCCAACAGAGCTCGGCGGAATTCGCTGGCCTATTTTTGGTGCCTGTGCACTTACTTGGGGTTTAACTTGGCTTGCTTGTACTTCCGGTATCCGCGGTGGTATTGAGCGTGCTTGTAAGATTCTTATCCCGCTTCTTTTCGCACTCGTACTCGTGTTCATCGGTCGTGTAATTACACTGCCTGGTGCAACCGTGGGTCTTGATTTTCTCTTCACTCCAGATTTTTCTAAGCTTACAGACTTTGGTGTTTGGGCTGCTGCATATGGTCAGATCTTCTTCTCGCTGTCCATCGGCTTTGGTATCATGATCGCATACTCAAGCTACCTGCCTAAAAACGCTGATATTTGTAACAACGCAGCGATGACTGTATTTATTAACTGTGGCTTCTCTATGCTTGCTGGTATTATGATTTTCTCAGTACTTGGTAGCATGGCTCATTCCACAGGTCAGGCAGTGTCTGATGTTGCTGGTGCTGGTGTAGGTCTTGCCTTCATCACTATTCCGGCTGCTATCAACACCATGCCTGCGCCACTGTTCTTTGGTTCTGTGTTCTTCCTGTGCCTCACAATGGCTGGTGTTAGTTCTCATATCTCTATTGTTGAAGCTGTTACCTCTGCCTTGATCGATAAGCTTGGCTCTTCTCGTAGAACAGTCGTGACCGCAATCTGTATTATTGGTTTTGCTCTGACTGCAGTATTTACCACTGGTGCAGGCCTGTTGATCCTCGATATCGTTGACCACTTTATCAACAACATCTGCTTGCTCTTCGCAGCTCTTGTAGAGATTGTTCTTATGAGTTGGATCATCGGTCTTGATGGAGTACGTGATGATGTTAATAAACATTCCGACTTCTCTGTAGGCAAACTCTGGGCATTCAGCCTGCGTATCATCACAGTACTTGTTCTTGGCTACACCTTCCTTTCTAGCCTCTACAATAAAGTGACTGTACCGTACGGTGGGTACCCAATGACTGATCTTGTGATGTTCGGCTGGTCTATCTTGCCTCTCGCAATTTTGGTTGCAATCTTCCTTCAGAAGAAACAATCACATAAACAGTTCCAGCATTACTCTTAATAGCTTTTAAGGAGAAAACCAAATGACTACATCTGCAATCATTATGATGGTAATTGGTCTTGGCGTAACTTGGGGCGGAGCAGCATTCTGCATCTCTCTCGCCATCCGAAATCGCGAAATTTAGATCGTAAGATTATATAGAAAATGAAAAGCCGCTGTCCTAGGACAGCGGCTTTTTTTTGTTCGTGGAACAAGTGGGCTTTTACCATTACTAAGGTCACAAAGGGAAGTAGGGCTAATGTCATCGTTTACGAAGTACTCCTGTCCCTTTGAAACAAATTGTATATAGGGATCCCTTCGGCTTTTTCAGAGGGCTGATTCTAGACTTTTGATAAATAATCGTTGGACATTTCTATGGGCTTTTGTGCACACCTTCATAGAAGTGAGAACATAGAAGTGAGAACATAGAAGAAAAGAAGAGTACTTTTATGGATGGTTGTTCTTCCTTCTAAGAAAGAGAGAAGAATCCTCCACAAGGATTGTAAGAAGTGGGGAAGCAATAGCTTAAAATGTGAGGAAGAAGGAAGAGTTGAGCCAATGCTTGCGGAAAGTAGAATTCAGGCATAAAAAAACCCCGCCGAAGCGAGGTTTTAAGATATCTCTAAGTCGTTCTTACTTATTCATAGAAAGAAAGAACTCGTTATTGCTTTTGGTCTTGCGCATTTTGTTAAGTAAGAAGTCCATGCTGTCAATGGTAGACATTGGAGCAAGGATTTTGCGAAGAATCCAAATTTTGTTAAGCATTTCTGTACCAAGAAGGAGATCTTCCTTACGAGTACCTGTACGGTTGATATCAATTGCCGGGAACACGCGTTTTTCAGCGAGATGACGGTCAAGGTAGATATCAAGGTTACCAGTGCCTTTAAACTCTTCAAAGATGACTTCGTCCATGCGGGAACCAGTATCGATGAGAGCGGTGGCGATGATAGTTAAGCTACCACCTTCTTCGAGGTTACGTGCTGCGCCAAAGAAACGCTTTGGGCGTTGCAGTGCGTTAGCATCGAGACCACCGGAAAGAACACGGCCGGAAGATGGGGTAACTGCGTTGTATGCACGTCCAAGACGAGTAATGGAATCGAGCAAGATAACAACGTCTTTACCGCGTTCTACAAGGCGCTTTGCTTTTTCTTGAACCATTTCTGCAACCTGAACGTGGCGCTGTGGTGGTTCGTCAAAAGTAGAGCTGATAACCTCAGCGTTCTTAACTGTACGCTCCATATCAGTAACTTCTTCAGGGCGTTCATCAATAAGCAGGATGATAAGATAAACATCCGGATTATTAGCATTGATGGAGTTAGCCAATGATTGAAGAAGGATAGTTTTACCAGTTCGTGGAGGGGCAACAATCAGACCACGTTGTCCACAGCCAATTGGGGCCATGAGGTCAATGACTCTGCCGGAAAGGTTTTCTTTTCCGTTTTCCATTACGAGCTGGCGCTCTGGATAGATAGGAGTGAGGTTATCGAAGAGAACGAGGTTGCGAGATTTTTCAGGTGGTTCAAAGCCAATTTCATTGACTCTGAGCAGGGCAAAGTAGCGTTCGCCTTCTTTAGGCGGTCTAATTTGACCTGAAACTACATCACCTTTTCGCAGACCGAAGCGTCTGATCTGAGAAGGGGAAACATAAATGTCATCCGGTCCAGGCATGTAGCTGTACATTGGTGAGCGTAAGAAACCAAACCCATCAGGAAGGATTTCGAGAACGCCCTCACCAAAGATGGCTCCATTTTGTGCAGCACATTTTTGCAGCAAAGCAAAAATAAGCTCCTGCTTGCGCATATTGCTCGGGTTCTCAATTTCATACTCTTTGGCAAGCTCCATCAGCTCCGCTGCTGGTTTGCGCTTAAGTTCTGAAAGGTTGAGACCTTCGCTTGGATCTGCATTTGGATCGGGAGTAAATTGAGGCGCTGGGGCTCTCCGTGATCTATCGCCACGGGGAGCAGCAGGAGGAGTTCTGCGTTTGCGAGCTGTAGGTCGGTCTGATGTTGACGTAGCTCTACGAGGTCTTTCCTGCTTCGCTTCTTCGACGTCTTTTCTTGTTGCCATATAGACTCAAAGGAATGGTTTAATTTGAATAGAAATGTACAAGCGTACATAGAGGAGCTATGAGACATAGCCGATGACATAGTTTGGGAAGTTTTGTGCGTCCCCCGACGGAAGGACAAAGACGTTGAGCAGTGTCAAATGGGGGGGACTGAAGAAAACGTGTAACGTATATAGAAGAAAGTAGCTTATCAGGAAAAAAATGACAAGAAAGTGTGACTATTTTTTTTCCTGTGCAGCAATTACGTCTGCAAACATTTCTTCAATTTGTTTTTGAACAGCATCTTGGGTGGTGTCTGTAGCGTGAGCAATTTCAAGGGTAATGAGACCCATTGCCTGTTCTAATAAGCGACGTTCACCGAATGAAAGTTCTTTATCCTTACCGATAAGCAGAAGTTCTTTAAGGACGTATGCTACGTCTTCAAGAGCACCACTTTTCAGTTTGTCGGAATACTCACGGTAACGGCGGTTCCAGTTCTGACCAGTGTAGCCAGTGAACCCTGAGCGGTCATCGAGAGATTTGAGAAGATCAAGAGCCTCTTCATGTGTACACAGTGGGCGCAACACATTGGTTGCGGTTGTAACTGGCACCATAAGAGTCACATTGTTGCTCAGTATCCGGATGAAGTAGAATTCAGCCTCGGTACCGCCAACAGTCTGAGTCTCGATTCTTTCTACTTTGCCTACACCCTGAGCTGGGTATACTACTAATTGATCCTGAGCGAACACAGCGAATCTCCTTGCAATATCTGCGTTACATCGTGAAACGCGAATCACACTCTAACGCAATAAGCACTAAGAGTCTATGGTTATCTAATCGAAGAATTAGGGAAGCTTAAAGGCGTTGGTTATTTTCACCGCTTCGTCAAAACCTGATGAAACAAACGCTTCAAGACCTTTGCGGGCACCTTCAAGGACCATTTCTACGTCTTCGCTTTCAGCTTTAGTGAAGCGGTTAAGAACGTAGTTAGAAACGGATCCATGTTCCGGTTTACCTATACCAAGGCGCATGCGATTAAAATTGCGACTTCCAAGGTGCTGTTCAATGGAGCGTAATCCATTATGTCCAGCGTGGCCGCCACCGATTTTAAATTTCATTCGTCCTAGTGGTAGGTCTAGTTCGTCATGCAGTACAATAACCTGTTCAGGTTCAATGTCGAAGTAATTACACGCATGGCCAACAGCTTCACCGGAAAGGTTCATGTAGGTCATTGGCTTTATGATAAGCCAGAAGTTGCGGGATGTGCCTATTCTGCATTTCCATGCATCATATTTTTTCTTTCCGATGGAAAGAGGAGAGCATGCATCTGGCGAAAAACGCTGTGCATCTTCCAAAAGGTGGTCTGCAACCATAAATCCGAGGTTGTGCCGGGTATTGTCGTATTCTTTACCCGGATTACCCAATCCAACGATTACTCCGGAAATATTCATAGCTATCCTGTTAAGCAATCCAATAAAAAGGAAATGGCCTCATGCCGAAGCATGAGGCCAACGATTTCACAAGGAATTCGCTTAAGCTTCTTCTGCTTCTTCGCCAGTTGCTGCAGAACCACGACCAGGTACTACTGCGAGTACTTTGTAGTCGGTGTCGTAGTAAGCAGTAACGTTTTCTGGAAGTTCGATATCGCTAACGTTGAGGAATGTGTGGATGCTGTAATCAGTAACATCAACAACAATTTCGTTAGGGATGTCAGCAGGCTTAGCTGAAACAGTGATAACCTGACGGTATTCTTCAAGACGGCCGCCGAGTTTAACACCTTTGGATTCGCCAATTGTGCGAACAGCAACTTTGATGCGAATTTCTTTGTCAGCATCTACGCCGTAGAAGTCAACATGCTGGAGACGGTTTTTGAACGGGTGACGCTCAAGTTTCCAGATGAGACATTCTTTAGTTTCGCCTTCGATATCAAGTTCGATAACGTTGGTAAGACCAGCTTTTTCGTAAAGCTTGATCAATGCCATTTCGTCCATCTGAACTGGAACGTTGTCACCGGAAGTGCTGTAAAAGATACCAGGAACGTTGCCAGCTAAACGAAGCTGACGGTTAGCACCTTTACCAAGACCTTCACGTTTTGCAACGGAAAAAGTAATTTTTTCTGACATGTAATAGCTCCTTTGAGGTTCCACCACGAGATGTTTCACTCGCTGCAGACACGTTCTTTATACGAAAAGAACGCTAACGGAGGATTCCGTATGGATATTATGAATTGCTTTAGCAAGAAGGCCTGCAATAGAGAGGACTTCAAGTTTATCGCAATGGTCGAGTTTGTCGCCGAGCTCAATAGTATCGGTAACAAAAACTTTTTTGAAAGCTGAATTACAAAGACGGTCAATGGCTGGACCGGAGAGAACCGGGTGTGTAGTACACGCCATAACTTCTTTGGCACCGTTGCTCATAAGAACGTCAGCTGCAGCACACATGGTGCCAGCAGTATCGATCATATCGTCGACAACGATGGCTATTTTATCTTTTACATCACCGATAACGTGCATTGCCTGAGCCTGGTTAGGCTTGTCACGACGTTTGTCGATGATTGCGAGGCCAGCGTTAAGACGTTTTGCGTAAGCACGCGCACGTTCAACACCACCAGCATCAGGAGAAACCAAGACGATCTCGCCTTTTTCACTCTGAATGCCACGAAGACGGTCAAGCATAACTGGCGCAGCGTAGAGGTTGTCTACAGGAGCATCAAAGAAGCCCTGAATCTGGCCTGCATGGAGGTCTACGGTTACAAGGCGGTCCATGCCTGCAGTAGTCAGGAAGTCCGCAACAACTTTTGCACTGATAGGCGCACGAGGAGCAACTTTGCGATCCTGACGTGCGTATCCGTAGTAGGGAACAACTGCAGTCACGCGGCCAACACTAGCACGCTTGAGGGCGTCGAGCATAAGACAAAGCTGCATGAGGTTATCGTTAACAGGCGCAGAAGTAGAGAGAACAACAAATACGTCGTCGCCTCGTACGTTTGCACCGATCTCGATGCGGCATTCGCCATCGCTGAAAGTTTCACAAAGGGTTGGAGTAAGCTCGCAGCCTAAGTGGCTACAGATAGCTTCTGCCAACGCAGGATTGGAAGAGCCGGTGAGGATTTTTAGATCGCCGTTCATGATACCATACTGGGGTTATAGTTAGTTATCTGTAAAAATGGTTGGGACGGCAGGACTTGAACCCGCGGATGTCGGGACCAAAACCCGATGCCTTACCAACTTGGCTACGTCCCAGTATTACAGATGGTGGAGATATGTGGCAACGCCATCAGCCTCTAAGGCCGTTGCAGCACTAGCAGCCTGTTCCATCTCTCGATACAAAGCAAAGATGCTTGAACCGCTTCCACTCATAACAGCGCCTTCAGCGCCAAATGCCATGAGTTTGTCTTTGTACGCCCGCAGCTTCGGAAAGGCCGAGTATACCACCACTTCAAAACTATTAAAAAGCCACAAGGCACGAGAGGAGTGCTTTCTATCTTCTGACGTTGTAGTTGTCAAGATTTCTTTCTTATTATTGGTCACACTATTTGCTAGCATAGCCTTGTCCCAAGCCGCAAAAGCCCACGGTGTGGAGATGCTGACGTCAGGACAAATAAGTACAAGAAAATATCCGGAAAGAGAGACATCAGACGGTTCGAGACGGTCACCGATGCCTGTTGCGTGTGCCGGAATATTGTTCAAGAAAAATGGTACATCTGCTCCAATCGTCGCAGCAAGAGAGTTGAGAGATTCTGGAGAAAGTGCATTTTTCGGACAATATTTATTGAGATAATTGAGCATGACGGCAGCATCAGAACTTCCGCCTCCAAGACCCGCGCCATCTGGAATACCTTTTTCAACAGAGATTTCAAGATCAGGCATCCAGTCTGTTGCAGCACAATATTTCTCCCAGCATTTATACATAATGTTTTTTTCAGGAGGAATAGAGAGCCCAGGGCAATCAAGAAGAAGCCCACTCCCAGCAGTGCCTTTAGAAATTGTTATTATGTCAAATGGCTTTGGAAGGGGAAAAAAGAGCGTATCAAGTTCATGATATCCGTCTTCACGAACGCCAGTAATTTCTAAATGCAGGTTGATTTTGCATCCAGCGCGCAATGTTACCAAGTCTGGTTGGGTAAGAGGCATGTTATGCGCTAATGGTTTCGATCGTGAGGTTCTCGTTGGTGAATACGCATATTTCTGAAGCAATCGCCATTGAGTGGCGGCAGATCTCTTCGGGAGCCATTTCGGTGTTACGCTGCAATGCGCGTGCTGCGGAAAGGGCATATGCGCCACCGCTACCAATTGCTGCAATGTTGTCATCGGGTTCGATAACATCACCGTTACCACTGATGATGAAGATGTACTCAGCGTCTGCAACGATCAGCATTGCTTCAAGTTTTCGTAAATATTTATCAGAGCGCCAATCTTTAGCCATTTCAACAGATGCGCGTAACAAGTTGCCGCCAAACTCTTCAAGTTTAGCTTCGCAACGTTCAAACAAGGTAAATGCATCTGCTGTTGCACCAGCAAAACCTGCGATGACTTTTTCACGGTAGATGCGGCGCACCTTGCGTGCCTGATGCTTCATAACAATAGACTGGCCCAATGTTACCTGACCGTCACCTGCCACTGCAACACCGTTAGCATTTTTTACCGCTAGAATAGTTGTTCCACGAAGTTCCATGACTAATCCTTATATTGTACTTGTCGAATATGAATCGAAGTTATTTAGATTGAGAGAGAATATGCTCTTTTGCCAAAAGTAAGAGGCAAAATAAAAATTATTTCCAGTAGGCAGCTCGTTCATCTCGTTGCTTTTTAATTAATTCAAGAGCGGATGTCTGCTTTTGATTACTAGCAAGCGCTTCGGCTTTTTTGATATGATATGCTGTTTTCTTCGCATCATTGCGGAACAGCGCGCTGTATGCGAGATGTAGATGCCCATTAAATTGGTCACCGCTCTGTCCGAGCATTTTGCCGTAGAAAAAGTGTACTTCTGAATCTTCAGGTAGTGTGCGTAAAATTTTCTTGTAGTAGGTGGCCGCGGATTTGGCATCACCTTTGTCGTTCAACAGGCGGGCATAGAAGAACAGCGTCATTAAATCCTCAGGGTTCCGTACGGCGGCCTTTTGGAGCAGAAAAATTGCTTTCTTGGTATCACCTTTGGTGTAGTGGAATTTGCCTGCCTCGCGAAGGACTAAGTAGTCTTTTGGTGCGCCTTCCAATGCTTCATCAAAATATTTAGCGGCGTTTTTAACTTTATTAATTCTTGCCGAGGCAATACCTTGTCCCATGAGAACGAGCGGGGTCTGTTCCTGATTTGCAAAATAGGCGAGAGCCGTTGACGGATCAGTGAACTGTGAACGAATGAGAGTTTGCACTCGTTTAAACCGCACGTCATCTTCAGGGCGGTTTTGTAGTTCCATTGGCAAAGAAGCAACTCGGTCAGCGAGGTAGTTTTGACGTTCTTCTACGTCCGGGTGAGTTGACAAATAGGTCGGCATATTGGAGCCGGACTCCCATTTTCGTCTGCGGATTTTAGCAAAACTGTTGGAAAGCCCTTTGGGATTGTATCCTGCTTCAGTAAGATAGATAAGTCCCATTTGGTCAGCTTCCCGTTCGTCAGCGCGGCTATAATTAAGCAATGCTGCCTGACCTGCTGCCATAGAGCCGGTAATAAGACCACTAGCAACTTCACCCCCGTTGCCAGTGGTTGCACCGAGCACAGCACCAGCGAGCATCCCTACAAGGCTCATAATTTGCACTTTCTGCGATTTTTCAATGCGTTGTGCGATGTGTCGTTGTGTGATGTGCGCAAGTTCGTGAGCAAGAACACCTGCAAGTTCGGATTCGTGTTCCATTTCCAACAACATAGCTGTGTGGACAAACACGTAGCCCCCCGGCACAGCAAATGCGTTAAGGGTATCGTTTACGATAACATTAATTTCAAATGGGAATGGTTGGGGGGGGATGTTTTTTTGGAGCCTTTTCAATATGCCATCGGCATATGATACGATCTCTGGATCTTCAATAATTGGCATTCTGGATTTGATGAGAATGCTGAATTTTTTGCCAAGCTCAACTTCTTCTTTTACACCGAAGTCACCGAACGCATCAAGAATATTGGCTTTTGCTAGATGGACAGGCGGTAATAAGACAATAAGCACTGCAACAAAAGCGCACAAGAGGTTCTTCCAGAAAGGAGTATTGTTCGTTGTGTAATAATGCTGCAGTGCTTTTTTCATAGTTAGATTACATCCCATACAGGGCCGGTAGGTGTATCGCGTACATCCACGCCCAATTCGGTAAGTTTTCCACGGATAGTGTCAGCAGCTTCAAAGTCTTTGTTCTTGCGAGCTTCGAGGCGCTGTACCATTAGTTCTTCAAGAGCATCAATGGAGATGTTTTTACGTGTAGCGCGCTTCATCTTGAGATCCAGCAGGAAGGACTCTGCATCAAGACCGAACAGGCCGAGCACAGCACTCCATTTGGTGAAGTCAGCGGTAAAGCGTTCGAAGAGTGCTTTAGCACCTTCGGACTTGCGCATACCTTTATCTTCAATGATGCGGTTCATAAGACGTACAAGAGTAAAGATATGGCCGGTTGCACCAGCAGTGTTCATATCGTCAGCCATGGCTGTATCAAATGCAGCGCACTGGTCTTCGTACTCTTTGAGAACATCTTCAGGCAGAGCAGCTTTGCTCCACTTGGATTTGTTGAGTTCATTAAGAACTGCAAGCTTGGTTTCGTAAATTCGCTTAATGCTCTTTTCAGCTTCGTCCATAGCAATAAAGCTAAAGTCGATAGGGCTGCGGTAGTGCTTAGTGAGCAAGAAGAAACGAAGTATTTCTGGAAGGTATGATTCCAGAATGTCACGGATGGTTTTGAAGTTGCCAAGAGACTTGGACATCTTTTCAGAATCAATCTGTACAAAACCGTTGTGAACCCAGTAGCGTGCCATTTCTGTTTCGGAAGCAGCTTCGCTCTGTGCAATTTCATTTTCATGATGCGGGAAAATAAGATCAAGTCCGCCGCCGTGGATATCCAAAGGTAACGGCATATGGCGATGACTCATTGCAGAGCATTCAATATGCCAGCCAGGACGACCTTGTCCCCAAGGGCTTTTCCAGGAAGGTTCGCCCGGTTTTGCGCCTTTCCAGAGAGCAAAGTCGAGTGGATCTTCTTTTTCATCACCAGGTGTCACTCGTGCACCGGAGCGCATGTCGTCAACATCACGACCGGAGAGTTTACCATAGTCTTTGAATTCGCGGACACGGAAGTACACGTCTCCGGATTCAGTAGAGTACGCCTTGCCTTTTGCGATCAATGTTTCACACATTGCGATCATATCATCGATGTGTTCAGTACATTTAGGCTCAATGTCAGCGCGAAGAACGTTGAGAACATCCATGTCTTCATAGAAGGTCTGGATGTATTTTTCTGCGACTTCAGTGCTGCTTAAACCTTCTTCGTTGGCGCGTTTGATGATTTTATCATCAACGTCAGTGAAGTTACGTGCAAACAAAACTTCAAGACCAGTGCTACGAAGGTAGCGAACAAGAACGTCAAAAACTACTGCAGATCGAGCGTGACCGATATGACAAAGATCGTATGCGGTAATACCACATACATACATATTCACTTTGCCTTCGGTAAGAGGAGTAAAAGTCTCTTTTTTGTGTGTCAGAGTATTGTAGAGCTGCATGGTCGTAGGATTCCTTCTACGCTTTGTCGAACTGGTCAATGCGGCGTTGATGACGGCCGCCTTCAAATTCGGTTTCTAAGAAAAGTTCAGCAAGATTTATGGCAACACCAGGGCCAGTAACACGTTCACCAAGGCAAAGTATGTTTGCGTTGTTGTGCTGACGGGTAAGGCGGGCATGAAATTCGTTTGTTGCAAGCGCAGCACGAATGCCCGGAATGCGGTTGGCTGCCATAGACATGCCAATACCGGTGCCGCAAATAAGAATACCAAGCGCGTTTTCTTCCAGAACCTTTGTACAGACTTTTTCTGCGTACATTGGGTAGTCTGTGCTTTCGGTGGAATAACAACCCAAGTCTTCTACATCGTAGCCTTTTTTGATAAGGTCTTCTACGATGACGGTTTTAAGGGCAAAGCCACCATGATCTGCGCCGAGAAATACTTTTTTAGACATTATTACCTCTATGTTACTGGCGGCGTAATCGCCGAGTTATGCGTCTTGCTTATGCGCTTCTTTTAGACGCGCAATTTCTTCTTTTAAAAAACTGATTTGCTTTGCAGCGCTGGTCATTTCAAAAGATGGGATAGCAGGTTTCTCTTCATTTTCTTCAAGATGATACGAAGTCACCTTGCCGAGTGCTGCATACTCTTGCTCTAAACGCTTTTCAAGCTGCTTTATTTCAAAAGAATGAAGAATGTCAGAAAACATGCGTTTCATGTTCTGTTTCCAAACGGAAATGCCAAAGCAAAGGTTTTGGAAAACAGATTTATCTTTTTCAGGTGTAGAAGTATCAGACATGATTCCCTCGTATAGTTTGCAATGCTATTGAGCATCTTACGGCAGTGGCTGTTTATTAAACGGGGTAAATAATCACTGCTCAGAATAAAAATAGTTCCAATGGTTATGGCATTGGTCTCATAGATTCAAGTTTGGTGTCAGGTGGCAATGTAAGCTCAAGAGCTTCTGCGTCAAAAGGGGTTACCGGATTTGAACGATCTTTTATTAAAAAAAGTGCACTTCGTTCGGTTCCGGCTATTACTCTAATCTTATCCGGCAGGCCATGGTCATATTCCTCAAAGGAAATAGACATGGATTTTCCTTTTTGTTCCCAGACAAGAGGAACTCCCTGTTTATTTAAGACAAGAATGCCATCCGTCAACTTTGGTGACGATCTTTTGTTTTCAGTTTGTGTAGGAAATGTATACGCAATATTAGTGGTCCCTTCAACATATGCGGTGTCGTATTCTTTTGGGAACAGGTCTGCGTAGTTGCCTCGTAAAAGAGCAACGATATCCTGAACTGATATAGGCACAGGAAGTCCCAGACGCACTAATAAGTCCTGTCCTGAATCTGAGAAGACTGCGCGCTTGTTGTCTGGTTCGAAAATCACAGACCGTGAATCACTGATACGTAAGCTTGCTACAACAGATCCGAATGGCCCAAGGATATCTATGCGGACAGGGTTATTCCCGTTTCCCCACATTCTCAGTGAAGCTCTATTGCTTGAGTCCGGTGTTTTAAACCGGAAAGAGGCACTGAGGCTGAAGGGGACTTCGGTTGATCTTCTTTCTGCACTAGCACGGTATTTCGCCCATACTTGTTCTGCTTCGGTCTGAGACGCCGGCTGGTCTATGCGTAATTGGGGTGCATGTTGTGCACAGGCACTTAACAAAAGAATGACGGAAACTACAGAAGTCAAGCGAAGCAGTCTTTTCATTTATAAGTCCTTGAGTTTTTGTCTGATCAGCTCTGGGTTGCTGTGCCCTTTAAGTGCTCGTTTGTAGCCTTTCCGAGCTTCGGCATCATTTTTACGCTTTTTCGCAATATCACCATAATGTTCCCAAATTGTTGGGTCATTTGTACCAAGAGTTACGGCTTGAGTGATATATGTCCATGCGTTTTTGTAGTCATCGCGTAAATAATAAACCCACGCTAACGAATCAAGGATATAAGGCTGCCCCGGAGCAAGGTTTGCAGCGGTGCGAACTAGTACTAAAGCTCGGTCTAGATCCTTGCCCTGTTCGGCAAGAGTGTAGCCGACAAAATTTAGTGCCTTGAAATATTCAGGATCGTCACTGATGACTTGTTCCATTATCTCAAGTGCACGTTCTTTATCACCAATAGTGTGGTAGATGGAACCTTTGGTAAAGAGTAGTTCTTGATCATTAGGCCAAATGGCAAGAGCCGCTTTGATGGTTCTCAAAGCATCCTGAGGGCGTTTGGCCGCCATGAGCAATTCGGTTTCCAGTTCGAGAATAAAGCGACTTCTTGGGTCACGTTCTCGAGCTGCCTGTACCAACTTGATAGCTTCGCTCGTTTTACCGAGTTCATATAAAAGACGACTTCTAAATTCTAAGCTTTTTGTCCAGCTGGAATTGTCCTGCGGGATATTGTTAAGCAGCTCAAGAGCCTTGTTTAGATCTTTTTCATATTCGAAAGCAATAAGAGCAAGGTGGAAGAATACTTCAACAGGCTGTTTGGCTTCAGCAAATGGTTGAAGCATTATTTTAGCTTCTTTGTAAAAACCTTCGCTAATAAAGATTGTAGCTGCTTCCAGCATGAACTCGTTAGACGCGGGGCCAATCTCTACAAGCTCAAGAGCTTTGGCAGGGTGGTTAAGCTTGAGATTCAGATTGATGAGGCGCAGCCAGCTTATCTCGTTAGAGGTGTCTGCGGTAATAAGCTGTTCGTATGCCTGCTCTGCAAGAATGTAGTCCTGTTTAAGTTCATACAGTCGTGCAAGCTCGGACCATGCTTCCAGCAGGCGGCCTTTTTGTTCTGTCACGGCAATCAATTCTTTTTCTGCATCATCATACTTTTTTAACTGCATGAGTGCTTTGGCAAGAAAGAGGCGAGTAGTTGGAGAGCGAAATTTTTCATCACTTTCTCGGAAAGCATCAACAGCTTCAGGGAATTTTCCGCTATCAAAGTACAACAAGCCGATTGCGCGATACGCATCATCGGACTGAGGATGTTCTTCGAGGTAATCCCTCATAACCTCAACTGAATCTTCCAGATTATTTTCCAGTCTGTAAGATTCTGCTTTAAGCAGGACAAGCTGGAAATTCTCGGGATAAGCTTTAGTGCCTTGAACAGCTACTTTCCGACCTGTTCTGGTCTTACCGTTGCGAAGGTAGAAGTTGATTGCTTCTACATACACTTCCGGTGGAGGAGATAGGGTAAGGAGGGTAGAGAGTGCGTCTTCAGCCTTGCTGTAGTCGTTCTCTCTCGTTGCTTCCTCGAAGAGTAGGTAGTGATAGGTTGTAGCAGCTTCTGCGTTAAGAATTTCAGAAGTTGCAGACTGTGGTTCAGGCATGTTTGTGGCACATCCAGAGACGAGCAACAAAGCGCAGAAAGACATGATAACAGAACGAAAGCGCTTGTTATTTGTACGCATAGTAAGAATCCATAATTAGGGATAGAAGTTTGGGGTAGTTGGAAGCACCCCTAGCGCTGAATCCAATCTTTAGAAAAGTCTTTAATTTCTTTAAACAGATGATCTCGAATTTTTTGCAGCAATCGCGCTTCAATCTGTCTAACGCGCTCTCGGGTAATCCCGAATTGTTCTCCGATTTCACGTAGTGTAACCGGATCGTCAGACAAAAGTCGTTTGTGCAAAATATCGAGTTCTTTTTCGTTAAAAGTATGTTCGATTTCGTTAATTTTCTGCGTAAGCATTTCTGCCATTTGTTGATCAGAAAGGATGTCTTCGATACCCGGCCCAAGAGCTGGAAGGAAATCCATTTTCGTGGCGCCGCCTGCATCATCACCAATAGGGATGTTGAGGGACATATCGGAAGCATCGAGACGTTGCTCCATTTCAACAACTTGCTCTTCTGACACGTTGAGTTTTTTAGACAACGTTGCAGCATCTGGGTCGAACCCTTGAGAAATAAGGCGTTGGCGTTCTTTATTCAGGTTGTAGAAAAGTTTACGTTGGGCTTGTGTAGTGCCAACTTTAACAAGTCTCCAATTATCCATAATGAACTTAAGAATGTATGCTTTGATCCAAAAAGAAGCATAATAGGAAAATTTGATGCCTTTATCAGGGTCAAATTTATTAACAGCGCGCATAAGCCCAACGTTCCCTTCTTGAATAAGGTCAAGAACGTTTTGCATCCAGCGGCGTTGGAAGTCCATTGCGATTTTAACAACAAGACGGAGATGGGAGGAAACAAGACGAAAAGCAGCATCAGAATCGTTACTTTCTTGTACGCGTTTGGCGAGCTCAAATTCTTCATCGGGTTTCAACATAGGAAACTTGCTGATTTCGCGCAAGTACATGCTCAGCGAGTCTGTAGACCGTGCGCGAGCCGTAGAGCTTTTGTCTACAAACACAGGCAGGGTGTCAGGCGTTTCGTTTTCGTCTTCTTCTGTAATATCGATAACAGGATCAATATCTAAGTTTTCCTCTTCTTCAGAATCTTCAACACCAACAAGTTCAGCTTCGGCAGCATTATTGTCTTCAAGGGAATTCTTAGGTTTCTTTGTAGAGTTGGTCATAATCCTGTATTTATATAATACCTTTATAGCTTAGCATAAACGCTGTTGTTACACAGTATCTATGTCTGGTTAACCGTGTGAATACGTGCTATTTACCAATAACAAACTATATAGTTTTTGTTTGTTCTTTTCAATGTTTTTCAGTAGAGCATTACTTTCTTCAAATGATGATCTAACGTCCAACGTGGCGTATAATACCCTTATGATATGTTTAGGAGTTGTTTGTGGCGAATTTTCGTAGTGCCTTATCTTCTGGTAAGTTTGTATTTTTCGATGGTGCAATGGGAACAATGCTGCAAGCACGCGGGCTGACTGCCGGAGTAAGTCCGGAAGTCTGGTGTATGTCAAACCCTGATGTTTTACAGGGAATACACTGTGACTATGCTCGTGCCGGTGCTACTGTTCTTACCACCAATACCTTTGGCGGCACTTCTTTCAAGTTACCCAAAGACATGGATGTTGTCGGTTTTAACCGCGAAATGGCTGCTGCTGCGAAACGTGCTGCCGTTGAATCTGGCAGAGAAGCATATGTAGCCGGTAGTGTTGGACCAACTGGACATTTTCTTCGCCCTTTGGGTGATGTAGAATTTGATAAATTGGTTGAAGGATACAAAGAACAAATTATTGGCCTTGTTGAAGGCGGTATTGATCTTGTTATCTGTGAAACCCACTTTGATGTAGCAGAGCTTCGTGCCGCTGTTGTGGCAGTACGTGAAGTTTGTGATCTACCTGTGGGTGCATCTATGACATTTGAAAATGGAATGTCATTAACAGGCTCTTCACCAGAAGTTTTTGTAGAAACAATGCTCAATATGGGTGTTGATTTTGTAGCGACAAACTGTAGTGCCGGACCTGAACAGATGGTTTCAGTAGTACAGGAAATGCTTGAATATTCAACTGTGCCTGTTTTGGTTATGCCAAACGCGGGCCTTCCTGAATTAGATGAAGATGGTAGCACTGTTTTCCGTCTTGATCCTGAATCTTTTGCAACTCAGACAAAGGTGTTTGCTGAGATGGGCGCACGCTGTCTTGGCGGTTGCTGCGGTACATCTCCTGAGCACATTACTGCTTTGGTTTCAGCTGTTGAGAACCTGACAGCAAAGCCTGTTCTTCGCGAGACAGACTGTTTTTGTATGACTTCTCGTTCTCAGGCTGTGCGGTTTGGTAAAGAACATCCCGCCCGCATTATTGGTGAGCGAATCAACCCGACCGGTAAAAAACAGCTTATTGCTGAACTGCAAAACGGACAATTAACTTCTGCCCTTATGTTTGCACAGGAACAGCTCGATTGTGGAGCACCAGTGCTGGATGTAAACGTTGGCGCACCAATGGCGGATGAAACCGTAATTTTGCCAGAGTTATTAGAGAAGTTGGTTTCTCAGTTTCCAGTTCCGCTTTCTATCGATTCCTCTAACATGGATGCGGTAGAAGCTGGTTTAAAAGTGTATCCTGCTTCTGCACTGGTAAACTCTATCAGTGGTGAAGAAGGGCGTTTGGAACGTCTGGGGCCGTTATGCAAAAAATACGGTGCACCGTTTATTATGCTTCCGCTTACAGGGAGCAAGCTACCTGTAGCTGCGAAAGATCGCATCGCTATTATTGATGATATGTTGTCACAAGTGGATGCTCTGGGTATTCCGCGTCGTCTCGTTATCGTCGATGTGCTTGCTCTTGCAGTATCTTCTAAGCCGGAAGCTGCGGTGGCGTGTCTCGAAACAGTAGAGTACTGTACAAAAATTGGTTTACCGACCACTATCGGTCTTTCAAATATTTCTTTTGGATTGCCTGCGCGACCACTGTTGAACGGCACCTTCCTAGCCATGGCTGTGGCTAAAGGGTTGAGTTCTTGCATTGCTCATCCAGGGAATCCGCAGATTTGTGAAACTCTTGCCGCTGCTGAAGTTCTACTTGGCCGTGATGAAAATGCAGCGCGTTTTATTGCTGGTTTTACTGACTGGAAAGCTGGTTCAGGTACTGTTGTTGCCGGTGGCTCTGTTGTAAGCAGTGCTGCTACAACTGTATTTGAAGCAGTTGTGAAAGGTAATAAAGACGCAATCATCGGTCTTATTGAAGCGGAACTTGAAAAGAAAGTAGAACCGTTTGAAGTTGTGAACGGTATGCTTATTCCTGCAATTACTGAAGTCGGTATGAAGTATGAACGTAAAGAATACTTTTTGCCGCAGCTTCTTCGTTCTGCCGAAACTATGCAGCATGGTTTCTCTATTTTGCGTCCTTTGTTAGAAAAAGATGCCGCTGCAACTGTTCGCCCTAAAGTAATAATGGCTACAGTTGAAGGCGACATTCATGATATTGGCAAAAATATCGTGTGCTTAATGCTTGGTAACCACGGATTTGATGTGGTTGACCTTGGTAAAGACATAAAAGCAGAAACAATTGTTGATGCAGCCGTTGAGCATGGCGCTAAAATTATTGGTCTTTCTGCATTGATGACAACGACAATGGTTCGTATGGAAGATACTGTTTCACTATTGAAAGCACGTGGCATGGAAGATGTGAAAGTAATGATAGGCGGAGCAGTTGTTACCGCTGCATTTGCTGACACAATCGGTGCTCACGGCTATTCAGAGGATGCAGTATCAGCTGTACGAGTTGCTCAATCTTTCTTAGAGGAGAAATAGTCAGCATGAAATCTATTAAATCCGTAATGCGTATTGCGTTATTGTGCATGGCGTTTGCCGTTGTTTTGGGCGTTCAATCTGCCGTGGCAGAGCCATTAAAAGTGGTAGACACACCAGAAGTAATTAAGCTTATTAATAGCGGCAAAGGCAAAGTTACTGTTGTGAACTTTTGGGCTTCATGGTGTCCTCCGTGTCGCGAAGAAATGCCGGATTTAAAAAAGACACGTGCTGCCTACTCTGATGATGATTTGTTGTTGCTCGGCGTTTCTGTAGATGAAAATGCCGCCGCTGCTGAAAAAGCTGTAAGAGAATTTGAATTAAATTACCCAGTAGTTCGTGCTGAACGTGATGTTTACGAAACGTTCGCGATTCAGTCTATTCCACGTCTTCTTGTATATAATACTAAGGGTGAGCTTATTGTTGATCACGTTGGTCCTGTAACCTTCGAAGATTTAAAAAAGCTCATTGATGAAGTGTTAAAGGAAAAATAGAAATAATGTCTGAGCCGTTTATTCGCAAAGCACAAATGCAGGATGTGAAGGTAATTCATAACCTGTTGTTGACGTGCTCTACTCAGGGAGTCCTTCTTCCTCGTTCATTAACTCAGTTGTACAATAGCCTTCGAGAATTCAATGTCTTAGACCCTGGCGATGGGGGATCTATAATAGGTTGCTGTGCTCTTTCTATCGTTTGGGATGGGTTGGCAGAGATCCGTTCACTTATTGTAGATGAAAATGCTCGTCGCGGCGGGCATGGGCGTGACCTTGTAGATGCATGTTTAGACGAAGCTCGCAGATTAGGTATTTACAAAGTCTTCACACTCACCTATCAAGATGCCTTTTTTCAGAAACAAGGCTTTGTAGAAGTGTCGAAGGAAGTACTGCCTCAGAAGATCTGGGCAGACTGCGTCAATTGTCCTAAATTCCCAGAGTGTGACGAAATCGCCATGCTCTTAGAGATACAACCAGAGAATTCTGGAGAGAGTTAATGGAAATCAAGGAACTTACAGTAGTTTATAGCGAAGAACAAATTCAGGAACGTGTTAAAGAACTTGCAGTGCAGATCAACAAAGACTTCGAAGGTAAAGACCTCGTAGTTGTCTGTGTACTTAAAGGTGCTTTCATGTTTTTCTCTGATTTATTAAAGCATCTCACCGTTAAGCCCGAAATAGACTTTGTGCGCTGTGCCAGCTATGGCGACAGCACCAATAGTTCTAAAACAGTTTCTTTCACCAAAGACCTTGAGATCTCTATTAAAGGGAAGCATGTTCTTATCGTGGAAGACATTGTTGACACTGGTCATACTATCTCCTTCCTCATGTCTCAGCTTAAAGCTCGTGGTGCAGAATCACTTAAACTTGCTTCTGTTGTAGAAAAAGTTGAGCGCCGCGAAATTGATGTCGTTGTTGATTACCCGGGTTTTATTCTGGAAAAAGGGTTTATTGTCGGGTATGGCATGGACTACGCTGAAAAATATCGTGAGTTGGGAGCTATTTACGAAGCAACTGTAATCGAATAACGGTTTTTGAAAACGTAATTGGGAAGCGTTATGCACATTACCTGTCCAAATTGTTCTACCAAGTTTAGTCTTCCAGATGAAATGTTCAAAGATGGAGCTCAGGCTCGTTGCACAGTGTGCGATGAGGTCTTTCCTCTTATCCAAACTCCAGAGCACGATGTTGAAGTAGAACCCCAAGAAGAAATTGCCTTCTCTGAATCGCCTGAAATGGAAGAGACCATTGCCCCTGAGGGCAACTTGGATGCTCTTATTGGTGATGAAGGTACATTTGGGCTTGGCGAACCTAAGAAGAAGGAAAAGAAAAAATCCGGTAAGGGTTGTCTTATCTTTTTCTTGATACTCCTTCTGTTGGGTGGAGCTTGCGCCGGTGCATGGTTCTTAGCACCAGACCTGGTCAAGAGTTTCCTTCCTATGGAAGAGAAAGCGCAGAATGTTCCTGCTGCTGCAGCGAACGATGTTTCCCGAATTTCACTCAAAAACATTAGTCAGTATTACATTACGAATGAGAAAATCGGTCAGATTTTTGTTATCGAAGGTGATGCAGAAAACCGTTTTGGTGTTCCTAAGGAACTTATCAAGGTTGAAGCAACGTTGTATGATGCAACCAACATCTCTATTGCCAGCCAGCAACAGCTTGGTGGCTCCGGTGTTTCTTTATTCCAGCTTCAGGTTTTAGCTAAAGAAGAGCTTGCTGATGCTCTGAATAACAAGGTTGAGATTTTAACAAACAACACTAATGTCATGCCTACTAAATCTGTCCATTTTATGGTCGTATTTTACGATCCTCCTAAAGGTGTCGCAGAGTTTGGTGTGAAAGTTGTTGAAGCTAAAAATCCTCCTGTTCAGTAGTATACAGTGAAGACTCGCGAAATATATATATGTTCCGCCTGTGGAGCTTCTGTTGCACAATGGCGTGGACAATGTCCGAAATGTAAGGAGTGGAATACACTTGAGGCCCGCACTGTTTCGAAAGAGCAGGCCAAAAGGCGTGGTTCCACTCCTTTAGTACCTTCAGGTTCTGCCATTATTCCTCTCAGAGATGTCAAAGAGGATGAGCATACCCCGTTCGGAACGGGAATGGCTGAGCTTGATCGAATTCTTGGTGCCGGTATTGTGCCGGGAGCTGCGCTGCTAATCGGTGGCGAGCCTGGTATTGGCAAGTCAACTTTGCTGCTGCAAGTGGCAGGGGGCGTTGCTGAATCAGGTAAACAGGTGTTGTATGTTTCAGGTGAGGAATCACTTGGACAACTTCGCGCTCGTGCCGCTCGACTTGATGCGTTAGATGAAAATTTAACGGCTATTTCTACTTCCAAGTTAGATGATGTTTTACCTGTTCTGGAATCCTCAAATCCTCCTGATTTGTTGATTGTGGACTCCGTGCAGACTGTGTCGTCTCTGCGTGTGGAAGGTTTGCCGGGTAGTGTTACGCAGGTGCGTGCCGTTTCCATTGAGCTTATTGAAACATGTAAGCGTGTAGGCGTTGCACTGTTACTTGTGGGACATGTTACCAAAGATGGGCAACTTGCAGGACCTAAGCTTCTTGAGCATATGGTTGATACTGTAATTTCCATTGAAGGTGACCGCAGACAAATGTACCGCATGATGCGGGTTATCAAAAACCGTTTTGGGCCGAATCAGGAACTGATTGTTTTTGAAATGGTGCATGACGGTATGCAGATTGTCGATGACCCTTCAACATACTTTCTTGGTGCACGTGATCCGGAGCTTTCCGGAACAGCTGTTGTTATGGCTGTCGATGGACAGCGTCCTTTTGCTGTTGAAGTTCAGGCGCTGGTGAGTCGCAGTTATCTTTCTATTCCACGTCGTACAGGACTTGGTTTTGATGTGAACAGACTGCACTTGTTGCTTGCCGTTTTAGAAAAACGGTTGCGTTTGAATTTTGCAGAAGTCGATATCTACGCAAAAGTCGGTGGCGGAATGAAACTGCAAGACCCGGGAATGGATCTTGCGTTGATTGCGGCTGTTCTTTCTTCTTTTTATGACCTTCCACTTCCCTCTAAATCTGTATTATGGGGAGAGGTCGATTTGAACGGACAGGTTCGTCCTGTAGCTTCGCATGACATTAGACAGCGTCAGGCTTCTAGACTTGGCTATCGTCCTATATTATGTCCTGAGACAGAGCCGGAAACTGGACTGCGCACCATTGTTCAGTTGCAGGAAGCTCTTTTCAGTAAAAATGGATAGTAGCTTGTATTTAAATTTTATTGCTTAGATGCTTTGGTATGCAGCCATGCACCAAAATCTCTTTGAGAGTTTTGGTGTTTTTTTTGCCACTTTTTCTGTGATTTCTCATGGTTATGACGGACGAAAGTGTATAGTGTTACTTCCCCAAGAAAAAAAGGCAAAATGTAATGTTAGATGACATACATATACAGGGTGACGGCGTAGCTAGTTACCAGAATCAATCAGAGATGGCTGTTCAAGCTTCTGCTGATGGTCAACTGTGCACAATGTATTATGTGCGACTTACGTTGCAATCTGACCTTACAAATGAAACTCCGGCTTCTATTTTTGCTGCGCATGAAGAGCAGGGAACAATATTTTATTTGCCAGAGCTGACTGCGTTACCTGCGCTTGATGAATACACAACAGGTAAGCGATATTTACAGTATCACGTTTTAATCATTACGCCTCTAGAGTGCGATGTTGAGGCGTGTAGTACCGTGTTTGACTCACTTGGCTCTGCAGAATCTGTTCAGTTAGGCGTAATAGGCATTAAGCATAGCAAGGATGCTACCTCCGTTTTTTCTCAATATTTCTTGTCAGCTGTAGGGCGCGGCAGTGCCGATTTGATTGAAGTTTCAGAGGGGCTACAGGAACTTTTAGAGCCGTTGTTGGTAGTACAGGACTCTGCACTCGGCTTGAAAGAGAATCCAGAGGATACATGCAAGTCTGAAGAAAGTACTGTACCTCAAAGTGCTCCCCGATCTGCAATTGAGAACGTGGTGGCAGTTGATTCTCTTATTTCTGAGGCGCAGGCTGAAGTGTCCGCTTCTGTAATTGAGTCTTACGATTCAGACTCTGTATCGCCAATGTCTGAACTGGAGTTTTCGCTTAATGCTCCACGCGGCATTGACTCTGCCGCTGAGGTAGATCTTTCTGTTGAAGCTTCGAATGGAAGTAGCGCTCAATATATTTCCAAAGTTTGTGATCATCTGGTTCCATTGGAAGAGAACAACTCCCACAGTATTTCCTGTTTTGAGTGGGGAAAGTCGTCAGCTCTTGATTCTGAGAATTGTTTGGCAGATGATGCGCATATATCAGACTACTTTTCATGTAAAAAAACAGCAGACACCAATGACCTAAGGTCAACGCAACAGGAAGATAAGCTTAATAGACTTATTTCCCGTGTGAGTGAGTTGTCCGGTATCCAGTCTAAATTGTACGATTATGCTGTCACACAGGAAGATGATCTTCTCCGCAGCATGGCAGATGAATTTGACAGGCTATACTGTGTGCTACGCGATTCGGCACTAGAGTTGCGTATGGTTTCAATAGAGCCATTGTTGCATTCTGTGAAAGATTGGCTTGAAGATGCAGCTCAGTCCGTTGGGAGGCAGTTACAGCTGACCCTTCAAGGTGCTGATGTTCAAGTGGATGCAGTTGTTGCTGAGGCTGTAACTGATGCGTTAGCAACATATTTTTCTGCGAGTGTTCTTTCTGTACTTACCGATACTGAATTCGAATCTATTTCTCTTACTGTGGAATATTCAGGTACAGATGTTCTTTTGTTTATAGATCACTTTGGTTGTGGTGGTCAGGGCACAGAGCAAAATCTTCAGATTTCTGAGGCATTACTTGGGTTGCAGGCAGAAATGTTGGCGCTGCATGGTGCTATGGCTGTTGGCTATAATGATCAGGGCAGAACGAGCATTAAGGTTAGTTTCCCTGTTACTCAGGCAATGATTGAAGGGCTTGTTGTACAATGTGGCGACGAGCAATATATTGTTCCGATGAATCAGGTTGCAGAGTGCGTTGATTGCAGTCCTCGTATGGGAGTAGAAGCTAAAGAGAACAAAGTGGTTCTTGGCGGTGAGTCTGTCCCTTATGTTCGACTCCGAGAGTATGTTGATTTGGATGGTAAGGCAGAGCATGAGCAATGTATTGTGATCCAATCATTATCTGGTACTTTCGGCTTGATTGTGGACGGAGTGGTGGGAGAATTACAGGCAGCAGTGAAGCCAGTTGGTGCTCTGTATAAGAATATTGAAATGATTTCAGGTGTATCTGTGAAAGCTGACGGTGTTCCGAGCCTAGTTGTGAACCTTCAGCACTTACAAACAGTTGCAGATTGCCTGATTATAAATTAAGAAAAGACACGACTGTGTATTCAAACAGTTTTGTAAAAATTTATTTTTTGCAAAAAACAAGCGTTAATCGCTTAACCAAGTATGGTTCCTAATAAGCGTAGACACTGGCGAAGCTGTAGTGTAGAAACCGCACCACAGCAAGAAGAACGAAAAGTTCTTTTAAAGCACAGTTATAATCATATTATAATAAAAATAACTATTAAGAAGGGCGTAATATGACTACTCCAGATGGTGCAATTTTACAGCGCGACAAAGAAACTTATGCAATCGTTCCACGTACCCCAGCAGGTATGCTTACTCCAGATGTTCTTGAGACCATCGCATACGTCTGTCGTAAGTACGAAGTGCCGATTATCAAAATTACTTCCGGTCAGCGCATGGCTCTTGTTGGCATGAAAGAAGAGCAGGTTGAACCAATTTGGGAAGAGCTTAAATGGAAAGTAGGCCGCGCTACTGAGCTTTGTGTTCACTATGTACAGGCATGTCCTGGTACTGCAGTCTGTAAGCTCGGTGTGCAGGATTCTCTCGGGTTCGGTCTTGAACTTGAAGAAACCATGTACGGCAAGCCATTTCCTGCAAAAGTTAAGTTTGGTGTATCCGGCTGTCCAATGTGCTGTGGTGAAAGCCGCGTGCGCGATATTGGCCTTGTTGGCACTAAAAAGGGTTGGGAAGTTATCGTTGGTGGTAACTCCGGTCCTCGTCCTCGCATCGGTGATACGCTTGCAAAAGATCTCACTCAGGATGAAGCTCAGGCTCTTATTGAAAAATTCCTCGACTACTACCGAGAAAATTCCGGTAAACGCGTGCGTATCTCTAAGTTCGTAGAAAAAGAAGGCATCGACGCGATTAAAGAAGCTCTTTTATAGTTTCTTCCGAATAATAATTAAAGAAGCTCAAAGATATGCATTTCTTGCAGGTCTTTGAGCTTTTTTTTTATTAAGAATTAGAGGGTGGTTGTACGACTGTTACGTCTTCTTGTAGAATAAGTGCTTCTCCGGTGAACTGCTCTAATTTGGGAATAAAGCTTTGAATGTTCTCTTTTGTGTCGATAATTTGTATAAGAAGAGGGAGATCTTCTGAAATACGCAAGATGCCCACTGAATGTATCTTTTTGTCTCTGCCGTAACTGTATAATCCACGGAAGACGGAAACTCCTGCAAGGTCAGCATCCTTTGCTTGTTCCATAATTACTTCGTAGAGACTTTCTCCTTTGAACTGGTCTTTTTCGCTAATGTAAATACTGAGCCGCTGTACGGTTCCTTGTAAGTGATGCATTGAATTCTCCTATATAAGCCTGCCAAGAGCGAGTCCAAATTTAAGAAGGATAACTCCGGTGATAATTTGCCCTACAACATTTAAAAGAAAGTATGGCCACTGCGCAGAGTCAAGTAGAGCTGCTGATTCAAAAATGAATGTAGAGAAGGTGGTAAAGGCGCCCATAAAGCCGGTAAGAATTATTACACGGAATTCAGGCGAAAGAGAGAGTCTGTCTTGTGCATATGCCCAGATGAGGCCGAACATGAAGCAGCCGATGATGTTGACGAGGTATGTGCCTATTGGAAAGCTGATGTTTATAGCACGTTGAAATACTCCTGAAAGTAAGTAACGGCTTAAACTGCCAAGCCCTCCGGCGCAAAACAATAGAATGATTTTTGTCATGCTGTTTCCTTGATTATGATAACAAAAAATCTGGAAGTTACTATATGGCGTTCGAAATTGAATTGAAATTTATACATGTTGACCCTTCATTGTTGCGCGAAAAACTATCAGCACTCGGTGGTTTGTGTAAAGGAAGACATCTGGAGCGGAATGTTGTTTTCGACACACCTGACCGTGGCATGAAAGATGAGGGCAAGTTGTTGCGACTGCGGACAAAACAATGGAAAGGTAGTCATGAGACAGTTCTTACATTGAAACTTCCGCCGAAAGGTGACATGCCTTTAGATGTAAAAATATACGATGAACGCGAAACAAAAGTTGAGAGCTTTGACGGAACGTATGGTATCCTCGAAGGGCTCGGGTACAATGGAGCCTTCCGCTACGATAAAATGCGTGAAGAGTGGACGCTTGATAATGTAGAAGTTTGCATAGATGAACTTTCATTCGACACTGTTATTGAGTTGGAAGGCGAGCGCGATGATATTTTTGCGTTAGCGGACAAGCTGGCCCTGCCACTGGATAATTCGTCTACTGCGACTTATCACGAATTGCACAGAACATATCGAGAACGTGAAAATCTTGCTCCGCAGAATAGTTTTTATTTTTCTGATGAAGAGTGTCAGCAGCTGCTGAAAGACCTATAGAGAAGGCAGTAAGTGGGTAATAAACCCTATGTGTGGGTTGTCATTATCCATATCTGACATTAACAATACTATTACATGTAATGGATTCATTATGGCTGAACATCATAGACCTGATTTCGATTCTGACATTCTGCTTGAAGAAGAGCTAAAAGAGCCTCGTAAGTTTCGAGTGCTCATGCATAATGATGACTATACCACAATGGATTTTGTCATTTTAATCCTTGTAGAAGTTTTCCGAAAGACCACTCAACAGGCAACACAGGTTATGTTGAATATTCATGAAAAAGGTGCCGGAGAATGCGGGGTGTACACTGCAGAGGTTGCTGAAACCAAAATTGCAATTGTCCGTGCCCGCGCAAAAGAAGCTGGATATCCTCTAAAATGTTCAATGGAGGAGGTATAATATGCTGAGTATACATCTGGAACAAGCTATTGCTAATGCTGTCCACGAAGTACAGGAACGAAATCACGAATTTTTAACCCTTGAACATCTTCTTTACGGTATTGCACAGGAAGACCAAGGGTACTTTATTCTGGAACAGGCCGGTGCAGATGTGCCGTCATTGTTAAACAGAGTAGAAGTATTTTTCTCTTCACATCTTGAGCCATTACCGGAAGATGTTCCTACAGAGATTATTCGCACAATAAGCGTGCAGCGAGTGTTACAGCGCGCAGCCATGCAGATGCAATCATCCGGACGGGATGTTGTTGAAGTTGGTGATGTGCTGGCAGCGATCTTTGAAGAAGAAGATTCGTACGCTCTGTACTTCCTGCGTCATATGGAAGTGACCCGTTTAGACATTCTTGAAGTTGTCTCGCATGAGATGGACGGAAGCGAATGGGCAATGATGGGTGAAGAGGGTGAAGATGAGTCACGCACAGATTCTCTTAAAGAGTTTTGCGTGAATCTTACCGAAAAAGCTAAACAGGGTGAGATTGACCCGCTTATTGGTAGAAAGGTAGAGCTCGAGCGCACAATTCAAATCCTCGCCCGCCGCCGTAAGAACAATCCGCTTTTCGTTGGTGAGCCGGGTGTGGGTAAAACCGCATTAGCAGAAGGTCTTGCCGTTCGTATTGTTGACGGTAATGTTCCTGAAGGCTTCCATGATGCACATATCTATGCTTTGGATATGGGATCACTACTTGCTGGTACTAAATACCGCGGGGATTTTGAATCTCGTCTTAAAGGTGTCATTCAGGATCTCAAAAAGGTTGAAGGTGCTATTCTCTTCATTGATGAAATCCACACAATTGTGGGTGCAGGTGCGACCACAGGTGGTTCTATGGATGCGTCCAACATTCTTAAGCCTGTACTTGCCAGCGGTGGAATCAAGTGTATTGGCTCTACTACCTATGAAGAGTACAAGAACCATTTTGAAAAAGATCGCGCACTGTCCCGTCGATTCCAGAAGATTGATGTTCCGGAACCGACCAATGACGAGTGTATGTCTATTTTAAAAGGTCTTAAGCCTTATTATGAAGAGCACCATGGTGTACGTTACAGCCAGCCTGCAATTAAAGCAGCGGTTGAGCTTTCCGCACGGTACATCACAGAACGTTTTCTTCCTGATAAAGCTATCGATGTTATTGATGAAGCCGGTGCAGCATTTCGTCTGCATGGCACACATCGTAAAAGTAACACCATTACCGCGAATGACATTGAACGTGTTATCGCAAAAATGGCACGCATTCCTGAACAGCGTGTGTCCACAGGTGACAAGCACAAACTGTCTGGTCTGGTAGATGATCTCAAAGGTGAGGTTTACGGACAGGACAAGGCTGTGGACGTCGTAGGAAAGGCTATTCTACGTAGCCGTGCAGGGTTGGGTAGAGATGACCGTCCGACTGGTTCATTTCTTTTCTATGGCCCTACCGGTGTTGGTAAAACAGAGCTTGCTCGTCAGCTTGCAACACAGCTTGGTGTACAGTTCCTCAGGTATGATATGAGTGAGTACATGGAGAAGCATGCGGTATCCCGTCTTATCGGGGCGCCTCCTGGCTACGTAGGCTTCGATCAGGGTGGTCAGCTTACAGATTCTGTACGCAAACACCCACATGCTGTTGTGCTGCTTGATGAAATAGAAAAAGCGCACCCAGACATTTTTAATATCCTTTTGCAGGTTATGGACTATGCAACACTGACCGACAACTCTGGTCGTAAAGCAGATTTCCGTAACATTATCCTGATCATGACATCCAACGCTGGTGCTCGTGAAATGGCAGCTAAATCCATTGGGTTTGGTTCTCAGGGCAAAGTCGATGTGGCGCAGCGCGGTTTAAAAGCTGTAGAGCGTACCTTTAGTCCAGAATTCAGAAACCGTCTTGATGCAATGGTTCCTTTCCATGGTCTCGGAGAGTCCATTATGGAACGTGTTGTAGACAAGTTTGTGGCTGAGCTGGAAGAGATGCTTAAAGCCAAGCGTGTGCGGATTGAATTAACAGATGCAGCGCGGAAGCGACTTGCAACTAAGGGCTACGATACTGCCTTTGGTGCACGGCCAATGCGTCGAGTTATTCGTACAGGTCTTGAAGACGCTATTGCGCATGAAGTTCTCTTTGGCGACTTGCAGAAAGGCGGCATAGCGACCGTTGATGTTAAGGATGCGAAAGTACCGCAAGATGCAGATGATCTTGGTTTGAGTATGACTTTCTTACCGCTGAGTTCTAAAAAGAAGAAAGCGTAACTAGATAGGCTGGCTGTGGTGAGACTACAACTGAATTGAGGCTTATTGCCTGTCGGTGGATAGAGACGTTGTCTTACATCCACAAGGAGAGGCTCCTCTCTTCTTTTAGCAAAGTAAAAGAGGCAGACGTCGTTTCTAGTCTGCAGCAAGTCTGTGTTTTCGCTATGAGTTGTGCCAAAAGGTAATTTTTCAATATAGAAATTATGACAGTATACTTACTTTCAGATGATGATGTAGCCTTCCCCAATCCTGCGTTAGCGGATGGGGAAGGCCTTCTTGCCGTTGGTGGCGATTTGCGTATGGAGCGTCTTGTTAACGCATATGCCAATGGTATTTTCCCTTGGTACGATGACGACTCCCCCATCCTTTGGTGGTCACCAGACCCACGGTTTGTTCTGTATCCTAAGAATCTGCACATTCCACGTAGTTTACGCCGTGTTGTTAACTCGCGTAAGTTTACCATTAAGATCGACACGGCTTTTGAAGAGGTTATGAGGAACTGTGCGACATCGCAGCGTCCAGATGAAGAAGGAACTTGGATTGTCGAAGAGATGATTCAAGCCTACTGTGAACTGAACGAAGCAGGACTTGCACACTCTATTGAAACATGGCGTGATGATGAGCTTGTAGGCGGCTTGTATGGAGTTTCTCTAGGCAAGGTGTTCTATGGCGAATCCATGTTTTTCAAAGAGTCAGATGCGTCTAAAGTTGCTTTTGTATGGTTAGCTCGACTGCTCGTTGCGGCGGGGTTCGAGATGATTGATTGCCAGCAGGTAACTGACAACCTAGAGCGGTTTGGCGCGGTCTCCATATCTCGTGAAGAGTTTTTAAACACACTTCATGAAGCGTTGGATGCATCGACCATTCAAGGGCAGTGGACGTTTCCTGAGGAATTTTTTCCGTTATAAATAAAAAAGCCCGGCTCTAAGGAGCAGGGCTTTTTTATTTCACGTCAGTGGTTTTATTACCTTACAACATTCTAGATAACATTAGGTTCATGCTGGTCTAGGTCATAGAAGGCTCTAAAGTTAAACTCTAGTGGATATCCGGGCATGTTGTCGAATCTAATAAAGCCCATGCTTTTACCTTCTGGTATGGAGGCAAGGGGCATGGTACCTTGCGGAACAGGGAATGAGAGCGGGGCGACAAAAATACCTTCAAGTCTGGTGTGATATCGTTCTTCGAGGTAGCCGGTAATGGCTTCTATTTCCTTTTGGGTAAAACTTTCAAGTACCATTTGTTTGGTCTCTTCGAGTGTTCCACTCAGGTGCGGCTCGAGTCGATACTTCTCACAGTCTGTATCAATACATTGATGTAGATTTGTGGCTTGTAGTTCAGCTTCAGGAATGTCAGAACGAAACAGATGCGCCTGCACATGTTTACGCCCTTTGAAGCTGCGTATGATGACATACATAGTGTATATTCTGTCAGTGGGTTCGTTACCGAGAGCAGATACAATTTCTTTCTGCATATGGTTCCCTCCGCGGAAAATGGAATTCTCTATATCTTTGTATGTTATGCGATTGTGGATTGTGCCGCAACTAAGTGATTAATTTTTGTGTAAAGACGTTTCGGGTAGGCTTACGTCGAAAACTATTTAAGAATGCCCTTAGCGTTTTGCTATTTAGCAGTAGAAGATACTATACGAGGAAGTAATGCAGGATACGCTGTTTACATTAGAAACTTCATTCACCCCGCAGGGTGACCAGCCACAAGCCATTGAAGAGCTGACAACCAACTTGGAGCAGGGCGTGCAGGATCAAATTCTGCTCGGGGTTACCGGTTCCGGTAAAACCTTTTCTGTTGCACAAACCATTGCCCGAGCCCAACGTCCAGCGCTTATTCTTGCGCCAAACAAAACGTTAGCAGCTCAGCTCTACAACGAGTTTAGAGAATTGTTCCCTCACAATGCAGTTGAATACTTTGTGAGTTACTATGACTATTATCAGCCGGAAGCATATGTTCCGTCTTCAGATACATATATCGAAAAAGATTCATCCATCAACGACAACATTGATAAATTGCGCCATGCTGCTACCCATGCACTGCTAACTCGTCGTGATGTAATCATTATTGCCTCAGTTTCCTGTATTTATGGTCTTGGTTCACCGGAGTACTATGCAAAGTTAGTTATTCCAGTAGAAGTTGGTCAGTCCCTTTCTATGGATGAAATAATCACACGACTAGTCGAAGTTCAGTATGAACGTAACGACTATGACTTCCACCGTGGCACATTCAGGGTGCGTGGGGATGTGTTGGAGATTATTCCAGCGTATCATCATGAAAAAGCGCTGCGAATAGAATTTTTTGGAGATGACATTGATGCTATGCATGAGATTGATCCTATTACTGGGAATATTCTCGGAAGCGTTGGGAAGACTGTTATCTATCCAGCGAGTCACTATGTTTCTGATAAGGACAACTTAAAGCGTGCTGTTTCGGATATTCGTGATGAACTTCAAGTACGTCTTGCGGACTTTAAGGCAGGAAATAAGCTTGTAGAGGCGCAACGTTTAGAACAGCGTACAATGCTTGATCTCGAAATGATTGAAGAGATGGGGTACTGTACAGGTATTGAAAACTATTCACGCCACTTGGATCGCCGCAAAGAGGGTGATCCTCCAGCATGTTTGATTGATTACTTCCCTAAAGATTTCTTGCTCTTTATTGATGAAAGCCACATCTCGGTTTCGCAGGTGGGCGCAATGTATAAAGGTGACCGCTCGCGTAAAAGCACTCTTGTGGATTTCGGTTTCCGGCTTCCTTCTGCTTTGGACAACCGTCCTCTTGAATTCAAAGAGTTTTTGGAACGTATCGGGCAGACTGTATATGTTTCGGCAACACCCGGAAAATGGGAACTGGAACGTACTCAGGGGCTTGTTGTTGAACAGATTATTCGTCCGACCGGTCTGGTTGATCCACAGCTTGAAGTACGGCCTACGAAAGGCCAAATGGAAGATTTGCTAGGCGAGTGTAAAAGCCGCATTGCTAAAGATGAGCGTGTACTTGTTACAACTCTTACAAAGCGTATGGCTGAAGATCTTACGGAATACTTTAAGAGCATGGGCGTGAACACCCGTTATCTGCACTCAGATATTGATACGTTAGAGCGCATGGCAATCATTCAGGCGCTACGCAGAAAAGAGTGTGATGTGCTTGTCGGAATTAACTTATTGCGAGAAGGGCTTGATATTCCCGAAGTTTCTTTGGTAGCAATACTAGATGCGGACAAAGAAGGCTTTTTGCGTTCAGTCGGTTCACTTGTTCAGACCTTCGGTCGTGCAGCACGTAATGCCAGCGGTAGAGTTATCATGTATGCTGATAAGATAACGAAGAGCATGAAGGCTGCAATGGATGAGACGGAGCGAAGGCGCGAAAAGCAAGAGGCTTATAACGTAGAGCATGGTATTGTTCCGCAAACAATTATGAAGCGTATTGATACGCCATTTGATTCCATTTCTTCTTCAGCAGAAGCAGAGAAAGATAAGAAGAAGAAAGGCATATCAATTTCACAGGATATTGAACACGACCCTAAAAAGTTGGCTAAAATGATAGCCAAGCTTGAACGCGCGATGCGTGAAGCAGCAAAAGAATTAGAGTTTGAGAAAGCTGCTGAATTACGAGATCAAATTCACATCCTGCGGGAACATCTGCTCGAAACTGGTTAACCTGGGGAAATACATGAAGTTGTTTTCCAAGTCTTTTATTGTCCGGCTGATTCGTCTTCGAAATCAGTTAGGAGTTTTCTGGCCTCTTATGGTCAGTCAGATATCCATACTCGGTGTCGTTGCACTGGCTGTCTACGGCTATATGGAGCTTGAAGGTTGGTCCATGTCAGACGCTGTCTACATGGTCGTTATTACACTCTCTACAGTAGGTTTTGGTGAAGTTCAGCCTCTTTCCACTGAAGGGCGCATACTAACTTCATTTCTTATTTTGGCTGGTGTAGGTAACTTTGCTTTTCTTCTGGGTGCGTTTTCCCAGTTGTTGGTAGAAGGTAAGTTTTTTCATTTTATCGGGAGCCGCAGAGTGCTTAAAACAATCGCCAAACTTAAAAATCACTGTGTTGTTTGTGGCTATGGTCGTATTGGTTCTGTAGTAGTGGATGAGATTATGGCGGAAGCACAGGACGTCGTTGTTATCGAAAATGATCCAGAATCAGTAAAAATTCTTCAGGAAGAGGGTATTCTGTACATTGAAGGGGATGCTACTTCTGATGACGTATTGGCTCAGTCAGGGGTGGCAAACGCTAAGAACCTGATTACAGCGTTGTCTGAGGATGCAGCGAATGTATATGTAGTATTGAGTGCTCGTGAGATGAGTCAGGATGTAAACATTGTTTCCAGAGCCAGTTCACATCAACGTGTGAGTAAGCTTAAGCAGGCGGGAGCGAACTCTGTTATTTTGCCAAACCATATTGGTGGATTACGTCTTGCTCAGTCCGTTCTGCGCCCGACCGTGACAAGCTTTATGGAGCTTGCTTACGGAAGAACCACAATGGCTATTCAGATGGAAGAGCTTACAATAGGTGAGAAATCCTCTCTTGTAGGTAAGGATCTTATCCAGTCAGAACTCCGTCCGAAGTTTAACTTAATAGTCATTGCCATTAAGAAGGAAGGTCAGGATATGGTCTTTAACCCTGATGGTCGCACTGTGCTGGAAGCTGGCAATACTATTATCGCTGTTGGAGCTCAAGAACAGCTCGAAGAGTTCGCAACGCTTTTATAAAAAGTTTTAAATTTCAATATGTAACGTTTTGTTGAATGCTGGGATTCATGGTTGTTTATATGTATAAACACAAAGTGGAAATGGCATTGTAATCAATACAGATAATGCACTGTTTTTTGATGAATCTATATTTATGAGTGTAGAATAGTATGGTATATCACCGTATTCTACACTCATTTTTTGTATGTAAAAAAGCATCAAAAATGAGGGAATCTCCTACTAAGCGAGGACAATGGGCTGGACAAGAAAGAGTAAGAAAAGTATCCAGCGGTTCTAAAAAAGATTAGCCCACAGGGCCTATTGCCACACTGGCATATAGAGCCTTTAGGGCTGAAACTCTAAGATTTCGTTAACAAGCTGTAAGCCTTCTTACACAGATAAAATAAGGTGTCGTATGTCTGATTCTACCATGTTGTCTCTTAATGAAGCTCAAGAACGAGTACTCCAGCTCCGTAAGGAACTCGAGCATCATAGTTATGTGTATTACGTTCAGGATGCTCCTGAAATTACAGATGCTGAATATGATGTTTTGTTTCGAGAGTTGAAAGGACTAGAAGAAGCATACCCTGAACTTCTGACTTCTGACTCCCCGACTATGAAGGTTGGCGGAGAAGTGCTCCCAAGCTTACAGTCTCAAGATCACAGCTTACAACTGTATAGTTTGGACAACGCATTCAACGGAGAGGACTTTATTGCGTTTGTAGAGCGCATTAAGCGTCAGCAACCAGATGCAGATTTGTCCTTTTGGATTGATCCCAAGATGGATGGGCTCGCTATGGAGATCATTTATGAAAATGGCTCCTTTACTGCTGCGTTAACTCGAGGTGATGGAACCACTGGTGAGGTTGTCACTCATACAGTGCGTACTATTAAGAACGTACCATTACGTCTGCGTGGAAAAAACGTCCCAACTCGTCTGGAAGTTCGTGGTGAAGTAGTTATTAGACGAGACGCGTTTTCTAAGCTGAATGAGACTCAGCGTAAATACGGTAAGAAGGTTTTTGCTAATCCGCGTAACGCTGCGGCGGGGTCTGTTCGTCAGTTAGACTCATCTGTAGCAGCAGCTCGTCCTCTAATGTTCCTTGCTTATGGAATAGGTATTGTGGAATGGGGGGATGAAGGGCAGGAGTGGACTACACAAGAAGCAATCATTAATGGATTGTCTGACCTTGGCTTTACTGTACCGCAGGATGCACAGCTTTGCGAAAGCCCAGAAGACGTAAACGCCTTATTTGAACAGTTAGGTGAGAAGCGTGACACACTGCCATTCGAAATTGACGGTATGGTAGCAAAGCTGAATGATCTTGAGTTACAAACAGCGCTTGGGTTTACAGCAAGGTTCCCTCGTTGGGCAATCGCATTTAAGTTTCCTGCACAGCAAGCCGTTACCAGACTGGAAGAGATTACCATTCAGGTTGGCCGTACAGGCGTATTAACACCTGTTGCTGTTTTAGATCCCGTTGAAGTGGGTGGCGTTGTTGTATCCCGTGCAACACTTCATAACGAAGACGAGATTCAGGCAAAGGGGCTTATGGAAGGGGATATGGTTATCGTTCAGCGTGCTGGCGATGTTATCCCTGAAGTCGTTCGCGCTTTGGTAGAAAAACGTGACGGCTCAGAAAAAGAATTTACGTTTCCAAAAGAATGTCCTGTTTGTCATACCGATGTAGTGCGTGAAGAGGGTGAGGCTGCATGGCGTTGTATTAACGTTACATGCCCTGCTGTAGTTAAACGCTCTGTTTCACACTTTGTTTCTAAAGCTGGTTTGGATATTCAGGGTGTAGGTAAAAGCTGGGTAGAGAAGCTTGTAGACAAGGGGATGGTTAAACACCCTGTTGACCTATTTGAAATAAAGCGGCTTGACCTTATGCAGTTTGAAGGCATGGGGCCGGTTTCTGCTCAAAAGTTTGTAACCGCACTTGCAGATATTAAAAAGTCAGCTCCCTTGTCCCGTTTTATCTGTGCACTGGGTATTCGACACGTTGGTGAACAGACAGGGAAGGTTTTGGCAAAGACCTATAAAGATTTAGATGCGCTTGCGCTTGCAAACGTAACAGAACTCCAAGAGCTTCCAGACGTCGGAGCAGAAATTGCTGAGTCTATAGTCGACTTCTTCGATAACGAAGCCAATAAGGCTATGCTGGAGCGTTTTAAAGCCATTGGACTAGATCCTAAGCAAGAGGAAACTGTAGCAATTGATGAGGACCATCCGTTTGCAGGTAAAACAGTTGTCTTTACCGGTTCACTTACAACAAAGCGTGCCGATGCTAAAGAAATGGCGGAAAGCGTAGGGGCAAAGGTTGTAGGGAGTGTTTCTAAAAAGCTTGATTATCTGGTTGCAGGTGAAAAAGCTGGAAGTAAGCTTGCAAAGGCAGAGCAACTCGGGATAATAATTTTGACGGAAGATGAATTCTTAGCAATGCATAAGGGTGAGTCTTCAATTCAGACTGTGGATTCTAATGCTGTGGCGGCAGCAGATGAGACCCCTTCAAGTGTCACAGAACCATCACAGGATACTGCGAATGAATCTGTTGCAGATAAAGAAGAGAGAGAAGACGTTGCGGCGGAGCTCGCCGTTATGACAGAAGCTGTTTCTTTAGACGAACCTGTAGCAGAAGAGAATACTGTAGAACCTGCGAAGGAAGAACCTTCTCAAGAGAAGGAAGATACAGAGAAGAAGGATGAAACAAAAAAGAAAAAACAGTCAGCAAATTCATCAGAGCAACATAGCCTGTTTGGATAATTGCTGGCAGTCTTCCGCATTCAATACATTTTGAATGGACAAGGCACGAAAGTGTTTAAGGAAGAATAACCGTCGTACATTCGGAGGAATGACATGAGTGTATCTATAGTTGTAATGGGTGCTAATGGTCGTATGGGTACAACAATTGCGCGAATGGCGCAGGATAGTGACAAATACGAACTTGCAGCTGTTGTTGAACGTAAAGGACACGAAGGCCGTCTTGATTTTTGGGGCTGTGAAGTTTCAAATGATCTGGATGATGTTCTTGGCAAGCTTGATAAGGCCGTTGTTATCGATTTTACCATTCCTGTTTCAAGTCTGGAAAATGCTAAGATTGCGGCAAAACATAACACTCCGATTGTAATGGGTACTACTGGCTTTACTAACGAAGAGCGTGCGCAACTTGAAGAGTTGGCCAAAACATCTCCTATGTTTTGGGCACCAAATACAAGTGTAGGCGTATATGCCCTTACTCAAATTTTGCCTGAGCTTATCAAAATCCTCGGTGAAGACTACGATCTTGAAATGGTTGAATTACACCATAACAAGAAAAAGGACTCTCCAAGCGGCACGGCTATGCGTCTTGCAGAATGCCTTGCAGAAGCTAAAAAATGGGATCTTGATGAAGTTGCCAACTACCATCGTGAAGGTATGATTGGCGAACGTCCTAAAGAAGAAATCGGTATTCAGACAATTCGCGGCGGTGACGTTGTGGGTGTGCATACTGTATACGCAATGGGCCCGGGAGAACGCATCGAAGTTACACATCATGCGCATTCTCGTGAAACCTTTGCGGCAGGTGCACTTCGTGCTGCTTACTGGCTTGCAGGACGTGAGGCAGGAAAACTTTATTCTATGTCGGATATTATCTAATGAAAGTAGCGCTTCTTCAGCTGAACCCTGTTGTGGGTGATGTTTCTGGCAATATTAACAAGATTGCCGAAGCAGTAAAAAAGGCTGCAAAAGACGGAGCACAGCTTTGTGTGACTCCTGAATTATCTGTATGCGGGTATCCTCCACGCGATTTGTTATTGCGTCAGGATTTTATTGACGGCTGTCAGGACTCTCTCAGCGCACTTGCTGTAGAGTTGAAAGACATGCCTCCTACCTTAGTCGGTGTGCCTATTCATAATCCGGATAGTGTAGGCAAACCTGTGTTTAACGCTGCCGCTTTGTTGGCAAATGGAACATACTCCATTGTAGCGCATAAAACACTGCTTCCTACCTATGATGTTTTTGACGAAAACAGATATTTTGAGCAGGGAAAACTACGCGGTCTTGTGACCATTAATGGACGTAAAGTCGGCGTAACAATCTGCGAAGATATTTGGAACGACAAGTCCTATTGGAAGAACCGCAGGCAGTATACGCAAGACCCGCTCGGGGCACTTGTTGAAGACGGCGCAGAACTCATTATCAACCTTTCTGCATCACCATTTACCCTCGGTAAGCAGTTTGTACGTGAGCAGATGCTTTCATCTATGGTTTGTCATTACGAGATTCCGTTCTTGTATGTTAATCAGGTTGGCGGCAATGATGACCTTATTTTTGCAGGCAAAAGTCTTGCTTACGCTTCTGACGGCACACTCATTGGCAAAGGCAACTCTTTTGAAGAAGACATCATTCTTGTGGACTTCGAAGCCAAATCGGGTCGAATTGCGCATGAAGATGCTCGAGACGAAGCACAGGCATGGCAGGCACTGGTTCTTGGAACCCGTGACTACGTGCACAAGTGTGGTTTCAAGAAAGTCGTACTTGGTCTGTCCGGAGGAGTCGATTCTGCTTTAACGGCGGCCGTTGCGGCGGAGGCTCTCGGTTCTGAAAATGTTATCGGCGTACTCATGCCGTCACCATATTCCAGTCAGGGCAGCATTGACGACTCTCTTGATCTTGCAAAGCGTCTTGGAATCCACACAGAGACAATTGAAATTGAACCAATGCTTACAGCATTTCTTGGTTCACTTAATCCAGTCTTTGATGGTGCAGATACAGATGTGACTGAAGAGAACCTTCAGGCTCGTATTCGTGGTAATTTACTTATGGCAATGTCTAATAAATTTGGCGCATTGCTTCTTACTACGGGTAACAAGTCTGAATTGGCAGTAGGTTACTGCACCATCTATGGTGACATGGCTGGTGGCTTAGCTGTTATTGCAGATGTGCCAAAGACACTTGTGTGGAAAGTTTGCCGTTGGGCAAATGAGAACTGCGGCGAAAAAATTCCTGTTGAGATCATCGATAAAGCTCCGTCTGCTGAATTGCGTCCGGATCAGAAAGATTCTGATTCTTTGCCGGAATACGAAGAGCTTGATGCTATTCTCCGTAAGTACATTGATGAGCGTTTGGGAAAAGAAGCGATTATTTCGCAGGGACATGCTCGGGAAGATGTTGAGCGAGTTTTGTGGCTTGTAAAGATTTCTGAATTCAAGCGCAGACAGGCTGCTCCGGGTTTACGCATTACCGACCGAGCTTTTGGTACAGGTTGGAGAATGCCGGTTGCGAGCCGAGTAAATCTTCCGTAGCTAGACAAGAAAATACAAATAAAAAAAGCGTGAGTCATATGACTCACGCTTTTTTTTATTCACTAACTTCTAATCGAACTCGCTGGCTGTAATACGCGGCGTTTTCACCAATGTCGGTTACGTGGGCTTCGACAATAGTGTTGGCGCATCGGTTGAACATCATCCAACCACCACGGCGTACGATAATCGCTTCTTGGTGTACTGAAGGGTCAGCTACAGCCTGCACTCGCAGTTTTCCAATGGAGGATACTATGTATGCCTGACCATCCGGTTCAATATTGTATTGCTTAAGAGTTGCAGGGTGTACATAGGCTTTTAACTGCTCTTGCTGTTCCTTTGCCGGAATCTGCGAATGCTCATAGTCTTTGTTAATAAGAGACAGCAGTGAGAGAGGAAAGTCTACGTTTATCTCCGGCTCGTCATGTAATGCAGACTCAGGTAAACAATATTTACCGTCTGAATGACCGAATTGAAGGTTTTTGAAGGCTACTGCCGGTCTGTCTGTTGGCAGAAACCCTTGTTGCCGGATCTTTTCAAGTGGATTTTTTGTAAGGTTAGTAATTTCTTTTGTATCGAGTGCTTGCGCCAAAATACTATCTATCTCAGGAAACGGAATAGATAGGCGATTTGCTAAATCTCTGATGATGTCATAGTCCGCGCGAGCTTCGCCCTTCGGTTCGAATACTTTCGCACTATATTGAATATAGTTGTGGAAGTAAGAACCGAGAACATCTTCCCGCTCATAAATAAGTGCACAGGGTAGAATTATGTCCGCACGTTTTGCGGTGTCATTCATAAAAGCATCCACAACGACAACCATGTCGATTGTACTGAATGCTTGTGTCATCTTTGTTGCTTCCGGTGTCTGGTTGATGGCGTTTGTGCCGTCACACCAGAGAAATTCGATGTCATTAGCATCTAAAATTTCATCAGCAAGCTTTGGGGTAAGTAATTTGCGCGAGGTTTTGCTGCCGGAACGCCAGCTCGAGTCAAAATTTCTGCCTGTACTGACTCCACCGTAACTACCGGCACCTTTTTGTCCAACGTTACCGGAGAGCATACAAAGGGCGTTAATATAGCGGACATTTTCTCCACCATAGATATAGCGTTGTAGACCCCACCCTATGATACTTGAAACAGCAAAATTTTCTTTGCCGTAAATTTCGACAAGAGTGGAAAGCTCGGTTGAACTAACCCCACACGCGTCCAGTAATTGTTGCTCATCGAGTGTTTTGATGAAACGAACAAACTTTGAACTGTTTGAAGTGCGATTAAGGATGTTGTCAGGGATTCCTTGGTTTGCGAGGCGCCTGATGACTGCAGCAGCAAGATGACGGTCAGTACCCGGTCTAATTTGAATATGCAGATCACTGACATGTATTCGCATACCTTCTTCAGGAGAAGCAGGAGATATGCTGACTATTTTACAGCCTTTGTTTCGTGCATCTTTTAAAAGCGTAGTAGTGTGGATGGATGAACGCAGGACATCTCGTCCCCAGTTTATGATACAGTCGGCATTGAGAAGTTCTGTGTGACTATTCTGATCGAGAGCGCCGAAATCAAGAATGCATGATTCCATAATTGCGTTGTCACATAGCGCCCCTCGAGTTCCAGAGGCACCGAGCTGCCCGAATAGGTAGCGACTCGTGTCTGCGAGCACTCCATGGAATCCGTAGCCGCGAACATGAAGCATACGGTCAGGAGTGTTTCTTAGCGTAGAAATTTTATCAACAATTGTTGTGAGAGCTTTATCCCATGATACAGGAACAAAGGTTGACCCACTGCGCATAAGAGGGGTTGTGATGCGGTCCGGTGCGTTTATGCGCGCAAGGGCGTGCTTACCCTTTTTGCAGGTGTACCCCTGTGTTATTGGATGTGCAGGGTTGCCTTTGATCGAATGATTACCATGCTCGTCGGTTGTAACAATTGTAGAGCAACCGTCTGGACAGTCCAACGTGCATGCAGAAATACGTTCCATTTGTGCTCTCCTTTAGGGAGTGTTTCTACATTCTAAAGTTATTTTTTGGGAGTTGTATAAATAGCTATGGTGTTAACTGGCAATGGATATTGGTCTAACATTGTTACGTTAGTATCTCATTTAATTTTATTGCAGTATTTTCAAAAAAGATTTTGCTAAGAGGTTGGAACATAGCTTTTAAACGAAAAAAAGCCGGAAAGATCCGGCTTTTTTAAATTGCTAAGATGCTAAGTCTATTGAGCGTGCAATTTTGTACCCGGAATGATAGGAATATTATTCTCAGATAAAATTTCAACGGCTTGATCTGTTTTATCAAAGCGGAAAATCAAAGTTGCGTTTGTACTGCCTGGCATAACAAAAGCGTACATGTATTCAACGTTGATACCATTGTTACCAAGAGTATCAAGGATGTGGTTTAATCCGCCCGGCTTGTCTTCAACTTCCACTGCAACAACATTGGTTTTGCCAACAGTGAAGCCTTTATCTTTTAATACGGACTTTGCCTTTTCACTATTATCTACGATAAGGCGCAAAATTCCAAAGTCCGTTGTGTCCGCGAGCGAAAGGGCTCGAATGTTGATGCCATTCGTTGCCAGTGTGTTAGTAACTTCTGCAAGGCGTCCGGCCTTGTTTTCCAGAAAAACGGATATTTGTTCTACTTTCATGAGGATTGCCCCTTATTGTCTTCAGATACATAGAGATATACCCTATTTCTAGCATTTGAAGTTGTAGTGGGCAATATTTAATACAACTTTGTCAAAATTAGGTAGTAAATGATCGTTTTTTGAAGAACACCGCACCGAGGAAAGTCACGGGTTGTGCTGTTTTTCACACAATTTCTTACTTGCCAGTACCCAATTGTGATGTATATTACAGAATTCAAAAGACAGATTGAGTATTCAATGAACTCTGGTGGTAACTACTCATACGAATGAATTTAAGAATAGGGGGTGTATTAGTGTCTTTATCTTTGCACGCTGGTGTAATGAATTTTGGATTTTTGCAAACCAAGAATACACCCGCAATTGATAGAAGTGTTGGAATTATTGGTGCAGGGCCTTCCGGACTTGCTGCTGCCGGACTTTTGGCCAGTCAGGGATATGAAGTACATGTGTATGACAAGCTCCCAAAGCCAGGCGGTCTTATGGTGTTTGGTATTCCAAGCCATAGAATTCCTGCAGATCGTATTAATCGCGGGGTACGCGATTTAGAGCGTTGTCTCGGAGTTACTTTCAGAACAAATACAAAAATTTGTTGTAGTGCTCCCATGCATGAAGAAGAGGGTGATCATTTTGCTGCGGATATTTTAGGTCTCTCCGATTTAACAGATAACCATGATGCTGTGGTTGTCTGTTCTGGATCATGGAAGTCTCGAAAGCTGACCATCGAAGGAAGCATGCTCGACGGTGTGTATTCCAGTCTGCAATTTCTTTTTCCTATTCGTGCCGTCAAATATGCACACAGCAATGTGTCTATGCCTGAAGTTAAAGGCAAAAAAGTTGTTGTAATCGGCGCTGGGCATTCAGCTATTGATGTGGTGGATTCTGCCAGAACTCTTGGTGCTGAGGATATTACTCTCGTGTACCGAAGAGGCGTTTCTGAGGCTCCGTGTGGAAAATTTGAGATTGATCGTATTCAGGAGATGGGCGTTTCGTGGCTTGAAAAACGTTCTCCAGAATCCATTCAAGGCGTAGGTTGTGTTGAAAAACTTATTGTGCGCAACAGCCAAACGAATGAATTGGAAGAACTGGATGCGGATATTATTGTCAGCGCTATTGGGGAGATTCCAACTCCGCCATTCCAAAAGGAACTTGGGTTGGAAAATGTGCGCAAAGGTGACGTCCGCTGGTTGAATATGACAGCAATGGATAACGTTTTTGTCGCGGGAGATGTGCTAACTGGTCCAAGTAAGATCGGTAAAGCTGTCTACAGTGGACTTCGTGCGGCTCGTTCGCTGACAAACTGGCTTGATTTGAAAGCACAGTCTCGAGAAGCGGAATATAACTTTGATGCGGATAAAATATCGCGGTAACGGCAGGAGCAAATGTGAATAGTATGCAAGAACAAAAGACACTGTTTGTTGATTACTCCAAATGTATCGGTTGCGAAACATGTGAAGCCGTATGTCGCTTTCTACACGATACACCGCGTATAGCTATGTCACGCACTATTGAGGGTGAAATAGTCCCTTTATATTGTCAGCACTGTGAAAATGCTGCTTGTCAGCGTGTTTGTAAACGTGGTGCAATCTCTCGTGATTCTCGCGGTGCCGTACTGCATGATCCTATGAAGTGTCGCGGCTGTGAAACAAAAGATTGTTTGATCGCATGTCCGTATGCAGCGTTTTTTGCTACATGTAAGGGCGTTGCTGTGGCAAAGTGTGATTTATGTAAAAAGCGTAGGGCAGAGGATATGCTTCCGGCTTGTGTTGAGATGTGTCCGTGTGATGCTATTAAATATGTTGATCGCGAAGACATTGCATCGCTAAAAACGCCTGCTTCAGAAGAAGCATTTAAGCGTGTGATGGCGCATATTCGTCCTAAAAAGTTTGTCGATTAATTTCTGGTTAGGCGTTTATCGTTTACAACTCAGGAATGAGCAGCACAAAATAGTATTTGATTACGTTAGTCTTCAAAGGTGATTGTTTGAAATAGTTGTGTAGACTGAGTTACAAATAGCATAGAATTTTTCGTAAAAAAAATGGTGGAGTGATACACTCCACCATTTTTTTTATGCATTTTTTTCAATATATTCGAGCACCGTTTTTGCGTGGTCTGCTGTTTTAAATTTATTAAAGACCTGTTCTATCTTTCCATCTTTTCCGACAAGAAAGCTTATGCGGTGGATGCCGTCATAAATTTTACCCATAAACTTCTTTTCACCCCATACGCCAAAGCGTTCTGCTATTTCATGTTGTTCGTCAGAAAGTAATGAGAAGGCCAGTAATTGTTTTTTGGAAAATTTTTCCAACCGTTTTACGGGATCTGGACTAATGCCGAGAATAGCAATCCCCATAGAATCAAATGTGTCTAGGTTGTCACGCAACCCTTGTGCTTGTGTGGTTCACCCCGTGGTTGATGCTTTGGGATAAAAGTAAACAAGAACACGTTCCTTGCCTTGAAAGTCTGCGAGACAGATTTCTTCTCCAGCTTGATTTGTCAGACAAAAGTTTGGGGCGGGATCTCCTGGCTTTAATGTCTTCATAGACGCTCCTTATTACGTAACAGGCTTAATATGCCCCGTGATTGAAAAGGGGGCTGCCTCGATTCTATAGCTTTCCAACAGGTCTTCGTATGGTATCATGAATTTGCATGTAAATCTCTATGGTAGAAAGACTCTGTTTTTAGAGGAGCATAACATTGTTATGTTACAAATAAAAAAGACCATACGGTGTAGAATATGAATAAACGAAAAGTGAAAAAAATTGTGGTGTTGATGCGTCATGGCATACGTGCCCCCAACCAAACAATGGAAAAATTGGCAGAATGGTCGCATAGAGAATGGCCTGTCTGGTCTGTTGCCCCCGGACATTTAACAGGCCGGGGACGAGAGTTGATAACTGCTTTTTGGCGTAAACATAAATTGGAAGAGCCATACAAATCGTTGTTGTCTGACGGGGAACGTTGCGTAACAGCTGACAATGTTTTTGTTCATGCTGACATAGATGAGCGAACACAGTCGAGCGCAGCTGCTTTTGCTGCTGCAATAGCACCAGAATGTTCACTCCCGTATTTTATTACTACAGATAAGGATAGTGATCCGTTGTACCATCCTGTGCGTGGTAGCGTCTGTCAGCTCACTCGAGAGGTGGGAGAAGACGATATAATAAATTTTGTAGGGCATTCGTTTAATAAGCTTGGAGATAAATTTTGTGAACAACTCGACTTTGTAAATGAATTGCTTGGACCAATGCCGCAAATAACATGTAATGCGTACGGTGTTGAGCAGAGCTGCGAACTTAAGGATCTTCCGCCGCGTGTAAATTTTGCGAACAGTGGTAGAACAATAAATTTACGTGGTGCACTAGGTATTAAGGCAACACTTATTCAGAATTGGTTGCTTGAAAGTGCAGAATGGCCTGATAAAGATCCCGGATGGGGGGAGATTACACCGGACAAGCTTTCTAAGTTGCTTGTTGCTAGAGCAGCAATCTTCAACAGTTTGAACAGAGCTAGTGGATATGCTCGTGATCGTGGCAGTGTCATGTTGAAGGTTATGACTGATGCCCTTACAAGTACACATCATGATCAGAGAGTAAATCAGGCTCAGCTCGTTGTGTTTGTTGGGCATGATACGAATATGGCGCATGTGAGCGAATTGCTTGGTATGGATTGGGATTTAGAGGGCTTTGCGTACAATGATATTCCACCAGCAAGTTTTCTTCAGTTTATTCTTTGGGAAGAACCGTCTGGTGAGGAGGTTGTGACGGCAGATTTTTTGGCACAACCACTGGCAGTTATGCGAAGTAATCACCCCGAAAGGGAATTGCCTTATGAGATTGTAAAAAATCTGTCTTTCTGTCCTCGAGAAAAGGGGACACTTGAGCCGCGTGTAACTAAATATTCACTTGAGAAGTTTTGTTCAACAGTAACAGATGTCATAAATCTGGATTGTGTCCCTAAGATACCACCTCTTGTGAAAGGGAAGTTGAAATAAGCTTATTTTTTACAAGTTAACATAATCATATAGGCTGAAAAGATGCCCTATATGATTGTTTATTGGAACACGACATCTTGTAATTTCCTAAAGGGCAGGGTGGTGCCGAAAAGAAAGGGGATCGATTAAACAAGATGTCTGTGTTGGATTTATAGAAAAAGTTTTTTGCATAAAAAAAGCCCGTACGATTATCTCGTACGGGCTTTTTAATGATATCAGCAGTTAGTTAAAGTTCAGTTTGTCAGTGATGTTGTACTGAATCCAACGATGGTCGAACCATTCAATAGGAGTTACAGGAATCCCAGAAACAATAACACCAAAGTGAAGATGATCACCGCCGGACATACCGGTTGAACCGGAGATACCAATTACGTCACCTTGGTTAACAACGGAACCTACGGTTGTTCTGATCTCAGTCATGTGCGCATAAAGCGTCTGAAGGCCAAGGCCGTGGTCAATGACAACAACGTTTCCGTAAATTCCAAGGTTGCCTGCAAAAACAACGGTACCCTTGTTTGACGCCGGAATTGGAGATTGCTTACGGGAAGCAAGGTCGAGTCCCAGATGTGTCTGTTTGTCAACTACCTTGTCTTTGTACATATAGCTTCGGCGGTCACCGAACCCAGCACGGGTAGCAGAGTTAGGAAAGCGCATGAACTTACTTTTCCATAAAATGGAAGAAGAGGTTTGACGACCTATCTTAATAAGCATGTCGCGGTTTTCTTTGCGAATTTTTTGGTTCACGACGAGGAAGCGTTCCAGATTATTCGTTGCCTGAGGGGTGTCTTTAGCAAAGGCTGGCATTTTGGTATTTAAGAACCGGTCGCTTAATCGAATCTTGTCGTGACGGAATTTGCGAGACAATGGATTGATTGAAAAAGGCTGATCGTATACGTTGCCAGCAATGTCCATTGCAAACGCAGTTGGATTGTAATCCTTTTTCTCTATGCTTTGTGGGAAAGCAAAGAAGCTGATGTAAGTTCCATCTGCTTGTTTGTAACCCGGGAAAAACATCTCGTTAACTTTCACGCCTGAAGTATCAACAGGTTCAGAAACAGTATACGCAATAACTCCGGTACCACCTTGCCAAATGTTTGGCGGAAGTGATTTTATAGCAATACTTGGAGGAGTGTTGTCCATTCTCATGGTAACAACTTTGCGGGTAGTGTTTCCTTTACCAAATGCTGCAAGGGATGTGTCAGTAGCAGAAATGATCATTTCAAATGCGCCATCAGAGACCTTAGCGCTTGAAAGAGGAACATTAAGTGTTATCGACTTGTTACCCGGTTCAAATGATGTTGAATATAACGGAATGTTTTTAGAATTTTTGCGAACTGCGATGGAAAGATTTTTAAGCTCAGATGTAACATCATGCAGCGAAATTGTAACGCTGCTGTTTTTGTTTACACGAGCGTTTTCCTTATCGATAGCAACGATTGGTCCCTGCTGGTCTTTAAATAAAAGCCAGCCAGCGATTGCACCGCCGCAAATGAGTGATAAGAATACAATGAAGAAGAAAGTTTTTTTAAGGCTCGCCATGGGCAGTCCCTTGTACAACGTTAATGTGGTGGAATGGGGTAATATAATTATATTACCTAAGACAGGTATTTGATTGGTGCAGTTACAACTTTGCAAGTATGAAAGCGTGCGCCGACATTATGGTTATAGATAACCATAGCTCAAAAAATCGATTATTTCATAATATTTGTGATTATGCCGGTGAGATTGAGTAAAAAAACTCAGCGTTTCATAAAGTGAAAAAGCACAGCAGCCGATGGGACATTACCTAGATACACTGAATCTAACAAGTCAAAGTATCAACTGCTATGCATATAGTAGGGTTTGACTTATGTGTCTAATGCATCCATTAGGTCAATTGTCAGACGCAAAAAATCTGCTTCTGTAAGAATTCCTACAAGTATATCCTTTTCTACGACTGGTAAGCATCCGTATTTATGATTCAGAAGTAGCTCTGCTGCATCGCGTAGACTTGCTTGTGGTGCCACAGCAAAGACATCACTGCGCATTATTTCTGATACAGGGATAGAAGCTTCAATTTCATCCTGCACATCTCTATCTATGTCTGCTAATTTGGAGAGAGTGGAGGATAATATGTCTCTATGTGTTATGATGCCGACAAAAAAATTTCCTTTCTCGACAACTGGGATATGACGAATACGTGCCAGCTCCATTAGGGACTTGGCAGCCATTAAGGAATCGGATTTTTTGAGTGTGAATAAATTTGTGGACATCAGGTCTTGTACATGCAGCATAATGGTCTCCATTGATTTCTAATTTACACAATGTTCATTTGATGTTGCGGAGCGTCAAACCGTGGATACAGTTGACTTGTGTAGAAAAATCTGATTCTCAAGCCGAACAGATGTAGTATTTAGTGTACCGCGTGGTTGTTTTTCTGACTATGACTATTTCACGTTAAAGGAATCTTATTTTGCCGTACGATTTGAAGCGTAACAGAGAAAGAATGGTTCGCGACCAGCTTGAGCAGCGCCATATCTCTGATCCGAACGTGCTACGTGCAATGCGTTCTGTCCCACGACATAAGTTTGTGCAGGATGCCATGCGGTTGAGCGCTTATGAAGATAATGCGTTGCCCATTGGTTATGGGCAAACTATTTCTCAACCTTACATTGTTGGACTTATGTCAGAAGCGCTCGAAGCAGAACCGGGAATGAGTGTGCTTGAAATTGGCACGGGTTCCGGCTATCAAGCGGCTGTGCTCTATGCAATGGGCTTACAGGTTTATTCTGTAGAACGTATTCCAGAACTACATGATGCTGCGGTAAAAATTTTTGCTGACCTCGGGTACACCTCTCCACAGTTTAAATTGGATGATGGTACGCTTGGCTGGCCGGAAAAAGCTTTGTTTGACCGGATATTGGTCACGGCAGGGGGGCCTGAAATCCCTAAACCCTTGGTTGATCAATTGGCTGACCCTGGAGTTCTTGTTTTGCCTGTAGGGCGAGCAAGGCGAACGCAACAGCTTGTGCGAATAAGAAAAAATAACGGTGACATCACATTGGAAAAACTGGGCAGCGTTGCTTTTGTAGATCTGGTGGGTACACACGGATGGTAACTTAATGAAGTTGATGTCTAAGTTGATGGACTGGGTTTCTAGGTCGGCTCTTTCTCCTAAGGCAAAGTGGATTCTAGCATTTGTTGCATTTACAGAATCCATTATTGTTCCACTTCCTCCAGATTTGCTTTTAATACCTATGGCGCTCACTCAGCGCAAAAAAGCATTCTATTTTGCGACAATTTGTACTGTCGGCTCTGTCTTTGGCGGAGTGATCGGTTACTATATCGGGTATCATTTTATGGACTATCTAGGCATGCCTATTGTCCGTTTTTATAATCTATCTACCGAATATGTTGCTATTAAAGAATGGTACGACACCTATAATGCATGGGCTGTTGCTGTCGCAGGGCTTACACCAATCCCGTATAAGCTTTGCACGTTGTCAGCGGGTGCTTTTAAAGTAAACTTTGGCATTTTCCTGTTTGCTTCAGTCATCAGCCGCAGTTTACGCTTTTTTGCCATTGCCGGTCTTATTTATATGTTTGGCGAACGGGCACGATACTTTTTGGAAAAACGATTTGATCTGGTTTTAATCGGTGCCCTGATACTTGGTATTGCCGGATTTATAGCATTAAAATTTCTCTAATGGCTAATTTTGCTGCTTGATAGCTTGACTGGTCGGGCAGACTGCTTATCTAGCCATTAAATATAAGGAGTTGCAAACATGTCTTCTTGCAGCGGTTGCTCCTCTTCCAAGGAAATTACTCCGGGGAAAGAGATTAAAGCGAGCCCAAAAAAGAATATTCAGGACGAAATGATTAACTGTACGTTGGATAAGATCCGCCACAAGTTATTCATCATGAGCGGTAAAGGTGGCGTGGGCAAAAGTTCCGTTACCGTTAACACCGCAGTAGCGCTTGCTGCCAAGGGTTTTAAAGTAGGCATCTTGGATGTTGATATTCATGGTCCAAGTATTCCTGGCCTTCTCGGTATAAAAGATTCTGGACTCGAATCAGATCGTGGTGGTTTGTTGAATCCTGCAAAGGTTAACGACAATTTATATGTTGTTTCTATGGATTCTTTGCTGAAAGATAAGGATACTGCCGTATTGTGGCGTGGTCCTAAAAAAACAGCAGCAATCCGTCAGTTTGTTTCAGATGTAAACTGGGGCGAGCTTGACTTTTTGCTTATTGATTCCCCTCCAGGAACTGGCGATGAGCACATGACTGTTCTTAAAACTATTCCGGACGCAACTTCTGTTGTAGTTACTACTCCGCAGGAAGTCTCTCTTGCAGACGTACGAAAGGCTGTTAACTTCCTCCAGTACGCAAAAGCTAATGTGCTTGGTGTAGTTGAAAATATGAGCGGCCTTTCATGTCCGCACTGTGGTGAGGAGATCGAGCTGTTTAAGAAGGGTGGCGGGGAAAAGCTTGCTGAAAAGTATGGTCTTGAATTCCTTGGTGCCATTCCGCTCGATCCTGCAACCGTAGTGGCTGCGGACAGAGGTGTTCCTGTTGTTATGCTTGAAGAGGACACTGCTGCAAAAGCAGGCTTCCAGAATCTTGCAGACAACATCGTAAAAGCGCTTAACTGTAGCCTTGAGTCTGTATCCTCAGATCATTCATAGGTAAGGCTTTCGAAAGAAGCATACAGAGGCTTCCCCTTTGTTATGTTGTACGAAATAAAAAAACCATGACGGTCTCGTCATGGTTTTTTTATGCAAAAATATAAAAAAATACTTCAAATAACTCTAGATGCTATCAATATATTATATTTTGGTGTCCTCGCAGTCTTTGCACCTTGTATGAACTGTGGTACACAGCGTTATCTTGAATAAACCAGCTAGAGGTAGAGCACACATGTTTAATTTGGCGAACAAGATTACCATGTTCAGAGTTTTGTTGGTTCCATTTGTGGTTGTACTTTTGTACTTCCCGAGTGAAACAACTTGTTTACTTGCATTTTTTCTTTTTTCTCTTGCTTCGTTCTCAGACCTTGTGGACGGCTTTATTGCCCGTCGTGAAGGTATGGTAACAAGCTTCGGAAAATTTCTCGATCCGCTTGCGGACAAATTGCTGATTTGCTCAGTACTTGTCATGCTTGTAGAACTTGGTTGGGCGCCAGCTTGGGTTGTTATTACAATCATTTGCCGAGAACTTATAGTAACTGGCTTACGTGCAATGGCTTCTGATGAAGGGATTGTTATTGCAGCAGATAAATACGGAAAAATGAAAACCGTATTACAAATGTTAGCACTTTCTCCTATGATTATTCATTACCCTTTGTTCGGGTATGATGTCGCCGTTATTGGCGAAATACTTCTTTACATTGCATTGATCCTGACTGTATTTTCTGGTGGAAATTACCTTTTCGGGTTTTATAAAAACTGGTTACAGCAGGACGAACAAAAATAAAATTTCTGCTGAGAGCATATGACAGAAGGTGCATCCCTTTTATGTTAGACTCGCAAGGAAAATACATGAGAGAACTTGAAGAATTGAAAAGCAGGCTGCGCAATTGCCTGCATACAATTCTTGAGCTGGAACCTGATCTTGACGAAATTGAATTGAGTCATGATTTGCGGGATGAATTCGGCATGTTAAAAATGCTGATAGAGCGAATCAATGAGATGGAGCTAGTTGAAGATGATGTTGCACGCATTGAGTCTGCAACAGCTAACTTCCTGGAAGAACTGCAGTTCCCTATGTCGCATGTGAAGGTTACTGCTGAAAGGCGACGTTTTTTACAATAGCTATGCTAATAAAACGAATTTTGCTGGCGTTATCTGTGCTGCTTAACCTTACGCTAATAGTTTATCTGTTAGTGAGTGACAATGGGGTGAGCAATTACCAGACGCTTAAAGCTGACACGTATGCTTTTACGCAACAGCAGGATATGCTTGATGAAAAAGCGTATTTGTTGAGTCATGAAATACGACTTTTGCAGAATGACTCAGAATACGTCGAAAAAATTATAAGAGCACGTCTTGGATTTGTTAAAAGTAATGAAATATTGTATATTTTTCCCGATAGCAAAATCAAGATCCCTGTTGGAGTGCGCGAATGATTCAAGCAAAGATCAAGTGGTATAAGGAAGTTTTGGAGCTCGATCCAGGTTCTAAGGTGTTTTTTCCACTTGCGCGACTTCTCGTAAAAGAAAGGGATCTTATTGAAGCTGTCTCTGTTTTAAAGGCAGGATTAGAAAGGCATCCGGAGCATTTTGAAGCCCGCTTGCTACTGTTAAACTGCCTTGAACGGGTAGAAGATTTTGACCAGATTCATACAGAACTTGGGGCGCTTGGAGAAATTCTAAAGCGGTATCCGAATTTCTGGAAAATTTGGGCAGGGTTGCTTGCTGCTGAACCTGGCTCTCAAGATGCTGCGCTCGCAATGACTTTTCTTGCGGCGGCTTTTGAAGAAACTCCGATTACTTGGCGTGATGTTATTGATAGAGGTCTTCAGGCTTGTCTGGAAGAGAATGCTGACAGTTTTCTTATTTCTCATCCAATATCAAAACAAAACTCTGCACCAGTTTCAGAATCTGTACCTGCCGACCATGATATGGAATCGGTAGAGGATGTTGCGGAAACTGTTGTGCCGGTTACATCGCCACAAGATATTTCTCAGTTAAAAAGTTTAGCAGAACTAGAAGGTGAAATTCCGCTGATACGCAAACAGGAAACTGTTTTTAGTGGAACCATGGAAGGGGGGGAGTCCATTTCAGAACGCACTTTGTCTATGGCGCAAATACTTGCGGACCAAGGTGATCTGAAAGGTGCTCTCGAGCTTTGTGACGAACTCACAGAGCAAGTAACAAGCAGGGAAGAGCTTGAGAATATTACTGAGCTTCGAACAAAGATTCTGGCAGACAGGAAACACACTGTGCCGGATGAATCTGAAACTGTTACAAGCAAGGACAGAATTGTCCACACGCTTGAAGCACTTGCAGAACGTCTAGAAGCTCGAGCCTCGTAATTCTTTCCTTTATAGTTTCAGGAGATTGTATTGCATTATTCATTGAAGTGTGGTGTTGCCTTGTGCGCGCTGCTAGTCTTATTAACTGGTTGCAAGCAAAGTGTTAACAACACATGGCGTGAGACTAAAGGGTACTATAATACATATTTGAATACCCCTGCTGAACTTAAATTTTCTGAAGTTGATGTTGAAACAGCTGAAGAAAATTTGGCTGTTATGTATACCCCGATTGGGGAAGAGTTGGAAAAATTCGTTCGTGTTATTGACGGAAAAGATGTTTTTCCAGACCTTGCTTGGGTTGAAGCAACCACGCAGCGTTTTCCTTGGCTTTCCGGTGTTGCCGTTGTGAACCTTGAAGGCAAAGTGCTAATGCAGCGTCCCGCTGTAAGTATGAAGCCTTTAAATGTCGCTCCGCTTCTTGATGAAAACAAAAAGTACGGTTTCCGTAAGCTGCGTGGATATGTTGACGAAACTCCACTTGGCAACGAAGCGTATGTAGCAATGCCGTTTTTTGTCGATAATGAAATGAAAGGGCTTGTTGTCGCACATTTTGATGTGCGCAGCCTTGTTGAACTTTCTCCTAAACCAGAAGAGCTTGTTATACTCGCTGGTGAGAAAGTCTTGTGGAGCGGTAAGTACCAGTTCGAAAGTACACCGTTTGCACAGATCAACTGGCAAGAAATGCTCGGTGATGAAAGTTACGGAGTTGTCACTGAAAGCGGCAATTCTTACACTTGGCTTGTCCGATACCTTGGAGATATTCCAATTGTTTTTGGTACAGCCACACCTCAAGAGACCGCAAGCTAGCTTGCACTCTGTATTGCTTTTAAGACTACAAACAAACTGTTTGACTCTATAAGTCATTATGCATAGAGCAAACTTTCATCCTGCATAATAACATGAAAGGGTACCTGTGTTGATGTTCTCAATACAGGTACCCGTTTTGTGTCAGGAGAATAGTTGGTAACAGACTCAATGTATTGCTATTGAGTTACATTATATTTTTCGGGTAATTGACAAATCCCAGTTCCATTGTAGTATGAATAAATTAATTTATATTCATAGATAGTTAGGAGTAAACCCATGCGCCAAGTAACCGTTACTGAACATCTATTATTGCATCAAACAGAGACTCCTGATGCTTCCGGTAAATTTACTGCACTCTTTTATGATCTCATTTTGGCTGCAAAAACCATATCAAAAACAATGAATAAAGCTGGTTTGCTCGATATTTTAGGAGCAACCGGCGAGATCAATGTTCAGGGCGAACAGGTTCAGAAACTCGACGCGTATGCAAACCGTGTGCTTATCCATCGTATGGAGCGTACTGGTGTATTGTGTGCGATTGCTTCTGAAGAAAATGCTGATTTTATTCGCATCCCAGAGCAATACAAACAAGGTGAGTACATTCTCATTTTTGATCCTCTTGATGGATCTTCTAATGTTGACGTTAACGTAAATGTCGGCACCATTTTCTCCATTTTGCGTCGTAAATCTCCTTCCAATAATGACGTTACATTATGTGATGTTTTGCAAAGTGGTGTAGAGCAGGTTGCAGCGGGGTATTTCCTTTATGGTCCTTCCACGATGCTCGTATATTCAACTGGTGACGGCGTTCATGGCTTTACCCTTGACCCGAGTGTTGGTGAATTTTTGTTGTCTCATCCAGATCTTCGTATTCCTGAACAGGGCAAAGTTTACTCTGTGAACGAAGGCTATTACAAGTACTGGGATGATGCGACCCGTGAAGCTATTGAATTTTTCAAAGGTGAGACTAACCCGTTAGGCAAGCCATACTCTGCACGCTACATTGGTTCTCTCGTTGCGGACTTCCATCGAGGCCTTCTTAACGGTGGTATTTATATGTACCCAGCAGACTATCGCAATCCGGGTAAGCCAAAGGGCAAGTTACGCTATTTATGCGAAGCTTCTCCGCTTGCATACCTTGCAGAGCAGGCAGGTGGTGCCGCTACTGATGGCACGACTCGTATTCTTGAGTTGCAGCCTGAAGAGCTGCATGAACGTGTACCGCTTTTCATTGGTTCAAAGAATGATGTAAAAGCAGTAGCTGATATTTATAAAAAAAACCGTAAAGCGGCTAAATAGTTGTTAACGGAACGGACTGCGGAATATTTGTATGCTCACTTTAGGTATTGAATCCTCGTGCGATGAGACTGCTTTTGCTCTTGTTCAAGACGGGGAGTTGGTAGATAGTGTAATTTCTACACAAATTGATATTCACGCACTGTTTGGCGGTGTTGTTCCAGAGATTGCCTCTCGTGAGCACTATCGACTTATTGGGCACTTATACGATTCTTTACTTGCCAAAACAGGTATTGATGCAGAACAAATAGATAACGTCGCAGTCTCACGAGGTCCAGGATTGTTGGGAAGTCTGCTTGTCGGGGTTGGATTTGCAAAAGGTCTTGTTGCTGGAACAGATAAAAAGCTTATAGGTGTCAATCACCTACATGCACATCTTTTGGCAGCAGGGTTAGAACAGGAATTAAAACTTCCTGCACTTGGTTTGCTTGTATCTGGCGGACATACACAGATCTTCCTTATTCGCTCGGTAGATGATTTTGTCGAGCTTGGTAAAACGTTGGATGATGCAGCAGGTGAGGCCTTTGATAAGGTCGCAAAAATGTTGAATATGCCATATCCTGGCGGCAAGTATATTGACCAACTGGCCAAGCTTGCTACACCGGATAAAAAGCGATTTACTCGACCGTATCTTGACAATAAGAATCTAAACTTTAGTTTCAGTGGGTTAAAGACTGGATTGAGTTTGTACATTGAAGCGCATTCACATTTAAAGCTACCTAGCCTTAATGATATTGATGAGCTGTTTAATGGTACACGAGATGTGACTGAGCTTGCTGAACTCTGTGCATCTTTTAACTTTACCGTTGCAGATACGTTGCGCGTTAAAATGCAACGTGCCATAGATCAACGTAAAGAACTGGGCGACTCCATCAATAGTATTATTGTAGCAGGGGGCGTCGCCGCGAACAGTGTAATCCGTGATGCGATGGCTGGTGTAGCTAATGGGCGAAATATTCCGCTCACGCTCCCGTCCTTCGAGCTGTGTACCGATAATGCTTCCATGGTCGCATATATGGGTGAACAGCTTATTCTCAAAGGATACTCACACGGATTGGACTTGGATGCCATTCCTCGTGGTAGAAAGATTCCACAGGACTATCTGCATAGTTTATGTTAGAAATTAAAGTGTGAGGAACGAATAGTTACCTCACTCTTGACACTGTCTTACAGGCTTACTATTTATAGTTTTCAGTAAATATAACCTCCTGTAGATATTTACTGAGTTCTGAAAGCAATGGCCAATTGGCCAATTTTTAATGTTTAGTAAAAAAGGAGCGAACAATGGCTGCTCAAGTAACAGATAGCAATTTTGAAGCTGAAATTCTCGAATCTAAAATCCCTGCATTGGTGGATTTTTGGGCTCCTTGGTGTGGCCCATGCCGTGCAATGGGACCTGTAATCGACGAGCTTGCTGCTGAGTATGAAGGCCAGGTTCGTATCGTAAAAATGAATGTTGATGAAAACCCAGGTACACCGAGCAAGTACGGTATCCGTGCAATTCCTACCATCATTCTTTTTAAAGATGGTGAAGTGCTCGAGCAGGTAACTGGCGCAGTTTCTAAAAGCAGCATTCAAGATATGATTACCAAGAAGGCTCTTGGCTAATGAAAAAATTCGATTGCTTTGTAATCGGGGGCGGTCCGGCTGGAATGACGGCCGCCCTTTATCTTCTTAGGTCGGGGGTGACAGTGGCGATGGCTGAAAAGCTAACGCCGGGCGGACAAGTTCTGCAGACCGAGGAAGTAGAGAACTACCCGGGCTTTCCGAAAGGTATTAAAGGGTACGAACTCGCAGATGTTTTTGCAGAGCATCTCGAGGGGTACGAACTGGAACGATACACCGAACCAGTAACCTCTCTTATACATGCGCATGGTGCTAACAAACTTAAAGTGGGCGATCAGGAAATTATTGCCCGCTCAGTTATTATTTGCACCGGTGCACGTTACAAAAAGCTTGGTCTCCCTAACGAAGAATTCTTGACAGGCAAAGGCGTATCTTATTGCGCTTTGTGTGACGGCAATTTTTTTAGAAATCAAACAGTCGCTGTAGTCGGTGGTGGTAACTCTGCACTCGAAGAGTCCCTCTATCTGGCGAAGTTGGTAAAAAAACTGTATCTCATTCACCGTCGGGAAGGCTTCCGCGCTGCAAAGCATTATCAAGATAAGATAAAAGCCTCTCCTGTTATTGAAGTTGTGAAAAACACCATTGTAAAAGAGCTGCATGGTGAGAACGGCTTGACCGGGGTACTCGTTAAGAACTTGAAAACAGAAGAAGAGCAAGTGCTGCCAGTAGATGGCCTGTTTGTTTTTGTTGGCTATGAGCCAAACAAAGAACTGCTACCAGATGGTTTGCAGACAGACGAAACAGGATTCATTTTAACAGACATTGAAATGCGCACTAACTTGCCGGGCATATTTGCCTCCGGTGATTGCAGAGCAAAACAATGTCGTCAGGTTACTACTGCGGTTGGTGATGGTGCAACTGCAGCAAACTCTGCCTTCCTTTATTTGGAACAACTCAATGCGTAGAACGCTGCTTCGCTTTTTAGCTATTCTTCCACTGTTAAGTGTTTTATCCGGCTGCGGTATTATTGACTATTTTTACTTGCCGCCTCCTGAAGATACAGCTCAGGAGATTTTTGAAGCAGGTAACGATGCTATGCGTGATAAAAACTACGCAAAAGCAAAAGAGTACTTTAACACCCTTAAAGACAAATATCCGTTTAGCCCATATGCTGTGGAATCCGAACTTTCCTTGGCCGATGCGTACTTCCTTGATACCGACTACTTGTTAGCGGTTGATTCATACAAGGAATTTGAGTCATTGCATCCACGGCATAAAGCTATTCCATATGTGTTGTTCCAGATTGGTAACGCAAACTTAGAAAGTTTTGTTTCCATTGACCGTCCTCAGGATAACATTGCCGAAGGCTATGAATACCTGACTCGTCTGAAGGAATCATACCCGGGTAACGAATATGCAGAAAAGGCAACACCTTTAATGCAGCGTGCTCGTAAGTTGATGGCAGCACACGAAGTTTATGTTGCAGATTTTTACTGGCGACGTGAAAACTACGGCTCTGCTTATGAACGCTATAAGTTTGTGATGCAGCACTTTAAAGATGTTCCAGACTATCAGGAGTACGTTAAAGAACGTGCTCGACTTTCCTATCTTAAAAAGACTGAACAGGAAGCTGAGCTTCTTCGTGAAGAAGACCAAGGGTCTTGGAAAGATTATTTTGAGTGGTTGTAATACTCCGCTTTAATAAGAGTTGAAAACTCCCACGTAACATTTGTTACGTGGGAGTTTTTTATTAAACCCAGTGTCATTTGGCTGTTTGTTCATGATTTGAAATGTCGATGTGAAGTCGAAGAATCTCAAAGAATTTTTGACGATACATTTAAAAAACTTCGAAGTTCTGCTGCAAGAGCTATGTAAAATTTGTGGCTGGCAGGGCTGATGTTCTTTCACTCGCCTACAATCCCATCTCCGCACAGTGTTCAAGTTGCTTGCGATCTAAAATATGAACACTTCGTCCTTCTATTGCAATCATACCTCGTTCACTCATCCGTTTTAAAGTTCTTGAGAGTGCTTCCGGTGTTGCTCCGATAACCTTTGCCAGTTCTTTATGCGACATTGGTAAAATTACCACCTGTTGTTTTTTCAGAGAACTGTTTTGGGGTTCAAGTTTTGCAATGAATGTTGCAATGCGTTGAGGCACCTCCTGCAAAGAAAGAGTTCCCGCAAGCTCCATTGCGTCTCGTAATCGCTCTGAGACTTTTTGAAGCATGGAGAATAGAAATGCAGAGTCTTTTTCTGCGGCGGCAAAAAAGCTTTGCTTTGAGATAGAGACTACTTTGCATGTAGTTAATGCGGCAGCAGTTACAGGGAATGGTTTTTTTCGAAAGGTTGAGCATAGGCAGAAAGGCTCACCGTCATGTAGAACAAAAAGTGTCTGCTCTTTCCCTTCTGGAGAACTTTTATATAATTTAGCTGTACCATTGAGCAAAATGTACAGACCAGAAGGAGATTCACCTTCCCCGATAATGATGTCTTTTGCTTTGTAAGTCATTTCAATGGCACCGTTGAGGAGTGTTGGAAAAACCTCGGCAGGCACCTGAGCAAATAGTGGAAGTTCTTGAAAAGCTTGTTCTAATGTCTTCATTTTTTGTGACCTGTTGATGTATGTCAATGCGCAATAATACCATTCATTGCATAGAATAAGTAAGTATCAAAAGTAATTCCCTGAGTTAGGACTCTTAGCGAAAGCAAGGGATTTATTCAGTGTGCTTTTGATTGTGTTGCAAGGAGTTCTTTGAGTGTTTGTTGCTGTGTTCCCCGCTGTTAGGTGAGCACGGTATCAATTTCTCCTCCCATTTGTGAGCTAATGGAGGTTGTTATGCTAACTAGGTTGAACACGTATTGTTCGCGATTTTTCCTAGTAATGGCTGGATGTTGTTGTTTCTATATTGTTTTAGTGGGGACATCTTTTGCTAATCAACTAACAAAGGAACCGGATAAAACGTATGGCGCTGAGCAAGCTCGAAAAGTTTCCCAGCCAGCTAAGCGTTGGGTGACTACTGATCATAGCCGCCACACTGTTCTACAGCAGGAATTTGCCTCTCCGGAAGATGTAACCAAAGCATGTTTAACATGCCATAATGAGGCGTCACGTCAAATACATAAAACCATCCACTGGACTTGGACTGATCCAGCTGACAGTGAAAAGCTGATGGGAAAAAATGGGCTTACACTTAATAACTTTTGCATTTCAATTCATTCTAATGAACCACGTTGTACTTCTTGTCATGCCGGGTATGGATGGAAGAATGGACAATTTGACCTAAGTAAAGAGGAAGCGGTTGATTGTCTTGTTTGCCACGATACCACGGGAACGTACGAAAAATTTCCGACTAAGGCAGGGTACCCTGCGATTAAACCAACAAAATTTGGCAAAAAAACTTTCCAGCCTCCTAACTATACAGTGATTGCCGCTTCGGTTGGTCGTCCGACACGAACCAACTGTGGTGTCTGTCACTTCTTTGGTGGTGGAGGGGATGGAGTAAAACACGGCGATTTAGATTCTTCATTGTTTAATCCTAGCCGTGAGCTTGATGTGCATATGAATGCTGAAGGGGCTAATTTTACCTGTCAGCGTTGCCATTCGACGGATGCACATTTCATAGCAGGTCGTACGTATAAACAACCAGCATTTACGGATCGCCGGAGCCTTATTGAAGACGACCTTGTGAAACGTATTTCGTGTGAATCGTGTCATACTGCTACGCCACACGCAATGGGTCATAAAGCGAATGATCATACAGATAAAGTTGCGTGTCAGACTTGCCATATTCCAGCATTTGCTCGAGTGAAACCTACAAAAATGTACTGGGATTGGTCGACTGCCGGAAAAATGAAGGATGGCAAACCGTATAAAGTAAAAGGTGCACACGGCAAAGCTTCGTACATGACAAAGAAAGGTCATTTTGTATGGGAGAAGAACGTCCAACCTGAGTATTTCTGGTACAACGGAAAAATGGATTACCTGCTCGTTACTGATAAAATTGACCCGAACAGTGTTGTTAAGGTGAATTCTGTTGAAGGTGACAAGAATGATCCTGATTCACGTATTACTCCGTTTAAGGTTCACCGTGGTAAGCAGCCTTACGACAGCATTAATATGACAATGGGAATTCCACACCTTTTTGGTAAAGACAAAGCAGCATACTGGAAAGGGTTTGATTGGAACAATGCTCTTGAAGTTGGGATGGCGGCAGCGGGTGTTCCATATAGTGGGGAATTTGGTTTTGTTGAGACAGAATACCATTACCCGATAACGCATATGGTAGCCCCTAAAGAGAAAACACTCGCGTGTGATACGTGCCATGCAAAAGACGGCAGGCTAGCGAATTTGGCGGGATTTTATATGCCAGGACGTGACCGAAGTGGTCTTTTGGACTTCATAGGTTGGCTTACAGTGATTGCTGCACTTCTCGGTGTGATTATACACGGCATTATGCGCATAATTAGTAAGCCTAAAGAGCAATAGGAGTACATATATGTCATCTACAAAATTATATCTGTACACACGATTCGAACGCTTTTGGCATTGGGCACAAGCAGCTTTGATAATTGTTCTACTTGTTACCGGATTTGAAGTTCATGGGTCATTTTCTCTACTAGGATTTGGAACTGCAGTCACTGTCCATAACTTTTGCGCATGGACTTGGCTGGTGCTTTATGCCTTTATTGTGTTCTGGATAATTACCACAGGCGAATGGAGGCATTACGTTCCAACGTTTGTAAAAATGTTTGAAGTTATCCAATACTACATGTCCGGAATCTTTAAAGGTGAGGTACACCCCGTGCCCAAATCTGAGCGCATCAAGCATAATCCTCTTCAGCGTATTACGTATTTAGGGATTGTTTCGGTGCTGGTACCATTTCAGATTGTAACGGGCTTTATGTACTATGTGTATAATGATTGGCTAGCTTTTGGGTGGGCACTTAATCTTTCTACCATTGCGATTTTGCATACCGCAGGTGCGTTTGCAATGCTGGCATTTTCTGTTGTTCATATTTATATGACTACAACTGGACACCATCCGTTGTCGCACATTAAAGCAATGTTTACCGGATATGAAGAGTTGGAAACGAAAGAGAAAATGTAATATCTGTTTAGCGGTTGGAGGGCATGGTTCTTTCAACCGCTTTGCTTTTTCGGGCTAGATGAATTTAATTACCTTAGAGGACATCCAAATGTTTGTTGGTAACGGATTGTTTTCTTGTACGTAGATTGGACTTTTTTGTACTTTCATGAAGTTGAATAGTTGCAGCGAAGCATGAGCGAGAGGTTCGTCGCGTGGAAATTGAAGACAGGTCATGCGACAACTTGAATTGTGTCGTGTCCATAATTTCATCAACAAGATGTACTGTGCTTTTGGATGAGTATTGTCTGTTGGTGGCAGTATCGAAGAAGGGCAAATTTAAACAAAAAAAGCCGCCAGTATAACCGGCGGCTTTTTTTGTCTTGAACTGGTCAAGATAAGTTGTTGTTTGGCTGGGACGGCAGGACTTGAACCCGCGGATGTCGGGACCAAAACCCGATGCCTTACCAACTTGGCTACGTCCCAGCACGACCAACAAGAGCGTGTATAGTGAGGAGTTACGTTTCCGTCAAGCAGAAAGTAATTTTTTTTTATATTTGTCGTTAGTTAACTACCGTTCAAATAATGTCAGATGCAAATATATTGTGTTTATTTTTTCTATTTGCCTAAAATTATTATTATTTTGAAGAATTTGAACTTTCAGATGTAGTGTATGGGAGCAAAGTAGAATTTTCACTGATAATTCTAGCTAGTTGCATTGTTTACTCACTTTTTTAGCGTAGGGCGTCAATGTGTAGTGGCTTATGGCAATGCGGACAAATGATATGTGGGTTTTGTTTTGTTGCATCAAGCAATGTGTATGTCCAGTTTCCAGAATGCTTCACGTAATCGACCAAAAGAACAAAACCACAAGTGCAGAATCTTTTTTGCATGACAGCCTCATTGTTTATAAAAGTTAACATATGGTGCTAAATAAAAGCCAGATGGGCTGGCTTTAAGTTTGTGACAAACCTGTATGGCGTAGTGTGCTGTAAAAGTGTGATCCCTTTTGGGCACTTTTTTGCGTGTAGCACTTCTTAATCCACCATGCTTGATGGCTTGCAAATGGAATGAGTGAACGTCACACAGGTTTGTCTCAATTCGAATAAATCAAAATTAAAATATAACTAGTTGGTGCATGGCGTTAATAGTCTCTTGCTGACCAGACAACTCTGCCGATAACTCTGAAGGAGAGTATCTCGTCTCCTTGAATAATTATTGGGGAGTAATCAGGGTTGTCGCTCGTCAGTGTTATTTTGCCGTGTTCTTTTACAACACGTTTCACCATGATAGAATCATCGGCGCCAACGGCATAAATGACGTCTGGCCGAAGAGTTTGCTGTGATTTATCTACAAGAACGGTATCGCCCTGACATATGTATGGTTCCATACTGTCACCGATAACATCCATGAGTACCATAGCCGACGGTGTTCCTTTTTGTTTTAACCATGACTCTTTAAAGACATGCTCTTCAATAGGAGTTGCTTCAACGTCAAAAGACCCATCACCAGCACAAAGTCGGGCAAAAACCTTGGGGACAGTGAACGTCGCAGTATTTTCAAGTAGATCAGGATCAATTGCTGCTTCTTGTTTTCCTACGCCGAATTCAAGCCAGTCAGTAGAAAGCTGAAATGAGCGGGATAAAGCTAAAACCCATTTTTGTGGGATAGAGTTTCTACGTTTTGCCTGTGTAATCGCAGAGCGATTTACTCCAAGGGCTTTAGCCAAATCATGCTGTGAAGCAATAGAAGTGGCTTTTTGAACACGTGTAAAAAAGGTATGGAAATCGATCATAGTTCTCTCAAAAGTCATTTCGACGTATAATTAGAATCACCAAATGGTGCGTGTTGATATATATAAACAGAGTGTGTTTTATCCGCAACTAGAAAAAAGTACAACGTAGAAAAGGTACAAAAAAATGCTCCTCTGCTTTTTACAACAGAGGAGCATTTTTTTATTATTTAGAATGGAACGAATAGTCGAATATTGTTGCTCGTTATTACTTGTGAAAGGCTAACACAGCTCTATTCGTGCCTGATGTTCCATGACGGTAGTATCTTCAAAGTGAATTTTCTAAGGCATTTCGACGAAGTGTTCTTTGCTTACTGCGTCAGGCATACCGAAGTACTTGCTCTTCGCCGTAACTTTTAGGCGGTAGAGAGTGGATATCTGAGTTGGACAAATTGTCGCGTCGAATTTGCCACCACCACTCAACAAGCCAAGTTCATTTGGTGCGAATGTAAAATCTTCTTCTGACTGGAATGGGCAGCCCGGGCAGTCCGCAGTGTCGCCGGCTTTTTGTAACTCAATGAGAATTTCATCAACGTTAGAAACATTGCCCGAAAGATCGCCAGCGATGTTAATGCATGGGCTTTGAACTGATGTCTTAATTGATTTCCATTTAAAAACATCAGCAGAGCTTGCCGGTGACGGGTCACTTTTGAATCCACAACCTGCTGCGGCAATTATGAGTATACAGGCTGCCATCATACATACAAGGCGTTTAGTTGGCGTCATTTCGTTCTCCCCACAAGAGCTTCCACTCTGTAAGTTTTTTTAATGCATCCATTGGAGTCATATTATCAGTATCAAGGTCTTTCAATGCGGTCACAAGAGGATTGTCTATTGGTTCAGTGTTTACGGGCGGTGTCTTGGCTGCTTTTGTTTTAATTGGAGTTTCCGGCATTCCCGGTAGTAAACTCGCCATGCTTGCAGCTTGAACCTGCTTTGAGTTTTGTGAATTACTTTCAAGTGATGAAAGAATTTCTTTAGCACGTTTTACAACATTTGCAGGCACTCCGGCAAGGTTAGCTACTTCGATACCATAGCTTCTGTCTGAAGGCCCCGGTACAAGCCTGCGCAGGAAAACTATTTCTCCGCCCCATTCTTTAATGGCAATGTTCATATTGTGAACACCAGCAATTTTGCCTTCCAGTGCTGTAAGCTCATGATAGTGAGTGGCAAACAATGTTCGGATACCATCAGATTTTCTACATAGTTCTTCAACAACAGCCCAAGCTAGGGATAATCCGTCAAAGGTCGATGTACCGCGCCCGATTTCATCAAGAATAATCAGACTGCGTTTTGTTGCCTGTCGTAAAATTCTGGCGGTCTCCATCATTTCAACCATAAAGGTTGATTGACCCTGAGCAAGGTTGTCAGAAGCACCAACACGAGAAAAAATCCTGTCTGCAACACCAATGTTTGCTTCACGTGCCGGTACAAAAGAGCCCATCTGAGCAAGGATACAAATGATCGCCATCTGTCTAAGAACAGTAGACTTACCAGCCATGTTTGGACCAGTAATGAGAAGAAGCTTTCGTTTGTTGTCTACGTGTAGGTCGTTAGGAATAAAATTAGAACTTCCTTGAACGGCCTCTACAACAGGATGTCGACCATCTTTAATGGAAATATGAGTTTCATTGTGCAGATCAGGACGAGCCCAGTTCCATTTGCGTGCTGCTTCAGCAAGGCTTTGCCAGTAATCGAGACCGGCTAGAAGGTCTGCCATAAAGAGCAAACGAGAGCGTGCACCGACAATGGTTTCGCGCATTTTTTGGAAAAGCTTGTATTCCAAACTCTTGCGTTTGTCAGTTGCGGCAAGAAGTTTTTCCTCTAGCTCTTTCAACTTTGGTGTTGAATATCGTTCAGAGTTAGCAAGTGTCTGGCGCCGTACAAAGTGTTCAGGAACTTTTGAAATAGATCCTTGTGGCACATCAAAGAAGTAACCGAACACGCGGTTATACTTGAGTTTCATCTTTTGAATGCCAGTGGCTGCCTGTTCTTCTTGAAGTAATTCTTCAAGTTTGGATTCGCCATGCTCACTTAATTCAATAAGTTCATTCAGATCATCGTGGAATCCGTGCTTAAAGAGTCCACCTTCAGTTATGAGGGGAGGTGGGTTGTCTACAAAGGCATTGTCGAGCAGGGTGTGATAATCCGCAAGGTTATCCCAATGCTTGAGCAATTTAGTGAGCCATGGAGGAAGGGTGAGTCGTTGCTCATCGTCCATGGTGGTGTATTGTTCTGACTCTGTTTGAACTTTTTCAAGAACACTTCGAACGGTCGGTAAAGTGCTTATACTTTGGCGCAAAGCAACAAAGTCTTTTGGCGCAGCACGGTTAAGTTGAATACGTGTACTCAGGCGTTCAAGATCATATACAAGGTCAAGAGCGGTGCGGATGTCCTTCCGAAGAGTATCGTTGGCAAAAAAGTATTCAACGGCATTTTGAGTTTCGGTAATTGGAGCAATGTCACGCCATGGGTGGCGCATACGTTCTGCAAGTAAACGACCGCCCATAGGAGTAAGAGTGTGATCCAGAACTTGCCAGAGTGTACCAAGACCTTTTCTACCATCTAAGGTTTTAAAAAGTTCAAGGTTGCGCTCTGTAATCTCATCTAAAATGAGATGTTTTGAAAGGTTCAGTGGTTTGAATCTGGATAGGTGGGTAAGCTCACCTTTCTGCGTTAACTTCAGATAGGTAAGCAGAGCACCACATGATCTTACAAGTTCGTTGCTCTTTTCTAATCCCAGTGCACCGAGTTCGACGATGTTTTGAGATTCTAAAATTTTTTCTGTATTTCGTTTAAGGTCAAAAAAAGCTTTTGCCGGTTTTTTGAGAATGATTGTTTCTGTAAGAGAAAAAGACGGTGGCGGGGTGAGGTCATCAGGAATGATGAGTTCTCTTGGTCCCATTTTTTGTGCCCACTGCCATAATTCAGCCTGCTTTTTTAACTGGATGCCAGACCAATCTCCAGTGGAGTAATCTACCCATGCAAGGCCGCCACTGTTGTTTTTTGCATCCCAACAAAGTGCACCTAGGTAGTTATGACCTTTGGCGACAAGGTTTACGTCTTCTACAACAGTGCCTGGAGTTAATATTCGTTTTACTTCGCGTTTAACGAGTCCCTTTGCTTCGCGTGGGTCTTCCACTTGTTCACAAATGGCAACGTTATGACCTTTTTCCAGAAGCTTAGGCAGATAAGTTTCTACAGCATGATACGGAACTCCGCACATTGGAATGCGAAATTCTGAATTGGAGCTGCTTCTGCTAGTGAGCGTGATTTGAAGATCACGCGCGGCAACTTCAGCATCTTCAAAGAATAGTTCGTAAAAGTCTCCCATACGGTAGAACAGAAGACATTGTGGATACTGATCTTTGATGTGAAGGTACTGCTCCATCATAGGAGTCAGTTTAGTAGGGCGATTTGCAGTCATTATATATAATCGGGTGTCAAATTGTTTTGCGTAACAAGCCTGAAAAATATCGGCTTGTTCCCAGTATTGTATAAAGGTGAAAAATGGCGTTGCCCAGAGACAACGCCATTTTCTGAAACAATGTATAAATCAACTGGAACGTTAATCTTGAAGATGTATTCTAAATGCTGCTGTGTGCCAATTTCGGCATTTAGGGCAGCTATAGAATGTTTCAAGGCGCCTGATACCGCAATGGCTACATACGAAACGCTTAACATTCCCAATTTGGTTTACAAAGAAACCAAGCTGATTTTTGAAGACAGGTGAAAGAGGTTGCTCGTTCATTGCAAGTCCCAGCAACTCCATACGTGCTGCCCAAAAATTGGGGTTAAGCACCATGGTCTTTGCAAGCCATGCATTTGCCTCTTCGATATTTCCATCATAAATATGGAAACGTGCGCAGTAGTACTGAATGATAATGTCAGGATCTTGCGTATCGAGAACTTCTACCACAATTTTGCATAGTTTTGTGGCAAAGTCGTCCCCGCATGATTCTGCATATTCATCAAGAGACGTGTAAATATGCTCAAGCATTAGAAAACGCATGCTTGGAGTAATATTCGTCAATCCATCTTTAAGGATCGAACTACATTTGCGGATCTCACAATTTTGTGCGGCAAGTGCGAATTTCGCAATCCAAGCTTCAACAGAACCTTTGTAAATACGCAGGGCCTTGTTGAACGATTTACTAGCTTCACCTTCACTTCCGAGAGAGAGAAGTTCCTCACCATGGAGAACCATATAGTGAGACTGGCCAATTTTGTGGCCTAGCTTTCCGTACAGTCTTGAGGCATCGAGGAAGTTGCCTACCTCGGCATATAAAACTGCAAGTGACTGAAGGATTTCTTCAGTGTCTCCAGCAATTCTTCTTGCGCGTTCAAAGGCTTGTAGTGCCCTGTCCATGAAGCCGCCACGACGATAGTCATGACCAAGCTCGAGAAAGGCTCGAACACGGAATTCCTCATTAAGGCCGGGACGCGCAATCAAGTTGTTACGTAATTGCACGGCACGCTCAATATCACCTTGAGCACGGTAAAGGTTCCCAAGGGCTATGTAGATCTCAACGGCATCGGGATCATTTCGAACGGCTCGGGACAGTTCAGCAATAGTTTCCTTGGTATCTCGTTCACCATGTGGTGTTTCAAACGTAGCAAGAACAGATTTTCGCTTATTAGGAATCAATCGACTCAGCATGGACATTAGCTGTCCTCCGTAAGTTGCGCTTACGCCTCAGTAGCTTTTTCCGGGGTACCTTCAGATTCAGGCTCAATCTCAGGCAGATTTGCTTTTTCATCAAGAGGATTAGTGCGAAGAGCGTTTACTTCTTTTTCAAGCTTTTTAAGCTGCTTACGTGCTTTACGTATTGCGGAGCCCAGGCGAACTCGTTCGAGTAAGAAGAAGAAAGTAACAGCAAAGGCGCCAAAAACAAAAGCACCCAAAATGAGAAAGTAAATTGGAAGTGGAATGGTTTCCCAAGATTGGTACAACAGATCAACTTTCAGCGTAATGGCCTGAGAAAGTTCTGCTGTATTCTGCTGGAAGAAAACCATACAGAGGAAAAATACAACAACAAGCAAAAGTACCTTAATAAAACGCATAGACTACTCCTTATTACACACCCTACGGCAGGGCATCAAAGCTTGGTTTCAATTTAGCATAGGTACTCTGAAGATGCTCAGAGATAAGCCGGACATCGGCACACGTAGCCATGAATGAAGAATCACCATCCCATCGTGGAACAATATGATAATGAAGATGTTCGCGAATGCCGGCACCTGCGGAAGTGCCAAGATTGAGACCTATATTGATCCCAGTAGGGTTAAATGTTTCTTTCATAATGGTGGTGGATAGTTGCAGCAAGTCCATCAACTCATGGGTCACATCAGCAGCAAGCTTGGTAATACAGTTCGTATGCTCGTACGGCATTACCATAATGTGTCCCACATTATATGGATATTTATTCATGATGATGAAGTTTTTTTTGCCTCTGTAAAGAATGAGACGTTCTTCATCTTCGTCTGTGTGGTCAGGAATGCAAAATACGCATGTGTCAGGTTTGGGGCCTAGAATATAGTCAATGCGCCAAGGCGCCCACATATGTTGCATGATACGTCCTAAGTTCGTTCTGAATGAATCGGGGGAGAATTGTTCGGTTTACACTTGAATCTTCAAATATGCCGTACAATCCTATCATTATTATCCCTTGCCGATTTACACGGGAAGCGCCGGAAGAGCAAGATTTAGGTTGCAAAAAGAGTGTGCATGTTGCCATGCTTACTGTGTAACCTCATAACTTTTTTACAATAACTGTCTATTATTGCCTAGCTTTTAACATGCGGTATGCAAAGTCAAGCTGTTCCTGTCTTGTCTTTATTTTTTCATCAAGCATGGCGAATAAGGTTTCTCGCAGCACTTCTCCGAACAAAGGACCTGGTGTAAATCCAAGTAATTGCAAATCTGCACCTGAGATGTCGAGAGTTGTGTTGCGCAGATAAGCAAGGAAATGTGAAATATGTTTTTTCACCGCTTCAGATTTTGTACGCGCCATCATGTATAATACCCCTTCAAGCGGTATTGGTACAAGCAGTTCGTAAAGTCGGCTGTAACCTTCTGGAGGGATAGCGTTTATCAAGTTCGTTACAGACTTTACGGTGTCCCGCAGGGCCATAAAATCTGCGTATTGCTTGGGTGCAAAGTGCAAACGTGTAAGAACTTCCTCCATTGCATCAGCTTTTGATGCAGATGTGAGCCCTAGTAAGTAAATGATCCAAGGCTCGGGAGATGGTTTTGTATAGAGCATTCTGTACCATTCCATTACCTTTTCAATCTCTTTAAGCACATCTCGTTTTTTGGGAGAGAGCTCAAGCGCTGGATGAATGGATTGTAGAACAGTGAATTCATGGAGCCTGATGAGGGACTGATAAGGACTTACTTCGTTAAAGATAGATTGAAGCTCATGGAAAACTCGGGAGCCGCTAAGTTTAGTGATAAGCTTTAATTGCAAAGCATTCTTAATAAGTTTTGTCGTTTGTGGGCCGATGGTAAATTCAAAACGGGTTTCAAATCTAATCGCACGGAGTATGCGTGTTGGATCTTCTACAAAACTTAGGGAATGAAGCACGCGGATTACTTTGTCGCGAATATCTTTCTGAGCGCCAAAGAAATCAATGAGCTTGCCGAATTTGTCGTGGCTTAGCTGGATGGCTAAGGCGTTGATAGTAAAGTCTCTGCGGTATAAATCCATTTTGATAGAAGAAAGTTCGACCGTAGGTAAAGACGCTGGCTGCTCGTAATATTCGAGGCGAGCGGTTGCCACATCAAGTCGTTCTTCTTCTCCTGCCGCGTTCGTATATATAATGATAGCTGTTTTAAATTTTGTATGCTGGCGCACTCGTCCACCAAGGCTGTGGGCAAGCTTTTTAGCAAATGCAATGCCGTCACCTTCGACAACTAAGTCGAGATCCAGATTTTTACGGCCAAGCAGCAAATCACGTACAAAGCCACCAACAACATACACTGCCACGTTAAGCTTGTTTCCCAGATCTCCTGCCATAGTCAGCAATTCAAAATGGTGTTCAGGCAGGCGTTCTCTTAGGAGTGGGAGTACATTACGCTCTTTTTTATCTGAAAAAAGCTTGTCAGGCACTCGCGATGGTTCTTCAACCAGTGTGTTGATGAGGTCTGTACGGGTTATAACCCCCATAAGGCGTGTATCAATTACAACTGGAACCAGTCGCTGACGTTTGCCCACAATAATTTCCATGACAGGGTACAAATCATCGTCCGGATTCACTGTCTGAACTTTTTTATTCATGTAGGTGCTGGCAGGGGCATTGCCAAGACCATGCGAACAGGCTCGAACAGCTGTTTGGTACTCGAGATAACCGCTGACAACGGGATTTTTACTACTTTCAAGCAGTGGAATAGCTTTCAGGCCAAACCGGTTCATAATAGATTCTGCTTTGCACATGGAGACGGTTTCGTATTCAAATATGGCGGGGGCTGTCATGTGCTCGCGCACAGTCTTTTCATAATGGATGGAAGAATAGAGTAGTCCGAAAAGCTCATCCTTTACTTCAGACAGTGGTTTGCTTTTTACGGAAGCTGATGCCGCAAAATTGTGACCACCACCACCAAGAGACTGGCAAATTTGGCCAACATTAACAGAATGAATTTTACTTCTGGCAACGACTTGTACCCGGTCACTCATGCGGCACAGAGCAAAAAGAACTTTTACTTCCTGCATGTCGATCATTTTATGAGCGAGCAAAGCAAAATCTCGCACGTAATGAGACACTGATGTTTCTGCAATTACAACAGGGATACCGTTGATGTCATGAGTTGTTGCTGATTCCAGCAAACTGTTGAGGATGGAAATTTGTTCAACGGTCAGCTCACGAGTCGTGAGTTCTGAAATTGTGTTGATGTCCATCCCCATTGTTTTCAGCCAGCCGCCTGCTTCAAAGTCATGCTCCGTTGTGGAATTGAAGGAGAATGATCCTGTGTCTTCATAAACACCCAGCCCCAGCATGGTTGCTTCTTCTGGCGTAATTGAGAGTCCTTTTTCTTTAATCAACAGCGTGATGATTGAAGTAGCAGATCCCCAAGGTTTGACCACCGAGAGTGTTGCTGGCAGATCGTCATTTGAATCTGGATGATGATCGTACAGATGGATTTCTAAATCAGGATTTTTTAAAGCCGGAGCAACATGGCTGATGCGCTCCCGTTGTCTGGTGTCCACAACGACAAGAGTTTTGACCGTGGAATAATCGATTTCTTTGGCATCTTTAAAATTGAAAAGGTAGGTGGCACTTTCAATAAAGAAGTTTCGCAGGTTTGCTTCCTGTGATCCTGGGAAAACTAGAACGGCATCATCGTACAGCTTGCTTGCAGCGACAATTGCCGCAAGGCAATCAAAGTCTGCATTAGCGTGACCTGTGATTAGTACAGGAGCCGGAATAAGGGGCTTCGAATTTGAATTCACGCTTACATCCTTGAACGTGGGTGGTATTGCTTATGGATTTGTTTAAGTCTGTCTGCCTGAACATGTGTGTATATTTCTGTTGCAGAAATATCTGAGTGTCCCAACAGTAATTGAACGGTTCGTAAATCTGCGCCGCCGTCCAGTAGATGTGTTGCAAACGAATGTCTAAACGTATGAGGAGATACATTCTTATGGACTTCGGCTTTTAACACGTAACGTTGCACCAGTTTCCAAATAGCTTGTCTGGTTAATCCCTTACCGGACCGGTTAAGGAAAACAAAATTTTCAATAGGGGCAAAATGTGGTCGCCAATCGCGCATATACAATTGCAAAATTTGCATGGCTGCATTGTGCATCGGAACTATTCGATCCTTGGATCCTTTACCGTGTACACGCATCAATCCACTTTGGAGATCAAGGTCAATAGGCTTCAGAGTAACACACTCTGTAACGCGTAAACCAGAAGCGTAGAGTAATTCGAGAATTGCGCGGTCGCGAAATCCTAGTTTTTTCTTCATATCCGGTTGTTCAAGTATCGCTTGAACTTCTTCTACTGACAAAACGTCGGGAAGTGTTTTAGGAAGTTTTGGATTTTCTAAATATTGTACAGGGTTGGCGTTTAGATAGTTCTCGTCAAAACAGTATCGGAAAAATCCGCGAAGTGCAGACAGGTGGCGCGCAAGGCTGCGGCTATTTAATCCGCCTCGACGAAGGTGCATAATGTATAAAAAAATGGATTGATCAGTAACATCTTCAACCTTGTACTTTTTGTCTTCGAGAAAAACTAAAAAGCTGCGTAAATCAGTTTCATATGAAGTGAGCGTGTTTTCAGAAAGTCCACGTGTGACAAGTAAAAACTGAAGATAGCTATCAACAAAAGGATGGCTGACTGGAAGTGTTTCCTGAGGTTGCGTGTTCATTATGCGTGCCTGTAATTAAAAGAAATATTCCAAAATGTATTTACCTGCGGTGAACAGGATAAAGACAGTGAGGATGGCTTTAAGTGTATTGGCCGGAACATATTTTTGGCACAGCGCGCCAAGATACATTCCTCCTATTCCGCCTAGTCCGAATAATATGCCTAAAAGGTAGTCGGGAGCAATTACTTGTGCCGGATATATATACGAAAGGGTCTGATAAATCCCGACGCCGGCAATAGACGTTACAAACGTTCCCATGAGACAAGCGCCAGCAACTGTATAAACTGGTAGCCCAAAGAATGTAATAAAAAATGGAGCAATAATTGCGCCACCGCCGATGCCGTAAATTCCACCTATGATTCCTACCACAAAGGTAAGAGAAAAAATACCGGCAGTAGGGGCAGTGTACGTTTTGCCCTCAAAAGAATAAGCGATGCGTTTTAAAGAAAACTCAAGAGTTTTTGTAGTGCCGATAGGAGGCGTTATGGCATCTGTTTCCAGTGTGATTCTTTTTTTGAAACGGATTGTTTTAAAAAGACGATAGCCAACGTAGAGCAACACGCCGCCGACAAATAATTTAAAATCTGCGGTGTCGGGAAGGTATGTGATTCGAATAATAGCGCCGATAACAACGCCGGGGAGTGTGCCTGCGATGACAGCCCACGTGAGTGGCCAAACCATTCGGCCTTCGCGTATGTAGCGTAAAACTCCACTTGGAATGGCAATAATATTAAATAGTTGGTTTGTTGCACTTACAGAAGGTGTGGTGTAGCCAAGAACTGACATTTGAAAAGGAAGCAGCAAAAAAGCCCCTGACAGCCCACTCATGGACGTGAAAAAGGAAATAACAAAAGCAACAGCTGGGGGGAATAGAGGGTGGACTTCAATGCCGGCAACAGGAAACAGCATAGGCTCTCCGCTGTTAGTGTAAAAGGTCATAAGTATGAGCTAGGTTGTAAAGATTTTACACTATTCTCCGATAAGAGTGCAACATTTAGCGCCGAAGATTGCGTCATATGCTTTTGCAGTATGTCGTCTTCGCTCTGATTGTAATGGATGTGCGAACATTACGTATCTCAGTCGCGGCGTTATATGCAAACACTGATCTGTATCAGTACTATTTTCTAATAATAAAGTGTGCCATCGGCATCCGCCTTAAGTAAGGAAGAAATTGTATGTGGAATTCTAAAAAGATTCAATGTCTCGCAATGAGTGGACTTCTGATTCAACTCGTATCCGGTATTGTTATGTATAATACAAGTGGCACGATTCCACTTTATTTCCTTATTTCTGGTTTGCTAGTCGTCGCTGTTTTTTTCACTATGTATGTTGCTGGGTCGTACGTTGAAGCAGACAATGAAAAACTACAAAAATATATTTCAGAAATCTTGAAAGACAATTTTGATGCTCCTCATCCGCAGTTTTCAGCACAGGATGCAACCTTTGGATTAGTGAAGATGTTGATCGAAGAGCTTAAACGTGAAAAAGGCGTTCTTCTTGGTGTTATTAAAGGATTACCCGTCCCATATATTCTCGTCGATGCAGATGAAAAAGCATTGTTCACGAACCAGGAATGTTTAGACATGCTGGAAATAGACGGAGTTCCAGAAGCGCAGCATGGAAGTACTCTTGGAGAGATTTTCTATAATGACAGAACACGCGAAACCGCGGTTGGTCAGTCCATTAAAAATGGAAAGGTTTTTAAAAACCTCGAAGTAACAATTAATGGGCATAAAGGCGGACAGTGTCATGTGCTCGCGAACGTATACCCGCTATATAATATAGATGGTATTTGTGTTGGCGGGCTTTGTTTGTATCTTGATATGACACAGCTGAAAAAACATGAAGAAGATTTAATGGGGCAGCATGAACTTATTGCGGCTTCTGCTGAAAAAATTGCAGTCATCACAGATAGACTTACTGCGTCCTGTTCCGAAATTTCCTCACAAGTTGATGAGTCTCTTAAACTCTCAGTAACTCAGCAGCATGGTACAACAGATGTTGCAGCTGCAATGGAGCAGATGAATGCATCCGTTATGGATGTGGCTCAAAGTGCAAATGATGCCTCTGGGTTAGCTGAATCAACCCGTGGTAGCGCCACGCAAGGGGTTGAAGTAGTTCAACAGGCTCGAGCTGTTATTACGCGTGTGCATGAACATGCCGTTGAGTTGAAAAGTGACATGCACGAACTGGGCGGACATGCTGAATCAATCGGAGATATTATTAGCGTAATTAATGATATCGCAGATCAAACAAACTTACTTGCGCTGAACGCTGCCATTGAGGCAGCACGTGCCGGTGATGCCGGTAGAGGATTTGCTGTTGTTGCTGATGAAGTTCGTAAATTGGCAGAAAAAACCATGCAGGCAACAACTGAGGTTAGTAGAGCGGTTGATGCTATTCAGATTAGTGCAGAAAAGTCTATAGGGTCCACAGAGTCAGCCTCTGACGCGATTGATGAAAACACAAGACTGTCTGCTGATTCTGCAGAAGTTCTTGATACTATAGTCACAATGGCAAATGCTACCGCAGACAGGGTTCGCGAGATTGCCGCAGCAGCTGGTGAGCAATCTACGGCAAGTGATCAAATTTCAGCCGCTGCAACACAAATAAATGGCTTAGCTAATGAAAATTCTGCAGCAATGAATGAATCAGCAACTGCAGTGAACGATGTAGCCCGCCTTGCGTCTGAATTAACTGTACTTGTGGCTGAATTACGCGATATTAATTAGTAGAAAAAATTGGTTCATCATACAGTGAGAACTGTTAAAGTGTAGAAAAATCGTGGTTCGAGAGAAATCTGGTGCACTGGTTTATTGACCGATAATCATTCTCAAGGTATATACAGAAGCGTAAAAGCTATTTGATACGACTATGTAAGGAACAGAGCTTATGGCAGAGCTCTTTTTTCCCGACCGGTAACGGGATATATACCCTAAGGAGAATGCAAAGCTATGGCAGAGTTCAAGCTTGCTGACCGTTTGGCCGCAGTGCCACCGTATCTGTTCGCACAGATCGATAAAGTTAAGGCTGAAGTAGCCGCTCGTGGTGTTGATATTATTAGTCTTGGAATTGGCGATCCGGACACTCCTACACCACAGTTTGTTCTTGATACCATGCGCACAGCGCTGGATGATGCGGCAAACCACCAGTATCCTTCATATGTTGGCATGAAAGAGTATCGTACCGCAGTTGCTGACTGGTACAAAACTCGTTTTGATGTTGACCTTGATCCAGATAATGAAGTGGTAAGCCTTATTGGCTCTAAAGAAGGTATTGCACATTTCCCGCTTGCTTTCGTTAACCCGGGCGATCTCGTCCTCGTGTGTACTCCTAACTACCCTGTATACGGTATCGCAACCGAGTTTGCAGGTGGTCAGGTTCAGTACGTACCGCTCTTGGAAGATAATTCCTTCCTTCCTGATCTTGATGCTATTGATGAAGCCACTTGGGTAAAAGCTAAAGCTATCTTCATCAACTACCCGAACAACCCGACTGCAGCTACTGCGGATGAAGCGTTCTACAGAAAGCTGATTGATCTTGCAAAAGCATACAATGTTATTATTGTTGCGGATGCGGCGTACACCGAGATTTATTACGATGATAACAACAAGCCTCTTTCTATTCTTCAAGTAGAAGGTGGTAAAGATGTTGCGATTGAGTTTAACTCCTTGTCCAAACCATACAACATGACCGGTTGGCGTGTAGGTATGGCTTGCGGTAACGAGCAGCTTGTTCGTGGTCTTGGCAAGATTAAAGAAAACGTAGACTCCGGTATCTTCCAGGCTGTGCAGCTTGCAGGTATTTCCGCACTGCGTGATGGTGAACCGTTTGTTGCAGGTCTTCGCGACATGTACAAAGGCCGCCGTGATCTCGTTATAGGCGGTCTGCATAAAGCAGGCATCAAATGCAACATCCCGGATGCAACTTTTTATGTTTGGTCTCACGTTCCTGATGGATATACATCATCTACGTTTGTTACCAAAGTTCTGGAAGAGACCGGCGTAGTTCTTACTCCGGGTAACGGTTTTGGTGCCCCGGGCGAAGGGTACTTCCGTATCTCACTTACCGTAGGTAATGAGCGTCTCGAGGAGGCGGTATCTCGTATTCAGAACCTGTAGTTGCATTTATCTGCCTTGGCTCAAACATGGGCGATACAGATACAAACCTTGCAAACGCGATAACTGCAATTGATTCGCTTGATGGCGTATCGGTGTCGAAGAGTTCTTCAATTTTTCGTACTGAGCCACAAGAAAAGAAAGACCAGTCATGGTTTGCAAATCAGGTTGTCTCTGTTACGTGTTCAGAGTATGTAACTGCGCATGACCTTTTGAACAATTTGCTGGAAATTGAGAATACGCTTGGAAGGGTGCGCGAAGAGCGCTTCGGCCCGCGTGTGATTGATTTAGATGTATTGTTGTTCGACAATGAAGTAATTGAATCGGAAGACCTTATTGTACCGCATCCGCGAATGACGGAAAGGGCATTTGTGCTTGTTCCGCTACAAGAGATTGCACCGCAGTTGCAGTTTCCAGATGGTAGAGGGCTTACAGAAGTTCTCGGCAAGCTGGAATACAAGGTAGACGCTGATCAGATCTGGCAATAATTTATCGCAAGGGAGAGCTCGCGTGATTAAATGGGTAGTTCTTTTAGTTTGTGGCTGGCTGCTTTTTAAACTTGTTACTAATGACAACAAGAAGAAAACAGATAAAAAACAAAAAGATATGGAAAAGAAAGTTGCAACTGGTGACATGGTAAAAGACCCAGTTTGTGGCGCTTTTGTTTCCCTTGATCAGGACATTCGCATCCGTGACGGAGAAACCATCCATCGTTTTTGCAGCTACGAATGTAGAGACAAGTTCTTAGCCCGTCTTGAAGAATCAGGTCGAGCGATTTCTAAAGAAAGTAAAGAAGAGCCAGCTGATTAGTTAGCTATAGAAAGATGAACCGGAAGCCTTAAAGGGCTTCCGGTTTTTTTTAGTCCCGTCAGGTCTGATAGTTTAATAGATTCTGGCAATCTGTTTTAAGGACATCGTTTTTTGAAATTGGAAGACGGTTTTAAGGCAGAAAGAAAACGAGGCTACATTTTTTCTGGCGTCATTTTTATGTTTGTATCAAGCACGAATATTTTCAGAACATATGAAACGTAACTGATTGATTTGAATAAAATGGCTTAAGTTCATTCGGATCAAGTTTGATCATTTTTTGCCGTTTGGTGATCACAACGTGCTTTTGGAAAAATGAGACATTTTGAAGAGTGCAAAATAGAACACGGATAGATTAAATTTTAGTGTTAATGGCTAAAGTTTAAATGACCATGCTCACATCGACAGAGAGTCGTTTTTGGTCACAAGATGAGCAAACGGGTTAAGACAAAAAAATATGCGCTTAAAAAAGCGCAGAGAGAAGTTTGAAAAAATAGGATCTACAAGCAACAAAAATACGAGAGAGGATGGTGTGATTTCACACCATATTTCATGTCTCATAATGTATATTATGTTAACTTTAATAAAAAAAGACTGAATTATTACAATTTGTTGCCTCTATGTGGATAACTGTGAAACAACCGATAAATGTCTTTTTATTGTTTTGTCCAGAATGCCCTTTCTAAGGCTTTTTTATTGAAAATGAGGGATAAGGCTACGGGCGTTAAAAAAGGATGTATCTGGCTATGGCTCTATGCTGCTTATTGAATAAAAAAAGGAAATCTTTGAACTGTTACTTCAAAGATTTCCTTTTTCTCTATTCTATGGCCATTGCCTATTCTAAGCACAGAAAGTGTATGATTTGGCTTGTTGGTTGACATTCTTGTTGGCAACTACAGGACGCTGTCTGGAGCTCTTTTAGTTATGGTCATTGCGCGGAAGAATAAAATCGTCAGCCTTCGGCTGAGTTTTCCAGCGCTTGTGCATCCAGAACCATTGTTCTGGGTACTGACGTACTATGCGTTCAACTGCGTCTGTATAGAATCTGGTAATCTGTTGGATCTTTTCTTCACGGGTTCCCTCAAGATCTTCAGTATTGAGGGGCTCTTCAACAATGAACTTGTAGCCCCTCTCTTCATTACGGACTAGGAATGCCGGCAGGACAACCGCTTTGCCCCTAAGGGCTAGGAATGCAGGACCAGAGTTTACAGCGGCTGTTTCACCTAAGAAGTCTGTAAAAATTGCTTCTTTTCGTTTGGTGTTGTGATCGACTAAAAAGGCAGTGACTCCTTTCTTTTTAAGCGACCTTAAAACTCCAAACACTGCGTTTCTATGGGAAAGAATTTTAGCTCCACGCCCGCCTCTAAGTTTAAAAATGAGTTCGTTTATGTTTTCATTTTTATTGGAGCGAACAACAATTTGCGGCTGAGCTCTGTGGGTTGCGGTTGCAGCTTCGCCTAAAATCCCTGCCATAATTTCCCATGCGCCCATATGCGCGGTTACGGCAATTATTGGTGCATCGGTTGCAACGCAGACAGAAAATGGAAGATCTGTACCCTGTGTTATGAGTTCACTTATGAAGTTTTTGTCTACTTTGGGAACTAAAAATATTTCGAGAAAAGAACGGCAGTTATGCATAAAACTTTTTTTAGCAATGACAACGGCCTCTTCATATTCAACGTTTAAATGCTGTTGAATGGCGTCTATAGCGAGTTTTCTCCGCTTTGGTAGACTATTCCACATTATGGTACCTAATGCGCATCCCAGCACTTTAGAGCTGTTGACGGTCATTTTGGAACCTAATGTGTAGATGGCTGAATATATTGGATTCACGATCTGTCCTTAAAGTAAGGCTTTAAGTTTATCTTCTAAGCACTTACGTTCTTTTTCAAGATATTCTTCGTTAAGACTCCCTTCTGCCAAGTCATACGGTTCACCAAAGATGATCTTAACTTTTGAGAAAGGCAATGGCACTTGGAATTTGTCCCATGCTTTTTTGAAAATATACGAATTAGACATGGCTATTCTTACAGGAAGAACTTTCGCTTTGCTTCTGTGGGCAATAAATACGGCACCTTCTTTAGCTTCATGGCGTGGGCCTCGCGGCCCATCGACCGTAATACAGCCAAGGTGACGGGACGTTTTCATTGTTTTAGCTACTCGTAGCAATGCTTTTACGCCACCGCGGGAGCTGGAGCCTCTACTTGTGAGAAGGCCAAGTTTCTCAAGAACTTGAGCAAGGATTTCTCCATCTGTACTTTGGCTTACAACGGCTATTATATCAAGCTGCCTGCGAACATGCATGAGTGGAAACAATTCATCGTGCCATAAACAGGCAATCATTGGTGTCTGTGCATCCCAGAGTTCATCTACTTTTTCGCGCCCTACTTCTTCATATTTTAAAGTCTTACACCAGACCTTGTATAGCTGAAAAAGCGTTGAAGAAATAAGAGGAATGGGTAATGGAATTTTCATTAAGCAATCTCCTCATGACTCTCAAACTGCAAGGTGTACAGTCGCTGGTATAGGGAGCTGTTTGAAAGCAAGGATTCGTGAGTACCCTCGTCTACAACTTCACCATTTTTCATAACCAGAATTCTATCAGCAGAAATGATGGTGGAGAGACGGTGAGCAATCACAAGACTTGTGCGATCTTTCATTAAGTTTTCCAACGCCAACTGCACTACTTTTTCTGATTCCGAGTCAAGCGCGCTTGTTGCTTCATCTAAAATAAGCAATGGCGCGTCTTTTAACAATGCGCGGGCAATTGTTAGGCGCTGTTTCTGTCCGCCGGAAAGGCGTACGCCACGTTCACCTACGACAGTGTCGTACCCCTCTGGGAATTCACAGATAAAATCGTGCGCAAATGCTGCTTTTGCTGCTTCTTCAATTGCTTCTTTACTGCATCCCTCTGAAGAGTATGCAATGTTGTCAGCAATTGTTGTATCAAACAGAAAAGCATCCTGAGATACGATTGCTACATTTTTGCGTAATGATTTGAGCGTGAGGCTTCGGGAATCTATGCCGTTTATAAGAACACGCCCTTCTTGCTGCTCATAAAAACGAGGGACAAGGTTTACAAAAGTTGTTTTACCAGCGCCACTTGGGCCGACAATTGCAACTTTTTCACCTTCTTTAATATTAATATGAATATCTTTAAGTGCGGGCTGACCGGTCGCATCATAGCTAAATGTAACATTATCGAAGGAAACTTCATGTACTCCTTCAAGAATTTGTGAGCCATCCTGTTCGACATTGATATCTGGAGAATCAAGAATTTCAAAAACACGTTCTGCACCAGCAAGTGCTTTTTGAAGTGAGTTGTTTGCAGAGGTGAGTTCTTTGACCGGATCATATAACATAACGAGTGCTGCAACGAATGAGAAGAATGTACCGGCAGTCTGTTCACCAGCGATTACTTGTGAACCACCGTACCAGATAACTAAACCAATACCGAGGGCTCCGATAAGCTCCATGATTGGTGAGGACATCTGCCCAACAACGGTTTGCTTAAGGGCTAGCTTAGCAATACGGCTGTTTTCAATTCGAAAGCCAGCTTTTTCGCCCTCTTCATTGGCAAATGCTTTAACAACTCGAATGCCACTGAACTTTTCTTGAAGGAATATTGTCATTGCGGAGATGAGAATCTGGTTCTTTTTGCCAAGCTTGCGCAGCTTTCTTCCAAAATGAATAAACGGGAATAAAGCAAGCGGTAAGACAAGCACTGCCCAAGTTGCAAGGTATGCATCCTGGTAAAAAACAACAAATAGCAAAGCAATCATTGTAAGGAATTGACGTGTTCCTTTAACTACAGCCGGAAGACTACCACGGATTTCGGCAACATCGTTGACGACACGTGACATGAGCATGCCCACCTGCTGTTCTTCGTAGAACTTGAGGGGAAGGCAGATAATTTTATCGAACAGTTCGTTACGCAGCTGTTCAAGCACCTTAAGACCACAGTAGGTCATAAAGTAGTTTTGCGCGTATCGCCCTGATCCTTTCGCAAGAACAAGAATGAAGTACGCAAAAGGGATGATCATCAAATAGTCACTGTTTTTATTGATGAAAATGTCATCCAGTGCTGGTTTAATTAGGTACGCGGATGCCCCTGTTGTTGCGGCAACAACAGCCATAGCAATAAGAGAAATTGCAATGGATACCTTGTAAGGCGCAAAGTATCGTAGTGTACGTTTTAGAAGTTTACCGCTGTTTTTAGGCAGTTTTTTGCGTTTTGCCATGAGTTGGGTTTCTCCACGAAAGGCTCGTATTTAAATATTCGATGGTTTTCTTAAAACTATATTGCTTTTTTCGATTTGACGACTTGCGAGTCTGCGTATCTACTAGTATGAGGAGGCTCGCAATGAGTAAAACTGAATTAAATTGTCTTTCCCTGTCCTGTCCTCAGCCTGTCATCCAGTGCAAAAATTTGATCGAACAAGAAGCTCCATCCGTTTTTACTATATTAGTAGATAATGATGCTGCAAAAGATAACGTAGTACGGTTCCTTTCTGTAAAGGGATATTCTGCAAAATCCGACCAAATAGAAGGCGGTTGGCGAATATTAGCCACTGCCTCAGACACTGAACTGTGTGAAATTCTTACTGACGACGATTTGGCTTCGGTAGACAGTAGTATATGCGTTTTTATTTCTTCTGCCACCATTGGCCGGGGGGATGACGTACTTGGTGCTAAGTTAATGAAGAACTTCTTAGCGACGTTGCCAGAACTTGGCAAGTCTTTGTGGCGTATTGTAATGGTCAATGGTGCTGTTACCCTCGCAACAGAGGATAGCCATGTTTTGGATGAATTAAAAGCCCTTGAAACCAATGGAGTAGATCTTTTGGTTTGTGGAACGTGTCTTGAACATTTTTCCATGCTAGAAAAAAAAGCTGTGGGCGAAACTACAAATATGCTGGATATCGTAACCAGCATGCAGGTAGCTGCAAAAGTTTTACGACCATAATATATGTCAGAACAAAATAAAGAAATTTCGTCTCAAGAGACTGAAGACCGACGTGATAGTCGGACTGGCTTTGGTGATCGTTCCGAACGTAACCAATCAGGCAAAAATGTAGATCGTCGTGACGACGAGCGCACCTCTCAAAAGCGTAGCGAACGTTCCTACTTCGATAGTAAAGGCAAATATCAAGGCCGCCCTATTGATGATGGTGATGGAGAAGGCAGACGTAATACATACAATGACTTACCTAGCCGCTCTCCTTCTGGTAGAGATAACTACCGTCAAGGCGGTCGCGACAGTCAGGGACGTTCCGATTCTCGTGGACGTGGCGATAACCGTGGTCGTAATGATCGCAATGATCGTGGCGAAAGCCGTACTCGTAATGGCTCATGGAGCCGTAAAGATCGTGAAGAACAGTCCGGCTCAGACCGTCGCCCACAACGCGATGGTTTTAAGGGGCGTCCAGTAGAACGCGATGAAAATCGTAATGCTGCTCCTCGTTCTGATCGTCCTGATTCCCGTCGCTCTGATCGTGATTTCCGTGGCGGAGACCGCCAGCGTGATAATCGTCGTGAAGATTCTCGTGGTGGCCGCGACAACCGTGGTCGTTTCGAATCTCGTGATCGCAGTGAAAATCGTGGGGACAACCGCGGTGAAAGTCGTGGTCGCAATGATTCTTGGAACCGTGGCGAACGTGGTGAACAGTCTGGATCAGACCGTCGTCCACAGCGTGATGGTTTCAGAGGACGTCCGGCAGAACGTAGCGAAGGTGGTAGCCGTAATGGTTTTGATCGCTCCGATCGTCCTGATTCCCGTCGTTCTGATCGTGATTTCCGTGGCGGAGACCGCCAGCGTGATAATCGCCGTGAAGATTCTCGTGGTGGTCGTGATAACCGTGATCGTTTTGAATCTCGTGATCGCGGTGACAACCGCGGTGAAAGTCGTGGTCGTAATGATTCCTGGAACCGTGGCGAACGTGGTGAACAGTCTGGATCAGACCGTCGTCCACAGCGTGATGGTTTCAGAGGACGTCCGGCAGAACGTAGCGAAGGTAGCCGTAATGGTTTTGATCGTTCCGACCGTTCTGACTCCCGTCGTTCCGATCGTGATTTCCGTGGCGGAGACCGTCAGCGTGATAATCGCCGTGAAGATTCTCGTGGTGGTCGCGATAGCCGTGGCCGTTTTGAATCTTCTGAACGCCGTGATTCAGGTCGTCCTTTTTCAGAAAGAAATGACAGACGTGATTCTGGCAAACGTGGTTTTGAAAGCCGCGGGCGCAATGATCGCCCTAGCCGTCCACAGGAAGGCAAACGTGATGGTAACGAAGCATTTGGCAAGCGCCCTATGCGTTACGATGCAAGTGCAGAAGGCGCTCCTCGTAACAATCGTCCAGAAGCTAAAGGCAAACCAGCAGAGAATCGTCCTCCCCGTCCAGAGAAAAAGCCATTTGTACCTGCAAAGCCAAGTGTACCAAACTTGAATGAGCCTTTGCGCATCAATAAAGCTTTGGCGTTTGCCGGTATTTGTTCCCGCCGTGCAGCTGATGATCTGATTGCTCAAGGTGTTGTATTTGTTAACGGCGTAAAAGTAGAAGAGCCGGGATTGAAAATTATCCCAACTTCTGACGTGCTGGAAGTAAATGCTGAACGCGTTGTGTTTAATACCGAAAAAGCTGAACCGTTGTATGTTCTTCTTCATAAGCCAGTTCAGACTGTTTGTACTGCGAATGATCCGGAAGGCCGCCCTACTGTTTTGGATATTCTTCCAGAAGAGTTTAAAGAGAAGCGTATTTTTCCGGTAGGACGACTCGACTTTTTCTCAACCGGTCTTCTTTTGTTGACCAACGATGGTGAGTTGACTCATAGACTTACTCATCCTAAATGGCACCAGACTAAAGTTTATCGTGTACGTGTTCGCGGTGATGTTTCAGAAGAAATTTTGGAAAAATTCCGTAGAGGCATGACTTTGGAAGAAGGCGAAAAACTTGCTCCGGTTGAATGTAAAATTCTTGCACATGATGAAGGTAATACTCGAGTTGAAATGGTATTGACTCAGGGTATTAACCGTCAAATTCGTCGCATGTTCCGTGATGTTGAGTTGACTATTCTTAACTTGCATCGTGTGAAGATTGGACCAATTCAGATTGGTGAACTCGATAAAGGTGAAAGCCGTGAGTTGACTCCTGAAGAACTTGCTGAACTTTATAAGGCTACTGGCCTTAGCAGCTAGTTTTGGCTACATAAGAAATAAAAAAGCGAGTGGAATTTCCACTCGCTTTTTTTTATTTTTTAGTATTATCTTCTACATCCACACCTGCTGGCGGGGTAAAGTTGAAGATTAGATCATCTACGGGTTTATCAAATTGAACATTCGTGAATGTGATGTCATTGATGTTTCCGTAGAAATCAACAATGCGGAGTCGTGAAATTACCCCAGTGTCTTCATTTATCCAAATTTTTGCTTCGGTAAGATTTGCTGTGGGTTCCTTGGGGAAAAGAAGGTAGTTTCCTTTTGTTTCTCCATCTTCAACGTAAAAGTCATTATCTACTTTTGCGTCTCCAAGCAAAAAACGTAATGCATTCTGGCTTTCATCCGCAAGTTCGCGTGGATATTTGTATACGACTTCTTCATCTTCAAGATAATTCCAAACAGCATCTTTATTTACTATGAGCAATTCGTTGAACGGCTTGTTTGTTACCCAACGAACCAGTTGAGGTCGTTTGATGACAAAATTTCCAGTTCGAACATCTTTGCCGCCACTATCTTTATGGATAAGGGTTTGCACAAAGTCAGCTTTAACTGTTTGAGCTTTTCCGTATGACTTTGTAAGAGACTCAAGCCCTGCACTAGCAGGTCCTGCGCTTACGAAAAAAAGACAAAACATTAGCAAACTAGCTGTGATAATGCGATTCATATTGTGTCCTATATCTATCCGGTTGGTTGCTCTTTTTTTGCAAGCACTGTGCGTGGCTTGCTACCGTCCGCTGGTCCAACAATACCATCTTGTTCCATTTGTTCAACAAAACGTGCTGCTTTGTTAAAACCAATTCGGAATCTTCGCTGGATAAGAGAGATGGATGCTTTGCCATTTTCAATAACAAAAGCCACACACTCTCCGTATAATGGATCATCCGGTGTGCCATTGTTTCCGTTAGCACCACCATTCATTGAACCGGAGACGTTGCCGGTTCCTTCCGTTGCCCATTCTACAAAGTCTACTTTGTATGAAGGTGGAAGTTGTTTTTTCCAGTGGGATACAACAGAGACTACATCGTCATCACTTACAAATGCTCCGTGCATTCGGGTGATTCTCCCTCCACCTGGTTTGAACAGCATATCACCTTTTCCAAGTAAATGCTCTGCTCCGACGGTATCGAGAATAGTTCGTGAGTCGTGCTTGCCGGTAACTTGAAAAGAGATTCGGCATGGGAAGTTTGCTTTGATCAACCCTGTAACAACATCAACACTTGGTCGCTGGGTTGCAAGAATGAGGTGAATACCTGCTGCTCGAGCAAGCTGAGCAAGTCGAACAATGCTGATTTCCACTTCTTTTGCTGCGGTAAGCATGAGGTCTGCGAGTTCATCAATGATGATTACCAGATATGGGATTGGTTGAAGATCAGCAAGATTTTCAGGCTTATCTTCACCCATCTGTTTTAATTTAGTATTGTAACTTACAACGTTACGAACTCCCATACGGGACATTGCTTCGTAGCGTCTATCCATTTCATGTACTGCCCAATCCAATGCATTTTTTGCTTGAGACATGTCGGTGACAACAGGATGTACCAAATGAGGTAGGTCTGCATAAACTGCAAGCTCAATTCGCTTTGGATCTATAAGCAATAATTGTAACGAGTCCGGAGTCGTTTTGAATAGTAAGCTCATCAATACTGAGTTGATGAACACACTTTTACCCTGACCCGTAGCACCCGCCACAAGTAAATGCGGCATTTTTGCCAAGTCAGCAGAGAAAGGAATCCCAGAGATATCTTTACCAATTGCTAAAGTGAGTGGATCTTTAGAGCGGACAAATGAATCCGACGCAAAGAGCTCTTTTAGAGAGACTAACTCTCTTATTTCGTTTGGTATTTCGATGCCCACAGAATCTTTTCCCGGAATTGGCGCCTGAATTCTTACAGCAACAGCACTCAATGCCATTGCGATGTCATTGGATAAGTTAGCAATTTTGCTAACTTTAACACCAGGCGCAGGCTTGACCTCAAACATTGTAACGATTGGGCCTGGTGTAATTCGTTGGAGTTCACCTTGTACATTGAAGTCTTCAAGACATTCCATTACAAGACGCCCTTTTGTTTCAAGAACTTCCCTCGGGGTTGTTTCAATGTCGTCGTCATTGCTGCTGAACAAATCGAGTACTGGCAAAGAGACTTTTTTATTTCTCTTGCTGCTCGCCCTCTTTACTTCAGGAAAATTAAGCTCATCTTCGAATGGGTTACTTTCACCTATTAATGATGCTTCATCGCCGCTCTTTATTGGCTCATCAATAATAACGGAGTTAAATTCAGCGGGAATAGCATCCATTGAAGCAATTTCGTCCCAGATTTCTGGTTCAGTTGTATCACTTGGAATGTCGAGTGCTGGTAACGTGGTGTTTGCTTCGTCAGTTTTTTTACCAAAGAGTGAACGTCGTGCTTTCTTTTCTTTGCTGATTTCTGCTGATTTTTTAATCTTAGTTTTTTTCTTGGTTGTGATGGACTTTTTGAGCAGTGGTTTTTTTACACTGCCAATATGCTCTTTGAGCCATGCGAACATACCTGCCCACGTGCCCCCCATCATAAGCTGGACAGAACTTAATGTTATGAAAATCCAAAGTAATGTGCTGCCGGTTGGGCGTAAATAATACCAATTAACACCAAACAGTACGTCGCCGAGCAATCCACCACCTTGAATTTCTCCAATAGTCAGTGGTACTGCGGAACTTAACGAGCTGATGCTGATGCTGAATAAAGCCAAGCCAAGCCAGCGCCACCATTCTATGCATATTTTAGCAAAAAAACAGCGGATGCCTGAAGCAAGAAATCCAAGTGCTAAAAGGTACGAGGCTAGACCAAACATATCGACAAGAAGTCCTGAAAGATATGCTCCAAAAAGCCCTGCAGCGTTGTGAATAGATTTAGGCGAACTTACGATATGGTTGAGGCTAGGGTCAGCCTGACTGAATGTCACTAGGCTGATTGTGAGCAAGATGCCCCAGAACGTGATGAATAATGAAAAAAGTTCGCGAGTTATACGTTGCGTATTCTTAATACCATCCTCCAGTAGGAGTGCTTCCAATTAATAGCAGAAAATGATCAAAACATATCAGATATAAGTAGACGCTCTAACCTGCTAGTTTGTCTAGAATCTGATAACCTTGGTGTACTGTAGTCATATTACTGGATGCAATCAACAGCATATTTTTCAATATGTTAATATGAACAAATTTTTTCATTTGTAAAATAGCATAAAAAAAACGCACTTCATATGAAGTGCGCTCTTTTTATACAGTTGGTAAGCGAACTTAAGAGTTTTCGCGACCAAGGTACTCACGAGTTCGAGTATCAATTTTGACTTTGTCACCAATGCTGATAAACAATGGAACGTTTACTTCCAGGCCAGTTTCGATGGTAGCTGGTTTGGTTACGTTGGAAACAGTGTCACCTTTTGCACCCGGCTCAGTATGAGTAACTTCAAATACGAGTGAAGCAGGAAGTTCAAGGATGAGTGGGTCACCATTGTAGAGCATAACTTTTACTTCCTGACCATCTTTAAGGAAGTTTTCTGCTCCATCGGATTTTTCAGAACTCATGTAATGCTGTTCATATGAACCAAGATCCATCAGAACAAGATTAGTACCTTCCATGTAGAGATACTGCATTGCTGCATGTTCAATGTCTGGACGACCTACTTTTTCACCGGAGCGGAAAGTTTTATCAACTACGCGACCAGTAAGGAGGTTGCGAAGCTTAGTGCGGATCATTGCGCCGCCCTTGCCCGGTTTGAAATGCTGAAATTCAACAATTTCGAAAGGAGTGTTGTCCAAAAGGATTTTGAGACCACGTTTGAAATCGGTGGTTGAGAACATGTATTCCTCCAAGTAGTTCCGATAAATGACCGGAAAATTAAATTCTAATCTTTAAGGTGCTGAAACAGCGACTGCACGGCTAGTGCGTAACTCATCATGCCGAAACCTGCAATAACACCAATGACGTGTCGACCAATAAAACTTTTTTGCCGCATTGGTTCGGAGCGAGCGAGCACATTACTTAAATGCACTTCCACCACCGGCAATTCAATCCAAGCAAGGCAATCTGCTAAAGCAAGGCTTGTATGAGTATATGCACCGGCATTGAACACGATGCCATCGATACCCTCTTCTTTTGCCTGCTCAATTCGATCAATCAGTTTGCCCTCTGAATTATTTTGATAAAATTCGAGAGAAACGCTTTGGTAATTTTCACCGAGTACCTGCTGCACAAGTTCGGGTAAAATATCCATGGTGTTATTGCCATAAATTTCCGGCTGTCGTTTTCCTAATGCTCCTAAATTCGGACCATTAAGGATCAATATGTTGTAACCGGCCATGCGTACTCCCTTTGTCTTTACACATTGCTTTTATACCATTAGAAATGGTGGAAACAAACGGGTAATATTTTCCAAAGCGCTGCTTGTTGTCAAGCTTGGCGTTGCCTTTACTAACTATTACCAAAGGCCTCTCATGCAACCAAATCTTATTTTAGAAGACACAATATATACGCTTGAGCAACTTCAAGAAGTTGATCTACCGCAAATTGCTCTCGCTGGACGTTCCAACGTTGGTAAGTCGTCTCTTATCAATGCGTTAGCAGGACGTAAAAATCTTGCGCGTATTAGTTCTACCCCAGGTAAAACCCAATCTATCAACTTTTATAAAGTTGAGCCTTGGCAATATTACTTGGTTGACCTTCCAGGGTATGGCTACGCAAAAGTATCTAAAGCTGATCGCCAGAAATGGGCGGAGCTTATTAACCAATATTTAATTTCTACACCGGGACTTAAAGCCCTCGCTGTTCTCATAGATAGTCGCGTTCCGCCACAGCAGATTGATATTGAACTGACTAGCTATGCTAGGCAGATCGATTTGCCGCTTATCCCAATTCTCACTAAATGTGATAAATGTAAGCAACGTGAACGTGATGCGAAACAAAACGAATGGGCAAAAATTCTTGGTGGAATTAGACCAATCGTATCTTCTGCTTCTTCAGGGTTAGGGCTTGATAAAATCTGGCACGCCTTTGCAGAACATGCAATGGACCCAGAAGAATTTACTCGAATCGATGAAGAAGTAAAAAAAGTTAGAGCAGAGAAAAAAGCACAACGCGCAGCTCGAGCTGAGAAACGTGAAAATGCTAAACCAAAACCTAAGGTAAAAAAAGCTCCTCTTTCAAAAAAGAAAAAGAAGAAAAAGTAGCGGCTGTTAAGGCTTTGCTCAAATTTTGCTACGTTGCTTTGCAGCGGAAAGCAAGAAATATTCAAGTGAGTTCGTATATAACGGACTCACTTTTTTTCGGCTTACTTCTTTTGATTAATTGAAGTGAAAGCAGCTGGGTGCAGTTATGTTGACACTATATATTTAATCATGCCGCTTCTCTTTCCGAATGTAAAATACTGCTAGGCTAGAATTGAAATTATTGTGTTTGGGTCGGAAGAAAATATAGAATTAAATTTCTTTTATTGTAAGCATCCGCGGAAAAAAACGTTGTTTAAAAAAGTGTTATAAAAATAAGTTCTAACGAGTTATAAAAAATAATTAGTATAAAACGTCGTGCAGATATGGACTGCTGTTAGACGTGGCTTGTGCGTGTTTATGCGTTTTGCAAGTTGTTTTTAGTGGAAAATGCACATTTTTTTCTTTTTTTGCGGTGATTAGAAGTTGTTGTGGCTCTTGAAAATGTAATAATTAACAAAAAGTGCTGCTGTACGGCTTAGTATTTGGCGTACCAGGTGCTCTTTTACCAACAGGTTAAGAGATTTTTATTTCTCTTAACCATTGTGCGACTTGAGTTAGGTCTTTATTTAAAAAAGAAAAAGGGGACGTATGCTACGGCATACGTCCCCTTCACACTTTACTTAATCAATTATCGCTCTACCATTTCTTCTTGCGCTGTGCTTCGAGAGCAATAGCCTGCTCTTCAAAGTTAGCGAAGCCAGCCTGATGAAGGGCATCAAGAACGGTTTCTTTCCAGTCCCAACCTGCATAAATTACAGGTTTATGGAACTTAGCACGGAATTGCTCCAGCTCCTGACGGTAGAATTTTTCTTTTGGTGTTTCGATGGATTCACGAAGCTGCTCATGTAAGCGAGCAATTTCGCCTTCGTACCAATCGAGAATGTCTTGAGCGTTTTTGTACTTCTTAAGAATGTGTCCGTATCCATTTTCATTTAACAGAGCACGAATTTTAACAAGGTACTTGTCGCCAAGCCACTGACCAAGCTGTTCGGTTTTTATGTTTTCCTGCTCTACTTCTGCCATGTCAATTTTTGTCTGGAAGTATGTATCAGGTACTACTGATGCAGATACAATTCCAGCAATTGCAACAAGGCCACGAAGCACGGTGCTGTTAGAAACACCCTGGCCGCAGAAACCAACTTTTTTACCGTATTTTTGACCAGTGAAGATGGTGCACAGAATTGCCCAAACAACAGCAGGATCTTCTTCATCGTAGATGTGGGAAAGACTTGCGTTATCTCGGTCTGTTGCCAGAACCATCTGAGTCATATCGTTGGAACCGATGGAGAAGCCATCAAATTCCTGAATGAACTGTTTTGCGAGAATAGCGTTACTTGGAATTTCAGACATGAGGATGATTTTGAGGCCATCTTCACCACGCTTAAGTTTGTGCACCTGTTCAAGGTAGCGGCGCATTGCTCTACCTTCTTCGAGAGTACGAACAAACGGAAGCATAATCTGCAGGTTGGTTCCACCGTATACACCACGAGACAGTTTGAATGCTTCGATTTCCCAATCATGAAGATTACGGGAAACACCACGATAGCCAAGCATCGGGTTGTCTTCGAAGTGTTCGAACAAGGAGCCACCAAGAAGGTTGCGGTACTCGTTAGATTTAAAGTCGGTGGTTCTGTAGATAATGTCTTTTCCGTAGAATGCCATAGCGAACAGTGCGAGTCCCTGTGCAAGGGTCTGTACGTAATGTTCTTTACCAGAACGGTATCCGCGAGATTTAATGATCGTGCGGATGTTTTCTGGAATGCTGCGCATATCGCGGATTTCTTTTTCTAAGCCGGAAGTAAGAGCTACTTCCACACGCACCTGTGTTACTTTATGGATTACATCCATAACAACAGGATCATTTGCAGCTTTTGCTGTAAATGCTTTTACGGATGCATCAATCTCTGCTTTGCGACGAGTGCTTTCTGGGTCAGTACCGGTGAGTTTCATCAACTCATCAGAGAAGCCCATAACAGCGGATACGTGGTCTTCAAGATTTTCGGAAGTCTTGAGGACGTCGAATCGACGGGTAGCAGTTTCCATGTATGCATCAAGCTTATGATCAAGTTCACGCATACGACGGTGTACAGCAAGTACTTCGTCAGTGCCGCGTGGCTGTTCATTTTCAGTAAGCTTTTCAATTTCTTCGGAAAGACCAGTCAAGTGACCGACGTATTCACGAAGATTGAAGTCAACGCCAACAATACCCAATGCAAGCTGTTCACGAAGTACTTTTGTCAGCTGGCTTTCAAGTTCGTGAACTTTTTTAGCCACTACTCTTTCAAGTTCGCCGGAATCGTAAGCTTCGAGTGCTTTTGGGTGAATAGAAATGTTACCAAGCATGAATTCTGCGCGGAGCAGGCCAACTTCAAAATCGGTTACATTTCTGAGTCGTGAAAGGAAGAGAGATTGTCCAACGTCGGCAAGAATAAGGCCAACTTTGGTTTTAGTTTCAGGGAGCTTTGCAAGATTCATTTCGCCACCAACCTCTTTAAGAGGAAGAAGACCGCGATATACCTTGCCGCGAGTACCATCAACTGTAATTTCTTCACCATCAAGGTTGCGAAGAACTTCAAGGCGCTGAATACCGATGATTGCCGGAATACCAAGCTCGCGAGAGGTAATAGCTGCGTGACTGGTGTCACCGCCAACATCTGCAAGAATGGAAGAAGCAATACGCATTCCCGGAACCATGTCTGGGTCGGTACGTTCTGCAGCGAGAATGTCGCCTTTGATAATTTTGTTCAGTTCGAGCGCTGAACGGAGATATTTTACACGTCCCTGACCTGCGCCGCGGGATGCGCCGTTACCTTCGAGGATAACTTCTGCATTCGCAGCTGCTTTTTCATCCACCTCAAGGCGGCGCATGAAAATAGTATCTGGATGAAGATCGAATTCTTCGTTCCAGCGGGTTTCAGGACGAGCCTGTACAAACCAGAGTCTGTCAGCATCATCAATACAGAATTCTGTATCCATGATCATGCCGCCGTAGGCAATGGAAATGCCACGAACGCCACGCGCTACTTCTTCTGCTTGTGCAAGTGAAAGTGACCAGCGGAATGCTTCAAGATCAGGAACGTCCACCATTTTGGTGCCGCCCTTTTCTTCGTAGACAATTTTTTTGTCTTTGCAGCCCATCTGACGAATAACAACTTCTTGTTTATCGTCGCGCTGGAACACGTAGAATTTATCAGGGGTTACCATGCCGCCTACTACTGCCTCGCCGAGACCGTAGCTAGCATCAATGGAAACGAGGTCTCTTCTGTCTGTGCCACGACAACCTGTTGCAGTATCTGCAGAGAATGCAGTACCGGAAATAACAGGATTAATCATGCGCATGATTACAACAGAGAGAGAGGTGTTTTCAATAGCCCACTCTTCTTTTGCTTTAATAGCAATAGAATCATCGCCAGTAGCTTCTGCACGCGCCATTGCATCCAGAATAGCTTCACGGCGGTAGGTCATTGAGCGAAGGTTATATGCAGATGCGCAATCCCAATGGTATGCTTCAATACATCTGTTTTCGCCAACGATGTTCAAGTACGTATCCTGAAGACCAGCGAATGCTTTTTTACAAGAATCTTCGCCAGCTGCGGATGAACGAACTGCGACAGGAACGTCTTCAAGGCCTGCTTCTTTACAAATAGCGTTGTATGCTTCACGTACGCAACCGGTTACACTGTCAGGCAACACTACAGAGAGAATGCCTGCCTGAACCAGTACTGAACGTTTACGAAGCTGGTCGATGCCTTCCGGAGAAGTTGCAAAGCCTTCAACAACGTTGTTTACAAATGTTCTGGTCTTAAGAGTATTCTGAGTACCTTCTGCTTCTGCTTCCGCACGAATTTCTTTAGCGATATTTCGTACAAACTTCTGCAAAAACTCAGGATCTTTGTTGATCTCAGGATCATTCCAGTCAATTCGGTTGTACTCTTTGTCAACCATGGAGCGAACAAGTGAAGCGTTCACTTTTGTTTCATCCATGAGCTGGTGGAAGGCTATGGAAGAGATTGCACGAAATTGCGGAGCCCGAATACCGTCAACCTGACTAATAATAGCGGTGTTGTAGTTTTTACCACCAACAAGAAGCTCTGCTACCTCGCCAATGGTTACAATGTCTTCACCAGTAAGAACCATTTTTTTCTGAAGTTCTTCAATCTTAGTCGCTTGTGCTTTAACACTCTTGGAATCGTCAGCCTTTTTCTTGGCCATCAGTCTTTCCTCCTGGAAGGACTTATCACTTTAAAAACCGGAAACTATAACTTATAGAGTATAACTCTACGCCCATCGTTAGAATTAGATTTTGATAAACAACTTTTTTTATAGGCAATACCTACACGGTGGTTATTTAATGGAGAGTCCCTTTCAGGACTCTCCATATTCTCTAATCCTTACTCATGCCGAAGCATGAGACCCATCTACGCTTCCAGTTTTTCACCACAGAAGTGACAGAATGCCATACCTTCTATGGAGAGCGGCTTCTGGCAAGCCTCATTGCTACAACGGCGCGGGATTGGACCAAGCTCAATAAGCAGGTCACCCTCTTTTACCGGAACCATCATTTTGGTTTCTTTGTAGTCAGCAGTTACCAGAACACGCTTGACCATAGCGTCAGCGGGACTAAGTACTGCTTTTTCCTGTTTCATAATTGAAACGTTGAAGAGCTCTTCACCCTTTTTAACTACATCACCCGGGTTAACATACATTACCCACAGGTCACCATTTGAAGGTGCAGCTATGTGAAGTGGATTGCTAGAGTCAGCTTTTTCGCTTCCTGCATTTTCCTCTTCATGTGGTGTTGCCACCTGAACATCATAACTCATTATATCAGAGTCGAGAACATAACGCACAACACATTTACCATTTTTAGCAGGTTCTGAAATGTGCAAAATGGTCATGGAGTGCGGCTTTGCGTGATCGTCTACAAAGTGCAGTTCTCTACCGGTTTCAAGACCTTCAAACCAAACATCGAGCGGTATATTGTTCGGGTTGCCGAAGTCGCGTTTGAAATGAACAGTCTTGAGTGCGTCTGCCGGATGGTTGAGGAACATAATGAATTCCTCTTCTGTCGGCTTACGACGAACCTGATTAATGAAATCAATTTCTTCTGCAGCAAGATTCATATCTTCCAATGTTGATAATGGAGATATTTCTGTACGGGTTGCAATAGCTTGCTTCCACTCTATTCCGAATGCACTCTCGTATACCCAGTCTGCCGGGAAGCCAAGCGGAAGTTTACCAAACTTGCCGCGAAGCAAGTTACGGAACGCATCGTTACTATCTTGATAGATAGCAAGACGTGCTTCCTTCATCTCTTCGCTTAATTCATGCTCTGAGAACTTGGTAACGTATTCAAGCACTTCCAACAAGTAGCGAACTTCTTCTTCGCCGCCACGTTTGTATGCGTTGGTTACAGCAAGGAATGCAGTGTTCCATGTGATCTGGGAACCAGGTGTCACGTCATGGTAACGTACAACTTTGCGTGTGCTAGCGAGGAATTTGAGCATGTAAGGAAGAAGGTGAATGTAACCTTGCTTCAATGCGCCTTCCTGTGAGGAAGACGTCGCACCGCCAGGCATCGCATGTTGTACAACATCATGGTCAATTCCCTGGAAGAATGGTGCGGTGTATTTGTCGTAATATGGCATGATCTGTTTGAGTGCAAAGTTACATTCGCGGATCATATCTTTATTAAGATTGGTCTTGAGTCCAAGCTCATCTTCCATGTACGCCGCTGTGGAGAGTACTTCGCCCTGTCCATACCAACGAACTGCGGCACCGATACCGGTGTCAACAATGTGTGCACCGGCTTTTGCAGCAGCACCAACTGTCGGAACAAAAAGACCGTCAGTGTAGTGTCTGTGGTAATGGGTAACAAGGGAAGGCCACTGCTTACGGATTGCGGTCACAAGCTCTGTCATAAATCGCGGTGGGCAAACGCCCGCCATGTCTTTAAGACCGAGAATGATCAGCTCAGAGGCTTTTCTAGTGCTAACGCCTGCTACATCTGCAACCATAGAAAGGATTGCTTCGGTTACTTGCAGGTAGTGTTTAACATCAAAGCCTTTTGCCCATGAAAGAGATATGGCTGGTTCAAAGACTACTTCACTACGGTTAAGAGCAACTTCTGCAAATGGACGCATGTTTTCTACATGGTTCAAGAAGTCGAAGCATCTAATAACATCATAGTGGTCACAAATCATCTCACCAGTTGCTCTCATAAGGTTCTTTGGCTGCGGTTTGTAGCCAAGAACGTTAGTTGAACGGATAAGGATTTGTTTTAGAGTCTTAGGAGCAAACTGATTCCACTCTTTGGCTTCGGTGAACGGGTAGGTCATGTTTGCAAGCATTGCTACATGGAAATGTGCACCGCCACCGTTTTCAATAGAAAAGAATCCGCAGTTATCAAGGTACGGGCCGATAATTTTGTCTTCTGCAAGACGGAATCGGTTGCCGCTGTTGGATTGTGTGAGGTCTCGCGGAGTGGTGTCACAGAAATGTACGTAATCTGAGTCACGAACAAAATCCAACAGAGCCTTGCGATCACCCTGAGGGTATACAGGCGCTGCCTTTAGAACTGGAAGCTCAATACTAGGTAATACGGGTTTGAACTCGCCGATACGTGGTGTATCTTTGGAACGGTATTCACCAAGCTGGACATGCGGGTTGGAACCCTTTGCAGAAATTTCTGCAACCAATTTGGAGATACGCTCTGCTTCTGGAGCAAGGTCTGTGTAGCAAAGCAGTTCAGGTGTATTACCAATAAAGTTGGTAGTGAAGTCGCCCTGTCTGAACTTAGGGTGACGGATTACCTGTTTAAAGAACGGGATGGTGGTTTTAACGCCGCCAATGGAGTATTCGTTAAGAGCACGTTCCATTGTTCCCAAAACTTTTTTCCAGCCACGACCATAAGAAATAAGCAGTGCACCTGCTGAGTCGTAGTTAGATGGGAAATCGTAACCGGCAGACAAGTTGGAATCAATACGGATACCAGGGCCACCAGGAGAAATGTATCGAGATACAACACCACAGTTAGGTGCGAAATCATCCTGAGGGTCTTCGCAGTTGATACGTAACTGCATTGCCATCTGTGACGGTGGGAATTCGTCTTCTTTAAGACGAAGTTCTGCACCGAAAGCAACAGCAATCTGTTCTTCTACAAGGTCGATACCGTAGCGAACTTCGGTAATACCATGTTCAACCTGCAGGCGGGTGTTAACCTCAATAAGGTATGGCTCACCGTCAGGAGTCACAAGGAATTCAACTGTAGCAAGAGAATCGTATCCAACAGCTTTGACAAGGCTGCGTGAATAGCCTTTGAGGCGTGCACGTAACTCTGGAGTAATAAGCTCAGAAGGAGATGGAGTAATTTCTACCAGCTTCTGATGGTTACGCTGAATACTGCAATCACGTTCGTCAAATGCGAACACGTTTCCGTGTTTGTCACTGATTACCTGGATTTCAATGTGTCGCGCGTTGGCTAAGAATTTCTCAATGTACAAACGAGGGTTGCCGAAAGATGCCTGCGCCATAGTGGACGCTTTAACAAAAGCACTTTCCAGCTCATCCTGAGTTTGAATTAAGAAAATACCACGTCCACCGCCGCCGCCTTCTGCTTTAAGCATGATCGGGAAGCCGATCTCGTCGCAGAATTTACGTGCGTTAGGAATATCCACAGACCCTTCAGAGCCTGGAACAACAGGTACATCAAGTTTTTGTGCAAGAGCACGAACTTGTACTTTGTTACCAAGCAGGTTCATGGATTCCGCTGTGGAGCCAATAAAGATGAGCCCTTCTTCGGCACATCTTGTAGGGAATCTGTGATCTTCAGAGGCAAAGCCCCAACCCGGGTGAATAGCAACTGCGCCGCGTTTTTTTGCCAGACTAATAATTCTGTCAATATCAAGGTACGCTCGAGGGTCAGAACCAAGTAAAAGAAGTTCTTGAGCGGCTGATGCGGCAGGAGACGTTTTATCAATGTCTGTAGCCGTCATAACAGCTACAGCATCAAAACGCTCACGAATTGAGCGGCAAATACGACGGGCAGGAATGCCCCTGTTGGCAACCAGAATTGGTTTGCCTTTCACTTCATCCAAAATCTCTTTAAACGTCTTCATCGCCATTCAATCCTCGTTATGCAGCGTCGGTGACTTTTTTGCAAATAAATAACCCATCGGGTGATCTAATCACGGGTGGAGGGAAACACTACCGGAATGAATGATCCTCTCTCCGTCCGACTGACGAAGGCGAAGACCACCATCCTGAGAAATACCCATTATCCTGCCCGACCGATTGGTTAGATCACTTCCGTGGATCCATACTTCTCGCCCCAGCCAAGCAAGTTGTTTTTCAACACTCGAAATTAATTTCGCGGTAGTATACTGAACAACCTGTGCGTTGTAGCAAAAATGCATGTAGTCTACAAGTGTCTGCCACACCTGTAATATGGGCAAAGTTTGTTCTTTTTTGCACAAACAACTGGCAGGAACTGCCCATTCATTCCGCAAATGCTCTGTTGGAGGGTGTGAATGCACGTTTAGGCCAACGCCAGCCATTAAAGTGCCAGCTCGTTCTTCCAGCAGAATCCCCCCAACTTTTTTATCATCTACCAAAATATCATTTGGCCACTTAATATGTGCATTGTGACCAAGTTTTTGCAAAGCACCTGCTAGTAGAAATCCGATTACTAATGAGCCAAGTTCGTTAGCAAAAAAACCTGTCGAAGGAAGCCGCATTGCAGCGTAAATATTCCCTTCTGGCGAGTTCCATGCTCTTCGCAGTTGGCCACGTCCACTCTGCTGTCGTATGCCTAAAATGGAATCCCATTCTTTAAGCATCTGCTTTTCATTAAAGACGCGTGCAACATCCAGAGTTGAGCTACACATTCCGCACAGATAAATGTCTGCTGGGAAGTATGGCAGATCGGAATTATACATAGCAAAATTACCGTGAGTAGCTTGCTTCCATGACAACTCTTCTAATGATTTCCATCCCGCATGAGCGTTCGTAATCTGTTCAGGTGTAGTCTCTGAAACAATATTGGCAATCTGGTCATGTAAAACAAAACAAGTATGCATATGCCGTCCGTAAGCTTTATGGCTCAGGTAGGTTTTTCTTGGAAACTATCTCAGCATGAAGTATGACAAAGATATGAAATTTTATTTAGTAGGCGGCGCAGTGCGAGATATGTTGCTTGGTATCTCTCCAAAAGAATATGACTTTGTATTCTCAGGAACCGTTAATCAATTTATAAGCTGCAATCCAACAGCACGCAAGGCCGGAAATGATTTTGGGATATGTATTCTTCACGGCATTGAGTACGCCCCTATTAGAGGGGAAAGTATTGAAGAAGATCTCACATTCAGGGATCTTACGATAAATGCCTTTGCTCTTGATGAAGAAGCTCGCCTCTATACTCTACCGCAAACTTTGCACGATCTCCAAAAAAAAATTCTTCGGCATGCTTCAGAAAATACTTTTTTACAAGATCCGCTTCGAGTTTTTCGAGTAGCCAGATTTGCTGCTGAGCTACCAGATTTTTCGGTTCATTCGGAGACTGTCGATATGATGCGGCATGTGGCGGCAGAAGGATTGCTTGATAACCTTACTCCAGAACGAGTCGGAACGGAGCTTATAAAGGCTCTGCAATCACCTGCCCCTGGAAGATTTTTAGAGGTGCTAAATGGCGCAGCCTGCTTGAATCCTTGGTTTACCGAGCTTAGTAACATGTCAGAAATACCTGCTGGTCCTATACAGTACCACTCTGAGGACTGTCTTGCACATACTGTGAACACTGTTAATCGTTGTCAGAATGATGTAACCGCACGTTATATGGCGCTTTGCCATGATTTAGGAAAGCAAGAGACCTCTGAGGATATTCTCCCGCGCCATATAGGACATGAAAAACGTGGTGAAAGTCTTGCTGAATGTTTAGGAAGGCGCCTTAAGCTCTCAACTCATCTTATTCGAGCCGGAGCTGTCGCTGCACGGCAGCACATGAAAGGTGCACGGTACCCCACCCTTCGAGCTGGAACAAAAGTGGATCTTATTTACTCTCTTCATAAGCAGCAAATTTTCGAAGCCTTTTTTATGATGGTAGAGGCTGATTCTGGCAATAATTTTTTACTGCAGGCGCAAGCTGATCTCGAAACGTTGCTTTTGGTTTCACTGCCGCCCGAGCAGCAGAACCTTGGTGAGGAATCGGGTCGCAAGCTACGTGAGCTGCGATGTATGGCGTTAACTGCTAAGCATTCTTAACACGAGGTTTTATTTAACTTGTTTGAATAAATAAAAAGCCCCGAAGAGTTTCTCTTCGGGGCTTTGAAATCAGAGCGGTTTATCTATTATTTGAAAGCTTTTTCAAAGTTAGGAACAACCTGTTTTTTACGGCTCATTACGCCGTCAAGCCATACGGATTCGTTACCTGCTACACCGAAAGCTTTTTCAACTACGGAAGCGTCATCAGAACAGATGAGCATTTCGGAGCCTTCTTTCATGATGTCGGTGAGGAGAAGGAATACGGAGTGACGGCCGTCTGCTTTAACTTTAGCAATTTCTTCTTTCAGGCCAGCTTTAACTGCGTCGAGAAGAGAAAGGTCAACAACTTCAAGCTGGCCGATGCCAACTTTTTTGCCGTTCATGTTAAAGTCTTTGTAATCACGGAATACGAGTTCTTCCATGGTTGCGCCGTCTACTGCTGACTTAACTTTGAACATGTCCATGCCAAGAGCAGTAGTGTCGGAAACGTTAGCCATTTTAGCAAGAGCTTCTACAGCCACTTTGTCAGCGTCGGTGCAAGTTACAGACTTGAACATTACGGTATCGGAAAGGATAGCGCAAAGCATGCCGCCTGCAATACCTGCAGGGATTTCAAGACCGTAGTGATCGTAGAAACCTTTGATTGCAGTACAGCTACAACCTACAGGCCATACCCACATTTCAAGAGGGTTTGAAGTGGTGATATCACCCAATTTGTGGTGATCGATTACGCCACAGATTTCAGCATCGTCGATGTCTGCAGGGAGCTGAGCTTTATCAGATGTATCTACGAGCCAAACTTTCTGACCGGCAACAGAAGTCACAACTTCTGGAGCAGCGAGACCAAATTTTTCAAGAACAAAAGCGGATTCAGGGGTAACTTCGCCCTGTGCTACTGCTTTCGCTTCGATGCCACGTTTATTAAGTGCATCCGCAACAGCGATTGCAGAAATGATAGAGTCGGTGTCCGGGTTCATATGACCTAATACGAGTACTGCCATGGTAATTTCCTCCAGAAATTGTTGTAACGCGTTGTTCACGCTTATTTCCAAACTGAGTTTGTGACAGATAGCACAAACGAAATCCGCTGCCAAGTAGTACTGTGCTACTTAGCACATTTTTTTTATCATCAGGATTCTATAGATTGGTAATAAGCACCACGGCAAAGAGGAAAAAAAAGAAGGAATAATAGGCATGACGGACTCTAAGTGAAAGAACGCCTCCAAGTGCTGCAAAGAACCATAAGTAGCTCCAAGTAACACCAGAACATTCAATAATAGAGCCATGTACATCATATGCAATAGAGATCGTGCTAATTAGCACAAGCAGGTAGGTAAAGAAGAAAACAAAGTTCAAACCAAAGGTTTGAAGCAATGCTTTGCTAATAATTTTATGTAAAAAAAGTTGCTCGTCAACGACACTTTCGGGGTGTTTGAGTGCCAGCAATTCATTATGATGAATATTATGACGTTGCCGTAATGTCTGTTCAAGGTATGGGCAAATTAAAGCCGCAGGCATGGACAGAACCATTGGGATGACGAGTTGTGATGGGATTTCTAATGAAAAAAAGCTGGCTGCGGCCAAAGTTGCAACCAGCGAGGCGGTTCCGTTGGGTGGTATGTATGTTCCAACCGGAAAAAGGTCGAGCCAGAACAGCTCAAAGAAAATAGCGGCCGGGAGGGCTAGTTCCCACTCCCCTGTTATGATCGCCCAAAAAAAGCCGATGGCTAAGGGGCGTTCAACAAAACCTAAATTAACATTAGTTCGCAGCAGCGCTAGGATGGCAAAAAAAAAGCGTAGCCACTAAGCCAGGGAATTGAGGAAAATTGAATAACAGGAAAAACAGCATCCATTACTATAGCCCCTTGATCTGTAATGGTTGGTTAGGTACGCAACGAAAATCGAGAATAATTTCGTGATTAGCAAAAAATTTAAGGCATTCTTCATCATGGTCGGAAATAGCAATATGGTCACAGAGTTGTTTTTTCCCCGGTGCGTAGTGCAGATTCCCGATATTAATTGATTCAAAAGAGAAGCCAGCGTCATGGATGCGTTTCGCATCGTCGCAATCTGCAACGATAATTAGCGTATCCTGAAGATTATTGCTCTGGGCGTACGTCATAATTTCTGCAATGTGAATAAAATCAGCAGAAATTCGACTAGGGATTGCGAGTGTAGCGATTTGTTGACGCAGCACATCATCTGCAAAGTCATCATTCACGACGAGTAGATGCTTGGCATTTGTGTACGGAATCCAAGTTTCAATAACTTGTCCATGGATCAAACGGTTGTCGATACGAATCCAAGCCATAATTTACTCGTTAACCTTACTACGCAGGATTTCACCAGCCATAACAATGCCTTTTCCACCGGCTTCTTTTGCTTCAATAGCAAGACGGTCAAGCGCCATTGTACGACAACCAAATACTTTTAACAGCATTGGAAGGTTTACGCCGGTAAGAACTTCTAAATGTCTGGTCCCGAGTAACGATAGACTCAAGTTTGTTGGAGTTCCACCAAACATGTCGGTCAAAATAAGTACACCGCGACCTTCGTCTACATTCTCAACCATGTTCTTAATGACTGTGACTGTTTCCGAAACATCTTTTTCGCTATCAACGCTTACAGTTTCGCAGGAAGGTTGTTTGCCCATAATAACTTCTGCCGCACTTAATAGTGCCGCACCGTAGTTGGTATGGGTGACAATAACTACACCAATATTTGTTTCTTCAGGAAATGTGGTAGACATGAGATTATATATAAGTTGTTAGCTTAGGCTTACGCCAAGTTAATATGACGATGCTCTTTGGAAACTGCAAAGTCAGATTTTTTCAAAAATTCGAAAATGGCCTCAGTTACCGCAACAGAACGATGCCGTCCACCAGTACAGCCAAAGGCTATGGTGATGCGATACCGCCCTTCTTTTTCCATTTGCAGAAGCGTAAAGTGCAATAAATCTTCAAGCTTTTTTAAATACGTCTGCCCCATACTGTTTTCTAAAACGTAGGCAACAACTGGGTCATCTTGTCCACTGTATTTGCGTAGTTCAAGATTATGGTATGGGTTTGGTAAAAAGCGTAAATCAAAAATCATGTCTGCCTCAGAAGGGGTACTGTGCTTAAATCCAAAGCTCATGATATGAACTTTAAGACCTTTTGCATTGTTTTCTTCTGACTGCCATCTGCGTTGCAACACACGGCGCAAGTCATGAATAGAATACTCTGATGTATCAAAAATAAAGTCTGCTTCTGAACGTGCAGGTGCCATGAGGGCACGTTCATTCGTCATGGCCTGTTCAAGGCCGATACCGTTTCCTTCAAAAGGATGTGGTCGTCTTGTTTCTTTGTATCGGCGCAGGATAATATCTGCACGTGATTCAAGAAAGATGACAGTGGGTGAATATCCGGCTGCAACTAATGCATCGATAGTCATTGCCCATTCATCTTTAAATGAACACTGCCGACCATCAACTCCAAGCACAATTCCTTTATAGCTCTCAAGTCCACAGCCTGTAAGAACTTCCATAAATTGCGATGTCATAGACATCGGAAGTCCATCAATAGTGTAGTATGCCATGTCTTCAAAGACTTTTAGCGCGCTACTTTTACCAGCTCCGGAGAGTCCGGCAATAATGATCACAGGAATAGTACGTTGAGATGCAGAAATCATAAAATACTCATGTTACGCAGCAGATAAAAGGTTCCACAAAGTTTCCTGACTATCAGATTCCATAAATAATTGTTTGAAATCTTCATCTTTCAGGAGTCGCGAAATTTGGGCAAGGATGCGCAGGTGTGTACCTGCTACGTTTTCTGGAGCAAGAACCATGAAGAAAATCTTACAAGGTTTTTGATCAAGTGCATCAAAGTCCAGCCCATCGAAGCTTCGACCGGCTACTACTACTATTTTATCGAGTGCTGGAAGTTTTCCGTGAGGAATGGCAATGCCATTACCAATACCTGTGGTTCCGAGAGCTTCTCGTTCCATAAGCACGTTAAAAACTTCTTCAGCATCAAGGGATGGGTTTTTTTCAACGACAGGAGCCAAGAGCTCCGCCAGCGCCTCTTGTTTGGTGCTGGCGGTTAGCTCTGGCAGTACAAGTTCTTTTTCTAGGTATTCACCCAGTTTCATTACTTTTCCTAGAAAACGGGGTCAATCAGGCCGAAATTCTTATCTTTTCGGCGGTAGATCACATTTACCCGTTCAGTTTCAGCATTAAGAAAAACAAGGAAGTCATAATCAAGTGCATCAAGCTGCATAGCGGCTTCGTCAAGATCCATCGGTTTCGGTATAAAATTATCCATACCAATGATGGTTCGTTCCGCCTCTACTGCTTCTTCTGGAGGGATAGTACCTTCTAGAACAAACTTTTCTGCACCCTTGCGTTTCGTTTGCAGTTTTTCCGTACGACGTATGATCTGTGCTTTAAGTTTATCGCGAACAAGATCAACGGTTGCATACATGTCTTCAGACTGTTCAGTAGCGGATAGAGTTAAGTTATCCGATACAAGTGAAATTTCGGCTTTGTGGCGGAAATTGTCAACAGAAAGTGAGACTTGCATTTCCAAGTGTTCAGGGTTCGGTAAGAATCTGCCAAGCTTGCTGAAGCGTCGTTTGGCATAAGCTTTTAGGTGATTGGAAGGCTCAAAGTTTTTGAATGTGAATGCGATGTTCATGGTGCCTCCTAATTGGATACTTTTGAAACCCTGTGAGTCAGCTGGTTTCGCTTTTAGAATACCACCTTTCTCTTGGATGATGAAGGGATATTCATTGCGGTACGGTATTTAGCTACAGTTCTTCGTGCAATGTTAACCTGCAGTTTTTCTTTCAAAATCTCACCGATTTTTTCATCGCTGAGTGGTTTTTTTGTATTTTCTTCACTAATAAGCTTTTTAATGAGGGCTTTTACGCTCTCCGATCCGACCTGACTACCATCATCAAGGCCAATTGCACTGTTGAAGAAGAACTTCAGTTCAAAAATACCGTGCGGGGTCGAAATGTACTTACTTGTGGTGATACGGCTTACCGTTGATTCGTGCATGCCAATATCATCTGCAATATCTTTAAGAATTAGCGGCTTTAACGATGTAACACCATTAAGGAAGAATTCTCTTTGATATTTAACAATACTCTCAACTACTTTATATAAAGTTCGTTGCCGTTGGTACAGACTTTTTATCAGCCAGGAGGCAGAACGCATCTTGTCCTGATAATAATCTTTTTCTTCAGCGTTAGTAGTTTTCGGGAGTTGCTCTGTTAATTCACTGAGTTGTAATTGTGGTAAACCATCTTCATTGAGAACGATAACGAATTCTTTTTCGTACTCATAGATGTAAACGTCTGGAGAAACATATTGTGCTTCTCCTCCACCGAACCGTGCCCCCGGCATAGGGTCAAGGCTCTGGATTACATCTAGGTACTCTCTGAGATCTTCAAGGGAAATTTTGTATTTTCGAGCAAGTGGTTTGTAACGACGCTTCTCTAGGTCTTCAAGATGATTAGTAATAATATCTACAAGAATTGGGTCACGATCGTAATTGAGAGCTTTTACCTGAACAAGCAGGCATTCCTGCGGAGTGCGAGCAGCAACCCCTACAGGGTCAAATTGTTGAATATGCTCAATAAGCTGTTCCACTGTTTCAGGATCGCTTTGAGCAATCTGTGACAGCTCTTCTGTAGATACATGTAGGTACCCATTAGAGCTGATGCTGCCAATGATGATTTCTCCAACACGAATTTGCTCTTCTGAGAGTGGAGAAAGCATTAATTGCCAGTACAGATGACCGTCTAACGTTGGAGCAGGAGCAAGACGAGCTTCAAATGAGCTCATTTCCTCTAATGCTTCAGTTTCCCGCATTGAAACCTGTTTGGTGGTACTTGAGAAATCACCCAGATAATCTTCCCAGTCAGCGTTAGAAGAAAGCTCTTTGTCATAAGCTTCCTGTTCATCTTTACGCTGTTCTTTAGCAGAAGTTTTGTCTGGATTAGCGGTTTCTTCCAAGGACTCTTCCAAAAAAGGATTCTCCAGCAACTCTTGCTGAACGGTTTCAGCAAGTTCCACGCGAGAAAGCTGCAGCAGTTTGATTGCCTGCTGCAATTGCGGGGTCATTACAAGCTGCTGGGCAAGCTTTAATTGTTGGCGAAGTTCAAGAGCCATATATAAGAATGTCCTATGTGGTTCGACTAGCTAAAAAGCTGAAATATAATGTATGAGTACTGCCTATCAAAAAACATTCCAAATCAGATAACTGACCTCTTTTTTGCCACATAGGAACGTTATATGCAACCAAGAAAAAAGCCCGTTGGACGGGCTTTTCGTTATTGCGAGGGCGCAAATTATATTTTTTATCAAGATACTAGAGACTAAAACCTTCTCCAAGGTAGACGCTACGCGCCTTTGGGTTATCAACAATCTCTTGCGGCGTACCGGAAAGAATTATTTGACCTTCGTAAACAAGGTTAGCTCTATCACAAATTTTTAATGTTTCCCTAACGTTGTGGTCGGAAATGAGCACGCCCATTCCTTTGTCACGCAGTTTACGGATGATGTCCTGAATGTCATCTACAGCGAGTGGGTCAATGCCTGCAAATGGCTCATCGAGAAGAATAAACTTAGGATCTCGGATTAACGCGCGGGCAATTTCAAGGCGGCGACGTTCACCGCCGGAAATATGCATGGCGTGAGTATCACGAATATGTGTGATACCGAATTCTTCCATCAGTTCTTCTTCACGTTTTTTCTGATCATCACGGGACAGTTCTGTTTGTTCCAAAATCAACTGCAAGTTCTGAGAGACTGTGAGTTTTTTGAAAACAGAGCTTTCCTGAGGAAGATAGCTCAAGCCGATTCGCGCACGTTCGTGCAACGGCCAGTCGGTGACTTCCATATCATCTACACGAACCACACCGGCATTGGGTTTAACAATACCAATGAGCATGTAGAATGTTGTTGTTTTACCAGCGCCGTTAGGGCCAAGAAGTCCCACAATTTCACCCTGCTGCATTTGCAGATTGATATTGCGGACAACCTCACGCTTGCCGTAAATTTTGCAAAGTCCTTCAGCTTGGATAATAGACATTTATTTTTTTGCCTTACCTGGTGCTGAGAAAATTGCTTCTACAGGCTGATTAGAAGAACCGAGTACTTCACTGCGGTTTTCTTTTACCCAGAATTTGATGACGTTGCCGGCGATGGTGTTTTTACCTTCACTTAATTTGGGTGAACCAGTCATAACAAGCAATTCATCTTTGAGGGTGTAGGTTGCAACATCACAGGTGCCTCGTCTGTTCTGCTCCATTTTGATGCGAACATTACCTTCTGAGACAATTTTTTCAATTTTACCTGGGTTGACGTCACCAGTCGCATCGGATTTTGCTGCGTTCTTATCGCTTAGCAAATAGACGGTAACTTTATTTGCCCACATATCAGCTTCTGGGTGTTTTACAACAACGTTTCCGGTAAACACGACGGTTTGTCCGTCTGCGCTGTACGTCATTTTTTCAGAGGTGACTTTTACGTCATCTTCAGCGGGTGCTGCCATGGTGGCGGTGTTTGTGATTGTAAAGATGCAAATAGATAACACCAGAATTCGGAACAGAGCTTTCATTATTTTTCTCCACCAGTCGCGTCGTTCAGCTGTTTAGCACGGAATTTTACAACCACATTACCGGTTGCTGTGATCGTATTTTCATTTAAATTCCAACTTGCATCGTCGGAAGAACCGTCAAAACCTTCACCAGTGAAGACAACATTACCTGTCATAATGAGTAGTTTCTTTTTATCTTCAAAAGTAAGCTCACTACTTGTAATTGTGCCTTTCTGGTTGGTTACTTTTACATCGCCCCATAAACGGGCGACACCTTTATTTTGGTTAATAGTGCCGTTTGGTGCCACAATGTGCACTTGGTCACGGTCCGGTTGAACAAAGTACATGATGTCCGGTTCAGCAAGATCAATAATGCTCTTGTCTTTCTGATACCAGCCATTAGTCGCTTTCAGGGTCCACAGTTCTTTGCCTGCTTCACCCTGCTTCAGCTCAATACCTTTTAAAGAAAGATCAACATTTGTTTTAGCATCATTACCAATGGCTTCACTTACTCTTTCTGCAATTTCCTCTTCCACAGAGCTTTGCAGATAGAATAAGCCGCCGCCAAGTAAGGCTAACAATGCCCCCCAAATCAACCACTTTCTCATTTAACCACCTATAGAGTTAACAATACCCTCAAGTTTTCCTTGAGCGTTCATAATAAAATTGAGCGCTTCGCGAACAGCACCGTGTCCGCCAGCGGTTTTGGTTTCTAATACGGCGACCTCTTTTACTTCTGGCATTGCGTTTGCCACAGCAATTGGGAGCCCTACTTTACGCATTGGCGCTAAGTCAATCCAGTCATCCCCAACATATGCAATCTGTTGCCATTCTAGATTGTACTTTTCTCTGATTTCTTCAATGCATACCATTTTTTTTAAATGACCGGCATAATAATCAGTAATTCCGAGATCGTTCATACGGGTCGCAACAGATTTTGCATCTAGCCCTGTGATTACTCCGATTACCAGATCGCAAGCTTGAGCGGCCTTGATACCAAGTCCATCAAGCACATTGAACCGTTTGGTCACGTTGCCTTCATGGTCGTAGTATAGCCCACCATCGGTGAGCACGCCATCACAATCAAGGACAATGAGTTTAATATCCTTGGCTAGGTTCTTAGCATTCATAATTCATGCTCCAGAGTGCAGAAAGGTCACGCAGAAGATGAGGTAATTTAGCAACAGGCCAGCTGTTAGGGCCATCACAAAGTGCATTGTCTGGATCAGGGTGTGTTTCAATAAATACGCCGTTAACGCCTGCGGCAACAGCAGCCCGGGAAAGACGAGGTACAAAAGATCGGTCACCGCCGGAAGTACCACCCTGTCCGCCCGGAAGTTGAACTGAGTGTGTTGCATCGAATACTACAGGCACGCCGTAAGACTGCATGATAGGGAATGAGCGGAAATCTACAACAAGGTTGTTATATCCAAAAGATGCGCCACGTTCTGTGAGCATTATATTTTTGTTGCCCGTTGAGAATAATTTATCCAGTGCTGGCTTCATATCCCACGGGGCTACAAACTGCCCTTTTTTAACATTTATAACGCGACCAGTTTTGGCTGCGGCAATAAGCAGGCTTGTCTGGCGGCATAAGAATGCCGGAATTTGCATTACATCTGCGACTTCTGCAACTGGGGCAGCCTGTTCCGGCTCGTGAATGTCGGTTACGACAGGCAGTCCGGTTTCTTCTTTAATACGTGCCAACCATTCGAGTCCTTTAGCGAGTCCCGGGCCTCTGAAACTGGAAAGAGAGGTTCGGTTTGCTTTATCATATGAGCTTTTGAATACAGCTTTCAGTCCGGCTGCTTCTGCTGCTTCTTTTACAGCATGTGCTGTTTCCAAAGCAAGTTCAAAACTTTCAAGGGCGCAAGGGCCAGCAAAAACAAAAGGTTTTGTTGTCAGTTCTGCGTATAATGCAGAACCGTTTTCGATATGTTTCATTGCGGTAATCCTATTTGGGAATGTAAAGCGTAAAATTACTCGAATAAATTGGGGATTGAAAGAGAAAATCGGGGCATACTGACGCATGCCCCGATTTTAATCGCTAATAACCCTGTACATCGCAGTGCAGCGGCAAAAAGTCAAAATTTCTCATACGTTGAAATCTTGTTTCTTCTGTTCGTTGCAGTGATGCAGGTGCTATTTTTTATTCGTTTTAGAAGCCTTAACGAACTCGCGGAAAAGTGGATGCGGGTTCATTGGTGTGGACTTGAATTCTGGGTGGAACTGACAAGCGAGGAACCAAGGATGGTCTTTCACTTCTACAATTTCAACGAGAGTTTCGTCCGGAGAAACACCAGAGAAGCTCATTCCAGCTTCTTCTAAGCGTTTGTAGTATGCGTTGTTGAATTCGTAACGGTGACGGTGACGTTCAGAGATTAACTCTTCGCCGTACGCAACCTGAGCATTGGTTTTTGGACGAATTTTACAAGGGTATGCACCAAGACGCAGTGTTCCGCCTTTGTCTGTACCTTCGTCACGTTTTTCAATCGCTTCTTTACGGAAATCGTACCACTCAGTCATAAGGTAGATGAGAGGTTCTTTTGCGTTTTCATCAAATTCAACAGATGTCGCATCTTTAATACCAACAACGTTGCGAGCATATTCGATTACAGCAAGCTGCATGCCGAGGCAGATACCGAAGAACGGTATTTTTTTCTCACGTGCATAGTTGATAGCAAGCATTTTGCCTTCAACACCACGATGACCAAAGCCACCCGGTACGAGAATGCCGTCGAGACCTTTAAGCTTGGTAGCAACGTTCTTAGCGTTAACTTCTTCAGAGTTAACATATTCGAACTCAACTGTAACACGGTTAGCAAGGCCGCCGTGTACCAGTGCTTCATGAAGACTTTTGTATGCTTCTTTAAGGTCAACGTATTTACCGACGATGCCGATTGTTACGTTACCCTTAGGGTTGTTAAAGTTGTGGATCAGGTTCTGCCAAGGGGCAAGATCCGCGTTTTTCGCTGGGAGGCGAAGCATAATAGCAATTTTCTGGTCGAGTCCTTCGTCATAAAATGCGAGAGGTACTTCGTAGATGTTGCTAACATCTGCGCAGGAGAATACTGCGTCACGGTCAACGTTACAGAAAAGAGCAATTTTGTGCTTGAGGTGTTCCTGAATTGGTTTTTCACAACGACAGATGATCATATCTGGCTGAATACCAATAGAACGAAGTTCTTTTACGCTGTGCTGGGTTGGCTTAGTTTTGTGCTCGCCTGCAGCTTTGAGGTAAGGAACCAGAGTAAGATGGATGTACATGCAGTGTTCGCGGCCGAGGTCTGTGCGCAGCTGGCGAATCGCTTCAAGGAATGGAAGACCTTCAATATCACCAACAGTGCCACCGATTTCGATGATTGCAACATCAAGATCGTCACTCGCAAGACTGAGAACACATTTTTTAATTTCGTCAGTAATGTGCGGGATAACCTGTACGGTACCACCAAGGTAGTCACCGCGACGTTCTTTGGTGATAACTTTGTGGTAAATGGAACCGGAGGTGTAGTTGTTCTTCTGAGAAAGAGGAACGTTGAGGTAACGTTCGTAATGACCGAGGTCGAGGTCAGTTTCAGCACCGTCATCCGTTACATACACCTCACCATGCTGAAACGGGTTCATAGTACCCGGGTCAACGTTGATATAAGGGTCGAGTTTCTGAATGGTTACATTTAAACCTCTAGCTTTAAGGAGGACACCAATGGATGCAGCTGAAAGGCCCTTCCCTAAAGAAGACAAAACCCCACCAGTAACGAAGATAAACTTAGTTTTCATTCTTTCTCGCCTACGACGTAGTTATTAAAAAATTAGTTCAATGACCAAAGTCACGTATATTTGTTTCGAACGTATCTCGTCCGTATACACTTTTTTTGAAGTTACGTCAGCCGTTGACTGTTATCGCCGACGCAACTATAACTATCAGTCCCGAATTATTAAAACGGTGACTATTTTTTTGCTTTCAAAAACCGTGAGTCACTACCCGAACTATTTGGGTATGTAAAGCGACTTTTTGTAAAGCCCCGTGTTAATCTTTTTTTAGGAGAAACTTGAGCAATGACCCAGGTTAATACTCTGGTTATTACCGGCTATGGGACGAACTGCGAGGTTGAATGCGCGCACGCTGCAAAGATTTCTGGAGCGGATCGTGTTGAAATTAAGCATTTTTCTGACCTTATTTCCGGTGACACCAGTTTAACAGATTTCAATTTTTTGATTCTGCCGGGTGGTTTTCTTGATGGTGATGATCTGGGTGCTGCTCAAGCTGCCGCTAACCGCTGGCGGCATGCTAAAACAGAGCAAGGCGAACCGCTTCTCGATCAACTGAAAACCTTTTTTACCAATGGCGGCATTATCTTCGGTATTTGCAACGGCTTCCAGCTGCTTGTAAAACTTGGATTATTGCCTGCAATTGACGAATTGTACTTTGAGCGACAGGTTTCCTTATCACATAACGATTCTGCCCGATATGAAGATAGATGGGTGCATCTTGCAGCTAATGCAAAAAGCCCATGTGTTTTTACAAAGGGTATCGAAACGTTGTACATTCCTGTGCGCCATGGCGAAGGAAAAATTATCGCTAAAGATGAAGCAACACTTACTGCTCTACAAGAAAATAACCTGATTGCTCTGCAATACATTGATCCGGACTCCGGTGAAGTTACGCAGGAATACCCTATGAACCCGAACGGTTCTCCTTTGGGTATTGCAGGTTTAACAGATCCTTCCGGGCGTATTTTAGGCATGATGCCACATCCGGAAGCATATAACCACCCTACCAACCATCCAGGCTGGACTGCTGGTAAAGAAGCAGAACTCGGCACCGTTTTAGTTAAAAACGGCATAGACTACTTAAAGAGTCTGTAGCAGCTTTGTGATATAATATCAGTTGGCTCCGACTCTGGTCGGAGCCACTATTTTATTTTCAGGAGCGGATATGATTCCATGTTTTATTTGTAAAAAAAATTCTGTCGGAGGTTTTACCTATGGCCTCCCCACCACTCCATTGACCCAGCATGTCGGGTTATGTCCGGAACACAATACCCTCGAAAATAAAAAAGCTGCTATATTACATTGGATTGAAACAACTCAAGCCAGTGTCACTGCATTTAATGAAGCCAATCTCGCGCGTTATGCAGAGCCCGTTGAGTATGCCCTGACGGTGTTCTACCTCGCAGGCGGTTCTGCTAATTTTCGATGCACAAAATGGAATGTGCCGGATAAAGCGACGTTGCAAATCATGGGCATAGATGGCCGAAGCACATTCATTCCTCTTACCCACATCGAATTTTTCGAGGTTGTTCCAGTCAACGACCCAAATAAATTTACATCAAATACCATTGCACACGAAAGATACTCTGTTGTAGGGGGCGTGCCTACCTTACAACGGTAGCCGTATATCTATTATACCATAAACAATCGTTGGTTACAAAGGGGTGTTCAATTATGCAGTCACGTTTGCCTAAAATTTTAATTACAAATGACGATGGGGTACATTCTCCTGGGATTTTGGCTGCTATTGAAGCTGTTTCTTCTTTTGCAGAAGTTACTGTGGTTGCTCCGGCATCGCAGCAGACTGCAATGGGGCGAGCTTATCGCGGTGATCCGGATGCTTGTTTAATTGAAACGACGTTAACCGTTTGCGGGGTACCATACAAAGCCTTTTCATGTGAGGCATCCCCTGCACGTACCGTTGATCATGGCTTAAAAGTTCTGGCTGGATATCAGCCCGATTTTATTATTTCCGGAATTAATTATGGTGAGAATCTTGGCTCAAGTATCACCAGTTCCGGTACTGTAGGCGCTGCAATGGAAGCGGCATATCGAGGTATTCCTTCTATTGCTGTTTCGTTGGAAACACCGATTAATATGCACCTTACGTACACCGAACAAAACTGGGCTGCCGCAACATATTTTTTACAGCACTTTACTAAACGAGCCATCGCAGAAGGTTTCCCTCGCGGTATCGATTTGTTGAAAATAGATGTGCCAAGTTGTGCATCTATTGACAGCTCATGGCGAGTAACCCGTCTTTCACAAAATTCTTATTATCGTTCTGTCCTTCCGGATGCCTGTATGGAGAGCCGGTTGAGAGATTCAGTGATAACCAAAGGACATATGCACGATGAGCCGACAGATACAGATATTTACGCTATTTCTGTAGATAAGGTTGTTTCTGTCACGCCGCTTTGTCTTGATTTTACAGCTCACGGGAGCTTGAAAGATCTGCATAAGTGGGGAATTTAATGAAAAATGCTCTTCAGTATCACTGAAGAGCATTTTTTATTGAAATTTGAGAACATCACCAGTTGTAATTGGCGTATTGTTAGGTAGCCAGAAAGATCCCCATTTCCCTGTGCAATGGCAAGCATAGGAACGCTGTACACCGGTATGTTGGAAGAATTTTCGGATTTGATACAGCTGAGGAATTGGTGCTGTTCGAAGGTGTAAGCCGCCAACAATTGCAGCGATTCTTTTTTCTCCAGTAACCTCTTGCGCTCTTTCGATGATGTTGCAAATACCCGAATGACTGCATCCTGTTACAATGACCAGCCCGTCCCTTCCTTCCCAAACAATTCCCGTATCGTCGTAAAGAAAGTCATTGGTAAAGTTTCCGTTGTGCTTGGCTATGCCGAATGAGCCGCCACCCTTGAATGTGGGCTTTCTTGGAATTTCTCCAAGGAACAGAAATTTCGAACCAATTTTCTGTGGTTCTTTGGTGTCATGCATTTCAAAGCTTGCTCGCACTACAGCTTCATCTAGACCAGCATCAAGTTTTCTTACTAGAACTGGGCATCCTCCGGCAACTTTTCCGACATGGCGTTCAATAAAGCAGTCTGGATGACATGTGAGGGTCGGCGGCTGTTCTCGATCTGCAATCAATTCGCAAAGTGCCGGAATACCACCGGCATGGTCATAATGACCGTGCGAAAGCGCGACGTGTTCAATGTCTTTCAGTGAGATTCCTAGCGTCTCAGCATTTTTTAGAAATGCGCCGTCAGTTCCGGTATCTAAAAGCACCCTTTCTGCACCATCTTGCAAGAGAAGGGAAAGCCCTTTCGCAGGAATAAGGTCATCTCTTCGCGATATATTTTCAATAAGAACAGTCAATGTAAGCATGCGTAACTTCCTTTATATGCAGAGAATAGTAGCGAGAGAAGTTGGATGAGTAAACACTATTATCTTGTCGCCTAGTTTCTCTTTGCAAGTTACCATACAATTTTTTTGGCTGTTTGTACCTTTTGTAAGTCTGTTACCTGTTTTGATTAGTTATAGACTTACTTGATCGGAGTTTTTTTCCAAAACGGGCAGTTTGTATTTTTTAAAAGCTTCAACATCTGGTTTATATGCTCGGATCAGATAATTCCAACCATCTTTTGGTGTGTACAAAAAATTTGGAGCTAAATTTTTGCAAGTTGTATCACCAAAGACCACCGAAAATGTTCCATCATCATTCATTGATATGTTATGATTAGAGCCAATTACGTTGTTGTCGTCTGACATTAGATATTTGTCAGGACCGTAAACTGTGATTGAGAAAAAAGCTTTCGATTGTATGGGCTTAAAGGTTGCTGTGTAGCAAATTTCACCCTTAAGTGCAGGGTCGGAATATGGTTTATACATTGCATTTTTGTCTGCTGAAAGTCCCCACCCGCCTGCGGTTACGTATGTAAATTTTTCCCAGTCGTTAACTAGATCTGTGCTTTTTTGCATCGCACTGAATGTGTCGGGCAATTTGTTGTATGCAGAAAGTAACGCCTCTCGTACTACCAACATCTTTTTAGTATCAGGACGAATCAGAGTATCTTCGTTTTTTGCCCCTTCAATAAAGTATTTGGGTTGTAATTTGTCGACAACATATTGAACATCTTCTTTTGTTCCGTTGGTACCCATGCGAACTCCAACTGCCACAAAATCTGAATCAAAATCTGAAGCTTTGAATGTGCGGCTTCCACCACCATAGAAATAAAATGGAGTCATATGATTCTCAGTAATCATTTGTACAGAAAGGAACCTATCTTCAACTTCAGGTAGCTTGAGAGTGAAGCCATCTTGCACATTTACCGTTGCGATAGAATAGATAGTGTCGAGGTTTGGAGATACAACCCATTTATCTTCTGCGGTTGCGAGAGTCTTGAAGTGATGAAATTTATTCAGCTCTGACCGTTCAATAAAGTTCGCCAAAAAAGCTCTTGATTCTGCCTGAATATATTCTTTGGGCGACATTTCATATTTTTGGGGATCAACGGTCCATTTGTTTGTATCCATATCTGGGATTTCAGCAGCAGCAATGGTTGAAAAACCGATGAAAAAGGTAACTAGGAATAGTTTAAATATGTTGTTGATAATGTTCATTAGCGTTCCCTCATGAAACTCTTTCTTACATGCGTACAAAAAAGATACTTCAAAAGGCATCATATCTTCTGCTGGTGAAACGCGACAATGATACCCCCTACCACAGAGAGGAGTCTAGTTAGCTTTTTACGAGATTGTTTCGAGAATGATCGTTGCTGTGTGCTCTATCATTCCTCAATCTATACTAATGAATTTTGAAAATGCGCTTTCCTTATGTGGGATTTGAGTAATTTTGTAATTTCTATCCAGTGATAATTTTTTGATGATATTTCTTTTGAATCAAATTGGTGTTTGCTCTTGCTCACGAGTTCTAATTATGGAGGAGAAATTACTAATAATGACAGTTTGATTTGGTTCGTCAAAATGCTTTTGTGTCAAATAGTTAGAATGAGAACTATACTCTTTCGGTAGTAAAACAAGCTGGTTGAATATCAAAATACCTTCATTTTTCCATTGACATACAAACTCTATACGCTGATTTTACCCACATATTATTTAACGTATAATTTGTTTGTAGGGGTCGTTATGTGTAATAAATGGTTATTCCGTGTCTGTGCTTTGTTTTTGCTGGTTTTTGGTTTGATTTGTACTCCAAATCTTTCGCTTGCTCAGCCTTCCGGAAAATTAGTAATTTTCCATGCGGGTAGTCTTTCTGTTCCTTTTGCCGCAATGGAAAAAGCTTTTGAAGCAAAATACCCAGAGGTTGATGTTCAGCGTCAGGCTGGTGGCTCTACTAAACTTGCTCGTCTTATTTCCGAAGTAGGTCAAAAGGCGGATATTATGGCATCCGCCGACTACGTTGTGATCAATAAAAACCTTATCCCGAAATATGCATCCTGGAACGTGCGTTTTGCATCTAACCAGATGGTGCTCTGCTACACGGATAAATCAAAATTTGCTGATACAATTTCCAGCAAGAACTGGTACAAAGTTTTACAGAACAAAGATGTAGTATGGGGACATTCTGACCCTAACCTTGATCCTTGTGGCTACAGAGCATGTATGGTGCTGCAGCTTGCTGAAAAATTCTACGGGGTCAAAGGATTAAACGACAAACTGGTTGCCAACCGCCCTGCTAAAAACGTTCGTCCTAAGTCTGTTGAACTTATTTCATTACTCCAGTCCGGACATATGGATTATGCTTGGGAATATCGTTCTGTTGCAGTGCAGCACGGTCTTAAATTTATCACTCTTGATCCACACATGAACCTTGGTGATTACAAACTTACTTCGTTCTACAAAAATGCTGTTGTTAAAGTTACTGGTAAAAAACCGGGTACTTTTATCAACCGTAAAGGCAAGTCCATTACTTACGGTATCACCATGTTAGATGGTGCTAAAAATAAAGAAGCTGCTGAACTTTTCCTTGCGTTTATGCTTTCTCCAGAAGGCGGCATGCAAGTTCTTAAAGATAAGGGACAGCCACCATTCATTCCTGCACGTACCACTGTTGAAGGTATGAATGATGTTCCGCTTTCACTTAGAAAATTTGTTGAAGTTCGTGACTAAGTATGAGCTTTGATCGCACTGGTCGGAGAAGGGGCTCGCTTTTGCGAGCCTTCTTCGGCTTTCTTCATAATTTTTGGTTTGCTTTCTCCTCTCTTTTAATCATTCTTTACATTGCCCTCCCGTTGGGAAAAACCATTACAGCTCCAACGATGGAAAGATTGTTGGAAACACTGCGCGATCCCGATGTGATAGCTTCTGTGTGGCTCTCTATGTCTACCGCTGCCACGGCAGGATTGCTTGCGCTTGTGTTCGGAACGCCACTGGCCTACTTGCTTGCGCGTTCAAAATTTCCCGGAAAACGTATTGTTGAAAGTCTTATTGATCTGCCGATTATGATTCCCCACCCGGTAATAGGTATATCTATTCTTACTATTACTAATCCCAACACATACTTTGGCAGTATTTTAGAATCTCTCGGAATTGAGATTATGGGGACGCGTACGGGGATCGTTAGCGTGTTGTTTTTTGTAGGACTGCCCTTTTACATTTCAGCAGTTAAGACAGGCATAGAATCTATTCCTGTTCGTCTAGAAAAAGTTTCGCGTTCTCTTGGTGCAAGTAAGGCGCAAACCTTTTTACGGATAACTTTACCTCTTTCGTGGCGTCATATGCTGGTGGGCATCATCATGTGTATGGCTCGTGCATTAAGTGAATTTGGTGCTGTGATTATCGTCGCGTACCACCCTATGATTGCACCAGTCCTGATGTATGAACGGTTTACAGCCTACGGTTTGACATGGTCACAGCCTGTAGCTGTCATTCTTATTCTCGTCAGCTTGCTCTTTTTTATTGGTATGCGGGCAATACCATTACCGGATAGAGATCAAATATGATTGTAATAGATAATCTTTCCATAGACCTGCCGAATTTTTCCGTATCGGATGTCTCGTTGCATATTCGTCGAGGCGAGTTTTTTGCGATTATGGGACCTACTGGTTCTGGTAAAACTCTTGTGATGGAAAGCATTGCGGGTATTGCTCCGCCGTACACTGGCTCTATTGCGATTAATGATGTGGATATTAGCAGTGCGCCGCCTGAAGATAGAAAAGTGAGCCTCGTGTATCAGGACCACTCACTATTTCCCCACCTTACTGTTTTGCAGAATGTTATGTACGGCCAGCGATATCAGCAGATAAAAAAAGCTGAAGGGGAACGAATAGCACGAGATTTGTTGGAAACGCTGAATTTATCTCATGCGGTTGATCGAAAGCCTATGCGGTTGTCTGGTGGAGAGAAACAGCGGGTTTCTATTGCACGTGCCCTTGCATGTAAGCCTGATGTGCTGCTGCTTGATGAACCTTTGTCGTCTCTAGATCCGCAATTTAAGGCCGATTTTCGTACGGTGTTGAAGAATATCCATACTCAGACAGGTATTACTATAGTTATGGTCACACATGACTTTGTGGATGCACTTACATTGGCGGAGCGAGCGGCAGTTATTCATAAAGGTAAACTTTGTCAGCAAGGAGCTGTGCACGATATTTTTCACCACCCTGTTTCATCTTTTGTAGCAGATTTTGTGGGCATTTCTAATGTGCTTCCTGCTTCGTTTACTGAGAACTCCTGCTTGCTTTTTGATGGAGCTTTGCGGATTCCATCTGTTCGGCACGAATCTATGACACAGGGACTTGTAGCGATTAGGCCGGAGCATGTTTCGGTTCGTGAGCAGGATACGTTTGATCCGGATTGGGTTCGTTTTACCGGTATATTAAAGCATCTTGATAAATATGGCTTAGCATGGCGCGGTATTGTTGAGTGCGAGAATCAAATATTGACGACAACACTTGATTCAAATGCCGTTTTCGCCAACACGCTCCACCCTTCCATGACGGTTCATATTGGCTTTCCTGAGGCCGCAATTCACTATATGAGGGACGAGGCCGTTTAGATTCCTTGCGCTACGCAGACTTCTTCTGTATCCCATAAAAAGATTTCGTATTTTTTATTCAGGAGAAGTTTTTATGAAGGTTGCTAACCTATATCTCATGTTCACTGCTGCATGTATTGCTGGCGGCATATATCTGTTTCATCCCGAATTTGTGATGCAATATTTAGATACATTTGTAGTCGGCTTTGCAGCTCTTGCGTATTTTTTGTTTTTCCGCCCTTGGATGAAGCGAAAACTGACTGGGAATAAGACTAAAAGAGACGAAACAAGTGAAGATAATAAAAGCGAGTAGTGCTTCGGCACTACTCGCTTTTTTATAGGCAAGACTTTTAGTCTGTAAGAGTCGTTACTTTGCTTGTTTCGTTATGTCTTTGTATTCTGGTTTGGAATTCCACATAGGAATGGTGAGTATTTGGCCGCTTTCAAGTGGTAGCTTATCAAGTTGTACCATACGAATATCTTGATTGTCGTACGTTCTAAAATAGCAACGATGACGTTTCAGATCGTATACTGCCGTCCATTGTGTGTAGTCCGCAGAAACTGAATCATCTGGCTTAATATCTACAGCCACTCCTTTTACGATAGAGATGTTGTTAATAAGCAGAAAAGCCTGATTGACAGCTTCATCCGCTGTTGCAATCGACTCTACAGAGTTGCTAAGCAAGGCCATACGTACGAATCGGGACGGTGGTGTGAAGTCGCCGGGGAGCCCGACCATTCCAGATCCTTGTCCAATTGGTACTACATTATAATCACGAATGGTTGTAGGGGCACTGTTTCTCGAAGTCAGATTTGCGTAGTTTGATAGATTCTGCAGATGCCATGCGAATGGTGGAGAATTGGTAAATACGTTTACGGGGTTGTCTGCAACTACGATTTTACCGTTAATTGGTTCTACGACAATGGATTTTCCTGTGTTGTCCATTATGATCCAATGCATAGGTAGGATCATTCCCATTTTTTTAAAAGTGACACCTACAAGCTGAATTTCAGAAATTGTTTTTCGCACTTCATCAAGGGTAGCGCATGTACCTAAAATGAGTGCGCCAAACGCTTGAGGTGCAATAATATTGGCGGCATCATTATCTGTCGCTTTTGGGAACTTTGCAATTCCTGGAAACCAGAATCCCCCCAGATAAAGCCCCTTCTCGTTGATGCCATCAACAAACATTTTTTCGCCAAAAGCGTTTGGGCCGAGAAATGCATATTTGTTTTGCCATGTCATGCCATCATTTCCGTCAGGTGCAGGGCTTACCCAGTCTTGTCCACGCGGTACAAAGAGGATGTTTGACTTGAGGGGAGTACCAAATTCTAACGTACGGGCAAAAGCAACGGCTCCGTCTGTGCTCTGAGTTTTTACTCCAGTGCAGGCCTGAGCAATTGTTGCATTGGAAACCAAGATTGCACAACAGAATAGAACTAATAACCATTTAATCTTTAGCATAGTTTTACCTTTTATAGCTCTAAATTTGAGTCTTTGGGATGAATTGTAGCATAAAGTTTGGTCTTAGACCGATGAGTTCTAAGTGATTGGGCAAGAAAAAAGGCAGCACTGAGTGCTGCCTTTTATTGATCATAAATGAGTTTGCTTTGTTACGGTCTTATAGGATCTCTGCGGCTTGAGTTTGTTTCCGCAATGCATGGCACAGTATGTACACTATTGGGGTATCAAGAGCAGCAATTGCTAATTTAACCAACCATTGGCCGAGTATTACTTCGCCAACAGGTAAAATTCCCCAAAATGCGATGGTCACAAATATTGTTGAATCAATGAGTTGGGAGACAATAGTGGACACGTTATTCCGTAACCATAGGTGCTTGCTGTTTGTCTTTTCTTTAAGAAGATGAAAAAGCCAAATATCGTGCTTTTGGCTGACAATATAGGCAACCAATGAAGCTGCAACAATGCGGGGAGTATTTCCGATAACAGCAGCAAAACTGTCTTGTCCGCCCCAGAAAGGAGCAGCTGGCCATGCAACAGCAATCCATGCAAGTGCGGATGTCATAACTAAAGTAATGAAACCACATTGAACAATATCGTTAGCGCATTCTTTGCCCCAGACTTCACTTATCACGTCAGAAACAATAAAGGTTAGAGAGTATGCTAGCACCCCTGCTGGCACAGCAAATCCTGCAACCATAATAATTTTGCTGGAAATAAGAGCCGCAACAACAAGTCCGCCAATAAACAGGCTTAACAGCAAAGCCAGCGCTTTGCGGTCAAAAGAATCCATACGTAAACTCCTTGGGATCAACAGTCCTAAAGATGGGCATAACAGCCCTTCGCGATCGGGAAAACAGCCCCGGGCGAATAAATTGCCAGTGCACCCCTTGCCATTTGTGTTTTCCGAAGTCAAACTAACGTGCTTAATTAATGATAAGGAGAAGACATAATGTCTATTACCAAAAGTCAGGATAAAACAGACCACCTTCAAGCACTAGGCAAGGGTGGAGAAACTACATATCAGCTCGATGGACCACATTCTGGAATTCTTGAAACATTTCCGAATAATTACCCCAATCGTCCATACATTGTGAGCGTAGAATTTCCCGAATATACCTCACTTTGTCCAATGACCGGCCAGCCGGACTTTGGAGTGATCATCGTGGAGTATATTCCTAAAGAGCGTATTGTGGAGTCTAAAAGCATTAAGCTGTACTTCTTCGCATATCGAAACCACCAGTCTTTTATGGAGACCATAGCGAATACTATGCTTGAAGATTTTGTTGAAGCGCTTGCCCCGCTTTGGTGTCGTGTGAAGGGACTATTCAGCCCCCGTGGTGCGACCACGTTGCATGTATTTGCTGAGCATTTTGATACTGGAGCTGAAAATTCAGACGAAGTTAAAACTATAGTTTCAGAATGGAAGCAGGAAGCTAGCCGTCATTCTTCATAATATTTTTGCCCGATTATGATATAAAAAAGGGAGCAGTACTGCTCTCTTTTTTATATCGAGATTTTCTTTTTATGTTCAAGTTGGTTAGTCGTTTTTTCGTTTATAACGGGTTTGAACAAGTGCATTGAGAAGTACTTGAGTTTCCATATGTTCAAAGGAAAGATGTGCTGGGAGCATACCAAAGAGTTTTGTCCCTCCCCCAAGCAACATCGGAACTGTGGAAATAATGATTTCATCGATCATATCTTTTTCAAGAAAGCTCTGAATGACGTTAGCGCCATCAATATAGAGTTTATAAAATCCTTTTCTATTCAAGGTAGTGACAATGTCATTAATTTCACCCTGCATGATTTCTACGTTATCTTTGAGTTTGTCAGGGACAGAAGTTAAGGACGAGCTAAGAACAAATACCGGCTTTGAGTAATGCCATTCCCCACCAAATCCGAGTATTGTTTCAAATGTATTTCTTCCCATTACGACACAATCTACGCTCTGCATAAAATCTTGAAATCCAAAATCCACGTTTTCAGGATTTGGGATGCACTCAAGGAAATCTAGTTTATTGTTTCTGTCAGCAATGTATCCATCAATGCTTGCACCAATAAAAACGAAGTTGGGCATTTTTACTCCTGTCTATTTCTATATTTGGTTTTCTTTTAGAATAAAGAAATCAAGTTACCTTTTTCCTTTTATTTAGTCAGGTTTTGATATTCTGGAACACGATTTTGATACATCGAAATGTTCAGGTTTCACTTCTTACTTATCTAATTTGTTAAAGATATTTTTCCAGTTTTAATCTTAACCTTTTTCTTTGACCTGCTTGCCTACCTTCTGGTAGGTAGAATTCAAGAGTTGCTTTCAACGTTAAAAAAGTATTTTGGGCAAACAAGAAATCTACTTTTTGGTAAAAACTAATCAGGATAGAAATATTATGAAAAAAATTTTTGAGCATACCCAGATTGGCAAGATGTCATTGAAGAACAGACTGGTTCGTGGTGCCACATGGGAAAATCTTGCTGAAGATGATGGCCGGATGACCGAGAAGCTGGCCACCCTCTACAGAGAACTTGCTGAAGGTGGTGTCGGGATGATCATTACCGGTTATGCGTTTGTAATGCCTGATGAACAACCGAATCCCGGGATGATGGGAATATCAAACGATAAGTTTATTGATCAGTACAAAACGCTCACGGATATGGTTCATAAGTATGACTGTCGTATTGCTATGCAGATTGCATACGGTGGTTCACAAACAAATTATCGCTTAGATGAGCGTACGATCTGGGGGCCTTCAGAGATACCTGACCCTGCTTTTGGTGTTACACCAGTTCCCATGACTAAGGCAGAGATCAATGATCTTGTTATCGCGTATGGTGATGCCGCGCAGCGCGTTAAAGCAGCAGGTTTTGACGGTGTGGAAATTCACGCAGCCCATGGCTATTTACTGAGTCAGTTTTTAACCCCGCATACAAACCGTCGTACTGACGAATATGGTGGAAGTATAGAAAATCGGTCACGTATTATTGTTGAAGTATATGCAGAGATTCGACGTCGTGTTGGAGACTTCCCTGTGTTTCTTAAAATTAATGCTGAAGATTTTATTGAAGACGGTTTAACCTTTGAAGACAGTATATACGTAGCGAAACAATTTGATACTTTGGGAATTGATATTCTCGATATCTCAGGTGGTACTTTTGCTTCGGGCAAAAAAAGTCCCTGTCGTGGAAAAATTTCTGGGCCGGAAAAAGAAGCATATCACGCGCAATATGCAGCTAGAATTGCCGAAGAAGTTAGCGTGACTGTTTTAGTGAGTGGTGGTATTCGTTCGCCGCAGGTTGTTGAGAATGTGTTGAATACAACGGGTATTCAGCTTGTCGGAATGGCAAGACCTCTGCTTGCAGAGCCTGAATTACCAAATCGTTGGCTTTCCGGTGATGAAAGCTCTCCGAAATGTATTTCCTGTAATGGCTGTTTCTCTCCAAAACCTAAGGGGAGCTACCCATGTGTGCTGCGCCCTTATCCAGCTTTCGAAGCATAATTCATTAATATTTAAATCAATATTTACGCAATGCAAGATACTAAAAATACTATTCTAGATGTAGCCGAAGACTTTATCCGGCGAAACGGGCTTAATGCTGTAAGTTATAAACATATCAGCGATGTTGTTGGTATTAAAAAAGCCAGCATTCATTACCATTTTCCGCAAAAAAAAGATTTGGTAAACGCCCTTCTCCTTCGTTGTGAGCAAACCTACGGTTGTGAGTATCAAAGCATTGCATCCAGTGCCTTGGCTGCACCGGAAAAACTTCGCAAGATTGCGGATGTTTTCAAACAAGGCACTGTTGCTGGAAAAGTTTGCCTAATGGGCGTTCTCAGTTCAGACCTGACTTCTCTTGATGAAAGCTCTCGGTTGATTCTAGAAAAGACCGCAGAAAGTACTGTTGCAACGTATGCAGCAATCTTCGAACAAGGACGGATGGAAGGATCAATGCATTTTGATGGATCTGACTATAATGCAGCCTATGCCTTCTTTTCAATGCTCATTGGTGCACAGATTATGGCACGAGTAAAAGGTGGAGCTGAGGCTCTACAGGCTGCTTCTGATGCAGTGATTGACGGATATCGTAAAAATTAGCATTGCGAATAAGAGAAATAAGCTTCTTACATTTTATGTAAGGAGCTTTTTTTACTGGTATGTTTTTCTACATGAATTTTTGTATAGAATTTCACAACGTGTCTTTTTATTTACTTAATGAAATTAATTACAAATTACTTCACAACCTCCCTCTCACTTCCCTGAATACATAGGTATCTTTCTCTTTTATGTGAGAAAATGCAGCCTGATCTCTTTACATTATTGCTACTTTTTCATAGATAAATTGTGCTAATATTTTAGTTTTTCTACAATATCATTGACAAAGAGAGCTGCAAGAGATTTTTAGCAGCTCTGCTACTTCATTTTTACAATGTTAAAGACAAAAAACGCGAAATTTCTTTTCGTCTGCTGGTTCTTTTGGCTTTTAACAGAGACGGTCAATAATCCTGCAATATAATTTATCTGCAGTTGCCATGATCTTCATACCGAAGTTAAAGGTAAGCATTCGTTTTACCGACTTTTTTATAGTTTGTGGCTCGCTTCCACACGGAACATGCTGCTCATGGATGAGACACTCAAACTTTTTATTCCGGAAACAATGTGATGCGAACATTTTTTATGAGTTTATTGGTGCTGATTCTTTTGACAGCGCCCTCTACTTCGTTTGGCAAAGAGGCTTCTCTTTTTGAACGTATCAAGCTTGCCAATGCAAATGTTTCAGTTATCAAAACAGCCTTCACCCAATATACCAAGCTAGCACTCTTTGATGAACCCTTGATGGTGTCGGGTGACCTTATTGTCGAAAAGCCACAAAATCTGCGTTGGGAGTATAGTCAGCCAACTTCTTCAGGTTTTATTTTAAATACTGATGGTGGGCTTCAATGGAGCAGTACTGGAAAAAATTGCTCTGTTATGCGTACTGAGCTTTCCCCTTCTCTTCGCATGATGGCTAATCAGATGTTGCTTTGGGTAAATATTGATGAAGAGGCTTTGTCTAAAGATTTTCATATTAAGGTCACCGAATCCGATAAGCCAACAATTATGCTACGCCCTAAAGGTGGTGACATGGCAAGGTTTATTAAGTGCATTTCGATTGAGCTTCCTGCATCACTAATTGGTGTTAAAACCATAGTGGTTACTGAGGCTAATGACAGTTTAGTTACGTTAGCATTTCAGAAGGCAGAAATTAATTTGAAATTGGAACCGACTACATTTAAAAAGCCATAATCCCTCTATTTGGGAAAGACTTATTTCGTTTCCTGCATGGTATCCAAATGTATGTTCCATCTGGGATTGAATTAAATACGATGACCAGGTCTGCTCGTAATCTTTACACGCTTTTTGCCTTCTTAGCCTCACGTTCAAAGGAGACTTAGCTCATGAAATTCTTTTTGTGCTCACTCGTTATTCTATTAGCAGGATGCGCTCAGACTCTACCTCCGCCATTGCCTGCAATGCCTAATATGAAACCTGAGTTACTTGGACAGAACTGGCCAGCAAATGAAGCAAAATTTCAAGTGAGTGGTTCACTGTGCCTTTACTTCATTACCATCCCTGTTCAGGGCATAGTGTCTATGGAAGAGGATGGAAGTGCAGTTTCTATCGCACTACTCACGCAAATGGGTACTTCTATTTTTGAAGCTAAGCTAACTCGTGACGGTTATGAAATGTTCACTGTTTCTCCAATGCTTAAAAAACATCCACAACTGGAGCCAATGCTTATCCGCATGGCAAAAGCTCTATATCTTCCTGAGCCGGTTTCGACTGTGTGCACTTCGGAAGGTAAAAAGAATATCGCACAACTTCGTTGTCCAGAGCAGAACATTTTATATAGCTATACGGTTGTCCCTCAACGATCTGATAAAATTCAGCTTCGCCGCCGCATTAATGCAGAAAATGAAACTACTGTTTATTTGAAAAACTGGCAGGATGAACATGGAACGACTTACCCTACCCGCCTTTACTACAAGGATGCAGGGTGTGGTTTCGTGGCGAAACTGTCGCAAAAGCCGATTTCTTGTCCTCAGAATATTATAGCCGAGAAAGCTTTTTAATTTTGAGTAAAGAGGCATTAGTTAATTCAGCTTATGACGGTGACAGTGGTGTCTGCAAATTAGGCAATAGTTACAGTTAGCTATCTATTGAAATTGTCTATGAGATAGTCCGATAGGTATTGTTTTTTTCGATTTGATTTTATTCTGCATAATTACGTACAAGTACATCTGATTGCTCTTATGATCCCTAACTACAAGGACTATCGGATGAAATTTACCTACAAAATTTTTGCATTTCTATTCATATTTTCCTTATGCATCAGCATGCCTTCTTATGCATCCGGCTTGGATGTTTTTGCGAATCAGTCTGGTACAATATCCATTGCAGGGGGCACTGCCCATATTCCTGTTATGAAAGCTGCAGCAAAGCGCATTATGATGAAAAACGCTGACATCCGCATCACTATTGCAGGTGGTGGTTCCGGCGTTGGGATTCAAAAGGTAGGTGAAGGGCTTGTTAATATCGGTAACGCTGGTAGAGCAGCTAGTAAGAAAGAAAAGGCAAAATACAACCTTACCTCTTTCCCATTTGCAATTGACGGTGTTGCCACAGTTCTTTCTGCTCATAACTCTGTGAATGCACTCACGACAACGCAGATTCAGAATATTTTTGCTGGTAAAATTACGAACTGGAAAGAATTAGGCGGCGAAGATGCTGCTATTCATATTTACACTCGCGACGAAGCTAGTGGAACCAGAAGCGTTTATTGGAAAAAATTACTTAAAAAGGGAAAAATTGTTGATTCTGCGAATGTTGTAGCATCTAATGGCGCCATGAAAGTAGCTATCGCTCAAGATCCTCATAGCATAGGCTTTATTGGTATTGGCACATTAGACAACACCGTTAAAGCTCCTGCCCTGGATGGCGTTAGTGTATCACAGGAAACAGCTAAAAATGGTACATATAAAATTGTTCGTAAACTTTACATGAATACGAACGGTACCCCTTCCGGCATTGTTAAATCATTCATTGATTATGTTCTTTCAGATGATTGCACGGATATTATCGTTTCCAGTGGATATTTACCACTACACTAGGACGTGCCTTGCATAGTGTCAGAATAAGCCGTTTTATAACTAGCACTCTTTTTGTAGCAACCACTGTTTCCTGTATAGCAGTGGTTGCTATTTTCTCTTTCCTTCTTTATTTTTCCCTCCCCCTTTTTTCTCTGACCCAATTGCAACATGTTTTTGCATGGTCATGGCAACCCTTCGAAGGGAACTTCGGTATACTACCTATGATTATGGGTAGTGTGTTGCTTTCCGTGTTTTCCTTAGTTCTAAGCTATCCACTAAGCTTGGGTGTCTGTTGCTATATTCACGGCTCAGACAAGTCTTTTCTACGTAAAGGAATGCTGATCCTCGTGCAATTTATGACGAGCATTCCGACGGTCATCTACGGCTTTGTTGCTGTGTTTTTACTGGTGCCCTTTTTGCGTTCTTTTTTTAGATACGGCACAGGTTTTTCTCTCCTCGCAGCCGGGCTCATTTTGAGCTTACTTATTCTACCTACTATTGTGCTTATTTTACACAGCCAGTTCTCGCAAATTGAGCCGAAAATACGCTTAACAGCGAAGGCGCTTGGCATGTCTGAAGCACAAAAATTTATCTACATTGTTTTTCCGAATGCTCGCAAAGGCCTGTTTACAGCTGCTGTCCTTGGTTTTGGACGTGCTGTGGGTGATACACTTATTCCTTTGATGCTTGCAGGAAACGCTGTGAGTCAGCCGGAATCTGTTTTGGATTCCATCCGCACTCTTACTGCCCATATTGCCCTAGTTGTTGCGACGGATAGCCAAAGTGATGCGTACCTTTCGTTGTTTGCATGTGGGCTAGTCCTGTTTTCTTCTACTATTGCAGTGAACGTAGGGTTACGATGGATTGCAGGTCAGGAGGCGTCTCATGAGTAGAATGAAAGAATATCTGCTTTCTATAGTTATGTATGCGGCTCCGATTCTTGTTGTAGGAGCTGTTGTTCTGCTATTGGGCTTTCTTTGTGTTAAGGGAGTACCTTCATTATCCGTAGCTCTTATTTTCGGAGACGCCTCTCCCTATGATGTCTTGTTTAGTGGAGTGCCTGTTTTTGATGGCATCTGGCCAGCGTGTGTTGGAACACTGTATCTTGTCCTGCTGTCTTGTAGCCTCTCGATTCCAGTTGGGATTATGACGGGGATCTATCTTACTGAATTTGCGCCAGAGAAGTTGAAAAGACCTGTTACGTTTTTGACAGATTTGCTAGCAGGTATTCCATCGATTATTATGGGACTTTTTGGCTTTTCACTTATTCTGCTTGCACGGAAGACTATTTTTCCACAGGCTGTCACGGGGCTTTGGCTTTCTGCGTTATGTATTGCAGTGCTCATACTGCCCTATTGTATTAACGCTACCGTAATCGCACTTTCCAGTTTGCCTGAAGACCTCAAACTGATCGGACCATCTCTTGGCTTTAGTCCTGTACAAAGTACATTTTACATCCGTATTCCGTTGGCCTTGCGGGGGATAATGAGTGGTGTAATTTTATCTATCGGTCGAGCTTCAGAAGATACTGCGGTCATTCTTTTAACCGGTGTAGTGGCAAACGCAGGGGTACCTCGGAATATTTTTGATAAATATGAGGCTCTGCCATTTAAGGTGTACTATCTTGCTGCTCAATTCCAGAGTCAGGCAGAGCTGGCGCAAGGTTTTGGGACAGCCTTAATTTTGCTGTTACAGACGACTTGTCTTTTTTTGGCTGCTCATTACTTACGCCGAACAATGGAAAGAAAATGGCTCTAACAAAAATTACACATCAAGCTATTCAAACAGAGAATGTCTCGATTGCTTTTAATGGACTGCCGATTGTTAAAAACCTTACGGCCTCATTTCCTAAGAACAAACTTTCTGTCCTTATCGGACGTTCCGGTTCTGGAAAGACAACACTACTACGCAGTTTTAATAGATTAAATGAATGCTTGGAGGGAAGTCATACAACGGGCAAGATTACCGTGACGTTGAGCGATACAAAACACGATATTTATTCCGGCACAATTTCGTGTGAAGAACTTCGTCGTCGAGTCGGAATGGTATTTCAAACACCAAACGTACTGCCGACCTCCATACAGAATAACCTTATTATTCCGCTAAAGCTTGCTTTGCAGATTCAAGGTAGTGAAGCTGAAGCCCGCATGGAGCATGCTTTAAAACAAGCTGCATTGTGGGGAGAGGTTAAAGATAGGCTTAAATCTCCTGCCTCCCATCTTTCCGGTGGCCAGCAGCAGAGATTGTGCATCGCAAGAGCGATGGTTTTGCAGCCTGAAATTTTATTACTGGACGAGCCTAGCGCGTCTTTGGATTTTCATGCAACACGTATAATTGAAGATCTGCTTGAATCTCTTTCGGCTGATTATACAACGATTGTTGTTTCTCACAGTCTGGCGCAGGCACAGCGTCTAGCAGATAAACTTTACGTGTTGTCTGCTGGTGAGCTGGTTCAAACCCTCTCGAAATATGAGGTGCAAGATAGCTCTATTATGCAGTGCACAATAGAAAGCTTACTATAACTGGTTAGATATTTTCTCTGACTTCTGTGTGTGCCGCCCCGCTATTCCTTTTCATCATGCCAAAAACATATGTTTTATGAATTCTGACAACATTGTAATCAAATTCTGTGCGCTATACCGATACTATTCGTGTATAGGCGACACTCATGCTTTTAGTTTACAATCAAAGTCGGACGGGTTCTTAAGAGTAAATTCTTTTTGAACAGATTCAGGGTGTGAAGCTGAGATGCTTTTGAAGGTTAAGAATAGGAAAATATTGTATGTCCACCAACGCTACTAAAATTCTCTTGGTTGAAGATCAAGAAACTGCCGCTACATATATTGCCAAAGGCCTTCGGGAAGAAGGTTTTGTTGTAGATGTTGCCCATAATGGCCCAGACGGATTGCACTACTTTTTGACTGAAGAATATTCGTTGGCGATTCTTGATATTATGTTGCCTGGTCTTGATGGGCTTACCATTCTTGAAACCGCTAAAAAGGCAAATAGAAAATCAGCCGTTTTATTTCTTACTGCTCGAGATGGTGTAGAAGATCGTGTGCGCGGGCTCGAGCTTGGCGCGGACGACTATCTAGTTAAGCCATTCGCATTTGCTGAATTATTGGCTCGAATCAGAGCGCTATTAAGACGTTGTTCACCTATCATTACAGCTGAAACGAACTTGATTGTCGGTGAGTTAACATTAAATCTTTTGACGCATCAGGCATCACGAGCTGGCAAAATTATCGAACTGACGCCGAAGGAATTTGCCCTGCTTCAACTTTTTATGCGGCGCAAAGGTGAGGTGCTCACACGTACCGTGCTTGCTGAACAACTTTGGGGAATTAGCTTTGATTGCGACACCAATGTGGTTGATGTGGCTGTAAGCAGATTGCGAATTAAAATAGATGCTGATGCAACGCAGAAACTTATTCATACACAGCGGGGAGTCGGGTATGTTCTCAAAACAGAAGGATAAGTTTAGCCTACTGTATACATGCTTGTTGCAAGCTCGTCTTGCCATATCGTTTGCAATCATAACAACGATGATTGTTTGTGCGACATCTTTCTTGCTTTATTCCGGTCTCAAAGATCAGGTGAGAAACGAAGACAAGATGGAGTTTATTGAAGCGACCTCATTTATCCGTAAAGCTGTTAAAACTCTTTCTATTACAACCAATTCAGAAAGTTGGCAGCTTATTTGGGAATATGCCGTCAATGCCCATGGTCGATTGGGCGTTCGTGTCTTTTCTACAAATAAAGAGCTTTATCTCACCACGCCTAATATGAATATCCCCTCGGATGTATTCTCTCAGTCAGATCCTCCAAAGTATGGCGTTTGGACTGATCCTAAATCTAATGTTGAATACCGAATTACATCGTTTCAGGTGGAAACTGAACCGGGGCATGTCTGGCGAGTTGATGCTTCATATGATTTGAGCCCGACAAGTAGCCTGCTTAGCGCTTACCGATGGAATTTGATGGTACTTCTTCTCGCCGGAATCTTACTTTCTGTTGCTATAAGTTGGTTTGTCAGTGGATACGGTTTGCGCCCCTTACGGCATGTTACTACGGCCATGCAGGGGATTTCTTCGGAGCATCTTTCGAAGCGCATAGGTGATCAGCCTTGGCCTAAAGAACTTGCAGGGCTTGCTCGATCTTTTGATGCTATGCTTGAACGTCTGGAAAAGGCATTTACAGTTCTAAGCCAATTCTCTGCTGATATTGCACATGAAATGCGCACGCCGGTAAGCAATATGCTTTCTGCTGCCAGTGTAACCCTTAATAGGGATAGAGATGTTGCAGAGTACAAGCAAACTTTGGAAACAATTGAACTTGAGGCAACACACCTTTCAAAACTTGTTGAGAATATGCTTTTTCTGGCTAGGACTGAACATATGCAACAGTCTTTGCAGATTGAACAATGCTCCATTGCTGAAGAATTTCAATTTCAGCAAACGTTGTTGGAAGCTCTAGCAGAAGAAAAGCAAGTTGAAATTAGATGGCATGGTCAGGGGTTTGTGACTGCTAATAAAGATCTATTACGCCGCGCCCTACTAAACCTTGTAAGTAATGCCCTGCGATTTACTCCAGCAGGTGGACTTATTCAGCTTGTATCAGAGCATGTTGATGGATTTATGAAAATTACGGTGTCTGATTCTGGATCGGGGATAGAGCCCCGGCACCTTCCACATATTTTTACCCGATTTTATCGTGCCGATTCTGCTCGTGCTGACCGTTCGAATACTGGGCTTGGGCTTGCCTTTGTACAAATGATTATGACTGTGCATGGGGGCAGCGTTTCTGTTGAGACTGAAGTAGGAAGAGGAACCACGTTTACCCTGTTGTTCCCCACCATAACAACACTGTAATGTTTCTGTTTGAGATTTGAGGAGTACTCTTTTGTAGTTTGTTTCCATTGCATATGACCTTTTGCAAGAACTTGATGTTAAGCAACTGTGTCGTTTTATTAAAAATGCTATGGAGAATCACGATGAAAATAGCTCCCAAATTTGTAACAGTTGTTATCTTTATTTGTCTCAGTGTTGGTGCTGTGCTGACTGTGTTCGCCAGCGATAATGATCATTGGCCTGCACTTAAAGGTAAAATAGTTTCTGTTGATGCTAAACGTGCAGTTGTCACTATTAAAAATGTTCAGGGACAGCAGATGACGTTTCAAGTTCTGCCTACTTCTGAAATAAAAATAAAAAGTCATGGCTTGCTTAAATGGAACCGTGACGCAGCCTTGAAAGATTTTAATGTCGGACAGTGGATTACGGTAACCTATTACGGTTCCGGTGAAGTAAAGATTGCGAGGGATATAAAGATTTTTTTGGACGGAAAGGCCGTGAGTGCTTCCCTTTAATTTTAGTACTTATGATTCGGGCAAAATTAGCCTCGTACCGATAAAACATGATGTCATAAATCAAAAAAGCCAGCAGATCCTCTGCTGGCTTTTTTGATTTTTCTAATTTTGAATAACAACTTTGTAATCCACCAGTAAGCTCTTTGAAATGTGCCGAAGAGTATCCTTCTTGAATATCGAAACAATGTTCCAGCTACATGGAGTTAAAGAGAAAAGTTATGCGCACAACGTTAGCTGTCTCTGTTCTCAACTCGATGGTAACACTTTATTCTTGTTGGATAAACTAAATGAGTATGCAAAGAGTTTGTACATATTTTGAAGCAAAACTATGCTACAGGTATGTTCCCTTATTTCTACTTGGTTTGTTGGTGATAATTACTACTACAACATATTTGAATCAGCTTGATCCCGACATAATGGAAGGAAGAAATTTTATAACAGCAAGTGAAATCGTGGAGACAGGGAATTGGCTTGTACCAAGACTTTTTGGTGAGTTACGTATCGCAAAGCCACCACTTCCAACATGGATGACTTCAGCTGTAATGGTTTTGGCTGGCACTGATACAAATTTGTTTGTAAACAGAATTCCATCTGCCTTTGCCGGACTGTTTTTAGCGATGGCTTTTTTCGGTCTTACCAAATCAATGACAGGTTCTTCACGTATCTCAACAATAAGCACAGCGGTGCTGGGAACCAGTTATCTTTATATCTTTATGGTGCGACGAGGCACATGGGATATACATGCTGTTGCCTATATGACTGCAATGATATGGGCACTAGACGTATTGTTGAAATCCAAAGAATTTCGACCATGGTTATGTTTACTTGCAGGTGGACTGTTTGGGCTGTCTTTTTTGAGTAAGGGGCCTGTGGCTTTTTATACGTTGTTACTGCCGTTTTTGTTTTCAGAACTAGTTGTAAACGGTGCTAAAAGAATGGGCAGACAGTGGAAGAAGCTTCTTCTTGTAACGGGATGCGGAGTCATAATCTCTGTGAGTTGGTATCTCGTTATTATGATAATGCATCCAGAGGCTATGGCGGCGATGTTTTCTCAGGAAACAGCAGCCTGGGCAGGAAGGCATATTCGGGTTTGGTGGTATTACTTGCCTCAAGTTCCGGCGATGTTGGGGCTCTGGGCTATTCCTGCAGTACTTGTTTGTATTCCGATGTTTGCCCGTTCGCGTTTACAAGATTCTATTCCATATAAACAACTATTGCTTTGGACACTCGGAATTGTTGCACTCCTTTCTATTATTCCCGAAAAGAAGGTGCGCTACCTATTGCCAGTCATTATTCCTTTATCCATGCTTGTTGGCGGATATCTGGATTACTGTTTAAAGCGTGGTTTTTCTTTTTCTGGCAGCAAGAGAGTCTTTAAACTCTATTGTGTACTAGGAGTGGTAATTTCGTTTGCGGTGATTGGGATCATCTGGGGTTCTGGAGAAATTAGATCGTCACCTTTAGCTGATGATCCTTTTGAGTTACTTATCGTGGCCTGCTATGCTCTATTGGCAATAATACTATGTGCAACCTATCTGTGTCGTAAGCCTAATTTACTTTTGGGATGTGTTTTTGGTTTGATGGCTTTTGTCCTCATGACTACCCCGCCGCATATCAAAAACCTATTACCCAAAAGGGGAATACTTCCTATTCAGCATGTGCGTAGCTTTGTGGGGAATACTGTAGAAACTGTGTACAGTTTTACGTCGTTAAAGCTCCAAACTCAGTGGATTCTTGGTAAGCCTGCAACTCGGATTGTTCCGGATGATCTTACATCATTCTCTTCTGGAGAATATGTGGTTGTAGCAGCCTATCCTACAGCTTTCCCAAAGAATGTTGTTGTCGAAAAAGAATATTTAGCCCGATATCTTAAGCGTGATCCCCTGCTTATATACCGCATAACGGTGCTGAATTAGGTATTCATATATTAGGTCTCTCACAATGTATTGTGAGAGACCTTTTTGCTAAAATGTATTGAGAACTGCATTTCAACATAGTTTAGATCGTGGGACTTTTTAATAAGAAGATCAGGTTAGGCTATTCGGATAGAGCATCATCATTGTTTTTTGTTGATGCTCTGCGCTTTATGCTGGTTTATTGGTAGCTCAAAGGAATGAATCTTTGTCATTGGTAAAGCATTTGAGGCAACAAGAAGAAAGGCAAGTAGGCACAAGGCGCAAATAATCCAGAGCATAACAGTATGGAAGAATGAGGTATTGCGCATGAACGTTCTCTCTTTTTGCATACTCTGTGATAATTTTATTGTGGATCAACTCTTTTAGATCTTAGCTTATACCACGTAACTACTGTTCTATGACAGTTTCATTTTAAGTATTTCAAGCGCTGTTAAGAGCTTTCACTAAATCGCACCTAGAGTTTTTTTGGGATTCACACTCTACTTCTTTAGATGATACCTTGATTGAAGATCATGGAGTGTTTTTCGGTATTGAGCATTTTATAGCCTTGAACATCAGAAGGCAAAGGTCGGGCGTGAATTACACACGCCCTATTATGACCTTTAGTGCTTCCGCTAAGCTTTTATTGCACGAATTGTTACAGTATTGGGAATACTTTCAAGAAGCATAGATCCTTTCGTAATAAGACCAGCATAGTTACAGAGTTTTGATCATACATTTTTCTTGCGGTCTTTCTTTGAGCTGAGGAATGGATACTTCAAGCGCTTCCAGAGACTCTCCATATTTTGATGGTCGTTCGTGCTCTTGAATTTATTTTTTCTTAATACCGGTACCTCTTGAACCACCGGGGCCAACGCCATAATCTTCATAGACTTTTTCACTGGCGTTACCGATTGAGAAACTGTCTGGGCGCTGACTTGGTGGATATTCTTCGTATGTTTTTAGTTCTTCAAAGATAAGAGCGTTGGCTTTGTAGAATACGAATAAGTGGTTGATATACCAATTCCAATATGTGTTTGAGTTATAGTCTGCTCGTTCAAACGGGTCACGACGCAGGTTAAATATTTTAGGCACACGTAACCATATAAAAGGTTCCGCCCAGAGCGCTAGGGTGTGCTTTCTTTGTTCACCGTAAATCACTTTCCAAGCGGTTGTGTGTACTTCTTTAGACTCTTTGCCGATGCTTGATTTGCCAACTTCAGCCATACTGCCGGAGCTGGTGTTGTAATCGGATTGATCATAACGGATGGCTACAATTTGTGCATCCGCATTGAAGTAGATGAAGCTTTTGCGTGGAGACTCATCTGTTTTTCCTGCAAAGTAATCTGATTGGTTGAATCCATCTAAGTGGATTTTAAATTTCTTACCGTTCGCCCTGTAGCCTTTGAGAAGCTTTTCTTTAATATCTGGATCACCAGCAGCAGCAAGCAGTGTTGGCATCCAGTCTAGAGCAGAAACAATACCATTTAAGACTTTGCCGCCCTTCCAGTTACCTTGCGGCCAACGTACAAATGCTGGCACTCGGTAAGCGCCTTCCCAGTTAGTTTCTTTTTCTGATCGGTAGTATGTACTCGCTGCATCTGGCCATGCGTTGCCGTGAGGGCCGTTGTCGGTTCCGTAATAGACTATGGTGTTATCTGCGATCCCTTTCTCATCAAGGTAATCAAGTAGCTTACCAACGTGCATGTCATGTTCCATCATGCCGTCATTGTAGAACCCCTGACCTGAAATGCCGATTAGTGAATCTTTAATGTAGGTGTAGAGATGCATACGGGTGGCGTTCCACCATACGAAGAATGGTTTTTTCGCGGCTACCGCTTTGTCCATGAACTCAATTGCCCGAGCAACAGTGTCATCATCAATCGTTTTCATGCGTTCTATGGTTAGCGGGCCTGTATCTGTGATTTTACCATTGGAGAAAGAGTGTAGAACGCCGCGTGGGCCATAATCTTTCAAAAATTCTGGTGACCGAGGATAATCAGGGTTTTGAGGTTCTTGCATCGCGTTAAGATGATACAGAATTCCATAAAATTCATCAAAACCATGATTCGTTGGCAACTGCTCATCTCTGTCACCTAGGTGATTTTTCCCAAATTGTCCGGTCACATATCCCATATTTTTTAGGGCTTCAGCAATGGTCATGTCGTCTGCTTTCAGACCGTCCGGTGCTCCTGGTAATCCGACTTTTGTGTTACCGGTTCGCAATCCGTTCTGTCCGGTAATGAAGGAGGAGCGTCCGGCTGTGCAGGATTGTTCTCCGTAATAATCTGTGAATGCAATCCCTTCATGAGCAATTCTGTCAATGTGCGGGGTTCTGTACCCCATCCCACCACGGTTCCAGAAACTTATATTGTATATCCCTATGTCGTCGCCCCACATAACCAGAATATTAGGTTTTTCTGCGGCATAAGACATTGAATTACTTACAACCAATGATACTGCAAAAATACATAACACTGTTATTTTAGTAATATTTTTACTAACGCTATGCTCAAACATACGAACTCCTTATGCCGTTATTTACTGAGAATGATAGTAATCAATTCTTGTTTTTCTCTTTCTGTTAATTGTACCTTATTTAATAATTCAATGAGCTTGGCTTTATCCTGCAATGATGTGTTTGTGCTAGTTTGTGGCTGGATTGGCGGCGTGTATGGAGTCTGTGGACGCTGCATGGTATTATTGTCTGTCGGTAAATGCGGCGGGTGATTCTGCATGTAGCCTTGGATGCGGTTCATATTTTTCTGAACTGCATCCATTGGATATTCAGACGTGCTGCTTGCAAACACGTTGATGGCAAAGAGTAAGGGAAAAATGAATGCGCAACAAAATATGAAATATTTCATAGAGCAGCTCGTTATTTTACAGTGTTTTCTGGAAACGAAATTAGTGACAGATCATCTTATTCTATTCTTCTACAAACAGTTTCCTAATGATATTTCATGTGTTTCATATGAGAAAAGCCCCCTTTTTTTAAAAGGAGGCTTTTCATTTTTGCACATTGTTAATCATTAAGAACGTCTGTCAGCCTTTCTTTATCTTCTGGAGAAAGCTCTTCAGTGGAAAGAAGCTGTCGGATTTGCATCTTTACTTTCTGTTTTTGTTCTGTGCCTTCGGCAAGTTCATAAAGAAGCAAATACGAATCAGAATATGTAGGCCATTTTTCGATTGAGGATAACAATAATTTGTATGCGGACTGTGTCTCCCCTGCTTCCTTCATGTAATATGCGAGGCTGAAGGTTGTCGTTGGATTGGGATCAATGTCGTATGCTTTTTGAGCGAACTCTATTGCATCTGAAGGCGATCGGTAACTGATAATTGCTGCAAGATTAGATGCTGCTTTCGCAAACTCCGGATTTTGTTGCAGGACAACTTTTAGGTGCTTTTCTGCTAAATCGTATTGCCCTTTCTCAGCTTCCAGCAAGCCTAAATTGTAGAGGATTGTTAGGTTTTCAGGAGCAAGCGTATAAGCATTAGCAAGTAGTGTACTAGCTTTATCTAAATTACCTAGATTTCCATGCAGTAGTGCGCAGTTGACCATAGGTGCAATGGCTGTAGGAGCCAGTTCATTTGACTTGGTGTATGCTTGAATGGCTCTTTGGTACTGATTTGTTTTTCGATAATAGTTTCCGAGATTGTAATGCGTGGTCCATACATCGGGGCGTGCATGAAGAGCAGCTAAATATTCACTCGTAGCTTTTGAAATTTGATCTTTTAAAAAACCTTCTGCAACTGCATACGGTTTTCCAGCGAGCGAAGATGCCGCACGGACTCTAACTAACCGGACCTTATCGCCTGTTGCAGCTGCTAATACAGAGATCGCATCATGACTGTGCCAATCATCTAAAGTGGTACACGCTGCCCCACGTACCAGTGGAGAAGGGTGTGAGGCGGCTTTGGCGATAGTTTCCCATTTCTCTTGATGCGGGCAATTGCGAAGTAAACGGATTAAGGACGTAACAAAAATTTCGTTAGAAGCCGGATCGTTGATATATGCGAGCATTTCAGGAAGTCTGTCCCACTTGTTTTCACGCGCAGCTTTGATCAACGAAGCGCGGTGCAACACAGGAGCCTGATAGTCACGCTTCCGCCATTTTCGGACATACGAATCCGCCCATTTTGCATCTTTATCTGTGTGGCAAACGTTACATGCATTGGGTGAACCGAATTCAATAGTTGCTGCCGGTGTTGGCGGCAGCATGGAATGATCACTTCTGTACATTCGAGCAAATTCAGTCTTAACCATATGACAAGAAATGCACTTACTTCCAGCGCTGTCCGGTTTGTGCATAGAGTGCTCTGCCACATTCTGTATTTTCTCTTCATGGCAGGGAGAACATGCTTTGTTTGGGTCTTCAGCTTGTTTGAAGCGTCCGCTTGATGTGTGGCAATGCATGCATCCCAGTTCTCCGGATGTGACACATGGGCTTAAGCTCCATGTGGTCTGCGTATAGTTTTCTCCAAGATCTCGCCCATCAGGATACCAGTCGCTATCTTCGAGCGTGGTTAAGTCATAGTGATCGTAAAAAGATTCTCCAGGGACAAATTTTTTGGAGATAGGAGTCATCTGTGCATGGCATGGTGCACAAGAGTCCGTGTTTTGCTGTACTGTAAACTTTCCCTTCCCTCCGAGTATCTTCAAGTCCTTGGGGACAGTGCCTTTGGCTGCTGCTTCAGTGCAGACTCTAACGTGTTCTGCTGAAGGACCATGGCATGTTTCACAGTTGATACCCGCTTCTTTCCATTCTGTGTCATAGGAGTCTGTTGCCTCGGTGTAATTAATGGAAGTCTGACTTACATGGCACCCATAGCAGGAGGTATTAAAAGTATAGGCCTGGTCTCGCCATGAGACAGGGATATCTGCCAAATGCCGAACTCCACTGGCAGACATGTCAAACCATTCCTTTGTCCTCACGTCATAGGCAATTGGGAGCGTTTGCAGTCTGCCACGTTCCATCCTTGTTAAAAAGTAATACACATATTTGCCGCCGAGTGCATAGCTTATGGGGTATGTTACAGAGCCTTGAGACGTCTTCTCTTCTATCGTCCCCGCGCCGTTAGTGTTTGTATAGAGGAAGGTGGCATCGCCTATTGAAATAGCTTTTGATTGCGGGGAAAGCTGGTTTTCAGCGAAAGATTTTGTGAATGGCTGAAGCGCTGTGCCATGACGTGACGTTGCCCATAGATCGTAAAAACGTGCATGACAGTCTTTGCAGCTTTTAGATCCAGCAAATTGGCTATCATCGGCCAAAAGAAGATGAGGAATTCCTACCAGAAATATGCAGGCAATTGCTATTCTACAAAGCATTTGCTTGTGGCGTAACATCTTGCTTTCCGTATCCATCTCAGCTCCTTTTGCTCAGTCAAAACAGGTCCTACATCACTCCAGTGAAACTTTTACCATAGTTTTAGCAAGTTAAGAACATTATAATTGGTATAGTTGGCATTATATCTGTGTGTTTTTTCTTTGAGAATTCTGCTTCTGCTGTGGGTTGTGATGGAGAGACGAAAAGATGAATATAATCGTTCTGTAATGTATAAAAGAGTAAAAATATTTCATCATATTAGGATATTATCTTAAAAAAATATTTTGAAGGCGGAGCTATGCAAGAAGAGAATAACATTTGGATGTTACTGCATAGGTGTTGCGTGTGGCATCTCGTATTTGTATGGATTCTAATTTTGTTATTCAGCGCTCCAAACTCTGCCGAAGCTGGTGGAGTATGGCTTTATGAAATAGGCACACCGGACTTAGGCGTTGCTGCTGCTGGTCGTGATGCAACGGCACTGGATGCTTCTGTAGCGATCACTAACCCTGCTGCTATGACAAACCTTGACCGTCCGCAGTTAATGGCCGGGCTTCAGGCTTTGTTTATTGATACACAATTTTCCACTCAGGAAAGTGGCTTTGGAGGCGGTGACGGCGGTAACGCTGGCGGGATAATGCCTGCAGCAAGCTTTAGCTATGCAGATAAATTGAATGACTCTGTGTGGTTGGGTATAGGTATGGGATCATATTTTGGACTAGGGCTCAACTACGATGATGACTGGAGTGGGAGGTATTACGTAAAAGAGGCTTCTCTTTTAACAGCTGGTGCAACTGTAAGTATGGGGGCTAACGTTACAGATTCTTTTGCTGTGGGATTAGGGCTTAATGTTCTTGTTGCGAAGCTTTTAATGAAGACTGCTGTAAATAATCTTCCGTTAGAGAGTTCTGCCGCTGATGGCGAATTAAAAGCTGATGCTACAACCACAGGCGTTGGTGGTAATGTTGGCCTGTTTTATAAAATCACTCCAAAAGTACGAACAGGGTTAACATATCGAACCCCTATTCGATTAAAGTTTGACGATGCCATATCACTTTCTGGACTTGGCTCTATCTTTCAGCAAGAACTAGTAAATAGCGGGTTGCTTGGTAAAGATCTTGATATAACTTTTACAGTTCCACAGGCCATTTCTTTTAGTCTGCATTATGACTTCACGCCGCGTTGGGCAGTCATGGGGAGTGTAAGTTGGCAGAACTGGAAAGAGTTTGGTGTGCTAGAAACTTCAATCGAAGACACCAATGTTTCTGATGCAACTATTGACCTGAATTACACTGACACATGGCATTTTGCGTTAGGTTTTCGAGGCCGCATTGCAGAACAATGGATATGGTCAATTGGCGCAGCGTATGACACGTCTCCGTGTTCGGAGAGCAACCGATCGCCCATATTGCCATTGGATCGGCAAATCCGTGTAGCGACAGGCATTCAATATGAAGTAGATGAGGATGTAACCTTAGGTGTCGCTTATGAATACCTTGATGCCGGCAAAGCTAAAATTAACCGCGAAGGTGGCCCGCTAACCGGTCCATTAAAAGGTGAATACAATACAAATCATATTCAATATGTTGCGGTTAACATGCAGTGGAAATTTTAATTCATCACTTCATGTAGTACTTGAGGGATGCAATTGCTTGACCCTATTCTTCCATCAGCCCAAATTTTTTCATATTGCGATATAGTGTTGTTCTTGCAACACCAAGCTCCTTAGCTACCTTGCTTAAGTTGCCGTTATTTACAATCATAGATCGCTTAATAAGCTGCGAATACATGTCTTGTACGGACATGCTACTCAACCCTACGTTTTCTTCAGCGCGTGGCAAAATGCTTTCGGGTAGGTGTTTAGGTACAATTGTCTTGCCGGAAGCAACAAGCAATGCGCGTTCGCATACGTTATCCAGCTCTCGAACGTTTCCCGGCCAACGATATTCAGAAAGTACGCTGATTGTTTCCGGAGAAAGCTCTGGAACAGGAAAACCTACCTCACGGCTTTGGCGTTTCAAAATATGATTTGCCAGCATCGGTATATCTTCTTTTCTCTCACGTAACGGTGGAACTGTTAATTCCACCACATTTAATCGGTAGTATAAATCTTCTCTAAATTCGCCTTGTTGCACAGCCTCGTATAAATCTATGTTCGTTGCGGCAATAATACGTGCATTGATCGGCGTTGGTTTCGTATCTCCTATACGAATGATCTCTCGCTGCTGTAAGGCTCGGAGTAGTTTTGCCTGCATGTCCAGCGGCAAGCTGTTAATTTCATCCAGAAAAAGGGTCCCTGCATTTGCGAGCTCAAATTTTCCCACCATGCCCTTTTGTCGTGCTCCGGTGAAAGCACCACCGACATAGCCGAATAATTCTGATTCAATCAAATCGCGCGGAATAGCTGCACAAGAAATAGCAACAAAGGGGCCATTGCGTTTTAAACTGCTGTTGTGGATTGCCTGCGCAAAAAGCTCCTTACCTGTACCACTTTCGCCTGTGAGTAAAATGCGGGAATTTGTCCCTGCTGCACGCTTTGCAAGGGATACTTGATGCTGCATCGCAGGATGTTCTCCCTTTATATCGCTGAAATTATATTTGGCATAGTTACCCCCTACCTGCTGTGCAATGTTGATCATTTGGCTACGGGCGGTAATTGTCAAAGTCATCCCAACAGTTTCACCGCTTTGGAGTTTTGTGGGTAAAATGCGGCACATGTGTTGCTGTACGCCTTTTGCGCCAACCAGACGTACTTCTAGGGATTCTGATAACCCGCTAGTAAGCAATGCCTTCATGCGCCCTTTGTCATCTGGGTGAATGATCTTTTCTATATGTTCTCCCACAAGCATCCCTTCGCGTAGACCTAATATGTCCAGCATGTGGATGTTGGCGTGCGTAATATACATTTCATTATCAATTGCGAGCAGCCCGTCAGATAAGGAATTATAGATGGAGGTGAGCATGGAGCCAAGGCGCTGCTGGCTGATCATAAGGCGCGATTCACGAAGGCGTGTAGAGATCGTCGCCGCGGCAGCAGTTACAAGTGCTAATGTATGTTTTTGTTTATTGGGCATGTGACCTGAAACAGTTAAAGAGCCGACAACTTCTTCCATTTCGTCATGGATTGGTGCTGATGAGCACGTCCATCCATGGAAATATTTATTGAAATGTTCACAGCCACTTATCTGAACAGGTTTATTCTCAATCATAGACATGGTGAGCGCACTTCCACCAACCTCTTCCACCATACGTAGAGCGCCCGGGACGTTGTAGCGGGTTTCGGCATGGGATAGAACGGGGGCATCGCCTAATACTTTAAGTAAAAGCCCCGGTGCAGCGGCAAGACTCGCTATAAAACCAGTCCCGCGAATAGAAATTTCTACCATCTGCAATACAGGATCGGCTGCGTTTAGGAAAAACTCGTGTTCTGTTAATAGATCATTCAGTTCATGTGTTGGAAGAACACGTGTTACCGGAGGTACATTCGGATCAATACAGTTCTCCTTACTAATCTCCCATGAATGTAGGATGTGAGGTTGTACCGCATCATGATCAAACGGGCTTTCGTCAATAAAATTAGCCCATGCTGTACGAATTTTTTGCTGTACTTCCCGTCGTCCCTTTTCCCTGTTCATGTCAGAGCCCTACCTTGTTGTTTCGTTTCGCTACAACTGCCGTGAATGTTGTTCAATCATTGTTTTGGTATTCTTAATGCTCAGTAAATATTAAGTTTTTTTTCATGTCAGTTATCGAGAAATTGTGCCCTATGTCCAATTATTAAAAATTTAAACATAGTCACCTGTAGCAAAGCAGTACAACTAGGACAAGTAATTGTTTTAACTGTACTGTTACGCTACACATTTGCTCACATATCTCATTTCTTACCTCCTTTCTGGCACTTCTAACTAACTGTTTAGCCACACAATTTCTTATAAACAACTTGCAGCAGCAACGGTTTGCTGTCTATTCTCCTTCGCTGTTTTTTGTGTTGGCATATCTACTGCAATGGCAAAATCACAATGCTAACAGAGCTTCTCTAAATGGGTATGCACTCCACCAGTACTAATGCTGCCAAGAGAGAATCTCTTTTTGAACCAACCTCTAAGGAGCGCATAATGGCTGAACTACATGGCGTATTTGTTGTTATGACCACGCCGTTTACTGAAGATGGCGCAATTAACTACGAAGGCGCGCGCAGCAATATCAACTGGTATATTGAATCCAGAATTCACGGGTTACTTCCTGTTGGTGCTACGGGCGAGTTTGCAGCTTTGACGCTGCAAGAGCGTAAAGATTTTGCGGAATTTGCAGTTAAAACCGCAGCAGGACGTGTGCCTGTATGTATTGGTACTGTTTCACAAAATGTAGAGACCGTACTTGAATTATGTAAACACGCGCATACCGTCGGAGCAGATGGCGTTATGTGTCTGGTGCCTCCGGGACTGCACCTTAATCAAGAAGAAGCATACGAATACTTTAAGCTGATATCTGAGAATGTCTCTTTACCCGTCATGGTCTACAACAACCCTTGGAGCTCTGGCGTAGATCTTGAGTTTGAAACGGTTGAGCGTATTTCACAGCTTCCGCACATGGAATACATCAAAGAATCTACAGGTGATATTAAACGCCTCACGTTGCTTAAAGATAAATTAGAAGATGGCATTATTCCTTTCTGCGGATGGGAAGACATGGCGTTTGAATCCTTTCTTGTGGGCGCACAGGGTTGGGTTTCAGTTCTCGCTAACGTTGCCCCTGCCCTTTCAGCTCAGTTGTTCGACCTTGTGAACAAAGAAAAAGATGTTGATGCAGCGTGGAATATTTATCGGGATGTTCTTCCATTACTTCGTTACCTCGAGGGCTCCGGAAAGCTTTGGCAAGTCGCCAAATATGCAATGGACTTACAAGGTCAGTGCGGCGCTTTCTGTCGGGTACCACGACTACCTCTTAATGACGCAGAGAAGGCTGAAATTAAAGCCATTCTCGATGCAAAACCATTGCGCTAACAACATAGTACTACGATATACGTTCCGAAATGGGTTCGCTCCGGCGAACCCGCCTCCCAAATGAATCCCAGAGACGCTGGCGATAATTGTTAGCAAACTAATATGGTGGATACATGAACATGTCACATGTTGCCGGAATGCAAAAACATACAAGTGCAGAAGTCGTAGTCATTGGCGGCGGAGCCATTGGCAGCGCCATCGCTTACTATCTTGCGAAGCAGGGAAAGGATGTCGCCATTGTAGAACGCGGCGAATTTCCTTGCGAAACAAGTAAGCGCTGTGACGGACACGTCGCCACTTACGATAGCCCTCCGGGATATTTTAGTAAGTTGTGCTACGCAGGGCTTGAGCTTTTTCCCAAAATTGCCCCCGATCTACCGTATGACATTCATTTTGAGCCAGAAGGGCTCGGTTTGCTCATAGATGATGAGCGCGACATGGAAGCCGCCATTAGTAATTATGAAGGGAAGCTTAAAGAAGGGGCACCCGTTACTTTATGGGATCAGAAGGAGCTACGTCTTCACGAGCCGAACATTGCAGACCGCGTACTCGCCTGTATTAACTTTACGGGAGATTCTAAGCTTAACCCGATGCGACTCACCTTCGGACTTATGTATCGAGCTCAGGAATACGGAGCAAAAATTTATCCGCAAACATCTGTTACTGGAATTTCACTTCAGAATGAAAAAGTAACAGCGGTTCGCACCTCACAGGGCACTATTACAACTCCCAATGTTGTTCTAGCCTGCGGTGCATGGACGCCGGAGCTTGGAAATATGGTGGGGCTCGACGTTCCTATCCGCCCGAGACAGGGACAAATCCTCGTGACAGAGCGTGTTCAGTCCTTAGTCGGTAAAAACTATGCAGAGTTTGGATACGTAGCAGCAAAAGGTGGCAGAAAGCGCCTTTCTGCCACTCCGGAAATGGAAGCATATGGTGTTGCCTTTGTAACAGAGCCTACTGAATCGGACACCGTACTCATAGGCAGCAGCCGCAGATTTGTTGGAATGAACAGCAAGCCGGATGCCGCTGTAATGCGAACCATTGCTCAACGTGCGACTCATTTCTTCCCTGCTTATCGTCAGGCAAAAGTCATACGTTCTTATGCTGGCGTACGCCCTGCCACACCGGATGGAAAACCCATTATTTCAGATACCCGTATTTCAGGTATGTACGTTGCTTCCGGCCACGAGGGCAACGGCATTGGTTTATCGCTCATCACAGGTCAGCTAATGGCAGATATTCTGGAAGGAAAAACTCCAGTTTTTGATATCGCCCCGCTTACACTTAATCGCTTTTCAGCTTCAGATAAGTAAGGAGAACTCGCATGAGATCCAGCCATATCTTTAAAACAATAGATACCCACACAGCAGGCAATCCTACTCGTAACATTGTGGGCGGACTTCCAGAGATTGAAGGTGAGACCATGGCAGAAAAAATGGCCTATGCTGAGCAAAATCTGGACTGGATCCGCACAGCCGTTATGTGGGAGCCACGCGGTCATCGTAATATGTCCGGCACGATGTTTGTCGAACCTTGCCATCCGGATGCACACATGGGGGTACTTTTTATTGATGCCGCAGGTCACATGCCAATGTGCGGTCACAGCACCATCGGCAGTGTTACAGCCATGTTGGAATCCGGCATTGTACCAATGACTGAAGGCGTTACCGAAGTGAATATTGATACTCCCGCTGGTCTTATCCGCACAAGAGCACAAATTACTGATGGCCATGTGGACAGCGTTACTTTCCGCAACGTCCCCTCCTTTCATTACTGTTCCGGCAATGTGGAGGTCGAAGGCTTTGGTAATGTGGCTTATGACGTAGCTTTTGGCGGCAATACCTACATTATAGTTGATGCAGATGACTTTAATCTTGATCTTCGTTCCGGCAATCTCGACTCCATTATCTTTGCAGCGGGTAAAGTCGGTGACGCAGTACGGAATGCGGTTGATTTTGTGCACCCTGAGCAGCCATTCATCAACATCATCACCCACGTTCAATTTTTTAGTAAGCCTGATGATCCGAAAGCAGATTTCAGAAATTGCGTTCTCTTTCTTCCTGATTCTGTTGACCGCTCCCCTTGCGGTACTGGCACTTCCGCCCGCGTTGCATCCCTCTTCTCCACTGGCGATCTTGCGTTGAACCAGAACTTTATTCACGAAAGTTTTATCGGAACTCAGTTCACAGCACGCATTGTTGAGCCTGTAACTGTGGGAGACTGCAAAGGCGGCGTTCCTGAAGTAACCGGTTCGGCTCATGTCATCGGTAAACTTGAGCTTATGATTGACCCTGAAGATCCACTAAAAGACGGTTTTCACGTCTGCTAATGCGTTCAGGAAAGATCACTTTTTAGAAGCTTGAACTATGCCTTTGGTCATCGGAGTGGATTAATGCCTACACTTGCTTTTCAACCGAACGAGACAGTCTCCATTTTATTTGAAGGAACGTCTGTGCTCGTACCGTCAGGAATAACTGTTGCTGCCGCTGTTATGCTGGCTGGCAGTTCGCACATACGCACAACACCGATCAGTGATGAAGAGCGTGCTCCATTTTGTCATATGGGCGTCTGCTTTGAATGTCTTGTTGAGATTGACGGTACTCCGAACATGCAGGGATGCCTCATTACGGTTGAAGATGGAATGAACATCAAGCGGCAGCTCGGTGCGCCGAAAATTACGTCACGTCAGGAATAGTTATGCAAGAACATTGGGACATCATAATTATTGGTGCAGGTCCGGCAGGCATGAGTGCTGCTATTGCAGCGAGTCGTAACAACGCATCCGTGCTTGTTGTTGACCGCTCTCCAAATATTGGCGGGCAAATTTACCGCAATGTTGAGAACGTCTCTTTGGAATTGCAGGCGTTTCTTGGCAAAGATTTTTCTAAAGGCGCACGCCTTGCTCAAGAGTTCAGGGCATGTCCTGCGAGTGTGTGTTCTGACACAACCGTATGGGGAATCGACACGGGGATTGTGTATGTAAGTCGGAATGGTGTTTCGTCTGCACTCCATGCAGATACAATCATTATTGCAACCGGAGCACTTGAACGTCCTGCACCGGTTGAAGGGTGGACTCTTCCCGGCGTGATGGGGGCAGGTGCTGCCGATTTATTGTTGAAAAACTCTGGCGTTATTCCGGATGGTCCTGTCGTTTTGTGCGGCAATGGCCCCCTTCTACTGCAATCTGCTTTGCACCTGACAAAGCTTGGTGTGGAAGTTCGCGGAATGCTCTGCACTTCAGATTCTCAAAACTTGTTACGGGCAAGCCTTCGTTTTCCTTTAGCACTCTCCCGACCTCTTTATTTTGCTAAGGGAGCAGGCATGATGGGGAATATCCTTCGTTCTCGTATCCCGCATTTCTCCGGTGTAAGTAACATCACAATATCGCAAGACTCTGATGAGTTAAGCGTCTCCTTTGCCTCTAAGGGACAAAACAAACAGCTTTCTGCGGCAACTGTACTTCTTCATGAAGGTGTTATCCCAGACACCAGACTGTCACGACTTGCCGGATGTATTCATGACTGGAACCCGCTTCTCAGGTGCTGGACACCACGCACGACCCAATGGGGAGAAAGTTCGCAGGTCGGAGTTCGTATCGTCGGTGATGGTGCTGGTGTTCTTGGGGCAGAGGCTGCTGCTGCCTTGGGTACTCTTGCTGCGCTGGATGTATGTCACAAAACGGCATTTATCTCGCGTAAAGAACGTGATGACCAAGCAGAACATGCGAACAGGCTGCTAACACGTGTTCGGATTGCTCAGCCCTTGCTCGATCAATATTTTTGCCCGTCTCTTTCAGCATTATCTCCATCAGATGATACGATTGTTTGTCGATGTGAGGAGCTTACCGTTGGCACTTTGCGCGAATATATTCGTAACGGAAGCCTAACGCCGGATGGTGTGAAAGCTCAGTCCCGCAGTGGTATGGGGCAATGTCAGGGGCGAATGTGTGAACACGCAATTTTGGAGCTGATAGCGGAGGAGCGTGGCGTAGATCATGATCTTATTACGCCGCTCAAAATCCAAGCACCTATTTTTCCGATTCCACTTGGAGAACTTTCTGATCTTGATTTGTAGGCACTGGTTTGCTGACTGATGTAACCGCCGGTAACCCGATAATGCTGCAAGGAGTCCTTTCATGTCCGAATCCGCTACACCTGTAAGTATTTTTAACGAAGTAATAGGTCCTGTAATGCGTGGCTGTTCCAGTTCGCATGTGGCAGCAGCTCTTCGCATAGGACTCATTGCACGGGATTGTGTTAACGGTGCCCCCCTGTCTGCTTCTGTTACCTTTGATAGCAAGGAAGCACTTGCGTACAGCTATGACGGTCAAGGCTCGGCTATGGGGTTTGTGGGCGGCCTGCTTGGTTACGCTCCAGATAGTGCACTGCTTCCAGATGCTCAAGCTCGCGCGGCAGAACTTGGTATTCCAGTTCGTTTTATTGTGGATGATATTCCAACGACATCCCCGAATACATACCTCATTACTGTCGAAGAAAATGCATGGGATAAAGAGGGTTCAATCCAAGAGGAAACCTCAAAAATCACGCTCGAAGCAGTTTCCCTTGGCGGTGGCGCTATCGAGATTCAATCTATAGAGGGCGCATCAGTGAATCTTCGTGGTGATACTTACGTCGCACTACTTTTTTGCGATTGTCCTAAGAGTCTTGCCCTCAAGAAATTACAAGAAAAAATTCCATCACTCCAAAAGGCTACTTTCTCTAAAAGCCGCTCAGGCATGTTGCACGTGCTTGAAAGTACCCACCCTTTCACCGTGCAGCAGCGGGCTGATCTTGCAAATGTAACCGCTTCACATTGCAGTCTGTTCATTTCTCCGGTCATGCCGGTCTTAGCCAATACCAACGAATTACCGTTTCGAACCGCAAAAGAGATGCTTGAGCAAGAAGGCGCATCAGGGTTGTCACTGTATGAACTGGCAAGCAAATACGAATGCGCCCGTAGCCGTCTATCTCAAGAGCAATTACTCGAAATGATGGGGCACCTTGCAGGCATTATGGAGAAAGGCATTTTTATAGGTGTAAGCGGAACGAGCTATGCTGACAGAATCTTGCAGTCACAAGCACCGCTTGCCCTCTCCCTTGCTGGAAATCCGTTGATTGGGGGTGCGATGCAACGAATAATTTCCTATGTGGCTGCGCTTATGGATTGCAAAAGCGCAATGGAAGTTATTGTTGCAGCCCCCACAGCCGGAGCCTGTGGTGTGCTTGGCGGTGCTGTATGGGCTGCTGCTCATGAGCTTGAGGCTTCGTCGGAAGAGGTGGCTAAAGCCTTATTGGCTGCGGGAATCATTGGGGTATTTATTGCAGATAAAGCCACTTTTGCCGGAGAGGAAGGTGGATGTCAGGTCGAATGTGGTTCCGGCAGTGCCATGGCTGCAGCTGCCCTTGTACAACTTTCAGGTGGCACAGCACAGCAGGCTGTAGATGCCGCTGCCCTTGCGCTCCAAAACATGCTTGGGCTTGTGTGTGACACCATATGCGATCGCGTTGAATTTCCATGTATGGGGCGAAACATCATGGCCGCTGTTAATGCGTTGGCGTGCTCCGGCATGGCAACAGCTGGTTTTACCAATGTTATTCCGCTGGATGAAACCATTACTGCCATGCACGAAGTCGTAAGCTACATCCCTTTGCAGTTACGTTGCACCGGGCTTGGTGGCCTTGCTCAAACCCCTACTGCACAGCGTTTATCCGAAACGTTTGTCTCGTCTTCAGGTTCCAATAGCTAGCTACATCTTAGTAGTCGGTTACCAGTTTAGATACTTGCTTTTTTATTGGTCATTCCATTTCAATCATTACATGTGGAGGAAATCATGAGGCGTTTTCTAACTTTGGCAACAGCAGCACTGGTTATGCTCTCCTTTATGGCGACATCATCTTTTGCAGTTACACTTAATTTTGCCGGTCACTATCCGGAAGAACACCCTTCTACCCAGTTGCTTTATCAGGCTGCAAAGGATGTTCAAAAGCAGACAGACGGACGCGTTAAAATCAAAGTTTTCCCTGCTGATCAGCTTGGGGATTACACATTACTTTTTCAGGACATCATGCGTGGCTCTGTTGATATGGGACAGGTTAACCTTCCAAGCGAATACGACATTCGACTTGAATCACATTGCATTCCATACATTGTAAAAAGCTACGAAGATATCCCGAAAGTCTTTTCGTATGACTCCAATTTCAGCAACATTTTCAAACGTATTCTTGCTGATAAAAACATCGAGTTTTTCGGCTTTAACGTAATCGGTCTTATTGGTGTAGGTAGTAAAGTTGAACCGAAAGATCCGTTTATTCCTACCAGCGATAAAGGCATTCTTATTCGTGTGCCACCAATGAAAGTGTTCCAGATTTCCGGTAAAGAAATGAATTTCCGTACAACAACCATCAACTGGGCAGATATCTATAGCGCAATGCAGACAGGTGTTTGTGATGGCTGGATTGGCGGTACTCCTGACGTTAACTACCTTACTTTTAAAGATGTGCAGAAATACTACATTGCCTACAATAACTTTGTAGAATGTAACGCTTTTATCATGGGTAAAGATGCATATCAGAAGCTTGGTGCTGACGGTCCTATCGTACGCGATATCTTTAAAAAAGCTGCTGCTGAAAGCTATGCAATTGCTGAACAGCAGGACAACTACTACCTGAACAAAATGGAAGAAGCTGGATTGACTGTTATGCGTCCGACTCCTGAGCAGGCTCAGGCTATGTCTGATTTCTTCCACGAAAAAATCTGGCCTCAACTCTACAAACTCTACGGTGAAGAACTCTTTACTGCTGTACGTAAAGACCTTGGTGAAATCTAAATGTTATGCCCCTCTCTGGTAAAGGGAGGGGCAATATTTACAGAAATACCGGCCTGAGAATGCACTGTACTCGTTGTCCAGAATCTTCTGGGCGTTGCCATACTCGATGCAGCAGCTGATCTGCCGTTCTTTAGCCACCAGTTACTGTTACAGGCAGGAGTTTTATTGATGATCTATAACATTCTAAAATACATATATGATGGATTACTAAAAATTGAACGGGCTATTCTTATAGTAACAAGCTTGCTTGTTGTTTTCATTATCAGCTGTGTTGTGTTTATGCGTTACGTTTTGCAGATTGATTTGTTCGCTTATGACGAACTTGTAATGATTGTTGCTTTTTGGATGTACTTCATTGGTGCTGCATACGGCAGCTATGAAGACAGCCAAATTAAAGCTGACATTATTCAAGTGGCACTAATAGACACTCGCCCTAAACTCGCTGCGTATATTAACCTTTTCGCTCGGTCTCTGGAACTTTTTCTCGCTGCGAACATTGCTTACTGGAGCTGGTCATTGGTGTACTGGCAGTTCAAGTTTATGGGGCACACCATGGGCTGGGGAATTCCTATTCTGGTTCCGCAAAGTGCGATCTTCCTCGGCTTTGCACTTATGACACTATATGCTGCGGTTCACGCTGTTAAAGCTTGGCAACGCATCAGTCGTAAAGAATATCTCATTTCAGACGCAGAGGAGTGCACAGAATGGAAGTCCTAATCTCAATCGGAATTCTTATCGGTACATTGCTTATTGGCATTCCTGTGCCTTTCTGTTTTACGGCCACAATCATGTGGATGGTGTTTACTGGTGATTACAATATCACTTCCCTGATTCCTGTTGGATACAGTAAAATGAACACCGTAGCCCTGCTTGCTGTACCGCTGTTTATTATGGCGGGCGGGCTTATGGAAAAAGGGAAAATTGCAAAACCGCTTGTAGATCTGATCAAAATTTTGATCGGGGATAGAAAAAGCGGGCTTGGAACCGTTGCTGTATGTGCCAGCGCAATTTTTGGCTCCATCTCAGGCGCTGCTGCCGCCACTCTCTCCTGCATCGGCGCTGTGATGCTTCCAGAGATGAAAAAGGCAAATTATCCGGAAGGGCTTGCTGCTGCATTGCTGGTTAACGCTTGCCCATTGGGATTGCTTATTCCACCAAGCTGTATCCAGATTATCTATGCATGGATTTCCTATCAGTCTGTACTCAGCTGCTTCCTTGCTACTGTTGGCCCTGGTATTATGCTCACTGTTCTTCTTTGCATTGTTAACGCTGTGTTATTGCGCAATCAGAAAGGCATGATTCTGGCCGAGCCAAGCTCTTTGGCAGATAAACTTAAAGAAATGGGATCTCGAACTGGTGGCGCTGCTCCTGCCCTCCTCATGCCTGTTATTGTGCTTGGTGGTATCTACGCCGGTGTTATGACGCCGACTGAAGCTTCCGGCATTGCAGTGCTCTACTCCATCCCTGTTGGCTTTTGGGTCTACAAAGGGCTGAAGAAGGATAATTTTACTCAAGTGCTGGTGCGTACTTCAGTTACCTCCGGCGTTGTAATGTGCATGTTGTTTGTTGTTATGATTTTAAGCCGCATTTACGTTATGGAAGATCTTCCGGGAGCGATTCTCACCTTCCTGCAATCTGTTTCAGACAACAAGCTTGTGATGCTTCTTATGGTTAACGTTTTTATGATCATCATTGGTATGCTTATGGATGACACAAGCGGAACGTTGCTCTGTACACCAGTGTTACTACCGGTTGTGACCCATCTTGGTATTCATCCTGTACAGTTTGCCGCAATTCTTGGTGTTAACCTTGGTATGGGGCTTGTTACTCCTCCTACAGCACCGATGCTGTACCTTGGTGCTCGCGTTGCCTGCTGTAAGGTTACACAGATGCTTTCACCAACTTTTTATATGATCCTCTTTGCATGGTTACCAACGTTGATTTTGACCACCTACTGGTCAGACTTGTCTCTATTCCTGCCTCGCTATCTGCTTGGTGTAACTTTTTAGAGAGAAAACATCTTGTTTGCGCTTTTTATGAGGAGTGAGTTATGGCGTATGGATACACAGGGAAAATTCTAAAAGTTAATTTGACTACGCGGACCCTCGCAGCTGATGAACAGCCAGAGGCGTTTTATCGGCAATACATGGGCGGAAGTGCATTAAATATGCATTACATGCTTACAGAGATGCGTGCAGGCGTAGAACCACTGTCTCCGGAAAATCTGCTATGCTTTTCTGTAGGGGTTACAACCGGTGTTGCAGTTTCTGGCCTTAGTCGTCTTACCGTTACTGCCAAATCTCCACTTACTGGTTGTATCGGTGACAGTCAGAGCGGTGGTTTTTTCCCTGCGGAATTAAAATTTGCAGGGTTCGATGCAATCATCATATCCGGTAAGGCAGAGTCACCTGTGTATCTATCTATCATTGATGGAAAACCAGAACTTCATGATGCCTGTAACTTATGGGGTAAAGAGACTGCAGAGGTTGAAAAAATTATTCGTTCCGAGCTTGGTGACGAAAAAATTAAGATTGCTCAGTGTGGTCCTGCCGGAGAAAAACTGGTGCGCTTTGCTGCAATCATCAATAATGCCAACCGCGCCAACGGTAGAACCGGAATGGGCGCGGTGATGGGCAGCAAGAACCTGCGTGCTATTGCAGTTCGCGGTAAAAAACGCCCTGCGGTTATGGATGTCACTGGGGTTAAAGCCTTGGCAAAAGAAGGCGCAAGGCGACTTCCTGACAGTATGGTCGAAGGGCTGGGGAAATACGGCACGGCATCCATTATTGAAGAACATCAGGAATGTGGTGGGCTTCCAACCCACAACTTTAACAATGGTGTGTTTGATGAAGGCTGGGAAGGCATTTCCGGTCAAAAAATGTGGGATGAATACCGCCGCGGACATGAAGAAGGTAAACAGGATTCCCAAGGACGTGATACTTGTTTCGGCTGTATTATTCGCTGCAAGCCGGTGCTTAAAATTGATGATGAAGATTTTAAAGTAGATCCGGTTTATGGGGGACCTGAGTACGAAAGTATTGCCACCTTCGGTTCGTATTGCGGAGTCTCCAGCATGCCTGCGGTTGCTGCCGCAAACCAGCTTTGCAATGCATACGGGGTCGATACAATTTCTTGTGGCGCCACAATTGCGTGGGCAATGGAATGCTATGAGGCCGGTTTGCTGACAAAAGACATGACTGGTGGGCTTGAGCTTACATTTGGCAACGGGCATGCAATGGTCGAATTAACACGTCAGATAGCGCTTTGCAGCGGATTTGGTGCAACGCTTTCTGAAGGTTCAGAAAAGGCAGCCAGTGCTCTTGGTTTTGGACACGAGTTTCTTATCACAAGTAAAGGCATGGAGACTCCTGCCCATATGCCGCAGCTTAAACGTAGTCTTGCATTGGTTTATGCAACAAATCCGTTTGGCAGTGATCATCAAAGTCATGAACATGATCCTTTTTATGAGGGAGATGACTTTGCGGACTTTAAGAACCGTCTTGCTGAAGTCGGTTTAGAAAAAGGTACGCCAGAGTATGATCTAGGGCCGGAAAAAGTACGCTACACATGTGTTACGCAGCGATATTTCTCCTTTATGGATAGCCTTTGTATTTGCCAGTTCGCATGGGGACCCTCGTGGGAATTGTATGGGGCAAGTGATGTAACAGCTTTGTTTAAAGCGGTCACAGGCTGGGATGTTTCAGTGCAGGAACAACTTGATGTCGGAGAACGCAGGTTGAATATGATGCGTGCATTTAATGCTCGTGAGGGTATCGGACGTGAGCGGGATACCTTACCGAAAAAGTTTTTCAAATCGCCGTTGTCCAGTGGTCCCACAAAAGGACTTTGTCTTGAAAAAGATGAATTTGAAAGTGCTCTTAGTGAATACTATAAACAAAGTGGTTGGGATGAATCCACAGGGAATCCAACCCGCGAAACTTATTCACGCCTACGCTTAGACTGGATTGCAGACCAACTTAATATTTAAGTACCTTAATCCCGCAGTTTTTTAAATTGCGGGATTTTTTTGGAGTGAATATGCCTGTAACAATCATATGCAAGGGTCTTCCCTCTTGGCCGAAAGAGCCTGTCGCAATAACTATTGAGCAAGGATGGACAATTGCAGAGACACTTGAGCGGGCGGATATTACGAAAAAGAAGCATGGAATAATGGCTATTGTGAACGGGAAGCTTTGTTTACTAAGTACCGAGCTTAACCCACACGATAACCTAGTCATTTATCCTAGAATGGGTGGTGGCTAGGTGTTAATCCGTTACTTTAACTGTTGGTTGAATAATGGTTTACTAGCAGTAAAAATCGCCACAATTATTGCTCCTAATCACCCTTTCATTTTCTAACATTTCAAATCGGTAATGTTCCAGTAATGCTTGAGCAAGCATCACTAAGCATTATGACCTTCGTAGAACAAAACGAAGGTCTTTTTTCTTGCCCAAGCAGCGGGTATCGCGATGGGGTTAACCTTTGCCAACAATGGTATTGAAGTAACTCTTATTTGTGATGATGAAATTCTGCGTGTTGATTGTTCCTCTGTCACCGGAGATGTGATTACCGTTGGTACTTCGAAAATATTCACAGTATCCTTTTTCGGATTACTAATAGATACAGTTTGTTAAAAACGGTTAAGATAAGTTTGCGAGAAGCCATAGCGGTTGCGGAGAATTCAAAAAAAGGGTTCATATGCAAAGGCATGTTACATGCTATGATGGTTGGGCAAACTATGAAATCTAGATGACGGTCAACAACAAGCCGCCTTAAATAATTATCGATCCAGAAAATGGACGTGTTGTTGGAATGCATAGAGGGCGATTCGACGAGCACTAGAATCGTAGAAAAATTGAAGCTCCCCCCTTTCTGAATGCATTCTCTATTTTTCAACTACTCCTTTTCTCTTTATGTGGCGAGAATTTGTCTTCATATTAAGGGCCTTACGTATGTATCAAAAACGAAAATGCTGTAAAAGCATATTGATCATTTCTGCTACAATTGTTTTGGTTTTAGTATGCCTTAGTTATTGGTTCGACTGGGATGACAAGGCTTATTATCGCTGGATGGAATGGCATGCTTCCGATGAACAAAGAGAAAACGCGATTTGGCTGCCAGATTACCGTGTTGATGTGCAGGCATTGCAAATTCAAGATGTGGATAAGAACGTATCGGGAATTACATACGATTATGACAATAACACACTATGGATCGTTACAAATCAACCTCAAGAACTTATAGAGCTGGATATGACGTTTGCACCGGTGAGGAGGATTCTTTTAGAGAATTTTTCTGATACCGAAGCTATTGCTTATGTTGGTAACAACACGTTCGTCATCGCTGACGAGAGGGATTTTTCCATTGTGGTTGCACCGATTAATGCTCAGACAAAAACCCTGGACCGTAAGAACTTGCGTTTTATTACACTCAAGCAAGGTGGTTCAGATAATAATGGGCTTGAAGGGCTTGCTTTTGATGCAAAAACAAAAGTGATTTATGCCGTGCAGGAACGTAATCCATTAAAATTAATTTCGGTGTCAGGGTTGGTAGAAGGAACACGAGGTGTCGCTGTTGGTGTGCCGGCTCATATCGATATCAACGATTTTAATCTTGATGACTTATCTGGCTTACATTTTGATGCAAAAACAGGCCACCTCCTCTTGTTAAGCGACGAAGCAAAATTACTTGCTGAGGTAAACAACGATGGCCGTGCAATCAGCTATTTCGATTTGGAAGCAGGCTTTAATGGTTTGCATGAAGACATTCCACAGGCAGAAGGTGTTACACTTGATGCGCAAGGTAATCTTTACATAATCAGCGAACCGAACCTATTTTACCGATTTATTAAAACCTCTCCATAACGAGTTTTACATCATAAGCTTGGCGCACAAATTCATATATAAAATGTCCGTTCTCATATGCTATGAGGACGGACATTTTTTTGTATAGACTCATCATGTTTCTTTCTTGTTTTCCTTTGAATGCCTTTTGGTTGCAAAGCAGACTTATGAATTCGTGAGGTTTCGTGAGATATCCTTAGATGCTCATGCAATGGATAATATTTTAAAACGCTTGTCTCAGTCTACCAGCATACTGCGTTAACAAGAGATCTTTGGGTTTTAAGTTTATCTTTTCAGTCATTCTTAATGGTAAAAGAATATTTATGTCGTTTAATTCAAAAAAGCCTCTGCCATACTTTTTCGGAGTATGGAGAGGCTTTTTTTTGATTACTAGATGATTCGCAAAACTGTGATGCGGGTTCCACCTTTTGACACTGTATATTTGTCAACCCAGCAAAAATTATACATAAATATAATACGGCGGATAGTGACAAAATGCTGGACACCTATGTTCTCTACCTGATGAAAACAGGGAGTTTCTTCCCATCGTCAGGTAGTTATCTGTTGGCTGTTCACTTTGTTTCAGGTTAAGATTTGTCATGGCGCATCATCATTGCTGATTGATCTTTTTACATGAACCAATTAGGAATGCCACTTTTCGACCAATGTAATCAGAACTTGGCGTAACTATGAAGAAAAGAGCTGCTAATCTGCTTAAACAGCTCTTCATAGCCCAGCCTTTACTTTTGCACTAAGAGGCTACAATGAACTGGAAATTTTTCGTTGCAACGAGACCGCGTAAGATTACAACTATCACTATAGGAACTCTGCTTTCACTTTTCCTGTTGTATGTCCTTGTAGGATTTCTTGTCATTGCGCCTGTCGCAAAGTGGCAGTTGGAAGAACAGCTCCCACCGTTGATTCAACGTAAGGTTACTATCGAAAAAGTACGTCTGAATCCTCTTACATTGCGCGTAGTCTTCGATAAGATAGCCATTGAAAAGAAAGATGGTAATGGTAACCTATTCTCTCTTACTACTTTTGAAGCACAATTATCTGCTAAATCTATTTTGGCGCTTGCTCCAATTGTCTCTCATGTACGAATTGTTGAGCCCAAAATAGATATCACTCGCTACAAAGATGATAGCCTTTCTATTGATGACATTTTAGAGCATCAAGCCCAGTTGGCAGCTGAAGCTGCAAAAACGCCTGATCCTGATGAAGAGAAGAAAGATCAACGTATTTTCCCGTTTAAGGTTCTGAACCTAATTCTGGAAAATGGCGATATCGTATTTAATGATGAGAAAGAAGACGCAGTTCAGACTATCAGTAAACTTTCTCTTGCTGTTCCGCTTGCTTCTTCGTTTGAAAGTGATTTTGACGAAGCGGTAACACCTAAACTCTCCATGCTTATCAACGGCACACCTTTTGATCTCGATGGATCAACCTATCCGTTTTCAAACAATCTTTTAACGAAGTTTTCTTTTGCTACAGACGAGATTCCCCTTGCTAGGTACTGGCGATATTTCCCTATCGAGTCTCCTGTTGCTTTGACCTCCGGTGACATGAAAATTTCTGTTAACCTTGGATTTAGTCGTCCTGTTAATAAGCCTATAGATTTGCATGTAGATGGTGTTGTAGAGCTTAAGAATCTTGCTTTAACGAAAAAAGATAAGGCTGAAGTTTTATCTATTCCTCATTTTACTCTTAAGCTTAAAGATTTTTCTTTGGCAGAGAGAAAAGTTTTTCTTGAGAGTATAGAAATTGATTCGCCTTACGTTGAAGTTCACAGACAAAAGGATAATTCAATAAACTGGGCAACATATTTTGTTCCTCAGAAGGCTGACTCTGTAGACGTAGCCCCAAAAGAACCGACCAAATCAGCGACTAAGTCTGCGACCAAAACTGCGACAAAGTCAGCTGCAAAGGCAACTGACAAGTCAGTGCCTAACGCAAAGCCTACAGACGAAGTAAAGCCTTCAGATAAGGTAAAAGCTACAGACGAAGTAAAGCCTTCAGATAAGGTAAAAGCTACAGACGAGGTAAAGCCTACTGGCAAAGTAAAGCCTGCGACTAAATCAGCTACCAAATCCGCGAGTAAGTCTGCGACAAAAACTGCGACCAAAACTGCAACAAAGTCAGCTACAAATGTAACTGACAAGTCAGTGCCTAACGTAAAGCCTAAAGACGAAGTAAAGTCTTCAGATAAGGAAAAGTCTACAGACGAAGTAAAGTCTACTGGCAAAGCAAAGCCTGCGACCAAGTCAGCGCCTGTAACTAAAGATAGTGCGTCTCCTGCTCCCCCGGCGGATGCAAAGAGTAAAGATCAAGCAAAGAGTAAAGACCAAGCAAAGACGGTAGCGAAAAGTGAACCAGTTCAGGATGCAACAAATACTCCTACTGCAGAGAAAAAGCCTGAGGGAGAAAAAGACCATTCCTTTACTGTTATTCTGGAATCATTCTCTATTAAAAAAGGGAAAGTTCTTTTTAAAGACAGCACTGTTCCTGGCACATTTTCAACTACGCTGGCTCCAATTGAAATCGTTGTTAAAAACATAACAACAGAATCCAAGAGCTCTGCTGACGTTTCTGTTGTTGTGGGTGAGAAAAAAATGATTGAGGTAGTGGGTGGTGTGAGTCTTTCTCCTGTAACCGCCAACTTAAAAGCAACCATCAATAATTTAGGACTCGCTCAGTTTATGCCGTACATTGCGGCCGCTACCCCTGCTCAAATAGGTGGTGGCGCACTTAATGCGACTGCTGATATTCAAGTCTCTACCAGTTCGGCAGCTGAAGTTTTGGTTAATATTGCCAATGGTAGTATCAAACTTCAGGATCTTGCTTTGACAGGGAAAAATTTCAAAAAAGCCCCTATTATCCTGAAGACTCTCGCGGTAGATGGCGCAAATATTGATTTGAAAAAACAATCTGTTGCAATTGGTAATATAGGCTTTCTCGGGCCGGATATTACGATAACCAGAAGTAAGGATGGAATAGACATCATTTCTCTTCTGGTTGCAGAGTCTCCCGCTTCCGATGCGAAACCACTTACAAAGGCTCCCAAAAAAGCTTCAGGTGGTAGCCCTTGGAAATTGCGGATTCAGGGCGTAGCAGTAAAGAATGGTAAAATTACGCTCCACGATACAGCTCTTAAAAAAACTGTCATCACAAGTTTGAAGGACGTTGCGATAACAGCAAGCGACATTACATTAGACAACAAGCCTTCTGCTTTTTCTGTTTCAACTGGCGTAAATGCAAAGAGCACCATTAAAGCAAAAGGTACATTTGCTCACTCTCCACTTGCGGTTGATGGCGATGTGAATGTTAAAGGCCTTAATATTCCAGATTTCGCAGAATACATTAATGAGTACTCAGAAGTAACCATCAGCAAAGGTACTGTAGATGCCACGGCCAAGGGGAAACTTTCTGTTCCGGAAGCTGGTGACACTCAAATTAAGGTAGCTGCTGATGTTACCGTTAATAATCTTTCAGCGGACAGTAACTCTGTTAAGGAGCATATTGGCTCTGTTCAACAGATTTCTGTTAAGAAGGCTGAATTTGATTCTGCAAAAAATAGCGCAAATATTCAGTCAATAGCCATCGTAAAGCCTGAAACTAAAGTTGTCTTAGAACAGAACGGGTCTACTAATCTTGCACGCGCCGTTCAAGGGAAGCTTAAAGGCGGTGGCGCTCAGAAAGCACCGAAACGAAACAGAGGTGCTGCGGTTCAAGCTACAACGAAACCGTTCGGCATTTCGATTGGTGCAATTTCCATTAAGAATGGTGCTGTAACTTTTCAAGATGCATCTATTTCTCCTAAAGTTGTACTTGATATCGAAAACATTGCGGTGACCTATAAGCAGTTCAGTCTATCCAATAGAAAACCATCACCGGTTAATTTTTCAGCGACCTTACAGGGACGAAAAATATCTGCAACAGGCACTGTGAACCCTATGGCCTCGCCGCTTGCGCTTAACATGATTTTGAAACTGGACGATATTGGGCTGGATAAATTTAGTCCATATACCGTTAAGTACATTGCTTACCCTGTTAAAACAGGCTCACTGAATGCGTATGTAAAATTAAAAATTCAGCAGAATAAACTTAATGCTGAAAATAAACTCTTATTCGAAGATTTTACGCTCGGTGAAAGAAACGCGCAGTCTAAAGCACCGTCTGTACCTATTAAACTTGGCCTTTCACTTATGAGAGAACCAAATGGAAACATTTCGCTTACATTGCCAGTTACCGGTAACTTAAAAGATCCGAACTTCCATCTTAACCAGATTATTACAAAAACTCTGGTGAACATCATCGTTAAGGCTGCTGTTTCACCGTTTACCTTGTTAGGTTCACTAATTGGCGATGTTTCGCCTGAAGAGGCACAATACATTACCTTTAAGCCTGGTTCTGTATCGGTTCCCAAATCAGATATTAAAATGCTCACTAAGATTGCGTCAGTATTGAAAACAAAGACGTCTATTACCCTTGAATGTCTTGGACACTACAATACAGAGATCGATGTGAAGGGATTGAGAGACCGTGCGCTCAGCATGGCTGTTAAAAAAGAATGGTACGGCACCCTTTCGAGCGCCACAAAGAAAAATATTGATATTGAATCAGCAGCAATTCCAAGATTTAACTATGAGAAGTTTCTTAAGGCGGCGTACGAAAATGCCCCTGAAGGAAAAAATGACGGTCGCCCTGGCGGGGTCTTTGGATACGACGATCAGTCCGTGCAACAGATGGAAGAATATCTTCGAAATTCTGTAGACACTTCGCATGAAGCATTGCGTAAACTCTCACTTGATAGAGCTGAAGCTGTTCGCAAAGTGATTATTAGCAATTCTCCAAAATTGGAGAGTCGAGTGAAGGCTATTCAGGCGGGAGCAAGTAAGCAGGACTCACATGCTACGTCTGTACAGTTACAATTAAAACAGTAGCTTCATTCATAGGTTGCTTGTACATTGACAAGTAGAAAGGCTGCACACATTTACATGGGTGCAGCCTTTTTTTATATATTCTGAAAAGTAGAGAGGACGTACATAAACAGACTCCCTACTCCAAGGATTATTGCTAGTACAAGCCAGAAAAATGTTTTGATTATATGTGTGATGCAGTTTTTTATTATAGAAAATATGGAAGTGCCTGTTGTGGAATTGTAGAATTCACTTTTGTTTATAATACCATTACAACACTGGACACACTTTTGTAACACCATGCTGTATCTCTCTCTTATTATGTGAAAAATGTATCTTTATGTTTTATGTATAGAATAGTCAATATCGCTAGATGGAAGGACATTGCCAATCTGCAATGCAGCAGGCTCCATTAAAGCATTTTATACTCACCTTATGCCGTACGAGTCGTGCATTATGTATACCTTTAAGGTGGAGAAATGGTTTCATTGCTTTGTCTACACGATGTCTACTTCCACAACTTTTCGTGCAATAGACTAGACCTATTGCTATCACGACTATAACACTGCTCAATAAACAATAAAGGACACAGTTCTACTAACGGGATAATTTGAAAAATGATTTCCCGCCCTTTCTCCTGTAATTTATCTTTTGAGGAAGTATATGGATTTGACAGAAGCCAAAATGCAGATCGCTGACTTAAAAGAACAACTCGAAATAGAAAAAGCTCTTAATGATGTGGCCTTTGAGGCTATTGGGATTTTTGATGAAGACCTGAAATGTGTTGCTGCAAATGCAGAGGCCGTTCAAGTTTTGGGCTATACATCAGAAGAGCTATTGCACCTTACTGCGTTTGATTTTTTAGCTAAGGAATCACATTCTGTTGCCAAGGAAAATGCAAGCAAGGGGCTTACCGAACCCTACTTTGCTACCTGCAAACGTAAGGATGGCACTTTCTTCCCGGCTGAGGTCAGAGCGAATAACGTTACTTTGAAAGGTCGTAAGTTTCGCGCCACGGCCATGCGGGATCTTACGTTCAGTCGGGCAATGGAAACTGATTTAGCCGATGCTCTGCATGAATTGGAGCTTATTTTTAGCAACTGTAAAGTTGGGTTAATGCTTTTAACCGGTGGAAGATATTTACGGCGGGCAAATCAAGCACTGGCAGATATTTTAGGGTATACGTCTCCAGATGAGCTTAAAGGTATAAGCATGAGGCAGCTCCATATCTCTTTAGATAAATACAATGAGTTTGGAGAAACAATTTATCCAGAGCTCGCCCATGGGAAGCCATTAAAATTTGAATATCAAATGCGCAGGCAAGACGGGAATACAATCTGGTGTTCCTTTACTGGTCAGGCCATAGATAGAAATGTCCCTGCCAATCTGTACAAAGGTGTACTGTGGGTAATTGATGATATTACTAAGCGTAAAGCCAAAGAAGAATATCTGCTGAGGATGGCCACTACAGATGACCTCACAGGTGCACTGCATAGAAAAGAATTCTTCCGTAGAGTTGAATACCTCACGGATGATGTTCATCAGGAAAGTCTAAAGTGTTCAGTTTTGATGATTGATTTAGATAATTTCAAAAGCATTAATGACACATACGGACATGAAGCAGGCGATGCTGTTTTGCGTGACTTTGCTACGCTTTGTAGGGAACAGCTTAGAGATAATGACCTGTTTGCCAGAGTTGGGGGGGAAGAATTTGCAGTATTTTTGCCTCAGACCACTCGCTATAAAGCAGTCCAAGTTGCTGAGAGGTTACGTAAAAACTTTGCCGAGAATGACACCATCTACTCTGGCAACTTTGTTCGTTGCACTATAAGTATTGGCGTTTCCGGTGCGACTTCTGAGTATGTAGAGACTGAAGAACTACTTCGAAGTGCTGATCAGCGTCTCTACAAAGCGAAAGAGAGCGGACGAAATACTGTTGTCTTTTTCGATGAATAATCAGTTGTTAAGTTAGTACACAAGGCGAACAAGAAGTACGTTCCTGTTGTCTGATTCTTACATAAAATTGCATAAACAAGGGCACTGTATTCAATGTGAACACAGTGCCCTCTTTCTTTTAGGAAGCCGCTCCCTTATCTATGGGAATGCTAATTATTCTGTAGCAACATCTGAATGAGTGCTGCCTGATCATCAAGGCCGGATGCATCCTGAATAGTGATAACCTGTTCAGGAGCTTCAGGGACTTCGGACTTCACTGTAATCGTAAAATTACCACTATCGCCTGAAATATCAACGTACTCTTCAATATTGCTGGCAGAAAGATCAATTCGCTCTTCTGCGCCACCAAGGACACTGCTAATGTCTATTGTATCGCCTTGAGTTGCATCGAAATTGATAATTAGTACATCTTCATTGCCTTCTATATGGAACCTGTCTGTCGCGTCATTTTCGCCTGTGATGTCGTTAATGGAATTACCGTCCAGAATGATCGGGCCACCACCCATATCGTCAGAGGAGCTGTATATGATGTCATCAATGGTGTCTTTTGTAACAAAGAGGCTCGTTTCCGAACTATTTCCTTCACCATCGTCAATGGTTAACTTCAATTCTGTTAGTCCGCTCGGCAAGTTTGCACCGGTTACAAGTGGTGTAATCTGACCACTCTCACTTACTGAGAAGTCTTCAGAGGTAGAACCATCCGGATTCGTCAGAGTGTATGTAGAGTTTTCATCAAAGTCTGCAAGGCTGGCAAGGACTCCATCCTGAGCTATATCATTATCAATATGAATTGTAGAACTCGTCGTCTGTAGATTTTCAGTCAAGCTGATGTCATCAAGCATTACGCCAACCGTCGCGTTGGTAGCTTCATAAAATTCAACGGTAAGTTCGCCAGCACTGTTCAGCCCTAAATCGGACACTGGGACTGTGATCTCAAATGTTTGCCATTCGTTACCGGAAACAACATTTTCAGCAATAAGTACTGTTCCGAGGAACACTGAGAACTGCTGGGTACTTAGAATATCTACTCGAGCTTTGTAGTCAAACTTAAGAGTTACACTTTCACTGTCTGGATCAACGGTAACCGTCTGTTTCAAATTGTTTTGACTTATGTTGTCGGCCGAAAGTTCAGCAATAGTATCATTTTCCTCGTTATTGTTTGATTCGCCCCAAATCAATGAACCCGTCTGTTGCAATTCTACAACTCCAAAGTCGTTAGTCCAATGTGCTGACCCATCTTCAAAATCACCATTAAGCAGAAGCTCTCGAGACTGTGTGAGGCCTTGGAACTCTGGATTTGCGGCAATGTAGGTTGTGCTGTCTGCAAACGTTGCGGAAAAGCCATCTAAATCTCCAGCGTTTACTTCAACAGTAATCTGATGGTTCGCATCAGCCGCCGTTAACGTGTAGTCGCTGCTTGTCGCGCCATCAATGGCTTCTTTGTTATCGCCTTCGCCTCGATACCATTGATATTCAGCAATGATATCACCATCAAGATCAACAAGGTTGCTGATGTCAGCGATTAATAATCCGCCAACTTCTGCTGTTCCTTGTATTTCAACAGAGCCAGTTGTCGGAAGGTCAGCGTTGAGGATGTTAACACTAAATTCGCTGGATGTTTCAACAGAACTACCAGTGTCTTCGGTTGAAATTGCCCGAACAGTCACATCAAAGCTGGCATTGTAGCTTTCTGGAGATGTAAGCAGTAATTCGTTAGCACTCATACTGGAAACATCAGCTATTCCATTTTCACCTACAGTTAGAGTGATGACTCCATCTGTAATCACACTTCCCTCTGGGAGACCTTCAAGCATTACACTTAACGACTCTGATCCATCCAAATCAGCAAGACTGGCACCTACGTCCAGAACAATGGATTCACCACTGGTTATTGAAATCGCGGCATCACTTTGTACGTCGATGCTTACAGTTCCTACAGTAGTGTTGTCACCGTCACTGACTTGATAGGTAAAGGTGTCTACCCCAACGTATCCCTCTGTTGGAACGTAAGAGAATGTACCATTCCCATTGTCAACAACAGTTCCATGTTCCGCTTGGGAGAAGCCTGTAATCTCGAGACTTGCGCCTTCAGGGTCGAATGCATCGGCAAGTACATTTTGAGTCGTAAATCCACCATCTTGAATTTGGATTCTAACGTCATAGTTTTCTACTGAAGGTGCCCAGTTTGATGGTTCCATATTCAGTTCAAAAGATGTGTGAGAGTTGTTGGTTGCAACACCAATTTGGCCGTTGTTTAGCGGAGTACCAAAGTCGTGAGATATTTGTTCAACACCGTTGGAAAAGATAGTTGCAACGCCACCATCAATGTTCAAACTGATTTCGTTAGGGACGTTTGTATCCAGTTGAATGTATTCGGTTCTTGCAATCCTAGTATGTTCTCCATTCTCAACTTGTTCAATTTGCCACCTGTTTGCACCAATACGCGCAACAGCCATTTTGTAGTTATTGCTATCCTGATAGTCGAAGACAATAGCGCCGTTGTGCCATGGACTATCGTCATAAGCGGTTACAACAATGTCCAGAGTAAAGCTTTCATCAAGCGTTCCCGCAAAGTTGATAGGACTAACAGCCCAATCGTCAGAGCCATAACTCGTAACTTCTATTTCCGTACCATCAATTTGCCAGTCGTGGTTATCAAGCTCAACCGAATGTGGCGTACCATCAAAGACGTTGCTGTCGAATTCAATCGTGGAAATATTGTCATAGTTAATGGTTGCAGTATTTCCTTCGTCATCAACCGTTACAGTTAACGTTCCTGAATCGTTATCAATGGATACGTTACTGCCGACAAATGAAGACAAATCGATTGTATTGTTCCCAATTCCACCATGGACTGTATACGTTTCACCAGCCTCCAGATTATCAAAGGAAAATACATCATTAAAATCGGAACCGGTTGCTTCATTGGTTTCCCAACGGTCTACGTCACCATTTACAGTTTGAGCATCATGGTTTGTTAAATCAAAGCTAATACCTGTGCTTGCTTCACTAAAGTCGGCGGTATCATTGTATACTGCGTCTGTATTGGCGACCTGAATGAAGAGTGAAGGCGCATCAGCAACTGCATTAACGGCTAAAATTCCGCTGGAAGGTACAGAGGCCGTACCGTCGGAAACATTGTAGTTAATATTAATGCTTCCGCTGAAGTTTTCAGCCGGTGTGAAGTTCCATGTGCCGTTTCCGTTATCAACAAAAGATCCGTTTGTTGAGGTCAGGTTCTCAACAGACAAGGTGTCGCCATCAACATCTGTAGCATTTGCTAGGAGCTGAGTTTCACTAATAACGATTGTACCATCTTCAGTCATTGCTCCAAGGTCAACATCCCCAACTACAGGTGCGTCATTAACAGCTGTAACATCAAGGGTTGCTGTTGCAGAAGCCGTGGCCGTGCCATCAGATACTGTGAAATCGAAAGGTACATTTTCACCATTGTAGTTTTCGGTTGGTGTGAAGGTATAGGTTCCACCGACGTTTGTAAGTGTTCCCACATCTCCAGACACGCTTACGTTGGTAACGGTCAGGTTATCCCCGTCAACATCTGTACTTGAGGCTAGGAGGTCAGCATCTGTAAAGATGATTACACCATCTTCAGCAATCGATCCAAGGTTAACATCGCCTACAACGACCACGTCGTTTACGCCCGCCACATTAAGATCAATCGTTTGGGTCGAAGTCTCTCCATTTTCATTGGTGACAGAAATAGACACGCTGTCAGCACCATTGTAGTTTTCATCAGGTGTGTAGAGAATATTTCCGGTTGCATCCAAGGTAACCGTTCCGTGTGCTGCGGATAATGAGTTGCTGACAATTTCACCGTCAACGTCATTGACGGAGGCGATTATCTGTGCGGTGTCTTCTGCAAGTGTTGTTTCCACAGTAGATATTCTAGGAGCATTGTTAACGTTTTCAACAAAAACAGTTACGGTGGCAGTATCTTCACCACCCTGCCCGTCGCTGATTGTATAGGTGAAGCTTGCTTCACCATCAAAGTTAACTTCCGGAGTGAAGACTACATTGCCTTCTGCATCAATAGACACCTCTCCATGGGTGTCTGCCGTAGCAGTCACTTCAGTAATGGATATCGAATCATTGTTTGGATCAGAGTCATTACCAAGTAACAACGTGTTATCGATAACAAGTGGGGTTGCTTCGAATGTTGTGTATGGGTTATCGCCCATCTCAACGTCGCCAGTTATGGAAAGCTTGTATGGTCCACTTGTCTGCGCGCGATAAGAACTGACACGGATCTCATAGTTTCCGGGTTCAAGGTTGTTGATCTGTAGATAGGAGTCATAAGCATGGAGCGAACCATCACCCCTGCCGCGATTGCCGCCATCATCATTATAGGCGACCCTGTTTCCGTCATCATCCCAAACCTCAATCCATATATCCAATTCTTGTTGCGTTCCACTACCGTCCAGATCCTGATAGACGTCATCTCTGTTTGAATTATTTGAGTCAGCACCCTTTTCTGTTAGAGCATCCAGTATTAACTTTCCCCCATTATGTTCGAACGCATAGACGTCCACAGCGGAGTTTGCTCCAAGAACACCGGTGACTGATGTATCTTGTGTGTCGTATGTTTCCCAACTTTCACCGATAGCTTCAGGATTAAGGTTCCCTGCTTCAATGGTAACGGTCTGCGTCGAGGTACTGCCGTCAGCGCTTGTTGCAGTGGCTTCAAAAGTGAAGTCGCTAGCATCACCGAACTCGATTTCACCGCTAGTAAGAATTCGGCCGTCTTCTCCAACGGTGAAAGGAACATCATCAGGCAATGAATATGTGACCGTATCCCCGTCTACATCCACTGCATTCAGGGTTACACCCACATAGGTACCGACCGGAACGTTTTCACTAACAACATTACTACCAGTATTGGTATCCGTAAGTGCACTGATATCGTCATTCACTGCTGTGACATCCAGAGTCGCGGTAGCCGAAGTCGTGGTTGTGCCGTCGGAGACCGTGAAGTTGAATGGTACATCTTGGCCGTTGAAGTTTTCAGTCGGCGTAAATGTATAGGTACCGCCGTCATTGGTAAGTGTACCCGCATCTGCAGATACGCTCACGTCGGTGACGCTCAAATTATCGCCGTCAACATCAGAGCTTGAGGCAAGAAGATCAGCTGCCGTGAATGTAACTGCCGTATCCTCAAGGGTTGCGCCAAGATCAATGTCTTCCACTACAGCGGCATCATTCACTGCTGTGACATCAAGTGTCGCGGTAGCTGAGGTTGTGGTAGTGCCATCGGAGACCGTGAAGCTGAACGGAACATCTTGGCCGTTGAAGTTCTCAGTCGGCGTAAATGTATAGGTACCGCCGTCATTGGTAAGTGTACCCGCATCTGCGGAGACGCTCACATCGATGACGCTTAAGTTGTCGCCGTCAACATCAGAGCTAGAGGCAAGAAGGTCAGCCGCTGTAAATGTAACTGCGGTATCCTCAAGGGTTGCGCCCAGATCAATATCTTCCACCACAGCGGCATCGTTTACTGCTGTGACATCGAGTGTCGCGGTAGCTGAGGTTGTGGTAGTGCCATCGGAGACAGTGAAGCTGAACGGTACGTCTTGGCCGTTGAAGTTTTCAGTCGGCGTAAATGTATAGGTACCGCCGTCATTGGTAAGTGTACCCGCATCTGCAGACACGCTCACGTCAATGACGCTTAAGTTGTCGCCGTCAACATCAGAGCTTGAGGCAAGAAGATCAGCCGTTGTGAAGGTTACAGCTGTATCTTCAAGGGTTGCGCCAAGATCAATATCTTCCACCACAGCGGCATCGTTCACTGCTGTGACATCAAGGGTCGCGGTAGCCGAGGTAGTGGTTGTGCCGTCAGAGACGGTGAAGCTGAACGGTACATCTTGACCGTTGAAGTTCTCGGTTGGCGTAAAGGTGTAGGTGCCGCCGTCATTGGTAAGTGTACCTGCATCTGCGGATACGTTCACATCGATAACGCTCAAATTGTCACCGTCAACATCAGAGCTTGAGGCAAGAAGGTCAGCCGCTGTAAATGTTACAGTTGTATCTTCAAGGGTTGCGCCAAGATCAATGTCTTCCACCACAGCGGCATCGTTCACTGCTGTGACATCAAGGGTCGCGGTAGCCGAGGTAGTGGTTGTGCCGTCAGAGACGGTGAAGCTGAACGGTACGTCTTGACCGTTGAAGTTTTCAGTCGGCGTAAATGTATACGTACCGCCGTCATTGGTAAGTGTGCCCGCATCTGCGGATACGCTCACGTCGATGACGCTCAAGTTGTCGCCGTCAACATCAGTGCTTGAGGCAAGAAGATCAGCTGCCGTAAATATAACTGCCGTATCCTCAAGGGCTGCGCCAAGATCAATATCTTCCACCACAGCGGCATCGTTCACTGCTGTGACATCAAGGGTCGCGGTAGCCGAGGTCGTGGTTGTGCCGTCAGAGACGGTGAAGCTGAACGGAACATCTTGGCCGTTGAAGTTTTCAGTCGGCGTAAATGTATAGGTGCCGCCGTCGTTGGTAAGTGTACCTGCATCTGCGGATACGCTCACGTTGGTGACGCTCAAGTTGTCGCCGTCAACATCAGAGCTTGAGGCAAGAAGGTCAGCCGCTGTGAATGTGACTGCCGTATCCTCAAGGGTTGCGCCAAGATCAATATCTTCCACCACAGCCGCATCATTCACTGCTGTCACATCAAGTGTCGCGGTCGCTGAAGTCGTGATAGTGCCATCAGAGACGGTGAAGTTGAATGGTACATCTTGGTCGTTAAAGTTTTCAGTCGGAGTAAATGTATAGGTACTGCCATCATTGGTGAGTGTACCCGCATCTGCAGATACGCTCACGTTGGTGACGCTCAGATTGTCGCCGTCAACATCAGAGCTTGAGGCAAGAAGATCAGCCGTTGTGAAAGTTACAGCTGTATCTTCAAGGGTTGCGCCAAGATCAATATCTTCCACCACAGCCGCATCATTCACTGCTGTGACATCCAGAGTCGCGGTAGCCGAGGTCGTGGTTGTGCCATCAGAGACCGTGAAGCTGAACGGTACATCTTGGCCGTTGAAGTTTTCAGTCGGAGTAAATGTATAGGTACCGCCGTCATTGGTAAGTGTACCTGCATCTGCGGATACGCTCACGTCGATGACGCTTAAGTTGTCGCCGTCAACATCAGAGCTTGAGGCAAGAAGATCAGCCGCTGTGAATGTGACTGCTGTATCTTCAAGTGTTGCGCCAAGATCAATCTCTTCCACCACAGCGGCATCGTTCACTGCTGTCACATCGATAGTCGCGGTAGCTGAGGTTGTGGTTGTGCCATCAGAGACGGTGAAGCTGAACGGAACATCTTGGCCGTTGAAGTTTTCAGTCGGCGTAAATGTATAGGTGCCGCCGTCGTTGGTAAGTGTACCTGCATCTGCGGATACGCTCACGTTGGTGACGCTCAAGTTGTCGCCGTCAACATCAGAGCTTGAGGCAAGAAGGTCAGCCGCTGTGAATGTGACTGCCGTATCCTCAAGGGTTGCGCCAAGATCAATATCTTCCACCACAGCCGCATCATTCACTGCTGTCACATCAAGTGTCGCGGTCGCTGAAGTCGTGATAGTGCCATCAGAGACGGTGAAGTTGAATGGTACATCTTGGTCGTTAAAGTTTTCAGTCGGAGTAAATGTATAGGTACTGCCATCATTGGTGAGTGTACCCGCATCTGCAGATACGCTCACGTTGGTGACGCTCAGATTGTCGCCGTCAACATCAGAGCTTGAGGCAAGAAGATCAGCCGTTGTGAAAGTTACAGCTGTATCTTCAAGGGTTGCGCCAAGATCAATATCTTCCACCACAGCCGCATCATTCACTGCTGTGACATCCAGAGTCGCGGTAGCCGAGGTCGTGGTTGTGCCATCAGAGACCGTGAAGCTGAACGGTACATCTTGGCCGTTGAAGTTTTCAGTCGGAGTAAATGTATAGGTACCGCCGTCATTGGTAAGTGTACCTGCATCTGCGGATACGCTCACGTCGATGACGCTTAAGTTGTCGCCGTCAACATCAGAGCTTGAGGCAAGAAGATCAGCCGCTGTGAATGTGACTGCTGTATCTTCAAGTGTTGCGCCAAGATCAATCTCTTCCACCACAGCGGCATCGTTCACTGCTGTCACATCGATAGTCGCGGTAGCTGAGGTTGTGGTTGTGCCATCAGAGACGGTGAAGCTGAACGGAACATCTTGGCCGTTGAAGTTTTCAGTCGGAGTAAATGTAAAGGTACCGCCGTCATTGGTAAGTGTACCTGCATCTGCGGATACGCTCACGTCGATGACGCTCAAGTTGTCACCGTCAACATCAGAGCTTGAGGCAAGAAGATCTGCCGCTGTGAATGTGACTGCTGTATCTTCAAGTGTTGCGCCAAGGTCAATGTCTTCCACCACAGCGGCATCGTTTACTGCTGTCACATCGAGAGTCGCAGTCGCCGAGGTCGTGGTTGTGCCATCAGAGACCGTGAAGCTGAACGGTACGTCTTGGCCGTTGAAATTCTCGGCCGGTGTGAATGTATAGGTGCCGCCGTCGTTGGTAAGTGTACCTGCCTCTGCGGATACGCTTACGTTGGTGACGCTCAAGTTGTCGCCGTCAACATCAGAGCTTGAGGCAAGAAGATCAGCCGCTGTAAATGTGACTGCTGTATCTTCAAGGGTTGCGCCAAGATCAATATCTTCCACCACAGCCGCATCGTTCACTGCTGTGACATCTAGAGTCGCGGTCGCTGAAGTCGTGATAGTGCCGTCAGAGACGGTGAAGCTGAACGGAACATCTTGGGCGTTGAAGTTCTCGGTTGGCGTAAAGGTATAGGTACCGCCGTCATTGGTAAGTGTACCTGCATCTGCGGATACGCTTACGTCGATGACGCTCAAGTTGTCACCGTCGACGTCAGAGCTTGAGGCAAGAAGATCTGCCGCTGTGAAAGTTACAGCTGTATCTTCAAGGGTTGCGCCAAGGTCAATATCTTCCACCACAGCCGCATCATTCACTGCTGTCACATCAAGTGTCGCGGTCGCTGAAGTCGTGATAGTGCCATCAGAGACCGTGAAACTGAACGGTACATCTTGACCGTTGAAGTTTTCAGTCGGAGTAAATGTGTAGGTGTCACCGACGTTAGTAATTAGACCTAGGGTTACGGGTATGCTTACATTTGTAACAGTTAACTCACTACCTTCTACATCGGAGCTTGAGGCAAGCAGGTCCGCGGCTGTGAATGTCATCGCGGTATCTTCAGCCGTTGTACCAAGGTCAATATCTCCGACGACAGGGGCATCGTTTATGGCTGTTACATCAAGTGTGGCTGTTGCAGAACCCTCTGTTGCTCCATCAGATACTGTGAAGTCGAAAGGCACATTTTCACCATTAAAGTTTTCGTCTGGTGTGAATGTGTAGGTACCGTTACCATTGTCGGTAAAGGTACCTACGTCCGCTGTTAAGTTCACTTCGGTAACTATCAAATTGTCACCATCAACATCCGAACTGGAGGCAATAAGATCTGCGTCAGTGAACGTGATAGTGCCGTCTTCTGCCATTGATCCCAGATCGACATCTCCAACAACAACGACATCATTCACGCCTGCAACGCTTACATTAATTGTTTGCGTTGTCGTCCCCCCGCTATCATCTGTGACGGAAATAGATACGCTGTCGGCTCCATTGTAGTCTGCGTCAGGTGTGTAAAGAATGTTTCCATCGGCATCGATAGAGACTGTTCCGTGTGCCGCAGATAGGGAGTTGCTGACAATCTCGCCATCAACATCACTGGCCGTGGCAATTATCTGCGCAGTATCTTCTGTTAAAGTCGTTTCAACAACTGAGATTTGAGGGACATCATTAATATCTTCTACAAAGACAGTAACAGTGGCAGTGTCTTCGCCACCACGGCCATCGCTGATGGTATATGTAAAGCTTGCTTCGCCGTTAAAGTTTAATTCCGGAGTAAAGACTACATTGCCTTCTGCATCAAGAGATACCTCACCATGTGTGTCTTCCGTGGCACTTACGTCAACGATGGAGATAGAGTCATTATTTGGATCAGAGTCATTGCCGAGCAACAACGTATTGTCGATAACAAGCTGGGTATCTTCGAATGTTGTGTAAGGGTTGTCACCCATTTCAACATTACCTTGAATGTTTATTTTATATGGGCCGCTTGTTTGTGCACGGTATGAGCTAACACGGATCTCGTAATCACCGGGAGCAAGGTTATTTATGTCTAAATAAGAATCATAAGGGTGAAGTGAGCCATCCTCCCTGCCACGACTTCCACCGTCATCGTTGTAGGCTACTCTGTTGCCGTCATCGTCCCATACTTCAATCCAGATATCCAATTCCTGCTGAGTTCCGCTGCCATCAAGATCTTGATAAACGTCATCTTGGTTCGAGTTATTATAATCAGCACCTTTTTCTGTAAGAGCATCTAAGATTAATCGTCCGCCATTGTGTTGGAATTCATAGACATCCACTGCGGAGTTTGCTCCAAGAATACCCGTTACAGACGTATCTTGAGTATCGTATGTTTCCCAATTTTCTCCAACCGCTTCTGGATTAAGGTTGCCAGCCTCAATAGTGATTGTTTGAGTCGAGTAACTTCCGTCAGAACTGGTTGCTGTTGCTTCAAAAGTGAAGTCTCGGGTGTTACCAAATTCAATTTCGCTACTTGTAAGGATCCTGCCGTCATCTCCCACAGTAAACGGAACGTCATCTGGTAATGAATAGGTTACTGCGTCCCCGTCAACATCCACGGCGTTCAGGGTAACACCAACATAAGTGCCGACTGGTACGCTTTCGTCAACAACATTACTACTACTGTCGACATCTGAAAGATCTCCGATATCGTCATTTACATTTAGAACGGAGATTGCAACCTGTTGAGTACTTTCGCTGCCATCCTCGGATTGTGCGCGCACCACTAAGTTCTGATTGGCATTGGCGTCATCAGCGTCAACATCAATAACCGAAGGATCTGTAACTGTAATTACGCCATCTTGATCGATAGCAAAGCCCTCTACCGGGTTTCCACTCGCATCTTCTAATGAATATGTAATGCTGCCTGCAGTGAAATCTGCATCTTGAGCTGTAATTGTGCCTACGGTGCCATCTGTTTCATTCATCGTGAACATAAAGTTTGTTGCTGCACTGCCATCATTGTTTTGAGCAGAATCAAATGCAATTGCGTTATCGTTAACATCCTGAACGGAGATGGTGATCTGCTGCGTATTAACACTGCCGTCTTCAGCTACGGCACGGACAACCATGTTTTGAAGCGCATTCGTGCCATCAGGATCCATGTCTACAACGGACTGGTCAGTAATGGTGATGTTGCCGTTTTGATCAATGGCAAAGCTTTGTACTGGATTGCCGTTAGCGTCTTCCAGTGAATATGTGATGTCGCCTGCGGTGAAGTCGTTATCAGCCGCAGTGATGGTGCCCACATTGGCATCAGCTTCAGTGATGGTGAATGTGTAATTCGTTGCCGGACTGCCGTCGCTATTTTCAGCAGGAGCAAAGATAACTGGATTGTCATCTACATCCTGAACGGAGATGGTGATCTGCTGAGTATTAACACTACCGTCTTCTGCTACGGCACGGACAACCATGTTCTGGAGCGCATTCGTGCCGTCAGGATCCATGTCCACAACGGACTGGTCAGTAATGGTGATATTGCCGCTCTGATCAATGGCAAAGCCTTGGACTGAGTTGCCGCTAGCGTCTTCCAGTGAATATGTGATGTCGCCTGCGGTGAAGTCATTATCCGCCGCAGTGATGGTGCCCACATTGGCATCAGCTTCAGTAATGGTGAACGTGTAATTTGCTGCGGGGCTGCCGTCGCTATTTTCAGCAGGAGCAAAGATAACCGGATTGTCATCCACATCCTGAACGGAGATTGTGATCTGCTGAGTATTAACACTACCGTCTTCAGCTACGGCACGGACAACCATATTTTGAAGTGCATTCGTGCCGTCAGGGTCCATATCTACAACGGACTGGTCAGTAATGGTGATATTGCCGCTTTGATCAATGGCAAAGCCTTGGACTGGATTGCCGCTAGTATCTTCCAGTGAATATGTAATGTCGCCTGCGGTAAAGTCATTATCAGCCGCAGTGATGGTGCCCACATTAGCATCAGCTTCAGTGATGGTGAATGTGTAGTCAGCTGCCGGACTACCGTCGTTGTTTTCAGCAGGGGCAAAGATAACCGGATTGTCATCCACATCCTGAACGGAGATGGTGATCTGTTGCGTATTAACACTGCCGTCTTCAGCTACGGCACGGACAACCATATTTTGAAGTGCATTTGTGCCGTCAGGGTCCATATCCACAACGGACTGATCAGTAATGGTGATATTGCCGCTCTGATCAATGGCAAAGCCTTGCACTGGATTGCCGCTAGTATCTTCCAGTGAATATGTGATGTCGCCTGCGGTGAAGTCATTATCAGCCGCAGTGATGGTGCCCACATTGGTATCAGCCTCAGTAATGGTGAATGTGTAATTCGCTGTGGGGCTACCGTCGTTGTCTTCAGCAGGAGCAAAGATAACTGGGTTATCGTTAACATCTTGAACGGAGATGGTGATCTGTTGCGTATTAACACTACCGTCTTCTGCTACGGCACGGACAACCATGTTCTGGAGCGCATTTGTGCCGTCAGGGTCCATATCTACAACGGATTGGTCAGTAATGGTGATATTGCCGCTCTGATCAATGGCAAAGCCTTGGACTGGATTGCCGTTAGCGTCTTCCAGTGAATATGTGATGTCGCCTGCGGTGAAGTCGTTGTCAGTCGCAGTGATGGTGCCCACATTGGCATTAGCTTCAGTGATGGTGAACGTGTAATTCGCTGCCGGACTGCCGTCGTTGTTTTCAGCAGGAGCGAAGATAACCGGATTGTCATCCACATCCTGAACGGAGATGGTGATTGGCTGAGTATTAACACTACCATCTTCAGCTACGGCACGGACAACCATATTCTGAAGCGCATTTGTGCCGTCAGGGTCCATATCTACAACGGACTGATCAGTAATGGTGATATTGCCGCTCTGATCAATGGCAAAGCCTTGCACTGGATTGCCGCTAGTATCTTCCAGTGAATATGTGATGTCGCCTGCGGTGAAGTCGTTATCAGCCGCAGTGATGGTGCCCACATTGGCATCAGCTTCAGTGATGGTGAACGTGTAATTCGCTGCCGGACTGCCGTCGTTGTTTTCAGCAGGAGCAAAGATAACTGGATTGTCGTCCACGTCCTGAACGGAGATTGTGATATGCTGAGTATTAACACTACCGTCTTCAGCTACGGCACGGACAACCATATTTTGAAGTGCATTCGTGCCATCAGGGTCCATATCCACAACGGACTGATCAGTAATGGTGATATTGCCGCTCTGATCAATGGCAAAGCCTTGCACTGGATTGCCGCTAGCATCTTCCAGTGAATATGTGATGTCGCCTGCGGTAAAGTCGTTGTCAGTCGCAGTGATGGTGCCCACATTGGCATCAGCTTCAGTAATGGTGAACGTGTAATTTGCTGCGGGGCTGCCGTCGCTATTTTCAGCAGGAGCAAAGATAACCGGATTGTCATCCACATCTTGAACGGAGATTATGATCTGCTGAGTATTAACACTACCGTCTTCAGCTACGGCACGGACAACCATATTTTGAAGTGCATTCGTGCCATCAGGGTCCATATCTACAACGGACTGATCAGTAATGGTGATATTGCCGCTCTGATCAATGGCAAAGCCTTGGACTGGATTACCGCTAGCATCTTCCAGTGAATATGTGATGTCGCCTGCGGTGAAGTCATTATCCGTCGCAGTGATTGTGCCCACATTGGCATCAGCTTCAGTGATAGTGAATGTGTAGTCAGCTGCTGGACTACCGTCATTGTTTTCAGCAGGGGCAAAGATAACTGGGTTATCGTTTATATCTTGAACAGAAATTGTAACGTCTTGGGTGGTTACACTGCCATCATCCGCTTCGGCTCGAACAACCAAATTTTGAAGAGCGTTGATTCCATCAGGGTCGATGTCTACAGCTGTAGGGTCAGTAACGGTAATAACTCCATTTTGGTCGATGGTAAAACCGTCTACTGGTGAACCATCGGGGTTTTCCAGTGAGAATGTTATTTCGCCGGATCTAAAGTCAGCATCAGACGCTGTAATTGTTCCTACAACATCATTTGCTTCAGTTATTGTGAATGCGAAGTCCTCAGCATTGCTTCCATCACTATTCGTAGCAGTTTCAAACACAACATCATTAACGTTTACATCTGGTGAAGATGTAATTGTTACTGGGATTGTGGTTTCAATTACTTCAGATGGAGTTGAAGGATCAGCGTCAGCACTGGTGGCTTGAACATCGAGGTCATACGTAACGTCAAGCCCTTCAACAGATTTAATATTAACCTGTTGCAAGTTGTATAGACCGCCAGTTGTACCGGTGAAGCCGAAGTGAACATTCGTGCTGTTCGCAAGGTGTTGACTCAGTCCCCCTGTTAATGTCGCAGTCTGTCCTTCAAAGGTAACGGTGAAAACTTCTGCCGTAGCATCCCAGGCGAATGTGGCTTCGTGCCATAAGCCGTCTTCGAGGTTTGACGTCTGGATAGCTTGTGAGTGATCAGAACCATGACGTAAATCTCCATCAGTATGAATCGAGACATGGTCTTGCCAAGGGTCACCAAGGTCTGAATTTCTATACGTGTCAAATTCGACAACAACTGCGTTGTCAATATTAGCGCCAAGAGAGCCACCGTGGGTTGTATCCGCAGGGGTAAAACCATCTGGATGTAGCACAAAGGTGATGCCATCTGCACCATTGGATGAGCCAAGGAATAGATCGGTGGTGATACTGAAGTCTTGTGTCAGATTAAGTGTCTGATCAGACCATATTGCGCCATCCTGCGACTGTGTAGCGTCAGTCAGTGTGTAAATGCCGTTTGTTTCATATGCTGTACCTAAAGCGCCGAAAGTTGCCACCCCGCCTTCGTTGTCCAGTATTACCCCCTCTTTAACTGTAATTTCACCAGTCTGAGAATCAATTTCAAATTTGTCGGTGTGGTTCAATAATTCGTAGGTAACATTCTCTGTGTAGTCGAAATCTTTTGCTTCCACTTGAGTAACAACACGTGAGCCATCTTCTGGATTAACGGTTTCTTCAATAACTACCGGTTGAATTGTGCTGTCTGTAAAATCAACAACATGCTCGTTGACAGGCTCAACTGTAAGCTGCACAGCCTGAGTACTTTCGCTACCATCTTCAGACTGGGCACGAACTACGAAGGATTGGAGTTCATTTAAACCATTAGGGTCAAGATCTACAGCATTCGGATTAGTAACAGTGATGCTGCCGTTTTGGTCAATGGCAAAACCTTCGAGCGGCGAGCCATCTGCATTTTCAAGTGAATATGTGATGTCGCCTGCTGTAAAGTCAGCATCCTGAGCCGTAATAGTGCCAACAACTCCCGCTGTTTCATTCATGGTGAACATGTAATTTTGCGCAGGACTGCCGTCATTGTTCTGTGCCGGGTCAAAGATGAGCGCGTTGTCGTTGATGTCTTGTACTGTAATGGAGATCGGTTGCGTGCTCACGCTTCCATCTTCAGACTCAGCTCGTACCACGATATTTTGAAATGCGTTTATACCATCTGGGTCAATATCAACTACATTTTGGTCGGTAATGGTGATGTTGCCGCTTTGATCAATGGCATAGCCAACTACCGGTGACCCATCCACGTTTTCAAGTGAATACGTAAGATCACCCGCTGTTAGGTCATTGTCGCTCGCGGCAACGGTGCCCACCACTGAATCAGATTCTGTGATTGTGAATGCGTAGTCCGGTAATTGTGATCCGTCACCACTTTCTGCTGGGTCAAAGATAACGGCGTTGTCATTCACGTCCTGCACCGCAATAGTAATAGACCGCCCACTAATGCTGCCGTCTTCGGATTCAGCTTTGACAATCAATTTCTGGCGTGAATTGGCTCCATCAGGGTCAACATTAATTACGGTTGGGTCAGTAACTGTAATGACTCCATTTCCATCAATTTCAAACCCTTCTGCCGGTGAACCATCCCTGTAGCTCAACGAATATGTAATGTCGCCTGCTGTGTAGTCATTGTCAGTCGCAGCAACAGTTCCCACAACAGAATCTGTTTCTGTAATATTAAAGACATAGTTTGATAACGGTGCTCCTTCATTGTCTTCGGCCGGAGCAAAAATTACAGCATTGTCGTTCACATCCAGAACGTTGAGAGATACTTCCTGTGTTGACTCACTTCCGTCATCTGCCTGTGCTCTTACAACAAAGTTTTGGAGAATGTTTTCACCATTTGGGTCGATATCCAGAACATCTGGATTGGTCACAGTGATGACACCATCCTGATCGATTTCAAAGCCGCTGACGGGCGAGCCATCGCTATTTTCTAATGAGTACGTAATGTCGCCGGATCTGTAGTCTGCATCTGTCGCATTTATGGTGCCGACGACTGTGTTTGTTTCAGTCACGGTAAAAATGAAGTCTTCAGCCGTGGTACCGTCACTGTTTGTCGGTGTATCAAATTGTACGTCATTAACGTTAACATCGGGAGATGAGGTGATTGTAACTGGAATTGTGGTCGTAATTACTTCGTCCGGTGTCGCAGCGTTAGTATCTGCGCTTGTGGCTTGAACATCCAAATCGTAGGTCTGATCGATTCCATCGATAGAGAGAATATTCACTTGCTGCAAATTACCACGGTTTGCTGTTGAACCGGTAAATCCGAAGTTAACTTCGGTGTTATTTGCTAAGTGTTGTGTGATGTCGCCACTGAGGGTTGCAGTTCTTCCTTCAAAGGTAACTGTAAAGACCTCATTGGTTGCATCCCATGAGAACGTAGCTTCATGCCAGTCTCTATCTTCAATATTCGGCAGTTGTACAGGGCGCGACTCATGCGTCACATTGCCGTCTGTATGGATGGCAATGTGGTCAAATCCGGGATCACTCTGAGAGCTGTCTTTATTTGTATCAAATTCTACAACGATTGCATTGTCAATGTTTGCACCAAGGTTTGACCCACCAGAAGTGGTTGAAGGATCAACAACACCCGGGTGAAGTACAAAGGTGATTCCCTCACCACCGGGTGAAGTCCCGAAGTAAAGTTCAGAAGTAATGGAGAAGTCTTTTGTCAGATCGAGTGTTTGATTTGACCAGATAGCCCCGTTTTCCTGCATGGAAGCTTCGGTGAGTGTGTAAACTCCGTTTGACTCGTATGCAGAGCCAAGGGCATCAAGACCACCGCTTGTGGCATTATCTAAAATGACCCCCTGCCTTACTGTGATCTCGCCTGTTTGGGCATCGATTTCAAATTTGTCTGTGTGGTTCAGCAGTTCGTAGGTAACGTTTTCTGTGTAGTCAAAATCCTTTGCTTCCACTTGTGTTACCACGCGGGAGCCGTCTTCTGGATTAACAGTTTCTTCAATTATAACAGGCTGAATAGTGCTATCAGTGAAGTCGAGTGCATATTCGTTAACGGGCTGTACCGTGAGTTGTACGGATTGCGTACTCTGACTACCGTCTTCTGACTGGGCACGAACAACAAAAGACTGGAACTCGTTCAAACCATTTGGGTCGAGTTCTACAACAGAGGGGTCGGTAACTGTGATGTTGCCGTTTTGATCAATTGCAAAACCATTCAGTGCTGAACCATCGACGTTCTCGAGTGAATAGGTAATGTCACCGGCGGTAAAATCAGCATCCTGCGCTGAAATAGTTCCAACCACACCATCGGTTTCATCCATGGTAAACATGTAGTTAGGTGCAATTGTGCCATCATTATTCTGTGCTGGATCAAAGATGACAGGATTGTCGTTAACATCCTGAACTGAGATGGTAATCTGCTGGGTGTTGACGCTTCCATCTTCAGATTGTGCACGTACAACATACGTTTGTTGCGCGCTTGCGTTGTTTGCGTCCACATCAACTACATTTGGATCTGTGATAACAATGTTACCGCTTTGGTCGATAGTAAATCCACTTACAGGCGATCCGTCTGTATTTTCGAGTGAGTAGGTGATGTCACCAGCAGTTCGGTCAATATCCACCGCTGTAACGGACCCCACAGCGGTATCAGCTTCAGTGACAGTAAATGCATAATTGGATATAGGCGTCCCATCACCACTTTGTGCAGGAGCAAAGGCGACAGGGTTATCGTTGATATCTGTCAAAGAGATAACTAACTGCTGCGTTGTGGATGCGCCGTCATTGTCATCAACTTTTACATCAAGAGTAATTGTGTCGCTGGCATTTGGTGCGTCGATATCAAATGGTTCACCGGCATCATTAAATGGTCCACCAGCTGTAACCTTTATTTCGCCTGAGTTTTGATCAATAACAAAGCCATGTTGTTCAAGGGAGCCATCAGCAAAGGAAAATGTGAGATTTTCAGAATCGATATCACTTGCTACGGCATGCGCAATAACTGTATCCGTCGGAAGGTCTTCCGGAATAACTATCGGTGCGGTGATGGTCGCAACTTCTACGAGACTGATATTGTCAACAGCCATGCCATGGTTGTCTCCGCCCTCTCCTGTTTCATAAAACGTAAGGACGTTGTCACCAGCGCCAGCCGTAACCGTAACGTTTACTTCCACCCAATCAGGCCTCGTTCCATCTGGCAGATCAATTGGCACTTCAATGCCATTCCATCCAACTGTTAAATCTCCTGAATCCACATCGTTGCTGTTAAACGCAGCAGCTTTATTTTTGATGAAGAACGTAAGTTGGTATGGTTCACCTTCTTCAATGATTGCGTCATCAATTATCTGTGTCATTCCAACGTTTCCGATACGTCCAGAGCTACCAGGGCTTGCACCTAGATCCATATAGTTTTCACCATCGGCTGCGCCAAGACCGCCGTGTGCTTCGTCATGAACTTCCATTTGATCTCGAGGATCAATGGGATTTCCCTCAGCATCGAACTGAGTTTTGATCCACCCTGGAAGTACGTTAAAGCCTTGCCATCCGCCTTCCGGGATTGACGCGCCATCTGTATCTTCGAAGCTGCCATTAATAATGATGTTTGGATTCGTATTGGTCGGTATTTCAAATACCAGTGTTGGGGCATCATTAACAGGGAGGACATCAATTGTTGCTGTTTCTGTTACGATCGCCCCATTTGGGTCCGTGGCTGTCACATCAAAAACAAAATCTGTGTCGGCGTTTGGTGCAGGCGTAAATGAATACGTTGTACCTGCTTCTATTTCATCTCCAGACTGGAGCACCACGGTTAACCCGCCAGCCCCTTCGTATGTGACAACTCCAAGTTGAACTGGATTCGGGGTATACGTCAGGGTTAAGTCGTCGCCATCAACATCAACAATGTTCATATCGTTGATGATGGAAGCGGCCGTAAATGTAACCGGCACTGTCGCATCTTCTTCAATTGTACCAATAAGTGCATCATTTGCTGTCGGCGCATCGTTCACAGGATCAAAATTCGCACCGATGGTACGTTGAATGGACGCTCCTTCCTGATCAGTAATGGACAGATTGAATTGTACATCCCCATTGAAGTTTTCAACTGGTTCAATGACATACTGCTCATTTACGGCATTGTATGAGATGCTCTGAATATTCGGGTTGTCAGTGGTCAGATCAAGGATGACATTTTGTCCGTCTTCCACGTCATCAATGTTCAGGCTGGAGATGATGTCTGCACGGGTAATGTACAAGGTTTGATCTTCCACACCTGTATCGAAATTAGTGGTCAGGTCAGCCGTCGGCACATCATTCACAGGATCAAAGTTCGCACCGATGGTACGTTGAATGGACGCCCCTTCTTGATCGGTAATGGACAGATTGAATTGCACATCACCATTGAAGTTTTCAACTGGCTCAATGACGTACTGCTCATTCACGGCGTCGTATGCGATGTTTTGAATATTCGGATTGCCGGTGGTCAGATCAAGAATGACATTCTGCCCGTCTTCCACATCATCAATATTCAGGCTGGAGATGATGTCTGCACGGGTAATGTACAGGGTCTGATCTTCTACACCTGTATCGAAATTTGTGGTCAGATCAGCAGTCGGTATGTCGTTTACAGGATCAAAGTTCGCACCGATGGTACGTTGAATTGATGCCCCTTCCTGATCGGTAATGGACAAGTTGAACTGCACATCCCCGTTGAAGTTTTCAACCGGCTCAATGACGTACTGCTCATTGACGGCATCGTATGAGATGTTCTGAATATTCGGGTTGCTGGTGGTTAGGTCTAGAATGACATTCTGCCCGTCTTCTACATCATCAATATTCAGGCTGGAGATGATGTCTGCGCGGGTAATGTACAGAGTTTGATCTTCCACACCTGTATCAAAATTTGTGGTCAAATCAGCAGTTGGTATGTCGTTTACAGGATCAAAGTTCGCACCGATAGTGCGCTGGATTGACGCCCCTTCCTGATCAGTAATTGACAGATTGAATTGCACATCACCATTGAAGTTTTCAACTGGCTCAATGACGTACTGCTCATTCACGGCGTCATATGAAATGTTCTGAATATTCTGGTTATTAGTGGTCAAGTCGAGAATAACATTCTGGCCGTCTTCAACATCATCAATATTCAGGCTGGAGATAATGTCTGCACGGGTAATGTACAGAGTTTGGTCTTCTACACCCGTATCGAAATTAGTGGTCAAATCAGCCGTCGGTATGTCGTTTACAGGATCAAAGTTCGCACCGATGGTACGTTGAATTGACGCCCCTTCCTGATCGGTAATGGAAAGATTGAATTGCACATCACCATTGAAGTTTTCAACTGGCTCAATTACGTACTGCTCATTCACGGCATCATATGAAATATTCTGAATATTCGGGTTGTCAGTGGTCAGGTCAAGAATGACATTCTGCCCGTCTTCCACATCATCAATATTCAGGCTGGAGATGATGTCAGCACGAGTAATGTACAGGGTTTGATCTTCTACTCCTGTATCGAAATTAGTGCTCAAATCAGCAGTTGGAATGTCGTTTACAGGATCAAAATTCGCATTGATAGTACGCTGGATTGACGCCCCTTCCTGATCGGTAATGGACAGATTGAACTGCACATCACCATTGAAGTTTTCAACCGGCTCAATGACGTACTGCTCATTCACGGTGTCGTATGAGATGTTCTGAATATTCGGGTTGGCTGTGGTCAAATCAAGGATGACATTCTGCCCGTCTTCCACGTCATCAATATTCAGGCTGGAGATGATGTCTGCACGGGTAATGTACAGGGTCTGATCTTCTACACCTGTATCGAAATTTGTGGTCAGATCAGCAGTCGGTATGTCGTTTACAGGATCAAAGTTCGCACCGATGATACGTTGAATTGATGCCCCTTCCTGATCGGTAATGGACAAGTTGAACTGCACATCCCCGTTGAAGTTTTCAACCGGCTCAATGACGTACTGCTCATTGACGGCATCGTATGAGATGCTTTGAATATTCGGATTGGCTGTGGTCAGATCAAGGATGACATTTTGCCCGTCTTCCACATCATCAATATTCAAGCTGGAGATGATGTCAGCACGGGTAATATACAGAGTTTGGTCTTCTACACCAGTATCGAAATTTGTGGTCAGATCAGCAGTTGGAACGTCGTTCACAGGATCAAAGTTCGCACCGATGGTGCGCTGGATTGATGCCCCTTCCTGATCCGTAATGGTCAGATTGAACTGTACATCCCCGTTGAAGTTTTCAACCGGCTCAATGACATACTGCTCATTGACGGCATCATATGAAATATTTTGAATATTCGGGTTGTCAGTGGTCAAATCAAGAATGACATTTTGTCCGTCTTCCACGTCATCAATGTTCAGGCTGGAGATGATGTCAGCACGGGTAATATACAGAGTTTGGTCTTCTACACCCGTATCGAAATTTGTGGTCAGATCAGCAGTCGGTATGTCGTTTACAGGATCAAAATTCGCACCGATGGTACGCTGGATTGACGCTCCTTCTTGATCGGTAATGGACAGATTGAATTGTACATCCCCGTTAAAGTTTTCAACCGGCTCAATGACGTACTGCTCATTCACGGTGTCGTATGAGATGTTCTGAATATTCGGATTGCCGGTGGTCAGCTCAAGAATGACATTCTGGCCGTCTTCTACATCATCAATATTCAGGCTGGAGATAATTTCTGCACGGGTAATGTACAGGGTTTGGTCTTCCACACCTGTATCAAAATTAGTAGTCAGATCAGCAGTCGGAATGTCGTTTACAGGATCAAAATTCGCATTGATTGCGCGATATGTCGTCGCTCCGTCCTGATCTTCAATACTAACTCGAAGCTGTGTATCACCATTAAAGTTTTCTTTTGGTATAATGGTGAATTCTTCAGTGTTTTGATTATACGTAATGCTTAGGATATCTGAATTTGTCGAAGTAATATCAAGAATAACGTTTTGACCGTCTTCAACATCTTGAATATCAAGATCTTCCAAGAGGTCAGCACGTGCGATTACTAGTGCTTGATCTTCAATGCCGTCATCGTAGGATGTGGTGTCTATAGCTGTCGGAGCATCGTTTACAGGAGTAACGTTTAACGTAACTGTTGCTGGGTCAGAAATAAGCTGCGGTGTTCCGTTGTCCTGTATTTCATAGGCGAATGACACTTCACCGTTGTAATTTCCCGCAGGTGTAAAAACAATGTTACCGTTTGTGTCGGTACCAATTTGACCTACTCCCGAAATTTCATTTGTGTAGGTCACACCGTTTTCAGTAACTGGCGGTATGATCTCTACGCCGATGACTGCTGCGCCGTTAACCGTTGCCTGCAATTCTAGAGAATCTTCTACTAGCGACAATGTCGTGTTTTGGTCTGGATCTGTGGCCTGACTGACCAGTAAATCTGCATCAACAGTCAGTGAATTATCCTCTGCGGTTACCAGTGGGTTGTGAACCAATGTACTTGGGTCGTTACCAAGCACTTCAAAATTAGACCATGCTCCACCTTCTGGGCGTACTGAATCTTCTACTTTCAGTACGTAACGTCCGCCCTGATCCCAGTAGATAATTTCTATATCGTGGAAGCCTTCTGTAAGGTCACCGATATTAACGGTAGTAGTTCCTGGTGCTCTGTCGTTGTAGAAACTGGCAACAACCTCTCCGTCAATTTTCAGCTGGAAACCATCGTCGGAATAAACACGAATACGATGTTCCCCGTCTTCAAAGAAGGCACTGCCTTCAAACTTGATAATGCCGCGATCTGCGTATGTATCAAAGTTGTCGTCCGGTCTGGTATCAACTAAATCTGTTCCGCTTCCACTAATAAAGTCACGTAACTCGTTGAAGGTATCAAGCGTGCCGCTACGGAGTCCGAAATCAAGTTGCTCTGCAATGAAAGCAGCATCGGTAGGAGTTTCAGAGTTGTTTATATGTGCTTCAACATAATCAAATGCGTCTTTATGTGTCCAATTAATGCCCGGAGGTAAGTCTGTCTGATTGTCAAAAGCATAGAAGTTGCCTTGTAAGCCTGCGTTAGCTTCTATTGTGTCAGCATATGAAAAATCTACAGCATCCGGTCTTTCGTTTACGTTGGTCACTTCAAGTGTGTAGTCATTTGTATTGGTGTTACCGGCCTGATCTGTTGTCTGGATGTTTATAGTACGCCCGTCACCTAGCCCCGTTTGCTCAAAATTCATTACGCCAGCATTAATACCCTCTTCTGTTACGGACAGTTCGCCGTCAGGTGTAAGGGTGAACCAGTTATTGTCGTTACCACCAACAATTTCGTAGGTTACATTGGGTTCACTGGCTTGAAGCTGTTCAACAAAAAGGCCAAGGCTTGGGTCAAAAGGAACATCTTCACTAATTTCAGGGAGGCTTTCGTTAATGGTGACTAAATCTGGATTTGTCTGGTCTAATGTATAACTAAAGCTTTGAGGAGCAGAGGTGTTGCCTGCTGCATCCGTAAGCGTTGCTACAACGGTGTATGTTCCGTCAGGCAATGAGTCCATGTCGAACGTGAACGTACCGTTGACCATAGAGGTTTGTGGTGGCGTTGCAATGCTGTTCCCCATGTCATCGACCACGGTAAACTGTAAAACAGAATCGGCTTCACCTGTGAATGTAAGCAGCCCATTGTTTGTGTAGTCATCATCTTCAAAGCGAGAATCCACTTGGAGATCAATACCAGGTGCATCCGGCAGTATTGTATCAATAAGAACAGACGAGGTTGTTGTGCCCCCTTCGTTACCTGCCGGATCAAACGCTTTGGCTGTGACGTTAAGTTCAAATTCCCCAATTGCTGCAACTTCTATATTTACCCCTTCAAGAACTTGCGCATTGGTTAGTACCGTCGATACGACCTGTTCTGCCCCGTTAATATCATTGTACGTAATCACAAGAGTATCGCCCGCACGGGCGCTGTCAGGCACCAAAACGTTTACTGTGGTGGTAGGCGTACCATCACCAGTCACTTCTTCAGCATTAATATACGTAGAAATGCCGTCCTGATTATCAGTAAAAGTAACATCGGGAGTTGCTGGTGTCGTTAAATCGATCTCTACAGATAATGGAGGAGTCGGATCGGAGGTGTTTCCGTTTGCATCGGTTGCGGTCGCGGTAATGTCATAGACTCCGTCACCAAGTGTTGGGGATTGAAATTCCCAATTTCCGTTAGAATCAGTGGTGGTTGTGCCAAGCAACACCCCGTCGGCAAATAATGTAATGGTAGAAAAGGCTTCAGCTGACCCTGCAAAAACAGGATTTGCAACATTTGTCAGGTTATCATCATTAAACGTTCCGGAATCAGAAGGCGTTGTAAGGTCGATTGGGTCTATGTCCGGCGCTGTTACGTCAACAGTCATGTCAGGGATGTCTGATGACACATCACCGTTTGCATCAGTCAGCGTTTTACTTTGCAGCGTGAGGTTGTCGATGCCGCCAAGAGTCTCTCCAAATCCCTCTTCAAACCCTTGCTGTCCGCTGGTAAGCGATTTGGACTCGCCAGAGGCCGTGTCGATGTCAGCGATGTCGAGCAGCAGGCCAGACATGGACACAACATATCCGTCTACGGAAACGTTAATATCCCCCTCAATTTCGGCAAACCCTTTAAACGTATATCCCCCTCCATTCTTAAATGTCAGAAGCAGATCGCCGTCTTCAGTCAGTTCATATTCGACCACCTTAGGATCAAAATCAAAAGTAAGCTGTGTCTCTGGTGTGATCTCAACTATATGGGTAACGCCATCTTCAGGTGTTGCTAGAGTGATGTTTGTCTTTGATGTGTTATCAACCATAACCGCCTCCCCTTTGTGTAAAAATCAACGAGGGCAAATATAAAGTAATTCTATTTTGCCACGTATAACAGCCTTTAGTGAGTCAAGGTTGTGCTAAATGCTCTTATGATCATTACAAAAAAATAAAATGAAGGGGGGAAACTATCTATTATTTCTACATGAGCTTTTTTTGTTGTTTATTGTGCGGTTACTGTAATGTTAAATTCATAACGATCACATTTCTATAAAGTATTAAGGAACTGCAGAAGTAGTGTTTTGCTCTCTCAGAATAATTTTATACAGTTGATATTTGAATAGATAGGCTGTTTTTTTAGCTGGATACATTTTCTCATGATTCTTTTTGTTCAATAGATGATAACGTAAATATTCTTTCAATTGCTTATAGTTATTGCACGTAGTCTGCCCTCGCGGTATCTAAATAACAGTTGCGTTGGAACTGTGACAAATAAGATCAGAGGATGTATGGAATTAGACATTGAATTACTGAAGTGTTTTGAAGCTGTTGTAGATCAAAACGGATTTACTCAGGCTGGGAAACATTTGGGATTAAGCCAATCTGCTGTCAGTCAACGAATTCAGAGGCTTGAAGACAGGATAAGCAAAAAGCTTTTTTCTAAAGCTGTCAGGGGGATTGAATTGAGTGCTGATGGCGAGGTTCTGTTGAGTTATGCTCGACGCATTTTGTCATTACACAATGAAGCTGTGCAATGGATTCGGCAGCCTAGTATGAAGGGGAATTTGAGAATTGGTTTTGTAGATTATTTCGGGCCGGATTTACTTCCGGAAATTGTAAGTAAATTCTCAAAAACTTACCCGAATATTCACTTGGAGTTGCACGCTGGTCTCGGAATGAATTTGGATTCAATATACCAAGAAGGTAATCTTGATATACTGCTTGCCGGAGCGGGGATAAATGGGAACGGGGAAAGAATAATGACTGACCCTGTTGTGTGGGCATACAAGGACGGACATGGGCTTGAAACTTTTTTTTCTGCTGACTGCATAGACCAAATGCCACTTGTAACTTTGCCTCAACCATGTGTATTTAGAGCAATGGCTATCAATATGCTTGATGCCTACAGCAAGTCATGGGATGTGGTTTTCACAGGGACAGGCGTTGCAAGCGTCTTAGCTGCTGCACGGGCGGGGTTAGGAATTACAGCTTTGCCACGTTCTGCAGTAACAAAGGATCTTTCAATTCTCTCGTCCGATCATCCGCTTGCTTCACTTCCAGAATTTTCTACCTACCTGTACCATAACCAAAATATTTCAACAGAGCTTGTTAAGGGCATTACAGACTATTTAAAGATTCAACTAAAAAAGCGTCAGTAGGAGTTTCCTGCTGACGCTTTTTCTTTATTAAATTTCTGTAATTACAGATTGCTGTGGCATTCTGGACTTTGGCGCCGATGCATTAAAATCGTCGTCTGCACCATAACCAAGAGATACTATGACTGTTGGTGCAAGTCCTTTTTCTGCAAGTCCCAGATGCTCTGTGAGGTGTTCATAATCAAAACCTTCCATAGGGCATGCCTGTAAACCCAAATGTTCTGCACCAATCAACAGGTTTCCAAGTGCGATAAAGGTTTGCTTTTCCATCCAGTGATGCGCATCTTGTATCGTGTCACGATGATGTAGCACAAAGAATTCACGCCCTTTTCTGTTCATCTCCCGTACTTCGTTAGTAGGGAAACGTCCGTCCTTTTCTTCCTGAGCTAAGATAGAGTTTGTGTAGTCGGTATCAATAGTTGTTTTTGTGCATAAAACAACTACCGCTGAGGCATCCTTAATCTTTCCAGCATTAAACTCATAAAAGCCGCGTGCAGAGGCTGCAATTTTGTCCTTGCTCTCTTGACTTGTAGCAATGACAAAATGCCATGGCTGCGAATTTGTTGATGAAGGAGAGAGCTGCAACACTTTCTTCACGTCACTCAGTATGGAAGGTGGAATAGAAATATTTGGGGTAAACTTTTTAGCTGTGTATCTGGATTCCAATTTTTCAATATACGTGGTCATAGCCATCTCCTATATAAAATCATGTTCTGTCTTTGAGGCCACTCTGCAGCAAATGATTAAGTAAGAGAAATTAAACTCCATAATTGTTACTATTACCTTTGCTAATCCTTGTAATGAAACGAAGATTGACGCGGCGAATCCAAAGCAATATTCAACAGCTATGTTTACTACCTTTTCACTATTCCTATCTTCTACTCAATCGGATTGGCTTGTTCCGCACCGCATAAAAAGGGCTGTCTGACTTCAGTAGAACTCTTTCTATCTGCTGAAGTTTATTTGTTGGAACTTATTAGGAAAATGTATCCTCAATTTTTGGAGAACAAGTCATGACTAATCCTTTTTCATCACCGTATGAGGGGTATGAAATTCGTCAGCACCTGACGAATAAAAACATTATTGTTGGTAGGCATAGCTATTATTCTGGCTATTACCACGGGAAACATTTTGAAGAAAATGTAAGATACCTTTCAGCAGAGCGTGATGATGTAGATAAACTCATTATTGGTAAGTTCTGTTCAATCGGCTCCGGTGCAGTCTTTATGATGGCCGGCAATCAAGGGCATCGCCACGACTGGGTCAGTACATACCCTTTTCATTACATGTCTGAGTTTTCAGATGCTGAAGATGCATATCTTCCCAAAGGTAATACCGTTATCGGCAATGACGTTTGGATAGGAAGTGAGGCGATGATTATGGCTGGCGTGACTGTAGGCCACGGGGCTATTATCGCAGCGCGTGCCGTTGTAACAAAGAACGTTGCCGATTACAGCATAGTTGGTGGGAATCCGGCAAAACTGATAAGAGAGCGCTTCAGTGCTGATGAAAAAGAAAGACTTATCGACTTAGCATGGTGGGATTGGCCTGACGATACAATTCGAGAAAATCTTTCGTTATTATGCAGTCAAAACGTCGCTCATCTTTGGGACAAAATTTAACTATATATTTAAGTTCTTAAAGTGCATGGAACTGTCCGCATTTGAGGGCTTTTTTATTTAGATGTTCTTTCCAAGAGTTAAGCTAATTGTCAGTTTCTGAGGACTTATTGGGAATTACTTATCTACGCAAAAAAGAAGGTCAATAGTTAAAGTTTTACATTAGATGTTGATACAATCTTCTTATAAATTGAGACGTTGCTAGTGGTCTTACTTGGTATTTCACAAAAAAAGCCCGCACGCTGACAACGCGTACGGGCTTTTCTTATTAGCAATGGTTTAAGGTTGAGAACTGGAGAGGCTTACTTTGTTTTTGCCTGATTTTTCAATTTAGCCTCTTCTACCCAACAATAAAGAACGGGAACAACAAAGACCGTGAGCAGCGCAATGGACATACCTCCAAAGGATGGTATCGCCATCGGTACCATAATATCTGCGCCCTTACCTGTTGAAGTAAGGATAGGTAACAACGCTAGAATTGTTGTGGCAGATGTCATGAGTGCTGGACGGATACGCCTTTTTGCCCCTTCAATTACAAATTCACGAACCTCTTCAATATTCTGTGGATTCCGACTCGCTTTGGACTCATCAAGGAATGTAGCCATGATTACGCCGTCGTCGGATGCTATGCCGAATAGTGCAAGGAACCCAACCCAGATAGCGACTGAGAGGTTAATGGGATGAACTTGAAAGAGATCTCGCATATGTGTCCCGAGTATGGAGAAGTTCAAGAACCAATCCTGCCCGTAAAGCCAGATCATAATGAAACCACCAGACCACGCGACGAGGATTCCCGAGAAAACCATGAGCGTGGTGGTAATCGCGTTAAACTGCAAATATAGGATGATTACAATAACAAACAATGCCAGTGGTAAAATTACAGCCAGCTTTTTTTGTGCACGGATCTGGTTTTCATAACTTCCAGCAAATTCAAATGAAACACCTGCTGGTATCACAAGTTCCCCACTGGTAATCTTTTGATCCAGAAAATCGCGGGTCTGCTCTACTACGTCGACCTCGGCAAAGCCAGGTTGCTTATCAAACAAGACATAGCCGATAAGAAACGTGTCTTCACTTTTAATGACTTGAGGACCTCGAATATATGTGATGTCAGCAAGTCTGGATAACGGAATCTGTTCTCCTGTTGGTGACGCCACGAGGATGTTTTCAAGCCCTTCAATAGAATCACGTAACTCCCGTTGATAGCGGACTCGTACTGGATAGCGTTCTCGTCCTTCCACTGTAGTAGTAATTATACGTCCGCCGACGGCGCTATCTATAACGTTTTGTACTTTTGCTACTGTGATTCCGTAACGGGCTATTGCATCGCGATTGATTACGATTTCCAGGTATGGTTTCCCTACAATCCTGTCCGCAGTAACAGCTGCGGGCATTATGGAAGGAATCTGCTTTAAATATTTTTCAAGCTGAAGGCCGAATTCTTCAATGACAGGTAATGTGGGGCCTTTGACTTTAATGCCCATAGGCGCACGCATACCGGATTGCAGCATGACAATTCGTGCAGCAATTGGCTGAAGTTTTGGAGCACTAGTTACGCCCGGCATCGCTGCTGCTTGAACAATGGCGTCCCAAATGTCGTTTGAGGAGCGCACCCCACTCCACGGTTCGCGTTCAGGGTTGAGCTTCGGATCAAGCGCCATACGCCAAATTCTAAACGGTCTGCCATCGGGATCAGCAATAAGTCTACCCGCTGCATCACGCTCATAATACCCTTGGACAAGATATGGATACCCGTCTTGTGCAGAGAGCAGTTTATTATCTACTGAGCGCATGTAGTCTTTTTTTGAAGCATCAAACTTAAAGCGCATGCGTTTGCCGTTAGCATCAAGCAGATATTGTGGCTTGTAGTTGATGACAGTCTCAATCATTGAAACAGGGGCAGGATCGAGTGGTGTTTCTGCCCTGCCAAGCTTGCCTACAGCACTCTGGACTTCTGGAATCCGCTGTATTGCTTTATCTTGCTTTGCAAGAATGTCCTGCACTTCACCTATGGAAGCGTGAGGCATTGTTGTTGGCATATAGAGAAAAGAACCTTCATCCAGCGGTGGCATAAACTCTTTGCCAAGCCCGGGGAATGTGTGTGCTAACATTGCCATTGGCGCTGTGGCGCGAATGGCATTCGGCATCCAACTGGTTACAGTTCCAAAACCCAGCCATATCACCATACCGAACAGAGCAATGCTTAACGGTAAGAGCATAAATGTGGCTTTATGGCGCAAAAACAAACGGAGTAAGGAAGGGTATGCTTTTTGGAATCCGTAGAAGAATGCCATTAAGCTACCAATAGCTCCTCCTGCAAACAACAGGTTGATGAAGAAGCCTTTTTCTGGTCCAAGCGGGAGCCAATGTTGGGAAAGTATGATCGTAATTGTAATAATTACGAGCCAGTTCTCAGCACGTTCAACCCATTTTTCTATTGTTTGAGGAAGGTGTGCGTACAAAATTCGGCGTATACCAATATAGGCGACAACAAATCCAAGCCACCACTTTACCATCACACTTATTACAACGCCTGATGCAACCAGCGTCGCGGGCATTATGTATGTTTTGATTTTTCCAACATTTGATGACTTGCGTGCTTTGAAAAGCATGTGCGCCAACATAGGTAAAACAGTGAGCGATAATAAAATTGAGGCACCGAGTGCAAAAGTTTTTGTATAGGCCAGCGGCTTGAAAAGTTTGCCCTCTGCTCCATCCATAACAAAAACGGGGAGGAAGCTGATGATGGTCGTTGCAACAGCAGTCAAAACTGCGCTGCCAACCTCGGCAACACCATCAAATACAAGTTTGAAAGAGTCAGCTCCGGGAGGAGCTTTTTCAAGCTTTTTAAGTATGTTTTCGCATATGATGATGCCCATATCCACCATTGTACCAATAGCAATAGCGATACCTGAAAGTGCAACAATATTCGCATCTACCCCAAGCACTCGCATGGCAATAAAGCACATGAGAACTGCAAGTGGTAGTAAAGACGAAATTACAAGAGAGCTTTTAAAATGCATTACCGCAATAAGCACAACGATAATGGTAATAAGGATTTCTTCTGTGAGCGCATTGTCCAGTGTTCCCAAGGTTTCTTGGATAAGACCGCTACGATCATAAAACGGGACAATAGCAAGCTTTGAGACAGTGCCGTCCGCTAGGGTTTTGCTCGGAAGCCCTGCACTGATCGTTGTAATTTTATCTTTCAGATTATTGATAACAGCTAATGGGTTCTCACCGTAACGAACGACAACAACGCCACCGACAACTTCTGTACCATTTTTATCCAAAGCACCACGTCGCATGGCAGGCCCCAGCGAGACTGTGGCGACATCTTTAACAGTAATTGGCGTATTATCAGCAACTTTGATTACGGCTTTTTCAAGATCAGAGAGCTTTTTTACGAAGCCGACACCACGGATGATGTATTCAACGCTGTTGATCTCCATTGTCCGCGCGCCAACATCAAGGTTGGATTGCTTAACCGCACCAATTACTTGCTCAAGCGTTACTCCATAAGCGCGCATTGCGTCTGGGTTAACATCAATCTGGTATTCTTTGACAAAGCCACCGACAGAAGCAACTTCTGATACTCCTTCAGCAGAAAGAAGTCCGTATCGAACAAGCCAATCCTGCACGCTGCGCAGTTCATCAAGCCCCCAACCGCCAGTCGGATTCCCTTGTGGGTCGCGTCCTTCTATTGTGTACCAGAATACTTGCCCCAATGCGGTTGCGTCCGGCCCAAGTGTTGGTTGGACTCCTGTTGGCAAAGTGCCTGGGGGTAAACTATTTAATTTTTCTAAAAGGCGAGAACGGGACCAATAAAATTCTACATCCTCATTGAAGATGACGTAAATTGTGGAAAATCCGAACATTGAATAGCTGCGTACCGTTTTAACCCCCGGTATCCCTAGTAAAGATACCGTAAGCGGGTACGTAACCTGATCTTCCATATCCTGCGGAGAACGCCCGGCCCACGCGGTGAAGACTATCTGCTGATTTTCTCCGATATCGGGAATCGCATCTACAGGCACTGGATCACGGGGAATGCCGCCTAAATCCCAATCAAAAGGCGCAACCATAGCCCCCCAACCAATCATGAGAACGGCTAGAAGTATGACTACCAGCTTACGTTTTAAGCAAAAGTAGATGAGCTTTTCAGTAATGGTGCGCGGGACGATTCCATGTTCAAAGCCGGAGTCCTGACTGGAGGGAGTTTTTGGAGGTGTAACGCCCTGCTCTGTGTTTTTTTCAATATCAGCCACGGATGCCCCTTTACTCTACAGCAAGTTGATTCTTGACTTCGCCGCAGTTACGCATAGCCGCGCCAAAATATGGATTACGAATGTTTTCATCCTGCTGTAACCAAGCCGCCCCTTTGTTATCAAAAGCCATTGGGCAAAATACTTCATAGACATTGCCGTTAAGTGAAATTCCCATACGTTTGGATACGTCCAGCATACTTTTTGAAACCGTAAAGAATCCCTTACGCATTCCGCTAATATCGGAGGCATTACGCATATCGGCAATTGCAGATGTGATTGTTCTCTTTTGTCCTGACCAGAACTGCATAGTTTTTTCTGGTAATCCTGCGCTTGAGAGTGAATTTAATGCGTTGGCAAAGCCCTTCAATGCAACACGGGCTTCGTCTGCATTGTCATTACTCAATGCTTCAGAAACATCTATATACGCGGTTAACGCAGCGCCTATCTGTGCTTTGATCTTCTCAGGGACTTGTAAATTTGGGGTTAGTGACGTTGCCGCAGCCTCAACACCAAAAGCTGACTTCAAAGCTTTATAGTGAACGAGGGCAAGCGCAAAAAGTTCGTGTTGACGTTTATATGAATCTGCCTCAGCGCCTAAAACGCAATCATTGGCAAGCAACATTCCGTTTTCTTTCCATGCGAGCATTGCTTCGCCTTCGAGCATCCACGTTTCCATCGACTTCAGCTTGTTACCAATTATCGTAAACTGCGCCTGAACAGCGGCACTGTTTTTTTGTTGCAAGGCTTTGCTTAGCACTTCGAAATCTTTATTCATGAAGTACAGCTTGGATATTAATATTGATGGAGCACCAAGGTGATTTGATTTGTGATCGTCATGCGCATTATGTTGGTCAGATGCAGAAAGCAAAGCAGTGTCACTCATCATGCTTGGTTTCGCCATAATTTGAAGCGCGCTATCAAGCTTGAAAGCACCTTTACTTACTACCAGCTCACCCTCATCAAGCCCGCTTTTTACGATGTATGTATTGTTGCTTTTTGCGCCTAAAATAATTTCACGGCCCTCGTATACGCCTTCCTTGTCAGGATTTTGAACATAAACGATAGCTCGTTTCCCTGTAATCAATGGAGCTGAGGCCGGAATAACTAAGGAAGAATCATCACCGGAAGTTTCTTTCTTTTGAGATGCCTGTACAAACATGCCCGGCTTTAGTTTTTCACCGGCATTTGTAACTTCAATTCGTACAGCAACGGTACGAGTTTTTTGGTCGACTGTTGGATCGATATAAACGATGCGTCCATTAAACTGCTCACCGGGGAATGCGTCTGCAGTGAAGTCGACTTTGTCCCCTATTTTAATCCATGACAAATCAGTTTCGTACGCTTCAAGTATTACCCATACAGCTGAAAGATCAGCAATAGAATAAAGCGGTTCACCAGCTTTTACATAAGCACCCTCTACAACATCCTTACGTATCACAAGTCCTGCTTGTGGAGCATATACGGTAAGGTTTTTGGATGGTGTTTTTTGTTTGGAAATTGCTGCAATTTGCCCTTTAGATAAACCAAGAAGGCGTAATTTTTCTTTCGCAGCCGAAATATTATTCATTACTGATTTGCGGATGATTGAAGAGCTTTTTGATGTAAGCTTGGAAGTAGCTTTGGTTGCTTGGATTAATTCTGCCTGCGCTGAATACAATTCAGGGCTATAGATAACAGCCATTGGCTGTCCCTTTCGGACAGTGCTACCCGTTTTGGCGATGAGCAGTCGGTCTATACGTCCCGCAGTCCATGCGCTGATGGTTTCTACACGGGATTCATCGTAGTCAACTTTACCAACCATACGTAAGTCGGCTGAAGCAAACTGGCGGGTAACAGGAGTTACTGCCACTTCTGCAAGCTTGCGAGCATTACCATCCAATTCGATTTGGCGGTAACTTTCTGATGCTGCCTTGTTGGCGTCAATTTCCAGTTTGATTAAATCCATGAAACACAGCGGACATTTCCCCGGTTGCGGTAGCTGGATTTGCGGATGCATAGAGCATGTCCATACCACCTTGCCCTTTGACTGCATTTGGTCAGAACCTTGCTTTTCAGCTTTTATCTGGGTCACTTTGCTGGTGTCATCATCTGTCGGCATAAGTATACCTGATGCCAATATTCCGCCCACTAAAGCAAAAGCCGCGGCGCCAAAAACTACTTTACCTATATAACGAGGTAACTGCATCTCACATCCCCTAACGCTTTTACATGCTCCCAGATACCGCACGTATCTGAGAGCATGTAATCGCAAATTACTTAACGACTTCTAACTCTACACCCTGGCTTTCAAGTTTTTTGATAAAAACTTTCGGGTTCTTTTTAAACTTTGGCGAGCACATCTGACAGCAGAAGTACACTCGCTTGCCGTTGTGATCTGCATACAGATCTTTATTGATAGTGTTTCCCATAACAGGGCATTTGGTCTGAGGTGTGCCGGCAAAAGCAGCGGTTCCCGGCATTGCAAATGCGATAACTGCAAATGCTAACACTGCAACTCTCAAAAGTGATTTCATTCTCATCTCCTCTCTTTTCTGTGCTACTCAACTGTTACGTTGAGTTCTTTTTGCGGTAAGTCGAACCTTGTCATCGCCATTTTATTTTTTTGTATGACAGGTAACTCCGTACCAACTAGTTGTTCAAGTTGTGCAATACGCTGTGCTTGGTCTGTTAGAGCACGCGCTTGAGCAATATAGAGCTCAAAATATGTGTTCTCTGCCGCGATGACTTCTTCAAGGTCGACTTTGCCACTCTGATATGCCTCTAGGGTTACTTCAACGGATTGCTCCGCTTTAGGGAGCAGGCTTTCTTCATACAGAGTGATTTGTCGAATAGCATCGCGGTAGCGGTATAAAGCCAGCTCCAAGTCGGCTAGAAGGATATCTTTACGCCCTTTCTTTGCCTGAATAGCTACGAGCCTTTTTTCTCTTCCTTCTTCAACGGCAGCGTCTCTGCTGTCCTGCCAGATAGGAATATTGAGACTTACAGTGGCTATAACCGGGTCATTACCGTTTTGGGTTGGATCACCAGAGCGAGCTTTATCTGTGTAAATTGATTTTATCCCGAACGTGAGGTCTGGATAATAGTTTTTCTCAGCAAGAGTAATTTGAGCGTCTGCACCGGCGAGTTGTTGGTCAAAGCTAAGTAGCTCAGGATTTTTTTGTTGAAGAAGCTTCCTGAGTATATCTTCTTCAACCTCTAACTGTAATTCCGCCACTGTATTTGATAGATGTACTGCATCATCAATATCTCGCCCCATAGCCGCGTTCAGACGAGCTTGGAGAGGGACATACATGTCTTTAAGTGAGGCTTTTCGATTTCGAGAAGAGTCGAGCTCAACTTGTGTTCGGAGCACGTCTGCATACAAGGCATTGCCGGAAGAATATCGAGCGCGAATAGTTGCTTCTAAAAATTCTAACAATTCAACTTGTTCTGCGGTTAGCTGTATGGCGCGTTGCAGGTAGAGCAGCTCATAGTATGCCACCTTAACGTTTCGGAATATTTTAGTTTTGATACTGTCCGCTTTTGCTTTAAATACATCAGCCTCACGTAGCGCAACCTTTTCTTTTGCATCCAGCTTACCAATCCAGGGAAATTTTTGTGTAAGCGCATAACTCATGCGTTGCGGGCCAACACGTGTTTCAACAGGGACAATGTAAACTCCAAACGTGAATTGCGGGTCAGGCAGTGTGGAAACTTGTGGCGCCTTTTGAGTTGCAGCTTTCCATTTACTGAATGCAGATTGCAGTTCGCCGTTATTTTCGGCTGCGATTTTTAGATAAGCAGGGAGTACATTTTCTGCTGCGTCCTCTGCATATAGTGTCTGCACGCTGAAAAATAATAGTGTCACGCTTAATAAAAAGACTCTTGCAATCATTTGTTTCCTCATGTGTTTTGTTTGTCAGGAAATCTCATTTCAGTATTAAGAAAGCATAATCAGTAAGTTATGACATACAATATTCTTTAACATCATGCAGAAATATTATTGTTAGCGCCATTGTATTAATGAGTTTTTGTAAAGGATCACTAAACGTTGCTTTTGGTTGTGTAGCAAAGCGTAGGCCAAATTGACCAATCCTTACTATTTTAGTCAGATATAAAACGGTATTTATTTTTATTCAAGCCCCCCTTTTTAACTTGTATAAAAAGTATACAGTTCAAGACCCTTCTCCTTCTGCTGTGTTCATTTTTTTTACAGGAGAAAAAGTTCGTGTGAGTCAGACTTGAAGGGAATAACATGGTGATTAAGTGGATAGTGCGTCCAGCTTAGAACATTGGAGGGGATAGGGAATATGTTCTTAAAGGCTCCACGCATTCGCAATTAAGAATAATCCTTACATGTGGGCTGCTATGAGTGCTATCATTAGTTCTTGTTATGTTAGAAGGTGTACTATTTTTAGACACCAAAAATTTCTAATTGTGGCGAGGACGAATAACTATGCCTATCCGCATTAAAATTCTGATTATCCTGCTATTAACGACAATTCCCCCTGCTCTCTTTTTGCGTGTAAACAGCATGCAATCGATGAATCAGCTAGCAGAAAACGTTGAATCACGAACAGAAACTATACTTCTTAATAATATTAGCATGCTATTGCTGCGTGTTGCTGAGGGCCAAGCGCATCTTCTAAAGCGTGAAGGGCAACTTATTAATACGGTCTTAAGCATTCTTGCTAATGATGCCAGCATAACATTATCGTCGTCACCGCAATCAGCAAAAAAAAGTACAATTCTTCCAATGTATGAAATGGAAAGTCCTAAAGGGATGGCTGACAGGGGGGGCGTATGCATGTCCTCTCCTTCATTAAAAACTAAGGATAATTTCAAATTACTACTTCCTTCGCTCGAAAAATTTGCGGATTTATATCCCGAGTTGATTCTTTGGCAGCGGGTACGACTTTTAGATAGTTCTCAGCTTTTTTTCCCTACAAAGAAGGCTGAACATTCTGCGGATAAATGTTTGTTTGGTGAGCCCCCTCTGCCTGCGATCGCAGGAGAAACATCATGGTCACCGCCCATGCACGACCCTCTATTCAAAAGATCGGTATTTACAGCTACTCAGAATATTTATTCAAAGGACACAAAAATTGGGTCTGTTACAATTGCAGTGCCTGTGCATACGCTCCTGCGTGCTCCCGGAAATCTGTCTAAATTTTCGCCTAATATAACGTCCTATCTTGTTGATGCAACAGCAGAAGGCGATGAGCTTGTAATTTTTGCTGTTAGAACACCGAAAGATCAAGGTGGAAGGTGGTTTACTTCTCCAGAAGACAAACTTGCGCTGGATAAAAAAACGCACAGTCAAATTTCAGGAGATGTTGTGCTTGGGAAGGCTGGTTTACTTAGTGCGGTTGTTGATGATGAAAGCCTGTTAATAGCCTACGCACCGCTTAAAATAGGTGGTGCAACTTTGCTTATCACCGTTCCACGTATAGATATTGTCAATGATGCCTCTGAAGAGACAGATATTATTAGAGCTATCTTTTCTAAGCAAATGGACACGTCACACCTGCTGTTGAGTGGAACCCTTTTGCTCTTGGGAATAATCGCGATTATTTTGTCTATTTCGTTGAGCAAGAGTATCTATAAACTGGTTCATGCTGTGCGCGCAGTGAGTGCTGGTGATTTCTCAGTACGCATTCGAAATGTTGGACAAGATGAGATTGGCGAACTTGGAAAAGCTATTAATGAAATGGTACCTACATTAGAAGAAAACGTTCATTTAAAAAGTTCGCTCCAGTTGGCAAGCGTTGTGCAACAAAGCTTATTGCCCAAGCAAGCACCTACTCCAGCCTCCTTTGATATAGCTGGGGCAAGTTACTACTGCGCAGAAACCGGTGGAGATTACTACGATTTCATTGCCTGTGCATCAGGAAGTGCTTCTCAGCTGACTATGGCAGTTGGGGATGTTGTTGGTCACGGTATTCCTGCTGCGTTGCTTATGGCGACAGCGCGGGCATATTTACGATCCAGTGCAAAGAACGATTTCACCCTGTCCGAAGTGACCCGTAAGACAAACGAACTTGTTGTGTGTGATACCTATGGCTCCGGCCAGTTTATGACACTCTTTCTTGCCTCGTTGGATACGTTAACTAATACGTTAACGTGGACTAGAGCAGGACATGATGCAGCAATTGTTTATCGTGGGTCTGAATCCCGTTTTATTGAGTTTAAGGGGGTTGGAAGCACGGCCCTTGGTGTGACGTATGATGCGAGGTACACAGAAAATACAGAGCAGCTTTTCCCCGAAGACATCATCGTCATTGCAACTGATGGAATATGGGAAGCACGATCTCCTGAAGGTGTGATGTTTGGCAAAAAACTTATGGAGACTATTATTCGTGATAATGCCTCGCTTTCGGCAGAAAAGCTTATTGAAAAATTACATACTAGTGCTCTGAATTTTACGAAGCTCTCGAGCCTTGAAGATGACTTTACTTGCCTTGTCATAAAATTTCGCAGTAAAAATTAGATACAGGAATAGAAAAGCCGGATGCGTACCTTTCCACATTCGGCTTTATTACTTGCCAAGATTACTATAAGTCATGCGTGTACGTTTTTTTGGTATAAGCAGTGTCGAATACGCAACTGCTCTTCCCTCTTGATCTTCATTAAAAGTCGATAAGGACAATATGTCAGAAAAAGAAACGCTTGGTTGGAAAGAATGGGCATCACTACCGGACTTCAGTATCTCATGCATTCTTGCAAAAATAGATACTGGTGCTCGAACTTCTTCACTCCACACAATAGATGAAGAGATTTTCGTTAAAGATAATGTAGAGTGGATTCGGTTTACAATTGCGCTTGACTCACGCGAAAACAGAACTGTTTCAGCAGAAGCCCCGCTCATGGCAAGGCGTTCTGTCACCAATTCCAGCGGTCAGACAGAAGAACGATTTGTTATTGAAGCCCTAATTTCCATTGGCGACTGGCGCAGTTTAGCAGAGATCACCCTAACTCGTCGTAGAGGGATGAAGTGTCGAATGCTTGTTGGTCGCACTGCAATCTCTGGAACTGCTATAGTTGACCCAGAACACACGTTTTTACATCAAGCCCCCTTATGTGGCTAACGAGCGACTCGCTGTTGTCTTTTTAAATTACAGTCGATTGCCTTGAAATTTATTTTTCCTTTCCTTCCTTCTGTCCATTAGCTCCCCCAAAAACAGCTTTGCTGAGTAAATATGGAGCAAGAGGACGTTGTAGCCCTTTTCGCCTTTTTGGTGAAAAAGACGTTACCTCGTTGCTCTCTTCGTCTTATTTCTACGTAGGTATAGGCTGTTAAAACTGGTATCTCGCAAGAATATTTTCTTTTTTTATTTGTAACAGTCCTGTAATTTTAGCAACTTTCGGTATTGTTAAATAAAAAGAAAAACTTTTTCGAAAAACTTGCCTTGACAGTCGGTTGAATTAGATCTTAAAAAGCTTTTCATGTTGATAACGGATTTCATTTTCAGAAGTCGATTGATCAATACGTGAGTGAGTTCTTTTACTCCAGTGCTGCTATTAGCCGAGTAGCATTGTAATGAGATCAGGATTCGCACAGCCTTGCGTATCGTATTTTTTTGCCTCAAGCTATTGAAAATGAATTTCATAATCATACATCCAATCTGTCTTGGAATACGTGAATTAAGAAGGTAAAATTTAATGAAACGCTTCATTGTATTAGCTCTCGCTACTTGCATGATTCTTAGCGTCGCTGCTGGCGCTTCTGCTGCTGAATTTAAGGCTTCCGGTTCTATGTGGGCCGGTTTCGACTACATCAACACTGATGGCTCTGGCGATGATACCAACAACTTTATTCAGAGAATGGATACTCAGGTAGACATCATTGCTTCCGAAAATCTTTCCGGTACCGTGCTCTTCCGTATTGAGCAGACATGGGGACAGGCAAACAACAATGTTGGTGCAGGCTCCGGCGGTGCTATTGGTGCTGACGGCGTCAACGTTAGCACACTCCGCGCTTACGTTGACTTCCTCGTACCTTCCACAGAAATTCGAGTTCGCGCTGGTATTCAGGGACTGGGTCTTCCTGGTGCAGTAACTGCCTCTGGCGTACTTGATAACGACGTTGCTGCAATTGTTGCTTCTCAGTCTTTTGATAACGTAGCTGTTACGGCTTTCTTTGCACGCCCATACGATTCTGACGGTACTGATGATGCAACCATGGATCTCTTTGGTGGCATTGTAGCGGCAGATCTTGGTGTTGCTACTGTTTCTCCATACTTCATGTTTGCAAACGTAACCGATAAAGTGGATGCAGACGGCGAAATTTTTGAAGATAATATGTACTGGGCAGGTGCTTCTCTCGAGGCTGCTCCAGTAGAAAATCTCGCATTAGCATTTGACGGTGTATACGGTAAAGAAAACGGCAAAGACGGCGGTTTCGCAATTGCCGGTAAAGCTGCATACACTACCAGCATGATGGTTCCTGCAATCGTTGGTTGGTATGCTTCCGGAAACGACGATGATGGTGAAGGCCGTATGCCTAGCATCGATGATGACGACTTCAGCATGACAACTCTTGTTGGTGCTGGTGCTATGGGACCAGACAGCGATAACATTTTCGGTAGTGCTCTTGGTAAATGGGGTCTTGGTCTTCAGCTTGAAGAACTTACCTTCATTGAAAAGCTTAGCCACACTGTACGCATCACCTACATTCAAGGTACAAACGAAGACTCTGACAGCATTTCCAGCTGGGGTGAAGACGATCGTGCAACCGAAATTGATGTTGCATCCGTCTACAGCATTTACGACAACCTCGACCTCCTTGTTGATTTTGCATACGCAGTCACCGACTTTGATGCCGGTTCTGCTAAAGATGTAGATAACGTATTCAAAGCTGCTGCACTTATTCAGTACAATTTCTAAACACTAACTACGTATTCCAAAACAGACAGTTTCTTGAAAAGAGCCACTTAGCCAGTGGCTCTTTTTTTACGTTTTGTAATGCTATTTCATTCTGCCCGATTCAATTGCGTCTCTCTTGTGTACACTCGAAAGATATTGCCCACCTTGTGCCCTCTTCCATTTTGTGCCCGCCAGTCGAGCATATTTCTGCGTTGCGTAATGATCAGCACTCGTTTGTTTTTCAATCTATACTGGAGAACTATCAGCCAGAATATACAATCAAGTAATTACGTTGAAGTTCTATGCAGCAACCAACTGCCTGTTTGAGTCGGTTACTTTTAGCCCCGACCTCGATGTTGGGTGTAATGCATAATATTTTATCTGTTACGCAACCTGCGGAGAATTTAATGGGCAAATATATATTAAAGTTTTCCCCCGTCATTGTTGCCATAGTAATGGCCTCATTCCCTTCCCCGGAAGGATTGTCGCCTGAAGGCTGGTACTTCCTTAGTATTTTCATTGGCGTCATTATCGGATTAATTATTGAGCCAATCCCAGCCGCTCTTGTCGGGCTTTTAGGCGTATCTATCGTAGCAGCTTTGGGGTTGGTAGACCCAAATCCCACTGCCAGCAGAAATTGGGCTTTATCCGGCTTTTCGAATGGCGTTATCTGGCTAATCTTTTCAGCTTTTATGTTTGCTCTGGGGTATCAAAAGACCGGTTTGGGTAAGCGTATCAGTTTAGTTCTGATTAAATATTTAGGGAAAAGCACACTTGGTCTTGGCTACGCAATTGCATTTTCAGATGCTATTCTCGCGCCGTTCATGCCTTCAAATACAGCTCGAAGCGCGGGTACCATTTATCCGATTGTGAGTAACATTCCGCTGATGTTCAACTCCACCCCTGATCATGAACCACGCAAGATCGGTTCGTATTTGACATGGGTTGCTATTGCGGCAACGTGTGTCACAAGTTCTATGTTTTTAACAGCGCTCGCCCCAAACCTGCTTGCCATTGATCTTATTGCTCAAACGACCAACGTTCAAATTACATGGGGACAATGGGCTAAAGTGATGATTCCCGCCATGCTCCCTCTTTTTATTCTCACGCCTTGGTTGGCATACGTGATTTATCCACCGACGCAAAAAACATCACCAGAAGCGCCGTTATGGGCAAAAAAAGAACTGGAAAATCTCGGGGCTGTTACTCGAAAAGAGCTCATGATGCTTGGCTACGCGGTATTGGCACTCATTTTCTGGATTTTTGGTAAAGAACTTGGCGTTAACAGTACCGTTGCTGCCATTTTAGTTCTTTCGTTAATGGTTTTAAGTGACGTCATCACGTGGGAAGATGTCATTAGCAATAAAAGTGCGTGGAACGTCCTTATCTGGTTTGCAACACTGGTTGCGATGGCTTCCGGCCTGAGTAAAACCGGCGTTCTCTCATGGATTGGTAATCTTAGCTCAAGTTACTTGCAGGGGCTGCCTCCATTTACAGTCGCTCTGTTCCTCGTCCTTATGTTCTTTATGCTCCACTATTTCTTTGCAAGCACCACCGCCCATACCACCGCCCTTATGCCTTTATTTATGGTAACTGCCACCGTGCTGTTACCCGCTGAGATGATCCCGCAGATAGCACTTATGCTCGCGGGTAGCCTTGGTCTCATGGGTATTATTACTCCGTATGCAACGGGGCCGTCCCCTATCTGGTATGGGTCAGGCTTTATCAGTCAGGCTCGCTGGTGGTTCCTGGGTGCCATCTTCGGCGCTCTTTATTTAGCTTCTATGCTAATTTTGACAGCTTTATACGTTTAACAACTCCATTCAAAAAAGGAAAAGGCCTGCATTCTCGTGCAGGCCTTTTTTCTTGTACTGAATTGTCCGGCACAATTCCTTCGAACGGAATAACCGCCCCCTACTTAAACCCAAAATCCTATCTGGAAACCCTTCGCGCTTCCCAGTGCTCCATGCATTTTCTGAAAATATGGGGATAGACGATGAAATGGCGGAATGGTTGGATGCACCTCATGTAAAACGCGCTGAAAGCGGTCCTGTGCTTAATGTACACCGCAAGGCGAACCTTCCACTTCCCTTCTCCCGAGGGAGACCAAGCATAATGCATTAATGTATGTTCGGTGGAATTGGAGAGTTCATGGAGCGTTTCGTCCTCGAAGGTATACACTGGTCTGAAGTCCATAAAGTCTTGAGTTGAGATGTCCATCGCGCGTTCCGGCGTGTCTTTCTTAACATCGCTTTCCTGCAAACGATCCCGAAGGCTTTTTTCCCCGCAGCCCGGGATAGGGAGACAGTTCACGGTATTATCGATGCGAAATAACGCCCCGAAAAGTTTTCGCATTCTGAATAGCATTCCAGTCAAGGAGTCATCATAAATGCTCTTCATCGTAGGCTCAATGGCGGATTTCTGGAACAAATGTAAATCGACCCCGTCATTTGCGCCGAATTCGTAGGGGAACTCCCAGGTATCCTCGAGTAGGAAATCGGACGCTAAAGAACGGACCCTCCAGTTGAATTTGGTATGCGTAGAAGCCGCGGCAATAAAATTCATAGTTATTCCTTTGTATGATAATATAGGGCTCAGTACATGATACGTGTAAAAAGTAGGAACATATTTCTACCAACTTCGATCTGATCCATCCATTGCGAAAACACCGGCTTCGATAAAGCCATTTCTTATCTCTGCTGTCCTTTCTTCAAGTGTATTCAGTCCAACTGCCAACCTCTGCTCACTCCCACATCAGGGTTCTCAATCAAATAAGGTGCTCAATTATCAGTCTTGCTTGATTGGAATTGTGGCCCGTAAATTTGGGTTTTCCCTTCGCACATGCCAATACGATCCTCCAGCATAGCACTTGCCAAAGGTTGACGTCATTGTTGAAAGCAGCTTGCTTAAGCAACGATAGGCTATGTTGCATGAATGGAGGACTGCCAGTGGCATGCAGTGCGATTAGCCACGCTGCCTATGCACCGTCCTCGCCAACTAAACTTTTCCTTGGTCAGTCATTTTGCACGATGATGGCCTCAAGCCGAAGAGATTTATCTCTATAGAATTACAGGCACAAATTGACACAGAGTTACTTTGCTAGCTTGCTGTTCTAAAACAGCAGGTAAGCGCTTGCTAATTTCGAGTGTGAGTCCGTCATTTGCTGAAAAAATTATTAGTGTATTGGCCATTGTCTCTTCTGGCTAAGAGTCTTTTACCTGCTCTATCTACTAATATTTTATGTAGAAATTGCTGAAAAGACTTTATGAAAATCATACCTGAAGGAAGTTTTTCAGGCAACCATCCGAATAGCACGGCACAATGGACTTTCAGAGAAAGATCAAAATGTGAAATCTGTTTCTTTTAACTTTTCCTGTTGTACATTTCGAGGGGATGAGCAAAAAAACATGTTCCTTATGCTTCGCTACTTCTTTCGAACACAACTGCTCATACGACTGCTCATGTAACTGCTCACCCCACTGCCCTCATGTCTTTATTTATGGTAACTGCCACAGGCTGTTGCCTGCTGAAATGATCCCACAGATTGCACTATGCCTGCGGGTAAGCTTGGCCTCATGGGTATTATTACTCCGTGCGCAACGAGACCATTCCTATCTGGTATGATGCAAGCTTTATCAGTCAGGCTCGTTGGTGGTTCTTGGGTGCCATTTTCGGTGCTTTTAACTTAGCCTCTAAGCTAATTCTGACAGTTTTATACGTCTAACAGCGCTATTCAAAAAAGAAAAAAAGGTCTGCATTCTCGTGCAGGCCTTTTTTTAATGCTTACGTCTTGTTCTTTATCGACTGGTTACAGACATCCGAACCAGAAAAGTCTTAAAAAACAATGTCTATCCATACAAAACATTATCCTTTTTCTTACAATCCTTACCGTACTGTCCAAGCTTCAATGTGTTGTTATTGTAAAGGTGTAATCCAAATAAAAGTGATAACATTTAAATAGTTGTATACCTAATCTATTTCTGTGGAGTAAGCTGGAAAAGATATGGATTTTGAAACGAAGCAAGCGAGACCTCAAGAGGCCTTTGAAAGGATTATACTATGCACTTCTTAAAGCGACTATCTATGCGAAGCAAAATTTTCATAACCTTTCTTCTTCTTGTTTTTGTCATGTTCGGTTCCATTTCTCTTACATTACCCCACATAAAAGAAACATTTGAGAAAACGATAAAAAATGAACTGCAAGCGAACACTGTACTTGCGAGTATTATGGTTGAGAAGCTTTTAGATGAGTCTGTTGAGCAATATTTTAAAGGGATGGCCGAAACGAGCGCTGGAATTGTTCAGCGGTTTTACAATAGATACAGACGAAAAGAACTCTCGTTGGAAGAAGCGCAAGCCTTCCCTAAAGAGCTTATGAATACGCATTTAGTTGGAGAAACGGGATATACTTTTTTTGTTACGCCAGAGAACAAAGATAATATTGAAGAAATATTACAGGACGCACCTAACAGTGAAACTCTTTCTCATTCTTTTCTTGAAGCAATAATTTCTCAAAAAAAAGGATTCTTGCGAACTGTAAAAGGAAAAGGGATTTTTCCAGAAGATGATGTAGCTTATCTGGATTACTTTTCTCCATGGAAATGGATTATCGCAGCTGTGCCGTTTGAAAAGGGAACTCACTCTATTGTTAGCCTGACTAACTTTAAAGATAGTATTGAAAACTCGAAATTAAGTCCGGGGAAAGGGAGCTACATTACGATTTTTGAATTGGATGGACACATTTTGTATCACCCGTTCTTGCAAAATAAAAACGCATTAGAGCTTAAAGACCCTAAAACAAATAGATTTTTTATTCGAGACCTCATCGACATCGTGAGAGAAAAGGGTTTCGATATTCCACAAACGGGGTGGTTTGAATATCATTTTTTGAAACGTGAGCAAACAAAGAGCTACGGTGCAAAACTATTCTACTATGTGTACCAGCCAAAGAATAAATGGTTTGTTGTTACAGTCATCAATAAAGCTGACATGTTGATGCCATATTCTCAGCTAATTCAAGATCTAGGAATTTTTGCTGCGATCATGCTTATCGTCGTAACTCTCCTCGCATTTCTATCATCCAATCACCTCCTCCAACGTATTACTGCATTGAAAAATGCAGCCAGAAAGCTTTCAGAAAACGACTACGATCTTGATCTTCAAAAGTATGCAGATGATGAAATCGGAGAACTTGAAGAAGCGTTTGGTGATGCCAGTACGAAAATTTCTTCGCTTACACAAAGCCAGAAAGAATTGAACGAAAATCTTGAACGGATTGTGGAAGAGCGAACAGATGCACTGCATCTAGCTTTGCAAGATGCTGAATCTGCAACAGAAGCAAAATCAGAATTTCTTGCAAACATGAGTCATGAAATACGTACACCGATTAATGCCATTACTGGGCTCACCTATCTTATGCAGCAACAAGATGCACCCCCCCAGCAGAAACGATATATCACCAAAGTTGAAACTGCCGCACATTCACTTCTCGGAATTATTAACGATATTCTCGATTTTTCAAAAATTGAAGCTGGAAAGCTCGATTTGGAAAATACTACTTTTTACTTACATGACGTAATGGAAAAAGTATCTACCATCGTGGGAATAAAAGCTTCAGAGAAGGATCTAGATTTCATTATTAGCTACGAGCCCGATGTTCCTATGACCTATAGTGGTGACCCTCTTCGTCTTGCTCAGATCATCACCAATTTAACGAATAATGCCATTAAGTTTACTGAAAAAGGCGAGGTAGGTGTCTATGTCTCCCGTGAGAGAAGGCATTTGCTACGCTTTGAGGTGAGAGACACAGGCATTGGGCTGACAGAAGAAGAATCATCCAAGCTTTTCAAATCCTTTTCACAAGCAGATACAAGCACAACTCGTAAGTATGGTGGAACCGGACTTGGTCTTGCCATTTCTAAACAGCTTGTCCAAATGATGGGCGGTCGCATATGGGTTCAAAGCATTAAGGGAAAAGGGACATCATTCTTCTTTACTGTCACTCTTAAAGAATTTTCGTCTAAAAATAACGAGCACATGCTATTTACCAATAAGAGTGTTCTTATTGTTGACGATAGTCCTTCGTGGCAATCTTCACTTTCAAATTTGCTTTCTGTTTACAATTTTGATGTTGAAGTCGTCGGTAGTGGTGAAGATGCTCTAAAAAAAGTCGAAGATAAAGTCCCGTACGATCTTATTCTTATGGATTGGAATTTGCCGGGCTTGAATGGTGTTGAAACGACACGAAAACTCAAAGAGATGCATCCAGAATCAGTGCAGCCAATCATTATGGTTTCTGCTTATGATGAAGAATATTACAAAGAAGAAGCAGAACAGCTGGGTATTTCAACATTTTTACATAAGCCCATAAATCCTTCTGAGCTTTACAACATAATTGTTTCCTACTTTGGAACAGAGATTAAAGAGGATTTAAACATCAAAGTGGAAAAAGTGAGCTTGCAGGAAGAGCTTACTACAAGAAAAGGGAGCTGGGTCTTGTTGGTTGAAGATAACGAGCTTAACCGAGACATTATTAAAGATATGCTCGCTCACTCCGGTATCTTAATTGATGAAGCTCATAATGGGCAGGATGCTGTAGATAAAGTCAAACAATATCCCGACAAGTATGAGCTGATACTTATGGATATACAAATGCCTGTAATGGATGGATATACTGCTACTGCAAAAATTCGAGAATACAATAGCGATATTTCCATAATTGCTCTTACTGCAAACGCAATGGCAGCAGACATTGCTCGTTCAAAAGAAGCAGGCATGGATGCTCATCTGAATAAGCCAATTAATGTTGAAGAATTTTTTACAACATTACTCCAGTATCTATCCCCTAAGATTAGCTTGAATGCCAATACGTCGCTTCCTTCTGAAATTAAAGAACAGGTGGTGTTCAAGTTTACCGTAATCGATGCTGAAGCCGGTTTGAAATACATGAATGGCAACCTTGCCCTGTATTATAAAATCTTACGTAATTTCCAATCAAATTACGAAGATGCACATAACTCTCTTAAACATCTGCTTACTGAAAACAAAAAAGAAGCAAAATTGTTATTGCATACTCTTAAAGGCCTCAGTGCAAGCATTGGGGCAAAAGATCTGCACACCATTACAAAACAACTTGAAGCAAGCTTTGATAGTTCTCTTTTGGGAACTTTTGACCATGAGCTTGGAAAAGTACTGGATGACATCGCAAGTTGCCCTGAGCTTTCAAAACAAAAGCAATTAAATTCTGACCTGCCATTACTTGAAGGAAATACACGTAAAAACCTGTGGGGATCTCTTTTTCAGGCAATAAAAAGTAAAAGACCTAAGAATATTAAGGGGGTTCTGGATAAGTTTTCGCCCTACTCTTTGCAAGAGGGGGACGCACAAAAACTAGCCGAAGTCCGAGTGCTTTTAGGTAAATTCAAATACAACGATGCACTGAATCTTTTAGGAGAAAGCAATGAATAACGATTCGCCTCAACCAACGATACTTGTCGTAGACGATTCTGAGTCTAATATTGAGATGGTTCTTGCTATTCTGGATAATTATGACGTCATCCCTGCGACCTCAGGAAAAGATGCTTTAGATATGGTTGCGAGTGAGCATATTGACCTTATTCTGCTGGACATTCTGATGCCTAAAATGAGTGGTTTTGAGGTTTGCGAAAAATTGAAAGTGTCTGAACAGACAAAAGATATTCCAGTGATCTTTCTTACAGCCCAAAAGGACGAAGATAGCATCGAATCTGCATATCTTACAGGCGGAGTAGATTACGTTACAAAGCCCTTTAAGCCGGTAGAATTACTCGCCAGGGTAAAAGTGCATTTGGATTTGCAAAATCTTATTCAAAAATTGGAATACCTGGCAACAAGAGACAGTTTGACAGGCATCTACAATCGCAGGAAGTTTTTCAAGTTAGCTGAAAAAATGTTTGCAACGTATGATGAGCATCTCTACGCCATAATGCTTGATATTGACTTCTTTAAGAAAGTTAACGACCAATATGGACATAACGCCGGGGATATTGTTCTGAAGCAAACGACAGATGTTATTTCTAGCTTATTGCCTTCTTCTTCCATATTCGGGCGGATAGGTGGAGAAGAGTTTGCCGTAGTGTTAACAGCATCATCCGATGAACAGGTGATAAATTTGTTGGACAATATTGTCTCAACGTATGCAAATACGAGTATGAAGGTTGATTCAACACACGAGATCCAATGCACGCTAAGTTGCGGAATGACCCCTAAAGTTGAGTCAATTGCAACAATTGACGACTTACTTAAAGAAGCCGATGCCGCTTTGTATGAAGCAAAGCAAACAGGAAGGAATAAAAGAGTAATACGTGCCGCAAGACGTTAACAACATTTTGAAAAAAGTTGACTGCTACGTAATGCTTCACTACATGCTTGCCTAACATTAATGTAGATACTACATTATGATGCATCTAATTTCATTGTGCGTTTTTAGTAACTCATAATGACAGAACACCTATTCAGGAAGCGAATTATGCGATTACCAATTTTTCAAGTTGATGCTTTCACGGATACCATTTTTGGTGGTAACCCTGCTGCTGTTTGTGAGTTAACGCACTGGCTACCTGATAATGTCATGCAAAAAATAGCGGAAGAAAACTGTGTAGCGGAAACAGCTTTTTTTCTTGCTGTAGATGATGGTTTCGAAATCCGATGGTTCACCCCAGAATTCGAAATAGATTTATGCGGACATGCTACGCTTGCAACTGCGCATGTCATTACGCGCCACTTGCAGCCGTCATTGACCTCGGTGAAGTTTCATTCGAAAAGCGGAATACTTTCGGTTTCCGCAGACAGTGAGTTGTTGACCTTAAACTTCCCTTCACGCAAGCCCGTGCCCTGCTCTATTCCTCAAATCATTATTGATGCAATTCAGACTGAACCAACAGAAGTTTTGAAGTCTCGAGATTATGTTCTTGTATTTGAAGATGAAGAGACGATTAAAAGCATAAAGCCAGACTTGGCGCTTCTTAATCAAATAGATATTGGGATGGGTGGCATTGTTGTCACAGCTAAAGGAAGCACCGTCGATTTTGTGTCGCGTTTCTTTACGCCTCAAGCAAGCATTGTAGAAGATCCTGTCACGGGCTCTGCTCATTGTTCATTGATTCCTTATTGGAGTGAAAAACTGCACAAAGAATCAATGGTCGCTTTGCAGCTATCATCACGAGTCGGAAAACTCTTTTGTAGAGATTTGGGCGAGCGAGTCCTAATTTCTGGCAAAGCAGCAACCTACCTCGAAGGGCACATCACAATTTAAGTACCCTCCTCAATCCAACACGCTGATATCGCCTTGCTTACCTGTATGTTCATTGTAAGCGGGGTGTTACAGTGTTCTCGTACTTCTTGATACAAGCGAGTTAATCTTCAGAGTTGGACTACTCAGCTCGTTGTTAACTTGTATTCTTTCTCGCTACTCTTTTGCCTTATTTAGGATAGCTGAATCCCATACATAGCCCTTAAAATTGACGCGGAAAAAGGCGGAGTAAAGGACTGGGCACAGTACAAGAGTCAGCCCGCTTGCTACTGTTAAACCGGAAACCATAAGTACTGCCATAGGGCGCCACATACCACCACCTGAGACGATCAACGGGACAAGCCCGACAATGGTTGTAATCGTAGTCATAATGATAGGACGCGACCGTTGTAATCCGGATAAGACGAGAGCGTTTCTAATATCAATCCCACTTTTTTCGAGCACATCAATCCTATCAATAAGCATAATTGCATTGTTGACGATAATGCCCAGTAAGCTGATCAGTCCCAAAAGCGGCATGAAGCCGAACGGTTGTCCTGTAAGGAGCATTCCGGGAGCAACACCTATCATCATAGGCGGCAAAGTAAGCAGGATAATTATTGGCTTACGAATTGAATTAAATTGAGTAACCAGCACAATGATGAGAAGCCCCATTGCCAGTGGCATGTTTGCCATCAATGCAGCCTGAGCCTTCCTGCTCTCTTCATCTTCACCGCCAACTTCAAGAGTATAGTTTAGCGGCCATTCATCTGATTCAATCAACTTATCGAGCTTTGGTTTAATTTCCTGTAAAGCATCAGATGCATACCTTCCGACCACATCAGCCATTATTGTCATAGTTCGAACTTCATCACGGCGTCGAACGTTGGACGGCTGCCAGATAAAATGAGCGCTGGCGACTTGTGCTAAAGGTACACTCAGTTTTTCAGTATAAGAATAAACATTCATACCTGGAATCTTGTCTGCCTGATCTCGGTAATCATCATCTGAGCGTAAAACAATAGGGATTACCGTGTCACCATCACGAAATTCAGAAACAGGTAATTCAGACATCTGCATTTGCATGGACATAGCTATATCTTGACTACTAAGCCCAGCCCGTCGTGCTCTATCCTGATTTACTTCGATAACGAATTCTTTAGTCCATTCTCCCCAATCATCCCAAACGACGGTTACGCCTGAAGTATCCTCTAGAATTTTTCCAATTTTTTCACGTAAATCGTAGAGCTCTTCTATGCTGTCTCCAGCGACCCTCAGTTCAATTGAAGCACCTGCTGGGGGCCCAAGCATCATTTCCTTTAATCTGAAACGTGTATCTGGAAAATTTTCTATGATCTCATGTTCTGTTTTATCCATAAAACTTTCCAAATGATCAAATGAATCGATATTAACGATTAACGTCGCCAAATTTTCGTTCTGCTGCTCAAGATCTAAAGGGAGATACCAGCGTGGCCCGCCTGTACCTACAAATGTTAGCACTGATTTAAACTCTTCTTGTTTCATTAAGAACTTTTCAAGCTTCTCATAACGTCTTTCTGTCGCCCTAATGTCTGTGCCGTATGGTTGCCAGAAATCGATCATAAACTGCCCGCGCTCATTAGGGGGGAAGAATATGTTTGGTACTGATTTGAATCCTGTCAGGGCAGCGCCAAACAAACCGAATACAATAGCAAGAGCGATAAACCTATTTTTCAATGCCAACATCAATAGCTTGCGATAGGCATTGTAGATTTTGCTGGAAAAGGTTTCTACACTTGGCTGCGGCTTGAGCAGGTAAAAACACATCATTGGCACCATGGTCATCGACAATAACCATGAAGCTGCAAGAGTCAGCGTGATTACCACGAATAGTGATACACAATATTCTCCGGCAGAACTTGGAGCCAGCGGGATTGGAAGGAATGCAAAAACAGTTGTGAGGCTTGCTGCTAAAAGAGGGAAAGAGAGCTCTTTCGCGGTACTTATAACCGCTTGTTTACGATCCAGCCCTGCTCCCAATTTTACAAGTATGCTTTCGCTTACAACAACCCCGTTATCCACAAGAATCCCTAGAGCAATAATCATGGCTGCAATGGATATTCGCTCAAGCATTACATCAAATAATGGCATGAAAATAAGTGCTGTCAGCATAGCCATTGGAACAAGCGTTCCGCAGATTAAACCTACACGTATGCCAGCAAAAAGTAGCATGACTAGAATTACGAAGACAAACGCCTGCGCTAGATTTATGAGAAAATCGAAGATTGAAGTCTGAACATATTCCGGCGTGTAGATAGCCATTTCAAGATCAAGGCCGGCGGGTAACTCTTCGTTAACCTTTTCCACAAGTGTTGTAAGTTCTTTGCCGAGTTGGATAATGTTGTTACCAACCTTCATGCTGACAGCAAGAAGAATGGCAGGTTTGCCATTGTATTGTACCATTGTGGTCGGTGGATCAACAAAACCACGCTTAATATCGGTTAAATCTGAAAGCGCTACACTTTCTTTACCACCCGGAAAGCGCAGTGACAGTTGACGAATATCGTCAACATCCAAAAACTCACCCGTTGAGCGGATGTTAATCCTTTCAGGGTCATCATACACCTGCCCGCTTGGCTTGATAATGTTTTGGGATTGGATAACCGATGCCAACGCGAAAGGGCTAAGCCCTAATTCGGCAAAGCGGGCATTTGAAAATTCGATAAAAATTCGCTCTTCTTGCTCACCCCATAATTCGACTTTGGAAACCTTTTGAAAGCGCAAAATTTTATTACGGATGATATCTATTTCATCTTTCATTTCACGATATGTATAGCCATCACTTGTAAGCGCAATAAGGAAACCGAACACATCTCCAAATTCATCGTTTACGTAAGGGACAGAAGCTTCTGCGGGTAATAAAGGGATTGTATCGTCGACTTTGTTTCTCAACTTTTGCCAAGCAGGCGCTACGTCTCTAATACTTTCATAAATATTGACTTCGATGATGGAAAGACCGGTAAAAGACTGTGACTCGACAAAATCAATCTCACCCATTTCACGAATTTTTTCTTCAAGCTTATCGGTTACGAGTTCTTCGACTTTTTGTGGAGATGCACCTGGAAACTGCGTAGTGACAACAGCTGTACGGACAACAAAATCCGGATCTTCCTGTCGAGGGATAGTCGCAAGTGTGATGACACCGGCAACTGCAATAAGGATAAATATTGCAAGAGACGTTACGTTATTCCGGAGGCTCCATTCCGTAATACTCATAAGCGACGTCCTCTATTGTTCCTGAGGTCGTACTTTTTGACCTTCCTGAAGGCTGTGCACGCCTCTGACTACTATCAACTCTTGTGGCTTGAGCCCTTTCTGTACGATTAATCCACCTTCTCCCGGAAGACTAATTGTGACTTCGCGTTTATGAACAATATTTTCAGCATCCACTATCCATACGTATCTCTTTCCATCAGCAAGCCCAAAAACTGCAGCGGCTGGAACCACTACCAATCTGTATTGTTCTGCCTGCTTGAAATTGAACGAAACCTCTCCCACCATACCGGAACGGATACGTTTATCTGTTGTTCCGATACTGATAGTCACAGGGAATGTTGATGTTTCGTTTGAGCGAACGCCTACTTCTTTAACTGTTCCTTCCAGTTCCAAATCACGGAACACATCAAAACGTATATCAACTGGTTGATTAAGCTTTACCATGGCAATTAGTCTGTCAGGAACACCAACTTCCATTTCAAGCATACCCCGTGAATTAAGAGTCGCCACTGGCTCACCAATGGCAACGTTGGTGTGCACTTCAGCCGGAACAGAGCTAATTGTTCCAGCTTCCGGTACGAACAAACGGGTATAAGAAAGGTTACGCTTCGCGATTGAAATTCGTTCATTTTGAGCAGCAGATTTTGCTTTCATGGAATCAAGATATGAGGCCGCCAAATCAAATTCACTCTGGCTGATCACATCCATGTTAACGAGCTTTTCTTTACGGTCATAGTCAAGCTTCGCATTTCTTAGCTCTGCAAGAATGTCTTGAAGTGATGCTTTTGCTTCACGCATTTCTAAAAGATAGTCAGTAGGATCAAGCTCTGCTACAAGAACTCCTGGTTTCACCTTTTGTCCTACATCTACAGGAAGTGAAATGATCATTCCGCTGACTCGAAATGAAAGAATTGTTTCAAGAACATCCTTTGCTGTTCCTGAAGTAGACCATATCCGAGTTTTCAAAATGTCCGGCACGCGGTACACAATGACCTTTTTAGGGGGGAGCGGTTTTGCAACTTCTTCACCACAACCGACAAGGCCGGTTGCGATTGCAATCAGTATCAGCAAAAACCATACGTCAGGGCGCACGCGCATATTTCACCTTCAAGCTTGTTACGAATATCTGTTCCTCGCATAGCAAAAATCCTATTCTTCAAAAAATAACAAAGTGCTAGGCTTGCAACAACTATATGTTCCTGTAGCCTTCATCACCTAAGTATATCCTTCAACACATCAACAGCCCTGTCTAAAAAAAATTCATCCCTTTCTGCTAGACGTAGTGGAAAGAATGTATTTTGCTTTTTTTCGCGTGAATATCTCCCAACAATCTTTGACGTTACTTCAATAATACTTTGGACTTTTCCATGTCACCGCATATGATAACGACAAGTCTGTACTCATTTTTTTAATCGAACTGACATCTCAGTTGAGGAATTCATGGACCCCATAATCTTATCTGTTACGTTTGTTTTGGGACTTTTGGCCAATCGCATGAAGTTGCCTGCACTTGTGGGGTTTCTAGTTGCTGGCTTTATTCTAAATGCGATGGGTTTCACGGTATCCGAGGATATTAAGGATATTGGCGATCTGGGTGTTACCCTTCTGCTGTTCACTATTGGACTTAAGCTGAAAACCAAGCAGTTGTTGCGGCCAGAGATATGGGCTGCTGGTTCAATACATATGACAGTAACTTTGCTTTTCTTTGGATTAGTTGTTCAGCTACTAACCTTTACTGGATTACATTTTTTCGTAGGATTGAGTGTTACAACATTTCTTCTCATTGGTTTCGCTTTGAGCTTTTCTAGCACCGTTTTTGCCGTGAAAATTATGGAGGAAAGTGGATTATCCAAATCCCTCAATGGCAGAATTGCTATTGGTGTCCTTATCATTCAGGATATTCTTGCTGTACTTTTTATTACTTTTTCTACGGGGAAAACACCTTCCCTATGGGCCCTTCTCATAATTGCTCTACTTCCCGCAGCACGTTGGCTTTTCCGATACATTCTCGACCACACTGGTCACGGAGAATTACAAGTACTTTTCGGCATGTCGCTTGCCCTGGCAGCAGGCGCAGGTGCCTTTGAAATGGTGGGACTCAAGGCAGACCTTGGTGCGTTGATCATGGGAATGCTTCTAGCAACGCATCCCCGGGCGTCTGAATTAGCAGACTCATTGCTTAGTCTCAAAGATTTTATGCTCCTTGGCTTCTTTCTCAGTATTGGGTTAGGCGGCTTTCCAAGCATGGCGGCCCTTGCTGTGGCAGCGTTTTTCGTATTGCTCATTCCTCTTAAGAGTTTACTTTTTTTCTTTTTATTCACACGGTTCAACGTCAGTGCACGTGCCTCCTTTATTACCGCTATTAACCTGACAAGCTATAGTGAGTTTGGTTTGATTGTTGGAGCCATTGGTGTCTCGTATGGATGGATGGATAGTAAGTGGCTTGTGGTTATGGCTATTGCCCTGTCGCTATCATTTATCGTGGCTTCCCCTTTGAACATGCAGGCTGAAGAGTTGTTTGAAAGATGGCGCAATTTCCTTAATCGGTTTGAAACAGAGATATCGCATCCAGAAGAAGAACTCATTGCGTCTACGGCAAATTGGCAGATAGTGATTGTCGGCATGGGGCGTTCGGGTACGCAAACATACGATTTTTTACGAAAAAATTTTGGCGATGTGATTTTGGGGGTGGATGCTGATCAGGAAAAAATACAGCGGCATAAAGATGCAGGGCGTGAAGTTATGTATGCCGATGTATCAGATGGTGATTTCTGGCGAAGACTTGCGCCATTAAGTTCTGTCAAACTGGGTCTTCTTACTATTCCAAGTCTTGATGCAAAACTTTACGCCATGAGTATGGCAAAAAAGGTAGGCTCACAGAGTAAACTTGTTGCCACAACAGAATATGACGACGAAATTGAGCTTTTGTTAGAAGGCGGTGCGGATTTTGCTTTTAATATTTATGACGGGGTAGGCATTGGCCTAGCCAGCGAAATCAACAATTGTCTAGATGCTTCTAATATAGTGATTGAGGAGCAAAACCCACAGGTTGATTATTAAGAAGTGCATGTTAAGTAAGAATGGTTCATTTACTTTGGCAACTAGTCCTCTTTGTATCATATAGTAGATGATGCTGGGGGTATCTATGCAAAATATTGGACACAGTTAGCGAAAGAGACTTTAAGGATTAGATCTTTTCGGGCTTGTTTCACCATTTCTCAAAAACTTATTTTACTCAAAAAAAGTGGCTCTGTTTTAGCAGAGCCACTTTGATTTATTATAAGAACATTGAAACGATATTACTATGAAGATGTATTGGCGTGATGCCGCAAGTCTTCTGTTACGGTTGCAATTTGCTCTGTAGTTTCACCGAGGTTGACAATTACCTGTGTCGCACCTTGAACTTCTTCACCAGAAGATGCAACAATACCTTCCATTTGTCCTAATGCGGTGGACACCTGAGAGTATTCACTTGCCTGTCTATCTGCTGCTTCAGAAATCTGTAACGAGCGATTATAGGTTGTCTCTGCACCATCAGCAATTTGCTTAAAGCGCTCTCCAGATTCTTCCGCAAGCTCTGCAGTCTGAGTAATGTCTTCAGCAATACCATTCATGGATTGCGCATTTACTTGAGTTGCCTGCTGAATGCCGGAAATTGTGCCGCCTACTTCTCTAGTTGCTTCCATTGTTTTTTCTGCAAGCTTACGTACTTCATCAGCAACAACAGCAAAGCCTCTACCTGCATCCCCTGCTCGTGCCGCTTCGATCGCTGCGTTAAGAGCAAGCAGGTTGGTCTGGTCTGCAATATCTGAAATCACAACCATAACCTGATTAATGGATTCTGCTTGTCTATCGAGCTGGCTCATCTGCTCTTGAAGAGTATTGGCCTTTTTGTGGACTGCTTTGATAGATGAAAGGGATTTTTCAATCATCTGGAAACCTTCACGAACAGCCTCAAGCTCCATTTTCCCTTGTGACATAGCCTGATTAGCAAGTTCTTTAATAAGAATTGCGGCTTGATGCAGGTTTTCCATCGCATGATCAACTTCATTCATCTGATTTTGTTGATCATAAGATTTTTCACCCACAACATCCATATGTCCCATAAGGGTGCCCATCATAGTCTTGCTTTGCAAAGCTGCCTGCTCAAGCATCTGAGCAGTTCGTAAAATCTCATCATATGATGTTTGCAGATCGTGTCTGTTCTTTTCAGCATCTTTTTGAGCCAAGGCTGCAGCCTGAGCTTTTTCTTTGGCTTCTGAACTAGCTTTTTGTAAGTCATTATGACCTGTAAAAAGCTCTTTAGACATTGCGTTCATGGCTAAAGCAAGCTCAGATAATTCATCTGAACCATCAGTCGGGATGTGCAAGTCAAGCTTACCATTTGCAATATATTTTGCACCATCTGTAACGGTTGCCAGAGGATGTAGAATACTACGGATGATAAAGAGGCAAAGAAACATGATCCCGAACAGGAAAATACTAAACAACGTCGCGGCAAGAATGATTCTAGGACGCACAAGACTCATAAGAGTTGTTTTAAATACGGCCTGATTCTCTCGGATATTTGACATGTAGATACCGGTACCGATCCAGATATCTGTCCCGGAAATGAATTGAGCAGAACCAATTTTAGGCTGTAGTCCCTCCCCCGGTTTTTTCCACTGAAATTCAGTAATCCCCCCACCCGCTTTGGCCATTTGAAATAATTCTTGAATAATATATGTGCCATTAGGGCCCCTTAATTGATCAAGATTTTTCCCAATAAGAGATGGATTTGCACCATGAGCAAAACAAGTGGTGCCCTTGTACGCGTAGAAGTAACCAGATTTATCTTTTTCAAAACGAATCTGTGTAAATGCTTTTTGAATTATTTTTTGTTGTTCAACCGGATCAGTAACTTGATCCAGAGAAGCTGAAAGAGCACTCGCAAGAATTGTTGTAGCAGCGGTTATTTTCTCTTTTTCTTGAAGAGTCATTCGCTTGTTAACTTCGATCGAACTTGTATCCATGAGTGCATTGGCGGATTGCCAATATTCGAAAAGTAATCCCCCCAGAGATAAAAGGAGTAAGGCAAAAAGTATCTGAATTCTGGTAGCAATTTTAAATTTTCGCAACATAGTAAATTCACTTGTATGTTCTGTTTAAAAATAATTATTCTAGATAGTTGATGCTTTCTACAACAACGTAACGTCACCAAGGCAAGCCACAAGGTAATACTGTTAATTGCGAAACGCACGGTAGGTGAAAATACACTACCGTGATAGGCGCAGGCGTAGAGTCCCCTCTGTGAAAAGATGAGGATTAGCAGGATATCTGCATAGAAAATTAAGCGTTGAATCAAATAGGGTAACTAGCCATAGCTATATTTCATCCAATTACGACATAGCCCTGAATTTCGTGATTCCAGCGGCCGCGTGTAAAGCCCCCTAAACTTAAGCTATGTTCTTTGAAGAAGACTTATTGAAAACGACTATCAATGTCAACTTTTCTTGATGACATCCGATTATCAGGTCATAATTTATTTTGATTCTTATGCTTTTACTGTGCGTTAGCACTGCCCAATTGCAATGTTGTGGCGTCAAAACTGCAAATGCATGTCAAAATGAATTAACCGGACCTGTAACAGCTAAAAGTTTAGCTCTTCCTTCAGCCATGAGATAAAAAAGTTAAGTCGATCATCCTGTTCTGGATTCACAACAGATAAGACAACATAGTCCACCCCTGTGTTCACAAATCCAAAAGGTGCAATGAGCATCCCCTGCCGTATGTCATCAATCACTAAGGGTTCAGGTCCAACAGCAATACCTAATCCTGCTACAGCAGCCTGTAGACTAAAGTAAAAGTGATCATACAACTGCTCTGAAGAAATATCGGACATTATCGAAGTTAGTTTAATCCAATCTCTCCAAGCTTCCGGTCGGGTGCGCGTATGAAGGAGTTTTTTTGGCAAATCTTTATTCTTGCGCCAGTACTCTGGACTACAAACTAGTCCAATTCGTTCCGTACCCAGTGATGTTGCCGAATAGGAAGCAGGCCATACAAAGTCAGATCGACGGATTGCCATATCCAAGTCAGCAGAAAGTATATCTACAGGGCCGCCAGCTGTGGAAAGATGAATATCCATTTCTGGATGCCGTTCGTAGAACTCTCCTAATCTTGGCATTAACCAGCGCATTGTAAGAGAAGGTTCGCATGATACTGCAAGGCTCGGAGTATCCTTTTTTGTTCTCACCTTGCTGCACGCTGACTCAAGTCTAAACATTATGCCTGACAGTTCTTCGGCGAATAACCTTCCTTCTTTTGTAAGCACCAGTTGACGATTTTGCCTGTGAAAAAGCGGCAGCCCAAAATGCTGTTCCAGCTTCTTTACAGCCTTACTTACTGCACCATGAGTCACATGCATTTCTGCTGCTGCTTTGGTAAAGCTTTCATGCTTTGCGGCAATGCAAAATGTCATTAAAACTCCCAAGGGAGGAAGGGAATGCATTACGATCTCCTGTGAATAAAATTCATATGAACCCATACAATTTTTCGTTATTTTTCTTTGAAATACAAGTGTAAAGATGGTTTCAATGAAAACACAGATGGAAAGGAAGTATTATGAATGTATGGGGAAGTGAAATGACAGTTGTCATCGCAGTTATTGTTCTTGCTGTAATTAGTCCGGGGCCGGATTTCGCTATAATAGTCCGAAACGGATTACTTTACGGACGTAAAAATGGTCTTTTTACGGCTCTTGGAATTGCCTCCGGCATCTCGGTTCATATTTCTTACACACTGCTAGGTCTCGGTTACGCTGTTGCAAAGTCTGCATGGCTACTGGAAGCGGCCAAATATTTAGGAGCAGCCTATCTCGTTTACTTAGGCTGTATGTCGATTTATAGTAGTTTTAAAAATGGCTCAGCGAAATTATCGCTTGAAAATGCAGATAGTTGCCTTTCGAAAAATACAAGCTATGGCAATTTCGCTGCATACAAAAATGGTTTCCTTTGTAATGCGCTTAATCCAAAAACCGCCATGTTTTTCTTAGCGCTATTTACACAAGTAATTTCTCCCTCTACCCCCAAAAGTGTTCAGATAGGCATTGGCATATTCATTTCAGATATCCATTTACTTTGGTTTTCTCTTGTTGTCCTCTTACTCACAAATTCAAAATCTTCAAAAATTGTGGCAAAGAGTAAAGTTTGGATAGAAAGAGTTGTTGGGGGAAGCCTTATTGGATTGGGAACTAAAGTTGTTTGTGACAGTTAGTCACTACGTAAAAGGAGCCATCATGCCTATCAACCCTATTTGCTTTAAAGACAAATTGGCACTGTTTTCCGAATATTGGTCGCCACGTGTTATCGCAGAAATGAACAATTACCAGTTTAAATTAGCTAAATTCAGTGGAGAATTTGTGTGGCACGAGCACAGGGATACAGACGAAGTCTTCATTGTCCTCGAAGGGGAAATGAGTATTTTATTTCGGGATGACAAGGTCGATCTTTCAGCAGGTGAGATGTTTGTCGTTCCTAAGGGGATAGAACACAAACCAGAGGCATCGAATGAATGCCATGTAATGCTTATTGAACCAAGGGGCGTAATTAATACTGGTGATAATAGCGGCGAACTAACTGCTGATAACAATGTTTGGATATAGTAAGGCTTCATTCAGGAATATGGTCTTGCTCTTACTCATTATTAACTACCTATATTTAGAATGAAAAACAGTCTCATACACGTAGGGTTAGTAAGTGTAGTCTGACCTGCTCTCCTCTGTAGGACTTTATTAATATAAGTTTAAATAAAAAAGCTGAAATCATGTGATTTCAGCTTTTTTGTATTCATAAATGTTCTTCGAAAAAATTCTTAAAACAATTTATTGTGAAGGCTTACTTGATATGTCCGCAATCTTTTATCTGATACGCACTGCAAAAAAGCGGCGATGAGATAAGAAAATCTGCAGAGGAAAGGTTACTTGCTGTAGGGATATTGTAGAGAACGGCTAAACGAAGCAGTGCCTTAACGTCTACATCATGCGGCTGAGGCTCCATAGGGTCCCAAAAGAAAATGAGTACTTCAATTTTCCCTTCCGCGATTAATCCCCCTATCTGCTGGTCACCACCTAGAGGGCCGGATTTCATTTTATGTAGTCCGGTATACATTTCCATTCCGGCTGCAGAGGTTTTTTCCTGCAGCAGATTTTCAACAAGGCTTCCCGTAGTGCCGGTAGCAAACAAGTTGTGATGGATTAATGTATCGAAGTTGCAATCAACAAACTCCAACATCGTTTTTTTGCAGTTATCGTGAGCGACAATGGCTATATTCTTAGTAAGTTCCATGAGTCCTCAATCCTATTGTTTGTATGATAGCAGAAGCAAATATCTTTTACAGCATGGTAGCACGGGTTGTTTTCGACAACAATACAATATGTATGGAATGTTACGGGAGTGTTAATAAGAGAAAGAGAATACGTGAAGTGAGATGTTGAGTGGACTAGAGTCGACTGTACAACCAAATGAGAATGCAATTCCGAATTGCAATACAGCCCGCCAGTTCGAAAAGACCCTTCTTAATTTCTTTGTCTAACTATATATTACTAAGATTACCAGCGGGGCTTCTTTTACTATTTGATGAACCGTTTTATTAAGAAAGGTATATTTTATCCCCACTCTGGCGTTTGTAAAACGATTCCTCTTTCCATAACCCCTTTAAATCATTTTCTGAGCTTTATCAAAGTTCGACTTATTTGGTACTTCGACTGCGCATTATGCATTATCAAGGAATAGTTTTTATCTTCTCAGTCAGATAAGCTTTTTCTTATTTGAAAATTTTTCATTGGCGAGTTGTTAAGACCGATTCATGGAGGATGCATGGAAGAACAATCAACACTGCGCGATTCCGTCTTAACAATAGCCGGCATCCTCTTAATTTTGTTCGCCGCACGATCAGCTCAAGCTATTGTCATTCCTCTTCTGCTCTCAATTTTCATTTCTGTTGTAATAACAGTGCCCATAAGTTGGCTGAAACGTTGGGGAGTATCTACTCCTTTGGCAGTGGGGATTGTCATTATCGCAACCTTGTTCCTTGAGATGGGAGCAGGCTTATTACTCGGCAAGTCTGCTTCTCAATTTAGTCAGGCAATGCCTGAATATCAGGCACGACTAACTGGCATTATGGACAGCGTAAATGGTTGGATGAGTAGGCATGACATTGACTGGTCAGACTCTGGACTTTCTAAAACGCTAAATCCAGGTGTTGTCCTGAGGTACGCGAACACATTTATGGCGGGGCTTGGGAGCGCTCTGAGCAATATTTTGCTTATTATGTTTACTGTGCTCTTTATGCTAGTCGAGATTCGTAATTTACCATTAAAGCTTCAGGCTCTTGACGACTTGAATGGTGGAGCGTTGCTCGAAAAATGCACTTCTATCCTTGAGAGTACCAAGCAATATATTTCGATCAAAACTCTTACCAGTATCGTTACAGGTGTTTTAGTTACCGTCGGATTAACTGCGATTGGGCTTGATTTTGCTCCGTTATGGGGATTTCTTGCTTTCGCACTTAATTTTATTCCTAACATCGGCTCGGTGCTTGCGGCAGCACCGGCAGTTCTTCTGTCATTTTTACAATTTGGATCGACGGAAACATTTATTGTGATTGGTATCTATTTATTTGTAAATATTGCAGTTGGCACCGTACTTGAGCCAGCTGTCATGGGGCAAAAGGTTGGTTTATCAACGCTGGCAGTATTTTTGTCTTTAATTTTTTGGGGATGGTTACTTGGACCTGCGGGCATGTTGTTGTCGGTTCCATTAACCATGGTGATAAAATACGCAGCGGCAACGAATAACCAAACTTTATGGCTAGCCATTTTGCTTGGCCCAGCCCCGCAACCTCCTAAGGATGATGAGGATTAATTTACCTTTTCTGATTTCTTTTAAAAGGATGGACTAAAATGACACACGATGATTTGCGAAAAGAAGTTGAAGAGTTACGGGCACAACTACTCAAACTTAAACATCATAAGACTGGGCATCATAGTCAAGCTGTTAAGTCTATAAAAAGAGCTACGGCTAATTCTACCACTAAATTGAAAAATGTTTTGAAAGATAAAGGTATTCCACAGCGTTTTACTGACAAGGATTTGCGTAAAGGTTTGGTGGTTCCAGTAGCCATCGCAGGCACGTTTGTTCTTGGTGTTCTCGTAGGTCGTTCATTACCCAAATAGGACATGAAAATGACTGATCCAATTAACAAAATACAAATTCTTATCCGTTCCGAAATTGCTCTGCTTCGTCTTCAGACTAAACGCATGGCAACGCAGACCGGCTTTAGAGTTGTAGCGTTAATTTTTGCCATATTAGCTTTGGCCATGCTCACGTTTGCTGGTTATCAAGCATTAGTTGAGCCGTTCGGGCCTGTCATGGCCGCACTGTTTGTTGCGCTGATTGATGGAATACTAGCGCTACTCCTTATATTTGTATCTCAACATGTAGGAAACTACACTGAACAAGAACGAGTGCTAAAAGAAATTCGTGAAATAGCATATGGCGAGCTCAATGCAGACTTTGAAGAACTGAAAGACGGAGTGGATCAAGTCTCGGGAGATGTGAAGCGAATTCACGATAACATTACAACCATTGTCAGTGGAGCAAGTGAATTAGTAAGCTTTGTCACTCCGGTGTTAAGCCTTCTAGTAGCGACAATTAAAGCGAACAAGGGAAAAGAAGAGTGATAAGGGCGATACGTTTCCTAAAGAGGTAATTGACTAGAAATTTAATGAATGTTTTTAATAAAAAAGAAGCGTTACCGATGAATCGGTAGCGCTTCTTTTTTATTCTATCCGGACAATTTCCAACTAAGTAAATGTTGCCCTCGAAGATAATGTCGATAGTAACCGACCAAGTTGCTACTCAAAAATAAGAGCTCCATAATTACTGCCACTGGGGATGATGCTAAATAATTATGTGGTATCCAGAAAAGAGTGCCAATAATCATCAATATGCGTAGGCGCTTGTCGTTGTTTGAAAATGCTCCAGCTGTGTGAAAAGCCGTTCCTGACAAACTGAGAAGGCTCAACACTCCCTCATACGAGAATGCTGTCACAGTTATGGCTAGCCCTATGAACACCCACATGGCCTTGCTTGATGTTGTGAATATGCTTGTTAAATAACGAAGCGTTGCCACAAGCATTAATAGTCCTGCAGTCTGGTGCCCGAGTAAAAAAAAGTGCGTCGAAATTAATATGCCGGAAACGAATAGACATTGAACAATTCGCTTTCTGTCTTTGAATTGAAAAGACAGTATGTCGAAAATGATGGCAATGCCGACAAGTATCTGTGAAACGAGATAAAAAGACACTGGAAATAGTTCTCCTGACGTAGAAAAGAAATTGAGTAAAACAAGACCTACTTCCGTAACTACCTTTTATATAAGCAGCCCAAATGCACAATGTGCTTAGAGTTGTCCCTATTGCGACATTTTGCTGTCTAGCACCCCACTCGCATCAGAGTCAATTTCAATTCTTCCAGTTCACTCTCACAAAAAAATGAAACAATTCGGTTTGTAACTGTTTGTTGCAAGAGAAGTAAAAGCCTTACGGTCTCATAACTGGTTCGGGTCGAATTTCATTTTTATTACGCTAGCCCGCAGAGATGTCGGCTCTTCCACTAGGCTAGGTTGCAGTATCCGAGATCCATCACTGTGTTATAAAAAGTAATACCGCACGGCTTGTTACGGTCGCATTATTAGAAGCGATAAAGATAGCGCAGTTCACAAACTCCATGGCCTGTATCACCAAGAGCACATTCCTGTCGCGCAAAACCAAGGGTTTCATATAGGGACGTCGCCTCACGTAATGCGGGGGCGGTTTCAAGATAGCAGGCTTTATAGCCAGACTGACGAGCGAAATTTAATGCCTTCAGTACCATGCGACGACCCAATCCAGTTCCTCGACATTCGGGCATAAAGTACATCTTTTGCAATTCACAGAGTCCATCGTTGCTGCCTTGAAGTGGCGCAATCCCACCGCCACCAACAACTTTTCCATCTTTTTCTATAACCCAGTAGCGGGTTCCCTTTGTCGCATATGCTTCACTCATACTTTCTACCATGGGATCACCCACAGCATATCCATCTTCTGCACGTAGTCCAAATTCATCGGAAACCGTTCGGATTACAGCTGCCACAGCAGGATTATCTTCATTTGTGATTGGACGAATAATAAAATCTTTCTGTAGGCGGTTGTAGCGTAATGCCTTGGCGTACGTTTTTAATCCTTCAGCAACGACCTCTTGCTCTTGAGGACTTAGCAACTCAAGTGCACCACCAACAAGCTCGTCAGCTTCAACATGAACTTGCTGAACGCGCTTGCGTCCTGAAGTTGTGATGGAAACATCCTTCGCACGTCTGTCTTCTTTGTTTTCTGTAAATTCTACAAACTGTTCTTTACCTAATGAGGCAAGAGTTCGACTTGCATTCGATTTATCTATTAATAGCATGTCGGCGATATGTTGAACGGACAATGTCTTATGTGTTGAAAGCTCAATAAGAGCATGAGCTTCAGGCACAGTTAAGCCTTGCTGGTCAGCTCTGTTTGCGACAAGTTTCCACTCTCGAGCAAGGTTACGTGAATGTTTTCGAATCGTACGAACCTGACTTTCTTTCATTTTTATTCCCGCTTGGCTTTAATTAGTTGCGACATACAACTAATTAAAGCCAAGCTATTAATCTGTCAAGGCTGAGTGAAGAAAGATCCCCTTGAGGGGAATAACTAGAGCCTTTAAATATTGGTTACAGTATCTACTGCAATTATGAATGAAAACGGTGAATATAATGATTCATCGCTTTATCGCGCACTATAATTTTTCACGCGTAACGTACTGAAATGTTAATCAGTACTCATACAATAAATTATTCGATCAAATCTGAGTGTCGAAGTATTAGCTCGATACCTGTTGTTTAATGTTACAGAACATTTTTAATACGATACAGTTAGAGAAGCACGTTGTTTATGGATGAAGCAACTTCAACACCTACCTATGCCGTATTCTTATGAGGTATTAATTGCTTCCTACTTTGGTTATTATTGTCTACCGTTACATTTCTATGTAACAACCTAGTATCAGCTTTTTTGTCTCTAAAGGAGAGGTGGATGCATAAGAATTTATTATCAATAATTATATTTGTATTATGCATCAGTGCCCTTACTCCTGTTCGGTCTATTGCAGCTGAAAAAAGCACAGCAACAGTCCTTGTTCTCAATTCATACCACATGGGGTATTTATGGGGAGAGTCAGTTCTACAAGGGATACGAGAAGAACTTGAACAGTCAGTTCTGCCTATGAAGGTTCATTATGAATTTATGGACACAAAGCAGCATAGCACCGCGAAAATTTTCCCTCTTCTCTATGAGCTCTATTCAACTAAATACAAAAATACCAAATTCGATGCCATTATCGCTTCAGATAACAACGCACTAGATTTCCTCGTTCGTTATCGGGATCAACTCTTCCCCAATGCGCCCGTGGTGTTTTGTGGTGTTACTCGCTTCACTCCTAAATTGCTGCAAGGTAAATCGGGATTTACCGGTGTGGCAGAAGAAGTTGACTTTAAAGAGACTATAGAGCTTGCCCTTACCCTATTTCCTAGAACAAAAAATATCGCATTGGTCAGCGGTGGAGTAACAACATCCAGTAAAAACAACCTTGAACAGGCAAAAGAACTTGCACCTTTGTTTGCCAACAGAGTGTCTTTTATCGAGCTTACCAAGCTTAATCCTGTTCCGCTTCAAGAGAGGCTTGCAGCGCTTCCCACGGATACAGTTATTCTTTATCTTTCCTATTACCGTACTCCTGACGGAACAGTGCTGAGTGTTCAGGAAAGTACATCACTGATCGCAACAGCAAGTAACCTCCCCGTATTTTCTCCATGGCTATACACTTTAGGTAATGGAGTTCTGGGTGGCAAAATGCTCAGCGGGATTCAACAGGGAGAAACTGCCGCGTTACTTGCTCTGGATATTCTAAAAGGAGTTCCGGTTACTGACCTTCCGGTTATTCGTAAGCCGCGGAACGAATTTATTTTCGACTATCGGCAGTTAAAAAAATTTAAAATACCGCAAGAAATTCTACCCAATCGTTCAGAAATTCTTTTTGAACCGCAAACTCTTTTCTATAAATACAAGACCCTTATTCTCATCGCCATAGCTTGTTTCATCTGGCTTTCCCTCACCATTCTTGTTTTGCTGCGTATGCTTAGAGAAAAAAATCAGACAACAAAGTTACTTAAAAGAGAAGAAGAGCGTCTTGAGTCTCTTCTTGAATTGAACGGACAAGAAAAGAGTTCTTCTGATGAACTGATTCTCTTCAGTGTTAATAAAGTCCGAAAACTACTCAACGCGAACACTGCTGTTTATCTGACAATAACTTCAAATAAAAAAGTTGATCGTTACTGTCTCAGTAACGAACTGAATACCTCTTGGCATTCCCTACCTAATCAGCTGGGAATTGAAGATCTTATTTCTCCGTGGGAAGAGCTTATTCAGCAGAAAAGCACATCACGACTCCGTGCAGAAAACGCGAGAACGCCCGTTGTCTGGCCGTTAGGCATGAACAAATTTAAAAATAGCATCGCTCTACCCATTTGGGAGCGGGAGCAATTACGAGCGCTCATTGTACTAGGTGATGACGTTGTCACTTTTTCAAAATCAGATGAGCGACAGCTTACCCTTATGATGCAAGGTGTTACCAACTTTATTCAGAAACGCCGCGCAAAAGAAAGGGAAGCCCAGCTTGCATCTGAACTTCGCCAATCGCAAAAGATGGAAGCGCTTGGCACTGTTGCAGGCGGGATTGCTCATGACTTTAACAATATTATCGGCGCTATTAGTTCGTGTTGCGAATTGGCTTTGGATGATGTTTCCAAAGAGAATCCGGCGCATGAAGATATCAAACAGGCTCTTAAAGCTGCTTACAGGGGAAAACAAATTATTGGTCAAATTCGCAGGTTTAGTAGCCGTTCGGAAGTTGCTACTGAAATGATCTCTCTGCCTAACCTCGCTGAAGAATGCATTCAGCTTTTGCAGACTCTCCTTCCTTCGACAATCGAAATCAAATTTTCATCGAAAACACCGCATGGCGGAATGCTTCTAGCTGATGCTGGAGAGCTGCATCAGGTAATCATGAACCTTTGTTTGAATGCAGATCATGCGATGTTTGGTATGCAGGGGGTTCTTGCTATTGATATCGAAGAGGTTGATGTAACGGCAGACAGTTTTGACCTTCCCCGCGGGTTGTCCCTCGGGCGTTTCTTACGCCTGTCCGTATCAGACACCGGCACGGGAATAGACAACGAGTTTCTCCCTCGTATTTTTGATCCATTTTTTACTACGAAGAAAGAGAAAGGCGGTACGGGGCTTGGACTTTCAACAGTTCATGGCATCAGTAAGAAATATGGCGGTGCAGTTACTGTGGAAAGTGAGCCAGATAAAGGAACCACGTTCCGAGTCTTTTTACCGGAAGTTGTAACAGACTATTGTGCGTGGGCACCAGAGCCTGAAAAGTCCTCTACTCACGGTACAGAGCATATCCTTGTTGTGGATGATGACAAAGAAATGCTTTATTCTGTACACAAGTTCCTTGAGCGCCAAGGGTATACTGTAACGATGTTTCAAAGCAGTGCCGAAGCATTGGAGTGTATCCGAACTAACCCGAATAAATTCGATTTACTTCTCGCAGATCAAATTATGCCCGAGCTTACTGGACTTGAACTTGCAAGTGCAATTTCTGACATTGCACCGGACTTACGTATTATCATCTATAGTGGTTTTGAGGGTAGCAATGCAGAATTATTTATGCGCCAATCCGCAGAGATTGGCATCTCAGCATTTCTTGCAAAACCATTCAGGAATGCTGATCTCGGAAATACAATCCGTAACGTATTAGATTCTCAACAGGATAGTGTGGCATGGCTTTAGTTCTAATTATTGATGATGATCCCTCTATTAGCTACACCCTTTCAAGAGCAGCACAACGTCAGGGGCATACTGTAACCTTTGCCCGAACACTCAGAGAAGGGGAGCAAAAGTCTATAGAGCAGGAATTTGCGCTGGTCTTTCTTGATGTCTGCCTCCCAGACGGTGACGGTCTTACTCTACTGCCAAAACTGAAGGCTCAAGAACCTTCACCAGAAGTCATCATTATTACCGGAGCCGGTGAGCCGGAAGATGCAGCAACCGCCATAGCCAACGGAGCTTGGGAATATATTCAGAAAAGCGATTCTATTCACCAAATTGCAGTGACGTTAGAGAGAGCGTTACGTTATCGAGAAAAAAGACTCTTTGCGCCTCAAACTTCTTCTCTTCCCTTACAACGTGAAAACATTGTTGGAGACAGCCCTGCGTTGCGCCGTGCTCTGGGTACAGTGGAACAGTATGCTGCAAGCGATGTTAATGTGCTCATAACCGGTGAAACAGGTGTCGGCAAAGAGATGTTTGCTCGTGCTATTCATGAAAACAGTAACCGCCGCCATCAACCTTTTATAGTGGTAGACTGCGCTGCCCTTCCAGACACTCTGGCAGAAGGGATTTTATACGGTTATACAAAAGGTGCCTTCACAGGAGCTGCTAAAGAAAACAGCGGCCTTATTATGCAGGCAGACGGTGGGACTCTATTTCTAGACGAGATTGGAGAACTTTCTCTGGACGTACAAAAGAAGTTCTTACGACTCCTTCAGGAGCATACTGTCAGACCGATTGGTGGCACACGAGAGCTTCATAGCCATTTCAGACTACTTGCCGCCACCAACCGTGACCTTGAAGTAATGGTTGAAGAAGGTACCTTTAGAAGTGACCTGCTTTTCCGAGTGAAGGCATTACACCTACCACTCCCGTCCCTTATGGAACGCAAAGAGGACATCCGACTACTGGTAGAGAAATTCATTTCCGTCCTCTGTCGTCAATATAGTATCCCGCCTAAAAAGGTAGATCCCGAACTACTTGAGGTACTAGAGTCTTACAACTGGCCGGGGAATGTCAGAGAGTTACGGCACGCCATTGATCATGCCGTTTCTGCTGCGCGTCATGAACCCTTGCTCTTTTCACAGCATATTCCTCAAATGATCCGAATTTCAGTCGCGAAACAACGAGTCAGTCAATCCCCGGCACGCCTTGCACCATTGCCGGATAAAAAAGAAGATCTGCCACCGTTAAACGAGTTTCGTGCTGAGGCATATAGGAGATTAGAGGAACAGTATCTTCGTGACCTTATGCTTCTGACTGAAGGGGTTATAAAAGAAGCCTGTACTATTTCAGGACTATCCCGCTCTAGACTGTATGCTCTGCTTAAAGAACGTGGGGTCTTGCAAAACAAGACATCTGAGGATGGTTAATCCGCCCCAATAACCTCACTTGATACAACATCCTGTTTTTTCATGCTAAATAAGTAAAAAGAAAGTGTCCTATTTTTTAGGACACTTTTTTCTTATGCACAGTTTGACCTTCGAAACCTTGCTCAAATGAATACAAAACAACTTTTACTCTGTTGGTTGTTTAATCATTTTAATGTGTAAGGATGCTATTTCCATCCTGAAAAACAAGACCTTTTAACTCTTTACGCTTCTTACAACGGCCAGTGTGAGAAGCGTAAGCAGCTGATTTGAAACCTTAAAAATAGAAAAAAGAGAGTGGCACGCATTCTGCTTTTAAGAGAGTGCAGCAAGATTGGAAAGGGCAGAACACACTGCGTGTCGATAATGCTTTCCGTGTTCTGCCTCTTTTCTACAACACTATTTTTAAGGAGTAACCGATGAGCACTGCCACTACCCTACAAGGGACAGCTTCGAGCTCCATCTTCGATTACAAAATTATGGGGCTTCCTTTAGGACTGTTTGCTATTTTAACTATTATTGTCATGGGCGCGACGTATCTTGGAGCGCTTCCTGGCGGCATGGTCGGGGCATTTCCGTTAATGATGATTTTGGGCGCTATTCTAAACGAGATAGGAGAACATACTCCGATTATTAAAGACTATCTCGGCGGTGGCCCTATCCTGATTATTTTTGGCTCCGCAGCTCTCGTTGGTTACGGAATTTTGCCGGAAAAATCCGCGGCCATCATCACCAGCTTCATGAAGAAGGAAAGTTTTTTAAGTTTCTACATCGCTGCGTTAATTAGTGGGTCAATTCTTGGAATGGATCGAAAATTACTTATTAAAGCAGCTGTACGCTACCTTCCTGTAATCCTTGGCGGGGTTGCCACTGCAATCCTTCTTTGCGGGACTGTAGGTATGATGATGGGATTTGGATTTGAAGAAGCCGTACTTTACATAGCGCTCCCAATTATGGGTGGTGGTATGGGCGCAGGCGCAGTTCCGCTTTCACAGATATTCGGTTCTACTTTGAACATGGATGTCGGAACCATGCTCTCTAAAATGGTTCCCGCCCTTGCTCTTGGTAACGCTATCGCAATTGTTTGTGCTGGATTACTTCACCGTCTCGGCTCTGTAATTCCCGGTATTTCCGGCAACGGAAAACTGCTCAAAAACCAAGATGCCGAAACTGAAGATTCCGCTGAAAGCGTTGAATCCATTAGTTACTCAGCAATGGGTATCGGTCTTCTTCTGGCAACAACATTCTTTGTATGGGGCAAACTCCTTGGCCAATACATTCCAATCCACTCCTACGCTTTAATGATCCTCTCTGTAGGTGTTGTGAAGTCTATGGGCTGGTTACCACGCAAATACGAAATCTGTGCATTCCAGTGGTTCCGTTTTGTAATGGTAAGTCTTACCCCCGCCCTGCTGTTGGGTATCGGAGTTGCTTACACAAACCTCCAACAGGTTATCGACGCCCTCACCATCCAGTATGTAATTCTCGTTGCTATGACAGTAATCGGCTCAATCATCGGTTCTGGTTTCATCGGTATGCTCTTCGGTTTCTACCCTGTTGAAGCAGCCATTACAGGCGGACTCTGTATGGCAAATATGGGCGGAACTGGCGATGTCGCAGTACTCTCCGCATCAAAACGCATGCAGCTTATGCCTTTCGCACAGATCTCATCTCGTATCGGTGGCGCATTCATGCTGATTCTAGCAACAACCCTGCTGAAAATATTTATGTAACTATCCTTCCCAGCTCACAGCAGGGCTGTGAGCTGGATTGCAGATCCTTTATTGAAATATTGTAAGGAGAACATCCATGGCTTTATTTACCAAAGAAGAAGCACTCGCATATCATGAATCACCTCGCAGAGGTAAAACCGAAGTTATTCCGGCAAAGCCGTGTAACTCTCAAAAAGACCTTTCTATGGCGTATTCTCCGGGAGTTGCTGAAGCTTGTCTCGCAATTAAAGACAATCCGGAAACCGCAGCTCTTTACACCGGTCGTTCAAACCTGGTTGCAGTTGTTACCGATGGTTCTGCTGTCTTAGGACTTGGCAACATTGGTCCTTTAGCTGGCAAGCCGGTAATGGAAGGCAAAGGTGTTCTCTTTAAGACATTTGCTGACATCGACGTGTTTGATATTAACCTGACTGTCAAAAACGCCGAGCAGCTTATTGAGATAACAAAGGCGATGGAACCAACTTTTGGTGGTATTAACCTTGAAGACATCAAGGCTCCTGAGTGTTTCCATATTGAAGAAACCCTTAAAAAAGAGATGAACATCCCAGTTTTCCATGACGATCAGCATGGAACCGCGGTTATCTCCGGTGCAGGCATCATTAACGCTTGTGAAATCACAGGCCGAAACATCAAAGACCTGAAAGTTGTTGTTGTGGGTGCCGGTGCGGCAGGTATTGCATGTTCTAAATTTTACGTTGAACTTGGCGTTAAACGAGAAAACGTATTTATGTTCGACTCTCGCGGTCTTATCCACCAAGGTCGTGAAGGCTTGAACAAATACAAAGCGGAATTTGCTCAGGACAAAGACTATGGTGACCTTTCGGAATGCCTTAAAGGAGCAGACTGCTTCCTCGGCCTTTCTGTAAAAGATCTCCTTACTAAGGAAATGGTCAAATCCATGGCTCCTAGTCCTATCATTTTCGCTATGGCTAACCCTGATCCAGAAATTCCATACAATGACGCTAAAGAGGCTGTTCCTACCTGCATTATGGGTACAGGACGCTCCGACTACCCTAATCAGGTGAACAACGTATCCGGCTTTCCATACATCTTCCGCGGCGCGCTTGATGTTGGTGCAACAGAAATTAACGAGGCAATGAAGATTGCCGCAGCAAAATCTCTTGCAGCACTGGCCAAAGAACCAGTTCCAGCAGAAGTGTGCAAAATGTATGACGTGGAAAGTTTAGAATACGGCCTTGATTACATCATCCCTAAACCTCTTGATCCCCGTATCCTTGAATGGGAAGTGCCCGCTGTAGCACAGGCAGCAATGGACACAGGTGTGGCAACCACCCCCATCAAGGATATGGACGCATACCGTAAGTCTCTTAGCGAGAGAATCACGGCCTCACGCGATCGCGTTAACACTTTTATCTCCAGCTACAACGATTAACTGTAGCGCCGGTCTTTAAGACCTCGATACAGATTAGAAAAACCACGCTGGGTTGTTTCTAATCAAGAAGACCCTTGCATCACAATGCAAGGGTCTTCTCTTTTTGTTCATTTTATATTTTGGGATGTCCCCCCTACTCACTATTTCAAAAAACAATATTTGACAGAAAAACTGTTTAGCTGCTAAACAATGTGTATGAGAACTTTTGAAGAAATGACACCTGTGCTTAGAGAATTTGGTCGAGCAATGGCAAAATATTCTGTTATTGACCGTAAGGCATTTGATTTTGGGATAGGTATGGAACTGTTCCCGGCAGAAATTCATATGCTCATGGCGGTAGAAACACGTAATGGAGCCGGAGTCACTGAGCTAGCAGAAGAATTCAGTATAACCAAGGGCGCAGTTTCTCAGCTTGTTGGCAAACTGGTAAAAAAAGGATTGCTGGTCAAAGAGTCTGACCCTGCGCATGGGGCACGTGTTGTTATAAGAACGACCGACCTTGGACATACTGCCAGCAAGAACCATTTGGCCTTTCATAAAGAGCACGACAAAGTTTTTTTGGAATATATGTCACAGTTGGATGAGGCGTCATACGATGCCATTCGCACAATGGGTGAACAGATGAATTTATGGATGGATGGCTATCTAAAGTAAAAATTTTTACAAGATTAGTTTAGCAGCTAAACAGATTGGAGAATACATGCTTATTACAAAACCTCACACCGACTTTCAGCCCGTGCACACCATGCTAATGAAATCACTCTCAGCTAAGGTGTTAATGAGCGCCATGAATTTGAAATTGTTCGATTACATTGAAGGCAGAGAAGTTGATGGGACGGTTCTTGCCCATGAAATGGGTTTAGTGCCAGAACGCCTTGAGCCAGTTTTGGATATTTTTGTTGCGGTTGATCTTCTGTTTAAAAATCAAAATAGATATAGCAATTCCCCCACAGCTTCAGAATTTCTAGTCAGCACCGCACCCCACTATCAAGGGGACAGCATGGCACTTACAATGGGGTTTGCAGATGCTGTTGAGAACTCAATAACTGAGTTGCTTTCCGGTGCAGAAATAGACCGTAAGAAGACAGATAAGAATTGGGCTGTTGAAAGGACTATGGAAGGCGCCGCACAAGAAGCCATTGGTGGCGGGCTGGCGGATACAATCGAGTTTACAGCATCACTCCCTAATTTTGATAATTTTAGAACCATGTGCGACATCGGCGGTAATCATGGGATGTATACAATGGGAGTACTTGATCGAAATGAAAACATGCAGGGGACAATATTTGATCTTCCTCATGTGGCAGAACAAGCACAAATACGATGCGATAAGGCTGGATTCGGCGCACGTGTGACAACTACTGGGCTTGATTTCCTAAAAGAGCACATTCCAGCTGAGCAATTTGATCTAATTCTGACTTCCCATGTTTTGTATGCCTTTCAGCACGATCTAGATACTACTCTTACAAAAATCGCAGAAGGATTGAAACCGGGCGGTTGGTTTGTTTCTCACCATTACTCAGGATATGGTCAGAAAGGAAACGAGCTTACAAAAGCAACACTGGAGCTCCTAACTCGCCTATCCGGCTACTCTTCACACTTTATTGAACAGGGTACGTTGGTTAAGATACTTAAGACGCTCAAATTTGAAGATATTCGTTGCCAACCAATTTCCGAAACAGGATTAGGTCTTATGGTTGCAGCTCGCAAGGCTTATTGATTAATCATAATAATACATTAGATTATTTGTGTAAGCTTTTACAGTTTCTGTAAAAGCTTACACTTTATTAAGAGTTTACATTCTATTACGAGATATGATTCATGCCCTTTCACTTTACGGTTTAACCATTAAGTAGTGACAAGCCTATTTACATAAAAGAGGCATCACGTTTCTAAAAATGAAGCACATAAAAAAATAGGCATTGCCACTTCTTATTGTTGGCATTAACAGCATTCGGTATCCCCAAAAACGTCCCCTACTGGCTAGCAACAAACAGCTATTTTAAGCATGGGTGTTGACAACTTGGATTATCGATAATATATTCTACCCAACGAGGACGATTATGAATACTAAAAAGATCAATAAAGAATCTCTTAAAGAGCAAGTTAAAAACATATTATATGACAAGATCATATCGGGCGAGTTTCAACCAAATGAGCGTCTTAAAATCATCCCGATAGCAGACTCTCTTGATGTGAGTCAGGCTCCAGTAAGGGAGGCTATTCAGTGCCTCATTACGAGTGGGCATCTTGAACACATCCCTAATGTAGGCGTCCGTGTGAAAGAGTTTACTGAGATAGAGGTGAAAGAGATATACAAAGTAAGAGAAGCCCTTGAAATAGCCTCACTTAAAGAAGTACAAGGTTCTACAGAAACTCTTGCTGAAGACTTGGAACGATACTTCGACAAAATGAAAACTGCATGCGAGAATGACAGGCTCGAAGAATACATAAAACAAAACAATCTATTCCACCGTTGCTTTGTTGAAGCTTCTGGAAATAAAAAGATGTTAGAAGTATGGGACTCACTTCACCTGCCGTTGTACATGAAGCACACACTGGTGAATCTAAGTTTATCTATAGAAGAGGCACTCCCTCTTCATCTACCTATCATCGCAGCCCTTAAAAATTCTTCTACTGAACGTGCTATCCATGCTTTAGAAAACCACTACAGTTTTGTTTAATCTTATTGGCTTCGGCCTAAGTTGAATTATCGATAATATATAATATTTGAGAAAGGTGTTCATAATGGAAATTAGAATAATTGCAGATATCGTAGCTACGGAAGGTTTCGAAGAGGAACTTAAAACGCAGTTGCTCGATTTGGCAGATAAGTCACAATCCGAGGTTGGCTGCAAAACGTACACTGTACATAGTGACGTAACGAGTCCAAGCAGATTCTTTATTTATGAAATATGGGAAACCAATGACTGTTTGGAAAAACACGAAAACTCACCACACTTTAAACATTTCATTAAATCGTCTGAAGATACTCTTTCAGAAATACAAGTTCATTTAATCAATGCCTTAGTTGAATAAAAAGGAATTATCATGAAATATAACACCCTCTTTGAACAAATTACTCTTGGCAAACTGGATTTAGCTAATCGGATAGTTATGGCACCGATGACTCGTTCACGCAGCACAGAGCCTGGTAATATCCCCAACCAGATCATGGCTGAATATTACGAGCAAAGATCCTCTGTAGGGCTTATCATTTCTGAAGCAACTCAGGTATCGCTACAGGGACAGGGCTACGCCAGAACACCGGGAATATTTACCGATGCCCAAGTGGAAGGTTGGAAGCTCGTTACGGACAAAATTCATGCTCAAGGCGGCAAGGCTTTCTTGCAACTATGGCATGTGGGGCGAGTCGGATCATCTATTGTTAATGGTCTTCAGCCCGTTGCTCCAAGTGCTTGCATTGCAAAAGACACACAGGTCTACACCTTTGATGGTGCTTCCAACGGAGACGCAACGTTCATCCCCGTAGAAATGCCACGAGAAATGCAACAGGACGATATAGCGAACGTTATTGGAGCATTCGTCCAAGGCGCCTTAAATGCCATTGAAGCAGGATTTGATGGTGTAGAGATACATGCTGCAAACGGTTATCTGATCGACCAGTTTCTACGAAGCAATGCAAACAAACGAACAGATAACTACGGTGGTTCTATAGAGAACAGAGTCAGGTTGTTAGAGGAAATAACAGAGGCTGTTTCTCATGAAATCGGGAAGGATAAAGTTGGAGTTAGGCTCTCTCCGTTCATCAAGTTTAAAGATATGGATGATCCGGAAATTCTTGATACGATGATGGCAGCAGCAAAAATGCTTAATAAAATAGATGTAGTCTACCTGCACTTGTGCGAAGCCGACTGGGATGATGCACCTGAAATTCCAGAAGACTTCCGCAAAGAACTCCGTTCTGCATACAAGGGAACTATCATCGCGACTGGTAACAAAACGCCAAAAGAAGGTGCAAATCTTATTAATGCAGGCCTTGTAGATTTAATCGGATTTGGTCGCAAAATTCTAGCAAACCCAGATTACCCTGAGAGAATCAAACAAGACGCTGCATTGAATGAAATTGTTAATACTCATACTCTCTTTGGAGGTGGAGGCACCGCAGGATACACAGATTATCCATTTTTAGATTCCAAATAGTTAAATGAACACGTTAACAGGTAATTCAATTGCAACAGGTATAAATAAATTTCTATTCACCTCTCCACACTCTTTTACGATTGGCTTCCGCTGATGGGTAAATGGGTAACGATCATTGTGGTTCATACTTACTTCGTCAGATACTCCTCTTTAGGTTATCTTTCAGAAGTAAGTATGGCCACATAGATTTGCTTTGAAATTTCCATGATAGCAAACAAAAAACATGCCTTCCATCTCTCTTCTAGATTCTATAAAAACATACCAAGCCTGTAGGTTTCTATGCACTATTTGACTGAATTTCTCAGTTTTCTACATATATTTAAGTAGGCAGCTACGTGTTTTGTCAACAGGTCAGATCAATAAAAAGTACTGCGCCCTAAAGGATTTTTTTGATAAATAAAATTGAGGTTAACATAGCGCAATATCAGCTCTATACTCCTCGCCTCTAAGGAGTATTATCATGAATATTAGATCAGTAAAGCTTGCTTGTTTCTCTCCAACCGGTACTTCACGAGCCATTACCGAAGCAATTGGAGAAGGCCTCGAGATAGACAATGTTGAAGTCATCGACGCAACAAAATTAAACTCTCGCCAAACTGCGTTGCAGGCTTCAAACGATGAACTACTTGTTCTCGCTATGCCTGTTTATAGTGGCAGACTTCCTGTTGTTGCAGAAAAATGGCTTCAAACCATATCTCTTAAAGATACGCCTACTGTTTGCGTTGTTGTATACGGCAACCGCGAATATGACGATGCCCTGCTCGAATTACAGGATATCGTAAAGCAGCGCGGTGGGCTCCCTGTTGCATGTGCTGCATTTATTGGTGAGCATTCTTTTTCCGCCGACAACACCCCTATTGCGGTTGCTCGTCCTGATGCAAATGATTTGCAGCAAGCAAAAGCCTTTGGCCATAAAGTCCAAGGAATCATGGAGTCCTTTCTACCGGAAGCGGGTCTTGAAATACCTGTACCAGGGAATCGACCATACAAAGAACTCGGCAAAGGTGCTCCTGTTGATTTTATTGACGTTAGTGAAGCGTGCACCGGATGTGGCATTTGTGCTTCCGTATGTCCTGTAGACGCTATCAACAAAAAGACGCCATCAACCTATGATATGGCTAACTGTATTCGATGCTGTGCTTGTATTAAAGCATGTCCGGAAGAAGCACGAAGCATGAAAGAAGGCGTAATGATGGATGTTGCAAAGCGCTTAAACTCCATGTGTCAAGAACGTAAAGAGCCAGTTACTTTTTTCCCGGCTTAGTCAGTTTTTTATATTAAGCTCAAAAAAAGCCCCTCTGGATATCCAGAGGGGCTTTTTACATTAACAGTCTAGCTTTCCTAGATTGAGCACCTACTCGCGTTTAAGTAACTTATGATTAAATGAATAGATGTCCGTTCCATAACTCAATACCCGATGAAATTATCTACTCAAACCTTCCGCAGATCGAATATGCAGATCCATCTGTGGGAACGCAATTTCGATATTGTGTTTTCTAAACTCTTTGTCAATTTCAAATCGTAACTCTGAAATAGTCCTTAAAGAATAATCGATGTCATCAATCCATACTCGAAGAACAAAATCCAGACTGCTTGCTCCAAAGTCGTTGAACAGAACCCATGAGCCTGGAGTTTTCAAAATATGCGGATGCGCGTTAGCTATTTCCAAAAGCGTATTTTTTACAAGCTCAGTATCTGATCCATAGGCAACACCAATGGCAAGGTCACGTCGTAGTGTCGGATTATCCTTGGTCCAGTTTGTCACCTGATTTGAAATTAAATCAGAGTTCGGAATGATGATGGTAGCATTCTCAAAAGTTTCAACAACTGTGGTTCTAATATTGATTTTTTTAACAGTAGACCACAGTTCGCCGACTTGAATAATATCTTCCTGTTGGATTGAACGACCGAAAAGCAAGATCAACCCACTAACAAAGTTATTAAAGATCGTCTGCATACCAAAACCAATCCCTACAGAAAGACCACCGGCAATAACAGTCAAACTGGTAAGGTTCACTCCGAGAACGCTCATGGCTAAAAGGCCGAATAACGCCCATAAAGAATACGAAGTAATTGTCTGTAACGAATGCATGGTTCCACGCTTCGCTCTCGGCCACCCATTGCCAGTACGCTTAATGTATGTGTGGATTACAGCAATGGCTGCACGAGTCAGGAAGAATAACGCAAAGACCATTACAACGTTAAATAGCTGTAGAGAAAACCCTTGCCAGCCAAGTGTAAAACCAGCTGTCGCCTTAAATACGCCAGCTCCAAAGAAGTCATAGAGCCAAAGTCCGGCAAGGCCGAGCGCTCCAGTCCATATGAGCGGAGACAGAATACCCATAACGAGTGCGCGTATAAATGGATACAAACCGGTTTCCGGCAAACGCGAAATTCCGTAGACCGCAAGACATGTTCCCGCCATTCCGATCGTATACGTATAGTAGCCGGTAAAAAGTAGCATGCCTCCGAACACAGCTAAGCGCCCGTATCCCATTATTGCTATAACGATGGATAGCATAAGCCCCCAAAACCACGGATGTCGTGAGAGTCCGCCTGAATAACTTATGAATCTACGTTTCATTACATTAATAATGACCATTGCAATAATAATCCAAAGTGGAATAGCAAGCTGTTCAGGCATACCAACAACAAGAATTAAGCCGCCACCAGCAAATAGCCATGTCAAAGGGGTTCGAGAAGGCTTGGTATATTCACTATAGGTACGCCGAATTATATTCCCGGCCCACATTGCTCCGAAGCTATAAATGCTTGCTCCAAAAATAGAGATAACGCCCGTAGTTTGTGGGAAAAAGTGATGCTCTGTCAGTATGATAGATATCCCGACACTTACTACGCCCCATGAAGCACCGAGCTTACGCATTTCAAGCTTATCTTTTTGCTCAAGGAAAATACGTTTTCCTGCGAACATGCCTAGGGCTGTAATCGTGGAGAGGACAATCATAAAAAAGAATGCCTTGCTCATCCATCCATCTACGGCATTAGCTAGCCGTCCTTGCCAAACTGGAAATCTTAAAGAAAACCAATTTGTAGGAGAAAAGCTACTTTGCCAAAAATTTTTAGAAAAAGGAGGGTTCTTTCCCGCTAAAAAATAGTTCTGCCACTTAGTGGGAAGTTCTTGCCCCATGCGAGCTAAAAGAACAGATGTTCTTTTTTCTAATTTTTCAGCTGAAGCCAACTCTCTTTTTATTCGTGAGAGCTGTTTTTTTAAAGCTCGTTGAAGTTTTCCTAGCCGTCCAAGATAACTTTTATAATCACCAACAATCGGAGACAGCTTCTTTAAGTCCTTGGTGTTAAGTTCTCCTGATGCACTATTTAAACTTTCAATTCGAGCCTCAACTTGACGTTGAAGATCTTTCAGCGAGTCAGTAACTTTCGCCAGTTTATTATCTAGAGTAGCCAAATGTGCATACAATTCTCGAAGTCCCATCGGAGTGGAACCGGCGATACCTTGGCTAAGAATTATTTGTTGATAAGAAGAATGATTGGCAAATAAATCTGCTCTAATCTTATCAAGCTGCTCTGCTCCTGCCTCACGCAGAGCATTTTCTTCATCTTCAAGAATTGCCAACACTTTAAGGCGCTCTGTATCTACGATACTTGACTGTTCTTCTACACTTTGAGCAGAGGCTGAAAGAGGAATAAGCAAAAGAGAAAATAAATAAAGAGCAATAACAAAACGCTTCATCCGATGGTTCCTTTTGGGAGTGTTCTAAACTTAAGAGCTTCTCAAGTCATAATAACGTGATTCTTTAAGTAAGTTGAAAGATGCATTGGTTAGGTGAGAAATCTTGCAGCACAGTGAACGCACTCTAAAGCTAAATATCTACCTTGGTACACTGGGTCTACATCAAGCTGTCAGCACGTATTTTTACTACCACCATCCAATTCTCAGCCGCAAGTCCTCTTTCTCACCTTCGAGGGTGAGTTTCAGCATTGTGAAGCCACTATTGTAAATAAATTATGAGGTTAAGAATGGGATAGTTGAAGACATTTACTTTTCTATTTCTATGGATCTGTCTATGCCTTGTTTCCTTGTTGCATGAATAGTCTCCTCAAAAAAACATCTACTTCTTAGTTTCAACTACGACCCACCTTAAATAAAACTCATAAAAATAAAATGTTAGAATGATGAACTGTAAAGTTAGAAACAGGTGCCATTATCTAATTCTCTGTACCCTTTACCTTTTTCCTAAAATAGGCCTTCTAGTCGCCCTTCACGACTACCATATATATGGATGTGTTTTTTAGACGCTGAACTTGTTCTGTGTGTGGCGTCTAAATATAAAAAAAGCTCTTACACTTTCGTGTAAGAGCTTAAATTGCTTAGTACCTCTAAAGGAGGAAACCTTTTTATTGATTGAAAAGAAGAGTAAATTAAACTAGCTAAAGTACCCTCTTTCGCATTCAAAAGTTTTCAAAAACTTGAACTACACAAGCCTATGCTCAGCTTGTACCAATAAAAAGATTGTAGCGATTGCAATTTTATATTGAGAACAGGTAGTGCTATTCAGCAGCTTTGCGAGCTTCTGCGAGCCATGCGTCCCATTTCTCTTTGTTTTTTTCTATCCAAGCGTTTACATGACGTTCGACATCTTTTGGTGATTTTTCACCAGCATTCATAAGGCTGTTTTGCTCGTTAATATCAATCAACGGCAAGGTGAAAACTTCAAAGAAGCGTTTTGCAGCCGGGTTTTTCTCTGCAAATTTAATATTTGCAACGATGCGTATATCAGAAGCTGCAAAACCCATTTTCAGAGGATTGCTTACTGCGCCGGACAGGTTGTCTACAGTCATGCTGTCAACAACATCTAATTCATCTTCAGACGGGATAATTTTTGGAACATTGATCCAAACAACATCTTTACCCGGCTGTAACTTAAATACGGTCCAGTTTGGTGTCCATGTGTAGAAGAACACAGGTTCGCCTGACTGGTGGGCACCAAGAGTTGCTGCCATGCTTGCTTCATACGCAGCTTTAATTGGTTTAATATACTTTTTGAGGTCATAAATTTTCAGATGACGATCGATATCACGCTCACAGGACCAGCCCGGAGGGCACGCTGTTAAATCAGCTTTGCCGTCACCAGTCTTATCGAATGCGGCTATAACTTCAGGACGTTTAAAGTCATCTAAGCTTGTAATATTAAGCTCATCTGCAATTTTTTTGCTAACAAGATAGCCCTGCAAGCCCCCTGCTTTAACTACATAACCATACACGGCTGCATGATCAAAGAAATCTCCGCCCATGTAGCTTTTATGGTTAGGGAGCCATCCACTTGGCCAGTAATCAACGTCACCCATGACAATTGATTTATAGGCAAGAGCGTTTGCTAAATCTTTTGGTTTTTTTACGTCATACCCGAGCTCTTCAAGCCCTTTTTTAATCAATGCAGACTGGAAAAAACTGGTGCTCCAAGTAGCGCGAGCAGGTTTAATTACAACACCTTTTCCTGGAAGCATAGAGTCAGCAAAGGCCTGACTTGAAAACAAACAAAGAACTATCGTTAACAGCACAATACGCTTAAACATTACTTTCCTCTTTTTCATAAGTTGCTAAATCTATTTGCTAGCTATGGACTGAGTTAATCTATCCAAAATTACTGCAAGTAGAACAATTGCAAGACCACCCACGGCTGCCTGCCCTGTATCCAAGGTGTTCAATCCAAGAACTACAGGAGACCCGAGACCACCCGCTCCAATCAAAGCAGCGATTACAACCATTGAAAGTGCCATCATGATGGTCTGGTTTAATCCTGCAAGAATGGTAGGTAACGCCAACGGAAGCTGCACTTGCGTCAAAACTTGGAACTCACTTGCTCCAAAAGCTTGAGCTGCTTCTACTAACTCAGGATGAACCTGACGTATTCCCAAACATGTCAATCTGATAATCGGAGGTACTGCGAAGATGATTGTTGCAATAACACCTGCAGTGTTGCCGATGGAAAACAGCATTACAATTGGTACTAGATACACAAACGCCGGAGTGGTTTGCATTGCATCAAGGACAGGTCGAAGTGCAGATTCAAAAAGAGCGTTACGGCCGGCCAACACGCCAAGCGGCACGCCAATAATTGCACAGAAAAGAACCGAAGCTATGACCATCGCTAGTGTCGTCATGGTCGCTTCCCACAGCCCTAAACAGGCTATGAGTACAAACGAAAGCAATGAAAAAATTGCAAGTCGCTTGCCTGAAAATTTCCATGCAAGAAGGGCAATAAGGATAATCGGAATATAAAAAGGAAGAGCATTTAGCCCAGAAGTCAGGCTTGTTAACGTCACTTCAACTGGAATTTTGATAACCTGAAAGAAGTCTCGGAAGTTATATACGAGCCAGTTAATGCCTTCTGAAATCCATTCTGAAAGAGGAATAATGCTCTCGTCTAAAGGAATAAAGTCTCCACTAAGCATGACATACCTCTTCTACTGAATGTAAAATTCGCTCTGGTTGGTGCAGGATACGTAAAAAACGGCTCTTAGATACAACACCCATAAAGCGTCCGTCATCATTCAAGACAGGAACTGGGCAAGGACTGCCAGCAACAATTGGCTGAATGTCCGTAAGCACATCCTTTAACCCAATGGTTACCACGTCGTCTAAATATGCTTCGGACAAAGTAGAAGAAGCATTCCCCAGTTCTGCAGCAGTACGCAGGCTTTCTGAAGAAACGACGCCAATCAATTTTTTTTCTGGAGTCAAAATATAGCAATAATCACGGTCACTATTGCTGAGATATTCTTGAGCAGCCGGGATGTTCCCGCCTTTAGTAATTATAAGCGTAGGATGGTTATTCAAGACAATGTCTTGAGTTGTTAAAATGCCTGTAGGGTCAACACCCTTAAAGAACGATTTAACATAGTCGTTGGCAGGTGAACGTAATATTTCTTCTGCTGAACCAACCTGAACGACAACACCATCTTGCATAATTGCAATGCGATCACCGATTCGTATCGCTTCATCAAGATCATGTGAGATAAAGATAATGGTTCGCTGATGCTGCTGCTGTAATTTCAGAAGTTCATCCTGCATCTCTGCCCTAATGAGCGGATCAAGAGCAGAAAAGGCTTCATCCATCAACATGATTTCAGGATCAACAGCAAGTGCTCGAGCTAACCCGACACGCTGCTGCATCCCGCCACTAAGCTGAGAAGGAGAAGCGTCTTCCCATCCGGAAAGACCAACCTGTTCGAGGGATTCTTTTGCGCGAATATTTCTTTGCTCTTCAGGAACACCTGAAAGCTTAAGACCGAAAGCAGTATTTTCAAGAACTGTAAGATGAGGCATTAAGGCAAAAGACTGAAAGACCATGCTCATGTTATGAAGTCGAAATTCTACAAGTTCATCGTGGGACATAGCAGTTACGTCTTTTCCGTCGACGACAACACTGCCAGCGTTAGGTTCGATCAACCTGTTCAACATTCGTACTAATGTTGACTTGCCAGAGCCTGAGAGGCCCATAATAACAAAAATTTCACCTTCATAAATAGTAAATGATGCACCTTGTACACCAACGGTCAATCCAGTGTTTTTGTAGATTTCTTCTTTAGAAACCCCTTGTTCGAGTAAAGACAACGCCCGGTTACTCTTTGGTCCAAAAATCTTATATAAGTCTTTAACAACCACTTTTCCATCTTGAAGATGCATTTAAACCTCATATTTATTGTTTATGTGCTATGAGGCTAGTGATTATCGGGGATGACTACAAGGGGGGGAGACGGGGACGCTTCGGGTATATGTAAAGATGCAACACGTACCCGATTATTCTAAGTCAAGGTCTACCCGATTGGCTAAATATGTTGTCAGCGAGATCTTAGTTCCACATAAATTCAGCTTCTTACGAATGTTTTTACGATGACTTTGCAATGTTTCGAAGGAAATATTCAAGAGTTCTGAGATTTCTCGCCCCTTCATTCCGACTCGAATAAGCTTACAAATCTCAAGCTGTCTTGTTGATAGCGATAGCAATTCGTCCGATACTTCTGTGCTACTTTCTGAAAACTCTTCAAGGTGTGATTTAAGAATTCCGCTATAACTTCGGCGCAAATCTTGAGAAGAAACTTCGGCTATAATATCGATTGTCGGTAACAAATACTGCTTAACTTGTTCCAGTACTTCCTCGCGAACCTCTTGCTTTTCTTCGTCAACAGTACGGAGAACAGTGCGTAAGGTATTGTCCATTGACTCCAATTCTTCTTCGCGATCTTTAAGGTTTTCCTCTAACTCTGCACGGATACTTAAATCTTTCAAAATAACTTGAAATAGAAGCTGATCAGACAGTCGCACCTGTTTTATCGTGACCAAAACAGGAATCTCTTCATTCGGAAGATTAACAGCAACAAGCTCGCCACACCAAACCTTTCCACCCGTTAGTCCAGCGATTCCAGATAACACAACCTGCTTTAATGAATTTTTAATTATTGAAAAAAAGGAAACAGCATCATCTTCAATGCCTAAAAGACCAAATTGCTTTATAGCCTTCGGGTTTGCACTAAGAATAGTAAAATGCTCATCAGCTAGAATTGTTGGATCTGGAGCTGCATCGAAGAGAGCTGCAAACAATTTAAACGAATCTTTTCTTGCAATAATATTATCTTGCAGATGCCCTTCGTATGTTTCTTGTAGCTCCGTTAACGGAGATACAGTCGCAACAAAGCCACCCTTCGGAGCAAGCACCTTCGGAATTGGAATAACCCAAATGTTGCAATCGCCCTGCTCAAGCAAAGAAACTCGACAAGCTTTCCCCGGAGGATAAAGGGACAACATTTCATTAATATCTTTAGCTGCGATATTTAAGAGAGACCATAACGGCTTGCCCGTCACATCTATCTTCCAAAAATTACGCGCACCAACGCTGTTCTTGATAACAACACCTTGGTCATCACAAAAAAGAACAACATCTTCCAATGAATCTGTCAGTTCTTGAAAAGACTCTTCGAATTCCGGTTCTATCAAGTTCAGTAACGTATCTTGCATAGATCTCCTATTCGATCACTCAATTCATATTTTAAGGCGAAACCCCTTGATACCTGAAAAAAAGAATTGTTGCAAAAACAGGACAGATTTCTTCAAAAACAACAAAAAAGACGCTTTTTAGATGCTTACATCGACGATCATTTGAAAGACAACTCACTAAAAATTATGGGCTTCGACTTATTTCAAATTTCTTAGATAATGTTCCATTATAACTGTTCCAAGGAGCGGTTTACGCCATCACTCCAGCAAAGTTAAAGATTGACTGATACGGTCTCGTGGTTGTCCTTTCATATGTCCGTAGTAGGTAATGTAAAAACAATTGGTATAATTAGGAGAGGGACAAAAGAAATGGATGCCAGAACGAACCATATTCCATAATGATCAGCAACTGAGCCTAAAAGAGGAGCGACAAGACCACCTATGGAAAAAGCAACTCCAAGTGTCATGCCCGAAGAAAATCCAATATGGTTTGGAAGATATTTTTGTCCGCTCACAATTGTCGGCCCATAAGTCATTAACAGGAACGCACCTGTAGGAATAAGAAGAAGAGTCGCAATATGAACATTATCAAACCATGCTAGTGCAGGTAAACAAGGACTTAGACAAACGCACCCCAAAATGATGATTTTGACATGTCCAAAACGATCCGCAAGCTTTCCCCCGAGCAAAGTCCCAATGACTCCTGACATGGAAAATACTGTCAATGCTGCAGCACCAGCAGTTTCAGATTGATGAAGAACTTCGACCCAATACAGTGGAATAAACGTTATTAGTCCATAAAAGACAATCGACTTACCAACGATAGTTAACGTAAGTTTGATGAATGCGTTCCAATTGTCTTTTTTGGGAACTGCTTCTTTATGTGTGACAACAATATTTTCAATTTTCTCCAAAGACTCAAAAGAGGAAGATTGTGTGAGTATTAAAAGAATAGTGATACTTGCCGGAATCAACATCACGATTGATCCTTCAAGCCCCCAATGAAGAACAGATGTTGTAATTAGCAGAGGCCCCAGAGCAAAGCCAAGGCTGCCCCCAACACCAAAAATACTCATAGCTGTTGCTTTTTTTAACCCACCCGCAAAATTTACATAGCGAGCGGCTTCAGGATGAAATGCAGCACTGCCAACTCCACAAAGAACAACCGTACTTATTAAAGCAAGATAGCTAGGGGCAAAGCCGATCATTGCAAATCCGCTACTTGCCAGAAAAAGCGCTGCGGGAATAATCCATTTGTAAGAAAGTCGATCTGCTAAATACCCGAACAGGGGTTGAACCATTGTCGAAGTAAGTGTGAAGGCAAACACGATTCCTGTCGCAGCCGTATACGATAAGTCGTTTTGCGTAATCAAAAATGGCAATAACGCAGCGATTGCCCCTTGATTAAGGTCGTTTGTTAAGTGCCCTGCTGACAGCATTCCAACCATTCGAATATTCATGCTATTATTCCAGATTTATAGATAAATTAAACGTTTCAATAACGTACAAATTTACTTTATCAACAAATCGCTATATCTTTCTCGCGATATGAAGACAAAAACTATCTCAAATCAGACAAACACATATGGAGAGGACTTTCCTGACCGGTTGATGGATAGTCCACATAGGATAATTGCTACACAAGCCGACTATCCAGACGGACTTTCATATCCATTTCATCACCACCCTCCCATTCAATTTTTGTACGCTTCTGAAGGCGTAATGACGGTAACAACACCCCAAGGTATTTGGGTTGTTCCACCCTTTCGTGGTGTTTGGATTCCTTCAGAGACCAAACATCAAATATTCGCTCCCGGGCATCTATCTTTGCGCTCACTTTACATAAGGCCAGAGACAATCTGTGATCTTCCTACACAATGTTGTGTGGTATCCGTTCCACCTCTTCTCAGAGAGTTGATTCTTCATGCGGCTGGATTCCCAATAGACTATCTTCATAATAGTCCAGAGGAGCGGGTTATGGATGTCATTTTAGATATGATTCAAACTTTAGACACAGCCCCTTTGCAGCTGCCAGTGCCTCAAGATGAACGCCTTCTTAAGATCACTGCTCACATTATCCAAAATCCAGCAAGCCAAAGACGCTTGGACGAATGGGGGCATATGATCGGGGCAACGAGCAGAACTTTAACCCGCCTGTTTCATAAAGAAACTGGGATGAGTTTCAGCCAATGGCGACAACAGGCTAGACTGTTAGAAGCCTTACGGCAATTAGCGTGTGAAGAATCAGTAACTTCCGTTGCTATGAACCTTGGATATGATAGCGTGAGTGCATTCGTAGCGATGTTTCGGAAAAACCTTGGAAGCACTCCGGGGCAGTATTTCAATTCCCCACCATATAAGTGAGGAATTGAGAATAAGATTAGGAAGGGAGAAGACTGATATAGAAAGTAATCTTCTTTAACAGCCAAGAAAATATAACGTTTTGACACCACCCAAGCCGTAGGCTCTTTGGAAGAATTACAATGCGCTGGAATTGACCTGATCACAGCGAGCGCCATGTGTTGCTAGTATTTCCCGCGCAATTCCAGAGTTTGTAGCATCTGATAAAGTTGACGTTCTGTCTGCACAGCACGGCTATCGTACACTCCGACAAAAGCGTATCCATAACGTCCTACAGTTTTGTATCCGATAAACACCGTAACGGGGCTTCCCCTATACTTTCCTCTGTAAACAACAACAGAATCTATGACACTTTGGCTCACCTTCTTCTGTTGCCCACCGGACTGTATAAAGGGAAATTCTTTTTTAAGATCCGAATTCATATAATCAGTAAAAACTTGTCTTGAAAGATTAGTACTCCAATCGACAGCCATAAGCGAAGCCATTCCGTATCCATTAGCCGACTCTGCATGGACTGTTGTTGATGCACCATCCATATTTTCAACATATTTCCAGTCAGATGGAATTTGTATGGAAAATCCAGCAAGATCACTTGTTATTACCTGATCAATTTTCTGTTTTTTTTTAGTTATTGAATCGTTTTTAGATTTCTTTGAGTCCGCAAGGAGGTTAAAAATGACGAGGGACTGTTGATTCTTTGTTTCTTCAAACTCTGTTTCAAGTCCATTTTGCATTGCCTCAGCACTATTCTTTTTTATTTCACGATAGTCTTGATAATAAAGTACGGATAATGACCTGACATCATTTTTCACCTCAACCCAATCAAAAAATGATAATGACCAGCCTGCAAGAGTGATCCATAGCAATACGATTATCCAATACAATATTGGTGCATTATCGCGAGGAACATCTTCTAACAAATAAGTTTGTCGGTTTTTTATGTCTAAGAGTGCCCATAGTGTAAAAAGCACGCCCCACACCCAATACCAATCAAAAAGCAGTCCGATTGCGATTAAAGTTAACCCTAAAATTGAAAGCCAGTATTTAGGCTTGCGTGTTAACATGGAACTTCCCGGTGAAGTTTGTTTCTGATCATTCAAGGTTGTGGTGCTTTTTGAACGAATTTTTTCATATTCATTATACTTTATTCTGTCGCTTAAAGACGGTGAAGTGACAGTCTTTACCCCTTTTGTACGTTCAATCTCTCTCCAGAACCACTCGGTACCTTCTTCAAGTTGTTTTGTAGTCATCCCCTTGGGTTGAAAAACAGCATTGCTGCCATCATAACGTGCCCAATCTTTAGTTAGAATACGCCCTTCTGCTTCCATTTGAGCAAATTGCTTTGTTCCGGGGAATGGAATGAGGATAACTGCTTCAACGCTGTCGATACCTATCTGCTTGCAAAACTCCAAACTCTCTTTAAAAATATTTGGCCCATGAGAATCAAAACCAAAAATCATAGAAGATAAGATCGATATGCCGTGATGATGGAATACTGCAATTTTATCTCGGATAGATTCTGGATCTACGAAGCCTTTGCCAGTGCCACTCAAGGCATCTTTTGAAGGTGTTTCAATACCGATTAATAATTCTCGACAGCCACTTTCAGCAGCTGCCTTCAGAAGCTCTTCATCGTCTGCGAGCTTAATTGTGGCTTCTCCTACCCAGTTAATATTGAGAGGCTTAAGTGCATTAAATAATTCCAGTGCATACTCTCTATCTGCTGCCAGATTATCCGAATGAAGTTCAACCCAGTTCGTAGGTAACGCTTTAATTTCTGCAACGATATTTTTAACAGGACGTCGCCTGAATTGATTGCCGAAAAACGGTGGAATCACACAAAAATCACACCTGTGTACACACCCTCTGGTAACAAGAACAGACCATATGTGTTTGTACCGCGATGGAGGTATCAAATTCACTGGATACGGCTTGAGTGTTGCCAAATCAACAGGAGTTTTCCGTTGGTAACATTTAGCTAACACACCTGCTTGATAATCTCTGAGTAGTTCTTCCCACACCCCTTCTGCTTCCCCAAGCAACAATGTATCACAATGTGGTGCTGCTTCTTCAGGCATAAAGGAAGCATGTAGACCTCCAAGTACTACGGTGTATCCCTTCTTCTTGTACTTCTCTGCCAATGCATACGCATGAAAAGCATCAGGCGTATGAAAAAAAATAGCCACTATATCGGCCTTAACTCTAAAGTCTGGGCGCATATCTATTGTTTCATCGCAAAGCTTGACCCCAATATCGAAAGGTGTAGTCGCAGCTACGGAAAATATATTCTGTGGAGGTGACCCAAGAGCCTTTTTATACTCTTTAAAAGGACCCGGGGCTGATGCTTTTATTAAATATACATTCATCTTATTTCTCCATGCGCGATAACTGGTACTACATTTTAAGCGAGGTTGCTCCCGATACGAACAACGATACAATATGTTCTGCTAACCAAGTACTATCCTGCATATTCGACACAATCGTAGGTGAAAGCCCCTTAGTATGCACACCATAGAATCCAAAGGCATCCATTAATCCAAAGAGTGAAAGTGCAGAGAAATGCGTTTGTGGGTGGTCTTCTGGTTTCTCGAGAACCTGAGCTACAATTTTAGATAAAAAATGCAGTTCAGAATAAAAATATCGCTGAATAATATCGTTGGATATTGCTTCTGGAGCTACTGTATTTCGAGAAACTAAAGCTACTCGCCATTCTTGTCCTTCTTGTGTGGCATATCCTTCTACACAGCCTTGAACGTATGCGAATAACGCTTGAGTAGAAGGTAGCTTGAGTAACGTCTGCTGATCTTCTTTAGTTGTTGCTACACTTCGACATGCATCTTCAAGCACCCCCACGTATAAGGCTTCTTTATTTTTAAAATGGTAGTTTAACGCACTTAAATGGGTATCAGCTGCACTTACAATCTCGCGCACAGTTACTGCTTTAAAGCCTTTTTCCGCAAAGAGTTGCCCTGCTGCTTCGATTATTTTGAGGCACGTGATTTCTGAATTTTTTGAAGTCCCCATAATTTCCTCCATATTTTGCAAACTTAAACATCTGATGGCGTTTTGAATAAGTATTCGAACATTTGTATCGAACACTTGTTCGATACGCAATGAGTTTTTTGGATTTGATTCTCATCGGCTAGAGATTTTGGCAAAATTTTCGATTCTTAAATGAAATTGTGGTGCAATTGCTCATTACAATCAGCCCAATGAGGAACCTATTTCAACCCATTTCAAGAGAAATTTTGTTCTTGATCCATCTACTGTTGGCGACTTCATAGTGTATTCCGGCTGAACTGAAGAGAAATAAATTTAGTCTGACACTGTGTCATATGCATAAAAAACAAAAAGCTAATCAACGAGTGCTTACACATCGCTGTTAGCTTTAATTAAACAGAATCTCACATTGAACCGTATTGATCCGTCGCGCACTTACTGTAGAGCTAGCCCCTTTGTTGATCATAAGTAAATCAAGATGTTAGAGAGTGATAAAACAAGGCTGACTCTACCCCGAGAATAAGTTTTTATGGCACTCCCTCTGTGAAAAAAATGGCTACTTGACCCGTATATAAGTGTAGACCTTATCCTCTTCTGCCTAACAACAAACGAGGTAAGAATGTTTACAAAACACTTTATTAAAAAATTTACGCTTTCTACCCTTCCTGTTCAGGCAAAGGGAATCATGTTCGCGCTGATAGCCACAGCTCTGTTTGCGACAGTCTCCGTGCCGGTCAGAATTCTTAGTGAACGAATTGGGATTTTTCAAATTTTATTATTTCGACAAGCTATATTTATTACCCTGATGCTGCCATCAATCTTTGTTGCCGGACGTTCCGTACTTCATCCACAAATGATCCACTTGCACGCACTCAGAATTATAGGAGCATTTTTAGCACTCTCTCTAAACTTTTTTACCTTAAGTAATATTCCCTTAGCAGACGCAACGGCACTCAGTTTTACGCAAGTACTTCTTGTTACAGTTATATCAAGTGTGTACCTTGCTGAAAAAATAGATACGGCACGAATCATGACTGTATTATTTGGTTTTTGCGGAGTGCTACTGGTTGTTCAACCATCATTTGAAAGCGCTTCTTTTCTCTACACACTTACGGGCTTGGGCGGAGCGTTTGGAGCCTCGTTGGCTGTAACATGTGCCCGACGCCTTGCTCTTACAGAATCAAAAGTGATTCTACTTGCGTATCAAGCATTTTTTGTCGGGATTATTGCACTGGTACCCAGTATCCCAACATGGCAATGGCCTACAGCAAACGAACTTGTCCTACTTATTCTCGTAGGGGGCATTTCATCACTCGGCCAATGGTTTACTGTAACCGCGTTTACCATGGCAGAAGCTAATGTGGTTTCAAATGTTGAGTATTCAAAAATTGTTTACTCGCTGTTTATCGGTTATTGGATGTTTGCAGAAACGCCTGACGAGCTGGCAATAGCAGGGGCACTGATTATTATACTGAGCCCTTTTCTCCCTAGTGCATTCAGATTTACTAGAAAACGAAATCGCCAAACAGCGTAACCACGGAAAGAAAATGTCGCATCGAGCCCACAAACTGAAGACTTCTACCCTCAATGCAAAATTAAAAAGCTACCGTAGAGGGATGCTTGCCATAAGCCCGTTAACAATCGGAGCCATCCCCTTTGCGATTATATACGGAGCGATCGCGGCCGATTTAGATATATCTCTAGCTGGGACAGTTGCCATGTCCGCGATTGTTTTTGCGGGTTCAGCGCAGTTTGTCGCTCTGGGAATGCTTGCTGTCGGAAGCGGACCATTACTCATCATTGCAACTTCTATTATTGTTAACCTGCGTCACCTGCTTTATTCCGCATGGCTTGCTCCTCACCTCGCCTCTCTTTCGATAAAATGGCGTGCACTACTCTCTTTCGGATTGACCGATGAAGTATTCGCTGTAATGAGCCAGCATTATAGCAAAGAACAAACCGACAACAGTCATTGGTTCTTCCTTGGAACGACTTCCACTCTCTGGTTTTTCTGGACGTTGTCGTCAACGGCAGGTCACATTTTAGGTTCAGAACTGCAAAGCCTAAATGAGATGGGATTAGAAATTGCGATGCCTGTGACTTTCGGAGCTATGGTCATCGTGATGATAAAAGACAGGGCTACTTTGTTTGCAACCTTAACCGCCTGTGTATGTGCATATCTTGCCAGAAATCTTCCGCATCAACTTGGATTCATCTTGGCAACGACACTCGGAATTCTTTGCGGTTGTATTGTGCCCACCTGCTTTTCACAGCGAAAGGACAAGAAATGACATATACCATAATCGGCATGGCAATTACGGTATTTGCCCTGCGCTATCTACCAATAGGACTTGCTGGGCGTTACCGTATGCCTGAAGCGATTGAACGGGCATTAATCTTTGCTCCCCCCGTAGCCCTTAGTGGAATTGTAGTGACAACTGTTGCTGGAATGCTGGAAAAAAACAGCACCCCACACCATGTGACAGCAATATTTTCGAGTCTTGCAATCGCGTTTGCTTTAGCTCGTTTCAAACAGAATCTACTACTTCCCATTTGTGCTGGTATACTCACATATTTCTTATTGAAATGAGCACCTAGACTCTACTCAGTTTAACTGTCAATTCTCACAACCATTACGAAAACATAAATAAGTTAGACGACATGCACAAAGCCCTCTGCCCTCAGAGGGCTAACAGCGCTCAACTTTTCTATATAGAAAACGTCTAACCTTTCACTTCGTAACGTGTTGAATTTCAAATTTCATTAAAAAGGGCTTTACGACATAAATCGTAAAGCCCGAATAAGACATTATCTTTCCGTTACAAGCTGTTACTCACTACAAATACCTAAATCCTGCCAAGCCCCCCATTGTCCATCCGAACCAGGTTCGGTGCTTTTTGTCCACCACTTGGCTTTCCAATTATGTCCGTTGAAAGATGCCTGATTACCCGCCACATACACTTTGTTGGCCTGCCAAGCCGTAATAGTGCATTCAGCTTGATTACCTCCAGTCTGCCCGCCCGAAGGAGGGTCAACTGGACTTTCACCACCAGTAGAAGGTGGCGGAGTTACGGATGTATTTCCACCGCATGCCCCAAGGTCTTTCCAGACTCCCCAAGCACCGCCAATGCCGGGTTCGTTACTCTGGGTCCACCACTGAGCTTTCCATTGGTGCCCGTCTAAAGATACTTGATTGCCTGTGGTGTACACTTTACTGGATTGCCAAGCATCACCAGTGCACACATTACCAACAAAAATAGTTACCGAAGCAGAATTTCCCACAGCTCCTGCATCATCTGTGGCTGATGCCGAGAGTTGATACGTACCTGTTTTTACGTCAGCTATTGTTATATTAAAAGGTAATGAAGCGTCGACACCTTGAGAAATACCATCCAGAAAAAATTCAACCACGCCTACCGAGCCATCATTGTCACTAGCCGTAACTTGGACGTTTACATCGGCTCCTGCTGTAAACACCGACTTATTAGTCGGAAACGAGATGGCTACTGTAGGAAAACTGTTTCCTAAGTCGTCCTTCACGTATTTCTGAAAAACCTCAGTAAACGCAAATTCTTTTTGAGCCACTCCGCTACAAGTTGCGGAGAGAGAACCCGGGCAACCGCCGTTATCACGACCGGTAGACCACATCGAGAGCATTCCTACCCAAGACAACTGTTCAGGTGCTACAGCCCATTCGTAAAGCTGCTGTGCATCTTTCAAGTAAAATCGTTCTGAAGTTACGTCATTTTGACCAATCATTGGTGTCATACCAATTTGGGTGTTCACGCCAAGTTCAACCATCTGACGATGCGTATTGGTGGCTGCATCAATGGCATATTTCCCCATCTTACCTTCAGGGCTAGGTGCCGGATAATCGCCGTAGTCCATAGCCATGACATTTACCAGATCTACGCGAACTCCGTTTTGCTTGGCATTTTGAATAATAAAAAGTCCCTGCCCCGTGAGTCCTTGAGGCAAAACCGGCAGACAATACGCTACCTTAAGTTCAGGATTTGCAGCTTGAAGACCGACAATAGCTTTGTTTCGGCGATCAATGGAAGCGCGATCTGCTACAGCCGCTCCTTCAATATCAAAGTCAACCCATGTTAACTTGTACATGTCTATCACAGATTGATACGCGGCCTGAAGTTCTGCAACATTGCCATGCTTCAATGCCAACTCGGTACCGCTTGCGCCACCAAAGGAAACAATTACATCACCGCCGGCTCTTCTAACGGCTTCAACTTCTTCTAAATAGAATTTATCAGCCACCGGATAATATCCGCCCCAAGAGGGTTTGCCTGATGTGTCACTGACGATAAAGGCAAGTGTCGTATAGTTCTGAGAAGTCTTTTTTTGGTAATCAGAAATAGAGAAGGTAGGCCAGCTACATACATCAACGTACGGAGCAAATATTTTGGAAGGAAAAGCCGCCAAAGAAGAGACGACAGATGTTGCAAGTAATGCCACAGAGCAAAGGATTAAGAGAATATTTTTCATCAGCATTCCTTTTCGATAGGGATGAAGGCCAATATTATAGCCTTCATCCCCTCGATCAAGCCCGACTCAATCGTGGTGTTAACCCGTGAACCGGACTAACACGTTTTTATTTAGAGCAAATGCCCAGGTCTTTCCATGGGCCCCATGCACCACCAGTTCCTGGCTCATTGCCACGGCTCCACCATTTCGCTTCCCAAATGTGTCCATTATGAGAAGTACGGTTTCCAGCTACATATGTAGCGCTTGTAGACCATGGCGTGGCTCCGCCGCACTGCGAGTCCTGAGTGATAGTGGCATTGGTTTGGATAGTAGCAATTGCGCCATCCCCGTCAGTCACCGTGAGACGTACCGCATATTTTCCTGCAGATGTGTAGGTATGACTTACGGACTTACCTGTAGCTGATGCTCCGTCGCCAAAGCTCCAAGCGTAGCTGTAGACACCGTTGCCACCAGACGCATTACCCGACATGGAGACAACCTTGCCAGCTTTACCCGAGTAAGGCCCACTTGAGAATGCACTTACAGGATCAGGTGTAGGAGTAGTATCATCCTTAGTGACAGTGATCACTGTCGTAGCGCTTACTAATCTTCGTTTACCGTCAAATACGTTAACAATGGTTGGATAAACACCCTCGGTGGTAAAGGTATGGGTCACAGGATTTCCTGTCCCCATTCCACCAGGGCCGAAGCTCCAAGAGTAATAATAAGGCGCAAGGCCTCCCTTAACAGTGGTCTCAAGTTTGAGGGATTCTCCTACTTTCACAGAATATGAAGCAGGCAAGCTCGCAGAAAACTCAACAGGCTGTGTGCCTTCTGTGACATAAGCAGTTGCACTTGTAGAAGCTTTCATTCCAGAGTTATCCGTCACGTTCACAACTACTGGGTATGTACCCTTCGTGCCATAGATGTGGCTCACTGGGTTTCCAGTGGCATTACTTCCGTCACCGAAAGTCCATGTGCATGTATAAGGAGCCTTGCCTCCTGTAATGGAAACTGAAAATGAAGTGCTGGCTCCGGCCTTTGCTGAAACAGTTCTAGCCATGCTGACCGCAAGTTTAGGGACAGGATTTACGGAAGATTCATTTGCGAAGACTTCATTGATCTTGTTCACCAATTCGGACTTTACATTACTGTATTTCACAAGCTTGGGACCATATTTAGTAGCTGTTCCACCAAGTTCCAAGTCTCCGTAAACAGTCCAGACAATGGTTCCGCCAAAGCCGTTATCTACAATGTATTTAGATTTTACGGCAACGGATTCAGGATTTTCAAAGCTTAAGAAGTAGTTGCCATTGGTAAGGTAAGGAACTTCGGCTTCTGTATCCCAATGGTAGGTCCAACCACTTCCAGAACTCAATGCTTTCTGTTTAACAAAGAAGTAGTTAGGAGTGCCGTCGTAAACTTCCTTAGGCCAGTTGGTGTAATCAGCACTTGTGACAATATTGCCATCAGGTTGGATAAATTCATCACGCTTTACTGTAGGCTTGTTTACCTCTGCACCATCTTGGCAAATTACACCGCGGCCATAGAATGGAATGCCCATGTTTACTTTTTCACGGGGGATTCTTGCACTAATAATGTAATCGCGAAGGGCGTCCCAGTTAAATCGGGAAAAGTCAGAGTTGTTGTAATCGTGGACGTTAGAGTTGAATCCTGCTTTATCAGACCAACCACCGTTAAAGTCGTAGGTCATGAAGTTAAAGAGATCCATAACCTTATCCAACTCAACCCAGTCAAACCCTTTCAGTTTTTCAGAATCAACAGAAAAAGCTGCGGTCAGGAGTTTGTCATTTCCGATTGCGGCTCGGATTTCGCGCATGAGAGTAAGGAAGTTTGCGTAATCAGCTTGTTTGCCGGTGAAGTTCATGCCTGTAAAAGGCCCTGGATATTCCCAGTCGATATCAACACCGTCAAAGCCCATATCGATGAGCTGCTTAACACCTTTTATGAAGTTAGCACGCTTGGCAGGGCTAGCGGCTACATCAGAGAAGTGTCGGCACATGCTCCAACCACCGATGGATGCTACAAGCTTTACGCCGTTGGCATGAGCCTCGGCGATAAGACCTTTTGCACCACCTGGCTTAGGTAAAGGAAGGGGTAAGGGCTGGTTATGTACACCCCAGGAAGGGTTAGACCAAGTAGATGAGCCTGCGGTTGTTTGAAAACCAAGAGCATTGGCTTGCTTGGCTACAGATTCGTTTATCCACCAAATTCCCTGCATCTCGCCATAAAGAATATGGAGGTCAAAGCTGCTGTAGACATCTGTATTCAGAAGACCTGCTGGTTCCTGAACCGTGCCCTCTTTGTAAATATTTTTATTTCGGAAATCTCCGCTGTGCAAAGAACCGTCTTTGGCCACACCGAAAAAAGCGAAGTTGAGTATTGTGTACTTACTGAAATCCACATTCATATGTGTAAGGGCACCCTGTTGAGGAACCCCTGCTTTTTGCTCTTTCCAAGCATCCCAGTTTGTGATGTACCCCACCACATTTTTACGGTGATCACCGGTATTAGCTGAACCACCAGTGTTAACAGCAGCAAAAGCTGTGCCCACGAAAAGGGAAATAAAGAATGACAATGTAACAAGCCAGGTAACGGGATTATGTCTTGTAAGACAACTCAAGAGTTTTTTCATGGCATCTCCTACCATTTTGGGATCAAACCCATAGTTACCCCCTAGCCCCCGTGTTCGGTTCACACACAGATGTGTTTTGCTTTAGCAAAAGACAACATCTGTTGAGTACCTCCTTTTGGCAATTTCATACGTTTTGCAGAAATGATTACAACATGCTGTTTTTTCTTTATAAAAAGGAGAAAAGAAAAATTCTGAATGCAATCAAACTGTTTTAGGACCTCATCCCTCCTAGTCATAAGTTAAATTGTTCATTGGTAAACATGAAATCAAATTGGTTTTCAAAAGGTTTACTATTACTGCCAGCTATAAATACAAACCTTACAGACACTTTGATTTCAAATACTCAAGCCTTTTCCATCGTTAGAAAGCGACAAAATTGTTCTTCATTGCCCTCTAAGATATCTCATCGAATGTTTTTGAAACTTAAAATATTGTAGTAAATTTTTTTACATATGTTTTTTTAAGCAAAACAAAAATTTTACATAGTAAAAGAAGAAAAAAGTTATTTTAATTAAAGCAACAAAAATTATTCTGCAAACACATATACATTCATATTTATTTAGGTCAAGTAACCAAGTAATTTTTTGTTTATTTTTTATTTAATACAATTTTAAAAAAAAATTACTTATAACATTAATTTAAATTATTATGTTTTTCTGCTTTATTTAATACCTCAAAATTAATTTATGCATTTGCAAAATGAATAAATTCTAAAATTGTATTTAATAAATTCTTTTTTAAAATTTTTTGCAATATCAAAAATTCTTTTTTTAATATCTATTTATAAAATTTATTTCACTTTTTATTAATTACGCAAAGGTAAAATCTAGCTACATCTTTATTAGTTTAAAAACGCACAAAAAAGAGTAAAAACAATTCAAAATATAATTCTTCACACTACACCACAACAGTACCTTTATCCCAAACAAAGACTACACGCCGATGCCTTAAAGTGATCAGTCCCAAAAAAATATTACACCAAATAAGTAGTGTGATTACTGCTGAAGTAAATAAAAAAGCTCTCGCACAACGGTGCAAGAACTTTTTTTAAATTTTACAAAGACAAATCAATTACCAACACAATAGAAGCAATAACCACAGATAGTTATAAAAAATCTTTGAAACCGTAATCAGGTTCAGGTTTGTCCTTAGATAGAAAAAATTACTCGAAAAACCTACGAAGTTAGTGCTCGAACAAGTATTGCCACTTGATGACAATAGGAAGCCAAGCACCTTAATCTTTACCTCTAGATTTTTAGGCGTAACAGTTTATTATTTATATTTTTTTACCCTTGTTTATGGCTCGTTATAAAAAATGAAGCCCCTCCCCCTCTTGATCATGAGCGAATATCATACTAAAAAAATTAAATATTTTGAGACAGGAGGCATTAGGACTGAAGTAAAAGATACGAATACATCTTATTAAAACCATAACAATGCGTTATCACATGACAGCATTGTCCATTGTTGTTCTCTCAGCATTCATCGGCGCAAACTACCTTGGCTCACTGCCATTCTTAACATAAAGGTATGCTAAGCGTGCATTACGCTGAATGCTGCTTCCCGTAATAAACAGTTCGTTATTTCAAAAAGAAAGGAAGAATTATGTTCGTAAGAACCATTCTTAGTTGTTGCCTTTTAGTACTTCTCTCCATTCCTGCTAATGCTTACAACCAACTGCCAGGTGAAGGGGTAACGATTAAGCCAGCACGTGCCACATGGGTTAGCGGATACTTCCATGAAACCATTATTCGGAAAGGACTTGAAGAACTTGGCTATTCTGTAAAGAAGCCAAAAGACCTTTCTCCAGCTATTTTCTACAAAGTTGTTTCATTGGGAGATATCGATTACTGGCCTAACACATGGTTACCAAACCAGAACCACCTGCTTAGCGACAGTGTGAAAGAAAAAGCTTCCCAGATTGGTTATGTTCTCAAAGATGAAGGCTTGCAAGGCTATTTAGTCAGCAAAGAATACGCTGATAAGTTTGACATTAAATCTCTGGACGATTTTAAACGCCCGGAAGTAATTAAAGCCTTTGACCGTGATAATGACGGTAAAGCTGACCTTACGGGCTGTCCTTCAGGTTGGGCTTGTGCAAAGATTATTGACCGCCACTTAAAAGAAAACGGACTAAAAAAATACGTTCGCCACATTCAGGCCTCATACGAAGCAGCTATGGCTTCAAACCTTGGTGCTTACAAAAGTGGTGAGCCAATTTTCTACTACGCATGGACTCCAAGCTGGACTGTCTTCAAATTAAAACCCGGCAAAGATGTTGTATGGATTAACGTTCCAGAGAAATACAACACACCGAGTGAGAAACCTTTGGAAAACGTAGTAGGTGCAGTGTCTTCTCCTATTAATATGGGATTTGAAGTTGCAAGTATTCGAGTTACAGCGAACAACAAGTTTCTTGAAGAGAACCCTGCTGCAAAGAAATTCTTCACATTATTCCGAATGAATGTTGGTGACATGAACGCACAACAGGTTAAAGTTCAGGAAGGCAAGAAGTCTCAAAAAGACATCAACGCTCAGGCTGATGAATGGATTGCAGCGAACAAAGAACTCTGGAATAGCTGGCTTGATCAGGCTCGACAGGCTGCAAACTAATACCAGTACCTGCATGGTAACACTGAAGCCTCTCTCCTGCTGAACGGTAGAAAGGACAGAACGCTCTTACATTTTTATGTAAGAGCGTTCTTTTTTATATTTCCCCCCCCGCCTGAATGACAGACCCAATTAACATTCTGACACATACACTTCGAGTTTTGTATCTGCTAAGAAACAATAGATGTCATGCTTGTACATATTGTTCCCAAGTCTTTGAGTGGCAAAGAAAGCCTGTTCCCTTTACTTGTCAGTCTCCTGAATGCTGTATCAATATACATCTGGAGTCCAAAATCACATGAACGATATAAACAGAATTGCTTTAGCAAAAGACTTTGCCCTTGCTGCAAAATAATAACTGTTTGTTAAATTGAATGTACGGAACAGCTGTAAGACAATTCTGCCCTCACAGTTGTTCAAGATAATTAGAATATCTTTTTTCCTCACAAGTCCTTTTTAGGTCGAAAGCATCATAAGCGTAAGAGGTCAGGCACTATCCGCCTTGCAGCTTTTGGGAGTGGTGTTACTATTGGCGGAATTGTTTTAACGGCTAATTTCGTAGTTAGTAGACATATTCCAAGGAGGAACTAACAATGCCTATGTATATCTGTCATTATACTTGTAATCCTGCCGCTTGGCCCGTCGAGCGTAAGAAAGAAATTGAGGTCTGGACCTCAATGGTTAAAGATGCCGACATGCTGGCTGAAGGTGAAGGGCCGGTTAAATTTAATGGCTGGATCACCAATACAGAAGGGTATGCTTTGGTTGAAGCAAAATCCAAGAAGGACGTTATTCTATTATGTGCGAGATTCTGGCCATATTTCCATAACGACATCAGAGAAATAGTTCCAGCGCATGAAGCTGGAAAGGCAATTCTGACAGGCGCCACTGAGGGCTGGGAAAATCGTTAAAAATGACTTCTCGTGCGTGAGTTTATGAACATTGCGTGTGTCATTGTTCGGTGACATACTTCACACTCTTATCTACTCTCTCAAATGAAATGCACGTAGTCGACATGCTATATAACTTGCACCGCATCGAATTGAGTCAGGCATAAAGAGAGAGCCTAGAAAAGTAGCCTAATCAGAAAGCGAACCAGCTACTGAAAACGTTCGAAGTTCTCCCATTATCAGATAGAATTTATCTTGCAATAAGCAGAAGGCTCTTACATGAAAATGTAGGAGCCTTCTTAACCTAGCTTGAGATTAAGCAATGGGAAAAGCTCGAACGTTCCTATAGAATTCAGTAGTCAGCTGAGACTGTTTTCAATTACAATATTTGTTAAAATTGAACATGTTCTAAAGATGAACACACACCTCGAGTACTTCCCTAAATGCAGGTACCTCTGGATCGAAAATGCTTGAACGCGGTAAAACTATTGATGAGACGACTAAACAACAGATTATAGCGAAGAACAGATCCCGGATATACGGTTTTAACCCGGAAAAAAAGCCATTGCGCACCAATGCTTTCCTCTACCGAACTCAAAGCCCGCAGGCCAGCCAACGACGTTTGGTTGAATTTCTTTCGTCCCTAATTTATCGAAATATTTTACCTCTTAGCTGCAGGAGATCTCACATTGTTTACTATTGATGCCGAAGGGTACATATTACAGGCAGCGAAGAATCCAGACAGGAAAGTGTCAACTATAATTGTGTGCTCGGCTTTAGGTGGACGGAACGAGAGTTGCGTATTGTTAGGCGTAACCGTGAACTAGCATTACATGTGGGCTTTCTTGATCAGGTCATTGAAACTTCACATTCCGGCACGACCATTCTGGACAGTAGAATTACATTGGGCGGGTTACCAAGCGCGGACTTCAGGACTTGAAGCACGTCAGACTCGTAGGGCAAGCAGTAACAGTTCTCAACGGTATCAAACTTTCCATTGAAAACCTCAAGAGCAAGCCCTCAGCATGGGTAAATAGAGAATGCATACTCAAGGTAAGCATTCTAGCGCACTTTATCTACACAGCACAGCTTGTGATTTCTCAGGGCGGTAACACTTAGGAGTAATGATCACACTAGAAGAAATGGAAGAACTTAACAGGCTAATAGATACCATTGCGGGGACAAAAACTCACTACACATTATTCAGCCTAAAAGGACAGTCTGAAAGCTTTACTAAAGTCTTCGAGCTTGCTGCACAATCAAGCGCGACGGTTCTGCTTCAAAGAGAAACAGGCACCGGCAGGGAATTTTTTGTTCAGGCAATTCACAATGAAGGAGATAGGATAACCAACCCAACTGTGGAGCTATTCCGGCTAAGTTGCTTGAAAGCGAGCTATTCGGGTCTGTAGAAGGGGCATTTACAGGAGCATCGAAAGGAGGGAGCCTGGGTAAATTTGGGCTAGCTAACGGAGGCACCATTCTTTTAGATGAAATGAGCGACATGCCTCACCACATGCAGGTTATGCTTACAAACCTGAGAGGTTTACCGAATCGTTGCACGGCAGCCAATCCCCGTCGACATTCGCATTATTGCAAGCACACATGTAGAGATGGCCAAGGCCGTTGCGCAGGGAGTTTTCAGAGAAGATCTCTTTTACAACGTACTGTCGATTACCATTCCACCTCTACGAGATCGCGGCAAAGAGGACATTATGGGACTTGCTTCATTTTTCCTAAGTCGCGCAAAAGGCAGTTAACCTCAGCTCTCCCCACAAGCTCAAGAAGCTTCACGGCCTGGAAATGTCAGAGAATTAGAAAACTGTATGCAACGTGCTCTGCACACGTGCGAAGGAGAAACTATTGAACTTCATCATCTGGATTTTCCGCTTGCCACACCAGATAATACACTGTGCCCTCCATACACACTTGAAGACAATGAACGTTCCGGCATACTGAAAAAATTGAACAAAATTAAATACAACATGACAGAACAAGTTAAAATCCTCAACATTTCACGAACCACACTCTACCAAAAACTAAAACAATATATTTACCAAAGAAGAGTACCTTCAGGATAAGTTCTAAGCTACGATATCACAGGTTGCAGCTAAAAAAAGTAACTAGAAAGCCTAAACCTGTTTAAAAGATCATTCATCGCGACGAGGCAAGCAATACTGTCAGCTTGACATGGAAGTATAGTTGATTTTGCTTTTTTTTAGCTAAAAAGCTTGCCATCTTTCATTTCTGCTCTGCATATTTTCAATTTGAGATATACACTTAACCGCACGACGCTCTATCTCTAAAAAATCTTGAACTTGTTTATACTCAACCAGTGCGTATTCATTACCATATGTCTTACTCTTCATTTCACTTAATTTCTTAGAAATTTCCTGTTCTCCTGTCAAAATCACTTCTTTTTTAATTTTATTTAATTGGACTATGCATTCCATCCCAGTTGCCAAATGATGCATATATCCATTGAATAGCATATCCTTGCTTTCGTTTTCGTTACCTATTGCGTTTATTGAAACAATGGCATCAATAAAACTCTCTAAGTTCATTAGCAAATTGGGCAGCATGGGAATTAACTGATTAACGCAATCCCGTTCATAATCTTCAAGTATAATCGGAGAAAGTTTCTCTGACTTTATAATTTCCTCATTTGAAATGATCACTAAGCAATCTAGCTTTGCCTCTACATTTTCAAGAAGTTGTTTATACCATTGCAGAAGATTACGTTCTTGTACTCCAAGTATTAAGATAACATTTCTTAAGTTATAGACTAATGAGCATAACTCATTTTTTGCTTCACTCTTTTTCCGCTGTTGTTCTAAGATAACGTACCCCAAAAGCCCTCCTAGAAAGGTTCCCAAAACAATTTCACCAAAACTAACCCCAAGCGAAAAAAAATCAGTTGCAGCTAGTTAAAGCATGTCCGCATAACGACTCATACCCACTCCATTTATCTATACTTAAGACGAAGCGAGCCTACACTTCATCTCAAATTTTGTCATCGAGCAGATCTTCTGAAAAACTGTTGACGTGTATCTCCTTGCTAGAAATACGTTGAAAAAAAGTTACAGTAAAATGCGGAAGGTCAGTTAGAAAGTTTTAGGCATCACGCAACTTTTTTATGAAAAAAGCTGACAACGTCCCATGTTCTGACTGCCGTAACTTTTTGGAGGAGCATTTGTTGACACCTAGCGCGCCATGTAACTGTTCGTTAGCGTTTAATTTTTAATAGCCGTTAAAAGTAGAAACTAGGCAGTAAATCGTAGTTTATGAATCGAAGCGTTTCCATATTGGGACGTTCGTTGCTGTAAAACTATAGTCATGGAGCAGCATTATCTTAAACTTGTTTGATACTGCTGAACTAGTGTTGATTTAAAGTCATATTTGACAGTCCGTTTATACCACTCGAGGTGTGATTTCAGTTTAGGGTTGCCAGACTGAATATAGTTCAAACCAATTCCGTAAGTTTTTCCTAAAAGTTGAAGCTTGTGACTTGTGTATCCTAATCCATGACCACAACGAGTAGCGAAAGCTTACCACACCATTCAATCACTTAATTTAATGACCCGATTAAGCGCTCATCTGACAAGGAGAAGTCAATTTTTAATGCTTATAAGCCATTCACCGTTTAAAGTCGTCGATCACGTTGGGCAACCGTAAGTAAAACCATAGGGCAGACATTATTCGGTATTTCAAGAGCGGCAAGGAGGTTGTTTTGTCACGCTTGAGTTCTTTGAGTCTCGCCATACTTGGGCACCATTTGGAAAAGGAAGTGCCATTCATGCCATGTTTTCGGCAAAGCTCTGGAACAGGTGTGCGTTTTTCTGTCTGTTTGAAAAAACTCATGGTCTGGCTGTCAGTGTAACGTAATTTATTCAAGTAGAATCTCTTATGGTTGCCCTAAAGGAGAACTCTACTCTTGAGGACAATTCTTTTTCGGGGGGATTATCTTCAAAATTCAAGGCACCTGTAAAAGATGACTTCCGACCATCCTTGCGGCAATAGTTCCGTTGGGTTTAGTTGCCTATGGCAGTTGTCAGGAGACAAACTTTCTATCTAAAAAATTTTTCAATTTTCATAAACTGTTAGAATAAAACCCTGAGCAAGCTTTGCTGCTCTCATGTGCAATTTAATTGATTGGACGAATATGCGACAATCTTTGCTTAAGATTTTGCTACCGCAACACGTATGCTACATATGGAGACCATTACATTCCTGTCGTAGATAGGACTATTTTACAGATAAGTAATGTTGCACATTACATAGTAATACGTCGACGGACTACATTTGGTCACATAACTTTATTTTTTTATTTGAAGAGAAAAACGTAAAAAACAATTACATAGCGAGGGGTCGTGCGAAATTAGTAACCGAACAACAAAAGACATTTCTTATTGTTAGTTGTTGTTCTCAACATAGTAACGTTCGCTGGACATCGGTACTTTCGGGAATTCCGCCACGTTGTTAGGAGTAAGGGTAATAACACGGGCTACGCTAGTTCGACTGGCAAGACGATCATACATTTCAACAAGATAGTCAGAACTTTCGGACAAGCCTTTCTCTTTGATAACGTTGCTATATTTTTCGAATTCTTGCGTAGTACTTGAGACATTCATGCTGTAAATATTTTTACACCAATCTTTACCCCACTTAGTCACTTTCTCCCCACCAAGTTGCTTAAAATAATTATTTCCTGCTGGGGATGACATACGCTGAACAAAGAGAATCGTTCCGCCATCGGTATATATTTTTGAATGCATGACCCCACGCGGAAACCGGCCGCTCACTTCCGTATTCAAAGGGATACTTACTGAGAGTTGACCTTTTTTTTGAAAATCAGATGGGATGGTAAGCGCATACGCGCCCTTTCCTATTTGGTTATCGGTACTGTCAGGACTCGCTTTGGGTGATCGTGCAAAAAAAGAAACAATTAATTGTTTAATTATATTCATCATAACAACCTAATTTTTGACATGGTGCGTAAGGGTTTGGAATATTTTAATTCTGGGTTGTGAAGTAAGTGCGTATCTCTGTTGATTGGCCTATTACTAATGCAGCTTTCTTATACCCCTTCTTGCTAATAGCAATTGGTAATTTACTAAACACACGTAGCGTGCGCCAGTTCTTTATGTCGCGTGCAATCAGTGATCCTGTTTCAACCCTGTAAATACATAGTGAAGCCATTATGATGGATCAAGCAGAAGACGGGAATGAGTGCTCGAAGGCGCGGAATAAAAAAAGCCCTTACACTTTCGTGCAAGAGCATCTTCTATGGAACCTTCCCTCCTGCTAGATCGATAGCCTGAGCATACAGTCTTGTACCCGTTATGGTTAGATCAGAAACTGGCTGACACGAAACGGAGTGAGGTGAGAACCGTAGACAATACCTGATGCCATTAAGCTATCAGCTTTTTACTCCACACATTCATACTTTCGATTCCATTTGCAATGCATGTGTTATTTGGCAGTCTTCCACAATAAAGATATCCTGCACGAGCGAATGTGATATTCATTCCGGGGGATATCGCTCTAGCAATAGTGTAGGCAGTCATTATTCCCATAGTACACATAGCAGACTCCATTTCAGCAAGTAACGCTGAAGCAAGTCCAGTGCTCCTATGTTCAGGAAGTGTGGCAAAATCGGTCATCTCGACGTTCTTAACGTCAGAGTCAACTTCTGCAGAAGCCAAAGCCACTAGTTGCCCATCAAGACGCGCTCCCCAATAATGTGTCCCTTCATTCATGGTTTGCTCTACAAAAGCAGCTTCATGCACAGGAAAAGGATATTTTTTAAAGACTTGCTGAAAAAGATCTACCATTTCCGGAATATCGTTTTTTTGCAAGGGGGTTATCGCATATCCTTCAGGCAGTTCTTTATACCCGTCATTTGCCTTTTTTTGCGCAAGCATACGTACACTTTCAAACGTAGGACCTAAAGGTTCATCCCGTCTTTCATGCATTAAGTATTTTGTAACGAAGACTCCATCTCCGCGATGTGAATACATATTGGGAACACGGACTTCTTCCTCGAAACTTTGCGCTTTAAACGCATCAAGCATTACTTCGGGAACCTTTGCAATGACCTTTGAGTACCCTTCAGCTAGCGCAAGATCTGACAGACTACGTGCAGCAACATCGGGAGAACTTCCTAACTTAAGCAAGTAAACTCTGTCGCTACTGCGCCCATGTTGAATAGTATTTCCCATTATCAACACCACACGATCCGGCTGCATCATCTCTCCTGTCCATACGTTCATTTTCTTTCGGTGTGAGACTCAAGGTTTCATCCCAGTCACACAGAAGCTTTTCAATCCCAATGGCCTTTTCACAACCATCGTCTTCTTTTAATGTAAGAGTACAGTCTTCGCACTTTCTGTCACAATAGTGAGAGTCGTAACTTTCGGGCTCATTGTAGGTCGTAATCACGCCTTCATAGTTTCTGAGTACAACCTTATGTGTTCCCCAAGAGACAATGTAGTTTGGCATTACAGGGATTTTCCCACCACCACCCGGTGCATCAATAACGTATGTAGGAACAGAGAAGCCAGAGGTGTGGCCTCGCAAGCTTTCAATAATCTCGATCCCTTTGCTCACAGGAGTACGAAAGTGAGTAAGTCCTTCTGACAAATCACATTGGTACAAGTAATATGGGCGCACTCTGTTTTTAACTAATTTTTGATTCAAGGTACGGATCAATCGCTGGCAATCGTTGACACCTGCCAACAATACGCTCTGGTTGCCCATTGGAATCCCAGCATTGGCCAACCGTTCAAGCGCTTTTCTTGAAGAAGCGGTCATCTCTCTTGGATGGTTAAAATGCGTATTCATCCAAAGTGGATGGTGTTTTTTTAACATCTCAACAAGATCTGTTGTTATTCGCTGAGGAAGCACAACTGGCATTCGCGTTCCGATACGAACAACTTCGACGTGATCTATGGAGCCAAGCTCTCCCAAAATCCAATCAAGTCTTTCATCCGAAAGCATTAGCGGATCACCGCCGGAAATTAATACATCTCGTACTCGTGGATTGTTACGAATGTAATCAAACCCCTTCTCCATCTGCTTACGATCAGGGATGAAGTCCATATCGCCAACTTTGCGCTTTCGCGTGCAGTGTCGACAATACATTGAACAAGTATTGCTGACGTGAAAGAGCACCCGATCGGGATACCTGTGAGTAATACCCGGTACTGGACTGTCTTTTTCTTCATGCAAAGGGTCAGCCATGTCATGTTCTAAAACATCCATTTCACGCACAGAAGGGAAACATTGTCTAAAGACAGGGTCATTCTCATAATCATCCACTTCGATAAGGGATAAATAATAAGGAGTAATTGAAATTGGGAACTGCTCTGCTGTTGCCTCGTAGGCCATCCGTTGATCATCCGTAAAAGTTATCCCGAGCAATCTTTCAAATGTTTTAACATCACGAATACTATGGCGAATATGCCACTTCCAATCATGCCATCGCGATGAGGGGCCTTTATCGTCAAGTCCCTGAACAAAAGCTTTTTGTCGGGCGTTAAGGGGGGTCATATACAATCCTTGTGTTTATTAAATAGGATGACTGTAGAAGCGTATTGTTACAACGTCGTTAAACGACTCAGGACTACTGTAAATCTGAAACGCGAAGTATAGGAAAAAAGAAACTGCAAAAAGTGTCCATATAAGAATAAAGACTACATTCGAAATTAGCAGTCGTTTGTCATTTTCCATTTCTTTCTCCTTTCACACTACGCATTCATAGCACCCAATCAATGACGAATTACGCTAACACAACACTTAAGATACATCATGGATCATAAAACAAAAGGGGAAGGTTTGGGGGGTGATCGGGGGTACCCATATACCCGAAACTGCTGTGGACAACCGATTGAAACGAATCACATACTCTTTTACCCAATTTTTACAGCCATAATCTATGCATATTGCCCCCTCAGATTCACCTGCTAACAATAACTAGTTCGCTAAGATTATTGTTTTGAAAACACGTAGTGATATCAATAAGTGCTTATTGGAGTGGGACTACGTAGACGAAATCAAGCGCGACACATTCTCTTCAGGGCTAAAATCAACGTTGAGAAGAGATGCAAATTCGACGAGCTCACACAATCCGCTTTTCGTTTTTGTAGAGTGGGATGCAGATGTCAGAGCTTTGCATAGGGCTTATCCGCTTGAATTTTAGAACTGAAAAAAGGCTAAGTAGATATAAAAGAAAGCTCCTAGCATTATACACTAGGAGCTTTCTTATTTACAATTTCAACAAGGTAGATTCTGCATTCAATTTCTTGTAGAGATCGCTCAAGGTTCGACCTCTACACGTACGCAGTGGATGTGACCAAACAACTGAGCCCCTCTCCCGGCATAATTTTGATTATTGGCAGCGAGGTAGCCCTAACAGGGAATCTTTGTCGAAGAATATAGTCTTGTATTCACGAGGCGATGATACGATTCAATTCTGCTCGAAGACGTATTTTTTCTACCCGAGAATCGTGAACTTAACTTACATGAGCAACACCAGCTTTATACTTTTTCTGCCACAAATATTGAAGGTGGGAACTACTCCTAACCGCAGGCAACATTTTGAATAACATAGTCATACTCAATAAGTTTTTTCACAGCCTCAACTTTGAATTTCTTCACATAGTATATGTCACTTATAGTATCCTTCTAAAGTTAAGGATCTATAACTTAGGAGAAGCTGCAACCTAGAGGCTATTCATCTTTTTTGATCATGTGTTCGTTTACTGTTGCACGTCGCAAGTAAATAACCGCCCCACCTTCATTACCTATCAATTTCATTATATTTCACTGAATCACTTTACATATTCAACACCGAGTTGTTGTTTTGCCTCACCTATAGATTTTGGAAGCATGCCCATAACCACGGTGGTCAATACGCAAAGTCCGTAGAATAACCACATCATCTGCATTCCGGTTAAATTAAGCATTTTCCCGCCAGTAAAGACAAAGGTTGCTACGCCCAGTCCGAGTAATGTTTGGTAGGCAACAGAAAAACACATGAGCTTGGTAGAAGCTGTTTGCATTCGAACCATAATTAACGTTGGAATGCACGGAGGATACAGCGCCATGAAAAGCATTAATGCTAGAGCATGGAGTGAAGTAAAACCTTCTTCCCCTTCTTTCATACTTTCCTGAACCGACTTATTGCTTCCATCAACTGCGTAAATAGCACCTAGAGTTGCTGCGCTATTCTCCTTTGCGGCAAACGCTGAGAGCAAGGCGATATTGATGCGCCAATTGAATCCGGCATACTGGGTTACAGGCTCTAAAGCGTGTCCCATCATGCCAAGGAAACTGTTTTCAAATTGCGCTGCCCGTAATTCTCTGCGTAGCTTTCGCCTTGTCCGTTGGACTTTACGCAAAGCTTTAGCAATTTTTATTGCATCTGTACCTTGCTTGGCCGCAATACTATAAAATTGCGGATTTTTTGCGGCAAATTTTTGTTGGATTTCGTGTAAGGTTGCTGGGTCTTTTACTCCGCGTTTTGCTTTTTTGTATCCATCGGAAAACAGAATTAAATCCATAAGATTTTGTTCATCCACTGCATTGTGGAATGTAGTGGCGGACGTTACATCTAAAAATTTTGTGACAGCTGCTGTTTCTTTTTGCTCAAAACCTTTTTGTACTTCAGTAGATAGTGTTGGGAAATTGATGAGCACAAAGACAATTACAGCTACGGCAATGACGACAGTGACGATTTTTTTTACGAAGAGCCACATGCGTTCTAAGGCACGGTGTAATACGCCTGACACCGTTGGTAGATGGTACGCAGGCATTTCCATAATGAACGGTGCGCTTTCGTATTTGCTCAACACTGTAAGCGACAAGGCCTTTGCCACAGGCAAAGCCATAAATAGAGTCACCGTTGCGATAAAGAACATTGCAATTCCTGCATGATCGCTAAAGTAGGCACTGATCAAAATGAGATACAATGGCACTTTTGCGAGGCAGTTCATCATTGGCACAACCATCAGTGTTGTAAGACGTGCCCTTTCATCCGGAATGGCCTTAGTCGCCAGAACACCCGGAATGGCGCACCCTCCTACGTATACACCGCCAAGAATAAGCGGCAGGGTTGATTGACCATGCATGCCGAACTTGCGGAAAAGCCGATCTAAAAGAAACGCCATGCGCGGCATGTAACCACTATCTTCAAGAATTGCGATTAAGCTGAAAAGTAAAAAGAAAATAGGTAAATAGTTTAGGATTGCGGTAACACTCTGGATAGTCCAGCTGCCGAGAGAACGACTTACCGGATCAACAAGAAAGTTTGGCTGTGGAAAAATTTGCATCAGGAAGTCACCTAGTGCCGCCCACATAGGCCATACGCGCTGTGCCAAGTCGTTTCCTAGAATAATCGACACCTGATATAAGCAAAAAAGAATGGCAAACAGAATCATCGGGCCAAATACTTTATGACAAATGTATCTGTCCAGCTTGTCAGAAAAAGTCTCTGCTGTTTGATTACTGGCAGTGACGCATTCCTTGCAGATAATCGCACATGCTTCGTGGCGTTTTTTTGCAATAAATCTTTCCACATCCTGCCCCGTTGCTCGCATGAACTCTTCTCTGTACTCTTCTACAGATGCAAGAACAGCTATGGACGTTGCCAATAGCTTTTGATTGGTTTTACTTACAAAAGCTAATGCTTCTGAATCATTTTCCAGAAGTTTGATTGCAAGCCATCGCAAAGGATAGTTTTTAGTTGATAGCGGCAAAAGCTCTTCTGCCACCTTGGTAATATAGGGCTCTAGTTCCCCATAATCTATTGCATAATTACGCTGAGGAGTTTTACTTGTTGCTACCATGCTTTCTGCTAATGCATTGAGCAATTCTTTACGACCGACTGATTTTTTACCAATGGTTCTAATTACACGAATGCCCAGTTGCTGTTCCAGCTTGGAAGAATCAACAGTAATGTGACGTCGTTCAGCTACATCAACCATATTCAGAGCAAGAACTGTGGGCTTTTCCATTTCGAGCAATTGCAGTGTTAGGTACAAATGGCGCTGTAAATTGGAGCAATCCGCTACATCAATGAGCACCTGCGGATCGTCATGTAGAATTACGTCCCGCGCGACCCGCTCTTCAAGTGAATACGACGTAAAACTGTATGTTCCGGGAAGGTCAACAAGCTCTACGGATGTGCCTCCTACAGAGAGGATTCCTACTTTTTTTTCAACAGTCACCCCGGGGTAATTGGCAACGTGCTGTCTTGCACCGGTTAACATATTAAATACGGTAGATTTTCCGCAGTTTGGCTGTCCTGCTAATGCAATGGTACTAACTTTATTCACAATAGCACCTTTGGTCTGAACGAGAATACAACAATGGGGCGTTCATACGCTACCTATCCTTATGTATTACTGCTCTGCCCCAGAGGACAGCGCAGTCTGAATCGTACAAGCACTATTTCATGCTTGTTAGTGAACAATTACTTTGCTTGCGATGCCGCGTTCTAGAATCAATCTTCCGTCACCGATTGAGATGATCATTGGACCTCGACCGGCGTTTACAACAACTGCGAGCTCTGTTCCGGGGTATACTCCCAGTGATTCCAGCCTTGTTGTGGCACAACGGCCTGCATCTATAGTTACTACGCAGGCATTAGCCCCTGCGAGAATGGTATTGAGTGTCTTTTTCATTGTAAAAACCTTTGTCTTGAAACGATAAAAACCAATCATTTAATAGTATTGTGGATGTGACATGTCAAAAAAAAGAGTAAATTGACATTAGGTGTCAACTTACCCGTACGACATGACAAAAAGCAGTTATTAAATGAAAATGAATGTCATTCGCTCAAATGCTTGCCTTTCATACTGAGGCGTTGTAAGCACTTGTTTACCGACATAACTCATGGAGGTGTTTATTGAAAATGAGTGAGCCTTTGGGGATTTTTCAAGATTATCTTAAAAGGAAAGGGCTCAAGGTCACAACGCAGCGCGAATTTATTTTGCATGTTTTTATTCGGCTGACCACACCGGTAACGGTGGATGAGCTGTATCAAGAAGTTGTAAAGCTAGACCCGACAATTAGCATTTCTACCTTGTATAGAACGATTAAGCTTATTGCGGGATGTGGCCTTGCCAGTAGCGAGCAGACAGATGAAGGCGCAATTCATTACAAGCCAGTTGTTGAAGTGCGTTTTGTTATGATTTGCGAGTGCTGCGGGACTGAAACCCCCTTCGTAAACCCTTATCTGGATTGCATTCACAATGAGGCATCACGCCAGAAGGGTTTTGAACTCCGACGATGTCATACTGTTATTTACGGCATCTGTAATAACTGTCGAAAAAGAGAGGTTTCCATACCCATAACGTCTTTAACCATTACAGCGTAACTATATATTCGCTTCCACTTTTTACATACCAAGTTTTTTACCAGTTCTTTCTGTTTAGTCCGCAGAAAAATTCTTTGAAAGTCCGTTAGTAGCCTCTGCATATTGCATTGGCATAACTATTACCTATGGCTCATGTGAATGAGTTACATGGAGACGGACACCAATGTATCGTACGTATTATATAGCTCTTCTTTTCCTTGCGGGGCAGCTGCTCATTTTGGCACCAGCTTACGCAAGTTCAAAACAGGCTCAGTCTCTTGCTTCGGGCACGATTGCCGTCGAGCAAAAGGCTCAGAAAAAAATTAGCGCATGGCAGCAGGAAAAGCATAGCGTCATCGCGCAGATCAACAATAAGCAAGTTGAATTTGACTGGCTTACTCATCAAAAAAATAAATATTCCCGATATATTAAAACGCTCGAAGGCAACATTGCAGAAATGAAGCGGCAGCAGCAAGAGCTTGAAATGATAGCTAACGCTGTTACGCCCCTTCTTGAAAATACCGTTGCCCGACTCGAATTCTTTATCGATGAAGATCAGCCGTTTTTGTCTAAAGAACGACAGGAGCGCATGTCCAATATTAAAAAAGCTCTTGCAGACCCGCATCTAGCGCAGGCTGAACAGCTCCGCCGTGTTTTGGAAACTCTTGAAGTAGAGACAGGATATGGCTCAGGTATTGAGATAGATAGCGAAGATGTAGTGCTTGAAGGTCAGCCGTTGCGTGCAGAAACTGTTCGCGCAGGTCGACTCGGTTACTACTGCGTTTCTCCGGATAAACAACAGGTCGGCATATGGTCTCCGGTAAAAAAAGAGTTTGTGTTGGTTGCGGATAGCAACAAACAAGCCGTTCTTTCCTTGCGAACTATTGCGCGCCGTAAGCAGATTGTTGAAGTAACTCCTTTGCCTCTGGCCATTGAAGTAACTTCAGTTCCGACATCATCGTCGTCAGTTGAATCTGTTGCAAGCCGCTCTACTTCTCCGGAGAAAGAATAATATGCGTACTTCAATAACAACCGTTCTTATTGCTCTATTTTTATTATGCAACTCAGTGACTTCATTTGCTGGCTCAGCGCAAGAAGTAAGCTCAGAGCAATGGCAAAAGACTATTAACACACTAAAACAGCTGAATATCGCACACAAAACTGATGTCAAAAAAGCACTCGATTTATCTTCTCAAAACAAAGTGCAATTAACAGGAAAGCTCGCGCAACTTGAAAAAGCTGTATCTAGCACAGACAAACAGGTTCATACCCTGACTGCACGTTATCAAGAGTTGATTGAGGAAGAGGCGAAGCTTACTGCATTGCTGAAAAGTCGTCGGGAAGAGATTAAAACTTTTGAAGGAACCGTGCGTACTGCTGCAAAGCTTATGCAGGATCGTTCCCGTACCAGTTTTTATACGCAGCAGAACCCAGAACGTCTCGCTGCTTTTGCAACCTTGCTTGCACCGGACAGAATGCCTGGTCTTACTGATCTGACCAGACTTATTGAGATGTACTTCAACGAGCTGCAGGCAACTGCCGATGTTTCCCGCTACCCAAGTACCATTATTGGTTCAGACGGCCAGCCAATGGATGTTGAGATTATCAGAACAGGCACATCGTCTGCTGTATATCAGTCCCCCGCTGGCGAAGCAGGCTTTTTGCAACTGACTGGTGATGGAACCGTATCGCAGAGCGTAAACGGTATATCCTCGCAGCTCAGTGGCACTATCTCCGCAGCCTTTGCAGGTGAACAATTCTTACCGCTTGATTTTAGTCATGGCGCAGCTTTTATCCGTTTTATCGCAGAAGAAGATACCTGGAAAAAGATTGCTGCCGGCGGTGCTCTTGTATGGCCTATCCTCGGTATCGGTGCAATTGCTCTTCTGCTTGCCCTTGAACGCTTTATCACCCTGAGTCGCTTGCGTCGTTCATCTCCCAAAGAGCTTACTGTTATTCTCGAACATGCTGAACAAGGTGAATGGGAAGAATGCCATACTTTGCTTGAAAAACGGAGTACTCCTACAGCTCGAGTGTTGAATTCAACGCTTAAGAAAGCACAAGGAAGCGCCGCTGCATTGGAAAAAGGCATGGAAGAAGCACTGATGATTGAACTTGCCCGTATGGAACGCTTCCTGCCTACAATGCAAACTCTCGCCGCCGTTGCTCCACTTCTTGGTCTTCTAGGTACCGTTACCGGTATGATTAACACGTTTCAGGTGATCACACTTTTCGGAACAGGCGATCCGCATATGCTTTCCGGTGGTATTTCAGAAGCACTTGTCACAACGCAGCTCGGGCTTGCCGTGGCTATCCCTATTATGATGCTCCATCACCTTTTGAATAGCCGTGTTGATCGTCTTGCTAACGATATGGAAGAAAAGGGAACGGCTCTTATCGCCACCATTCTCAACAGGAGATAGGTATGAGCATCACTTCTGAATTACTTGGTCAATATCACGCAGGTGGTTTTGTCCTTATTCCGATCATCCTTACGGGGCTGGTAATGTGGTGGCTTATTCTGAGTAAGCTATGCACGCTTATTCAGTTTCGAAAACATGAACGATCACTTGAAGAATTACAGACTAATCCACCACCTGAATGGCATTGGCAACACTCGCTTCGACAGGATTTTGTCAAGCTGCGTTGCCGCGATGATGAGGTTAACCACGCATTGATGTCAGCTTTGGGAAATACGTGTTGTGAATCTATGGCAAAGGGAGTTTCGACTATTGCTCTACTTGCCGCTGCCGCACCGCTTTTGGGACTGCTAGGAACTGTTACAGGCATGATCAGCACCTTTACCATTATTGCTGAATTTGGAACAGGCAACGCTAGGGGATTGGCCGAAGGTATTTCGCAGGCACTGATTACAACACAAGGCGGTTTGCTTGTCGCCATTCCCGGATATATTGCCGTGAACATGCTGCAACGGCGCATAGGTAGTCTTCAACAGCGTATTGATCTGTTTTTAACGTATCTGGATGAACAGCCTCGCGGTGTAGCCCACGATGTTCAGAGTTCATCAGAACTATCCTTCCGGAGTAGTATTCATGGCTAATGTACGGACGAAGAGACGTCGAAAGCAACAAAGTGAACTGAACATGACACCACTTATTGATATGGTGTTCATTTTACTTATATTCTTCATTGTAACGACAAGTTTTGTAAAAGAATCAGGTGTAGAGATTAACCGCCCAGTCGCAAACACCGCAGTGGTTAACGAAAGCACCAGCCTCATTATAGGAATTACAGATAGCAATGAAGTTTGGATAGAAGGTAAAATATATGATGTTCGCTCTGTCCGCGGGTACATGAACCGCTTTCTTGCTGAGACACCGGAAGGGGCGGTTGTTATTACTGCGGATAAAGAATGCCGAAGTGGTTTGCTGATCAAAGTCCTCGATTCATGCAGGGAAGCTGGTGCCACCAATCTAAGTGTAGCAGCCAGGACACCATCATGATGAAAGTGCCCTATCGCTCTATTCAGTGGGTTTGTTCGGGAGCCCTTGCTTCAGTACTTGCGGTGTTGTTGTTACTTGCCCCTGTTTTTTTGAAACAGGATGTTGATCCGTCAGGCGTAGCTCGGTTTTCGCAGCCTGTTTCATTGCGAAAATTAACACAGGCTCCGCCTGAACCGGAAGAACAAATGCCGGAGCAGGAGGAGCCAAAGCCGGAGCCGTTGACCGCAGAACCGCTTGCGCTGTCACCGATTGCTGCCCCGCCAGTATCACCGATTCAGCCGGAAATATTGCATGTTGATATCGGAGCAAACCTTGCTCAGGCCGTAGCCATATCGATACCACGTCATAGCGGGGTGTTGTCACTTGGTGATGTTGATGAAGCACCTGTTCCTATCTTCACACCACCGCCAATGTATCCGTCAAAGGCACGCAGAAGGCGTTTGGAAAGCAGGCTAATTATAAAAATGATTGTAACATCACAGGGGAGTGTCCAGAAAGCCACCGTAGAAAGTGGGGAGTATCTGGAAACGTTTCGTGAGCCCGCATTGCGAGCTGTAAAGAAATGGCGCTTTAAACCGGCACAGCTGCATGGCAAGCCTGTCGCTGTGCTGGTGACACTTCCATTGGAGTTTACATGCAAAAATTAATTGTATTGATATTGTTTGGCTTATGCCTCCAATTCTCAATCATGGGCAGTCCTGCTTTTGCAGGGAGAAATGATGCGGTAAAGATGAATACAGCACTTAAAGCGCTGCAAGAAGATAAGCCTGCAAAAGCTCTTGAGCTTTTAGCGCATATGTTGGAGCAACCAAAGCCGGAAATCACAGCGTTTCTTATCGCAGGGAATGCGCATATGCAGTTGGGGGAAAATGAGAAAGCTCTTGCCCTTTATCAAAAAGGGGTAGCCATTTTCCCTTACGATATTGGATTGCTACAAAACAAGGCAATCGCTCTGTATTACTTACAACGTTTCAGCCCTGCTGGTGATGCATTTGCTCTTCTTTCAAAATTTCAATTGGCAAAAGCGAACGAAACAAAAAAAGAAATTGATGCAAAAACTGGAAAGGCTCCGGCTTGGTATAAAAGTCAGTATCAAGCTGCTGTTTGCTACTATAAGTCGGAACATTACAATAAAGCGTTGACGGCTGTAATACCGCTTGTTTCGTACAGTAAAACATCACAACGCGTCGACGCTAAAAAGCTGTTGGCTCATATCTATATCGCATTGGAACAATGGAAAAAGGCCTCGGCGCAACTGGACACATTGGTTGCTACACATTCAAAGGACAGATCTTTATGGCTATTGCTTGCGAACGTGAACATTCGCCAAAATCGACTGACTAAGGCTTCATCAGCATTGCAGGTTGCTCATTGCATGCAGCCTCCCACTCGTTCAGAGTGCGTTCGTTTGGCAAAGTTGTATTTGCAGGTAAATGCCCCGCTGCTTGCGAGTAAGATTTTGTTGGCTAGTCCACAAAAGCTTACCGCTTCCCAGCATGACCTTATGGCAATTGCCTATGAGAGGGCTGGGTATGTGGATAAAGCTGTTTTGTCTTTGCAAGAAGCAATAGCGTTGAAGGATACGAGCAAGCGACACTTGGAGTTCGGAAAGCTTTTGTATCGAAATCAGCTGTATGAGAAAGCCATTGAACCGTTGAATGTGGCGTACACCAAGGCAAAAAAGAAGGGGCTACCTTTGTATCTTCTCGGACAATGCTTTTTGAATATGAACAATTACAATAAGGCGACAACATTGTTTGTAAAAGCAAAAAAATATCGCAGTGTACGTTCTAATGCAAAAAATGCTTTGTCGTTGATAAAGCATATACAACGTATGCAACAGGAAAGTGTAACCGGGTAAATAAGTTTGCTCGGAAATATCATAAACTGCAAATAAGGATAGGAAGATGGTTACAATACAGGAAGTTGATAGTGTTGAAATACTAAGCCTTCAAGATAACTATATCGATGTGCTGGCAATGGATAATTCAGAAGTTGTTCAGCGCCCTTCCCTTTTTGCACAAACTGGTGATGCTGAAGGAACGGTGTCAAATGGCCCGCTTGCTGAACATGGTTTTTCTTCATTTATCACAGTATCTTTTGGCGATCAGAAAAAGAGTATGCTTTTTGATTTTGGCTGCTCAGATAATGGAGCTTTGTACAATGTAGATTTGCTTTCTATAGATTTGGCGCAAGTTGATGAACTTGCGCTTTCTCATGGGCATTTTGATCATTTTGGGGGGATGGAACAGCTCGTACAGCGCATAGGAAAGGATTCTTTAGCGCTTGTGGCACATCCCTCTGTTTTTAAGGACAGATATGTACGAACTCCCACAGGTCTTAAGCTAGATTTCCCAGCATTCAAAAAAGAACAGGTGTTGTCCATGGGGCTTTCTATTCATGACACCTCTTCTCCTTTTCCAATGCTTAACGGGCACGCGTTGTTTCTTGGAGAAATTCCTCGAATAACCAGCTTTGAGCAAGGAATGCCAAATGCTTTTTGTTTAAAAGATGGTGTTGAGTGCGCCGACAGTATTGAAGATGATTCTTCGATGATCTTTAACGTTAAGGGCAAGGGGCTTGTGGTGTTGTCTGGCTGTGCCCATGCTGGAATCGTTAATACGGTAACACACGCTCTTGAAGTTACAGGTGCATCAAGTGTGTACGCCATCATGGGGGGATTCCATCTTTCCGGCCCGTATCATGAGCAGTTTATTGAGCCTACAATCTCTGCGTTACAAGCCATTGCCCCGCGCTACATAGTTCCTGCGCATTGCACGGGACGAAAAGCAACACAAGCGATAGAGCAAGCCATGCCTGATGCGTTTATTTGCAATATGTCAGGTACTACTCTTCGATTCTAGCTGAACCTTTTTTACATTCGACACTGAATTATGGAAATGGTTGTATGCAGTTCTTTGATCTCTGCGTGCAACCATTTCTTATGATGTTAAAAATGATTCGTGAAGTGTTAGTGTAACTCATCATTCTTTCTTACAACGCTAATGGACTTTCAAAGACTGGTAATAAAACTATGGCTAGGTATTGAAAATGAAACTCATAATCAAACTACTTTTTCTATGCTCACTGCTCATCGCAAGTCCTGCAAGTGCTCACACATTGCATTTTACGCAGGACGATAATGGCGACAATACAGTTGAGTTAATTGGAATGTATTCGACTGGTGAAATTGCTGCAAATACCCCCATTAAGCTTATTGAAAAAGAAAGTGGAAAAGTGCTGTGGCAAGGACGAACCGATGAAGACGGCTATTGCACTTTCACACGCCCTGCCATGACCTATGAGGTTGAGCTGGACGCCGGTGCGGGTCATCAATGTCGCGAGGACGGTATTTAATCACTGTACGTAATTGTACTTGGAGATTCTGTTGATCACTCAATTTAAAAAATCGATGCTTGGGAGCCTGATGGCTGCCGCTGTTTTTTTTGCAGTTGCAGGCACAGCTCAGGCGCACTCTCTTTGGGTAACTCTGTTTGAATCACATACCCATGAGCCGGGCCATATTGTTTCAGTAATCGGATGGGGGCATACCGCGCCATTTGACGATTTGTTGGCATCACCAAATGGTTCCGCGTCTATCGAAGACTATTATGTAATGGCTCCAGACGGGAAAAAGTTCTCATTGGGTGTGCCGACTTCTGAATCAACACTTGAGAAGCATGAACCTTATACACACATTGCCCGCAGCGATGCCGGTATCCGCAAGATTGATATCTTAAAGGATAGTCCGGAAGGTACGTATCAGGTTGTAGCTAAGAATAAAGTAGGCTTCTTCACCCGCTATACAAATACCAACGGTAAAATGCGTATGGCTCCAAAGCCGATTGATCAGTTGAAAGATGTGAAAGAAGTTTTGGAAAGCGCGAAATTTACCATGGTAGGCAAATCTTACTATACTGTCGGTAAGTGGAGCACTCCTAAGAAGCTGGGCACTGACCTTGAAATTATCCCGACATGTGATCTTTCAAATGTACATCCCGGTGACATGGTTACCTTTGATGTCTTCTTTATGGGTAAGCCCGTAACAACAGATAGTAACGCCATTAACTATATGACGTTGACCAGCGACACCTTTGGTGGGCCGGACGGCTTCTTCCTTTCAGCCTACATAATGAACGGCAAGGCGCAATTCCGGATACCGGAGAGCGGGCATTGGGTGGCTAATGTTTACATCTCGCAGGATCTAAAAAAAGACGGACCACTGGCAAAGCTTGCGAAGCAATGCAGCAAAGTTTTTTCCGGCGCTACTGTCAGCTTTACAACTAATCCGTAACATAATGCCCCGCTTCGGCGGGGCAAACTTATTCAGGTGGGTTCATGTCATTATCCTCCCCTATCTCATCTCTTCAAAAGACCATTTATCACTGGCTCCTTGCAGATGTACAACAAACGCTCAGCAGTTCTGTTTGTCCAGATACTCCATTATCGGATCAAGGGATGAGCTCTATTCAAATTGTGCAACTTACCGAAAGGCTCGAAAAGCAATTTGTATTATCACTTACTCCTTCATTTGCGTTTACTCACGCTACTGTACGGGCATTATCGTTCGCTGCGGCGACCATTGCTTTACCGCAAACTGATGAAAGGGTTGTGACGACACATGCTCTACACGAACCGGTTGCGATTGTGGGTATGTCTTGCAATATGCCAAACGGTTGTACTTCTCCAGAAGCGTTCTGGGAACTTATTGTAAGTGGTGAACATGGCCTGACAACAATCCCAGAAAATAGATGGGACACTGCTCAGTTCTTCGATGAAGAAAGGCAGGCAGGCAAAAGCTATGTAAAAATGGGGGGATTTCTTGACGATGTAGATGCTTTTGATGCGGACTTTTTTGGGATCTCACCGCGTGAAGCAGTCATGATTGACCCGCAACATCGTGTCTTACTCGAAACCACATGGCACGCTATTGAACAGGCTGGGATTTCCCCGCGCAGCCTTTCTGGATCAAGCACAGGCGTATTCATGGGAATTAGTGGCTGCGATTATGCACAGCGTGTGTTGGCGTGTAAAAATGATCTATCTATGCACTCGGTCACAGGAACATTTACAAGTCTTGCGGCTCAACGAATTTCATATCATTTGGATCTGCATGGTCCAAGTATGGTTGTTGATACTGCCTCATCTGCCTCTCTTTCGGCTATTCATACGGCCGCTCAGTCTATCCGTTCCGGTGAGTGCTCTACTGCCGTTGCAGGTGGTGTGAACCTGATTCTCTCACCGGAAATGCATATTGCATGTTCACAAGCAAATTTAATGGCAGATGATGCGTGCTGCAAAACATTTGATGATCGCGCAGACGGCTATATCCGTTCGGAAGGTTGTGGTGTGCTGGTGCTTAAAAGTCTTTCCAAAGCAAAAGCAGACAATGATACCATTCTTGCTACAATTATTGGCTCTGGAATGAATCAGGATGGTCAGAGCAATGGCATAACTGCCCCGAATGGTGACGCGCAACGCGTCCTATTGAAGCATGTACTGAGTGTTGCCGATATTCCACAGGAAAGTGTTCAATACATAGAAGCACACGGAACAGGTACAGCTCTTGGCGACCCTATTGAACTGACAGCAATTGCTGAAACGTATGATGAAACAACACGTGAACATTCCATTGTTGTCAGTTCCACAAAGCCGTGTATGGGGCATGCTGAATCCGCTGCAGGTATAGCGAGCGTCATAAAAACGATTCTTGCTATGAACAGGAATACGATTCCCGCACAATATGGCTTTTCATCGTTAAATCATCGTGTGAAATCTATTGCTAAAAAATTTACTGTTCCTAGTGAAAACATCACTTGGACAAGTCTTGTTACGGATGACTCCGCTCCACTGCGTGCTGGTGTAAGTGGCTTCAGCATTGGTGGAACAAACGTTCATATTTTGCTTGAAAAAGATCAGGCAGATGTTGTGAAAAAACATGTTTCCCAAGAGAGTCCAACTGATTCGCCTTTACTTTACGCTCTTGCAATCGGCGGCCTCTTCCCCGAAAGGCTCGCGGATCGTTGTCATAGCGTCGCAGAGCATCTAACTACTGTTTCTGAAGATCATTTTGCCGCCTTTGCGAACGGGTGCGCTGCTGCAATGCCGTATGAACGCGTGCGAGCCGTTGTGTCAGCCGATTCGTATGAAGAGTTAATTGTAACCCTAAGAAACACTACAGCCGCTTCTTTCGCGCATATTGCACCAATTTCTGATGCACCCGCTATCAATGCGTTTATTTTTTCCGGCCAAGGTGCGCAGCGTGAAGGGATGGGTAAAGATTTATATCAATGCTTCCCTGTTTTCAAAGAGGCAATTGATGCATGTGATACCGTTACAAAGGGTCTGCTTTCGGTTGATCTTAGAGAACTACTTTTTGAAAGCCCGCAAGAGCTTCTTAATGAGACCTGCTACACGCAGCCGGTTCTTTTTGCCTATGAATATGCTTTAGCAAAGTTACTGCAAAGCTGGGGTATTGAGCCGGATATTCTGATGGGGCACAGCATTGGTGAATATGTTGCTGCATGTATCGGCGGCGTATTTTCTCTGTCTGATGCACTTTCCTTGGTCGTACTTCGCGGAAAACTTATTCATCAGCTTCCTAAAGATGGCGGTATGCTTGCTATCTTGGCATCAAATGATGTTTCTCAAAGTTTTATAAACCGCGCGGCTTCGGCTGGATTCAATGTTGATATTGCCGCAAAAAATACACCTACAAATATTGTGTTGAGTGGAAAAAATCAGGCACTCGAATACATAGCCAACCTCGCAGAGCAGGAGAATGTACGCGCCGTTCGTCTTGCGGTTTCTCATGCTTTTCATTCTAGCTTGCTTGATCCAGTTCTCGACGAATTTTACGAAGCAGCTCGAAACATTTCGTACCATCCCCCAGTTATTCCGTTTGTCTCTAATCTTTCCGGAACAATTGCAGACAGAGATGCTGTGCAAACTCCTGAGTATTGGCGCGATCATCTTCGTAATCCTGTGCTTTTTGCACAAGGCATACAGACTGTTGTCGGAATGGGCGCAGAAGGTATAATTGAAGTAGGCCCGTTGCCAACTTTGACGAACATGGGCAAGCAATGCGTTACACAAATGGATGTACGATGGGCTTCTTATCCTTCTGGCGGCATTACTCCACCAACGGTATCGGCTGCTGGGCTATTTCTTAATCAGCTTGTTGAGAAAGGGTATGCTCTTAATTGGGAATCCATTTACCCTCCTGTAACAAAAGTTGCGTTGACCCCTACCCCATTTAGAAAAACACGTTTTCTCCTCCCCGCCTTTGATGAGGCGCCTGCTAATACTGGAAAAAGTTTGTTAGCGGCTGCACATATAGGTGCAGCGGTAGAATTAGCGGACTCCAGAAATCATGCACATGAGGGACGCCCTCTGCTGCAATGGATCGCTAAAGAGTTATGGAGCACCCCAGAAGCTATTGCACTTGACCGTCCTTTAGGCTCTCAAGGCGTAGATTCTTTGATGGGCTTTCGGTTGATTGAACAAATTCAAGGTGCGACTGGCGTTTCCATCTCACTATCAAAACTTATGCAGGGAGCAACTCCCGCAGAACTCATCGCAGACATTGATGCGGCAGCTGACGTAAATTGGACAGAGCAGAACGAAAACAATGAATCCGCGCAGGCTATCCACAACCTTGGTGCTCAGAATATTACGCTTTCATATGTAGAAGAAAAGCAAGGTAAATCCGCCCTAGAGTGGACGCGCTATTCTCCCTTCCCTCTTACAGATATTCAGCATGCATACTGGGTTGGACGTGAGGACACTGGAACCGGCAATGTTTCATGCCATTTGTACCTTGAACTTGATTGCGCTGAATATGATACAGAGCGTGCTCATTATGCGGTTAACGCATTAATTGAACGACATGAGATGCTCCGTGCAGTCATTCATGAAAACGGTATGCAGCAGGTCTTGCCAAAGGTTCCAGAGTATCGCATTGCAGAAACAACGCTTGTTGAAGCGATTGCTGAGAAAGCATTGTGTGCTACTCGTGATGCAATGTCACACACAGTGCACGATAGTTCTCAATGGCCTTTGTTTGAGCTGCGTGCTTCGCATAAACCAGATGGTGCAACCAGGTTACATATCAGCTTTGACCTACTTATCGGTGACGGCTTGACCCTGCTTGTTCTCGCTCAGGATTTGGCAACACTGTACAACGAATATTCATCAACAGGTGTAGCTTATTCCAGCCTTGAACCTCTGACTTTGTCTTTTAGAGAGTGTGTACTTGCTGATCAGACGCGGTATGCAACCGAAGGATATGAGTCAGCCAAAACATATTGGCTGAATAAACTTGTTGATATTGCACCTGCACCGGAACTGCCTGTGCGAGGACACCTGGAAGATACTCACACCTTCACACGACGCAGCGGTAAGCTTCCTGCTCAACAGTGGAACAATATTAAACAAATCGCAAAAGAACTGAACTTAACGCCTTCTGGACTATTATTGTCAGCATTTTCTGAAGTTTTGAATTTATGGAGCAAATCTTCAGAGTTCTCAGTGATACTGACCATGTTCAATCGCCCAAGCGGGCATACAGATGCTCAGTCAATTGCGGGTGACTTTACTTCTGCCCTGATCCACTCCGTTGACATGAAGGCGGGCAAAACCTTTGCCGAACGTGCTCAGGCTGTTCAGACAAATCTTTGGGCTGATCTTGAGCATCGTAATTATTCGGGAGTTCGTGTTTTACGACAGTTACGTTCTCAAAATCTACCTTCAGCAATGCCTGTTGTGTTTACCAGTATGCTTCCTATTACCAGTCAGGAACCTAAAGGCTTTTATCCAGAAAACTTGGATGAAGGTTTCATTCTTGATGTTCCGTACGGTGTTTTTCAGACTCCTCAGGTCTCTTTTGATCATCAGGCATGGGAAGAATCCGGAAACCTTCGCTGGAACTGGGATACTGTTGAAGGCCGATACCCTGAAGGGCTGCTTGACAGTATGATGGAGAGCTACACCGTCTTTCTTGAAAATTTGGCGCAGTTTAGCCACACGTGGTCAGCACCACAACCATGCGTTCTGCCACCATATCAGCAAGCAAAAAGACTTGTTGCCAACGATACAGCAGAGGCGTTGCCAAAGGGGCTTTTGCATGCACCTGTTTTGCAGCAGATCAAAGGTCATCCGGAATCCCCTGCTGTTGTTTTTAATGAGGAAACAATTTCATATGGCAGCCTAGGTCAATCGATTGCGGGAATTGTTGAGCGACTTGCACAGTTCGAAATTGCACCTGAAGAGCTTATTGCTGTCGCACTGCCTAAGCATTGGGCGCAAGCGAGCTCCACTCTGGCAATTCTTCAGCTTGGTGCAGCATATTTGCCTATAGACCCAAGCCTTCCACAAAGCAGAGTTTCTGCCATACTTGAACAGGGTAATGTTCGATTTGTTCTGATGCTCGAAGAACAACAGGGAACCTTGATCGTCCCAGAGCATGTCACTTGTATTCACGTAGATACTCTTTCTAGTGCTGCATCTCTTCGTTTGCCTGATTACCCAGCATCTCAGCTAGCGTATGTAATTTTCACTTCCGGTTCTACAGGTACGCCCAAAGGGGTCGCCATCAGTCATGCGGCAGCACGTAATACTTGTGAGGATATGAATAGGCGTTTTGCTGTAACAGCACGGGATGCCGTTCTCGGTATTGCTCGACTCAATTTTGATTTGTCTGTGTATGACATCTTTGGAGTGCTTGGCGCAGGCGGAACACTTGTACTTCCGGCTCAAGATCAACTTCGAGATCCTGAGGAGTGGATTCGCTTGATTACACTGCATGGCGTTACTATTTGGAACTCTGTTCCGGCGCAGATGCAGATGCTTGTTGCTTCCCTTGAACAGCAAAGCCAGCCGTCAGATCTTGGAAAGTTAAGGTTGTCAATCATGAGCGGAGACTGGATTCCGACAACACTACCGGAACGTTCTAAAGCAGTACTACCAGCAACGGAATTACACAGCCTTGGAGGCGCTACAGAAGCGTCAATATGGTCGATCCATCACCCTATTAAAGATGTATCATCTGACTGGGCAAGTATCCCTTATGGCTCTGCCATGGCAAACCAGACGTTTCACGTTCTCGGTCAACAGGGCGAAGTTTGCCCAGACTGGGTGACTGGAGAATTATACATTGGCGGTGTCGGACTTGCTTCTGAATACTACAAGGATAAGCAAAAAACTGCTGCGGCGTTTGTCATGCATCCACAAACTAAGGAGCGCCTGTATCGTACCGGGGACCTAGGTCGCTGGCATCCAAACGGATATATTGAGTTCATCGGGCGAGAAGATTTTCAGATAAAAATTCGAGGTCATCGTATTGAGCTTGGAGATATTGAAGCAGCGGTACGAACTGTCGAAGGCATTTCGGATGTAATAGCTATAGCTGTTTCTCGTTCCTCCGGTGTTCATATGATTGCAGTTTTTGTGATTGCTTCAAGCAACACTTCTGGAGTTGTTGAGTCTATCGTAGCTCATTGTGAAGAGACCCTCCCAGACTACATGCAGCCTGGAGCAATTATTCTACGCGATAACTGGCCGTTAACTCCAAGTGGAAAGATAGATCGGAAACAACTTGTGGTTTCTGATAATGCTTTGTTGCAGTCAACGGATGGCGAAGTAGAAGATATTGTTCTTCCTGCAACACCTGAAGAGACACAGCTTCAAGACATATGGGAAGATCTTTTAGGAATCAGTATTCCTTCTGTAACGTCACAGTTCTTTGCACTTGGCGGTGATTCACTGCTCGCAATTAAACTTGCGAGTGCAATTCGCACTTCACTGAGAAAAAATCTTCCTCTTGGAAAGGTGTTTGAGCTGGCAACAATTAAGGAGCAAGCTATTTGGCTTGCAAGTCAGCCGCATATTGTTGATGAACTCCCGACTCCAAAGCATGTACCTGAAGATGAATTTGCGCCGTTCCCTCTTACAGAAATCCAACAGGCGTACTGGATGGGGCGTGGCGATATATATGCTCTTGGCAATATTTCCACTCATATCTACTTGGAAATAGACACATCACTTACAGATTCACAGTTGCTTGAAGAAAGTTGGAACACACTGATTCAACATCACCCAATGCTGCGCGCTATTGTCACCAAAGATGGAACTCAGCAAATTCTGAATACTGTTCCAACGTATTCCTTTGCTGAGCTAGATTTGCGTGAACAATCTGTTGCTATGACGGAACAAGGTTTGGCAAATACCCGAAACGTTCTCTCGCATCAGGTCATTGATACAAACGTTTGGCCACTGTTTGACATCAGGCTTAGCAGACTTGAAGAGGCTACAACCCGCATTCATTTAAGCTTTGATGCGTTGTGTGTGGATATTTGGAGCCTATTCCTGTTGCTTGATGAATGGCACAAGCTTTACATAACGGCTGGCGACACGGCGGTACTTTCTAAACAGGGGTTACGGTTCAGAGATTACGTTAATGCAGTTGAAGAATTTCGTTCCAGTACCACCTACGCAACGGCGAAAGAATATTGGTGCTCCCGAATTTCGTCTATCCCTTCCGGCCCGCAGCTGCCGCTACAAAAACAACCGTCTGAAATTGTGACACCGCATTTTACACGGCTTGAGCATCGTTTTGAAGAAGCCATGTGGAAAAAGCTAAAGCAGCGTGCAGCTTCTGAAGGGATTACTCCGTCATCTTTGCTTTGCGCAGCATATACCAAAGTGCTTGCCCGTTGGAGTAAGTCTTCAGACTTTTCCATAAACCTTACGTTGTTTAATCGTCTCCCTATTCATGAAGATGTGAACCAGATTGTGGGTGACTTTACGTCACTTACGCTACTCGAAGTGCATGATGTTAGCAGTTCCTTCAGCGACCATGCAAAGACGTTGCAGCAACAGCTCTGGAAGGATTTGGATCATCGTGACTTTAGCGGCGTAGAAGTGATGCGTGAGATAGCTCGTGCTAACGGCGAAAACCACGCAGTTATCCCTGTTGTTTTTACAAGTGCCATTGGTTCAGAAGCGCTTGGTAGAGATGCTTCTGCCATCGACAAAATAGGGAAACAACAATTCTGCCTTACACAAACTCCACAAGTATGGCTTGATCATCAGGTATATGAAAATAAAGGCGATCTTATTTTCAATTGGGATTTTGTTAAAGAGCTGTTCCCGCATAATATGATTGAAGATATGTTTTCTGCATATGTTTCAATGTTAGAGGCACTCGTTGATGATGCAGCCTGGAGGACAACTGATATTGTTGCACTCCCGGAGGAACAAGCGTTACGCCGTTTGACGTACAACAACGAAGCGCTTTCCATTCCACAAGATAACCACCACCGACTTATTTCCTCTGGATTCACCGGTTTTGCGAGCACTCACCCTGATGCATCTGCCGTAGTAACACCTACCAGAACGTTAAATTATGGCGAGTTGCACGCATATTCGTGTGCTGTGGCCGAATATTTACGCTCTAATGGTGTGCAAGTCGGTAGCTCCGTTGCGGTTGTTATCCCACGTTGTTGCGAACAGGTTGCGGCAGTCATGGGCGTTATTTATGCCGGATGCAATTACGTACCTATTTCACCGGAAAACCCTGCGCAGCGTACAAGTCTTATTCTTGAAAGTGCTAATATTACGTACGTTCTCACCCTTTCAGAGCTTGTGCCTTCCTTACAGCTTCCAAGCAATGTTTTGCCTGTTGCTGTGGACTCACTCACGTTTGACGTGACTGCACCAATTGCGTGGGAAATTCCACAAACTTCACCGCTCTCCCCTGCGTATTGTATTTTCACATCCGGTTCCACGGGAACTCCTAAGGGGGTGGTGCTCAATCATGCCGGCCCTTGCAATACCTTTGATGATTTGAAAGAGCGTTTTCGTCTCACACCGCAGGACCGTGTTCTTGGATTAGCAAACTTAACGTTCGACCTGTCAGTCTTCGATATCTTTGGAATCCTCGATGCTGGAGGTACTCTTGTATTTCCAGAACCAGAGAGGGAAAAAGATCCAGTACGTTGGCTCGACCTACTTGAAGAGCATGGTGTTTCTGTTTGGAATACTGTGCCGATGATGATGGAGTTACTTGTCGAGTATTGTGAGATGCGAGGTAAAAAACTTCCAGCTTCACTTCGACTCGTAATGATGAGTGGAGATTGGATTTCGCTTTCACTGCCGGAACGAATTGCAGCGCTCTCTCCACATTGTGAGGTCATATCTTTGGGCGGTGCGACTGAAGGTTCTATTTGGTCAATTCTGTATCCAATTAAAGAACATAATACGGAATGGAACAGCATTCCGTACGGATTTCCGATGCATAATCAAGAGTTTCATGTTTTGGATCGGAATCTTTGTCCAATGCCTGAATGGGCTGTTGGTGAATTGTATATCGGTGGTGAAGGTCTGGCTCTTGAATATCTTGGGGATGCACAAAAGACAGCTGAGCATTTCATTGTACATCCACAGACAAACAGGCGTTTATATCGCACTGGTGATTTGGGCTTTTTCCATCCAGATGGAACTATCAGATTTGTTGGTCGTAATGACACGCAAATTAAGCTCCGTGGGCATCGTATTGAGTTAGGAGAAATTGAGTCTGCTGCTAATGCGCTACCTGCAATTAACCATTCTGTCGCTGTCGTGTCGGATGACAGGCAGAACAAGTCCCTTGTGCTGTATTGTCAGACGGTATCGACTGAACAGCTTGCGCTTGCTGCAAATGACCTTTGCGAAACAGCTACTTCTTCAGCAGTAAATACGCGACTTCAGCTCACAATGCAGCTTGAGGACGCCCTGCCTAAATATATGCTGCCAGACTATCTTATATTTGTAGATACGTTCCCACTCACCGCGAATGGGAAGATCAATAGAAAGCAGCTTCCAACGGCTGAAAGTTCGGACATATTTGCTTCATCGAGTTCTTTTATTGTGCAAGAAGACGCAGTGCAAACTTTGACGAATACAAAGGAAGCTACGGCTTGCAGTGCACAGGTTATGGATCTTGCAAGCGTTATTGAGCAAAAGCTTTCTGCGTTAGCAAACATTTCATGCCATGATCATCAAACGAGCTTTTTTGAGCTAGGCGCGAATTCTCTACACTTAATTCGTTTGCAGAATGCTTTGATGCAGCATCTGGACATCTCAATTGATGCCGTAACGCTATTTGCGAATCCCACAATCGAGCAGCTTGCTGTGGCGCTCCATGGCTTGCAGCACCCTGTTACAGAATCAACATTACATGTTCAGGCGGTAGGTTTGCCAGATGGGGCTGAACCTGCCCCTCGTTCGCCTCGTAAGCGGAAGCGTATTAAACGTCACCGCGAGTCATAAGGATATAATTATGAGTGATAAGCTTGTTACAGACGCAATTGCGATTATCGGTATTGCGTGTCGTTTCCCTGGTGCTGCCGATAAGGATATGTTCTGGAAAAACCTTCAGAGCGGTAAAGATGTTCTTACTACTTTTACGGAAGATGAATTGCTTGAAAACGGTGTGTCGTCGGAGACATTGGAAAATTCTGATTACGTGCGACATGGATACCCGATTGACGATATCGAAATGTTTGATGCTTCTTTGTTCGGGTATTCCCCAGCGGAGGCAAAGCGCATTGATCCGCAACAGCGGCTCTTTCTGCAATGCGCATGGACAGCGTTAGAAGACGCAGGTTACGCACCGGACTCCAGACTTCATACCGGTGTATTTGCCAGTGCCAAAATGAGCACCTACCAAAATGCCTTATCTGACCCTAATACCATTGGTACAAGTGCGGCATTTGCTTCTGTACTGGGTAATGACAAAGATTACATAGCAACACGTACCTCTTTTAAACTTGGACTTACGGGGCCAAGCTTCGCAGTACAGACGGCGTGTTCCAGCTCGCTTGCTGCAACCCATTTAGCTGTTGAAAGCCTTATTTCCGGTGAATGCGACATGGCGCTTGCTGGTGGTGTCTCTATTTCAATTCCGCAACGTGTTGGATATACGTATGAAGAAGGTATGATTTGCGCTCCAGACGCTAAATGCCGTGCCTTTGACAAAGACGCTGCGGGCATCTGCGCCAGCAATGGCGTTGGTGTTGTGCTTCTCAAGCCGCTTGAAAAGGCAGTTGATGATGGCGACAATATTTATGCGGTTATTCGTGGATCTGCTATGAATAACGATGGTGCAAATAAAGCTGGATTCACTGCCCCGAGTGTTTCCGGCCAATATAACGTTATCCGTGATGCGCTGTCAGTTGCAGAAGAATCTGCTGACAACGTGAGCTATGTAGAAACGCATGGCACTGGCACTTTGCTCGGTGATCCTATTGAGATTCAGTCTCTGACAAAAGCATATCGAGAAGATACTGACGCAAGTGGTTATTGTGCTATTGGTTCTGTCAAAACTAATGTTGGACATCTGGATACAGCTGCTGGCGTGTGCAGTTTAATCAAAACTGCACTTGCGTTGCATCATGAAGAAATTCCTGCAACGCTCCATTTTTCAACGCCTAACCCGCATATTCCTTTTGCTGCCACGCCTTTTTTCCCTATTGCGAATTCCACTGCATGGAAAAAACGAAATAATATGAGACTGGCAGGAGTGAGTTCTTTTGGCGTTGGCGGAACTAATGTTCATTTGATCGTACAAAGTGCAGCGGATATTGTTTCGTTAAAAAAGCGCGAAACGCTTCCTGACGCTGCGCAGCTTGCAAGTCCCGACGCTCCTTTTGTGCTTCCACTTTCGGCGAACGATGCAGACCAATTGGATGTGTTACGTAAAAATGTTGCTCAGCATTTACTAAAGCATCCTGATGTACATTTACCTGCTGTAATGCACACGTTGTTTAAAGGAAGAAAGCATTTTGCTCACCGTGTAGCTGTGAGTGAGAATTCCATTGAAAAACTTGCAGAGGCGCTGCGAGTAGCTAAACTTACTTCGGCAGATCACCCACCGAAAATTGGGATGATATTTACTGGTCAGGGTTGCCAGTATACTGGAATGGGTAAGGCTCTTTTTGATCACTCTACAGTTTTTAGAAACGCGCTGCTGCGGATTGAGAATGCCCTTGCGGAGAGCCTTCCGTATCCTTTAACCGAGTTGCTATTCAACGAGACTCATGCTGAGATATTAGACCATACCAGCATCACGCAGCCTGCAATTTTTGCTGTGCAGTATGCTCTAGCAGAATATTGGAAATCGCTTGGTGTAATTCCGGTTGCAGTCACCGGCCATAGTATTGGTGAGTTTGCAGCGGCTTGTGTTGCGGGCATTATGACTCCCGAAGATGCTGCTCAGCTAATCGCCCGTCGTGGTGCACTTACAGGCTCCCTTCCCCAAGGTGGAGGGATGTTAGCTGTGCTTGCCAAGGAAGAAGAAATACACGAAATCCTTTCAAGCCATCCTGAATTTGTTCTCGACATAGCCGCATACAACGGAATTGAACATATCGTACTCGCTGGAATAACAAGTGATTTGCAACAAGTTAAAGTGATACTTGAAGAGTTTGGTTTCTTTTGTAAGCTCCTTAGTGTGTCTCATGCATTTCACTCTCGTTCTCTTGATCCTGTCCTTGATGACTTTCGTGAAGCTGTAACGACGTTAAACTTTTCTAAGCCTGTGCTACCTTATATTTCCTCTTTTACAGGGAAGAAAGAAGACACGTTACCTGCCACACCTGAATACTGGGTTAAACATCTACGTAATCCTGTACAATTTGTCGGGGCAATGCACGCCTTGTGTGATGAGGGTTGTGATGTGATTCTTGAGGCCGGACCTCATCCAATTTTAATTGGCATGGCGAAGAAATTTATTAAATCCCCAACGCAGGATAACGTTCAGTGGATCTCTTCAATGCGCCGGGAAAATTGCACACTACAGCCAACATATGATGCCATAGCTTCGTTGTATCAAGCTGGTGTGCAGATTCGTTGTGACACGTTAGTGAATGAAGCGGCAGGGTTAGTCCCACTACCTACCTATCCATTTAAGAAAGAAAGGCATTGGGAGCCTAGAACTATTCCTTCTTCTGTTGAGTACGCGATCCCTGCGGTACGAAGAGGAAATGCTCCTTTCTACATCACACAAATGCCGCACCCAACCTCAACATTTACAGCAGAGATCGGACTGGATACTTTTCCTGCCCTTGAAAACCATTGCATCAATGGCGAACTGGTTGCACCGCTTGGTATCCTCACAGAACTATTAGCCCAAGTCTGGACTGCCTATTCTGGTGAAAAAACAGCTGTGAGCATTTCAGATATTACTCTTCATGCCCCGGTATTGCTCGATTCAGCCGTTCCTCAGACCATTCATGTGTTGCCGCAAGAGAATGGAAGCATTTCCGTGCAACAGCAACGCGGTGGCATATGGGTATCCTGCATGTCTGCCGTTGTCACAGCACAGCGTGATATCCTCTCTTCAATTTCAATGTCCGGAAATTCAAAGGAGTTTTCTAAACAAGATTTACCGAAAGTATTGCAAGGTTTCGGATCGGATAAGCATGGTGATGCATTGTGGACGTTTACTAATGCATTGGTCGGGAACTCCGGTATTAGCGCGGATATTCTGTTACATGACAAGCTGCTTTCCGGTGCACCAATAGGTACAGTTAAGGAAGCAATGACTGTTCATCCTTCCCTCATTGACCCATGCATTCAATTGCTAGGCGGATTTGTAGACTTGTTTATCGATGAGGCTGGTGCACCCTGCATATTGCTTCCGACATCTTTACAGGCATCTACCACGTATGGTTCGCATTCAAACCAAGTGCATTGCGACATTCAATTACTAGAGAAAACAGAACAGATTGTTTCTTGCAATATTCAACTTCGAACTCCTGAAGGCGCAGCAATTCTAGAGCTCCAAGGGCTCTCGTTTGTTAAGGTTCCATCGGGTGCTCAAGGCGCATTGCAAAATTCAATTAGCCCGTATTCTAGGCTGGTCTGGAAGAAGGCAGAAAGTGTGTTGGGTAATCAAATATACCTGTCTCAACGGTCAGAAGTAGCAAACAAACGGGATGTTGAAAGCGCATCAGTTTTAGAACAGGCTCCCCTTTCTACCGATTTTGCTTTTGTTTCTGCACTTGCCGAAGTTGAGAAGTTAGCTTCCCTTTTCCCATCAGCACAGATTGTTGATGTTACACAGATTCAGTCAGTTCGTGCTGAAAAAGTTCTTTTTTATGTTGAAGGCTCTACCATAAACATGATTGTTGAAACGATGGCTGCTCTCGCTTCTTCTCAAAAGATGAAAGAACTGGTTTTAGTTACTCATCACGCCATTCGTATTAACGATGCAGAGTCTGTAAATCCTGATCAAAGAGTGGCATGGGAGCTCGGTCGTGTATTTATGTCAGAGCACCCTTCTGTTGTCGTTAAGATGGTTGATGTTGATGACATCAGCGAGTTACAGGCTATTCCCGTTTCTTCAAAGCTGTCACAGTATGCGATTCGCAATAAACAGTGGTACATGCCTTGTCTCGATGATGTTGAGAAAAGCCTCAACTCAAATATACTCGCGCCTGTTACAAGTACAACAACTCTTGTTACAGGTGGTACCGGTGGTTTAGGGGGTGAGCTTATTACTCAGCTTGTAGACGAAGGACATACAAATATCCTTGTCACCGCACGCTCTGAACCTAAAGCACATGTTGCAGCTGTGTTTGATACTCTTCGTAAAAAGGGTGCAGATATTGTTTTTGAATCAGCTGACATTGCAAATGCGAAAGATGTACAGCGGATTCTTGCGCCGTGTGGTTCTTCTCTTCCGCCTCTTGGGGCTGTATTTCACCTTGCAGGTCAAACAAGTAATAGCTCGCTTTGTGATCTAACTGCCGATGATTTTGCTGCGACATCAGACGCAAAGATCGTTGGCGCAGCGCTACTTGATGAATACACAAGAGCGCGCCCAGTTGAGCGATTTGTTCTCTTTTCCTCTATTTCGACCCTGCATGGCATTCCTGCCGCTGGTGTATATACCGCATCAAACGGGTACTTAGAAGCCATGGCAGAACAACGTCAGCATGACGGATTGGAAGCAACTTGCATTTGCTGGGGCCCTTTTGCTGATTGCGGGATGTTATCTCACGATATTGATGGGCACCGCGTTCGAGAAACTCTTGGCATTAATGCTTGGTCATCCGAAGCCCTATCGTATCTTAGAGAATTTCCGAATGAAACGACAGTATGCATCCTTGCAGATATCGATTGGGTTGGATTTAGCCAAGCTTTGAAATCAACAGGAACTCCGTTGGCGTTTGCCGTGCATAACATTGTTGCACCACAGCCAAAAGAACCGACGGCGAATATTGTTAATAGATCTGATTCAGCGGGAATTTCTACAGACAATTTGGAAGAAAGCATTACGCGTTCAATAACACAACTTTTGCAAGTCGGCGTGGCTCCGGCCCGCAATGAAAACTTGTTAATGGCAGGATTGGACTCGTTGCTGTTCCTTCAGTTATCGCAGAAAATTAGAAAAACTCTGGAGGTACGGATTACGCCTGCAGAAGTTTTTGCAAATCCTACTATCGAAAACATCAGCAACATTATTTCCAGCAAATTACTGCCAGAAACGGATGTTGAAGAAACTGAGGTTACTCTTGAGGATAGTTTAGAACTTGGAGAGACATTCCCGTTAACAGATACTCAATATGCGTATTGGGCTGGACGAAGTGAAACAATGCCTATGGGCAACATTTCATGCCATAGTTACGCTGAGTACGATGTGGAATCGCTTGATCTAGCTAAGTATAATGAGGCGTGGAATGCGTTAATTCAACGCCATCCGATGCTCCGTATGATCATTACTGACAAAGGTCAGCAGCAGATACTTCCGAAGGTACAATCGTTACATATCGCGCATGAAGATTTATCCACTGTTGCCAATGAAGAACAGCAAGTGCAGATGGAGCGTGTCCGCAGTACGCTTTCGCATAAAGTGCATGATACTGCTTGCTGGCCGTTGTTTACGGTTCAGACAGTGCATCTGCCAAATGACGTCACTAGAATATGCATGAGTATTGATTTATTGCTTGCTGATGCCAACAGTCTTCAGATTTTAATGCGTGAGCTGCGCGATGTGTATTCAGAAGGACTTGTAAGCAGTGTTTCTGCTGGTATCAAACAGCTCCCAAAGCTTGAATACACCTTCCAGAAATACATTGCTGATACTCAAGAATTTGCCACAAGCGACGATGGCGAAAAACTTCTTTCAGCAGCTGAGTCATACTGGGACAATAGACTGGAATATCTTCCTCACGGACCAGAGCTTCCGATTTGTGTTGCTCCTGAAGCTATTAAGGTTCCACGTTTTACTCATCGTTCGTACGTTCTAAAAAAATCCGTATGGAGTGTCTTAAAAAAACGTGCCCAAGCGCATGGTCTTACTCCTTCTCTCCTACTCTTAAGTGCGTATACAGATGTTCTGGCTCGTTGGAGCCATAGTAAGGCTTTTTGTCTGAACGTGACGCTATTTAACAGACAGCCTTTCAATGAGCAGGTGCGAGAGATTGTTGGTGACTTTACGACATTGAGCTTGCTTGAAATATCCAACAATCCTGCTGTGCCATTTATAAAAAGAGCTGCCGCTGTACGTGACCAGTTTTGGACAGATATGGAGCACACATCTCTTTCTGGTGTGGAAGTCATCCGTAAATTAACCCGTAGCGGCAAACTTCCATTTGGTGAGAGTTATCCCGTAGTCTTTACAAGCAATATTTCCGGTGGAAATGCATCAGATGTGCTGCTTGAAGCATTAGGGACGCGTGGATTCAACATTAGCCAGACTCCACAGGTATGGCTGGATAATCAGGTGCATGAGGATAAAGGTGATCTTGTTATCCATTGGGATTCTGTGGATGAACTTTTTCCTGAGAATCTTATTGAAGAAATGCTTAGCGCATATGGGCTCATGTTAACACAGCTTGCAGGTTCTGATGCTTGCTGGCAGCAAAATGCCTTTGACTATCTACCGCAACGGACGCTTGCGACGTTAGAGGCAATGAATGCGACATCTGCGCCGTGCTCAGCGCATAATTTATGGTCGCTATTTGTGAAGCAATACAATTCTGCTCCTGATGCCATTGCGATTATTACCCCTAATGAACGAATCTCGTATGGAGAACTTGGAGCACGTGCTGCTGGATTTGCCCGTGAATTAACTAAACACGGTGCTACCCAGAAAACGTTAGTTGGAATTAGTCTTCCTAAAGGTATAGATCAAGTTGCAGCAGCGTTGGCCACGCAGGCAATAGGTGCTGTTTTTGTTCCAATTGATCATGAACAACCTGCCATACGTAAACAAACTATTGCACAGGAAAGTATGCTTTCCCTTGTTATTGCGTGTGAATCGTTCGACCCGAACATTACTCACATTTCGCCTTCATTTGCGACTGACTCCCTTGAATATTATGAGGGGCCAAAGTCAGTGGATGACCTGGCGTATATTATCTTTACTTCCGGTTCTACTGGTAAGCCTAAAGGGGTGAGCATTACGCACAAAGCGGCGGTAAATACGTTGCTGGACATAAACAAGAGATACGGCATTTCCAACAATGATGTTGTATTTGGCGTGTCCCGCCTGACGTTTGACTTAGCAATTTATGACATTTTTGGTGCGTTTGCAGCCGGTGCCACACTTGTTCTACCAGAGGATTCCAGACAAAAAGACCCAGCGCATTGGATTGATTGTTTAGCCTTGAACGAATGCACCGTTTGGAACTCTGCTCCGGCTCTTATGCAGCTCGCAATACAATATGCTCAGACTACCGAGAAAACGTTCCCGGTACTCCGGTTGGCAATGCTCAGCGGCGATAAAATTGTTCCTGATCTTCCGCAGAATCTTCGTGCGATTGCTCCTAATGTAGAAACCCATAGCCTCGGTGGTGCCACGGAGGCTTCAATTTGGTCTATTTGCTATCCTATTGGTTCGCATAAGCCGGAGCATGGACCAGTGCCTTATGGGCGTCCAATGACAAACCAACAGTGGTATGTTCTTGATAGTTCGCTTGAACCGTGCCCTGAACACGTAATTGGCGATTTATACATTGGTGGTGTCGGCCTTGCTCAAGGGTATTATGGACGCGATGATTTGACCAAGAAAGCGTTTATCACTCATCCTGCCACTGGAAAACGAATTTACCGCACTGGAGATATGGGAACGTTGAATCCTCAAGGTCACCTTACGATTATTGGCCGAAGAGATTTTCAGGTAAAAATTCGTGGACACAGAGTTGAGCCTTCCGAAATCGAACATATTCTGTCCAAGCATCCAGAAGTCACTCATGTCGTCGTTCTTCCAATCATCGGACAGAACGGAATGACGCTTGCTGCGTACTATTCTGGTTCAGCTTCCAAGCAGGATCTTACAGTGTATGCCACCGAACAGTTACCGCGCTATATGGTTCCAGCTCATTATGTGTCTATGGACATCTTTCCAATGACGCCAAGCGGTAAGGTCGATCGCAAGAAGCTTCCAAAGCCGGATGTTGAGGTCGTTGCAGATACAACACAGGAAAACGCTGAGCTAACGCCGCTTCAGGCGACCGTTGCAGAAGTTTGGAACGAGTTATTGCAGCAGGAATTCACTCCTGTTGATATGGATTTCTTTAATGCGGGTGGTGATTCTGTCCTTGCGGCACAGCTAGTGCTTGGTATTCGCGGAAAATTGGGAATCACTCTTGCCCTACCGCGTTTGTTTGAAAATCCGACGATCGGCCTACTTAGTCAGCACATTCGGGAATTACATCCGGACGTTGAAGAAACTTTGCGTAAGGCTTCGTCAGGAAAGAATATAAAGACCTTGAAACCGAAAGAGTCAAAGTCAGATAAAGCAACATCTATCGTAGATATTGTACACGTGGATATATTGAAAAAGCATCCAGCTTGCGAATATGTACCGACGATTTCTCAGCCCCCACACGGTGGACAGAATGCGTTTACGCATCCGTTTCTTACTGGTGCCACAGGCTTTTTAGGCATTCATGTTCTTAAGTCACTCTTACAAGATGGTGTATCGAGTGTTACCTGCCTTGTGCGCGCCGCTGGAAAAGATAGCGGTTTAAAAAGGATTCTTGATACGGCAAAAGTCTATGGATTTTCTTTGGAGAGGTTCAGAGAGAAAATCCAAATAATTACTGGTGACTTGTCACTCCAAAATTTTGGATTGGATGAAGACCAATTCTTTGAATTATCAAATAATGTGGATGCAGTATTCCATGCCGGTGCTCTGGTTCATTACATTTATTCCTGCGAAAGCTTACTTGGACCTAACGTTATCGGAACACGAGAAGCAATCCGCCTTGCATCAACTGGCAATGTTAAACCACTACATCATGTATCAACGGTATCAGTCTTCTCACCTCTTAGAAGCAGTGATGACCTGCTTATTCTGGAAGATGAGCAGATTGAACAGGACATGGATGTGTTTGGTGGATATCCGCAAAGTAAATGGCTCGCGGAACGACTTGTTCAGAATGCTATCAATGCGGGTTTACCAGCCTATATATACCGTCCGGGACTTATTACCGGCACGAGCTCCAAAGGAACATGGAACAAGGAAGATTTCTTGTGGCGCGTTATCCGAGGATCTTTGAAGGCTGGTGTTATCCCTGATCTGGAACGTGTGGAAAACTTTCTGCCTGTAGATACAGTTGCAGAGGCCCTGGTTCACATTTCTCGCGGCACATTGGAGCATAACGTATATCATCTGGACGGATTTAACCCTGTTTCATCTCGTCAGTTGGTAGAAGAGCTCAGGCAGGTCACATCTGCATTGCAGGTTGTCCCCTATGCGCAGTGGAGAAAAGCGATTGCGCAGCCGGAGAATCCGCTCTACCCCCTTCTTCCTCTATTACCAGACGATGTGAATCCAGAGAGTATCTCCCGACAATTCCGTTTCGATAACTCTAACGCTCGCAAAGCCTTGCAAGGCAGTGCAGTGCACTTTCCGTCGTTGGAAACGCTACTCCCAGTCTATATGCAAAGCATGTTAGCTTAGTATTAAAAAATGGCTACCTGATAATATCAGGTAGCCATTTCTATTTTGATAACGACTTGCAATTTCATTTAATACTGATTACACAATCTTTACAGGAGGTAACTGTGGTTAAGATCAGTATAAACAATTGGAAGCAAGCATTCACAGACAGTGAGTCATGGATTCCTGAGGAAGAAGAGCAATGCTTGTGGAATGAATACCAGATCCGATCAGGAATAAAACTCTTGGTGCAGAACTGCCCTGCGATTGTTTCTGACAAAGAATTTCAATTCGAGCAGCATGATGCTCCAGTTGAATTTTTATATTGTCTTTCAGGAAACACCACTCTTTCACTGTATGATGCGCATGGTGAGCAAAGGGAATTACAGACGCAGACTGGGCACTGCACGTGCTCATATCTGCCCCATTGTTGTGGCATCTCTAAAACACAATCAGGTACACCTTTGCAGGCTGTGGGATTACAAGTTTCTTTGGAAACACTATCTTCCATTGTTTCTAAAGAAAAATGCTCTTTTCTTTCGCTGGTGGAAGGCGCTGCCTCGGAAAAAGATGTTTGCCCCTTCTTTACAGAAGCAGCAATTCCTATGTCGTTACAAATAAGTGCAAAGCAAATTTTAGAATGCCCGCTTGAAGGAAATTTTAAGAAAATGTTTTTAGAGTACAAGGCACTGGAGCTGCTCTACACCCAATTTAGCCTGCTCGATTCTATTGCGGCCTTTAGCAAAGGTATTACGGATTTTGAAGAAAAGGCTACACGTAAGGCATACACCATATTGATGGAAGATATCTCTGCGCCACCATCCTTGCCAGGGTTGGCGAAGAATGTTGGACTGTCGCACACCCGTTTGAACAAATTATTTAGACTTATTTACGGCAATACAGTTTTTGGAATTTTACGAAAAGAGCGCCTTGAGTGTGCAAGGCGCTTGTTAGAAGATGGACGGAGAAATGTTTCCGAAATAGCATATGAATGCGGATTTTCAAGTCCGAGTCACCTTTCTCGTGCATTTGTGGAACAGTTTGGATCTCAGCCTAAAAAATATCAGTCAGAGCACATGATGCGTCAGGCTTCTCTTGATCAGCATTTAAATTTTAACGTTAATTAAAAGTAATATCGGGCAGTAAAGTAATACAAATCGTTATTATCATACTGCCCGAGCAAGCCCTTGTTTGATCCTGTCCAAATCATCACGCCAGTAGAAAGGCTCCACTCGTCTCCGAGTTTATATTCACCGAAAGCTTCAACAATTGCCCCGTCATTACTGGTGTAGGCTTTGCCGCGCACGCCGAGCTTCAGATCATCTCTAAACAAGGTTCTACTTAATTCGTATGTAATTCCGTGCCAGAGCTTTGTGCCGACAAAACCTTCATCGGCGGTGCTGAAATACTGTGAAACTGCATCCATAAAGAATTGTAGATTTACGTAGTAGATACCGTCATAGTTGTAATCGCCGCCCACAACCCACTGCCAAAGATCGCGTCTACCTATACCGTCACGACTACTTTCCATTGCGACTGGATATTGTGGTTTATACGCAAGTTCGCCACGAATGGTGCCGTTTCCTACGCCTTTGGCAAAGTTAAGACCAAAGGCTGCAAAACGTGGGTGCTTCGGTCGAAATTCAGGAACACCTGAAGCCGTTTCGTATCGTCCGTACACAGGCGAGTTGACAAATCCATAATACCCAATGAGGGCAACATCCCATCCTTCAATATTACGGGAGAGCCTTGCTCCAAACTCAACATCACTGAACCATCGATTCGGTACTTCCTGTGAATCAAGTTCCAGAGTTCCTGCATCCTCACCTTCATAAAGGTCACTCAATCCCTGTGTAACCCACGGGTTTCCTTGTCTTGGAATATCTTCCACACTGGCTACCGGCAGAAAAACGCCTTCCAATGCCCAGTCGCCTATAACCAATGTGGCGTTGGCCAACCAGACCGGAAGGCGGTTGTCGGCTCGACCGGACGCAATCGGATCTCGGACATCCAGTGGATTAATTAAATCCATAGGATTAATTCCATCCCCTGTTCCCCACCGAATAACCTTGCTCCCGACTATGACGTCGAGATTGTCCGAATCGTAGCTTAGATACGCGCTACGCAGGCATGGATAAAGCGCCTTGTGTCCAGTGCCATCCCAAAATTGCGCTGCGAATTCATAATCTCCATCTACGCTTAAAAATCCAGAGAATTGGTTGTATCGATAATCTGCCTCAATCCGTAGGCGTTGCCGTATAGATATGGGAGTCTTGGGCGTGTTTAGTCCGAATTGATTGCGTGATTCAAAGAATCCAGCATATGTGAAGACGCCCCCTTCTACAGAGGTTGTTGAATCGTCAATAAGTTCTTGAGGGATTGTAAATCCTTCATCGTCTGCAAATGGATCACCGCCGATGCTCAGTTCTTCATTTTGAACATCGGCGGCAAGACATGAACTTGAAATCACCAGCAGGCAGAACAAAGCAGCGCTGAGTATGTGTAGTATGTATCGTGTCATAATTGTAGAATCTGTACTCAATGAGAAACGAAGCGGAATTGGCGCAGGGAAAGAGCAAGGCATGCTATCGTTTCAAGTCAGTCTGCATAAACAGTGAATCGCTCAGGTCGGTGTTATAAGTAATTTTACGATACTCCATAATGGTAACCGTACCGCGTGATGGTGTTGTCATTTTTTGGCGAGTAGTACTCCAGATTCCCTGAATCTTTTTATACCCGCCATACACCAGCTGTTTGTACTTTTTACCTGCGTGATTGACGTACTCAATTTTTGCAGGAAGCCAAATGTCTTTGCGAATCCACGTAAGACGTTTGCTAAAATTTGTTTTTTGCGGATATACAGGTGTCATTTCTACAACATAACAATCAACGCCGAAGAGTTTTTCTTCCCGAAGTAGGACATGGGTATCGTCATCTACTTCACGTTTAGAAACATCTTCGTTTGCGTAATCGCTGCGCATAAACGGCCCTTTTTTACCGCCTCCGGTAACCCTGCGAACAAGAGATTCAGAAGGCATGTACACCCACATGTCGTCTTCCTTATCAATGTCTTTGTATGCCCATGTCAGGTAGGAGGTATTGCGGACGTCCTGCGGCTCTGAGAAGCGAATCACCTGTTTTTCAATTCCATTGAATTTTTTCTTTTTTACTTCCATTGAGCGTAAAAGCTGCTGCTTGCCGCGCTTGATGACCATAACGGATTGCATTTCACCGCATTCACTCGTGTCTACTGCGTCCATACACTCCGCTATTTCTCGACCAGTAAGGCAAAATCCAGACTGCGGCGCAAGTACTGCGGCGATAATCAGACAACTTAGTCCCAGTTTACAAAGTGACTGCATTTTACTCTCCTTCTTTTGAAATATGTTCGACGGTAATCCCTTGTTCTTGCAATGTTGCAAGGACAATTTTCGGTTCCATCATTTCTGGAAAACTTTTGATTCCAAAATGCTTAGACTTTCCTGTGACAATGTGGTGCGCCATCATTGCACTGGCAAGCCCTGTGCCCGTATATGAATCCGGGAAACGAAGAATTCCTTCTGTTGTGGAAACTTTTCCGTCGTGCACACCTGTTATTGTAGACACGAGCATGTAGCCCTTTGTGTTTTTCCTTTTGTTATCCAGAGCAGAAACGCGGCATAGAATACGTGCTGACAGATCAGTAAGGTAGGGATACCGGTAGCAGCCTGTAAGGCGTACGAGGCTTAACGTTACAGAGAATAAAGGCCCTGTGTTTACCCAAAAGCATTTTCCAGAAAATGCTTCTGTTTGCTTTACAACTCGTTCGAACTCTTTTGTGTAGAAAGGCTGCGCAATGCTTTTCCCGAACGGCTCTGGGAGCACTGGGAAATGAACGAATCTTTCAGAAAATGGCAGTGGAGTTCTTTTGCGATTTTCTGCTTGGGAGGCACCAAGTTCCTTTAGTTCGCCCATACCGCAAACCATGTCGTACATAGAACCGTATGACCAAACATCTTCACCGGCGAAATAGCTTGTGATTGAGAAAATCTGTGAGAACTCTTTTGCCATAGATAAAGGAAGTGAGGCAGAAATTCCGGGAACAATTCCAGCTGCAAAACAAAGTTGTAGTTTGCGCTCTGCTACTTCATCCTCAAGGTCGCGGATGAGTTCGATAACATAGTCATATCCACCCGGGTCGACCATGTGGCAGTTGGATTCAATAGCAGCACGGGCTACCGTGTCGCCAATCAACGCGGTTGGACCTGTGCAGTTAACAACTACGTCACATGCAGAAAGCAGGCTCCGTAGAGCCTTTAGGTCTTTAATGTCTATTTGGTAAGGCTTGCAGCTTCCTATCGGCTTTTCAGCATTGCTTTTTGAAGTTGTGGTGAGCTTAGTCACGGCACTTGAGGCTGCCTGAAAATTGCGTCCGCAAATATACAAGTCAACATCACCTTGTTGCATAAGGTATGAAGCAGCTACAGAACCGACTTTTCCATATCCACCCAGTATCGCTACTTTCTTCATTACAGTGCACCGAATAAGTCTGTGCTGAAGTATCGCTCTGCTCTGTCCGGTAGAATAGTTGCAATGCGCCATTCAGGATGTTCTTCAGCGACAAGGGCTGCAGCTGCAAGGTTGGCACCGGAAGAAATGCCGGCAAGAACGCCATGACTTTTTGCTAGATTTGATGCGGACTGCATAGCTAGTTCATCATCAATTTCGACAATTCTGCTTATCAGATCTGGTTGCAGGATTTCAGGAATGAAACCATCGCCGATACCTTCAATACGGTGAAGTGCTGAGGCATGGCCAAGCAGTGCAGACGCTCCTTTGGGTTCAACTGCCACAATGCTAATGTCTGGTGACTGCTCTTTTAGGTACAGACCAACTCCCATCAACGTGCCACCACTACCGATGCCGCTGATAAAACAATCTACGTCACGTGAAACGTCTTCCCATAATTCTCTAGCAGTTGTGCGGTAGTGAGCCTGAATATTTTCCTTGTTAACGAACTGCCCCACGGTAAAAATGTTTTCATTACTCGAAATAAGCTCTTGCAAAGCATCCACAGCACCGCCAACGCTTTTTTCCGCAGGCGTGAGAACAACAGTTGCACCCAAATGACGAATCATTTTTTGTCGTTCAACACTTGCATTTTCAGGCATAAAGATAGTGACTTGATACCCTTTTGCGGCACCTACCATCGCTAGAGCAATACCTGTGTTGCCGCTGGAAGCTTCTGCGATATGCATACCGCGAGTTAAACGCCCTTTTGCTTCTGCGTTATCCAAAATATGGCGTATTATTCTGTCTTTTATTGATCCACCCGGGTTAAGGAATTCTGCCTTAGCATAGACGCTGCCACCCTTCATATTGAGCTCAAGGCACGGGGTCTGACCAATACAATCCATTATTGATACTGCACTCATAGCTGTTCTCCTTATACGGTGAGCACTGCAATTGCAGCGCAGTACCCGTTTTGTGGTGTAAGTTCGATAATCAAAACGTCATCGCTTCGTTCATGTTTTGTGATTGTTGGAGACATGGGCGTATTTGTTAAGGTGACTTCAGTAATCGTAAATTCCGGCAGCAACACTCCGAAGGAATTCAAAGGGAGCATCAGTCCAAAACCCACTGCTTTTACAAATGCTTCACGAATAACCCAGCAGCGTAGAAACGCTGCACTTTTATGGGTGTTGTGATCGGATGAGCAAATCCACTCTGCTTCTTGTTTTGTGAACCACCTATCCGCTATGGATGTGCCTTCAGGAACACACCTGATTTTTTCAACATCAGCACCAAGCTCGAACTCTTCTGAGATCACAAGAAAAACGACGTCTTCAGAATGGGAAAGATTAAAATGTAACGAACGATTGTTAATATAAGGCTTACCAAGCGAGGAGTATTCAAACGAAACGTGTTCCGGTGCTACGCCTACATAGCGGGAAAGCACAGTACGCAGCAGTCCTCGTGCATACGTGTAACGACTGGAAAGCTCCTTTGTGGAAAACAACGCTGCCCGCTCTATTTCAAGAGCGGACAGGCTGTCTTGTAATGCAGGAACATCGAACAGCTCAGAATACGAAAACACCCACGTATGCAATTCTTGCTTGCAAAAACTGAATGTCTGATTCGTGAGCAAGTCCTCCATTCCCAGTTGCCGTATTGAAGGAGTAGATAGCGTGACCCGGGGAAAAATCGCGCTATCCTCTTCAACAATATTTTTACATAGCGATGCAATGCTCTGCACAAGCACCTTCCTTTACGGTGTCAGTGACAAGCTTCAACACTTCTGCCCATTGGGTTTGAATGAAAAAGTGATCACCTTCTATCTGCGTAAAGTTAAAAATTCCTGTGGTATGATTTTTCCATCCGAGCATTTCATGCGGAGTTGCTTCCGGATCATCAATGCCGCAAAAGGCGGTGATTGGAACCGGTAAAGGGTTCTGCGCTGTGTATTCATACGTCTCATCCACAGTAAAATCTGCACGCAAGATAGGCAGGTACAGTGCCATTAATTCTGGATTTTCCATTAATTCGCGTGGAGTTCCTCCAAAGCGACCTAGCTCTTCACAAAACTCGTTGTCTGTCAGCTTATGCAAAGGGCGCGGTTCTGGAATTTCCGGCGAACGACTCCCTGAAACAAAGATGTGTGCAGGTGGCTGATGTCCGCGCTTGCTTAATGCCCGTGCCACTTCAAAGGCCATCCGAGCTCCGAGGCTGTGCCCGAAAAAGGCATAAGGGCGAGTTATGTGCCTCGGTAGTTCTTCGACAAGAGAATTGATGACTGACTTCATATCGTACAGAAGTGGTTCAGCAATTCTGTTTTCCCGACCCGGAAGCTGAATTGCTGCAACTTCCAGTTCTGGAGTATTTTCACGGAGCCATGTGCGATAGGCTGATGCTCCGCCTCCTGCAAAAGGAAAGCAGAACAACTGAAAATTACCGCCCCGTTGAAGAGCGGGCATAATCCATTTAGACATAATTTTTCCTTACGCTTTTTTCTGGTCAAATGGTTTGAATATCAGCACGAGAGCCGGTGCAAACAGTAAGTCTGCAAGCAATGCACACGCAAAAGCAAAACCTGCGAGTGCGCCAATTTTAACCCAGCCCATCATGGCAGAGATCATCAACACGCTGAAACCAAGGGATAAAGTAAGTGTAGTGAAAAGAAGCGGACGGCCAGCGCCGATGATTGTTTCTCGAATGGCAGACTCATAGTCTCCAGTTTTTTCGAATTCTCTGCGGAGGCGAATGAAGAAGTGGATAGTGTCATCAACCGCAACGCCGATGATCATTGCGCTGACACTCATAACAACTGTGTCCATGTAGATGCCTGTTACGCCAAGTAAACCAAGCACCATTAAGACAGGGAATACGTTCGGCATCATGCTGATCATACCGAGCTTAACGGAACGCATTGCCCAGATCATAATGAGCCCGATAACTGTAAAAGCTAATGCAAAGCTTGCATTCTGGCCTGAAGCAATATTGTCAGTAAGAGCAACCGACATATCGAGAGAGCCAGTAGTTTCTACAGTGACGCCGCCTGCAAAGAGGCTGTCGGCAACTTCAAGGATATCAGTGCGCAGAGTACGTGCCTCAGCAGTTCCCAGAGCTGTAGTACGGGCATTAATTCGCGCAATAGAGCCATCAAAGGAAAGCATTTTGTCCAGCTGGTCACCACCGGCCATTTCGTACAACATTAAATATTCAGCCGCCGCACCATCTGTTTCAGGAAGAGAATAATATTCTTCCGATCCGCCGTGCATCCCTTTACGAACCTTACGTAAGGCGTCGAGGACGCTATTTACGTCTGTGACAAGTTCGTGCTGCTCAATGCTCTTTTCGAGCTTTTCCATTTTATGAAGAAAAGCTGCGTTACGTACGCCGTTTTCTTTTTTAGTGTCCAGAATGATTTCGATTGCCATGGAGCCGCCCATAGTCTCATCGACATGCTCAATAGCCTGACGCATTGGCACGTTTTTTTTCAGCAAGCGTGTGTTATTCGTTTCGATTTGCACAAAGTTTGCCGCAATAAGTCCAGCCACAACAAAAATGGAGAAGCAGGCAACAATCTGTTTTGGTCTTTTGATGACGAACTCAGCGAGGCGAGCAAAAAAACGATCGAAGATATCTTTCTTACGCTGCGGGACTTCTTTGATGTTTTTTGGAAACTCTCTACCGAAGGAGAAAAAGAACGGTACAAGCAGGAAAGTCAGAACTAGTGCTGCAATAACACCACCCGGCACGTACCACGCCATTTCTTGAAAAGGTTTGATCGGAGCTGCAATAAAGGAGAAAAAGCCTGCTGCGGTTGTGAGCGTTGTGAGCAGGCATGGTAGCCCAACGCTTGCAATAGCATCTTTCACCGCTTTCTTTCGCGGAACACCCGATTGATAACGTTCATTGAACGCAACAATCACGTGCACGGCATCACCTACCCCCACGCATATGAGAATGACTGGTAGACCGATGATCATCAGGTTTAGTTGCAGTCCTGTTAAGCCGATAATCCCAAACGTCCAGAGAACACTAATAACAACAATTAATAGAGGAACAAGAGATGAGCGCACTGTGCGTGTGAGTAAGGCAAGCAAAATAAGCTGAACAAGAATGCAGATACCGAAAAGCATCGGCGTTTCTTTGCCAGCCAGCACATTGTAGTTGAACATAAAGGCTGGCTCGCCAACTACCCATGAATTGAATCCGGCGAACTCTTTCTTGCTCAAAATGTTGTATACGGTGTAGGCAACCTGTGCTTCTGGATTTTTTTCACCGGCAGGATAAGCGCTCATTTCAAGCATAATTGCTGCAGTGTTTCCGTCAGCAGAAATATACCGGCCTACAAAATCTTCTTCTCTTAACGCACGTGCACCACGTGCGGCTACCTTGCTCTGGTCTTGTGGTACATCTTCTTCAAAGAGTCTGAGAATATGGATTCCGTCCTGAAGAGGATCAATGGCTTCAGCGTTACCAACCCATGTCATGTCTTTCAGGAAGGGAACTTCACGTTCCAGTTCACCCGCAAGATTCCGTAAAGAGTTAACGGTATCCTTTTTAAAAACGCCCTTCTCGTTGTTCGGTTCCAGCATCAGGTATACAAAATGATCATTCCCGAACTGCTGTTTAAATACATCAAGGCGGTTCATTGCAGGATCATTGTCCACGAACCATATTTTCGTTGATCCGTTAAACGTGAGTCCCTGTGACATAAAGAAGAAGCCAGCAGTTAGAGCAACCACCAGAAGTAAAGACAACCAGCGAAAGCGTACGAGCGCTTCGCCCATTCGTTTAAAATGACGGTGTGATTGTTCGGTCATATTGATACCTATAGGAAATGGGCGCTTTTATTCAAAGCGCCCTGTTAAGATTAAGCTTTTACGTTAAAAGTGACGCTGCTGCCGAAGTAGACTCTGTGGCAACTTTCACTCAGTTCTTTCAGTTCGTTATCCGCAGTGACGTCCTGGCGGGAGAATACGTTGATAAGCCAAGCACCTGCTGTTGGCATTTTGATTCGCGCTCTGCCGTTTACGATGTATGCAGACAAGAAGAAGCCTTCGAGTTCTCCACCGGCTTCGCCGCCAAATGTGTTGGAAGATGCAAGAAGAAATTCCATTGTTTCCTGTGTGCAGGTGAATGGCTTACCCATAAATTTGACGCTAAAAGTTACCCAATCCCCCACATGCACATCGCTAAGATCAGTAAGAGGGGTAAGTTCGAGCGCATGACCTAGCTCTTTGGGTTCTGTCCATTCTTTGTGTTTAAGGAATGTTTTTGCGAAAGCCTGATATTTTACGCTGGTAAGAACGTCCTTATCTTTCACTTCATGCAGCGGTTTGTTCGCAGTGCAAACTTTCCCATCTTCTTCCCACAATGCAAAAAATTCTTCCTTAGTGGTGGCAACCACCTGATGTGTGCCCACTTCTGCATCGTCATCAAAAGAGATTTTTCGTGCTGCCACGTCACCGGCTTCAATGGTTGTGCCAGCCTGACCTGCCACCGTATCGATTTCTTTAATAGGCAACGGGAGCTGTGTCTTAAGAAGGGATGGAGTTGCCACTTCATATTCACCAAGGGTTAACGCCCCATCAACAAAGTCATCATTCGGAAGAACATGTCCAAAACCAAGGCTCACTAGGTAATGCCAAGGCGGATTTTCGAGAGATTTATGCAGTCCAAAAGATTCAGTTGCGTTAATCCATAATTTTCTAGCCATTGCTTTCTCCAAAAAAATGCGAAACCACCGCTCTTGGGTGATTTCGCATACTGTTAGAAGTTATAAGTTAACGATACACCCAAAGAACGAGGAGCACCCTGTTGTGCAAGTGTGCTGCCTGGTCCCCAAGCCCATTCGTTTTCGTAATATTTTTTGTTGAACAGGTTTTTCACCCAGAAGATGACTTCAATGTCTTCGCCTTCAAAACCGACACGTGTGTTTACCAGCGTACGACCATCAACTTTAGATTGGTTTTTAGTATCTGTGTAGAAGGAGCTTACGCCAACAAGGTCTGCACCAACGAGCATGCCGGATTCCCAGCGATAGGTGCCACCAATTGTGTAAGACCACTCTGGGGAGCCCGGAGTAACTTTGTTGTCATAGTCGAAAGGATCGCTACCTTCAGTCTGCCAGTCTTTCAGACGGCTATTCAGATAACCGAGTCCACCTTTTACGGTAAGTCCTGCGACAGGCATCCATTGTAAATCGAGTTCAGCACCGTAGGAGCGTGCTTTAGCAGCGTTAACAATACGACGGCGTTCAGGGTCGCCAGTTGTTGGCTCCATCTGAGCAACCTGCTTGTCGTCGATGTTGATGTAGAAAAGTGCTACGTTGGCAATAAGGCTTTTTTCAAAAAGGTTAGTTTTTAAACCTAATTCATAGTTCCAAGAGTACTCTGGTTTAAAGTAGAACTGATCTTCAGTTTTTGCTGTTGAGTAATCATAACCGCCAGCAAGGTACCCTTTACTTACTTTGGCGTACGTAAGGATATCGTCTGTAATATCGTATGCTAAGCTGACTGTAGGTAACAGTTCTGTGTAGGAATGATTTTCAGAGAAGCGATCAGTACTACCTGGACCTTCCAAGTCTTTCTTACCTTCAAGAGACAACCAGTCGAGGCGAAGACCACCAGTAAGGTGCCATTTTTGTGTCATGTTCCAAGTTGTCTGACCAAATATCGCAGCCCCGCTGTTGTCCTGTTTGGTGTGGTGCGTGTATCCGGCAGCGGCGTAGCGTGTTTTTACGTCTTCAATGTACCCGTAGAAACCACCAAGCCAATCAAAAAGGCGATCTTCTCCCTGTTTAGATGAGAAGCGCAGCTCTTCACTCAGGATACTGATACGGTTTTTACCGCCAGAATTACCCCAATCTGCCGGAGACATATCAGCATCGTTTGAATAGTGCTGCTGGAACAGATGATGAGCAAATACAGAGGCAATATCAAAGCTGCCTACGTCGTAATTAACCTTGAGAACCTGTGCACCAGCATTTACGCGGTTTTCGTTGTCACCGTTCCATTCAAGAGTATTGTATTTTGTTTTGTTAGGCCCTTCGATGTAACGGTATACCCCTACGCCGTTATCTTTTTTTCTCTGTTCGATGATTGTGATAATTTCCAAATCTTCGGTCGGAGTAATCAGGGTTGTGAAACGACCACCGAGCTGATTAATTTTTTGTGCATGTTCGTCATCATAGGTATTTTCCATCCAGCCACTGGAATAATCGCGTTGTCCGGAAAATTTCATGGCAAATTTATTGTCGATAACAGGTATGTTAACAGCAAAACCACCACGGGCTATTGGCTCTCCATCATGAGCATCATATGCGCCTAGCTGAGTGTAAATTTTACCACTTAAGTCGAATGTCGGCTTTTTGGTAACAATATTAATTACACCTGACTCAGAGTTACGTCCGTACAAAGTACCTTGTGGGCCTTTGAGAACTTCAATGCGTTCAATGTCCCAAAAATCCAGATCTTGCATCTGGTGGATAGGATAGTTTACGCCATCAACGTAAAAACCCGCTGTGGAGTATAAGGAGCCTGCAAATGATGAAACACCACGGATAACCAGTGCGTTATCTATACTGTTTTTACGTAAGAATACGTTTGGAATGTACTCTACAAATTCTTTGAAGTTGTTAATAACCCTTTCTTCCAGTTCTAAATCAGTCAGCGCTTCAACAGTGCCTGGAATTTTTTGAATATTCTGTTCTACCTTTTGGGCTGTGACAGTCATCCCTTCAAGATAATACGTCTTCTCTTCCTCCGCATGTCCACTCATCGGCAAAGACAGCATAATGCCGATAAGGGCAAGCAGCACCCCTACTTGTTTCTTCATGGTTTGACTCCAATGCATGTTTAAAAACTAGACAAACCATCTATAATGAAATTCATTATCAATCTATCATCTTACGAATCCTTCCTTGCTTTTTAGGAATTAGAAGAGGTTATCCGGACATAAAAGAAGAGCTTAAACAAATAAACCATATGTTAACTTAGTTAACGCTATTAGCGGTGTTCACGTTGCTTGTTTCATTTTCGGCATCCCCCATTCACGATTATTGCTAACAACTTGTGAACAAAACGTCCCTAATTACATACAAAAATTACGATCGTAACCAAGAAAAAAGGATCACTAGGACAAAGCCATGGGAAATATCTTTACGTCACTGTAATTTTTTCATAAATACTTCTGCTGGTATTATTACTTTTGAATAGCACCTCTCGAAACATGATTTCAACATACTGTATTTGTAGTGTTTTCACATTCAACACCTTGAGTTGTCGTACGCTAAAAATTGGGGAAAAATTGTGTATCAATTAAAAAGAATGCTTGTTACCTATTTTGATCTGGTCATTATTCTTTAGTAATTTTTCTATAGGATTTGATGAAGATGCTTAGCGATATTCATTAAAAATATTTATATATTTCCTATTAGTAGGAACACTAAAACAAGCTGTATTGTAATCTGCTTATCAGCATAAAGAAGATTGATCTTGTATCGTTTTCCCAAAAAGCCGATAGGAAAGTAAGTAACAGACTACTTTCTATGTATTACTCAAAAAAGCTTTTATGTTGCAATTGTTTCTACCGTCTCCACACACTACTCCGAATACTCAAAGCTATGCATGACCATTTCGCAAATACAGCTTTGACCCACACAGACCACGCTTAATAGAAACAACAAAGTCAAGCTGATAAAATAAATCTTGTTACTCTACAAAGCCCAAAGAAGTAGGTTGCGATATCGCAAGCTATGTTCACTTTTTTAGGGGGAGAAAAAACTATGACTAATCCACGACTAACTGCTCTTATTACTGGAGCCAGTAAAGGAATTGGAGCTGCAATTGCTGTACAGCTCGCACAGGATGGATTTGATATTTTTCTCAACTACCGAAGCGATCACGGCCAGGCAAAAATTGTTGCAGAGCAAATCAAAGCTACTGGCGTATCCTGTACCCTGCTCCCCTTTGATGTCGCAGACGGTAGCGCAGTTGAAAAAAATCTTGCCCCCCTCCTTGACTCCCCTCCGTTTGTTCTAATCAACAATGCTGGTTTCAGCGCGGATTCTTTGTTCGGCATGATGGACGACAATAGTTGGAAAAGCGTTATTGATGTTCATTTAAACGGCTTTTTTAACGTCACCCGTGCTCTTCTGCCTCATATGATGCGTAAGCGAAAAGGCCGTATCATTAACATTGCTTCCACTGCAGGCCAGACTGGTAATCCGGGACAGACCAACTACTCCGCAGCAAAAGCCGGCCTCATTGGGGCTACCCGCTCTCTGGCTGTGGAAGTTGCCAGACGCAATATACTGATAAACGCTGTAGCACCCGGCTTTATTGAAACAGAAATGCTTGATGGTCTTCCAGTTGATGAGATTAAAAAGCGGGTGCCACTGGGAAGATTTGGTCGTCCCGAAGAAGTGGCCTATATGGTTTCTTTCCTTTGTTCAGACAAAGCTCAGTACATCACCGGACAGACATTCTCTGTAAACGGTGGGATCCACACATCATGATGCATAGAGTAGCAATTACGGGGATTGGGATTGTTTCCTGCCTTGGACTCGATTTAGACAGTGTTCAGAATAGTTTGCGCCTTGGAAAAAGCGGTGTTCAAATAGTTAACCAGCGGAAAGATATGGGGTTTTTCAGTCCACTTTCCGGTGTTATTGACGGTTTTGATTATGCAGGATGTGGCCTTACGCGCCGGCAGCGTAAAACGATGCCAAATTTTACAATTCAAGCCTACTCTGCCGTGACACAAGCGCTTACAAAAGCCGGTTTACAAACTGAAGATATTCAGAATGCCCGCACAGGTCTTATTTTTGGCAACGATTCAACCGCAAGGGCTCAAGTAGAACAGGCAAAGCTTACAGAGCAGGATGGCTCAACTTCCGGAATCAGTTCCGGCTATTGTTTTAAAGCCATGACTTCTACCATTACGCTTAACTTAAACGTTCTACTCGGGGTTCGTGGTGCATCGTGGAGTATCAGTTCTGCATGCTCAAGTGGTGGTCATGCCATCGGGCAGGCTGCAGATCTAATCGCCATGGGGCGGCAAGACAGAGTTATTTGCGGTGGAGCTCAGGAAATTAACTGGGAATCACTATGTAGCTTTGATGCACTTGAAGCGTTTTCGCGTCGCATTGATTCACCAGCACAGGCAAGTCGTCCATTTGATGCAAACCGTGATGGCTTGGTTCCTTCTGGTGGGGCTGCCGCGATTGTATTGGAACGATATGATCTAGCTGTTCAGCGTGGTGCCACTATTCTTGGTGAAATCGAGGCATATGGATTTTCTTCTGACGGACAAGACTTATGTCGTCCGAATGGCTCCGGTTTACAAGCTGCGATGGAAGATGCGTTGCAGCGTGCGAACTTGACATCTGAAGACATCGATCTCGTTAGCGCCCATGCAACCGCTACCCCAGTTGGAGATGATGCAGAAGCGTTTGCCATCACTTCCGTCTTTGGTGAGAACAAAGTGCGTGTGACCGCCTTAAAGTCCATGACAGGACATGAATTATGGATGTCGGGTGCTTCACAGGTTGTGTATTCCATATTGCAGGCACAGGGCGGATTCACAGCTCGTACAATAAATTTTGAGACCCCTGATGAAAGAAGCGCCAAGCTGAACATGGTCGTTGAGAATAACTCAACGCCTCCTGGTCGAGTTATGTTGAACTCTGCGGGATTTGGTGGAACCAACGCCTGCCTGATCGTGAATACGAAAGGACTGTAGCATGCAGTGTGTAGTCATCGGGTCAGGCTGTGCCGGATTAACTTCTGCGCTTATTATGGCAAAAAATGGATACGACGTAACTGTTGTTGAAAAAGGTGTACGAACTGCCCCGCTGTTACAGGGATTTGAACGTAAGGGGTTTTATTTTGACACCGGAGTTCATTGCCTGAGTGGCATGGATGCCGGTGGCCCTCTGCGTTCACTGCTTGAGTATCTCAATGTTTACGAAAAATTAACCTACCTGCCATTTATTAAAGATAATAGTTTTGCTGTCCATTTCCCTGACGGTCTTGTTTGGCAAATGCCACAAGGTTATGACGCATTGCAGAAATCACTTGTTGCTCTTTTCCCTCAGGAAGAAAAAGGCCTTAAAGCCTTTTTGCAAGAGGTCCGCGCCTTGAGCCACACCTATCAGTATAATGCTGATTTTCAGGCGATCGCGACTCATCCACTAGCAAGTAAGTCATTTAAGGAAGTTGTAGAACAGTTCATTTCTGAGCCGCAGGTTAAAATGTGTTTAGGTATTCTGAGTAACTTATTTTGTGGGTTACTAGAGTCAGAAGCACCTTTTGTCTTTTTTGCCAGCAGCATAGGTACGTACTTTCGAAGTAGCGGCACTTTTAAAGGTGGCGGCCGAGCCCTGTTCGAGGCTATGCAAGCAGAACTGGCCAATCTTGATGGGTGTATTGTTTATAACAATGGTGTCGCTAATGTGGTCATTGATGATAATCGACAGGCTACGGGAGTTGTTCTTGACGATGGATCGTACTTGCCAAGTGACATGCTTATTGCCACATGTCATCCGGCATGCCTTCCCGATATTCTCCCTGAAGCAAGTCTTCGTAACATTCGCAAAAGATATTACCAAGAATTAGAGTCTACTACATCTCTCGTTGGTGTTTATGGTTATACAACCAAGCCAATAGAAGAACTTGTTCAAAGCAATGTAATACTGGCCTCTGATGTAGCATCTGCTGATGACGTTTTAAGTGCTGAAATTCCGATTGCCAAACGGCAAATGTTGATCACCAGTAGCGATACGACAAAGCATGGCACCAGCGTTTCTTTGTTCACCCCTGCCACATATGCAGAATGGGCAAGGTTTGAAGGAAGTAAACCACACCAGAGAATTAATGGATACGTAGAAAACAAGCGTACTGTTGCTGCTGAGATTGTTTTAGCTGCAACACGTGCTCTTCCTGAATTAAAAGATAATTTTTCCATAGTCAGCGTCAGCACCCCCCTTACTATTAAGGATTACTGTCATGCTCCCTATGGCGCGGGGTATGGCGTAAAGCATTCGGTAAACCAGCTTCCCCCTACAGCTGCATTTCCGATAAAAAATATGCTGTTATCCGGACAGGCAATTGTGGGGCCCGGGATTTTGGGTGCAATGACAGCGGGTTTTGTTACCTGCGGGGACATCTTAGGTCACACCCATCTTCAAAGTGAGATTAAAAAATGCAGTTAAATAGAGTTGTTATTACAGGAATGGGAGCGGTTTCGCCCTTTGGTGAGGGTGTAAACTCTTTACATGCCGGCATTGCTGAAATGCGTAGTGCAATTACGCATATGGAGCGTGCGCATGAGGTGCAGGAAATGCGTTCTCATGTTGCCGGCCTCGTACCGGAACTAAATAGTAAGACCATTCCTCGTAAAGACCGTCGCACCATGACTGAGATGGGTGTTTTTGCTTTTTTATCTGCCAAAGAAGCATTAGCCATGGCTGGAGTGGCGGAGAACGACGTTATTTCCGGACGACTAGGCATGGCTCTGTCATGTACTACAAACTGTGGTGGCCTTATTGAAGATTTTTTTACGCATTACCTTCCTGAAAAAGCTCTCGACCATTGTAAATCGACAACTTTTTTTAAATTTATGGGGCACGCGGCAGTTTCATCTGTAGCACAGGCTCTTGGAGTTACAGGTCGAATCCTTGCCCCAGCGGCAGCATGCGCTACAAGTAGCCAGTCTATTGGTCTTGGATACGAAACCATCCTTCTAGGGCAACAAGATATGATGATCTGCGGGGGAACAGAAGAACTTCACCCTCTAAGTATCGCTTCTTTTGATTTCATTAATGCAGCATCTACAAGCTATAATGACACCCCTCAAGAAACGCCACGTCCATTCGACACAAAACGTGACGGTGTTGTTTGTGCGGAAGGTGCAGGCTTACTTCTTTTGGAATCATATGATCATGCAATGAAGCGTGGAGCCCATATCCTTGCTGAAATTGTAGGTTTTTCCACACTTTCTTCTCCCAAAAATCCAGCAAATCCCGACAGCGATGCAATTAAACTTTGCATGCAAGAAGCACTGCGACAAGCAGATCTTGCGGCTGAAGATATTGATTACCTTAATGCCCATGCCACAGGCACGAGTGCTGGTGATATTGCTGAAGCTAAAGCGATTGAAGAACTTTTTGGCACTACTATTCCGGTTTCTAGTTTTAAAGGCCATATGGGACATACGCTTGCTGCAAGTGGGGCATTGGAAACCATCGCAACCATTTCCGGTTTGCAAAACGAAACATTGTACCCGACACGAAATTTAGAACAGGTTGATCCCGAATGTGGTTCGATTAATCTGTTTACAGAAGCTTACAAAACTCCTGTTACATATTTTCTTAAAAATAGTTTTGCCCTTGGTGGCATAAACGCTTCTCTCATCCTAAGGAGACTATAACCGTGACTCTCACCACTATGACTGAAAAAGAACTTATTGAGATTACTAATAAAGCTATCAGTGATGAATTTGAATTCGATCTGGAGCAGATGATTCCAACCGCACACTTATATAAAGACCTCGGATTGGACAGCCTTGACGCTGTTGACCTCGTTTTGGTGTTGGAAAAAGCTTTCGGGGTAAAACTTCGTAACCAGCCAGAAGTAAAAGAAGTGCGAACTCTGGAAGATATCTACAAATTAATTTTGCAGTTACAGCAAGCTGCTGCGTAACAACAGGCAGTTATGAGTACGAGCAATATGAAGACAACTTCAAGGTTGTACACAGTGCTGTTGCTATGTTTTTTGCTGCTGCACACGCTGGGTACATCTATAGCTATGCTTATAGCCTCACCCTACTATCTTTTTATAAGAAAGATGCCGCTGGATAAAATGATTCGCCATTTTATTTGGCTGTATGGGAAGGGGTATGTGTGGTGTACGCGTTTATTCATACCCGCATCACTTAGTTGGGAAGGGGCAAACCCGTTTCCGCTACAAGCACCTGCTGTTATTGTTATGAACCACTATTCCATTTTGGATTTGTATTACCTTGGGCTACTGCTCAATGATGGTGATATTGTGTTTGTGACACAGAGAAGACCTTTTTTGATCAAGCTCTATGCTCCGTTTATGTCTATGGCACAGTATATCGACATGCGTACAGGCGATTTTTCCAGTTGCCTTGAGCAATGCAAGAAGCATCTTGAAAATGGCAGCAGAGTTCTCTTTTTTCCAGAGGCTGGCCGCAGTCGTGACGGCACATTACAGTCATTCAAAAGTGGCCCATTTTGGGTTGCTAAAGAATGCAATGTTCCTATCATTCCCTTTTGTATTTCCGGTACAGAGATATTGCTTCCTGCCGGAGCTAGAGAGATTACACCTGCCAAAATATCCTTACACATCTTAGAGCCGATTGATCCAGAACATGTTTCGGGCGATTTCCCTCACAGGGTGCTTAAAAAAACAGTGCACCTGCAAATGAAGCAAGTCCTGGAAAGACAAAAAAACATTTTAAGAAAGACACACTAATGAAAGAACAGGCATCACTCTACATTCCGCACACTGGTTCTATGTTGTTAGTTGATTCAATCATCGAGCACCATGATGACAACGGTGTTGTGGAAACTACTTTTGCAGCCGGAAGCATGTTTGCAGATAGCAATGGCGTATTGCAGCCATTGGTTTTTATCGAATTGCTTGCTCAGGGATTTGCATCTTTAAATGGCTACACTAACCATTTAAATGAAGCAGAGGATCAAAAAGGCTTTCTTGTTGGCGTTAAGGATATCCAATTCTACGACACGGCTCCAATTACTGTAGGCATGACCCTTACTGCAAAATTAAAAGTTGATATTCGCTTTGATGATTTTGCCATGGTTTATGGCTCTCTTTCGCACGGTACCACGCTGCTTATGGATGGCACACTCAAACTTTTTATTCCGGAAGCCGCGTAATGCGAACATTTTTCATGAGTTTATTGGTGTTGATTTTTCTAGCAGCACCTATTTCATCGTTCAGTGAAGAGGCGTCTCTTTTTGAACGTATTAAACTTGCCAATGAGAATGTTTCAGTGATTAAAGCTGCATTCCAACAGTCTTCAAATCTATCTTTGTTTAACACCCCTTTGGTGACCTCGGGGGAACTGATTTTACGAAAACCTCAGAGCTTACGCTGGGAATACACCTCTCCAAATACATCTGGGTTTATCTTAAATAAAGGTGGTGGATTGCAGTGGACGAGTACTGGTGAAAACTACTCTATTGTAAAGACAGAGCTTACTCCTTCCCTGCGCACCATGGCTAACCAGATCTTGTTGTGGATAAATATTGATGAAGAAACTTTGACGAAAGATTTTTCTATCAACATTACCGAATCAAAAAATCCGACAATTTTGTTGCGCCCTAAAAATAAGGACATGGCAGCGTTTATTAAAAGTATTGCCATTGAATTACCTGCGTCATTACTTGGTATTAAAATCATTACCATTACTGAGGCAAACGACAGCATAATTACATTAAAATTTGAGAAAGCAGAAATTAACCCGCAACTGCCTTCCACTATATTTGAAACACCATGATCCGTTTCGTATCAAATACATATAGTTACCTTGCTAAACACAGGGGGCTTCTTGTGCTCATTATGTGCGGGCTGATAGCTTGTTGCGCCCTCTCCCTTACTTCTATGAAGCTGGAAGAGCGCATTACGTATTTGTTGCCAGACGATAAAAGCACTCTTAGTTCTGATTTAGACCTCATTCAATCAGCTCCGCAACAGCATAGGATGTTGATTACATTGCATGCTGTTGATGATGACTTGAATGGGCTTGCTCTTGCAAACTTCACTGCCCAGCTTGCCCAGACAATGCAATCAGATTTTTTTACGAAGGTGACGTATAAGCCGGATACGCTTAATCCTAATTTCTTTGTTGCTCTGCGAAACATGGTTCCGAGCCTGTTTTCCACTGATGTGCAAAGCATGGTCTCCAACTATGTTAAGCCGGACTCCATAAGTAAGACCTTAGTGACACAAAAGCAGACGTTAGGCACGGTTGAAGGCATTGTTAAAGCCCCGACGATTGCTGCTGACCCGCTTAACTTGCATCAAACAGCTTTGCAAAAAGTTGCTTCTCTCGCGTACATGAAAAACCTGCGCGTGTTGCATGGTGTATTCATGACAGAGGACGGTAAGCATAGCCTAATTATGGCTACAACACCGGTGATGACTACAAATTCAAAAGCTGCCGTTGCACTTGAAAGAGAAATTGAGCGGCTGTCCATGACGCTCCCAGAGGGAATTACATGGACAGTGCTAGGAGCGCAGCGTTACGCCGCTGCCAATACGTTGACCATTAAAAATGACATTCAAACAACATCAATTATTGCCTGTATCGCTTTGCTTGGCATTGTCATTTGTTTTTTACGCACAAAGCAGCTGTTTTTCTTATTGCTACTTCCGTTGCTGTCCTATTGCGCAGGAGCTTCTGCGGTTGCTGTAGGATGGAAGCCAGCTTCCGCTATAACATTTGGATTTGGCCCCATACTTGTTGGTATGACAATCGATTTCGGGCTGCATCTTTACTATGTTCTTGGCACCAAAAAAACTTCAAAATGCCAGCTGCTTCAGAGTGCGGTTGCACCTATTGCAATTAGTGGATTAACGACTGTTGCTGCTTTTTCACTTCTTTTGCTCTCACCAGTGCCAGGCCTGCGACAGCTTTCAGTATTTATTACAGTCGGCTTGTTGGTAGCGTTGGGACTTACTTTGTTTGTTTTGCCACATGTTATTTCCGGTCACACTGGGTACATTGCATCTAAACCACTGCCGAAGTTTTCGCGCAATGGTCGTGTTGCCATCTTACTAATTACGACCATTGTTTTTATTGGTGGATGTATAGGTAGTAGCAATTTGCATTTTCAGGATCATATCCGAGCATTAGGGGTACGTCCTGCGGAGCTACTTCAGGCAGAAAAAGATACTCGTAAGATCTGGGGAACAACAAGCGGAGAAGCTTTGCTGTTTGCCTTTGGCGACTCAGTTGATGACGCAGTACGCAGTACCTCTGAGGTTATCAGCCATCTTAGCTCCAAGGAAGCGAATGCGATAGTCGGACTTACACCACTCCTCCCTTCCCAACAGCAGCAATTAGAAAACCGACAGAATTGGGAAAAATTTTGGGCAACACACCCAGCTGTACTCCCTATAGTTCAGCAAAAAGGAATCGCTCTTGGCTTTGCTAAGCATGCTTTTACGCCATTTTATGATTTTGTCCGAACCCCACCGCAGTCTATTACGGTAAAAAGTTTGCGTGAGCTGGGCATGGGAACGCTACTTGATACCATGCTTGTAGAAAGATCTGTTTCCCCACAAATTGAGACTGACGCTTCTACTAAAACCAGTACAGTTGCTGCCAGTTCTGATACGGAACCTGATGTTAATGCCGCCGGAGTGCCTAGTGCATTCACACTTATTTCCTACCTTTCAGATACGAAGACTGTGAATGCAGTCTTTACGCCAGAGTTTGAACAAAAATACGGCGTACGGCTTATTTCTGGTTCACGTCTTGGAAAAGAACTTGCCTCTGTGCTGACTGGTACATTTGCTCAATTTATTGCTTATGCCCTTGGCCTTATTTTCATCATCATTGCTCTTGTGCATCGAGCTATTAAGCAGTGCGTATGCGCCCTTCTCCCCGCTTGTTTTGGTCTATTAATGATGGGCGGGGTAATGGGTTTACTTGGCAGACCGCTAAGTCTTTTTAGTCTCGCCGGAGCATTACTCGTTCTTGGCCATGGTGTGGACTATGGCGTTTATGTGGCCCACGCCATTAAGAACAATAGTCATGGAACATCTCAAGCCATTCTTGTCTCAGGTTTAACTAGTCTTGCTGGATTCGGTTCACTACTTTTTGCAACCCATCCGGCTCTATTTGATATGGGGTTGAGCGTATTCACTGGGCTGCTTGCAGCAATGCCTTGTGCACTTCTTGTTCTTCCAGCCCTATTTTCAGAGGATACTTAGCTCATGAAATATCTTCTATGTGTACTTATCGCCCTGTTAGCAGGGTGCGCTAAGCAATTGCCTCCACAATTGCCTGCAATACCCAATATGCAACCCGAACTACTTCAGCATAATTGGCCTGTAGAAAAAGGGGCATTTCAGGTGAATGGTTCCCTGAAGATTCATTCAATGACTATCCCTGTGCAGGGTATAGTTTCCATAGAAAAGGATGGGAGTGAGGTCTCTATAGCTCTGCTGACACAGATGGGGACTTCCATTTTTGAAGCTAAACTTACTCGGAATAGCTATAAAATGTTTACCGTTTCACCAATGATCAAAAAATATCCGCGGCTGGAGCCTCTTCTTATTCGTATGGCGAGAGCCCTGTATCTTCCTGAACAAATTTCATCGATCTGCACCACAGAGGGCGCGGATAATATTACCGAACTCCGTTGTCCTGAACAGAAAATTTTACTTAGCTACACAGTAGACCCTCTGCGTTCTGGTGCAATTCAGCTCCAGCGACGCATTAATGCTGAAAATGAAACGACTGTGTACTTAAAAAACTGGAAAAAAGAACATAGTACGGCATACCCTACTCGTCTTTTTTATGAAGACGAAGGATATAATTTTACTGGTGAACTGATACAAAAGCCGATTCCTTATCCTCATAACACAACTACAGAGAAAACCTCATGACCCCGATTGAAGAAAGCATAGTCGATTCGCTTGTGGGCACTATTACCTGTGAGGGGGCAAGTGCTACAGCGTGTTATAATTTCTCAAAAGACTTTCAAGGTTTTGATGGGCATTTCCCAGATTATCCGATTCTTCCGGCTGTTTTACAGATCATGGTTGGTAGATTGGTATGCTCTACACTTTCTGAAGTGCCCCTACGTGTACAATCCATCAGTCGTGCCAAATTTTTACAAGAAATACCTCCTGAAACGAACGTACAGGTTCAAGTAACTTGTAAAGAAATTTCCACTGACAATGTTCATAAATTTGCGGTGACACTACTTGTTAACACTGCAAAGGCCTCCACATTTTCACTCTTCTGTGTTGCAGAGCAGGGACATGCGTAAAGAATATTTTAAAATTGATCCAAACGCACCTGCTCCGCTAGTTACAGAAGTAATGCGCGCGGTACGTTTTCAGGAAATAGATATGCTTGGTGTTGTCTGGCATGGGCACTACGCAAGCTATTTTGAAGATGCTCGGATGGCTTTGAGTAAAGATTACGGAATATCCTATGACGATTTTTATCGTGAAAAGATTTCTGCACCGATACGTAAATTGCATACTGACTATTTTCACCCGCTATACTTTGGCAAAGAGTACAGTGTAAAAGCTCGATTGCACTACGCAGACGCAGCAAAAATTAATTATGATTTCTTTATTTATGACAATGCAGGAGCGCTTTGCACCTCCGGTTACTCTGTCCAACTGTTTGTATGCACAGAAAGTAAGGAAATGTTACTGGCTCCTCCACCTTTTTATCAAGAGTTTCTTGACAACTGGCGCGATGGGAAATTGATAGATAAACAGTTGGCTGCCAGCTGATTGCAATATGGAAAAGTCTGAACTTTTGTGGAACATGCTGCTCGCAACCGCTTAACTACTCAGAATATATTTTTAGCTTAACAGAGGTTGTGATGCCTAACTCTTTTCGTCTTCTTATTGTTATACCGGTGTACAATCACCGTACAGAACTGTGCCGTGTTGTTACAGGTGCACAGGCATTTGGAGACGTCCTAATTGTCGACGATGGTTCAACTGACGGAGTAGAAGCGGACATTGCTTCTCTCTCTGTCCCATCCATTCGCCACAATGAAAATAGAGGGAAAGGCGCTGCCATTCTTTCCGCTTCTGCATATGCCAAAAAGCATGGCTATACGCATATTATCACCATGGATGCGGACGGACAGCACCTAGCTACTGATATTCCTAAGTTTATTGCCGCAGTGGAAATGAATCCAGACTCTGTTATTGTTGGCGTTCGAGATTTTTCGAATGCTGAACAGCGAAACATCCCTATATCTGCAACTTTTGGAAGAGCATTCTCAAATTTTTGGTTTCGAGTACAGACGGGCGAAAAAGGACTTGATACTCAAAGTGGCTTTAGAGCTTACCCCGTCGCGTTGTTGCAACAACTTTCGTTTAGTGAATCTCGGTATTCATTTGAAATAGAAGTGCTTGTAAAAGCGGTTTGGGCAGGATTGTACGTGAATTGGATTCCTATAAATGTTCACTATCCAGAACCGGGCAAACGCGTTAGCCATTTACATAGAGTAAAAGATAACATTCTTATCTCGTGGTTGAACACACGGCTTACTATTCGCGCAGTACTACCAATTCCTCATCGAAAACTTGTCCGTGCTAAACCAACTATTGAAGAAAATACTGAGCAATTTTACCTGACACGCCCAATTGACTCGTTACGCGACATGGTTCGGCAAGGTGCAAGCCCAAAGTATGTTGGGCACTCTGCTGCTCTTGGGATCTTACTCGGAACATTGCCTCTTTTTGGTATTCACACTATCGCCACGTTGTTTGCCGCTAGTTTTTTACGACTTTCAAAAGTAATCTCTGTGGCAACCAGTCAGTTTTGTATGCCTCCACTTGTTCCTGCTCTTTGTATAGAGGTTGGGTATTTTATCCGAAACGGAGAATGGCTTACTGATGTTTCCTGGCAAACGCTGGGTGTTGAATTTTTAGACAGGGCTTGGGAGTGGATTTTAGGTTCGCTAGTGGTGGCACCAATTCTAGCAGGTGTAACAGGCATTTTTTTCTATCTGCTAACCCGTTCGATTTATAAATTGAGACAAGAGATATGACCACTACCAGCTCGAAAAAAAATTGGAGCGCAAAAAGTCTTGCGAGCCGCTGGCAACATGAATTTTTTTTCATGATCATTAAATTTGGTGGCCGGTGGCCTGCGTATATTTTTTCTTGTTTTGTTGTTTTCTTCTATGTGCTTTTTAAGCCGGAAGTTCATAAACGTTCTTCTTTTTATATTGCAAAACGTTTTCCAAAAGCTTCAAAATTGGCACGTTGGTATCACACTTGGCGTCTTTGTCAGAACCTTGCTTTTTCTCTCATAGATAAAGCTGCGGTCGGCATTAAAGGCCCACAAGAATTTTCATACTCTCGAAAGGGTATTGAAAAATTGCAGGAGCTACATAAACAAGGCAATGGCATTATTCTGCTAACTGCCCATGTAGGTCCTTGGCAGTCAGCATTAGGTGCTCTTGATGAACTGGATGTCCCTGTACATCTGATGGTCTACCGCGATTCCGGAGATGTTGACTTACAGTATTTTGACTTCAAGACTTGTAAAAACATCACGCTGGTTTCTGCAGAGGACGCCATAGGAAGTGTCGTTGCCATGACTGCGGCACTACGAAAAAATGAACTTATATCTATTATGGGTGACAGAATTGTTCCACCCACATCATACACGGCAAGTGTTAATTTTTTAGGAGGAAAAGCCCTGTTTCCTACCTCTGTATATAAGTTTGCTAAAGGCACACAAGCTCCAATTGCTCTGCTTATAACACGCAAAATCGGCGTTTCGCATATGGAACTTTCTGTTGCAAAGGTTCTCACTGTCCCTAAGTCTGCAGGCAGTGATTTTACTCCTTATGCTCAAGAAATAGCGCTCTCATTGGATAAATACGTGCAAAAAAATCCATATCAATTTTATAACTTCTTCGACCTTTGGGGAACAACTAATGAGTAATATGCATCAAAAATTAAAAGAACTCTTCATTGAAGAGCTACATCTTGAAGATATATCTCTCGAAGAGTGGAAAAGTGACACGCCACTTTTTGGAGACGGCATTGGTCTTGATTCACTCGATGCAGTAGAAATCGTAGTTTTCATTGAAAAACATTATGGTGTAATCATCGAAAATATTGATGAAGATAAAAAGGCTTTGACATCCATAGACACTCTTGTTGATTTCATTATGGAAAAACAGGCTAATGCCTAGCGTTTTCATCACCGGAACTGGTTGTATAACTGGTTCCGGTAGCACCTCACAAAGCACGCTTACTGCTATGTATGAAGGAACTGCGAATCCTTCTCCTTTTGTGCGGCATAAAATGGACTGGGGCAAAGAGGCTCTAGTTTTTGCTGTTGATGACGCATTGTTAAAAAATGCATCAGGGCAAACTAAGCAGTACGGACTGACAGCAAGACTTGCTCTCACTGCTACTCTTCAAGCATTAGAAGAAGCTGGGATTTCCCCTGCTGACCTAAAAGGCAAACGTGTTGGTGTGGCAATGGGGACTACTGTTGGGTGTTCCATGAACCATATTGATTTCTATGGTGAGTACCGGAATCCTGACATTGCATTGCCGTCTATGGAGCATTTACGATGTGTTTTGCGGAGTAATCCAGCAGAAGCCATTGCCCGTGAACTTAAAATTGTTGGCCCCACTCAATCCGTTGTCAACGCATGTGCCTCCGGCACAGATGCTATTGGTGTCGGGTTACAGTGGATTCAAGCCGGCATGTGCGACATGGTGATTGCTGGCGGCTGTGATGCGCTTTCCAGAGTAACTCTTAATGGGTTCAATTCACTAATGGTGATGGATAGTGAACGAAGCAAGCCGTTTGATGTGGAACGTAAAGGGTTAAACCTTGGAGAAGGAGCCGGCGTGCTCGTTCTTGAATCAGAATCGGCTGCGTTACAACGTAAGGCAACAGCTAAAGCGCGTCTTACTGGGTACGCAACCGCGTGTGATGCACATCATCTGACTGCCCCACATCCTCAAGGGCGTGGACTTATTCGTGCTATGAAGCAACTTTTTGCGCACCCGGAATGTGCTCCGGAAAACATCAGCTTTGTAAACGTCCACGGTACTGGCACCAAAGATAATGACAGTGTTGAAGGATACGTAATGCACGAACTGCTGCCTCACGTACCATTCTTTTCTGTTAAAGGAGCTACGGGGCATACTCTTGGAGCAGCGGGTGGCATTGAAGCAGCGTTATGTGTGCATTGCCTGAATCAGGGAAGCATCCCTCCTAGCACTGGCTTAACAACTCCTGATCCAGCTATCCCCGCTACCCCGGTGCTCAAAGCTACAACAGTGACTGGCACAACAGCTCTTTCTACCTCTTTGGCCTTTGGTGGAATTGCCTCTGTGCTTGCCATTTCTCACCTTTAAGACACACAACGGGCAACACAAATGAATTGCAAAAAAAACTCTTTCTCCAAGCCGGACGTGATCCCAGTGCTCGACTTTGAGCTTTCTGAGATTATGCAGGCTCGTGATCAGGGTAATATTTTATCACTTGATTTGGAAATTACTGAAGCATGCAACTGTGCGTGTGTGTATTGCTATCGGTATGAGAGCGAAGGGGCACAGCCCCCTGCTGCTGATGAACTCACGACGCAAGAAATTGCTAAGCTTCTTACTGAGGCAAAAGAAAAGCACGATTTGCGTCGTATTTGCATTCTCGGTGGCGAACCGCTTATTCCCGTAATTCGGGAAAAATATATTGCAACACTTGAATGTTGTAACAAGTTAGGCATTGAACACGTCACTTTTACCAACGGGGTTGCGCTGGATAAAGAAACAGCTCAGTTGCTGTTTGACTTAAATGCGTCTGTTTGCCTTAAATTAAATGGCATGAATGCACAGACTCATGATGCCCTAGTTGCACGCGAAGGTGCTTTCGACAAGAGTATGGCTGCATTTAGCCACCTTCTCGAATTAGGGTATGGAAAAAACCGAAGCCTCTCATTTGAAACAGTTGTTACCCAAAGCAACTATAATCAAATTCCAGATATGTGGCGCTGGGCACGCGAACGTAATATTGTTCCATATGTTGAGACACTGACAGTGCAGGGGCGAAGCCAAGCTCACCCTAATGACCTTGTTGTCTCTAACGAAAAACTTCATGCCTTGTTTACCCGTCTGAATGAAATTGATCATGCTGAGTATGGGTTGGAATGGGAAGTTTTGCCTCCAATTGCCGGTGGGCACCGCTGTTTACGTTACTATATGAGTATGTACATACGCGCTAATGGCCTAGTCTGCCCGTGTGTCGGAGTTGATCTGCAAATGGGCTCCCTGAGAACAGACTCAATTAAAGACATTTTGAGTTCTGAAGTCGCGCGTCAGACCCGCTACATAAACGAGCATATTACAGGCAAATGTAAGACCTGTGATCTTGCCCATACATGCTATGGTTGTCGTGGTGCGGCATATCAACAAGGTGATCTCTTTGCAGAAGATCCAATTTGCTGGCGTGAGAAGAGCAACGGATAACGTCTAATGCAGCCTATTCTTTCCATCAATGATGTCCGCAAAGTTATCCTGAGCATATGCCATTCGGCTGTACAGGAACAAACGTCCATTCCGCTGCGTAAGCTTGCAACAGATACGAGCCGTTCTGTTACTTCCATACTGGAAGGTACTAGTTTCTTGCCTCAACTCATTGCAGTTCATGCTGCCACTATGTTCCAATGCGTTGCCCTTTCAGAATCTCTTTCCGCAGATGATTCTATTGCGCACTGGGCTGATGTTATTTATGACGCATGGTCAAAAGATCCTGCTACCATTACGTTTATTACCTCCGGCTCTACAGGGAACCCCACACCGCAGAAACTGGAAACAGCTTTGTTATGGCAAGAAGCACAGGAGTTGCAGCGTACTCTATTGTGTGAGCGAAAGCGTATTGTGTCTACGGTACCATGCCATCATGTTTACGGTTTTTTATTCACAATACTGCTTCCTAAAATTGCGGAACTTCCGTGTGTAGTGCCAGTTGCATTTCCATCAAGAGCGTTTATTCGGGGACTTGAAGCTGGTGATTTCGTAGTGTCCTTTCCACTTTTTTGGAACGGACTTATCAAACATGATCTTCCGTTTTCTGCGGATATTCATGGATCTACGTCTACAGCGCCCTGCTCTCCAAAAACTATGCATGATCTCTTATCATTAGGTATTGCACGCATAAGTAATATTTACGGTAGCTCTGAAACAGGTGGGCTAGGATATCAGCATCATCCAGATTCGCCTTTGTCCTTGTTCACTTTTTGGCGACGGGTTCGTTGTGAAGATATAGAAAATTCTTGGATAGAACGTGTGCATCCTTTGAATACTACACAACCTGCTGTGGCGATTCCTGATCATATAGAATGGCTTTCTCCTGAGCTATTTTCAGTGAAAGGGCGAAAAGACAAGGTTGTACAGGTGGGCGGCATGAATGTTTCCTTACTGAAAACAGCAGCATGCATTACGAATCATCCTGACGTGTTGGACTGCGCGGTGCGTTTAATGCGGCTGGACGAGGGAAGCCGTTTGAAAGCGTTTGTTCTTCCAAAAAGCTCAGATTCTGACACGGTTGCTTTGCGAGCGGAGTTGTATCAATTATGCCGTGATCACTTACGCCCTGCTGAACGTCCAAAAAAAATTACATTCGGCACTCAATTTCCTGTAAATGCAATGGGAAAAGCCAAGGACTGGGACTAATTATGCCACAACAACGCGAAATATATATTCTTGGGACTGGGATGGTAACACCACATGGTGTACAACACGAAGCACTCCCAGTGGATAAGCCAGCTTGTCATATTATAGAACCAAATCAGCGCACAGATACTTCCGATCTGACAAGGTTTGTTCCTAAACGTGCGCTTAGACGTATTGATCATTTTTCACGTCTTGCGCTTTATGCATCATTTCTTGCTCTTGAAGACGCCGGTTTACTGGAAGTAGATCTCGAAAACACGGGCGTGGCCGTAGCCAGTGGTTATGGGGCTGCCCTGACGTCATTTAATTTTCTAGATTCTTTTTTTGATAATGGTGACAGACTAGCGTCCCCGACACATTTTTCTAGCGGATTGCATAATGCGGCATCCGCATACATAGCCATGCAAACCAAAGCTCAAGGGCCATGTGTTTGCACCAGTAACATCGGTCTTGGACCTGCATATGCACTTGCTTCAGCAGTTCACTGGCTGCAAAACGGCATAGTCGATTACGTGATTGTTGGCGGTGTGGACGAGCACTGTCAGGTACTAGAGTATTGCATTGACCGTTTCCAGTCTGCTGAAGAAGGCGCACCACTGTTACCTAATGTCGTTGCTGGAGAAGGCGCTGCATTTTTAGTACTTGGGAACGAGCCGTTGAAAGCAACATCCTGCCGACTCGGAGATGTTACTATTGCTCCCTACTCGGAACAGAACCTTCAGCAAAAATTCCCGTTAGTTATTGCTCCGCTTGGTGTAGCCGATCAACAGAATATTGTTACAGAGCTTACTACCAGAGAGAACGTCACAAACCTCCTCTCTACTCTGGGTAGTCACCCTTCTGCGCTTGCTTTTTCTATGGTTCAAGCCGCTCAGCGTGTTCGCTCTAATGTTAATTCAGAGGCGCAAGCATTTGCTATGGATGGGCTGAGTAACAGCGCATTAATTTCGTTTAAATCTATTTAATAGGAAAGTTCATTCCTAAAAACAGAAGCGCGATGGAACCATTAAGGTTTTATCGCGCTTTTTTTGTACCACCCTACAATATAAGGATTAATAAAGGATAAAAGTAAAATATCATCATTATCCTCTTCTAGTTGCAGTACGTTCATAGAGATCCACATTAAGGAGCATCTATGGTACGCAAGAGAATTTCTTTATGGATTGTAGCTTGTTTCTTCGTCCAGATTACCGCATGCAGCACTTTTATTCCTGTACAACGCCATTTAGCCCAACCAGTAAGCTGTGTGCCAAACGTTCATGAGAATATGGACGGCCTGTTACTGGATAATGGGTTAATTTGTTCGTCTGCTTCTACCCCCTACGCTTTTCCCGTTATAACTCGTACCATTCCCAATCTAGAATACCCATTGTTTAGTGTTAAGCGTAGAAATACCGGTTTGGATAATCCGGTTTCATTCTGGCGTCGTGGTTGTGCAGGATTGTACCAAATAGCCTCCGCTCCGGAGAATTTGGTTGTTATTTATATCAACGGATACAACGGCAGGCCTACAGGCTGGAAGCGTGTATTTGCAGAACTACAGCAACTGGCAGTAACACATATCTTTTTTAACTACCCTACAGGTGACTCACTTGAAACCACAGCCGTGGTTCTTTCCGAACTGCTACGCAGCAATGCATCTCAATTACAAGGTAAAAGTATAGTTTTGCTTGGTCACTCTCAAGGTGGTTTTATTGCAATTCGTACTACTCAGTTACTCAGCCAACAGGCATCCACACCTACGATTAGCCATATAGTTACGATTGTGACTCCGTGGGATGGCTGCAAGCTGGCTAAATATGCAAAACTTGTTAATCCTCTCAGCCCTAGAGTTTTTGAGGATATTGACACGGATAGTGCTTTTATCCATCAGGTAAAAGCAAGGGCACTGCCTTCCACAACCAAATACACTTTGATTTATGGTTCGACTTTGAAATCACATACAACTGACAATCCTAATGATGAACTTTTTTCTGTAAAAAATCAGCTTGCTACAGGCTCCTCGATTACGCCCACGTCTACCCATTGCGTAATAACTAGTCATTCAAAATCATTACGAGCCAATGGTGTATCCGAGTTAATAAAGAAATATGTTGAACAATGCTTGATAACGGCAACGCTTGAATCGCATTAACATCGAAACATTATGCCCCCCCTATGGATTCAATGTCTACAAAACTAGAAGTAACTCAAAGTTGATCTTCACCCCTGACAAACGATTACTAATTTTAGCTGCAAAAATACGCGGTCTTGCAAGCTACATTGAATCAGGAGAATGTGGTGTCTTTTCCTGAACATAATTCTCTAAAAAAAAATTCTTCAAAAAGACAGCCTGTTGAAAAGACTCTTATCAATTAAACAGAATGATAGGCTCTGTAACGGCTAAATTCAGGGAAAATTGCCCTTGTAGGACAGAAATAAAATGTTTAGATATTAGAAAATCGCACAGGCCAATTCCCTGCGCGATTTCTGTACAACTTACAATGAAGGCAGAAGGTGCACACTTTTGCCTATATGTTTTTACTGCTAATTAATGAGGGTATTTTGAAAAAGTTATTCTTTTTATTATCTCTTTTTCTTTGTTTTTCCGTGACTCTTCCGAGCGCTCCCAAAAACTCACATAGCTCAGCAAGTCTTTCTATGGCTCAGCAAGCTTATGCCGAAGAAGATAGTACATGGAAGAATTTGGGGAAATCAATGCGCAGCATGATGAATGAAGGCAAGGAAGCCGCGATAGATGCAGGACAAGAAATTAAGTCCGGATTTAACAAGGCTAAAAAAGGCGTCAAAGAAGGTGTAAGGGACTTTAAAAAGGGATGGGATGAAGATCAGGAACCTCCTCAAGAATCCCCTCAAAACTCACCTTCTACTTACCCGACTCAAACCCTATAGTTTGCATTAACAAGATGATCCAGCGTACAACATTATAGCAGAATCAACTGGGGCTACGTAGAAGGAACAAAGCACAACATTTTCCATTCAGAGTTGAAAACAAATTCGACGAGATGGTACAATCTGCTGCTCGAGGCCTAAGTGCGACAAACGCATATTACAGCTTAGTATAGAGGACTTACTCGCTGGATTGTTTAGAACTGAAGAACACGCTAAGATAAATAAAAAAAGCTCCTAGTTAATCAACTAGGAGCTTTTTTTTACGCAATATCAAAGAGAAAAGCCAAGATTTCGCTCTAATCAATCAGAAACAAACAACATTCATCATATTGGTTTATAAAATAAAATTAAAAACCCTGACGGTTTGGTGCAAGTGAATTTTACTAATTTGCTCCAGCTGTTCCTGAAAAAATCTCCGTATCTAACTGAAGAATTGATCGCTTAACAGATTAATTCTCTGAGCAAGATTTTTATCCCCCCTTCTTTCGGGAATTCAAACGAACAAAAGTAAGAGTTCCATGAGAAAAAACGCTGGTTGCATAAGCTACAGCAAGTGCAAATAGCGCCGCAGCCACTCCAATGCCAGCAGCATAGTAAGGAGGAGCAGACAGAGCGATACGCATAAACAACGTAGCAATCACATAACCTGAATTTCGGAATACGGCATGAAAGCTAGGCATAAACCGTTGCGTTACAAGCACCAGTAAAATATCGGCAAAAATAAGGACAGTGTAGAGTGTAATAAAAAAGTCATGTCTTATGCCATAAACAAGAAAATCCACTGCATCATAAGCGCCTATAGCCACAAAGACAAAAAACAAGACCAGTGCAATAATTTTTTTGGTCATCACATAACGCATGCGTTCAACAGGGTCTTTTAAATAGCCCTGATAACGCTGTACACGGTAATACATCCCCAAAATAACAAAGATTGCGAGTGCTGCTAAACTGGAAGCAGCCACATGTAAGAGAGCCTCTGTGTCCAATGCAACAGATACTGGTTCATGCATGAGTGAAAATTCTTTAAAGGAGTTCCTAAGCAGAATAAGTGTCATAATTTCTAGCTGCTTACCCAGTGACTTGGATACAGAGGTAGATAACACAAAAATGAGACTTAGAACTTCCAAAACCAACAGCATTGAAAAAGCAAGATTAACCGCATAAAAATGATTTAATGGCGTTATTGCTGCAATGCGTTCCGGCAGAAAGCCTTGACGGTTCAACTCGATCCCTAACAATCCAAGTAAGAAAATAACTATTAATAACTGGGCAACAACCCGTTCCGTTTTTGGATGTTCCCAAAAATGGTGTAGTAGATCAAACAGGTTCGACGCGGGTTCTAAGCGGCTCATTGTAACTCCTGCAGTGATAAGCTACTAAGTAATACTTGTTTCTCGGATTGTTAAACCCCTTATAGAAACAAGCTCCTTGTGAATCATCACGCTTTTATACTTACCTATATATCTTCAGAAAGAACGTACGGATAAATGCTCCAGTAATTTTCATGAATAGAAAATTGTACAATATGATTCCGCCATCTCATACTCTTTTATTTCCTTCCCTTACTCTTCATCACAGAACGTAATGAAACAATGCGACGCACTTACTCCTTCTTGTTTACAAAACAGTCCAAATTTGATGACAAATCAGAGATCTCGCAACAGATCAGAATTAAAGATAATTACTCATAAGCTAAGGACACTACAACTCCACCTACAAATAGAGCAAGAGATACGTCAATGACTATGCTGCATTATACCAGCAAATGAGATGAAGGGAGTTGCATTTGCCATTCTAATTTAAACTTTTCTATGAAATATTCATGTTTCAAAAGTTCGAATATGCCCCATGCAACATTAATTTTAAGTATCTTCGCTTTTGAAAATTATGCCCTCTCACAAACGAAACAAAAAGCCCCTCCGCGTAAGCAAAGGGAATTTTGTTTCGATCAAGAAAATCTATTTATTCTTTTTTTATTCTCAACTCGTTCGCACGAACCGTTTCAATCACATAATTCACAAACCGAATCAGTTGTGATCGAATTGCCCTCTCGCGTGCAAGCCTTTCCCTTACTGATCCCAACAAAGCTTCAAAACCATTTGCTCTACCGTTTGTGGTAATTGTTTTTACGTCAAGGAGCTCTCCAGTTGGTGCATAGATTCTGTACTGGACTTTCAACTCGGTTGGAAACTCTATAGATACACCTGAGGAAACTAACTCAACAAGAGTTGCATCAATCTGATATTTTGGGACTTCATTACCGAAAATGCCAGATAACGCTAAAGTAGTCTGCAACGTTAAAGCAAAGTTCTTTTCATCAATCATAATCAGTTGAGAAGGAATTTGAGATTGGACAGTAATCTTTTTCAATCCCTTGTCAGTCTCGTTCTGGCAGAAGGTAACTTCTTCAGGCACCAGATGGGTAGTAAACACTTTTGTGCTACAGCCTTGTAGAAATAGCAGTGAAAAAACAAACAGGATAACTAACTTTTTCATTCCCCATTCTCCCAACATATTAATTTTTCAGCACGAAGCGTGGTTCATATTTTTTGAACTGTAACGGAATAAATTGTTATTTCAGGCTGAAATGCCACATTCTGATTAACTGCAAAAAAACATTTAACACTTGGTGAGAGTGAAAAAAACTTACGAGCACAACCCACTAAAAAAATATATTAAGAATAAATAGTGAGACACGTTTAAACATTACAAATCCCCTCAAAGATTATTCGGGGGAGATATATAACAAATCTACAAACATTTACAAAAAGCTTAGAAGGCTAAAAGACTTTACATTGTCTTTATCTTACTCGTTGCAGATACTTTTTTAATGTTGTTCTTCCGCCATGCCACTTGAATAGAGCGAGGAAAACACGGCAAATTTTTTCCACTCTCTATTTTTATCTCTCGCTCCCCTTCATAGGTCAGCTCTTAAGGTGTTTTTTCATTCACACACACTTTTTTTTTAATAACCACCTCAACCGAGAGCAAAAAAACTTTTCAAATCAAACCAATGCACATACCCGTCCTTAAAAATCGTTGCCTCCTCTGTGTGCCACTTATGATGAACTTATAGCTCATACCGAATGCTTCACAAATTACCTACATATTCCTTAGCATGACCAGTACTATTGCTGTCATATTCTCCCAAGTTTACGACGAAGCAACCACGCAAGAAGTTGTAGCTGTAAAAACTTAAAGGCAGCCTTGCCGCGGGTGTAACTAGAATAACCATCTTGCCACCGCACACGACACATGAGCACGGTTTGAATTGAAAACTGGCTCCGTCATTCCTGGCATTATGCTCTCCGGAATTAACTCGGATTTACCAGGGCAGCTCATCGGCCAAGTCGCGCAGAACGTCTACGACTCTGCAACCGGCCAACATTTGCTACTCCCACAGGGCAGCCGAATGATCGGCATGTACGATTCTCGCGTTGTTGCTGGTCAGTCTCGTGTACTCGTTGCATGGAACCGCATTGTCTTTCCGGATGGATCTGCAATTACTCTTGGCTCTATGCCAGGAACAGACATGGCCGGTTACAGCGGGTTTTCTGTATTGTTATGTACCCCACAATGACGCTGGTGTTCTTCGAAGCCAAGCACCTCAGCAAAGCGCTGCTCGATATCTTTGAAGTCTTTCTCTGTAAGCTTTGCTTCGTCTTCTGGTCGGAAGGAAACTATGAGGTGGTAAGTCTTTTCTTTCTTCGTACGAGTATTGCAATCCTGAGTTGCCAACACTTCAGATATTCCAAGCTGAAAATCATCACCTGCCATACATCCAGTGTTCCATGACATAAGACACTTCTCGCCCTCATGTGAGGCATCAGCTATGTAGTTGGCTAGACGTGCATAATTGTCGTTCTTCGGCTTAGGAGAAGGCTGTTTTGTTGAAATCATCGCCCTCTCCCAGAATCTCGCTTCAGTACGACGCGCTCAGTTGTACTAATGAGCTGTCGCAACTCTTCTTGCCTGTCCTCGATCTGATGTAAGATTCGCCGCACTTCTTTATGGCTCGCTATCTTGTTCACACCATCGGTTAACGCCAATTTTAAAAGCCCACCAAGGCGACCAAGATCAGCATTTACCTTCAATAGATTTATGAATGCTTCTTTATCCACCTTGGAGCTAACTTCTTGTCCTAGCGCTACTCGGCGTATGAATTCGGATACAGAAAGACCGCATTGATCTGCCAAAGCAGCAATGCGGTCACGTTCTGATTCTGTCATGTACGATTTCGTACAGACTTTTCGTTTCTTATCTGGAGATTTCTTATTCATCTTGTTGAGTTCCTCTTCTCTTACGTTGAGCCGGTAGGCGAATAAGTTCTTCCCCACCTTTAAGTGGCAGGCTGTGAAGTAGTTCCACTTGAAAAGTGGGACTACTTCACATGTCCTGCCGTTGGACTCCGAGAGAGTAAAGCACACTTAGAGATAGCTGGCGATAACTATTTGAATTTATTACTGCCTGTCGTTGTCTATCACTATTTATCATTAATTATTACTCGCTATCACATCTCAGGTGACTACAAGCCATTACTCACCAAAAAGCCCTAACAAAACATCGTTAGGGCTTTATCACATTCAATTTAAGACGCCTGCGTGTAAGGCAGGTGTAGTATCTAACCGGAACTGCTTATTCCTTTATTCGTAAGGCTTCTAAAGAGGCACATTCGACTTTAGCGGCATGAAAAATACAGAAACTTACACCGTAGTTACACCTGTAACCATTTTCACTTTGCATGAGAGAAGACCCCCACTAGTAATAGTAGTTAAATGAAAAAACAGGCAGCAAGTTCCAGTTTATGAATAGAAGCAATTCCATCTATCCAATATTGAATAGCTAACGCTACTATCCCTTCAACTCTGAGTAGTAATAATAATCGTCAGTAACCATTGCTGTGGTGCGGTATTCGATAGGATTATTTTTAATATCAAAAGATACTCTTTCGATTGCAAGCATTGGAGTTCCCTCCACTATATCCAGACGTTCTACATCCTCGGAAGTTGCAATGACTGCTCTTAGCTTTTCTTTAGCACTTGCAATAGTAACAGAAAATTTTTGTTGGAAGTATGCATAGAGAGTGTTCGGAAGCTGCTCAAGTGGTATATCTTTAATCTTCAAAAACTTGCTAGCCGCAAGTGTAATATGCTCATTGAATATGGATTTACCTGCCACAAGGCGAATTCTTTCAATTCGTACAACGTGGTCGCCCACAGGAATATCCAGAGCGGCAGCCTCTTCTACAGTTGCTCCCCCCTTTTTTCCCACACCAGATGTTATGCTGATATTTTTAGATGTTGGAAGTGTCTTGCTTCCCTCAGCATTGTAGATTTGGAAGAATTGGAAGAGTGCTTCATCTTCATCAAGCAAAGCAACTGCGGTTCCTTTCCCCTGATAACGAGTAAGACGTTTTTCACGTGTCAGTTCATCAAGAGCGCGTCTGAGCGTGCCGTGACTTACCTCGTATTCTTTTGCAAGCGCCGGTTCACTAGGAAGAAATGTCCCAGGAGCCCACTCTCCTTCTGCAATTCTGGTGAGGATAGATTCCTTTACAAGCTTATACAAAGGGGTTGATTTTATTGGTTTCATTGAAGATATACTCCTGAGCGCAATCCTGTCTTATAATCAAATTAATGTTTGAAGTTGTTAACATTAACAGTGTTGATTGAATGGTTAGTCAGCGAGTTGTATATGATGAAATACAAAATGATACAAGACCATATTACTTATTCAAAAAAAAATGCAACACCCTAACTTCTTGTTTTTATATAGTAAAAGTTTAAAAAATCTAAACAATGTAATAAGTTTGTATATGATAAATGATATAAGATATAGAAATTTACTAAAATCATAAGTGAAACCTAACGCCCCATAAAAGAAAATGACGCCTGAAGGAAAAAACAGACGTCATCGAGGGCTCCGAAGGAGGAAAATTGGTCAAGCCGACTATTCGTTAACCACCGCATAGTAACTATATGATTGAGTAAGCATATGAGTTCTACGGTATTCAACAGGCTCATTTTTAATGTCATAGCATACACGGACGATCGAAAGCAGTGGAGTTCCTTCTGGAATATCTAATAGTTGCGCGTCTGTTTTATCCGCAAATATGGCGGATAGGCGCTCCTCTGCCGTAGTTATAGTCACAGCGTACTCTTTCTGGTAAAAGTCATACAAAGTATTAGGGAGTGTTTCGATTGGCATCGCCTGAAGATTAGGAAAACGCTTTTCTGGAACTGTGATCAACTCATTAAAAACTGGTAAACCTTTAATACGCCTGACACGCTGTATGCGTACGACTCTCTCGCCTGCTGCAATATTCAGCTTTACGGCTTCTTCTTTGACCGCGCCTTCCCGTTTCCCCATACCAACTGCAATTTTAATATTGTCAGCCGTTGGAAAAACTCTTTCCCCATTCTTATCGTAGATTTTGAAAAACTGAAACAACGCCAGTTCAGAATCCAGCAAGGATACGGCAGTGCCTTTCCCTTGATGCCTTGTGAGTCTACGTTCTCTTGTCAATTCATCCAATGCCCGTCGCAAGGTGCCATGGCTCACCTCATACTCCTTGGCGAGTTCCGGCTCGCTTGGAAGGAATGCTCCTGGAACCCATTCCTGATCTGCTATCCGAGAAAGAATAGACTTCTTAACAAGTTTATATAGGGGGTTGTAATTTACTGTCTTCATCGATGACTCCTAGTTACTGCTCATTCTCCAAGTCTTATAGGTGTGTTTCATTAATTATACAAGACCATACGCACAAGACTAAGTCTTATACAAGAGTTAAAAAATATTATTCAATTAATACAATGTGTTAAAATTATAATTCGAAAAAACAGAAAAACGCGCGTTGACATCTTATATAAGACATCATACATAAGAATCAACTTAGACAGAAAAGGAGTTTACATGGATATTCATTTTTTGGTTCACGAGATTAATGATTCTGTTGGTGTCGTTGTTGTAGAGGGCGTTAAAGCTGGCCAAAAGCTTAATGGCTGGGTGATGGCAGAAGATAAAACTATCACTTTTGACGTACTTAATGACATTCCAATCGGCCACAAGATTGCCCTTAAGGCTCTTGAAGATGCTGAAACCGTATTGAAATACGGAACTGACATTGGTCGCACCGTGCAGACAGTGAAACAGGGCGAACACCTTCACGTACACAATGTGAAAACTAAAAGATGGTAGGAAATAAAATGAAAGCATCAAAATTTCTTGGATACAAGCGTGAAAATGGTCGTGTAGGTGTTCGTAACCACGTTCTCATTCTTCCTCTCGACGATCTCTCCAACGCAGCATGTTTGGCTGTAGAGAATAATGTAAAAGGCACTCTTGCTATTCCTCACCATTATGGACGCCTTCAGTTTGGTGAAGATCTCGAGCTGCATTTTAGAACTCTCATTGGTGCAGGTAGCAACCCTAACGTGGCAGCAGTAGTTGTTATTGGTATTGAGCCGGAATGGACAAAGGTTATTACGGACGGCATCGCAAAAACTGGCAAGCCAGTATTCGGCTACTCCATTGAGCAGAATGGTGACTTTGCAACTATTGCTGCTGCCTCCCGAAAAGCAAAAGAAATGATGCATTGGGCAAGCACTCTCCAACGTGAAGAATTCCCAATGAAAGACCTTTGGGTATCTACCAAATGTGGTGAATCCGATACAACTTCAGGAATCGCATCAAACCCTACTGTTGGTAACGCTTTTGACAAGCTCTACAAAGAAGGCTGCACCCTCTTCTTCGGTGAAACTTCCGAAATCACAGGTGGCGAACACCTCGTTGCAGACCGTTGTAGAACTCCTGAAGTACGTGAACAGTTCCTCAAAATGTGGAACGACTACAATGACTTCATCATCAGCAACAAAACCAGCGATCTTTCTGACTCACAGCCTACCAAAGGTAATATCCTTGGCGGCTTGACAACTATTGAAGAAAAAGCACTCGGCAACATCCAGAAAATTGGTAAAGAGTGCGTTGTTGATGGTTGTCTTGAGCCCGCTGAAACTCCTACCGACTCAGGCCTGTGGTTCATGGACTCATCCTCCGCAGCAGCAGAAATGGTAACTCTTTGTGCTGCTGGCGGTGCTGTTGTGCACTTCTTCCCTACCGGTCAGGGCAATATCATTGGCAACCCGATTCTGCCCGTAATCAAACTTGGTGCGAACCCACGTACAGTTCGTACTATGAGCGAGCATATTGACCTTGATGTTTCTGGTGTGCTGCGCCGTGAAATAAACATGGATGAAGCAGGCGATGCTTTGCTCGACCTCATGGTTGAAACCGCTAATGGTCGCCTCACCAGCGCAGAAGTCCTCGGTCATCGCGAATTTGTAATGACCAAGTTGTACCGTAGTGCATAACCACTAAGCATTCTGCCTCTTTCCAGTTGCATAGTTCTGGAAAGAGGCAGTTTGAAAATGTGCTGCTGATGATGGCAGCACAAAACTGTGAGTTTCATAAAGATACTGTCGTTCCTTAGTGTGGTGGAAGACAACGTAGTGAAACTTAGACATTACTTATCCGGAGGAAAATATGTCGCTAGGGGCATTAAGTGATACGTATGCCGAAAACAGCTTAGGGCGCACAGTGGAAAACTTTCTGAATGCAATTGAATCTTCAATAGTATTCTTTGGTCTCATGTTTTCGATCGGTCTTGCTACTGTTCAGTGTTTGTACCGGTATATCATCGTATATCTTTCAGACGAACCAAGCTCTATTATCTGGCTTGAAGAACTCGCTCGATTCGTTTTTGTATGGACATCTTATCTTGCAATATCCATTACCATTCGAAATCGGGAAAGCATCAGAATGGGAATTTTGGTCGATGCACTTCCTGAAAGAGGACAGCAAATTGCTGCTATCGCATCGGATATTCTCTTCCTCGTGTTTGCTTCCTACATCGGATACCTTGGTACCAACCAGGTACAAATGCTTATCCGACTACCACAGATCGCTCAGGCTTTGCAGATTCCGTACTTTATTCCGTATCTCATCCTGCCGATCGGTTTTGGTCTTATCGTACTTCGACTTGTACAACGACTGATAATAGATATTCCCCTCATGTCTCGTACGGACGTAGCAATGGGTGCTGCAATTGCCTTTGCATGCCTGTTTCCGGTGCAGTTTTATTCCGATATTGAAGCAAGCAAACTTCTATTCATCTACTTCCCGTTATTTCTCATAATGGGTGTGCCTATCGCCGTATGTCTCGGTTTAGCTTCTCTTGTAACCGTTCTCGGATCAGATGCACTTCCGCTGCAATACGTGGCCCAAACTGCATTCACATCAATTGACAGCTTCCCGATTATGGCGATTCCGTTCTTCATTACAGCAGGCGTTCTCATGGGAGCGGGCGGTCTTTCCAAAAGACTTTTGGATCTGGCTGACGAACTGGTTGGTTCTATGTATGGCGGTATTGCACTCGCAACAATTTCAACCTGTGTGTTCTTCGGGGCAATCTCAGGCTCTGGACCTGCAACAGTAGCAGCAATCGGCTCACTAACCATTCCCGCTATGATTGAACGTGGTTACGACAAGTACTTTTCTTGCGCTGTTGTGGCTGCGGCTGGAGCAATCGGCGTAATGATTCCACCTAGCAATCCGTTCGTTGTATACGGTATTGCTGCTCAGGAATCCATTGGACGACTGTTTATGGGCGGGATTGTCCCAGGCCTGCTCACCGGCTTTGCTCTCATGTTATATTCTTACTTGTATTCACGTAAGAAAGGGTGGCGAGGTGAGACACAGAAATTTAGCTTCAACCGCTTGGGCAAAGCATTCTGGAACGCTAAATGGGGGTTGATGGTCCCTGTAATTATCCTCGGCGGTATCTACGGCGGTATCATGACTCCTACGGAATCTGCTGCAGTAGCTGCTGTATACGGTCTTGTTGTCGGAGTCTGGGTATACAAGGAAATATCTTTTCAAGGCTTAATAAAAGCGGGAATTGAGGCTGCATCCACCTCAGGTATGATCATCATGTTGATCGCTATGGCCACTATTTTTGGCAACCTAATGGCAATCGAACAAATTCCGGATGTAATTGCGCGCGCTATCTTAAGTTTCTCCAATAATAAAATTGTCATTCTCTTACTCATCAACGTGCTTTTATTGCTCACTGGCATGTTCATGGAAGCGCTTGCGGCAATCGTAATTCTTGTTCCTATTCTGCTGCCGATTGTAGTTAAGCTGGGAGTAGATCCAGTTCATTTCGGTATCGTTATGGTAGTTAACCTTGCTATTGGCTTCGTAACACCACCAATTGGGGTAAACCTCTTTGTTGCGAGCAGTGTAGCCGGAGTAAAACTGGAGCCGGTTGCTAAAGTTGCTACACCTCTCATTGCAGTAATGCTGGCCGTTCTCCTCCTTATTACCTTTGTCCCTGCAATTCCAATGTTCCTTGCACAGAAATAGTTAAAACTCACACCAGTGAGTAAGATAGAGAGCTTTGTTCAACAAACAAAAAATCGGAGAAAGGTTATGAAATTTCTTTCATCTCGTATTGTTGTGCTGATCCTATGTGCTGCGATGGGCGTTTTCGCTGCTAGCCCTTCCATGGCTGCCGGTTCTGGCAAAAAAATAAAAATTCGATTGGCTCACGGCCTTGGCCCGAGTGACGTAGCAAGCCGTACCTTTGAAAAATTTAAAGAACTTGTTGCAGAAGAAACTGACGGAAAAATTAAAATCAAAATCTTTGGTAACGCGATGCTTGGCACTGACCGTGTTGTGGTTGAAGCAGTTCAGGGCGGCGCTATTGAGATGGCACAAATCTCAAGTGCTAACATGTCTAACTTTTCTTCAGCATTTCAAGCCTTTGACCTTCCATACATCACTAGCCCTAAATATCAGGCCAATCTTTACAAGGCGATGGATAACGGCCCGTTGCATGACTACCTCGTAAAAGAAATTGAAGCGGTAGAACTGTATCCGGTCATGTTCCCAGAATTCGGTTACCGTAACTTTGTAACCACTGACCGAGCTGTTTCTGATGTGGCCAGCCTTGCTAAAATCAAGATGCGTACAACCAGCTCTCCGGTTGAAGTTGCTGTAGCTAAAGCTCTTGGTATGAACCCGGCTCCTATTGCATGGGGAGAAGTATACACAGCGTTGCAGCAGGGTACTGTAGAAGGCGAAGGAAACACTTTCTCCCTTATGTACAGCACAAAGCATAACGAAGTGCTCAAACATGCTGTTACATCTCAGCACAACTACTCATTCTTTATTCTCGTAACCAACGCTGCTTTCTGGAAAGGCCTCGACCCTGCAGACCGCGCTGTACTCGAAAACTGTTCCGCAAAAGCGATGGAATACTGCCGTTCAATCGCGAAACAGGTAGAAGAAGAAGCAAAAGACGGCTTCAGAAAAGGGGGCGTAGTTATTTATGACCTCACAGAAGCAGAACGTGCTGAGTACAAAGAAAAAACCAAACCAGTATGGGATCAATTTACCAAAACTATTCCGGCTGATTTGATTAAACTTATTCAGGATACTCAAAGCTAGTTGCACTAACGATACTGAAACTAAACCTTCACTAGGTAGTTTATATACCACTGGTACTCATTAGTAATTAGGTGCGGGGAAAAGCACCAAAGGAAGTCTAAAATGGAATTTATCAAAAAAGCGGAAAACACAGCGGAACAAAATAGTGAGAAATCACGAGAGATTGTAAAACAAGTTCTCGCCGATATTGAAGCACGCGGTGAAGATGCTGTTCGTGATTTAGCGAAAAAGTTTGATGGTTGGGAAGGGGACTTCCTTCTCAGCGACGAAAAACTGAAACGAATCACCAGTACTCTCACCCAGCGTGAGAAAGATGATATCAAGTTTGCATACGATCAGGTTTATAGCTTTGCAGTAGCACAGCGTAACAGCTTGCAGGACTTTGAAGTTGAATCTTTGCCAGGCGTTCGCCTTGGTCAGAAAATCAAGCCTATGGAAGTAGCTGGTTGCTACATTCCCGGCGGTCGTTACGCTCATATCTGCTCAGCTGTAATGAGTGTGGCAACAGCTAAAGCAGCTGGTGTACCTTTTGTAATCGCATGCTCCCCTCCACGTGGTGAAAGCATCGATCCAGCTGTAGCGTATGCTCTTGAGCTTTCCGGCGCTGATGCGATTCTCGAAATGGGTGGTATTCAGGCAATTGCTTCCATGGCCTACGGCCTGTTCACTGGAAAACCTGCAAACTTACTTTGCGGCCCGGGTAACAGCTTTGTTGCTGAAGCAAAAGCAATGCTCGCAGGCTCCGGTCTGTGCGGTATCGATATTTTTGCAGGCCCTACAGAAACAGCTATCATTGCAGATAAAGACGCAGATCCTGCAACTATCGCAATTGACCTTGTTTCTCAGGCTGAGCATGGACTTGATTCCCCTGCATGGCTCTTCACAGACAGCCGCGAAGTTGCAGAAAAAGTAAACGAATTAATGCCGATCATCATTAATCAGCATCCTACTCCGGACGTACCGGGTACATCATGGCGTGACTACGGCGAAATCATCCTTTGCGAATCCAAAGAAGAACTTTGCAAAGTTAGCGATGATTACGCACCAGAGCACCTTCAGGTTATCGCAGCCGATATGGAATGGTGGCTTGAGAACCTTCAGTGCTACGGCTCCCTCTTTATGGGTGAAGGCAGCACTGTTTCTCATGGTGACAAATGTTCCGGTACAAACCATATTCTCCCAACTAAGAAAGCTGCTAAATACAGTGGCGGCCTTAACGTTCACAAATTCCTTAAAATCACCACTTATCAAGAGCTTAACGAAGAAGCCAGTAAGTCCGTTGGCGCTGTTGCTTCCCGCCTGTGCCGCATGGAAGGCATGGAAGGTCATGCTCGCTCTTGTGACTGGCGTCTTGAAAAATATTTCCCTAACGAAACATGGGATTTCACTGTGTATAAGCACAAACTGTAGGTTACTTTTTTAGTTAACGTACATAGGGCGGTATACGCATCCACTAAACAGCTGTTGTGTTATATGCATCAGACACCCTACCCACAGACCTCCGATTTCTCATCGGGGGTCTGCTTGGTTATTTGTAGTAAAGATTAAATTGCTATCCTGATAAAAATGAAGATTGACCAAGCAGCACTTTTAACGCCGAAGGTAACTGGCATAAAATTCTTTGAAGGATGCAAAACGTTATTCATCCAGCAGATTATTCGAACAATTGCCAACAAAAACATTTTTCAATAAGTTTTAATTTCAATACATTAGTCGACTTTCAGATTTCTTTCATTTCTAATTGGTTGTTCTATTAAGACCTCTTTTCAGTGATCTAAAAAACTTACGCCTTAGAATTATACCTCGCAGGATAATATAACAAAAAAGCCCTTACACATTCGTATAAGAGCTTAACTTGCTTGGCGTCCCAAAAAATTTGATCCTCTGTCACCTGCGTACAATCAAAAAAATTTTCTAGTAAATACAGCTATGCCTTTACTTTCAGGCTGCTGAAGCAGCATATCAGCCTTTGCCGCCATGAAAAGCGTACAAGCTGATCCGACCTACCCCAACTCCCTTTAGGCAAAGCTTTTATTCACCATCCCAAAGATTCTCCACCGTGTATGGTGAACCATCCATCATCCAGCGGCCTCCATCAAAAAAACGATAGCTGACATCAAGGTCTGCAATTGCAGTCATTTCATCATCGTTAAGAACAATATTCGCAGACTGAATATTTTCAGACAGCCGCTCAGAATTAGTAGACTTTGGAATGACAGATGTTCCACGTTCTAATGCCCAGCTCAGTGCAATTTGGGCTACAGTCGCGTTTTTTTGTTTCGCGATTGATAACATTACATCATCCGTGAATATCTTGGGTTCATTTTGCTTCTTTTGTTGCAAAGGGCGATTGCCTGACCCCAAGGGGGCAAAACCAGTCAAAGCAATCTTGTGCTTATCACAATAAGCTTTCATTCTTCGTTGCTGTTGATAAGGATGCATCTCAACTTGACTCACAGCAGGAGCTACTACGCAACCATTCCTAATCTCTTCAATTTTTTTTGTACTAAAATTACTCAAACCAAGGTTACGAACTAAACCTTCTGCAACGCACTCTTCGAGGGCAGCCCATGTTTCAAGAATAGGGATAGCAGACCAAGCCTCTAAATCTTGATTATTCGCTGGGTACTTAACCCCGGGAACAATGTGTACCGGCCAATGAATAAGATACAGGTCGAGATAGTCTAGCTGTAAATCCTGCAACGAGCGTTGCAAGGCTGGTTTTACAAATTCTGGTCTATGTGCATTATTCCAGAGTTTTGAAGTAACCCATAATTCATTACGGTCTATAGCAGAATCTTTAATCGCGTTGCCAATTTCATGCTCATTTCCGTACACATGTGCACAATCAATATGACGATATCCTAAAGATAGTGCTTCGTTGACTGCTTGCTCCAACGCTCCTTCTTTCGTACGCCAAGTTCCAAGCCCTAATGCAGGCATTGCATCACCGCTTAATAATATTTGTTCTTTCATATGGTACTCCTAAATAAATCCTTCCTTAAAACTTCAAGGAAGGATTTATTAATTATGAATAGAATTACAAACCAATACCTAACACTGCTGGAAGCCATGTACTTAATGCCGGACAGAATACAAACAACAGAATACATAAGGTAAGTGCAAGCAAATACGGAAGCACTGCGACGGATATTTTTTCCACTGAAATATCCGCTATTCGTGAGGCCACAAATAAATTTACCCCGAGCGGCGGTGTCAGCATAGCAACGTTATTTGTTACGACTAAAATAACACCAAAATGTATTGGATCAATACCGAGCGTCCTAATCATAGGGAGTAGCACTGGAGCCAGAATAATAATAGTAGAAAGAGTTTCCATAAACATACCCAGAACATATAATACCGCAACAATCATAAGCAGTACAATTTCCGGATTATCAGAAAGCCCCATTACCAATTCAGTCAAATGCTGCGGTGCCTGCTCATAAGTCAGCATTTTACCGAACAGACTGGATGCACCAACGATCAATAACACACCACCACACACCATTGCACCTTCCAGCAGAGCATTCATAATATGCTCCCACTTCAGCGCACGGTTAACAATAACCCCAACAAAAAGCGCCCATACAATAGCAACGACAGAAGCTTCAACCGGAGTAGCCATACCAGAATAAATCGAACCAAGAATAATTACTGGAGTGGCAAGAGCAAAACTACATTTGCCACAACTTTTAATAAATACAGTTAAGTTGAAAGACGGTGTAGATTCATCCGCAACAAAACCATTTCGTTTAGCCAAAAGAACTGCAGTACCCACCATAGCCGTAGCAACAATAAGTCCCGGAATTACACCGGCTGTAAACATGGCAGTAACTGATAAGTTACCAATAATTGCGTAAATAATCATGGGGTTACTTGGCGGGATAAGGATACCGATTGTACCACCTGATGATGCTGCAGCTGCTGCATAATCAGCAGAGTAACCATTCCGAATCATAGCCGGAATAAGGATCGTTCCCACCGCTGCAACAGTACCCGGGCCTGATCCGGAAATAGCCGCGAAGAATGTACACGCCATAATCGTTGTAATGCCCAAACCACCCGGCATACGTCCAACTAACTGCTTAACGACATCAACAATCTGATGCGTTATATTTCCGTATTCCATAATGGTACCAGCTACTACAAAGCAAGGAATTGCCAGTAACGGGAATAGATTAAGGCCATCAAAAAGAGAGTTATGGATTACAGACAACGGCAAAAAGCCACCGGAAACAATTGCAACAACGCCGGACAAAATAAGGGACATGAAAATTGGCATGCCCATAAGAAAAAACAAACCAAGAGCGATAATAGTCAATCCGAGAGTAGACATGTCTAGGACTCCCCTTCAATGCGGGTAAGTTCATACAACGTTCCGCTTCTCCAATGTGTTACATACCTAGAAATGATACGGATATTCATCATTACAAAGCTGATAGGAATAATTAGCTCAACATAGCCTTTTACAATGCCGAGAGTTGGAGAATACTCCGGGAACGCCATCGCATCACCAAGAGCAACGTATGATTGGTAGGCAATGAAGAAGTTTGCAGCGACCCACAAGCCATCTGTAACTATTAATACATGTTCCTTAAGAGCACGAGGAAGATACATAAACTGAGCAGTGATGCGTACATGCTCTCCGCGTTTAGCAGCTAATACGCCCCCCATATATACGGACCAAATAAAACTGTAACGAGAAAGCTCTTCGGTCCACGCAATTGACGAACCATACATCATACGTACAGCGACCTGAAGTGTAAGGCTCATCACCATTACAGCAACTAGCGAAGCACAGGCACACTCTTCGAAGTTATCAATAATTTTTTTCAATATTTTCATGGTAACTATCTTTTTTTTAATAAAGGGGGATTGGATCCCTCCCCCCTTAGAGTGTATTCTTACTTCTGACCCATAATCGTGAGAGCTTCATCAATTTTAGATTTGCCACCAATCCTTTCGTAAAAGGAAGGCCAGAGCTGGCGAGCACGAATCATCCACTCATCCTCATCTTCAAGAGTATTGAATTGCATACCATGATCAATGCACGCCTGAAGAGATTTTTTGTTTTGTTCAGCGACCCAATTCCATTCATACACAGCAGCCTGCTTTGCTGCTTTGTTAATAAGAGATTTTGTTGTTGGATCAAGACTTTGGTACCAACGTTCTGATACGAGAATTGGACCTACCCACAGCATATAGTGAAGGTCAGAGATGTATTTCTGAACTTCCCAAAACTTCTGGTCACGGTTAATGGAATGTGGGTTTTCCTGACCATCTGCAACGCCCTGCTGAAGAGCATTAAAAGTTTCAGACCATGCTAAAGGATGTGGTTCAACACCCCATGAACGGAAAGATTCAAGCTGAACAGGAACAGCAGGTACACGAATTCTAAGCCCCTTAAGATCTCCCATTGTAACAACTGGCTTCTTAGAGTTAGTCAACACACGGTACCCGCCGACAAGCCAAGAAAGAGGTCGTGTGCTACTTTCTTCGGCAACGCCATCGGCAAGTTCATCAATAAACTTATCGTTACCGAGAAGCTTATATGCGTCAGCAATTTCAGGGAATAGATACGGAAGAACTAGAACTGAAGCCTTTGGAGAAAAGGGAGTAAGGTTACCAGCAGCAAGAGCAGCAACGTGTAACTCCCCAGAACGAAGTTGCTTTACGTTTGCCTGCTCGTCACCCATTGATCCACCGAGGAAAAGCAGAACCTGAACTTTGCCGCCGGATTCTTCTTCCACAATTTTCTTAAAACGCTCCAATGCAGTAGCATGCAAGCTACCATTGGGGTTTGAAGTCGCAGCAAGAATTCTTGTACTCTTGTATTCTACTGCATTTGCCACTGCCACGCTTGCAACAAGAATAAAAGCCACTAGTAAAGTAATTACGCGCCTCATGTGATCTCCTCTTTAAGAATTGCTATGGAAAGTTCTCTAAAGTCTGCAAACTTTATTGAGAACTTCGGAGATGATTAGTCCAGTTCATTTAGCCCAAATAACTGAACGCTACTGTACGGGGACAGCATGAATGACAACATCTATTGTCATTTCATTCATTCCTTTTGATCATAATTTGCAAATTGAGTGCCTTTATGAAACCCTAAATAAGAGTTAAAATTCATGATCAAAACAATCTAAAATAAACGATAGCAGTTATCATTCCTTGTTTATTTCTAACTTCCTATTCCATCACAACTTTATTTTGAGATTCTAATAAACAAGCAAACGGTAATATACCTGTAGCTAATCATACAAAAAGTTGGCCTATTCTTAAAAACCGTTCACACTATTAGGCAGATCGTCAGCTGTTACTTTATTGAAAGAATAGTAGTGCACGCATGCAACAGAACATACAAAAATCTGTTCACAATTAAATGGAAGTACAGGCGGATAGGGGATAAACCTTACTATATGCAATTCGCATCAACTATTGCACCGATGCAGCACTTTTCTTCTCCATACTATGTTCTGTGTTGAAAAGTTTTTGAATATCAACGCGCACAGCCGCTTTTCAGTAAAGTCAGCACACTGTTGCAGTGGTGCACAACTCCTGTATTTGCGAACAGGTACTCACTAAACAAAAAAAGAAAAACAGAGAAAAATTCTCTGTTTTTTTTATGACCTATGCGCCTGATTACTAGAGCTTTAATAGGTTTTTTGCATTCAAACAGCACAGTTGCTCCAATAACTCCGCCGGTAAATCCAAATTTTATACTCTTAAAGCGCATTGCAGAAATCAGCTCTGAACTACCCACTGTAAAACAACATATCACCAATCAAGTTAATCCCGACCTGACCATACGCCTCACCAAAAAATGTCCAAATCCACATTTAACATTATATACTCTGCCACATTTTTTTGTTTCAAGCTCAAAGCCACAAAAGCAGCCATCCGCTCTCTCCCATTTTCAAATGATTCAGTACAATTTTCATTATTTTCCAGTCAGAACTTCATTCTTAAGGAAAAACATCTCTCAGCTATAAATTAATACTCACATGCATTGCAGCAAATCACGAGTAGCAGCAATGCAATACACATTGTAATGACTTAAAATAAAAGAATAAAACATCAAAACCATTGCACGTCTGCAATAGTTTTTTCATTGCAACTAGCCATGCACATCTTCACGTCTTTTCACTTTCATCATATATTTCAAGATATTAAATCGGTGGCATTGTTATTGCTTTATTCGACATACACACTGCACGCAGCTCCAATATACATGTGCCAACTCAGCGCTGGGTTACCACTATATTTATTTTACAGACCACCCTCAGGAGGAAACCATGACTCGATTCGATTGTTGTCTTTCCCCACAAGAAGAACGTATCGTAAAAAACATTGATTCACGTGAAGGTCGTGAGCGCGTATACAGTATTCTTGATACCTTCCACATGACAACTCCACATATTGATATTGAACGCGCACGCTTTTTCACAGAGTCCATGAAACAAACAGAGAGCCAGCCTCTGGTACTTCGTTGGGCAAAAGCTTTAATGAACTGTGCTGAGAAAATGACTGTATACATTACTCCAAATCAGCTCATCGCAGGCCGTGCCGGTAAAGAGGGACGTTACGGCATCCTCTACCCTGAACTTGACGGTGATTTTTACGCAACCAGCCTTCGTGGACTGGACAAACGTAAAAAATCTCCATTCAAAATTGATTCGGAAGAAGTAGAAATCATCGTAAACGAAATCGCTACATACTGGGAGGGGCAAACCTACCACGAGCACCTTAACGGTGCTCTGCCAGACGATCTGCGTGGCGTTACATACAACGACGATCAAGGTCTGCGCTCCAAATTTGTCGTATCTGAATCATCTTCCTACCGCTCTGCTCTCCAATGGGTACACGATTACGACAAAGTACTGAAACTTGGATTTAATGGTATTAAAGAAGATGCAATTGCCCGTATGAACGAGCTTGACGCAGAAGACCCTGTTGAAACATGGGAAAAACGTCCGTTCTACGAAGCAATGGTCATCATTTGTGACGCAATCATGCATTGGGCTCGCCGCCATGCAGATCTTGCACGCAAACAGGCTGAAGAAATTACAGACAAAAAACGTAAAGCAGAATTGCTTCTCATGGCAGACATTTGCGAACACGTACCTGCAAACCCGGCACGCAACTTCCGTGAAGCTATGCAGTCCCAGTGGTTTGTTCAGCTATTCTCTCGTATTGAACAAAAAGCATCTGCAATCATTTCAAATGGCCGCATGGATCAGTACCTGTTCCCATTCTACAAAAAAGATATCAAAGCAGGTGTCATCACTAAAGAAGAAGCTGTTGAGCTTTTTGAATGTATGTGGGTTGAAATGGCACAGTTCATTGATTTATACATCAACCCGACGGGTAACGATTTCAACGAAGGCTACGCTCACTGGGAAGCCGTAACTATCGGTGGTCAGACCGCAGCAGGAGAAGATGCAACAAATGAGCTTAGCTACCTTCTCCTTGAGTCTAAACGCGAATTCCCACTGAACTACCCGGATCTCGCGGCACGTATTCACGCTCGCTCACCAGAACGATTTCTCTGGGAAATTGCCCTTACCGTTAAAGACGGTTCCGGTTTCCCTAAACTGATTAACGATGAAGAAGTAATTCCTCTCTACACTTCAAAAGGCGCTCCTCACGATCAAGCGATGGACTACTCCGTTTCCGCTTGCACCGAAATTCGTCTACCTAACAGCGAAACCTACACTTCCGGTTGCCCATACATCAACTTTGCGACTGCAATAGAAATGACCATGTACAATGGTCGTATGCTTAAATACGGCGATGAAATTATCGGTCTCGAAACTGGTGACGTAAATAAATTCGAGAATTGGGATGAATTCTACAACGCTTATCTTAAACAGCAACGAAACCTTCTTGTGAAGGCTTTCCGTCAGCAGTTTATTGTAGATTCAATACGCCCTCATCATTTTGCAACTCCATTCGCATCCGTCATGCACGACCTGTGTATGAAGGAAGGCAAGGATCTTCAATCCCAATACATTGAAGGCGGTCTTGAATATTCATACTTCGAGTTCCTAGGTTATGGCACGGTTGTCGATTCCCTTGCAGCAATCAAAAAGCTCGTATTCGAAGATAAAAAACTCACCATGAAAGAAGTTGTTGAAGCGCTTAAAGACAACTTCGAAGGCAAAGAAGATGTTCGCGAGCTGCTGCGTTCAGCACCATGTTATGGCAACAATAACCAATACGTAGATTCTATTGCCAAAGAAATTGACGAAGCGTGTCAAACCTATGCTGCAAAGTATTCTGAAAAACGCGGTATCAGTTACGACGTACGTTACGTTCCTGTCACATCACACGTACCGTTCGGCAAAGTCGTTTCCGCTACTCCCAACGGACGTCTTGCATGGACGGCACTATCTGATGGCACTTCCGCATCACACGGCGCAGACCACAACGGCCCTACTGCTGTGCTTATGTCCAACTACCATTCTAAAAACCGTGGAATGAAAAACCGTGCATCCCGTCTCCTCAACATTAAACTCACACCGAAAAGTGTTGAAGGTGATGCTGGCACACAAAAAATCGTGGATATGATTCGAACTTGGTGTGACCTCCACCTCTGGCACATTCAATTCAACATCATCAATCACGAAACACTTCTCGCTGCCCAGAAAGAACCAGATAACTATCGCAACCTGCTGGTTCGCATCGCAGGCTACTCTGCTTACTTCTGTGACCTTTCCCGTGACCTTCAGAATGACATTATTGAAAGAACTGGGCACGATGAAATCTAACTTCCCAACAAGTAAGGAGCAGTGATGCCTGCTCCTTACTTGATTACGACTTGCTAGTTTGGAGACATGACATGAACACTCAAAACGACGGTTACATTTTCAATATTCAGAATTTTTCAGTTCACGATGGTGCAGGAATACGTACTACCGTATTCCTTAAAGGCTGCCCGCTACGTTGCACTTGGTGCAGTAACCCTGAGTCTCAATTAGCAAAACCACAACTGGCATTTAATATAAAAAAATGCCTGACTACTGAAAAATGTACCCGCTGTATCAAGGCATGTCCGCAGCAGGCGATCTTCTCAACAGAAGATCATCTCGTCAGCATTGACCCATCCAAATGTGTTCGATGCCACACATGTGCAGCAAGCTGCCCATCGAATGCGTTGACGGTCTATGGCGAACGTAAGTCCGTTACTGAAGTAATTGATGAGGTTGAAAAAGAAGCCGTATTCTTTACTCGTTCGGGGGGGGGAATGACGCTAAGTGGCGGGGAAGCGATGACACAACCCCAATTTGCCATTGGGCTACTGAAAGAAGCAAAACGCAGAAGGATTCGCACTGCTATGGAAACGTGTGGTTACTGTCATTGGGGTGATCTAAATGAAGCATGCACTTATCTGGATGAACTCATTTTTGATGTTAAATGCGCTGATGATGCCGTGCATAAAAAAGGCACCGGAGCAAGCAACCACAGAATTCTGACAAACCTTGCAAATGTTCTGTACCACTTTCCAGAGTTACCTATATTAGTCCGGACGCCTGTCATTCCAGGAGTTAACGATACACCCGAACATATTCAGGCAATCATTGCCCTGTTACCAGTGCAAAAAAACATTTCTTATGAGTTGCTACCGTATCATCGTATGGGGCAGTCTAAATACGAATTTCTTGGTATGAAGTACCCACTAAAAAATATCAAACTTGCACCTGAAACCATGAAAACCCTTCGCCCACTTGAGGCTGAAGCTAACCTGTCTTTTAATCGATAAAAAATAGCGCATTGTAAGGATGAGTTCGTCCTTCCTTCAACCTAGATTATGGAGTACAAACTCATCCTTACTGTGATTGCAAAAAATCCAGCACAGAATTTTCTGTGCTGGATTTTCTTATTTACCGTATTTTTTTAACTTACGAAAAACCGTTGTTCTATCTACTTTAAGCTCTCGTGCTAGTTCCGAAATATTCCCAAGTCGTTCCATACCATCAAGAATAACTTGTCGCTCCACGTTATCGAGCACTTCTCTTAACGTATTACCTTGAAGATTCAAAACCAATCCACTAGAATCATTTGACATATCAACAATAGACGACGTTACAGAGACAGGCAAATCACTACGTTCTATGATTCCCTTTTTTGATGTAACGACGCACCCTAACACAAGGTTTTCAAGTTCACGGACATTGCCGGGCCATCTGTATTTCAAAAATACTGATTCAACCTCAGGGGCAAAAGAGATATCGCGATTATACTTACAGGAAAAATACTGTAAAAAGTTTCGCGCCAGCGGAAGGATGTCTGCCTTTCGTTTTCTAAGAGGAGGTATCGTTACGACCGCAACATAGAGACGATAAAACAAATCGCTTCTAAAGCGGCCTTCAGCAACTTCTTTTTCTAAATCTTTATTGGTTGCAGCAACAATACGTACATCTATTGGTTGCGGGACTGTCGCACCAACACGGACAATCTCTTTGTCCTGCAGAACCCGCAATAATCGAGTCTGCATGTTCATGGGCAGTTCACCAATCTCATCAAGAAACAACGTGCCGCCATTCGCTGCCTCTATCAGCCCAATTTTTCCCTGTCTGTTTCCGCCAGAAAATGTACCTGGAGCATAACCGAATAATTCAGTTTCAATCAAATTTTCTGGCATACTACCACAGTCAGCTTTTACAAAAATCTTATCTTTTCTGTCACTTACAGCATGCAGCCTGAGAGCAAAAATATCCTTGCCTGCACCTGTTTCCCCAAGAATCAATACCGTAGCGTCTGTTTCTCCAATAGTTCCAAGCTGCCCATACAAAGCTTTCATCGGCTTGCTCTGCACGACAGGCGGAAATCTTTCGGCATTGCATTCGTCGTCATCAAGTTTGAGATAAGTCTCAAGCAGTTCTTTCTGCGCCTCCATCTGCTCACCCAGTTCTGTTATCTTCGTAATATCCCTCAAAGATGTAACAACAAGCTCGACTTCTCCACTGCTTCCAAACACAGGCTGTCCATCAAGAACAACCTTTCGCCCGTTAGCAAGGTGTTGGACACGCGTCTCTGGCTGCTTTGTTCTTACAATGTCAGGATTCAGAACAACATCAAATAAACCTCTACGCACTAACTCATGCACAGATTGTCCAAGCAGCTCCGATGCAGGGATTCCTGTCAACTTCTCATGCTGTTTATTCAAATAAAGGATAATTCCATCTGGGTCAGAAATGGAAATAGCTTCTTCAAAAGTTTCAATGATCTGTTTGTAAAGCTTTTCCAACATTCTCCACCAACCTTCTAGCTAAGTGTATCCACATCGTGATTTCTTTGCGCTAAGCCACCTACGTTTCCAGTGCAAAAATTACACCGCAGATTCTAGAAGGACAAGTAAAGAACATCAGACGCTACTTAGCTAAAAACGTCCCACTCAAAATTTGAACACAAAAAAGCTCTTACACTTTCGTGTAAGAGCTCAAATTGCTTGGCGTCCCCAAGGGGATTTGCCCCCCTGTCGCCTGCGTGAAAGGCAGGTGTGATATCTAACAAAACCTGTTTATTCTTTTACTTATAAGGGCATTAGAGAATGCACATAGACACAGGAAATATGAAAAGCATAAAAACTCACACCTTGCTTACATTCTTTAACCTTATCAAAATTCCAACAACTTTGGGGGGAAGCCTACGTTCCCACGACCTTAGCGGTAGAATGTCTTTAGTGCTGAACTTTGCCGTGAGCGCGTTCCGGCTCAAGGGAAAGCTGTATTCTGATACCGAAATACAATAGCCCTCTGACACTCGTCGTTGACAGAAGGAATGTCAATTTTTCCCATGTAAGCCCGCTTACTCGTTGGTTTTAAGTAGGTTTCTGGTACTGGCGAAATTTAATTGATGATGTAAAATGGCCCGCTGAAAGAAATCAGCAAGCCAATTTTTTTGGAGAAGATAGCCGCCAAATCAACTTTTCCCCATAATGGATTTAGCCAACCCTAAGTATCCTTCTTCTTCACGTAAGGATGGAGAATTGTTTTGATAAATCTCCTTAAGGGTTATCTCGAGTTCATCTTTTGGTAGATTTACAAGGAGCTTAATTAAGGCTGGTATAATACTTTTTCGATCTTTCTTAGTGTCAAAAAATTTATCAAACTTTGTTGCAAAACTTCTAAGCTCTGAAATACCCTTCAAAATTTCACTTTTACGCAGGGCCTTATCTAAAGGCAAAAGTGTTTGGTACCTTTCTGGATTATCTTCTCTTATATCAAGTAGGCTGATTGAGGTCTGATCTGTAAATTTTATTATCAAATACTGGCCAGTCATGCTTTGTGGCTAAGGCTGTAACATCGCGGCAAGAGGCTTTTTGCTCTTTTGACGGCCCACTTCGCCCACCATACGTGAACAATACTCCAGCCATTTGAAGCTGATCCTTGTTCATTACGTCGAACTCATCAAGAGATCTAGCTAAAAGCGGGAGACCTACGGTTGCTAAGAATTCTGGGCGTACAGGAATTAGGACGTACCTACTTGATAAATATGCAGCTTTTGTCAGTATTGACTCAGTAGAAGCACAGTCTATCATAATGAGGTCATACTGATTGAACGTCTGCTAGCAGTTTAGGGAGGTGATTAGCCTTTTCTGTAGGGTTTCTAAGGGTAACGGCTAACTCCAGTCTGGAGGGGATTAAGTCAATTTTACTGCCATCATTTCAGTCCGTTACATTACAGATCACATCTTCAGGCTTTATGCGTGTTGGTGAGCCGATGTACTGGGTCGGAGCAGAAAACTGTTCAAACACATCAACGACAGTCTTCTGCTCTGGGTCTTCAAGCATTTCTTTATACTTCTTTGTTCCCATAACGTATTGACTTAAATTTACTTGTGGGTCGAGGTCAACGGCAAGGACTCTGAGATTGGCGTTGTATGCACAATGCCAAGCCATATTAAAGGGAGTGTTGTTTTCCCAACCCCACCCTTCCTGTTGATGAAAGACACTGCTGTAGCCATAAGTATTTTCTCCTATTGCAAAGTTGTGTATTGTGCGTGAGCACTCACATCGCATTAACAAGATAACTATCGGAAAATCAACATAAATGACTTCTTAACTTAGAGTATAAGAAAACCTAGCAACGAATTAACTGTGCTGTTATGTGATAAGCCAGGTCGTACTGTACTCGATTCTCTTCTCACAATCCCTGTATGGTGACTAAAACAAAAAAGCGATAGGCACACACGCCTATCGCTCTCTCTTATTCTTCCCTATTACTTTCTATCATTCTCTATCACTAATTATCTCTGTCTATCACATACAACATATTAAAATTTAATACTATTTCTTCCAATTACAATCTTGACGTTACGCTATTTTGCATATAGTCATTTAGATAAGCTACTGCTTCTTGCCCTTGATGGGGAGCTAAGTGGGCATAACGCATAGTCATTTTTATGTCGCTGTGTCCGAGTAACTGGCTTACTACAACGAGCGCAGTGCCTCCTTGAACTAGCCAGGAAGCGAATGTATGACGTAGCGTATGAAAGACAACGCGCTGACGACGATCTTGGATGCCGTTGTTTAGGCCGCAAGCTTCTACGGCTCTTCTGTAGAGCTTTCCGGCAAACACGATTTTATTTCCATAGACTGTAGTGAAGAGATACGATCCCGTATTACGGGCTAGATACTTTTCAACAATTTGCAGAGCAGCTCCATTGAGAGGTACGACACGGTTATCCGACTTCGTGTCAACAATGGCAACAGTCTTTGCTGAAAGATTGATATGTTCAGGAAGTAAATTGAAAATTTCACCGGAGCGTAATCCGGTAGATAGTGCGAATAGGCTTAGATCATGCCAGAGTTCAGAGCGGCGTTTTAGCTCTGCTAATAGAACCACTGATTCCTCTCTTGTGAGAAACCGTGTTCTATCGTTATTAACTCTTGGCATATCAAAGATTGGTAAAGGGCCTGGGTATACTTCCCATTGAATTGCTCGACGGAGAATTCTCCGGAGCAGCCCTAACACATGATGAACAGACTGCGGGCTAAGTCCCTTTGCTTCTGCTTTTTTCCGTAAGAGAAGAACGTCAATACTTTTGACAGAACCCAACTCTTTGGCACCTAAATAGGGAGCAATATGCATTTCCCACACTCGGATGTCAGTTTTCGGTTTACGGACGGAAGAAAGTTTTAGGTCGCGATACAGGTTCCAAGCGAATTCTAGTGTGTTATTCATATCTTTGCCCCCGAATTTAAAGATTTAACTTGAAACTTTCGGAAGCAAAAACTATGTCTATTCAATATTTCGTTAACCATAAAAAAAAGTCCTTGTAGAACAAGAACTTTCTAGAATCTCTTAGAGAGAGAATGGTGCGCCTGACAGGAGTCGAACCTGTGGCCTGCCGCTTAGGAGAGTTTTTCTACTCTTTTTCACCCCTCCCCACTACTTGTCATTTCTTTTATTTTCAACAAGTTACCACCTTGCCACACATTGCCAAATTGCATTATATTGCGCCCCATGTTGACACTTTGTTGACAAAAAGGAGCAGTAATGCGGCGCGTAAAAATCACCAAAAAAGGCTTTGAGGGCATCTATTATCGTGAGTCTAGCAAGAGACGATATCGCGGTAAACCAGACAAGTCTTATGAAATACTCTTTCGCAATAAATCTGGCAAACTTGTTTCTGAAAAAGTCGGCTGGCTCTCTGAAGGCTACAATGCCGAAATCGCCCGTGACATTCGAGGCAAACGAGTAAGAGAAGTCCGGCACGGAAACGAAATTCTTGATTCTGAAATGACCGTAACAACTGCATGGAAACATTTCGAGCAGTGGATTCTCGCCAACACAAAACGGTACCGGAATGACCAAAGCATGTACCGAAATCACCTTTCTGACCGCTTTGCACACCTCAAACTTTCGCAAGTCTCCCCTATTGATCTTGAAAAACTAAAAACAGATATGTTTGCAGCTGGCAAAAGCCCGCAAATGGTTAAACACGCCCTTACTCTTGTTTCCCGCATTTACAATAAAATGAACGACCTTGGCCTGTGGCGTGGAGAGAATCCTGTTAAACGGGTAAAAAAGCCACAATTCGATTCTGCGCGCATTCGTTTTCTAAATCAGGACGAAGCCCAAGAACTACTGAAGCAACTCCACAGACGCAGCTTTCCAGCGCATGACATGGCATTACTGGCACTTCATACAGGCATGCGCCTCGGTGAAATTCGTGCGCTTAGGTGGCAAAACGTAAACCTCGAAGAACGCCTTATCCATGTTGTAGCCTCTGGCGAAGAAAATACGACTAAAAACTACACTTCCCGTGATGCCTTTATGTCCGATGCTGTCCATGAAATGCTGAAAGAATATGCTCGCCCCGCTAATGAATTTGTATTCCTTAATCAGTACGGCAAACAGCATACTGGCGTACCTACCACCTTCAAACGTATTGCAAACGACCTCTTCAACGAAGGAGTCACCGACCGGAGGCAGAAAGTAACCTTTCACACTCTGCGACATACCTTTGCTTCTTGGCTGGCTCTACGCGGTACACCAATTCTCACTATCCGCGATCTCATGGGGCATAAAACTCTTGCCATGACGGAACGCTATGCAAAGCTAATTCCTGATGCCAGAAGAGATGCTATCAACAGAATTTTTTAAGTTCATATTACTTGCAAAATCATAAATTATAGTTCGATGCAACCATCCTCAGCTAATAAAAAAGGAGCTTTTTGCAAAAGCTCCTTTAAAGATCTAGCACCCTATGACCTAGCAATGCGGTGCAAGTAAAGTAATTGGGTATACCCTTCCAAATCATAACTCTCTTCTGGACACCAATCTCTCTTATGAGTGACGCGCTTCAGCAGACACCCACCGAAGCATTGCGGTAAGTATTTGCATTTAAGACAATTACTATCATTCATAAAATATGCTGGTTCCCATTGCTTCAGTTTTTCGTTCAAATGCTTTCGCCCATGGTCGTCAATCCAACCAATAGCCTCTTTCTCAGGATCAAATGCATCTGCACACTTATAAAGGGCAAGTTCTGGATCTATAATATATTGGTTCTTTTTATTTACACAGCAGAATGAGGAAGCAGTCGTTGGTTCGAGGTAAACATTCAACTTCTTCTCTAGTGCGTAATTGTGAAGCTCTTCTATTCTTTTAAAAAAGCTTGATGCAGAAATTACGGTATCTGTTGACACACCTTGTGCAGGAACAATCGCTTTAAGTGTAATTGTTTTTAACAAATCTACTTGTTCTGCTTTAAGCACGTCAAAAAGCTCTGCAATAGAATCAATATTCTCTGCATCAATATTAATACGGAGATTTATGTCTGCAATTGTAGAGGCGTACTTAATATTAGCTAGAATTGTTTCAAACGATGTGGGCAAATCTTTTCTTACTGGCCGTCGAGCATTATGAACTTCATGAGGGCCGTCCAATGTAATTTGAAATGTCGAGATACCAGCTTCTACCAACTGCCTACAAAGTGATCTTTCTAAGAGATAGCCATTTGTGGTCATAGAAAATGATGTTGTAACATTCTTTTCAAGACATAGCTGTTGAATACTGCTTTGCCATTTCAAAATCAAATCAGCTTCTAATAATGGCTCTCCACCATACCAATCTAGCCCAAACGATTTTTTCGTCTTTAATTCATTCTCAATGAACTCTACAATACGAGAACATTTTTTGTCATCTAACTTAACATTTCGACGCTGCTCAAAACAGTAATGACAAAACATATTACATTGTAATGTGGTCATAATAGATAGAATTAGTTCTGGCTCAGCAATATCCTCAGCATATCTGTATTGGATAACAGAGAGCTCATCAACATCATTGAGAATAATAGCGCCACACGAACTCAGTAAATTTTTGAGCCTACTCTTCAAGAGAGTAAAATCTTCGGACATAAGTGCATGCTTTACAACACTCAATTCAGCAATTGGAAACTGAACAAGTTTCCCCGACAAAGAGTTAAACAGCAAACCGAACTTGTCATCGGGAGATTTAGCTATTGTATTATAGCTTGATGTCTTTTCGGCTACTCCCAAACTATACTCGTCCGCGACAGCAGCGACCCAACCTACTTGACTCATCGCTAGTTCCTTGTACTTCTTTTGTCTCTAACAAATCATTAAGTTCCGGGCTTTCCGCAGAAGCAACTGACAAAACATGTTTACCTACTATCTTCTGAACTTTTTCGTCATTAAACTCACCATCAATAATTTTGATAAGCTCGTTTACATCAATTGAAATTTTCATACTATTCTCCTTATAGGTATTTGCTTAATTATATCAATTACGTGAAGGAAAAGCATCTTTTTTATACAATTACTTTTGTAGGCTCTTCCGGCACAACCACAAACTCAGGAAATCCGCTTTGCTGCGGGATGTCCCGCAAGGCTTGTCGGTATGCCTGCCATTCTTGTTTCTGCGCATCGGTTAATGGAGCATCTGGGAGCACTGCCCAATCGGATAAACTAAGTAGTTTGTCGCGCAGTTCGCGTTCTTCCCGTGCTGAAATCCCTGAAGGTTTCTCAAAGGTCGCACCTTCCGGCAACGTGTGAGGATGCTTGAGCGTATACTCTACCTCGTTAAGCCAGTATTGTACGTCCGGTATATGGTTAGGAATAAACACACCATCAATAATCTGGTTATTATTACCCTGATTGGCAATCCAGACAGAATCCTCCACCTGCACCCAACGACCTACCCCAATACTCTTATCATTAAAAAGAGGGTTATCATCAGTGGTACTCTTAACTTGGTCTTTCTTGTTCAAATAGAGCAAAGCCATTTTAACTCTCCTTCCTTATAAGTAAGCGGGCATAGAGTTCATGGATATCAGGAATAATAGATCGGACGCCTAAGCCATTAGAAGCCTTACTAGCCCCAAAATAATGAGATATAGAGACTGTAGTTGGCTCGGTCAAAACGATGCGACCACTTAGCTGTGCCTCACTCTGATCATAGCAGGAAAAGCCGATAAGGAGCTTAGTCGGGTTTTGTGTGTGCGCTATCAAACAAATCTTGTTGGAACCTGCATTATAAGCCATTGCTAAAGCTTCACACCAATAGCGCCCAACAGGAAGCCGCAATGTTCCGTCGCTAGGATCGAATACAGCTCCTTCGATGGTATTGACTGGTTCGGTATTAAAAGCCCTATCATTCCAGCCAACACTGCTAGTGCCACCGCCTACATTAGAAGGCTGCCGCTCTTCAAGCAGTACATACTGGGTAGCACCTTTCAAAGCGAGGTTGTCTGTTTTTATCTGTGTAACACCTGCTAACAGCTCAACCATTTCCGCTACTGAAGCAGGTACAACGGCATTGTAAGCTACAACACAGTACAGAAGGTGCACCCGTTTTGTTTTTACCGCGCTATCTCCATCTGCTCCATAAATACCATCGGAAAGTGACGCATCGAAAATTATACTCCGTGTTGCTGAGGCCGTCCCGTTACCTAAGCGGTTAGGCAAAACAGTGTCCCCAGGTTTGAGAGCACCGGAGCATACTGAACCAGCATTCACAAGACCGTAGCTAGGCTGCCAGTTGATTTCACCAACAATTGCAGGCAAAGACGGATCGTTAATATCCCCTGTCTCCGTCCCAGCCGTACCGTTGTCCGCAGGGACAACATAAATGTCCGAGGCGTAATGTGGTGTCCAGAAAGACACCCCATCATCGTCGATACCGTAGAAGCCCACCGAACCCTTTGCAGCTTTGATTGCGTCATAAGTTGCTTTTGGAACCGCCATGCCCTCGGCTAGCACTTTATTCCACAGGTCAGGAAATCCGGCGATAGGCCACTGTGCTTTTACTAGGGCAAGTGTACCGGCTGGGGCTGTCTTCCAAAAACCATGAATGACTTGCCCAATAGGAAGAGGCTGCGCCCTATCTGCTTCGGCCTTTGCGCGATCTGCTTCAGCTTTTGCTACTTGCTGCTTCTCTGTCATGTCCTGAAGCTTTTCCGCGCTTACTGTATTAATCTCGCCAAGCTTTTCATTTGCCGTGTTCAAAGTTGTACCGGCAACATTCACGGCGTTGTTGATGTCTGCACGCGCCTTGTCGATTGAATCCAACATCTCGCCAGCGTTTGCGACGTCATCCTTTGTTGTACCTTCTGGATAAGTTACAGCGCGCCCAGCCTGCTCTTCAAGCTGCTGAATCATCATCACGATACGATCAAGCGCACGGTTTAATGCACCTTCAGGAATAATCCCGTTTGCAGGGATTTGGAGCAGCTGGATAAAATCCACCTTCCGGATCACAGTTACGCGAGTCCCATTCTCAGGCTGGGTAACAAGCGTAACTTTGCCACCTACCTCATTACCGGCCCCGGTAACAGTGTAGTCCGTCCCCAATGCCTTCGGCGTGATTTCATACAAAACCACAAGGTCATCTTGATCGTAAAAAAGAAACGGAACCTGAATATCACCGCCGGAGTAGATAACCGTCACAGCGTTTTTGTTGTTCTCTAACATGATATCCACCTTGTCCTTTCCGTAGTTTGTGATAAAATTTTAAAATATTTTTTTAAGGAGTACCGCATGAGATATTTATTGCTTATTTTCTTAATTTGTTACGCTGTGCCTACCTATGCAGGCACATTTGGAACTCAAGATGTAGACTCATCTGTCGACTGGAAACATAAGTGTTCAAAACCCCACAAACCTTCTTCTACTGTTTCAGATGTAGACTCGTATAACTCTGCTGTTAAGGATTTTAACGCCTACGTTTCGGAAGTAGAGAGCTATATCAATTGCGTAAATCGCGAAGCGAACTCTGACGCTCAAGATCTAGCCAACGCTGTACAAAAAGGGGCACAACGTGCAGTTGATGATGTTTCAAGCGATCTAGAATCCGCGAAATCAGATCTTGAAAAACATAGAAGCATCATCAAGTAGCCACGCATAATTTATTTGCTAGGTTCAGGAATTAGTGGGTTGATGATCGTACCCTCGCCGCTCTCTAGTTGCTCCATGCCTTTCTTGTAGCGTCGAGCTGGGAGGCAGGGACACGGGTTGCGTAGGAACCAAGATGGAACAGCGACCACAGCATTTTTTCCGTGCTGGATTCATCCGGATTTTCGAAAAAGTCCCAACCCTGCCGCAAGGAGCGCTGCACAAGCTCAGGCCCCGTTGCAGCTGGTGACTGCATAGCGTCAAACGATGAAAACACACCGGACACAAGCGGGATGCCTGCAAACTGGTACCCTGCTACTCCTGCGCCCATATCGAGCAAGTAATCGATCACGGCCTCGTCATCGTCCGGGTCTGGCGCGTTGCCCCACATAAGCGCAAAGGCCAATTGCATAGCGATAGGTGGGAAAATCTGGTCGTACAGAACATACTTGGCGTACTCTACTTTCGTCATTTTCCCGGCCTTCATTGCCCTGTAATGATGCCGCTGACGTGCGCCAAAAGTTCGGACCGTATATGTCTGAAACATGGAGAGCATACGCATTGCGCCTTGATGCCGCTGCCACATGGTTTGATCTATGGCCTGCGAGGAAGGCTGAGACTTGCGAATAATATCGTCCGCATAGAAAACTGCCTGCTCTGGGTCTTTCCCTTGGTTCATAGCCTTTTCGTATGCAGAGACCCACAGCACGTAGGTAGTTGCCATATCAGCCATACGGATAGGCCAGAAACCTAGATCAATTGCATCCTGATGGCTTAACTCTTTGCCAAAAACTTCAACCGTCCGCACATCGGTACGAAATTTTTTCGCCAAATCTCCAAGCTCTCTGTCCATAGAATTAGCGCGATCACTCATGTAAGGTGACAGTGCATGAATCTCCTTTATTCGCTTTCGTGTTTTCGAGGACATGAGAGTTTTCAGTCCGTTGCAAAAATCTTTCATACCAATGTCATGCACACCACCAGGAAGGGAAAACACCTGCTTTGTAGCAACGCCAAAGTTCCAGCCAAGAATGAAAGGAGTCGCAGCGGTTCGCAGGTTCTCCCCAATACGCTGCCAGATATCGCGCACGGGTCTTTCAGGCCGTGCAATCGCTTTTAAGTGACCACGCACAGCATCATACGCAGATTCGCCCATCACCTGCTTAAACGCTTTCTCCCACTTTTCATGTTTAGTAACACGATCAACAAAACGCAGAGCTTCCGCGTGCGTTGTGTAATGGATAGTTTCATACAAGTGCTCAACAGCTACGTTTACAGAAAGCTTTAACGGAAAGCCCGGGGCTTTATTTTTGCGCCCCTGAGTAAATCCGGAACGTGCTGCAGGAGTTTGGTTGATGGCTTCAGCACGAGAAATCAAGTCTTCATGTTCTGTGTACTGCTTTACAAATTGAGTCTGCGGCAAAGTGTTGTCGTAGATCGCTGGGTAGTATCCGCCGGCATACTTCTTAATTTTACCACCGCGCTCAATACCAAACGCTTGTGCTTCAATTTTCGTCATATGAAAGCCGTTCTGCCGCTTATGGACTGCATCAAGCTCAGGATACAGACTATCGATGGCATCCCAGATTTGCTGAATTGCATCCCAATCTTTGTGGGTAAGCATACTTTTTAAATATGCTAAAGTTTGCCCCTCTTTCAGTTCTGGGTATCCAGCAAAAACGCGCTCGAGGTTTGACTTAGTTCCTGTATGAAACATCAAGCCTAAGATTGCATCGGGAGTCCATTTGCGCCCGTCCTGCTGCATGATGTCTGGAACAGCAAGCTCTAAAAAAGGTGCATCGCCGAGTGACGTGTCAGCCCCTTCTTTTATCTGCCCCTTCAACTCCTTATGAATTCCATCCCGTAATTCAGCGTTTAACTTGATGCGAGAAAAGCTTTTACCGTGCTGCGCTTCCCACTTTCTTGCAGTCCTACGAAGATGAAGCATTGCAGGTTTTATTTTTGCCTGCATCTCAGCCCACTTTCGTGTCTTTTCATTTTGAGCACCAACGAGTAGATCGAAAAGCAATCTGATGTTTACCCCGCGCTCACCGTTCTTGCCTGTGTCATTAACAGCATCAAAGGTAGCTAGCAGATACTGCAAGGTATCAAGTGAAGCTAAAACGCTATCCTTCGCATCCATAAGCTTACGCTTTAGCGTACCCTTTTCATAAAGCTTGCGTGTAGAGTTCTGCGCTCCTTCAGCACCAGCTTCAGCGGCATTATCAACACGCTCCTTGGAAACCGCCTTGTTTTCCTTACGAGTTTCACGCCCCATATGGTTGAGATGCTGGACCAAGTCATTCACCATGCGAAACTCATCAACGGTTAAGTCTTTCCAATCAATCGGAGCTGTTCCTTCAATAAGCCAATCAGGGAAGGAAGGAGGCACGCCGCTAACATCTTCTTCTGATGCAAGCAGTGTTTTTAAGCTACTCATGTGTTCGGGATTTTGAGGATAGAGAGATTTTCCAACCAAACCAAAACGCTGTGCAATTGCCCTGATTTGATCACGGTAATGGAAATCAAGACCGGACTTGTTCTTTGCATACTTTTTAATGCGACTAGCTGTTTCTTTTGAGCTCTCGCGTACTCGCATAGCTTCACAAACAAGCTCATGAGCCATACGTACTTTTTCAAAATGGAATTGAACTGCATCCCAATCTTTAGCTTCAAGCACTTTTTTCTTTAAAATCTCAGTAGCTAATCTGGTATGCTTACGCATTGTATGCTGGTGTGTATCATATCGCATTGCGTCACGAATCTTGGTTGCACCACTTTGTTCTTTTGCAATTCTACGCAACCACTCTCGTGGGCTGTAAGTTCGACTTCGACTCTTTTTGGCAAATAACGCACTACACTTTTCGAGATATTCTCCACGAGCTTCTCCCGCGAGCACAATACCGTTTATATCAATGTGTCCTTCATCTTCTTGAAAGAACTCTTCAGCAACTTGCTCGACGCGCTCTTTAAAAGACGACGCATCAACCATTGCGTACACCATCGCGTCTGAATCATCATATCCATGCTCTGTTGCAGCATCATCACCATGCTGACCTTTCTTCTTAATCAACCCCCGATGCTTACGACGAAGCTCCTGAACGGTATCTTTACCATAGTACTCAAGCATGTAGGCTTCATCCAAGCCCTTACGTTTTTTCATCCATAAAATAGCTTGATACACAGGTTCCTTTTCCACAACTGCCCGTGCATCTTCTAGGGATTGCTTCCATCTTTTATTTCTGTCCTGTTGTGTTTTTCTATCTATTGCTGCAATACCTTCACGGTCGGATTCAGCTTGGCATTCTTCTATGGTCGCTCGATCATATTTATCGATATCCATGTGCTGTTCTACAAGGCCAAGGTTCAACTGTGCCTGCTCGTTACGGTCTTTGGCCTCTGCAACCTGCTCGTCTGTTGCCAGCATCCGGTCAAACACATCCCGAACTTCATCGTTCAAGTTAACATGCAGGCTTTTTACGTTCTTATAGATCGCGACGAGCCACTGGCGGAACCTATGGAACACTTGAGCAAGCTCTAAAGATGGGGCTTTACCTTCACGAAGGTACGCTTCAAAGCCACGGGCAAACTGTTCATGATGAACGGTAGCTATCGCCTCACCGTCTTTCACCTTCATCCACTTACGCAGCACATCCATATCCTTCTGTAACTGCGGTGGAACTGCTGCCGTTGCGTCTGGTTCAATTACCTGTGCAAGAGTAGCCTTTTCTTTCTCGTATGCCGCGTCGTTATCGTACTGAGCGTTGTCATAATCTTTCTCAATGGTGCCTATCCGGTAGCCCTCTTCCTTGTTTTCCCAATCTGCAACCACATCTTTGTATGGTTGACCTTTAGGGTTAACAGCAGAAAGAGAATCTTCCAGCCCTGCACTCATAGTATGGCCTAGACGTTCCTGTTCTACTGAAAGCTTATCCAGCGCCGGAGAGGAAACATTCTGGTCAAACACTTGTGTCTGCCCTGTCATACGGGACAATTCTGCAAGGAATATATGCCCGCACTCGTGTATAAACGTAGAGCGATCAGCCGTTGCTGCAAGCTTAACTAAGTAGTCGTTATCTGGAAGAAAAGAGAGAGAACCGCGTTGCCCTTGGTTCAGTTCGGTTTTGATTTCATCTGTAGCGTCAGCTATACTTTCTTCGTAGTCGAATTGTAGGGGCGAAGTGTTCTCGATATTCCCCTCAAGGCTGGTCGGTTGGGACACTCCAAGTTCGGCCGAGACCTCTCCCATATGAATGCGACGCATAAAATCAACGCCATCCAGCCCGTACGAGGCATAACTCTGTGCGAAAGCATGAGGAATAGCAGCCATAGACGCGGCAGCGTCCTTCTGTACCCCTTGTTTTATAAGCCCTTCAGTTATGCGAGTTCGCTCGACTTCCAGTGCCTCCGTAACTTCTGTATCTTGCTGATACTCAGAAAAGACACGCTCTGCTTCGCCTTGCAGGTCAAGCTGCACTGTCTCTGCTTCAGACATCGCAAGAGGGTCGGATTTTAAATGGGGAATAAGCAGCTCGCGCTCATTTTGGGAAAGATTTTGCATAACGGTAGGCACTGATAAAGGCATAACCGTTTCTTGCTGAAAGGCTTCTTGAAAGACTTCCGGTAAGACTCCCAAACGGCTTAGCACTTCCTCTGGGGAAGCTACATCCTCACCATTCTCTATGGCTTCTTGAAAGAGTGTCGCAAACTGCTTAGCATCAACAAATTGCTCTTTGGCAGATTCAGGCAGTACAGAGTCCACAAATTCGCCCAGCGTTTTCTTTGAACGCTCTGTAAGTTTGCTGTTTGCAACTGCATCTGAAAGCCTTCTTAAATGGGTGGCATTTTCTTTTCCATGCACTGCATCTGCGGCAATTCCTGCAACTCTATCTGCCGCTTTATCTACATGGGATGTAAGCCCTGCACCTAGAATGAACGCCCCTGTCATCACATCAACATTCTTCAAACTGGCAACTACATCTTTTACAACACCGTCCATGTCCTTGCCCTTTGCAAGTGCAGAAAACGCCGCTTGAAACGGTTCTTCCATATATTCTGTAAAGCCCTCAGCAACACCACCAGTTGCGCGTCGTGTCAAATTTTGCATGATGGTTTTCGTAGCAATCTTCTTCGTAATTCTGCTTAAGCCAAGCTTATCTAACAAACCCACAACAACACCGAAGCTGGTTGCAGCTGTACCTGCGTCAGCCTGATCCACACCATCGCGTATAAGGTCTTCGTACAACGATGCAGCTTCTTGCAGGCCACCAATCACAGAAGGAACAGCGAGACTGCCGCCTGTTGCAACGTATGCTGCAACCATTGGCAACATGCTAGCAGCGGCTTCACCAACCTGCGTAACAAGATACTCTGGACTCATTAAAAGCTGCGGGTTATCCCACAACGATTTTTGAAGACGCTCAGGAATTGCAAGCGTTTCAGAATTAAGCCATTCGTCTTCGATATACTTTGATTGAGCTAACCAATATTTTTCCCCTTCTCCAAACATGCCCCCGCGCTTAAATCCTGTAAGCTTCTCCATATCTTTTGAAGCAGTATCCATGGCACCATAAAAATATGCCATGGCCTGATTCCCAAACCTCGCGAGAGTAAATGGAGCACGACCACCTGAACGAGCCAACGCCGTAAACGCGCTGCCGCTCTCCTCTATTTCTCCAAGCTCAAGCACATCATCATGAGCAATTGCTACATTTTCAGAAACACCCATAAACTGCTGTGTTTTCAAACCAGAACGCTGAAGGTCGAAAGTCAATTTTTCTACAGCATCCTGTTTTTTCAACTCAGAATAGGTATTTTCAGTAAGCTCTGCGGGAAGCTCCATTTTACGGGCAAGCTCTTGGGAACGAGCAACCATATCCGGATTCTTTTCCACTAGGCTTTGCAAAATATTTTCAGGCAAAAAAGGCGGCGCATCAACAGCAGCTGAAAAGTCATACTCTGTATCACTCTCAACTGAGGTTTGATCAGTCATCAGGGAAGTTGGCTTAGGGGCATCTACAGCAGCAGAGAAATCGTATTCGAGCATGTTATCCTCTTTTGGTGCGGTAGACGTTGAGAACAGATTGAGGCGTAATCAGCTTTGGACGCTCGGTTGTTTTGTTATGTTTTTTTAACCCCTGCATAATTTTCACAAGATCGCCCTTCGGAACCTTTTCGTATACAGGCCGCCAAATTTCGTAGAACTGACGTTCTGCTTCACCTGTATGAGCCTTAAAGCCTGTCATCAGCGCGGTCTGTTTAAGACTTGATTTATGTTCTTCCGGCACAAACATACGCCAGTTGTCATGCCCATTAATCTGCGCATCAAGGTATGTTTCCTCTTCATCAAACCACAAACGTCCTGCATCCTCTGCGCGACCTTTTTGAAGTAGTTCTCTCAACGCATTTGCCATAGCGACATTCTTTTCTTGGCGAGTAGTCGGGTTCTCGCGTTCAAAAATATTTCGGACAAAGTCACGGGCAAAATTGTACCGCTTCATCCCCTTTGGGCTTTCCATGTCCTTGTAAATTTCAAATTCAGCCAAATAACGGTTAATCTCTCCCTCTGTCAGTTTGGGAACTTCGCCTTTGCGCTTACCTGCAAGTTGCTTTTTCAGCCTGTCGTAATCAGTATCGTTCAGCTTCATGTAGTACCCCATTCGAAGCTGAGACTCAGACGAGATCGTACCGTTAAAAATGTACTCTTCAGCTTCAAGCAATGCCTTTGGGTTTGTGATGACATCTTTGTTGGGCGTAAGTTGGCGTTCTCCCATCTTGCGTAGATCATCCCGTAAGGCGATAGGAGCACTAAAAATTATTTCCTGAATGCTATCCGCATCCTGTCCAGCTTCAGCCAGCTGAGAAAAAAGCGTTTCCTTTTGTTCCTTCAGTTCCAAAGCTAGCGCACTTTCTTCCTGAGCCCTTCTTAGGGTTAACCGCTGCACGACCTTGTCATGCAATGCAGGATTATCCGCATACTTTTCATGCGCGTAATCAAGGTTCTCTTTTAAGCTTTTACCGTTACCAGCAAGCTCGTTTGCAATCGCAAGACTCTGCGTTGATGTAACCTTGTCCTTATGCTTCTCAGCATAGACAGCCTTCATGGAACCACTGATGCCATATTTTTCTGTCTGGTTCAAAGCTTCTTCCGGAGCCTGGTCGTACAAAGCTTGCCATGCTGTTTTCTTCATGCCTGCAACTTCAACCATGAACACCTCACGCTGCGAGGGGAGAACCGCGCCAGAGGAAACAGCCAGATCGAAGTTCTGCGTTGCTTTAGCTACATGGGTATCGATGTCATACGGACTATCAAGCATCTCCTGCTTGAGCACCGCCATGGAACCGGTAAAGTTATTCTTAGCAACGGTGAGTTGTCCTTGATGTTCAGCAAAGGCATGGAGCTTGTTCTTGCTGCCCAACTGCCCACCACGATGCTGCTCCAAAGCATGTGCAACACGCGGGGTTAAGTCGGAGGAAATTTCTTGCCACTTCTCCTGCTCTGCCTGCTGAAAATCGCGTGTAAGCCCCGCAGCAGATTCCCCTTGTCTCTGTGCAGCCTGTGTTTCAAACTCAAGATTCCACGCATCATACTTCGTTCTTGCTGCTAAAAACTGATCGTTATCTTGCCGCGTACGCTCTTTCTCGCCGATTTGCTGTACCACTCTCCCAAGCGCGTTGATACCTTGCCCGAATGCAGCACCTTGCTGGAGGTTTGTTACAGGTGCATCTGAAAGTTGTGATTGCCTGCTAGCGGTGGGTATTTTAACCATGTGAACTCCTGCCTATCGAAGAAGGGAATACGCGTCGCTACCAGCCTGCGCTAACCCGTTAAACATGGAAGCAGTGTTGTTTGCTCTGGCCTGATTTTTAAAAGCCGTACCTTTTGCTTGGCCTCCGTAATACGTGGCAAGAGCATCCATTTCCATGTCCACCATAGTTTCTGCAAGCACATCAGAAGGGGTGCCACCATCATCAAGCTGCACACCGCTTGCACCATAGCTTGCTTTCTGGGTGGACATTAACTTTCGGTACTGGTCTTTTGTGGAAGCAGAATTGTAAGCACCAACTTTTTCTGTGTACTCAGCTTGCGAGGCCGCCATATTTCTTTGGCTGTTCATAGATGCAGCTGTTCCACCAATTCCGGCTAAAACACTTGCCGCCATCAAGCCTTCAGCTATTCCAAATGAACTCGCAGCGGCTGCTGTACCTGCTGCTGCCGCACTGGCAGCACCTGCGGCTGCCGCGGTTCCCGCTGCGGCTGTGCCTGCTGCCGCTGCACCACCCGCTGTGCTTGCTACAGCAGCTGCGGCTGTCCCAACCATAACTGATGCCATAATTTACCTCTCTTCCTCTGGTAAACAGATACGCGCATACAGGTACCTATCCATCAAATTGTAACCAGTTGCCCTGCACAATCCCTCACACTCAAAACCTAGATATTCGATAAAACGAACAGCCCTTGCATCATCTGGATTCACAAGTGTTTCAAACCGCACAACACCATTGCGCATAGCGCGTGCAAAATACGCTTTGCTCACCTTGAGTGTTACAAGCGGGTACAGTTCCAGAAGCGTACTCGTAAGTAAAAAGACCATAGAGGTTTTTCCAAAAACGAAGCCACCAAGACACGCGATAATATGCCCGTCATCTGTTAAAAGTGTTGAAGCATAAGGTGTAAGTGCAAGTTCTTTCCCATGCGCAACTAGGTCGATACCTTCTAAATTTTTGCAATCACTTGCACGAAGCTCTATTTGCAAAACATCTTCTGCTTTGAATGGTCTGATTTTTGGCATCTATGCTGTAACCTCAACTTCTCGAATGAGAGCTAGAAGAGAAAACGGAAGCGGATCGTCACCAAAGACGGTTATTCTTGGATTGCTCTGCCAGCCGGTACCAATGGAAGGAATTTCTAAATCGTCGGTAAGAGGTTCGACGGGCTTGTTCATGGACTTGTTAACGCTACGTAGAAACGTATCTCGCTCTTTATCATCCCCGACCTTGTAGCTCATCCCAACAGACTTATAGACTCGGATAATTACTTTTGAGAGACGCTTAATCGCACCTTGTCCTGTGCCTTCTGGGTGTCCACCTTCTGGCTGTAACGGTGTTACCCGGTATGAATACCCAAGCCCCACAACAATCTTCCGTGCAGCTGCATCAAGAGTAATTGTCCCGCTCGTTACAGTTCGCGCCTTTTGGACACCGCCATCGGCCAGCACTTGCACTTCCATGCCTTCTAAATGCTCAAGGCCGGAAAGTTCCTGCAGCGGCTCTCCTTCATACATCAGACCGCAATCCACAAAGAAACAATTCACATCATCCAGACTATTACCCTGCCACGGAGAAGCCATCTGCTCGATACAAACTTTTCCATTTCGTTCCACCGCAAGCCAAAGCTCTGTGTAGTCCTCTGCCCCGTTAGCACAAATGGAAACCACCTTTCCCTGTGTTTCATGCCTGTGCCACGCATACACCTGCTGATCTCGAAGGTATGTCATAGCTGCAAGAGTCCCATCATCGAGTACACTCCAAACGATGGAGTCAGGGTCTTGCTGCCATGCCATTTGCTTCACTTGTGGGCGTAGCAAATGTTCAGAGAGCAACGAGGCTTCAATTGGAACAAAACCGTCTTGTTCAAGGTTGTAAATGAACTCGCGCATCTTTTTGCGATCACGAGACATGAACAGCACAGCAGAACCAATCAGCATAGGTGGTACGTTAGCAGCGCAACCGACGTTGCTGTATCGTGTGGCCTGCACATCTGTAGGAGAAATTGCAGCGTTACCGGAGCCTTTAAGCGTCCATTCACCGCCACTGGTAAGAACAACCATGCTACGAGCCGCCACCATTCCCCGAATCTGGTTCACCTGATCAGAGTCGAGACTAAATCCTGCGCCAGAGTCATCTTCCTTTGCAGCACCGCCCATCTCCAAAAAGTTACCAGTTGCTGAGAACCAGAGTTTTTGAGGGTGATTCGGGCAACCGCTCCACCAGGTACGTTGCTGATGTAAATTAATTCGAGAAGGCCAGTTCCCTGCCTCCCATTGGGTTGGCTGATTTGTGAAAATACATTCAACAAGCTCAAAGGCATCTGCACCGCTGCGAATAATTTTTTGCGGTTTGTGGTTTCCATGGCACATAAAAAGCACGTCAGCAGACTGAGCAAAACCAAGTTCATACACCTCTGCCGCTGTGTATGGCAGTACAAGTTCAAGCGGAGCACCGTCTTTCATTACTTGTCCGCCATCACGCCAAAAGCGCACATAGCCATCACCAAATTCAAGTACATATGTTTGAATGTCGTTAAAGGAAAAATCTTTAAGCCGAGGATTGCTACTGGCTTCCTTCGCATGGCCTCGAAAGATCGTACCCATTCTTCGAGTTGCCCCGCCATGAGGCCACACAATGACGTTTTGCAATTCCTCACAGGCATTCGCGCGTTTCTGTAAATCAACGTGACCGGCAAGACGAGGAGACCATTCCCCAGAGGTGAAATTAGTTTGAATCAGTCTAATTTTGGGCATAACGTCTCCGGCCTCGACCTAACTTAATCTCTTTCCAACGATGAGTACGAACATCTTGAGGTGTCTTTTCTCTGGAAGTCGTATGAATCGCACGTTTCAACTTTTCCTGTGCTTTCACTTCCAACCGATCTGCCAAAGTTTTCTTTGAGCTGATCGGTAGTGCGATACGGGCAGCAAGTTCATATACAATCGCGTCTTCTAACGCCGCATCAAACAGCTTTGTTTCAGTGGAAACGTATTTGATAGAAAGGCTTTCCGCATTGCTGAGAATTACACCACTCTCAATTGAATAAGATGTTTCAGGGTGCACACTCACTAAAACGGCATAGTCCACTGGAAGAAAATGCGCGTACTGATATTCCCATGCTGGGGAATCTTCGCTGCGGTTGAGCTTTTCTCGTTTCATGCAACAAGGCCAGTGGTGCGCCCGAAGCACAGCATTGCGTGCAGGGGTCCAAGAACGGTTAACCACCTCAGCATATGCAGAGCCGTCATCTAGTGCGGAAATCGCCGGTGCATTCACTTCACCGAGCGCCCTGTTGATAATATTCAATGTGTCTGACATGGCGTTTCCCTATGTGCAGGGAGCTTTCCCCCTGCACTTTTCAAACTGAGCTGCTAGAGCTTTACGATTGCCTCTTCGAGAACATCTTTATTCTCTTTGTCTTTCACCATCTGTTTCAACTCTGCGATTGAAACTTGCTGGGCAGTTGCATCTTCCGCAGCTTTGGCAAGCGACTTGTTTTCATTTTGCAGTTCCGTCACAGACTGAAGTGCTGTGTCGCGCTCATGCTCGATGGTGCTGATCCGCTCCTTCTGGCTCTCAAAATCTTCAAGTAAAACTTCATGTGTTACTTGAAGTACTTCAAATTCATCGCTGAAAACCTCTACGGCTTCGGGACTTTTCTTCGCATCTTCCGGATAGACCAACAGCGTTTTACCTTCTTCATCCATCGCCCCCCAAGACTGCGCAGAAACAGGCTGAAAGAACTCCACAACCTGTCCCTTTTCGCACATCTGCCCGTCATAAAAGCAGCGTTTTTTAGCAACGAAGTATGGCATTCTGGATGCCTCCTATCGTGTTGCGTAAGGGTAGACGTCTACTTTGCCGACACATGCTCCGTCAGACACAAGCTCGCCCTTAACAAAGCGCTTCGTCTGCGAAGGCAGCACGGCCTCACCAAGATGCCCACCAGCCACATAAGAACCTTCATGAAAGGTCACACGGCAGACTTCGGAAAAAGTACCGTCCACGGTGTCGCAGTCCTTCACCACAAGGTGCAGAACCTTTCCTGCAGGAATGGACACAGCAGTTTTGCAGCGCACAGTCACACCCGTGCCACCAGCGGAACCGGAGATAGGTGAAGGATCACCCGTCAGCACGGTTGTTCCGGTGTTCGGCAATGTGACACCCTCACCCAAATACTCCCCGAATTGCGGGAGTCTGTTATCGAACATACGCATATGCAGCTTCTCCTACAGGTCGATGTGCTGATCACCAGCATCGGTGAAGTTGAATGAAGTCTGGATTTCCACGCCGTTCCAGTGTGTGAACGTGCGGTTAATGTCCTTGGTATCCGTTGTTGTCTGCATGCTCTTGCCTTTGTGCTCGTTAAGCAGCGTCTGGCATTTAGGATGGCAGAAAATGAAGGTCTTTGAGGAATTGGACGCACGGCAATCTGCAAGCATGTCGTCGATCATGTCGGCTGTAGGTCTGTTTGCTTTGTCGATGTTCGTGATTGCGGCAATCTTCTGAGGGTTCGCAAGCAGCAGCCCCATGTAGGCTTTAAGCGCAAGCCCATACACAAGCACGCCCTTGCTGTCCTTGTAGAGCGCACCGTTGTTGATCGGCACCGCATCCATGACAGCGCCCATCTTAAAGCCTGCCGGAGAGTACAGGCCGCAAAGCTCGTCCTGTGTGAAAGTTACAGCAATCATGGTGTAGCCATCACCAGTTGCACCAGCGCCTACAACCTTTTTGTGCTCCAAAGCGTAGGGCAGGAAGTTGTTGTAGATGATGGTAGTTTCCGCGCTCATGCCGGAATCACGCTGTGTTTTAGGAAGCTTGCTAGAGAAGTATTTTTCTTTACCGCCAAAGGCCACGGCACGGTCTTGAGGCACTTCAATTTCGCCGCCAAGGATTGCCAAGTCGGTCTTTTTGATGTCAGCAGAAACGCTCATGGCTGGCAGTGGCGCGTTCATGTCTACCCAGCCTGCGCCCTTTACGCCTGCCAGTTCTTCGTGGTTATGCCAAAGCTCATGCGAAGAAGGTGCAAACGGAATAGTCCCAAGAATCGGCGCTTCTTCCGTGATCGTGTCCACCTGTTTCGGCTGCTTTTTGCAGTGCTCGTTACTCAACTCTTTAAGAGTCCCCATCATAAATTCTTTACCCATGCTGATACCTCCGTATCTGCGCTGTTATGAAAGACGGTATGCCCTATGCGGGCTAGTTCATGGCTTCTTTCAGCCAGTCTTCCGTGCTCATTTCTTCATCTTTATTCTGCCCAGCTCCTTCACTTCGGAAGTGACCATCTTCACCAACAAGGCGACCAAGTTCTGCAATAGCTTTCATGCCGTGCTGAATGCGCAATCCCTTGGATGCATCGATACCCAAAGCTTTAAGGCCACGTTCCAGGGCTGGCATAGCTTCCTGCGCCTTATCCCCGTAGACCTGCTTCATGACGTTTTCCGGCTTCTGTGCTTCGATAGAAGCGGCTTCAGACTCAGCAGAAACTTTGAGCACAGCCTTTACGTAATCCTCGTACACCCCAGCAGCCTGATGCTGAGTGAGTCCACGGTTTGCCGCAATCTCTGCGAACAGCTTTGAATCACCTTCAAAATCAAGAGATTCTGCAAGATGTTCTGGAACGTCTACGCCTTCAAAGGTTGTGGGAATCTGATATTTATCCGCGCTATCAAACGCGCCGTTCTCACGGGCAAACGTGAGAAATCCTTCAGGTGTCGAGTAATCCGGTGTATTTTCACTGCCATCGTTATCACCGGAACCGCCAGCATCATCGTCCGAACCACCTTCATCTCCACCATCGCCGGAACTGCCATCCCCACCGGCCCCACTGTCATCAGCTGCGCCACCAGAACCACCGTCACCGCCTGCATCACCACCGGAGCCGCCGCCATCTTCTGCAAAGGACAGACACGGAAGGCACATCATCATTAAGAGTTTCCAGAAATTACGCATCACGCCTCCATAAGTTGAATAAGTTCTTTCACCAGTGCCTTACGCGCCCCGTGGTGAATCATTGCTTCATGCTCTTTGCCAGCCTGGTACGTGGGAATATCTACACCGCCGCGTACCTTCAAAAATTTCAGCAGCTCTTTCCCATCTGGTGTGCTTAACGCTCTGCGGATAGCCTGCTTTGTTTCATCAGAAAGAGGTTTTTCAACTTCCTGCTTCTTACGAAAATTACGCACTCATTCCCCCTTGAATTTGTTCTACCGCCCCAGCAATAGACTCAGCATTTGTTGCGGCCTCACCAACAGTCTTGGCTGTGTCAGCCATTTCTTTGCCTGCTTGTAAGTCTCTCGCTTGCGCTGCCATATCCTGCCGCTGCTTGCGCCCAGCATCCCTTTCTTTTGCGTCAACAAGATACTTTGCAGGATAGCCAAACAGCTCTTGCGAATCCCGAACAGCCTCATCCAAATCGAAGTTATCCATAACTTGCGGGTTCATCTCCACCATAGGCTTGATGTACTCAAGCGCACGTTGGAATGTTTGCGCCTCAGATGCCTTCTGTGCCATCGTAATCGGGGAAACATAGGCAACCTTCAAACGCGAAACGTCACCCTGTTCAATAAGTGAATGCAGCACATCTGGTGCTTCTGGAATATCGCCACGACGTTCAAGAATTCCGTTCATACGGTTAACGAAGATCGGAAGAAATTCCGTTGCAAGTCGTCCCCACATGGGAAGAAGCAGCATCATTTTTTTAGAATCACGAAGAGCTACTTCGTAGGCCGTCATGTTCGGACCACCCACCATTTGCAGCTGATCGTTAAAGAAAATCGTACGAATTTCCTGTGCCCGCTCCTTAGTAGTCATATGGACTGCACTTACATCTGCACCGGAAGAAATTGGATAGATTCCGTAATGTCGCTCTCCAGTTACGGAGTTCGCTTCGTAAAAGTTAGTTGCTCCCGAGTCTGTGTTGATACCACCCTTGTACATGCCGGAATCAACAGCATAGGCGGGTTCACACTGCGATTGAATAGCACCGTCTTTGGAATCTTCCTGTGCATGGAGCAAGCGGATATGTGGTAGCGCTATATGTGCTGGGCCACGTCCCCATGGCTCAGCACCGGAGAATTTCGAGTACCGCGCAAACATGAAAGGCTGCTCTCTGTAGCCCCCCTCAGAAAGAAGCTGGTTAGTTTCTTCTTCCCAGAACACAGAGGCATACATGAACTTGCTTGGTATGGTTGCTTCATCTGACCACTCGCCTTGCTTGCGCGGATAGATGGCCTGCCAAACGAAAACTTTATCTTCCAGTTCTTGGCGGTCTATCTTGCGCTGCACCTGATCCGAGTAGGTTCGCTTCTGGAAAATGTCTGAGGTAAGCCCACGTTTGCGCTTGCCCCAACGTTCCTGCACCTGTCGCACAGTGAGCTCCAACCGCCGAAACAAGGTATCGACGATCCCGTGCTTGTTCTCAGAAATGAAACACTCATGCGGAGAAATGGAAGAGAACGGAATTGGCGAGTCGTCTTCTGGATCTTCAACAAACAACCCCATCTGCCCAAATGTTCCATAGTCGAGATAACATTCGTTCATTTTGGAATCGAAGCCCGCCTCTTCATGCTTGCAAGCATCCATGATGAGCCCTGCAATTTCAGAAGCCCATTCAGTCACATCTGAGGAAAGCTCTTCAGCCCCCTTCCCTGTGAGAGCAGTGTGCAACCAAGTCTGTGCAGGATTCGTCAGCAAAGAATGAATGCCAGCTGCAAACTGTTGCAACGCATCTTCTGGAACGGAACTCCAAATCAGTTCACGATTCTCAGCATCCGTTGAATCGTCACTGAAAAAACGGGCTTTCGGAGCCTGCAAATATTCTGCAAGCTCCTGCCAGTCTTCTTCTGCACTTTTACGGCTCTGTTTAAGAACACGAAGGCGTTGCTGTAATTCTTTGACAAGCAGATTCATGTTACGCGCCTAACTTTGCTTTCTTAATATTTGCATCATCACCCGTTGAACCACCAAGCATGGTGCCACTACGCCCTTTGTTAAGCAGGGACTTCTTTTTATCTGCTGCCTTAGCTTCTTCTTTTTTGCGCTCTTCCTCGTAGTCTGGAACCTTTGGTGTGCTGGGCTTACCGCTAAACATTGACCCCATAGCTATCTCCTGCCTCGTTTCTTGCCGCGTGTAGACTGCGCGTGTGTTTGTGTCTGAATCTGAACTGGTGGCTTGAATCCAACCGCTGAGTACCTGAACGAGTCCGCTCCGTTTGATGCCCAATCATGTAGTGGTTGGCTCTCAAAGCACCCGCGTTCGTCATTCCACTTTTTGCGGTAATGCCTAAGCGCCTTGAGTCCGGCTGCACAGTTTGCTTTATCGAACCAGCAGCTCGGCAAAATATTACGTACAGACTGAATGCCGTCCGCAATTGAAACGCTAGGACACACACTAAACTTGATGCCCAGCTCAAGCGCGCTTTCCAGCCTGCTCTTTGCCTTGTTGCCAATCTCGCGAACGCGAATGTCGTGCGGGGCAATGTGGTCAGCGTAGCGGTAGCCGTACTTGTCCGCGTATTCCTCAAGCACCTTTGCGTAGTGCTCCAAGCCTTCGCCGCTGTTTTCATAAAAATTGATGTATCGACGCTCGCCGGATGGTGAGTACTGAAAGAACCAAATCGCGGTGGTGTCAGAAACGCCCAAATCCCACGAGGTGTAGACTTTAAGCAGTGGTTCATGCGGCACAATGCACACGCGCCCCTGTGCCTCGGCCTGTACCATGTACTTGCTGTAGTAAGCGCCCTCGATGGACTGCTCGAACGCTTCCTTTGGCGTGGTCGGGTATTCGCGCTTCATCTTTTCGCCCAAAGAGTTGGACATAACCGCATACCACGCCTTCTGCTCTGGAGAGAACTTGTAGGAAAGCTCCTGTTCCATCTTGAAAAAATAGGAGTCCTGCTCCGGTGTAAGGCGCACAGTATGCGCGGGTAGAACGTAGTCCGCACGTTCATACCAGGGAAAAAAGTGGAACTTGAAATCAAGCGAGCTTAACGGTTCGTTCATGCGCTGTTTGCGCTGGGCAACGTCACAGGTGTCGTAAAACAGGCCGGAATCACCTTCCGCCGTGGATTCGAACACAACAATGCCGTCAGTCGGCACAGTAGGCAGCGCGCCCGTTTGCACCTCTTCTGCGCGTTGTGGAAATCGGGCAGCAATTTTCCCAAGTTCGGAGACATGGAGAAAATGCAAGGTGCCAGAGCGAAACGACAGGCCGACGGCAATGGAGGAGTTATTGCCGAGCAACAGTTCTTGCGCGTTTTCGGCCTGCGCTTCTAACCCCGTGACCGCTCGTAAAGAGGGAGGAAGGTTCTTGTAGGCGTAGAGAACCTTGTTTCTAAAAATCTTTTTCACATCATCCATAGTCTGCGCGATGATGCCGACGCTGGTGTTCGAATTGAACAAACACAGATCAAGCCCGAACATGCAGGAAAAGGTTGTGAACCCCAGCTGGCGAGCCTTCAAGATGCTGTTACGGGTATGCATCTCGCTCACAAACTTTGTCTGCTCCGGATTCAGCGTAAAACGAACGCTATCGCCCTTCTTGTCGATAATCTTGTACAGATTATTCAGCCGCCAGAAACGGTTGCTGAGGTTCCGCTTCATGTCGTCATAAATTATGCTGGACATGCGGCGTCTCCATCTTCAGGCAACAGGCCGCGTTCTGTGGGAGTCAGCGAACGGGTAACACCGTCTATCTCAGCAATCAGATCCGACAACTCACCGCCTGTCTGCTGGGTGGCCTGCTCTGCATCAACCCTATCCAGAACAATCTTCACAGCGTTAATGCTAGGCTGCACATGTTTACGCACGCGCTTCGTTTCAAACATCAACGTTTGGCCTGTCTGCTTGTTCGTCACCGCTTCTTTGGTCACTTCTGTAAAACTGTAACCCTTAACAAGTTTGGTAAGGGAACTACGCGCCTCATCTATGGCAAAATCTTCAAAGCCCTGCTTGCAGGCTGTATCAAAGTCCGGATACTTCTTACGCCATTTCCAGATGGTGTTCTTCGTTACACCGAACAGCCGCCCGAGTTTGGCATTAGAAAAGCCCCCCATAGCGCACGCTTCACGCGCTTGGGCTACGTAACTTTTCTTATAGGAAGTCTTGCGGCCAGCCATAGCTAGTTGCCGCCACTGTTGGTGGTGAGAATTCGATAGATGTCGTCGATACGACCATTCTGATATTCAGAGTCCCGCTTCAAATACTTCACGGCCTCTTCAATGCGCCCGACCGTCGCAACATCTTCTTTGATAACGGTAATAGCGTTAGCGTTGGCAGTAGCCAGTGCCTCTACGTCTACAAGTCGATCATAGAACATACAGGCACCGACCATAGCCACACCAACATACCGCAGGATAGTAAGGAAAAATGAAAGATTGGAATTCTCAGAAGATATGGAAAGCCGCGCAGCTTCGCCCATCTAGCGCACCTGCGGCCTTGCATCTTGTTCGCCGCGAGAGGAGCCAAATTCGAAGCCATACACTTCTTTAACTATGTTGATAAGACAGCCCGTTACAACAAGAAGTAAATCTCGTGCAGAGCCTTCCGGAACTGGAAACATAAAGAGCGCAGCCATCACACCGACTAACGCCACCATTGCAGTAAGCGCCAACAAGTCAGCACGAAGATTGCCGCCTTTAACACGGGTAATAGCTATGTCACGATGACGAGCAGAATCGCGATCCGCAAGTTCAGCTGCAAGCTGTGCCTGTTTCCATTTGAGCATTCGCGCTTGTTCCTGCGCTTCCAGCTCCTTTAATTTCAGCAAATTTTCTGGATTCTGAGAGATAGCCTTTTCCACCGCTTCCGGTGAATCATCACAGCCAAGAATAGACGCAACAAGCGAACCAGCTGCACCGGCAACAGCACCTACAGGGCCACCAAGAACAGTACCCAGAATAGGCGCAGCTTTTGCCACCGTGCTGGCGATATCTTTCCAATCCATACAATTACCCCACATAGTAAAATCGATAGTGATTTTATTCGTGGGTATTGTCCGGTGTTGCTCATCAAAACGGACAGAAAGAAGGAAAACCAACCGCACGACAGCGCACGGACAATCACCCCGAATGATAGGGATAATTATAACACGATATTTACAGAGGGATTAAAGAGGAGTAAGCGAGAGCTTACCTTCGAGATAGGCTGGGGGGAATTGACAGGTCTCGGACAAATAATCAGGGAGGGAGTTATTATGTTTTCCAAAGGGTCAGAATGGCGGATGTGGGATCTGCATGTCCACACACCTGCTTCTTATTTCAACACCAAATATTCCGGATCATCACCAGACGAAAAATGGAAAGAATACTTTAAGGCTCTTGAAGAGTTGAACGACGTTTCTGTTTTAGGAATTACTGACTATTATTCAATTGATGGCTATCTCAAAGTAAAAGAATATAAAAATAGCGGAAAGCTCAATAATATTAACCTGTTATTGCCCAATGTAGAGTTGAGGCTTTGTCATTCGACAGCTAAAGACAAGCCAGTAAATATACATGTTGTTTTTTCTCCAGATGTTCTCAATCGAATTACAGATGACTTTTTTACCCAACTAAGATTTTCAACTAACCATGGTGAGTATACATGCACTAAGGAAAGCTTGAAGCGACTTGGTAAAGCGTATAAAAATTCGCACCCTAACATTACTGGCTGTAATTATGAATCCATTGGTGCAGAACAATTCAAAGTCGATCCGGACAACCTATTCACAATTATCGACAATCATTTTAAAGACCAAGCGCTTATTATTTTGCCAAATGGTGAAAAGGATGGGGCATCAGGATTAAAACACCACAGCATGTTAACTGTTCGTGAAACCCTTTATGCAAAATCACACGCCATTTTCTCTAGTAAAGAAAACGACAGATTATACTTTCTAGGAAAAAACGTAGATTCTGAAGAAAGTATCAAAACAAAATACTGCTCACTGATGCCATGTGTGCACGGCTCTGACTCCCACAAAATTGATACCATTTGTAAACCAAATGATGACAGATTTAACTGGATAAAAGCCGACCCAACCTTTGATGGACTGAAACAAATTCTCTTTGAGCCTGAAGAACGAGTAATTGTCCAACCAAAATCTCCAGCCGCTGAGTTTCCCAAAACTCATTTTTCAAAGCTCTCTTTCAGTGGTGCCATCTTTAATGAAATTCAGAGACCAAAATTTGATCTTACCGAGTTACCTCTTAACTCTGGCTTAGTTACAATCATTGGTGGAAGAGGAACAGGCAAAAGCTTATTACTCGAAGCAATGAAGGCCACCTTTAATAAAGGTGCGGCTGAAAAGAATTCGTCTGAAAGCCAGTCAGAAAAAATTGGTACCCCTAATTTCACTGCAACACTTTCAAAGATAGATGGTGAAGCTATTGATTTCCATCTTTCAAATGATACTAATCCTGTTGACTATCTTCATGTAAGTCAGGGAGAAGTTAAAGATATAGTAGGCAAAAAAGAAGAGTTTGGTGAAAAAATACTAGAATTATTAAACGTCAAATTCGACACGAGCGATAACTTAATTCAACAGAGTATTTCTACGGAACTTAAAGAATACATAGAAATTAAAGATTGGCTTCGAAAAACAGATGAACAAAGTAATAAAGTTCATTCAAAACGCTTTTTAGAAAAAAGAAAAAGGCACTACGAAAAATTAAAAGAAACGATAACTACTACAGATACAAAAGCTAAAGTTCTAGAATATTCCAAGAACGCCAGTAATATTGCTAAAACAAACATTTTAAAACGAGAGCTAAAAGAACTTCTCTCTACTATTAAAGATCAACTTACGAAGATAAATGACTCAATTGAAAAGATAAATGCAAAAGGCAATACTCTTTCTGAAAAGCCATTGATTTCTAAAGTCGACCTTTCAAAACAAGAACAAGAAATCGAGCAAGCTATCATCGCAAGCAACGAAAAAGATGAATTACTCTCACAAAAAAACGTTCAAATTGAGGATGAGTTACGCGCAAAAGGAATCAAAGGTGATATCTCTGGAACCCTTGAAAAGGTTACTGATTATCAACAAGAAATCGAATCTGCCACTAATTTAAAAGAACAAAATGAACAGAAAACAGTACGTGCAAGAAAGCTCTGTGAAAATCGCATCAATTTTGCACAGAAACTTCAAATGCATTTTGAAAACGCAATTGATTCATTCGAAAATAAGTTCAAAAAACTAACCAACGCTAAAGATCTACAAGAAGAGCACAAGGAAATTATAACAACACTTCTCAATAATATTTCTATTGAGGGGGAAATGGTTTTTAAACCAGAAAAATTTTACGATGGGCTTTGGAAATATATAGATGGAAGGAAAATATCGCAGAATAAACTTCGTGAAATGTTTCCAATAAACAATGCTGACGAGTATTTTTCTCTTATATCTGGTGAAAAAATAGTCTGTAATGGAAACAATACATTTAGTTCAATAGATGAATTTCTCAAAGAAAACTACGAAGCTATTAAGCAGCCGTTTCAGTTTTTGAGTTTCCTTCATCTTGATGAATATCGAGATACTTTTTTAAAGGCAATCCCAAGTATAAAGTATTACAACAAAACTCCTAAGCAACTTTCTGTAGGTCAGCGTGGGACTCTATACATATGTATTCGGCTTGCTACATCTGCATTTACGACCCCATTTGTCTTTGACCAACCAGAAGATGACCTAGACAATTCTTTCATAGTCAAAGAGCTAACAACAATTTTCAGGAAAATAAAAAAATATAGACAGTTAATTATTGTCACTCATAATGCAAATCTGGTTGTTAACGCAGACGCTGAACAAGTAATCGTTGCACAAAACGATAAAGAAACTCTCTCGTATTTTTCTGGTTCACTTGAAAATCCAAAAATTAAAAAAGAAGTTTGTGACATTCTTGAAGGTGGAGAAGTCGCTTTTAAACAACGAGAAAAGAAATACGGTTTAAATTAAAATTATTCCAAAGTTGTTAGCTTAACTTCTATTCCATTGCGAATCTGACTCAACTTAACCATAATCTTTCTATAAGTGAGAGCTATGAACAAAACTTATTTTTTAGATAGAAATGTCATGATCAAACTACGTCAATTTATTGAAGGAAAAAAACTCAATGAACGTGACTCAGAGATAATAGAAGAAATTAAAAAATTAGACACTGTTGAAAATATCATTTCGCCTTACTTATCGATTATAGAGGGCAAAAAAAATGTAAATGAAACCGTCTCTGATAAACTTGAAGTGATTGATGAAGAATGTAATTTAATTAATACATTTTGCCAAAAAGCAAAAACAGACCATGTGTTGTTACGGCAAATGGCAGCATGGATTTGTGAAACAATGCAAGGGCAGCAAGAGTATAATTTTAACCTTTGCAAAACTTTTTTAAAGCAAATTTCCCCTCTTCATGAAATTCCTAAGGCACGAAAAAAAGATAGAAGCAAAATAGAAAATAAACTACTTGAAACAGCAAAAAACATCGGCTTACCGTATACACATCCTGTTGTTACCCTTTCTTTAGCAGCACTTTATGGCTCAAAAGAAATGAGAAATTTGCTACACTTATCTAAAAAACTTAATAACCCTAAAAGCTACAATGCAGTTTCTGATGTTTATACATATCTTCGGGTGTGCGCTTTTGAAGCTCAAGCGAAGGCTTTTGGAATAAAAATTTGTTCCCAAATTATTTCATACGATAAAAATCTTAATGTGATGCTAAAAGCATTCAAGCATACTGGTGGCAGAATAACAGAACTACCAAAATCTGATATACTACACACTTCAGAACACACAATTGATGCATGCTTATTCCCATTTCTTACAGAAGAAGAGCACTTTGAGTTTATAACAGAGTTAGGAAAAAAAGAAAAAGCTCGTATCAAAACATATAGCAAGCCAATTTGGACACAACGTCTTTCTTCCAAACTAGCCCTCCCTCTCCACCAACCACCTAGCAACAGCATTTAACTCAGCACCATATACGCCCCCGTCTTTGAAGATGGGGGCTTTTTTATGCCCCACCACCATTAATAATAAAAAATATAATCACCGCATGTTATGGAGAGAATAATATAAAAAAGGAGCCCCTAATGAGCAAAGAAGAAAAGAAAGAAAAAGATGAGATGACAGAAAATGTAACTATCGTTCAGTCCACAGAATGCTGCTGCATTACCGAGCTTATCGAAAATATTGTTGCTCAGGCACAATTAGACGGGTGTGTCGTAAATATCGTTACTATATTTCCACCAGATCTAGCAGAAGAAATCGAGATCACGAAGGGCTGCAAGCCAAAAGCTGAACATTGCCCTAAGCAAAACAAGTAACTTAAGGTTTAGCTATGAAACTTGCTCCTGATCTTCGCATAGTCAACGGTATCTCAACGTCTGCGGCTTACTTACTTTCCCGCTCCACCGCCCACAGGTTGTCAGCCGTTGAAAAAACAATTCTTACCGCTATTCCTCAAACAACTTCTATCAGCTCACTGAGCAGATCGACGAACCTTTCACATTTAGTTGTTCGAGCAAGTCTCAGACGCTTACGACGCCTTAAAATCATTCTTCCAGGTAAAGGGGGGGCACCTCTTAAAAAACTGACTCCCCTTTACCAACCTCCAATCCCAAAGAAAATTTACCGAGCATGGCTTGAAGTAACTTCAGCTTGTAATTTGAATTGCCCGCATTGCTATATGGAAAGCTCTTCTCCCACCAACAACCAGTCTGGTGAGATGGATTGGCATCATGCTATCAACCAAATTTTAGACTACGGATGCGAGCACATAACATTTATTGGCGGTGAACCGTTACTTAAAATCAAGCTAGTCAAAGAGCTTCTTGAAAGAGTCAGCCAACATCACACAGCAGTTACTGCCGGAATTTTTTCAAATCTTACTCATAAGCTTGATGATGAACTTCTAAGCTACTCTGACTTGCTTGGTGTAACGTACGGCACAAGTCTCCACGGTGCTAATGAAGCAGCTCACGATTCATTCACAGGGAAAGTAGGAAGCTACCAAGCCACGCTTTCCAATATAAAAAAATTACAAGAACTTAATATTTCGCTCTTTGTTGGCATTACCCTTCTAGAGAAAAGTCAAAGCGAGTGCGATGAAATCAAAACCCGAATGGCTCAACTTGGAATCGAAAACTTCACCATGAGTGCCCCATCACAGATTGGCAGAGCTAAAGAGTACCAAGGAGCCCTTGAAGAACATTGCACACAGCAAACTTTTCACAGTAAAGCATTTAGTAACCATACCCTCGAAATCGGAACCTCCTATCACAACTGTTACTACGACCACATTGCTATCAACGAACATGGTTTTATCTATCCATGCATTATGACGAGAGACCCCATAATGAACATTATGGACAAACCTCTTCATGACTATTTCACTTCACCCAAATATGAATTTTATCGAGATCTTTCAAAAAAGGTCATTGATGGATGCAAGCACTGTGAATTCAGATATGCATGTAATGATTGTAGGGCTTCGGCATGGTCGGCAGGTCAAAACTGGTTTGAAAAACCAAACTGCGGGTACAACCCTACGTCCTCTCCACCAACCACCTAGCAACTGCATTTAACTCTGCCCCGTACACACCACCGTCCTTAAAGATCGGTGCCCCTTCCGCACGCCATTTGATGATGGTCTTGCGGCTCTTACCAAACGCTTCACAAATCTGCTGCATGTTCTTCAGCATTACCGGTGCTACTGCTGTCATAGTCTACCCCTCAATTCCTGTTACTGTGCGTTCATCTAAAAGTGTTTCCACTGCTTGCTGACGTATTCTGTAGAGCGGCTTATGTGATGAGCCTACGTTGCTTGCCTTTAGCTCTCCGCGCTTTATTAGCTTACGTACATACTTTGGGCTGATTCCTAACCGCTCTGCTACCTGTGCAACTGTCAGCGTTACTGTTGCACTCATAAGCACACCTCGAATTGATCAATTGCTGCCCGTAGATGCTCGTTACGAAACGACAGATAATTTTCTGTACTCGCCACACTTTTGTGTCCTAAAGCCTTGGCTGTTTCGCGGTAGGCATCCACGCCCACGCCTTTCGCTACAAGGTTCAGCATGTGCTCATAGACATTGTTGCCGAAGGTTTTCCGCATGGAGTGAGTTCCAAGCTTTCCGGACAGGCCTGCATGCCTGAACGCGCTTGAAAGAATTTGATATGCCCGCACCCGGGTAATGGGGCTATTCTTCCCTTGTCTTGATTTGAATAGAAAGCTGTCGTGACTCCACACCCCGCGCTGCTGCATGGAGTGGATCAGCGACAAGATAGCCTGCTGCGCTTGTCGGTTCAGATAAATTTGTCTGCTCTCGTGTCGGCCTTTCATATTGGCGCGCTTAACCTCTATCTCTTTCACCACGCGCTTACTCCGCACAACATCACGCACCCGCAAAGACAGCAGCTCAGAAATTCGAAATCCACTCGTCACTCCCAGCAGGAACAGCGTTCTATCGCGCTGCACTTCCCAGCCGGAAAAGCTACCGAGCACTCTTCTCACTTCCACACCAGAAAGCGGTCTACATCCCTTCATAAAACAACGAACTCCTAAATTTCAGCGAAAAAGTAACCGACTACGCAAAACAACTTAACTATCTGAATTAAATTTAAATCCAGAACATACCGAACGACTACGAATAGAATCAACTCTGTGAAACATTTCAGCCTGCTTTAAGAACCCTCTTGAGCACCTGCAAAGCCCTCTATCCCCCTGTGGATATGTGAAATTAATGTTTGCTAAGAATGTTAAACTAAAGATCCCAATGCGTTCATATACAACAAGCCAAGCTGCCTTCTTTTAGTTGCTTTATCACATAATATCAGACTACTAAGACTTAGAGGATAAAATGAAAGAGAAGATCAAATACTATCTAAAGACTGCTGCAAAGAACGAACTCCAAGGACATCTCATTTCCTTTTTTTTCATAACGACCTTGGGTTTATGTCTTGGGATTATTGTGCTTCAAAGTCAGCTTGCTCATACTGGCTATCAAACATCGAAAGTAATAAGCTTCCTCCTGCAGTACATTAGTCTAAGCGAAATCCGAACGCTTTATTATGTCCTACTTGTCACCTTGCCTGTATACTATTTGCTCTCAATTCCACTGCTTCAAAAATGTGCAAGTAAGCTTGGCTTAAACAAAGTTGAACCATCAAAAAAACACTGGCTTCTGGCACGTTATTGGGATCCTACCTATATATACCGAGTGCTTTCCCTAATCGTTATTTACATTTATTACAAAACCCGTGTTCTCTAGCTTTATACTAACCACTCCCCTAACCCCGCTCTATTCCCCCGATACCCAATAACCCGCACAGCTTCACCGTAGCGTTCGTGCTGGCCTGTATCAAAGTGGAACCAACTCATGCCGTCAAAAGCTTCAATGCGCTGGATGTGTTCAAACTCCGGCGCATTTGTTTTTGTCTGCATGTCGGCCCAGATCTCTACTGGGGAAACGTTGCGGAACTTGCAATCAAAGGCGCGGAACATTCGATGCTCTGATAAGGTCGCGCCCTCCTCGCATTCCCAGGGACGAAAGCCGGAAAAACGAAAGATGTGCTTTTTACTTAGATCAAGCGCATCCTCTGGGCTGAATACCTTCCAGTTATTCACTAAGCAGGAACCGTAACGCTTACGCAGTCGATCAAGCGTTACTAGTGCCAGCTGGTCAAAGCAGCGAAACAGCTTCTGCGGATTACTCTTGTAAACCTGCTGCATGTTCTGCGGCAACAGCGCCACAGGTGGAATTACTTCCTCAATGGCAAAATGCTCTGGAATAAAATTACTGCTCATCACTTCCCCTTTTCTCAGTTGAATTTTTGCACGTGTGGCAATCCCTCACATACCGCCATTTCCAGCCAACTAGCTTGCACGGCCTCAAATGCGGATACTTCTCTTTCCACCCCTTCGCCTGTTCCCAGCTTATGCAGCCTATGGACTCCGGCGTGGGTGGCGAAAACTTACACCCTGCCGCCATACTGACGCGGTGTATTCTTTGCCGGACTCACGGCATTAACTTTGCCGAGGATGCTGGCTATATTCTGCAAAGCAGCCTCGCAGTACTCCTCGGAGAACACTTCCTCTCTCGATTCCGGTGCACCGTTCAAGGCCAGCTGCTTATGCGAATTCATATCCTCACGGACAATTGCCAGCTGCTCGAGTACATCACGGCTAGTAGGCACAAAGTTGTTTTTCACACGCCAGCGGGAGATCACCGCGCAGAACTCCGCATCGCTGATCCGGTACGGTGCTAAGTCCTCAAGCATCATGTCCACCAGTGCGGTCATTTCTGCCACGCGGTACCGGCTGTTCGGATGCAATCGCAGATTGAGCTTGCCCAGCTCCAAGCGAATTCGCTCCACTGTCACGTTTTCCATCAAGCTGCTCCTGTAGCTGATTCAAGAATTCATTCTCCTGCCGCTGCTCCAAATCCACACAGTCACGGTATGACCTCGGCTGCGGTGCTTGCCTTTGCTCATAAGTTGCCCCTACTGCTTTCGGCTTATCCTGCTCACGAGAAAGCCAGCCTGTAATAAACGCCTTAATGCCTCTGCGTGTCTTCCTGCGCTTCTGGTTTCCAATAAGCCACCCCTTCATGGCTCTTAATGCCTGAAGAACATCCACGTTCGGGTACAGCGGAGCTACTTCTGCAACAAAGTCCTGAGTCACCTCAAAGTCAGAACCGTCATTCAACGGCAAAGTGCAAATTATTTGCTGCTGACTTATTTGCTGAGTTGATGCCAACGGAAAACTTTCACCCACAGGGAAAGAAGTGGAAGATTCAGTGATAGGTTTACTGATTGGTTCTATGATAGGTTCTGTCCCCCTATTTTGGGGGTGCTTCTCGGTAAAATTGGGGGAGCTCCCACCCCCTATTTCGGGGGAGCTTGTTGGTAAAATTGGGGGTGCACCGTTTTTGGGGGTACTCCTATTTTGGGGGTGCTTTTTTTTCTGTTCAGGAAAGGTAGCGGTTTTACAAATGTGCTTCGTTTCTTTAAAGGCTTCTTCACGCCCACGTACACCAATCAATCGGTACTCAGGCGTGCTTTTTGTTTGCCCCATTTTGCGCCCTGTTTTCTGTATTATTCCGGCATCTCTTAATCGGCGCAGTGCTGCCTCAATTGTTTTAATATTTAAGCCAGTGTCGAACTGTAGCCTACTCATAGAAGGGTAACAGCAGTGCCGTTCGTCCGCCCTATCTGCCATAGATAGAAGAACAAACTTGTCTGTCCCTTTTACAATTTGTAGGTTCCAAACCCAGCGCATTGCGTCAAAACTCATTAGTAAAACCGCCTTCCTGTCCTTACAAAATTCAGAGAATTACTTTTCCCTGTTTACCATCCTTGCCCACTGATCAACATCCTGCACGCCGACAAGTTGGCACATAAAGTTTGCCTTCTCAGTACTGAAACTTTCCGCAATGCAAATCTTGCCCATTGCTTCAAGTTGCTCAATTGTTCCCGAAAGTAATGGTCTATCCATCACAGTCTTTGTTTCAAGCTCTTCATACAAAACGGTGCACACATTGTGTTCATCCGCTTCAAAAGCCAAAGCCAACAGCAAAACTTTTTGTTCTGCACTTTCAACTTCCTGATTCCAAGCCCATGCATATGCTTTTTCGTTCATATATTTCTCCTTAAATTAATTTGATTTTTAAAGAGATTGCATATTTTTGACCTAGAAAAAAGCCGTCTTCCTGCAACGCTATTTTATGACATTGTCACCAGTTGTCACCAAGCCCATGTACTCGCATCAAGGCTCATCCTTACTACCTTTCATTACTTGTCAGTGCGTTGCACTAGTTACAAAAACAACAAACATTTTTAGAAAGTCTCCTTTTATGCTAACCAGTTAGATTCCACAAAATAACAAATATAACACAAAAGGAGACCCCATGGATAAAACCTGTCCATTCGCGCAAGCTATTGCTCCAACAGACTACTTCCTCATATCAAAAATTAATCCCTCTGATCGACTAGGAGACCATGAGTGCAGATTGAAGGAATGCAAGTTTAACGAAGCAGGTCATCTTTGCCGAATCAACGCAGTTTTCAACTATCAACGCGATACCAACAAGCTGATCCGAAAGCTTGCAACTAGATTGGGAGTTAGCGCCTAACCTCCTCAACTAGCTTCATCACATCAAACACAACTGTCGCTGCAGGGTTAGTCCCTTGAGCACTGCAAAGCTTTCCGTCCTCATCAAGGTGAGCGGTCACATGAAAGCCAGCAATGCGATCATACCCACCAACACAGCCCGAAATGTTTACCAGTTCTGCCTTTGCAGCGGCAGTTTCAACTTCCTTCACTAATTCAGATAAAGTCATAGCCATTCTTATTCTCCTTGCTCTTGCTCATACAAAGTCACAGTTTGCCGCACTTCATCCACATGCTTATCCAGCAGAGTTTGAACCGCGCGCATATCTTGCCCATCGCGCACAGCGTCATGCAGCAGCACTAAAGTTGGATAATCTTCCAAACACTCTGCCCTCACATCATCACACGTAGGACAGCACTGCTCTATGGGAACACATGTGTACCCAGCAGGAAGAGACATAAACTGCAAAATTGCATGTGCCGTCTTATCCCCACCCACCTCGTGCAGATTTTGCAACAACACACGAACCCTATCGATCACAGGCCGAGCGTTATCTCCATCAAGATCAGGATTGCGCATTTGCCTGTACAGCTGCTTTTCTCCAACCTGAAAAATCTTTTTCAGCAGCCCCATTCCTAGAACTGACTTTGCATCAATCATCAATTCCCACGGCTGCATATTGTTCTTGGGCACTTTGCTACGCTCCCTTAAAAGGTAGACAGTTCTATAATAATTTTCGCCTACCCTTTTTGACTCAGGCTGCTACAGTGAATTATCCCTGTCGGGCTTCCCTGTGCGAACAGCTCCGGCCTCAGCTCATTAAGCGGAATGCCTAATTTTACATGATACCGGAGCGCAGCCTCTCCACCGATTTTTCTTTCTCCCTTGCAGTGACGAAGAACGGCAGAATGATGCAAACCGCATCGCCGTGCTATGTCGGCAAAGGTACAATCGTGATCATGTCGATATTCTTCGATCTTATTTGTCATGCACAAATCATGACACGAGTCATATTATTTTTGCAACTCAAAACTTTTACGGAAACTTTAATATGGCACATGTCATAGATAAAAAAGATAAAAAACAACGCATGGCTAAATATGATCCAGAAAACGCCCATGCGTGGGATGTAATCCTTAGTGAAGTTAGAAAACTGCAAGCTGATGGATTGCGCCAGCATGAAATTGCTAAAAGAATGGGCGTCAAACAAGACAGCATCTCAAGATGGCTGAATGAAAACCGAGGCGGGGAACGCACCACCTTTGGTGCAATGCTACGCTATGCAGATGCATTGGGAATCCCATATAATGCTCTGCTTCTAAAAGGTGAACTGCAATCAGCTGCCGAAGCGGTTCCGGCAACTCAATTCAATAAAGCTGTTGGCAAGGTACTTGAAGGATTTGCTAAAGATGACGGTATGACAATCACTGACATTGCAAAGCAAGCAAGCTTACCTGCTACAGAAATAAATGCAGTTCTAGCTGGAGACACACAACCTTCACTTGAACAGTTTCATCAGATCTGTAAGGCAATAGGCGTAAAAGACACCATTGTTTTAAACCGTGCCGAAAAACTTGTTGAAGAAAAAGAAAAAGACACCACCGCAATTGCTGATCGATCAGCATAAGGGTAATCCGAGGGGGCGGCTCCAAAAAGCCACGGGAGCGGTACTGTCGAAGCAAATCCTATCACTTACGTTTACTTTTATACCTTCCAGCACAGCAAACGATTACTGAAACGTAGCTTAACATGCCACAAATTTTGTACAAAAAAGCCCCGCTTAATGCGGGGCTTTTTCATTAACTACTCTTCTTCATACAGCGCATCATAATCAAATCCAAAACAGTATTTCCAAAGTTACTTTCACCTTGATCCAAATTTGTTTTTATTACTTTCACACGAATTACATTTTTTAAATAGAAATATGGCACGAGTCATATTTTTCTTGACTCTTTTTTATGACTTGCGTCATACTTTCTTCACGCCGCATGAAAAAGACCAAACACAACGCGAGCATAGCACCGTTGTTAGTCCGTCTTATCTTGGGTGCCAATCTGGGAAGTACGGGATTCGGCTTACTGGAGAGGATTTTGTTTCGTGAACCGTAGGGCTGTTGTGTGCAGCCGATAATCTCCTGTTGTTTGGAGAGTGCACTCGGCGGTTCCATGTACAGAACCGCCCTACGGGGCGCGAGAATCAAACACCTTAATCACCAAGGCAGAAAGCAGCATGAATGAGTATAGCGAAAAGCAGCTACCAAGCACCGGTTTTATCAACCGTCTCTGCATGGCGGGAATAATGCTCCTAGTATTTGCGGCTTATCTCAGCCTTGGGGAACTTCTTACTGAGGCAATATAGTTTTCAACCAACTCAGGATGGCAAGCAGGTGCGGGGTTTCTCCTTCGGCTCCGTGCCTGCCAACTGAAAAGAGAGGATATTATGCCAGTAGTTCCATGCGAGACATGCGGAACCGAGTTCTATGTTCGCCCTGCGCGCAAGGAAGCCGGACGAGGAAAATACTGCTCTCGCAAGTGTGCAACCAAAGCGCTGCGCGTTAAGCGTAGTGTGAGCTGTCCGTGGTGCGGCAGACACTATGTAAAACGTACGAATCAAATCTACTGCTCCCGTTCGTGTGCTGCATTAGCAAACCATGCCGCAAACAACAGACCCGCAACAGATGAAAAACGCTGCATCGTGTGTGACAACAAATTCACCCATGGCGTTAGCAGTAACATTTGCAGCAACGCCTGCCTTGTCGAGCACCGCGAAACCACTTCTTCCAGTGGATACACCCTATTTGAAGACCCTTGGGCTACCGGAGCAATTCCACCAGACAAGTTTGCACACGACATGTTCCGGCAACCAGATCCGGTGTTGGGTTTCTGATGCAGATACGACAGCGACCATTACCGACGGAAGTTATTCCGAAAAATACATGGGTAATTATCCAGCAGCCAAGCAAGCAGATCAGAGCCATCACCTGCGAAGAAAGCGAGATCGTAGACGGGAAGCACATGATCAAAGCCAACGGTTATGGCTTTAGCGGTAAACCGTTTTCGGTTTCGAAGATAGTGAAGACGGCAACATTAAATGCTGCGAAGGAACAGTAGAAGTATGAGCACCATCACAACACAGGACAAATCGTTACTTCTTATCGCGGCACTATCCTTTTGCCCCGGCATCGGTGCAGCTTGCAGCATCATCACCCTACTCGGCGCTTGTTACGAAGCTACCACCCGCGATTGGAAGATGTTCAGCATATCTTTAACCTTCGGCATTACGGCCTGCTACATATGGAGCTAGTATGAAAAATGAAATGATTGAACCAGCACCGCGCGGTGCACAGCACTACCCGATCAGAGTGATCGAAACAGACAAGATGCTCTTAACAACACAAGAAGTCAGCGACTTAACGGGCATCCCCGCAGCAACCCTCAACGCATGGCGATGCCGCAAACAAGGCCCGCGCTATGTAAAGTTCCCACGAGGCGTATTTTACAGGCCGGACACGCTCAAAAAGTATTTCGAATCATGTGAGGTTCGAACTGTTGATATGTAGTAAGAAAAGCTCCCCTGCAGGGGAGTTTTTTTGTTATTGTTGGAAACTATAAAGAGTACACACTTACTAACAACATAAGGGGGATTTAATATGAGAAATTTCAATACCATATGGAGACTACTCAATTCTCCTGTCGTAATAGCATGCATAGCATTTGGATTAACAACATATCTGGGCAGTCTTTACCAAAAAAGCCACTTGCAAAATCAACAAAAAATAGAAAAAAGTTTTCAGCTACGTTCCCACAAGCTTAGGCAAGGACAAAAATCACTTAATGAAATTACAGACAGCATTACAACTCGCTTACACCTATCACGAAAATATCTTGAGCTACTAGCCAACAATTATCCCCAAGAAATTTTGACCGAGCGCTGGGATATTTATATGAAAGGTGTTAACGACTGGAACAAAAAACTAATTTTGAACCGCATAAAACTTGAGATATTTGTGTGTGAAGACCTTGCACAAGAACTGCTTTACTACGGAAAGAAAAAAAACAGTACATACAAGCTACTTTATTATAAAGAAATAAAGAATAAACACATTAAACAAGAGCGGCCTTACTGCAACAAAATAAAAAGTAGATACATCACAATAAAATCGCCTTGTTACAATGAACAAATGAATAAAGACGCTATGCCAAATTTGCTCTACGATGAAAACCACAAAAATAAATACAGCATACAAGAACTAAGTTATTATAACGAGTTGAAAAATGCGATCATCGTGCACGCTTGGCACTACTGTAATGAAATTGAGAATAAAGATATTATTCAAAAATGCCCCTACTGTAATGAAGTACTAGACAGATACACTACACTAGATTGGCCTTATTACAATAAAAAAACGAATAAAGATTCTGTTCCAGATCTACTCTACTTCGGGAAATACAATATTAGAAACAGTGCATACGAACTAATTTATTACAAAGAAGTAATAAATAGAGATATCACACTAGAATGGCCTTACTATAAAAAATTAATGACTAAAAACACTAGATCAGACCTTCTCTACCAAGAAAAAAACAAGGACAAAGACAGCACGCAAAGGCTTAATTATTATAACGAAATAAAAAATAAACTCATTCTACTAGCATGGTCATACTGCAATGAAATTGAGAGTAAAGATATTATACAAGAATGGCCTTATTACAGCGAAATGATAAATGGTTACATCACACTTAGCTGGCCTTACTACAACGCTATACCAGATCTGCTCTACGGCTGCGAAAGTACACCTCTTTGCCTACATGATCAATTTGCAGCTTTTCACAGAAAACTACTAGACCTAAAAAAATCACAGATAGACAGCCCAAACTCAGAATCCGTTAAGAAAAAGCTCAGAGTCGTAACGAAATTATTCGACGAATTAAACAGCCGCATTCATGGTTATCTAAAAAAAATCTCATCGCTATTTATTAAAAAAGAGTATGATTTACTCAACAATGACTCAGTCCAGAAGGATACAGGCACGACCAAAGAGATCAAAACGAGCAAGGTGTTTTAACAGTGCAATAGGAGTATAAAACCGGACATACTAAGGAGTCGTTCAAATCGTGTGAAGTTCGAACAATTGATGTGAAAAAGAAAAGCTCCCTACTAGTCCGTTAGGAGCTTTTCTTTTAATTTGGTTACTTGAAACTGCAAACAATTTTTCTTGCCTCTTTTACAACATCTTTTATGACTTCGTTCTCAGCAGAATTAATTAATACAAAACGACTTGTTGCAAACTCTTGTTCAAGATCACTGCCAAGGTATTTTCGTATTTCCTTATTCCCTGCATTAAAAACCTCATTTTCAAATTCAGACAACGTATCATAACACTCAAGTAATCGTTCACAGTAGCGAAATAACTCGTATTCATGATCCCCTGATTGAAGTAATCCATTATCATTTTTACAATAAAACGACTCTAAAGCACGATTCAAGGAATCAAAAGTCGTAACCAAATTAATAAGTACTAAATTAGTATTTGGAACAAACTGAAGAAGTTGACTTGTCGCTTTATAGTCAACATCATGAATATAAAATGGCGGCAACCTATTGAGTGTCTTGTCTGAACTTACCTCATGAAAACATTGTGTCACCCCCCTCGTCCACTCTACCACTAAATTCTTCTGAACAACTATCACGCCTAGTACATACCAAAAATAATATGCTAGAGATTCTACAGCCCTTAGACGTTCAATTTTCTCGCGTGCAGCGTCTGCGTTAGCACGTTGCCGCTCTGAAAGCCTATATCCAAGATAAACACTAAGAAATATAGAAACAATATTTACAATAACAACAATGTAGTCAGTAGAAACAGGTGCAGGTAAAACTTGCAGCGCATCTGCGTGAATACTCATTGGCATATTCATATTACTCTCCTCTCTTCAAACGAGGAATAGAGGCAGATATTAACTTCATATTCTCTTCTATGCATGCGCCATAATGAAACTCACGGTGACAGTTAGGACATAGCGCAACCATATTCTGCACGGTATCGGCACCGCCTTGCTCCAAAGGAACAACGTGATGCCCTTCAAGAAAAGGCTTTCCCTCTGCCGTAAAAAATGGAGCAGGCTCTTCGCAGTACTCACAAATGCCATTTGCTTGGGTTAAAACCCAATCCCTTACTCGCTGATCCCGTTCGTAACCTTCGCCAGAAGCATTCAAATTCTTCTTAGGCGTCACTTTTCCTCTGGGAATCATTTTTTCTTTAGGAGGGGGGGCGGTCAAAACGGGAGTTTTTTTTGCTGGAAGCTCTCTACGATATTCTTTTATTAGTCGCTTAATAATATTTACTTGTCGCTGACTAACATGTGAAAGAGGGGGCAATCCGGGGATATGATCTTCACCAAGCAAGCGAATAACATAGGCAATATTCTGCATCCTAAATTCAAAAGAATTACACGAAATTCCTTTATTCTGTGCATTCATTTCAGCGTAATATTGTTTTTTAACAAACCGTTCGCCTTTTTTGAATTTATTATGCATCTCAAGATAGCCCGTAACTGCGATCCTAAAATCATTTTCTGTCCAAGGAACTTTAGCCATATATACCACCAAAATTTTCATTAAATATTCTTGGTGGATGAACCTACTCTCCAACTCGAACTTTGTCAGCACAGAGGTCGTTGAAAAATTGTCAACATCTACCCCCATGTTGACAATACGTTGACAAAAAAAAAGGTCACAAGTTCGAGTGAACTTATAACCTATTGAAATCTATGGTGCGCCTGACAGGAGTCGAACCTGTGGCCTGCCGCTTAGGAGGCGGCCGCTCTATCCAGCTGAGCTACAGGCGCGTGTGAGATGCGACTTCTACTCCCAATCCTAGACAAAGGTCAAGGAAAAGTCTGTAATGATTACTTTTACTTTGTGATTATTCATTCTTTCAAGTTTTTATCATGTTATTTCTTGATGATACACTACACGACTTAACCTTTCTACGCTCCCTAAGCCATTTTCTCTACCTCTCCTTTGTTCACTCAATATTCACTTTATTAATCAGAGTGAATTGCGCCCCCGCTTCTTGCTTTTATTACATCGATTCCTAAACAAGATAACCACCCAAAATTATTTTTAATAATCCCCGCCCTTCTTGCTTAAAGAAAGCATCGGCGACAATCTTAGATTGTGTTCTTTTCTCTTTCCTGCTAACTGCGCGATTTCGGCTATCATCTATTTTGATAACGATTGGCGTTTGTTATTCACTCCTCTAGAAGAATGCTTATCAACCGGGCTTTACAAGGCTACCTATCTTAAAATTATACTAATTTTGGATTCCTAAACGCCTAGTTTTGTACCGCTCAATATATATCCGTTCTTCTACCCCACTAATGTCTTGTACAAATATCGAGTGTACATATGACGAGTTCTAACTCTTCTGCCTTGCTTAGCGTTGTAGCAGGGGCTATCTGTATCAGTTTTTCGGCTGTATTTGCTAAACTAGCTTCTACAAGTCCGGACGTATCTGCTTTTTACCGTACTTTTATTGGCGGCTCATGCCTGCTTGCTCTCTCATTAATTCAATGTCGAGAATCACTTTTTATTCTGCTAAAAAGACACTCAGGCCTGCTCTGCGCAGGCGGGCTTTTTCTGACGCTCGACCTTATGGCTTGGCACCGTTCCATCAATATCTTGGGTCCTGGCGTCGGAACAATTCTCATCAACTTTCAGGTATTTTTCCTCGCACTTGCTGGCTGGATGTTCTTTAAAGAACGCCTCTCCGCCCGATTCGTATTCGCTGTCCCGCTTGCACTTGCAGGACTTTGTATGCTTATCGGCATTACTCTCGACAGCTTCCTTACGAGTGAATTCTCCGGAATAGGCCTTGGCCTTACCGCTGCACTGTGGCTTGCTCTTTACACTCTCATGGTACGCTATATCCAAATGCGGAGCCCTAGCGTGTCTCCTGTTGCAGTCGTAGCTCTTGTTTCACTCGCATCTGCCGCCAGTATGGGTATTTTCTTTATGTGGAATTCCACATCAATTGCTATCCCCACTCCTACAGACGGCATGTGGCTATTTCTCTACGGTCTCGTAAGCCAAGCCATTGGTTGGCTGCTGATTTCACGCGGTCTACCGGGTATTCCAACATCACAGGCTGGACTGACTATTCTCATTATGCCTGCACTTTCATTTATCTGGGACATCCTCTTCTTTGCGCGGCCTGCCGGAATGGTAGAACTCGTAGGCGGCATCCTTGCTCTTACCGCCATTTGGCTCGGTACATCCTCACAAGCTCAAGCTGACTAACAGCACACAGTATTACTAACCATTGCCAGCAGCGACTTCTATTTTACCGTCACCCTGAATAACACCTCTCTGCATAAGACAATCTAGCGCGTTACGCGCCACACTTTTCATAACTAAAAAGGCTGTCCTTCGTATAGAAGGACAGCCTTTTTTTGTTCAAGATCATTCTACGCAAATAGCTCTAACAACCAATTTCTCATGTTGAATATTATTGGGTTCTGTATCGAAACATAACTGCTGCGGCAGGCATAGTAACAGCGGAAATAATAAGTAACGGCCAAACGTAATGCCACGTCGCAGAAAAATCCGCACCTGTAAGAAAAATTTCGCGTAACGCCTGAACCACATATCTGAGCGGGTTGATGAGCGTAGCATTTTGCAACCATTGCGGCATATTACTTATGGGAGTTGTAAAGCCACCAAGAAGTACTGACGGCATGATAAACACAAACGCGCCAAGCAAGCCCTGCTGCATTGTTACAGACATAGACGATATAAACAGTCCAACTCCAACTACTGCTATGAGAAACGCCAAAAGCACGAGTACTAACGCAATTGCCGACCCCCGAAATGGCACATCAAACCAATAAGCCGCCGCAAGAGACAATAACGTCGCATCTACTAATCCAAAAAAAATACACGGCACGGCTTTACCAATAAGAATTTCAGCTGGTTGAAATGGCGACACCAAAAGCTGATCAAAAGTACCTGATTCACGCTCTCGCGCTACCGAAAGGGCTGACAAAAGCATGGCGATAACCATACTTATTATTCCGCCCAACGACGAAACTATATACCAACGAGTTTCCATGTTTCTATTGAACCATGACCGCTGAACCAGCACGACCTGCGGGCTGGATGACACAGTACTTGTCTGTAGCGATGCACCGTATTGTTGCGTTATGTCCTGCACATACCCGAGCGCAACGGAGGCAACGTTTGAATTTCGCCCGTCTGCTATTACCTGTATGTTAGCTGATTCATGGTTTGTAACTCTATCTGCAAAGTCCGTTGGAATATGAAGCACAAGGCGCACTTTTTGTGTGTTTATCAACTCAGGAACCTGAGCCGTTGTATCAAGCGTGCGCACCAGTTCAAAATGTGGTGATCCGCTAAAATGGCTCAATAGCGTACGAGACTGTTCGGTATTTGACTCGTCCAGCACAGCGTATTCAACGTTTTGTAGATCAAATGTTGCTGAATAGCTGAATATGACAAACTGAATCAAAGGTGGCACGATAATGACAAAGCGGCTCTTGGGATCAATCAAGATGAGCATAAATTCTTTAACAATAAGAGTCACAATCCGCTGAAGCGTTTCGATCATTGCGGCAACCTTCGTCCTAATTTTTTACGTGCAGCTATGAGCAAAACGATACTCATAACAAACAACACAAGACTTGCCGGAAGCAGCACAGACCATACATTACCAGCCAAAAACAAAGTTTGAGTAATGGTAACGAAATACTTAGCTGGTATAATAGTACTTATGTATTGAATAATTTTTGGCGTGCTTTTTAAATCGAACAGTAGTCCAGACAAGAAAAATGCAGGAAGAAATGCGGATAGAACAGACCCCATAGCCGCTACAAATTGAATACGTGCGGCAGAAGAAATAAACAGCCCGAATCCGAGCGATGCAAGCAGGAAAATACTCCCTAACAAAATAAGAACAAACAGGGAGCCTCGGAGGGGCACGTTGAATAAAAACACACCAAGAAGAATTGAAAAACCCATGCCTATCATTCCTAAAACATAATATGGAAGCAGTTTACCCAATAAGATTTCGTTTGATGAAATTGGCGTGCTCAACAATGCTTCCATAGTTCCCCGTTCCCATTCGCGGGCAATGACTAGCGCGGTAAGCTGTGTGCCAATAAGCGTCATAATCAGCGTCAACAGACCAGGAATGAGGGAATAAGTACTGTTTGCCGCAGCGTTAAACCATATGCGAGGTTTAACAACGATGGGCGGTGAATATTCTCTACCGGACTGGATTGCGACACTCTGTGCCCACAACCCAATGGTATTTTGAATGTAGCCTTCAACAATACGCGCCCTGTTTGCATCAATACCGTTGAGAATAAGTTGAATGGGAGCCTCTTGACCGGACTCAAGAAGTGAAGAAAAATTGGAACGAACATGCACAATTCCGTCCACGTAATCTTCATTTAAATATTGAACAGCCTCATGCATAGAATGTGCTGTTACCGGCGAGAAATATCGGGAGAGCTGAAAACGTGCCTTCAAATCCTGCGTAACCGGACTGGACTCATCAATCACAAGCGCAACCGGAACATTTGTTGGCTCAAGGGATACACCGTAGCCAAATATGAGCAGAAGCAAAACAGGCATCACAAGCCCTAGCAATAGACTGCTTGGGTCACGCATAATTTGCAGCACTTCCTTACGAACAAAGCCGCGAAGACGTATGTACGATATTCCTGCCATAAGAGCTCCTTTCCACTCCTGCTAATCACCTGCAAGCTGTATAAACGCATCTTCAATTGTTGGATCTGGCGTTTTTTCACTCACCGCCTGCGCCCTAATCTGTGCAGGTGTTCCCGCTGCAAGTTGCTGTCCTTGAGCCATGATGAGCAAATGATCACAATACTCAGCCTCTTCCATAAAATGCGTGGTGACAATTACCGTCACTCCCTCGTGGGCAAATTTGCTTATTCGTGCCCAAAACTCGCGTCTTGCAAGAGGGTCTGCGCCGGATGTCGGCTCATCAAGAAATAGAATCTCGGGTTCGTGAAGCATGGCAGCAGCCATGGCTAATCGTTGTTTGAATCCTGCAGGAAGACTTTGTGTCACAACATCTTTGCGATCTTCCATATCAAACTCGCGGAACGCCCAATCAAGGCGTTGCTGTAGACGCTGTCGCTTCAGGCCATATGCTTTACCATAAAATCTAAGATTCTGGGCTACTGTAAATTGTTGATACAGAGAAAATTTTTGTGCCATATATCCGATGCGTGATCGCGCCTTCGAAGGTGCCTTGCGCATATTATTGCCTGCCACCTGAATATCACCGTCAGATGCATTCAGCAGCCCGCAAAGCATGCGAAAGGTAGTGGTTTTACCGGCTCCATTTGCCCCCAGTAAGCCAAAAATCTCACCACGCTGCACCATAAAAAAAATATCGTGCACAGCTGTGAATGCACCAAACTGCTTCAATAGCTTTGACACTGTAATCACTGGTGCATCATCTATCGAACTCTCAATAACACTATCGACGAAGTCACTGCCCTTTCCACTCACTGTAAGCTTTTCAATTGAAGCACCGTGCTGCTGAAGCATGTCCACAAAAACATCTTCAAAGCGTGGGGTGACAGGAGCCAGTGATGCCTTAGTAATCGTCCCTTCTTCCACGCCCTTGAAGTTTTCGTCTTCAGCATTTTTACCGCTTAATGGCATAGAATCTGCCAATAACGGACTCTCTTTTGAAAGCACCACTCGTACCATGCCGGATTGAATAGAAGCGTCCACAACATCATTCCGCTGAAGAACTTCCCCATGCAAAGTGCGGGCTGTCTGCGTTGGCTTAGGGGGGATGGAAAAAACACGCCCTTGAACCCTGCTATAAAAACTTTTTGGTGCTCCTTCAGCCAGCTTTTTGCCCTCATGCATGACAACAACGTTATTGCAGCGCTCTGCTTCATCCAAATACGCCGTGGAAACAAGTACCCCCAAACCTTCTTCTTCAACTAGCTGGTACACAATACGCCAGATATCACGTCGCGAAACTGGGTCTACCCCCACAGTCGGTTCATCTAAAATAAGTAATTCTGGAACCTTAACCAGACAGCACGCAAGCCCAAGCTTCTGCTTCATCCCACCGGAAAGCTGGCCTGATCGCCTGTCTGTAAATTTTCCAAGATCCGTCATATCAAGTAAACGTTCAAACTGAGACTTACGGGAAGCCATCGGTACGTCCTGTAAATCTGCATATAAATCCAAATTCTCCTGAACCGTTAAATCCTCATACAGTCCAAACTGCTGCGGCATGTACCCGATTCGAGGGCGTATAAGATCAGCCTCCTGAACAACATCATGCCCAAGTACCTTCATACTGCCAGACTGCGGCACGAGTAATCCTGCCCCGAGACGTAGACAGGTTGTTTTGCCTGCTCCATCCGGCCCTACTAGCCCTGTAACACTTCTGGACTCAACTCGTAGATTCAAATTGTTCAACGCAACAATAGGATGCGGGCTCTTTGGCTTGAACACCACACGCAAATCTACTGCCTGCAACAAAGGCTGTTCTACTGGATCTTCCTGCCTCGGCATAAATTACTGGCTCCGCGAATCGCTTCCTGAGTCAACATCAGAGCTTTCTTCAGAAGAACTGTCTAAATCAGAATTTATATTCTTGTTGGCTGTAGCATCCACAGTAACCGTCACAGGCATACCCAATTTTAGCCTATTGTCTGGATCATCCACCCACACTCGCACTTCATACACAAGCTGAGTCCGTAAATCTGTGGTTTCAACCCGTTTTGGTGTAAATTCTGCCTGCGGAGCAATAAAGCCAACCCATCCTTCAAACGGTTCAGCAAAAGAATCAGAATACACTGCGGCAGTCATGCCTTCGTTAACCAGTCCAAGGTCCGGTTCCGGTAAATACGCACGAACCCATTTAGGCTCTGTCACAGCAAGGGTGAATGCTACACGGGCAGGTGATGCAAGCTCACCCACTTCTGCAATACGGTTTTGAATAATGCCATCCACAGGCGCAATCATTTGCAATTCCCCCATACGAACCCGCAGCAACTGAACAGATGCTTGCAGCCCTTCAAGGTTTGCTTTTGCCTCTGCAATGTCTTCCTTGCGGTATCCTTCCTCCGCGAGGCTTAATCCATTTTGCTCAACAGCAAGTTCTGCCTGAGCCAACTTTACTGCCGTTACTGCATCATCAAGGCTTTGCCGAGTACTGGCACCAGAAGGGGTTGTTGTTTTTACACGTCGTAAAAGCGAATCTGCATTTTTTAGTTGAATCTGTGCAGCCTGAACTCTTGCGCGTGCCTGCAACACTTCCTGTGGACGCAAACCTGTTGTCAGTCGTTGAACAACTTCTTTCTGAGCATCCACTCGAGCATTTGCTTCATTAAACTGAGCTGCAAGTCGATCTTTTTTAAGAACTGCCAGCACTTGCCCGCTCTGCACGGCATCGCCCTCATCCACATACATTTCTTGGATATACTCCTGCTCACTAAAAGAAAGTTGAACAGTGCGCAGGTCAATCTGCCCATACAACGTTACTTCTTTGGAATCATCCATAAGTTCCGAAGGATTGAAATACCACCAGAACACAAGCCCGATGCAGACAATAAGTAAGATTAACAACACCTTTCTTTTATTCATATATCTGCTCCTTATCAGCTGTTACATTTGTGTCACCGTTATTCTCAGCATTGCCCGCACTGCCCACATTCTCAGACGCAGATTTTTCAACAGACTCTGCCACACTCCAGCCACCGCCCAGCGCACGGTACAAATGGATAACTTCGCCAAGCTCCTGCTGGCGGGCCACAACAAGCGAATCTTCCACATCTACCTGTTCTAACTCTTGCATAACAACAGTATCCTTACTCGCAAGACCGCTAGCAAACAGTCTTTCTGTAAGCGATGTTGCCTGCACTAATTCCTGCATCGCACACGCAAGCTCTTGAACTTGCCGACCTGTTTCAGCTACGCCGATGGCGCTATTCTCCACTTCTGCCACGGCCTCAACAACTGTTTGCTGAAGCTGGAGCTTTCGCTGTTCTGCCTGCGAGGCTTGTACCGCAATTTGTGCATCAATACGGCCACCAGTAAACACCGGAACCAACAACCCGCCACCAAAGGCGTACACAAGGGTATCCGCATGAAAGAGCTTATCCACATTTGTTGCTTGAAAACTTAACACTCCGCCTAAAGCAATTTTAGGGTAACGCTCCCCTTCTGCCGCGCCCACCAGAGCCACAGCCGCTGCATATTCCTGCTCTGCCTTGCGTACATCCGGCCTGCGCGAAAGCAGGCTTGCCGGAACATCCATCCCCCGCACAACTGGTACAGTTAGCTGGCAACCATTGGCATACACAAACTTGCTTGGAGGTAGCCCAAGCAGTACGGCAATACTGTTTTCAGCAACAGCCTTTGCTTGAACAAACGTCCGTTGCTGCACTTTCTCCTGCCGCACAGCCGTGCGCGATTCCAAATAGTCCTGCCGCGTTCCTGTCCCCGCATGAAGTCGTTTATTTGCAAGCCAGCTCTGTTGTTCCAACAATAAAATTTTTCGTTCAGATACCCGCATACGCGATTCAACGGCTCGCAAATCCACATAGGCCAACGCCAGCTCGGCAACTAACGAAACTGCAACGTCTCCGTACTCCGCACTATTTGCCTCAATCGTACTATCCGCAGCCTCAACAAGCCGCTGCACACGTCCCCACAGGTCTAATTCCCAACCCGCAAGCGCAGCACCGGCAAAAAGGCTCGTCTGATTTCCTCCTGGAACACCAATTAACCCCTGAGCTTCATCCGCGGCTCGAGTACGCAGCCCATAGCCACCCAGATACGCCTTCGGTAACAAATCTGCACGCGTAACACCACGCTGCGATCGCGCTTCTACTATTCGCTCACGCGCTATCTTTAACGAAATATTCTGCACAAGCAGTGTATCAACAAGCCTGTTTAACTCTTTGTCTTCAAATTGTGTCCACCAGAGCATAGCCATATTTTCAGGCGGCAACATGGGAACGCACGTTTTCCATTCACTACCGTGGAACGCCGCAAGATCAGGCGCAACATAATCTGCGCCGACTTTCCAACAGCCATTCAACGCAAGAATTGCAAGTAACAAGCTACCAAGCTTTATAACGCGTCCAATTAACTTTCGTTTTCTCATGCACGACCCAACCAAGCTACGGTTTATAAAAAGGAATATGTATAGTCAGCCATACACTTTTTTTTATTTTTAATTAACTGGTTAGATAAAAATTTCTTCAGAAAATCTATGTTGCAATGGTGATCTGCGACTTCGGAAAACTTGTAATGCTTTTTTGTCTTCAAACTGTCTCGGACTTGTTCTTACTCTTGCTCCAAAAAAAGAAGGCAGTTGTATTACGTGCAGAAAAACAAAAAAAGGCCGTCCTTCATACGAAGGACAGCCTTTAAAATTTTCGAAACGGTAGTAAACAAAATCAGCTGGAACGCAAAAATATCCAGCTAGTAACTATCACCAGTGGCTCATAAAAGAACCGCTAGCAATCTTACGGAACTTACATTTGATCCAGACAAATGCGAAGATTCTGCTCACAAGCTTTGGCCATTTCGGAATCTTCCTGACCAATACGTTTGCAGCATTCAATCGCTTCTTCAAGATTCGCTTTTGCTTCTGGAAGCTGCTGTGCGAGCATGTGTGCAAGACCTTTGTTCATGAGTGAGAACGCGGTCTGTTCATGATCACCGAACACTTTCCTTTTAATATCGATTGCCTGCTGATGCAGTTCAATTGCTTCTTCCGGCTTGCCCTGTTCTTCACGCAGGCGACCGAGATTGCCGAGGCAGTCTGCAACTTCAGGACTTTCAGGACCATTTTCATGAGTCCAGATTGTGATGGCTTCCATGAGCACGAGTGAAGCGTTTTCAAGATCTTTCTTCGCATAAAGAATGGAAGAAAGGTTGAGGAACGCGTGCGCCATATCATCCGCAGTGGTGCCTTCAGCAGTCTGCATAATGCCAATGCCTTCGTTGGCAATAACTTCTGCCTGCTCCATGTCGCCGGAAAATAATAAAATGCGGCTTGCATTCTGAATAAGCTTTGCTCTTAGAAGCATGTCATCAGGTGCAACATCCTCTTGCAGTCCAATGCATACCAAAGCAGCTTCAACAGCTTCTTCCATCATGCCTGATTCTGCAAATTCAACAGCGCGCTGTTGCAGCTGAGCAATCTGCTGCAAACCTTCATTTTCAGTAGTCGTCTCTGTGTTAGTCATAACATTCTCCTGAGCCATAAAATGCAAGAATCACGCCATCTCACGGTTCATTCTGCATTCACTTTTCAGAGTACTGCAAAGCATAAAACACCTCGGAAACATTGTATTCTCTCATTTTGTGTATTTATCGCTTTAGTGGGGAAATAAAAAACGATGCGAAGATGCAACAAAGCTTGTTGCATCTTCGCATCGTCTGTCGTGATACATAAAGAATTAGCTAGCTATTAGTTTCCATAAGGCACGGAACAAGCTTGAAGATAGGGAAATATACGTCGTCTGCCGGAATTTTCATTTTCTTTGCAAGATCTTCTTTGCGATCGATAATTGTCTGTTTATTTTTTGCCTGCTCTAAAATCCACGTACGGATGCGGAACATTTCTTCTTCTGTAGGCATTTTTTCTGCAATATAGGCCACCCATGTGGAGGCTGGATTACCGTTCCAACCAATGGAATCTGGCGCATAGGTCATATCAAGAACTTGCGGGAAGAACTCTGCATAGTCTTCGGATGGATACAGCTTAACCACAATGACTTGCATTTTGCTTTGTTTGAACAGATCAAGTGCGGCTGCTTTCGCGGTGTCTATCAAATCTGTTTTTGATAAAAGGTGTGCTTCCGGCACAACCACAGCTGCGCGCATACGGCGCAAGTTTGTTTTTTGAACATTCTCACTTTGCACGTCAACACACTTGAATTCTTTAACCTCTGCCTGACCCGTTTGCACGGCGGACACAATAAGAATCATAGCAAGAACAGCACAAAATATATAGCGCATTGAAACCCTCTTTTGTCGCTTTTTGCATTGCTCCCCAAGCAACACGGTGACTTAAACGTGGTCACGTCAAAAAACTTCCTGCTCTGCACCAGTAACAAGAAGCGTCACTTATAGCACATTTGATAAAAATAGTTCAATAGTTTGCGCATGTTCTAACAGCCTTATTTTTTACTTCACCAAGTATTTTTAATAAGCGGATGCACCCAAGGAAAAATATTTCAGTCCAGAATCATCAGAGTGTTGATACCTCTATTTTTTGTTTAATCACTGCAAAAGATGCACGGGGTGCAATATTGCACTGACGAACTTACAGCTCATTTTCATTCAAAATCCATCACATACTGGCTAGCGCTGGACAAATTTGTAATTTTCGGTACAAATGATTTCCACATTTTTTACACGCAGGCACAAGATGTCACGTTACACGTAACAGGCTTAAACCGCTGATTCTCGGCTTTTATACCGCCTTTTAACACGGTGTAATCTTGTATAAAAACAACACCTGTGTAATGACTAATCAAACGTAAGTTTGCACTACTTGTGTTTAGCACACACACTCAGATAATTACATTGCTGTTTGGCGTTTTTTTCTCAACTGCCATGGAAAAACGCACAGCACCATTACTTTATTTCAATTACGAGCGAGTAAACCATGAATGTTATGAAGAAGTTATGTACTGAGGAACACGGACACAAAACAGTCCTGCAGGGCAATATTGCCTTTGCTGCTGGTTGTGTACGCAACGGCATCCATGCCGTAGACGGCTACCCCGGCACTCCTAGTTCTGAAGTAATCGACAAAGGCTTGTCGCAAGTTCAGGACATGATCACTGTTGGCTGGTCTGTTAGTGAATCAGTTGCACTTGCTGTTGGACACGGACACACCCTTGCTGGTCGCGACTGTGTTGTAACCATGAAGATTCCGGGATTATTTCAGGCCGGTGACGTATTCACAAGCCTCGCAACATTCTCTGTTCCTCGTGGTGGCCTTGTTCTTTATGTAGCAACAGACTTTACACCTAGCTCCACTCAGCACGTAATTGACCCGCATCTTTTATACAAAAGTACATTCGTGCCAGTTTTTGAGCCTCGTAACCATCAGGAACTGTACGAGTCCTCCCAAATTGCAGCCGACCTCGCACGCAAATTCAACACCGCAGTCATCATTCAGCCAAGCGGCGTACTTTGCCACAGTGAAGGCTTGGTAACACTTGCTGAAACTGCAACACGCGATTTTGCAGAAGTTGCACCAATGCGCCAGCTTAACGCACTGCCTAACCTTGCTCGTATGAGTTACGACCGCGTTATGGATGAGCGCATGCCAGCCCTCACCCAGTACATCGAAGATAGCCCGCTGAACGTTCACCTTAAGGGTAATGGCAAACGCGGCGTTATCGCATATGGCGTAAATGCTCTGTACATGGAAGAATACAAAGAGCTGTACGACAACGATATTGACGTACTGTCCCTCGGGTTCACCAACCCGCTTCCTCTCCAGAAAATGAAAGATTTCTGTGCATCCATTGAAGGCGATGTATACGTTCTTGATGACGGCTACCGCTACTTACAGGACGAATGTGCAGCTGCCGGCCTTACCGTTATCGGCAAGCCTCAGTTCAGCAAAGTAACCGAGTGGACACCTGCAAGCATTGCAGCACTCCTTGGTGAAACAATTACTTCAAAAACAGTAGAAGCTCAGCCTGTTCCACGTCCGCCAATGATCTGTGCGGGTTGCCCGTACCGTCTCTTTGCTCAGGTTGCATCACGCATGAAAAAGAGCGGCCAGCTTGAAGCCATTTTCGGCGACATCGGCTGTAATACACTGCTCTACTTCATGAACGCACTGGATACCGGTCTTGCAATGGGCGCAAGCGAAAGCAAACGCGCCGGCTACGTTTTGTCCAAGCCAGAGTCTGCAAGCAAATGTATCAGCCTCATCGGTGATGGTACAGAATGTCACAGCGGCATGGACGCAACCCGTAACACAGTGTTCAGACACGTTGCCGGTGTAAAAGTAGTTCTTGATAACGAATGGACAGCAATGACTGGCGGCCAGCCAAGCCCAAGCTCTCCTGTTAACCTTGCCGGTGATAAAAACCGTTTTGTCATGGTAGACGCACTCCGGGCGCAGGGCACCGACGTTGTTGAAGTTGATGCATACGACTACAAAGACATTCGAAAGAGCTTACGAAAAGCCCTTGCAGATGCCGACGAAGGCAAATTCACCACTCTCGTTGTACAGGGTACCTGTATCCGCAAAGTGCCTAAATCTGCATTCAACCAGAAGCTCACTGTAGATCCTGAAAAATGCATCAGCTGTGGCGCTTGTAACATCTGTTCCGGTGTAAGCCTTGACGAGAACGACCAGCCAGTATGGAACAACATCTGTTCCGGCTGTGTATCACAGGCTCCGGCATGTATGCAGATGTGCCCGAAAGGTGCTATCTCCGTTATAGATCCAAAAGATATTAAAGTGGAAAAATCTTCTGTTGTACTTCCAGAGCCTCCACAAGAAATTACTGTTCCTACACTTTCCGATGAAGCACGCCCAGAACGTCTTTCCCTCGCCATTCGCGGCGTTGGTGGTCAGGGCAACCTCTTCTTTGGCAAAGTACTTGCGCAGCTTGCATTCGCAGCCGGTTACGGCGACAAAAACATCATCAAAGGTGAAACACACGGCATGGCTCAAATGGGCGGCCCAGTTATCTCTACCTTTGCATGTGGTAAAGTTCGTAGCCCGCAAATTATTCCAGGCACCGCAGATTCCCTTATTGTAATGGAAAAAAGTGAACTCCTGCGCCCTGGCTTCCTCGGAATGCTTAAAGACGGCGGCACGATCCTTTTTGCTGATACCGCCATCATTCCACAGGGCTTTGATGCAGAACAGTACCCGTCTGACGACGCTATTGCTGAACTGCTTGAAGGCTACAATGTAATCAAACTCGACATCCTCAGCGAAGCTATTAAGCTTGGCGACACAACAGGTCGTTGTGCAAACGTAGTAATGCTCGGCGCACTCAGCACCGTGGCACCATTCAGCACACTGCCTGAAGAATGCTGGTTAAGCGCTCTTAAAAATGTGACTCCTGCTAAAATGTGGGCTGGCAACTACGCCGCCTTCACAGCTGGCAAAGAACTTATGTAGAAGTAAAATGGCCGAAAGGCTGTTTTCAAACTGAGTGAAACTCCCCATCATTTAAACAATGATGGGGAGTTTTTTATTAAAAATTCAACCTGCACGCTTTGTTGCATCTCGCAAACTTCCACAGGCTAATGTTAGCTCTTGAATCTTCACAAAGAGACGCCCTGCCATTATTGAGAAGCCCATCAAAAAAGTAAGCCCTTTAATGCAAGATCAAGGAAGAAACTAGCAACAAGACTCTGCTAACTAAGGAACTAGAATTGTTGTAAAACACATGTCCTTTATGCAACGGATTTCATCACGGACAAGTGCTAGCGCAATTTAATGATCTATCCCCTTCCATAATCACTAACAATCCATATCCCTTACTTAAAACGTACGTACTGACTCCACTTCTAGGAAGCAACGATTCCAGCATGTTATTACAACATTATCTCTAAGCGGACTTCTCCAGCCTATATGATTATGTTAACTTGTAAATAATCTGCAAAAATCTCACAAATCCCAACTACTCAGAATTATCAATTGCTTGACCATATGCTTTGTCGTACGTTTATTCATGTTCATTTTTTTATGAAAGTTTTCTTTAACTGAAAACATAAGTGGTTAGCAGAATTAAAAAGTTTCATTTTGAAACTTGCATACATGCGGACACTCTGCATTATGGAGGGACTGGGATGTATTATGAAATTACACCGGACGGTGCAGGATTTCTTCCAACCGAGACAGCTAGAATGGATGTAGACGGTCTATATATTCGGTCAACTTCAATTGTTTATTACCTCACAGGTAGCGCCGGATCGTTACTTATAAATGGCACCGCCCCCCTTTCACCTCTGAGCGTACTTAAACAGGCACCCATTCTTGGCATCCCCAAGACACTTCACATTATTCAACGCCATGAAGAAGAAACCACAGCAGCCGAAGCCGTTAAGAAATTATTCAAACGCGACTATCCATCGATTGACATCACTCATGAAAGCACGGCTGTTGACGCTCTTCTGCTTCTGGAAAACGGCACCTTCACCTCTGACCCTATTCAAATAACACAGGCCGAGTTTTCCATAATTACACCTCCCGAAAGAGAACAGCGCATAGCTATAAACTGCCTTAACAACCTGTTTCCTCCACTAAAACTACTTGATGTACACGTTGACCTGCAATTCAACGGAGAAATCTATTTACGCATGCCTACGTTGCAACTTTCGCAACAGGAGATGAAGGAGTTGGCAGAGGCAACGCCACGGCCCGAACCGTATGAAGCAGCATTAACAATTGGCCTTTGCATGGGACTTTTTGATATTGCACCAAGATTTTCAAATCTCACATCCACCCCCGAAACTTAATGAGTGAAATGTAAATAAATAAATGAACTTATCCCCAAGTAATCTATAGTGAAACGAACTCTCTTAACTACAGAGGACAATATGGGGACATTGGCAAAACTATGGCGCGGAGAATTACCGCTGTACATCACCTTCTGGTTTTTCGGCATGATCATAGGCACAGTGGTAAGCGTTTTTGTAAACAAATATGCTCTAGGAGCACCTAATACGACTGACACCATGCGCGTCGGTTGGCTTCTAGCAGCACTTGTATATACGGGATTCATGTGTGTTGCGTTGTGGCGTAGCGCAGATAAATATAAGGGTGCTCCTGTCTGGTCCATAGGTGCCCGCTTCTATTCTGCGATTTTGTTTATGTCGTTCATTAGTTTTACTGTGGATATCATCAAGTATGCATACAATGGCTAACAACCTGTTTTTCAAACTAAAAACAGAAAAGAGCATTTGTATCTATCGTTAACCTTTCGTTAATTTGAAAAAAACTGAATGTTTTGCTTGCCATTTTGATGACTCATCCGTAAAACCCATCTCCGTTGTTAGGGAATACTTTCCACAGACAACGAAAAGCAGGTGGGGTTCCCGAGTGGCCAAAGGGAACAGACTGTAAATCTGTCGGCGTACGCCTTCGGAGGTTCAAATCCTCCCCCCACCACCACGCTAATTTAAGCCAATCGCAAGGTTGGCTTTTTTTGCGTCTTCTTTTTACCGTGTACAGAAAAAGCAAGACTCTCATCGCATACTCGCTTTCTGCTACCAGCGCTTCAGCACATACTTACTTCGACTCATCTCAGCATCTTCTCAATTGATCCTTTTCCATCCGCTTAAAAAACATTGCACAAAATCAATTTTACAGATCTCAAAAACAGCAAAAAGCCTGATTCTATCGCCCTATCAGCCCGTCGACATACTTAATTTCATTTTTTTTCATTTTTTACTTGCCAAAAACTTTGAGTCTCTATAATTACTCTTCTCGTTGCTGGCGTGGCTCAATTGGTAGAGCAGCTGATTTGTAATCAGCAGGTTGCGGGTTCAAGTCCCATCGCCAGCTCCAGTACAGGTGGGGTTCCCGAGTGGCCAAAGGGAACAGACTGTAAATCTGTCGGCGTACGCCTTCGGAGGTTCAAATCCTCCCCCCACCACCACGTAATTAAAGCCAGTCGCAAGACTGGCTTTTTTTGTGTCCTCCAAACTTGACGCACAGAATCAATTTGTTGTTCTCCTAGGTAAAAAAGACTGTGCATACAAAACTCTTCAGACTTCTCGACTACATCATCTGGTTTACCAGAATGTCTCAAGCCGGACACCTCTCACACTTATTTTTTCCATCTAATTAAAAAACTCACAGCACTTCTTCATTCTCTGCTCATTCGTAAAATTCCAAGTATCTCGATTTGCCCTCATCTGTATGAATTTCATGAGCAGGCTTTCGATTGAATATTTTCCATTTGTTTAAAAAAAGTTGCTCTAATCTAATTTTGCAGGCTTCAAAAATGACCAAAAGCCTGAATCTGTCACTCTATCAGCCCGTCGACATACTTAATTTCACTTTTTTTCATTTTTTGCTTGCCAAAAACTTTGAGTATCTATAGTTACTCTTCTCGTTGCTGGCGTGGCTCAATTGGTAGAGCAGCTGATTTGTAATCAGCAGGTTGCGGGTTCAAGTCCCATCGCCAGCTCCAGTACAGGTGGGGTTCCCGAGTGGCCAAAGGGAACAGACTGTAAATCTGTCGGCGTACGCCTTCGGAGGTTCAAATCCTCCCCCCACCACCACGTAATTAAAGCCAGTCGCAAGACTGGCTTTTTTTGTGTCTTCTAAATTCAACGTACAGAATAAAACCTCCACTCCTCTACTACCTCTCGAAACAATCCCAACGACATCACTACGGTTCATTTTTTTCTGATTGTTAGTGCTACGCGCCACTCATATTTGCGCACACTGTCACTCGGTTACAAAAGCAATTCCACAAAATGCGATGAAGAGTACAAACTCTCCATCGCATTTTTTTGCCCTTCGCTTATTATTGTAGGCTATTTTTACTCCCACAAAGAAAATTTCGTCTACGACACCCCCTAGGATCTTTGCATCCTACCACACCATGCAACTGCCCGTTAAGACTTAGTCAACAAGCTTTACAGAGCAGCCATCGACAGAATCAAGCACTATCGACAATCGTCCCTGACGATCACACATCTGCCAACTTCTCAATCTACAAACAAAAGGCTTACAGAGTAACTTCTGTAAGCCTTTTGTAATTGCAGCTAAGCCACACAACATAGCACAAAAAAACCCTTAGTAACTAAGGGCTTTTTATCATCTATTTCAAATAAAATTTGATCGTTGAAACGACTCGTATCGTTTTATAGCGCGAGAATTTTTCCATATACATCTCCCCTGAATTCCTTGGGAGTAACTGGAAGACACCCTGATTCGCTTGTTTAATCGCTCCGACCACTGCCCCAGAGTCTTTTGCAAACTGCTCAGCACTACTTCGGGCATTGAGGGTCGCGGCATGAATCATTTCAGGCTTAACACCATTCAACTGTGTAAATATATAGATAGGATTGCCTGATCCAGGCTGGCCTTCTTTAACTATACTCACACCTTGTTTTATCAGCTCACCAACGCCTTGATACGCTCGATCTATGGCATCAAGCTTATCGGTCTGAACTGTGATAGTTTCAGACACAATGTAGCGCTGTCCAACAGGTGCACCTTGACCATACGTAAGGGCAAAACGATCCTGCACATCAACAGTTTTAAAAAACTTAATATCCTCAGGTAATCCACTGTCTATCAGAAATTTTTTAATCAAGTTAGAGTTTGCTTCAATTGTCACCTGCAATGCTGAGAGATCATCACCTGTTACAACATGCTTTATGGACCACGAGGCCATATTTGCCTCAACATCTTTTACAGCAAGCCCTTTTACTGTCACATAACGCTCTGAGCCACGAAAATTGACAAGACCCAACATAATAACAGCCGCTGCCGCCACTATTCCAAGAGCTAAAATACCTGCACTTACGGGCGAAAGTACTTTTGTGACTCTTCCATTTTCATTTGCCATGTCATCACCTGTCCTTATATTTCCGACTGCTGTGGAGCAGCTTTGTAGTAACTCTCGTTAACCATATTATTTCATATTCAGAGAATGAACAACTGTTAGCCAATAGAAGACCGACCTCTTTGCACACAAGTGGCACCACAGCCTGATGCTACGTTACAACAGCTAACAGAAACTTATAGCTAATACTCATCAACACTTCGAACCGCACTCGTGTCACACTGAGTTATTGAAGCCATAACTTGATTATCCAATTATTTTATCATTTTCACCTTTTTTGCTTGCCAAATTAATACGACATGCGTAGAAACCGTCTCCGTTGTCAGGGAATATATCCCACGGACAACAGCACAAGCAGGTGGGGTTCCCGAGTGGCCAAAGGGAACAGACTGTAAATCTGTCGGCGTACGCCTTCGGAGGTTCAAATCCTCCCCCCACCACCACGTCATTAAAGCCAGTCGAAAGACTGGCTTTTTTGCGTTTAATGTCTACCAAGCAGGTCGAGGCAACATATGATACTGTCATAAAACTCAACCAGCATAGTCGTAAAAAATAAAAAAGTATCCCACGTACACCATACGGAGACACCATGTTAGAAGAACATATCATTTTTAATGGCAAAGACGTTACAGTCGTAGACTGTACCATTCTCAGCCTTTGCAGCGGCGGAACAGATTCAACGCCTAAAACTACTAAAGAAACACTCATGCTCGTTGCAACAAATGAGCTGTGGTTCAATTCATTGACCCTTGGCAAAACATATTCAGCAACCATTGAAGAACGTACCTGCCGATGGTTACTTACAGATAAAGATGCAGACGAATTAGAACTGACATTTGAGCTATCTAGCGAAGGCTAACCAAGCTTACTTTATGTGTTTGATAAGTCTTGTTTGAAACTGTTCGTGTTGATGAAGTACCGTGCGACAATTTCGAACAGCTATTAAACTAAAAAAAGCCAGTCCTAGGACTGGCTTTTTTATGTAATCTCATCAGTAGAATCTATTTTACCGCAAATAAAAGTTTATACATATCCCGACTCCCCAAAGTCGTTCATATATCAGCAGGTTCCACCTGTGCACTTGAACTTCTGTGAATACATATTCAAGCTATCTCCAGTGCCCAGTTTTTATTGAGCCCCGCAACGGACTCGGCTGTACTACCTGCATTCATGCGGCTATCTCAATCTGACAGCTCTAAACGCGCCTGCAGCAGGCACGCTTGAGGCTTCGAAAGAGAACACTCAAGGTTAATAATTTCCGACCTCTATTGTGGTGTTCTTGTAACAGGCACTGAGCGTTCAAACTTTGCCTGACTGTATACTTCACTCAATAGCTGATCGGCCACGCCGTTTAGTCGTTTCTGTAAACCAGATGGCAGTGCTTCAATCTCTTCTGCCAGTTCAGCCATCAAGCTGAACAAATTATCTGAAAAATATCTGCTCTTGGGTTCGGTCTTATGTGTTGCTTTAGACATTGTCCCCTCCTTGAGTTGATTTTTCTTCCGTCGTTTCACTTTCATTTTTAAAAACATGCGTAGGGTCTGCATCAAAAAAGAACTGGCGCATTCAATCTTGATCTTGTGAGGCATGCTCGAACGTTCGTAAAACGATACGAAATGCGTTGCTTCATTTGTATAACTTCTAGTCTCTGTTATTCTTGATCTAAATCACATAACGAAAAATTCTAACGTGTTGGCTAAGGTTTCTTTTCCAAATTTGCAAACATTATTTTGCATTTTAGCCATTTTTCTGTTGTAAATGGTGGTTACCCTTAGGGGATCGTTTCTACAAAACTAACTTTTCACTTGCCAAATTTTGTGGCCATGCGTAGAACCCTTTTCGTTGCCAAGGAACACAAATTCCTAGCAAGACCATACATGGTGGGGTTCCCGAGTGGCCAAAGGGAACAGACTGTAAATCTGTCGGCGTACGCCTTCGGAGGTTCAAATCCTCCCCCCACCACCACGGAACACGTTTGCGGTTAGTTTGAAAAAGCTAACCGCTTTTCTTTTGTCCTCTCATCTTTCCCCCCCATAGTTATACTCCAAATAGTTACGCATAATGCGTCAAGAAAATAAAAAGACTTTCAAGCTATATAACTATATCTCACAAGTTTATAATAAAAATCAAGTTTGAGTTGTGGCATAAGCAACAATTGGAGATTTTTATGCAACAACCAAAGCGTTCACCCGAAGAAGCCAAAAAGCTTATCTGTCCGTTTCAACTAGGTAATGCAGACTTTGCCTTCCGTTTCAAAGACGACACTTCGGATCACGGAAAATGCATGGCAGAACGATGCATGGCGTGGAGTGATGGCCGCTGTTTGCTCATTCCCTCCACCCAGTAAAATACACACCTGTGTTACAAGACTCAGAATCACATCATTATATGTGATCCTGAGTTTTTTTATTTCATTTTCCTCGTTTAAACACACCATCTGCAAGCACTCGCTAACAAGTTAATTTATCTAACTTTAATTCCACACTACAGTGGTAGATATTAAAAACAGCGTCGCTACTGCTTTTTCACCCTCATCTTTATGCATTTGTCATTTTATTAAACTGTAAGCAATTACCGCGAATAGTCGTATTATCTCGTGTTATTCTATACTAACGGTGTAGAGTTTATATTTTTTCATTTTTTTATTTCTCTAATGAATACTGCATGATAATACGTAGTCCGCATAGACTGTACTTTGGCATTCAAAATACTTTTGTGCATCGATTTAATACCGGAGCACTCTACTTTACACATCTAGTGCCAAAAAAGAACGTAGATCGAACTGCAATGAGAGTTACATACCAAAATAGTAGAGTTATAATCGCAATAATAGAGTTTGTAACATGTTGTTTTTAGGAACATTATAAACCATTGATGTGACTAAGGGTATTTCCCACCGCGCTTGTTACGTATTAATTTCATTTTTATTGACCGTTTTTCCATTTGTCTGTGCTACATTATTAACGAAATAGGGAAATATGGTTTGCAACTATATTTCTCCCTTTTGCCATGTGTATTGACAAAAGGAACGTCTGTTAACCCTTGGATGGCCAAGGAGGCCAGCATGTATAAAACTGAAATGTGGAATTGGGAGGTCGGTCAGCGCACTATTGCGGACATGACGCCCGACAGTAACCACAAGTGGCAAGAAGAGATTTTCATTTCTCCTGACGGAGAAAAGGCTTCTGCCGTTGTCTGTGTAGATGATGCTGAGTTCTCAATACGGACGAATGATAGTGTTTCTGAAAACACATTCGAAAAATTGTGGGAACTTAAGTACGCTGCCAATGGCGAACTCTGCTGCTACGCAATGCAGGACGAAGAGTGGACCATGATGGTAGGAGACAATGCCTGGGAAGAAACCTACGGCTTTGTCTGGTCCCCATTGTTCAGTGCTGACGGCAACAAAGTTGCCACAGCTGTTCAACAAGACATGAGGTATGGCATGTCTGTGGACGGAGCAATCTGGGAAAACCTTTTTGAAAACGCTAACAACTTTACGTTGAGCTCTGATGGTACAAAATCAGCGGCAGTCGTTCAGGTTAAGTCTATGGCTCAGGCTGACCTTGCAACATTCCGCAGTGGTATTTTCTCCATCGCAGTAGACGGCGTTGCATGGGATAACAATCTCATGAATTTATGGACACCTGTATTCGATAACAACGCATACCGCGTTGCTGCTCAGGTGCGACTCAACCTCTACGATTACAGTATTATTGTAGACAATACCCTTTGGGATAATACCTACCAGGGTGTGTGGAACCCATGTTTTACACCTAACGGCAAGCACGTTGTTGCTCCTGTTCGTCAGGGTGGAAAATGGGGTATGGCTAAGGACGGACAACTCATATGGCAAGCCACTTACGCTAACTGTTGGCATCAGCAGTACAGCGCAGACGGCGAAAACCTCTACGCGATTGTTGCTCCTGAGTTCGGCAAATTTTCTGTTGCAGTAAACGACAAGCCTTGGGCTATGCGTTCTCCTGTTGTGACAGATCTTGCTGTTTCTCCTGACGGAAAAAAAGCTGCTGCTTTGGCAAACACATTGAATAAAAATTGGCGTGTTTGTGTAAACGGTTCCGTTTGGGATGGATCATACGATATGGCGTGGAAGCCTGTGTTCTGTCCGAACAGCGATGCGGTTGCTGCTAAAGTACGTAAAGACGGACGATACACTGTACTCGTTAACGGCAAGGCTGTTGGCGGCGAGTTTGATATGTGCTTTGACCCTATCTTTAATGCAGATGGCAGCAAAGTTCTTGTTCGTGGTCTGCACGATGGAAAAGCTCTGCGTATTGTCGCTAATGTGCCTAAATAACCGACTGGAGATTTCGCTATGAACAGTCTCTACAATTTCGCTGTAGGACCGTTAGCATGGGCAGCCTTCATCATTTTGGCTGTAACCGCAGTGTGGCGCCTGTGGTCCATGTACTCCCTTGCTAAACAAAAAGATGCGTCATCTGTAGCTTACATGAGCTGGAAGTTTAGTTTCCGCTCAATTTTTAACTGGCTTATTCCTTACAAATCACTTGGTTGGAAAGCAAATCCAGTTCTTACTGCAGTTACTTTTGTGTTTCATATTTGCTTTGTTGTTTTGGTTATCTTTGTAACTCCTCATCAGATTCTTTTGGAAAATGCGTTTGGTATCACCTACCCGACCTTGCCAACTAAAGCTGCTGATGTGCTTACACTTATTGTTATCGCCTGTTGCTGTTACTTTGTGTACCGCCGCCTTACTAACGCGACTGTTCGCTTTGTTACCCGCACTAACGACTGGGTTAGCCTTGGTCTTGTTGCGGCTCCTTTTGTTACAGCAATACTCGGTTCATGGAGCGTAGGCGGAGAAATTATGCCACTGCTGCACGTACTCACAGCAGAAGCTCTTATCGTTGCCATTCCGTTTACCCGTCTTGCTCACATCCTGTTCGCCCTGTTCACCAGAGCCTACATCGGATCTGAATTCGGCGGTGTCCGCCATTGTAAAGACTGGTAACGGGCGGGAGGAAATAAATGAGTATTCAAGACAGAAAAATTGAGGATGCAGGTCTTTCCTTCGGTGTAAGTAATCTTACTACTGAGAAGATCCAGCAGACATTCAAAGCTCTCATTGATAATGAAACCGGTGCCAAGTTAAAAGCCTTCTCCGAAAGCTGCATGCGTTGCGGCATGTGTGCAGAGGCTTGCCACTTCTTCGTATCTCATGACAACGATCCTTCCTACTCCCCTGTAGGTAAGGTTTCTGCAACCATGACAAAGTTACTTGCCGCAGACGGTAAAGTAACTCCTGAAGATATCTACGGCATGGCACAGATTGCTTACACTGAATGTAACTTGTGCCGCCGCTGTGTGCACTATTGTCCGATCGGTATTGACGTGGCCTACATTATGACCACCATCCGTCGGTTCTGTCACCAGCTTGGCGTAACACCACAGTATCTTCAGGATACCGCAAACTCTCACTCTGCTACCATGAACCAGATGTGGGTAAAAGATGACGAGTGGGTAGACAGCCTTTTCTGGCAGGAAGATGAAGCACGGGAAGAATTCCCGAATATTCGTATTCCAATGGATAAAGAAGGCGCTGACTTCTATTACTCCGTTATCGCACCGGAACCAAAGTTCCGTACCCAACTCATCTATCAGGCTGCTGCTATCATGAACGAGGCTGGCTGTGACTGGACAATGCCGTCCATGCCGGGCTGGGATAACAGTGACATGTGTATGTACTCAGGCGACTTTGAAATGATGGGTCGCTTGAAACGTCAGCACTTTGAACTGGCGCAGAAGCTTAAAGTAAGCCGAATTGTTATGGGCGAATGTGGTCACGCATTCCGTTCCATTTACGATAACGGTAACCGCTGGCTTGGTTGGAAAGACTATCCGGTGCCTGTAGTACACTCAATTGAGTTCTTTGCAGAACTTTTTGAGCAGGGTCGCATAAAGCTTACCCACAAAATTCAGGAACCAGTTACCATCCATGACCCTTGTAACATCATCCGCGGTTACGGCCTTATGGATAAACTGCGTTATGTTGCTCACCAGCTGTGTGACAACATCGTAGAAATGTATCCAAACCGTGAGCACAACTACTGTTGTTCAGCAGGCGGTGGTGTTATTAACTGTGGCCCTCCATTCAAGAAGGTTCGTGTAGAAGGCAACCTTGCTAAAGCCAACCAGCTTAAAGCAACCGGCGCTAAAATCTGCATCGCACCGTGTCATAACTGCCACGGCGGCCTTGAAGATGTTATTCACCATTACGACCTTGGAATTGAACTGAAATTCCTCGGCGACCTCATTTATGAGTTAATGGAAAAACCGGAATAAATGGAGAGCACCATGAACAAAGTACTCACTTCGATACTGATGGTCTTTGCCCTCATGCTGACCATTCCGGTAGCATCCGCATTCGCTGAAGGCATGCCGGAAGGTGAAATGGACGTACCGCAGCTTGCGCCGTTCAAATATGCACCTGCAGCATTTGACCACGATGCACATAACGAGAAAGCTGGCCTGGATGATGACTGCTCTGCATGCCACCACGGTAGTGAAGACGGCAAGAAAGTTCTTGAATATGATGAAGAACTTCCTTGTGCAGACTGCCACACCGTGAAAAAGCAGAAAGGTGTCACACCATTACGCAGAGCCTTCCACTTACAGTGCATCACTTGTCACGAACAACAGAACAAAGGCCCTGTGCAGTGTAAAGCCTGCCACCAGCCTCAAAAATAGCATGTAAACAGGAGAAGCAGCATGGAAGAACTCACCTTGGCACATGATGGAACACTCCGGCTGAACAATACAGCCATTACGGATGTTATCAGCTGCCTTAGTAATAAGGTTGTGCTTGAGGATGGAGTGACACTGCGCTCGTTCTTCTCCTTGTTTTCTGCGTATCCAGATGTACTTCGCCTGAATCTTTTTTTGCAGGGAGCCTGCAGCGATGCGGCTGCCTGCAAAGATTCAGGATGCACGACAGAGGAATTCACGCATTTGGAGCTCTATAGACAACTGGAGATGACAGGTGCTCCCGGTACGCCGGAAATGAACATCCATACTCTGGTACGCGGCATAAACAATACTGGCAGGCATGAGTTGCGGTTTTTCCGTCTCGAAAGCCTGTTGGACATGCCATTTTCACTTGGCCAAATGCGTCATGTACTATTCGGGGACAGAACAAGTGAGCTTTACTGTAACACTACGTTCTCTCTCTTTGAAGTAATCGAAGGAATTGCCTGGGAGCTTAGTTTCCAAGGTGGTTCCCCTACATGCAGCCTCAGGAGGTAGCATATGTTTAAGAAAATTCTGTTCGCTACATCAGCTTCTCCCGCTTGCGATAACGCAGCCAAGGTTTCTTTTGATCTCGCACAAAAAAACGATGCTAAACTGTATACTCTGCATGTGCTAGGCGTTCCATCCCGAGGTTTCAGCACAACTGTAACCGACCTTCGCTCCGGCGAAGAAGAAACAGTTGATGCCGATTACCGTGACTGGGTAATGGAAGAATTAACTACAACATATGCGGCTCAATTGGCTGATTACGAAAAAACAGCACTGGAACTTGCCGTTGGCGTTCCTGCTACAGAAATCCTGCGCTTTGCACGCAAGGAAGGGGTTGATCTTATTGTTATGGGCGCAAACACCCGTGACGATGATCCAGAATCTGCCCGTTCCCGCTCCATTGTAGGCCGTACTATGGAAAAAGTAGCACGCCTCGCCAAGTGCCCTGTGCTCATCGTAAACAGACCATGCACAACTTGCTGGAAACTCTTCTCCAATATCGTATACTGTACGGACTTTTCTCCTGCAGCAGATAATGCCTTTGAGTTTGCACGCACAACCGCTGAGGAAATTGGCGCAAAGCTCAATATCTTCCACGCATTCGATATGACCAGCTCTAAAATGGGTCTGTTCCCGTCTCAGAGTGACATTGAACGTCAGCTCGAATCTGCACAGAAGAAAATTGACGAACGCTATGTTTCCAAACTGAAAGACTATGACAACTATGATGTAGAAATTTGGGAAGGCACCCCGTACGTTGAAATTCTTAAATTCGCACGGGAAAAACAAGCCGACCTTATCATCATGGCACACCATACTGCTGAAGTTCCAGCAGAAGACGCAGAACTCGGCAGCACCATTGAACAGGTTGTTGTCCGTTCCGCCTGCCCTGTCGCCAGCGTGTCGCGTGCATAGTGACACAAGCTGGTTAGAGGTGAAACATGAATACACCGCGCGTACTTGTAGTAGATGACGAACTCAGTTTCAGGCTGTTCTTAAAGACGCTGTTCGAAACAAGTGGCATGCGGGTAGAAAGTGCCCGTAACGGCAGTGAAGGTTACGATAAAGCGCGCGCTAACAAGCCATCTTTAATCGTACTTGATGTGATGATGCCCGAATGGGGCGGAATCAATATGTACCGGAAAATTAGAACAACGCCGGAACTGGCAAATGTGCCGGTAGTGATGCTTTCTGCTGTAGCTCCAGAGGGTTTTGCCCACGCTCTTAACATGATAGGTATATCGGAAACGGAACTCGCACCGCCCGAAGCCTATGTGGAAAAGCCCCCGAGCCCTGATAAGCTTCTCGCTATCGTACGTGGTCTGCTGAACCAGAGTGTTTCCGAATAACCTGCTACTACCAAGGAGTGTCTACAATGCCACATAAAGTCCTTGTCATTGATGACGATCCATATATTGTTAAATACCTTATCGATATTTTAACCGATAATGGCTACGCAACTTGCTCAGCTTCTAATGGTGCCGAAGGTATCGAAGTGCTGAAGCGCGAAAAACCGGATCTCGTAACTCTTGATCTGGAAATGCCGGAAGAATGGGGCCCACGCTTTTACCGCAAAATGGCAAAAGAACCAGGCTTCGAAAACACTCCGGTTATCGTAATCAGCGGTCTGCCAGGTATCCATCTCGCTATCAAAAACGCTGTTGCGTCGCTAAAAAAACCTTTCGATCCTAATGCACTGCTTGAAATTATCAAAAGTGCGCTGGCTGACAAAGATTAAGTTATTGAAGATAATTGCCTCCGGCGGCTCTCTCGAAGAACAAGGGCGCTGCCCAGTACCCGCATTGACCGCTATTAAGGCTGACTTTTTTGTGGAGAGAACACTTAGTCTGCTAGACTTAGATGTACTCAACACTTCAATCAGCCCTGATAAAAGTTTTTGGAACGGGGTCTGGGGAATAACCTTTTTACAAAAAGATTTTCCCCAGCCGCCGGAGGCAATTGAAAAACAACGAAACGCCGAACACCAAACAAATCCTCGCTAACCCGCTGGAGGAATAATGTTGCACACGATCCTGCTTGTGGATGATGAGGAAGGCATTCGAAAGATCTTAGGTCTGTCGCTGCGGGATCTAGGATACATTGTACACACAGCTGCCAGCGGCGAAGAAGGCATTGAGTTATTCAACAAATATGAGCCGCAGATTGTGCTCACGGACATTAAGATGCCCGGAATAACCGGCCTTGACTTACTTGAGCGATTCAAATTTCAAGCTCCGGATACCGAAGTTATCATGATCACCGGCCACGGCGACATGGACTTAGCCATCCAGAGTATCAAAAGTAACGCTACCGACTTCATCACTAAGCCTATCAACGAAGACGCATTGGAGATTGCACTTAAACGTGCGCACGAACGCATTGATATGCGTCGTCAGATCAACCAGTACACATGCGACCTTGAACGCCTTGTTGACGAACAGGCAACACAGCTCGTGGAACAGGAACGACAACTTGCCGCGCTGCAAATTGCAGAAGGCTTTGCAGATGGACTACGCACTATCGTTAATCTTATCGATGGTGGCGCTTCTATGTTCAATCAGCTGCCTTGTTTTGTCTCCGTGCACAACGCCGACAGCGAAATCGTTTCCACAAACCCGCTATTCAACGAACGCATAGGCCCTTCCACAGGCAAACCTAGCTGGTGGGCATACAAAGAAAACGATGTAAGCCGCCCTGACAGCTCACCCGTTGAACGCGTTCTGCTTTCTGGTGATGCCCAATCTTCGCAAGAAATTATTACAGATAAAAATGGGAAGAAGCTGCCGGTACAGGTTAACGCTGTGCCTATTTTGGACAATGACGGCACCATTGAATTAGTGCTTGAATTGGCAGCAGACGTGACAGAAGTACAAAGTATGCAGGAAGAGTTGCGTATTACTCGTCATCGTTACCAACAGCTTTTTGAAGAATCCCCCTGCTACATTAGCGTACAGGACAAGAACCTCAAGATCATCGCGAACAACAGACGGTTCCGCGAAGATTTTGGCAGTTCACTCGGCAAGAGCTGTCACAAACTCTATGCCCACAGGGACACGCCATGTAACAAGTGTCCGGTTATGAAGACATTTGAAGACGGCAAAACCCATCAGTACGAAACAGTAATCACCACGAAAACTGGTGAGCAACGTAACGTACTTATCTGGACAGCTCCTATTTGTGACGTGGAAGGAAACATTGCTGAAGTTATGGAGATGTCTACAGACATCACGCAACTTCGTGCTTTGCAGGATAGACTTTCAACGCTTGGCCTGCTGCTGGGTTCCACAGCGCACGGTATTAAAGGACTGCTTACAGCACTGGATGGCGGCATCTATCGCCTTGGTACCGGCATCAACTTGGATAAGCCGGAACGCATTGAAGATAGTTACAACGACCTTTCGCACCTTATCGATCGTTTGCGTAAAATGGTGCTGGATATTCTGCACTACGCAAAAGAGCGTTCGCTAAACTGGGAAGTAATTATTCTGCCAAACTTTGTACGGGAGATTGAAAGCATCATTCGTCCTAAAGCCGAGGCTAAGGGCGTTACCTTCAACTGTATCGTGCCGGAAGACGGCACCATCGAGGCAGATTATGGCGGGTTGTCTTCAGCTCTTGTAAATATTTTAGAAAATGCCGTTGATTCTTGTGAAGCAGCACGTTCGACAGCCGAATACTGTGTAGAGTTTTCAGTGTGTACAGATGGTAAGACGATCGATTTCACCATTACCGACAACGGCACAGGGATGTCACAGGAAACACGGGAGAAGCTGTTTACGCTCTTCTTTTCTTCCAAAGGGTCTGCGGGAACCGGCATCGGGTTGTTTGTAGCGAACCAGACAGTACAACAACACGGTGGTACTATTTCAGTAGCATCTGAACAGGGGGAAGGCAGCAGCTTTGCAGTACGTATGCATTCTGAACTTCCTGATAATCTCAAAAAAGAAATTTTAGAAAGTTAGGCTAAGGGTTGTTTTTAAATAAGTCCGTGCAAAAAGCTTCTGCTCAGAGCGCTTTTCACACCGGATTCCTTTAGAAATAGTCCATAGCCCACACACTCTGTACTAAACAGAGTGCCTGTTTGAGGCGGTGTGAAGCCCGCATCGCCTCATCAGAGACTTTTGAAAATTACCGCCAATCATTTTCTCACCAAGTGGACATCATGTCCGCTTTTTTTTGCTCCTCCCCTTGCTGTTTGTCCTTTCGATAGAAGCGACTCCGCCACAGCCTATTCAAAACATCACCTCCCGCCGCAACGCATGGCAAAATGTTTATTATCAGAAGATGATCTAGTTCTTGCGATTGCACCATTTGTTCGCTTTTTTATTTAATAATGAGCCGTTGACTTTTGTTTTTTCGCTCCCCCCCACCACACACTACTCAGAAGGGCACACTCCGCCGCAACGCACGGCACATGTAATTAGCATACCATCACCTGTTTCTTCTCGAAGTTGCACAATTCTTTTGAAAGGCATCCTCTTCCAAAAACTACCCTGACGAGCTACATAGTTGCCCACTTCTCCCAAATTCCTATTCCCCATGTTCTAAGGTGGTACCACTTCATGTCTGATACAAAACTAATTACCCGCATCTGCTGCGCGGCTCTTTTCATCATAGGTTGTATATTTCTGTATGATTTTTACGAAAAGAACTACCTCCCGCCGCAACGTGGTTTCTACATCATTTCCGACATCGAAACAGGTCAAGTTACGAACCTGCGAGACATTCCTCATGAGAAAAGCAGGACAAAAAAACTTCTGCAAAAAATTATCAGCCCACTCTTTTTAGAAAGTGAGCAACTTCCCCTGAATGAGCACCCTCCTCTGGTGGAGAACTTGTTTAATTCAATTCTTGAAGATCAACTCGCAGCCTGCCAAGCGTTCAATGAAAAAGAATCTGCAACGCAAAAAAACGATTACTTCTATTTTGACAACGAGAATAACCAGCTGCACCGTTTCCGTAGAAATGTGGAAAATATAAGCTCGTTGCAGCCCGATGCCAACGGTAACAAACGCCTTGTATTCCCTAATGCAAATGTGAACTTTAAACGTGAAAGCGAAACCTCGTTTTCCATCAAGTACACTCTATGGATTAAGGCATGCGAAGTAGGCAGTAAAAAGAACGTCACATGCATTAGGGTTGAAGAAAGCGATCCGCGTCTACTGACTTTAAAAAATGCGCAAAAAAAAGAGCGCGCTGATGACCTTGCCTATTTTGCGTCGTTAAAGAAAAAGGTGTTGCCGATCATCTATCCAGACACGAATTCTATGACAGTCAAACGAGGCTCTATCGCGTTATACGCTCCTATGGGCTCCACGTTAAACAACAGCATTTCTAAGCTCCCGAGTGCGTTGGAAGAGGATTACGTGCCAACGCACGATGACGAATGGTATACGCTTGTTACCAACAATACATCAGTAGCAGGTATTCACGCTTTCTCAACGGACGGCTCAGCGTTCGACTACAACACGTTAATGATGAAGCGGATTCCGCCAGAGCATATCCTTTTTCAAAATCAGAACGGCATCATCTACTACCATACTGTATATAAATGCATTGCCATCAGTCATTACGCTTTCGATGCAACGAAACGTAGGCACATTGTTGTAGATGCGTATTTAAAGATTACAGGCACCACATGGAAAACAGCGCAGAACATTTTTGCGACCTTCAGGACTCTCGATCCAAAGGTACGTGCAACGCTGACAACGTTAAATCCATAAGAGCTTTTTAAGTGGCTGATTTTTAGTTCTGAAAAAGGGTTTCATAACGCTATAGGTGAAGGTGGCATTCGTCTTAGGAAGTACAACTCTTTTACCTGAGAACACATCAAGTCCCTTCTTCCCGGCATACTGCTTAAAAGTATCCTAAGCTTGTGCGCAGTTCTCCGATTGCCATGTCCTATGCCGCAGATGTGGAAGTTTTTAACGGAGATGGAAGCTCGTAATGTAAACAGGCTAAACGGAGTCAACTCGCCAGAGTGTAAAAACGGGTTTGGGAAAGTTGTCTAGGAGAACAAATCTACGAATAGACAAATCCTTTTGTTTCAAAACATGGAGACCCCCGCGCTTTTTACACCTGTCTTTGCATATAGGGATAACGGCCTGATCGACAAAATTTCGACAGAATTTCGATTGTGGTGTCTTTTGGCGATACATAAACAACACAGGCAGCCTCTCCTGCCGCGTTTCTTTTTATCCGCACGCCTAAGCCATTACATCTTAGAGATACTCTTACGTTTTTAAACAAGTTCATCAAAAAGCACGTTCGAGCCCATGCAAATACAGAGCTGACGACAAATCAGAATATTCATAAAAAGAGATTTGCTCAGATGTCTTAAAATTCGCTATCTCAAATTTCATTGCTGGATACGTCTACCACACCCTCAACTGACCTTTCACAAAGCTACGCGCACCTGCTGGATACAAGTTGCCTGCCGCCTGCTAACTGCTAACTGCTAACTGCTAACTATGAATCAGTATCTAAACATTATGCAATAGCGAGCTCAGGTTAATTAGTTCAACTTAATAAGATGAACCAGAACATTCGCGAGAATCTCTCTTTCAACAACGCGTGGTGTTAAGCTCTTCTTAGCAAGTCTTGTGTCTACAACATCATAACAAACACTAATGGCATACAAGGACTCCTTAAGTACTTAAACGTCATGCTCCCTCTCGAGTCCAAGAAGAATGGTACTCGATGACTATGCTGATCCCGTTACATTTAAAGAGAATCCACACCGTGTTAAAATCGTAACCAGCTATGAGGCTCTGAACACAAAACCCCTGACACTCAGAGCCAAAGAGTATGGATTGATGCACACCCATAACCGATTCGAGGTATCTTAAGCTTGGTGCCTAATTGGTGTCGGAAATGATGTTTTCGCCTGTTGTTTATATATATAAACACACATGGAAAATGGCATTTTTTCTATGACAGCATCACCAAAGGCTCATTCATTCCTTCTATAACCATCGATAAATAAACAAAAAGCCCCGCCAGTACTGTTCACGACAACAAACAGTAATAGCGGAGCTTTTTTAAAAAGGACGCGCGGAACACATAGCAGGTAGCTTCATTGAGAAAATAGCGAGATGCATTTCTTCTCAAAAGGTTTCCATCCTAAAGCACAACCACCATAACTCAGGCTAGCAGATGCATCATGCTAAGATTTATAGAATACTACCCCTGTCATGATACTTGTACCGTTACATACTGAATATTCGTCATACTCAAACATTCATATGCGTAAAGAGTGAAACCAACAAACCACCGTCATACATTCTACGCTGTTACACGGATGCTCGATTGCGCAGTTGAAGAAACCGCGCGGGAACTCATGGGTTTGTATCCCACAGCTCCGGAAGTACGAGGAACAGGCTGTGCAGTCGATACGGACTGAACACTCTGAACTGTTTGTACATCAAGCGCTGCCTGCGGAACTGTAGCACCCATCTGTGCTGCAATAGTGGCATGGTTTACTGCACCTGTATGCTGATCGCCACGGAAGAAGGCCTCATCGGCTGCGCGGGACATTTTGCGCATTATTACTTTCTTCACATCCTCCACAGTGGGAGACTCCGGCATGGCGTTCATGCGTGCTTCTGTATACCCGTCACTTACTTCAACAGAGGTGGGTGCTGCTCCGGCAGTACTCATAATTCCCGCATGTGCGTTTGCATCAAACTGCACGCCGGCAACTTCTCCCGCCATCAACGCCTGATATTCATCAGACAACTCGACAGAATCAACCACATTCGGCTGAATCATCTCGTTGTGTTGCGCAAGCGGCATTGCCAGTCGTTCATCCTGCTTAGAAGCCAATTGCGCGTTTACTTGCGCCAAAGGTTTCGCCAGCACATTTTCTGCATTCAATGTTGCGGTAATCATAATGAACCTCGCATGTATCACTTTCTGTCCTACCTGCTGATCGGCAATCTGCTTAATTAATTTATAGCAATTGTTCACTTTTATAAGGACAAACACATAAGAAAGCAGGCACTTACATAACACAGACTGAAGAACTCCGCATTCACCTAAGAGTTTTTGAAAAATGCTTTTTTATGATTTTCTTAATATTTTCACAAAATAACTAAAGTTTTTCTTAATTCAACCTTTTGAAACACCACTCTCTGTCATCAATATGGATACGCCAACAAAAAAGAGCGGCACACCCCTGCACCGCTCTTCCCCAACAACTACCTCCTAGTAAAGGAAGCCATATGTTTAACAATCAAAAATTTGTTTCAAGCAAACTCAACTAAGCAACGACATCGGAAGCCAACACTCTAGCTTGCGCAAAGGCTTTATCCATTTGATGCCCAGCATGGCGAGCAGGCTCACCCACTCCTCTAATATTGTACACTTCATCAAAGCCAAGCCATCTGAAGAATCGTTCGTATCGTGGATTAATATCGGCAAACAATGCAGGATCGATACTTCCCTGTGTTGTTATGAAGATGAGCTTCACGCCCTCACGCAGACGGCTCACACGAACATTACCAGTATTGTCACCATCATTAGGTGTAGCATCATGAAAATTTGGCAAAAACAAATGATACAGGCGGTCAATAAACGTTTTCATCTGAGAGCAAACATCCCCAAAATACACAGGGGCAGCGAGCACCAGTACGTCTGTCTCGTGCACTGCGTCCAAAACCCCACTGAGCCCATCATTTATAACGCATCGCTCCGCCTTTCCCTTACACGCAAAACAAGCAAGACACCCTTTTGTATCAAGACGCGACAATTCATAGGTTGTAATGTCTACATTCTCATTGAAACCCTCACAAAGAGCATCAACAACCGCATGACTATTCCCCTGCTTCCGTGGACTACCGTGTACAACTAAGACTTTCTTCATAAATCAATCCGTACGTTACACTGTGAACATGACTTCAACTGGCAAACATCATCACCAGTGACATTCTTCATGCAACCTATCGTACAGACATCACAAATCAATCAGAGCATTAATACATTTCACCTACGACTTATGATGAGTATCAAAGTAATCTTTGAAACAATTACTTGTTGCCCGCGGGCTCCGCTGATAAAAAATCTTAACTTGCTACGAACATACAGAAAAGCACCATTCACCTCACATGACAGCCATCGGATATTGATAATGCAACGCGCTTACTACTCTGCTACACAAAGCGAATTCTTAGCTGCTGATCCAGATTCTATTTTAGGTTCACTCACAAGGAGCCATCCGTTTTCACTTGAAGACTTACAAAGAAACGCATGGATCTCGCAGATTGAAATTTTACAAAGTCAATTACTTACTCTACCAGACAGCTTTGTCGCTTTTGAGTACGCAATTCCACGCATGGGAAAACGCGTAGATGTTGTCATAATACATTCTGGAGTTGTTTTCGTATTAGAATTTAAAGTTGGCGAAAAAAAGCATACGCAGCATGCGTTAGTTCAAGCGTTGGATTATGCACTAGATCTAAAAAATTTCCATGAGAAAAGTCATAATGTACCAATTGTTCCGATGGTTATCGCAACTGAAAGCGCATCAATTGAAATGGCACTCGGCAACTATGCCGATAAGGTGTGCTTTCCAGTAAAAGCCAACAAGTCGAATGTTGCTGCTTGCATCTTAACCATTAGCGATAACCAACACACACTTTGCACTACCCAAAACGATTCTAGTATTCATCTTGGGCACATTGGACATATCGAGTCTCTTAAACAAATTGACCCGATTGATCCGGTCGATCCGATTAATCCGATTAATCCGGTCGCATGGTGTAACTCTATCTACAAACCCACACCAACCATTATCGAAGCAGCGCAAGCTCTGTACAAAGGGCATAGCGTTAAGGAGATATCTCGATCAGACTCAGGCGCTATTAACCTTGAAAAAACGTCAGCCGCAGTTTCTGAAATAATCGAGTACTCAAAAAAACATTCTCGTAAATCAATTTGCTTTATTACCGGTGTACCCGGAGCAGGAAAAACGCTGGCCGGATTAACACTGGCAAACGAACGCCACAATACAGACAAGGGTGAACATGCGGTCTTTTTGTCAGGCAACGGTCCGCTGGTTGAAGTCTTACAAGAAGCCTTAGCCAGAAATGAAGTTGACGAAAGCAAAGCCACAAAATCTGGAATCACAAAAAAACAGGCTCTCTCCAAGGTGAAAACTTTCATACAAAACATTCACCATTTTAGAGACGACAACCTGCAAAGCGACATAGCCCCCATAGAGAAGGTTACCATCTTTGACGAAGCTCAGCGCGCATGGACAGCTGAACAAGCGTCTTCTTTTATGGCGAGGAAAAAGGGCATTGCAAACTTTACAATGTCTGAACCTGAATTTCTTATTAGTGTCTTGGATCGCCATCAAAATTGGGCGACAATCGTTTGCCTAATTGGCGGCGGGCAGGAAATTAACACTGGTGAAGCCGGACTACCGGAATGGTTCTCGGCTATTAGTGCAAAGTATCCCCATTGGGATGTTTACGCATCCGGCTCACTTTCCGAAAAAGAATACACAAACGGTGAAGAGATCTACGGCTCATTAGGCTCCTACCAGCTTACAGTAAAAGAGGAACTGCACCTTGCTGTCTCCCTTCGTTCATTCCGGTCAGAGCTGTTATCAGAATTCATCGGCAGTGTGCTAAACCTCGACAAGCAAAAAGCCACAGATTTATTCTCAACCGTCCAAAAAACATACCCGATAGTTTTAACGAGAAGCTTACAGCAAGCAAAAGAATGGCTGCGAACTCATGCAAGAGGTGGCGAACAATATGGCATAACGGCATATTCTGGCGCACTTCGCTTAAAACCTGAGGGCATACATATTAAAGCGAAAATTGACCCTAAAAACTGGTTTTTGAACGAATCAAGCGACGTGCGGTCTTCCATGTTTCTTGAAGATGTAGCGACAGAATTTGATATTCAAGGATTAGAACTGGACTGGACGTGCGTTGCGTGGGACCCCAGTCTGCGAATAGCTCACGAGGGATGGGAGTATAAAACGTTCCGAGGCACCAAATGGCAGAATATTAATGACGTTGTTCGGCGCAGGTATCTTCTGAATGCCTACCGTGTACTACTTACAAGAGCACGGCAGGGAATGGTCATATGCATTCCTCACGGTGACCAACAAGATCAAACACGCCTGCCTGAATTCTATACGCCAATATATGAATTCTTTTCTGCCTGCGGCGTTCCGTCCATAGATGTAGACTAAATCCCGCCGGATATATTTTGAATAAAAAAAGAGTGAAGATACTTCTCCACTCTTTTACTGTTTACAATCTTGCAGCCGCTACACAGGGCTATTTCATACTTGAAACATACTCCCTACAACGCGAAGCTATTCTCCAGCTACATATGGCAAAAGGATAACGGCGCGCACGCCGCCCTCAATGCCGTGTTCCAGAATAAGTTCGCCGCCCATTTCGCGTACAGCTTTACGGGTTGCCATAAGACCAAAGCCTGAACCTCGATCTTTTGTAGTAACGAGTCCTTCCTCGAGTTGCTCAAACAGCTCTGATGAAAGACCACGCCCGTTATCTTCTACAAGATATCGAACATGCAAGGCGTCGCATTCAGTATGAAGCATTACCTTTCCGTCACCAAATTCTCGACGACCCGATTGAATCGCCTCTTCGACCGCCTCCACCGCGTTTGTCGCAAGGTTCATCAAACATGTATGTACGGCCTGTTCGTCCAACAGAGCGGAAGTCTGAGGCATACAGGCATGGATAATCTTACCACCTGCTTCGTGCATCCTTGCTGTAAGCAATTCTGCAATCTCACACATAGGTGCGCCAGGGTCGATAGTCTTAGGACGCAGCGACAATGGACGCGAGAGTTGTAACAAGTTCATGGTCAAATCCCGAACCCGTGTCACATCACGCTTAACCATACCCCAGCCCTGTTCTAAGTAGTCCTTACGATCAAGCTCAAGCCCCTTCTCCAACACGAACAACGCGCCCTCAAGTCCGCCTGCAATATTCTTAATCGCATGAGCCAGTCCCGCGACAGTTTCACCCATTACGGCAAAGCGTTCAGCACGCACAAGCTCACGAGTTCTTTGTTCAACTAGAGACTCTAAATGCATGGTGTGATCAACAAGCTGCCTGCGCATCACTACACGCTCCACAGACCGCCGCAACGCAAACTCCAAAACTTCTACATTCACCGGTTTAGTGATGAAGTCAGTCGCGCCAAGGCGCAAACAGTCTACAGCAATAGAAACATCTGCATGGCCTGTGGTAATAATCACCGCAGTCTCCGGCCACTGTTTTTTAATTTCTTTCAGTAACGCAACACCGTCCATACCGGGCATACGCACGTCTGAAACGACCACCTCGTAGGATTTCTCCTGAAGTTTCTCAATGGCCTCTTCGCCGCTGTGTGCTGTATCGACCACGTACCCTAAGTCTGTAATATACGCGCCAAGGACAACTGTGATGCCCTTTTCGTCGTCTACCAACAGTACTGATGACCTAGATGCTATGTTCATCTGTATTTGCCTCCGGCGGCTCTCTGAGAGGCAAGGGCTCTGCCCTGCACCCGCAAGGGGGACGCCCCCTTGACCGCGATTGTGCGAGTAGTAATTTTTTGAATAGTAATTCGACTGTGTCCAGCCGTATTTTAAGACAAAACATAACGATCAATTAAAGAATGTGCATACCAGCGAGCAAGCTAGTTCCTTTAACGAACCTATTTCATACCAAAGATTATGAGCACTCCGTATTACAATTAATAACAGCGACCTACAGACTACACACGTCGACTGCTGCTACGAGGGAATGTAAGTGTAAACTGCGCGCCGTTACCCTCTTTTTTGTTCCTGACACGGATAGTGCCGCCAAAATCTTTTATCAGACCATACGTAATGGACAAACCAAGCCCAGTTCCTTTACCAACTTTTTTGGTTGTAAAGAACGGTTCGAAAATTTTGTCACTCAATCCTGCGGGTACACCGGCACCTGAATCTTCCACCACCGCAACGACTGCTCTAGGTGTCGAATATGTTCGAAGAGTAATATTTTTCACTTCGGTTTTCCCCTCAGCTTCGGCCTCTTCAATAGCATCGCGAGCATTAAGCAATAGGTTGATAAAAACTTGCTCAAGGCGATTTGCGACACCTAGAATTTCAGGTAAATTTTCTTTGAAATTTCTAGTAACAGAAATACCGCGAAGCGTTAGCTGCGATATGAACATATTCACTGAACTGTCTATGACGGTATTCACATTGACCCGCTCGAGCGTGTGATCAGATTGTCTACCGAATGCGCGCATGTGATCTATGATCTGACTAGCTCTATCTACGTGCGAATCTATCTCTTCCGCCATTGTGCTCAAAATGTCCGGATCAATTGGCTGTGATCGTTTAATCTTACGCATAATGAACCCACTCGCCGCCTTAATAACGGTTAAGGGCTGATTGAGTTCGTGCGCCACTCCGGTTGCCATTTCACCCAGCGTTGCCATTTTACCGGCCTGAATGAGTTTCTGCTCAGTTTCAAGACGATCTGTTACGTCAGTTGCGGAAACAAGAAGCACATTGCGATCATTATAGACAGCTGGAGAAAGTCTAAAATCGACATAGAAGGTGCTGGCGTCTTTGCGCTTCTGACGCACACGGTTCAACGCAGTAAATGCTTTAATGTATGATTTGGCTTTATCCTGCTCTTCTGTCGGGAACAGGTGAATAAATGACGTATTATGCATTTCGCCCGGTTCAAAACCGTAGCTGTGTTCTGCCATGTCGTTGCAATCAAGAATAACGTGCTCTTCCACATCCAGAACAAAAACCGCATTAGGGATATGGTTGAAAATTGCGTGGTACTTTGCTTCGGAAGTAAGCAGCCGTTCTTCTACACGCTTACGGGCAGAAATATCTATTCCCATTTCCATGGCTGCGACAACTTCACCATTTTCACCAAACACAGGGGTAACATGCACAAGCCAATGGGCTTTGCTTCCGTCTGGATTAGTACGGCTTTCTTCTGAGCAATACGGAAGCCCCGTCTGGAAGGTTTTATCCAACGGGCAATTAGGGCACTTCTCTGACAACCCCTTGTACGCCTCGTAACAAAATGCACCAGGCTGTGGGCTGAAACGCTCCGCAAACTCTTTATTGTACTTAAGAATACGCATGTCTTTGTCCTGAACAGTAATACTGCACGGAACCTGTTCAAACAGATACTGGTACTCCTGACGCTTTTTATCCAGTTCGGCTTGCTTTTTCGCGACCGCCTGCTCCATCGCAACAACGGCATCCACAAGATATCCAAGCTCATCCGTACGCGGGAGTTCTTCCAGCCCCGAAGGCTTACCTTCGCTTATGCGTTTCGTAGAATTAATAATCTGTTTGATTGGAGTCGTGATATACCGCCGCAACCCAAAAACGAGAAGCGATACAGACAGGATGTAGATAAGTCCGGTAAGACCGAGAAGCTTTTTCTGCACAGCGGCAAGCCCAATAGCAGCCTGCCCTGTTTGTAGAATAAGTTCCAGCTCACCCAGAACTGTATGATCGGTACTGTGCGCATGACACGGAGCAACCGAACAGCTTGGTTCATTCATAATCGGGGTAATGGTTCCAAGCAGCTCAGTATCGTCCACAACAAAAGTTCTGGTACGTTCTTCAAGCGTAAGCGCAGACTTTGGCGGAACAGTGACATGACAAGCTGAACAGGCAGGAGTATCCATAGCAACTTGCGTTCCTACCTCCTTCTGAACATTAGAAAACCGGATAACACCTTGTTTGTCATAAATCCTAACAGAGGTGATATCCGGATGTTTTGCGATATCAGAGACAATCTGATCTATCTCACTACGTGAATTTGCCATCATGGCATAACGGGCGGAAAGCAATATAGTCTTACTAAGTCTGTCTGCCTCAATAGAAAGCTTTGAAGCGTTGTCCTTATTAAGAAAATGCATGGTTCCCCATGAATGCAGTCCAAGACAAAGAATAAGTACTACCGCGGTAAGCAGAAGAACTCTAACAGCCAACGAATTGCGAAAACGGGAAAGCCAGAAATACATGCTCAACCCCCTGTAAGGCGGTACACACAAAATGAAATATACTACAGGAACATTACAAAGATCAGTTTGTTAACGATACACTTTGCATAGGCAATTTGTACAATGCACACTAAGCAGCAGCTCCCCTTCGAGCGCTACCCAAGCCCCCCTTCTTTCTAACCATTTAAATTTTTTTAAAAATCTAAATTTAGAAAGAAAGTGCACTGTAGGATTTGACCTTACGAGCTAGAACGAATCCTCAAGGCCAGTCAGTGAGTATTCACGTAGTAAATTGAGCCGTTTTTGCTCTTCGTCCATTGGAGCAGTAGCTGCATTTTGTACAGTACGCACGCAGTAGTCACCAAATTTAACGCCTTTTTCTGAATAGCTTACAAGCTCAGCAAAGGTAAATTTGTCTAAATGAGAATACATGGCACCACTCGCCTCTTTCCACAACAGTCTTGTAAGACAGCCCGGCGCATCGCAACATGTTGCCGCATCCTGTCCACAACCTACTATGTCGGTTCCCCCTTCTAACAACCTAACAACTTCACCAACAGTAATAGTTGCCGGATCAACCGCCATCCTGTGCCCACCACTAGGACCGCGTCGAGTTTTCAAATACCCGCCAGCACGTAATTGTCTGGCAATTTTTTCTAAGTACTTCTGGGAAATACCAAGACGGGCAGATGATTCCTTCATGAGAACCGGTTTTTCCTGACTATGGGTGGCAATATCGAGCAATAATCTCGTGCCATATCTGCTATTGGTCAATAGTCGCATAGCAAACTCCTTATGATAATACCCTATAAAAAAAATATATATACGCATTACTAATTCCGACAATATCAGTCGGCTAAGTAACTTCATTACTCTCTATACCCTACCGGAGGGTTTCTAACAACTAATGAATTTTTCAGACTATTTTAATCAACAATAAATTTTTCCAACGTTCCTATTCAATTAGACTGTGAGCCTTTTGAGCAAATATATATTCTTATTTTTCACCTTGAGAATTCGTATACACCTGCTACTTTAATAAGTGGCAATTTGTTCTCGGAGGAATAATGGCACGTTCAAGCAACAACGATTGTAACTGTTGTGTATATCATAGAGGCACTTGCACAATCGGTATTACAACAAAGTCACGAAAGAGGTGTAGCAACTACCTTCCGCTCTGTGTTTCATGCCCATATCCTGATTCGTTTTGTCCGACCTGCACTCTGCGCCCATTCAATGATTTAAAGAACGCAGAATATCAGGATAGGGAACTGGGAAATCATATGTACGGATGTGTATGGGATGACTCTTCACCCCATCGAGATAAGCTCATAAAAATACCCGATCAGTAACAATCCATAAAAAAAGAGCCGTCTAATTACTTAGGCGGCTCTTTTTTTAAACCCGAAATCTGTATGCAGATAAGACAATTTTGTGCCGTATATCGACACGCAAAAGCTCATGGAATGCATAGATGTATAAATAGAAATGGAGAGACTAAGCATCATGCAACCGAGCCTTTCGCCGATGTCTGACGCCCTGATTTTCTACCGCATAGGTAGAAATAGAACGTTCAGACAATGCACAACAGTGCCCTTTCTATTGCTCTACGAGCTTATCGAGATTCTGAACTAATCCTTCAAGCATCTTTTTAAGACACTCTTTTTGATCTCTCGGAATCTCTTTCCATGCTTCTGCATAGTTTAATGTGCATCGCTTGTCAGATTCAACGTCAATGTAAAGCAAGCCATCCTGGTCTACATTAACCTCTATCCGTTCCCCGCATGCTTTAGTTAATACAATTTCTACACGATCAATCGCCTCAACAACTTTGCCATTGTTGCCCATGACTCACTCGCTCCGTTTGATTTGCCCGAATTCATCCGGTTAGTAAGTAACGCTTAAAATATGGTCTATCGTTTCTCTACTTGCACAACTGCCAGACTCTTTGCAAAACAAAAAAATGCATTGTCTATTCAACCAGTATTATTTTTTCGGCAAGTAATTTCAAAAAATCCCGTATTCATGGCATTAGAACGACGAAATGTGCAAAAAATGGCACATAAAAAAGATGTCATGTTCAAATTCACATGACATCTTTTTTCTAGGGCTGTTTCGCAATCCATAGCTCCACGACAAGATTTGTTACTCTTCACTAACAGCACCATCAGTCACAAAGAGAACCAGTCATACAGCTATGCATGTTGAAACAGCCCCTATTTCAGGAGCAAAACTAATCGTCGTTGTTTTCACTATCCTTATTGCCTTTACCAAAGTCACGAAGACCTTCAGCAAGGGAGATAAGTCGTTCATCTACACGGCCGTATACTGAGTCCTTAGGATATACGCCGTCAGCATCACGCTCGCCTGCCGGCATTCCGGTCAAAATCTCAATACCTTGATGAACATCATTAACTGCCCAGATAGAGAACTTGCCTTCTGTCACGGCGTCTACCACTTCCTGTTTCAGCATAAGGTCTTTTACGTTAGCCTCAGGAATCATTACACCCTGATCACCAGTAAGCCCTTTTGCCTTACAAACAGTATAGAAGCCCTCAATCTTTTCATTCGCGCCGCCGATCGGTTGTACTTCACCATTCTGGTTTACAGAACCTGTAACAGCGATAGACTGTTTAATTGGCACTTCTGACAAGCTGGATAGTAACGCATAGAGTTCTGTCGAGGATGCTGAATCACCGTCGACACCACCGTAAGACTGTTCAAAGGCAATGGAAGCCGCAAGCGTGAGCGGTTTATCCTGTGCAAAGTTCTTACGCAGATAGCCGCTTAAAATGAGCATACCTTTGTTATGAGTGGGACCGGACATCTTTGCATCGCGTTCGATGTTGATAATGCCTTCTTTACCCATAGAGGTGGTACACGTAATACGCGATGGCTTACCAAACATAAAATCGCCCGTGGAATACACAGCAAGGCCGTTGATCTGCCCTACAACTCCACCTTCTGTATCGATAAAGATACTGCCGCGGTCGATCATTTCTTGAATTTTCTCTTCCACAAGACCATCACGGTAGATACGGGCCTCCAAAGCTTCCTGAACATGCTCCATATCAACAATGTCGGACTTAGCATTCTCTGCAAAGTAGTTAGCTTCTGCCATAACATCACCGAGAACCGGGAAGGAAGTGCTCAATTTTTCCTGTCTGCCGCTTTTGCGAACGCTATGTTCCAACAATGCCCCTACAGCGCTATTGCTGAACGGTTTCAACTTACGTTTTTCCGCATAGGTGGCAACAAGGCGACACACTTCATTAACGCCTTCACTCGTATTGTCCATGCTTGAATCAAAATCTGCACGTACTTTAAAGATCATCTCCACTTCCGGATCATAATGTTTAAGCATATGGTACAGCTGGGTAGTCGCAAGAACAACGACCTTAACATCCATTGAGATGGATTCCGGCTTAATACCGGTTGAGGCCATGAATGAATAAGGATCAAAAGTCTGGATTTCCAGTTCGGAAGTCTTCAGAGCCCGTTTAAGAGTCTGCCAGACACCCGGCTCTGCGATAGCATCAAGCAGGTTGATGACAAGGAACCCGCCGTTGGCTTTAATGAAAGAGCCAGCAGTAATTTTTTGGTAGTCAGTACGCCACAGACCAGATCTGTCCATTGCACGTTCAATGGAACCAAACAGGTTGCGGTAGTTAGGGAAGGATTCGACAATAACCGGCGGGCCGTCGCTTTCTGCGTTATCAACCAGCAAGTTTACGCCGTACGGGTGCAGAACTGCCTCTGCATTAATGGTAGGAAGCTGCATGCCGGGCATTGGGCCCATCTGCGGCTGACCGATCATTTTAATGATGTCGAGCTGCTCAGACATGTTTTCCAGCATCTCTGTAATATGCTTAGTTGCTTTTTCGTGATCTTTCCACGCATCAACAAGCCCTAAAGCAAGCTCCTTGGCAGTGTTCATAAACATCAAGCGATCAACTTCTTCGCTCTTTGTCTTCACATCTTTCTGCAAGCGGCGCACGTCCATAAAGATGGTGTCAATTTCATCTTTAAGTTCTTTGTACTTGTTCTGAAGCGCATCATACTCTTCCTTAGGAAAACGTCCCTTATCCACAAGCTCTTCCAACTTGAGCAAGTGTGTAGGTTCGCCATCTACCACAGGAACAATATCCGGACGCTGCACTTGTCCCATCTGCATGTTTACAAGCACAAAACCGGCTTCTTTAACGCGTTCTTCCAAACCCTTAAAGAAATCACGAGTTTTTTTGTCGTGTTCTTCTAATAAAGCGTTCTTACTGTTTATGTATTCCTGACTTTCAAAAAGCTGTGGAATTTCACGCTTAATATCTTCTAAAAAGGCTTCAATATCTTTTTTAAATGTCTGCCCTTTACCTGCTTCAAATGTAAGCAGAATAGGCTCTTCCGGAACTTTAAAATTGTTCACGTAACATAGGTCGTTAGGCGTGCATTGCTTGCGTGCTGAAAGTTCCAGCAACTGCCGCACCATACCCATTTTTCCTACATCCGCCGCGCCGGTTACAAAAATATTGTACCCTTTCGCGTCAATGCCCATACCAAAGCGGAATGCTTCCACGCCGCGGTGTTGGCCAATAATTTCTGTAAGTTCTTCTAAGTCTGTGGTTTTAGAAAACGGAAGCGTTGCCGGATCAACCTTCCACCGCAGCTTATCAATAGGAACCAAATTGCGTTCTACAATCTCTGCCATGTGAGCCTCCTATTCCTTTTTGTCGCCGCGGGTGATTGGAATTGTACGTCTCTCGGGGATATTACAGCTCGGCAGTGAGATGGTTAAATGACCATCTTCCAAACGGGCTTCCACATCTTCTAATCTGACTTTGCAGGGTAAACGCATCTGAGTTTCAAAAGAGCCTACAGACTCTGCATCCTCACACGTTTCAGAAAAAGCACATCGTAAAGTTATATATGCGCCATCAATACTTAACTCTAAATTGTCCTCAGTCACACCGGGAAGCTCTGCCTCGATGCGGTACCCTTCATCAGTTTCAACCAGTCTTAATTCTGTATCCATCAGCGGCTGGCATACAGAAGGTAATCCGAACTCAGAACAAATCTGATTAAACATTCGATCGCTATCGAGTTTCAGCCGCTGCAGTTGCTGGTTTCTCCATGATTTTAGATTGGACATTGACAGACCTCCTGCGCTTATGCGCGTTCATCAATTACTAGTCGCTCCTTAAGTTTGTATCGCACCTGCCATTTTGTAGATATGATTCTAGCAAGTTATACGACATAATAAACGTAAAATAAACAAGACCATTACAAAATAAACAAGCCCCTCAAAAGAGGGGCTTGATACGTCACATCACACGTAATGAACATACGGGTGGACACTGAAATTAATCGACACAAACAACTGTGTCTATTTTTTCAAACAATACTGTGTAGATGTGACTAAATATGAAAGTAGTATGGGCGAATTACGCCTCATCATCCTCCAAAACATCTACGCCATAACGCTCCATGCGTCGTCCGGACTCTATGTAGTGTTCTCGGAGATTATTTTCTATGGCAACAACATCTTTAGTTCGCAGTACCTCTAATAAGGTCTTATGGCGTTCATATACGGCATCTAAGGTGAACAGTTCTTTCCAGTAACGGAAAAGGAGAAATTTAGAAATGCCCTGACAAGAACGACGTGCCAATTCACCAATAAGCTCATTGGTATTTTTAGAGAACAGAATATCGTGAAAACGGTCATCAAGTTCAGCCATGGAGGTTCCATTCTCTCCACGCTCAGCAACTTTTTTCATGTCTTCAACGACTTTCTGTAACTGCGTAAAATCGTTTTCTGTAAATTTTGAAATGGTTGAGGATACAGCAGCACCTTCCAAAACACCGCCAGTAAAATAGCTGTCTCGGATCTGCTTCGAAGTAAGAGCTGTGATAAACTTACCACGCTGGGGAATGGAGGTAATAAGCCCTTCTTTAACAAGCATCTGTAACGCTTCGCGCACAGGTGCCCTGCTAATGGAGAGCTCAGTCGCCACTACAACTTCATTAACCTTATCTCCCGGGTGCAATTTCCCGGTAAGAATGGCATCTTTAATATGAACGATTATTTGTTCGCTATAAGTTTTTACGGCGGACATGTTTTTCCTTCTACCAAGCTCTGATTAAGAGATTTTATGCTCTGTGTCGAAAACGCCTTAAGTCCCACAACGTTTCTCTCTGAACTTCGACACGAACATGCAAATGGTTTTGCCCATTATAAGGACTTGGTACTTATAATAAAGATACAATGCATAGGCAAATATCTTTTATTGACGCTCAGTTAATCCTTCTGTTGGCGCATTGTGCAAACGGGCAAAAGCTGCCCATGTGACAAAGAGGCATTAACTGTATCGCAAAACATCATTTTTTAAAATGTGTCCGGCGGCATTAAAATTTGCCGCGCCCGCACTAGCTGCGTTGCTTCATCAATGTTGGCGACCAAATGGGGGGTTGCTGCGGTAACTATTCGCAGATATTGCCTTACATCCATCGGGGATACTGCCGGGATGTGCCATCGTCTAATATTTACGCCTGAAACAGCCATGGAGAGAACTGCAGCCATGCCGGGCTGCAACCCTCCACCACCGACAAGCGTATTCAGAGCTGAACTCATAAAAGTAACCCCGCCAGCGTCCTGGCTGACGAGCACGGCTAGCTCGCCAATAAGAGAAACCTTCTCGACAGAAGACTGCGCGGCAGAAAGCGCAACTCCTAGCTCTGCGATGCGCTCACCTAGTTGATGAGTCATCGTTTCCAATTCTGTTCCACCACGTGGATACGCGGTGTTGGAGCACATAGTTACCACACTCGCATCATGTGCTCCGCAACATAAGGCTTTACCCACAACAGGGTTGTCAGCCTCTTCATTATACCGAACCCACAATACATCCGCACTCAGTTCACTGCATGCGGCAGGTACATAGGCTTTGCTTTCAAGAACAATGGTTGGCAGCTTGTCTAGCCCAAGGCGCTGCATTGCAACACCTTTGCCACCGTATGCAAGGTTCCCTTCAGCATCTTCAATGGGACCTGTTCCGCCTGTTGCGGCATTCAGCGTTGCCATAACAGAAACAGGATGCCCGTCGATGGTAAGAACTGTACCAAGACAACCACCGCAGGTTCCTGCGAGGCTTTCATCTTCGTACACAAAATTTTCTGGATATTTTGCAAGAAAAGTATCCATGACCGCATGGCATAACGCAGTCTGGAGTGCTACCGGCACTTCGCTTACGCCCTGCCCGTAGATTCGACCAAAGGCTTCCAGCACTATCCGCTGGTTGAATATGGCATCCGATCCCACTGTGCGGAGTGCAAGCTCTGCCTCGTAGGGAGTAATTCCCCTGCGAGCATGTGCCTTGCCTGTGCCGCCGTCCTCTGTGGTTACGGTGAACCAGTCGCCTTCTACTGTAACAGTCTTAACAGTTGTATTAACCGAATAGGCTTGCGCCATAAGAGTTACAGTAACAGCAAACCCTGCGGTATCGTCCTGAATAAAACCGGAATGGCTATGGACGTGACCCGCGCCTGCGTGTCCCATAATTCCAAAGCAACCTGTGGCTTCGGAGCATGTGGATATTGAATATTCTTGCATAGTCCTCTTTTAACGGGGAGGACAGTATCCTCCCCGTACATATGCAGTTCGGCGTCTACTAGAGAAGTCCCAGAGACAGAGCCGGAATAAATGTGATTGCTAAGAGTGCAATACACATGGTGAACAAGAACGGAAGAACAGCTACGCTGAGCCGCTCAATGCTCAAATTACTAATACTACAGCCGACAAAGAGGTTTACACCAACCGGTGGAGTAAGGAAGCCCATTGAAGCTGCTACAATCATAACGATACCAAAGTGGATTGGATCCATACCAAGGTGCTTCATAACTGGCAAAAGAAGCGGAGTAAGAATAAGAATGTTTGCCAGTGCGTCCATAAAGGTACCCATAATCAAGAGGAATACCAGAATGATAGGAATCAGAACGTATTTGTTGTCGGAAATACCAACAAGGATTTCTACAAGCATGTCAGGTACATTGTAGAATAACAGAATCTGACCCAATGCGGTAGCGGTTGCTACTACAATAAAGATAGATGCAGATGTGATGGCAGTGCCGCGGAAAATCTCCCACACTTTCTGCCAACTGAGCGTACGAAGGACAATGCCCTCTGCGATAAAGGCATACACAACAGCGATAACGCCTGCTTCTGTCGGGGTAGTAAGACCACCGTAGATGCCGCCAAGTACAATAAGCGGAACCATAAGAGCAACAAGAGCTTCACGCAGTGCAGTGATACGTTCCATGAAGGTAGCACGTTTGCCCCCACCGTAACCGTGACGGCGAGCAATAACGTAGCTACAAGCCATGAGACATACGCCTACAAAAATACCTGGGATAACGCCTGCAATAAACAAATCACCAACAGATACGCCAGCGGTTGTGCCGTAAATGATGAGAGGCACACTAGGTGGAATCATAACACCGAGGCAACCTGCTGATGTGTTTACTGCCGCTGCAAAACTACGGCTGTAGCCTTCTTTAACCATGGCAGGAACCATGATGCCGCCAACAGCAGCAACAGTTGCCGGAGAAGAACCGGAAAGAGCGCCGTAGAACATGCTTGTTAACACGGAGATATGAGCCATACCACCGGTTACGTGTCCTACAAAACTGTGGGAAACTTTAAGTAACCGCTGTGCCATACTCCCCTTCTGCATAATCTCCCCTGCCATAATAAAGAATGGAACAGCCATAAGGGGGAAAACATCAAGAGAAGTAATCATCTTTTGAACAAGGAATGCCGGTGGAAGCATATCGCCAAAAACGATACCCACCGCAACGCAAAGCCCGATAGCAATGCCGATTGGCACACTAAGTAACAGAAAGAATGCAAGCGATGCAAAAATAATAACGATTGTAAATTCCATGAGATAGGCCTCTATATTTCTGCTGAAGGAACTGGATCGATTTTACCAGTTGCTACGCCAATAATTCTTTCAACGGTACGTAATCCCATAAGGAACATGCCGAATGGAAGGCTAAGAAAAACCCAGTACATTTTGATTTCCAATGCAGGAGTTTTCTGGCCTGTGGTCATGAGAAATTGAACCATTTCCACGCCCCACCATGTACACGCAAAGCAGAAAACAGCTGTGCACAAATACGCCATCAATGTGAAAGGCTTTGCAAGACGACCGCCTGCAACTGTACGGAAGATAGTCACTTCAAGGTGCTTATCTTCTTTGGTTGCATAACTACAGCCAACATATACAGCCCAGATAAATAAATAACGGGCTAATTCTTCTGACCATTCGAAAGAATATTCAAGAACGTATCGTGAAAAAACCTGTACTGCGATGAGCAAGGTCATCACAACGAGGCAGGATGCTGAGAAGATTTCTTCAAAACGAGCCAGATACGATTTTCCATTACAAGACATGCACTCTCCTTAAGCCTGTCGACCGAATAATTCGGCCGACAGAACTAAGTACTGTTATTCAGCTATAGTTGCTTTCGCTTTTTCGATAAGTTCTTTACCGATGCGATCTTCAAACTCTTTGTATACGCCTGCAGAAGCAGCAGCCCAACGAGCGCGTTCTTCAGGAGTGAGTTTTACAACTGTAACGCCTTTAGCAGCGAGTTTAGAAAGAATTTCTTTTTCGCCATCACGAATGAGTTTACGTTCGTAAAGTTTAGATTCTTCAAATGCAGTAAGAATCAGTTCTTTATCAGCAGCGTTGAGGCTGTCGAGGAAACGTTTAGAGATCATTACGAGATGCGGGCTGTAAAGGCTGTTAACAATAGTTACGTTGTTGTTAACTTCTGGGAAGTTGTTGTGCCAAGCGAGGTTGAGGTCGATATCGATACCATCAACAGTTTTCTGCTGAAGCGCTGTGTAAACTTCACCCCAAGATACTGGAGTTGGGTTCATACCAAGAGCACGCAAAGTTGCGATGTGTGCTTTAGACGGAGTAGAACGAATTTTGAGGTTCTTAGCGTCTTCAAGGGTTCTAACAGGCTTCTGGTTGTTCCAAAGGTTACGGAAACCAATTTCAATGTAACCAAGACCTACGATACCGGAAGCTTCAAGAGCTTTGGTAGCGTGCATACCGATAGGACCATCGGTAATTTTGTCTGCTGCTTCGTAAGAAGGGAACAGGAACGGAAGGTCAAAGATAAGGAACTCATCAGAAAACGGAGCAAGGTTCGGTGTAGCAGCAGAACCCATCTGCAGCATGTTAAGCTGCAAGCCCTGTACTACGCTGTCAAAGTTACCAAACTTTGAGCTATCGTAAATATCAACTTTGTATTTACCATTTGAACGTTCTTCAACAAGCTCTTTGAATTTTTCAAAAGCCATGCCCATTGGGTGCTGAGGCACGTTCGGGTGTGCAAGTTTAATAACTTTCGGTGCAGCTAAAGCTGAAGTTGCGCCAATCAAAAGAACAGCAACAAGCGCAAGAATGATCACTCTAACATTTCTCATACTTCTCTCCTTCACTAGGTGTTATTTTCTTACAAAAAGCCGTGCGAAGTCCACGAGCTTCGCACGGCGTAGGGACAATACTTTCTATTTGAAGGTATCGAGGTAAGCGTACAGCGCTGGTGAGCCACCAGTGTGCAAGAATACTACGTTTGAACCTTCAGGGAAATGGCCTTTACGAACGAGGTCGATGAGACCAGCCATTGCTTTACCGGAGTATACAGGATCAAGAAGGATACCTTCTGTCTGTGCAAGCAATTTAACAGCTTCGATCATAGAATCTGTTGGGAGGGAGTAGCCTGGTCCAACATAAGAATCAAAGCATTCGATTACAGAGCTAGGAACGTCACACTTGATGTCGCCAATAAGTGCTACAGTTTCTTCAACAAGCTTGTAAACGTGTGCTTCCTGAACGTCTTTTGGACGGCTTACGTTGATACCGGAAACTGGGATACCGGAGTTATTTGCGTACATACCAATAGCCATACCTGCGTGGGTACCAGCGCTACCGGAAGGAACAACAACGTGATCAACTTTGAGTTTCATTTCGAAGAACTGCTGAAGGAGTTCTTCAGCGCAAGAAACGTAACCGAGTGCGCCGATGGAGTTAGAAGCGCCACCAGGAATGATGTACGGCTTTTTACCTTCTGCAGTAAGAGTTGCAGCGAGTTTTTCCATTTCGCCCATCATGTCAGAGCCACCGGAAACAACGGTTGTGCTCTTAACACCAAGGATGTTGAAGAGGAAGTTGTTACCGGAACCTTCTGGTTTGTAGCTGCCTTTTACGCGTTCTTCGAGAATAAGGTGACAATCCATGCCTTCTTTAACAGCCCAAGCGAGGGTAAGACGGCAATGGTTAGACTGAACAGCACCACAAGTGATGATAGTGTCAGCGCCTTTTTCGATAGCATCAGCCATGCTAAAGTCAAGCTTACGTGTTTTGTTACCACCGGATGTGCCTGGGAGGAGGTCATCACGTTTGATAAATACGTTTACTTTACCGCCGAGTGCTTTTGAAAAAGCAGGAACAGCTTCGAGTGGGGTTGCGGAAGAAACATAGCCACGACGAGCAAATTTTGCGAGGTTCATAATTTTTTCTCTTTTAAAAGACAGTTAGTTTTTTTTACGGAAAATAACTTCAATTTCGATATCTGCTCCAAGTGGAAGAGCAGCTACCTGAAACGCGCTACGAGCTGGGAAAGGCTCGTTAAAGAACTGTGCGTAAACGGCATTAACGTCTTTAGAGTCGTTAACGTCGGTAAGAAATACAGTTGTCTTCACAATGTCATCAAGGGTGCAGCCAGCAGCTTCGGCTAATGCTTTGATGTTTGTGAGAGCCTGATGTGCTCTGTCGGTAATTGTGCCTTCGCGCATGTTACCGGTTGCAGGGTCGATCGGCAGCATGCCAGATGCGAATACAAAGCCGTCAGACTCAATTGCTTGAGAATAAGGACCTACAGCAGCAGGCAATTTCTCGGTAAATATTGGATTTTTTGTAGACATGTTGTCTCCAGTCTCACTGGTTTATTTTAAGTGCCGTATTGCGACATGTAAAATGTCGACATTTCACACGGCGTGTTTTGTCTTAAAAAGAATTTACAAAGCTTGTCAAATACATTTTGCGAACTTTCTTTGTCTTGCTCTAATGCATGCCAAAGATTTGTCACTCAGAAAATGAAGTGGCACTCTTAACTTGTTAACAATAAAAGCTTTTTATCAAGGTAGAAACAGACAATATTTGTTTGCAGAAACTTCAACGAATTTTGCATATTTATAGGACGTTGAACCACTTCTGCTCACATCAAACCAATCCTAATAAAACAACCATCCGACAGGTTCACTATAGAAACGCTTGTTCATTATGGATTATGTTCAGAATAGCAGTGTGTTACGCAGCTTCGCTAACAGATTGAACGTTATCCATATCTGTATCGTCGCCCTCTTCGTTCTCTTCATATGCTCTGTTCCAGCCGGTGATGGCAGAGAACATAAGCACCGCAAAGAGAGCCCAAGAATACGGGTTACAAAGAGCAGCGGTAATCGGAGGTGCTGAAATACCGAAAGCTTCTGAAGATGAGATAACTGCTGCATACCAACCTGCCACTACGATGTGCCACGGCAGAATGAAGAAGACAGTACATACAGCACAGTCCATCAAGTTAGCTCTTCGAGCAGGTGCCAGCTTAAATCGTTTACCAATCGGTTTCACAAGACTTGGGCCAACCAGAAGCTCTGCCGGTGCGTTTGCTGAGATTGGAATAGATGCAAGGATGGTTACGCCGATAATGGATAACTCTGCCTGTCGAACTGTGCCGATCATGAATTTTTCAGCAAAAACTAAGATGTTTTCCATGATGCCGCTTTCAACAAGAATCTGAGTTACAGCAAGAATCAAAATCGCGAAAAACGCTGCGCCGACAACACTGTTGATACCATTCTGAATGATACCTGTAGACAGACCTCGTTCAGCCGGAACGTGGAAAATATCTGCCAAAGTCATGTTACCGATTGAAACGCCGATGATCGCAGCTGTAATGTTACCGTAGATCAAGGATTCGATAATATGGCGTCCTTTCAATGCAGATACCACTACTACTATAAGGGCGAGGAGCATGAACGCGCCGGTAGGATTCATCTGTGCCTGAACCTGTGGAAGGGACTGTACGGTTCCGCCACCACCAAAAACCAGGAAGATAGTGCCTGCAATTGTAGCAGCAGCTATTGCGAGCGGGAATCGGCTCCGCACAACATCACTCATAGTCGCGCCCTGAGTGTAAGCGGATACAATTGTTGTGTCAGAAATAGGTGCAAGGTTGTCACCAAATGCAGCACCGGAAAGGATTGCAGTAGCAAGCAGAGCCGGATCTGCGCCTAAGAAGTAACCTGCTGGGTAAAGAACAGGAGTCAGTGCGATACAAGTACCAGTGCTTGTGCCTGTACCAAGAGCAAAAAGCATTGCTGCAATAAATACAACCAGTGTAAACAGCCCGCCCTGTGCGCCGGTAGTCATACCAAGCCAGAGAAGACCTTTTACAAGACCGCCACCAACCATGAGCTTGCCGAACACGCCAGCAAACAACCATGCAGTAATGATAACGATGCCTGTGGAATCACCGATGCCACGCATTGCCGCCTGACAATACTCGTGTTTGTTTTTTGCAAAGAAAAGTCCCGCAACAAGAGCCATCCACGCACACGCCCAAAAAGGTTTTGTTCCGCCACGTTCAGCTACAGAAAGCCAAACAAGCCCTACAATCAATACCATTAATGGAACAAGACCGCCCCACACGCCCCCATACAGATCAAGCTTCTTTTCTGTCAAATTTTCCATAGATCCTCCAATACACTTAACCACCGCACGGTTGTGCAATATATCACAAGAGAACACCAAAAAAACGTGCGGAGCACTTAAGCTCCGCACGATAAGAGACAATACTTTCTATTTGAAGGTATCGAGGTATGCGTACAGCGCTGGTGAGCCACCAGTGTGCAGGAATACTACGTTGGAACCTTCTGGGAAATGACCTTTACGAACGAGGTCAATGAGGCCAGCCATTGCTTTACCAGAGTAAACTGGATCAAGAAGGATGCCTTCAGTCTGAGCAAGCAATTTAACAGCTTCGATCATGGAATCAGTAGGAAGGGAGTAGCCTGGTCCAACATATGAATCAAAGCATTCGATTACGGAGCTAGGAACGTCACACTTGATGTCACCAATAAGTGCAACAGTGTCTTCAACAAGCTTGTAAACGTGTGCTTCCTGAACGTCTTTTGGACGGCTTACGTTGATACCGGATACTGGGATACCGGAGTTGTTTGCGTACATACCAATAGCCATACCTGCGTGGGTACCAGCACTGCCGGAAGGAACAACAACGTGATCAACTTTGAGTTTCATGTCGAAGAACTGCTGAAGGAGTTCTTCAGCACAAGAAACATAGCCAAGTGCGCCGATGGAGTTAGAAGCGCCACCAGGAACGATGTATGGCTTTTTACCTTGTGCAGTAAGAGTAGCAGCGAGTTTTTCCATTTCGCCCATCATGTCAGAACCACCGGAAACAACGGTTGTGCTCTTAACACCAAGGATGTTGAAGAGGAAGTTGTTACCGGAAGCTTCAGGCTTGTAGCTGCCTTTCACGCGTTCTTCGAGAATGAGGTGACAATCCATGCCTTCTTTAACAGCCCAAGCAAGAGTGAGGCGGCAGTGGTTAGACTGAACAGCGCCACAAGTGATGATGGTGTCTGCACCCTTTTCGATTGCGTCAGCGATGCTGAAGTCAAGCTTACGGGTTTTGTTACCACCGGAGGTACCAGGAAGAAGGTCATCACGTTTAATGAAGATATTTACTTTGCCACCCAAAGCTTTTGAAAAAGCAGGAGCTGCTTCAAGAGGAGTTGGGGAAGAAACATAGCCACGACGTGCAAATTTTGCGAGATTCATGATGTTTTCTCTTAAAAAAAAGATAGTTAAATTTTAGTAAAAATAACTTTGAGTTCGATACCCGCTTCCACAATGCAAGCTGAATCGAAATCATCAAGGGTAAAAACTGGTTTCCGAAAAAACACAGCAAACGATAGTAACTTCTTTATGGTCGCTAATATCGATAAGAAATACTGTGGCGGCATGTGACACACCCAAAGCATTCAACAATTCTTGCACCAGCCGTACACTTCGCCAAAATCACGCAGCTTGCATCAGTAGCAGTGTCTTAACGAATACCAGTGGAACAAAAACGTCGAGCTTCTAGCGTTCACACAAAGCCATCGGCATATTGTTTGAGAATAAAACTTTATACGTAAGTACTTACTCTCTCAAAAACAGATTTTTTTGCCGACATAGTACAAGCATCCATCGTGAAGTTGCCATTTTGGTATAGATGTAAAATGTCGACATTTCATATGCCGTGGATTTTTATTAAGGATTTATTGCAGATCTTGTCAAACATATTTCGAAAACTTTTTTCCTAATCCCTTCAAAATCATTTAAAAATTTCTCCCTGCGAAAAACACAATAAAAACTAACATACTTAATTTAATTGATATTTAGCTATTAAGAAGCAAGGATATCTGAACAACAACTTCAACAAATTTTCTGCCTCAAATGACGTTACAGACTCTCTTACTCTTTCTGAAAGATCGTCCAATGAACTATCCTTCCAAAACAGCGAAAACTCATTTCCAAAATAAAAAGCTTCTGACCGCCCTACTTATATAAAGAATGATCTGCTATTAATTGATTCAAGATACATAAAACTTGTCAACCATGGACGACATAGCGCTCACTACCCCACGCCTCCTTCAACTTGTCGCCTGCTAAAACTTGCCCAGCAAAAAGCCCCGTCTAGTTGTTGCATCAACTAACGGGGCAAAAATTCACAAGATACTCAAAAAGAGTATCTTGCACAGTGTGATACACAAGTATCACTTACTTTTTTAGTCTAGGCTGCTAGTCCTGACGTTCAGTAACTTCCACGAGGTGGTAGCCGAACTGAGTCTGAACAGGGCCGTGCACAACGCCTACTTCTTCGTGGAAACAAACAGTATCAAATTCTGGTACCATTTGACCCGGGAAGAATTCACCGAGTTCTCCGCCACGGCGGCCAGATGGGCACTTAGAGTACTCTTTTGCGATCGCAGCGAAATCTTCTCCGCCAACAATGCGTGCCTTAAGTTCGTTACAAGTATCCTCAGAATCAACGAGGATATGACGTGCTTTAGCTTTTGCCATGGTAAAACTCCTAATGTATGATATAAGAGGCATATCATGCCAGATGATACAAAATGAATCAACTTAGTAAATTCACACTGCCAAACTGTACAGTGTTACACAAAAAAATTAAATTATCTGCGGACTTGTCGAAAATCAATTTTAAACGCAGAAGGTCAGTGTTTTCAAGGTTAAAGCAACGTGCGGGAGTTTCAGCGCCCATTTTTTAGCGGCGCTCTTTACGTTTTCGCACTTGTATATAAGGCAAATGAAAGATATAGCGCCCAAAGCGTATTGTGCATCAATCATCTAACCCCCTCTCTCAAGGAGAACTGGATGACCGGTTCCGAAGATAGCCGTCCAAACGGCACCATGGAAAATTTTGAAGAAATGCTGGAAGCCTACACTGGCGCTGATAAGGCGCTTTCTGTTGGCGACAAAGTTTCTGGCCCAATCATTGGTATGTCCGGTGATAACCTTTTTGTCGACGCTGGAGCAAAGATCGACGGCATTGCCGACCGTTCTGAATTCCTCGATGACGCAGGTGAACTCACAGTTGCTGAAGGCGACACCGTAGAACTCTACGTTACTGCTGTCAAAGCTGACGCAATCCATCTCTCAAAAGCTATCAGTGGCCCTGCTGGTGCAGCTATGCTCGAAGAAGCATTCAACGCAAGTCTTCCTGTTGAAGGTAAAGTACTTGCTACCCGTAAGGGTGGCTTTGATGTTGAAGTTTCTAAACGTCGCGTATTCTGTCCAGTTAGCCAGATTGATACACGTTTTGTTGAAAATGCAGAAGAGTATGTTGGTCAAACATTCTCCTTTGCTATCATCAAATTCGAACAGCGCGGCCGCAACATTGTTGTTTCCCGTCGTGCTCTACTCGAGCAGGAACAGCAGGCAGCTCGTGATGAGTTCCTCAAAGACGTTAACGAAGGCGATCTTATTGATGTAACCATCACTCGCCTTACTAACTTTGGCGCATTTGCAGAACTTACTGCTGGCGTTGAAGGTCTCATCCACGTTTCAGAACTGTCTTGGACACGTATTGCCCAGTCAGACGAAGCTGTATCCGTTGGTGATAAACTGCGCGTTAAACTGCTTGGCGTAGAAACCGACAAAAAAGGTCAGCTCCGCATTTCTCTTTCAGCTAAACAGGTTCAGGAAAACCCTTGGAACCGTGTTGAGTCTGAAATCACTGCTGGTGAAGTACGCAACGGTAAAGTTGTTCGTATCACACCATTCGGTGCATTTGTTGAAGTGCTTCCTGGCATTGACGGTTTGGTACACATTTCTGAAATGTCCTACACCAAACGCATCCACAAAGCAGAAGACGTTGTTTCCGTTGGCGACACCGTTTCTGTTAAAATTAAGTCCATCGACTTAAGTTCCCGTCGCATCTCCCTCAGCATGCGTGATGCTGAAGGCGATCCTTGGGCAGACGTTGAAGAACGCTTCCCAGCAGGCGCTGAAGTTGAAGGCACAATTGAGTCTTCCTCTGATTTCGGTCTGTTTATCAACCTTGCTCCGGGCGTTACCGGTCTTATGCCGAAGTCTTTGATGGCTAAAGCTGATAAAGCAGCAAACCTTGATGCTCTCAAAGCAGGCGACAAGGTTGAAGTAACTATTTCTCAGCTCCGCACTGCTGAGCGTAAAGTTACTCTCGCTCCTAAAGGCGTAGCAGCCTCTGAAGACACTTCCTGGAAAGCGCATCGTAAAACACAGACTGCTAAAGCAGAACCACAGAGCAACTTCGGTTCTTTGGGTTCCCTGCTGCAGGACGCGCTCAACAAGAAAAAATAATCTGTTGATGCACACGCTAATTGAAAAGGATCAGGTAACTGATCCTTTTTTTTGTCCAAAATTTACCGCATTCAACTTTCTCCTCCGTAAAAAATAACCCTCCCTTATACTTTTTTTCGTTTACAATGATGAAATAAATATTATGTAGATGGATGTATGATCTTATTATACCGCACGGATAGAGTTCCCACCTGAGCCCTTAGGAGATTTTGAATAATGACAATTCGTAAAAAGCTACTTTTACTCCCTATTTTTGTATTAGCGTTTACGCTAACAACTCTCCCTGCCATGGCGGATTTACCTAACTTTACCGAGTTAGCAAAAAAAGCAGGTCCCGCTGTTGTTAACATCAGCACACAAAAAAAAGTTGCAGTCCCGCAGCAAAACCAGCCGGGGATGCAAGAATTCTTTAAAGATAACCCAAGCACACCGTTCGACGACTTCTTTAAACAATTTGAACGCTACTTCGGCGGTGGCCGCCCTCGCGCCGAAACAGAACGTTCACTAGGCTCCGGATTTATCCTTTCTTCAGACGGTTTCATCGCAACCAACAACCACGTTGTTGAGGGTGCAGACGAAATCAAAGTTAACATTCTGGATGAAAAGGGAGACTACGAGTCATACGACGCAAAAATTATCGGTACAGACCCGTTAACCGACCTTGCCCTTTTAAAAATTAAAGCAAAACGAGAGCTCCCTACCCTTGAACTTGCCGAATTTTCTGAAGTTGAAGTAGGCCAATGGGTTCTCGCTATCGGTAACCCGTTCGGACTGGATCATACTGTTACAAGCGGCATTGTCAGCGCGCTTGGCCGTAACATCAGTAACAATCCGTATGACAACTTTCTTCAGACAGATGCATCCATCAACCCCGGTAACTCCGGTGGCCCGCTTCTTAACCTCAAGGGTGAAGTAATCGCCATTAATACCGCCATCATCGCACGTGGTCAGGGTATTGGTTTTGCTATTCCTAGTTCTACTATTAAAGACATCATCACCAGACTGAAAACCGACAAAAAAATCCGTCGCGGCTGGCTTGGTGTTTCCATTACCAACGTAGACCCGAACATGGCGAAGGCTCTTGGACTTAAAGAAGCAGAAGGCGCATTCATCGCGCAGGTGGTACCGGGAGAGCCCGCCGCAGCGGCAGGTCTCCTCGAAGGTGACATCATCTTAAAAGTAAACAATGAAGCTGTTGCAGATGCAGCAGAACTTATTCGCGCCGTTTCCGCACTCGAACCGGGCAGCACTGCTAAGTTTACCGTGTACCGCAAAGACAAAAACATTACCGTTAAGGTAAAGCTTGGTGAACGCGGAGCTAAGGACCAGAAAGCACCTTCACAGAAAGGCCCGCGCGGCAAAGACAGTGACATAAAAGGGCTTGGACTTACCCTTGGCCCGCTCGATGTGAAATCAGCACAGGCGCTTGGTCTTAAAGAGATCAAAGGTCTGCTTATTACTAATATTGTTGAAGGAAGCGTTGCTGCACGCGCAGAACTGCGCGCCGGTGATGTTATCCTCGAAGCAAACCTGACTCCGGTCAATTCAGTCAAAGAGTTTAAAAACATCCTGAAGACTCAAGGCGAAAAGCGCGGAGCCGTGCTCCTCAAAATCGTTCGACAGCAACAGGTTATGTTCAGGACTATGACTCTGGATAAATAAACCCCGATGACTAAAAGGGCACCGGAAGGTGCCCTTTTCTATTTTGAAGTTTAGCTATCCGCCCATCGCATCGATTGCTACAGCTAAATATAGCAGCACCTAATTTGCGATTGGCAATCTACAAGCAGCTTGTTAATATAGCCCGTTATTGTACACATACTTATCAGGAGATTATAACGTGCTTACACCACGTGAAATTGTATCCGAACTGGATAAATACGTTATTGGACAGAATGGTGCCAAACGCATGGTGGCAGTTGCTATGCGTAACCGCTGGCGACGCCAGCAGATCGAGCCGTTATTACGCGACGAGATCGCACCTAAAAATATTATTATGATGGGCCCTACCGGCGTTGGTAAAACTGAAATTGCCCGCCGTCTTGCCAAGCTTTCTGCTTCTCCGTTTGTAAAAGTAGAGGCAACTAAGTTCACAGAAGTCGGGTACGTTGGCCGTGACGTTGAGTCTATGGTTCGCGATCTGATGGAACTGAGCGTTGCCCTTGTACGTAACGAAGAAACAACTCGTGTTCGTGCACAGGCAGAAACCAACGCAGAAGAACGTCTTCTCGACTTGCTTCTTCCAGGTTCTGCTCCAAAACCGATGCAGGAACCTGTTACTACATTTGATACGCCAGCAGCTGACGCGGACAAAGTAAACTCCACCCGTGAGAAAATGCGTAAAATGTTCCGTGAAGGCAGACTTAATGACCGCGAAGTAGAAATGGAGCTTGAAATCGCTCCACAGGGCATGGAAGTCATGGCAGTTCCGGGTATGGAAACCATGGGCAGCCAATTTAGTGACCTTTTCAGTAAAGCTTTTCCTTCTAAGAAAAAGAAAAAGCGTATGAAAATTGGCGATGCCTTGCCGCTTCTGGTTGAAGAAGAAGCAGCACGCCTTGTTGATGAAGAAAAAGTCACCGAACTGGCAAAAGAACGTGTTGAAGAATCCGGTATTATCTTTATCGACGAAATAGACAAAGTTGCCAGCTCCCAGCAAGGCGGCAAATCTTCAGACATCTCACGCGAAGGTGTTCAGCGAGACTTGCTTCCAATTGTTGAAGGCAGCGTTGTAAATACTAAATACGGCATGATCAAAACAGACCACATTCTGTTTATCGCAGCGGGTGCTTTCCATCACTCCAAGCCGTCTGATCTTATTCCGGAATTACAGGGTCGTTTCCCGCTTCGTGCGGAGTTAACTGCTTTGGGCAAAGACGAGTTCTTACGTATTCTTAAAGAGCCTCACAACGCCCTTACCATTCAATACTCTGCACTCCTTGCAACAGAAGGTGTAACTATCTCCTTTGCAGACGACGGGCTGGAAGAAATTGCAGCCTTTGCAGAAATGACCAACCAGGAAACTGAAAATATCGGCGCGCGCCGTCTCTACACTATTATGGAAAAGATTCTGAGCGACATCTCTTTTGAAGCTCCAGATCGTTCCGGTGAAGAAATTGTTATCGACCGCGCATTTGTAGAAAAGCACTTAGAAGATGTTCGCGAGGATAGAGACTTAAGTCGCTACATCCTCTAATAGACTTGCGGAACAATCCCCGCAGCAGGAACTACGTAAATGAAAGACTACGCTAAAGCACAGCTTACATCACGCATTCTCATTGAATCTCTTCCGTATATTAAGAAGTTCCATGGTGAAATTGTGGTCATCAAATATGGTGGCCATGCAATGAAAGACGAAGAGCTTGGTCGTGCATTTGCTCAGAACATTGCTCTGTTAAAGTACGTAGGCTTAAAGCCGGTAATCGTACACGGCGGCGGCCCACAGATTGGTCAAATGCTTGATGCTCTTAATATTACCTGCCAGTTCCGCGAGGGACACCGGGTAACCGACGAAGCAACCATGGATGTTGTAGAAATGGTGCTCGTAGGCAAAGTAAACAAAGAGATTGTTAACAAGCTCAATATGTCAGACTGCAAAGCTGTAGGGCTTTCCGGTAAAGACGGTACACTTCTTCGCGCCCGCAAGCTTCGTATGGTTGCAAGCGGCGCAGACAAGCCACCTGAAATCATCGATCTTGGTAAAGTTGGCGAAGTAATAGGTGTAGAATCGGGTCTGTTAACCGGTCTGCTCTCGGAAGGGTACACACCAGTTATCGCACCAGTGGGCGTAGATGCAGAGGGTAACACCTACAACATCAACGCAGACTCCGTAGCCGGTGCAATCGCAGGCGCATTGCCCGCTAAGAGACTTCTGTTACTTACAGACGTTGCCGGTATCCTTGACGCGGATAAAAACTTGCTCGAAGAGCTGACCATAAAAGAAACTCTCGAACTCTTCGAGGACGGAACGCTGCAAGGTGGCATGATCCCGAAAGTGAAATGCTGCCTCGATGCCATCAATGATGGCGTGTCACGCGCTACTATTCTCGATGGTCGTGTAGAAAACTCCGTACTGCTGGAGCTGTTTACAAACAGCGGCATTGGTACACAGATTCTCGGTAACAAGTAGGCAAGACGTTGCGAGAGTAATATGTTGGAGAGCGATATGTAGTTATTGCCTCCGGCGGGTCTCCGACGGGCAAGGGTTCTCCCCCTTGCATCCCCGCAAGAGGAACTTCCTCTTGACTGCGATTAACGAGTCAGTCATCAGGCCTTGCGCAGGCTCCGGCTTATCTGGGTTTCGACTTATCTGGGTTTCGATACTAAACAAAAAAGCGTGGGCTTATGGCTCACGCTTTTTTGTTTAATCAACCTTCGGGAAAAGATATCAAAAAGTTTGTTAAGACGTTAGGCATCCGTGGCAGCATCCTTATAGATAGCCTTTGCAGCTACTTCTTGCTGTTTTTTCACAGTGCTGCCGGCTACAACCAGCTTAGTGGTATTCTCATCCGCATTATGCAACATAGCCTCTCGAACAGCCTTAGTAAATTCTGCTCGATGATCGCCTTTTTCTGCTATTTCACCTTTGAAATCAGGTTGCACATACCCTTTCTTTTTTAGTTCTGGGGGAGTCTCATATTCTTCCACAACAGTAACATTATCTGCACCGTCCTCATTGCCCTTTAATTCGAGATTATAAGCCTTCCCTACGACAACAGAATCCGCGCCAGTACCAGTATCAATGGTGCCGCCAACTTCATCTGTCGGAATATTCGACTCTGAACCGACACGGCTTACATAAATCTGGTCCTTGCCAGCGCCTGTAGAGAGATATGTATCGCCTATAGTCATATCGGAAGATTCTGTTCTGTCCACATTAACAGAATCATCACCGTCCCCGGTACGAATCTTTAAGGCAGCACCACTATCAGTTGTTACAGAGACAGTGTCATCACCACTACCGGAATCAACAACGCCTCTAACACCAACGTCGCCAATCTTTACGAAGTCATGACCAGCGCCTGAATTTGCATCTAAAGATGCGTTACCAGCATTCACATTAATATAGTCATTACCAGCGCCGCCTTTCAGGGTAACAAACCCAGCATCAGTGGTTGAATAGATAATATCGTTACCAGCGCCACTATCTATGGACACACGGCCTTTTCGCCGCAATGTGCTCTCATTCGCAACGGACACAATAAAGTCGTCACCCGCGCCAGAATCTACATCACCTGAAAAATCAACGATGATGTCATCTTCACTTCCGCTAAGTCCTGAGAATTTACTGAAAGATAATGTGCCATCTTTGTTTTCATTAATTATGGTATTCTCGGCAACTTTTGCGTGAAAGTGGTTCCCGTTCGAATCATTAACTTCAATCAACACAAACGGCTTGTTTGCCCTGTCCATTCCATGCTTAAAAGTAAGCTTACTTCCCAGCTTGGTAACCAGTGATGCAACATCTGACGTAGACGATGAATCGATATCCACAACAGTGCGTTCGATCCCTCTACTCGCCTTCTCAGTAAGGCTTTTTTCCAATGCCTGCTTTGACAGCTCTTTTGCTTCAGACGAAATTTCTACGACATACGCAGGAGCCGATGTCGATGCAGAGTTACTACTGGAACTTGCAGAAGCAACTGGCGAACCAGCCTCACGCGATGCCAGTACACGATCCTTTGCGTACCGTGCATCCATTCCCTTTTGAAGTTCAGCAATGCCCATACCTGACATATGAAGTGTCCTCCCTAATTTTTTGAAACTCTACGCAGCTATTCTCAATAAATGGAACATACCTGCGCCCTACTTATTGGATCGTCAATATTGCAGAAACCTTTATTAATACGTTCTTTATATTTATATTTTATCTCTATATTTTAGATACATAGAAGCACAATACATAACCATTGCCGTAGACAATCTCTCGTGAAAATTTCACTTACAATAAAAAACACGCGTCATCCTATTTTTAATTTTCTACATTTAGAAATATCAATCTCTTCTACAGCAACTTAACCCTTTTTGTGACCATGCCCTTGTTCTCCTTAGAACCAGAGACGAGGACACAAAAAATCAGGCTCCCCCATACACTTTGTATGAAATAGCCTGACGTTCTCATTGCTGATGGCAACATACCGATCTTACGCGTTTAATTGCGACTCCCTATGCAATATTAGGTATTGTTTGAATAAGAAAAGGTCTGTTCCAGTTATTCTGGAACAGACCTTTTCTTATTGTATGGTAAAAGAGTATTCATTCTAAGGTGAAAGCCAACTGTTTACCATCTTACTATTTTTCAACATAAGATACTTACCAGACTTTTTGACCACCTAATTAATGATATCAGCTAGTTTACTGAAGTGCTTTGCCGTGCGGTAAGCCCTAGATCATCGAGTATCGTATACAGCGACGGTACAACGAACAAAACGAGCAAGGTAGACGCAAGAAGCCCGAATACAAGGCTTGTTGCCAGTGGAATGAGCACCTGTGCTTGCAAGCTTCGCTCGCTGAGCAACGGCACCAGCCCCACTATGGTGGTAAGTGATGTAAGCAACACGGCTCTAAATCTACTTCTACTTGCAGATGTGGCAGCCTGAGATGCAGATGCTCCTTCACGCAGGCGTATTTTCACAAACTCCACCAATAAAATGGAATCGTTCACCACTACCCCTGCTAGGGATGCAAATCCCATTATGCTGACCATTGAGAGATCCAGCCCCATGAGCACATGCCCCCATACCACGCCAATAAATGCCAGCGGGATGGTGCTAATGACTACAAGTGGTTCTATGTAACTGCGAAACTGAAAACTGAGTAGAATAAAGATACCGAAAATGCCGAACAGCAGCGCGTCGCGCATGGATTCGCCTGTCTTGGCACCTTCTTTTGCTTGCCCTTCCAGATCAAACTCAATTGCGGGATATTTCTGCATGAGAGCGGGGAAGAATGTTGCCTTTGTTTCTGCAAGAATTTCGTTGGAGTTCGCCACAGCCGTATCTATGTCACCCTGTATTGTTACAGTACGAACAGAATCAATACGAGCGATACGGGCATAGCCCCTGCCGTTTTCCAATACTGCCACAGTGCCTAGCGGAATCTGTGCACCGGAAGGCGTGGTTACATGGAAGTATTCCAAATCGCCGAGACTGTTCCTATCTGCATCTGCTAAACGAACGCTCACGTCATATGCTTCTGCGCCATTTTGAATCTGCGCCGCTTCTTTGCCATAAAATGCAGCACGAAGCTGCTGTGCAATAGTTCCTGCACTCATTCCCAAAACAGTAGCACCTGATTTCAAATGCACCTGAATTTCCGGTTTTCCCGGTCGCAGGTCATCTGTCAGATCAAACACTCCTTCAAAGCTAGCAAGCCAGATTTGAAGCTCGCGCGATGCGGCTTTAAGCTGCGACAGATCGTTTCCTTTAATACGGATATCAATAGGAAGCCCCGCTGGCCCCAGCGCCGGTTCCTTATATGTAATAGTGACTACATCCGGAATATTTTTTGCCTTCTTGCGCCATTCTTGTGTGAGTTCATCGATAGATGTTGTTCGCAGCTCTGCACTCAGTAAGTCGAGCGTAAGCGTCACTACATGCGCCCCCACTTCGTTGGCATCCGTATTCTTATTGTATTGAACCGCAATATTCTGCACCAGTGGCTGTCCATCCGGTTGCTGTGGGCTGTAATGGCTATTTATGACATCCAGACTGCTGATGAGTTTTTCTACAACAGATTCTGTACGTTCTAACGGAGTTCCCTGCGGCAACAGCACACGAGCTTGCAGCACATCGCCTTCTACATCGGGAAACGCACTTGTTTTAAGCACGCCGCCCGCAAGCATAGCTACAGAGATAAGAAGCAAACAGAATACGCTACTTACAAACAGATAACGCCACGAAATGACGGTATCTACAGCACGTCCCAAAACATCTTCGCGAATGCGTTCAAATTTTGTATCGAACCATGCACGGAAGCGAGTTTTGGTTTCCGGTGCATGCTCCAAAGAATGCACAAGGTGACTCGGCAGTATAAGGAAGGCTTCAATTAGGCTTACAAAAAGGGTTAAGATAAGCACAGCGGGCATTACCCATAGCACTCTGCCGATATTACCGCTCACCTGAATTGCAATGGCACCGAAGATAAGCAAAGTGGTGGCGAAGGAAGAGAATACCCCCATTGCCACTTCGCTTGTACCATCCACAGCAGCACGCAACGCACTTTTCCCTCGTGCCATATGCGCCGCAACGTTCTCGGCGATAACAATGGCATCATCCATCACCAGCCCGAGAGACAGCAGCATACCGACCATGGTAATCATATTCAGCGTCAGCCCCGCTGCATCTATGGCAAACACAGCGCCAAGAAAGGACACAGGCAGCCCCATAACAACCCAGAATGAAAGCCGGATGGAAAAGAAAAGCCACATGACCAAAAACACCAAAACAAGTCCTTCTATGCCGTTGATAACAAGCATTTGCAGACGATCGCGTACAATGGTTGTGGTGTTGTCTGTTAAGGCTAAAGACACGCCCTGCGGAACCACTGACAGTTCTTCGTTCATAATTTTTTGAACAGAATCGAGAATTCGCAGCGAATCCTGTTCTACAGTCTTTTTAATAACCAGCTTGCCTGCACGATTGCCGTTGAAGATGTACTTATCCTCGTCGAGCTCAAAGGTATCGCTAATGTGTGCAATATCACCGAGTCGAATCTCTGCTCCGGTTTTACCGGATGCGACAATCAGGTCTTCGAACTCATAAATTTTTCTACGTTGATCAGCGAAACGGATTAGAATGTCTGCGTCGTGTGTTTGTACTGTACCCGCTGGTAAATCAATACTCTGACGGCTGATGACATCGGTAATATCCGACATGGAAAGCCCGAACTGCATTAACGTTGCCGCTGGCACTTCAATACGAATTTGATGCTCCGAAAAGCCTTCAACATCCACAAGCGTAATGAGCGGATCTTTCAACAAGCGGTCTTTCAACTGCTCGCAGTACAACTTCAAATGCGGCAACGACATAGGACCACTGACAGCTATGGATACCACATTATGTTTACGACCAAGCCGTTGCACTACAGGCTCATCCGCTTCCATTGGAAAGTCATCAATAGCGTCGATCTCTGTTTTCACATCATCAACAAACTGCTTTACGTCGCCGCCTTCGAGCATTTTTACAACAACTCTGCCCCTGTTTTCGCGGGCTTCGCTTCGCACTTCCTCCACGTTGGCAACGCCATCCACGGCATCTTCAATTCGCTGACAAATAGATTCTTCCACATCTTCCGCAGTAGCACCGGAATACTTAACTACAACTTCCACTTCTGAAGGGGAAAAGTCTGGAAACGTTTCGCGCACCAATTTTGGCGCAGTGACAATACCAAGTACCAGCAAGATCAGCATAAGCAGATTCGACGCAGTAGGATGCCCTGCAAAATACCGGATAAATCCTATCTGCCGGCTCATTTTACGCTCCCTTCACCTGTTGCCTCGGCAACAAGACGCTGGAGAGCTTTAGCATCGTCCACTGTTTTTAAAAGCATACCGTCGATGGCTGGCACTACGTCACTCAGTACGATTACATCGCCAGCTTTGATGCCGCTTGAAATAGAAACAAATCCGGACTGCGGAGAATGCGTTACCACTGTGCGCAAACGCAAACGGTTCTGTGTATCTACCACATACACAATCTGGTCGTGCACGGCAGAGCGGGGGACAATGACAGTATTCGGACGCGGAGCACCGCGCAGTTCTACTTCTGCATAAATGTTTTTAAGCAAAGGAGGTCGCTTGCCGCCTTCTACTTTTAGGTACGGATCATCCACCGCAACATAAATACCTATGGTGCGAGTTGCAGTATCCACGGCATCACTCAAGCGCACAACTTTGCCTGTCCATTCCACAATGCTATCCGGCAATTTTAGACGAATAATAGCATCCAGCTTAACAAAATCGCGCACAACTTCTGTAGATTTCCCGCCTTCGAAATTTGGCCGTTCTCCGCGGGGCACTACGTTTTTGAAAAGATACAACGGAACCTGCGCAAGAGCTTCAGAGCGTCCCATGCTATCCAGCGTTGCCAGCAGCTCCCCTATTTTTACTGCTTGACCAATTTCCACTTTCTCGTCTGCAACACGGCAATCAAACGGAGCACGGATAACAGTCTTTGCTTCGTCGTGCTTTGCATCTGCCACCTGCGAACGAGCTGACGAAAGACGCGCACGCAACTGTTGGCGTTCCGCAGGAATAGTATTCAAGGTAGAAGAGTAATTCTGCACAGCATTGCTCTGTGTCAGGTAATTGTGTTCGACCGTGTCCTGTTCTGATTTAGAAATTACATTGTTTGCAAACAATATAGAATTACGATCAAGCTCACTACGACTTAGTTTCAGCTTGTCTTGCTCAATTTTCAACTTGCGTCGGGTATCTTTTTCGGTTTGATCCAGTCTGCGAATCTGCGCGAGAACATCCTGCACATTGGCTTCGTCACGCTGCCGCGCGTTTCCTTGTTCAACAGGATCTATGCGTAAAAGCACTTCACCCTTGCCGATAATATTACCTTTCTTCAGCGCCGGATGCACAGCTACAATCTTGCCACTCGTTTCAGCAACAGCGTCCCACACCTGCCCCGGCTGCACATAGCCATAGCCCAGAGCACGCGGCACAACACTCACCGCCGGAACAGTAAGAGTGCGTACAACCTGCACTCGCTCCTGCGGCGGCACTCTTTGTGGTGCTTTTTTTGTCTTAACCATGCCCACAAAGACCAGCACACCAATGAGCAGTACTGGCACCACTACAAGCTTTCTCGTCTTCAAAATATCGAGCACCCGCATGATATTAATCCTTCAGAGCACTGTTCAGACACAGCATATTCAACGCCATTTCTGTTACCGCTGTGTTTATCTTAGCAATATTCTGCGGGGTGTATTCATCCCACCCTGCCCGCTTCAGCACTACAGGACGACCAAACAAATAAATGAGCATCATACCCGCCAGGGAGTTTGCCCGCAGCTTGGCTTCTTCGGATTCTTCCAGCAGCGAGAAGCATGTAGATACCAATGCTGTGAGAAATTTGTGCACATGCTGAATCACTCGTTCATAAATGATAGTGAACCCATCACTCGGGCGCAGATATTCCTGATTGATAAACTGGAACCGCAGCTCATTCACAGAGTTCCCCAGAACCGTATTCAAAAAGATATTAATAAAGGCAGTAAGTGTTTCTGCAATTGCCTTCTTGTCACCATTTGCTGTGTGTAGATCTTTATTCAACATTTCCACCATGGAACCAAACTGCTTCGAAACATCTTCCACAATGCTTTCTGCCACAGCGATGTAGAGTTCTTTCTTGCCGCCAAAATGATACGGGATGGCAGCCTGATTCACTCCGGCTTCTTCAGCCAAAGCCCTAGTTGTCACATTTTTATATCCATCCCGACCAAACAGCATAAGTCCTGCATCCAGTAGAGACTGGCGAGTTTCTTCTGGTGTTTTTCGTACTTTTCGTTCTTTCCACACTTTTGCAGACATATATTCATCCTTAGAATTAATTCACTTGATTCATTCATTTGATTTATTCATTTGATTTATTCATTTGATTAGTTTGATTTCAACTTTTCGTCAACACTCTTTCACAACACTCTTTCTGCAAAGACATTGTGTCTCAGAAAGCACAAAAAAAGGCTCCTGCATTTTGTATGCAGAAGCCTGATTCATTTTTTCCGAGAAATATTTGTCAATCAAAGCAATACGTTTCTACTCGTTCATATTGCATTTTCCTTTTTTATCTACCAGCTCCCGAGCTTTTTGAAGAATATCCCGTTTGCCTTTTTCGCTCTCAAAATTAAATTGCAGTTTGTTAATCTTCCAGCCATCTGCGGTAAAGCGACAGCCGAACACATAGCGACCTTTGCCTTCCCATATGTGTTCATTCAAAAAATATGTGGCGGTGGCATCAGCCTTTACTGTGGCTTCCTGCCCTTTTAATTCTACAATAATATTTTCTATTTTATGCTGTGTAGCATCAAACCCGCACAGAGATTCTTTCCAGCGACGGATTACACCCTTTGGTGTTTCCTCGTGTGGTTCTCCACCGACCAGCGAGGTGTAATCAACAACAACCTCATCTGTAAGCAATGTTTCAAGCACGCTGAATAACCGTAAATCCGGCAACACAGCCATGCTTTGCACAAGGGTTTCGATAAGTGCAATGTCTGTTTTTTCTCTGCGCTCTATATAGGTAAGCATACACACCCGTCCTTTCGTTTATGTCTTTCAACTTCCCGCACCATAAAAAGTACGTTCAGTATATCCAAAATGAAGAAGGAAAGAATGGATATATTATTCTTCCAAAGAGACAACACGCGCATCCCACTATGTTTTAACAATAACCGAATTACTAAAAAATATAGACGGGGTTAAGGAGATAGTATCCATGTACGGGGCGTTGGGGACAGGGGCAGTCAACCGTTCGCGAATCTAGAAGCGTTACGGAAGCAATTTCCGTAGGGTGAACTTCCGACCTTCGGAGACATTTGCATGCTTCGTCAGAGACCTACGAAAATCTCGTCGAGGAAAAACGGGGAACAAAAAAGGCTGCCTCCCAATATGGAAAGCAGCCTGTATGTATTTTATCTGACTCTAGGAATACTTTTTCACGATGCTATCAAACTTTTCATTGTTAACTTCGCCGGAACCAAGCGGATACTCGAGATCTTTAGGAAGATGTCCACCGTAGGAAGGACGATCATTAGTGTAGAGCACACCTATAGGAATCTGCTCATCAAACTCGTTTGCTTTTTCAATAGCAGCATGCCAGTTTGTTGAATCGTACTCTTCACCCAGCTCGTAACAACGTTTTTTATACCAACCAAAGGTATTCACCTTGTTAAAGGAAACACATGGCTGGAACACATCCACAAGAGCGAATCCCGGGTGCGCAATAGCGGCCTTTAATGTTTCCACCAGATGCGGCACATTACCGGAGAAAGAACGTGCAACAAAGTTTGCGCGCATGGCAATGGCTACTTCCACTGGATTAAACGGTGCATTTGTTACACCAAACGGCTGCGTCTTTGTTATCTGCCCTTCTAGAGTTGTCGGGCTTGCCTGCCCCTTGGTGAGTCCATACACCTGATTATCGTGCACGAGTGCTACCATATCCACATTGCGTCTGATGGCGGCAAGAAAATGGTTACCGCCCTCACCGTAGGTACAGCCGTCACCGCTGGTGGCGATAACTGTGAGCTCCGGATTAACAATCTTTACCGCCTGTGCCGGTGGTAACGCTCTGCCGTGCAGCCCGTTAAATCCGTTGGCGGTTATGTAATGCGGCATTTTGGCAGCCTGCCCAATTCCTGAAATAATGGCCGCTTGATGCGGTGCAATATCCAGTTCAGCAAGTGTCTGCTTTAATGCCTTTAAAATATCAAAGTTACCACAGCCGGGGCACCAAGCTTCGTTGTAATGACCATATTCGTTGATATCGCGCATAGTGCCTACTCCTCGTACATCTTACGGATAATGTAACCAGCGGTTAGCGGACGTCCGTCGTATCTGCTGACTATTTTCTGAATAGGAACACAGGTAAGCCCTTTCAACAGCCATGCAAACTGCGCATTGGAGTTTCCTTCAATGCACACCCGTTCTTTGGCATTTTCCAGATACGGCATAAACTGCTCCACATCCAATGGCCAAACTTGTGAGAAGCTAAGCACTGCGACGTGTTCGCCACGTTCTGTCATCTCTGCTGCTGCCTCACGCACGGCGCCTTCTACTGAGCCCCAGCAAATAAGCAGCCTATCCGCATTTTCGTTTCCGAAATACCGCGGAGGAAGCACATCTTTACGGATACAGGACTCTTTCAGCAGCATTTTTTCCACCATCACATTGCGGAGCTGCCTATCTTCCGTAATATTGCCACGTTCGTTATGTGCATGGCTGTCTGCCAGAACAATGGATTTACCGTAGCCTGGAATACGGCGCGGTGAAATACCATCGTCCGTCAGCAAATAACGTTTGTAGCCTTCTGAATGAGTATCAGAATAGTCCGGTCGTGCCACTTCCGGCAGATCGTGCAGGTCGTATGTTTCTAGACTCTGCAACCCATCTGCGAGGAATTGGTCCGTAAGAATAATAACCGGACTTTGATACTGTTCTGCGCACCTGATGGCGCGATGCCCCATTTCGAAGCATTCTTCGACTGTGCTTGGGGTCAAAATTATACGCGGAAATTCACCGTGTCCGCCGAACATGGCAAACAGCAGGTCACCCTGCTCTGTACGAGTCGGCATACCTGTTGCGGGGCCTGGACGCTGTGCAATAACAACCACAATTGGCTGTTCCATGATCCCCGAAAGACTCACGGCTTCCGTCATAAGTGCAAACCCGCCGCCCGATGTAGGAACTATCGAGGCTGCGCCAGCGTATGAAGCACCGAGTGCCATATTCAACGCTGCAATTTCATCTTCCACCTGCTCAACCACGATACCCATTTCTTGGGAGTGGTTAATGAGCGTTTGTGCGACAGAAGATCCCGGTGTCATAGGGTAAAATGAACAAAACTTTACGCCTGCCGCCATAGCACCCAAGGCAATGCTGGTATTGCCGTTGATAAGGATACGTTCCGGATGCATGTGCATTTTAGGTAACTGTGAACATTTGTCTGTGAAGTTTAAACTCCAGTCGTACGCGCCGCCGAGTGTTTCAATATTATCTGCAACAACTTTTTCCCCCTTAGGAGTAAAGCGTTCAGACAACAATTGTTCCGGCAACGAACGATCCAGTCCAAGCAATGCACACAAAACACCTAAAGCCACCACGTTTTCATATAGGGGTTTAGAAGCGAGCGTATCAAAAGGGATGCTTACGCACTGCTTGTTCATGGCATTAAGCTTATCGCTTAAAATAACGGTTCCGCTTTCGTGCAGCATTTCAAAGTGCTGTGCGACTGCATCCTGATCGAATGCAAACAAAATATCGCATTCATCTGCTGAAGCAAACTGCGGCATATCGCTTATACGGATTCGAAAGGAGTTATGACCTCCACGAATGCGCGACATGTAATACTGTGTTGCAAATACTTCATACCCTGCGCGGGTCAAAATCTTACTGAGCAACTCACCAACAGTGACCAGTCCCTGACCAGCCGCTCCGGCGATTATGATTGTTCTGTCGAATGTGGGCACAAAACCTCCAATACAGGAATAACTGAGGTTGTAGAAAATGTAGTCTCCACGATAGCAGATAAGTCAACTCGGCAAAAGATATTATGAAAAGACATATTTCCGTAACATTCAGCCAGCTCGGAAAAAAACTGTTCAGCGTGCAACTTGCGGAATTATAATACTCTTTTTATTCAGCCTGCCCGTCTCTATTTTTCAAATACTCCACAGCCCATGCATCAAGGCTATCAAATGAAGGTATTAACTTTTTTCCAATCTCCGTAAGTGAATACTCCACCACGGGAGGAACTTCCGGATAGGCTTTTCTGTTGATAATGCCATTCTTTTCCAAACTGCGAAGCTGCTGGGTGAGCATTTTTTGCGTCACTTTCGGCATCAACTTTCGTAGCTGCCCAAAACGCTGCTCTCCTTTAGCCAAATGCCAAATAATTTGCGGCACCCATTTGCCTGAAAGAATTTCAAAAGCAATTTCAAGTTCGTACGTATAGCTGCTGCAACTAATCTTATTCGTTCTATCTTCAGGCATTAAACCAACCTTTACATAAATATCGTAATCAGCAATCGCGAAAGGGGCTGATCATTCATTGACTGCAAGTTCATTTTACTACGCACATGACGTTCTACATCCACATGCTTATCGGGATATCAATAGCATATTCGCCAAGTATTGGACACCCCCACAAATGCATTTCTAGGTAGTTACCTTTTGTAAACCAGTATCTAAATGCACACTACTGCACCGAAAAGTGCGTACTTTACAGAAAAATCGAAATACTGTTTATACAACTTGGCTGTGTATCCAAGGTGGGTACAGCACCTATTTCTCTTTGTGCATTGTTTTTGTATTGCCGACTCTTTCCCCCTGCAAGCAGCAAGATAATGTGATTCACTAAGCGCATCGACAATGCAATTGGCACAAAGAGAAACATAACTAAATTTACAATACTATTTATACAATAGGGAGACTTACACATGGCTCGTTTTACTATTCCTAGAGATGTTTACTTTGGTGAAAATACTATTGAAGAACTTAAAACACTTGATGGTAATAAAGCTGTTATTGTTATCAGCGGTGGCTCCATCAAAAAAAATGGTGCGCTAGAAAAAATTGAAAGCTACCTTAAAGAAGCCGGTATTGAGACTCGTCTTTTTGAAGGCGTCGAAGCTGATCCTTCTGACGAAACCGTTATGCGCGGCGTTGCCGTGATGAACGAATTCCAGCCGGACCTCATTCTCGGTATCGGTGGCGGCTCACCTATTGATGCTGCTAAAGCAATGTGGATTTTCTACGAAAACCCTGATTTCACCTTTGAAGAGGCAGCAATTCCTTTCAACCTGCCGCAGTTACGCCGCAAAGCTCGCTTTGTAGCTATTCCTACAACTAGTGGAACAGGTACAGAAGTTACTGCATTTTCAATCATTACTAGTAAAAAAACTGAGTTGAAATACCCTATTGCGGACTTCAACATCACCCCTGACATGGCTATTGTAGATTCCAATCTCGCACAGACAATGCCCGGTCAACTGGTTGCCCACACCGGCATGGACGCGCTAACTCACTCATTGGAAGCCTACGTTTCCATTATGGCAAACGAACTTACTGATGCCCTTGCTATGAAATCCATCGAAATGGTTCAGGATCATCTTGTAGAGTCTTACGAAGGTGACGAGAACGCACGCGCAAAAATGCACCTTTCACAGTGCCTTGCAGGTATGTCTTTCTCCAACGCAATTCTTGGAATCGTTCACAGCATGGCACACAAGACCGGTAAAATGTTCAGCATTCCTCACGGCTGCGCTAACGCAATTTATCTTCCGGCTGCTATTCGCTTCAACGCAGAAGTTGCTGGTGAAAAATACGCAGACATTGCAAAGCGCCTTGGCCTTGAAGGCAACACAACGGAAGAACGCGTTAACGCACTCATCGGCTTTGTAGAATACTTGAACAACGCACTCCACATTCCAACTTCATTGAAAGAATTCGGCGTACCGGAAGAAGCTTTCCTTGCAAGCCTTGATGTTATCTCTGAAGGCGCTGTAGGTGACCCTTGCACCAGCACTAACCCAAGAGAAATCTCTGTTGAGCAGATGAAAGAACTCTTCAAAACAGCATACTACGGCAAATAAACAACAGACGTAGTTTCCAAAACACATAGAAAAGCCCCTGCATAGTTCGTATCAAACTGCGGGACATAAATGCTGATTTTGGGATCAATTAAAACTAAAGCCCCTGCTATCAATCGATAACAGGGGCTTTAGTTTTAAGAAAATCATCTTCAGATATGGTGCGAAATAACTTCATTGCATATTCGGACTGTTAGCAAAGCTCCAACCCTATTCTTAAAACTTGCTTTTATGCTGACGGTTAAGCTCTCTAGCATTGCCGGAAACAGTTCTCAGCCTAAGTCTATCGGTATAACATCTCAAATTCATATTTCTACGAGCATCTAAAATAACCGGCCAAACACGTTACATGTGTCTGACCGGTTTTCGAAATCAATGTCCCACAACGTATCTGAAGTCACCCTCAGTTTATTGTGCTGAGGTATTGCGAAAGCGTTGAGGGTAGCTCGTAAGGAGGTTATGGAAAACTCATTAAAAATTCAGAAGCTCCGGTATGAGTATCAACTTGTTCGCGTATAATTTCAAAACCGCATTCCTTATAAAAAACAATGCTGTTGTGGTTCTGTTTGTAGACAGAAAGAGATAATTGCGAACGAACGTCCTTAGATTTGGCAATAAGTTGCTTGCCAATACCTAGTCTTTGATGATCGGGGGAAACAAAGATCGAAGCAATCGTATTTTCATACAACGCAACAAAGCCTTTGATTGTCTCATTTTCTTCATAAACATAGGTTTCAGCAGATGGAATATATATTTCACGCATATCGTTAATCTTAGATTCCCAGAATGTACGCGCTATAAAGTCATGAGCTTGGATTGAAGCATCAAGCCATATTGCTATAACCTGATCCATGTCAGCTTGTTGAAATGCTCTTATCATTGTCCTTACCTGCATTGTTTATCTTACCCCATACAGTGTTATCTGTGTTGTACAGACACAATGGGATGGCTAGGAGTAAAGGTGATTGAGCAGATTAGCCCTTTCCCTTTTAGCTGTCTATCCGCTGTGAGCCTTTCACCATTATACGTATCTTAACCAGCTCAAACCGAATAGAAGTCTCCCCCGCCCTTCAGAAATACAAAAATCTCAGCAACACTTTTTACACTGTGTCCCTAAGATTTCTTATCTGTGTAGTACTGGAATATTACCACCGCATCGCAAAAACACTATATACATGTTGCAAATCACAAGAGCTAAGCACCACCAGAACATGGAAACTAGGAGAGACATATGGAAAAGAAATTACTTCTTATTTGCGGCGACTTTGTTGAAGATTACGAATTGATGGTTCCTTTTCAGGCATTGCAGGCTATGGGTTTTCAGGTAGACGCTGTTTGTCCTGACAAGAAATTCGGCGATTTTATTGCAACCGCTATTCACGACTTTGAAGGGCATCAGACATACACTGAAAAGCCCGGCCACAACTTTATGCTGAACAAAGATTTTGCTTCTGTTGTTGTTGAAGAATATGCCGGTTTAGTCGTCCCTGGTGGCCGTGCGCCTGAGTATCTTCGCCTTAATCCTGAAGTGCTCGCCATGGTACGCCACTTTGACAGCACTAAAAAGCCGATTGCAGCTATCTGCCACGGCCCACAGATTCTTGTCGCTGCTGATGTTCTCAAAGGACATAAAGTTTCAGCATACCCTGCTTGCGCCCCTGAAGTGGCAGCCGCTGGTGGTGAATACTGCGAAATCGCGCTCGATTCCGCGCTTACTGACGGCCATCTCGTAACTGCGCCTGCATGGCCTGCACACCCAGCATGGCTCAAGCAGTTTGTGGCGCTTCTTAGCTAGCAACCGTTTTTACAGACAAATAGACAACCCAATCGGGGTAGATAATCCACATAAAAAGCGATACAATATGTTCACATCCCTAGATGAGGAAAAACATATGTGCCTAATTTATGCGTCTACTCCACCACAGGAATACATGCAACAGACCCGCTCCATACGCCTAAACGGAGCAGTTACAAGCATACGCCTAGAAATGCGTTTTTGGAGCATTCTCGAACGCATTTCACAACAGGAAAACACCACGATTGGTCGGTTCTTATCGACCTTGCATAATGAAGCCACGTCTATCCATGGGGAAATTGACAACTTTGCCTCATTACTTCGTGTTGTTTGTACTACATCCCTTGAGCCACTGCTTGCAGAGCAAGCGACCGCATAAAAAAATCCCCGCATACAGTCTGTATGCGGGGATTTTTTAATAACTATTTTTTGAAAGAGAAGGCGCTTATTTTACAGGCGGAGTAAACACGCGCTGTCCAAGCTCTCTATCGAGCATAAGCATGCCCTGACCTTCACCACCAATCATTTTAAGCTGACCGAGAACATCGTTCACAGTATCTTCTTCTTCAACCTGTTCGGAAACGAACCACTGGAGGAAGATGTTGGTTGCGTGGTCACGCTCATCGATCGCAAGGTTTACGAGATTATTGATGAGGGAAGTAACGCTCTGTTCGTGCTTAAGAGTCTCTTCAAACACGTCGATGGTGCCTGCCCATTCGTTCTGAGGCGCATCAATTGGCTGAAGAATAACACGGCCGCCGCGTTCATTAATGTAGTCATAAAATTTTGTTGCATGGAAGAGTTCTTCCTGAGCCTGTGCACGCATCCATTTTGCAAAGCCGCCCATGCCTTTATCAGCAAAGTAAGCGGACATGGAGAGATACAGGTAGCTGGAGAACATTTCCCATTTCACTTGGTCATTCAAAGCTTGGTTCATTTTTTCAGACAACATTAGAATTCTCCTTATGGTAACTGGAAGTGCAAAATATCATTTTTTAATGAACCAGTCTTGTTGTGCAATGCAGGTTCATCATCAAAACGGTTAGACGAACTTTTTGGCATGTTGCTATCTAAAAAGCAACAAGCGAGGGATATTGTGATGGCATGAGCAATAATTCATCACATAAGTCAATTGCAGTGTGAAAAATTATGCGGTATCAGCGTGTTTCGCAAACAACCATCAAATATTCAGACCAAGGCGTACTTTGGGTCTAATCAGGAGTTTACATATGTGGGGATCTAGCTGGAAGCGAAGCGCTGAGACAACTATTCCATGCAAAAAATGCAAAAAACCGCTTACTGTAAAACGCAGCTGCCAGCATGTGTATATGGAATGCACCCATTGCGGTGATAAAAGCGACATTGCAGCTTATCTGCGTGAAATGGATGACGCTTTGGAAACCTTTATGGAAGGTGTTTACTGCGACCGGATCTAAAAGTATCCGAGGCTTCGCAGCATATCCATTTTAGCTTCTTTTTCACCATCACGTCCGGCACGTTCGCCAGTTTGACTACCAAAACCGTCACACGGTTTGGTACATGGCACACACCCTAATGAACGGTAGCCGGAATCGTACAGCGGGCAGTACGGTAGATCATGCTGCATTGTGTACGCCCAGATATCCATCTCACTAAAATCCAGTACTGGATGCATCATAAGGCAGTTGGGCCGATCTCTTTGCTCGCGCATAGGGCGGTCCCTGTCCGGATGCTCATCCTTACGGATACCGGTCAGCAACACTTCAATATCCTGCTGTTTGACACCGCGGCTTAGCGGTTCAACTTTCAAATCTGCACAACAAGTAACCTTATTCTGCGCCACTGGATATTGTGACATATCCACTTCCGGTCGCACGATGGTGAGGTCAATACCCCAGTCCTGAGCCAACGTATCACGCTGATCCAGCACTTCCGGAAATTTACAGCCTGTATCGATGTTCAGAGCCGTTACGCGCTCCACACCCATTTCAGCCAAAATATCCTTCCAGATATGGAGGGTAACGGTAGAATCTTTACCGCCTGTCCATGCCACGGAAATGTTATCTGCACCGTATTCGGCAGCTATTTGTCTCAGCTCATTCCGAGCTGCTTCTATTTTTCTCTCGAGCATATTTTTCTCTAGTTGATATCCCATAGTGATTGAATGTCGCGCTACACTGTAACACAAGTAATCGTACAATCAAGATGTGATATTTGATTGATAACAGACCGGCATTATAATGCGGGCTGTTTCTTTTTAAGCACTATGTAATTAGTGCCGTCTGCGTGCTTTAGTATATGCACAAAGCAATTTGCTGCATTATAATTATCGGCAACAGCGCCGATACAAAGATAGTTTCTACGGGAGACACAACAAAAGCATTGTTCCCCTACCCACTTCTGCCGTAGTAGGCAATAGACAAAAAACGTAAAAAAAGAACTGTACACACAAAAAATGTAGTACTCCTTCTTCACGCCGTCGATTCTGTATCATTATATACGGCTTTTAGTGTCACTCACTCTTCAGAGAACATTCAATTTTTTTAAAATTTCACCTTGACTGGCTGAACAATGCTGCATATAACCCTCCTCACGTTGTTAGCAACGCTTTGTTGTGGGGATGTAGCTCAGTTGGATAGAGTAGCTGGCTACGAACCAGTTGGTCGGGAGTTCGAATCTTCCCATCCCCACCATTTGCTTATAAGGCCTGTCAGTTTTTTTCTGACAGGCGTTTTTCTTCCAAAGAAAAACAAACAAAGCTAGCAACACAGAGGCAGTCGGTTTTAGAAAAAAAACTTTTTTTTCAAAAAGCACTTGACCTTGCAGAGGGTTGAACATATACCCCCTCTCGCTGTGACGAAAGTCACTTCACAAAATTTTGATTGAGTCGGATTGAGGCACCTAGAAGTGAAGAAATCAGGCATCAATATCTAGTGGGGATGTAGCTCAGTTGGATAGAGTAGCTGGCTACGAACCAGTTGGTCGGGAGTTCGAATCTTCCCATCCCCACCACTTTGATTATATGCGGCTGTTTACGCAGACGTTTTATACGAGAGTTATCCAAGCTCTCGCCAAGTGATGATTTAGTTCATCACACATATATATTTGGATTGAGACAAGTTTGTGCAGCGCAAGGCACGAGCAGTGATCAAGGCCGAAGCATATCTAAACATATGTGAGGGTTTGAGAACTGCGAAGTAACGCAGCGATGTGCAAGGTTGGCATCAATACAAGTGGGGATGTAGCTCAGTTGGATAGAGTAGCTGGCTACGAACCAGTTGGTCGGGAGTTCGAATCTTCCCATCCCCACCACTTTGATTATATGCGACTGTTTACGCAGACGCTTTATACGAGAGTTATCCAAGCTCTCACCAAGTGATGATTTAGTTCATTACACATATACATAGAGATTTTGATAGTTTTGCGTAGTGCAAGGCACGAAAAAATGACAAGGTCGAAGCATATCTAACATATGTGAGAGTTTGACGCTTTTGAAGTAACGCCAGCAAGCCGTAGGTGAGGTAACGAACCGTACGGATGCAAGTGCCCTAGGGGTGCGCTGCAATACGCGAAAATAGCAAATCGAAGTGGGGATGTAGCTCAGTTGGATAGAGTAGCTGGCTACGAACCAGTTGGTCGGGAGTTCGAATCTTCCCATCCCCACCACTTTGATTATATGCGACTGTTTACGCAGACGCTTTATACGAGAGTTATCCAACACTCTCACCAAGTGATGATCTTTTTCATTACACATATACATAGAGATTTTGATAGTTTCGTGTAGTGCAAGGCGCGAAAAACGACAAGGTCGAAGCATATCTAACATATGCGAGAGTTTGACGTTTTTGAAGCAACACAGCAGTACGCGAAAATAGCAAATCGAAGTGGGGATGTAGCTCAGTTGGATAGAGTAGCTGGCTACGAACCAGTTGGTCGGGAGTTCGAATCTTCCCATCCCCACCACTTGATTATATGCGACTGTTTACGCAGACGCTTTATACGAGAGTAATCCAACGCTCTCACCAAGTGATGATCTTTTTCATCACACATATACATTGAGATTTTGATAGTTTTGTGTAGTGCAAGGCGCGAAAATACGACAAGGTCGAAGCATATCTAACATATGCGAGAGTTTGACGTTTTTGAAGTAACGCCGCAATACGCAAAAATAGCAAATCGAAGTGGGGATGTAGCTCAGTTGGATAGAGTAGCTGGCTACGAACCAGTTGGTCGGGAGTTCGAATCTTCCCATCCCCACCATTGAGAATATAGGCTGCTAGTTTTTTAACTAGCAGCCTTTTTTTTATGCAAAATACCCTACTCACCAAATCTCAAAATACCTCGTCACCAATCCGCACCAAAAAATCCACTTTGCGCCCTTGTCTGAACGTTTCATTTAAGCAAATAAAAAAATAAATCGAACACTAACCAAGCACTAAAGTGTTTTTTGCACGAGACGCTGCCTTATCACCCATCAATTGGAAATTGACTTTTTCCAGCAAAAAAATGGCTGCTTTTCTCTATCCCCCCCCTGCACTCAGTTACCAGTATTCGTGTTGTCATGAATAAAATTCAAAAGACGTGCTTCAGTTCGACAACACATCTAGTCAGATTGAAAATACTGATGACTCTCATTGGCATTTTCCCACTGTCCACGAATTACTAAAACCGACATCTAGCATCTGCGTTACGACACGCCTGTACCCTACGCTATCATTCGATCAAAATTCTAAGACTCAAATTCTAAGACTCACGGATGAGCGGATGATGCCAACATCTAAATGCACCGGCATATTGATATACAGCATCGAACGGTGTTTCAATAACCTCCTGCCCTGCTTCACGAAGCCCTTTTGCCAGATAATCGAGTCCTGATGCTATTAAAATAGTTTTGTCATCGAGAACCAGTCCATTACAAGCCAGCTTTTCTTTGGCGTCCTTGAATGGAACATCAATAAGATCCCATCCATTCAAAAATTCAGGCAGGCCATCAATAAACGCTTCTCGACACACAATGGCTAAACCATGCCTCGGTGTTGCAAGACAGCAGTCAAGGTGCAGGAATTTATTGGACAACTTGATTTCGTGAACATTGTAACTGTCGCCGAGATACTGTGCTAACCACTGCACTCCTGCTGTGTTACTTGCGTTCCCGGTGTTGCCCACATAAATATCTTTACCGAGAAGGAATACATCTCCCCCTTCAAGGAAAGGCCCAGCCCCCCATGAACCATCTTGCTGTTCTTGAACAGGATCAGCTATCGGAACTGAAACAACCTGTGCATCACTATCGGCCAGTCGCTTTGCTAATGCACGCCGGACACCAAACCGTTCCCGACGCCTCAGGGGTAAAAAAAGCTCTGTTTCAATAAATTTGTTTCCAATGACAAGCATTGGATCTCGAGGAAAAAACTGTACAATGCTTGGTGGGAAAATTCTGGACAAATACGCATTCTCATCATCGGTAACCTCTTTGAGCCTATGCACCTTTATGCCGCGTTTTTCCAAAATTTTAACTGCACCATCCATCTGTTCGGAAATAACGTTATAAACGTCTGGATCGGCTTCTTTAAGATTCTTCCCAAGATTTGCTTCTAGAAATTTAATTCCGTCGGTGGGGGCATATTTGTAAACGGCATCCGGTAGCTCTGTGGGAATTCGAATATTAGGAATGCCACACACAACCTCTTTCAATGTCCCCCATTCGTGATGAACTGACACCTTGTTTGCGCCTACCTTACTGGGGGTCGCCGCATGAGCTTTTATTCCGGCATTAACAAAGTTATAGCCAGAAGCTGTTACTGCCGCGGCAATCACAGTCTTTTTGCAAAAATCGCGGCGCGGATATGTGTTACTCATTATATTGTTGTTTGTCGCATTACTCATATCTTCCCTCAACGGTTAGCATTCATTAAAAAACGTGGTGCATTAAAAATGTACATATTTCCCAGCCTCTATGGTTCCATGCAAGAACAATAGGGGTCAGTTTAAGCCAATAAAAGCATATGCGAAATGAGACTAACGCCGCTGCAAATCCCCTTTCCAGCCAGTAATTACCAAGCAGATACACTCTGAAAATAAAAACAACCATCTATCTCACTGAAACAAAACACTTATCTAGTGCGAAACACAATTTGAGAAATGACAAGGTGCTACTTTCATCGTCGGCCTTTTCTCGATTATTTTTTGCAGTTACATCAAACAGTACAACCGCCGAACAGGTAATCATTACCCAATTTCGAAGAGAACGGCATACTGTACGCTGACTAATTAGCTTGATTGATCCATTTCAAGGTCTGAAAAAAACTCAGTGGCTTGAATGAAAACATTACCTGCATTTTTTTTATAAAGTGCTTGACGATCACGGCTTACAGACATATACCTTTTTTCGCACTGAGGGGATGTAGCTCAGTTGGATAGAGTAGCTGGCTACGAACCAGTTGGTCGGGAGTTCGAATCTTCCCATCCCCACCATGCTTATACAAGCTGCTAGTTTTTTAACTAGCAGCTTTTTTTGTGGGCAATGCTTTCTTCCAGCATCACTTCTCCCCCCTTACAATCCTCGCATCCCATCATAAGATATTACAAAAGCCCCCTGTTGGAACTTCCACAGGGGGCTTTGTTTGTATTCAAAACAATCAGGCAAGCGCCCAATTGCTATTTCTGCTTTAGATAGCTCATGGCTTGCAGCAAAAAGGTTGCCACCATAGAAAGCACAATACCGAATAAAATGGTGTTGGACAGTGTGATGCCGTTAACAACATAATCGAGCACTGCCACACATGCCGGACTTAAATAAATGTACGCGGTAACATTGTTCGGGGTCAGTGTAATGGAGGCTTTTTGAAAAAGGTAGGACGTAACCAGCGTTGTACCTATTGCAAGATACAGCAAGTTTACATAGTCGCCAGCTGTCAGCAAATTCCATTGCAATGGAATACCGAATGCCATCGCAGCGAGAGCCATCCAGATTGTTCCGCCCATCAACGTGCAGCATGTAAGTACAACCACGCTGTCCTGTCTGTACAGTAGCTTCAGCGCAAGCGTATATCCACACATGGAAAGAACACCCAGCATAAAGAGCATATCGCCAGAGTTAAGTGAAAGACTTTGGAATGCTGCCAGATCACCTTTGAATACAACCCACAGCGTTCCCACGGCACCCAGAATATATACCAGCGTGCGTTTCAGACCGATAGACTGCTTAAGCAGCACAACACTCAGTAAGGCCGTAATAAACGGAGTAAGAGTGTACAAGGTTCCCGTGTTAATTACGGTGGTGGTCAACAGCGCTGCAAACAGGCATACAAAATAGCCACAGTAAAAAAAGCTGATGATAAATGAACGCGGAAATACCGAGGGTATTTGCTTACGGTATCGCTTATTCAAAAGTACTGCCGGTAATGAACAGGCGCTTGCGATCACAAATCGGAGCAAGTTCAATGAAACAGGATGTACCTGCCCTGTCACATTCGCAGATGCGATGAATGATCCTGCAATCAAAAAAGTTGCTAGCAGAATCAAACCATGAGCTTTTAAGGTTTCCATTATTTCGGTTCCTTCAATGAATATTAGGCATCTTGAGCCTACGGAATACACAGCTCTCTATGCAACTCACTGCATATAGGTTCTGTGCGCACCTATTGCAACAAATCTAAGACAATTCAAACTTTCTACGTAGCCCTTCATTCAAGAATACCATCGGGAAAACTGGTTACTAAAATTTCAGGCACAAAAAAAAAGGCTACTCTTTCGAGCAGCCTTTTTTACAAACAAATATAAGACTATAAGCCTTCTGGACGAACGCGATCCCAGTTGTGGATGCTTTCGAGGTAACGGATAGATCCACTATGGCCTTTAATAACCATGGAGTGAGTCACAACGCCGTTTCCGGTGTACTGAACACCGCGAAGGAATGTGCCGCCGGAAATACCGGTTGCAGCAAAGTATACTTCGTCACTACGTACGAGAGTATTTACTGTGTGGATTTCACGAAGGTCGATGCCTGCTTCAAGGATCGCTTCTTTTTCCACGTAAGACTGCGGGTCGAGACGGGCAAAAATCTGGCCGCCGACACCTTTAATTGCACATGCAGCGATTACGCCTTCAGGTGTACCGCCGGTACCCATCATTACGTCAACTTCGCTACGTGGATCAACTGCCATGAGTGCGCCTGCAACGTCACCATCAGTATGCAGCTGAATGCGTGCGCCAGCTTCACGAATCTTAGTAATAAGCTGTTCGTGGCGTGGCTTATCAAGAACAAACACAACAAGATCGTCAACGTCTTTGCCGAGAGCTTTTGCGATGTTATTCAAGTTTTCTTTAACAGGAGCGTCGATGTCTACAACATCTTTCGCTGCTGGCGGCACAACAAGCTTCTGCATGTAGTAGCTTGGGCCAGGGTTGTACATGGTGCCTGCCGGAGCAGTACCTACAACAGAAATAGCGTTAGGACGACCGTATGCAAGAAGGTTGGTGCCTTCGACGGGATCAACCGCAACATCAACCTGCGGTCCTTTGCCCATGCCGAGCTTTTCACCATTGAAGAGCATAGGCGCGTCATCTTTTTCACCCTCGCCGATGATAACTGTGCCGGAAAGGTACAAGTTATTAAAGGCGTAACGCATTGCATCAACGGCTGCACCGTCGCCCTCGTTCTTCTTACCCTTGCCGAGCCAGCGGCCAGATGCCAATGCTGCTGCTTCTGTAACGCGAACAAGGTCTAAAGCAAGGTTTTTATGGGCGGCTTCCATCGGGTCTCCTCCAAATATGAGTTGCGGATACACATAATATATATGTGTGGCGGATTATTAGCTAAGTTTGTGAAACATCACAAAACTTCAAACTGCAAAAAATAAAAAACTAACACAGTATACCTGCGATTAGCAGTCTTCCTGCGGGTTGTGTACCCTAGGTAGCACACACCATCAAGCATTTACCGCTTGAATAAAAAAAGGGAGACCGCTTTGTAGCGATCTCCCTGTCGTATACTATTAACCTACTGTAAATACCAGTACGGTTTTTGTACAATATTACTGCTTTTTAACGTCTTTTGCGTCAGGCGTAGTTGCTGGCTTGTCAGCTGGAGCTACTTCGTCTTTTTTCTCTTGTGCCTGTTTCATAGCATCGTCTTTCATATCAGCAGCTTTGTCTTCCGGCTTAACGGTTTTGTCAGCAGGTTTAGCATCGTCCATTGCTGGAGATTCAAAAGTTACATTCTCTTTATTCATGATTGCTACGATAGCTGCGGTTGCGTCTGCAGATTCGTCAAAGCTTAAAGCCTGTTCAGCAGGAATTACCAAAGCTACGCCGTTTTCTTTACGGTACTGCTCAAGCACTTTCTGGAAAAGATCGTTCAGCTTGGTAACAACCATCTGCTGTTCTGCTGATACACGTTCCTGAATTTTAGCAACCTGTGCCTGAAGATCATTCACACTTGCAGGGTCCTGACCTTTTGATTCAGCAGCTTCTTTCTGTAAATCTTTAAATTTCTGCTGCACTTCTGCGCTTACTTTTTCCAAGTACGCCATGCCGTCTTTACCTGGCTGGCTATCCTGAAAAACTTTTGCAGGGTCTACTACAGCAACTTTAGGAGAAGAGTCCGACTTCATTTCCTGATTACAACCTACAAGCGCCAAACAAAAAACAGCAGCACACAGTAAAACTAACTTTTTCATCGATATCTCCGGATGTTATTGAAGTCACATTTATTTTCGTTATACACACACCAAGCACCACATTCTCAGACGGTGCTGTTAAAATAGAGCAACTTTCACTTTTTCCCAAGGATTAATTGCACTATCGCGGCTAGTTAACGAAAAAATAACAGGTGGTTAAAGTTATAGACGTGTTATTCTGGAAAAACAAAGGTGCCGAGCTTCTTTAAGTATTCCTCGACAGTGTATTTTTGGATGGTTTGTAACTGCACTTCATCTGGATCACACCGCGCTAACGATTTACCGAACGTTTCGCGCAGATACGTGTACGGAACTACGTCTGCTTTTGCCAGCCGCTTCCCGTCCATTGATACGACGTAATGCAGATCAAAATCCGCTGTAATTTTGTTCTGACCGTTTTCAGGGGTAATGGTAATCAAAGGGGTATCACCCCAAAAAACTCCATTTTCCGTCACGCGTAGTTCAGAACGCTTTGCGGGTACATGCCGTCCCAACATCTGCTGAATATATGAATTCTCCAGTGATGTTACGATCTCAGCATGATAGTTTTCTATTTTTTTATAATGGATACTGTTATTGAAGAAGGAGCGATACTCCTTGTCAAAAAGAGACAACACCTTCTCGTCCTGCTCTTTTGCAGACGGAGGCCACATAGATGCATTCTTGTACCTGTTGAAAACATTCTCAGGCTCTTTCGCTCTCACTTCTACAGCCATGTCGTTTACAGTACAGCGCACTTCGTACACAGACTTCGAGGCGTCATGCATATATTCCAGTGTGAAAAAGTATGTAGTTTTCAGTACGTCTATTGCCTTACCATTTTTATATAAAGATTGCACAAGCGTGACTGCGGCACTGGTATCACCTACCCACGCTGTTTTCATTTCTTTAAATATTGAATAGGCCTTGTAACGTACAACCCCGATGCCATTTTTGTACTTCCACACCATCATAGCAACAAATGCATTCTTTAACTGCTCTCTAGTTACAGGAGAGTTATCTTTATATGCATCCAAAGAAACAAATGTTGTAACAAGTGGCTTATTGAATAAGGTTCTAAACGATGTAGTGTCTTGCGCGGCATGTTCCACCTCGGCAACCGAGTTGACAACACGTACACAGAAGATTGTAAGCACGAGAAAAAACAGGCTGAATATGATCTTCTTCATGGATAATCTCATTATTTACTAACGTGAAAAAGGAGAGCTACACACGCACTACAGTGCGCTTACATATTTCTTTGTTGCAGCGAGGATAGACCATTCATAAAAGAAATTACGATGCGTCACCTCTTCAAGCCCGACCTCTTGTTGCAACTTCACGTCCCACATAAAGGTCACGGAATTAGAAGAATCGATGATATGCACAAGCTGACTGCTTGCGTAAAAGACGCCTTTTCGGGTTACGACAGCGTTCTCTTTTTTATCTGCAAGATAGGCAGTAAATGCCCTGCGGATTGCCTGTGGATTGCCCGAAACAGTTTTTGAAAATGAATATGTACCAAGCTGGGTGTAATAGATGGCATTTTCATTCTCATCCATAAAATCCTGCAGGGTACTTTTAAAAGCTGAAACAACCGCAGAGTCATGATTACCCCACGGGGCTGGAGATACGTTACTCAAATTGCATTTGGAAGGCACATACATGTCATCCGGCATATATTGGTAATATTCCGGCGAGGTGCTCTCTGTGACAATACTGTCCGGAGTAATACGCACCTCGAACTCATTCTTTTCCATGTCATGAATACGCTGCACTTCAGCAATGTAGGTACGCACCAGCCACTGAATTTCCTGTCCATTTTCACGTAATGACTTTTTTACTTCAATTTGCAGGGTGTCATCATTTTTCCATTGAACACCGGCATTGCTGAACACATACCAGTCCTCTTCGTCATCTATCCTGCTCATTGCATTAATCTTCACTTCTAACCTGCGAAGAATAGCGTCATTAATCAGCTGTTCTGTCACTGGCGTCTCGTCGCAAAACACGTCTGCGAACCGTGCCACATATGTTTTAGAAGCTTCTTCAGAAATTCTTGATGTTTTAGACACTGATGGTGATGTTTCAGAAAGTGTCGGTGAAGTTTTTTGATGTACCGCGCTACACCCCGTCCACAAAAACGAAAGCATAACAATAAGTAGAGTAAGAAATTTGCGCATACATTCCTCTATGAAGACCAGTAAGATTTATACAAACCATTCCAACATCACAAAAAAACATAGGCGTCAATATATTTACAATATCTACTAACTGTTACAATATATAACATATGAACACATTCTCTTCAGTATTAACGGAACATATCGAGTTAACTATTCTTGCTATCCTGATCCTTGTTTTCATCGCTCTATGTCAATTTCTAAAGCAGAAATACGGAACTACCCGTAAACGTCATTACAAAAATGCATGGTTTGAACTGATGGTTGGCATTCTACTTATTTACTACTGGCGAGTACTTGAAGGTGAATGTCTTATATGGGGACTCCCGGGCATCATGTCCTTGCTTTATGGAACAAGACTGCTTCTCAAATTCGCTCCCAAAAAAGACCCCAATGACGATACTTCGTTCCGCTAACAGATCTTCCACATGAACATACTCTCCCCTAGGACAAAGATTCCCTATGCATGACACGACAGCACAAGCAAATCATCCACATCCACCACAAGCAGAATCACCAAAAAAAAGTTCTTTCTATTTCATATTAATGCCCTTTATCGGGATAATAGCTTGGTTTTTGTCTGCATATTTTCATCACATAACGACAGATTTTTATGCTACACAAATAGCAGCCAATGGTAGGCTTTGGAGAGATGAAATATCTGTTATGCCCTTCGTCTTTTTCTATCTTCCTGTATGCCTTATTAGCCCAACTCTAGCTTCTCACAAAAGATTTCGATTATTGCTGCTGGCAATTCCTATGTGGTATCCAGTGATGCTCCTCCTACATTGCCCACTGCGATCCATCCATCTCATAATCACATTTCTTTTCGGCTATGCAGTCATCTACGCTTACGACAACATCAACAGCTTGCATTCAGCAAAGAAAATACTCTTCAAGGCAACACAAAGCTTCACACTCTGGGCAGTGCTTTGCATCAGCCTATTGCTGTTAACTGGCAATTATACAAATTTATTTACCCCGACCGTAAAACCTGATGACCAAAAAGTATTTATTCTCCAAACAATGGGAGTCATGCTTCCATTCAGCTTTTTTTATATCTTCCAGCAAAAAAGAACCCACCGCATTGCAACTGTAGCAGCCTTTCTAATTATTGCCATGTTCCTTAGCTATGGACAAACAGCCCCGCTGACAGCTCGTCCGTTACCAGTCGTCAAAAAGATCACAAAAAACCCCTGCGACGTAACCATCACAGGGGGTGACATTGATTTGATAGACCCTGTCATATCCTGCGGCGAGAAAGAAATTACAGAAAATCTCAAAGCAACAGTACGAGCTGATGGAACTACAGAAAAAGCAGCTAGGACATCAAATTTTGAAAAAGAATTATCCATTTGTGTGGAAGGTCGAGACAATAAAATTTTACGAATGTGCAAAACATCATCCATCAGAATCAGTAACGTAGAAGAAGGGACTCTATACTTTTGTTGGACAGCCACCGAATTGAACTAGCTCCACCTTACAACACATGAAATTTTTCGCTCAAAAATATGAAGAACAATCGCATAACGACTGACATACCTTACATAAAATCTAACAAGCACTCTCTTTTGCCAGAGAAACATACAGACCCTGCATTGCCAGAAAACCATGTCATGAGTTGGCTGAATAGTTTTACATTCCTATTCAAAGGAATTGGCATCTGCATAATAATGTTCCTTGTTGGACTAAATTTCTATCGATATTTGCCTACACTATATTTGGATACAATCGCGGCCGCGGGGTCACAATGGAAGGATTACAGTTTTGCATACTGGGAACTACCCCTCTTCTTTTTCGTATGCATTGCTGCTTCGCAATTGCACAACGTTCCCCGACGCAGATCAGTCCTGTTTTTGCTTCCTCTTATACACCCCGCCATGGAATTTGGGCATTCACCTGTGCATGCTTCAATTCATCTCATATGTTTTCTGTCAGGGTACGCCGTATTTTATGCCTGTGAAAACCTTACATCACTTCAACGTGCTAAAGAACTTATAAGCAATCTGGCCATAGCCTTATGCCTATATGTACTTTGCTTCCTCCTGGTCATTCATACTGTTAGTACCCCCGAAACCTTTTTTGCTCCCACCCTTGTAGCTGACGAACAAAAATCATTTTGGGTTGTTCTACTTGTCCTTCTAATCCCCTGCTGCATGCTTGTAACATTTGCCAAACAAGCTGTTGCTCAAATCATTCTTGTATCCAGCTTTGCCATTTTTGCCGTATGGCACGGTGAAAACATTGAAGCACCTTTTACAGCAACCCCAAAGAGCATTATGATCCGCCAGACACAGGAACAATGCACTGCGAAACTTAAAATGAGTAATCCTGATATTGATGGCATGATTATATCTTGCGGTGATGAAGAAATACAAAAAACGACAGATGCATACTTTAACAAGAAAAATGCTCCCATGACCTACGGTAAAACATTCAAATTTAAGGACACTCGCATAATTTGTGTCAACGACATGGCTGACATTACTATTGGTAGCTGCGTTGCAAAAACAATTCGAGTAAGCAACATGTCATCAATCCAATCCATCGGAATATTTACCCGATAAAATTCCAGCACGACTTTTAGCTAACACAAGCCCACCAGAGCACAAAAAAGAGCACGAAAACACGTGCTCTTACTGCCTATACACAACAAGCAGCATCCCAGCTAAAACCGAGCAACCTCACGGTTCATAATCACACCTTATTTGAATTCCGCCCGAATAATATATGTATCCTTTCTACATCTTTCAGATAGTACTTTTGCCCTCACTTTGTGTTTTTCTACCACAACGCCATACCGCTCTCCAAAAAAATTGTTCCACAACAATTCAGAGACAGCCCTGCCTTCACCAGCAACTACCTATTCTTATTCGTTTCTCAAAATTATTTGCATTTACTTATCTGTTATTCGCCCACCCGACATTCAACGTTCGCTGATTGGCAGATTATATAGAGCAGAAACGCCGCAATGGACTGTGTAACAGCCCGTTTCAAAATCACGCGAAAGCTTTTCTGAACATTTTGTAGTTACAGGTGTCGGGCACAGCTAACGACGGCAACGCTTTTTTGTTCCTCTATACCTTGCCCTCTTTCACCTTGCTCCTTTCACCGTGATCGTTTTCAAAATGCTTCAACACGGGAACCTGAGAGCTGTTCAGCGTAATCGCAACGGAATTTCGTTAACAAAACAACGGCATTCCGTCCTAATCACGGGATTCCGTTGAAAGACGTAGGCGTCAAAAAATTTAGTCACATTATTTTAGCAAGATAGGTATTGAGAAATTTTGGTTCACCTCTTGCTTTGTAAGAACCGCCAAATCAAATTTTTTCCCGCGGAGTGTATGGAGTAACAGGCAATCATCCACATAGCGCCATCTATACCGCCGCTTGCTACCATTCAGTTTTAAAAGGATCTATACATGAAAACAGAAAGCCATATCCATAACGACTGTGATTCTGCCAACAATAAAGCTGCCAGCGATTTACTCCGCTCTGCAGCAAAAGACGTTGCTGCCCATGAAGCACGGACACGAGAGATCATTCTTACCCTGAAAAAAGCTGCGGAAGATGACACGACTCTTTCCATTGTCGGTGAAAGAAAACTGCGTAAAATTGCAGTCGAGTTCGACATCAGCACCAACGGTAAAGAAACAAACGCCATTGCTGCTGAACTTGCGGACGCACTCCTTAATAATCTTAACTGCACAGGGCCCGGCGCCTGCTCCACCCTTAGTGTGGTTGCCCCGCCTGAACGAATTCAGATGTGGCGACAACTTGATCTGCTGCCTGTCAGCTCATCATTTGACGTTTCCACCGCACTGGAACAAACCGCAGACGAGAAACAGGAAGACTGGCAAAAAATCATGAATGCTTCCTTCCGCCTCGGTGGTACATTCTTACTCAACAGTATGGCTGGAAACTCCCTTGCAACTGACTGTCTTTGCGGCCCAGCAGAACGTACTACGACTAAAATTCATCTTGAATCATTGCAGGCTGACACAGTCAACATTGCTCTGTACGAACACATCCCAACCCTTGCAGCTTCGGTAGACGCAACAGCCAAAAGCGAGAAGTTTACCGCTATGGCTAAAGAAGCAGGCGCAACCGGAATCCAGGCGTATGGCATTCGCAGTACTGATGAACCGTCCACAGACACCTCGGACGTCATACTGCCCCTCGCGACAACAAACGGCATCAGCATAGCTCTCGAAACAGGCGCAATTGATGTACTGCTTGCGGATACACAAAAGGTTCAGCCTAAAATTGCAGCCCTTGCCGACTGCTATGCCACCGCCATCGTAACAACCAATGAATCAAGTCATTTTTCCAATGCTGAATTCATTGGCACCGCAAATGAATCACTCGATGTTTTGGCAGAAGCCATTGTCACGCGCGCAATTGAAAGCTTCAAAAACCGTCGTGCTATCAAAAGAGTCCTTCCTGCGGAAGTTATCACCGCTCAAGTAGGTTTCACCCTTGATACAATCGATAAACATTTTGGGTGCATAGAGGTTATCGCTTCCGGTGTAATTAATGGAAGAATTAAAGGTATCGTCAGCCTTTGCGGCGGTTCTCCTACCGACGCTGAATCTGCAAAAAATCTTGCCACATTCGTGAATACCTTGCTTGAAAACAATGTACTGGTCTTCGCAAACGGCTACCCTGCCTTCTCTATGGCGGTTCAAGGTTTCTGCTCCAGTAAAGCACGCGAAAAATGCGGCGATATGCTTCAGCTCTTCCTTGATGCAACCATGCCGCCAGTATGGCACTTTGGCGAAGGCACTGATGTCGCACAGCCTTTGGCAACTTTTAGAGAGATTGCTAAATATGCCGGTCATAAAATGAAAGATCTTCCTTTTGCTGCTGTCATTCCAGAATGGCCTTATGAAGAAGGACTTGGCGCAACACTCGCATTCCGCATGTCAGGATTTGACACCTATCACTTAACTTCTCCTGCATTAGAGCAGGCAGAAGATGTTCAGGATTTTCTGTACAATGGTGCAAAGGATCAACTCGGATCATCCATGCATGTAGTTCCTACTCCTGAGGAACTTGCAACCATGATCATTACTGACTTTAACAACGCGAGATCCACGCTTTGCTGGCGATAGTCCCCACCAGCAACGCGATCACATAGTCCTTTTGTCAGCAGACTCTGCACTGCCTGCCCTTGCCCACCACTTAAGGGCGGGCAGTGCCATTTCACCATCACTCACACTATACGTCATTGCTCTATGCATGAAGCCATCATCTTTAATACCCCCGCAATACCTAACTTACTGTTGTTATGTAGCCCCCTTTGGTTTAGCGTTACGGGATGACTGGTAAGCAAACATTCCACTTAAAAAATATGGAACTACAATCACTTCTTCTGGAAATGGGCGAGCAGCGATCAACAAGCTCGCTCTTCAGTCTTATTGTTAACAGGCTGTTCCAGTTTGATGATGTATCACTCGTACGCATATGGCTCGTAAAAAAAGGCGACATATGCTCATCGTGCCGAATGCTCAAAGAATGTCACCAAAGGGATACCTGCCTACATCTTGTCGCCAGTGCGGGACATTCTGTCGTCAATAAAAATGAAGATTGGTCACGCCTGAACGGAAAATTCAGCAGATTCCCCATGGGCTTTAGAAAGGTGGGACACATTGCTGCATCCGGCCAGCCAGTAATCGTGAAATCCGTCTCGGAAGACTCCAAGTGGATCGTTGACAGGGAATGGACAAAACGAGAGGGAATTAATGGGTTCGCGGGGCATCCCATGCAGTTTCATGGCGAGGTTCTTGGGGTTTTAGCTGTATTTACAAAATCTCAAATAACCCAACCCATTCTCGATGAGCTGAATATCATCACAAACCATTCAGCCACAGCACTGGCTAACGCCAGAGCCTTCGAAAAAATTGAAGAACTCACCACACAGCTTAAAAAAGAAAACAAATATTTACGCGAAGAGCTTTCTGAATCCAGCCTCCACGGCGGGTTTATTGGACATAGCGCAGCACTGCAAAGAATCGTTCAGCAAATCGATCTTGTAGCGCCTACAGAAGCAAACGTGCTCATTCAGGGAGAGTCTGGAACAGGGAAAGAACTTGTAGCCAGAGAATTGCATAGAAGAAGCAATAGAAGCTCAGAGCCGCTTATTAAAGTGAACTGCGCATCGATCCCTAAAGAACTGTTTGCCAGTGAATTCTTTGGACACGCAAAAGGAGCTTTCACCGGCGCGCACACCCACCGTGAAGGAAAATTTGGTGCTGCCCACAATGGAACGCTATTTTTAGATGAGGTAGGCGAAATCCCACTTGAACTTCAGGCTCAGCTGCTTAGAGTCTTACAGGAAGGGGAATACGAACGGGTAGGTGAAGAAAAAGTCCGCAAGGTAAATGCACGCATTATTGCTGCGAGCAACCGCGACCTACTGGAAGAAGTTAAGGCGGAAAGATTTAGAGAAGATCTGTATTTTCGACTCAATGTATTTCCAATCACCGTTCCGCCGCTTCGAAAACGTAAAGATGACATCAAGCCTCTTGCTAATCACTTCCTGCAACGCTCACTCACTGTCATGAAGCGCCCTGTCGTTCAATTTTCTCCAGACCAGCTTGCTACCCTTTCCACATACAACTGGCCGGGTAACATTCGGGAACTGCAAAACATCGTAGAACGATTTGCGATTTCTTCCATCTCAGAATCTGCACAGCTGGACCTTACAGACGGCTTTACAAAAACGCCGCCTGATAGTCCTGAAACAGGTACTGTAGATAACGATCAGTTGCTTACAGAAGAAGAGATGGTTCAACTCCAAGTTAACAACATAAAAAAAGCCTTGAAGCGTTGTAACGGAAAAATCTACGGAGAAGCCGGAGCAGCGCACCTGCTTGGGATGAAGCCGACAACACTCGCAACGCGAATAAAAAAGATGAAAATTTCGCGCTAACAAATTTTCTGATTTTATATGATCCTCAAATGGTAGACGCAAAAAAGGGTGAAGTTACATACTTCACCCTTTTTACATGCGGTCATCATGAATTGTTGCGAAATGAATTGCTACTAAGCGCTACTGGCACACCTGAAACCTGTTCAGGATCAAGGTAATTCTCCTTTACGGAAAAAGTGAGGACGACCTCATCACCCCCCGCCGCAACGTCGTAGACAAAAAACTCTCTACTCAGCTAAAAACCGAGTAACTTCACGATTCATGGTTTCAAAATCTTTGGGTTTAACCCAGATAATTTCTTTATCTTTTCTAAACCAAGTAAGCTGTCGTTTTGCATACGCTCTGGTGTTTTTCAACCACAACGTTTTGCAATCATCCAAAGACATAGCGCCGGTAATGTACTGATACAGCTCGGCACAACCAATGCCCGACCAGCCTGAGGATTCTGGATCATTGTTATGCTTTAACGCTTCACGGGCTTCTTCAATGGCTCCGGCTTCAATCATAAGATCAATGCGTTTGCCAAGCAACGGCGTCAGCTCGTCCAGACTTACATCGATACCGAGGCGTATGCCGCGGAACGGTGTCGGAGTCATCGGTTGAGCATGCCACCACGTAAAAGTCTTACCTGTGGCTCTATACACAGCTAATGCACGACAAATTCTCTGGCTGTCATTAAAGTGAATCTTCGCAGCGTAATCCGGATCAATCTGCGTCAGGTCTTCATGCATAGGCGCTGAGCCACGTTCTGCCATTTCCGCTTCAGCAACATCTGTGTAGGACTGGTCGATTCGAGGAATCTGCGCCAAGCCTTCCAGCAATGCTTTCAAATAAAAGCCTGTTCCGCCTACAAGCAGCGGCAGCAGACCTTCTTCGCGGGTTTGGAGAATTGCTTCAGTCCCCATATCCATGAACTTGCCCACATCAATTTTATCTTCAGTTTTTAAAAAACCATAGAGTTTATGCGGACACACCTGCTGTTCTTCTGCTGTCGGCTGTGCTGTGATTATTGGAAAATCGCGGTACACCTGACGGGAATCCAGATTAACCACACCGCCGTTAAAGGTACGGCTAAGGTTAAAGGACGCAGCAGTTTTACCTGCTCCGGTAGGGCCTACCAGACAGACAATAGGAATTTTTTTAGACATATATATTTAGTTCAGCGGGTACGGGTACCCATATTTTTCGCGAAGCTTACGGTAGACGTTATCCGGCACAAGGCCTTTGATATCGCCGCCCAGCTTACCTGCTGCTTTAATGATGGTAGAGCTGATATACAGCCATTGGTAATCCGTCATCAAAAAGACAGTTTGAATATGCTTTTTGAGTTTACGGTTCATCAATGCAAGCTGGAACTCGTATTCAAAGTCGGACACAGCTCGCAGCCCACGCAATACTACGTGTGCGCCGCGGCGTTCTGCATATTCCACAAGCAAACCGGAGAAAGGTTCCACAGTTACTTCCGGAGTATCTTTAAATACTTCCTCCGCCATCGCCACTCGTTCTGTAATTGAAAACAACGGCGACTTCGGAGTGTCGTTAGCCACCGCAACAATTACACGATCAAAAATTTCGCAGCCGCGTTTAATAAGACTCACATGTCCCATAGTCATGGGATCAAATGTGCCGGGATAAACGGCTACTCGCTCTCCCCTGTTGTCCATAGCAAAATCCTTGTCTGGCCATATGCTTTGTTAGCAATGAGTTCGAGGTCTGAATGGTCTGCTTCCGGCGGGAGCGGGAGCTTAGCTTCAACTTCAGCACAAAGAATGCCGCCTTCTGCCAACCAACCATTCCTAAGCACAGCTTTCAGAGCGGGTGTTAAGAAATTTTTTCCGTATGGAGGGTCAATAAAAATTACATCAAACGGTTCAGTTGCTCTGCGTGAGATCACTTTGAACATATCGTCTGCGATAACACGGTAGCGATGTGATGGAATACCAATCTTTTCCGCATTTTCGGTAATCAATTTAGCAGCGGTTTTGTTCATTTCAACAAACCAAGTCTGCTCTGCACCACGGCTTAACGCTTCAAATGCTAAAGAGCCGCTACCGGCGAACAAGTCCAGAATTCTAGATTCCGGCCAGTACACGCCACGTGACTCAAGCATGGAAAACACTGCCTGACGCACCTTAGAAGTTGCTGGTCGATACCCCGGTGCACTGGTAGTTTTGAGTACTCGCCCTCGGTACTCACCTGAAATAATGCGCATAACTATATAATATCCTTACACTACCCTAAAACTTAAGCAGAAGGGTATATTTACTTTTTCTTTCTTGCCATACTATAAACAACAATTGCTAGCCGATACAGAACCGGTTGCGCGTATTCACGTAGACTACACGTTGCGAAAACAATTTCCAAGTCTGACGAATACCTATTCCCCAGACCTACTTACGGAGCTACTATGAGCACAGCAAAACAATATGTGATTGATTCTCTGTCCACGCAGGAGTCATGGCGACTTTTCCGCATTATGTCTGAGATTGTAGACGGAATCGAAAACTTAAGCGACCTAACAAACTGCGTATCCATTTTTGGTTCTGCACGTACCCCGTCAGACCACCCTATGTATCAGGAAGCCGAAGAAATTGCACGGCTCCTTTGTGAGGGTGGTTACGGTGTCATCACCGGTGGCGGCCCAGGCATTATGGAAGCAGGGAACAAGGGCGCAAAAGAAGCAGGCGGCGTATCTGCCGGACTATGCATCCACCTGCCGATGGAGCAGGACTCCAATCCATTTATAGATGTTAAGTGTAATTTCAAGTACTTTTTTGTACGCAAGCTCATGTTTATCAAATACTCCATGGCGTACGTAGTAATGCCTGGTGGCTTTGGCACACTGGATGAGCTGTCAGAAGCCTTTGTTCTGCGCCAGACAAACAAAATTAAACCGTTCCCGATTATTCTGTACAAAAGCAAATTCTGGGAAGGTTTATTAGACTGGACACGCGAGCAGATGGTTTCTGCAGGCTACATTAGCGAAGAAGAACTGGATGCCATGGTTATTTTAGATACACCGGAAGAGGTGGTTCAATACATCATGGAACATTCACCGAGCCTGCAAGGGTAGATAATGACGACCAGACGCGAACTAGACCATTGTTACGATGCCCTGACCGCCCTGCCGCAAGGCTGGGCAAGCTGGGACGACTTAATGCGGGTAGCCATGGAAGAGGCGCACAAAGCCGAAGCCATAGACGAAGTACCCGTAGGCGCGCTGCTTGTGGCACCGGATGGAACAATTGTGGCCAAGGCATACAATAGAACCATCACCGACAATGACCCTACAGCACACGCAGAGATTCTGGCATTACGCAAAGCAGGCGATCTACTGCAGAACTACCGCACAGAAGATTTAGTGCTCGTAGTAACATTGGAACCCTGTCTTATGTGCAGCGGCGCACTAGTTCATGCTAGAGTAAGAGGCGTAGTGTACGGCGCACCGGATCACAAAACCGGCGCACTGGACTCCCAGCTGAACAGCTTTGAACTGCCGTTACACAACCATGCAATATGGCACACTTCCGGCATCTTGTTAGATGAATGCAGCAGCATGCTTTCCGCCTTTTTCAAAAAACGCAGGAACCAAATAAAAGCTGCCAAGGAAGCCCAAAAAGCTCAGAGCCCATCGTAACAATTCGCAATTGTGCAGTTAACAACTTGCAATGCTGCATAAAATTGCATAAACAACCATCAACGGAGAGGTAGCGAAGTCCGGCTGTAACGCACACGACTCGAAATCGTGCTTAGGTCTTAAAGCCTAACGAGGGTTCGAATCCCTCCCTCTCCGCCATATAATGAATAATAAAAAGGCTTTAGTCTATTGACTAAAGCCTTTTTTGCGTTCATTTTTTGACTCGAAATATTTTTGTGACTCGATTTACGACTCGATTTTGTAAAAAGAGTCACGTCAATTCATCGCTTTATTCCTCCTACAAGGCACAAAACAACAATGAAACTTTCTTAAAAATCAATAGAAGCACTTGTGGGCTTAATTACAGCTGATAGCTCTTCTGTGCCTTCGCCTTCTCTATCTGGTCCTAAGCTAATTAAGCTCTTCAACCTCTTTGGTGTTAACGATGAATACACATCTGAAGGGCTGCCCGGAAACGTCAGCAGAGCGATGTATACCGAGAACACACTTAACAAGCTCAATAACTCAATTGAATTCAGAAATCTTATTGAGCACCTCGTAGAGACCCGCCGGATTGACAACGCCGATGATGTGGCAAAAAAAATTAATAGTATTATTAGATACGATGGTTACGAGCTGAAAAAAAACTCAAAAGAAATCTACAAAGTTATCGGTGGCAACCTCTCAAGCCCTGCGGATATAGAAGCTCATTTCAAGAATATTCGCTGTTGCATCATAGAACAAATTAGAAAAGCGCGCTTTACCATTTGGGTTGCTGTTGCTTGGTTTACTGATAAGAAAATTGGAAATGAGCTTTGGAAAAGACACCAGCAAGGTCTTAACATTCAAGTTATTGTCAATGATGACGACACAACCAGCCAACGTGGGCTCAAATTCAATGAACATGAAATAGAATATTATACAGTTTCCCCAAACACTTCCTTCGGAAAAAAACTTATGCATAATAAATTTGCAATATTTGATTTCGAAACGGTTATCCACGGATCATACAACTGGACAAATAATGCTCAATACAATGATGAAAACATTACTACTACAATAGACCGTGCACTTGCTCAGGATTTCGCAGCTAAATTCATTGAACTAAAAGTTTCTGCACGAAAAACGCTCACCAAACAGAAGAAACTTATTTAATTCACATCATATTTAGATGTATAAAAGGAAGCTACTCAATGTAACTTCCTTTTATACGCTATGCTGCGACTTTTATAATCTTAGCTAACTCTTGTTCCAGAATGTCAGCTTTTCCTTTTGCAAGTTCTTTAAAGATTATTAAAACTTCTTTTGTATCATCATCGTCACTTGTGTTTTTAATTACATAATTCAATCCACTCTCAAGTTGGCAGATATAGGTAATTGCTTGCTGAATTGTAACTTCAGAATGTCCTTGAGTCGTCATGTGCACCTCTATTCAACAGAGTAGTTAAAAAGTAAAAGAGACGGACATGGTAACAAATTATTTACAATGAGCAACAATTTAATTTTTTTGTATTGCACAATACAAAAAAAATTTACACCTATGCTAGGATCTCACCCTCAACATTAGTCACCCCACCACTACTACTCATTGCATGTGTTGCCTTGGTAACGCTCCATTCACCATCGATGCCAGTGCGGAACTGTTGCAATATTAGACGGGATTCTGCGACCAGATCCGGCGTAAAGGGAAGTGATAGAGATAGAGTTGATTTGCCCCGCACAAAAGATTTAAGCCGCTTCTGCACTGCTGTAGTTGCGGCTTTTTTATCGGCATACATTCCTTTAAGGCGAAACACTGGTTCACCAGCTCCGGCGTGTACTTCTATGTCTTTGGCTGCTGCTGTATCTCGATACGTTGCAGTTACACTTTTGTATGCTTGACGTTGGGAGAGTTTCACAGAACCGCTCGTTATTTGCTGCTTTGTAATCGCGATAGTAGGCATCAGCTGCCCTCTAATGTTCTTACCCTCACCACGCTCTACAAATAACAATTTGCCGCCGTTAGCTTTGGCTATCGCGTCGTGTTCTTTTGCTATTCGAGTAAGCACGTTCATGTCGGATTCGTCGATCTGGTCAATGTGTGGCAATGGCACGTTTGCCAAGCTAGGAGCCACAGCCGGAGTAAGGGCGTGATCATTTGCAATAGCACTTACTAAATCGCTGATGGTGCCAGCAGGAAAAGAGCGGGACTTTTGAGACTGTAGCGGAGTAAAGCCGGAGTTGCTTTTTTTAAGTGGTGCAGCATTGGCGGTAATCGTCATGCTGTCCGGTGGAAAACTTAACGTCACCTCATCAACAACATACTTACCCATAAGCCGTAAGTTATTCCTGTAACCCATGTACACGGTCAGTTCTGCGCCGGAGTCCGGCAACGCAATTCTTGAATCGCTTAACGTGATACTCAACTTGTCGGACTTGTATCCGGCCTCATCTGTAATTGTGATCTGTCCGCTCTGCCCTTTTAGTAGCTGGGTAATGTCGTTCCCGTTCGCTTCCACGCGGTAATCAAGCGCGTAATCTACCATAGCGTTACACTTTCTTTCTGACTGGGCTTCGGCAGATCCGGAAGGACAACGGCAAGTCCTGCAGGAAGTATCGGGCCGTGTTTAACAAGTCCTCTGTTTGCTTCCAGCACTTGCTCAAATGCTCCGGCCTGTCCATCGTAATACTTGAAAACAACAGCATCCAGCACATCACCTTGCTTGGTTCTATAGATCATATCTTTTCACCAAAATATTTTAGTTCCAGCGTAAACTCGATCTTCTGCGGAATACCAGCAGGAAGAAATTCACTGGCTTTTTCTTTAACTGTTGTGATGCACCAGTAACCAAGAATATTTCGATTCGTTTCTGCAAGGCCAAAAAGATCTACCAGCAAAAGCGGCTTGCCCGTTTGGGCTTCGGCGCGCATGGCTTCTACTTGCCCAAGTCCACCTTTAAAGGTGGGATAAATTACCCCCGGCAAGCTCAAAGAATCTGCGCCTGTTCCTGTGAACTGCAAAGAAGGATTTCTACCTAATCGAGCCTGTTCTGCCCAAATGTACTTACTTGTACGAGCCATGCTCTGATATGCCGCAGTATCAAGAGAAAATGTATACTCACCAAGCTTCATCATAGGGACTGCCATAACGCCTCCAACCAAATAGAATTAAATAGGATCATAAAGTGCAGCAGAGTCGGCAGCAAACTGGTGGTGCACGGCTTGTGCTATTTCCTGCGAGCTTTGTCCCTCTGCCGCCTGTACATGAATGGTAATTTTTCGGTTATCTGTAATCTGTTTAGACTCGACCGGAGCCGCAGAAGAAAGCGGCATTGTAGGCAACGGAATTGGTTGACCTGCTGGGACGTTATCGGGCTGCTGTCCATATTGTGCATATGCGCTGCCCACTGGCCTTACATGCTGACGTGTTGGTGTACTTGCACCTTTCTTTTTCTTTTCTGCGTCCTCTTCATCACCTCCGAAGCCAAAGAACGTAGCTACAGCACTACCGATTCCACCTGCTGAAAACGACTTGTACAACTCGTCCCACATTACAGCCAATCGACCAACAGCAAGAATTACAGCACCGATGACAAGCCCCATTGGGTTCGCCATAACAGCCATGCCTACAGCTTTAATGCCAGCAATCAGAGCCGGAAACTGTGCCGAGACTAACGGTGCAACAGCACTCCCTACATCCCAAATTGATTTCGCCATCATAAAACCGGAGTACGCGAACTTTGCGCCGATGATCGCACCGACAATTCCCGCCATATTTCCGAACCCACCAACCGCATCGGAAACCCATACGATTGTACTGCCTACAGTGGTCAATACGTTAAGCATAGCGAAAGCAAATTCGCCTATTTTCGGTAAGGCTTCGCCTAAGCCTTCACCAAAGGCTTTGATCTCGTCTCTATGTTCATCAAACATAGCCCCAATCTTAGGAGCCAAGTTTTCAATATATGGAGCCAGCACACCACCGATTAGGCCGGAAAACTCACCAGCAGCACTTGAAACAACGCTGCCCAATTTCCCTACGGACTGCGAATATTGAAGCGCGCCTTCACGCCCTTCATCTGTCATCAAATTCAGCTTTTTTTGCTGATCTAGCAGCTCATCCACACCCTCCTTACGGGTACGAAGGAAGCCGAAAAACTTGTTAGCTTCGCCGCCCATTAAAATGTCAGCCGCAGACTGTGCCGCCTGTGCATCGTCCATATTCTTAATGGCGGACGCAATGGTTTTAAACTGCTGCTCTGGAGAAAGGTTTTCGAGATCTTCAAACGCAAGCCCGAGCATCTGGAGAGATTCAGTTACGGGCGTAATCTCGCCAAGCCCTTTGGATTCACCAAGCTTATTTGTCATCTCTTCCATGAGATCACCAACAGCATCGGCCTCGAATCCTGCTTCCTTGGCTAACCCACCCCATGCGCCAAACGCTTCACCGGAGACACCAAGAGCTTTTGCAAGCCTTACCTGTTCTGCGGTCTGCGTATTTACAACGGTAACACCCGCAGTGAAGGCCGCTACAGAAGCCCCAACACCTACTGCCATGCGTCCAGCTTGTTTACCTGTGTGGGCAAATTTATCGCCCACGTTCTGCATAGCAGCACTTGCTTTCTGCATGGCCTTCATTTTGGCCTTAGCTTTATCAAGAGACTTTGCCAGCCGCTTTTGCTCCGAGGCAAGCTTGTGTGTATCTACACCAGCATCTTGCAGCTCGTTGCCTAGTGCATCCAACTTAGTTTTTTGATGCTTATATGCAGAACCCGCCTTGTCAGCAGCACGGCGGGCTTTAAGCATATCCCGTTCCATTTCACGAGAGGGCTTTGCAACACTTTTAAAGGCACGCTCGAGCTTGTCGGCTTCACGCTTGAGAGTCCGGTATTCACGCCCAGCTTGTCGCACCTGATCCGGATTAAACTTTTCCAGCATGTCCTGCTGTTTTTTGAGATTGAGAATAGAATCCCCGACCTCGGAAAAGTCACCCTTCACCGTCTGTGTTACAGACTTGAACGAGGACGCAACTGCGCCCCCGATCTCAATAATTGCAGAATGTTTTTTAACTGCCATCCGCCCTCCTAAGCTCATGCACCCACATTGCAAGCTCTTCGCACGACATTTCCATTAAATCGCTGTGCCCCCAGCCTGTAAAATGGGCGAGATACAGCACATAGTTACGCACGAGCTCAGGCGTTAGGATAAAAAATCGCTATAAGCCGCCATTAACTGGTTATAGTCTACAAGCTCAAACTCTTCCAAAACTGTTGTTGAAATCTCGCACAGGTTGGAAAAAAGAGTCAGTTCCATTTCTTCTTTCCCTGCTGCTTTCTGGGCAACAATCTGATCGCGTACTTTAGGCGCACGCATGGTAATCACTTTGTATTCGTGGTTCTCAACAGTTACAGGATACTTCAGTTCAATCTGTGTTGTTCGCATAGAGACTCCTACAAGCCGAGATTAGCGCGGTGCTGTGCAAGCTGATCCACACCGTTAATAATTCGTTTCATGTTCAGCACGTCAATTTCGTGCACTTCTTTACCGTCCTGCGTGTACTTGTAGTAGCCTAAGTTTACGGTATATTCCGTTGCGCTCTCGCCACCTTCTGACCAAGCACCAGCAGCAATCTTAGTAACCTTGCCAGTCATGTTGATCACTACAGGTGTTACTGTACCGTCATAGCTTTCAAGGCTGGCCCGTGCTGTAAGCCGCACTCCACCGTCTTTACTGACACCAAACAAGCTGAGTGTTTCCACGCAATGCTTTGTAGTGGAAAACGTAACAACAAGCTCTTCCATGCCCTTATCAAGCGAAACTGGCGCATCCATGCCACCAGCACGAAAAGACTCAAGTTTTAAGCTCAGCTCCGGTAATTTCACTTCTTTAATATTGCCCGCAAAGCCTTGACCATCAACAACCAGATTTGCACTTTTTAATACATTTTCAGCTACACCCATTACTTGAATACCTCCTCAACATAGCCATTTGTCATACGACTGCGGAATGTCACACGCTCTGCCGTGTATGCTGGAGTAAAGTCAAAATCAAAATAAGTATGCCCCTGCTCAATTTCGCTTGCACTGTTAATTTCTGTATCAACCCAACACTTGCCACCCAAAATTGCGCCCTTTTGCTGCATAGTGCGTAAAAACTGGTTTACGGATTCTTGCACAGCTTCAAAATAAGTACGCCCTACAGGTCTATCTACAGCCCATAAGTGCGCTTGCTGAATAGACTCGTTAATCATATCCGCAATACGTCGGGTAGAGAGGAACGACCAACGCGCATCGCTGGACGTGGTACGGTTGCCCCATAATCTGTAGCCATCTTCGCAAATAATGGTAGCAATCTTGTTTTCGTTCAGGACATTCGATTCACTGACAGTATCGCCCAACTCAAACGGCATAGGCCGCGCAGTGCCTGAAATACCGCTAATCAGCTTATTAGAAGGCGACCACCAGAAACCTTTTTCTGCATCGGTCCGCGAAATAACACCCGCCACACGCGCGGAAGCAGGTTCATCTACAAACACGCCGTTACGATACACAGTAACGAACGGATCTACGATGTAGACACGAGCGGAGCCAAACAACTTGGCATCCTGCATTGCTGCTTCTGAGTCCGTATTACAACCATCTTTGATGGAAATAGCCTTGAGTCTATCGGCAATAGATTCAAGCTCAGCAGCTACAGGGTTTTTAAAGTAGGTTCCAACGTTCTCCGGATCTTCATAACGCTGATGCGTAAAGCCCGGAGCAATCAAAATTTTTGGTTTGACGGCGCATTTAGATTTAGCACCAAGCAATGCATGTACGCCCTTCATGCCTTCGTTAGTCGTGCCACCCACAACATTTGTCATGGTAGCGGCATCGTCTGCGCCTTCTGCAACACGAACAACAACCACAAGCCCGTGGTGCTGGTCAAAAATCGCATCCATTGCATTAGGAAGCGTTCCGGCACGACTGCCTTTTGTATCCAACTTGGCGACTTTCCGCGGGCTTCCATATATCAATACTGGAGTATCAAGCGGAAACTCTATTTCATCCGCATCTGGAGCAGTGCCGACAATACCGATAACAGAAGAACGCACCACCTTAATCGGGCGACCGCCTTCATCAATCTCGATAAACTCGACACCATGTAAAAAGTCTGTACTCATGGGTTACAATCCTTACTCTGTAGTTTGGTCTGAAAGTTCTTGTAGTTTGGTGGTGAGCGTTACGAGTTCTGCACGCAGAGCTTGTGCTTGCTCTTCAAGCTCTGCAAGGCGGTTTTCGTCAAATTCGGTTGCTGTGCCTGCTACTTTTGCGCGTAGGGGGCGCACGGAAACAAGGTCATTTGTAGTAAGTTCTTGCTGAATTTCGGCAATGCGTTGCGCTACTAACTCCAGTTCAGTTGGCTCTGGTGGTACCATAGCGTCAAGCCGTGCTTTTTCAGCGTGCCAAGCATCTACGTAAGGCTGTAATTCGAATGCTGATACAGGCGCAGCACTCACACCGCCGTCCTGTGTTTGAAATTCAATGTGCCCTTGCAGTCCGTCAAACTGGATAGCATGAAGGTTTTCGTCAAAATTAAATCTTGAAAGTTTAAGAGCCTCGCCATTAACCAATACTAATTTGTCTGGTGCAATAACTGTAATGTGCATAATGGCTCCTAAAGGCGTTTAATGAGGAATAAACCAATATATGGGGGACGGTTTTCATGAGCTTGCCCCTCTCCGATAGAATCAGTTGAATATGAACTCTTTATCGACGATTTACTTGTGAAAGGTGTAGTTCCGCCTATATTGGTAGCATTGCCATACGCTATATTATGTACATGAGGTGCTGAGGTAACATTTGTAACCGTAACGCTATCTGCACCACCTGCGCTTCCAACAACATATTTTCCACCAGCAACAACAATAAACCGATCTCTTGCATTGAAGGTTGCAACCTGCCGCCCATCTGGAGCCCCATACGTGCGCCCATCACAAACACCATAATTTAAATCTGGAAGCCCTGTTTTCGCATCAAGCGGCCTGCCGTCCGCATTCACAGCACCATCAAACCAAATACAGCCGCCATGAATGCCCGTTGAATGCGCCTCTACGTCATTTTTATGCAACGCCAAAGCGTCCTGCACACTCTTTACCGCCTGACTTGTCGCAAGCCTCAACGAACTGGCAAGGTCAACCGCATCACTTTTAAGAGCTTCAATCAGCTTCCACACGCCCCAAGGGGTAGCAGCAACGGTTTTGCGCTGATGCGCTATGTGTTCTGCATCTGTTGCGAGACGTACAAAGCCGGTTGCTGCTGTGGTTGCGAGTCGGTGCGCTTGCGGATCTAAATTGTGATCAAGAACGTCCTGCTTAGTTGCCAGTGCAATAGCAGCGTTAATTATCAGGTTCACTACGTCCGCATTTTCAAAATGCAGAGGCAAACGAACAACCAGATCACGCACAGAACCATTTGCGGCAACGGGCTTTTCGGTATCTGGAAAATTGCCAATGCAGAACAGCTTCCCACTCTCATCCATCAAGCCGACTTCTCGAATAGTAAAGCCGCCTGTATCGGCAGGAATGGCAAATTCAAAAATGTAGGTATTTGGTTCTTTAGGATCGACTTTGATCCCTGCAACCCTACCCCGCCATACTTCGTGTACAAGCTTTGTCATTCCCTTATTTGGAACAACAGCAAGGTCGTTTCCGTCACCAACAACCGCATGAGTTAGAGAAAGGCTCTGTCCCTGTGTGGAAGCTAGCCCCAAGGCTTGAAGTCCTGTGTCTGTAACTACGGTGTAAAAATCAGGCATTCTGTTTCCTAGTTCGCTTTAATTCGACCAAGCTCATAAATGGTCACAACTTCACCGCAGTACACAGCACCGGATACAATCGGCTGCTGTGTCAACGCTGCTGGAGTAAGAGAAATTTTGCCAAGGTGAGAGCGGCAGTTTTTTGCCGAGTTCACAACACGTTCAACCTCTTGATAGGTAGCCTCGTCTGCTTTGTATCCGGCTGGGAGCTGCACTTCTAAATCGTATGTCGCGGGTACGCCTTTCGGCTCAGTTTCCCACCATTCAATTGCACGAATTGTGATACCCAGCGCACCTAGAGCCTCTTCTACAGCTCCGCATGTGCCTTTCTTTTTATGCACACTGATAGAACGAGCCGTTACTTGCCGCTTTTGCTCGTCGCTCCACGCCTCGTTCCATTCATCCACAGAACGTTCGTAGGCCAACCACGGAAGCGTTGGCAGAGGACAATTATAGGGGTTACGAATTCTGCCTATGAGCACAGGCAAGGAGAACGAACGAGCACACGTCTTTTCGAGAGCACGTTCATATTTGGTGGCATTAGCTGGAAGTAATGAAGACACTAGACCGTCTCCACTTCGCTATGCAGCGTAATTTTTGTGCAAAATGCAGCCTCATGCTTATCGTTCATAATATCTGCGGCTGGGTGAGTAACTTCCACGCGGTGCACGCCCGCAATATGCAAGGCAGCATCAATGCCAGAACGAGCAACACACATACCGAGTGCATGGCTCTTTGCAACGTAGACTTCCAGATTCTTCCGAGCTTCAACAAGAACGGACTCAGCAGACGGCCCCGGCATAAAATGCAAGGTTGCGTCTATCTGGTACTCTGTCACTACCGCTGGTTTAATCTGTAAATGGTCTGTGAATGGACGAACATCACCGCTAAAAACAGTATTCACCTCATCAAGCAACGCCTGATCCGGCACGCCGTTTCCTACTTTAGAAAGGATATACAAATGCACTTCTACCGGAGCCGGAGAAGCTGGATAGGCATCCTTTACGCCCACAACAGACATTGCATGAAAGATGTACGCGCCGTCCGGCCCCGCTGTGCTGAATCCTTCCGGAGCAAGCACAACGCGCTTTCTAAAATCGTCATTGGATTCATAAGTAGGTGGTACAGGCGGGTATGCTGTAGGATCGCCAGCATCCACTATTTTACGTTTAAGCGGAACACCAGCGGCGAGATGATCTAAATCTTCACCTTCAGCATATGCAACGAGGACGGCTTTAACCGCCTCATTAATACGCTGACGCAGCAAAAACTCACGATAGGCATTTGCTTCAAAGATTTTGTATGCAGGATCGGAAGGCAACGGAGCCGTAAATTCAGAATCAAGCTCCGCATGGTAAGCAATCATCTCTTGTAAGATCTGCTCAACACTCAGCTCTTCAATAATTTTAGGCGGCGCAAGAGTAGAAAGATCGATAGCGTTGAATGCACTCATTTGATCTCTACCCCCTCAAGCGTGATCTGCTTGCCGTTCGGCAGGTATATACCCACCAAATCAAGCACAACAACGCCCTCAAGAGCAGACACAATACGTACGCTCGTAAGCTTGAAACGCGGCTCCCAACGGATTAATGCTCCCGCTGTCGCAGCATAAAATTCAAGGGATGTTTCGGCATTAACTGGCGCATCAATAAGGGAGGGCAACCGAGAACCGTACTCACGATTCAAAACACGAGTACCAATTCTGGTCGAAAGAATATCGGCAATAGACTGCCGTAAATGCGCTATGCCGGAGAGTCGTGCTCCGGTTTCCTTGTTAATACCATTCATACGCCCAAATTATCAGGGCGAGGTGGGTGGTTCCAGTGTGGTTTGAAACTTTCAAATCTTCTTGACCTCAGGCTATATTTACTTTTACCTTTTTCTACAGGAGGTTACCATGGGCAACTTTCATTTTAATGCATACAGAGAAGATTTAAAACTGCTTACCGATAAAGCCCACTCAGAATACGTTCATTGGGGCACAACGATCCACAACCAGCAATTATTGTTCATTCGAACATATATTTGGATTTCTTCAATTTTATTCGCAGCTGAATTTTCATTTTTCATAAAAATGGTAACCTCAAAACTTCCTATCACAATCAATCAGTCAACATATTCCCCACATTTTAATTGGGTTTTTGGTGTCCTGTACGTACTTGCCCTACTCTGCTCTGGTTTCTGTTTTTTGGTTGGGACTGATGCGCTACGAGGACGTGAAGACTTTAAAGTCCCCTACAGCGATTTTTCAACCCACGCTGACCATGCTCGTAATGACGCACTAAATAACACGGTCACATTCTATGATACATTGCTTCGCAACTTAAATAAGTCAGTAGAACAGCACCAAGATCAAAGGCACTATACTGCTAATAAGCTCCGTAGAATGGCATGGCTACTAATAAGCTCTTTCATATTATTTGTATTGGCATGTTGTGTTCTTTTTATAGAGAGCACTTAAAATCAAACTAAAGGAGTTAAGGATGTCTGAAAAGGACAGAGGAACACCACCACCATCAGGAAGTGGTGCGCAGGATGTTCCAACACGTAGCATAAGAACAAGCTCAATTGCGGAAGATAGAAAATCAATCAACAAAAAACCATCTCAACAGCCTTCTTCTACCTCATCCGACAAATCCAAAAAACAGTAACCCAAAAAAAGGCTTCCCATATATCTTATGGAAAGCCTTTTTTATATTTACACTAATGCATTAGTTGGAATCATTTTCTCGTCTCGCCCTTTTAGGAACATCACGGCAAGATCAATCATCCCTCGTGCTTGTTCTGCACGCTCCATCATATACTCTGCATCATCGCCATGGATGTCATCAACTACTTGTACCGTTGCTTCTAGCATGGCAAGCATAGCCTGATTTGCCCGCAGCTCCTCTCGGAGCATTTTTACCACTTCTTTATGGTTGGACATGGCGCACCTCACGAGAGACCTGCATCATGGCAGCTTGTGTCATTCGGTTCTGTTGGGCTTGAGCAAACTTATTGATAAAGTAGGTCTGCCCTTTGCCTGTCACTTTTGGTGTGCGGGTAATGCGGGTTCCGGTTGGTGTGGTGTGCGTTGTTTCTTTAACAACAAACACTTTTAAGTCCATGCTGCGCTGAGTCGGCAAGTTGTAGTTACTTCCAAACTTATGCAGAAAGCCGTTTTCGCGCATCCATGCAAACAGCCTTTGCTGTCCAATCTGGAAGCCCGTTGCTTGCTGAATCAGTTTAGCGAGATCACCAACAAGAATGGTATCTATGGATGTTTCGATAGAGTCTGCAAACAGTACCTTTGGGCGATTTGCTTCGATCTGCTCTGTTGCTTCCACAACTAAAGCTTCTGCGGCTTGTCGCTTTTCCTGTTCGTCTTTCAAATTGGTAGCAAGCTGAATAAGCGTATCTGGCGTAAGCAATGCTTCTTGCAGCTTCTCAGGTGTGAGATAGCCGCCATGCTTACGAATGGACGGAAGAATTTCTCCGGTTACCCATTTTTTAAAACGCTTAGCTTCGGTTTTGCGGGAACGAAGGACAAGGGAATACAAGCCGGATTCATTGATACAATTGGCTTCACCTTGACGACCTATGCTAAACATAGCCCGTTCATCTTCGTCTAAACTGCTTAGAGCTTGTGATGTGTTTTTAATATCCAAGACGTTGCAAATATCTCGTGCAACAAACCAAGGCTCATCATTCTTAACGATGGTTCGAATATCACCGAAAGTAGGATGGGAAAAAAATTGAGGGGAAAGAGAATTGGGCATGATGCCTCCTAGAGTTTTCTCGATTGGGCATCCTTAAAAAAAAGATGCCGGGAGTTCGAACCTCACTCTAGGTAGAGGCTGGCTATTTTAGACTTGCGCCTTGGACATTTCACCACTCCCGGCAAAATATGCGTGTGAAGAGTACCCTTATTCACAGCAAGATACAATCTTGACAGTTGAAAAAAGGGCGCAAAAAAACCGCTATTTCGGAAAGTGGGCGGTGTCCGCCTAGAGTTTAGAGTTTCGACGCTCCGTACTTAAAGAACGCCACAATCTTTATTTTTTGTCAATAGAATATTTCAAGAACTAATAAAGATTATGGTATATTAAAGTGGCGGGGATATTCCACCACAGTTTGAAACTTTAGAAATAAACGACTCTTGACTAAGACATTCTGAAATGAAATAAGCAGCATGTCATTTTCATCACGCAACCCCTCAATATCGCTATTTATTACTTGCTAGCCATGTAGTAACCAACTTATTGATGGTTTTTTTCTATTTTTATTTATGTGGAGAAGTTATGCCTGTTGAGCAACAGAGAATTTTCAATCATGGTTATGTGTTAGCAGAAAGCTCATTACGACGCATTGTAGACACAATGAAAGAACAAATTTTAAAAGTTGACCCTTCTTTTAACGATTCTGAAAAATATATAGTAAAGTTTAAAAATGGTGTTATTGCTGACATTTATTCGTTAGAAGACGTTTTAGGCTTAGAAAACGGTGGCTCTAGAACCATTATTGAGCTTAGCATCTGCCTTGAATCACCTGATCAGAAAACAAGAATTCAAATTTCCTATATAAATATCGACAACAAAGAGAGCAGCGCGAGTAAACCAATTGAATTAAAGATATTAGGTGAAGAACGAGATTGGGTTTTCGTAACATCTTCTTTATTAGAAGAACGATTGGGAGCAACCAAAAAATTTTCGTGCCGCCATTTTTTTGGAAAATCTGGGTATGGAAAGACTATTTCATACTTAACAATGATGTGCATGTTGGGATTCATGTTTTTTACGATTATTTCCATCGATCCCAACGCATCACAAAATCAAGCTCATGTTCAGTTGATAGAAAAATTAGATAAAATAGAAAAGCTATATAATGAAAAAAAAATCACTGACCCAGTTGCAGTCATCCTCCAATTAAAAAGAATCGACCTAGCTGCTAGTGACTTTCTTGCTGAAAAAAAAGTACCTCCCGCATTTAAATACTTCATGTTCGCTATCATACCATTAATGTTAATTGTTTTATTACCTGAAATATTAGGCAATAGTTTTCAAAATATCTTTCCACGATATATTTTTTCATGGGGAGAAACAGATGATTTATATCAAAAAGCGGAAAATAAAAAAAAATTCCTATGGGGTGGCATCGTTCTTAGCCTTGTCATTTCCTACTTTGGAGGGGCCCTTGCCAATATTTTCCCTTTGCCATAGCCCTCTACCTTGCCAATTTTACAAAATATTATTCTGCAAACTCTGTCCCCCCATCCCGACAACCATGGGTATGCCCATTCAAAGAAACACGCGCTACAACGTCGCTATCGGTCGTAATGTCGCCTGTAGTATGCAGTGAACCATTAAAGGACGCATTGCCGCCATTGCTACCGCCACCTTGAGAGAGGGGACCATTCAAAATAATTATGCCGTTTAAGGTAATCTTCGGCGCGGTAATGGTCGCTGTAGTTCCAGCCTTTACAGAGACAGCCTTGGTTGCCTTGACTGAAATATCCTTTTTCGCTTCTGCTTGAATGTCACCAGTAGCAAGCACTTTCACATCGCCCTTAATATCGGCAGTCAACACATGTGCTGCTCTATCGTACGAAATTACAGAGCCGTCTTTATAGACGGTTTTCTGTATTTCGGGACTGTGATCCGGAGCGGGGAACGCGGTTTGATTCAGCACACCAATAATTACACCAAAAGCTTGACCGGGGGGAGTTATTACGAATACCTGCTCGCCCACTTCTAAGGAGTCATACGTGCGGTTCCCTGCGGCTCTGGTGGTGAGCCACGGCAGATAGTCCGTAACTACAGTTCCGAACTCCACGCGCGCGGTGTTCTGCTGGTAATCAACAGAATGCACCGTGCCGATCCGTACAAGGTTATTGAACTGGCGTTGTAGCTCAGCTAGCGGGAAGCTCATCTATTACATCCTCTGTTACGCACTCATATTTCCCGATATTTTCAAGCCCTATTTCTGGAGCCATAGAAACATACACTTCATCCGGTGTAAGAAAATCGTCGTCAAAACATGAAGTGCCAAGACACACGGACTGTTCAAACTCCACTAACCACGGTTCCAGTCCGACCAGCTCCGGTGAAAATTGATCTTCCCCCGCCGCAACGAATTGTGCGCCCTTAACTTTGAGTTCAAACCGGTTGCCATTGAGAAAACTAGCGGCATGGGCTGCAAGCTCTCGCACTTCAACTTCTGCTTTGCCGCCCTTTTTAGAACACACAATACGCAACTCCCACCGAAGGGTTACGGCAAGCTGTTCCGTAGCTGTCGGCACATCATATTCAAAGGAGCCAAGCGACAACACCAAAGCAGGTAGGGAAAGCTTCTTTCTCCCTGCTCCTTTCCTTTGCGTAAGGGCTTCGTATCCACACACGTTTGCTTTCAGAAAGGCTTTGCGTAAGGCTTCCTCTATGGTTTCTTGCAAGCCTTCAATTGTTATTTCTTTTGCTTGTACAGAATTCGCCATTTTAGTTCGTGCTCCAAAAGGTCATATAGTTTGTCGGAAAGTTTCGGCAGAATATCGCCTTCAATAATGCGCTGTGCTTCTTTTTCTATGTCTCTACGTTGGTACTCAATCGGATACGCGCGATCTGTAACACGCTTAAACACCGGATTCGATTCCATAGAATCCACAACAAATGCACCTTGCACATGCAGCCCGCCTTTTGCCTTAACGCCCGATTTAGTCTGCCTTGGCTGCAAGCGTGAGACAGAGACAGGATTCAACCCTATAAAAACCTCTCCCTTGATCGAGATCCGCGAGAGCACCACCCTGTTACGCAATACGCTTGCGGGTATCTGCGTCTCTTTACTCAAAGCACGCACAACTTGCGTACGTAACCATTTTGCAGCTTTTCTACGGGCAGAGATAATGCTTTTCTGCACCACCTTGGGCGAAGCAATCAGGTCTGCAACAAGCTCGTTAAAATCGTCCGCTCTGCCCTTTTCGATTGTGAGATTAATCTGCATAGCCAAGCTCTACTGTAGCGAGTCCTGTACCGTCCGGCTTAATGCGCGAAACGATGAAGTCGCCAGCTTGCGGCACAGTAACCACTGATTCATTCCAGACCATTTCGGACACATCCACCTCACGACACCACAGCGTAGGCAAAGTAGTTTCAAGCTCTGCACCGCCTATAGTTACCACTTCCCCCTCATTATCAAAAATTGCCGCAAAGGTAGTCCCGTCTTCACGGGACACCTCTACGGCAAATTCATCTAAATCAAGGAAGTCTGAAAAGTCTTCCTGCATGGTCTTACTTCTTCTTAGTGTTTTTGGATTCGGAATACAGCTTAGCACGCCCTCGGTTAATCAAGTTATGTGCGGTCTGTTCATCCAAAGTCAGCAGCTCGCCGTTACCAACAAATTCACCATCTACAAGAATCCCTGCGGACTCTTCAGCAACGATCTTAATATTCACCATTACTTTTTTCTGTTTAGCCATACGTACACCTATGCCTTTGTTCCAACGCAGAAGGATTCCGCACGACGAACGGCAAAATCAAAATCCTGAAACGCGGTAATACGGGTTACGCCGCTAGTAGATTTAGTAAACGGATCTGCAATAATATCCAGACCGCCCCATAAGCCAATCAACATGTCGGCCCAGTTGCCAAAAAACACATCACCGTTGGCAACGTGGTTAGTGGTAATGGTGTTGTAGCCGTTCACGGTATTGCCCGCTTCCCAAATCATAGAAGGTGTATTCGGCATTTTCTGAGTAGATTTGCAGTGCCCACGCATACGGGCATTCAGCACATAGGCCATGCCTTCAATGTCGGCATCATCTGCGGCAATCTCAGTTTCAAGCGCAACCAGTTCTTCAAAAGTCGGCTTACCCGCTAGGGCAAAGGACACGGCATTTACACCTGTGAAGTACTTAACGCCCTTGGGTAGATCGTCCGCACCGTCGGCATACAACGCAAGTTGGTTAAGCTTCTGCGCCTGTGCTGTTGCAAGCATCTGGCGTACAAAGGCTTCAACATCAATGGAAGACTGAATAATAAAACGGCGGGAAAGCTCTGCTCGAGCTGCCAGTGTGCGAGGATTAAGCTTGATCTGCCCGAAGCCTGCAACGGACTCGTCCGGAACTTCTTCTTCATCCACAATGTGAGCTGCACCATCCCCTAGCTGTTTAGGGATAGTCACGTTACCCACAAGGCCAGTGAGCTTTGTGCCTACATTCATAATGAAACACTTTTTCTTGAGTGTTTCGATGAACGAACCCGGCATAAGGTTATCCGCAATAATGTTTGCGCTGGTGCCTGCTGTAGTCATGGCACGACTACCGGAATGGGTAAGTACGTCCACAGGAACAAGAATACCATCCGGCTCTTTACCAGACAGATCCGCAGCAGCTCGAGAAGCTTCTCGCTCAAACGCTGCTGCTTCCTGATAACGCTTGTTCTCTGGAAACGCCAATGCGCGAATGACATTCAGGAAAGAATACTGCTGCAAGTCACGTTCTGACATCCCAACAGGTTTATGGATCTCTTCCTCTGTCGGAGTATCTTCTTTCTTGCCCTGCCGCTCAACTAGATGCGCGTTAAAAGCATCAATAGAACGACCTTCCAGAATAAATGTATCCGCATCTTCAGGACACTCAAAACGGCTACCCAAACGGGTAAGCGCTGCAATGCGCTCACGCTCCGCTTTTTGAATATCTGCGGTGCTGTACTGAGGCGTTGCAGGTACTGGCGGTGTTCCCTGCTGACGGGTTGCACCATCTCCGGTTGGCTCTTTAGGGTTGTTAGGGTCAGGCATAGCTCTTTCTCCAGTTGGTTGATTTGTTGTTATCGGCTCGGGAGCAGATCGCCCAACGCCTACATTTGTATCTGCCGGAATAGTTACCAGGGAAATTTCGTACGGTGTCCATTTGGTCGCGCGGTATACGTCCACACCGTCCTCGCGTTCTTCCATCAATTTGATTTCGTCTGTATTAAACCCAAGGGAGACATTGCAAAGAATGCCATCCTTAACGTCTTGAAATTTTTCTTCTGCCAGCGCGGAACGCCCAAACTTAACCGTAGCACGCGCTTTGCCGTCTGCATCAACATGCGCTGCAACCACAACGCCTATGTGCTTATCTCGGTTATGGTTGAACAACAGCGGCCCACCAGAAAGCAAGCGGGTTAGGTTACACGCTTCCGGTGTATGCTCGAGCACAAGCAGCGTTCGCCACCATTGTTCAATAGGAGCATCCGAGGAGAACGAAAGCTCTACTGTCCGACCTTCCTCACTGAGAACACGCGCTCCCGTTATCGGAAGATACGCCCGCGCCTGTTGCGAAAGCAGGTCAGCTTTTGTTGGTTTGACTTGTGTTGTCATTTGGTTTTCCTTTGTTCACAACAAATCCGAGCAAGATGGCTGCCGCCTCTGAAGAAACGCCTATTTCCTTGGCAACGCGCTCTATGTCTTCTGCTATCTCTTTGAACACTTCTTCCGGCTCATCCCCACGTTCGCGGATAGTCTGCGAAATACTTTTGAGCATTCCTTTATGCTGCAAGCGTTCCGCGTTCACTTCCTTAATCGGGTCCACATACTTCCATCGTCTGCCGTTGTACTTGGCTTGCTCGTACTGATCGATACGCTCAAGTTTGAGCGGTGTAGCTCCAATACGAATGGTCTTATGCAGCACGGCCTGTTCTACCCAGTCCCGATACACAACAGAGTAAAAACGATCCTTGAGCCATTCCTGCACGTCCATCCAGAAATCTTGCTCTGGAAGAACCCCCGCACGAATTGAAGAGAAATTAACCTGTGACAAATCGCCGGAAAGTGAAGCGTACGAAACCCCCAAATCGGCCGCGATAATATGTAGGTTTGTTGTAATGAACTGCTGATACTCACCCTGCGGAAACTGCGGACTCCATTCTGCGAACTTATAGCCAACCGGAAGCACATCAAACGTGCCCGGCTCTGCATCCATTGGAATATCTTCCGCGTCGTCGTCCTCATCGGGAAGATCTACTTTGTCAGGATCAAGCTCGAAAAAGCCTTGTTTAGACGCACCGACACGAGCGTTAACAATCGACGCTTCCGTGTATTTATCCAAATGGTGCATTTGAGGCAGTGAACCAGCCAACCAAGAGAAGCCGCGCTTCTGTCCGATCATCTCCGCAGCAAACAAGTGAATCATGTCTTCTGCGGGAACGCGGGTTGCTTCCTGATAGCTGGTTACCCCCTGCATGTAGTGCGGATCTTCGTTAACTACATAATAGGCAACAGGTCGCCCGTACGGGGTGTACTCAATGCCAGCAAAGATACGGTTGCCGTTGGAAAGTTCTTTCTTGAGATTAACGGGTACGCGGGTCGGATCAATAGCCTGTAGCTGATAGCGGTACTTGCCGAAGCCTTTACCACGTAGCTTGCGAATGAATATTTCCCCGTCTGTAGCAACTGTACGCATGGCAAGCTTTTCTAGCTCATGCCATGAGTACAGTCCTGTTACTTCCGGATCTTTACCCCAATCTGCAAACGCTGCTTTAATAGCCTCACGCGCAAGAGTATCCGCTTTGCCGTTGTAAGAAACAGCCGGAGAAATCTGCATTCCCTTATGACCAATGACATTAGTGGTACACAGACGAAGGAACTTTTTAGCATGGGGTTTGTTTCGAGCTGCTTCGCGTCCACGAGCGCAGACAGGTTGCCAGCAGTGTTCAACAAGAAAATATGGACTCACTGGCGTAGTCGTCCATCCGGCGGTTAGTCTGTCCGCATCTGCCGCAGCAAGTGCACCTGTAGCGGTGCCAAAACCACGCCCAAGATTTCCACCGCCGCCAATGCGGGAGAACTTCGGCATCGATGCGCCGGAGTTCGCGGGTACCTGTGCAACGCCGTTGTTACCTCGAAAGAAATCAAACAGACTCATAACCACACCCGCACAGGTTTCGGCTTAATACCGCGCTCTTTGCGAACAAGCGTTACGTAAAACGCCCGTAGCTTCAAAAGCTCATCGACGCTGTAACGGGTGAGGCTACGACCTTTGATGGTGTAACTTAACTGGTCTTTGCTTGCCTTTCCTGCGAGGCAAGCTTTAACGGCATCCAATCCTTTTTCAGCATCGGTTCTACCGTCAAAGCCTGCCCCTTCATTCAGGAGGTTCGGACTTACATTCAACGCGCCACTTTCGAGGAGTACTTTTGTTTCCTCACGTTCTGCAAAAAGCTGCCAGTAATACCGACCAGCTTGCAGATTCGCAGGTAACGAAATCTTATGTGCATCACCTTCCGGCTGACTGAGAACAGTAGCCGCGCCCACACCGCGCAGGGCAAGCACAAGGCTGTACCCTGCTGACGGCGGGAATCCGTCCGGTGTAATCAGGCATTCCGCTGGAGTATTCGCAACGAGTTTTTTAGGTATGCAACGCAACAATTTTTATCCTGATACAAAGCCGCTCCTTTTACGGGTTCGGCGTTTGCGCTTAGTTGTTGTTTTAACTTTACGCTGTTGTATCTCGGTTTCGTTTTCCGATTCCAGTGTGGTTTGAAACTCTTCAACTGGTTTCAGCTCTGCGGCGCGCTTTTCAATTCGTTTCTGATAGCGGATAAGGGAAGGGTTCATAATATTCAGCGCAGCATAGGCATAGTTACGACAATCAAGTGCTTCGTTACGCGGACGGATCTTCACCCATTCACGTTTCGGGAATCCCTTAATGTAGCGGGTAATGCACTTTTCTGCTGTGAGCTGTTCAAAGTATGTATCCGGATAATGATCGGGAAAATGGCAACTGCCCTTTGTTCCCACCTCTTTTTCCAAGCGGCGATACAGCAGCGTTTTACACTGATCTACGCCCACCATATACAAATCAACAGGCCGCCCGCGCTTGCCGGATTTCTTTTTCTTAGCAGCAGAAACAATCGGCACCCCAACGCCGCCCTGTCCTTTGATGGCATAACGGCGGGAGCTTTTACGCTTGGCGCAATACTTATAGACCGATTGGGTATTGTTACCGCCGGAGTCTATGCACGTTGCGAGGATAGAAAGCTCTACACCGGATTCATGCATAAACTTACAATCACATAAATCATCCAACGCATTCCATACACTATGCTCTCCGAAGTCATCAGGATCGCCCGGAAGAACTGCATAGGCAATGGACCAACTTTCTTCGTTCATGCCCCAACCGACCAGCTCAAGCTCCAACCTATCCGGCTGAACATCTACGCCCACGGTAAGAACAATTACACCTTGCGGACATTCTGCCGCGTACGCTTCCTTGCGGCTCATCAAAGTAGATTCGTTGATTGTCTCGCCGTCCTCTTCCCACGTTTCCGCAAGAGAGACGTTTACGAATGACTGCGAATCGCCCGCTGCTTTCTTGTCTATGCATGACTGTGCAATCTGCGCCCATGTTCTCCACGGGCTATACATCTCATTCAAATGAAAAGAGGCATGTCCCATGAACGGCTTGGAGCCAATCCACACACCTTTTTGCAGCATCCCATATTTGTACTTGTCCTCAATTCCAACGCCGCAGTGTTCACAGAAATACAAGGCGGTATGCGGTAGATGTGTTCCGTCTTCGCCCTTCTCCCACTTAACCTGTCCCCATTGGAACCTCTGCAACTCGCCGCAATGCGGACAAGGCACATAAAAATATCTCTTATCTCCAGCTTCAAACGCCTTTTCAATTCGTGAGAAGCCTTTAATTGTAGGCGTGCTGATCTCAAGCAACTTGCTCAGATCGCCAAACGTAGCGGAACGCTGGTGAAGAAGCTGTACCGGATCACCTTCCTCCGTCACGCTGTAGCCGTCCACTTCATCACATACGATAATTGGAGCAGATCTCCCGCGCATAGTGTTCGCAGATCCCGACCACGAGAACATGAGAAAGCCGCCCGGGTAGGACTTCATGAGCTGGTTGTTTACACCATCCCTACTACGCGGTTTTGCAACCACTTCCGAAATTTGTTTTGTATCAGTCAGCAGCGGAGTAAGCTTTGTTTCCTGCCACGTTTTCAAGTCCGACTGCGTAGGCTGCATGAACATGACGGACATAGGATTCTGCCCGATATGGTAGCCCACCACGTTGTTAGCAATTTCTGTCTTGCCAACCTGTGCCGACCACATAAGCGAAACGCGCCTAGTCCTGCGGTCACTCATACAATCCATCGGCTCACGTTGATACGGAGCATTGTCCGTTTTCCACGGTCCCGGTGTTGCGTTGGCTGCACCGATGATTCTAAAATTATCGGCCCACTCAGAAATATTCATCCGCACTGGTGGCTTGAGCATCTTCATAGATTTTTTAAAAACCGACAGCACGCCTTGCCAGTTTGAAAGGGGGTTTTCCTGCACTGCGCTACTCATCCACAACATCCTCCAGCAGCTCTTGCTCACACAATCCGGAGAGCGCAGAGTCTATTTCAGATTCAAGCAGCTCCTTAACTGAAACCACATCATCACAGGCCAGCACTCGCCCGCCTACACGGTCAGGAATGGAAAGCATTGCTTGGCGAACTTCCACGAACGTAGTGGATAACGCGCGCTCTACTTCTTCCAGCGGAGCCACTTCACCTAGCAGCTTGGCAACCTCAAGCCGATCACGCTGAACTTTGAGCCGCAGGGATTCCATTTCAAGATCTCCCTTTGTCATGCCATCATCAAGCACCGTTGCGCTTCGATTAACTTCGCGCTGGGTGTTCCACTGGATGCACTCGGCAAGGTCAAACTGCCACGACTTGCCTAGCCCCCCTTCCTCCACAAACGGCATCCCTTCGCGGATTCGAGCACGAAGAGTAGGAAGGCTCATAGAAAACACCTGCGCGAGTGTGTTCATGTCCACAAACTGCCGTATGAGAGTGCTCTCAATTTTCTGTTTTTTCTTTTTCTTATCCGTTGCCATTTCAAGACCTTAATCCGGTTATCCACAGGGTTCACACGTAAACAACAGAAAGCCGTTTCAAAACTCCACGCACAATGCGAAACTCGCGATAGCCATTCACCCACAGAGCACCCCCCTCGGGAAGAACCTATAAAGGGAAAGAACGTCCGTAATTGTCCCTCATTGCTTCAAACCTTTTTGTTTTAGGGAAAGTTGTAGGTTTCTACCTTTCTCGGCTTATGCACGTTTATTGGCTCTTAATTCTGTGTCTTCAACCAACGATAATAGACCGTCTTCACAGACGACACAGACATACCCATTGCACGGGCTATTTCTAAATGCGTCAGCCCTTCACACCTCATCTGGATAATCTGCCCATTACGCTGCTGCTTAATCAGTCCCGAACATTTAGGAATGCTCAACGGCTCGCCCGCGTACTCTGCCGCCAGCTCACGCGCTGCATCTTCCCCGATGGTCTGTATGAGCCAATGAGAAGCCCTCATACGGCTAGGTGCTGGCACGTATATATTCCGGCACTTATCCTGCTGCTTGCCCCGCACCAGCTCCATTGTCTTCTCGATACCGATAACGTCCGCAATGGCCTGTGCTGTTGCTGGTAAAGTTGCTTGTTGCTGCATACCTACCCCCATCACTTTCTGAGTTTGATATTCTCGGCGAATTCACATGTTCTCTTGGACAAAATATCCAGAAGCTTACCGCCGTTGTATCCTGCCAATCCGGTAGCCGCTGCCTTCTGATCCGGAGTAAGAAACGCCACGTCTTGCAGGAACAATGACACCACAACGCCAGTAAATGCAGCCACCAACATAGCAATCATTGTGGCTTTAAACGTGCAATTGGTCCGCACCGCCCGAACAAGGCCGCCTAGTATCGATATGACGATAGGGGGCAAAAGCCCCCATGCTTGCGCAAGCAGATCCTTTTCAGGCATCAGACACGCGCCTCTGCGGGTAATGGAGAATTGCCTTCAGGAAGATCCGGAAGGTTGCGGAGCTGCAAAGTACGCCGCTGGAACTCATCAAGCCCCGGCACTTCATATCCAGCAGCAGAAAGCCGCACTGCTGACTCATAAGCTTTGATGCCAAGCCCAAGCCCTGCGGAGATCAAATTGATTGTGTCCTGTGTGTTCATAGCCATGCTATTTGTCCTCCTTACTGGTGATTTGAAGCATCAACCTTGCAGCGTCTTTCAATGCGTCCTGTGCCCCTTTCTTCAGACGATCATAATTATCCGGTTTCTCTTTGTACGCGGCGTAGATGTACGCGGCATCTCGATACAGAACGATTGCGCCCTTAGTTCTATTCAAAACAGGCGCGACCATCGTAGACATGCGCTGCTTTAATTGCGGGCTAGTTGTTTTATCGTTGTACAATTGCAGATACTCGCCATGCATGGACGCATACTGCAACCGTAGCTCTTCACCTGCACCAAGTGACTGTTGATCTGGTGGTAGATTCTTAAACGCACATGCAGAAACCATAAGAGGCGTTAACAGCATGAACACAAGCATCAAGTTAGCCTTTTGTTTTGAACTAACTTTCTTCACCTGAACTTTTGTATTTGCTTTTAATCTTCCATAAATTGCAAAAATTGACGCAATTACACCTCCAAGCGTTGCAAGTTGATTTACAAGTTCAGTTTTTGAGCTTTTATCAACTTCAATTCCAAATTGCATAAACACAATGCATAAGATAGAGACAACACAACCCCATACTGTTTTTGATTGCAATAATCCTTTAACTTCGTTCATAGAACATTCTCCAAACTAATTAAGATAATAAAAAAGGCATGGACTTAAGTAAGTACATGCCATAATAGTAGTTATGCATAAAAAAAGCCTGTGCATACACATGTATACACAGGCAACTAGTAAATTTTATTACAAAATATCAGACAGCTTTTCTTGAGTAAGAAGCTCCAACCCGTTTTGCATAGAAGATAAATAAATCTCTACAGAAATCTCACTATGCCCGCACCGCTTACAGATCCGATGCCGGACGATATACTTTTCATCGGAGATATTCGAACGCGGCACATGCGTCTTGCCGCCACATGAAGGACATAACATGTTTACCCCCCTTCTATACCAGTAACGGCTCGTTCATTCATGAATGCTATCAAGTCGCCTTCATTCACGCGGTACACCGCGCGTTCGCCCTTGCTCATGTTTGCCGCTGGCAGCTCACCCGACGCAATGGCAGCGCGTACCCATTTAGACGATACAGAAAGCCGCTCTGCAACTTCCTTTGTGCTCAAGTAATTAATCAAACATGCCTCCAAGCTCTGCAATAGCATTCTTGCGGTAGTGATCTCTAAACGTAATGTAGTGTGTGGTGCTCTTCGGATCTTTATGACCTAACGCTTGGCTCAGTTCCATAAACGGATCAATGTGCTCACCACGCTGCCGCATAGCAATAAATTCGTCATACATCATATTGGCGAAGGTCTTACGCAGTGTATGCGTTCCCACATTTTCGACAACACCCACCCGCTGCATTGCCTCAATAAGAACCATCCGCGCCCGCTCGTAACTAATAGGCTTATTGGTATCACCCTGTGCTTTAAACAGATACGTTTCAGGATTCGCCCACACCATCGCCTTAACCTGCTCAAGAATCGCACTACGAGCCGCCGGAGCCAGATACACACTGCGCGATTCGTGCTTTCCTTTCATAAAACGGCGTTTCACTTGAATTGTGTTACGAATACGCTTATTTACAACAACGTCTTTCACACGAAGCGACAACATTTCTTTGATACGAAACCCTGCCAGTACACCAAGCACAAAAAGGCACTTGTCACGACTGTGGTAACGTCCTTGGAAAGCGTTGGAGCACTGTAGTGTTTCTTCTTGTGTTAATGGTCTACAGCCGGACATAAATTTAATCGAAACTACCAATTAGGATTAACATGGATTTCTCTTTCATTGAAAAATTCTTAGATACTGACGCAGGTATTAAAACACAAAGAAAAAATATTTTAACCCTTTCAGTGATTAGCATTATACTCACAGCAGTTTACAAAACTAATACATCAAAATTATCGATCACCAAGCTACCTGATACGATACAAGTAATAATTGAATTTATACAGCTAAATGGTCAAACCGTGACGCTTGGAACATTAGGACTAGCTTTAACCTATCTAACATTTAATTACACTATTACGTTATTTCATGAAGGCCTCTCGAAAAACATTACGATTCTTAATTCTAAATTAACGCATTGCCATGATAAGAAAGTAGAGATTGCCCAGAAGTATAATTCTGTAGAAGACGAATTAAAATTACTTGAAAAACGCAATAGTGCTTTTGTACGAGTTTCAGACGAGGATTACGATCCCTACAATGATGACAATGAGGTTAAAGAGCTATGTAACCTCGAAGATATGTTAACCAATAAAAAATCCTGGGTAACTAAATGTCATTACAGTCTAAGTCACATCAGAAATATTTCTTTGATTGCAATTCCAATTATTATCCCTATCTATGCAATTATTCTTTTAGCTCCTCATAGTTATCATTTAATTGGTCGATTACATACTACCCCCAAAACAAATGATTCACGGCTTCATTCTCCAACTATGCAGATTCATCTAAAGACACCCCCTGCTTCTAGCAAAAAATTCCCATATTGTACTTCCTGCCATTATCTTCCTTCTTGGTACGAAGGAACATTCAACGTATACAAATCGCAACTAACAAATCGGGATAATGACTTAACTAGGATTAAATTTTATGATTATAAACAAATTAGTTGAACTCGAAAACGACATTCAAAAAAACTGTCAAAACACTATCCTATTATCCTTGTTCAGCATATTTTTAGTCATTTCGACTCATAACATTAACTCTTTTGACGACCTTTCTCTTCACTTTCCAACTTGGTTCTTACCAACAAATAATTTTTCGTCTTTCTTGTTCGCCTACTTTACAACCCATATAAGCAAATTTTTATGTGGAATTATTCCTTTTTTACTTCTAATTAAAGTTTTTAATCTGTGCATGTTAATTGCTGTGCTACTCAAACAACATACTGCAAATGATCTAAAAGACACCATAAAAGCAGCACAGGAATCTCTTCAATTTTTAGATTCCCCTGAAACGAAACAAGAAGCTAACTTAGCTGAAATGAACATGAAACTCATTCATGATTATTGCTCAGCGACTCAATCAGCGAGATATAGAAAATTCATTAACTTAATGGCCACTTGTATCCTTCCTATGCCATTTGCATTTATAGCCCTGAATCTAACTTCACCATACTGTGCTCAACTCATAGTACATATTATGAAGCTGTAGCCTCTCTACAAAACTAATCAACCTCCTCATTCCTCCCAAGCTGTCCCATATCAAAATGGAACCAAGACATGCCTTAAAAGCTTCAATGCGCTGGATGTATTCAAACTCCGGCGCTTTTTCATATCACACTTGAATTATCACACAAATACGCTTAGTTAGAAGTCACCATTCACACGAAGCGACAACATTTCTTTAATACGAAACCCAGCCAGCACACCAAGCACAAAAAGGCACTTGTCACGAATGTGATACCGACCTTGGAAAGCGTTGGAGCATTGTAGTGTTTCTTCTTGTGTTAATGGTCTACAGCCTGACATAGCTACACACAATTAACTTATAAGCTAAAGCGATATATATGATCGATAAATTACTCTCAATTTTTGAAACAGACCCACAACTCTCAATCATCTCAAGAAATGTGATTTTCGTATCTTTTACAATTATCGTTATACACACAAGCTACACTATCCTCCTACAACCACTACTTAAGTTTTTAGACAGCGAGCTGATAAAAATATTATTGTTTATTGTTCCAATTCTCGTATTAGGGTTTCTCTTTTTCATTTTAGCTCTTCTAACAATACATTTTTTTGGGGCATGTTTTATTTCTATCTGTGAATTAGAAAAAGAATCAGCAAATGCCATCAAAGAAGAGTTCCCAACACTTGATGAAATCAAAAGACTTGAGCAAGAATACGACCTTGAGAAACAAAAATTTGATTCAGAGAACTCTCGAGTAGATTACAAGTTAAGCTTAGCTAAAGAAGAACCTAGCAAAGAAAAACTTGATGAATTAAATTCCAATTTATCTTCTTTAGAAGCCCAACTTAAGCGATATACTGAAATTAAACGAAAGCTTGCCTGTGAACAAAAGCTGCTTGAATACCATCAAAAATTTACTAGATATTCTCGTACCAGGTTCGTTATTAGCTTCTTCTTAACAAGCATAATTATCACCATTGCCATATCCTTCTCTCTCCCCAATGCCTTTAATATCTACCTTTATTACTCTGGAGCAAAACAGCTTATTGTACTTTCAACATTTAATATCCCACTAGCAATCCTCTCTTAGCACTAAAAAGCTTATTAGCTTTAGCTCTTAAAAGGCGCTGGAACACTGTAGAAATTCTTCTCGACATATTTTACCTTTTTAAAAAACAAACATGGATAAATTAAATAATAGTCTTTTGGTCATATCAAACTGGTTAGATGCATCTGAAAATAGCCCCAAAATTCGTCGTAACCTTATAGCAATTTCATTCATTCTCATCTGGTTAAAATGCTTTGTAATTCCATTACAAGCCCACACAACCCTCCTCACTCTCTTCCCATTTTCCACCTTACCAGAACAAGGGAACCTCACGTTCTTATTAACATTCTTCATCTATAAAGCGAGCAACCTGCTTATTCCAATACTAACCGTTATTTTGCTCTACTTAGTTGTTATTTATGAGCTCAAAAAGAAAGTTGAATCACTGGGATCTAGATCAAATGGTTTATCAAAGGCTTATAAAGAGGTTTGGGAGGCTCCTCCCGATAAAATAAATTTACTGGCTAGAGACGAAGCCAAAAACCTGTCATATATTTTAGATGACATTGACAACAAACATCAAAAATTATCGAGATACCTTTCAACAATTCAAAATGTCGTACTTTATAGTTTAATTTCCTTCGCGACCATTTATAAATTTACCTCCATATTTAAAAGCTTTATCAACTAGCCTACCTTTTAAATAAATGCAGAAATATCGGCACAGTTTACTTTTCCACCAATAACTTGAATCACTTTGTCATGTATCTCCCTATGTCCCATATCAAAATGGAACCATGACATGCCTTCGAAAGCTTCAATGCGCTGGATGTATTCAAACTCCGGCGCATTTTTATTTTTACGAAGCTCTGCCCAGATCTCAGGCGGGGTTGTATGTTTGAATTTGCAATCCATAGCGCGGAAAAACTTGTGCTCGGAAAGCTCCGCTCCTTCTGGGCAATCCAAAGGCCGCCAGCCGGAATATCGGAACACATGCGAAGCCTCGTACCATTCCGACTCGTTGAACAGGTTCCAGTTATTCACACTGCATACACCGTATCGTTCTCGCAGCCGATCCAGCGTTACAAGCATACGGTAGTCGAACAGGCGAAAAAGCTTGTTCTTGTCCCTGCGGAATACATCCCGAATCGGAACCGGCAGCAACTTCGGTGGAGGTAACAGCTCCTCAATTTGAAAATGCTTGGGAATTAAGCCGTTATACATAGGAAACCCACTTTCTTATCTATCTGTGTCGTATATAGTCCCAACTCGTTACAAATCGGCTACTCACTTCTAACAACTCACTTTTAAAATTTTTAAATTTGAAGGTGAGTTATGAAACAATTCTTTCGGAATCTACTTAAAACGATTTCAATTAACTTCGCTGTAACTTTTGCGAAAACATTTGCCACACTTCTAGCAACATATATTTTCATTCTCTTAACCAACTAGCTTCTTACCCCTATCGCGATCTTTTGACTTACTTCGTCAACAAGCATGGTGATAGGGGTTGTCTTATTCCCACCTACTGCAAGCGCGGCCTGTGCCTTCCCTGCATCGCCAATCAAAGCAATTTGCTCTTTATGCGGCTTGAAGTGTGCCTCGTTTGCTATGGCTGTACGTCCTGCCAGTTCGCCGAAGTGGCGCACGTTTTGGCGAGTAAAGCTTGCGTAGGTCTTGCAAAAGTCTTTGCGGAACCACTTTTCATCTTCGGCTCGCATTTCGCTGCACAGCTTCACCCAGCCGCCGAAACCTTGTTCTACCACTGCAGCAGTAACAGCGTTGTCGAAGACTACGGAGCGATACGCCCCGACGCGGGTTATGGCTGTCCACACCTTGCTTGCTTCAACCTCTGCAGCATCTTCCGGACTGCCCTCTATGAGTTCAATCAGCTCCACAGGCTTTGGAAAGAATTTGCAACGCACAATGGCCTTATCGATACCCCGCACTACGTCTTGCACGTCAAAACGGGACAAGGCTCTAAAATACACCTTGGTGTTGAACTCGTTTGTCTCTTTGGAAAACAACTCACACAGCCCCATAAAGCGTTCCAGAAAAGCGGCACGGTCTTGCTTATTTTCCCACTGCATCTAGTCTTCTCCCATGAGTGAATCCATGACGGACTTGTTAGTCTCAGTAACGCCGCTAGCCTTGCCCTGCTGTTTCTGCGCCTTACCCTTACCCTGTTTCTCCAAATACTTGCCTTCCTGCACCTTGAGCATGTTGTTCACGTTCAGCAGCCACTCAAAATCCGCAGACCATGAATTAACCTCGCCCATCAGGTACGGGCAGCAATGAACGCGAGTAAAATACGTTTCCCAGCCTCCCAAATCATGAAACTCTGCATCGGACTTCATACGAGCACGAATAAGCTTTTTACGCTTATCTGTGAGCTTAGTAAGCTTTGTCAGCTTCCGGCCTTCTGGCTGCTCATCAACGAGGATAGCGTTGTACAATGCCGCAACGTCGAAGAAAAAAGCCTCTTCTTCCTGCGCCTTGGTTTTACCCTTCACGGCTTCAGGTTTAGAAATCGGTTCCGGCTCGGATTCGATATGCACACCAGAATCGGATTCCGATTCGTCTGGGCTTTTGACGTATGTATTATCTTCTCTCTGTTCTCTGCTCTCTGTTCTCTGATTAAGGGAAGCTTGCGCTAGCTCTTCCGCAAAGGTTTTAAGGAAGGCTTCCCGAAAGCCTTGCGAAAGTCCGTCTACCAACGCCTTAACGCCAACAAGTATGTCTGTACGAAGCTCACTTTCTGGCAACTCCATGTATCCATAATGCCAGCTCTTAACTACGTTCGGAGACTCCGGCAGGTTGTACCTTAAAAAATTAGGGAACCAAAAGAGTAGCTTCCCGTCATGCTTAACAATCCCTTGCGTTAAGACTTCCTGAAAGCCTTTCGTGAAGGTTTCCAAATCCATACAAAGCTCACACGCCAGACCGGGAACATTTGCCCGTAACGCTCCGAGCTGAGTCAAATCCGGATGCGTAAGCATGAAGAAAACAATCAGCTTTGCATCGTTAGACAGGGCCATAAATTTAGCATCGTTCCAAATGCACACAGATATTTTACGGTAACGCCGTTTAGTCATGAATTTACTCACTAAATTTGTTGCATTGCGAGTTAAGTTCTTGCGCGTAGCCCCGCTTTGCGGCATAGTGCACGCCTTAACCCCCTAGTTAAGATTTATCTTATTGCGCTCAGTGTTACCGCACTGGGCGCTCTTATTTTACCCTTCCCGCTCCATCCTCACGGCGGTAACAGTCTCTTCAATTTCTGACTTTGCATTCTCTGCAAGCCGTTCTATCTCTCGCAGATCCGCACCGTTGCGAATTGCTTCGTGCAGTTCCATAAGCGGCGGGTAATCGTCTAAACACTCGCCCTCTATGCTGTCCTTATCCGGCTGCTTACAACTGTTCGGCGTTACGTGCATGTCTGCACCTTCTGCCATGTAGTTAAGAATGCCCTCTGCAAGCTCACGCTCTCCACGCTGATCCAGCTCGTACACAAGCACTCGAATCCGCTGAATAGGTGACCGAATAAAGTCCTCTGTAAAATCAGGGTTCCGCACCTGCCGATAAATCTGCATATGCCCTACCCCTAAAATGCGCCCTAAAGAGGGAACCCCAAGCACATCCTTCGCCGCGCTCATAAGCTCCCAAGGCTCTAACATCACATTATCCATATACTTTTCCCGTTGCTTAAAAACTTGCCCCTCGCTATGCGTAGTTCCACAAACATTACGCAAAACAATAAGGAACAAGCATCATGGATATTAATTCACCATTTGATTCATTTACTACTGGTAGCAGCAAGGCACTTGAAGCTGCATACAACATCACGTTAGCCCACGCTCAAAAAACTGATAAAGCAGACTCACCAGAATACTTTTCACAGATGTTTACGAGCCTTTATGAAACAATTTCTGGAATAGAAGCTAAAGATAAAGATTCTACTTCAACAGATACTCAAGAATAGTCTTTTTAATTTCGTCCTTAGAGAGCCCAATTTCTTTAAGGACGATTACAATCTCAAACAATTCTCTTCCCTTCTCACTTGTCATTTGTGAATTAAATGGCATCGTTTCTCTCCTATCTAAACAGTGAATACACACGCACACATTATCTGTGCACCTTTTGACACCAAATGTTATAGTGCGGTATCAATCCAATTCTTTGTCCCTAATACAAATCAGGGCGTAAATTCTGCAAAGGGATGCCGAGCTTTACGTGATAACGTAAGGCTGCTTCTCCGCTTAACGTGCACTCCCCTTTGCAATGCCGAAGGACAATGCTCCGACTAAGATCGCAACGCCGCCCAATCTCTGCATAGGAAAGATCATTATCCCGTCGATATTGATTTAATATGTTCATGAGCATTATGTTTTCACATGGAAACAAGGAGTGTCAAGAAAAAGTGTTTACACACGGCAACAAAAAACAACGTACCAACCTACAAATGGGAAAGTACGATCCAGAAACAGCCCAAGCATGGGCACTCATTATGAAAAGAATCCAGCTGCTTCGCGCTGAAGGTCACACACTAGAAGCCGTTGGCAAACTTATGCATGTTGGTCGAGCCGCTGTCTCTCGCTGGCTTAGCGAGGATGTTGGTGGGGAAAAAACTACTTACGGCGATATGATTCGCTATGCGAAAGCCTTGGGTATCCCCCGAGAGGAACTACTCGGTAAAACTAGTCACAATTCTTCAGTTACACCTTATGACAAAGCTGTTGGAAGGATTCTTGAAGAATTTACAATGGATTCTAAATTAACCATTACTGACATTGCCAACCAAACCGGACTGGCTCCCGTAACTGTTAACTCAATATTTGTTGGCACAACTGCTGCCACTTCGAATTCATTGTATAAAATATGCTCTGCCTTAGAAATTGGTGCAAACATCGTACTTAACCGTGCGTCAAGGCGGATTGAAGAACCTGACAACGATATTGCTTAGCTAGTAGAACCGTGGGGACGGCTCTAGTAATCTAGATGTAATATCGTTTGAGACACACCATTATCTAAAACTAGTCCCAAGGGGGAGATGATGGATTTTGCTGATCGCGTTGAAAACTTTACTACTCGTGTAAAAAATAGAAGCGACCAAATTGCTACTGAAGAAGCAGCCAAGAGCGCACTGGTCATGCCTTTCCTTCAAACTTTAGGCTATGACGTCTTTGATCCATGCGTAGTCATACCTGAATTTACCGCTGATGTAGCTGACAAAAGGGGTGAAAAGGTCGATTACGCCATCATTAAAGATGGACAACCGATAATGCTTATTGAATGTAAAGCCCTCGGCGATGCACTTGATAAGAAAGCTACGGCTCAACTTGAAAGATATTTCCAATGCACTGATGCGCGTGTTGGCGTTTTAACAGATGGCGTTCGCTATAAGTTTTTCTCTAACTTAGACAGAGTAGAAAGAATGGATCAACGTCCATTTATGGATATTGATTTCAATCAGTTTGATAAAAATTTACTTGAAGATTTACGAAAGCTTACTAACGACAAGTTTGATGTGGACACAGCCCTTTCTGCCGCTCAAAACTTGAAATACACTCGTGAAATTAAAAAGATTTTTGCTGCAGAACTTGAAGATCCGACAGACAATTTTATTCGGCATTTTGCATCACAAGTCTATTCAGGTCACCTTCGAGCAAACGTAATCGAAAGTTTTAAGGAACGCGTTGTCACAGCAATTGAAGGCCATATCACCGACGTCATTAATGGACGCCTACAGTCTGCAATGGTTGGCGGCAACAAATCAGCTACCCTGCCTAAAGAAGTAACAACTCAAGTGGTCGAACCTGAGACCGCCTCTACCGAAAACAACGATGATGGCATTGTTACTACGCAGGAAGAAATTGATGGATTCTTAATTGTTAAAGCAATCCTAAGCCAAGTTATTGCGCCTGAACGTATCATTATGCGTGACAAAAAGTCATATTGCGGCGTATTGCTTGACGACAACAATCGTAAGCCACTGTGTAGACTACATTTCAATACTGCACAAAAATATTTAGGTTTATTAGACGATGAGAAAAATGAAACTCGCCATGCAATTGAAAAGCTAGATGATCTTTTCAAGTTTGCAGATCAATTAAGAGAGCGAGCAATAAGCTACGACGCTTAGCCCAAAGGCAACTCAAAAACCCCACTTAGGTGGGGTTTTCTTTTACCTTCTCTCAATTTGCCAGAACTCACTGATAATTTTTTTTGCAACAACTGTTTCCTTGTGTAAACATTTTTGCTTGACCTTTTTGTTTCCACCTGTAAACATTTCTCCACGCCGCAAGAAAAAGACAAAACGCAACGCGAGTATAGCACCGTTGTTAGTCCGTCACTTCTTGGGTGCATGTCTGCGGCATACGCATAGCGGTGCAATGGATATGGTTGGTGATACTGGTAAGAATGCTGACTAGCTGTGGTGCAGCCTTGCAAAATAACGGCTGCAAGGCTGCACCACTAAAAAAACGAGAGGGCTGCATGTACGCAAGCAGATCAAAAGAATGGCCTACGACGGCTTTTATTAACCGCCTGTTCATTGCTGGCATTTTGGCACTTAGCTTTGCTGCCCTGCTCAGTTATGGCGAAATTTTAACGAGGTAAGGAATTATGAGTTACGAAGTAACCCTCGAAAGTCTTAAAGGCGGAGCCGCTGTTGAGATGGTGAACAACGCCCTTGAGGAAGTATGGGCAAACGTTCTTGATCCGAACACAAACGCCACAGCAAAGCGTTCTGTGGTTATGAAAATCGAATTTAAACCAGCACAAGACCGCGCAAGTTCACCAGTAAGCATTGCTGTTGAAAAGAAATTAGCTTCTCAGGCTGCGGTATCTGCACACGTTAATATTGGCACCGACAACGACGGAATAGCCACCGCTTCTGAATACATGAATCCAAATCAGAACGAGCTGCCAATTGACCAGAAAAGCGCATCCTCTGGCGAAAAGACCGCGCCCATAGCTGAGAACGTAACTCCGTTCAGATCGGCCGCGAACGCGAACTAACCTCACCCTCTAACTACTTCGAGAAATAACCATGGAAAGCAATACATTTGAAACTGCGGAACTGCTCATTAACACTGGTAAAGAACTGACGCGCGAAGAGCTGAAAAACGAAAATGCTTTCGTTGTGCACGAGCACGAAGGCCGCCCATACATCAAAGGCAACTGGAACAAACTTTACAAACCAGAAGCCGAAAGCTTGCACATCCACACTCTCACAGGCTTGAAAGACTACCTCGAAAGCAACCCCGACAAGCTCGATTACGACGAACTCATGGTGCATGTCGTAAGCCACGACACCGTACTTATCCGCTCCGTTCCATACGGCCCGCACAAGCAACGCCCTACGTTCATGCAATCCGAAGCTATCGTTCCAGTGCATATGTTCTCCAGTGCTACACGCCCTGAGTACCACTCTCCAGAGCAATTCTTGCCATACATGCAGTCCTGCTTTGTAGAGACGGAAGGCGACCACCTGACCGACGTAATTCAAGTCTGCGGCAATATCTCTACTTCTGCAGAAGTACAGCAGCAGGACGACGGCATGAAGCAGAACGTAACGACTCGCGCTGGTGTAGTTACTAAAGAATTAACCGAAGTGCCAAATCCTGTAATTCTTTATCCGTTCTCCACATTCACAGAAGTTGCCCAGCCTGGTCGAAAAATGACGCTCCGTTTCAAGGGCGGCGACAACGGCGCAAAATGCGCTCTCATCGAAGCCGACGGCGGCGCATGGAAGATCACCGCTATGCAATCGATTGCTGACTGGCTTCGCGAAAACCTGCCGGAAGAAGTAAAAGTTATCGCCTAACTCCCCCCCTCCATACACTGCGCCGGATGCAACGGGAATGCATCCGGCATAACCAAAGGAGCAAAGAAAATGGTAGCAACAATTTTGAATCAAACAGGTCAGCTCGAACTCTCCGGCCTTGCCGAACAATTTCGCGGCAATCTGCACAACTCCCCCTACTATCTCGAAGTAGATACCGTTGCAGGTGTTCCGGTAATAGCCCACTGCGACTGCTGCGGTCACCTGATCTGCGAAGGCGAAGTACACACCAGCAACAACCACGGTGTATGGTGCACCCGCTGTATGCCGAGGGGGTGTTAAGAGAATGACGAAATTCACTGTGACCGTCAGTATAGACGGCATGCGGCTTAACGCTGCTCAGAACTACGCAACTGCTCACCGTACACTTGAAACACTCTTCGAAGAAATGAACGGAGCATACAGCCATCTTACTGATGAAGTTAAGGACGCAATGAACGATCTTGGCATATCAATTCAAAACCTTTTTTACATCCACCTACCCGAAGTCAAAGATTTCTCCGATCTGACTGACGAAGTAGACGAAACTTTTCCAGAAGCCTTCGACTTGGATTAAAAAGACAAGGAACCACCATGCACCACTCAATTACCACACAACAACTTCCCCCTATTGCCAATCTTGATGAAATGGCCGAGCTTGTTAAAATGAGCAAAGGTAGTCTGGCTGGTGTATGGAAACAATGGCCTCACTTCTACGTGGGTACCGGAAGAAACGCCAAAGGCGCACGGTTCATCCCCGCCGATGTGATTGCCTATCTATATGAAAATGGAGGATTCGATGTCCGTAACAGCCTACCAAACCAAGAAGGGGCGACGTTACAAGGCCGTTCTGTATCTGGACGGAGCCGTGGTCAAAACAAAACGAGGGTTTCTAACCAAAAAAGTGGCTCGTCAGTGGGAACAGACGGAAACAAGAAAACGTACTATGAAAACCCCGACAGGCACGAGCTTCGGCTTTGTGGCTAATGGGTATCTCGATTTCATGCAGGAACGACGGCAAGCTCAGACTTTCGCATACAAGCGCACAGTAATTAATCGCCTTCTGGAGTTTCTAGGAGGCGATTTTATTATCGAGGAGCTTCCAGATTCAACAATTGAAAACTACCTTGTGCACCTGAAACAAGCCGCCAGCGGCAAAACTGCTAACAGGCATTGCAAAGAACTTTCAATCCTCTGGAACTGGGCAATACGTCGAAACCATATTCAAAAAAATCCATGGAGAGCTGCCGAGCCTTTTCCAGAAGAAAAATTTATTCGTCACGTCCCAACACTGGAAGACATTCTAAAGGTTCGAGAGGTTGCAACAGATGAAGAACGAGACTGGATAGATGCGCTCTATTACACAGGCGCACGGATAGGCGAAATTACGAGTCTTAAATGGGACGATATAGATTTTGAGCTGAACACCATTACGCTCTACACGCGAAAGCGCAAAAGAGGGAACCACGAGCCGCGAACGCTCTCTATTTCGCCAGCGTTTAGAGAAATGCTTGAAAGAAGAAACCAACGCCGCACCGCTGATCTGGTTTTTCCGACACGATACGGGAACCCGCAACCGCGCTCCGGGAGCTTTCTAGTTGGTCTATTTTCTAGGAACTGCCACAAGGCAAAGGTGCCCAAATTCACTGCTCACGGAATACGCCACCACGTAGCAACGCGGCTTAAAGATAGTAGGCAAGCAACCTCCTACCAGATTCAAGCATTCTTGGGGCATATGAACCACTCTACTACAGAGCGATACTTGCATGACCTCGCCGTGGATCGGGACGTTCCGCACCTGCTCACGTTGGAGGGGTTGGAAGAAAAGGAAACGTAGTTTGTAACTCAGCAAAATGTTAAAGGGCTTTATCCAGTAGGATGAAGCCCTTTTTATTACAATTCAAATAGATAGCTAGCACCTGCTGAATACGAATAACGTAACGACCGAAATAAGCTGTGGCTTAACTCAATGATCTTCCGCAATCTAATGATTCTTCCTTCACTGCCACAAAAGTAGGTCAGAAGATTTTAATTCTTAAATATATAGACTTGTTAAAGTCTAAATGGCAAGTCATCTCCTGTAATGGGAGGGCATTCATTTAAAAAATGCTCCTTCACTGCTCCATAAACCAATATAGGGTCGTCATCATGAAAAAAATACTCCCACTCTTTCTAGCTATCTTTCTATCTCTAGTGTCTCCTGCAATGTCAGGTGAGAAACCCGACTTTCATTATTATGACTTTGGGTATGCAACCAAAATTGTTTCATATAGTTATAGAGCAAATGGCTCAGCTATAATTACCATTACTCCAATTGGGGCTATGGGTATGAGCGCTCATTTTAATGGTAAGAAAGAACATTTTATGTACTTAACCATAGAAGATCTAAAAAAAATGAGGTTGCACCTTCAAAAAGCTATTAAATGGAGCAAAATCTCAATAGAAAAAGATGTTGATCATGAAAAAGACTTAGGGACTTTTCATAGCTATAAAGCAAAATGGAGTTCCAATTACAATAAATTTGGAAATAAACGGTACGTAATCTTAAGCTATTCTGGAGAACGTAGACTATATGGGTTCGAATGGGAGCTTGAGTTTTACGGGATAGAAACGATGGAAAAGGCACTGAAGACTATCAAAAAAGTTATTAAACATTATGATTACTATCTTGCATACGAAAAAAAACGAAAGAAAAAACTACCTCCAGAAATGAGTCATGCTGAAAAAGAAAAGTTATTCCAGTAAAGATTGTTGCATCACAGCACACGATCAACATAGCTTAAAGAGGCTTGCATGGGTTCACCGTAAATCGGGATATCCCACACCTGATACGCTTGAAGATTTCAATCAATATGGAACGTAGGTTGTGACTCGATTTTGACTCGATAGAGTCTAAAAAAGACTACTTTAGACAATCTATTATTCCGCTACAGCCCTTGCTACTCCAGATTCTACAGGAATAGCGAATTACTTGGATTGACTCGAAATCGTGCTTAGGTCTTAAAGCCTAACGAGGGTTCGAATCCCTCCCTCTCCGCCATTAAGTGAATAATAAAAAGGCTTTAGTCAACTGACTAAAGCCTTTTTATTATTCAACATTCGTACGTTTTTAAGTCTTACACGTTAAAAATCGACATTGAATCCAACTTGCACATACTGATCTGGCGCTGCGTAGTAGTCATTATCAAATGCAAAACCAAATTTGATCATTAATTCAGCTCCAGCTTCTGGAAGCCAACTCATCGTAACACCAGCATCGCCCCAGTCCTGATCAATTTTGCCTTCACCGTAATCAAACGAGGTAACACCGATTAACTCACCTTTCATTGTAGGGCCTTCATCTTCGTAACGATGGTTCCAAGCGCCCCATATAGAAAGCGTCAGGTCATCTCTAACCATATATCCAGTTTCAAGACCAAGACGAGTTTTATTTGTCAGAAGATCTCGATTTTCATACTTGGCGGGGAAAGGACCTGTTTCTTCTGTATAACCATTTATCTCAATCTGTTGTATTTCATATTGAACAAATGGCTGTACAAGGAACACACGCTGAAGTGCAAACAACCATGAAATATGTGCTACACCACCCAACACATACCCGTCCGTATCGCCTTCTGATGTGGTTGTTCCTGTACCATTACTGTAGGCACGATCTAGTTTAAGATTCACATAGTTGTATATGCCGCCTACTTTTACCTTTAAGCCTGTAGCCTCAGGCATGTACCCGATAAAGACACCCGGACCTACGAGGGTTGAATTTTGTCTGCCTCCGAAAGAAGTCTGAAGTGTTGTATTGCCAACAAACACACCACCACCAAAACTCCAGCCGGAACGACAGAAGTGCGTCATACCGACAGCACCATAGCCATTTATGTCTTCACCGGAAAAATTGTAATCTGAACCAAAGGTTCCCAATCCCCAAAAATTATCCAATGAATCTTCGGAATAGCGTTGAGCCTCCAGAAGAGAACGAAGTGTTAAAAGGGACATGCCCGAAATACGAGGGGTTATTGTAGAAAGATCTTCGAGCGATTCGTTAACATCTTCAAATGTCGTCAGCCCTGCAAATCCATCATCATATTTAGCAATCCACGATACATCACTGCCGTCAGGAGCAATACCAGCACCTGTTATGATCTTACCATCTTCTGAAATATCGGAAGCATTTTCTAGAGCGAAACCATCCAAAGGAACTCCACTGTCACTCAACAGCTTCTTAAGTGGCTTCATCCCTGTAGGTTCAGACCATCTGAAAGCCTGCCCACCGCCGCTAGAGCGTGAAGTACCTACAACAATTGCACCGTTACCACTTACTGCTTGTGCCTTTGACAAGTCTCCTCCAGACAAAACCCCTAGGCCCTTCATACCATCTTTTTCTGTCCATCTAAATGCTTCTTCGCCAGTTGTAGCTGTTGCGCTACCAACAACAACAGAACCATCGGAACTAACATCCGTGGCTTCTGAATAAAAAAAGCTACCAGGCAAATCTCCCAACCCAACCATACCTGTAGATTTTGTCCACCTAAATGCTTCTGGGCCCGATCCAGAAATTGAATAACCAACAATAACTTGCCCGTTTGCACTCACGGCGTTTGCTGATGAAAGAAAAATACCACCGGTTAAATCTCCAAGTCCTTCCATACGGCCTGACTCCGTCCACTTAAACGCCTCTTCTCCATTAGCGGAAATAGAAGTCCCCACAACTGTTGTACCATCTTGGCTAATGCCATTTGCAGTAGAATAGAATGCTCCTCCGGGTAAATCTCCTAATCCAACCATACCTGCATCTTGTGTCCACTTGAAAGCCTGTGTTCCTCGTAAAGATTCAGAAGACCCAACAACAATTTTTCCATCACCACTAATATCCAAGGCATTCGATTGCCCAGATGGAGTTAATGCTCCTAGATAAACATAACTACCATCTGCTTTCCTAATCATTGCCTGAGTAGCAAACCCTACAAAATTTCTCCCGACACTAACCGAACCATCTGAGCTAAGCGCGTTAGGTCTAAACTCTGTATCAGGCCACGAAGAAAAATCAGCGTAGGCAGTTGTTGTTAAAAAGGACAACATCATGCCGAACAAAAGAACTATCTGGCATAACCGAACCATCTGCTTCATTAGTCGAACCATAAGGCACCTGCATTGTTTTGTGATTAAATTCATTATTCAATGTATAGGCTAAGCATATATATCGTTATGTTTTAATTATACATTTACAGACAATACAAACAGATAGAACCATCACACCCAAAAAGAGGTGCCGGAATGTGATTGAAAAACAACCATTCTGGTACCTCTTTCATGCTCGGTGTCGTTTTAAAAATCGACATGAAATTAAGACTAAATATATAGATCAAGTGCTAGGCAGGGTCACGTCAAATGTAGTGTCTGAACTATGCTTCTCGATGAACTGATGAGTAGATAACTTCATAAAGAGGCACAGCTAGATGGGCAACGGTTCCTGTGTGGGTGGTACCGTCTTCAACCATGATATCTGCATGAACATAAGCGGTAGTCCACGCCATCTGGATAGGATAGGTGCCGGGCAGGATATGGTAGAAAAAAGTCTCCTGCACTTTTGGGTCATACTTCTCGCGATACTGCATTTTTCTTGGAACAATAAGGGAATTATTTTTAATGGTAGGCATACCTGCCTCCTTGTAAAAAGTTATTCCACACTATTATCGTCTCAAAAAATGGTGAGAAAACAAGATGATAATCATGATTGTGATTATAAGAGAGTAAAAACGTCCGTGCTTTCCCTGTTGTTGAAGAGAGGTTTTCCAACCTTTGTAGCTGATAAAAAAGAACTTCACACCGCCGCAACGGGCACAACCTCCAGAACCTTACCAACAACGCATTTTCCGATAAAACTCTCGCCTCACTGTCTACCAAATTGATAGAAAACTACCCAGCTATCCACGCAAAAACATCCCACTATCATTCCGCTGTCAGCTCACTCGCAGCTTACGGCAGAACCAATCCTTTTCGTGACAACTATTCCCATCATTGAGCAGAAATTTTCATTCTAGACACAAAAACACTTGCAGCATTGCAACTTGTTTTGTTAACGGACGCAGTCCTTTCCAACAAATTCATGATGAGTTCAACGTGAATAAAAAGAAGGACCTACAAGTTACCTCGTAAAATAAAACATTGAAGAATCTTTGGACAATATAAACCAACGCCATAAAGCGCGCCGTATTCGCACTGCTATGGAACTGTTGGCAACGAGTGCCCTGCTGCAACGCAGGCATTGGAACACCGTAAGATTTACCGATGACAACATAATGATGAACAGCTTTACCTCATAAAACCAAAGGGACCAACTGTTCACGCCACAATTTGCATGTGCTGGCACATTGCGGAAGGAAAAACGGATGGATATAGTAAGTTACACACTTGGAATGATAGGAACAGCGGCTTTTGCAATAACTGCTGTGCTTGAATCTTCCAGACAACGCATCGCATTATTCGGTGCATGCGTACTCGGAGTTATCACAGCCATCGGCGGCGGCACCATCAGAGACTTAATTCTTGATGTTCCCGTCTTTTGGGCAAGCGACCTGAACTACATTTGGGTTGGTCTTGTTTCAAGCCTCATCACCTTTGCAGCGACTCCATTTTTCAAACGAAGATTCATCTATTCACTTATGTTGTACATTGATGGACTTGGTGTATCTCTTTTTGCGATACAGGCAATGGATAAAGTTTCTGCATTAGACTTTGCGATGCCTGTTGGGCCTATCTTATTAGGTGTTATAACAGCTGTTGGAGGCGGTGTAACCCGTGACGTAGTTGCGGGACGTACAACACTCATTATGACACGAGAACTCTATGCAACGCCTGTACTTTCAGGTTGCATACTCTATTCTATTGTCACTCACATTTTCCCTGAACACAGAGCTACGTTGGGATCTATCTGCATTGTCACCATTTTTGGGATTCGCTCTGCTGCGATTCACTGGAAACTTTCTGTTCCAGATTGCTTTATGACTAAAACAGCAGAAGACGAACCAAGCTAGACCATAGCTTTAGGTTTCTCGCACTACTTCAAAAAAACAAGCTCATAACTTTTTAAAGATTATGAGCTTTTTCTTTTAGCCGCTGTCAAAAATCTAACGCAACACAACGCACAAAGTACAAAGCAAGCAAAAGCCCAGCTACCTAGGCCTTCTCGCGTTTTAGACTCTAAACGCTTTCCATTTTTGCATTGTTTTGCACGTAACAAGCTAAAAAAAGAGAACTCACACTAAGCAGAAAAAAGTTTAGGGGTGTTTACTAACTTTTTTTAGCCTCTCACTCTCATCCTACAGCACTAAATTTGTGAATAAATAATGTTGGTTATAAATTCATTGTAAAAGGTTAAATGCTGTTAGTTTTTTGACATGCATTATAAATTTGATACTACGTATAGTAAAAAAATTCATTTTGACTATAACATTTTTTCTACTGCATCCGATTAGATACTTACATATTAAATTTGCACTTATTTTACTTGCAAATAATGTTTGTAACATCTGAGTTAGTGTTTCTATTAAAATATGAGGTCATAAAAATGAGACAATCCCATTTTGAACTGCTGTCAAATGGATCAACAGCTTGGAACAACTGGAGAAACGAGTACCCGGAAGTAGAACCAGACTTATCTTCTGCCGATTTGTCTGAAAAGAACTTGAGTGGATACAATTTACATAGTTGCAACTTACGACACGCTACTCTTGCCAACTGCGATCTTCAGGACGTTAATTTAACCAACGCAAACCTTGAAGGTGCAAATTTAGCCGGAAGTTATGTATATTGGACCACATTGCGAAATGCCAAAATTTGTATGCTTCAATTAGCAAAAGCTAATGTTTGGAAACCAATTCTGTAATAACAAGCAGAAAGTGGAACAAAGAAGGCTGGTAACACCATGTTACTACACAACTAAGCGCATAAATAAAAAAGCCCCCTACCGTACTAGGGGGCTTCTTGATTGCATTCTATTGTCTATTAACTATTCAGTTTCGCAGGCATCAAGAATCTCTTCTATTCTCTCAGCTACAAGCGCAGTTATCTCTTCAGGGTCAACTTCATATGCTTCAGATTCCGCTTCTACAGCAGCTTCCAGAATAGCTTTGGCAACATCTTCAGGCTTTTTCTCTGCCTTCAAGGCTTCACTCTTCGCCCAGTCTTTAGCCAACTCTATCGCATCTTCTCTTTCAGCTTCAACCTCTTCTTCAATAATCGTTTCTTCATAAGCTTCAATTATGAAAGATAAAACTGTTGCTGCCTCCCGACTAGAACTCACGAGCCAGCCATCAACCTTTACACCGTAGGATACTTTCTTTTCATCAGGGCAAATGCTGATTGAATGTTCCTCGAATGTTCCTTCCAACGTTCTACCTGAACGCATAAAAGAATCCATTCTCTCAATCCAGTCACTATGACTGGGAGCATAATCATACATTGCAATATCCTTTGTAATTAGTTGATGAAGGCAGTCTTCACTAAGGGGTGAATCAACTATCATGTATAAAAAAGCATAACAACACCGAATAATTAGTCAGTTATTCAAAGTAGAAACATCGTCTTTTGGCTTATAGCAAAAGATTCTTTTTTCGTATTGTATGCATCTTCCTATCGCACCCCTGACAGTTCTGCCTGGTAAAGATAGCAACCGCCACCTACTCCCTTTGTAAATTTAATAGAGACAATGCAAGCTACATATGTTTTTTCATAACGTATCCATACGTTAGAAAAGACAAGATGGTGCAATGAACCTCTGTTCCAGATATTTATCCGTATGCTTGACGGGCACAGAAAAAACGATAGAGTTTTTTAATAAATACCGCGTGTACTCACACGCTAAAAAAGTTTTAAGCGTAGCAATGTTGTTTGCTACAAATTATACAAATTTCCTATAAGACTACATGCATCATCATGTGCTTAAAAAACAGAGAGACTACAATGGAATACCCAATTGATAAGTTAATTCTTCTACTTTCCAAAGGCTCATCCTTAACTGTTTCTACCTGCGACATCATTCCAGAAGAGCTCGAACAGCTTCTCACCGTTGCAAACGAATCCGGTTCCAGCTTAAAAGTTATTGCAAACATGTCCGAAACCAACTTTGCAGTAGCAGAGCTTGTATCAGAATATGCTTGCCCCAATATTTCATTAAACATTGCCGCAACAGACAAAGCGTAACAACAAAAAGTCCTCTGCTGAATTGTAGAGGACTTTTTTATTTCCACATACGAACCTAAAAAGCGCTTACAGTAACTTGTAAGCGCTTTTTTTAAATAATTTTATAGGTTTTCTTTTAAAACAATTTTGACTATAGGTTCTCGCTGCTTATTTCGCAGATTATTAGGAGAATACTATGGGAATTTTTGATGCCTTATTAGGCAATGCATCCGAAGTTGATGCAAAAAAACTATACAAAGATTTAGAGCCGATTATGGTTGAAGGCGAAGAGATTGAACGCGCTTTCAAAGTAATCCGCGACATGTATATATTTACTTCAGGACGCCTTCTTTTGATCGACAAGCAAGGTATGACAGGTAAAAAAGTTGATTACCTGACCATTCCATACAAATCGATCACCACTTTCTCCGTTGAAACCGCAGGCCATTTCGACATGGACTCAGAACTCACCTTGTGGATTTCCGGCCGCCATGCGCCAATCAAAAAAGAGCTCAAAAAAGGCAGCGACGTTGTGGGGATTCAGAAACTCCTTGCAACCAAAATGCTGGGCTAGAAGAGAGAAAGAAAAAGCCCTGCTCATTTGCCTGCCCTTCTCACAGGATGCAGACAAATTAGCAGGGCTTTTTTCGTATGTTTTCGATGGCTAGTTACATTTTGCATTAACCGAATTTATATAAAACCCAATAGCTCTCAAGCAACTCCACACGTAACCAGAGCAGCAATCACACGCTCTCGCTTGCCGTCACCTAATTAGGTGATGCGATCACATACAAAAACTCCCATCAACTGATGAGAGTTTTTCTTTTATCTTCGTCCAGTCGTTTATTTGAACTGGTTGCTTATTCTTCTGGTCGAACTAGTCGCCTATTCTTCTTTTCAAACTGTTCGCACTATTCGCACTGGTTGCTTATTCGAACAGGCCGCACTGATCGCGTTACTTGCGCCTCTTCTTCTCGTTAACAACCAAACCCTGCCGTCGTATCTCGTACCAGATAAAGGGAGCGTAGCGGGCAATCTGAGCGTTTGTAAGGGCATCATCACGGGTGCGATCTTTGTAGCGGGCGTAATACTCTGCGCGTTCTATGTCGTACATTTCTTTGTCCAGACTCAAGGCATCTAAAATCTCATACGCTTTGTCTTCCTGCTCCATTGTCAGCTCTTCAGAAACCGCGATCATGCCGGTATCCAACATCAGCTCAAAGGGATAGAAATCCAAATCATACGGACACGTCAACGTCTCCTGCCCACGGGAGGAATTTACGCGCCTGTCCGCAAGGAGATAATTCCGCCACTCATACGCCTGCCATGCATCCTGTGCTTTAGGAATAAAATGCTCTACGCTGCCTTCGCGATTTCCTGAACCGTCGGTATCAGGATCAAGATATACGCCAAGGTACGCACAAATATCGTGATAGCTTCTATGGAGCATGGGTATGGCTCGGCTCCAGAACCTTCTCCATGGGAAATTTGCAGGCGGAGGATCACCCTGTTTAACATGATGACGCTTTAAAAACATTCTCCCCGGCTTTCTGACTTTCTTATTGAAACCTAAAGGCTCCGGAGCGCGGGTCACTGGGATCATAAATTCCAGCCCCGTTTCTCTGCACGGGTACGCCAGAATGACCAGAACGGGTCGGCCTGATGCAACGCGGCGACCAATTTTTGATGAACAACTTTGGCTTCTGCTTCGCTAACGCGGTTACGCACTGCCAGCCTTGCCTCTTTAATCGCTTCCTCGCGCTGTTCTGAAGAGTCTGTTTCCAAACCGAAAACAGGGCTTGTAAGCCACGCAGCAGAAGACCCGCGCCGTACCCATTCTTCTTTTTTCAGCTCTATTTCACACTTTTCTTTATTCATATCAAAAGTATAGAGCGCGTCCTCCTCTTCATCAAAAATAGGATCAAGAGACGCCAGAACCAACGGAGAATGTGTGGTGCAAACTAGCTGCGTAGAAACATCGTACCCTGTGAGCAGGTTGCCCATGACGGATTCGAGAGATTTCAAAATACTGCGCTGCCATTGCGGATGCAGATGCGCTTCCACCTCGTCGACCATGAGAACAATTTTTGAGGCTGCCTTCATGTTGTACTTTTCGCACAGCTCAATGTGCTCATTCCATGCCCATGTCATAGCATAGAGAAGAGACAAAATTTTACGGATACCTGCTGATGCGTAAATGAGTGGGGTTTCTTTGCCGAACTCAGATTTGATTGTAGGAAACTTGCGGCTGTCGTCTGCCTTAACCCTGCGCAAACTGCCAATAGAAAATGGCTCACCCTTCGGGGATAAATGACGCACGCCCTTCTTCAAACACTCATAAGCAAAGCTGTCTTCACGCTGCCAGTCGCCCCAGTCTGCAATCAGACCATTAAACTCCTGCCTGCGACGCTTCTGCACACCGTTCCAAAGTTCTGCCTGAGAATATATACGGGTAGTTTTCTGCGTAAAAGAAATGCTCACGTTTTCATAATGCCGCGCACGTTCCTGTACAAGCGCCCGTGCAAATTCATCTGCCTGCGCTTTAACCGGATCGTACATAGCCACGGTTCCGTCATATTTCATATACAGCACAATGGAATCACTCGGGGAGTTACCTTCTATAATCCGTTCGTCTTCGTTCGAATTACAGCTCCACACCTGCCCCAGAGGCTGAAACACATAATGCTGCACCACATCCATTTTATTAATGGAATCAAACTGGCCGCGAATAACCGGCTCCGGCTGGTCACTATTATTGTAGGAAGCAGTAATCAGCGATTCCGGCATTGCCATCTCGCCAGCCCACTCCTTTGTGAGCATCCACCATGCAACATCAAGAACAAAACTCTTTCCCAAGCCGTTATCACCCGTAAACACGGTGAGTCTGTCCCCGAACTCTATTTCTAGATGTTCGGAAGGGCCCACGTTGTTAAGCTCAAGAGTTTTGATCATCATCTTCTCCGTGAAAAATATATACGGCGCAGCCCGCGCTAATAAACTAATTTGTTATGACTAATATAGTCCACTTGGCTATTTTGTCTAGTCGACTCAACTTCAACTACGCCACCATCACTTACAGCTTCATTCTATCCACAGCCTGACTTTTATACGAAATCTCCCCGTATTCCGCACAAACGACGCCCGCCACATCTCAAATGAAGCTTTTATTTTTTACAGTCGCACCACACGGCAGCTCCACATTTTTTCCACAAAACAATTCCACCAACCCGAAGCTTGTTGTAGAATCATAGTTCGAACATCCTCCCATAACCTTTGGCGGCAAATGCAGGGAACTATATGCAGCACCTTACTCCACAAGAAATTTTTGATGTAATATCTCAGGACTTTGGAAGCAAAGTGCGATTCACAGAAGCTGATCGCGTACTCTGTGACGACCGTATAAATAGATTCAACAACCAATCACCCCAAGAGTATCAATGCAAGTACCAATGTTTTCTTAGATACGATGGTTGTTGCGGAGCGCACAACACAGGTAGAATCGCCTATTTGATTAATCCGGATCATGAAAAAAAGTTTGAAATAACTCTGAACGTGCACGTAACAATAGATGAAGAGACATTTTCGCGAGAGCTTCTGCTCGTCCTTCCACCAAGTACGAAGCTGGGTTTAAGCTGTACAAAAACATTCACCCAGCCGGAAGCGACTCTTCGCTTTACCATCTTAAATGAGAATATAGTGTAACTAACACAACAGATAGACTACTAGCATGGAGATTAGCGCCTTAGTTTTTACAAAATTTTTAAACAGGGGACGGAACATCACACACCGCCCCGCATAGCACCATGCTAGCCAAGGAAACACACATGAAACTTATATTGTTACTTTTAGTTGTATACATCGGCATCGGAACTTTGATCCTGCAACACCTGCTCAATCTCGATCGCTTTGACGATGCCATATTCCCGGGCATCGCCATCGGTATCCTGGCAACAATAATTCACATCAACATCAAACGAAAAATGAGTAAGCAAGTAGAAGAAGATCCCCACGTATAAAGCCCACAGCAAAGCCCCTGAAACACAACGCTTCAGGGGCTTTTTATTCGTTACCTCATCGACAGAACCAACCATGTTCTGCTTTCCGAGATCTTACCCGCCGATCCTTTCAATCTGCCTTGGCAGACCGGCACGATCGCCGCGGTTACTGATTACGTAAATCGCCTTTCCATAACGGGCGTGTTGTCCCATATCAAAATGAAACCACGACATACCGCCAAAGGCTTCAATGCGCTGCATGTACTCAAACTGCGGCGCATTAGCATCCACAAGCATTTCATCCCACACCTCGTCCGGTGTAGTATGGCTGAATTTGCAATCCATAGCGCGAAACAGTTTATGTTCCGACAACGCCGCGCCTTCACAACAATCCACAGGTCGCCAGCCAGAAAAACGAAACATAGAAGGAACGCTGTCTACCCATTCCGCTTCAGAAAATTTATGCCAGTTGTTAATCGAACACGCCCCATAGCGTTCACGCAGTCTGTCCAGTGTTACCAGCATACGGTAATCGAACAAACGAAACAGCGCAGACTTATCCTTATGGTACACAGCCTCAAAGGGCGCAGGTAGCAAAGCAGGCGGCGGCAGCAGCTCATCAATGCTAAAATGTTGCGGAATATAGATACTACCCATCCAGTGCCTCCACTGCGAGTTTTTTGCCGACACGGCCTGTCAGCATGGCAATCGGGGTTCCCTGCTTTATAACTCCGGCTTCGAGCATCGCCTGCGCTTTACACGCATTGCCCACCAGTGCCACCGGCTCTTCATGCTCGTTGCAGTGCGCGTCGTTAGCAATGGCAGCCTGCCCTGCCAACGCGCCTTTAAACTGAACATTCTGCCGTGCAAAGCTGACATACAGTTTGCAAAAGTCCTTACGGAACCACTTTTCATCTCTGGCAGTCATTTCGCTGCAAAGCTTCACCCAGCCGCCGAATCCCTGTTCAACAGCAGCAGCCGTTACAGCATCGTCAAAGACTACAGATTTCCATGACCCCACACGTTTTACCGCTTCAATAACCTTACCCGCTTCCACTTCGGCTATGTCTTCAGGGCATCCCTGAATAAGCTCCAGCAGCTCCACAGGCTTTGGAAAAAAACGGCACTGCGTGATGGCTCTATCAATCCCCCGTGCCACTTCCTGCGCTGAAAAACGATTCAACGCCCGAAAATACAATTCTGTTTTAAACTCGTCAGCAGCAACGCCGAACAACTCGCACAGACCCAAAAAACGTTGGAGGAACACGTCGCGTTCCGCAATATTATTCCAGTCCATCCCCTATCCCCGCTGCATCATAGATTCATACACAGCGCGGTTCGTTGCACTAACACCAGCCGCTTTCTGCGACTTCCCCTGCTTAGGCAGATAGTTACCTTCTTCTATTTTTATCATATTGGCAGGCTTCACAATCCAGTCAAAGTTTGCCGTCCAACCCCGATCATTTTCACCCGCCAAAAAAGCGCTTTCATGCACTAAGGCAAAATAACGTTCCCACCATGCCAGATTTTTCCGGTCTAAACCAGAGTTCCATACAGATTTTAGCCGAGCCTTTCTTAACGGCGTAATTTCTCTGCATTTTGGGAGTCTCGTACAGGTCGCATTGTAAGCTTGCTGAATCCTTTCATATGGGCATGGAATGCGGGTTTGCTGCACATTTGAGGCAAGGGTTTTAGCGTCTGAAGCAGAGGGATTTTCTTCGGTATTTTTTATGTCTGAGGTTGTTTTCTTGTCTCTGGTGGTTTCATCGTCAGTGGCTGGCTTATTGCTTGCGGCGGCTTTTTTGCCTACGGCAGCTTGTTTGCCTCCGGCGGGCAAGGGGGCTTCCCCTTGCATCCCCGCGAGAGGGACGCCCTCTCGACTGCGATTATGGCTATCGAGACTTAGGGAAGATTCATGAAAGTTTTGGGGAGAGGTTTCATTAGGCAGCTCCGTTAATGATGTTGGGTGGATTTTCATTGGAGTAAAAGGATGAGACGAGTTTTTAGGCTTCACAACAAAGGAGTTCAGTGACTGAACATTCTGTTTGGGAGGTGAATAAGGATCAGGGGAAGCATTGGGTGAAGCGGGTTGTGACAAGGCAGCCGGAGAGTCACCGACTCTCTTTTCTTTCTCCTGTTCCCTGTTATCTGCTCTCTGATTAAGGCAAGTTTCCGCAAGTTCTTCCGCAAAAGTACATGTAAAAGCTTCCCGAAAGCCTTGCGTAAGTGTTGCTACCAATTCCTTTACACCCAAGAGGATCTCTGACCGCAGTGCTGTTTCCGGCAACTGGCGGTACCCATAATGCCAGCTTTTCACCACATTCGGGCTTTCAGGTAGATTATGTTTCAAGAAATTAGGAAACCAGAACAACAGCTTTTCGTCATACTCCACAATCCCTTGGTGCAACACTTCCTCAAAAGCTTTACCAAAGGTTTCCAGTTCCATGCCCAGTTCACACGCAAGCCCCGGAACCGTTGCCCGCAAAGCTCCAAGTTGCGTCAAATCCTGATGCGTAAGCATAAAAAACACTACAAGCTTAGCATCATGCGACAACGCCAAAAATTTAGCATCGTTCCAAATACACACAGAAATCTTTCGATACCGTCTTTTTCCCATACATAGCCAAACCTTGTTGAATTGCAGAAGAAAAGGTCTTCCAATCAACAAGATACCCTAACGAAAGCCTTTCAGTAAGATATGCCACGCCATGCTAGTACCATCGCATCACCCCCTTCTGATCGCCGCACAGGTGCATTCGCTTTTTTAACAACGCCGAAACAGTAGACCGTACAGCAAAATCTATTTTTCTTATCAATCTGATATTGAACTTTTACGCATGAATCATTAAGGTCACTCGCGAGGTGAACATGCTAAATAGATTTTTATTACTGATCAGTAACTGTGTCCTGTCCTTCACTCTTTTTATAACCTTTCTATTTGTATTAAGTTCTTCCGCTTATTTCCAGTAATGGCTCCACAACGCCAGACCTGTACATTTTTTGAATAAGCACTGCTGACACCTGCTCAAAACTCGGTAGCAGTGCTCATTTCCCATATTTTTCATAAAAAAAACCGCCTCTACCTAAGTAGAAGCGGTTTTTTTGTATCCATAATACCACCGGCACACATTCTGCGCCTGAAATACAAAGCTGAAAAAAGCAGCCAACGCAGATTAAGCGTTACTAGCTAAACGTCCTGTACGATTCCTCTGCCATTACTCTCGGCTAGTTGTAATGCAGACGCAATCCGCAGACGGTTTCCAGCAACTCATCCAGTGGAATAACCTTATACATAGGCAATTTCAGATGCGATGCCAGCGTTGTAATATCGATGAGCCGCTCTTCTTTACTGCTCCTGTCCAATCCCTGCAAATACACGTTACCGCCTGTATCCTGCACAACTGACTTCAACGTAAATTTTATGTTTTCCGCATCCGCGCGCTTGCGGGTGTATTCAAAATCCATGGGAAAACCTTCATCAGTAGCCCACAACACAGTCAGTTCTGAATCCCAGTCACGGTTGTTCGCGTATTTTTTACGCTTACGTGCTGCAACGTGTACATCTTTCACTACATCAGGCCGCTTTGATACGATCTCTGCAATCAATTCTTTATAGTTACGTACAATACTTCTACGCCACCAGCTATTAAAAGCTAATGCAATAACTGCGATGATAACAAATATCCAATACATGTAACGCTCCTATATCATACAAGATGCAGAAAAAAGACATTCAACAGTAAGTGAGTTCAGTAGAATAGAAAATTAGAACGCATCTTCATAGCAAGTTATCATTCACTAACTATAAGATTAGTCTATATATAATACAGCGCCTCATTAAACGCTAAATAAAAACTATACATTCAAAAAGAGGAGGATTTCTATGTCAGGCGAATGGACACAATTTAGACCATGCACAGACGGTGAATGCTCCAAACTTCAACAAGTACTAGGCATTGGTGTTCAATACCAGCCGCTTTCTGTGTCAACTCAAGTAGTTAATGGTACAAATTACTGCTTCTACTGTAACGGTACAGTAATATCACCCGACAGCCCTGCTAGGCCATACAAAATTTATGCATATCTGCCTCAAGGCTCGCAGAAATTCGACCCTAACCAAATCGAGATAGAAGAGCTACCTATCAAGCCTTAGTTACATTGAAAAACTGCCCTCACATGAGGGCTTTTTCAATGCTTCCGGCTAAAAAACACTATTTTCACGAAAAAACACCCATCCACGCTAAAAAACATTCTCCAACTCAAAAAAGTAAATCCCTTCCATACCCCAAAAGAACCCAATCTACACCCCCAAAGAGAACCACTCTCTTGATTGTGGATATATTACCGCCATAGACTTCTAAGCCCCCCCTCCCCGGGTGACTTATTTCCCCTTTACGATCAAGAACACATCTCTGCTCCTGCATACGCCCACTAGTTCACCCCCCTAACAATAAACAGGTAGTACAACCTCATGAACAGAGAGTTAATATCACGAACAGGAAGTTCAACCTCGCGAACAGGAAGTTCAACCTCGCGAACAGGGAGTACAACCTCGCGGTCAAGGGGGCGTCCCCCTTGCGGGGATGCAAGGGGAAGTCCCCTTGCCCGCCGGAGGCACAACAACAGCCCCTTCTGCCGCTTAAAAATCCATGCGAGCAAACATTACTGTCAGAGGTCACAGACACATAAAAAAAGCCCCACGAACAATATGTTCCGGGGCTTTTTCTAAAAAACTATTTTTACTTATCTCAAGCTGATCATGACACATCAGCACTACTGAGTGCGCTACTTTTTCATTTTGCTACGGACAACGGGGATTATGCCACTGCAAAGGATAACCGCTGCCCCCAGTATTGCTAAGCTATTGGGTGTTTCAGCAAATATCAGATAGCCCAGCACCATTGAGTACACAATCTTTATGTACTGCACGTTGATGATAATATTAGCTTCACCAAGGCTAATGGCCGTCATAGAAATCCATTGTCCTAGAGATGCTAACCCACCAATCAGGAGCAGCAAAAACAATTCTTCCATTGTAGGAGTCTGCCATACAAACAAGGTTGGTATGAAGGCGAGCAGACCGACAAACACCGCTTGATACACCATCAGGGACAATACTGGCTCTGTACGTGAAATCCATTTGATAGATATGGCGGCAATTGAGGCGCCAAAGGCACCGGCAAGTCCTGTCAGCGTGTAAGTCAGCGTCAGGTTATCAAATGAGGGCTGTACAACGAGTACAACACCGGTAAATCCTATGGCGATAGTCAACCGCCTGCTCCATCCGACGTACTCACCGAGCACTACAGTTGAAAGCACAGCCACAAACAATATGTTCGTAAAGCTTAATGCAGTTGCTTCTGCTAACGGAAGATTACTTACGGTAATGAATCCCAAGCAAAGCCCACTAAATGCTCCGACAACACGAAAAGCATGGGGAAGTAGATTCTTTGAATGCCGCAACGTCTTTGCATTGCGACATATTGCCGGAAGCAATAACGTAATAAGAACAAGCTGCCTGAAAAACACAATCTGAAACACATGGATACGATCACTGACAAGGCGTACTATGATGGCAACACACAAAATCACTGCCGTAGAAATAAGCGCTAAACACACACCTTTTTGATTATCTGTCAGATTTGGTGCAACTCGCTGTAAAACTCTTTCAATCAACGGCTCTCTCCCACAAAAATTTCTCTATAGCATAACATTAAAGTCGCGCTGTTGGACTATGAAATACTGGTGCGGTCAACCATTTTATCATTTTGGTCATACGCTGCTAAAAATTGAAAAGCCCCATGAACAAAATGTTCCGGGGCTTTTTGTTCATGGGGCTTTTTGCTTATGTTTTTTTGCTCATGGTTTTTTTGTAATGTAAAACCAAAAGCAACAACCAGCCGAATGGCCTGTCGTGTGAGTTTTCTTTTAATCGATTGTAACAATCGCCTTTTCGGGTTGTTTTCCCCGCAGCGCATAGTCTTAGTAATTACTAGTTGGCGACATTAAGCTTGGCACCAAGCTGATTGCCTACTATGGCAAGGTTAGACTGTACTGATATTTTGTACGGACACTAACATGAGGTATCACATCTTGATTGGTTCAACCCATATGCGTTTTTGGAGATCATAGAGCCCGTAGCGCATTTCTCTTTCAGGAGCCTTTTGCTTGCCAACTTTGAGCAGCCCGTTATCACTCAGTGAAAAGAGCGTGTATTTGCAGGGCAATACGGTTTTTCCAGAGAAATCCAATATTCCTACCCCGTCATCGTCTGTTACTACGTATCCGAAGGTGTCGACATAAAGACTGCAATATTTTGGCGGAACAATTACAGTTCCGTCAGCCAGCAGCACGCCACCCTCTTTTTTGTCATTCCAGACAATGTAGGCATTCTTCACACCAAAATTGTTGATGCTGTAGGCTTTAGAATAGGTGTCTGCATCGCTACGGTTCTGCGGATTCAAAGTTCGCAACTGAGAATAGAGGCGAACAATTTCCTTAATACCACCAGTTCGAGGCTGCCTGTGCGTGCATCTGCTATGGGCGTTTGCAGATGCGATTCCGGCTGTTGCAATCATGGTCGCAGCCTCACGCGGCATATCTGCCTCAGCGGACAAACCGGAACCTACGACTGCTGCATCTCTGAGTGCCACACCGCACGGCTGCGCATCTTTGTTGCAGCAATTCACATTCTGTAGAACTTCATCGTTACTCGCGGTGGAGATATCCTTTGCAGATTCGCTTGTTTCAGCGGCACAGGAAACACCGGAGATAACGGATCTGCCGACTATATGCAGACCGGAAATTGCATCATATTGATGGTATACAGCAACGAGCGCGTTACTTTTATGATCATAATAAATAACTCCGTCCGGTTCGCGAAATAGAATATCTCTTGGCGAACGCACGGTGGAGGTAAGGAAACGTTCCCATTGAACGGCATCCTTTGAGCCCGGAATGACTGCCACAATAGCAGCGCCGTAATCAACGTCGTAGAACGATGTTCCGGCTGTTGTATTTGTGGCGGAGAGTCCGTCAAACCGCAGCCCGAGGGCATTGTTGGCAAACGGAATCAATGTACTGCCAAGCGGCAGTTTAATGGTAAAATCTTTAACGGAATGCACAGCACCCGAAAAACGTTGTATACCGAGAGTTGTGACCTTGTTACGCAATCGTTTGAGACGTACGGTGTCTCCTGCGTGCTGTTTTTGTAAAGAAGAAACAAACTCTGTAGCAACGTTAGAATCACTCTGTAGAGTGTTACTTGCATAGGCGCATTGAACCACAGTGAGTAGTAGCAACATGTGCAGTGGAGTCATTCTCAATACAGTAGGCAAAGTAAAAAACACTATTGAACACCTTTTGTTATCATTCTATAACGACGTAAAAGCATCCCCCTGAGCGCACTGCATGGCAACGACTATATTTCGCAAAATAACTATGCATCGTGCTACTATCTTTCATCCCCCAACAAAAAATAGTACACACTCACCAACAGAAATACCTGCGGCAAGTCAAGCAAAAAGTACATATAGACACGCACATTGATTATAAACACACTGAAACTACAAATTATTTCATAACTGCCGAATACTATATTCGGCATCATGGTAACGATGCGCTTAAACTTTGGGAAAAAAAAGAGCTGTCTAAGACAGCTCCTTTTCATGTTATTTATGCATGGCCTGCATAATCCGTCGGCAATTGAGCTGGTGCCCCCCCACTGCCAGATGGCGATGCCGTCTTACGGGGCAATCTGTGCAATTCTACAATACGGTTTTCAAACTCGAGTAAATTAGGGACAGTATAGCCCGCCGCTTCAATACGACGTGCACTTTCATATGCTTTGATACCTAATCCTAACCCTGCAGCAATGACATTAATCGTTTCCTGAGCACTCATTATAATCCCTTTACTATGTTATAGACTAGCCGATATTAATGGCGTAGTTATTAATACGAGCAGCGCTATTATTTTATGGACATACAAATATCACAACACAGTAGGGAGCGCTATGTGCATACATATGTATCCGCATAAACGTTAAATTATCTCATTGTTGTAAGGATTCTTCTTTTTTCTGCACCAGAAAATTAAGCCCTTTTCGCATTGAAGATAAATATACCTCAACCGATATTTCTTTGTGTCCACATTGCTTGCAAACACGTTGACGCACGATACAATTGTCGTCTGACACGTTTGAGCGCGGAACATGTGTTTTTGCTCCGCAGACAGGACATAACAACATCCCAACTCTCCTATGTTATAAAGTGCACTGCCTGTGCTTATAGCACGTCATTATCCACATCTTACGTAGATATTTGTATCAACATCCTGAGTTGTTTCTAAAAAAGATGCAGAATTCACCTCTTACATATATTTTTTCATTAAGAAAATGCTCATTTCAAATGCAACACATAAACAGAACGAATACTGAGACAGCAGTTATGAGTTGCTTTATTCAATGACAATGCATTACAACTACAAAATTTTATTAAAAAAAACATTTTTTATTAACATGCAATACATACTTCTACTTTTGACATAGTGAAACATGCATTTGTACTCAATATTTTATCTATTTAATAATTTATTGTTGTGTTTTATTTTAGTATTTTAATTTTTACATAAACATGTACATTTATATATTTCCATACGTCATTTTGACACTGCTCTTTACAGTGTGGTATCAATTTTTTTCTGTCGTTTAATACTCTAAGTCCTTCGTACAACCGACCAACTACATCGTTCATGCACCAATGATGCGTCAACACAACAAAAAAAGTCAAGCCCCATGCTAAGACAACAAGACAAAACGCGCACAGCCTCCAAAACAGTCGCCAAACATGACCCTGAAAATGCTCAGGCATGGGCTGTCATTATGGCAAAGATCCTAGCTCTACGAGCGCAAGGCAAGACGATGCAGCAAATAGGCAACTTGTTCGGCGTTGGACGCGATACCGTCTCCCGCTGGATAAGCAAAGAATTCGGCGGTGAAAAAACTACTTTTGGAGATATGCTCCGATATGCAAAGGCACTGGAAGTACCTTTTGAAGAGCTTCTTGGAACCCCCTGTAAATCGACTTGCGTGTCTGCGTACAACCGCACTGTTGGCGATATCTTGCAGGAATTCGCACAGGACAGCGGCATGTCCACTACAAACATTGCAACCACGGCAAACCTCTCAGCCGACGAGATCAACGCTGTCTTTTCCGGTCAAACAGCCGCGACCCCTGAACAGCTGTACGGCATATGCACAGCCATAGAAATTAATGCTTCTATCGTACTGAAAAGAGCTGCAAAAGAGGCATACAGCACGACCTAAAACAGAGAGACAACGCTTCCCAAAAAATTCTTAGAATCATTCTTAGGAACATTTTCAGGAACTCTCTCTGCAAACTCCACCTGAATGACATCTTTCAACGCATTCAAAAAAATCAGAGTACTAATTTTCATTTTTTGCGGATGCCACATGCTAATCTTTTTTAGGCTTTGTCTAGATTTTCAGTTTTAAGCAATCATCCAGCTTCAAAGAATTTTTTGCTTCGAACAAGCCCCTTATTCCTTCAGCGAATAGCCAATCCAGTCGAACATTTCGCCAAAAAATCAATAAGAGCACTCCAGAAACGGGGTGCTCAACACCCACCGATACACGCATAACCGTCCCCTGTTATGCAGCGCATGTCCTTACTTACAGCATCTTGATGTGCCAGCACAACAAAATCCTTACTTTTCTGCCAAAAAAGAATTCAAAGGCGCTTCAGACCACTTTCATCTGTACAACTCCCACCCTATTTACGTACTATCAAACTAAGCCTTATTGTTCAGGCACCCCCAAGTGAACGCAATCACCACACGGAGAAATACATATGCTGACGACATTTCCCTGCTCCAACTGTGAATCTACCGTTTCATTCACCATTAAGAATATTGAAAACTATGCTGTACACAGCGTTACATGTCCGCAGTGCAACGTCGCCAACAGCAATGAAAACATAGACAACCTCGCCAATCAGGTGGGGAACAGGTACCGACGCAAATCCACAGAAGACGAGAACATACACATTCTCATTCGCAACGAACCCGTGGAAGACGTGAACAATGCCATGGCGCACAGCTTTGCGTGCTCTGAATGTAATGCCGAGGTGCAATTCAGCCCCACAAAAATTCAGAGTCACATAGAGCACACAGTCACCTGCGCAAAATGCGCCACCCGCAACAGTAACGCCTCTATTGACGCCAAAGGGGTGTCCACGTGCAACAGCTTTATTGTCATTAATACTGACGGAAAACTCATGCCGCAGACGTAGCTTTTAGTTGCTTGATTAGAACCTAAAAAAGCAATATACTTAACTTTTCGTATAAGGTACTCAGATAATAAGAGTAGGATTTTTTTTTGTAACATACGTCAAGTGAGTGTTGCCATGCAGTACTATAATGACCATGCGTTCGAGTATTCAAAAAAGACCTTGCCCATCAGTATGACTGAACAGTACGAAAAGTTTTTGCGTGTACTTCCAGAAAACGGATTTATTCTGGATGCAGGCTGCGGCTCCGGCCGTGATGCTCTTCACTTTCTCAAGAACGGGTACAAGGTCGATGCGTTTGATGCCTCTATTGAACTGGCAAAACTGGCAGAAGACCTTACCGGTCTGGACATCAAATGCCTCCGCTTTCAAGAGTTCGAGCCCAAACCTATTTATGACGGCATCTGGGCGAACGCCTCTCTGCTACATGTTCCGCACGAAGAACTACACGACGTGCTCATATCGTTCAGGAACTCCCTTAAGCCGGGCGGATCGCTCTACTGTTCCTTTAAATATGGGAAACAGGATTCCATAGACACGGCAGGCAGAAGCTTTACCAATAGAACCTGTGAAGCGTTGAATAAAGACTTAACCCTCGCCGGATTCACGGCACGACGCACCATCACGTTACAACAAAGCACCACACCGGAAGGTGCTCCGCAAGAATGGGTTATAGGACTTGCCATCGCTCCGTAATTATTCATCTACTTCGAACTAGCGTACTATTTGCCTATGTGATCTCCGGTACTAAAAACATAAAAAAGCCCCTGCATTTCTTTGCAGGGGCTTTTTTATGTTGAAGCAACTTTTCTTATCCGTTCATAATCATGAAGATTAGACCGTAATTTTGAATAGTAGTCTGTGGTTATTCAACTTTAGTACCTTTCACAATTTCACAAATATCAAAGAAAGACGTATATGGGATGCATGTTTTTCGGTGCCTGTCTCGCTTTATAAAACGGCAGGTAAAAAGAGACCACACAGGAACACCCATAAAAAACCTCTGCATGCTCATCACACAACTTGCTCATTATACGACTTGCTCACCACACAAATTGCTCACAAACAATCCCTGCTCCAGCTAGTCGAGAATCACCTGAGCATCCACCCTCTCGTCGGCAATGCGCTCGACACACCCATGCCACGGGCAGGCAGTTTAAGCTCGTCAGCCCACACACACAGCCCGTTACTCTGTACACCGTATCTTCTACACCGCGAGAAGCCCTTGAGTGGCTGAAATCCCCATCATTTCAATCCCCCGGCAAGGATTGTCGCTATACCATTTGCCGAGTCGCCTATCACCTCCATAGAATAAAAAAACGGTCCTCTCAGTCCACTCTGGCCACGCAGTTTGGTTTGAAGAAAAAGACTGAACGGAAATTAAGGCGGGAAGAAGGAATAGTTGACAAATAGCATTTTGAATGACAACTAAATTGTCATATTGACAATCTAGTTGTCATGGTTGCTTTCGCCATATCAATAAAAACAAGGAGGACATTATGAGAGCCGACACCAACTTCAGTCCGAAGCCTGATTCCCCAAATGTGAACATTATGCCGCCGAGAATGTTTAATATTTGCCTTATTTTCGGGATTGCAATGGAATTCTGCTGGACTAGTACGCTGCCTTTTATTCCTGCCATTTTGCGAATGATACTAGGGGGAGGCATCGCCCTTGGGGGTTTTATGTTTATGATGTGGGGTCATAATCTTTTTACCACCCTTGGTGTTAAGGTTCCAACTAACTTGCCTTCCTCCATGCTGGTTACCGGTGGTGCGTATACAATCAGCCGTAATCCAATGTATGTAGGGTTTGTCTCTATTCTCATCGGACTTGGACTTGCGGTTGGAAGTGTATGGATACTTTTGACTTCCCTGCCTATGGCGTTGTATCTAGGGCTTCACGTTATTCCACAAGAAGAGGCATACCTTGAGAAAGCCTTTGGGGAAGACTATCGCCAATACCGTTTAACAGTACGAAGGTGGCTGTAACCAATGCCCATATCCGACCAACGCAAGCGTACCGGTGGTGCAACTGAAAGCTCCGTTGACATGCAAATAAAAGAGCAATCCGATACACCTTCGCGTCCCAGTGGACATGCCACCGGTCACGACCTGCATGATCTTTTTCGAAATGTGTTTGCCCTGCATGCAAGCCTGTCCTCAGCTATGGACAGTGTGCACGAGCACTCTGGCTTACGTACTCCCCAAGTGCGGGTCGCCAACAGACTTTCGCACGGTCCGGCAACGGTTCCTCATGTTGCGACAGACCTTGCCGTGTCACGGCAGTACGTACAGACCGTTTGCAACGAGTTGCAGGAGCAAGGCTTGATGGAGTTTGTTGAAAACCCCAGACATAAGCGTTCCAAGTTGGTGGCATTAACAGAAAAAGGGCAGAAGGCGCTTGCTCAAACCCGTGAAAATGAAGCGGCGCTCATTCAGCAGAGTCTTCCTGACATTTGCAGTCAGCAGGTAACCGAAGCCTCTACCTTGCTTAAGGAGCTTCGTGAGAGAATAGAAGAGACCCGTTTTGAAGGTAGTGAAAACTCTTAGGTGATTTATTTTACGCTTCAATCCGCGCAAATTTATATATCAACAGTGTAAGGCGGTCCAGTTTGGATCGCCTTTCTTTCTAACTTCTTCCCAATAAACTGAACCAGTTACAATATAGATACTTGGCAAAGCAACCCATTGTAGATCAATAAGTTCGCCATGAAAAATACGAAGTTAACCGATTAACAGACCGCTTTCATGTTACGACAAGCTGACAGCTCAAAACTAGAACTTGTTAGTACAAAGAGCGAGTTGAATTAAAAAGTACGAAAAAGCTCCTTATCAAATTGATATGCAGGGGCTTTTTTATGTTTAACCAATTTACGTTATCAATCTGTAGTTATTCAACATTACTATCTTTCACAATTTCGCAATTCTCAAAGAAACGCGTATGTGGAGTACATGTTTTTCGGTATTCACTGCGCCTTATAATTCAGCAAGTTATAGAAGCACTACCCTAATCCCCCCATAAAAAGCATCAAAGCACCTATACATAATTCTAGGTAGAAACATACGACTTTATGCTTGTTGCACCTGCATGATTTTCAACAGATGATAATTCCATAATTCAGACGATGTGCATTTTTCTCTTGTTTTATAAAACATCTTCAACAACGAGACGACATTCTGTTCATGCAGTGAGACATACATCACTATATGAACACTGTATAAAATAGTCTTCTTATTTGTGTACAACTGTATGCAACATAAGAAAGTTATCTATTTTTTACATATATGAATGCTGAACGTCCTATTGCTCACGTTCTAAAGAGCACAATTTGGATAGCCACCAGATTGTTTTAGTACAGTGAGTATTTTTTGGACATCTCGGTATAAAATTTTGAACGGCTTTTGTTTTTGAGTCTTTTTTGAATTTAAGAAGGAATTATCATGAAACGTATTATTACTCTTGCACTCGCAATGTGCATGGTATTCGGCGCAGCGCTCAACGCTTCTGCAGCTGAAATCAAAGCTACTGGTAACATGTGGGTTGGTTACGACTACCTCAACAAAGACAACGACGGTAAAACAAACGACTTTGTTCAGCGTTTCCGTACTCAGATCGACATCGTTGCTTCTGAAGCTCTTTCCGGTACCGTATTCTTCGAAATCAACAACAAATGGGGCCAGACCAAAGCAGGCAACGTTGGCGGCGGTTCTGGTGGTGCTATTGGCGCTGACGGCGTTAACATCCAGACACGTCGTGCTTACCTCGACTTCCTCATTCCTAACTCCACTGTTAAAGTACGCGCTGGTATCCAGGGCTTCGCTCTTCCAGGTGCAGTAGCTGGCAACGTTGTTCTTAACGACGACCTCGGCGCAATCGTAGCTTCTACTAGCTACTCTAACGTTGACCTCACCGCTTTCTACGGCCGTCCTTACGACCGCAAAGACGCTGATGGTAACGACATGTCCGATTCTTCTGTTGACATCTACGGCCTCGTAGCTGGCATCAACTTCGACACAATCACTGTTTCCCCTTACGCTATGTTTGCTGCTGCAGGCAAAAACGCTCAGCGTACAGACGGCACAGCTTACAACAACGACACTCAGTGGTACGGTGTAGCTCTCGAAGCAACCCCTATCCAGAACCTCGTTCTTTCTTTCGACGGTGTATACGGTAAAGCAGCTGACAAAGACGCTGGTTTCCTCGTAGCTGGTAAAGCTGCTTACACAACAAATTACTGCATCCCTGCATTCATGGCATGGTACGGTTCTGGCGACGACAGCGATGGCGAAGGCCTCATGCCTACCCTCGATAACGGTGGCGACTTTGCAGCTACTACTCTCGTAGGTGAAGGCGCTGTTGGCCCTACATCTGACGCTGTATTCGGTAACGCACTCGGCAAATGGGGTATCGCACTTCAGGCTGAAGAAATTACCTTCATCGAAAAAGTTTCCCACATTGCACGTATCACATACATCCGTGGTACTAACGATGATTCCAACACAAACCTCGACATCGAAAACTGGGGCGAAGACGACTCCGCTCTCGAAATCGACTTTGTTACTACATACAGCATGTACGACAACCTCGACTTCGTTGCTGACCTCGCATACGTAGCTACCGACTTTGACAGCGATAACGCTGCAAGCAACGTAGACAACGTATTCAAAGCTGGTATCCTCGCCGTTTACAGCTTCTAGCATCACCCCCATCTCAAAAACGAAAAGCCTAATTAAGGGAGTTGCTGTTATAGCAACTCCCTTTTTTTACGCCCTGTCACTTCTGCGGACGGGCATTTTTCGGTTTACATTGCGCATAAAAAAAAGGCTCCAAGTTTGGAGCCTTTTTCGTGCCAGTCGTCCATTTCGTACCAGTTGTCTATTTCGTATCAGTTACCTGCTTCTCACAAGTCATCTGTTTTTTGACGCCGTCTATTTCTATCAGGCGTCCATTTCTTGTAAGGCTATTTGTCCTTAAACAGATACAAAAACTCGCCGTACCCTTCTTTTTTCATATCGTCTTTAGGGATAAAGCGCAGTGCTGCAGAGTTGATGCAGTACCGCAAATGGGTAGGCGGCGGGCCGTCTTTAAATCTGTCACCCAAATGTGAATCAGATGTTTTGCTGCGTACTTCAAACACTTCTCCAAAGAAGGAGAACTTTTTATGCAGCGTAATATATTTAGCGTCTATAGGTTCGGTGAATGCAGGCCAGCCGGAGCCGGAATCAAACTGTGTGGTTGTGCTGAACAACGGCGCACCGGATAGTAGATCCACATAGATGCCCTGCTTTGTGTAAAACTTGTAATACGGGTTTTCAAACGATCGTTCCGTACCGTCTTCCTGCGTAATCTTATACTGCAACGGAGTAAGAAGCTTTTTAACTTCTGCGTCACTTGGCTTTTTATACGAATCCCACGGTGCGGCGTCTGCCATGGCGGCACCGGCTGCGAAACAAAAAACAGTACACATAGTCAAAATAAACATTACCATATTCTTCTTCATTATTCCTCCAAAACGTATCCATAACGTCTGTCATATATAATGATGTTCGAGCTACTTCAGTTACAAGTTTTCGCGGCTACTGCTCGTTGTATCGCATTCTCGCGCCGCTCTTCTAGTATTTATTCTCAATCTATGATGACTCCTTAACCCTGTGCAAACCTTACCTTCCTTATGGTGCACGCGATCAACAGGTACGCAACGACATAGATAACTTGATATTATTGCATATAAAAATTGATATACACCAGAAAAATGCCGTCAACTTGAGTTCATCCGTCCTATCCTGTAGAGACACAGAGCCTATTATAACTGGTAACGGGGTGGGAAATGAAACAATTATTGTGCGTGTTACTGATATCAGTAGCACTATTAGGCGGTTGCGCTGCTATGCAGCAGGAAGAGCAAAAAGCTTTACTTCAACCGTACTATTTAGGCGACACCACAACTGCTTCCACAATCCTTGATACAGAATACGACAAGGCGCTGCCTTTCTTGCTCGACGCAAGTATGGTTCGCTTCAATCAGGGACGCTTTGAGGATGCATACACACTCCTGAATGAGTCTGAAGCCGAAGTAAAAAGTGATGAGACTGAAAGCGATGTTTACGCGGCATCAAAGGTTATGGGGGAAATTCTCTTTAACAGGGAATTCATGGACTACGAGCCTAAGACAAGCGACACAGTTCTCATCAACATGTACAAAGGTGTTTCTTTGCTTGCGCTCAATAAAGGCAGCAAAGCACGTGTAGAATTTAACCGCACACTGGATCGACAGCGCCGTGCTGTAGAAGAATATAAGGAAGAAATTAAAGAGCTGCAGAACGACGCAAAAGAACAGCGTGCAAAGCAGAACAGACAAATTTCATCCCGAAGAAGAGGCGATGATCCAGTACTCGACTTGCTCCGCATTCAAGATTTTGCAAAAGAGTCTGTGGATCAATCCATGCCGGAAGTTAACCACTGGACAGGCTACGGTGATTTTGTAAACCCGTACGCAACATATCTTTCCGGTTTATTCTTTTGTGTGAACGGCGAAATAAAAAGCGACTACAACAAGTGTAATACTATGTTGAAGCGCGTAAAGGGCATGGTTCCAAATAACTCATATGTAGAGCTGGATACCGCCATGTCCAGAGACTTTGCGCGCGGAAGAAAAAACAGCAAATATCGCGAACCCACCGTCTGGGTTATTTTTGAAAACGGCCTTGCGCCGGAAGTAGACGAGTTACGGGTTGATATTCCGCTATTTATTGCTGGCGAACGTGCGGGAGTCTCCATGGTTTCTTTTGCCATGCCGAGATTACAGACACGCAACGCAGCCCTGCCATTTATTCAGACCACATCAGGCTCTACACAATACACTTCGAAGATGCTGTGCAACTTTGACAGGGTAATGCAGGCAGAATATAAAGCGCATCTAACGTCGACAATCACAAAAGCTGTGGCTTCCACCGCGACAAAAACCTTCGGACAGTATCTGGCACAACGCAGAGGCGGACAGCTTGTGGGACTTGCCACCGGCATATTTACATCAATAATGACACAGGCGGACACCCGCTCGTGGCTCTCATTACCTAAAAATGTCCAGCTGATGCGCGTACCGAAACCGAAAAACAAAACACTACGCATTCAGGCACCAAACGGCAGCTTGCTGGCATCAGCAACATTGCCGGACACTACATATTCTATTGTGTACGTCCGTATGCCGCAGACTGGCAGCATACCGTACGTGCAGACTATTCCTCTTGGAAATTAGCTCATACAGAACTCTGTATATATTTATTCATTCCTTACAACGGAGCTTATAATGAAAAAACTTTTACTCCTCCTTCTGGTTGCTCTTATGGCAGCTACCACCGGTTGTGGTAAACGCAACGCTGCTACCATGATTGATCCAAATAACGACACCAACGCACGCATTATGGGTCTCGGTTACAGAGACTTCGAACAGGCAGCTTCCACTGCTGTTAACGAAATGCTCTCCTCCGGCGCAGTATCCAAACCGGGTGGCGGTCGTTACGTTATGGTTGTGTCCCGTGTACTCAACGACACAATGCAGAACATCGACACTGACCAGCTCATTAAAAAAATTCGCATCGATCTGCTTCGCAGCGGCAAAGTTGTAACAACCACCGCCATCGGCATCGACGGCGCTGAAGACCCGATGGTTGCAGAAGCTCGCAAGCTGAGAAAATCTCAGGAAGTGAATCAGAAAAACGTAGCACGCAAAGGCCAGATTGTTGCTCCGGACTTAAGCTTATCCGGCAAGATCATCCAGCGTAACCACCGCATTGATTCTGACACAGACCAGATTGAATACTTCTTCATGCTCACGCTTACAGACATCAACACCGGCCTTGCTTTCTGGGAAGGCGAAACTCCGATCATCAAACGCGGTGATTCCGGCACAGTGTCCTGGTAACATACTGTTTTCTTGGGGCTGAAGTCGTTCAGCCCCTTTTCATTAGGAGAATCTAACTATGCAGATACTTTTTTCACGCTCCGCACAGCGCTGCATCGCAGCACTTGTTGCATTACTCATTCTGCCGACTCTATCCTTTGCACAGGGCGTAACAACCCTTGAAGCACCTGCTCCGGCAACACTGCAAGAGGCCATTGCCATCGAAGAAGCAGTTGCAGAAGCCGCAGTACCGCAGGTTCTTGACCCAAAGGTAGAGCTTAATGACCTCATCTCCATGTACAACGACTCGGGTAAAGGTGCCCTCTTCCTGCGCAGGCAGGACAAAGGCCAGCTCTTCTACACCGTAAGCACAGCGCGCGTAAAAGTTGCCGCAGACCATCCGGACTGGGCAAACTTCCGCACCATGGCGTTTGAAGAAGCGTATTTAAAGGCGCAGGCTGAGTACATGAAATACCTTGGTGTTACTGTACGAGCACAAGCCCTTCAAAGCATCAAACAAGACCCCACAATGCCGGAGTTCACCCGCGAGGAACTTGGCAGCACTAACAAGTTTGAAGAAATTTTAGACAAAGCTGTAGCCGTGATGGGCGGCAAACTCGACACCATGCTGAATGAAAATGGTGTTGATCCAGAAAAATTCAAAGCTTTGCCAATGGAAAAGAGAAAAGATCTTCTCCGCAGTGCCATTGAAAAGCGCACCATCACAACAGCCAGTGCAGAGCTCAGCGGTATGATTCCGGTGCAGACATTTGAAGCCAACAACTCTGAAGGCAGACACGAAGTTGCCGTTGCTGTTGTTGCGTCTCCAAAATTCAAAAGCTGGGTAAACTCTCTCATCGCAAACAAAGGCGAGCTGCGTCCTAACCCACGCAAAGCTGGCGGTGAGTCCGTTCGTAACATCATCGGCAGCAATCCTGCCGCCCTTTTCCAGCAGTTCGGCATCCGCCGTATCTACAATGAAGCTGGCTACCCTGTGCTCATATCCTACGGTCAGGCAGGCAATGCCTACACCGGCACCGACTACGACGAGCGCGCAGAAGGCCGCGAAATGGCTCTGCGTCATGCGGATGCACAGGCGTACGCAAACTTTGCGTTCCTGTTCAAATCCCACGGCATGTTCAGTCAGGAAACCGGACGTAAAGAGATTGAAAAAACCATCGGAATCATAGAGCAGCAAGCGGATGGCAGCACCTTCAGCAGTAAAGAACGCTCCAAGCAGTTCATCAGCACGCTCAACCAGACCATCAACGCCAAAGGCCACGTCAATAATCTTCCAGGTGTGCGCAAGCTCACCACATGGATATACAAGCATCCTGAGTACAATCAGGAAATTGTAGGCGTAATTTACACATGGTCACCACAGTCAAACAAGCTTGCAAAAGACTTGAAAAAGGCTGTTATCACTACAAAGAAAACCACAACCCGCAAGGCGAAAAAGCACACTTCGTCAAACGCAGTTATGGGTCAGGAGATGATGGATGTTGACGATTTCTAAAAAAACACCACCTAAAGCTATTCTGCGCATTCTTACCATCGCCTGCATGATGCTTCTCATTTTTTCTGTAGAAAGCCATGCAGACATCGTAAGCGCTACCGCCACAGGCACCGCAGCGTCACGCGAAGCAGCCATTGAAGATGCATTGATTCAGGCAGTGCGCCAGATCAAAGGCGTCAGTCTGAAGTCAGCCACAACCGCCGTGCGCTCCAGCAAGACCAAAACGGAAAATGGCAAGCGGAACACCAAATTCACGGCAGAAAGCACCTCCGTAACCGACACAAAAAGCTCCGGTGTCATCGCAGGCTACAAAATTATAAACGAGAACAAGACAAACGGTCTGTGGAACGTAACCTTAAAGGCGAAAGTAAACGTCTACGAAACACCCGGCTTACCACCGACCACTCGACGTAAGCTTGCCATCGTAGGATTTAAAGCATCTTCAACAAACCGCAAACGCGGCGTGCCGCAGATCTTCCAGCAAAAGCTTACTGACAGCATTGTACAGAGCAGGCGTTTCACCGTTCTTGATCGCGAAGAGGAAGCCCTCTACCAGCGTGAAAAGAAAAAGTGGAAGAGTGACGATTTTGCAGTGGAAGAGAAAGCAAAGCTTGGAATGCGCCTTGGTGCTGATTACATTGTGACAGGCAAAATTCTCTCCTATGTCACAAAAAGCACCCGCATGGGCATCACAATCACCGGCGAAAGCTACTACAGAGAGCGTATCGCGGCGCAAGTTTCCTACAAAGTAATCGTGCCCGCCACCATGCAGGTTAAATGGTCATCCACTGTCACCGTCGACAAAACCTACGAAGGGGAGATTCCAACCTCCATCGCTACGCTTTCCGCGCGCCTGTCCAAAATGGTCTCACAAAAGATCAGCACACAGTTGTTGCAAGCCATATATCCCCTCAAGGTGATCAAGGTTACAGGCAAGCAGATTTACTTAAACATGGGTGGCGGAAACCTCAAAGAAGGCCAGCGTTACAATGTATACCACCTTGGCGAGCGACTCATTGATCCTTACACAAAAGAATCCCTTGGACGTGCAGAATCAAAGATCGCGACCATCAAGGTTACTGAAGTCAAAACAAAGTATGCCGTTGCAACCGTGCTGCAAAGATCAGCCGCCATCATCAAGGGCAACATCTGTCGTCCTGCAAAGCGCGTATACAGCAGCAAGAAAAAGCAGCCAGCGCCGCAGAAAAAATCCTCCGTCAAATACATAGACGGGGGCGGTGTGAAGTTGCCATTTGATTAGCATACTGTTTATTAACCCTGTGTTAGCCTGCGGCGCTTTCTGTGGGTTTTATGCCTTCGGCGAGTCTCCGACGGGTGGGCTCTGCCCTACACCCGCAAGAGGGACGCCCTCTTGACTGCGAATTAGCGAGAGCACTTTTTTACAAAAAATTGTTCGCGGCTTCTTTGCAGGAAGGCCTGTAGAATTTTTCAGGAGAGTTTATCAGGGCAGGTATAGCCAAAAAAGTTGTATTTAAGGGTGGAGTTTTTTAGCTCCGCCCTTTTTCTATATGTAGGAAAAACATTGTGGGGCATTTACAGATACTTTATGTGCAACGTAGCCGTTGGGGATTGAGGAAATAGATCAATTCAAGAATATGGTTTTAAAAGTAAATATTTTTTGGGGAGCTAAATAATGTCAGAGCTTATTTGTTACTGCTTTGGGTACACTGCCGAAGACATAGAAAAGGATATTCTCACTAACGGAAAATCCACTATTTTCATGCGCATCATGAACGAAAAAAAAGAAGGCAGTTGCCAATGCGCTGTTAAAAACCCAAAAGGTCGCTGATGTCTCTCCGATGTCCGCCAGTTGGTGGACAAAGTAATGCGTGAGAACAATATTAAGCAAGAATCAAAAGGTAATATCAGCCCTTTTTAAATAGCAGCTTCCAGTTTTTAAACTCAGGAAAAAACATTCTAGTGTGCTTCATATACTCAACATATTTCTGTCCAAAAGCTTTGCGCATAACGCCCTCTTCCTGACGGGCAAGATATATATAAGCAATCACAATTACAGGAAAAAGAAGTAGCGTCAGAATCGTCGGCCAATGAACCAGTTGGCCGAAAAGGATCAAAAATATACCCGTGTATTGCGGATGTCGTACGTATGTATAAAGACCGTCGGTTACAAGTCGGTTGTCTTTCTGCGCCTTATAGACTTGTGACCACCCTCTCGCCAAAAGAAGCAGCCCGAGTATTACCAACCCGAGGCCAATGATCATTTCAACCATCGCGCCCACATCACCCAGCCCTAAAAGAGTAGACCAAAGGTGCCCGCGCATGTGCAGCCACGGAATCTCCAACCCAAAAAAGCCAGTTAGCAAATATATGGTTAATGGAAACCCGTACATTTCTGCATATAAAGCAATAATAAAGCCTTGGATCAAGCCAGCGTTTCGCCATTCTTTAGCGTTTTGCGGAGCAAGATATCTATAGATAACCCATGTTGCTAAGATGATCATAATGATCACCAGCACCCAATGTCCTCCCAAAGGCATATTGCTCATTTCCATGACCTCTCCTCCATTCACTATTTCTTTCTACTACAGACAAACGCTGACTCGATAGTACGGCTCGCCCTCGTTAATCCGGTTGCACCATATCGTTCATGCTACCTATAAAGACTAACGTTAGGGTAATCCTCATAACGCCGTCTCTCATAGGATATCTACAATCCAAAACGTGTTGCTTCGTTCTCAAAAACCAACTTCTGCACGGGAATACAATCAATTAAGCATGGGGAATATATGCGGGCAGATTGATTATTTATTCGCTATTAAATCGAAATCGAGAGTTATGGATACCCATCGCCTTTGAGGGTTTGGGGAGCCTCACTCAGGCAACTGTCAGTCGATTTAGCTCATGGGTGCATTATGTTTTCACGCTGCTATGCATGGTTGCAAAAGGGTGCTCGACACGCCTTGCAAGCTTATTACTTTTGACAACCATATCAGTGAACTATCAGAAGAAAGACACGGTGGCGGTTTTTTGGTTCATCAACTCGGGCTTTAAAAAACTCAAAAAATTTCCACCCAAACCTGACTGCTCTGTGATAAGATGATTTCGCCTTGCAACTGTTATTCATGGAGCAGCGTTATGGAACTTTCGAAGAAGACTAAAATCGGTGGATTGATTAAAGAATACCCATTCCTACTAGATTACTTTGTAGACAAATCCCCAAAATTTTCTAAGCTCAAAAATCCGATCATGCGTAAAACCATCGGCAGCATTGCTACGCTGGAACAAGCATCAGGCATGGGCAACGTTGATCTTGGCGAGCTGTTATTAGAAGTCGCCACGCAAATCTATCACCACACAAGCGACAACATCACCATAATCAACCCCAACGAAAGTCCGCAGGTTGCATCCTCTTCCGGTGAAGACCGCGTGGAGGTACTCAAGAATATCGTTATGCGTCTGCATAACGGAGCCTCTATTGACGAAGTTCGCAAAGAATTTCTCACGCTCCTGCACAATGTTTCCCCTGCTGAAATCGGGCAGATGGAACAAAAGCTCGTAGCTGAAGGCATACCGGAAACAGAAATTAAAAAATTATGCGATCTGCATGTAGAATTATTTGAAAACTCGGTAGCGCAAAGCGCATTGCCGGAGCTTCCAGCAGGACACCCGCTGCACAGTTTCCAAGAAGAAAACAAAGTAGCAGATGAAAAAGGTAAGGCGCTCCTTGAAGCAATCAAAGGCGCAAAAGACCCGCTGGAATTTTTCGCAGCCAAAAGCGGCATAATTGCAGAAATTGAAAGCCTTGCAGAAATCATCAGGCATTACGAGCGCAAGGAAAATCAGTTATTCCCGATCATGGAAAACCACGGCCTCACAGCGCCTCCACAGGTCATGTGGGAACTACATGACGACATACGCGCCCTATTCAAAAAAGCACGTACAGAGCTTGCAGAGGATGAATTAAACAGCACGCTCGACACAGTGCACGATCTTGCAGTTGCTATCTGCGACATGATTCATAAAGAAGAAAACATCCTCTTCCCGATGGTCTTCGAAACATTTTCTGATGAAGATTGGGCTCAGGTCTACGAAGGAGAAACAGAGATAGGCTACGCATGGATTACCCCCGGCACAGACTGGGAACCTGTAGAGGGTGCCACCATGCAGACACCGCAAATCGGCGAAATATCTTTAGACAGAGGCGAGCTGGAACCGCACGTCATTAACGCAATTCTCAAATCACTCCCAGTTGATTTGTCATTCGTAAATGCCAACGACAAAGTTGCCTACTTCTCACAGACAGAAGAACGTGTCTTCCCGCGCAGCGCCGGAATCATCGGACGCGACGTATCCAAATGCCACCCGCCGAAAAGTGTCTACATGGTGGAAAATATCCTCAAAGCATTCAAGGCAGGAGAACGCGATGTTGCCGAGTTTTGGCTGGAGCTCAACGGCGTATTCATCCATATCCGCTACTACGCAGTGCGCGACAAAGATGGAACCTACCTAGGTTGTCTGGAAGCCTCACAGGATGTAACCGGCATTCGAGCTCTCACGGGCGAACAACGTTTGCTTAACTGGGAATAGGTCTACTCTGCCAGAAACGACTATGTGGTCATAAAGGCTAAAAAGACATATATCCTGCCTGCTAAAATTTAGACAAAAAAAGGGTGGAGTTAAAACTCCACCCTAAATTTATGAGATCCTCAAACGACAGTAACAAACATCATCACATTGCAGCAGCAAGCTGATGACCAGCCCTTACCGTAAATATGTACGCAGTACATATGCTACAGCGAAAAAACCATAGCGAAACCTTGGGCAACGTGGCAGCTAACGCGTTTGAGGCACAATATTTTTTTCAATTAACACGCCGAAGCTTCTGTAGCCCTAGCAAACAAGCAGTCTTTATTTCTTGTCATTCCACTTAAACAGCTTCCAGCCACCCTGTGCATTAAGCCTTTTCTTGCCTGCGGCGGCAAGAGCACGGTTAATGTTCTTCAGTAGCTGCGGAGTTGCACCTGTTACTCCACTCTGGGAATCTGTAATAGCAATCCCTTGCTTATTAAGCGCGAAAACACGGCTGCTAGCATCAACCCAAAAAATGGCCTTATCAGCCTTTACAAGTACACCATTGGCCAAAACATCTTCTGACCATACGTCTACTTTATCTTTTTCAGTCGGCAACAATGCAGAGTAAACAAGTTTACTATAGTTACCGTCCGGTGCAGCAGGCCCACATCCTGCAAGTAAAAAACAACAAAGAAAGCTCATTAGTATGTATTGAACTCGAAGCATACTCCCTCCATCAGTAAAAAAGATGCGCCAACCTATCACATCATATGCAAGATGCAAAGTGGGACATCAACTATCTCATTAGATTTTAACGTTTCTTCACGGGAGTGCGGAGCAATACTACGCATGGCATCGACACACCTATTTTTTATAGCAAAAAAGTTTTTTGCCTCGCACAACAAAAGTTAACATTTCATCAGGGCTATCCAACCGTAGACTCCAAAGTTTTTATGGCGTATATACCCCGCATGGAACAAGTTCATCAGCAAAAAACGGCTAAAAAACCGCCGTTTGGTAAATACACATACTCTCGCGAAGGCATTGATTGCGTACTCTTTTTTGACGAAAGAAGAAGATGGCGCATGACTATTAACGACATCACATCTGATGCTAAATTTAAAAAAGCAGAATCTTGTCTGGAAGAACTCGTTGGCAACGAAATTATGACTGCCAGCGGTGTTGATTCCGAGGTTCTTGCACTGATCCCAATTGAATTGGATCTGTGGAAACGCCACAAAGCTTAACAATTTTCTTCTTAACCGCACTACGCTGTGTAGTGTTGTTATGAGCGCAAAAGCCCCTGACGCAAACCGTCAGGGGCTTTTACTTTGGTGTATGTAAAAACACGCAACTGAGTAGCAAAAAACGTTTGTAGACGCCGTATACGTCGTAAATTTAGCAAGCCACACGGACTGTCACAAGCTGTATACGTCGTCGACCTAGTAGTTCCTCGGCTTCCTTTAGATTTCTGTAACTTCCTGAAATTTCCTCAGATCAGATAACTCTCGCTGGTTCCTATGCTCTTGTGAACCAGCAGTTTTCCCAGAGTCTCCGTAGAGCTGTAGAGTTGTTGAATTGTAGAATTGTAGAATTGTAGAGCTTTTTAGTATCTCCGTAGATTTGTATACCAAAAAAAACTCAAGCTCACGCTCCTTGCAGATCATACAAGTTTTGCAGATCGCACAAATCTCGTAAACCAGCGGGAGTTGCCAAATTTACGAGACTTGCGGGCGTTGAATAAAAATATTTTCAGTACGTAATATCAGACTATTTCAGTAAAAAAGGCCTGCGCCCAATCGATTAAAAAAAACTGACATCACCTAACATTACAAACAATTTAAATTTTCACAAAAAAGTTTGAGCCAGAACGAGCCACTGACTTTACCTCATTGCTTTTGTCTTTTGTTCCATCACTTGCTGCAATTGATTGTTCAAAAGCGAAAGCTGCTCATTTTTTGCGCCAAGCATGGTTTGCTTAACGTCATCCGGCATATTTGAGCTGCTAAGTTCTTGGATACTCTGCTCAACTATTTTGATTTTCTTTTTCAACTTTTCAATCAGCTTATCAACTTCGCTTTGGCTGCCTTCTGTCTTTTCAGCCCCAGCGCCGCCTTCTGCTTTGCCACCCTTCTCAGATTTATCTGCTGTGTCAGCTTTATCTACTTTGTCAGCTGGCTTTGATTCATCTGTTTTTTCAGAACCCTGTTTGGCACCCGCACCAGATTTCTCTTTATCCTGAGAAAGCGCACGACCTTCTTCAGATATAGTAACGATATCTCCCCTCACATCTGCTTTCAAACTTTCTGTATTTTCAGAAGCTCTATTTTCAATTTCTTTTGTGAGGAGTTTTTTTACAAGAGGGTCCAGTTCATCACGGCCCATAGAGTTAATAGATATAGCCATACGCTCTCCTAACCTTATATCGTAACATCTAAATTTAATTCGCTTTGCACTACCTATATATTTATCGAACACCCTGAACATTTCTTTACGTAAAACTTATACATAATCTTTTTACAAATAAAAATTTGTAGATATGAGCCCTGCCCCCTTCTTATTAATCCCCTTACAAAACAGGCTGTTACTCTAAAACATCTTTATAGTCAGAATCGATAACAAGCATGTTGAAGGCCAAACAAAGTGACAGAAATCCAACATGTCCAAAAGCCATTTTTCCAGTTTTTCAGGAACTACTATCGAGAACACAAAATCAGCGCCAAGTGCTCGCACACCAGACAAATACATAATCCTCAAATTCAGAAAAAATGGAAAAACTACAAATCAGGGATTTGCTTCACAGCCTCAATTTTGAATTCTTCCGCGTAGCGCTTGTCACTCATCGCATCCTCCTGGCGTTACGATCCATAACTCAAGAGTGCCTGCAAACTAGGAGAGGTTCAATCTTTCAACTCAAAAGTGCTTACAAACTAGGGGCGATTCAATCTTTCAATTCAAGTCTGCACCACAACATATAAAGAAAGGCCGGATTTGCTTAATTGCAAATCCGGCCATCATATATAGTTCGTGCCTCAATAGGCTATATTTTATTTCCACTTCCTATTTGGTGGGGCGAAATGTCCTTCGACCTTGTTTCTCTGTCAGGAGTTTCCTGAGGTACTATGGTCATGCTTCATTTCATCACCCTTTTTCATCATGTCATCACCTTTTTGCTTCATCATATCATCACCTTTCTGCTTCATCTGGTCATGATCATGCTTCATATCATCACCCTTCTTCATCATGTCATCGCCTTTTTGCTTCATCTGGTCATGATCTTTCATCATGTCATCACCTTTTTGCTTCATTTGATCATGAGAAGAAGCAACCGTGTAGCCATCTCCTTTCTGTATACTATTAGTAGCAAAAGCAATAGATCCAGTAAGTACCAAAAGCACTGCTGTAGTAAGTGCGATAATTTCTTTCTTCATAATAAATAACTCCCTTTCATTGATTCGTGTGTCTTCCGCAATGTATATATCACAATTTTCAACAATATAGGGTTATTGCTTTTATATATTGACACTGTAGGAACATGAAAGAGTTATGCAAAAAAGCATACAGCATTGAAAATTTATCTTATTTTACATGTAAAGGGCTACTCATCTATAGAAAATAACTTCAACAGCAGGCTCTATACCCCATGGACACACCTTCCTGAATAAAAAGAATGCATAATGAACAGAGAGATGACGCAAAACGTGCACTAAGAAATGTGTTGTAGTTAAAACACTCTTTTGTGACGTTTTCTGGCTACTTGCCTATTTTCCCGTTACTTACATAATGGGGAGACATAACACAGAGTAAGAGAACATAGTTGTAAGTATGTCGAGAGGTGTTAGTAAATTAGCGACAATTCAATTCAAGGGGTTCGAGTAGGATCTAGTACTATCCGCCTTCTTGATGAGCACCTCTCACCAGATCAACAAAAAGAACGACCTAAAAAGTTATCTCGCTATTTTTTATAAACAGCGCCGCACGCTGCTTTGCTACAGAGCGGAGATTTATTCCACGGCATCAATAAAAGAACACGCGCCATACCGCAGTTGCCGCTGACTCCAGCGTAGATCATTGCTGCGCCGAAAAATCCGACGAGGGCGACAAATTTTGTGGAAACAGCCAACACGAGTAACAATGTAATAAGCAACAAAGTACCAACCGTAATTAAAACCTGACGATCAAGCGGAATGCGCCTTACGCCATCTTTTACCGGCAGCCCTGTGCCGTTCCATGCCACGATCCCGCCATCCAGAACGGCAGTATCTATAGAACCAGCCACCGCTTCCGCGGCCTGCATTGCCCTACCGCCGGAGCGACAGACAAAAACAACTTTTTTATCTGTACCGATAGTCTCTTTTATGCGCTCCGCAGATACCAAATCAAACGGCATCACAATGGAGTCAGGAATCTCCTGTTCCAAAATTTCTGTAGGGGTTCGCACATCCAGCAACACCGCTTTATCTTCCTGGAGCAACTTCGCTACCGATGTCGCATCCATTTTTTGTACTTTGGTCATATAAAAACTCCTTGTTCGTATAACAAGTTTTATTATTAGGAATAATACCTAATAAGCTATTTTTGTCAACTCACATTCCATGAAGAATTGCCCCAGAAACCCAGCGTAAAATAATGGCTGAAGAGAGAAAGAATTTGTGTTTCGGGCTAAAAAGAATTATAGCCGCGCGGAGCCAAAGGTTTAGAAATTATTCTGGAGAAAAAAGTTATGGCACTGAGCATCGGTATCGTTGGGCTTCCCAACGTGGGTAAGTCTACCCTTTTCAACGCCCTCACAAAGGCACAGAACGCAGAGTCTGCGAACTATCCTTTCTGCACAATTGAACCCAACAAAGCGACTGTTCCTGTGCCGGACAAGCGCATTGACATCCTTACAGAAATTGCAAATCCGCAGCGCACACTGCACGCGACTGTAGATTTTATTGATATTGCCGGTCTTGTACGCGGCGCAAGCCAGGGCGAAGGCCTTGGTAACCAGTTCCTTGGTAACATTCGTGAAGCAGCGGCAATTTTGCAGGTTGTCCGTTGTTTTGAAGACGAAAACATCACGCACGTTGACGGTACTGTTAACCCGATTCGTGACGTTGAGACCATTGAAACTGAATTGCTGCTTGCAGACGTACAGTCTGTAGAAAAACGTCACGACAAATTGGTTCGTTCCACTCGTGGTAACAAAGCAATGATCCCTGTTGTAAACGGCATTAAAGAGCTGCTGGATCACCTTAACGAAGGTAACCCTGCATCTACTTTTGCAAAACGCGACAGCGATGTTTTGGCAGAACAGCTCAACGAGCTTTCCCTGCTTACAGACAAAACGATTATTTACTGCGCAAACGTTGATGAAGACGGCCTTGCAGAAGACAACGAGCATGTGAACACTCTGCGTGAATTCGCAACGAGCCGTAACTGCCAGTTGGTAAAAATCTGCGCTAAGGTTGAAGAAGAGTTGCAGGGTCTGGAAGATGACGAAGCACTGGAACTCCTTGAGTCTTACGGCATCAGCGAAAGCGGACTTGTACAGGTAATTCAGACCAGCTTTAACACTCTTGGTCTTATCTGTTACTTCACCGTAGGCGTTAAAGAAGTTCGCGCATGGACTATCGAAGACGGCTTCACCGCACCGCAGTCAGCAGGAGTTATTCATACCGATTTCGAACGCGGATTTATTCGTGCAGAAGTTATCGCGTATGATGCTTTTGTAGCAAACAAAACCGAAGCAGCCTGTCGCGCCATTGGTGCTCTGCGCTCTGAAGGTAAAGAATATATCGTTAAAGACGGGGATGTTGTTCACTTCCTCTTTAATGTATAGTACAAAGTTTCCAAGCTGATATGGTTACCCTGTTAAAACAGGGTAACCTGTTTGGGAGGAACTTGTGAACAAACTATACGCAAAAACCATTGCTACAGTTTTCTGCTTTTTATCGATTTTTCTTTTCTACTCAACAAGCTATAGCATCTCTCTTACAGAGATCCGCGCCCGCGGAGAGCTACACCATCTAGGCGTTCCCTACGCCCGCTTTGCAAACAACGATGCTGACGGCCTTGATTGCAGTCTTATACGCAGGTTTGCAGAATATCTTGGTGTCCGATACAAATTCATCCCCACAACTTGGAGAAACGCCATTCCTGATCTTATAGGAATGCGTCCCACTCCGTCCGGCATTGGTCAGCCCGTCACAAGAATCCGTGGTGACATACTCGCGAACGGTCTCAGCATGATTCCGGAACGCACAGAATATGTACTTTTTTCCAAGCCCACGTTCACTGCACAGGTATGGTTACTTGCGAAACCCGACGCTGAAATTGTACCTATTCAGCCGACCGGAAACGTGGAAAAAGATATTGAGATGACGATTGCAAAGACTGCGGGAAAAACAGTCTTCGGCATCAAAGACCTTTGTATCGACGTAAAGCTTTTCCCAAAGCTACGCGATGCGGCACACACTGCCGTAAATATCCCGCTCCATATGCTTCCGCAGCCAATTTCTTTTTTAAAATCATCATATGACATATTTCTCATGGAATCTCCCAGTGCTTTAATGGCATTAGGGATGTGGCCTTATTCTTTTAAGATAATCGGCCCAGTAGCAAAGCAACAAAATATGGGCGTTGCTTTTGCTCCGGATTCCTTGGAGCTAAGAGAAGAGTTTAACCGCTTTTACACTGCTTTCTGGGAAAGTGGTGAATATCAAAAGCTGGTTAATAGCTATTACCCTAATTCATTCCAGTACTTTAAAAAATTCTTTACGAAGAGTTCGCCATAATGAAGAAGCCGCTTGAACAACTTTTTTCGGGTGAAAAATCGTTCAATTTAATATTGATGCTCTGTGCCATCATTGTATGTGCCTTTTTAGTACTGGGCATTCTGTTGCACCGTTCCCAATATTCGCTGCAACAAATAAAACAAGAACAATTTGTTAATGACTCGCAAAAAGTTTCCAGCGCATTCAAAGGTTATTTTGCTGAACGTAATAGAGATTTACGCACCCTCGCCTCTGCTCAGGCATTTTCCAGCTACTTCCATAATAAAGCACTGGGTATATCGCTCGATTACGGCATGCTTGCCATCATCTCCGACATCAAGCAGGTGCTGCAACGATCCATTATGGAATATAAGGTTCAGGGCGAATACATTTTCTCCGAAGTAGCTTTTACAGACTACAAATACAAAATGCGTATTCGGGCAACCGCAAACCCTAATCCCGGCAAGGCTGTTATCATTACAACGACGACGGAAGATGTTTCCGTTGACCCAAGCGCTCCGCTCGGCTTGCAACAGCGACAAGATAGCCGCGAGCTGCAAGTTGCCATTCCTTATTTCATCATGGGCAAACATGTTGGCGAACTCACGGCAACAATTTCGTCCTCTGCCATTAAAAAATATCTACTGCTGCTCCAGAATTCTGAAAAATTCAACGTCATCCTGCTATATAATGACACCCCGTTTACCCGCATTATCACAACACCAGACCTTACGTATAATGTTCAGAAACTCTCATCAGTGCCACCGAGTACCTCGTTCCAGCTAAACGAGGCCGCTCATCTTAATGACCTCCCCGTTCCTATGAAGGTACGGCTTATGCCGGTACTGAACAGAACCATTACGGCAATCTCATTTATTGAAGTTGCCAAGCTCAAGCGCGGACAGTTCTCCGATAGCATTCTTCTCATTTTCTACGCCGTGTTTCTCGCGGCTGCTTCCAGTATCGCCGTTGCTGCGCATATGATCATAAAAAACACTTCACTTGCAAAAAGCCTCAAAGAAGCAGCAGACAGCAAAAAAGCTACAGCCAAGCACTTAAGCAAACTGCAATCAGAAATTGTGGTTCGACGTAATGCAGAAATCCGCGCACTGACGGCACGGCAAAAGGCAGAGCAGCTCACGCACGTGGTGCCGAGTGCCGTGTTCACCATCACCATGGATAGAAAGATAGACAGCTGGAATAAGCGCGCAGAAGAACTTACAGGCTACAAAGCGATCGAAATGATAGGCCGAACCTGCTCCGCTATTTTTCTGGATACCTGTAAAGACGAATGCGCACTGTATCCGCACTCGCAGCACGCCACATGCGGCAATCAGCACTCTCTGCGGCAGAAAAACGGTGAGCTACGCACCATTATCAAGAATACAGAACCAATGCTGGACGGTTTCGGGCAGCTTATCGGCTTGATTGAATGTTTCGAAGACATCACAGATCAACAGAAAACACTCGCCGCACTTGCTAAGACCGAAGCAAACTACCGCGACATTATTCAGAACGCACAGGACGGAATTTTCCAGAGCACACTTTCCGGCGAAATCCTTAACGCCAACCCTGCATTCCTCAATATTTTTGAATTCTCATCTGTGGAAGAAATGCGCAGCACGTTCCGCGGGTTTGAAAACCATTTTTACGTGAACAAAACGCGACGTGCTGAGTTCGTCAACACCATGCTCAAAAAGCGGTTTGTATCCAACTTTGAATCACAAATTCGCACCAACCGAGGGCGGCTCTTATGGGTGATGGAAAGTGCCCGCCTTCGCACAGCGCCGGACGGCTCCATTCGTTTTGAGGGGTTTGTGCGAGACATCACGCTACAAAAAGAAGCAGAGCACAACCTCATCGCCGCCAAAGAAGCAGCAGAAGCCGCAAACGTAGCAAAAAACAACTTCCTCGCAAATATCAGCCACGAGCTGCGAACGCCTATGAATGCCATCATCGGCATTTCCGAACTCAGCCTCCGGTCCGAACAAGACCCCGAGCGCAGACGCAACATGGAGGTGCTCTACAAGGCATCAAGTTCCCTGCTCACACTGCTGAACGATTTGCTCGATTTTTCCGCCATTGAATCCAACGCACTGTCACTCAAATTCGCGCCGTTTTCCGTACTAGACATGATGCGGAACATCCGCGACCTCATGCGCGGAGAAGCATCAAAAAGAAAACTCGACTTTACTGTTTCGACTGATAAAGCCATTCCGCCGCTGCTCACCGGCGATAAGGAACGAGTTAAGCAAATTCTTGTTAACCTTATCTGGAACGCGCTCAAGTTCACCAACAACGGCAACGTATGTGTTACCTGCACCGCACAGCCCATACCGAGCGATGAAAACAGTCCCTCGAGCCTCCTTGAACCTGAGGCAATGGTACTGACTAACGGAAATGCTCTACAAAGCGACAGTCAGCCAACAAGCCGCCACATCCCGCAGAAAAAGGTAATGCTCACCTGCGCCGTGTCTGACACAGGCATTGGCATTCCTTCCGCCAATCTTGAAGAAATTTTTGAAAGCTTCGCACAACTGCAAGCATTCAACGTAGCACCGCATGGTGGCGTAGGGCTCGGGCTTGCTATCTCTCAACGGCTTGCAGTGCGCATGGGCGGCAGCATCACCGTAGAGAGCAATGTCAACGAAGGCTCCACATTCACCGTGCAGATCCCGTGTCATATCTCTGCAATGAATACCGAACCAGCGCACCATCTCTTTTCCGAATCACACCAGGATGTTGCTCCAATGTCAGCTCTCAATGTGCTCGTGGCAGAAGACAACGAGTTCAGTCAGGAAGTTCTGACCCAAATGCTCAAAGAAGACGGGCACACCGTATACCTTGCTGAAAACGGCGAACAGGTACTCGACATGCTCTCACGCATCACCGTCGACATCATTCTTATGGATGTTCAGATGCCTGTTCTCGACGGCTTAGAGACCATTAAACGCATCCGTGCGGGCAACGTGCCTAACCTCGATATCACCATCCCGATTGTAACCATCAGCGCACACGATTCCATTACATCAAAAGACAACTTCCACGATGGTGAAGTAACCGAATGGCTGCAAAAACCAATCACTCTCTATGCGCTGCAACAAGTACTACGTTCTATCTTCAGCAACGGTTCAAACACCCGCAAAGTACACGTCAAAAACAATTGTGCATTGCCAAACATCACAGATTACTCTACTCCAAAGGTCATAAATTTTGAGACTATTTCTGAAATGGTGAATGGCAGACAGAACATAATTCAGACTGTTCTCAGCACATACTTAACGTCATTACCTGCATCTCTAGAGCTACTGAAAAATGCATTTGATGAAAACAATGCGGACGAAGTAGCGCGCCTTACCCACACGCTCAAAGCAACTATGGGTTCCGTAGGCGCAATGCCACTTGCGGAAACAGCGCAGCAAATAGAACGCCACGCCCGTGATCAGCAGCTCTACGACGCGCTTCCGCTGCTACATCAGTTTATCACCAAAGCAGAACAGTCACTTGAAGAGGTTACCGACTACCTTGCTCAGCAGCAGGCTGAACAACGCGTGTCGTAACGCTTTCATCGTTTCAAGATTACTACGATTTCATGAAGGTCTCTGCTTTTGGGAGGGTCTCCGACGGCGCTTGTCAGCGGGACTTTAAGAACCTTGTTGGAACAAGGTTCTTAAAAATCTCCAAAAACTTTTAGGGGCGAGTTACGCCCGTAAGTTATGGCGCTGGTAGCCGCGAGGGGACTACCCCTCCTTAATTTAAGAAAATTAACAATATTTCGTTGTAACTCATCAGCCTTTTCATCCGCTTAAAACTGGTAGTTACCGCTAAGCTCTCCAACATAATAAACAACCTATGTCACACGCTAATAAAAGTTTTTGAAGGGGGTCTGGGGGAAACTTTTTGAAAAAAGTTTCAGCCCAGCCGCCGGAGGCAAAAAAAGAAAAAGAGCGTCGCAGACTTTCTTAAACGCACGTCAGTTATCCTTCAGGTGCAGCATCAGCCGTGGTAAAATTTCGCCCAAAGAGAACTCACCTGATAGGTTTTAGAATATAAAGAATAAAACATAAGGAAGCATATAATGGCGATCAGTCCAAAGGCCGGTAAAAAGGCACTTCCATCCGACTTGGTAAATATCCAGAAGCTGATTACAGCGTACTATACTGTTATCCCTAATATTGATGACCCACAGCAGCGAGTTGCTTTCGGCACATCTGGCCACCGTGGCTCAGCTTTTGGCGGCAGCTTCAACGAGCCGCATATCGCTGCGGTGACGCAGGCAATTTGTGAATACCGTAAAATGCAAGGCTACACCGGCCCGTTGTTTATGGGCAAAGACACCCATGCACTTTCAGAACCGGCGCACCAGACAGCGCTTGAGGTACTGGCAGCGAACGGCGTGACTGTGAAGATTGAAAAAGACGACGCGTATGTTCCGACGCCTGTTATCTCCCATGCTATCCTTACGTACAACCGTGACCATGATGATATTGCTGACGGCATTGTTGTCACCCCTTCGCATAACCCACCGCAGGATGGCGGCTTTAAATACAACCCACCTAACGGGGGGCCTGCTGATACAGGCACTACTAAATGGGTTGAAGACCGCGCCAACGAACTTATCCGTGAGGGTAACGTGAATGTTAAGCGTACGGTGCGGGCTGATGCATTGGCCGCCTCGACCACACAGCGCTACGATTACCTTACTCCGTATGTTAATGACCTTGAGAATATTATCGACGTAGAAGCAATCAAGAAGGCTGGCGTTCATATTGGCGTAGACCCTCTTGGCGGCGCTGGTGAAGCGTACTGGGAACCGATTGCAAAACGGTACGGGCTGAATATTGAAGTGGTGAACAAGACAATCGATCCTACATTCAGCTTCATGCCTATGGACAGAGACGGCGTAATTCGCATGGACTGTTCTTCACCGTGGGCAATGACGGATATGATCAAATTACAGCCGCATTTTGATATTGCGTGCGGAAACGATCCAGATACTGACAGGCACGGCATTGTATGCAGTAAGGGACTGATGAACCCGAACCACTACCTTGCTGCTGCCATTGAATACTTGTTTACACACCGCCCTCAGTGGAAAAAAGATGCAGTTGTCGGCAAGACGCTGGTTTCCAGTCAGATGATTGATCTGGTGGTTGAATCACTGGGCAGAAAGGTTGCAGAAGTGCCTGTGGGCTTTAAGTGGTTTGTGCCGGGTCTTATTGACGGCAGCTACGGCTTTGGCGGCGAAGAAAGCGCTGGCGCGAGCTTCCTGCGTAAAGACGGTTCCGTGTGGACTACGGACAAAGACGGGATCATCATGAACCTGCTTGCAGCGGAAATTCTGGCTGTAACCGGCAAAGACCCGCAGCAGCATTACGATGCCATGACTGAGAAATTCGGCACTCCAATTTACGAACGCTTGCAGGCTCCAGCTTCACCGGAGCAGAAAGCCGCACTCAAAAAACTTTCTCCTGATATGGTGAAATCTGACACGCTTGCGGGTGAACCTATCCTTACAAAGCTGACACAGGCACCAGCGAACGGCGCGTCCATCGAAGGCTTGAAAGTCGTAACAAAATCAGGCTGGTTTGCCGCCCGCCCTTCTGGAACTGAAGATATTTATAAAATTTATACAGAAAGTTTTAAGGGTAAGGATCACTTAGCACTCCTACAAAAAGAAGCGCAGGACATGGTTTCTGAAGCATTTAAGGCCGCTGGTGTGTAGTCACTTCACTCCATTACCCCGTTTTGGGCGTCTTGCGTTATCGAGCCTGAACTGTAACTATGCCTTTTGCCTCAGGTTATAATCCGCAGGCTCTATGCAAAAAGAGGGTGTGATGGTATAGCGATAGTCCTATATGGAGGTTTCCCAAATGAAGTTTCTAATTGTTGATGACGATTTCGACAGTCGCCGACTCGTGCAAAAAATCCTTCATCCATATGGTTATTCCGACCTAGCTGCAGACGGCGAAGAGGGCATTGAAGCTTTCCAGCAAGCACTTAAAGCAGGCGAACCATATGATGTTGTTACACTCGATATTATGATGCCGAACGTTGACGGGCAAGAAGCCCTGCGCGAAATCCGCGATCTAGAGAAGGAACATGGGATTCTTCCGGAGCAAGGTGCAAAAGTGATCATGATATCTGGACTCGATGACAGCCAGGAAGTGCACGACGCATTTTTCTTAGGCAATGCAACGAGTTTCATAGTCAAACCAATCAGAAAACGAGCGCTACTCGAAGAAATCCAAAACCTCGGGGTATGTTTGGAGTCCTGATAGAGCGCACAATCCATCAATTTTTGATAAAAAAATGGCCAGATCCTACATTTTATGTGATCTGGCCATTGTTTTTCCTTCAAATTAGACTTATGACCCAAGTATCTGTTAGACGAAATATATTTATGTCATAACGATAAAACAAACCATATCTACACAACAACACAAACCTTTTCAGGAGGACTCCATGGCCTACCCAGATAATCTTCTCTACAGCAAAAGCCACGAGTGGACAAAAATTGAAGGTGACGAAGCTACCATCGGTATTACAAGCTTTGCTCAGGAACAGCTTGGCGACATCACTTTTGTTGAACTCCCTGAAGTTGGCGACAACCTCGCCATCGGTGACGAGCTGGGCTCTATCGAATCCGTTAAAGCTGCAAGCGAACTTTACATGCCAGCAGGCGGCGAAGTAATCGCAGTTAACGAAGATCTCGAAGATACACCGGAAAAAGTAAACGAAGCTCCTTTTGAAGGCGGCTGGCTTGTTAAAATCAAGCTGACTGAAGAGCCTAAAGGTCTCCTTTCTGCCACTGAATATGCAGAACTGGTAGCTAACGAAGCACACTAGTACAAAAAAGGAGACGTTATGCCGTATACCCCGCATACTTCTGAAGAAACTCAAGCAATGCTTGATATTATCGGTGTTAGAACCATTGACGACCTCTTTGCAGATATCCCTGCAGAGATGCGTCCTAAAAGCTTTGACCTGCCTCAGGGTCTTAGCGAAATGGAATCCTGTGCCTACTTTGAAAAGCTTGCCGGTAAAAACAATACCGATCTCGTAAGCTTCCTTGGTGCTGGTTTCTATAACCACTATATTCCTAAAGCCATCGACAACCTCGTTGGTCGTGGTGAATTTTATACTGCGTACACTCCGTACCAGCCTGAATCCTCTCAGGGGACTCTTCAGGCTATTTTTGAATTCCAGACTGCCGTCTGTAACCTCCTTGAAATGGACGCTGCAAACGCTTCTGTTTACGATGGTGGAACCGCTATCTTTGAAGCGATCATGATGGCAGTACGCGCAGGACGCAAACGCAAAAAAATCGTTATCGATGAAAGCGTTAACCCGTTCTACCGCGAAATGGTCGACACCTACACCGATAATATTGATATCGATATCGTTGTAGTGCCGCACACCGAAGGCTTATCTAATTTAGAAGCTCTTAAAGCTGCTATTGATTCAGATTGTGCTGCCGTTGTGGTTCAGAACCCTAACTTCTTCGGTAACGTTCAAGACTTTACCGAACTGTTCGAACACGCTCACGCTAACAAAGCTGCAGGTATCATTTCCGTTTACCCTGTTATGCAGTCTGTAATGAAAACTCCTGGTGAAATGGGAGCAGACATCGCAGTTGCTGAAGCTCAGAGTCTCGGTCAGCCTCTCTCATTCGGTGGCCCGTACCTTGGCGTTATGTCCTGTACTAAAAAAATGATCCGCCAGATCCCTGGTCGTATCGTTGGCCGTACAGAAGATATTGACGGCAAAACAGGTTACGTACTTACCTTGCAGGCTCGTGAACAGCATATTCGCCGTGCAAAAGCTACCTCCAACATTTGTTCCAACCAGGCATTGTGTGCGCTGCGCGCTCTTATCCACATGTCCCTGCTCGGACCTGAAGGGCTTATCCGCACCGCTGAATTAAGCATGGAACGCGCTCATTACCTTGCAGACCGCCTCTCTATGATCGAAGGCGTTGAGCTTATTAACGACGCGCCGTTCGGTAACGAATTTGCCATCCGCCTGCCTATCAATGCTGAAGAAGCTATTGAAGCACTTATGGACAAAGGTTTTGTTACCGGCTTCCCTGTTGGCCGTTTCTACGAGGGCATGGACGATGTTCTCCTCGTTGCTTGTACTGAGCTGCAATCATTTGAACAGATTGGTGTATTCACCGAACTGTTGGGAGGTATTCTCTAATGAAAACCATTTTTTCCCAATCCGTTCCGGGTCGTACCGCTTGCCTGCCGCCAATGCCGGAAGAACGCGCAGAGCGTTTTCTTCCTAAAGAGCTCATGCGTGCAAAACGTCCTGCACTGCCAGAAGTTAGCGAACTTGATGTTGTACGTCACTTCACCAAATTAAGCACTTTCAACTACGGTGTAGATTCTAACTTCTACCCGCTTGGCTCTTGCACAATGAAATACAATCCGAAGTTTACGGAATTCATTGCTGCATTACCAGGTTACACCACCCCGCATCCAGCTCTCGCACAGTTGCCTAAAGGTGCCCAGTATACTCAGGGCTCTTTGCAGACAATGTACGAAGCAGAAGAGATGCTGTGCGAACTTACCGGTATGGAAGCTTTCACCTCCCAGCCTATGGCAGGTGCTAACGGCGAACTTACCGGCGCGCTGCTTATTGCTGCGTACCACAAGCACAAGGGTAACAAAAAAACCAAGATCATTTGTCCGGATGCAGCACACGGCACCAACCCTGCCTCTGCTGTACTTGCAGGATACGAAGTTGTTAACATCGAATCCAAAGACGGCATCGTAGATCCTGAAGCTCTCGAAGCCGTTCTCGATGACAGTGTTGCAGCAGTTATGATGACTTGCCCGAACACGCTTGGTCTTTTTGAAAGTCACCTCCCTGTTATTGTAGAAAAACTGCGTAAAGTTGATGCACTCCTCTACTACGATGGTGCTAACTTTAACGCTATTATGGGTAAAATGCGTATCGGCGACGTTGGTTTTGACGTAGTTCACCTGAACGTACACAAAACCCTTGCTACCCCGCACGGCGGCGGTGGCCCTGGTGCCGGTCCGGTTGGTGTAAGTGAACGACTTGTACCGTTCCTTCCGACACATCGTCCTGCGAAAGCTGCCGATGGCACCTACTACCTTGATACCGATATTCCTGAATCCATCGGGCACATCTCTCCATTCTACGGCAGCTTTGCAGTAATGCTCAAAGCGTTTGCCTACATGGTTCGCCTCGGTGGTGAAGGTCTTACTCAGGCAACAGAACGTGCAGTTCTTAACGCTAACTACATGCGTAAGCGTTTAGAAGACCATCTCCACATTCCTTACAACCGCATCTGCATGCACGAATTCGTTGCATCAGCCAGCAAGTTGCAGGATGAATGTGGCGTGCGTGCACTCGATCTTGCAAAGGGTCTGTTAGAAAAAGGACACCATGCTCCTACTATCTACTTCCCGCTCATCGTAAAAGAATGCCTCATGTTCGAGCCAACTGAAACAGAAAGCAAAGAAACCCTCGACGGTTTCCTTGATGACCTTATTGACCTCATCGAAACAGCTAAAAAAGATCCTGAAGCTCTTTTCTCTGCACCTCACAATACTCCTGTTCGCCGTCTCGACGAAACCAAGGCAGCACGTGAAATGGTGTTAGTCGATGAAGTATAATATTGTTGTAGTGGGTTCCGGCCCTGGCGGACTTAAAGCAGCCACTCGTGCTGCGTCCTCCGGACTGAAAACCGCACTTGTTGAAAAAGCCGATATTGGTGGAACCTGCCTCAACTGGGGTTGTATTCCTACCAAGATGTTCCTTGGTGCAACGGCTGCCAGCCCGCTCCTGCATACACAAGCAAAAGCGAAAACTGCCACAGGAAGCCTTGGTTTCGATCTGCCGACTCTCGTGCAGAAAAAAGACCGCTTCATTAAAGGCACTCGCAATGCAGCAGAAAAGCAACTGGCAAGCCTCGGTGTAGACATACTCAAAGGCACTGCTTCTTTCAGCAACCCGACTACCCTCACCGTTACTAACGATGAAGGTTCAAGCGACGTTGCATTTGATAAGTTGATCATTGCCACAGGTTCCATGCCAACCGCATTTCCGGGGCTGGAGCCAGACGGGGATTGTGTCCTCAACTCTTCCCATGTACTTACGCTTACAGAGACTCCAGAGTCTCTCATCATCGTAGGTGCTGGCGCTATCGGGCTCGAAATGGGTGACTTCTTTAGCCGACTCGGCACAAAGATCACCATCGTCGAAGCTCTGCCAGGGCTTGCTCCTACAGAAGATCCGGATGTTGGGGAAACCTTCCGTAAGATCCTCAAGCGTGAGAAATGGGGAATTCGTACCGGTGAAAAAGTGCAGAGCCTCAAAACCGTTGACGGTAAAGCGGTTCTCACATTCGAATCCGGTGAAACACTCACTGCGGACAAAGCACTCATGGCCGCCGGCAGAAAACCTGCATCCGAATCACTCACCCCTGCCGCGGCAGGAATTGATTGCATCGGCGCAGGCTGGATTGTCACAGACGACCACTTGCTTGCAGCAGAGAACATTTACGCCATTGGTGACGTAAATGGTCGTACCCTGCTCGCACACGCAGCTGATCATCAGGCTGGTTACGCCGTAGCCCACGCCGCTGGTAGCATTACCGCAGCGTACGACTCCGGCCCAATGCCAGCATGTATCTACGGGCATACTGAAGTTATGCGCGTCGGCCCTAACACTGCTGAACTGCAGAAGGCAGGCCACACCGTAGAAACATCTACCTCAATGCTCGTAGCAAACCCTATCGCGCAATCCTACGGGTCAACGCAAGGGTTCGTAAAAGCTCTCTGGGTAGATAACAAAGTGCACGGCATCGTAGCAGTAGGCCACGGGGTATCTCACCTCGTCGCCGCAGCAACCATCATTGTTAAACAACAATGGGCTCCAGAAGATGTACACTCCATCATCTGGGCACACCCAACGCTCGATGAAGCGCTGGAAATGGCGCTGCTCGCTCCGCGTAAACCTGCATAAGCTACTACATACAAAAAAGACCGTCTCGTTGAGGCGGTCTTTTTTTATGCCTATGCATTTTTCTTTCTTCTTTTCTTTTTGTCTTTTTGTCTTTTTGTCTTCGACGAGCCTCCGGCGGCCAGAGAACCTTTTTGAAAAAAGGCTTCTCTGGACTCTCCAAAAACTTTTACTTGCGAGGTCATCACGTTCTTTGCGTAACCTCGCGGCTTATACATCACTACCTTGCCTGAACTAAAAAAGGGCTGTCCTACATAAATAGGACAGCCCTTTTCTCATTATTCAAGTCAGTGAAATTAAGCCGCGTGAGTAATACATTTACGAGCGTTCTTCGCATAATAAAAGTTTCTGGAGATTCTTAAGAACCTCTTGCAAGAGGTTCTTAAGCCGCCGGAGGCAAAACGTCGTAGACCAAAAACATCGCAGACACCCCGCTGGCAAGCGTTGCCAAAGGCACACCACCGCCTCACCCAAAAAAATTCAACCGTTGACCTGTCTATAGCTTCATACTGTATATGTGTGCTGAATCCATCCTATTGGGCTGAAACATTCATATAATATGTAAAGAGGATACAACGATGAATATCAGTATTAAAAAAACAAGCGTTAGCGATCTTTCGGAAATCATGCGTGTTGAAGAAGAGGCATTCGGATACCCAAAAGAGGCGAATCTGGTACGCGCTCTACTAAATGATCAGACTGCGGAACCGGGATTATCGCTACTGGCTTTTGATGGCGATGAAGCCATTGGGCATATTATGTTCACGGCTGTCAAAATAGAGGGCAGTGATATTACGGCTTCTATTTTAGCCCCCCTTGCGGTTGTTCCTAAATCTCAAAAAAAGGGCGTAGGCGGAAAGCTTATCAGTACAGGGGTAGATTTATTGCGCGAGGCAGGAGTCAGCATCGTGTTTGTGCTTGGGCACCCTACATATTATCCTAAGTACGGTTTTGCTCCTGTTCATCCCCATGCTATTAATGCTCCATACCCAATTCCGGAAGAATATCGCGATGCCTGGATGATGCAGATTCTGGATGATACCGTACCGGAAACCATTAGTGGAACAGTTGCTGTTTCTGACCAACTGAGCAAGCCGGAGCACTGGCGAGAATAATTAGACAAGGTGAAGTTCATGTATACAGTCGGCAGACTTGCCAAAAAATTTGGCTTATCCAGAAGTACACTCCTCTATTATGATTCAATAGGGTTGCTTTCCCCTACTCAGCATACAAAAGGCACTTATCGCCAGTATTCAGAAGATGATGCAGAAAGATTACGTCGTATCTGTATGTATCGGGAGACTGGCGTAAGCCTCAAAAACATTACTCAGATTCTGGCTTCAGAAACAACATCTGAAACTGCCGCTGTACTCGAAGAAAGGTTGCAGGCGCTGAGTAAAGAAATGGCAATGCTACAGAATCAGCAAAGGATTGTGGCAGATTTACTCCAAAAATCTGCCCTGCCGGCTACCTCTGTAAACACAGACACATGGACAACCATGTTTAAAGATGCAGGCTTAAGCACAGAAGACATGCGCCGCTGGCATGCAGACTTTGAACATCTGAGCCCTGACGAGCATGTTCAATTTCTCAAAGGACTGCATATGCCGGAAAAAGAAATTTCTATGATCCGCTCATGGGCGGGCGCACCACAGTCCATCTTAAAGTTACAGCAGGAGTCAGAAGAATTTATGACAACTTTTTTTCGTTTCTATGAAGGGCTTGATAGAAAAGGGCCGGGCAACTATGCGGAAACATACCGAGCGCTACAGCTTTGTACTGATATTCCAGCAGAACCAAATATTTTAGATATTGGTTGCGGCAGCGGAAACAATGCTGTTGACCTTGCAAAAATGTCCGCTGGCACCATTACGGCAATAGACATTTATGAGCCATATTTGAAAGAAGCACGGGATAAAGCGCATGCTGCCGGTGTGGGCGACCGTATTGTCACGCGAAAAGAAGATATGGCAAAACTGCCATTCAAAGCTGAAGAATTCGATATTATCTGGTCGGAAGGTGCTTCATACATAATGGGGTTTGACGCTGCACTTGCTTATTGGAAGCAATTCGTCAAGCCGCGGGGATACCTTGTAATAAGTGAAGCAGTATGGTTGCGTGACGATAACTCTGAAGAATTGCAGAGTTTTTGGAAGGAAGCGTACCCCGCAATGCGTAACTCCGAAAAGAACATTAACGCAATAAAAGAAAAGAGTTACACGTTAGTGGGGAATTTTGTTATACCCGAGTCAGACTGGGATATTTTCTACGATGCACTTGAGTTGCATGTACAAAATTTACCCCTTGCATTGCTCGACGAGCCATACGCCGAGGACATTTTGGCGCTCATACACCGAGAAATCCAGCTCTACAGGCGGTTCAGAGGGCACTATGGATACGAATTCTATGTGATACAAACGACCTAATAGCACATGTAGTTCAATGCGCCGCATTCGCGCCCACAAGGCTACCTCTACTACCCATTCTAACGGAGCTGAAAAACAGAAAAAAAACTTACGTAAATCTAACAGCCTCCAACCTAGTAATATTTGTAGCCTTATACTGTGCCTACAGGAAAAAATCTGCACGGAATCATCGTTTTTCGTAAGGCTTTAATTTCATTACTCTAATTATTCTTTTGAAAATAAGCACATAGTTTCATAAACATCCTTGTCGCACTCCTCTGGTTGCCATATATTACATCTTGACCACGCATAATTTGACCTAAACCAGAAAAACAATACTAGCCGGAGGGGACCAGTATGACGATTAAGAGAACATTGCTTATCGCGCTTTCTCTTGTGTTGTTTGCTACATCCGTAGTCCAGGCGCAAGAGTACATCCTTCAACCTAAAGTTGCCAGTTTCAACTTCCTTATTGATGACTCTGGCTCCATGATGATGCACGAAGCGCAAACAGGAAAGAAAAAGATCGTCCTTGCAAAGAACATTGTTCTGATGATCAACGAAGCGATGCCGCCGCTACCTTACATGGCAGCAGCTCAGACCTTCACTCCTTTCCAACCTATCGTTGGCTACGGACCGCATGATGTTGGAGTAATGGCAAGAGCAGTTAACTCCATCACTACAGACAAAGAAATCCGTGCACGTTGGACCAAAATTGGTGAAGCATTTGATCTGCTCACACCAATGGCAACCAAAATGGCATGCAGTAATGCAGTGATCCTTGTTACTGATGGCGTAAGCAATATGGGTCCAGACCCAGTAGATTCCCTTATGGGCTTCTACAATGCTAACCCACAGACTTGTGTACACTTCATCTCTTTTGCAGACACAGCAGAAGGCAGCGAAACATTGATGGAAATGTTTAACCTTAATTCTTGTTCAGTAATGGCAGACGGTAAAACATTGCTTAATGATCCGATTGCATTCAACGAGTTTATGGTTGACGTATTCTACACACCAATCGAAGTTGCTGACGAAGTTATCGTAATTGATAACGTACTCTTCAAGTTTGATTCATCTGCACTCCGCCCTGAAGTTCGTTGCATCTTAGATGAAGCAGCAGCTATGATCTTAGCTAGCGGAAATTGCACAACTGTTATTGGTCACACCGATTCCATCGGTACAGCCAAATACAACATGGGACTGTCACTACGTCGTGCAATGTCTGTCCGTAACTACCTTATGAAAAAAGGCGTACCGGGCGACTCAATCGAAGTAGTTGGTAAAGGTGAATTCGAACCTGAATTCACAAACGAAACAGCCGAAGGTCGTCGACTTAACCGTCGAGTAAACATCGTGCTCCAATAGTCCATACAACCAATGCCCGGCAGGAAGCCCTGTCGGGCATTTCTGATTGTTAAAATTCGCATTGTGCCTTACTAAAACGAACATACGACACATACTAAGCTCATACTTCTCTTCCTGCCCTCTTCTTAAAATCTCACGCTCCCATTCTTCTTCAGCCATACTTTCTGCTCACAACCAATGGCACTGCACCACATTATCCTAACAAGAGAAATTACAACTGACCATGACAACACCCTTAGCAGTTAGCCCCTGCAGGTATTTTCGCAGCAGCGACTTCTGGTATTGTCATCCAATCTTCAGGAGATTCTCATGAAAAAGGTTTTGGTTCTGTTCATTATGGCTTGCGCGACTTGCCTGCTCACCACACCTTCTAGTGCTATTACTCAACAGGAACTACAAAATTCTCTGCGCCTACATGCAACAGAACATCTTGACACGATGTGCAGACAGATGCCTGATTGCGGCGGAAAAGTGAAAACTGAAAAACGCCCAGACGGTACATGGACTCGTTCCTATTGCGAGTTAAAGAAAGACAGTATTAAAGTAGCCGTCCATGAGGTTAAAAACTCAGGAGCTTATGTTGGCACCATCAAATATGTAAAAGTAACGTACGAAGCGATGGGACGCTCAAAGCAAGAGGTTATGCAGCAGCAATTCCGTGTTGCTGAAAAGAACCGCGTTACTAAAATCCGCCAATATAAAAACGGCCACTGGCAATAGTTTGAAACACGCATCCAGGCGCAATCTACACAGAACTAGCCCTCCGCTCATCCGTAACCAGCACCACCGCCTGTTGATGCACTTAACTAAACACCACGATAAGATTTAAAAGAGACCTGACGCATTACGTGTCAGGTCTCTTCTTTTGATTTAACCACGCATATGGCACAAAAAAAGACCTGATGTCATGAACACAGGTCTTTTCTATTTACAGTCTATTCCAGAAATTTATTGACCGCTGCGTAGTGCTTCTATGTTATTTCCTACGACAGCCTCTAGATTTCGGGTGATTTTTTCTTTTGACCAATCCCACCACGCTATATTGGTAAGCTCACTGATGGTGGTTTCATCAAAACGATATTTAAGCACTGTTGCTGGATTTCCGCCCACAACTGCGTATGGCGGAACATCTTTTGTTACAACAGCCTTGCTGGCAATAATAGCACCGTCTCCGATGGTAACACCGGGCATGATGGTTGCGTCGTATCCTATCCACACATCATTGCCTATGACGGTATCTCCCTTAAATGGCAGATCACCGCTTTCGGGCATTACTTTTTCCCACCCGTTACCAAAAACCTGAAAAGGATATGTCGAGAATCCAGAGACCTTATGGTTTGCCCCATTCATGATAAATGTTGTCGCGCGGGCAATTGCACAAAATTTACCGATGATTAATTTGTCTCCAATGAAGGGAAAGTGATAGAGAACATTCTTTTCAAAGTTCTCTACACCGTCTGGATCATCATAATAGGTGTAGTCACCAACGATAATATTTTCAGATGTGATGAAATTTTTAAGATATCCGACTTGCGGAAATCCTTTCATAGGCTCTTTGTCATTCGGATTTGGACCAAACAAGGAGTATCTCCATACTAGTTAACGGACAAAAAATAGAATTTCCCATCTCAAAAGGTAGTTCCGCTTAAGCCGCGAGCAAGCTTAAATAACGTGCTGGCTCGCAAATAAAAGTTTTTGGAAGGGGGTCTGGGGGAGAACCTTGTTTCAACAAGGTTTCACCCAGCCGCCGGAGGCTCGTCGAAGACCTGCCAGAGGCACAAAACTGTCTAACTTCTCTTGGTCAACCCATACTTGCGTAACTTGTACTGAAGCGTACGCCTGCTGATGCCGAGCGCATCTGCTGTGCGTTCACGGTGCCCACCGTTGGCATTGAGCGCCTCTATGAGTGCTTGCCGCTCTGCGTCATCAAGAGTCTTGGGTCTAGAAATAGTCCGTGATCCGTTGCCATTTTGTGGCGGCATTTGCTCTGCTTGCCCGTTGTACCCTTGCTGCCCGTTATAAGCTGCTTGATTATTGTAGCCACCTTGACTGCTGAAGTCGGTACGATGGAAATCTGTAGGGGTAAACTCTGGCTGCCCGAACCCGTTTTGTGCTGCTGCTTGACCCGAAAAATCTGTACCGGATGGTGCATTAAGATTCGCCTGACCATAATTCTGCTGCCCTGAAGGCATGCCATCCTGCTGTGCAAACTGTGTCTGCATGGTCGGTGCAACCTTTGGTGGCTCGATAAACACTGGCGGCAATGACTCGACGTTGAGAAGCTCTGAACGCGAAAGAATGAGCGCTCGTTCGAGTACATTCTCAAGCTCACGGACGTTACCGGGCCATGCGTGCGTGGTGAGCTTCTGCATAAAATCAGGACTGACACCGCGTACACTTTTACGGTTCTTGCGTCCGAGCTTGTCGAGAAGACGGCTGACGAGCAACGGCAGGTCATCAAGACGATCACGCAGCGGCGGAGAAATAAGCTCCAGCACGTTAAGCCGGAAATAGAGGTCTTCGCGGAACTCGCCTTTTGCAACGGCTTCGCGGAGATTACGGTTTGTTGCCGCAATAATTCGTACATCAATCTCAACTGGTTTGACTGCCCCAAGCGGCTCTACCACGCGCTCTTGCAGGGCACGGAGAAGCTTGGCTTGCAGCTCAATCGGCATTTCACCGATCTCATCAAGAAAGATTGTTCCACCCTTTGCGAGCTGGAATCGACCGGGCTTGTCTTTAACTGCTCCGGTAAAGGCACCACGGACGTAACCGAACAGCTCACTTTCGAGCAGGTTACCCGGTAAGGCTGCGCAGTTGATTTTCACCATTGGGAAAGCGGCACGGTTACTGCGCTCATGCAGTGCTTCTGCAATAAGCTCTTTACCGGTACCGGATTCACCCATGACGAGGACGGTTGCCTCGGTTGGTCCGATTTGACGGATAAGCTCAAGCATATCCTGCATGGCTGCACATCCGCCGATGATTTTCTCGGACGGATCGTTGCCAATAAATTTTTTGCGCAGATTATCGTTTTCCGCAAGCAGCCTGCCGTGGGTGTACGCTTTTTCAAGCACGGCTATAAGTTCATCGTTGTCTGCTGGCTTGCTGAGATAATCAAATGCACCGCGTTTCATTGCTTCAACGGCTGAACCGACTGTGCCGAACGCAGTAAGCATAATTACAGGCAAGTTTGGATATCTTTCCTGAATAATGGCGAGTGTTTCACTGCCGTCTATGCCTGTCATCCGCATATCAAGGAGAACTACGTTCACATTGTGCGATGCAAGATGTTCGATACCGGCTTCACCGGAGCTTGCCTCGGCAACACTCCAACCTGCATCTTCTACAACCGCACGCACCATCATGCGCAGTGCCGGTTCATCATCTATAACTAAAAGCTGTTTATTATATGACATAATTTTCCTCATCTTCCACGTCGGGGAAAAAGAGTGCGATGGTGCATCCACGTCCGGCACTGGATTCAATCAATGCCTTTCCTTCGTGTTCCATCATGGTTTTGTTGATTAAGGCAAGCCCGAGGCCAGTACCTTTTGATTTTGTAGTGTAGAACGGTTCGAATGCTTGATCTATCTGCTGCTTGTCCATGCCGGGGCCGTTATCCCGAACAAAAATCCAAACACCATCTTCACCGTGAGCAGACGCAATATGAATCTGCTTTTTCTCGGTTCCGGCTGCTTCCATCGCATCAAGGCTGTTGAGCATCAGGTTAATAACGGTCTGCTTCAATAAATCAGCATCTGCCTGCACATATGATGACTCGAGGCTGACTTCCAACTGAACGTCTTTTCCTTCCAGATCAAGACGCAGTAAGTTGCTGATGCCCTCTGAAAGCTCCAGAAGATCGACTTTTTCTTTTTGAACAGCACGAGGGCGGGAAAGATACAGCAGGTCTGTAATTACGCGGTTCAGCCTGTCAGCTTCGGTAATCATAGTCTGAGCGTATGTTTCGTCCGGCTCTTTGCCTTTAAATTTTTTGGCGAAATATTGTGCAAAACCACGTAATGCGCTGAGCGGATTTCTGATTTCGTGCGCCATGCCAGCGGCAATTGTGCCGAGGGCAGCCATCTTTTCAGCATCCTGCAAGCTTTTTTCCAGCTCGCGGAAACGCGTTCTGTCACGAATCAAAACGAGACGAGAACCGGCTTCTTTGTGCTCTTTAAGCGGCACGGAAAGAATTTCCAGATGCGAACCCTGAACCGTTACCTGTTCCCAGTTTGCGTTGGAATCCAGCGGTAAATTTTTAAGGCAATTTGCAAGATCTTCAGGAAGATCTGATACCGAGAGTCCGGCAAGCCCGCTGCCCTTTGCTTGAAAAACATCATGCGCGGCGGGGTTTGCGGCTCGGATCACATTATCCGGACTTACAATAAGAAGCCCATCCGGCAGGTTATCAAGCAAACGCGCCTGAAAACGCTCAAGCTGCAAGGCTTTGCCTGCAAGCTCTCGTCGTTTGAGCAACGCCATAGCAAGCGCCCATGTAAAAATTGCGGCTATGAGAATATATGCAGCCTGAAACAGTGCGTTCTGCTTAAACCCTTTGTAAATGGCAAAGTGCTTAGTCATGTCCAGACCAACAACAAGGAAGGTGTTTCTCTTCGGTGCATCCGGTTCCAGCGACTGAGTTTCCAGCCCCTGACTATGCTTGGCATACACGTATACACGGCGGTCACCGAACTTGGCGATGCCATCCCATGTGCCAGTCTGCACCATTGTAGGAATAGCCTGCTGCGGGAACAGAATGGTATTAGAAGCGCCACCCTCGAGGGAAGAAAGAATTTGGCCGCCCTTTTCATCAAGCAGACCAACAAACATTACTTCACCGCTTCGCTGTAACTCGCGAAAAAACTTTGCGGTACTCGGTAATCCCGCCACCTTATCATTTTGGGTAAGAATGCCGGTGCGCAAAGAAATATCAACAGACTGAAGTACCGAGCGTGCAGTTAATTTAAGATGCTGCAAGCGCGCTTCTTCCTGCTGACGCAAGGTTTGTCCTGTCGAAACAATAAGCGAAAGCCCAATTGTAATCAGGGTTACAATTGCGATGATGATTGTGCTTCGCTCTTTACTTAAATCTGCAATTTCCATGTATATCCTGATCTCATCAAACTGATGGGAAGTAGTGTAATCTATTTATATGTAGACGTTTTCTATGCCGATATATGAAAAAGTCGTGCCAAAGTGAATTTTTCTGCACAACCGTAGTCATTACTGCAAGTTGTTACACATACTGCGCATAAAAAAAGGTCTCCAATCACAAGGATTGAAGACCAAGGTGCATTTTTTTTCACATTTGCACAAGTCGTTTGTGCAACTAATTGCACTGCACAAGTTGCACTTATTTGCTGGACGGGAGTAAATCCAAGGCTCTAAATGGAATGAGTACGGCATCTTTAAGAATGGAGAAGACACCACCACCAATTTTACCGACAGTACGCGGAACAACGCTTAAGCCGTCCACTGTAACTTTAGGATCATTCCAGTCTCCCACAATGGTTACAGGAACCGTTGGAATACGGGCGTATGTTACGTTTACCTTGTAATCAATATGCCTCTTCGGCAGGTCGATTTTACCACCACCGCTCATATCAACAAAAGGTGAAACAACAGCTGTGTTGGTACTACTCAAAACACCCTGCTTAATATCACCATCACTCACCGCGGAGGTAAATGTTGTTTTTTGGATCTTGCCTTTTTTATCTTTGCTGAATCCGAAGAAGCCGTCTTTTACTGAAATACCCCAAATGCCATCAAGGTTTGCAAGTATGTCGTAGCTGGAACCTAGTTGCCCATGGGCTTCCACATAGCCTGTGCCCATTCCACCAAGGTAATCCTCGCCCGCAGCACCCTTTGATGCCAGCGCCAAGTCTACGTTGTTGGCATTAGCCACAATTTTACTATCCAGCTTACCATTGAGGACGCCCCCGAATTCACCGGAGAACGTACCATTATACATAGTTGCTTCCAACGGCCCTATCTGCACCTTGCCATCACCTATGCTAATAGGCGTTACCAAATTCTGTGCATCAATAGGATCAAAGCGTAGGGAACTTACTTTCAAACTGCCCTTCATATCAATTTTGTTCAGCCAATCCAAATCCCACGGTTTTTCATTGAAAACTTCAGCACGCACATCCACGTCTTCCGGCGGGAAATAGCGCGTCAGCATAATATCACCAAGCGCTGCGTCTGCACGTATAGTTGGAATTGTACCGTTAAGGTTAACCAGCACAGAACCTTTCAATGCGGAATCATCCACGTACCCGACTACATTGTAGAGAGCGTAGCGTCCTTTTCGTAGATCAAATTCACCACGCAGACTTGCACGTCTGAATGCAGCTGCATCACGCGGCTGCCAGCGCAACAGTTCAAGCGTAGTTAAAAGCGGTCGCAGATCAAATTCCTGTCCCGCAAATGTGCCCTTGATTTCAGGAGCAGTAATAAACTGCTTACCGTTGCCCTGAACGCTGAAACTCTGGTTATCGAAGGTAAACATACCGTCGCGGATAGACAGATCTTCTGTCTCCATATTGTATGTGCACTTGCTTACCAGACGTGCTGTGAGCGGAACCCGTGTTTCGTTTACAGCCATAGTCCCGTTCCAGGTCATATCCAGATCGATATTATCACCACGCACAGGTAACACCCGTTTTGCGCTCATAGTGATCGGACCTTTAACTTTGGTAAGGTACGAAACAGCGGAATCTTTTCTGTCGAAAAATACAGACAGATCCCAGAAATATGGAAGATCATTACCAGCTTTATCAGGCACCTTTGTCAGGCTTTTACCGGACAAATCAATTTTCAGTTCTTTAAAAAAGTTTTTTCTAGATGCGATCTTACCGTCAGCCCGCTGCTTACCCAGAGACTTCACATACCCATCTCTAAAAATAGCATTAATCTTGCCGCCAAGCCCTGCTACCAGACCAAACACAGTACGTGCTTTTGCGCGAACATCGATTGTGCCATCCGCAACACCTGCGATAACCGCATCGCCTGTAAGGATACGGGCAATCTCTGCTGTTTTCACCTTCTTGAATGTAGCTTTCAAACCAAGCTCATCGGTAATCCTCAGCACGGAATCTAGACTGCCGCCGTATGCGTTACCAATCTTGTAAGAAGTAAGCGTGTCATTGTTTGGCGCTGGCCAGCAACGGAACGCAAGATTATTAACAACAAAGCCATACGCCGTGGCACGTTTAGCACCTACGCGGATATCGTAGCCCACAGAAAAATCGTCAAGCGGGTCAGCTTTAGCTTTGACATTGGCTTTAGCTTTTGAATTTTTATCCGCAACCGATTTAGCATCTGCTGGCTCATCAGGCGTGTAGCGGAAAATTGGCGGAGAATCATCCGTCGGCTTAGGTAATACCTTCGGCGGGTTCAGTCCTATTTCCGGAAAAATTTTGTTTACATCAATGTCATTGCCCTTAGCATCAATATAGATCACCGGATCAGAAAAATCTTTAACGCCGCCGACACCAGTAAGCTTCATGCCCAGCACATCAGCTTTTAAGTTGTCAGACCACACGCGATCCTTTGTCATCACAACAGTAAGTGTACCGTCGATGCTATCAAGTGCGTGATTCAAGCTAGTCGGCAGATTCTCTGTAAAACCAAACCAGTACGGCAAGCTCAAGTCCTGCACAACCGCATCACCTGCAAGCTTCCAGTTCTCGTTGGTAATATCTGTAAGCTTACCATTAAAGGCCAGTCTGCCCTTGGCAACTTCTGCCTTAACATCAGTAAGCTTAACCTCACCCGCAGGCCAGTTTACATCATACACGACGTTAATAGCTGTAGGAACAACACGTCCTTCCAGTTCAACACTGCCAGTCCAGTCCAGCGAACCGATAACGTTTTCGATGGTAAGGGTTTTGGACGTAAAATCAGTCTCACCAACCAGCTGCAACTGCCCCTGTGTAGGCACAATATTGCTTTCAATGGCGCACGATATATCGAATAATGTTTTTGTACTAAAATCAACCTGCAAGCTCATATCTGTTGCAGCAACAAACTCTTTTCCGTTGTCAGTCTTGCGTTCCCATACAACACGGCCACGTTGAATATCGATGCCCTGCAAGTCAAAACCACCGGCGATATCACCCATGGAGAACTTCACATCAACATCGGCCATGTCGTCTTTATCTCTCGTCAGCAGTTCGTCAGAAAGAACAACTTCCAAGTCTTGCAAGCTCAAATGGTCAATAAAGACCTTGCCCTCAAGCAGTGTTGGAATGTCTACGCTGGATTGTACGCCGCCGACGCTCACAATAGCTGTGCCTGAATCAGGATCAACAACCTTCACGTCCGAGGCTTCAATGGCTAACGGAACAATAGAGAGATCCAACTCACCATTAATATTCCACTGATACCCCGTCGCCTCTGTGAGGTTACGTTCAATCAGTTCTGGAAAATTGGACGATTGGATGTACCATCCCGCATACGCCAAAAGACCACCGAGACAAACGACTACCGTAAGGAAGAAATAAAAAACTATACGTATTGCTACACGCACTACTAACCTCATACAAAAAATATGTTTTAACGCTTTTTACTGTGACACTGTACTATACACAGGGCATAAAGCAAATAAGTGCCGAACGAATGGTAAAAGAAATACACTTTACCGAACTCTAAGGCTTGCATACAGTAAAACGGCTAACTTTGCTGTTGCATTAACAAAATTGAACGCAGAAAAACACTTCTTAACAAACTGCCTAAAATACAAATATCTCTGCAAAAGCAAGGGATACTAACAATACTGGAGTAACGAACAATGAAGACGGTAATTCTTGATGGCCAAACGCTTAATCCCGGCGATAACCCATGGACTCCTATAGAAAACATCCATTCCGTTACCCTTTACGAGAAAACTCAAGAAGAAGACATTATTCCGCGCAGTAAAGATGCAGAAATTTTGCTTACCAACAAAACACCGCTCACAAAAGAAACACTCCAGCAGCTACCGAATCTTAAATATATTGGGGTGCTAGCCACAGGCTACGATGTCGTAGACATCAAAGCCGCTGCCGATCTCGGGATTCCGGTAACCAATACCCCCGGCTATGCTAACAACGCAGTACCAGAACACGTCTTTGCGCTTATCTTCGAATGTTACAGACAAATAAGCTTACATTCCCAGCAAGTAAAGCAAGGAGAATGGGGACAAAACGGTCAGTTCTGCTTCTGGAACACGCCTCAACGCGAAATTGGCGGAAAAACCCTCGGTATTATTGGATTTGGCAACACCGGCAACAACGTAGCGCGCATCGCCAACGGTTTCGGTATGAACATCCTCGCCTACGCACCGCGTCCCAAGCCAGTGCCAAGTTACAACAATTTTGCCTACGCAGAACTGAACGAAGTGCTCGCAAAGTCAGACATCATAACGCTGCACTGCCCACTTACCCCCGACACAAAGCACATCATTAACGAGCAGTCACTCAAGCTCATGAAAAACGACGCTATCCTCATCAACACAGCCCGCGGGCCACTCATTGACGAGCCAGCAGTGGCAAACGCACTCAACACAGGCACCCTCGGCGGGCTAGCCGTAGACGTTGTAAGCAAAGAGCCAATCGCAAAGAATCATCCGTTCCTTTCTACGCCCAACACCTTCGTTACACCCCACCTCGCATGGGCAACCATCGAAGCACGCATGGCGCTTATGCAAATCGCCGCCGACAACATAGCAGCTTTCATCAACGGTACACCTCAAAACGTTGTGAACGGGGTAACAGCTAAGTAACAATTTTGTTTTTGCCTAATTTTTGCCGTCGGCGAGCCTTTTTTGTCTCCGACGGCTGGGGGAAACCCTGTTACACTGTCGCTTTCTGTAATCTCTCGTACCTCGAGAACAGCTACCGCTTTGGAAAAGGGTTCTCCCCCAGACCCCCTTCCTAAAACTTTTATTATGCGAAAAAAGCCCGTCATTTAATATTTCACGCGGCTTAATCCCACTGACTGGAATAATAAAAAAGGCTGTCCCAAGATAATAGGGGCAGCCTTTTTCTTTTTGAAAAGGTAGTGAGAGTTAAGCCGCGAGAGTAGGCAAAAAACGTGCTGCCCTCGCATAATAAAAGTCTTTGGAGATTTTTAAGAACCTTTCTCCTTAGAAAGGTTCTTAAAGCCCCGCTGGCAAGCGTTGCCGAAGGCGTCGTTGAAGACCCGTCGGAGACACACAAGACTACAAAAAACAAAAAAAGACCTGATACACAGAATGTATCAGGTCTTTTAGAGTGCGAGATTAGTTAGAACACTGAGGATCTTCTTCGATCATCTTGTAAGCGCAGAATTTGCCACACATGGCGCATTCGCGATGGTCTTTATGTTCTTCTCTACGCTTATCAACCATTTCCGGATCGAGAGCGAGGGTTTTCATACCTTCCCAATCGAGAGCTTTACGCGCACGGGAGATACCGATTTCGCGTTCTACAGCTGCTGGTCTGCCCATGCAGGCTTCAGCGGCTTGAGCAGCAATACGGGACGCAATTACGCCTGCGTGAACATCTTCGATGCTTGGCAGTGTAAGGTGTTCCGCCGGAGTCAGGTAGCAGAGGAAGTCAACGCCAGCTTTAACAGCAATTGCTCCACCGATTGCGCCTGCAATGTGGTCGTAGCCCGGGCTGCTGTCGATAACGAGCGGTCCGAGAACGTACAGAGGTGCGCCATTGGTAAGCTTTTTAATGCTGATAATCTGAGCTTCAACTTCGCTCAGAGGAACGTGTCCCGGTCCTTCGATCATGCACTGAACGCCAGCTTCAAGGCCACGTTTAGCCAGCTGACCGAGTACCATAACTTCTTCCCACTGTGCTGCGTCACCGGCATCGGTGCCAGCACCAGGGCGAAGACCATCGCCGAGGGAAAGAGTAACGTTGTACTTGCGTGCAATCTCAAGAATACGATCGTATCCGGTGAGAAGCGGGTTTTCTTTGCCGTTTTTCAACATCCAACGAGCGAGGATGGAACCGCCACGGGAAACAATACCCATGGTACGGCTACCGTCTGTCGCAAACTGAGCACCGCGCATAGTAAGACCGCAATGAACGGTCATGTAGTCTACGCCCTGCTTTGCTTGCTTTTCGATTTCTGCAAAAAGCTCATCCGGCTGAATATCAGCAGGATCGCGGTCGCTATCAAGGTAAACCTGAGCAACTGCGTACATTGGAACGGTGCCCAATGGAAGCTTGGTTGAAGAAACCATTTCTTTTCTGATTTTATCGAGATCACCACCGATGGATAAATCCATCACGGTATCAGCACCTGCGTTAATGGCAGTTTGCAGCTTAACCATTTCACAGCGTACATCGTTTTTCAACGGTGAGGTACCGATGTTGGCGTTAACTTTTACAGACGCCGGTTGACCGACCAGCGTCGGAATTACCTCGGGGTGTTCAGGGTTACCGAGCAGTACCATGGTACCTTTTTCGATAGCCTGTCTGATAACATCAGCTTCCAAACGCTCTTTTTTTACTAACTCATCAATATGTGTTTCTAACAAACCGGCGAGTGCCGCGTTTTTTGTCAAGATAGACATGTTATCACTTCCTATTGTGTGCGTAGAAAGAGCTATGGAACAAACAACAACGGCGGCATTACAAACGAATGTTGTATAATATGCAAGCGGCACAGACAATTTTTATGTAAAAAATCGTCTGCGCCGCAGAATATTCTATGGAGTGATGTGACTACTGTCCGGTAGCAGTGCGAAATTCATCGCGATATTGTTTCATATTCTCACCGGAGATGCGGTTAAAGAGCACAAGCACTTCTGCTACACCCATTGAGCTGATATTTCTCTTTTTATACGCTTCAGCCTTGGTGACATCGTCATTATCGATATGTCCTTTGGACAGCAGGTATTCAACAAACGACATATATTTGTAGCGTTCTTTTTCTAAAACACGCTCATTTTCTGCCTGTCGGGACTCCGCAAGAGACCGTTCCAGCAACATGTATTCTTTTGTATATTCTGCTATACGCTCACTTAACGAGCCAATTTCAGCTTCGTAAGCGTCCTTTTTCATTTCCATACTATTGTTTTCTGTCTCAAGCGTTGCAAGCGTATCGCGCAGTTCATTATACTTCTTCAGCAATGACAAAAGAATAAGAATCAGGGTTACACCGCACGCGAGAACAATAAAAAACATAGATTCCATACCAAGTGGCTCCATTCAAAAAAACAAATCTTATATGCTTAACGCAACACGGCTCGAATAGAGCCATGGACTTCCGTAAATGTATAAACGATGCAGCGACCTATTTATATGTTGGCTTATGTTCTCCGGCAATGACCTTCAGGGGTTTTCCGGTAAAAAAAGAACTGTAACCATCAATAGATATTCATGTTTTTCTGTGCATCATTTGTAACAGACAAAATCTACCTGAAACACCTATCGGATCTTTTTCAACTATCTTAAGGCCATATATATTTTTTATTTTCTCTACGAAAAATGGAACCCGACCAGAAAAGTACTTTTTGCCAGCATGTGCACTTTTATGTATGACACAACCAACTCAACCAAATTCACTACACAGGCGACTACGCCTGTTATTTTATAGAGAGAGATAATGGCTTCTTCAAATATTCGCCCAAAGCTTCTTGTGGCAGACAAAGACGGTAACATTTACGACCATCCAGAACTGCTTATGCTGTGCCGCCGTGGTAACGACCTCGCTCAGCCGCGTCCGGATGAGCTCATGCCGCTTCCTGAAGGCAGTGACATTTTCATGCTGCCGGGTCGCCGTGCACTTGGTCTGGACGGAGAAGACGGCGAAGTTGAGCAGATGGAAGAATTTGCAGTGGCAGCATTTGTTGCGCCTGCACATACTCTTACTGCCCACGCCGCCTACAAAAGCGATGATGACGCACCTACCCTGCCGCTGTTTGCATACGGCGCTGTAGGCTTTGCCAACGGCAAATTTTATGTAGCAGCAAAAAGAGTAGATCAGGACGTACGTCAGGTTTTCAAAGGCTTCTCCGGTAAAAAAATTAACCGTTTTGCCAACGTAATCTTAGAAAAATACAAAGAAAACCGTCTCATGCAGCACATCATGAATAAATGTGTGCTCAAGTACTCCTGCCCGGCAGCAAAAAACCTTGCAATCGGTCGTTACGAAGCACCACTGCCTACGTCCCGTACCTGCAACGCACGCTGTATCGGCTGTATTTCTTTTCAAGAAAACACTTCCCAAATCTGTGCTTCCCCGCAGGATCGTCTGGACTTTACCCCGACAGCGGAAGAAGTTTGCGGCGTAATGCGCCACCATGCAGCGAACGAAAAAGATAAGCCAATCTTCTCATTCGGTCAGGGCTGCGAAGGCGAACCGCTGACTGAAGCAAAAATGATTACCGAAGCGATTACCATGTTCCGTGCAGAAGGCGGACGCGGTACCATCAACATGAACACAAACGCTTCCTTACCGGACAAAGTGGCAGAACTTGCAGACGCAGGCTTGTCATCCATCCGTGTAAGCCTTAACTCTGCCCGAGAAGAAGTCTACACCCGCTACTATCGTCCAAACGGCTACTGTTTTGCGGATGTAAAACAGTCCATCTTGGAAGCAAAAGCGCGCAACAAGTGGGTTTCACTCAACTTGCTCTACTTCCCGGGCGTAACAGATTCCGAACCGGAATTTGAAGCGTTAGTCAACCTTATTACGGATACAAAGCTCGACTTCATTCAGCTTCGTAACCTTAATATTGATCCGGAAATGTACTTGGAGTTACTGAACGGTATCGATTTTGGTGCAAGTATGGGCTTTACCTTCTTTAGAAAAAGACTCAAAAAGGCATGTCCTTGGATTAACTTCGGGTACTTCAACCCGTTTGTTGACGAAGAGTAGCACCGCTACGACAGCTATCAACAAATCTGCATCCAAGTTATTGGGTGCAGATTTTTTTTGCCTCTGGCGGCGGGCTTCCCTGAGGCGGCTTGCGGTTAGCGAGCCTGTGGCTCTGGTAACTTTTGCCTCTGGCGAGTCTTAACTAGCTATTTGCCTCCGGCGGGCCTTCGACGAGCCTCCGGCGGCCAGAGAACCCTGTTACACTGTCGCTTTCTGTAATCTCTCGTACCTCGAGAACAGCTACCGCTTTGGAAAAGGGCTTCTCTGGACTCTCCTAAAACTTTTATTATGCGAGAGCCATCCGTTAATTATGTCGTTGGAAGCCGCAAGGGACTATCTTTCTGTGTTGATCAATTTTTTTTGGAGTAACGATTCATGAGTACCTCTACAGAGTCCTTGAACGAACATGCATACAGAAAATCGCCTGCAAAAACCTTTGCAAGCATGTCTGTTCCAGTGCTCTTATCCCTCATTGCGGAGCCGCTTACCGGTCTGGTAGACACCGCATTCGTTGCCAAGCTTGGTACAGAGCCGTTAGCAGCTCTCGGTATCGGCACTATGGTACTTTCTTCAGCGTTCTGGATTTTCAACTTTCTCGGTATCGGAACACAGACAGAAATCGCGCACTGTGTCGGAGCGCAAAACAAAAAAGAAACTGCAACCACCGCCAGCACAGCGCTCATTCTTTCGCTCGCCATCGGTTTTATAGCAGCCCTGTTACCCATATTCTTCCTGCCACAAATTTCAAAGTTCATGGGCGCTGAAGGCGTCATGCAAAGTCTATCCATCGACTACATGACATGCAGACTCGCAGGCGGCCCCGCCGTGCTCTTTACCATGGCTGCCTTCGGTATTTTTCGTGGATTGCAAGACATGCGCACGCCGCTCATTGTCACCACCATTGTAAACGCACTTAACGTGGTGCTCGACTGGGTACTCATTTTCGGCATAGGTCCGTTCCCAGAGCTCGGCGTCACAGGCGCAGCACTGGCTACAACCTTCAGTCAGTACGTCGGCATGGCAATCACGCTCTACGCATTGCACAAAAAACTCGGCATCAAACCAAGATTTGATGCACCACGTTGCAGACGCCTGCTCTCCATCGGTTGGGACATGACCGTCCGTACAGGGCTTGTCATTGCCTTCCTACTCTATTGCACGCGCACCGCAACACAAGCTGGCGCAATCGAAGGTGCAGCGCATCAAGGTATTCGCCAGTTTGTTATGTTCAGCACCATGTTGCTCGATACGTTCGCCATCACAGGACAAAGTCTCACAGGATTTTTCAAAGGCAAAAACGACACCCTCATGATCAAACAAGTTATCCGTCAAACATTCGGATACAGCTTCGTAACCGGCATCATAATCGGCGGACTTATGATCGCAGGAGCCGACCTTTTTGCAGAATTACTTATCCCGCCAGCATCATATGCTGTGTTCTATTCCGCATGGACTATTGTAGCTCTTTTTCAGCCTACTAACTCGCTATCCTACGCAACAGACGGCATTTTATGGGGTATCGGTGATTTTGCATTTACCCGAAACGCCATGTGCATCTCCTGCATCATCGGTATCGGATTCATTATGCTCATCACAATGTTCGAGCCTTCGCAGCCTGTCATGTGGATTTGGCTCGCAACCGGCGCCATGACGCTTATACGCTCCGCCCTCGGCTGCTACCGTTGCTGGCAGTTGACCAAAGCTTAGCGGGAAGGGATTAAAAAGCTCCAGCGGCTTCACAGTGCTTCTCTTGCCAACTGAATCTTCGCTAAATGGAAGGTTAGACGAGTGCAATGCGGATCATAAGAAATTATGAGACCTCATGAAGAAAAGTCTGTTCCCAATATTATACATTGTTTCCTGCTAAAACTTACTTATGGTGAATTATGATGAAGCAAATAAAGCAGATAATTTTTGGCCCGTCAGCCGCGGGAAGCCTGCGATACATCATGAACGAGTATCGCTTGAATCAAGACGTAATTTCAATCAATGATGATCTTTCAAATGGTCCGTTGCATACGATAGAAGACAGAATCAAATTCGAGAAAAAGCTGATTAACAGCATTGAACCAGATGATGAAGAGTTTGCAAAATACGTTGAGCTGGCAATAAGATCATGGCCTGCTCCTGAGAATTTTACAGATTGCAAAGTTATTCTTTGGCATTGTGAAAATGCGCCAGAACAGCTCATGCTTCAAATGGTCGTGAAGCAACTTCAGGATTTTGAAGAACTCTATGAAGTTGCTTTAGATAATAAAATTTCATTAGCCAGAGGAACAGGCGAGTATACTCCAGAAAAATTAGGCTCATTAATTGGAACTGAAACAAAGATTTCGCTCGAAAGAAAACATGAGCTTATTAGAAACTGGGATCAAACTGTTCAGCAAAACGGCATATTGCGTATTTGGGAAAATGAAGCAGTTGTAACCGTTGATGAAAGATATTACGACGCTCTGCTCCTTCATAACTGCAAAAACGAATTTGTAAATGCTGCCAGAATTGTTGGCGAAGCGCTTGGCACAACAGACCAATTACTTTCTGACACATGGCTAAACTACCGCCTTTTGCAGTTGGTACAAATGCATAAGATCCAAGCCAGAGGAAATTTGAATCAGCTGAGAAGTTTTGAAGTACGCTTGATTCAATAAGCAATACGCATACACGTTGTTTTAATCCCCCTCGCTGTAGTGTCCTCCTTTACGTTTTCGAGTAATAAAAGAAGCAGAAAACTTTATAAAAAACTCGCAGTAGTTCTAAAGTTTTTTTTCAAAACAACGTTTCATTGCGGATAATTACAAAAAAAGGGCTGCCCTTCTAAATGAAGGACAGCCTTTTTTATTTCATGTTGAAACACTATTTTTGATGTTTCTGTGCACTGTGTGCTTACCACTTTGACTACAGCAATACGGTAACTGCAATCGACAATGAGGAAGCTTCTGCAAATGCAGAGAACACAGCACGGTAAAACATTGGTGAGAATACAAATTGCTTCTCACAACTCGTATTTCTTTATTTATACAACACATACTCGCTACAAAACTTGGCAACAACCTAGCCTCATAACAAATGCTTTATCGACGGCGAGATACCGAAAGATAATGACCTGATCGCCGTGGTGAGCCGCTCTCTTTCGGAGGATTTTTCATCTCTAATTTTGGGGTATGAAAAGCCTCATGCGCTATAATTTCGCCTTCCGGGTCTTTCTCTGAAAAAGAAAAACCAAGAACAAACTGTTCGGGGACTCCTGAGTATGAAAGCCCTGAAAAACTCTTGAAACCAAAGCGGGTGTAGTATTCTGGATCACCTACCAAAACAATACCTTCTGCACGGCTTCCTTGCAGCTGCATTAAAACTTCACGGATCAATGCAGACCCTATTCCTTGACGCTGTTTATTGGGTACAATCCCAACAGGACCAAGAAGATACCAGCCCTGATTGCAGTCACCTACGCTTGCGGGCGATATGGCAATATGCCCAAGAATTTCTCCGTTTTCTTCCGCCAGAAGCGAAAGCGTTAACGCGTCTGCGGCACGTAACCGCTCGACTATAAGATGCTCTGTGGGCGCAGCTCCGGCATGAATAGGATGTCCGTCGAATGCAGCAAATTGTATCTCTGAAATACGATCAACGTCGTTTTTATGCTCGTTTCTAATCAGCATTAGTCCACTCCTGTGTGCAATAACATTGTATAGCCGGTACGCCGACTTACAAATATGAATAGGCAATACGCGCAACATGGTTGCTGTGTTACCCCGATATTATACGCAAAATAGTGGTTGCCAGACGAGAACGACAAAGCTGTCCAAACGAGGACAGTGTCAGTAATGAGCGAAACAAGTCGCTATCATAAACAGGACGCGTAATTCACATCATGTGAACCACATCCTAAAAAACATTACTGATTGCGGCTCGCGCTAACAACCAGCTTCACAAGATCCATTCTTCTATTCAAAAAAACCTCTCTTATTATTGGTAAGATTAAAGGTGCTACACTTCGACTAAATCTATGTCAACTATACCAAACAGATAGAAAACCCCGTCATGAGATCACTAACTCTAAAGAACAATAAAGAAATGTTATTCAGTAGTAGTCTGGATATCAAAAAAGGCTGCCCTATCATCAGGACAGCCTTTTAATGGAAAGGTAATGGGGTGGAAAGCCGCGAGGTAAACTTAACAAAAGAAAGACCTCGCAAATAAAAGTCTTTGGAGATCTTTAAGAACCTTTCGAAAAAGAAAGGTTCTTAAAGCCCCGCTGGCAAGCGCCGCCGGAGGCACACACAGCCTTACTACCTGTTACAAGTTGGCAGTCTCAGCCACGCGTTGTTCTTGCGTCATGCCTGCGAGCTTGCGAACATGCTCTAAATCAAGCTTAAGCCCTTTCGCGACACGTTCGCCGTAATCCTTGTCTGCAAGATAGAAGATGGCACACTGGCGTAGCTTAATGCGAAGCGGTACGTCTGCCATGTGCCCTACAAGGTTGGTTATGAGACTGTTGCGGTCGGCATCTGTCATAACTTCACGGTAGAGATTGCCGGCTTGCACAAAGTCATCATTCTTGTGTGCAAATTCATATCGGGAACCGGCACCTTCTAATGGGATATCCGGCTCTTCATTTTTCCCTTCGGGCGCGATTGGGCTGAAACTATTCGGCCAATAGTTCGGTCTGCCCAGTCCGTTATCATCCACCCGCATGGCACCGTCACGTTGCTGATTCAATTGTGGTGAATGCTTAGGCTGGTTCACAGGGATAAGATGATAGTTTGTGCCTAGACGATGCAGATGCGTATCGTGGTAGGAGAAGAGACGCCCTTGAAGCATTTTGTCCGGAGATACACCGATTCCGGGCACAAGACTGCTCGGGTTGAATGCTGCCTGCTCAACTTCTGCAAAATAGTTCTCAGGATTGCGATTAAGCACAAGCTTGCCGACGGTAATCGGCGGAACTTGGCTGTGCGGCCAAATTTTAGTGATATCAAAAATATCCCATTCAAACACTTCTGCTTGCTCAGGAGTAAGAATCTGCATTTCCAGCGTCCATGACGGGAAATCGCCATTTGCGATAGATTCATAAAGATCACGGGTTGCGTGGTCGGGGTCTTTCCCGCACATTTCCTTAGCCTCGGCACCGGTAAAGTTTTTAATGCCTTGGTCAGTTTTGAAATGATACTGCACCCAGAAATATTCATCTTTATCGTTGTACCACTTGAAAGTGTGGCTGGAATAACCGTTCATGTTACGGAATGTGGCTGGTGTTCCCCTGTCTGAGAACAGAATGGTGACCTGATGGATAGATTCCGGCGTAAGTGACCAGAAATCCCACGCCATGGTTGCGCTTTTCAGGTTTGTTGCAGGGTCACGCTTTTGGGTATGGATGAAGTCAGGAAATTTTAGTGGATCACGGATGAAGAACACAGGCGTGTTGTTGCCTGTCATGTCGTAGTTGCCTTCTTCCGTGTAGAATTTAAGCGCAAAACCGCGTGGATCACGTTCTGCGTCAGCGCTGCCTTTTTCGCCGCCAACGGTGGAGAAACGGGCAAAGACATCTGTCTTTTTACCCACAGAGGACAAAAAAGCGGCCTTTGTGTACTTGGTAACGTCTGCTGTCACTTCAAAATAGCCATACGCGCCAGCGCCTTTAGCGTGCACAACCCTTTCTGGAATACGCTCACGGTCAAAATGTCCCAGTTTTTCCAGAAGATGCACATCCTGCATCAATACCGGCCCGCGTTCTCCAGCAGTCAATGAATTCAAATCGTTCCCGACAGGACGCCCAAAGGCTGTTTTCATTGTATCTTTTTTGGCCATACCAAGATTCCTCTCTATCTTATTGTGCTATTTTATTTGATTACATAAAAGCCCTACGCACGGATTGAGATAAATCTACTACATCTACTTTGTGACACCATTGATAAACCGACAAAAGCAAGGAAATAAGAATTGCTGAAACTGCTGCCACAGGCATATTCTCTACCTAGAGTGGCGTATTTTCTCCGCACTGCCTCTGGACTTTTTTAAAACATATACACTTCGCACCAGCCACAACATTTCGATTTTATTATTATAACTTTCGTTGTAGTCACCTGCAATGCCGAGAGACATATGTTTGAATCGTACCAAAAAGTTCCAGAATGGATTCGCTGGCTGCTACTTGTACCCCTTTTCTTCGCAATTATGATCTCATTCGGCTTCATTTTCCGAATGATGAGTGTGCATCTAGCCGGAACATTCTACTATGACAGAATCTTCGCCCCACTCGTGGGAGGCTTTGTGCTTGTATTTGTGGCAACACGGCTCATCCCCAGAGCAAAGCTCATTACAGCTTTCGTTCTTTGTTGCTTCTGGATACCGCTTGTGGGGCTTGGCATTCTATCTGTTATCGAAATCTCACCAAGCCAAGGCGGGCTTACAGGGAATGATCTGATTCAAGGCTCCAGCGCGCTTGTAGGCTCTCTTGCCGCAGCGCTGCAAGCGTATAGAAAATATCGGAAGCGCTAGTTGGCATAACATTCGTCCATAGCAATTTGTAATAGGCTCTTATTACAATATATATCTTTCCAACAACCAAAGCCTCAGCCGCGAAGCAACATTAAAAACGTGCTTACCTCGCAACTAAAAGTTTTTGGAGAGCCCAGAGAAGCCTTTTTACTTAAAAGCGGTAGCCGTTCTCGAAGAATGAGGGATTACGGATAGCGACAGTGAAACAGGTTCTCTGGCCGCCGGAGGCAAAACAAAAAATAAAAAGCACAAAAAAAAGCCCCCGCTGCATGCGGGGGCTTTTTTTGCATTCATGTTGCTATAACAACTTGTCCGCCTGAGATGGCGGGAGAGATTTTGGCTCAACGACGGTTCCACCTTCGATAGCATTTTCGGGGCTGATATCGATAGGACGTTTACCATCAAGAGTTGCATCAGCGATCAGCATTCTACCATCGGATGTGATTGCAGTTTTCTGATCAATGATTGCGATGCCGGTGCGTTCAAGAACTTCGCGTCTAAACGCGTATTCTTCAGCGACTCGGCGGGTGCGGTACATAAAGTACATTTTACAGACATAGCTTGTGATCCATGCAACGACTAGTCCTACACTGATCCATATGGCGAGTTCCGCCGCAGCTTGCCCAAGCTTTAAAACAAAATCGATAATGATATCCATATTAAACAGGATCATCCCTACAAACAAGAACCCTGCGAGGAGGATTGTTGTAGGCATGCCATTGACAAGATGGATCCAGTTTCGCATTTTTTCAGGAATATGTTCATTGTCGACTTCGTTCATAACAGGATCACCGTTGATAAAGCGGTTGAATCCCATTCCGATAATCTGGATGATGAACATAACTGCAATTGGAGCGAGCAATACAGCTACAAGGTACGCTTTCCAAGGGAAAAGGTACTCCATATTCCCTTCAGCTGTCGGGTGCAGATTAGTAACACCATGAAGAATAGCAACTACTGTCACTACGCATTCAACAATAATGATACCGAGTGCAATGTATGTAAGAAGAGACTTTTTTTCTTTCTCATTGAGGACGGCTCCCAAACTGCCGGCCGCAAAAGAAGTCGTGCTCTTTTTTTGGGTATCGTTTTCGGTTTCGCTCATTATCCTATCTTCCTCCTGCAGCAACAAGTGCTGATTTCTATACAGTCTAGGACTTGCTACAGGACTGAACTGTTTTTTTCAAGCATGTAAAAAAGAAAAAAAACTTTCTATGCAGTTCAATGCCCTGATTTTTATAGGTGAAACGAAGAATACAACGCGTTATTGAAAGCTCTGTACAGGATGTTTCATCAAATATTCCTGCACATCGTTCGGCAACTGATCTTTCTCTATTGGTGCAAACCGCTTCACACGTGTTCCGTCTGCCAACTCTTTCTCCCCAAAAAATTCCGCTGCCGGTCGCGTAAACCATGCATAATCACTTGCGTAGAGCGTCCGATAGATAACAACTACTTCCTCTGTTGTGGTATCGAGCGCTTCTGAAACAGTCTGATAGAACTTTCCTTTGAAATGCCGGTAGTACACTGGTTCCCCTCTCTGTTCGATATCGAAAAAGTTCTAACAAAATGATATTACTGAGTATCTAATAAGACTGTCACAATTTTGACGAGAAAAAAAAGAACACGGTTGATGTTCAGGGCGGTTAATTGTTCCCTATCACACCAAACCGTGGAGTTAGAATACCCTTGCAGTCTACTTCTTGTAAAGCCTGCAAGTGAAACTTAACTGACATACCTTTTACACCTTACTGACGCCTGCAACACACGATGATCAGTAGCTTTGTAGAAAATACAATGTGAGGCTGCTCCAATTTGACAAAAAAAAAGCCAAACCCTGTGCAATGTAACTTGCTGTGAGGGTTTGGCTTTTGGTTCATTCTGGAATGTGTTGATTACTTACGATTGGTTACAAAGTTTTTTCTACCAGATGAGGTAACCCAGATTAGGTAACACTATTCAGTGCAACCGTTACCTGCTTTGCTATTCTGTGATGAAGACTATCAAGTCGGTAGGCCCGTGCACACCGAACTGGAGAATCAACTCAATATCTGCGGTCTTGGAAGGACCTGAGATTAGTAAAGCGTTCGTAGGAATTGCCGCATTCCATTTTAATTTTTTGATGGCATCCTGAAACGACGTATATATCTTGCTTGCTTCCACCACCACAACATGCAGCGGAGGAACAATAGACATAAGACGCGGCTCGTCGATTGTAGGCCACAGGATAACAGCTGCGGATTCCGCAATGCCGCCAAGGCATCCGGTGACTGCGCCATCACAGGCAAACAGCTCATCCTTATACTCTTCAATAGAGCCTTCCCACGTTACCAGCTTGCAGGAACTCTTCTTTTTCCAGTTCTCTGCCAAAGCCTTCCCTGTAGGAGTTGCCGGAGCATACAGCAAAGTCTTTTGTCCGCGTTCTTCCACCAATTTTTGCAGCTCAGTCACCCAAGCTGCTCCCTTGGCGCGAAAAACTTCTGTCCGGACAGCGCTCATGCGTTCTGTGAATTCTGCAATATTTTCTTCTTTGGAACGATTCTTAATGTTCCACACTTTTTTCTGCGGAATATAGGCATCGCGTCCATACTGCTGCGCATTGTATAAGCGCCCTAAGATGCGTTCTCTACTTTCTGTACTACTACTCATGACGCACCCCCTCTTTCTTCACTAAGTCTTTCAGACTATTCTTCCCGAACGTAGGCTTGCTGCGCACACTCATCCATGACTTCAACGGCCCAACAGCCGGAATCCACTTACCGAACAGCGCAAGCCCTTTCAGCATAACTTTGTTCATTGTCGGGCAGGTCTGCGACATGCGCCAACTGCGCCAAACCATACTTTCGAGGCAACTCTTTTTGTAGCCGTTCCCTGCAACGCTTGCGTGTTCGCCGTTACCATAACTTTCGTCACGCATACGGCGGATAATTTCAGGAATCGGGATACGAACCGGACACGCCTCGGAACAGGCATCACAAAGAGAGGATGCTGTTGCAATAGCGCCCTTAGGATTCAGTCCTTCAAGCTGCGGCACAAGGATCTCACCAATAGGCCCCGGATATGTAGAACCGTAGGCATGACCGCCAATACGGGTAAACACAGGACAGTGATTCAAACAGGTTCCGCAACGAATACATTTTAGCACATCGCCAAGCTGCGGATCGTTCATAATCCGTGAGCGACCGTTATCCAGCAGTACAAGATGCACTTCCTTCGGACCATCGCGTTCACCTTCCATACGGGGACCTGAGATCATATTAAAATAAGTAGTAACGCGCTGCCCTGTAGCAGAGCCACACAGCAGCCTGTAGATTGCAGGAATATCTTCCACATTCTCAATAAGCTTCTCAATACCCATTAATGCAATATGCAGCGGCGGTACGGTTGTACACATACGCCCGTTGCCTTCGTTTTCGACAAGGCACAGGGTTCCTGTCTCTACAATGCCAAAGTTAACACCGGAAATACCAGCGTCCGCTGTTTTAAAATGCTCACGCAAGGTGCTGCGTACATTTTCCAGCATTACGTCCACGTCTTCCGTGTACTCCATGCCTTCAACATGCTCAGCCAGCACCTCTGCAATCTGCTTTCTGTTCTTATGCACAGCAGGAACAATAATATGTGACGGAGGCTCGTTACACAGCTGGATAATAAATTCACCAAAATCTGTTTCTACAACTTCCTTATCGTGCTTTTCCAGATAGGAGTTGAGGTGAATTTCTTCCGACGCCATGGATTTACCCTTAACCACCTTCTGTGCCGAATGGTCATCAAGAATGGAAAGAATAAGCTCGTTTGCGTCCTTAGCAGTCTCTGCCCAGTGCACAATTATGCCATTCTTAACACACTGATCTTCGAACCGTTCCAGCAGATCCGGCAGGTTCGCCAACACATCTTTTTTCATAGAGCTACCTACGTCGCGCAGGTACTCCGTTTCTTCCGGCGTTGCGAATACGGTGCCGCGCCGCTGGATCAGTGTATCCGTAGCGAAACGGAAGTTCGCTCGTAGCTGGCTGTCCGCCAGCGCCTCTGCCACGTTTTGCGCAAAATTGAACTTCTCGTTACTAGCCATTGATACGCTCCCAGATAAATTCCGCTATATGCTGACCCTTTACATCGATTTTTTCTTTTTCCATATGCCCTGTAATATTCAGCAAACATCCACAGTCACCACTCAGCACCACAGAAGCACCAGTTGCAACAACATCCGCAACCTTGTCCGAAACCATGGCACCGGAGATCTCCGGTTGTTTAATTGAGAACGTGCCGCCAAAGCCGCAACATTCCCGTTCGCGTTCCAGTTCAATCAACTCAACATTGCCCAGCTGCATGAGCAACGCCTTGGAATCGGCAACACAGTTTGCTTCCCGCATCGCATGACATGAAGAGTGCCACGTTGCCTTAATCGGCGCGCCCTTGTCCTCATACTGTGCATTCGCGTGCTGGTGTAAGAATGTGGTCAACTCAACCACTCTTTCACTAAAGCGCTTCACTGTGAAAAGATCGGGCGAATCTTTGAAGAGTTTCGGGTAATGCACTTTCATCATACCCGCACAGGAACCGGACGGCACAACAATCGGATAATCATGTTTTGCAAAAATCTGCACCTGCTTCCATGCAACATCTTTCGCTTCTTCCGGGAATCCCGAGTTATACGCAGGCTGCCCACAACAGCTCTGTTCCATGGGGTACACAACCTCATAGCCTTCCCGTTCTATAAGCCGAATTGCTGCCATTGCAGAGTCTGCGTACATCATATCCGCAAGACAAGTTCCAAAGAAATATACCGGAGTCTTCGCCGCGTTGACTTTCTTCATGTTCCACCCTTTGCTCACGAGCTTAATTGACTGTAAACGCTATATTTTTTCACTTAAAAAAAACGCTTGATTAGTTGCACGAACAGGCATAAAAGCGTCCTCACACTTTGCACATCAAAGCATTTTTTAGAGTACCATCCAGCAACGATATTGTCTTTTATAGCAGGGAAAACCATGCCAACTTCCATGATCTTCAATACCTTTACTGAAACCTACATCCGCTTTTTCTTCATTCTGACTCCGTTCTTCGTAATCAGCATGTTCTTGGCACTCACTGTTGATATGCCAAAAGAAAAGCAACGCCACACAGCAATACGCACAACTTTTGCTGTTATCATCGCAGCGTTCACGCTGTTCTATTTCGGGAACACCCTGTTTGCGATCTTCGGAATTACGCTCGACGCATTCCGAATTGGCGCAGGCGCACTTCTGTTCCTCTCAGCCGTACACCTCATTCAAGGCACCAAAAAGCCTATTAAAAACCCTGACGATATCGACGAAGACGGCGACATCAGCGTTGTTCCGCTCGCTATCCCTGTTGTTATCGGCCCAGCAACCATCGGTACCCTGCTCATTATGGGTGCACAGATCACAGATACCACAACACGCATTGCAAGTAGCTGCGGGCTTCTCGCTGCTATCCTCTCCGTAGGGTGCCTGCTCTATGTGGCTCCCCAGATTCAGCGCCTTATCGGAACTATCGGACTCTCAATCATGAGTAAAATCAGCGGACTCATCCTTTCCGCGCTCTCCGCACAGATTATGTTTACAGGTATTAAAAATTTCTTATTCTAGCCTGTTCCATATCACAGAATAACCAAAAAGCCAGAACACTTGTTCTGGCTTTTTTTGTTTGTATCTATCGAGTTGTCTCCGACGGGTAGGCGGGCGCTGCCCCCTACACCCCCGTAAGGGGGGATTCCCCCCTTAACCCCTTTTATGGGTATATGTTGCGGGAGGGTTCATGGTGACTTACTTTGGCAATCATACTTCTCGATTACTTGCTGTTATTTAAAGTGGTAACCAATTATATTTATGCTAAAATGCTTTCCATTCTAACATTTTATTATTACTAGCAGAGCACAAAAACAGCTTGAGATAATTCATCCTTGATGAATAAAACATAATGAGTCATTTCCAACGCGACAACTAACTGTTTTAAAAATAAAAATGACTCTTTTTATAGAAACAATATTACTAGGAAATGTTATGCCACATCAGATAAATAAAGACAGTTGTCTAGTAATTGAAAAAGAAATGTTAACTAAAACAACATGCTTTCATAAATTGACCCAAAATATGTTTCTAATAATTCGGAAAAGGTCCTTACAAGAAAATATTGCCATTGAAGATTATGAAGAACGCCTCGAAGACACCAAAAATATTATTACCAGACTTGGTAATGATATTTTTACAGAAGAAGTAAGCCATAGACTTAATGCCCAACGACCTGTCTTATCACATGATGATTTATCTAATAGTTTAACTACTGACTCGAACTCACCATTTGAAAGACATGAACTTGAAGCTGTCGCTTTCGAATACAGAAACAAAAAGTGGATGCAGAGTGATGATGTAGATTTACTGTTAATACAATACTGCTGCTTTCATGAAATATTAAGCTACAAAGCTCACTTAACAACCCGAGGGCGCTTGAAAAAAGAACCAAATTCAATCGCCTCAGTAATTGGGCCTAGATTTTTTTCCTTTATATTCAAATTTCTAGGGTACTTTTTATTAACATCGTCTGTCTGCAGTTTGTTTACTGCTGATTTATTGCAACTTTTCTTTGTATCAAGCCTACTTTCATTTACTATCGTACTAACTAAGCCCAAAAAGAATGAAAAAGAATATGACCTCATACTGTTAGAGAATCTTTTGGCACTTGTACCTTTTTTAAGCTCATCAGATTTTAATCCGGTAATTCTTGAACACTTTCTCACAAAGAATTCAATTATGATCCCATCGATAGGTTTTGCTTTGGTATGCGATCAAAAAAGTCGCTTTCTCAAATCTAATTGGCGAATGCAAAAGGCATAACCTATTAATAATATTTCATATTTCATATATAATTCTTCCCGACCTGTTCAAAATACTCATCGCAGTCGAGAGGACGTTCCTCTCGCGGGGATGCAAGGGGCTGGCCCCTTGCCCGCCGGAGGCACCCACGCACACTCAAAAAAAACAAAACCTCAGGCGCACCTATGACATTACTTATTACATTCGCCCTACTGTTCATGATTACATGCTTCGTGGTGGCTGTTGTCACGTACATACTGTTTTGGTACGAGCACCAATCCCGCATAGAAAGTTTATTCCCTTCGCGTGACGCTGCACTGCACGCTGCACGCCACGGAGTTTTTTCTGCTTTTTGCGCAGAAATTTTCAGCTTCAGCATTTATCTTGGCGGGACATTTTTGCAGTATTGGCGAAAGCGTGTCCCGAAACTACCTGCGGAACCAAATTCACCGATCATAATGGTTCATGGGCTTTTTCATAACAGCTCTGCCTGGGTTCTTTTCAGACATTGGTTCAGAAAGGTAGGACTTGGGAACTGCGCAACCTTTTACTACTCAAGCCGTAAGCCGTTTGATGTGGTGAGTGCTGAATTGGACAAGTACTTGGAAGCAGTGCTGAAGCAAGCGCCGGACTCAAAGCCAGTACTTATCGGCCATAGCCTTGGCGGACTGTTGCTGCGCAATTGGCTCACAACCTCTGATCAGGCAGATAAGGTTGCTGGAGTGATTACGCTCGGCACACCAATGCTTGGCAGTAAGCTGGCTACATTTTCCGCAACATATCTTGGTCAGCAGCTGGACTTTAAAGGCAAGCTGATTTCAGAAATTGAAGAACGTGAGGCAACGCAAGAAATGCCGATTGTGCCGTGCTATGCATTTTATTCCCCTGTAGACAACATGGTTTTGCCGCAGGAAAGTGTTTCAACTCCTCCAAGGGGTTGGAATGTGGTTAAAACAATACCAGTAAGCCACCTTGCTATGCTGAGCAGTAAAATGATTGCGAAACAAGTTGCAATGACAACAAAAGAACTTTTTTCAAAATAAATTTTATTTATTCTACGTAGGGTTCCTAATCCCTTTTCGTTATTCTTTTTATATTCATTTCCGTCCTGTTTTTAAATTTTCAAACATTGCTGAATCTTAGAAAACCCTCGTCTCACGAGGGTTTTTTCTTGCTCATCCTTTGGCTACGTTATACTGAGAAATTCCATAATCTTGCGAGTCATTATTTTGACTTTTTACTTCCTCCCCGCTTTCTCTATTCATTTTCCTCCTAGAGCGCCAAGATCATGAACTATTCGGCACACTCTTTGCTAAACCACTATATACGCCACTATTATCACTTTGATCGGCAAATCTTGCCGCAATTTTTTTTGGGAGGATACCGTGAACGGCCAAACTAAGAAGCTCATGTGGGGACTGGGCATCAGTGATGAAGATGCAAATGTCATCCAGCACGCCGCTGGTGGTCGCTTTGCACTTAGCTGCTTTCCCATCGGTGTCACTCCTACAGTGGACCAGTTGGAAACAGACGAGCCGTGTCTACTTTGGATATCCAAGCAGGGGTGGGATACTCTTAAGACACTGCCATCAAGTGACACAGCACATATAGACGTTACTTCACGCATTCTGATCATGGGTGGGGACTACGATCTTGCAGAGCTTGAATCTCTGCTGGAGTGTGGTTTTACCGAAATCATCAAGCCGCCTATTACAAAAGAGCGTGCCCGCGACGTTTTGCTGTCCGCGGTTGAAACGCAGAATCTGTATCAAGACATAATGCACATGACACGCGAGATCTGTCTCGAGCGTGAAATGCTTGAACGCAAAAACGACATGCTCAGCTTTATTGTGTCGTTTTTGGAAAAAGTAACGCAGCATCTTGATCCAGCAGAAATTTTACGTGCAGCACAGACAGAGCTTAAAACCTTGCTTCCAGTATCAGCCATAAATGCTATTTGCTGGTCTCCGCAGGTCTCTGAAAATGTACACGCCACTATTTATGTTGCAGGCAGCGAGAAAAACGACGTTGCACGCGCATGGACAGAAATGCTGAAAACGCACGCACAGCGTTTACTCGGCGATGGTGTTGTCAGCACAGACATGAACTACATGGGCACTGTTAAAACAGAAATTCTGCCCTCTTCTGACACACTCCTTGCTATTGATCTTGAACACGGCGGCGCAACCTTTGGCGTGGTACTGGTTCAGTGCCATGAGCACCCGCAGCTTGGTAAAGATCAGATACAAATTTTACGTTCCGCAATTTCGCATCTTACACTGGGGCTTAATAATGCCATGCTTTATACAGCAGCCCAGCACAATGCAGATATTGACGGACTGACACGGCTCTACAACAGGCGCCACTTTGATGCCCGTATTGTAGAAGAAAACACCAGACACAGACGCTATGGTCATTCCTTATGCCTGATGATCGCCGATATCGACAACTTCAAGAATATTAATGATACATACGGTCACCTTGCCGGTGATGATGTATTAAAAGATTTGAGCAGAATTCTCGAAAGTTCGCTCCGCACATCCGATTACATTGCACGTTTCGGCGGTGAAGAATTCGCGGTATTACTGCCGTGTACTTCTGCCAGTCACGCAACAATGCTGGCAGAGCGAATCCGCATCCAGATTGAAGAGCACAACTTCGTAACTGACAAGGGTATACTTAACGTGACCGCCAGCATTGGCGTAGCATGTATTGATCATACCCATGAAGAGTCGCCAGTGGAGATTATCCGCCGTGCTGACGCAGCGCTCTATCAAGCCAAAGACAGTGGCAAAAATCAGATGAGTATTCTGTATCCTGACAAAAGCCTGCTGGTTGCCGGAGGCTATGCAACTTGACCTCATGACGATTAGAGCCTATTTACGAGGCCGACAAATCGGGCTGTTTTCCCGGTTTTAATCGCTTCAAGGAGTATTCGTCATGAACGAAGTTTTATGGATTAGCTTCGCAATTACAGATCTCTGTATTGCACTGTTGCTCTATAGGTTCTTTGGCAAGGTCGGCCTGTTTGCCGTTATTGTCTTCAACCTTCTTCTTTGTAACCTTCAGGTTCTTAAAACAGTAGAGCTGTTTGGGCTTACAACAACACTCGGTAACATTTTGTACGCCGGTGTTTTCTTAGCAACCGATATGCTTAGCGAATTCTACGGAAAACGCGAGGCACAAAAAGGCGTTCTGCTCGGGTTTATTACACTTGTCCTTATGACAGTGTACATGCAAATTGCTTTACATTTTGCACCTGCTGCAGACGATTTTGTACAGCCGCATCTGGAAGCTATTTTTGGTTTCCTTCCACGCATCGCAGTTGCTTCTATGCTCGCGTATCTTGCATCACAAACGCATGATGTTTGGGCATTCCATTTCTGGAAAGAAAAAACAAACGGCAAAATGCTGTGGCTGCGTAACAACGCATCAACGCTTGTTTCGCAACTTATCGACTCCACAATCTTCTGTCTTATCGCCTTCTACGGTGTATTCCCGACAGCAGTTCTCGTGGAAATCCTCATCACCACAGTTATATTTAAAGCTATCGTTTCTGTACTGGATACACCGTTTATCTATCTTGCTAGACGTGTCCATGCCGTGCTCCCAGAGCATGCGCACTAAGTAACGGCTAATGGTTAACAAAAAACTCCTCGGATCATATGATTCGGGGAGTTTTTTTATGCTGGATGAACTCATGACTAACAGTCTACAACATGTAGTCAAAGGGAAAAGGTCTGCCCTTCTTGCTCGCAAAAAGAAAGCCCCTTACCCATTCAGAATTGAGAAAATTTGTCTGATCATAAAAGAAAGCACACAGAGTCTCCGCTTGTCCATTGTGAACAATGCAAAGCCAAACATGTAGACATGCAACCTTTGTCATAATATTGTAATGTTTTATACGACTTAGAAAAGGGTACTACGACATGGCGAACTACTTTACACACGAAGAATACGAAGACAAAGAATTTGTCGGACAAGATTTATCCGATGAAAAGATTCGCGACATATCCTTCTTTAACTGCACCTTTGAACGATGCTCATTTCAATACGCAGACATCAGCCACAGTTCGTTTGACAACTGCGAGTTCAAGCATTGCAATATTTCCCTGACAAAGTTTGAAGGAACCCACGTCTTTGATGTTAAATTCATAGGCTGTAAACTTATGGGCATCAATTGGGGCAGCGTGAGAGGACTCTTCAAAGCAGATTTTACTGACTGTATTTTGGATAACGCAGTTTTTCCGGATGTGAACCTGAAATATTTTATCTTCAAAGGCTGTTCTTTCGACGGTGCATCTTTTGTTGATACAAATTTGACCCACGCGGTCTTTGATGACTGCAACTTGGGCGGCTGTCTTTTCGATAACACAATCCTCACGCAAGCAGATTTATCCACTGCCTACGGATATGCCATTGATGTTTCAAAAAACACAATTAAGCAGGCCAAATTTTCCCTTCCTGAAGCAGTTTCGCTACTACGGAACTTTGATATTGAGTTAGTGTAGCAGTAAAAATATCACCTTGAAAGCACCTCAAGTGCCTCTGGTAACTTGTTTTCTATCCCATGAATTTTTGTTCTATCTAAAAATTCTTTCTTTACATACAAAGGAAAACCTCTTCGAGAATCGTTTTTTCTATAAAACTTCACATAACCTTGGTCTTCCAAGTGAGCACAAATACTAAAGAAACTTACAAGAAAACCTAGGGTAACAAGACCTGCCACCCAACTCCAAATTCTATTCCATTTCTTTTTTGCCTTTCTGGATACCCTTTCAGTTCGCTTTGAAGTTATTACATACGCAGTAGATATAACAGGTAAAACAATTATCGCATATATCACTAAGTAACATGCAAATGAAAAATTCAAGATCGTTTTTCCTTGAAAAATACCAATAAAATCTGGGATGCCAACGGTCAGAAATTTATAGCAACCATACAGAGCAAACAGGCCACCCAGAATAACTTTCACTGGCCCGACTTTCTTTTTTGTAGGGCAAGAAACATGTTGAGTTAGTTCAGGCTCACGTTTCAATACAGCTTTTTTTATCGCTCTTTTCTTTTTTTCATACATGCATAATCTCGATTCGTTATTACTTAGCTTAAGGCCATGGAAATAAGGCAGTGTTTGCTGTAAAAATAGCCTCAATAACAACCTGCTAATATTTAAAGAGGATGTCTGATATATTCAGACATCCTCTTATGTAAAGACAATTTATCCATTTGTTCCAACTACAAAAACATCTCTCCCACCAAGTTTCCCTCATCTCAAAAAAAATTCTGATAGTACTCTATTGGCTTCATGGAGAGCTTTTTTTACTGTGCACTATTACACTTTTTTCACAATCTAACTTTAACTCTTTTAAAAATAAAATCTTTACATAATAATAGTAAGTATTTATTTACACCGCCGTCTTAATAAATACCAAAACTGGTCGATAGTATACATATACATGTACACCTAATAGCGTGTGGCGATTGGGTGCCTGCATACTTTTTTATTGCATATATAAAAAGTATAGAGGGCGGGGGCAAATATTTTGTGCATGTGTTTCAATACACAGTCTTGCATACTGTGTTAACAGTGTTCAGTTTTAACTTTATAAATCTACTACGCTCTCATTGCATTGCTAACTTCTTAACTACTTGAGAGAGAATATGCAGTTTCTAAAAAACCTACGCGTTACTGTAAAGATTTGGGGTGGATTCTCCCTTGTACTTATTGCAATGGCATTCTTATCAACAGAATCTATTGTTAACCTACAAAACAATAAAGACGGTTTTGCTTCTTACCGTGCACTTGCACGTGACACAAACCTCGCTGGCAGGCTTCAAGCAAATATTCTGCTTATGAATATTGCTGCAAATGAATACATTAAGAACTCTTCGCAGACAGCCCTTAATGAATATCAGACTCGGGAAGCAAACATTTTAGAATTTCTAATTACTGCTAAGAAAGAAATTCAAAATCCAAAGCGTGCTGAGCTTGTGACTTCTATTGAACAAGACGCGAACAAAATTGTCGCAGACTTTGCATCCTACCGTGATGTGAACAATGTCGCCATTCAGGAACGATCTGAGGGACAAAACGTTACGATTTTACTAGACCGTGCCCTGAATGACACCATTGAAACTTCCGGTAGAACAAACCCACAGTTTGTACAGGCGCTGTCCAATTGCGCTATCGCCTTTACGCAGGCACGCATGAGCATTCTTACAGCACTGTATGCACCGACGGTTACGCTTAATAAGGATCATCTCGATTCCTTAATGATCCGCACCAAAGAACAGCTTATTGTTGCAGAAAAATATATGTACGACTCAACCGAACGCAGTGCGTATCGACGTTGTACATCTCTGCTCACTCAGTACACAGATATCGTGCAAAAACTTTACGGCAGTATAACAACACTGCGTGAGCTGAATAAAGACATTACCCGTCATGGACAATTGGCAGCATCTAAAGCAGAAAAAGTAAAACTTTCTGTCATGGCCGATCAGGACATTCTGGGCCCTAAGATGCAAGCTAACAACGTTGAATCACTCAACGCCCTGCTCATGTACGCCGCCGCAACGCTGCTCATCACACTGCTCTTATCTTTCTTTACCTCCCGTTCCATCACCAAACCACTCAGCCTCATCCATAATTTCGCTACTTCGTTGAGCAAAGGCAACCTGTCTGCTCAGCTTGTGATTACAGAAGAAAACGAAATAGGTGCCATTGCCAACGCACTTACCAAGATGGGCAACACCGTTTCTGATATGGAACGTGAATTAGATTCCCTTGTTACCGCCATTGCTTCCGGTGACATTATGGCAAGAAGCACCGAATGCGAACTAGCCGGTGGCTATCAGCGTGTTCTCGACAATGCGAACAGCATGGCGGACATGTTCACCCACTTTACGGATGCCCTGCCGCTTCCTGTCCTCATGCTCGATTCATCTCTTAACGTTCTGTATGCCAACACACTTGCTCTGTCCCTTGCCAATACCACGTTAAAAGAATGCAAAGGCAAACCGTCTTCCACCCTGTTTGCGACAGAAGACTTCCAGTCTGTGGGATGCGCTTGTACCAACGCCATCAAATCAAAATCAATCCAGAAAGCCTCAACCACTGCGAAGGCTCATAACCAGACTCTTGATGTTGACTACATTGCTGTTCCGGTCATTCAAGATGGTCAGGCAGTGGGTGTTATGCAGGTTCTGCTCGATCAGACAGACATTCGCAGTGCTCAGCGTAGAATTCAATCAGCAGCGCAGGAAATTGAAACAATTTCTATCCGCCTTAAAGCAAACAGCAACAACCTTGCTGACAACTTTAAAGATGTAAGCGACGGCGTTGAAATTCAGACACAGCGCACCGCAGAAACTTCCACCGCTATGGAGCAGATGAACGTTTCTGTTTCTGAAGTTGCTATGAACGCAGCCAAAGCGCACACCAACGCGCAGGAAGCTAAACAGGAATCTGAAAACTGCTCCTCTGTTGTATTCAACTCAGTACAGTCCATTTCCGAAGTAAGCGAAACAACCAAAGCGCTTCAGCAGAACACTACGGAACTGAGCGGGCAGGTTGATGCCATCGGTTCCATCATGAATGTTATTTCAGATATTGCAGACCAGACAAACTTGCTCGCACTGAACGCCGCAATTGAAGCTGCACGCGCCGGTGATGCAGGTCGCGGTTTTGCGGTTGTTGCTGATGAAGTTCGTAAGCTTGCAGAAAAAACCATGCAGGCCACCGAACAGGTATCAAAAAGTGTAAGTACTATTCAGTCTGCTGCTCAGCACAACTTTGAAATCGTAGGTAACTCTGCACTTACTGTAGAAAAAGCCAGCGCGCTCGCGAGTGAGTCCGAATCATCACTGCGTACGATCATGGGTCTTATTGATCAGAACTCAACACAGGTGGGCGAAATTGCCACAGCATCTGAAGAGCAGTCCGCAGTATCCGAACAGATTGCGCGCTCCGTTGAAGAAGTTGCAGAAACTGTCCAGAGATCCTCTGAAGGTATCAGCGTTTCCGCAACCTCCATTCAGGAAATTGCAGCCATGTCTAACGAACTGCATAATCTTGTAGGCGACATGACAGCTTCTTAGCTAACAACACATCATAAAAAACCTCCTCCCAAGCGCACTGCACTTGAGAGGAGGTTTTTTTATTATTCTCATCCCCAAATTTTCAGACAAGTTCATTTTTCAAAACTGCGTTTCTATCGGAAATAATTTGAAACCGCTTCGAAAGCCCTGAATGTATCTATGGCGTAATCATAGTTAGGTGTATCCCAAGTTGAAAACTTAACTATGACCAAATCAATGTCCTTATCGATATAAACCATTTGGCCACCGTAACCCAACGCTGACATAATTTTTCGCTTGTTATCTGTTATCCAGAACTGTCCTGAATAAGCGCCTTTAGGGAGCATCTTGTAATAATTCTTAAAGGCGTTGTGGTCTCCTTGGCGAAGTCTTTCTATCCACTCTTCAGAAACAATCTGCTGGCCGTCAAAACGACCACCATTAGCGACCATCTGTCCCCAACGAGCCATATCGCGCAGTGTCGCACCAAAACCACCCATCACAACACTGGCACCTTCTCTATCAACCATACACTGGGCATCTTCTTCAGCGCCCAGCTTCTTCCAAATTCGTTGGCTCATTAATTCTGCTGCCCCGACCCCCGTTACACGCTCCATTATCCATCCAAGTATGTCTGTTTCACTTGAACGATAATGGAAAAGGCCATCAGGCTTTTCATATTTATTCATTGCAGTAAGGAACTGGCGGTTGGTTGCAGGTCTACCTAGCCCAACATTTCGCCACCCGACGGCTGCCTCATGCATCCAAACTTCAGCAACCGGATTATCAAACTCTTCTCTATATTGAACGTCTGAACGCATATCCAAAACATCAACAACCTTCACGCCATCCCATGAAGTGCCTACCAGTTCCGGTATATAGGTAGTGACCAATTCATTCAATTTGATCTTACCTTCATCAACATAGGTACCAAAAAGAATGCTCGTCATCGATTTGGAAACACTCATCAGGTGATGGCGGACGTGCGGAGCAAGGCCATTAAAATACGCCTCAGTGATAATCTTACCGTCCTTGAGTACCAAGAAACCATTTGTATAGGTTCGATCCAGCAATTTCCCGAGCGATTCTTTTTTACCTAACAAATTTTCAAAGGTAATGCCTCGGAGATTCTGTATGTCATATTCGAACGATACTTCTTTCTTATCTCCCCTCCAAACAACAGCTGTAGGAAAGGCTCGGCTTATTTGCTGATATACAAAGGCATTGCTGGGTGCATTTTGCCAACTACGACCAAAATCTGAAAATGGATCACCTCGCAACTCATCAACCATTGCAGGCAAAAAACGTGCATCCATTGGTGCTTGCCCAGTAGGATTTGCCAGTTCTGGCAACTGTGACGTACCCTTTGGAGCTTGCCCTGTACTCTTAGCCTCGGGAACAGCAAGCGAGAAACACACCAGCAATATTACCACTACAATCATTTTGGTTTTCATTAGAAAAATTCTCCTGACGTATCTGAACAATTTCAAAAAACAGCTGGCTCCTCGTTACTGGCAATCTTGTGTGTGGCTATGCTGAACCTAGCTATATCAAATATGGCTATCTCGAATATGGCTATGTCGAGTTCAACCAACATCTCTAGTTAACAGGCAAATTCATTCTGCCTGAGCTGCCGATAAATAAATGATGACCAATAGAGCCAAGAGCCTACTTTTAGAATACTAGAATTTTCCTTTGTGTCAAAAATGCCGCAAGCGATTTATCTCTCATTCGCATACTTGCCCATGCCACGACCTTTGCTATTTGAACGGTATCTCTTTGTTTATTGATAGATACGCATAAAAAAACGCCCCCGATGAATACATTCATCGGGGGCGCTTTTTTAAACTTTGGAATAATCAGATACGTTATACAATAAACATTGTCGCTAAACCAAGAAAGATAAGGAAAACACATCCATGGTTATCGCGTCACATACTCTATTTCAATTCAACAGGTTCTTTCTTCTATCGTAAAATAGAAAGAGTGAACTATTCACTTTTTTCTAAAAACAAATACGCATGGCGCAAGCGACGATACAATGTCACCATACAACCAGCCACCATTACTAAGAGCACTAGCAGGATTATGCTATTTGAATCAAAGAAAACTTGTTCTAACGAAGCGAGAATACACCCCGCAGTAAGTAAAGCCATGCGATGCTGCTTTGCCATGGGGCCTTGGAAATCTGCTGGAACACCCATTGATGTTGTTAAAGTGCGCACGTACGCTGTCAGCACAGCCAGAACACCTACGAACCACCCCAGTTCTCCACCCCAGCTTACGCCCATTATGGAGTATCCCGCCGCAACAAGAATTAACACATCCGCAGCTCTGTCCGGAACATCATTAAACAGTTCACCGGATGCAGTACTTTTCTTCCCTTCTACTGCGACCATGCCATCAAACAAGTTACAGAGCAGCCGCATTTGAATAAATAATGCTGCCAGCAGCGGCATGATCACGCTAGTATCTCGCCATGCAGAAAAACATATGGCAGATAAGGCAGCAAAACCAATGCTAGCCAAAGATATTTGATTCGGAGTAACGGATTTACCACTAAGCCAACTAGCAATTTTCCTTGCATAGCGCGCATCACGAACTTTAAGAACTCGACGATTCAATATTTTTTCTTCTTTCATATGTGTAATTATCCAATATCTAATAAGTAAAAGAAAATATGGTTATTCCCATGGCGCAAACCCACCTTCAGCAGAAAGCGTTGTCATCTCTTCTTCCAACGTGCGCATAAACTCTTTGCGGTTACCGCCCCATGTAAGCTTGTTACCAATAAAAACATCACAGAAAAATGGTACAAGAAGTGCCTCACCTTTTGGCAAAGCCTTTCCAGCTCCATGAATAAATATCGGAATAACTGGCACATCGGGACACTCTGCTACGAGCTTTGTTATACCACTTTTAAAACTTGTCATCTGCTCCGGCTCACCCCTGCTGCCTTCAGGGTAAAAAATGAGCACTTCATTGCGACCCAATGCTTCTATGCACGGTTCCAAGGGGTTCGATTCACCTTTCAACCGCTGTCGCTTAATGGGCAAAATGCCAACAATATTCACAGCAAACCAGCTTAGGATTCGATTTCGCATAAAGTAATCCCACGCCGCAACAGGCCTTGTTTTAGAAAGCATTTTTGCCGGAAGCAAAGACATGAGTACCATCGTATCCATGTGGCTATTGTGGTTTACAACAAATAGCGCTGGCCCTTTCTTCGGAAGGCGTTCTCTATGGCGAACATTAAGCCCGAGAACAATAAGCACTACAAACCGGACAATTCCTCTATAAAAGAATAGCTGTAGGAGCGATTTCATTTGTTCTCACCCTAATAATAGAAGTAGTATACAAAATGGAAAAATAGCGGTGCGGTATAGATAAGACTGTCCACACGATCCAGAACTCCGCCATGCCCCGGAAGCATCGTCCCACTGTCTTTTATACCCAAGTCACGCTTGAGAGCAGAAATAGTTACATCACCAACAAAACCTGCACAGCTGATGAGAACACCTGCTGCTGCCGCCATAGGCAATGCCATAGGAGTAAGCCAAGGGGAAAGCCCCAAAGCAAGCACAGTTGTTGTCAGTACCCCGCCGCCAAATCCTTCCCAAGTTTTATTCGGACTTACTTTCGGAATAATTTTATGTTTCCCAAATTGCTTACCCCAAATGTACTGGGCAACATCATTAGCCTGCGTCAAAAAGACAAGAAACAGCATCATGCCCGCTCCGCCGACAACTGCATTGGAAGCTGGAGGCAGCATCAACAAATACGAAACATGACTGAGGCTGAAAACAAAAGCCATAACTCCCCAGTGAGTGGTTCCTGCCGCTTGAAGAAAGTTTTTAGTATCCCCGATAAGCACCATTCTGAACGGAATAAATAGGAATAAATAGATTGGAATAAAGATGAGGAACATGCCGTACCAGCCTATGGATACAAAATAAAACTGTATCGGAATTGCTAGATACGCCCAAAAAAGTACTCTTCTATCCGCCCTGCGCACAGGAATAATGGAAAAATACTCTTTAAGGGTCAGAAAGCTTACAAACCCTAAGAATACGATTGATACTGTACGGGTAAGTAACATAGCAAAAGAAAACACCATTACCATTATCCACCATGACCGCACACGTTGTTTCAGTTCAGTAAACGATTTTTCAGGATACTTTTTTCCAAGTATCCACGTGATGCAGCTGGCAAAAAACAAAATAAGATAAATTCCACTAAGCATATAAATTACAACGGGATCAAAACTGATTGAAGGCATTGTGATTTCCTGACTAATAGTGTGTAACAAAGTTCAACATTACAGATTCACATCGTTTTTTTATTCAAAAAGCTATATCAAAAAGTAATCGCAGACGACTTCTGATGTAAAGTTTTTTCTTACATACCGCTTCGTTGCAGCAAAGCTCACACTTAAGGCAATACAATCCTGCGCATATTGTAAAACTTTATTTATATGAATGTACTATATCCAATTTTTTCATATTGAAGTTGTGTTGCATCAACAAAAGCATTTAAAAAGACTTTTTTCAGTGGTAGCTACAAAAGGCTCGCACATACAACATCAATATAGACCTCGTTGAAATATCCTTACGCACATTAAAAAACAAAAAAGCGCCCCGATGAATACATTCATCGGGGCGTTTAACTTTTTTGCTCTAAAATAATCGTCTAATGTACAATAAACATTGTCGCTAAACCAAGGAAGATAAGGAAGCCACATCCATCGGTTACCGCGGTTAAAAATATGCTTGATGCCTGAGCAGGGTCACGTCCAAGTTCTTTAAGGATCAGCGGTATGGATGCACCGGCAAGTGCGCCCAACAGCATATCCAACCCTAGAGCAGCAGCCATGACCTGAGCAAGTAGCAGGTTCTGGGTAAAGAGGAATACTCCCAGCATGACGAGCAGGCTTACAATAAGCCCGGTCAACGCCCCTACTTTAGCTTCACGCAGTACTGCCTTCCAGCTTTTTCCGCGGTCAAACCGCTCTACTGCCAGCTGTCTAATCATAACAGCAAGCGCCTGTTGACCTGTGTTTCCTGCTTGGTTTGCTACAATCGGCATAAGTACAGCAAGAATTGCCATTTGCGCGATGGAGCCTTCAAACAGGAAGACTACGTACGCAGACACACTGGAGTTCAACATATTAATAAACAACCACGGCAGGCGAACCTTTACAGATTCCAGCCACGGGGTATCGACGGTTTCGTCCTGACCCGCACCAACCATGCCGAGCATATCTTCTGTAGCTTCATCATGAATAATGTCGATGACGTCATCATAGGTAACAACACCGAGCAGTCTGCCTTCGTAATCCACAACAGGCAATGCCATGAAGTTGTAACGGGACAAAATATGCGCTACGTTCTCTTTATCTTCATCAAAGAGAACAGAAATAAGACTTTGATCGGAAAGTTTTTCTTCAAGAACAGTACCGGGACGGCACAGAAGCAAGTTACGTAAGGAAAGCACACCTACAAGACGTTCAGCGTCGTCCACAAGGTACGCATAGTATGGAATCTCTTTATCTTCCATCTCACGACGAATGTGCATAATGGCTTGATCTGCGGTGAGTTCCTGCCCGAGAATAATAATCTCGGTGTTCATGATACCACCAGCAGTATCCGGATCAAAAGCGAGCAGATTACGAATCTCTTCCGCATCGTCGTCTTCTAACCGTTCAAGCAATACATCCCTATGTTCTTCATCCAGTTCATCAAGAACGTCAGTCGCATCATCCGGTGACATCTCCGAAAGAATTCGAACAGCCACGTCAACGTCGAGGTTCTCAATAATATCCGTCTGGGCACGGTCTTCCATTTCGGCAAGAGTTTCAGCAGCATCTTCGGTAGAAAGATGCTCCATCATACAAACCTGCTTCTCAATGGAGAGATTTTCTATATGATCAGCGGCATCTGCCGGGTGGGCAAACTCGCCTGAGGAAATCGCCTTCACTTCATCACGGCAGTTTTTTTTGGACGTAACTACCTTATTTTCTTCAGAAGCTTTCTCGAATCCATCTTGTTTGTCATGCTGCTTTTTTGTATCAGTCATGCTCTACCACCTGAGACCCACGAGCGTGTGAAATTTATCATTTGTCAAGACCGCTTGACGAAACTGTCGCAGCCACCTAAACACCGCCTAAGAGGGATGGAACGACCCCCACCCACTTGGCTTTGTGCCTCTACCATTAAGAGGGTCAATAACACAATCCATGCATACAGAAAAATTTGACTCATTTTTTCAAAATAACGCCCGAATCCACCTGAATAGCGCTATCAAACTTGCGTTAGACGAAGATGGGCCGGATTTGACCTCGGAAGGAATTTTTCCTCCAGGTCATACGTTATCTGCGCAGATTATCAGCAAAGAAGACACGCTGGTCGTTGGTCTTCCGCTTATTCCGCTTATCATGGACGCTTGTGCTGATACGGAATGGTCATGGAACGCCCTTACCGATGAAGGCGATCTTGTTCCAGACCGAACCGTAGTAGCAACTATTAAGGCCGATGCGAGTCATTTGCTAAAAGCAGAACGTATCATACTTAATTTTATAACACATCTTTCTGGCATTGCGAACCTGACCAAGCTGTATGTTGATCAGCTTAAAGGTTCCGGCACTGCCTTATTGGATACGCGCAAGACTTTGCCTTGCCTGCGTTATCCGGAAAAATATGCTGTTCTTATGGGTGGCGGGCAGAACCACCGTAAAGATTTAACAGAAATGCTCATGCTGAAGGACAACCATATTGACCTTGCGGGCAATATGACTGCTGCGGTAGAAAAACTGCGCGCAACATATTCTCCGTGTCCTCCAATTGAAGTTGAATGTCGTAACATGGAAGAGGTACACGAAGCCGTTGCCTGCCATGCAGACAGAATTATGCTGGACAATATGGACATTCCCGCGATTCAGGAAGCACTTAAACATATTCCTGAATCTATTGAAACCGAAGCCAGCGGCGGCGTAACACTCGAAACAATTCGTAGTATTGCTCTTGCTTCTGACCTTGGACCGGATTACATATCTGTCGGAAGATTGACCCATTCTGCTCCTATTGCAGATTTCAGCATGCTTGTAAGCGAATAAGTCCTCATTATACAGATTGAAACAGCCCTGTGCAATGCAGTGTATGAGAAAAAACCAGTATGCATGCACAGTTAATAGCATGTAACTTTTTTGTTTTTTCAAAATAACGCACGTCAGCCGTAGGCACAATTTCAAGCCGTACGGAAACAAGTACCCTATGGGTGCGCTGCAATGTACTATTTTGTCGCAAACTGAATCTGGAGAATAGATAATGAACCAGTATCAAAAAAGAATTACCGAGCTTCGGGAAAAACTGGGTGAAGACCTTATTATTATGGGTCATCATTACCAGAATGATGCCGTAATACGCCACGTTGACTTAACTGGCGATTCTCTCGAACTTGCACGTAAAGTTACAACCATTGATGCCAAGCACATTGTTTTTTGCGGTGTGTATTTCATGGGCGAATCAGCAGCGCTGCTCGCTAATGAAGGGCAGAATGTATATTTACCGGAAGACGATGCCAACTGTGTTATGTCTCAAATGGCTCCATACACTCTTGTAGACAAAGTACTTACCCGCATTAAAGAATCCGGTCGCAAAATTGTTCCGCTTACATACGTTAACTCTTCCGTTGCTGTTAAAGCAGTATGCGGCAAGCATGGCGGTTCTGTTTGCACTTCTGCTAACGCAGAAAAAATGGTGCGCTGGGCTATGGAGCGCGGCGACAGTGTTCTCTTCCTTCCAGATAAAAACCTTGCGCGTAACACCGCAAAAACTATCGGTATTCCTGAAGAGAAATGGCACATCCTGAATATCAGAGGCGAAGGCTCCCAGATCGATATGGACGCCGTAAGCAAGTCTGAACTCATCATGTGGCCTGGCTGCTGCGCAATTCACGCTCGTTTCAACGAACGTCAGATTGAAGCTGCACGCACCAAATACCCAGATGTGAAGATTGTTATTCATCCGGAAGCTGCCCCGGACGTTATCGGAAAAGCTGACGCAGCCGGTTCAACATCCTTTATTATTAAGTACGTTGAAGCTGCACCGGAAGGTTCTAACATCGCCATCGGTACCGAGCTTAACCTCGTTGAGCGCCTTGCCGACCAGTACGAGGGGTCAAAGAACATCTTCCCATTGCTGGAATCAACCTGTTCACACATGGCACTTGTGACAGAGCCTAAGTTGCTCAAAACACTTGAAGCTATTGAGAACGGTACAGCTAAGCCTGTTACAATTCCAGCGGGTCTTGTCGAGGACGCAAAAATCGCATTAGAACGTATGCTGATCGCCTGCGCTTAGTTATTTTTTCTTAAGCTTAACAGGATGTTGTAATGAGTGATATCCGTCACTACACAACGGTGCTCGTCATTGGTTCCGGCATTGCCGGTTGTACCGCTGCCCTGCGCCTTGCTGACGAAGGTGTACATTGTACACTTATTACATGCAGTTCTTCTCTGGATCACGGCAACTCTCCTCTTGCCCAAGGCGGAATCGTTTTTAAAGCAAATGATAACGATAGCCAACGGCTGGAAAAAGACATTCTTACTGCCGGACACAACTTTAACTCTATAAAAGCTGTTCACAGTATTGCGACCTTAGGGCCACATACTGTGGAAGACATTCTGGTTAAACGCCTCGGAATTCCTTTTGCCAGACAAAAGGCACCTTCCGAATGCGAATGGGATTTAACCAGAGAAGGCGGACACGACGCACCGCGTATTCTGCACTGTGCAGACTACACAGGTCGCGCCATTATGGACGGATTGATTCGTGAAATCACGGCGCATCCGAACATTACCGTCAAAAAGAACAGAACAGCTATCGACTTGCTCACAAGCCACCACCATGCAGACAACCCTCAGTTCATGTATGAGCTGGAGAACGAATGCATAGGTGCTTACGTCTACAATGAAGACGAAGAGCGCGTTGAAACCATGTTAGCAGACTACACCATTGTTGCCACCGGCGGCATCGGTCAAATTTACCTGCACACAACAAACCCGCAAGGCTCCATCGGTTCCGGTGTAGCAATGGGGTTCCGTGCCGGTGCAACAGTCCACAACATGGAATTTGTTCAGTTCCACCCTACAGCTTTCCACCACCACTCCGGGCAAAAATTCCTGATTACGGAAGCAATGCGCGGCGAAGGTGCCAAGCTTATGAACTCCAAGGGTGAGTACTTCATGCCTAACTACGATAAACGTGCTGATTTAGCACCGCGTGACATTGTTGCTCGCGCTATCGTGGATGAAATGCTCAAAAATGACGACGACTGTGTCTACCTAGATACAATGGAAATGAAGCACGATCTTGCGTCCCGCTTCCCTACCATCTACAAGCGTTGTCTTGAACTTGGTGTCGACATTCGCAAAGAGCCTATACCGGTTGTACCGGCTGCTCACTATAGCTGTGGCGGTATTCTGGTCAACGAACACGGTAGAACCACCGTTGCGCGTCTTTACGCTGTGGGTGAATGTAGCTGCACTGGTGTGCATGGCGCTAACCGCCTTGCATCAACCTCACTGCTCGAAGCACTTGTATGGGCAGATACTGCTGCTCAGCATATTAAAGAACGTGCGCACATTAACATCACTCAGGAATTGCGTGACGTCGTTCCAGATTGGAACTCACTCGGTGATGACCATAACGACGACCCTGCTCTTATCGCGCAAGACTGGAGCAGAATCCGTAACACAATGTGGAACTATGTAGGCATTACTCGTACCTCTCAGCGCCTGAATCGCGCTCATGAGGATATGAGGGATCTTTCCAAACACCTGCATAATTTCTACAAGAGCACGCCGCTCTCTAAAAGACTTATCGATCTTTTCCATGGCTGCCTTACCGCGTATATCATTACCATGGCAGCGAAAAGAAATACTAAAAGCATAGGCTGCCACTACAGAGCAGACTAAGCCTACCAGTATACCCCGTTTTGTTTTGAATGAGTTATGTACTAAAAAAGCAACATCTTTGGATGTTGCTTTTTTGTTTTTTTAGTGACGTTTTGTTTTTGTTTGTCTCCGACGGCTGGGCTGAAACTTTTAAAAAAGTTTCCCCCAGACCCCCTTCCAAATTTTTTATTTACGAGCCCAGATCGTTCTTTATACCATTTTACGGCGAAAATCCCATAAATTTTATTCTGAACTCTAAAAAAAGGTCGTGGAGATTAAAACGCGTAGCGAATCATTTTCACTTAATCCTTCGACCACTTGCCCTATCTGTAGCAGACTGGCCTCATCATATGGACGGCCTATCAATTGAGCACCAAAAGGCAAACCGGAAGAATGAATCCCGGCAGGCACACTCAATGCGGGGAATCCGACAAGGTTTGCCGCAGCATTCATCCGAATAAGTGTTTCGAGAACACTCTCTTCCTGCCCGTCAGGCCATAGAAACGTCTTCTGATCCCGTGTCGGCGCAACCATAGGACTTGTAGGAGCAAAAAGCACATCAATATGCTCGAACATTGCACTCCATGCCCTGCGCAACGCAGCTTGCATTCTTTTGGCCTTAAGATAATCCTGCGCCGATAACAAGCTACCAGCCTGAAGAAAATCTCTTACATCATCACCATACAGTTGTGGCGTTTTCCGAATTGGCTCGGCATGAACCGAAGCTGCTTCCGGCATCACAATACCCCATTGAGTAGGCAAAATAGCATCCGTTAACGGCACGGCGACTTCAATCAGTTCGGCACCCAATGCTTCCAATGAACGTAAGTGTTCCCGCAAACTTTCTTCTATCTCCGAATCAATCTGGTCAAAAAAGAAATTCGACGGCACTCCCACACGTAGCCCAGATACGCCCCTTCCCAATTTTGAACCAAAACTATGCCCAACTAATTGGGGGATGGCTATAGCATCCATTATGGGCGCCACATCAGCAACCGTCCGCGTAATCGGTCCGGCATGATCAAGCGAAGGAGATAAAGGAACAACACCATCCAGCGGCACTAGACCGTAAGTCGGCTTAAGCCCGACAACTCCGCATAGCCCTGCAGGAACTCGAATTGACCCGCCTGTATCCGAACCTGTCGCGGCCAGTGCTCCGCCATACGCCACAGCTGCTGCAGACCCACCACTTGAACCGCCCGGAGAATGATTCAACTCCCAAGGATTGCCGGTTTGCGGTGTCATCGCACCAAAGGCAAATTCATGCGCATGAGTCTTACCAAGAAACACCACTCCTGCATCACGCAAGGCTCGAGTAACATACGCGTCTTTTGTTGCTATGTGGGTACTGCGAACTTTCGAACTGGCGGTCGTCGCCACTCCTTTCATATCGAATAAATCTTTCAAAGCGATCGGAATGCCGTGTAAGGCACTGCGCCTTTTTCCAGCAACCAGCTCAGCCTCAGCTTGACGCGCGTCTTTAAGTGCCTGATCCGCAAACACGGTGACATATGCCCCGATAATATCATCAACTTGAGCAATACGTTCAAGGACAGACTTTGTCAGTTCCACTGGTGACATCGTGCCGCTTTCAAGCTCGTCAATTGCTTCGGTAAGGGACAACTCATACAGTTGCATCTTCATCCCTCCAAGCCAGATATTCATCTTGAAGCATAACAGTATCAAGAACGGCAATCTGGGCTCGCATGTACGTCAGATTTCCAGCCACAGTTTCCAGCTGTTCAACAGGCAAAGGTAAATTCTCACGCTTTGCCATCTCGGCTATTAGTTCTGCTGTATACGGCTCTAAACTCATAATCACTGCTCCGTAAATTTAGGAAACTGCTTTTCTCCGCTATCCATAACGAATGTGAATCTGTCACGTAGATGCAATTGATTGAGTTCTGAAGAGTAGGGACAGCGTATTTTTTTGAACAAAGATGTACGTCCGTTGCCTCACCAGACGAACAGTGCGAAAACCTGAACACCGGTAATTATCTGGAGAAAGGCAAAAAAGCAGAGCAAAAACCCAAGTGCGCCATGCGCAGCGCACAGAACCGAGCGTCTCTTTTTGAACAATTCCATCCAGTAACCGGTAATAAATGTGGTGAGCAACAACGGAAGCATGAACATGCCTACTATATAATGCTCACCTGTAATGCGGTAGTTGTTCCACTCCTTGTGGGTAAAATACAACCCGACACTGATACCAACTAGCCAGAGAAAGATTGCTATTTTACCGTACAACACATGATGATTCCACGGAAACGAGAACTTCATTTGCCTATGAACAACTAGGAAGCGTTTTGCGCCCCAGTACATTGCAATGTATCCAAAAACGATACCCAATAGCTGAATGGCTGGATGAATATACAGATGAAGTTTTGTTTCTTGGATCATAAAAGCCCCCGCAACAGCTAGAGTTGTATCTCGAGTTGCCTAAAGTTGCACAAGAACCGCTCCGAACAATATGCATACTGACGCTATATCAAAGAGATAAAACGATGTAAGTCGCGTCAACGGCAGCATACTTCCGGCTAAAAAAGCACTTCCCAGTATTGTTCCCACTAATGAAGGAACTCCAAGTCCCCATGTGCACACTAGGGCAAAGATCATAACGCTGCACACATAAGCGAAGTACCAGATACGCATAAGCATTTTTTGATGCATAAGAACAAAATAGCTCACAGGAATAGGACTGAAGCGGGACAAGTACTCTTCCTTGTGTATGTATATTCTCATCCATACATGCGGAATCTGCACAAGATACCAGATTACGCAGTTGGTAAGAATAAGCGGAGCAAACATACTGCCGCCAGCGGCAACCCAGCCCATAAGAGGCGGCATTGCACCAGCAATGCTCCCCACCAGAAGAGCAAATGGAGTGCGGCGTTTCATGGCGGTATACAGTCCGTTGTAAATAACTAGCACCATAGCGGCGACGATCAGTGTTCGACTGGACGCAGTCATGGCGTAGAAACTCATAGCCAGTGAAATCCACAGGACTGCTATCATGATGGCCGTTTTAGAACTCATGTAACCCTGAGGAAGTGGACGCGTCATCGTGCGGGAAAAGTACCCGTCAGTGCGTTTTTCCTGCACCTGATTAAGAGCGGAACAACCAGCGCAGAGGAAAAAGCTACCAAAACCTGTTGCAAACAGTGCTATGGAAAATTCTGGTGAATGCAACAGATACCCGAGCATAGACACAACGGCCACAGCCACAGAGACTGGAACGCGCGCAAGAACAAGCAGATTTGTAAATAATCTGCGTGTATCCGTCTTAGCTTCTAAGCGATAGACATTCATGTTCCCTCCTCTGTTTATTGTTTGTCACTTTTTTTGCGATCTTCATCAGCCGTTAACGTCTTCAAGTACTCCGCAATGGCGTTCATCTCGTCAGGCGTTAAGGTGTCATACGCTGGCATCATGACTTTCCAGCTTCCGTCGCGTACAGTTTCCGGATTCCGTAAAATTTGTTCCAGAACTGCCCTGTCCATTTTTTTGCGGATACTAACTCCGCCCTGCTGTAGCAGGAGGCGCTTACCCCAAATACCTTTCAGGGTTGGCGCTTCAATTATGGAACCATCTGTTGAATGGCAGGATAAGCAACCGTTGTCTTCCAACAGCACTTTCCCGTCCGGTTTCTTTTCAATCTCTCCGGTCATCCACCCGATCATAAGCGCAAGATCATCCTCAGGTACTTCCCCTTTGTAGGAAGGCATAACTGCCGGATATCCTTTTGTTATGTACTTATTCGGCTCATAGATGGCCTCTCGTAAATATTTCTTGTCAACGACGATGGTCTTTTCGTTACCATCAGGCTCCACAACCACCTGCTTTGTGCCGAACAGGTTCAGCAATGAAGGGCCTGAACCTCTGCTGCCGTCCAGAGAATGGCACCCTGTACAGCCGTAATTTTCAAACAGAACAACCGCCGTTTGTTGTGCTTTGGATTCACTTTTCAGCCATTTTTCATAATCTTCCCTGCTCACCACTTCAACCGTGGAAAGCATATTCGCATGCTTAATGCCGCAGTATTCAGAGCATAAAATATCGTAGCTACCCAGTGTCCTCGGATCAAACCATGCATATGTTTCCATCCCCGGCACGGCATCCATTTTTATTCTGAATGCCGGAATGTACAGACTATGAATAACATCGTCAGATGTAATATTCAGACGTATCGGTGTACCGACAGGAACATACAAAACCTTGCTTCGCTTGCCGTCCGGATATTCAAAACTCCACGAGAACATGCGCCCTACAACCTGCACTTCCATTGCTCCATCCGGTACGGAACGCAGTGCCTTAAATCCAATCCAGCCATAGTAGAACATAGAGATAACAAGCAGAGACGGCAGCAGTACCCATATAATTTCGAGCCATACATTGTCTTTTAATTTAGATGCAACAGGATGCCGCTCGTGATGATAACGATACACCATAAACAGCGCCACCAGCGTTATCCCGAACAGGAGTACGATGGATATTCCAAAGATAACGTAGAATGCAAAATCTACTTGTTGTACTGGGTTTATCGGCTGATCCATAATGACCTCATTAGTAGCGCCACCCTACATCAAAAAAAGTCATACCTATTGCTATGCCAAGCATTAAGAAGCACAGCAGGACAAGATAGGCGAAAAATGTTTTTTCGTATTTAAGGTACATATAGTAGTACACAATAAGAAACGCTTGTACCGAGGCGATACCAAGTGTGAGCACCACATCAAACAGACCAAAATCTATGCGGGAAAGAACCACCGTAAGAATTGTCAGTACTAAAAGTGCCAACAACACATACGTGTTCTGCCTATAGGACCCGCTATGGATTTTTCGTCTGTGCGTCATGATAAGGAACCCTCACGCAATCAAATAAAAAAGTGGAAAAATAAAAACCCATATCAAATCTACAAGATGCCAGCACAGAGCTGCATTCTCCAGCAGTGCATTATCTTTCCAGTTAATTTTACCTATTTTCAACCACCAGAATGCGAACAACAACAAGCCGCACCCGACAGCCACATGAATTCCGTGCAGACCGGTCATCAAGTAATACAATCCAAAGAAAAGAACTTCGCCATCCGCTTTTGTCGCGAACAGGGAGGAGTTGGGATACAACCCCTCAGAAATTTTGCTATGCCACTCAAAGCCTTTGTTCACTAAAAAAATTAGTCCTAAAAGCACTGTCAGTAACAGCATGCTCCGGCTCATCACAGTACGTTCTCTATGCAAGGCACTGATGGACATAGCTATTGTCCACGAGCTTACAAGCATTATGACGGTATTGAATGTTCCGTAAAACAAACTGAGCTTTCTACCCGCCACATAAAATTCATTCGGAAAGCGATACAAGTACGCTGCATACAATAGAAACAGTCCGCCGAAGAGCAAAAGTTCTGTGAGTAAAAACAGCCACATTCCAAGCTTTGCGACTTCCGGGTCTTTAGCAGGCATCACCGTTCTCCGGACTCCGCGCACTGTCCAAAAATTCGTATGGTCCCGATGTCACTACAGGCTCTTCTTCAAAATTTTCATGTGGCAGCGGTGAAGCAATCTTCCATTCCAGCGTTTCGCCGCCCCACGGGTTATCCGCAACAGGCTTGCCCTTAAAAGTTCCGTACAGCACGTTCACAAACATCATAATCAGTCCGGCAAGCAGCACCCATGAGCCCAAGGTTGAAGCAAACTGCAATGGTGCAAATTCTGGCAGATAGTCATAGTACCGGCGAGGCATTCCCTGTAGCCCCAACAGGAGCATTGGGAAATACAGCCAATTAAAGCCCACGAACAGCACGACGCATGCCCACTTTGCAATCCTGCAATTGTACATGCGGCCTGAAATTTTCGGCAGCCAGTAATGCATTGCTGCAAAGAATCCAAAGCCCAGTCCGCCGAATATTACATAGTGGAAATGCCCCACCACAAAATATGTATCGTGCACATAAATATCCGGCCCCGCAGCGCCCAGCACCAGCCCCGTCAGTCCCCCCACTGAGAACAGAAAGATAAACGCCAGTGCATACCAAAACGGCGGGTCAGTATAAATCGAGCCTTTGTACAGTGTCGTCACCCAGTTAAACACTTTAATTGCCGAAGGAATGGCGACAACAAAGCTTAAAAAGGAGAACACAAGCACGGCGAAATCGCTCATGCCGCTTGTAAACATATGGTGCGCCCACACCAGCGAGCCTGCGAAAGCAATCATCAGACTCGAAAATGCCATCATTTTATACCCGAAAATATTCTTCCGCGCGAAGACCGGAATGATATCCGAAATAATACCCATGGCGGGTAAGATCATGATGTACACAGCCGGATGCGAGTAAATCCAGAACAGGTGCTGATACAACAACGGGTCGCCCCCCTTGGATGGGTCGAACATTCCGACACCAACGAAACGTTCGACCATCACAAGGAGCACTGTTATTGCCAGAATTGGCGTCGCAAGGATCTGAATCCACCCTGTTGCATACAACGACCATGTAAACAGCGACAGACGCGTCCACGTCATGCCCTCGCACCGTAATCTATGGATGGTTGTTACAAAATTCAGACCTATAAAAATTGACGAGAAGCCAAGAATAAACACGGCAAAAACAGCAAGGCTCACATTAGTAGAAGTTACCTCACTAAACGGCACATAAAACGTCCACCCTGTGTCCGGCGGGCCCCCGCCCGTAAACAAAGAGCACACGATCAAAATTGCACCGAAAATATACATCCACCATGAAAGTAAATTAATACGCGGAAACGCCAGATCGTCCGCGCCCAGTTGAATCGGTAAAAAGATATTTCCGAATGTTGCAGGAACGCTCGGGATAACCACAAAAAAGACCATTATGACGCCGTGCAATGTGAAAAGAACATTGTACGTTTGCGCGTCCATAAAATCCATACCCGGACGAATAAGTTCGAACCTCATAAGGCCACCGAGTGTAATGCCCACCAGGAAAAACGCCATAATAGTATACAGGTACAGTACGCCAATCCGTTTATGGTCGAGCGTAAACAACCACGAGCGAATCCAGCCTTTGCCGTCCTGCGTCGGCTTATAAAATGCGTCTATGTTTCTGGCTGGTGACACGGCGTTTCCTTTTTTCTGTATGCCTTTGGTAGCCCTGCGGGGCTTTTTTTGTCTTCGATCAGCCTTCGTTCTGTTGTGTCTTCGACGAGCCTCCGGCGGCTGGGGGAAACCTTTTTGAAAAAAGGTTCTCCCCCAGACCCCTTTCCTAAAACTTTTATTTGCGAGACAAGCCGTTAAAAAATGTTCATTTTCGGCTTATACACCACGACCTTGTTCAATCGTAGAGGTTAATTTGTTCACGTATCGACAGGCGTGCGTTGATGGTGATCTGCTCCAGAGGAGTCATTAGAATTGTAGTCACCTCTCAACAAACCTGTTCTATCCACACACTTCACCGCTAACGCTTGGCTACTTCAATGTCATCTTTGTTTGAAATCTTAGGTAATCTTCTGACTTCACAATCTTTCGGTACAACAAGGTAAGATAATTCTCGTAAAGTTCTCCAACGTGTCGTGCTCTCCAAGTACTTCTATGGACGCGGTACAACTGTTGATTACGTTCTCTCACTCGTATGCTCCACTTGATTGAAGGTATGTTTTCGAATCTGCCTTAGTTGCCAAACTTCAGAATCAATCACACAGCAAACATCAGGTAGTCCGCGTAAAGCTCTCCTGCGCCTTAATCAACGGGCTGCTATCAAGTAGTAAAGGGGTTAAAGATTATTACAAAAGGTTACTGGTGGTATTTCAAAGCACCCGAAAGTGCAGAATAATGAACACTGCCAAAAGAAAAAGTGCAAACACAAGCGTGCTGTCCAGTCTTACTCTTCACGTTTCTTTTTCCGCTTCTTTTTGCCCCCGAAGGACAAAATTAATGCAAGAATTACAACGAATCCGATCACACCGAATCCGGCAATCTTCATCGTATCAAAGACGTACTTTTTGCCCTTAGGATCATAAGAAAAGCAGAGCTGCGCTATGCGTTGAACAGAGAATAGCGGCGTGTCTGTTTCGCTCTCTGTTAACGCCATAGTCACATCAAACGGAAGAATGTTAGTGCCGTAAAGATAACGGGTAATCCTTCCTTCAGGTGACACTGCCACAAGAATAACCGGATGCACAAAGTCTTTACCGATACGCTTAAACCTAAAGCCGATCTCGCTCATTAACGTATCGATGCTTTGTTTATCGCCAGTAAGAAATTTCCATGCATCCGGTGGAAAGGATGGGTCAGCTGCATGTAGTGCATGCATAAAATTTTTCTTCTTCTTTGCTGCCAGTTCCGGTGTGTCCAATTCATCAAAACTTACCATAATTATCCGGTAATCTTTATCCGGACTAAGGCGCACACTAGGCAGCACTCCGGCAATGGAGCTCATAAGGATATGGCAAACGCCCGGGCAAGAGTAATACACAGGCGCAATAAGTACGGGTGATGTCATTAGTGAACGAATGTCGACCCGCTTGCCTGTGGAATCTGTAAAATAGATTGGTGTTGTTATGGTTTCACCAAGACGCTCAGTAACTCCTGCTTCAACAGAATCAGCCGCTGGCGTTGGATGCACATGACCGGACATATCCGGCACGGAACCATCATTCGGCGGCAGCACACTGCCTTCACGATTCTTCATGTTTATGTGCAGGGAATGCCCTGCGTTATCGGTGGCATCAGAATCAGAGTGTACATCATGCATCTGCGAACTTTGATCACCCACCTTTTGTGGTGACTCCGCAGGGGCTGAATGATTCATATGATCGGAAGAGTCTTGCAATGGACTTTGCGCTTCAGTGCTTTGATTCGCCTCTTGAACAGGCTCCTCAGCACGGGATAGACTGACAAGAAGGAACAAAGCAAAGGCTGCAATCACAGCAAAGCGCAATATTCGTATAAAGCCGCGTTGTTTAAATACTGACACGGAAACTCTCCCGATCTTTGTAACAAGCTAAAATGTACTAATGTATTCGGACACTTTAACGCGATCTTCTTCTTTCATACGCTTTGCAATACCGACCATGATGCTTTTTTTAGAACCACCATACGTGCCGTCAACGTACCCGTTAAGTTTCTCAAGAATTTGATTCGCGGTCTGACCTTTTAACGGTTTGCCTACGCCCAGAGCCATTGTTTCACCAGACTGCCCATGACATCCAGCACATGATTTATACAGCGGTTCACCGGCGGTACCACTTGCAACACTGAGGGAAGCACAGACCAACAGGAAACTACAAATTGCAAAACAGACTGCCACTTTCTTCATCATAATTCTCCGTTGAATTCGTGAAATATAGATTTAAACCATAACATACCACCAACAATGGAAAAAGATCAATAGAGCAATCGTTGATAACTCTTCTACCCTTTAAATTTCATGTTTTCCGCGTAGATTCTACAAATCGACAATCTACGTCAGTGCTACAAACTTTCATCTAATCTTCTGAAACAAGACTTTGTCGCAGCCACTCACAAGGCCAAAAAAAAGACGCCCCGAAAGGGGCGTCTTTATATCTACGAAGCGAGAGATACTTACACTGTACCGTCTGCATGGTTGTGGGATTCCACTTCCGGCTCCGGAATTTCGTTCGGGCTGAATGCGTAAAGCACTGGGCTTGCAACGAAGATGGAGGAATAAGTACCAACAGTAACACCAACAAGAAGTGTCAGTGCAAAGTCGTGAATAATTCCGCCACCGAAGAGGAAGAGAGAAACCAATACCAACATTGTAGTACAGGAAGTCAGCAACGTACCGGCTCAAGGTCTGGTTAACAGCCTTGTTAATTACTTCACCGTAAGTTGGTGCGGTACGCTGGAAGATGTTCTCACGGATACGGTCAAATACGATAATAGTATCGTTAAGAGAGTAACCAACGATGGTAAGCAATGCTGCTACGATGGTCAGGTCAAACTCTTTACCGAGAAGGGAAAGAATCCCTATGGGTAATAAGAACGTCGTGAATAAGCGCAATAACCGCACCGAGTGCGAAATTGAGCTTCAGCTTCCAGCAAATACCAAGCGTAAGCAGCATGGCGATGAGAACCTGCAACTGCTTCGGAGTACCCATCAAGTCGAGAAGGTACATACCGGAGGCAAGTCCTGCGGCCATGATGCCCGCGGTAACCCAGCGTTGTTCGAATCGACCGGAGATATAGATAGCAGATAAGAAGTACTGCAAAGTACAACCGCTTCTACAGCTGCGGAACGAAGGTCAGCACCAATCTTTGGACCAACCATATCGAGGCGTTCAATGGAGAATGTATTGTTCGGCATATTTTGACCGAACTGCGCTTTCAGAATCTCTGGAAGACGCTTGTCTACTTCACCAACGGAAGAGATACGCAAAAGATATTCGGTATCGCCGTCGCCAAAACGCTGTACAGAAAGTCCCTGAAGTTTAGCACTTGCGAGACTATCTTTAAGTTCCTGAGGCTGCACTGCTTTTTCAAAACGAACCTGTGCAAGCACACCACCGGAAAAGTCGATGCCGTACTTAGGGCCGCCATGAAGGATGAGGGAGCCAAGGCCAAGCAAAAGGAGCGCAAGGGACAAAATAACTGAATATTTACGCAGTCCGATGAAATCAATTTTGCTATTTGGTTTAATAATGCTCAGACCCATGATCTATCTCCTTATATGCTGAGCTTTCTGCCCGGCTTACCATTGATCCAGAGACCAAAGATGATGCGTGCGCAGAAGATAGCTGTGAACATGGAAGCCAAGATACCGAGGCTAAGCGTTACCGCAAAACCACGAATAGGGCCTGTGCCGAACTGGTAGAGAATGATTGCCGCAAGCAATGTAGTTACGTTTGCGTCAAAAATTGTCAGAGTCGCACTGGAGAAACCTTCATCAACTGCTTTGAACGGAGTAAGGCCGCGTCGAATTTCTTCGCGGATACGTTCAAAGATAATTACGTTAGCATCAACAGCCATACCAAGAGTAAGGATGATACCAGCGATACCAGGCAATGTAAGGGTTGCACCGAATGCAGCAAGACCAGCTACGATGAATACGATGTTCATAAGGAGAACAACGTTAGCGATAACACCGCTGAAACCGTAGTAGATCATCATAAAGACCATTACGAGCGCGCCACCGATAAGTGTCGCAGTAATGCCCTGATCAATCGATTCCTGACCAAGGGAAGGTCCTACGGAACGTTCTTCAAGAATTTTAACCGGTGCAGGTAAGGAACCGGCGCGGAGTACGATAGCGAGATCGTGTGCTTCTTCAGTAGTAAAGCTACCGGAGATAGAAGCGTGTTTGCCGCGAATTTTTTCCTGAATTACTGGGGCAGAATAAACTTTGCCATCAAGTACGATAGCCATACGTTTTTTAATATTCTGTCCGGTCAGTTCTTCAAAGCGACGAGCACCGACGCTATTGAACGTAATAGAAACATACGGTTTATTGAACTGGTCGTATGCAACACGCGCATCAGTGATAGTATCACCTGTAAGCGCTGCGTCTTTGTTCAGAACAATAATAGATTCTGAATAGGTTTTATCAGGGTTACGGTGCATCTGCGTCACAGGCTCTGTACCCGGAGGAACAATACCTTTAGCCGCTTTTGCAGGGTCTACCCCTTCACGAACCATTTTAAATTCGAGGTGCGCAGTCTGACCGATAATCTTAATTGCACGCTCGGTATCTGTAAGGCCAGGGAGCTGTACCTGAATACGGTAGTCCTGCTGCTTACGGATGTCCGGCTCGGCAACGCCGAACTGGTCAACACGGTTACGGATAGTTTTTACAGCCTGATCTAAAGTAAGATCAGCCACGTATTTTCTGTATTCCGATGTGTAGGTCAGTGTGTAACGAACTTTTTTGTTATCAAGAACGGTAGATTCCGCATCTAAACGGCTGAAGCTTTTTTCAAGCAAAGCATCAAGAGCTTCTTTCTGTGAAGACTTAAGAAGTACAAACTCAAGCTTTTCGCCCTGCACAAGACGCGGTTGTAAAATGAAAATTTTATCTTCGCGTGCTTCAGTGCGAATATCCTGCCCCATAAGGGAAAGGTTATTGGAAAGTGCCTTATCAACATCTACACCGAGAACAAGGTGGATACCACCCTGCAGGTCAAGGCCAAGGCTGACCTTTTCTTCAGGTAAGAACTTTTTGATTGGGGATGTTCCGATCGCTGGAATGCTTGGTAGAGCGTATACTACGCCTACTGCGAGCACAAAAATCGCGATCAGTAATCTCCATCGCAACCCCTCTCTCATTATAACTCCTTGATACTATTCAAACAGCAAAACCCGATACGAAACCGATCGGGACAACAACAGCGTTGTGCTGAACAAGCAGGAAACTGAATAAATCCAGTTCCCTGCTCGACAAATTATTTCTTTTTACCGTCTTTTGCTTTTTTATCAGCAGCAGGAGTAGAAGACTTAAGACCGGAGATGTACTGGCGACCTACGTTAACGGTAGTTTCACCAAGATCAACGGAAATAACGTCGTCTTTGATTCCTACGATGGTGCCGATAAGACCACCGCCTGTTACAACAGTCTGGCCTTTCTGGAGATTATCCAACAGAGCTTTGTGCTCTTTCGCTCTTTTCTGCTGAGGACGGATAAGAAGAAAGTAAAAAATAACAAACATTAACGCGAGTGGTACGAAGGCCGCAATCGGGTTGCCTTCCTGACCTGTCTGGCCACCGCCTAATGCGCCCATAGCCCAAGCTGCTTCTGGAAAGAACATAAGAACTCCTTAACGGTTATCAAAAAATCGTAACGTCGCAGCAAAAATATTCTCTGAGTTTTCCATTAAATCAAATGATTATCGAAATACTCTCAAAAAATAATGCGACTGGTAATCATTAAAGCCAAACTGGCTTTGTTTTTTACTCGTAATAACAAAAAGCTATAAACCTGAATCAAGTACCTTTTCGTCAAAAAACATGCAAGTTTTTTAACTTTCAGTGTTTCTAACAGAAATAAAAGAACATGCATTTGCAATGCATGCCACCTTTAATTTACGCCTTTTTCTACAACGCAATTGTTACAATTCTGTTTCAACAGCTTTTGTGCAGCATCTCCAAATGTAACATTCCGTCTTTACATGACTATAGATTGCGCCCTACCAATTAGCCGCTACAATTTCGCAACAACAAAAATATGCCCGGCGAAAAATATTCGCATGACACATCCTACCATCACGCTTGAACGTTTTGAAATTTTCGGTTTTTTAGAAGAGTGTTTACTTGCATGTGCAGTAACTGAAAAAGAGCTGCAAACCGGAATTGAACACCTCATCGCAGGATGTGACGACATTGGGCTGCTAGAAATTTACCCAGATTTAATAGAGTGCGGTGAAGATCGTACAGAGCTTTTTCACGCTTTTAATAATATTACGCATCTCTTTTATGACAGTCCTCTTCGATTGTCACAATCGTTTGCACTCAAGGCATTGCCCTAAAGCGAGGGTTCGACATGTTCGACCACACTGCTTTGGAAGAAAAAAGAGAGAGGATGATGCTGGAACGCTATCCTGAGGTAGAAGACCTGTTCCGCCGGACGTTCCCATTTATAAATTTCTAGTTCACCCTACTTTGTACTGCACAGCATTCACAACACTCGCTGTACAACACTGTCCCCTTCAGCTGCCAACCTTCTGTCAAAAAGCGAAAAGCCCCCATGCTAATAATGAGGGCTACTTCTTCATCGAAAATTATCGGACAATTATGATTCTAAATCGTGGATCGTGACGGAGACAACTAAACTACAACGTAGCTGTATCTCCTGTCTTTTCATCCTCTAACAGTTCCTTCTTTTTCATTTCCGTGTCCATTTTAAGCTTAGTAAGCCACTCTACATAGGCTTTCTGGTTGATAAAGGGATGCGGTTGCCCTTTCGGACGTTTTGAAATTGAAGGTCCAACCTTAATAAGGTCATTCACTGTCATCGGGTGCCCAACCACTCCCACAGTAACGTTGTCATCTTTAACAATACCTATGACACGGTTCACTGTGGCAATAAATTCGTCGAAATCCTCTGTTTTTCTAGAATACGCACCTACCCCACCAAGCATGAAAGCAGTATATTCTTTCCCGCGATCTTTCACCGTAAACTCTAATGAAAGAGCACCGTTTGTGTGACCGGGAGTTTCGTAAAATTTAATAGTCTTATCGCCAAGAGTAAGTACGTCACCATCAGACACGTAACGACTTACCGTTGGGGCTGTAATTGGAAAATCTTTCTGATTTCGGTCTAGCTTTGTTTTCTTATGCGCAGCATCAGTCATTATGACTTTTGCACCATACTTATTATGATAGCATGCAGCCCCTCCCACATGCGCAAAGTGTCCGTGAGTCACAATCACATACTTTATGTCTTCAGGTGAGAAGCCTAATTTTTCTATGTTCTTCTGGCCTACTTCAACATAAGGCTCGTGCAGAGTGTCTATCAGAATCAATCCATCGCCGGTATCCAACAGATACGCCCCTACCCATGCAAGCCCCACATAATACAGATCATCAAAGTATGCGAACGGTTCAATAATTTGTTTCTCTTTATCGTAGATAATCTCGGTAGGATCCCCATCCAACTTGGAATAGGTAGTCAACTTTTCACAGGGGTTAACCAGAGTATTCTCTCTGTATCGTATTGCAGCCAGCGCCACAAAGGCAACTAACGTTACGCATAAGACAGCTAACCCCAGAAACTTTACACCCTTCATACCAACACTCCTCTGCTTATCAGTTACGAGAAAAAGTATATCCCGTGTTCTGCAGCTTTGAAATATTGAGTCTAAAGTTATCACTATGGGAATAAAAACAACTAAGCAAAACCAAACAGACCATTCCCAGCCCTTGTTACTGCTCAGCGGAAAAAACATACATTACAGCTTGTTACATCTATGTAAGCACCCCTAGCAGCAGCTGTAAGTACATATGAAAACAACTGTTACGACATTTGAGAAAGGATACAATTCCTCTTTTTTAAAAGGAAACAGAGTTAACGATGATGATCGCCAACAGCTACTAAATTTTTACCTTTAGACAATAGAAAGCCCCCATGCCAATCATGGGGGCCATCCGTTTTGGTCGTCTATCAGTCAAGCTTAGGAGAAGTTTCCTCAGTTTGAAAGAAACTATCCAGCCGCTGCTTGCTAGGAATGTTCAGAAAAAGTTTCTGACACCCTAGTTAGTTCCCACGTACATGTTGCCGTATGGACGGTGGGAGAACGGCGTTACTTTTTTAAATTCGCCCTGCATCACTTCTTCCACATCCTTATCGAATGCTTCAGCCCAGTCAGAGACATGGGAACGGATGAAAGCGACGTCTTCTTCATTAATTGGTTCGAGCTGTAAACCAGGTCCAAGCTGGTAATCAGGAACGTCACCACGGATGTAAATAATACCCGCGTGCATTCCGGTACCAAGGCTTCTACCAGTGATAGGTGCTGCTTCGTCCATAGTTGAATCCATGCCGAGGAGGATAATTGCTCCACCCGCCATGTACTCACCAAGGAAGTCACCAGCTTTACCGCCAGCTACGATTACAGGCTGCTTTTCCATGTAAGACTTCATGTGAATGCCTACACGGTAGCCCACATCCTGTCTGATAAGGATACGACCGCCACGCATTGCGTAGCCGAGAACATCGCCAGCCATACCGTTGATCTGGATTTCTCCATCATCCATGGTATTACCTACGCCGTCCTGTGCGTTGCCTTCTACGCGCATTGTAGCGCCGCGCATAAACATCGCAAGGTCCTGTCCTGGAACACCGTGAATCAGGAAGTGAACGGGGCCTTCAATAGAGTTACCAATGTATCGCTGACCGCGAATATTTTCTAACTCAATCTCTGTTACACCGTCACGCACAGCTTCACGAATTTGCTCGTTCAATTGGCGGTAGTACACGCCTTCAGCGTTGATAGTACATTTTTTAGCCATGCCTAGTCCTCCAGTTTCACAATCACCGGCTCGCCGGCTTTTGGTGCCCATACTCTGTCGAGATCTCGACAAACTTCACGGATGGAGCTCTCTTCACTGGACATGAATACCATATCGTCCTTTTCACCGATAACAAGCGGACGAAGCTTAACGCGGTCGTTAAGTCCCATCATGCCGTTTTTGTCGGTTACAAGGATAGCAAACGGGCCGTTGAGCATTGCCGGGCCGTAGACCATACGCAGCGCTTCATACGCTTCACGTTCATCTTTCGGCATACGCTCAATTTCATCCCAGAAAGGCGGTGCAAAAACTTTACATGCCATTTCGTGAGAAAGACCGTGCTTACGGATAAGAAGGTCGAGCAGGTATGCTACAACTTCGGTATCCGTCATCATGTTACATTCGTAATCGTGCTGACACAGGTAGCGTCTGTTAATACCGTAAGAGGAAATCTCTCCGTTATGAACAATCGCCCAGTCCAGCAGGGTAAACGGATGTGCGCCGCCCCACCAGCCCGGAGTGTTAGTCGGGAAACGGTTATGACCAGTCCACATATGGCCGCTGTATTCTTCTAATTTAAAGAATTCTGCGATGTCTTCTGGAAAACCAACACCCTTGAACGCTCCCATGTCTTTACCACTGGAGAATACAAAAGCACCCGGCACTCTGTTGTTAATGTGCATGACGATGTTTACTACGTAATCATCTTCACCAACATCCTGCCACTTCGGACGTTCTGCCTTTGGAGAAAGGAAGAAGCGCCACATAAGCGGGGATTCTGTAATGGCTAACACCTTACGGGTTGGAATCGGCTCAGAAATCTTAATATCAAAGTACTGTTTGATAATCTCTTCAGCGCGGTCAAGGCCTGCCTGATCATCACACATCAGGTGGAAGGCATACAAATCTGCATGCTCAGGATAAATACCATATGCAGCAAAACCACCACCAAGACCGTTACCGCGATCGTGCATTGTTGCCATTGCATCGATCGGCATAGTACCAGGTATCAGTTTTTTCTTCTTATCAATTACCCCGAAGACACCACAACCTGAGATGTCTTTATCAAAATGCCAAAAATCTTTGGGAGCTTTCATATCTATCTCCAAAGCCCTCTACTCAGCAGCAGGGGTCCACTTTGTATCAAATTCTTCTTCCGGCCAGAGCAGTGCAGATGGTTGACCTGCGATAAGCTCGTCTTTCACGTCTGGAGTAATATCCAGACCGAAGCGAACAAAACCGGTGTACAACCCTGCAAAATCGACCTCTCCCACAAGCACATAGCCAATCAGCTTTTCATCACGGAAAATCAGCTTACGATATGATCCGTTTTCTTCGTCAAGTTCGGCAAAGACTTCGCAACCCTCGTCTTCCGCCGGATTAACATGACCAAGAGAGGCTGTTGGCAGCCCGTAGAAAGAAATTGCGTTCATTGGTAAGCCGCCAGGATGCGGAGATGCGTCCTCGCTCGCCATATTAAGGCCAGCGTGGTAGCCCTGACTGAATGCGTTAGGCCAGATTGGTGTAACTCTGGCTTCCTGAGCAATCATATCAGGTGCTTCAGCAACGTCACCTGCGGCGTATACGCCATCTGCGCTGGAACACATATTGTCATCAACTTTGATGCCTCTGTTCACAGCAATTCCGGCATCCTTAGCAAGGGTAAGGCTTGGCACAACACCAATGGCAACAACAACGGCTTCACAAGCCAGTTTCTGACCATTGGCAAGACGTACGCCAATAACTTCGCCCTGCTCTGTACGCAGAATTTCTTCCACAGTAGTACCGCAACGAATAGCGATACCTTTTTCTTCGAGCCTTTGAGCTACAAGGCCACCGGCTACATCATCGAACGCTGCGGAAAGCACGCGGCTTCCAAGTTCAACAATAGCAGTGGAAAGACCGTTGTAACGCAGTGCTTCTGCGGCCTTAAGACCGATAAGCCCACCACCGATAACGACAACTCTGTGGATTCTTTTAGAAAGTTCCAACAGCATGTGTGCGTGGTTCAGCGTAGTAAAGTTATATACTCCGCTGCCTTCAATGCCTTTAAGTGGAGGCATAAAAGGTACACCGCCTGTTGCCAGTAAGAGCTGTTTGTATTCAATCTGCTCTCCGGCTTCAGTGGTAATGGTCTTGGCTGCTTTATCAATGGCAGCCACACGGGTGTCTAGCTTAACTTCAACGTTGTTCTTTACGTAGAATTCATCAGGTCGAAGACTTACTCTTTCAAGACCGATTTTTCCTGCAAGAAAATATGAAATCAGCGGACGTCCATATGTAGGAGTATCTTCTTCACTTATAACAAGGATCGGAGTTGTTTTATCAACTTTACGAATCCCCTCGATAGCTCCGACAGACGCAACACCGTTTCCAACTATTACATACGACATGGACGAGCTCCTGCTATCAGCGAGATTCGAAAACCAGTGCGCCGTTAGGACAGGCTTCCACACATGCTGGCATGTCGCGGCCTTCACACAGGTCACATTTAATAATCTTACCCTTAGTAACATTGCGGCGAACCGCACCGTAAGGGCATGCCATCAGACATGACCAGCAACCAACACACTGTTCTTCATCATAACAAGTGCGGCCTGTTTCCTGATCTTTGTATAACGCGCCGGAAATACAGGCGGATACACAAGATGGGCTGTCACAATGACGACAACTGAGAGCTACAGAGATCTGACCCTTGTCGTATACTGCCTTACATGGCTGTAAACCTGTCACCGTTTCTTCATTAGCGGCGATAACAACATCCTGACTAGCGGAATGTGCTGTTAAACAGGCAACTTCACAAATATGGCAGCCAATACAGACATCTTTATTTGGATAAACTCTACGCATATCTACTACCGTCCTGCGTGTTTAACGCCGAGAATGTCCAGCTCAACTTCGTTAAGACCAAGACCACGCAGCTTATCGCGGTTACCACGCAAGCTTTCAATGGAGTTGAGTCCCATACCGCCGAGCATTTCCTGAATCTCGTGTCCCCATGCGCGGATGAGGTTCGCAAGACGCTTAGCAGCAACTTCTGGATTCTGACGTTTTTTAAGACGAGCTTCGTTGGTAGCAATACCCCAAGGGCATTTACCAGTGTAGCAACGTCCGCAAAGAGTACAGCCAACAGAAACCAAGGCAGCGGTACCAATGTAAACTGCATCCGCGCCCAGAGCGATTGCTTTAATAGCATCCGCAGAGCAACGTACGCCACCAGCAACAACCAGAGATGCGTGGTTACGAATACCTTCGTCACGCAGGCGGTTATCTACAGCAGCAAGAGCAAGTTCCATCGGAATACCAACGTTATCACGGATCATGGTAGGAGCAGCACCCGTACCACCTCTGAAGCCGTCAATAACAACAATATCTGCACCTGCGCGTACAATACCGGAAGCGATCGCCGGAGCATTATGTACAGCCGCAATTTTTACAGAAACTGGAACCTTATATTCTGTTGATTCCTTAATTGCGTAGATAAGCTGAAGCAAATCTTCAATAGAATAAATATCGTGGTGAGGCGCAGGAGAAATAGCATCTGAGCCGACCGGACACATACGGGTTTTAGAAACCTCTTCGTCGATCTTTTCACCTGGCAGGTGGCCGCCGATACCCGGCTTAGCACCCTGACCAATTTTAATTTCTACTGCACTACCTGCGTTCAAGTAATCTTTATGAACGCCGAATCGACCTGATGCTACCTGTACGATGGTATTCTGACCATATTTGTACAGATCAGGGTGCAAGCCACCCTCACCAGTGTTGTAAGCAATACCAAGCTCAGTAGCAGCCATCGCCATCGCCTTGTGCAAGTTCAAGTTAATTGAACCAAAGGACATAGCAGAGAACATGAGCGGGTAGTTAAGCTTAAGCTGTGGGCCGATTTTAGTAGTAAGTTTCGGTCCGTCAGGTGTATCCTCAAAGCTCACTTTGTCCGGCTTAGAGCCAAGGTACGTGGTGAGTTCCATTGGCTCGCGAAGCGGGTCAATGGACGGATTAGTTACCTGACTTGCGTCAAGCTGGAGATTATCCCAGTAGATTGGCTTATCACATGGTGAACCCATGCCGGAAAGCAAAATACCACCGGTATCGCCCTGCTTGTACACGTGCTTCATATATGTAGGAGTCCAAAGAGCATTGTCTCTGAAGTCTGCCGGATTTTTCTTAATAGTAAGACAACCGGTAGGACAGAATGCTTCACAACGGTGACAGCCTACACATTTAGTATGATCATGGCTCACGCACTGACGAGCATCATCCCAGTAATGGGCTTCATACGAGCACTGACGCACACAAACTTCGCAATTGATACAGCGATCGTTTTCACGAACGATAACAAAGTCGCTAAAATTCTGACTGATAGGCTTAAACAGCAAAGTAATATCTCCTCGTGACACAAAGCGCCCGCGCGCGTCATTCGCATTTTTTTCTGAGCTAAATCTGAAACCGGTCAGTTACCACTAGCTGGCAACTGCCATGGATTATATTTACCGAAAAATGGTCAAATTTGTCAAGATTGTAATATTTAGTTTTTAGATTCTTCTAAAAATACTTTTTTTATTAAACAAATACGAGCGCTTAACTGCTGTTTATACAAATTTGTCATTATTTTAAATACACTCTGTTTTTACAATTTTGTATAAACAGTCCTCTTTACGAACTTGTGCACTAACTCAGCCACCCTCGAAGAGGTTTCCACATGGGTCGTAATCACGTGATGTCCTGTAACTTTTTCTTCAATTCGCAATAGTTTGACCGTAATTTCCTTCGAAGCGACTTTTTTTGCGATTAAAAAAACATTTTCGAGAGGGACACTCTTATCTGTAGGGGCTTGAATCGCTAAAACTGGGGCGCTGATAGCATCTACTTCACCGCGCACCTTCTTTACCCCTTTCATAAGCTCATGCAATTGCTGCATACTTACAAATTCGTCATATCCTACCCACGGGGCTATTCGTAAGTGCTCAGCGTCGCGCCTTTTCAGAGAAAAAATTGGCTTAATATGCTTTACTATAGGCGTAAAAGGCATCCGCCAATCCTTCATCTGCCACGGAAAGAATGAATACAAAAACAGTGGTGCCGCCAACGAGACAACCCCTGCCACCGGATATTTAGACGCCAAGTGTAACGCAAGCGTGCCGCCCATGGAAAGACCTATCACAAAAACTGTATCAACCTGCGCCGCCAATACCTCATACTCCTTATGGGCTGCCCATTCCCAATCACCCCACCCCGTCGTTTGAAAATCTTCAAACGTCGTTCCGTGACCAGGTAACATTATATTACGAACAACATACCCCTCTGACTCCAACGGTGCGACCAGTGGCTCCATCTCAAATGGACTCCCTGTCCAGCCGTGGATAAGCAAACAGCCTACTTTCATATTTTTTCCTTATACTTATTTGTTTTTTATTTGCCTCCGGCGGCCAAAGAACCTTTCTGGAGAAAGGCTTCTCTGGACTCTCCAAAGACTTTTATTAACGAGGTACATCTACTGTTTAATACGTTGGAGAGCTTAATAACAGCTACCAATCATGAATAATCAGTCTATGTTCAGCAAGGTAGTGGCGCATAAGCCGCGAGGCAATCACACAGGGCAGTAGACCTCGCAAATAAAAGTTTTTGGAAGGGGGTCTGGGGGAGAACCTTGTTTCAACAAGGTTTCACCCAGCCGTCGGAGACACTCCCCGCAGGGTCGCCAAAGGCTCGCCGAAGCCATCTACAATGAACCACTCACCGCCTCACAAGACGGGTTGTTTAAGCTACAACAATACACTACAGTGTCGCACTCACAACGTAGGATGATAATGAGGAGTTTTCGAATGCAGTCATGTGACACTTTACTATTTGCAGAGATCATCGTCACTCAGGACGAGTCACGTTCTATCATATATAACGGTGGCGTAGCTATTTCTGAAGGCAACATTATGTGCATAGACACGGCAGCTGCCGTGCGTTCACAGTACACTTCAGAAAATGTTATGGAGCTTGGCAACTCTCTTTTGATGCCTGGGCTTATCAACAGCCACACCCATGCTGCTATGACACTGCTTAGAGGCGCTGCTGACGACCTGCCGCTTATGGATTGGCTCAACAACCATATCTTCCCTGTAGAACAGAATTTGACGGCAGAAAAGGTCGAGCTTGGCGCTTTGCTGGCATGCGCAGAGATGACTCGTTACGGCACCACATCCTTCTGTGATATGTATCTGATTGAAGATGCAACATATAAAGCTGTAGATCAATCTGGATTACGCGTTTTGGGCGGCGAGGGGCTGTTCATGTTCCCGTCTCCGGCATATCCAGACTTTGACGCAGGCATAAAACTTGTTCGTGAGTTGGAAGCGAAATGGAACAAACATCCGCGCATCCGACAGGCCGTGACGCCACATGCGGTATACACAACCACTCCCGAAATTCTTACAACCTGCCGCGAAATTGCTGAAGAGCTGGACATACCTATTCATATCCATTTAGCAGAAACACCTGCCGAGACTAAGGCATGCGTTGAAAGCTTTGGCAAACGCCCTGTTGAGTACGCTCACAGCTTAGGCTTGCTGAGTGGACGCACCACGGTGGCTCATGCAGTTGATGTTACAGACGACGAAATTTCTTTGCTTGCTGAAACAGGCACTAATGTTGCGCATAACCCTGAAAGCAACATGAAGCTTGCTTCGGGCATGGCACCAGTTGAAAAAATGCTCGCTAAAGGCGTAAATGTAACTTTGGGAACTGACGGCGCTGCTTCCAACAATGCACTGAATATGTTTACCGAGATGGCATCTTGCGCATTTTTGCATAAAGTCCAGCGTCTTGATCCGACTGCGGCAAGTGCTCAGACTGTGCTCGATATGGCGACACGCAACGGCGCACGCACCATGGGACAAAACAACATTGGATCGCTTGCTGTCGGTAACCAAGCAGATATCATTGCAATTGATCTCACACAGCCTAATCTGCTGCCGATGCATAACCCTGTGTCACAGCTCGTTTATTCAACGACTGGAGCAGAGGTTCACATGTCTATGGTAGCGGGTGAAGTCTTGTATCAAGACGGCAAATATTTAAAAATTGACTACCCAGCCTTAATTGATGCTGTGAAAGATGTTGCTAAATGGGTACAAAAGAAGATACAGAAACGCAGCTAACAGAGTGAAACAAATCCGCGCATTGTAGCGTAACTTCGAAAAATGCAAATTTTAACAGACAACTAAGCATGAAGTTGATCTCGGTATCCGTACTTTTAGGTGACCTCGAGAACGATTACTGTCTGCTAAATGAGTTTTTTTCTCGCGCCGCACACTGCGCAAAGTCGTTTCAATCTGAGCAACAAAAAGCTTAGTAATAAGTTATAAGGAGAACTCCTTATAACCTTGTCAAAATACACTGACCATATGTTTTTAGTTGACTTTTCGTCAAAAAAATATAATTGGACATCGCTTCAAAGATAATATGCGCGCGTAGCCCGCGCGACCTCAGGAGGAAATTAATATGAGTGCTAAAGCTACTGTAAGCTTCGCCGATGCTAAAATGACTGAAGAAGGCATGCTCTTTAACGGGTTTACTTGCCAGCCAGTGGTCGAACAGTGTCAGGGCTGCGACCGTACTGGTGAATTCGAAGGCCAGACATACTGTACAAGCTACCCAACCCCTAATACCAAATGGGCTCTTGGCGCTTGTAACTTTGCTACCCACATCAAAGCTACTGTTGATAAAGCTGGTAAAGTTAAAATCAACCCACTTAAGGCTTCCAAACGTGCCGCTCGCGGTCGTTAAGCTGCTATATTTTGGTTAGAAAGGGGGAAGGTTGGATTACAACCTTCCCTTTTTCTTTTTCAGGAAGAAAGAATTCAGCGCAGGTAAGTCTCCATTGATGCGTTGCTTCTAAAAATTCCAACTCCTATGTAGCCTGCTACACTCCGAGCTGAATTTTTTCACGCTTCGCCTCCCCTCAGTCATCACATTCAAAAGCTGATGACAAAAGACTACACTGCGCTCAACCCTCTCTTCCTGAACATTGTATTGTCAGGCATATTGCTAAATTAAACACCCCGATCCCCTGACGGAGAACTCCCATGAGCGAACAAATTCTTGCATTTCTTGATGACCAGCATGATCTCGTAATTGAATTACAAAAAGAGATGACCGCACGTCCTGCACTTTGCCCAACCAGTGGCGGACAGGGCGAAAAAGAGAAAGCAGACTACCTGCTCAGCTGGCTTAAAGAAAACAACATTACAGATGTCGAAGAAATGCGCGCTCCGGATTCCCGCGTTAATTGCGGCTACCGCCCTACTATTATCGCTCGCATTCCGGGTAAATCTGAAAAAACTCTCTGGATCATCGGCCACACAGACGTTGTACCGACCGGCGATCATGACCTGTGGGAAAGCGATCCTTGGACTCTACGCGTAGACGGTGATTACATTTATGGTCGCGGCGTAGAAGATAACCAGCAGGCTATCGTTTCTGGCCTTCTCGTTGCCAAAGGTCTTGTAGACAAGAACATTACCCCAGAATACACCCTCGGGCTCATCCTTACTGCTGATGAAGAAACCGGCAGCAAATTCGGCCTTGAATACGTTGTAAAAGAGCGCCCTGAACTCTTCAAAAAAGACGACCTAATCCTCGTTCCAGACATCGGTGATGCTGAAGGAACAATGATCGAAGTTGCTGAAAAGTCCATCCTCTGGCAAAAAATTTCTGTAATCGGCAAGCAGTGCCACGGCTCTACACCGTCCAAAGGCATCAACTCCCTCGAAGCTGCTTCCGCTTTCATTCTTAAAGTTAAAAAGCTGCACGGTATCTTCGATCGCGTAGACAACCTCTTCGATCCACCTATTTCCACCTTCACGCCGACCAAAAAAGAAGCAAACGTACCGAACATCAACACTGTTCCGGGTCTCGATGTCTTCTACGTTGATTGCCGTATCCTCCCGGGTTACGAGCTCAACGAAATCCGCAGTGAAATGAAAAAACTTGGTGACGAAGTTGTCGCTGAATACGGCGTAAAAATTCGCTACGAAGAAGATCAGGCAAACCAGTCCACAGCACAGACTCCTGTTGATAGTGAAGTCGTAACTATGCTCGACCGCGCAATCAAGAAAGTCTACAATGTTACTCCGCAACCGAAAGGTGTTGGCGGCGGTACCGTAGCAGCGCATCTGCGTGACGAAGGGCTCCCAGTAGCTTGCTGGAGTAAGCTCATTCCTAACGCGCACGTGCCGAATGAAAAAAGCCGTATCTCTTGCAACATCGGTGATGCCAAAGTTATCGCCACCATGCTGTTTGATACAACCAAATAAGTAAGTTTTATATTGCCTCTGGCAGATCTGTGATTATAAAGAGTTGTCTTGGACGATCTTGTTTTGCCTCCGGCAGGTCTTCGACGAGCCTCCGGCGGCCAGAGAACCTTTTTGAAAAAAGGCTTCTCTGGGCTCTCCAAAAACTTTTACTTGCGAGTCCTACTTCCCTGTATGGACACCTCGCGGCTTACGCACCACTACCTTGGTAGGATAAGTCCGGTTGTCCCTGTTTGGTAGCTTCATTTAAGCTCACCAACATAATAAAAAACAGGAATATCTCGCTAATAAAAGTCTTTGGAAAGGGGTCTGGGGAAGAACCTTTCTACAGAAAGGTTTTCCCCAGCCGCCGGAGGCTCGCATAAAGTCCCGCTGGCAAGCGCCGTCGGAGACACAGTTCAAAGTTGCAGTTTTGTCAGAGGCAAACGTAGATAAATAACGAAGAAAGAAATTATGATAAAAACACCCCCTCCAGCTATTTTTGATGTCATTGTAGTAGGCGCAGGTCACGCCGGTGCCGAGGCCGCTATGGCGGCGAGCAACCTTGGCTTGACCACGTTATTGCTGACGATCAACTTGGATCACATCGGCGCATTGTCTTGCAACCCAGCCATTGGCGGCCTTGCTAAAGGTCATATGGTTCGCGAGATCGATGCACTTGGCGGCATGATGGGGGTCTGGGCAGACCAGTCCGGTATCCAGTTCCGTACACTGAACACAAGTAAAGGACCAGCTGTACACGCAACCCGCGCACAGATTGACCGCGACGAATATATGCGTGTTGTTAAGCGTGACGTTTTCGCACAGGAAAACTTGTGGATCTGGCAGGACACTGCACATTCTTTGCTGACTGAAGACGGACGTTGTACTGGTGTTCTCACACAGCTGGGTCAGGAATTTGCGGCTAAAACTGTTATAATTACCGCCGGCACGTTTATGCGCGGCCTTATCCATGTTGGTATGAACAATTTCTCCGGCGGACGCCTTGGCGATCCGGCAAGCAGCGGCTTGTCTGAATCCCTTAAGAGCGTAGGTCTGGAACTTGGTCGCTTAAAGACTGGTACTGTTCCGCGTATCCTTAAAGATAGTATCGATTTCTCCGTGATGGATGAGCAGCCGGGTGACAACCCGCCACCTCCGTTCAGCTTCCGTACGAAAGAAATCCCTCTTCCGCAGCTGCCTTGTTACCAGACTTGGACAAACGAAGAGACGCATGAAATTATCAAAACTGGTTTCGACCGTTCCCCACTGTTTACGGGCGTAATTGACGGAACCGGCGCACGCTACTGCCCTTCTATTGAAGACAAGATTGCGCGCTTCCCTGATAAAATCAGACACCAAATTTTTGTAGAGCCTGAAGGACTGAATAGTCCTGAGTGCTACCCTAACGGTATATCCACAAGCTTGCCTCTGGATATTCAGAAGGCAATGCTGAAGACTATTCCTGGTCTGGAAAATGCACAGATCATTCGTCCGGGTTACGCTATCGAATATGATTACGCGAACCCGACTCAGTTGCGCCCTACTTTGGAAACCAAAGTTTTGCCGGGTCTGTACCTTGCTGGTCAGGTCAACGGCACTTCCGGTTACGAAGAAGCTGCTGCACAGGGTCTGTGGGCTGCGCTTAACGCATTCAGCGCTCTTACCGGACGCGACCCATTTATTCTTGGACGCGATCAGGCATACATCGGCGTCCTCATCGATGACCTTGTTACCAAAGGCACGAAAGAGCCATACCGAATGTTTACTTCCCGTGCAGAGCACCGTCTGCTGTTAAGAGAAAGTAACGCCGACATGCGCCTTACTGATATCGGACGCAAGATTGGTCTGGTAAAAGATGATCAGTGGGTAATGTTCGACGCAAAACGCGCTGCACTTTCCACCATGCTGAAAGAACTAGACGAGCGTCGCATCAAACCTGATGCTGGAGTTCGCGCCATTTTTGACGAACTTGGTGAAGCGCATCCTGTTAAAAGCCTTACTCTTGCTGAAGTACTGCGTCGTCCGGCACTGACTATCGATGACTTAAAGCCATTCTGGGCTGAAATTGTAGACTTCCCTGAAGATGCAAAAAAAGAAGCACAGGTTGTTGTTAAGTACGCGGGCTACCTGAAACGCCAGAACGAACTGGTACTGCGCTTTAGCCGCATGGAGAACGTTCCTCTTCCTCAGGATCTCGACTACACCGAGGTTGCAGGACTCACCCGCGAGGTTGAGGAAAAACTTGCAGCCGTACAGCCGCTTAACTTAGGTCAGGCATCACGTATTTCAGGTGTTACCCCGGCAGCAATTTCCTGTCTGGAAGTCCACTTGAAAAAGCTTGGCAAAATTTAATACATCAATAAAAAAACAGCCACCGTTCTCGGTGGCTGTTTTTTTTGATCTTTTTTTAGAGAACACTACGAGGGCGCAACGTTATAATATCGCATCAAGGATCAAGTTCATTTTTGGTGCTATTTTTGCAAAATAAAGTTTATTTCACAAAGCTGTAAACAGCATTCAGGTAAGGCTTTACTGCCAATTTTCTGATATACAACAAACCTGTTCACATTATTATAGTTTCAGTATATTTTTCCGAAACCTGTCTCAGCATAATTTTGCATTTAACAGTACAAAAAGCAGAGTATTACGTTGCCCTATCTCTCATTCAGCGCCTCTACAAGTAATAACTTCTTTACCCAGATCGGGAATAACTTTTCTGCTTCGTCTTTTCGAACAGAAACGGCTCTTTACACTGTTTATGCATTACTCTCAGTCGTTGTTGCACTGATTGCAGTGATCATCTTCATGTGGTTCAAAAACCGCAAAAGCGCAAAATATGTCCCGCATGACTGGGTTTTGCACCCCTCTCATATTTCCAATACGTTAGGTATGGCACGCGACGAACACGAGAAGTTCGAACTTCAATTCCATTCCAAAGGCGAAAAGCGCCGCTCTACCTCTTGTCTGCTGACAAATATTACTCCTGAAGCACTCACAATCGAGTGTAGCGGACTTACAAATCTACAAAGTACGTGGGTAGGTAAGGATGTAGATTGCTATTTTCAGGTAAAAAAATCCAGCACCGGCAATACGTTTTTCATGTTCACAACACCAATTATTGGAATTAGGGGCTATACAGACGGCACATCCGTGCTTACTCTGAAGACTCCCAACAAACTGGAACAACGACAAAAGCGTGCTTCGTTGCGTATTTCGCCGCCAAGCCAGTATGTCATGGGGCTCGCAGTGTGGTCTGCACCAGAAAATATTTCTGCAAAAGGCACACTTGATATCCGCCAATGGGGGCGCCCTGTACTGACATACCTTCCTGAAAAAAATTACCAGATTACACTGGATAATATTTCCGCAGGCGGCATCAAAGTTCGCATACCACGAGCTGAAGTGCGTAACTGCAATTTAGATTTTTCAATTGGTGACAAGCTCTTTTTACTGCTCGACATGTGGGACCCTGACACGGGCCAGCGTGTTCGATACTGGCTGTTATGCAGAGTACAGAATCCATTTATCGATTTTGTTACGCATGATGCCGAGCTTGGTATGCAGTTTCTTTACTTGGCACAGCCGGATGCAAAGAATGCTGCGGAATTACGCTGGAACGAGGAGCCGATTGGCTCTGGGCTGGACAGCATTGGTAACTGGGTAATGCGCAGACATCTTGAACTGTACCGCGAAAAAGGTCTCTAACCACCGCAGTATCGTACAGAAAACACATATGTACGCATCCAATGCTTGCACAAGACGAAACTCATCGGTACAGTATACATAATGTATATTGCCCCATTTTATAGTAACTTTAAAAAGGAGACCCATCTTGGACGGAGGTTCTGAGAGTCGATTGTGGAACGTACTTGCAAATCTATTCAGTAAAACGACTGAAGAGGACGTTGAAAAAGCCATTATCGATGCCCGTGAGGAAGGCGAGCTTGAAGCCGAAGAAGGTTCCATGCTCCTCAATGTACTCTCACTTGATGAAACTCAGGTCCATGAGATCATGGTTCCTCGCACCGACATAGTCTGTGCAGAGACAACCACATCCATTGGCGACCTTGTTGAACTCATTGTTGAATCTGGACATTCACGAATTCCTTTGTACGAAGAAAACAGGGACAATATTGTTGGTCTTATCTACGCAAAAGACCTGCTTATTCACCTGCATGACCCTACCCTGCGTGACACTCCGCTTATAAGCTTTATGCGCAAGCCGTTTTTTGTTCCGGAAACCAAAATAGTAACAGATCTATTGCAGGAATTCCGTACCAGAAAACAGCATATGGCTATCGCTGTGGACGAATACGGTGGAACATCCGGCCTCATCACTATTGAAGATATTCTCGAAGAGATTGTCGGTGAAATTGAGGACGAATACGACACCCCTAAACTTGAAGATATTCGCACCACAGAGGATGGGAACTACATTATTACAGGTCGTGCAGATCTTGATGATGTGAGTGAAGAACTTTCAATCACGCTTGAATCTGAACAGGTGGAAACACTTGGCGGATTTTTGAGTGAACTTGCAGGGCATGTCCCGCAATCCGGTGAATCTTTCCACCTTTCTGGATACGACTTTACCATTGAAGATGCGGACGCCAAACAAATCCGACTTATTCGGACTGCAAAATCTGAGGACTTGCCCGAAAAACACTAAGTCTTTGTTTGAACAAAACGATACACACCCTGCTTTTGCAGGGTGTTTTCTTTTACTCTCGGCCTTTTTTCCAGCTTGTAGCAACTATTCACTACAATTTGAGTTTCTTGACCGAAGCACAAAAAAACGTCAGGGTGCAGCAATGCTTCAATTTGCCTCATTACTTGCCATGGGTACAGTGGGACTTGCTATTGGTTCTGCCAATACTATCTACCAGTTACCCCCTCTTGTCTTGCTCTATCCAGCCTGTTTATACCTTGTTGGACTACAGGCAGAATCTAGCTCTGTCGCGTTTCGAAGAGGTTTGATAACAGGTACCGCAGCGTTTACCGCCTGCCTGTACTGGATTGCCGTCCCTTTTGCAGAACAAACTGCCATGCCTTGGTACCTCGCCATAAGCGGGCCTATTGGTGTTTCGTTTGTAATGGGTCTTTACAGCGCGATATTCTCATGGCTCTGCTATAAATTTTTACGAAAAGCCTCCCCGCTATATGTAGGGATAAGCACTTTTTTTGTCTGGGGTGCGCTAGAACTGGGACGCGGAGTTATTCTCAGCGGATTCTCATGGGCGTCACTCGCAGCAGCATTTGCTGACTGGCCTGCATTTGTTCAGCCTGTAAGTATTCTGGGTGCAGAAGGCTATTCCGCCCTGCTCGCAGCGCTTGCCTGTTATGTTACAGCAGCGTTGATCACAAGCTCCGTCAAACATTCCGTCACTGCCCTTGTGGCTCTGGCGTTACTGTTTACAAGCAGCTACTATTCATGGATCCAGCCTGCGGACGCTACTGCCAACATAGAAATTGCTATGGTTCAGGGTAATGTCGATCAGGGTGCAAAGTGGGACAAGCGTTACATGCGCGGCACGGTTGAGCGCTATGTAACCTTGAGCGAACAAGTACTCAGCCACCCTGTTGATCTGGTCATCTGGCCGGAAACCTCTATGCCGTTCTATCTGCAAAGCAGCAGAAAATACTTACCTATGGTACGAAGCCTTGCCATTGCAAGTAAAGCACCGTATCTCATCGGCACTCCTGGCTTTGCCAAGGGAACAGAGGGACGCAAATACGATATTTTCAACAGAGCATACTTAGTTGACTCCGAAGGCCTTATGCTTTCGTGGTATGACAAAATGCATCTTGTTCCGTTCGGTGAATATATTCCATTCTACATACCTTTTGCTGACGAACTCCTTCAGGGTTCAGGCGCTTTTGTACCAGGTACCGTGTATCAGCCTATTTCTGTTGGAAATCTTGCAATAGGTGTACTGATTTGTTATGAAGCTACATTCACTGAACTTGCACAGGCCAGCGTTGAAAACGGTGCGAATTTATTGGTTAATATTAGCAATGACGCATGGTTTGGAAAAACGGCCGCACCTAAGCAGCATCTGGATATGACTATCCTGCGGGCTGTAGAGCAAGGTCGGTACGTTGCCCGTGCAACAAATACTGGCATTACTGCTATCATTGATCCAAAAGGGAACATTACAACCAAAGGGAAATCTTTCCGTGCGGATGTTATTTTTGGATCAGTGGGAACACGAACCGGCTTTACATTCTACCATCGGTTCTTTTCGTTAATCCGCGCACTCCTTATTGCCGGAGCTATAGCAATATTGGCCTACTCAATTTATACAAATAAAAAGAAAGAAATATAACATGCTTCAATTAGCAGATTTAAGAACTAAGAGTAACGCTTTAACCGAACAGTTCAACTCCTTATGGAGGAGGCTTTGACCTAAAAGGCAGTAAAGACCGCCTTGATGAAATCGAAAAACAGCTCTCAAGCCCCGGTGCATGGGATAATCCAGAAAAGTTGACGCCTGTATTGCAGGAAAAAAGTCAGTTAGAGTCGCAAATTGACCGTCTGGAAACACTTATGCAGGTTAAAGACGATGTAGCGGAATGGCTTGCGCTGGCTGAAGAAGATCAAAGCCCAGAAGTATTGGATACGCTGCATGCGCAATCCACACTTCTGGGAGAACTGTTAGAGCAGACTGAACTTAATCTGCTGCTAGGCGCACCGGAAGACCAGAACGACGCAATTCTGGAAATTCACCCCGGTGCAGGCGGCACAGAAGCTCAAGATTGGGCTAAAATGCTTCTTCGCATGTATGCGCGTTGGGCAGACAGGCATAAATTTAAAGTCGAATACCTCGACTTACTCGATGGCGATGAGGCGGGCATTAAAAGTGTTACGCTACGTATAAAGGGTGATAATGCTTACGGATTCCTTAAAGGGGAAAAAGGTATCCACAGGCTTATACGTATTTCGCCGTTCGATTCCTCAGGACGAAGGCACACTTCGTTTGCATCCATTGATATTATTCCAGATGCCGGCAAAGGCATTACTGTAGATCTTAAAGAGAGCGATCTGCGAATTGACGTGTTCCGTTCCAGCGGCCCAGGCGGCCAGAGCGTTAACACGACAAGTTCTGCTGTACGTATTACGCATGTCCCGACAGGCGTAACCGCACAATGCCAGAACGAAAAATCGCAGCACGCAAACAAAGATACTGCAATGCAAATTCTTAAATCCAGATTGTATGAAATTGAACTGCGTAAAGTGCAAGACGAACGTCAGGCAGAATACGCAGGTAAATTGGATATAAGTTTTGGTAGTCAAATACGTACATATACGCTTCAGCCATACCGTCTTGTGAAAGATCACAGGACAAACTCGGAGATCGGGGATGTTGATTCGGTTTTAGATGGAAAACTGGACCAGTTCCTGCGTGATTTCCTGCTTTATCTACATGCAGAAAAGACTACATAATATACGCCCAGAAGGGCTAGAGAACCTGACAGCCGAACTGGACACGCTGCGTCAGCTTATTTTGACGCACGCACACTCCACCCCGACACCTCAGGCTGATCAACAACTAGCGCTTACGCGACTTATCCCAGGCCTGACTATGGATAGCTGGAATGCCCTGTCTGAAAGATACGGGTTTTCCGAATGGCTTGCGCTTGATTTAGATCATTCAACCTATTTCAATCTTGCGAACCTGCAAAAGGTTATCGATGACCTTACACATAAGTCAGAACGTGACCCTTTAACTGGACTGTACAACAAGCAAGCCTTTGAGAATAAACTCACAATGGAATTGCAAAGGGTTGAACGCAGTAACGGTCAGCTAAGCTTAGCTATGATTGACCTCGACAACTTTAAAAACATCAATGACACCTATGGTCATAGCTGCGGCGATGAAGTCATCAGAACACTTGCTGACATGTTGGACGCATCAACTCGCGGATATGACCATGCGGCACGCGTAGGTGGCGAGGAATTTGCACTCCTATTGCCAGGTGCCGGCCCCATCAGAGCAAAAGCTATGCTGGACAGGTTATGTTCACTCTTCGCTGACACCTTCATAAAGTGCAAGGATGCCAGCGTGCAGTGCACTTTCTCTGCTGGTGTTGCCTCCCTGAAAGGACGCAGCAAAGCAAATGGGCAAGACCTTTTTGAAGTGGCAGACAAGGCTCTGTACCAGGCAAAAAATGCCGGTAAGAACCAAGTACGCGTCACCCGTCAGCTCATTGAGTTCGAATACGACCGCTCCACCATGGTGCATTCTAACGAAAAACAATTCCTTTTTTCTGGATCTAAATAAGGCAGTTACCCCGTATGAAAGCCAATAATACTCTCACAATTTCTATTCTAAGCGGCAAGGGCGGCGTTGGGAAAACCAATATCGCGTTAAACCTTGGCTACTGCATGTACAGGGGCGGCTTCCCTGTTATGCTGATGGACTGTGATTTGGGTCTTGCCAACCTTGATGTTCTGCTTGGTGTTACCCCGGACACGAATATGCAGAGTCTGTTAGACACTGACACTCCCGCAGATGAAGTCGCTTTTCCTATCGAACCCGACGGATTTGATTTTTTACCAGCTGCATCCGGCGTACCAGAACTAGTAGAAATGGATAGTGACCTGCGAAACTTACTCTTCCAGCGTCTTAATCCACTCTTTAACAGTTATGAATATCTGTTAATGGACCTTGGTGCAGGCATTACTCCTACTGTACTTGCTTTTGCAGCAATGGCACGGATACGTGTTGTAGTTGTAACACCAGAGCCGACTTCTCTTACAGATAGTTACGCGCTTATGAAAGTTCTCTCTACGCAACATGACGTAAAGGACTTTTACATCATCGTGAATCAGGCTGAAGATAAAACTGAAGAAACAAGCACTTACAATAGACTTGCAACAGCCTGTGAACGTTTCCTCGGCTTTACTCCTGAGTTCCTCGGCGGTATTTGTCAGGACAAAATGGTGCCTGAATCTGTCCGAAAACAAACTCCTTTGATGAAACATGCTCCTAACAGTCGCGCTGCAAAAGACATCTTCGCTATTGCAGTTAAGTTACAGAAAATCAAAAAAAGCATGTTAGATGACATTTCTAAATCAATTTTTACAGAAAGTATGAGTGATATCAGCAATTAAGTCTTGAACAATTAAACAGTTTGCTGCATAATGAATTATATCACACAGCTAGAAAGCACATACTTACATAAACATAAATCCAGAACATCTACGCTGTATTGTACAGTGGGAGTTGAGAATGAACAAAAGCGAACTGATTAAAACTTTGTCCGAAGAGAATAACATTGCTATTGAAGAAGCAACCATGATGGTTAACGTCTTCGTAGATAACATGAAAGATGCACTTGCTGATGGCAACCGTGTTGAAATTCGTGGCTTCGGCAGCTTTAAAATGAAAGAGTACGAAGGCTACACCGGCCGTAACCCAAAAACCGGTGAAGTTGTAACAGTACACCCTAAGCATCTTCCGTTCTTCCGCGCAGGCAAAGAACTTAAAGAGTTTTTAAACAGCTAGTCTGTTTTATATATCTCTGTGAAAGCGCAGGCTTCGGCCTGCGCTTTTCTTTTGCCCTATGAACAGCGTTTACGACATGTAAAAACAATTCTTCTATATCTCACATCACTTTCCCCGTTTAAGCCTTTAAAAGGCCTTTGAGGCTCCATCTCTCCCTCCTCAACGGGCACATCCAGCAAGAAGGATGACCCTGCCCTGCTCCATCGAAAATTCTCGCCCCTCTAGGCTGAAGAAATAAGTAACCCAAACAGAAAAAACGAACAGCACAAGTACGACTCTTGATAATTGGTTAGAGGCTTTGATTAATATGTGTATGTGATAAAACATTTTTCATCTCTAGCGGGTAACGGGTTGACCTTCTCCCTTTTGTACAGCAGAATCATAGGGAGTAGATAAACGAAGGTGCCTGACGTTGCACACCGTCAGAAAACCTTCCACACACTATATTGATTTGATGATGAAAGTTTTTTCATCCATTTTTTCGCATCTGTATTTGCTTTACCGGTACGAAAAATCATACGTAATGTTTTTAGTTTGGGTGACGCGGTAGACACGGGCACGTTCTGCCGGCACCGGGAGTTCACATGAATCCTACTATGGATCACGTAGCTATTTTCAAAATGCAGGGCTGCGGCAATGACTTTGTGTTCATTGACAATCGGGAATACAACGTGCCTGTTTCGCATATGAGTGAGTGGGCTCAAAAAATCTGCCGCCGCGCATTTGGCGTTGGCGCAGACGGCCTAGTTTTCTTAGAAGAATCAGACGACACCACTCTTGACTACCGCTGGCATTTTTACAATGCAGACGGTTCCCGAGCAGAGATGTGCGGCAACGCATCGCGTTGTGCTGCCAAGCTTGCAGTCCAGATCGGCCTTGCGGGTCCTGTTCACACCTTTGGAACAGACGCAGGCCCTATTCGCGCAGAATCTTGCGACGATGGTGAGTTCAAAGTTGAACTCACTCCGCCTTTAGGACTGGAATTAAATAAACCAATTACTCTGAAAGACGGTGACGACGAAATCCATTTCGTTAACACCGGTGTTCCGCATGCTGTATACATTGCAGAAAATGCATCTGCGCTTAACGTAAAAGAGCTTGGTGCTCTTGTTCGTTACCATGATGTGTTTGCCCCTGCTGGTACTAATGCGAACTTTATGAGTGTTATTGACCGCGAAAACGTACATCTTCGCACGTACGAACGCGGCGTTGAAGATGAAACTTTTGCCTGCGGTACTGGTGCTGTAGCTGGCGTTGTTGTAGCAAACGCCCTTGGGCTGACCGGCACTAATGTACGTGTAAAGTCTTCCGGCGGAGAAATTCTCAGCATATCCATTGAAGGTAAGAGCGTTTTCTTAAAGGGTAAAGCGCTTGTTATTTACTCCGGCAATGCTTTGCTTGAATCACTCGGACTTACGTTAGACTAACACTACAAACCCGCTGCGGGCAGCACTTTTGCCCACATGAGGAGGCTATATGAATTTTTCCGGAGCCTATACTGCACTGGTTACTCCATTTCAAGATGGCAAAATTGACGAAGACCGCTTTCGTGCTCACATTGAATGGCAGATTACTGAAGGTATCCACGGCTTAGTACCGTGCGGCACCACTGGCGAATCTGCGACTCTTACCCATGATGAGCACAAAGAAGCCATCCGAATCTGTGTGGATCAGGCAAACAAGCGTGTGCCGGTTCTCGCCGGTGCCGGTTCCAACAACACAAAAGAAGCTGTTCACCTCACCCAGTTTGCAAAAGAAGCAGGTGCGGACGGCGTTCTTCTCATAAGCCCTTACTACAACAAACCGACTCAGGAAGGCATTTACCAGCACTTCAAATATATTGCTGATACAATCAGCATCCCTATGGTGCTCTATAATGTACCGGGTAGAACCGGCAGCAACATTATGCCTTCAACTGTTGCGCGTTTGCATAAAGATATTCCTCAGATCGTTGGTATTAAAGAAGCTACTGGCAACCTTATTCAGGTATCTGACCTCATTGAACAGTGCGGCACTTCCCTTAACGTGCTCTCCGGCGATGACTTCACCCTGCTGCCGCTTCTCTCTATTGGCGGTGCCGGTGTTATCTCCGTAGTGTCCAACCTTCTGCCTAACAAAATGGCAAATCTATGCAACGCATGGAACAAAGGCGACATTCCGACAGCACGTAAACTGCATTTTGAAATGCAGCCACTGAACAGAGCCATGTTTATGGAGTCTAACCCTATTCCAGTTAAAACTGCTCTTGCTTTACAGGGCAAAATGGATACAGATTTCAGACTGCCTATGGTGCCACTTGCTGACGAAAACTTAGAAAAACTTAAAGCGATTATGGCAGACTCCGGTCTGCTGTAAAACGTAACGTCATAGTATATATGTAAAGCCCGCAACTGCGGGCTTTACTCATTTAATAAGGCATCAATTTTATCTCAGGGGGTTGCACTATCGCGCCTCACAAGGTATTACACGATATCAAAAATGACGGCTGAACTCATATCAACTTTAGCAATACCAATACGATATGAATGAAAAAGATTTACCACTCGAACGCCCGTGGCTGGACAACTACGATCCGGACGTACCGGCGAATCTAAAGTACAAGAATGTCTCCATTCCGAGCTTTCTTGACGAGGCGGCGAAAAACACGCCGAAACGTAACGCCGTAGTATTTAAAAACTACAAGCTTACATACAAAAAGCTACACATTCTGGCAGAGCGCTTTGCAGCAAATCTGCGGGAACAAGGTGTTAAGCCTGGTGATCGCGTATCTATCATGATGCCAAACTTGCCACAGACCATGGTCGCACTTTGGGGAGTGCTCAAGGCTGGCGGCATAGTTGTTATGACCAACCCTCTCTATATGGAGAAGGAACTGGTTCATCAAATTCATGATTGCGGCGCAAAGCACATGATCACGCTTGACCTTGTGTGGCCCAAAATCGCAAAACTGCGCAAAAAACTTCCTATCGAAAAATACTTTGTTACACGTATTTCCGATGCGCTTAGTTTTCCGCTGAACACTGTTTATACACTTAAAAACAAGTGGCAGAAAACACACATCGATATCCCGTACGACAACAAATCCGTATTTCCTTGGAAAACACTTTTCGCATCTAAAGAACAATTAAGTGTCCCTGTTAAGGACCCTAAAAACTCTGTTGCTCTGTTACAGTATACTGGCGGCACTACAGGCGTTTCCAAAGGTGTAATGCTTTCTCACGCCAACCTTACAGCTAACGTTGAGCAGTGTAATGCCATGCTGGCAGGCATCTCCGAAGAACATCATACGTTCCTCGGTCTGCTTCCGTATTTCCATGTTTTCGGTCTTACGGTTAGCATGCTGTTCCCATGCGTCATCGGCGCAACGGTTATTCCTTTCCCTCGATACGTACCTAAAGACGTTCTCGACGGGATTCAAAAATACAAGCCGACCATCTTCCCGGGTGCGCCGTCTGTGTACATTTCACTTATGCAGCAAAAAAGTCTTCCTAAGTACGACTTAAGTTGCATCAAGTACTGTATTTCCGGTTCATCACCGATGCCGGTTGAACAGATGAGACAGTTCAAAAAAATTACCGGTTCCAAGCTGCTCGAAGGTTTCGGCCTTACAGAAGCCTCTCCGGTAACACACTTGAATCCGCTCATGGGTGTGTCTAAAAACGGCTCCATTGGTCTGCCGTTTCCAGACACAGAAGCGCGTATTGTTGATATGGAAGTGGGCAGTGTTCCGCTCCCTGTCGGCAAGATAGGCGAACTTGTTCTCCGCGGCCCACAGGTTATGATGGGGTACTGGAACCGTCCGGATGAAACAGCTTCTACGCTGCGTAACGGCTGGCTGTATACTGGCGACATCGCCACTATGGATGAAGAAGGATATTTCTACATTGTCGATCGTAAGAAAGACATGATCATTGTTGCCGGATACAACGTGTATCCGCGCGAAATTGATGAAGTACTCTACGAACATCCAAAAGTGCAGGAAGCTGTTACTGTCGGTGTTCCGCACAAAACCCGTGGTGAAATCATCAAAGTTTTCATTGTGCCGAGAGTCGGCGAAGAGCTTTCCAAATCGGAAATTCTTTCCCACTGTCGCGAAAAGCTTGCGAACTACAAAGTTCCTAAACAGGTTGAGTTCCGTGAAGAACTGCCGAAAACTATTGTCGGCAAAGTTCTGCGCCGTGCGCTGCGTACAGAAGAAGAACAGAAACAGGAAAGCAAAAAAGCTGCGGCTAAAGCTCAATGTGAATGCACTGAAGTTGACAAGGAACAGGGACAGTCTGATCCTGTCACTTCTCAGAAGGCTACATCTGAAGAAGCTCAAGCTGAAGCTACTATTCAACAAGAGCAGATGATTCACGCAAAAGTGGCACCAGATGAAGGCGAGGCTGTACCCACCGCCACAACTGAAACTGCTGTTGAAGCGACTACTGAAACCAAGACTGTACAGTAACTATGAAATTACTATTACAACGAGTAAAAAACGGAGCCGTCCATATTGACGGAACCTCTGTTGCTTCCATAGATACCGGCCTTGTTGTCCTTGTTGGCTTTGGCGAACAGGACACTGAGGACATGCCCTCTCAAACAGTATGGAACACCATGCTGCAAAAAATGATTGGCTTACGCATCTTCTCTGATGAACAAGGGAAAATGAACCTGAGCCTCAAAGACACAGGTAACAGCTTGATCCTGGTTCCTCAGTTTACTCTCTATGCAGACTGTAAACGAGGGCGTAGACCATCATTCACATCTGCATGTCCTCCTGCTGTTGCAAGCAAACTGTTCGACACCTTTGTGGAACAGTGCAAAGCAGAACTACCGGACCTAGTACAATGCGGCGTATTCGGAGCAGAAATGGATGTATCGCTCACCAACTGGGGGCCAGTCACCATCATGCTTTCGTCTGACGACTTTGCATAGCAAAGCACAAAGCAAACCACCAAAAAGCTGAGTAGGTATCTACTCAGCTTTTTTTATGCCTCACACTTAAGTGTTGCTTACCCAATGATAGGTAGACGCCATCGATTGTACGGGCAACCACCTCAACACACAGCAGCAACCCACTGTTTTTTGAATATTATTTGCTTTTTTGAGTCAATCCTTAAATTGCAGTTACTTACTTTTTATATTAGAAAACACACGTATCTATAAGGTAAAGGCGAAACAAACCGATATGGTTCACATTGGGAATACTACAGGTACTGCGGCTGTTTCGTGCCACAGCTCCTGTACCGCTTCTACACTGGCATCAAGAATCGAGAACTATATGAATCCAGCTAACACGTTCAGATTAGGCTCTGCCTTAGTGCTGCTATACAAGAACGACCTGACACACGAATTATGTCAGCCTCTTAAAGAGCACTTTGAAACCCTTGTAGCAGTACAAGACTATCAACACGTTGTAGTGGATTTAGCTGATATGGGTGCCATTGACGAGTCCGGTCTACATCTGCTTGTACACTTAAACTCGCGCGTGCGCGGCCACGGGAAAACATTGTACCTGCTTTCCCCTCCGCGGCATTTCCTTGAACTACTGCAAAAAAAACAACTGTTACGTTTTTTTAATCTTTTTCGGAATGAGGACGACATGCTTTCCAGTCTTCCTCTCTAGTGGGATGTTCTCGTATGACATACTATTTACGCCACCACTTCGATCCCTTTTTTAATCACACAAAGCTCTCACCAGCTGCCGTATCTCGCGGTCGTGTCGATCATCACTGCCTTGGATACGTACAGAACGTTATTTCCGGTCAGGTTATTGCCGAGTTCGTACCAACACCGGAAAACACTGAATTTCTTGATCCACAATTTATTTTTGATTCACCCGTACTGCCTGCAGGGCCTAATACGGTAGTGAACCCAGAAAACAGCCAGCAACTTCTTGCCGCACAAAACGGATATGTTTTTTACCATGAAGACCTCATTTCAGTTAAAAAACTGTTGAATATTCATGGTGATGTAAACTTCAGCACAGGGAACGTTATCTACGTAAACGATCTTTGCGTTCACGGAACAGTGCGCACGGGCTTTGAGTTGCAGGCACGTAATATTCTGGCAAAAGATATTGTGGAAGGTGCAACAATTCGTACGTTAGATGCGTTCACTGCAGAAAGAGGGATTAAGGGCGCTAAATCCTGTGTCATCGATGCAGGCAGCAATATTCGAGCTGGTTTCTGTGAAAATTGCGACCTGCAGGCAGGTAACGACATTTATATTGAAGGGTCATCTCTTCACTCAAAAATGTCACTAAACGGATCACTTATCGTCAAAGACAGGCTGCAAGGCGGTAAGATTTACGCCAACAACATGGTATATGTTGGCGAACAGCTTGGTGGCGGCATCAACACACCCACGTCCATCATCATGGGCTATCCTCCGGCTCTAATGAGAAAGCTAGAGTGCATTGAGGACAAGATAGAGACGGTTGATGAAACCATTAAGCAGCTATTGAAGACCAGCGCTAAAAGCGAACTTCACCGTACTGAAACCCGTGAAAAACTCGAATTTGAAGAGAAACGAATGGGTTCACTACGCAGGGAACAGCGGCGCATTATGAAATTAATGAAAAAAAACGCAAACTCAGAACTTTGCCGTGTCATCGTGCCGGGTACAATCCGCCCAGGAGTGGATATCAGTATCGGCGGGCACTACACAAAAATTAACGATTATCTGGAAAATGTAGCTATCAGTTTACGAGACGGTGAACTACGCTTTACATCACCAGCAATTATTAAGAAGTAATTACATGGACATAGCAACAATTATCGGCCTATTCGGCTCATTAGCACTTATCATCGGTGCTATCGCCGTCGGTGGCAGTCCTGCAGGTTTTATCGACGTACCCTCAATGCTCGTTGTATTTGGTGGTACCATTGCTGTAGCTTTCATCATGTTCCCTCTCGGCACTGTGCTGGGTTCAATGAAAGTAGGCATGAAGGCTTTTTTCTCTAAGCCTCCAGACCCTATGGATTCTATCGACATCGTTATCGACCTTGCAGAACGGGCACGTAAAGAAAGTCTTGTTTCGCTTGAAAAAGTCAGTATCGACAATGAATTTTTAAAACGCGGTGTTCTCCTTGTTGCGGATGGTACAGAAGAGTCGCTCATCCGCTCCGTTATGGAGATCGACGTTGATATCATGAAGAAACGTCACCGCACCGGTCAGGAAGTATTCAAAGGCATGGGCAACATGGCTCCGGCATTCGGCATGATCGGTACACTTATCGGTCTGGTACGAATGCTTCAGGCGCTTGATGACCCGTCTTCTATTGGACCTGCTATGGCGGTTGCGCTGCTTACAACTTTTTATGGCGCAATTCTGGCTAACTGCATATTCCTCCCGCTAGCAAAAAAGCTGGAAGAACGCTCCAATGAAGAAGCCATGAACATGGAACTGATGACTGAAGGCGTGCTTTCCATTTTAAATGGTGAACACCCGAATATCGTAAGAGAGAAACTAAACTCCTTCCTTCCGCCGTCAAAACGTCAGGAACGATAGTATGGCTGATTCTCGAAAACGCGGTGGGGGGGAACCACCAGCTGAAGAAGGGCTACCACTTTGGATGGCGACTTTTGCAGATCTTGTGACGCTGCTCCTTTGCTTCTTCGTTCTTCTGCTCTCGTTTGCACAGCAAGATGCCAATAAATTTAAAACACTTGCTGGCTCTGTTAAGAATGCATTCGGTATTCAGGTAAAACGACAAAAGGCAAACTTTGCAGCATTTTCGCCAGAAAAATTTGAACGCTCAGACGTTAAGCTTAAGAAAGAAGATCAGATGATCTTGGGTATGTTGCTTGAAATTAAAAGCTATATGCTCGAAGACCCATCGCTACACAAAGTGGCAACAGTAACAGCGGATAATAAAGGGCTTATTCTCCGTATTCCAGTAACAAACTTTTTTGAACCCGCTTCTGCTAGTCTGAAACCGGGAAGTGAAAAGCTACTGGACGGCGCAATCAACATTTTGAAACAGCACACCGTTAATATGGTGGTGCGCGGGCATACATCCAATACAGTGGACGAGACAGAAGCATACCCGACGAACTGGGAGCTTTCCTCAGCCCGTGCCGCGGCATTATTACGTGCGGTTATGGCGCGTTCCGAGCTTCCAGCATCGCGCATGAAGGCTGTTGGCTATGCAGATTCACGTCCATTATTGCCAAACACCACAAAAGAGAACAAAAAGCTTAACAACAGGATGGAGTTCTACATTCACCGTCCTCAAGACAAAAGCTGGTAAACCAACTCTACTGACTTACTTCAAGTCAACTTGATGCAGATTTACAAACGTAAAGGCGGCTTCCTTCGAAGTCGCCTTTTTTCCTGCACGATTCTTCAGATTACAGTAAGTACATTTTGCCATCAATAAGCCGTGATACGTAAGTCTAAAGTTACCTATCGGCAATTTTTTCCCACGATACAGAACATCAATACACTGACATCATTATCTATTTTTATGGAACGCTTCTTGCTTTTTAACACAGCAAGGAGTCCCATGATGCAAATTTCGCCTACTGCATATCTAACCAAACAGGTTAGTAGAATTACGACGAACAATTCCGCAGGAACTGATTTCGACGCTATCTTTGACACCGTTCAGAAGAACAGTGCTAAGTATCGTGACAACTATAATCAGGCTAAAGAGAAAGTAAGACAGTCGGTCAACGACGAAGTCGCCTCGATCAAAAAACTTCCTATCAGTGCAGACGATTTTAGCGCCATTGAAAAGAAGCTTGAAAAAGCTGGAGTTCAAAAGGAAACGCTCAAACGTTTACAAGAACAAGCCGAAGATCAGTCCCTTACGTGGGATAGTCTTTTCGGTATTCTTGAGCAGACTGCAAAGTTTGAATTCAAGCCCGAGGTCGACACGCTCTCTCCTGATGCGCAGAATCGTATTTCATCTTTCTTGCAGCAAGCCGGAGTTGACCCAACTCAGACACACGACATCCTCAAAGATCTTCAGGCAGGTAAAACTGATAAAGCTTGGAACAGTATCTCTGATATATTGAAGAACGCTGACGGCACTACTGAGCTTTCCATTACCGAGGATGAGTTACTCGCTCTTGGTAAAGGGCTTCAGCTCGACAGCAACACCCTTGCCAAGCTGAAAGGCATGGTTACCGGCCCTAACAGCACAATGAACAGCACTGATTTAAAACAGCTTGCTGCTCTACTTGACTCTTCTATAGATGCGCAGAGCGCCACAGGCGAAAAACTACTGGAAGAAATTAAGCAACAGCTGAATCCTCTGATCGCAAAAGCCATTGAAAATGGCGATAAGGCTTCTTCAGGTATCCATGCCACAAAAGAAGAAAGTGCCGCACAAATTTTACGAGCTGATCAGGCGACTGAAAAAAGCCTCGGCTTCATGCAAAGTGTCAACAGCAAAGAAAGCACAACGCAGGCACAGCCTACAGCCAATACTGCTGACACGCAGACCGGACAGGCTACCGCCACCGCTGCTGCAGTTGCAGGTGCTGCTGGTGCAGGATCAGCTGGTTCCGATGCAGACTCCTCACCGAATAGCAACCAGAATGGCACTGGCAACACATGGATGAATTTCTTTAATAATATTGTAGTGGCAGATCCTGCCTCCTTAGGACAATCCACTACAGCAACAATGACTGACCTTCTTAACCAAAACGTTTCTATGAAGCAGACAAATGCTACGATTCTGGAGCAGATTCAGAACGGGGTATTCAGATCCCTTCGTAGTGGCGTCAGTCAGCTCTCTTTGAAAATTGATGCTGCCGACCTCGGACCATTAACAGTGTTGGTATCAACTAAAAATGGCGAAGTTGCCGCCAGCATCCGTACAGAAAACCCTGAAGCTGCCAAAACAGTACAGGAAAACATGCACACCCTTCGTGCTTCTCTGGAAGCACATGGTTTGAAGGTTGAAAAGTTGGATGTACAGAGTGGCGCTCATAACCACCTTAATGATCAGGGGTGGAATGACGCAGAACAGCACAACGCGCAGCAGGAAGCACAGCAGCGCTTTATGGCTAAGCAGCAGTTCCGTCAGCTCAAAGATACAAAAGAAGATCTGATTAACGGCAACACTCTTGAGCAACAATCAGCCAACTCACAAAGTGGGCTGTACCTAGTTGCCTAGTTGCCTAGCAATACGACAAAACAAAAAAACGGCAGACTACAAAGTCTGCCGTTTTTTTTGTTTAAATACGATAGGGTGATATTAACCGTACGCAATATACAACCAATCCTCTCAATACAAGCCTGCACACTCTCTTTATCTGTAAACCCAGTCGGCGCTTTATCCATTATCGAGCGATTATGACAGAGCATAGATCATCACCAACAGGTACTTTATTACCATCACCATCCCGCTGCTCTTTCTATTCCTGGCACCCTGCAAATTCTGCCAGCTTATTATAAGCTTTAGGCTCACTGTTCGAATTATAAGGAAAAAATGACCTAAATTCTTTATTAAGAACGACTTAATTTTTCTTCATAAAACATTAACACACTGTTTAGATTGATATTTTTAAAGTTGGCACCTCCATTGCTTTATACATAGCAGTACAACATGGAGGTTATACAATATGTCTTTAGTTATTAATCACAATTTGATGGCAATGAACGCAACCCGCAACCTGAACGATTCTTACGGTAAACTCGCAACATCTACCCGCAGACTCTCTTCAGGACTTCGCGTTGGCACCGCAGCTGACGATGCTGCTGGCCTCGCAATGCGCGAGCTTATGCGTGCAGATATTAAAACCCTTGGTCAGGGTCTGCGTAACGCAAACGACGGTATCTCAATGATCCAGACTGCTGATGGTGGCCTTGGCGTTATCGATGCCAAACTCATCCGCATGAAAGAGCTTGCCGAACAGGCAGCTACCGGTACCTACACCGATGTTCAGCGTAAAATGATCAACCAAGAATACCAGCTCATGGCTAAAGAAATCACACGTATCGCACAAGATACAGATTTCAACAGCAGAAAATTACTCGCTGGTTCCGGTCAGGAAATTTTAGTTGAAAACAGTGTTGCTTCAAGCACTGGTGCAAAAGACGCTGTCAAAGTTAACGAAGATGGCAACACCGAAACTTGGTCTAGCAACGGCCCTGCATCAGAAACTGCAGCTGGTGCTTTAGCTACAACAGTTCTTGGAACCGCGGACGCAACTGGTGTACGCACCATCAACGCAACCGTTGCTGACACACTTACGTACACGTCAAGGTCCGGCAAAGCAGTAATTGAAAATGCTATTCCTATTGCTGCAGGATCCATTGATACAAAAACTGGTGAGATGACTGGCGCAGCTGCCACGCTTGCCGGTGCTGGCTCGACGATTACTACAGGTCAATACGCAGGCACTAAAGTTACAATTGAACAATTTGATGGTACTAACTGGGTTGATATCACAGCAAAAGTTGATGATGGCTCCTATGTTGCCGCAAATAAAGATATTCGTATCTCATCTGAAAATACTGATGGCTCTGTAATCCGAGATACGTTTTCAAACAACACTGCCGGAACATACACCTTAACACAGAACACTCTGGGTACAGACTACACTATCGCTACCGGTACATTCTCTACCTCAGCGATTCAGGTAAAATCTGAGGTTGCTGCGTCTAAAACATTTACCCAAACGACTAAGACCGGCGTGTCTGTAACAAACGATGCTGTCTCTTTCTTTGAGGATAACTCTGCAAACATTATCCCTAACAAGGCAAGCTTCACTCATGACGGAAAAACTGGTGAAATTAACGAAGCCAAATCCGTAGAATCTTCTGCTACAAGCAGTTATGGCTCTGTAAAAACACCTGTTCAAGAATACACCATTGAAGCATATAACGAGACCACTAACACTTGGGATAAACTCTCTCTTAATGCTACTGCTGGTAGTACGCTTGACATCCCAAGCAGTGTTAAGGAATTCCGCATCACTGCAGAATACAGCGACAACCAGATGGTTCGCGATACGTTCTCTAACAACACAGGTGGTAAATTTACCATAACCAAAACTCAGTACGGTATGGATCTGGGAATGACAACTGGTGCAGGTGCACAGGACTCTTCTACCCAGTTGAACGTTAAATCTGAAGATTTGGTTGTTGTAAACGTACACTTTGGTTCCGGTAGCCAGGAAACCGACAGCTACGATACCTACATCAACATGGCGACTGCTAAGTCCCTTGGTGTTGGTGAAGAAGCAGGCGACAATATCGAAACTCAGGACAGTGCAAAGAAAGCTTTGGACAACCTGACTATCGCTATCCGTAGAAAAGACGAAATTCGTGCAGAAATTGGTTCTACTCAGAACCGCCTTTCTGCAACCATCGAAAACGTATCTATTCAGAAAGAAAACCTGCAAGCTTCTGAGTCCCGTATCTCTGATGTGGACGTAGCAACCGAAATGACTGAATTCAACAAAACTCAGATCATGACAAACGCTGCAGTATCCATGCTCGCACAGGCTAACTCCCTGCCGAAAATGGCTCAGAAACTCCTCGACGCACGCTAGTAGCGTACGTCCCCTTAATACATATAAAAGCCGGGGATTATTCCCCGGCTTTTTTTCCAACGATTTTGCAGTCGTTTTTTAAACGCATCGTCACTGCTGTTAGATAGCTTTGTAGAACATGGAGGTTATACAATATGTCTTTGGCCATTAACCATAATATGCTGGCAATAAATTCCCAATACAGCCTTAACCAGAGCTACGGAGGCATAGGTAAATCTACCGAGCGCCTTTCTTCCGGTCTTCGTGTTGGAACAGCAGCAGATGATGCAGCAGGTCTTGCTATTCGCGAGATTATGCGCGCAGACATAAAAACACTCGGTCAGGGATTACGTAACGCAAACGACGGCGTATCTATGATCCAGACAGCAGATGGTGCTCTTGGTGTTATTGACGCCCAGCTCATCCGCATGAAAGAACTGGCTTCACAAGCAGCTACCGGTACCTTTTCTGATGCACAACGCGTGCTGATCAATCAGGAATACCAAAAAACTGCTTTAGAGCTTACACGTATTGCTGAAAGTAGTGTTTTTAACACTAAGCACTTACTGAATGGCTACCAGCACAATTTCACAGTAGAGCATGCAGCCCCCACTGCCACGGGCACTGCCGCTGTAGATGCGGCAAACAAAGCTATATCCACTATCGGCGCTGGTGACACTGCTACGTTTACGAACAGAAACGAAGACGGTTTTGCCGTTACCACTACTGCTACATTCTCACACAAGGGAGTAGGCGGCGCGGTTCCAACAGACGCCACCTATACCTATAATGCTGATGGCACCACTTCTATTACACCTGAGCCACAAGCTGTTGCAGGCGATCAGGAACTTGTAAGCTCTGAAGTGTATAGCCTGAGCAAGCAGTATGAACCAAGCGATGCCACAAGCGTTCGCTACGAAATTTCTTCAGACGGCGGCAAAACCTGGAAAGATTTGCCTACCGCCGGTACCGTAACAACAAACGCCGGTGAACAACTCCGTGTTACAGCAGATTACCCTAAGGGTGAAATCATTGAAACCTTTGTTGACCCAAGCAGCACTGATCCTGCACTTGCTGGGGATGATGGGAAAATAGCATTCGTTTATGATGCTGCAACTCACACCGTCAGCTATAAAACGGTCCCTGTACACGGGACACCTCCACTGACTGAAGCACAAATTGATGAAAACGGTGCACAGGCAAAGGCAGATCTCACAACAGTGCAGAACAATATCAAAACGGATTCTGCTGCTACGATCACCTTTACCTTTGGTGCACGTAACGAATCAACCGATCATTACGGTATTAAGATTGATAAAGTCAGTGCAAAATCATTGGGCATCGGCGACGCTTCTGGCGACTCCGTATTAACACAGGAAAGCGCACGCAAAGCACTGGACAACCTTTCAGCAGCTATCATCAAAAAAGATGCTATCCGTGCACGCATCGGTGCAACGCAGAATCGACTGGGCGCAACCATCGATAACATTGCTATCCAGCGTGAAAATGCACAGGCTTCAGAATCTCGTATTTCCGATGTTGATGTTGCAGACGAAATGGTTGAATTCAACCGCAAGCAGCTTATGGCAAATGCTGCAATGTCTATTCTGGTACAGGCAAACTCTCTGCCGGAAACAGCACGCCAATTGCTTAGTCAGTCCTAGTCTGTTTACAAAGAACAAAAAAAAGCCGGAGAATTTCTCCGGCTTTTTTTATTGGCTCATATATCGTCAGTTATACATCAAGCCTGTCGAGTGCTATGCTGGCTGCATACTGTTCTGCACGTTTTACGCTTGGACCTTCTGCGATAACAAAAGTTCCATCTGGTAAACCAAGCTCAACCTCAAACACCTTTGCGTGTTCAGGGCCTTTACTGCTTTTAAGCGTATAGGACGGACGGTCTTTAAATTTTTTCTGTGTCAGTTCCTGTAAGCGGCTTTTGTAATCTTTAGCTTTCGTGTTTTCCGGTTCGTTAGGCCACTTGCCTTCAAACACGTTATCTATATATGCCAGCGCGCTGTCATATCCGCCATCAAGGAATACTGCACCAAGCACAGCCTCGAACGCATCACTCAATAAAGAATGTCTGTCACGCCCACCCTGTGCTTCTTCACCTTTGCCAAGCTTCAAATAAATTTCAAGCTGCATTTCAATAGCCAGATTCGCGAGAGACGGTTTACTTACCAGCTTCGCGCGCATACGGGTTAATATGCCTTCTCTAGCCTTAGGAAACTTGGCAAATAAGCGTTCGGAAACGCAAATTTCAAGAACTGCGTCACCTAAAAATTCTAATCGTTCGTTATGTTCTATCGCTCCGCCATGTTCATTCGCAAATGAACTGTGTGTAAGAGCTGTTTCAAGCAATGAAATGTCGGTAAATGTATAACGAATGTATTCTTGCAATCTTTCGAGCATACTATCCTTCTCGCACACAACGGTGCTTTTCTGCTAATAAATGCCTGGGTAAAAAAGAAAATAGCTGCCTTTTCTACACAATTCTTATCAACAGCATACTGTGATCGTATAAGTTTGCATTGGCGGTTATCTTTTTTTTGTCCGCATGTAAATACAGATGCTATTTTTCTATCAATTATGTCCAAAACTATGTAATAAACATTGCATTTGTGCAACATACACTACACATTCATAACATACACTCAATTAGATATGCGAACAGATGGCTCGTTGGGCACCCTGAACCAAAAAACAGTGAATATCTTCCTTGATTTTCTCTGTTATAATACGGCAAAGTGTAACTCGCATTTTAGCTCAAACTGCTTTATCTGTTTTATTATACTTTTTTAGTCCGTCGTCTATTCACGGCTGACTACTTTTTATGATATTGTTCCGACATCTGTGTTAGTATTTTCTGCTCAACTGTGCATACGTAACACAGTACGATTATATAGTTTTTTGACAGGAGGACGCAATGGCTGCAGGAATTTATATTGGCTCTACATCCGGATATTCCGGTAAAAACATGGTTGTTATGGGCATTGGTCTGCGTCTTCAAAAAGAAGGGTTTGATGTAGGTTACATGAAACCAGTGGGCGCTGTGCCGGAAGAACGTGACGGAGTGCTCGGTGATCAGGATGCATTTTTTGTTCAGGATATTCTTGGACAAGACGCACCACCGCAGTTTGTCAGTCCGGTCGTAGTAACACAGGACTTTAAAGTTCGTGCTTTCAGCGGGCAGTTTGATGACCTTATGCCATCAATTAAGCACGGGTATGAACAGCTTTCAGAAGGCAAAGATGCCATGGTTGTTGCAGGCTCCGGCTCTATGTACTCTGGCCGTTATTGCAACATTGATGGCATGCGCGTTGCTAAAGCGCTCGGCCTGCAAATTATCGTTATCGATCGACTCGATAAAGAATTGAACTACGACTACCTAGTCGTGCTTAAAGATGTTCTCGGGGACAGCCTCGCAGGCGTTATCTTAAATGACATTCCTTCCAGCTTTATGAATGAAGTGGATGGACTCATTAAGCCGTTCCTCGAACGTAATGACATTAAAGTACTCGGCGTGATTCCAAAAGATCCGCTTATGGGTGCGATCAAAGTAAGTGACCTTGCAGAACGCCTCGGTGGTAAGGTTATCTCCTGCCCGTCCAAGTCTGGGAAAGTTGTTGAAAACTTCCTCATCGGCACCATGCAGGTTGAAAACTTCATGACGCACTTTAGAAAGAATAAAAACTCCGCCGTTATTGTGGGTGGTGACCGTTCCGACGTGCAGCTTGTTGCCCTTGAAGGCAACTGCCCGTGCCTCGTGCTTACCGGTAACCTTTACCCTAACGACATTATTCTCACCCGCTCAGAGGTGCTGAATATCCCTATTGTTGTTGTTCGCGACGATACCTATACCGTGGCAAAAAAGATGGAAACAATTCTTTCCAGACACAAATTGCGTGATGTTATTAAAATCCGCCAGGGTGCTCAGCTTGTGAGTTCCTCAATCGATTTCGAATACATCAAAGAACGTATGGGATTAGTTAACAAATAATTTTTCAGATTGTTACTCCGGCGGCTGGGTAAGTCTCGCTAAAGCTAGATTTTCACAGCCGCCTTTCAAAAAAATTCTACCAGCAGCAAGTACCCGCACGCAGCTCTTTCACAACGTCATAATACACTGTAACTTCTCCAGAATATTCCGCCATCAATAATACCTCTACATTCCGAACAAGAGCTATGCATGTCTACAGCTACCCCACAACACAACGCGCTACCTTTTCGCACTGCATTTCCCTATCTTTGCCTTGTTGCGCTCATTTTCTATTTTAATTGTGTTGAACGGGCACTCCTATCGCCCCTACTTGTTTCCATTCAAAAAGAATTTCACTTCTCTTACACACTGACAACCAGCTTACTTGTTGTGCGCTCGCTTGGGTTGAGCGTTAGCCTTTTTGCGAACAGCTTTCTTGCTACCCACTTCACACACAAGCATATCATTACAGCATCTATATTTTTTTCCGGTGCAAGCTTTGCCCTCTTATCCCTCACGACAACCTACCTGCAACTGCAATTAGGCTTATTGTTTTTCGGGCTTTCTGCTGGTCTGTACTTTCCATCCGGCATGGCAACACTTGCCTCCCTTGTCAAAAAAGATGACCTGAGCAAAGCGTTCTCCATTCATGAACTAGCACCCAACCTCGCATTCATTACCGCGCCGTTCATTGTAGAAATCATGCTTCTGTTCACAGACTGGCGCGGCGCTATGCGGTATGTGGGCATAGCGGCAATGCTACTTGCCATTTTCTTTGGGCTGTTCAGCAAAGGAGGCACAGGCAATGGAGCACCGCCACGCTTTGCGACCCTCAAGCGGATCATCACCAGACGTAACACATGGATCTTCTTTGTGCTTGCCGGCATCGGTCTTACGCTAGAAATTGCTCCGTATTATGTGCTGCCACTGTTCCTGGTTGATCAACAGAATATGACAAGCCCAGAAGCAAACAACCTGCTTGCCATATCAAGACTCGCAACACCAGCCATGGCTCTTTCTGCCGGTTTTATGTCCAGCAAAACAGGGGTTAAACCTCTACTTTTCTCGGGGCTGTTCTTAAGCGGAGTATCCCTTGCGCTCATGGCAACAATGCAGGGTGCGCTCCTCACAGCGGCAATAATTGCACAACCACTATTTCCAGCTATTCTATTCCCTGTAATCTTCAAGGTTTTTTCGGATTTTTTTCCACCGGAAGAACAGTCACTTGTTCTCGCATTTACCATGCCCTTTATTGGATTCATCGGCTCAGGTATCATGCCGAACTTTTTGGGATACTGTGGTGACGTGTTCTCCTTTGAGGCTGGTTTTGGAATACTAAGCGCCCTTACCTTCGCAAGCATGCTCGCGCTATTCATTACGCCTTCAAAAGATTAGCACACTGAATAACTTGACAGTTGCAGAACGAATACCTACCTAAAGCCGGAACTTACTTTAAGGAGCAGAACATGGCTTATGAAATTAAATTAGTTAAATTGGTGAGCGGCGACATGCTCATTGGCAAAGCAAACGTTGAAGATAACATGCTTACCGAAGTTGCTGTTTTACAGACTGTACCAACTCAGCAAGGCGTACAGATGATGCTCCTGCCTTTCGGGTATCCGTTTGAGCAAGATTTCGACGCTAAAATTTCTACCGCACACGTGATCTACGAATACAAAGAGTGTCCGGAAGATCTTAAAACAAAATATCTCGAAGCTACTTCTAACCTTACCGTTTCCACCGGTGGTCTTGGCAACCTCGACCTTCAGGGTGGCGCAGGCGGTAACGTTACCGATATCTCCCAGCTTCTGAAAAAATAATTACGCTATTTTACAACAGTTTCTAAGAGGCGGCATTTTTGTCGCCTCTTACCTGTTTTGCACGACATAACTTTTTACGACACATCACGAACGTGAAAATGTGTCGCAGATACAAGCGCCGTTACCCTGCCAAAGGTATAAAATAAGGACATTCCATGCGTGAATTGCTGCAATTGGTTCCAAAACCAAGCCGTTACCTCGGCATTGAAGAAGGAACCGTTCATAAACAAGGTAAAGACATTTCCATCCACACCGCACTTGCATTTCCAGACATGTACGAAGTGGGTATGTCATACCTTGGTCAAAAGATTCTTTACGGAATTCTCAACGAGCGTGAAAACTGGTGGGCAGAACGCGTTTTCACCCCGTGTGTAGATACCGCACAGGTTCTGCGTGACCACAATACACCGCTTGCAACGCTGGAATCCGATACACCTCTTGGCGATCTCGATATGGTTGGCTTCCATGTTACTCACGAGCTTTGCTACACAAACATCCTGTACATGCTCGACTTGAGCAATATTCCGTACCGTACAGCAGATCGTGGCGACACTCTCGACATACCGATCATCATGGCTGGCGGCGGCTGCACGTTATCTGCCGAACCACTTGCACCATTCATGGACCTCATGACTCTTGGTGAAGGCGAGTTCATGATGGTAGATCTGCTCGAAACCCTCGAGCAGTGCAAAAAAGAAAACACATCACGACACGAATTTCTCCTTCGTGCGGCGAAAATCCCGGGTGTATACGTACCGTCCTTCTTTGAAGAGAAAGAAGCAGGTGCTATGCTCGTGCCGACCGAAGACATTACCGCACGCCCAACTCGCCGAGTTGTACCGGAAATGGACGATGCAATTTTCCCTACCAGCCAACCGATTCCGTTCGGCGCAGTACATAGCCGCCTTGCGTTGGAAATCGCACGCGGTTGTACCCGCGGCTGTCGTTTCTGTCAGGCTGGTATGACCTACCGCCCTGCACGTGAACGTTCCGTACCGAACGTGGAAAAAATCGTACAGGAAAGCCTCACAACAACAGGCTACGACGATCTTTCTTTCCTCTCTCTATCCACCGGTGACTTCTCCGCTCTTAAAGAGCTGTTTATGAACACCGTAGATCGCTGTACACAGGAACAAGTTTCCGTATCATTGCCTTCATTACGCGTTGGCTCCATTGATGATGACATCATGGAAAAAATGGCTTCCATCCGCCGCACGGGTGCAACCCTTGCTCCAGAAGCAGGCAGCCAACGTCTTCGCGATGTAATTAACAAAGGCATTACAGAAGAAGCCATCATCACCCACGTCCGCAAGCTCTGGCAGCACGGCTGGCAGCAGGTCAAACTGTACTTTATGATCGGCTTGCCTACTGAAACCTACGAAGATCTCGATGAAATTGTCGAGCTTTGCCGCAAAGTACGCAGCGCAGCTGGCAGAAAAATGCAGGTAACCGCAGGTATCTCTCCATTTGTTCCAAAGCCGAACACTCCGTTCCAGTGGGAACCGCAAATTTCTTACGAAGAAATCCGCAACCGTATTTTCTACCTTCGTGACCAGTTCAAGAAAGAAAAAAATATGCGTATGCGCTGGCATGAGCCAGAATCCAGCCTTCTCGAAGGCATCTTCTCCCGTGGCGATCGTCGTCTCGCAAACGTTGTAGAAACTGCCTACGTCAAAGGTGCTGTATTCAGCAGCTGGATGGAGCATTTCTCCGTTGATCCGTACCTCGAAGCACTCGAAGAACACGGGCTCACCATTGAAGAATACACAGGCGGTCGCGACACCGAAGCAGCCCTCCCGTGGGATCACCTGAACAACGGTGTGAATAAAGAATTCCTCCTTCGTGAACTCAAACGCGCGAAAGAAGAAAAAATTACTGACGACTGTCGATACGGTGCATGCCGTGCATGCGGTGCATGTGACAAAGGCGCACTTGAGTCTGAGCTGGAACGTCTTACCGAAGACACAAAATACCAGAACATTCTCAACAACGAAGCACGAGATCAGGAAGCACACGAGCTTGAGCTGGACGAGAAAGGCCGGATCGTCATAAAGTCCGCTGCCTCCAACAAGCCGCCAAAGCTTGCAGAGCACCTCACTGTTAAAGCTGCGCACCTGCGCATCTGGTACAGCAAAGAAGGCGCAGCCATTTTTCTCTCACAGTTGGAACTGCAATCCATCTTTGAGCGTATCTTCCGTCGCGTAGAGCTTCCGCTCACCTTCTCTCAGGGCTTCCACCCGCTGCCGCTCATTTCTTTCGGCCGTGCGCTGCCAATCGGCGTAACAAGCAAAAAAGAATGGGTGAACATTTTCATTCGTGAGCCGTTCACACCAGAAGAAGTATTCAAAAAGCTCATCCCTGCATTACCTACCGGCATGTACCCAGTTGCCGTAGAAAAGCTCACCTTGTCCAAAAAACAAGCCCAGCCATATGCAGAGACATTTAGTGTTGAATACGTTGGTGACGAAGCACGCAAAGACGATTTCATTCAGGCATTCAAGGATATGCTCGAAGAAGAATCCATCATGTGGACGCGCCCTACCAAAAAAGGTGACCGCACCATGGATGTACGGCCTGTGTTCGCCAAAGTTATCTTCAACGAAGACAACATCACCATCACCCTCGACTGGACAACCAACTACGTGTCGCCAGTCAACATCGTTAAAGCCATCACACCAGGTTTCGACATCCTTGATTTCAAAATGACCAAGCTCGATCAGCACATGCCTTAAGCAGCTGGTCGAAAATAAGTTAATAGAAGAAGAAAAGCCCGTCACGTTGTGACGGGCTTTTCTTTTATTGTGCCTGCGGCGCTTTTTATCTTTTTTATGCCTCCGGCGGGTCTTCGACGAGCCTCCGGCGGCCAGAGAACCCTTTTGTAAAAGGGCTTCTCTGGACTCTCCTAAAACTTTTACCTGCGAGGTCAGCACGTTTCTTATGGCTACCTCGCGGCTTATGCGCCATTACCTTTTCATGGACTAAAAAAAGGCTGCCCTTCACATAAAGGGCAGCCCTCTTCTTATCATTCAAGTCAGCGGTTTTAAGCCGCGTGAAAACATCTTTGACGCAAACCACTCGCAATAAAATCGCGGTCAAGGGGGCGTCCCCCTTGCGGGTACAGGGCAGAGCCCTTGTCCCTCGGAGAGCCGTCGGAGACAGAACAAAAATGTCACATACCTACCAGAGGCGCCCATCAAATATTGTTTACTCTTTCCCACCAGGATGTGCTTTGTCGTAAACTTCAACGAGCTTGGCTATGGTGAGATGCGTGTAGCGCTGCGTGGTGGTGAGGCGTGCGTGCCCGAGTAGCTCTTGAACACTGCGCATGTCGGCTCCTGCTTCGAGTAGATGTGTTGCGAAAGAATGTCGTAAACTGTGCGGCGAAACGGCTTGCGGTAGACCTACACGCTTGCAGAGATCTTCTATAAGCCGTGCTGCCTGACGACGGTTGAGTCTGCCACCACGAGCACCGAGAAACAACGCAGGCTCCTGCCCTGTTCCGTCGAGGTTACTCCGGACAGAAATCCATGCGTTCATGGCATCTTTTGCAGTGTCTGAAAGAGGCACAACGCGATCTTTTTCGCCTTTGCCTGTCACTCGCACTATGCCTGAATTCACGTTGATATCGTAAAGATCGAGTCGCAGCGCTTCGGAAATACGTAATCCAGAACCATAAAGAAGCTCAGCTAATGCGAGATCGCGTAGTAATTGCTCTTCGCCGTAGGCGCGTTTGCGGGTGGATTCTGCTGCTACTTGCTTCTTTTTATTCAGCACTTCAAACGTTTGATCAACGTTGAGAGCTACCGGATGTTTTTGCGGTGCCTTGGGGTTGCGGACGCCCTCGGTTGGGATATTTTCAATAAGCTTACGCTTTGCCATATACTTGAAAAAACCACGCAGGGCAGAAAGTTTGCGCCCCATAGAAGTTTTGCCAATTTGTACACGATGCAGCTCTGCTAAAAAACCGCGAATGTGCTCGCGTCCAATTTTTTCTGGCGTATCAAGTGTATTTTGTGTTCGGTGCAGGTACGTTTCAAACTGGAACAAATCCCGTGCGTATGCTTCGATAGTCGCACCTGAATATCCTTTTTCAATACTCAAGTGCCCTATGTACATTTCCGCCATATCAGGCAGGTCGGGTAATTCACCATCAAACGTATCGTCCGCAAACATGATCTTCTCCATCTAATCTGAGATGTAGCAACGTCTTTTTATAGAAACAAAAAACTGTGAGAAACGGTCAACAGCCGTCAACAATAGAAAGTTGGTGTCTGAAGAATACTGACGTGCCGCACCGGATGATTGCTAGACTTTTGCGTACTTCATTCCCGGAACCTGCCGCACTATCCCTGCCACTTCGAGCATCAGTAAGGCAGTGCTAATCTGCGATGCAGGAACGCTGAGCATTCTGCTGAGCACATCTATATGCACAGACTCTTCGCCTGTTAGTAGTAAAATTATCCGATCATCGAGCGGCGCATCTGGATCAATAACTTTTTCTTCCAACGGCAGAATATCGGAATGCACCCAAAGCTTAGCCTTAGGAAGCACGACATCATCTTTGGAGTTCAAAACAGAATGATCACTCTCGTTGCTAACATTCGATTCGTCTGAAGCTACGTCCGTTATTACAGGTTCATCACTTGCAACAGGCGCTGACAAAGGAATCTCAATAACTTCAGGAATCGCTTGAAGCTGCTCTTCAATGCTTAACTCACGCTCAACAGCTCGTTCGTTGTAATCAGGCTCAACGGAATCTGGTTCCGCAAAAGGAGATTCGGCTGGCTGAGCAGATTCTTCTAGTTTGACAACTTCTACTTTGACAGTTTCTTCGGGTGTAGCCGTTTCTTCAAGCTTAATAATTTCTTCAGGCTTAAAAGTTTCTTCAGATTTAGCAATTTTTTCAGGCTTAGAAATTTCTTCAACTTTAGTTGGTTGTTCAGGCTTAGTAGCTTCTTCACCGTCATGAGATTCATCTGTTTGATGAGGTTCGACACCTACACATACAACATCAGCAGCCTCCGGTTCTGGGACATCCGGCATCGGAGCTACAACAGAAGGTTGCGCAGAAGAAACTGAGGTTGAGATATTCCCTGTTCTGGTGAAATTATCAAGCGAGATTCCGAGCAAAGGGGCGATAGATACAAGAATATCGTCACAAGAGAACACAGCGGTTGCCCCCTGACGGATAAGATCATGACACCCTGATGAAGAACGCGCCTGCATACGCCCCGGCACAGCAAAAACTTCGCGACCTTGCTCCAAAGCATGGCGTGCAGTAATAAGGCTACCACTTTTAGGTACTGCTTCGATGACGAGCACACCAAGAGACAAGCCGCTAATGATACGGTTTCGTAAAGGAAAATTGCGCCCTTCCGGAGGCATATTGGGAGGAAATTCAGTAACGATAATGCCGCGGTCAGCAACATCAAAAAATAAATCCCTGTTTTCCGGCGGGTACACATGCGAGATGCCTGTACCAAGAACAGCAACAGTGCTTCCCCATCCCGCAAGAGCATGGGCATGAGCAACGGAATCAATACCGCGTGCAAGGCCGGAAACAGTCGTCACACCGGAGGCAGACAATGTTCGGCTCAGCATCTCAGTGGTACGTATTCCGTCTTTAGAACAGCGTCTGGAGCCGACAACTCCGATAGACGGATTCGTCAGCAACGAAACATCGCCCTTATAGTACAGAAATAGTGGTGGATCGGGGATTTCGCGCAACAGGTCAGGATATGTAGGATCAGACCACAGCAGCACCTCGCAAGCAACTTGCGCGGCGTTCTCCCACTCTTTTCGTGCCTGCTCCCGCCACTGGTTGCTAAGCACAGCCTGCACAACCTTTGCGGAAATAGAAGCCCGCGCAGACCAGCCTTTAATGTCTTTCATAGCGGCATTGGCAGAACCATACTCAACCAGAAGCCGCTTGGCGGTTCTAAATCCGATGCCCGCAGTGTACCGTAGCGCCAACGACGCCCAAAAATCTTCTCGTCTATCTTCCGACAAAGTCGCAAGGCAGCTTACAGGAGTTGCATTCATATCTATCTATTAAATACCGGAAAGCATTTTGCGGGCAAGACGCGCTTCGTTCGTTTTTGGATATTTCTCAACCACTTTAAGAAGGTATCGACGCGCTTCAGAAAATTCATCCAGCCGCTCATAGGAATAACCAATTTTCAACATTGCCGCCTGTGCTTTACTGCTATCTGGAAAACGACGAAGCACTTCACGGAACAAGTCCACAGCAATGAGATAATCTTTTTGCGAATAGAACGACTCACCCACCCAATACACAGCATTAGGCATTAGTGGATCATGTGGAAATTCAGTTAAGAATTCTTCAAGACGCTCACGCCCTTCTATGTAGCTTCCTTTATAAAGAAGCTGCAAGGCATGTTTGTACATAGAAGTGGAGCCGGTCTTCATTACAGGCGGACGAACATTTCTTTTAGGAGTCTGAGGAACAATACGCGGCGCAGAACTAGCCAATGTAGCTTTTGGTGTTGTAGATGTTTTTACAACAGGAGTTGGTGCAGCCGTTTTGACAGATTGAACCGAAGCCGTTGCTGCTGGCTTTACAGAAGACGATGCGGAAGGCTTGCCAGAAGATGTACGCGAAGGCTTTTGGGAACTCGTGGTACTAGCAGCCAAACGCTGCGATGAAGGCTTCGCGGAGTCCTTCTTCAACGGCACAAAAGGCACCCGTTCATTTCCTTTCGCCTGTGCAGCAGGACGTTGATTCGCTTCAAGAGATTTTTCTACAGCTGAATTGTTTGCATCAGCGTTCTTTGAGCCAGAGCTTCTTTTAACCGCTTTTCGGGTTCCGCTAGACAATGCAGAACCACTAAGATCGTCTGCCATACTCTGTTTCGGAGCAGTAACACTACGAGGCGATGTAAAAACATGCACATCTGATGTTAGCTGAGCAGACGAACCGATCAATTCTTTTTGCGACGAGACAGGAAGACCCAGTTGCTTCTCTAAATTTGCAATACGCGTTGAAAGATCAGCTTCGCGCAACGCAGCATTTTCTCTAAAATCCAGAAACCGCTGCTCCAAATTTTCCATACGCCACTTAGTACTTGCCACGTCCGTATGCATAGTCGTCGTACTACACCCGCAACATACTAATATCATACTACCTACGAATAACCGCCGAATCATTGCCGCTCCTCTATGCCTGCTCGCTGCTATCAAGCCATTTTCCGAATGCAGCAGTCGATAACTACACCTGCAACCCAATCTAACGCGCAGCATACCTTCAATTTGTTTTCAACTGAAGTTATTTTTTCAAGAAAGAACACCTGTTACACCTTTTTTCGTGCATACTGGCAAACACAGGGAAACTTGCTTTTCGTGTATAAATGGTGCAATAAACCATTGCTCGGCATAGAAGCCGTGCAAATGCATCCAAAGGAGTTCTTGTAGCATGAATGGGCTACTCAACGACCCTCAGTTTTTAGGACTTAGACTTGCCGGCTTTTTAGTCATTATGACTGTTCTCGCCGTGCCGTCTCTTCCTCTTATTTCTGCTATCAGCCAGAGCATCGCAAAATCTCAAAAAAAGAGTTTCTACGATAAATTCGGCAAGCAGCTTACACGTATGTGTCTCGTTTTCGGTGGCACCACGCTGGCAATACTCGCCCTTGGAGTTGCCCGCTACCTGACAGTTGATCCGATTATGCTTCAAGGCCCGTATCAACTGCCACTGTTTATAACGATCGGCGTTATCGTACTCGCATCAATCGTCTTGACCGTGTACTTCAAAGCTTGGAAAGCTATGCGCAAACAAAAAAGCGCGCACATAGCTCTTGGTCTGACAAGTTCTGCTCTCTTGTTCTGTGCAGTTATCTGCATTGGAATGTTTGCAAACGTGCTTCAGTCCATTGAACATTTCCTTCCTTCTGTTGGCACACCGCTCGAGATACTGACCGCGCTTGTTACGGCCGCAAGTTCAAAAGCATTCATTACCTACATCGGTCTTGGTCTCATCACAGGCTTCGCCCTGTGCGGCACCTTCGGGCAAATGTACCTGATATCCCGTAGAGAAAAAGACGACTTCGGTCGTGATTACTATAAATTTGCAATACCATACGCAGCCAAATGGGCTATTGGTGGCACCGTGCTCCAGCTTGCAGCTTCCTTTGCAATGCTTGCAGCTACCCACCTGTCCGTTGTTACTGAACTCATAACCACGAGTATGTTTAAAGACCTGTTGCAGAACCCAATTGTAATGGCGTGGGCTTTTGCCCTTCTTCTGCCTGTCTTTGCCTGCATTCTCTGGACATTTATTGTACTTAGCGCAACACCAATGCGCAGAAAAGTCAGCATCTACTGTGCCGGAATCGTCATGGTTATTGCCGACATCAGTCTATTGTTCGCAGCCTACATTGGCATCATGATGACCATGGTACAGCCAATAATTGTTAGCTAGCGTCCAACTCATTGCGAGTTTTTAGAAAGCCCGACGCAGATAGCGTCGGGCTTTCTTTTTTCCTCACACTTTTTAACACAATTAGAACTCGCAGCTGAACTTACACTATTGTACAAAAGTCGTTGACAACATATGTTAATCTGTTCAAATATTCTTCAGATTGACTGAATATTGGTGAACCACCAATTTGAATTATAAACGGTATGCAACCGGATAGAAGAGGATTCTGGAATGGATTTTAAACTTGATTTGCTCCCTGAAGAAAAACGGAATCACGAATGTTTGTTAGAGCTTGAAACACTCTCATTCGGCCAGATGCGCAGTGACCACATGTTCCTTTGCGATTACGAAGATGGCGAATGGAAAAACGGACGCATTGTTCCTTATCAGGACTTCTCTATTGCCCCTGGCGCTATGGTACTCCATTACGGTCAGGCTATTTTTGAAGGTGCAAAAGCATTTCAGCGCAATGATGAGATTTTCACATGGCGCTTTGATAAAAACGCAGAACGCCTTAACGAATCTGCACGAATTCTCTGCATGCCTGAAATTCCAGTAGATCTTCAGGTTGAAGCACTCAATCGCCTGCTCGACGTTGAACGTGACTGGTGTCCAAACATTGAAGAATCTTCTCTGTACATTCGCCCGTTCATGTTCGCGACACAGGACTCCCTTGGTGTACATCCAAGTGCTAAATACACTTACTGTATCATGCTTTCACCAAGTGGCCCTTACTACGCTGGTGGCTTCAGCAACACAGTTACACTGCTCGTAACAGAAAAGTTCCACCGCGCTACACCAGGCGGCACCGGTGCTGCTAAAGCATGTGGCAACTACGCCGCGTCCCTGCGTGCACAGGAATTTGCAAAATCAAAAAATTGTGCTCAGGTACTCTACCTTGATACAACCAATACCTACCTTGAAGAAGTTGGTGCAATGAACCACTTCCATATCAAGAAAGACGGTACTATCATCATTCCAGAATTTACCGACACAATCCTTAAGTCCATCACTTCTCAGTCAGTGCTGGATCTTTTCCCGAATGCTCGTCAGGAACGTATCAAAATTGCTGATTTCCTCGAGCAAATTGAAAACGGTGACATCATCGAAGCTGGCGGTTTCGGTACCGCAGCAGTAATTACCCCTGTTGGTAAATACGTAACCGATGCTGGCAAAGAATACGTTGTAGGTAACGGCGAAATCGGTGAACACACCCGCGCTATCTACGATAAATACGTAAGCATGCAGCGCGGCGATACTGAAGCTCCAGAAGGCTGGCTCGTTCAGGTTCCTCGCTACTAAGCATCACCTGCCCCTAGAGAACTAAAAAGGCGCCCTTTTGGGCGCCTTTTTTTTGTGGCTAACTCAACTTAGTGAATGCCTTCGGCGAGGGGGCGCTGCCCCTCCACCCCGCAAGAGGAGTCCTCTTGACAGCACAACGCGACTAACTCCATTTGTTCTATCTTTACTTACCAGCGCGATTCTTATTTACTATATAACACCTGATGATAAAAGATAAGAAAAATATAAGCAGCTACCTACAGCTGTCGTATTTAAACCTTATCAGTGCTCTTTATCACTGGGAGAATATATGAAAGAAGTTGTTGATGACATCATAAAGATAAACGAGATGCATAAAAACTTTTGGTCAAATGCACGCGGGTGGGCTCCTGACAACTCAGCAGAACTATTAGCCACAGCTCAACTAGATTGGCAAATATCTCTAGCTCACTGTCTCAAGAAATGGATAAACCACTCCAATTTATCATCAGGAGAATTAATTTTAGCTTGGGCAAACCTTGGAGCCTTAGTCGAAGGTACGCTAAAATTATTCTACTGTGTATATTTGAATGATTATCTTAAGCACCCGAATAAGAAAAGAAATGAAAGAATTATTACACCAGACAAGCTAACTTTTGAACCACTCAAAATCCTTTCAAGCAAACATGCTAACTTCGATGAAACTACAATTTCTTTTTTGAATAACATTCAAAAACATAGAAATATCATCCATGCATTCCAAGCACGGCCATCTAATTCAATTGGAACAACTGATGACCTGTTTGATTCAATATATAACTACCTATTATTCTTAAAAGAAATTGACGTTCGGCTCCCTTATCCAGATTGAGTATTCTAAATATATTCAAAAAAAGCATACTAGTTTCATTCACCAACCTCTGGCTATCAAAATAAAAAAAGCCCCTACCTATGAGAGGTAAGGGCTTTTACACACCGAAATTTGTTGTAGTAGCTAAAAAGCAGTTACTAGCGACGTGGCTCGCGTGCTTTAGCTTCGGAAAGAGTTGCTGGGCGACCCATCAAGTTTTTTCCATTAAGGATTTCAATTGCAGCGTCTGCTTCATCAGCATCCATGTCTACAAAGGCAAACCCGCGGGAACGACCAGTTTCCTGATCTTTCATAATGCGTACACGGATTACGGTGCCACATTCTTCAAAGAAGTCACGCAAGTCGTCGTCTTCAGCAGACCATGCAAGGTTGCCAACAAAAATACTTTTTACCATCTGATTCTCCATAAAATTTCACGGCTCTCCCGTGGTTCTGCTGCAATATACCGAAATTGGGAGTGGTCGCAACGAAAATATACGCCCAATAAAATATCCCGCAGAATATTCTCCCCCCACAACCTCACCCGATACCTACTTCCCCTTGCATATCCCACAAGCTCCACACTGATGTGCTCTACCCCGCGCACACAAAGAAAAGCTGACTTAACCAGACACACTTCAAGTTAATCATATCAAGAGAACTGACACACAACAGACCATACCCAAGATAGCGAGGCATAAGCCTAACAAACCCAAAGATTAAACAAGCAACCCAAGGTAGTGGCGCATAAGCCGCGTGAGACCATAATATACGGGACACCCTCGCTAATAAAAGTCTTTGGAAAGGGGTCTGGGGAAGAACCTTTCTACAGAAAGGTTTTCCCCAGCCGTCGGAGACAAAAAAGCGTCGTAGACCTGCCAGAGGCATCCCGCTGATAGGCGCTGTCGGAGACATCCCGCTGCCCCGCTAACAAGCACCGCCAGAGGCTCCTTGCTGGTAACCACAGCTAATGGTTTCCCCAAAAAAACCAACGGTGGACATCGTAAAAAAGCACAAAAAAAGGAGACAGCAACCGCTGCCCCCTTTGGGAATCTATGTTGTCCGACTTAGCTAAGCCAGTCGTTCAATTCTGCAATCTGTGCTCTTACAGCATCGGGGCCAGTACCACCCTGAGTTCTGCGACGAGCGACAGCATTTTTGTAGGAAAGTACTTCGTACACATCGTCTGCAATCAGATCAGAAACAGTATTGAACTCTTCGATGCTGAGATCTTCGAGTCCTTTGTTCTTGTCTTCTGCAAGCGCCACCGCAGCGCCGGTGATGTGGTGAGCTTCACGGAACGGAACGCCTTTGCCTACAAGGTAGTCAGCGAGTTCTGTTGCGTTAAGGAAGCCCTGTTTGAGCACTTCTTCCATGCGTTTTGTATTGAAACGCAATTCGGAAAGCATACCTGCCATTATGGCGAGGGATGTTGAAACTGTTTTATCAGTATCAATAAACGGCTCTTTATCTTCCTGCATGTCACGGTTGTAGGTCATTGGAAGACCTTTAACTGTAGCGAGCAGATTCATGAGAGAACCGAAAGTACGACCTACTTTACCGCGCATGATCTCCGAAACATCAGGGTTTTTCTTCTGCGGCATGATGCTTGAGCCGGTGGCGTAAGCATCTGGCAGGTAGATGTACCCGAAGTTAGGGTTTGCCCAGTATACGAGTTCTTCGTTGAGACGCGAAAGATGCGTCATAACGAGTGAACCGTCGAACAAGGATTCCAGAACAAAATCTCTGTCGGACACCGCATCCATAGAGTTTTTGAAAGTTCCGTACATGCCGAGTTCTTCTGCAACTGATGCAGGATCAAGCGGGTATGTGGTGCCTGCAAGTGCTGCTGCACCAAGCGGACACACACGAGCGCGTTTGTCGCAGTCTACCAGACGATCGAAATCGCGCTGAAGCATCCATGCGTAGGCAAGAAGATGATGTGCAAGGGATACAGGCTGTGCTGGCTGCATATGAGTGCAACCTGGAAGCAAGGTATCCACGTGCTCTTCTGCCTGTTTAACAAGCTCAGCAACTACGCCTTTAATAAGGTCCTGCCATTCGCGGATAGAGTCAGACACGTACAGGCGGAAATCAAGCGCCACCTGATCGTTTCTGGAACGTCCGGTATGCAGGCGTTTGCCAGCATCACCGATAAGTTCAGAAAGACGGCTTTCGATGTTCATGTGAACATCTTCGTACTCAGTTTTCCACTGGAACTGACCGTCTTCAATTTCCTTAAGAATAGCATCAAGGCCGGATACGATGGAATCTGCATCTGCCTGAGAAATAACCTGCTGACGAGCGAGCATACGCGCATGGGCTTTAGACCCTGCGATATCCTGCTTGTAGAGATTTTTATCGTAGGAAACAGATTCTGTATATTCTTCTACGAGCGCAGCGGTTTTCTGACGAAAACGTCCGCCCCACATCTTTTTTTCTGCCATGATGAAAACCTACTTTTTGTAGCCGAGCAGACGTAAGCCCTGAAGCTTAATGAAGCCAGCTGCGTCTGCCTGATCGTAAACATCGTCCTCTTCAAAAGTTGCGAGGTCTTCGCGGTAGAGAGAGTAAGGAGACTTACGGCCAACAGGAGTAGCGTTGCCTTTGTACAGTTTAAGACGAACAGTACCGGAAACGTTTTTCTGGGTTTCATCGATAAGTTTCTGCATTGCTTCACGCTCTGGAGCGAACCAGAATCCGTTGTAGATGCAATCAGCGTACTTAGGAATCAAGGAGTCACGCAGGTGCATGGTGTCACGGTCGAGGCAGATGCCTTCGAGATCGCGATGAGCAACGTGCAGAATTGTGCCGCCCGGGGTTTCGTACACGCCACGTGACTTCATGCCAACAAAGCGGTTTTCAACCATATCGAGACGACCAACACCGTGTTTACCGCCAACAGTGTTAAGCGCTTTAACCATTTCGGCTGGGCTTAATTTTTCACCGTTAAGAGCAACAGGGTCACCGCTGATAAATTCGAGTTCAATGTACTCTGCTTCGTCCGGAGCCTGTTCTACTGGAACAGACATGAGGTAGGAACCTGGACCCGGCTCAAGCCAAGGGTTTTCCAGCTCGCCACCTTCAAAGGAGCAGTGAAGCATGTTTCTGTCCATGGAGTACAGTTTACGGGACTCAGCAACCGGAAGCGGAATGTCGTGCTGCTCAGCAAAGTTGGTGAGATCAGTACGGGAACGGAAGTTCCATTCACGCCAAGGAGCAATAACTTTGATGGATGGATCAAGAGCCATTGCAGAAAGTTCGAAACGAACCTGATCGTTGCCTTTACCGGTTGCGCCGTGTGCTACTGCCTGAGCGCCTTCCTCGTGAGCAATTTCGATAAGGCGTTTGGTGATAAGCGGACGCGCAATGGAAGTACCGAGCAGGTAGCGGCCTTCGTAGATTGCGTTAGCGCGCATCATCGGAAAGATAAAATCGCGTGCGTACTCTTCACGAAGGTCTTCAACGTATGCGCGAGTAGCACCGGTAGCCAATGCTTTTTCATCTACGCCGTCGAGATCTTCCTCCTGACCTAAGTCAGCAGTAAGAGTAACAACTTCACAATTGTAAGTAAGCGCAATCCATTTGAGGATTACAGAAGTATCGAGCCCGCCGGAGTATGCGAGCACTACTTTTTTAATATCATTAGACATTTCGTACCTTCCATTCTTTTATTGAAAAGCGGAGCACATTACATGCTCCGCATACTATCTAGCAACAAATCTCAAAAAATCAGCAACGTAATGTGTATACTGCTTTGAATTTATATTCCTAGCAGCGACACAGTCTGTTGTCTGTTTGTCTTAATCTGCTTTGAATACCCATTCGAGAATTGCTTTTTGCATGTGAAGGCGGTTTTCTGCCTGATCCCATACAATTGAAGCCGGACCTTCGATAACTTCTTCACTCACTTCTTCACCGCGGTGTGCCGGCAGACAATGCATAAACATTGCGTCCGGGTGAGCAAGAGCCATCATCTTCTCATCAATCATATATCCTGCAAATGCTTTTTCACGACGCTTTTGCTCTTCTTCCTGTCCCATTGATGCCCATACGTCTGTGTTTACGTAGTGTGCACCGTCGAGAGCCAATTTAGGCTCATGAGTACAGAAGATTTTAGCTCCAGCCTGCAACGCAAATGCAAGCAGCTCTTTATCCGGCTCGTAGCCTTCCGGAAACGCCATAAACAGCTCAAACGGAAAGTACATTGCAGCTTCAATCCATGAGTTGGCCATGTTGTTGCCATCGCCAATCCATGCAACACGTACTGCGTCAAAGTTAGGAGTGCGCTCGTGGATAGTTAAGAGGTCACTCATAATCTGACATGGGTGCCCTTGGTCAGTAAGCGCGTTTACAACCGGAATATCACCATAGTGTACCAGCTGTTCAATGTTTTCCTGACCGAAGGTTCGAACAATCATACAGTCATTGTATCGGGAGAGCACTCGAGCAGTATCTTTTAACGGTTCACTTCGACCCAACTGGCTTTCAGCTGGAGTCATAAAAATGGTTTTACCGCCAAGTTGGTACACAGCAGTTTCAAAAGAAACGCGTGTACGGGTGGATGCCTTCTCGAAAAGCATAATCGCTGTTTTACCAGCAAGAAGTTCACTTCGGTGATCAGTGTCCTTCATCTCTTTAGCGCGGGCAATAAGGTCATATGCAGCTTGGCAACCCAAATCTCTGATACGTGTAAAGTGCTTGGTCATCATGACCCCCTGTAATTATGTGCTTTCCCAATAAAATCCTTAAAAAATAGTCTCAGACTTTCAGCAGAACTTGCAGCTTTTAAAGCTATTTTTACCGGATTGAAGCAAATATGTGCAGTGCAAAGTGCAAAAAAACCAAGATCAAAGCATACATAGAGGTATGTGACATTTGGCGCTTTAAAGCAGCAAAGCAATGTACAAGGTTGCCATCAATCTGGAATATCCTTGCCGAAAATAACCTGAAGCAGATGTTTTAGGCTGAATGACCAATCTTGTAAACCCACGCCGTATGAATTTCTCGTGGAATATCCACTTAAAACACTGCCCTGCACTACTGTAGCGCCTCATTTTAACCGGAGCTCACATTACAGACCAAAAGGCGTTGCCCTATGCCTCTGTCATCAATATGCAAACGGTTCCATTTTTGAAGTGTTGCAAAACTATGCAAGCCTCGGTATATGTTCACAATGAGTACAAAAGCATACAGCAATCCCCTGCGACATTATCGGCAGCAGTATACGCGGCACGATGATGAACAGGCATTTCAAGTTTTAGTCGAAGAGACAGACTTGCATGTGACTGCATGTAAAAATCTATCTCTAGAGATTGCCGCGTATGTGACAGAACTACGCGGCATGTTGAAGTCCTATATCACATTTCACCCCGAGTTTTTGGAAAGCTTTTCCCCTGTAGTTGTGCCGGAGCACGCGGCACTCATCATTAGACGTATGGCAGAAGCTGCCAGCATTGCTAATGTTGGACCTATGGCGGCAGTGGCTGGCACTATCTCACAGATGGTGTGCGAAAAATTTGCATATCAGAGCCCCGAACTTATTGTTGAGAACGGCGGCGACGTATACATGCTTTCGTCCAAACCAAGAATTGCAGGTCTGTTACCGGACCCTAACAGTGATGCCACCGTTGGTATTAAGCTGGATGATACAGACTTCCCTGTGGGGATCTGTGCCTCCTCCGCTACCATCGGGCATTCCATCAGCTTAGGCTCGGGCGAACTTGTTGCAGTTCGATCCAAAAACGGCAGCCTTGCGGATGCATGTGCAACCTCATTTTGTAATATGCTGAAACTTCCCGGCGATGTGGAACGCGTTACAGAAGAGGCCGTGCGCTTGCAGCACCACGGTATTGAAGGCGTTTTTGCCCAGTGCGGTGACAAAGTCAGCGTATGGGGCAAAATGGAATTAGCCGTTGTTTAAGAATTGGGCACAACATACCAATTTATCCTGCTGAATCTCGCATACCAACAAACTCTACGAGCATAATGGAAGTAAACCGTACGACCTGATACACTGCTCTGACGAGGTGTTGATATGCGAGAAGCAGCAGTAGTCTTTCCCCATCAGCTTTTTTTGGATCACCCTGCCGTTGTGCAGAACCGTCCTGTCTTTTTATTGGAAGAACAGCTTATGTTTGGCGATCACCGCTGGCAGAGCAACTTTCATAAACAAAAACTCATGCTTCATCGCGCCAGTCTGAAGGCATATGAGCACCGTCTGCAACAGGCGGGACACGCAACCACGTACATTCCTCACCATCCATCGCCAGACATGCACAATCTGTTTACAGCACTGGCAGAAGCCGAAATTACTCACATCTACATTGCCGCCCTTTCAGATTACCTGCTGGAAAAACGACTCGAGCGAGAATGCACTGCTCGCAACATCATCCTGACCACACTACCTACCCCTTTATTCTTTTTGCAAAAAGACGAAGCCGAGACGCTGTTGGGCGACAAGCCGCGTCAGGCATCATTCTATTCTGCCCAGCGTAAAACGTTAAACGTACTGCTACAGGAAAACGGAAAGCCAGTGGGCGGAAAATGGTCCATGGATAGCCAGAATCGCTATGCGTATGATGGTATTGTGCCGGTTCCCCCACCGCCACCGGATGTAACATCTCCGTTTGCCGCAGAGGCATACGCGCACGTAACAGCAACCTATCCAGATGCTTTCGGTTCAGACTTACAACTTCTCTACCCGCACACACATGAACAGGCACAACAATGGCTTGATGACTTCATCGAACACAAGCTGCCGCACTTCGGTATCTATCAGGATGCCATCATGCACGATCACGACTTCCTTTTCCACGCCCTCATATCTCCGGCACTGAACATAGGATTGCTTAGTCCGCAGCAGGTGCTTAATGCGGTTCAGGATATATGGGAAGAACGCAAGATTCCTCTCAACTCTATCGAGGGATTTATACGGCAACTTATCGGCTGGCGGGAATTTATGCACGCAACTTACTGCAAACTGGGTGTGCAGCAGCGTACATCAAACTTTTTCAAACATACCCGTCCAATTCCACCATCGTTCTACACCGGCACCACTGGAATTACTCCTGTGGATACAGTCATCAAACGAGTGCTGGAACACGGATATTGCCATCACATAGAACGGCTTATGATTCTGGGGAATTTCATGTTGCTCTGTGAGTTCGATCCCACGCAGGTGTACACGTGGTTTTTAGAGCTTTTCATAGATTCTTACGACTGGGTTATGGTGCCCAATGTGTACGGCATGAGCCAATACGCGGATGGCGGACTCATTACTACTAAACCGTATGTGAGCAGTAGCAATTACGTACGCAAGATGAGCGATTTCCCTCAAGATGAATGGTGCCCTATCTGGGACGGGCTATACTGGCGTTTTATCTTCACACATTATGAACTATTTGAAGGTAACAACCGCACACGCCCCATGATATGGGGATTGCAGCGCATGGATGAAGCCAAGCTACAACAACATCTGTCCGTGGCGGAAACCTACCTTGCGTCGCTACCGCCAGCTATTGACGGTTCGCAATAAAGATACCGCAGACGATCAGAAAGCCGGACAAGCCATGCACCCATGTGATTGCTTCACCTAAAATTAGCCACGCCTCAATACCACAAAACAGGGGCAAGCTGTAATATACAATGCCCGCTTTTGCAGGGCCTATGCTTGCGATGGCATAGTTCCAAAAGAGGTATGCCAAAAGAGATGCGCCTACACCAATATATAAGATAGATCCTAAAACATGCGGTGCTGGCATAACAGGCGGTGCGTATGTCCACTCCCACAACACCCATGGCAACAGCATTATCCAACCAAGAATAAAGTTAGCACCAAGGTACGCTGTCGGCAGTAACGTAACCGGCTTACGGCGGACTAAAATGGTGTAGATTGCAAAAATGAGTGTGGCAAACAGCATCAGCAAATCGCCTTCATTAAACTGCAATTCAAGCAACAACCCAAGGTCACCACGGGTTGTTAACATAACAACACCCAGCACAGAAAGCACAACACCACACAGACGCGTGATAGTGATGCGATCATTCAAAAAGATATGCGCCAGAACGATAATGAAGACTGGTGAGAAAATAGCAATCAACGACAAATTCAGCGCCGTAGTCTTATGCCCTGCAATATAAATTAAGGTGTTAAAGACGGTAACACCCATAAATGCTGTGGGGATAAGATGACGCAAACTTGAAAGCAGCTCTGTACGCTGGCGGTACAATGCAGCAAATGCAAACGGCAACAAAACAACTGTCGCGGTTGTCCAGCGGCAAAAAGCAAGGGTAACCGGAGCAATCTCACTGGATAATCCACGGGCAACAATAAAGTTACCGGACCAGATAACGGTGGCCATCAACGCAAACAGATATCCGCCATAACGAGCAAGCTGAGGAGGAAGATTCATTATTTTCTCATTGTAAAACGTGTTAGCACTCACAAACTTTATTCAGTAAGTTAGTGAGTTGCATAATGCAAGCTCATTCAATCACATCACTCTATACCCGCCCACCCCTTCTATTAGTTTATTCAATTTGTTCTATCTCCTCAGGTAGGTTATCAAATGGAAAATCTTTTTCGGGAGTCTTCATGGCGTTTCGCACCATTGTATACACATTCTTTGCTCTTCTTATTTCCACAGCAGCTTTTGCTACCACATTTCCCCAGCTCGACACAGCGCAAGTTGACACGCTGCGCAGCCAGCAAGGTACACGTATTGTGGATGCACGTAATCCCAATGCCTTTAACGGCTGGGCATTACAGGGTGAGAAACGCACGGGACACCTTCCCGCTGCCACCAACCTTTCAGCTTCCTGGGTTACACAAGACCTTCCCCGTACTGCTGAAGTAACTGCGGCAAAAAATCTCTCCGCTGCCAAATCCATTATCGTCTACGGATACACGCTAGAACAGGCTACCATCGTAGCTAACTGGCTTGTAGAACAAGGCATCAGCGCACCTAAAATTTCCCTCTATAAAGAATCCTTTGCCGCATGGGCACAAGCAGGATTACCTCTTGAGCGTCTGCCGCATTACGAAGGTATTGTTCCTGCCCAATGGGTACAAAAACGTCTTGCTGAAAAAAGCATTCTCGTTGTGGAAGCCTCATGGGGCGAAGGCAAAGTATACAATCAGAACCACATTCCTACAGCTGTGCACCTGAATACCGACCTTCTTGAATCTGAAGCACGCAGATGGAACTACCTTCCAGCTGATGAAATTCGCGCTAACCTGCTCTCGATCGGCGTTACCGCAGACACACCAGTGGTACTGTACGGTGAAGCTGGAATTGACGCAGCACGCGCAGCCGTTGCCATGCGTTCCCTCGGCGTAAAAGACGTTCGAATCCTTAACGGAGGACTTTCCGCATGGAAGGCAGCCGGATTCAAAACAGAACGAACCGAAGTAACGCCGACACCAGCCACGAATTTTGGTACAGCGACTCCAGACACAAGCCTCATCATCGACATGAAAGAGGCAAAGCGAATTCTTAAAGATAAAAATGGCGAGCTTGTTTCAATCCGTACATGGGATGAATACATCGGTGAAACAACCGGCTACTCATATATTAAGCCTAAAGGGCGCATCAAAGGTGCTACATGGGGACATGCAGGAAAAGATTCCTACAACATGGATGACTTCCGAAACCCTGATAACACCATGCGCGATTACACCGAGATTGCAGCATTCTGGAAAGAATGGGGCATTACTCCGGACAAAGAAGTTTCTTTTTATTGCGGCACTGGCTGGCGCGCCAGTGAAGCGTTACTGTATGCTCAGGCTATGGGGTTCACCCAAGCTAGTCTCTATGATGATGGTTGGCATATTTGGAGTATGAATCCAGCTAACCCTACTGCAACAGGCACACCTGTGAAGTAGCAGCCAGCCTCTTTTCATCCTTACTGTCGGTATGTCCCCTTAACTACCAAACCCCCTCGGTACAGTAAGAGATGTTATGAAAGCCAGAATCACATGTGTATAGCAGCAATGTGATTCTGGCTTTTTTTGCGTCCGCAAGAGAGAATTAAAAAAAAATAATTAAACGGGGATGCTATAGCTTCCCCTCTGCGCAAAAATGGATAAAGAATAAAGTGTAAGAATTTTAGACGGTAATAAGAATTTCTGTCATATATTTTTAGATATTCAATTTTTCTTACATAAAAATTAAAAACATTAAACTATGCTACACAAAAAACTCTCCCTATAACGACCTTACACATTCACCACAAATGAGGTCGCCATGAACCATCCGAAAACTATTATTCGAGTCGCTGATCTTCCTACTCCTACTGCCGGTCTTGCTCTTGGTATTGCCAGCCTTGGTTGGTGTTGGGAAAATGCAGCACCTTTACAGGGCTACGCACAGTTAACAGGTGCAGCTATTGCTGCCATGTTACTCGTTGCGCTCCTCGCTCGTTTTGTTTTCTACCCTAAAACGTTGCTGAACGATCTTGCTCATCCCGTTGTTGGCAGCGTTGCTCCAACATTCGCCATGGCAACAATGGTTATCTCCAACGCAGTTTCAAAATTTGCTCCAATGGCAGGCGAAGCACTCTGGCTTGCAGCTGTCGGAATTCACCTTATATTTCTTGCATTCTTTATTTTTCACCAGATCAACGACTTTTCTTTACAGAAAATGGTTCCGAGCTGGTTTGTGCCACCAGTGGGCATTATCGTAGCTAACGTAAGCTTCGCTGGCACACACTTCTACTCTTTTGCAACATTATTATTGTACTTCGGCATGGTTGCTTACGCCATCATGTTGCCGATCATGATCTACCGTCTCATCTTCTGTAATGAAATTGTGGACGCAGCAAAGCCGACCATCGCAATTATGGCAGCACCGGCAAGTCTCTCACTTGCAGGCTACCTGTCCATGACAAGCACTCCTTCTGCACTTATTGTTGCAGTATTACTCGGCATTGCAGTACTCATGACATTTGTACTCTACGTAGCCTTTACAAAGCTTCTTCGTCTTCCTTTCAGCCCTGGATTCGCCGCTTTCACATTCCCGCTCGTAATCGGGTCTACCGCACTGTACAAATCCAGTGCATGGATGAGCGCACAGGGATGGCAGCAGGAGATTGTAGATCAGGTAGCAAGCCTTGCAACAATGGAACTGTACATTGCAACCATTATCGTTTCCTACGTTGCTATCCGCTACGCACTCTTTTTCTTCCCGAAGGAAGCGATTTTCCCGTCCTTCCATAAAGCGCGTATGGTAGCAGGAACAGTTTCTCACTAATTTTTTCCGCCTAGCGACAAAACAGTATTGCCCAGCGTGATCCTCACAAGTGCAATGCAACGGCACTAGAAAGAGCCAAAGTCTAACATCCATTGCATGTTAGATTTTGGCTTTTTCAATATGCAGCCTCATTTCGTGAGGATAACCGAGAAAAGCCTTTATGCTTGCAATCTACCCGCTTACACTACCGTTCCGGTCACAACGTAGAACCTCATACGCCAAACTTCTGGCTACGATAGAAATAGAATTGATGGAGAACGTTATGTGTATTTTCAAAAACAAGATTGCCTGGCTATTTCTGATAGCAAGTTTGGTCTGTGGCATTAGCTATAATGTCATTGGATCTCATATAGATGAAAACGGCTTCCTCATTGAACCGTTTTTCCTTATTCCGCTCACATGGTTGTTTTTTTTCATCAGCATGCTCTCCTTCATTATTGGATTCACCCGCACGGTGTGCTTCCACAAAAAAAAACATCCTTAAAAAACTCACGAGCATACAACGGCCTGAAACACACACTGTCTTTTACAAGAAGTGCTAACCAAGGCGTAACACCAAAAATTCCTGTTTAAAGGAATCTACAAATTGCTGTGGGTGAACATCGTTACTTAGTCCCAACGATGTTCTCTATACTGCGAGAGCCGCTATATTGATTTTTCAATATGGCGGCTCTTTTATATTCTATCTTTAACGCATGTTGACTTTACTTTATAACCTCATATTATTACGAGTACTGCAAACATAACCTCTAAGTAAAAGGTATTTACTTTATGCGTACTCTTTCAGAATGCGAAATCATAGTTAAAGACGTATTACAGGACAGCCCATACTGTGAAAAATACATTTGGGATGACGCTACAACTGCTTCCGCAGAACAAAGCGCTCACTTGAACCGTGCTGACGGCATGGGCATGACGCTGTTTCTTGCAGAGCTTTTACAGGATAACAACGCCCCGTGTGTTGAAGAAGTAATCGGCCTGCTGGAAGAGTTTGTACAGGAATGCACAGCGACCGAAAAAACGGCCCTGCTGGACGAATTAAGCGCGTCCCTCAACAACGCTGGTTAATTCTTAACCAATAGTGGACAATGCTTTACAGCCAGTGCTCAGTGAATTCTACCTGAAATTCTGTTCTGAACCACATGCTGTACAAGCAGGAACCAGACGTTCGCTTCGGGTATCCGTTGACTTGCAGTTTTCCTCACCTTATTATGGATGTTCAAAATGAAACACATGAGCCGTCAAGCTCTTACCATAAAGCGAGATTACACATGAACGGATGTATACGTTGTGGCGACAATAAGATGATTAATTACTACTGTGAAAAATGTGGCATGCTTGGATTCTCCAAAGGTCCAAATGGCGCATGGGTTGCCAACACTGGCGACGTAGTAAAAGTTGTTCAAGCTGGCGGCGTTAAAAACGGCTGTCCAACTTGCGGCGGCAAAGTTACCGAACGTGAAGAAAAATTCTGCGTTTGGTGCAAGCCAGAAGAAGAAAAATAAGATTTTCCGTACATAAAAAGCCCCGTACAGTTCGCTGTACGGGGCTTTTTATGCGCTTACATCTATAAAGGTCATGCCAGAGGTGTCCATAGTTCAAATATGAACTGAATGCTGCCTGCAAATGTCCCTGCCTTTCGCTCTAACTTGAAGGCGCATCTTTTAATGCCTTCAACCCTTCAGCAGACCGCACATGCAGATCCATTTGCGGGAATGCAATTTCAATTCCCAGCTCTCGGAAAATTCTATCTATCTCATAGCGTAAATCAGACATTGTTTTTAACGTAAAATCAATGTCATCAATCCATACGCGCAAGATAAAATCCAAACTACTCGCTCCAAAGTCATTGAACAAAACCCGAGGTTCCGGTTTCGATAATACTCGCGGGTGATCGACAGCTATTTTCATGAGAGTTTTCTCAATAAGCTTTGTATCTGAGCCGTATGCAACTCCAACAAGAATATCCCTGCGCAATGTAGGATCGTCTTTTGTCCAGTTTGTTACCTGTGTTGCAATCAGATCGGAATTGGGAATTATGATGCTCGCATTTTCGAACGATTCAACGACCGTGGTTCTAATATTAATTTTTTTCACAGTGCACCACAGCTGCCCTACCTGAATAATATCTTCCTGCTGAATGGAGCGACCAAAAAGTAAAATTAAGCCGCTAATAAAGTTATTAAAGATAGCCTGCATACCAAAGCCGATACCCACAGAAAGACCACCTGCGATAACAGTGAAGCTTGTTAAGTTTACACCAAGAAATCCCATTGTAAACAAGGCAAACAACGCCCAGAATGTGTATGCCGAAATGGTTTCTAAAGAATGTATTGTGCCGCGCTTTGACCTTGGCCACTTTTTTCCTTCACGATTGATATAGGTTTTAACCACTGCAATTGCCGCACGAGTCAGAAAAAAAAGAGCCACAACCATAACTACATTGAACAGCTGCAACGAAAAACCTTTCCAACCGAATTTGAAATCGCTTGTTGCTTTAAACACGCCTGCACCGAAGAAGTCGTAAAGCCAAGATCCAGCAAGTGCTGCCGATGCTGCCCATATTAATGGAGACAATATCCCCATAAGCAATGCACGAACGAATGCATATATGCCGGTATCCGGCAAACGGGAAATTCCATACGCTGCGAGGCACGTTACAGCCATGCCTATCGTATAGATATAATAGCCGGTATAAATCAGCATTCCCACCAGGACGGCAAGCCGACCGAATCCTAACAACGCCATAACGACAGAGGCTACCAGCCCCCACAGCCAGATAGTTTGTTTGATTCTAAGAGAACGAGCAGAGAGGCGACGTTTCATAACGGCGACAATGATCACAACCAATAACACCCATACAAAAACAACAAGTTGCTCCGGCAGACCAGTTACAAGCAAAAGCCCACCCACTGCAAACAACCACGTTAAAGGAATTCTGGAGGGGTTGTCATAGTCACTAAATGTACGCCGAATAATATCTCCCGCCCACATTGAACCGAAGCTATAAATGCTCACTCCCAGAATGGCGACTATACCGGTCACATGAGGGTAAAAATGATGCTTGGTGAGCATAATGGAAGCACCGATACTCACCACCACACTGGCAGCTATAAATTTCGGCAGGTCAGACTTATGTTCATTTTTAAGGAAAATGCTTTTCCCAATGAACACTCCCAGCCCGCTCAAGAGTAACAACACTGAAGAAAAGAAGAGAACTTTACTGGTATAATCTTTTGAAGCAACAGAAAGGCGTCCTAACCAGACAGGAAGCCGTAACGAAAGCCAATGACTTGGGGAAAAATCACTTGTCCAGAAGTCACTTGATAATGGCGGATTTTTCCCTACCAGAAAATAGCTTTCCCACTTGGAAGGAATCTCTTTTTCCATGCGAGTCAAAAGAGTCATCGATTTCTTTTCTAGCCGCTCTGCAATATCTAATTCAATCTTTATTCGTACGGATTGTTGCTTTAATGTCTTCTGGAGTGCGTTTAGTCGGACGGTATATTTTTGATAATTCCAGTCTTCTTCGGATGACAATGGCGCTTCGTTCTTACTGGAAAAATTTCCTGACGCATTTTCCAAACCATCAAATCGTGTTTGAACCTGTTTTTGTAGAACTTTCAATGCGTCAAAAATATCAGAACTTTCTTCATTAATACTGGAAAGGTGTGCATAAAACTCACAAAGCACCATTGGCGTGGTGCTCGCTATCCCCAGACTTAAAATTATCTGCCGATACCCAGAGTTCAAGAACTGTAATTCGTCTCTAATTTCATCCAGCTTAGTATCGCCTGCTTTAAGCAAAGAAGTTTCTTCATCTTCAAGAATTGCCAGAACGTTAAGACGGCCAGTATCAACGGAATTCGCTGACGTATCATCATCTTGAGCGACAGCTAAGACAGGGAAAGCAAGAACCCACATGAAACAGAAGACAAAGAATAAACGTCCCATAAGCTGAAACCTCTTCGTAAGAGTGGCAAACATTACGCCAGCGCACACAACACCCAATCTCACCTATTCTATATTCCTTACCGAGTTCCTTACATTACAAATTCATCCAAAGCTGTTTTCTTGTAACCGTCGAACCACCTGCACCTTCTATCAATTGATGAAAGAAGGTGCAGATGATTGTACGATTACAAAGAATCTCTTTAGAGAAGAAAAAGTGGTGCCACCGCGGATCGTATGGGTGAGACGGAAGGTGAGGTTTTTAATTTCATTCGTGGTGTGTACGCAAGGCTCTCTCAAGATTCTCCATTGATATAATTTCAATAACCTTGGACGGGGAGAGCACTTTTTTGTTTTGTAGGTCTTTCAGAATGCGGTTTATACTTCTTACGCTCGTACCGAGATAGTTGGCGATTTCATCTTTTGAAATATCCAATCTTTTTGACACATTTTGAATGGAAGCCATTTTAAGGAGCTTCAAAACGGAATATTCCATGGGATAGGAAAGGTGGATAGCAGCTCTTTTGGTAATGGCCTGAAGTCGGTAGGAGATTATTCGGTTAATTAATAGTGCAAACTCATGGTCGTCTTTGAGCCAACGCCTATAGGCATTCTGCGAGATCTTCGCGACTTTGCTTTCAGTCAGTGCAGTTACAGAACAGGTGGCAAGGTCTTCAGTCAGGGCTTCGACTTCCCCGATTAGCTCCCCTGGACCTCCAATGGCCACGAGATATTCAGTGCCCTTGGTTGTAGTTAGATGGATTTTCATGCTGCCGTAAAGAACAATAAATACGCTTTCAAGGGGCTCCTCCTGATTGATGATCGAGGTTCCCGGGGAGACCGCTGTCTCCGTTATTTGAGCCTGAGTTTGTTGACTTTGGCGTGCGTATGCATCGAGAAGTTCTTGGGCGAGTTGGTTGTGAATTGATTTCATGTAATTACTTTGTGGGACAAATGTCCTTTTTCCATAATTCTTTTTTATATATTGCTTTCTGCGGAACGACTGACCTTACAAAAGCAATTTATATTGGTGTATTATCATAGCCTGTACACTTGGAGTTATTTTGAAGACTATAGATATAACTCAATGGAAAAGAAAAAGTTATTTCAATTTTTTTTCCGAAATGGACTACCCTCATTTTAACGTCTGCTTTGATGTAGATGTCACCGCCACCCGAAATTATGCGAAAGAGCAAGATATTAAGTTTTTCAATTTAATTTTATACCTTTCTTCCTATGTAACAAACCAGATTCCGGAAATGAAAACCCGCGTTCGTGATGATCAAGTAGTAGAACACGAACTCGTGCACCCCTCTTTTACCATAACAGGTGCGAACAACATTTTTAATTACTGCAATGCTCAGTTTAGCTATGATAGCCAACGTTTTTTTCAGGAAGTCGACGAAAACACGCAAGAGATTAAGCAAGCAAATCATTTGATGCTTGGTGATCCGAAGCAGGACGATTTGATTTATATGACCTCCCTGCCTTGGATTAAATTTACAAGTATGCAGCATCCGGTACATTTGAGCCGCAATGATTCCATTCCAAGATTGTCATGGGGCCGTTTTACCCAAAAAAAAGATCAGTGGTGGATGCCATACTCTTTTCAGGTGCATCATGGACTCGCAGATGGATATCATGCGGGTATTTTTTACGATACCTTTCAGGAAGTGCTCAGCAGACCGGAATCGTATCTTACCATTGAGCAATGTAAATAAGTTATTACCCGTTTTGCTGTCTAATCAATAAAAGGATGAAAAATGTTGCTTAGTGAAAACATGGATGCAGTGTGTTGTTTGCTGGATTTCTTGCGCAGAGCAGAGGCCTTAAAAAGCACACTGCGGGCAACTTGGACGCAGTCAGGAAGACAGGAAAGTACAGCTGAACATAGTTGGCGGTTGTGTCTTTTTGCAATGCTCGTAAGTCGAGAATACCCGGAATTGGACGCACTGAAGATATTGCATCTTTGCATTGTTCACGACCTGGGGGAAACGATTCATGGCGATATCCCCGCACCGGAACAGAAAGGCCCTAAGGATGAACAAGAGCGGATCGACATGGTTGATCTATTGCGCCCACTCCCTGAAGACATACAGGAAGAGATAATGGATTTATGGGAAGAGTACGAATCTGCTAAAACTCCCGAAGCACGATTAGTCAAGGCCTTGGACAAGCTTGAAACTCTTTTGCAACATGCGCAGGGTGTTAACCCTCCTGATTTTGATTACGCATTTAATCTTAATTATGGAGCGCAGTATACTGGGATGGACGGTTTTGTCAGAGCGTTAAGGTCTGCTGTAGACCTTGAAACGGAATCTTGTTTGCTTTCTCGAAGGAATCATCTTTGAACAACCGCCCATACAAAGCTACGCTTATCGTCAATAAACATAACAGTACTCGTCTAACTACCTATACCTCCCATTTATTATCTGAAGGCTGTGTCTTATGACACCGCCTTCAGATTGCTGATAAACCCCAGTTTCTTTCTTAGGCTGAGATATTCTTTCGGCATTTAGAAAATTATGCGGATTGTGATAAGTCGCTGTTTTGCCAAGCTGCAATGTGTGTTTTCCAATCTCGCTGCTTTCTCGTCATATACGTCCTCCTTGGATGAGAAGGACTATGACATGACGGGACATAAATGAAAAATTACGTTTTCTACGCTTCAAGCATTCTGCGCATTCTTCCATGTTCATAAACGAAACCAACTAAAAGCCCTTCCCTCATCTGCAATAACTACTCACAACTCTTCACCACGCCTTCTAATTCTCAATTAACAAAACTTCTTTTCTCCATAAAAAACGTCCCTGTTTTCATTCGAAGACAGGGACGTTCGTTCTATTTTGTATATTACATTCCGACTGATGGTGTGCCTGTAGAAAAAGCATGGATGCTGCTTTACTCTGCTGCCAGTACCTATCGGATCAAATTTTATATCATAAGAATATTCTTACAAACCCACGACCCACCGGCAATTTTTATTCCTGCTCCTGTTCCTGCTCAACCTGCTGTGCTTGCTCATGCCTTTTGCGCATGAAGAAAAGCGCCACAAGAGGAATAATCGCCGCTGCAATACCCATTTGAGAAATAACAGCCGGTTTGCTGACCCAATCAAAGGAAATGAACTGCATGGCGAATGCGCCAAGAATAAAATAGGTAAATGTGAGAATAGACGCGGCGGTACCTACGTCGGAATCCACAGTTTCCAAGATCATATGGTTACTTACAGGTCGGCTTACACCGATCGAGAAGGTCATACAGAACATGGTAATTGCAAACCCTATCGCGGTGTGCCCAAAGAAATACAATCCAATACTCGAAACCAAGATGCCAAGAAGCGAGCCTTGCAATATTTCCATAGAAGTCATGCCGATACATAAACGAGAGCAAAGCAGAGAGCCTAGCATAAATCCTAACGCGTTAAAGCCGAAAAAGATTGCATACTCTTGTTCCGTCAGTCCGTATGACAGAATATAAATATCTGCGGAGCCAGCAAGAAATCCGAAAAATCCGATACCCATGAAGGAAAAGGTAAAGCAGCTTAATGAAAATGGCACATTAGACAATACCGCAGAGTAACGGGAAACGACTTTCCAAACAGAACCGCGTATCTTTTCAAACTCCGGTTCGTCAAAAGTAATGCTTCCGTACATTGCCAGTGTTGCAAGCACAGCCTGACATACAAAAATCCAATTCCATGATGCGAATTCCAACACAAAACTACCGAACAACGGTGCAAGCATTGGACACAACGGGACAATAACACCCATGTACGCCAGCACTTTTTGGCGTTCCGCACCTGTGTACAAATCTTTTGCAAGAGCCATAGATAGTGCAGAAGCAGATGCCGCCCCGGCTGCCTGAATAATACGAGCAGTAACAAGTAGCCAGATACTTTGAGACAAAGCGCATAGCAGGCTGCCAAGAATATAGATGGTAATGCCGCCCAGCAATACAGGACGCCTGCCGACACGGTCTGATAGCGGACCGTAGATCAACAGCGAAAAGCTGAAAAACACAAAGAAAAGTACCAGCGACAAGTTCGCGGTAGCCAGCGGTATCCCCATCTGTTCCTGAATAATAGGCAACGCAGGAAGATACATATCCGTAGACAGCGCCGGGAACGCCGCCAAAAGCGTAATAAAAACAAAATTTGACATATCTTTCCATGTACCCAAAGTTCAAATTGCTACTAACCCAAAACAGGCTCTAAAATGTTCAGCCTACAGTACCCGTTGCAAAATAGTACTGACGATTATTTACCCTGCATATGCTTCAAAGAGCCCCTCACCTTTAGGCTGGAATAAATCTGAGCAATGTTACAATACGGAAAAATCCAAGCCCAAAGCCATACAGCTGTATGTAAGAATTTGATTTTTTTATGAAGTTCGATCAGGCAATCGCGTGAAGTAAGAAAGCCATGCAACAACAAGTATTCGTCGCAGAATGTGTTCGTTTTTCATCAGTCTGCAATTACAGACCTTTTTTAGTGCAGTAAATAAAAACACTTACACCTATGGCAACCCCTGTCATCATAATTGCCCAAGCCAGCTTCGTATAAAAAGGATCATTTTCTTTCATAGTTATGCTCTTATCTTGTAGTGGAGTGCATCTGCAATATAAACAGACAATTTACGTACAATTTAATACGTAATTTTACTGAGACACACATACTTGCCACTGGTCACTATGTACACTACAAAGGCTGCGTCTACCTAAATATCAGCGTATTGTTACAATGATACGATATGGAATTTTTTATAGGAGGGAATATGGATATTTCCACTTTTGATAAAGAGGTTAAGGCGGCGCTTGGAACACTTCCTGAAGAGCCAATTAAGTATGCAAAAGTAGTTGTAAACACTGCGGAGAACTTCATAGATTTCTACTTTGTGGACATCACTTGGAACGACGGATTAAACGAAACAACCACGCAGCTCAAAATAAGCCGTGAAATTTCTTCCAAAGAAATTCATGAAAAAATTACAGCTGCATACGATTACGCTTCTCTTCAAGCTCTTATGTAATCACCGCACATAAAAAAGCTCCATCTACGTTGTCTATAGATGGAGCTCTTTTTATCGGGGATGTACTCAAGTACCCTCAACCACGTCTCCTCTTTCAAGGCAGTGCGTTATCAGTCAATGACGTTAAGCCTTACGCCAGTTCCACTTAGTCATTGTCCTTCCTACCTCAACGATCAGACAAAGTTACAGATACTAGCAAGAGACTCCCCTTAGGCACGGTATTATCAAATATCCTTCTTCCGCATTGCCTAATGCCTCGTACCTGCCACAAAGATAGAATAATCCTACAATGGCAGATGTAATGGCATCCAATTCATCGTGGCTGATCTTTATTCTTTTTTGTGTGACAGCTTTTTTGACGGAAGAAGCTTGTGTTGAATTTTTTTTCGCCGAAACACCATCTAACGGTGTCCGGTTATCCACGTGCTGACTCCAGCTGGCTTTAGCGCGTATTTTTTTAGGACTATTCGTGATGTTGCTGGGAACCTGCGCTTCTTCCTTCTGACTCATTGCGTCCTGTGTAAATTGACCTGTAATACCGAACTCAATCAGCCCCTCAATAAGATCTGCCAATCCTGCCTGCTTGCGCGGAATAGAAAGAATGTCCTGCGTGCCGCCGGGGTATCCTTCAATGACTTCCAGACCAAGTGCTTTAAATTTGGCCGCAAGCCCCATGCCCCGCTGGGTTAACTTTTGCATACTGGGAATAAGACAAGGATAGCTCGAAATCCCGCGCTGCTTTAACACCCTTTCGCATTCACGAGTAATGCCATACTGCTCACGCATGATGTCATCATCCCAAAACGTTATTCGTCCATGCGGGATACCAAGCGGGGAATCTATAGAAATCAAATTGGCACCTGCAACAAGTGCCGCTTCTATCATATCTTCATCAGTCTTCATGCGTGATGTCGTAGCAACATTGCCACGCAGAATACAAAATCCGGACTCCCTTTTTTCTGACGCAACGAGATCTATTCCCACAACACAAACATCATCAAGCGACATGTCTCCTTGCAACTGGCTGTAGGTCACAGCAGGAGCTTTATCACCTTTGTATGCAGAAATTTTAATGCCGGAACTAAAGCCACGGCTCGTTGCCTTTGCCCACTTGATTACACTTGAATATTTTGCAAAACGCACTGAGGAACGCACAGCAACAGGAATAGATTTCTTGGCGTACAAACGAGCGATACAGGCATCCAGCAACACTTTCTGCGCTTCAATATCCGCATGGTTATGCGTGATCATCCGCCGCAACGCAGCTGAATCTCCACGACGATAACGATGCCACAACACTGGTGCGGACTCGGCAACTGTGAGACGAACCAACCCGACAGCATGTTCAATGACTGTTCTGCCACCAGACAATCCTGCCCGCTTTGCGCAATATCGTAGATCAATATGAACAGACGGCAGTACCATTTCTGGAAAGTGCTTCTGAATAAATTTGCAGTCGTGCATCGTACCGTTAAATGTCACAACAACTTTTGCGCGCCGTATTGCTTCTACAAATGCACTCGAATCCTCCCCCGCCACATACACATTGTATGTTTTACCAAACGACCAGCCTACCATAGTGAGCGAATCATAATACAGGCTGCTTCCGGTAGTTTCCACACGCAAAAACATCACATCGTCAGGAAACTCCAAAGCAATCCTGTAATGCTCCGCCTTTGGCAAGGCACGGGCAAAAAACTCAGCATCCCCTGAACTAAGTGCATCGAGAGAATCATTCAACGCGCAGGGACGTGAAACCGGCGCATCCTTCGCAAACAACGTCCAGTCCGTTACCCCCTGTTGCCAGAGAACTTCTTCCTGCCGTTTGCTGATTCCTCTAATATGAAGAAATGTATTTGTGATCATCAGTATTGTATTCAGTACGCCTATAACAGGTTAGGTGACGAAAGTTTTTTCAGCGCAATAAAGATCACACAGGAAAAAACAGCCAAAATTGATGCCAGCACCATTGCTCTATCAAATTCACCACTGAACACAGCGTTGTAAATTTCAAGAGACAGCGTGTTGGTTTTACCGATAATATTTCCACCCAGCATTAGGGTTATACCCACTTCACCAAGTCCCCTCCCAAGGGCAAGAAACCAACCGGTCGCTATACTACGACGAATATTGGGAAGAAGAACCTGCCAGAAGGTCTCCCAATCATTCTTTCCCAGCACATGGGCAAGCTCCGCCAGCCGCCGTACATCGCCCCTCAGTGCCGTTTCGACAGACTTTACCATAAGCGGCAGCCCCGCCACAAACGAGGCTATGACTACCCCTGTGAAACTGAACACAATATCTACAGGGAGCGCAGTGCCTATAAGCCCTGAGCGTCCAAGCAACATAAGTAGCACAAACCCTGTGGCGATTGGCGGGAACACTAGCGGCAGCGTTACCAAAAAATCCACCACAGAACGCATCATGCTTTTTTTACTGGTCAGATAATACCCGAGCAAAACACCGCTTACTAAATGCAGTATCCCCACAAGACATAACGTCTTTAGCGTAAGATACAGAGGAGCAGTAGTTTGCTGCTCCGATAATATTGCAAAAAAATCCATACAGACTACAGCCCGTGCTTATGAACAATGGCCTGCGCTTGGGGCGTATTGAGAAATTTCAAAAAGTCCTGCTGTTCTTTTGCCTGCGATTTGTTGGCAAGTACACCCACAACAATTGAAATGGGAGAGTACAAAGACTCATCCACCATCACATACCCGCCAAGCTTATCTGCAACATTCAACGCATGGGTAAGGTTCAAGAATCCCATATCAACTTCATTGGTTGCTAAGTATGAAAACACCTGCAGAACAGTGGAAACTTCCACAAGCTTAGGCTGAATCGCAGGAATCCTTCCGCTTGATTGTAAAAATTCACGCGCTGCCTTGCCATAGATAGCTTTCTTACCATCCGGCAACGCAACGCGAGTTATCTGCGGAGTATCCAATCCTTCAACAGTTGATGCCATTGCGGATTTGGAAAATGCCAGCACAAGCTTGCCGCGTCCGAGTTCCTGCATCGATTGCATGGAGAGATGTGCTTTTTCCAAAAAACCGGTGTCACCGAGCACCAGCCCTACCTTATCCCCCTGCTTTGCCAACGTGGTAACACGAGCCATATTGCCAAAGATAAGATCAACAGAATTCCCTGTCTGCTGCGCATATTCTGCAACAAGAGCGTTCACCATTTTTTTGTATCCAGCACCGGATGCCAAAACAACATCGTCAGCCAAGCATGCTGTTACTGAAGTAGCAAACAGAAATACGCCCATGAGAGCAATTCGAAGTAAATTCATAATATTTATCCTTACATAGATACAAAAAAACATAACGCACAACGCTGATTCTCTATGTAAAGCCAACCTCAAACACAACCAAGTCACGTAAACAATAAAAAACGTGACATCATCCCTTGCGCGTACAGCCACAACCAGATGTCACAATAAAACTAAGAATCTGCACAACAACATCTTACAATTTCAAATAGTTAGAAGTTCAACTTCTTCAAAAATTCTAATACTCGCCCTGCACAATGGACGCTGTATAGACTTGCTGGATTCACTACTGCGGAGGTTATTATTTCTAACATATACGGACGGTTATGTTTCTTCAAAAATATGGGAGTACATACTGTTTCAAATTAAGAGCAACACTCATAAAATAGAAGGCATACGCTCTCACTGATACGTTGATGGCGACACCTCGTGTCGCCCAAGGAGTGTCTTCGCTCTGTATTTGGCAGTGAATGTCTGCACTCTGTCTATTTTTCGGTATATTTTAATGAAGAGCTGTACTCCGTATATTTTCACCTTCGACGTTCAGGTTCACCTCACTGGTCGCCGAACACCAAAAATAGTACAGCAATGAGCGCAGTTCCCCTTTGTGTCCTCTTTTCGTCAGTTCAAATTAACTTAAGTTATGGAGACTGCTATGCCTATATGCGAACAAGTAAATGGATTTTTTATTCCAAGCGTTACCTTGATGGGAATCGGAGCACATAAAGAGCTCCCCGCTAAAGTCCGCTCGTTGGGTGGAACCAAGCCGCTGCTGGTAACAGATAAGGGAATGACTGCCATCGGCATGACTCAAAAAATTGTAGATCTGCTTGTGGCGGACGGTATTCGCTGTGTTGTTTTTGATGAAACAGTACCGAACCCTACAGATAAAAACGTAGCGGACGGACTTGCCGTATATCAAAAAGAGCAATGTGATTCGCTCATCACCCTTGGTGGCGGCAGCGCGCACGACTGCGGCAAAGGCATAGGACTGGTAAGCACCAACGGTGGTACTATTCACGATTATGAAGGGCTGGATAAATCAGAAAAAGGTATGCCGCCATATATAGCAGTTAACACCACTGCCGGTACTGCTTCAGAAATGACACGCTGCTGCGTTATTACCAACACGGCGCGCAAAGTAAAAATGGCCATCATTGATTGGCACGTAACACCTGCCATCGCGCTAGATGACCCGCTGCTGATGATGGGAATGCCACCCGCCCTCACAGCAGCAACCGGCATGGATGCATTAACACATGCCATTGAAGCATATGTATCCATAGCAGCAACACATCTGACTGATGCATGTGCGGAAAAAGCAATCAAACTTGTCTCAAAGCACCTGCGCCCAGCTGTTGCCAACGGGCAGGACATTCATGCTCGCGAAGGCATGTGCTACGCTCAATATCTGGCAGGAATGGCCTTCAACAATGCAAGTGTCGGGCATGTTCATGCTATGGCGCACCAGTTAGGCGGCTATTACAACCTGCCGCATGGCGAATGTAATGCTATTCTCTTACCATTTGTTGAAGAACGGAATCTGATCGCTAAAATGGATCGCTTTGCAGAAATGGCTGCATGGCTGGGTGAAGATATCGAAGGCGTCAGCACCCGCGATGCTGCTAAAAAATGTATGAAGGCAATCCGCGCATTATCTAAAGATGTCGGCATCCCGAGCGGATTAAAAGAACTTGGAAAACGCTACGGTAAAGATGTAACAATCGCTGATATTCCAATCATGACTGAAAATGCTCAAAAAGACGCATGCGTACTCACAAATCCACGTACACTCACTCATGAAGAAGTTATGGAAATTTATGAAGCCGCTATGTAACTAAACCATCATACACAACGACATCCCCATGCTGTTGTGTTTTCGCTCCTCGCAAAACCAAATGCCCCCTTCTCATGCACTGAGAAGGGGGCAAAAGGCTACAGGAGGAAAAAGTTCATGCAGCCGATACGGAACTGGGGTAAATTTGGGGTATGTAGCCCCTACGCCAAGAGCTACATACTCTTATTATGCGGTCAGCAGATGCAGGTTGGGTGCATAGCTGATTTTTTGGAAAACATGGGAACAAATGCCATATCATGACATCGTCGCTCTGCACCTTTCAGCAACCTGAAAGCGTACATAAATTTTTTATGCGCTACGTTTTCAGTCAAAGATTATTGACTAAACTCGTCTTAGAAGAAGAACTTCATAATGTAGTCGAGAACAAACCAGCTTGCACCGAGTAACGCAAACAATAGCAAAATTTTACTGAATCCATTCTTAGCTTTTGTCAGCTCGACACGTTGATTTGTGTCATCCACCAATTCGACTGTATAAAAACGCGGTTTGTCTGGTTCCAAGATAAACACAACAAGCCCGCCTTTTGCGACCAAAGACTCTTCCAAAACCATATTGTCAAAGTCGTACTGCTCGTTTGTCGTTACATTAACAAAGGAGTATGTGCTGAACCGCATATTGTCGTCATCAGCATATTCCAGCTCTGCCGCTGCATCACATTCGTCTGCTATCACTTCTACGCTCATTGCATCTGCTCCTTAACAATAAGTACGGGACAAGCGCTGCTGTATACAAGTTTATGCACCACACCACCCACTAAAAGATGGGACAGCTTACTGCGAACACCCGCCCCAATAACGACCAGCCCTGCGTCCTTTTTCTGCGCCTCTTCAATTAACACCTTGTGTGTTGGATTGCCGTAGCGCACTGCCACATCAAAATCCCTTACATCCGAAGCGTCGACTATGCTTTTCACGGCTTCCACAGCCAGTTCTGTTTTCTCCACCACTGTACGTTCTACCACTGGTGAAAGGCTGAACGCCTCCATGTCCATTTCATAGGCGATACCGGCTGTAAGTCGAGAACCATAGCGTTCTGCCAACGCGCTCGCCTGTTGCGCTGCAGCATTGGCTTCTGCGCTTGCATCATATGCTAGAAAAATACTTTGTAATGAAAGTCCCTTGTTTCCTGTGATGACCAGAAGGTCACAATCTGTCTGACGCACTACGGTACCGGCAACAGAGCCAATCACTATGGATTGCAAAAGCTTTTTTGAGTGCGTGCCGAGTGCGACAATGTCACACCCGAGGGAGGCTATTTGCTCCACAAGAACATCTTCCGGATTTCCTATGCAGAAATGCCCCCGAACCTTTATCCCTTCTGATTCACATAACGAGACTGCATTATTAAGAGCGTTACGAATGTTTTCATACATATCGTACAGAACACTTGTATCACCTTGGATTCGCAAATCACCCTGATACTCCGGACAAACCGTAACAATATCGATCATGGAATTTTCAGAACGTGCAAAGCGTGCTGCCTGCCGAACTATATCCAAGGATGATTCTGCGCCGTCAAAAGCTACAAGCATTTTTTTATACATTCGTAACGCCCTTTTGTGCTTAGATTACATCGTGCTTATGCGTTAGAGCCTGCACCCATTTCCATTTCACGTTCTTTTCTGCGACCAACGATCATACCTTTAAGAATGATGTACGCGCCTACGCCCAAAGCAAAACACATAAGTCCGAAACTTACCTGACTCATGCTACTGATAAGACCGGAGTCCCAGTTAATAGCATCAAGCTGTTTTAAGTATTTAGGGATAGCAAGACCGCGACTGAATGCAACGATCAGCATAATAGTCGCCATTACGTATTTGATTACATAATCCTTAACATACGTAGTACCGATTGCGCCAAGCTGAACACCAAATAATGAACCGGCAAGAATGATAAGGGTAAGGCGAATGTCTACCATACCATAGAATGCCCAGATGAGCGTGCCGCCAAGACCCATTACAAATGCAACAACAAGCTCGGTTGCAGATGCCATAAGGCTGGACATACCGATAATGTAGATCATACCCGGTACGCCTGCGAAACCGCCAACAGCAATAGTAGCTGCAAGCAAACCTGCTGCAAGGCCAACCGGTGCGGTAAACCAGAATGAAATTCGGATGTCGCTGCCTTTAAAGGTCACCATTGGCCACAATTCGATGCTTTGCAGTTTTTTAGCAAGGTTGGTTACTTTTTCTTCACCACCGTTACGTTTTGTGGTGATGGCATCTTTCATAACAAAGCTGCCAACGGTAACCAGAACAAACACAAATGCTAAGGAAACGTAAAGGTTTGAACCAGCTGGCCCCCACATCTCAAGAATAAACTTTTGAACCTGAATGCCGAGCTGCACGCCAACCTCGGCAGAGATACCGACAATCAGACCCATTTTAATATCTACCTGACCGTACTTGTAACGCTTCAATGCGCCTACAAGTGCTTTAGGGAATTTATGACACATGTTACTTGCAACAGCGACAGGTCCCGGAACGCCGAGACTCATCATACCCGGTGTAAGAACAAATGCGCCGCCGGAGCCGATAAAGCCACTTACCAGTCCGCCTACGAAACCTACAAAGAAGAGAAAAAGCACACCCGCAAGAGACAAGTCTACAAAGCGCGCGCCGTCTAATAATAAATCATGCATGGTATATCTCCTGACTATTCGTCACTGCTACGCATTCATTGCCGCGCGACTTCGGGTGTCTTTACGCTGAGTTGTTTCTGCCTTTTTAGTCTTTCTCTCAGCAGTTGAAGAAGCTTCAATGCCTAATGCTGTCCAGACGTTACTGGCAAAGTTCCCATGTACATAGGAAAACAAAAATACAGTTGAAACAGGCAGCAAACAGTACGCGCCACCTTTTGCATATAAAGTGACCATAGGATCTGCCAATTTAAAAACAGCTGCGTATAAGGCGATACTTACTGCGCCGAATAATAGAGCTTTAATTTTTGCTTTTTTCTTTCTGTCGTGAGCGTTCATTATATCTCCTTCGGTACTACCTGCGTTTGGTGTTACGCACGTAACTGAGGTCTTTTTTTTGCGTTCTTTGAAGCCTGTCTGTTAGATGTTGCTTTTTTCCCCTTATGCTCGTTGACGATACGATTAGCCGTATCACTATCGCCACTCTCAGCAAACACGACCGCTACAAATAGCCTTTCTAGCGTTTTAAACAGATTCACAACGCCCTCCTTTATCAAGCGTAGGACCTCTGCGTTACTCAGCATCTCCCCATGCTAAGTATTCGTCATAAAAAAATAGGGCACATCTATGTGTAATTGAGCTGGTATGCGTTCTTCACACCGCAGAAGAACAAATTCTACTTCTCTCGTTTCATTGCAAATATTTCGTACTGCCTCGCAAAAGCTCGAAAACACAACAACTTGCCTGGCATTAATGCTCGGGGTGGAACCCGGTAATTTGGCGACCTCCTCGCTAAATATTTGTTTGAAAGAACGGTTTGATGATTCAAGAAACTTTTTGCTCAGCTGCCCTGCTTTTGCTTTGCCCAGCACGCAGGCGAACAACAGTTCGCACCCTAAACGTGCTGCAATAGGCAACGCAGCTTGGATAACCTGCCTTTCGGCTGGTTCTCCCTCATAGGCGACGATGATCTTCTTTTGCTTCTCATCTGCCTTCATCATTTCCAGAGCCGTATCCCACTCACCTGCTTCCGCAAATGCTGCTGCGGTTGTTACGGACTCCAGCATCTTAAGTATCTTCATGAATTATCTCACCATTCTCCTCGGGGTTATCTCCTCCAATAAAGCAGCATCCGTGCCAACATATAACTTACTGTTTTAACTGATTTTACTTTACAGATGCATTTTTGCTACAGAAAAAACCGCTACATATTACAGCGGTTGCAATTATATCGCTGCAATTTGCAGCAATTCATTTGCAACATGGGATTATATCGCAAAAAAAATGCTGCATATTGCAGCAGCGGAATACATAGATTTACTGATATCAACCTGATATACATAGATAAACAAAAGGCGGGAAAGATGGGACTTTTTAGCAGACCAGAGAACATTGCCCCTGTACCGGAAACAACCGCAACCACGCAGGAAGAGCTGCGTAGCGCCGTTGAGAAAGCAAAGCTGCCTGAAAATGTGCGGCACATTGCACTGGAAGAAATCACCAAGCTGGACAGAACAGATCCGTCCATTGCTGAGTTTGGCGTTGGTGTTACCTATGTAGAGATGCTGCTTTCGCTTCCGTGGAATATTTCATCTCAGGATAATCTGGAGCTGGAAAACGCCGTCACCGTGCTTAATCAGGAACACTTTGGGCTGAATGGCGTAAAGCAACGCATTCTAGAGTACTTAGCTTCCAACATCACCTGTCATATTAAAAAAAGTACCGTACTTGTTGTGGATGATGAAGAAATCTCCCGCGACAATATGGCGTACGCACTTGGTAAACTTTCCTGCGAAATCCTTGTCGCCTCAAATGGTCTGGAGGCTGTAAGTATTCTGGAAGAGCGCAATGTGGATTGCATTGTAACCGACCTTAAAATGCAGAAAATGGATGGGCTTGAGTTGCTTAACTATGTTCAGGAAGAGTGGCCGGACACCAAGCTTATTATTGTTACTGGTTATGCAACCGTAGACAACGCCATTGGCGCACTCAAACAAGGTGCTCTGCATTATCTGCCTAAACCCATCAACTTAGAGATTCTCCGCAATACCGTTCAAGAAATTTTAGAACAGCAGAAACAGGCATGTTCCGTTTCCGGCCCAATCCTCTGCTTCACGGGCCCTCCGGGTACCGGCAAAACATCCATCGGTAAATCTGTCGCCAATGCCCTTTCCAGAAAATTTGTCAGACTCTCACTTGCCGGAATGCGCGACGAGGCAGAACTTCGCGGACATAGACGCACGTACGTGGGCGCAATGGCTGGGCGCATCATCAGCGAACTGAACAAATGCGGTGTAAATAACCCCGTCTTTATGTTGGATGAAATAGATAAAATTGGTCAGGATTTCCGAGGCGATCCTGCCTCTGTCCTGCTGGAAATTCTTGATCCTGAACAGAACAGACATTTTTTAGACTACTATATTGATACGCCATTCGACCTTTCCCGCGTCATGTTCATTACAACAGCAAACGTGGTGGAAAATCTCCCCGCACCTTTGCGGGACAGAATGGAAATTATCCCCTTCTCCTGCTACACCTTGAATGAGAAAAAACAGATCGGGTTGGATTACCTTGCACCGCGTCAGCTACGCACTCTCGGCTATTCTCAAAACGAAATTTCATTCACACCGGAAGCCATGTCCACACTCATTTCCGGTTACACCAGAGATGCAGGACTGCGCAGTGTGAACAGAGAAATAGGTAACGTCTGCCGCAAAATTAATTTAGAAATTCTGCAACAGGCCAAACAACCACCTATCTCTGTTTCAAGCGACGATATTGTTTCACTACTGGGGTACGAACGATACACTTTTGAGGCAGCAACAGCGCAGCCGCTTATCGGTGTAACAGCGGGATTGGTATGGAGCGAATACGGCGGGCAGCTTATTTATATTGAGACAGCCAAAATGAAAGGCACCGGACAATTATTGATGACAGGCTCGCTGGGAGATATTTTGAAAGAATCCGCCCAGACAGCACTCAGTTTCATCCGGAGCAATGCTACGCAGTTTTCAATTGATGAGAATATGTTTGAACAAACGGATATCCATGTGCACATCCCCGCTGGCGACATCTCAAAAGACGGTGCATCAGCAGGAATAACAATCGCCATGGCGCTGCTGTCACTACTCACAAGAAGACCTGCACGACGGGACGTTGCCTTGACTGGAGAATTTACCCTGAGCGGGCGAGTATTACCTGTAGGAGGATTGCGCGAAAAGATTTTGGCGGCGCAGCAAGCCGGAGTTCGTACTATTCTGCTGCCGGAACGCAACAAGAGAGAAGTGCTTGTTATGGATGATGAAGTACGCACCGCAGCGGAACTGCATTTTATATCTTCTATCAATGAAGTGGTAGATTTAGTGCTCCTGCCATCCTCAGAGTTACAGCACGCGCACGGAGAAGGCTAAGACACAGAAGACATGCTTTCAGAGCAAAAGCAGCAAGAGTAGAACAACACTGATGAAAAATTAAAACCAATGAACACCTACGGGCTAATTATCAAGCCCGAGCCGTTTCATTTTTCTCCATAGTGAGCCTCTATTCAAGCCCAGCAATTCTGCTGCACGGGTTTTGTTGCCCTCTGCCTGTTCCAGAACCCAACGCAGGTATCGGCGCTCGTTATCTTCAAGCGACACCACGTCATCAAACTCAATGGGAGAAGTCGACACTGTTGACCGGAGCAACTTATCACCCCATAAATCAGGCGGTAACTGTGCTACGCGGATTACTTTTCCGTTGCACAGCACAACGGCACGTTCCATTAAATTCTCCAGTTCGCGAACGTTACCGGGAAAAGCATATCCTGACAGAATCTTCAGCACTTCATCATCAATGTCGGTAATTTTCTTCTTGAATACAGACGCAAATTTGTTCACGAAAAAGCCAGCCAACAACGGTATGTCATCTTTACGTTTACGAAGCGGCGGAACCTCAAGCGTTATGACATTTAATCTGTAATAAAGGTCACGGCGGAATGTTCCGTGCTCCACCATGCTCAATAAATCTCGGTTTGTTGCTGCGATAATGCGCACATCAACCGGCACCTCTATTGTTCCGCCAACTCTGAGCAGCTTTCTCGTTTCAAGAACTCGCAACAAGTTCGCCTGCATACTCAGTGGCATATCTCCGACTTCATCCAGAAAAAATGTGCCGTTATCCGCAGATTCGAGTAAACCTTTCTTTGCACTATGAGCACCTGTGAATGCAGATTTTTCATGCCCGAACAATTCGTTCGCAAGCAACTCTTCATTAAACGAAGCACAGTTAATGGCGAAGAATAAATTCTTTCTTCTAGGGCTTCCCATATGCAGAGCTTTAGCAACAAGCTCTTTGCCTGTTCCTGTTTCACCTTGAATAAGCACTGTGCACCCCACAGCCGCAACTTGATCTATCTGACGCTTCAGAACATTGATCGGCGTGCTGTGCCCCACTATTCTATCAGAACCGGAAGTTCCCAGCTGCTGTCGCAACATGGCTACTTCTTCTTTCATCCGTTTCTTTTCCAGCGCCTTCTGTGTCAGCAAACTCACTTCATCAAGACGAACCGGTTTTGCAAGATATTGAAACGCACCTCTGCCCATTGCCTGCACGGCATTATCTACAGTGGCGTATCCTGTCAGCACGATAACCTCTGTATCCGGAGCCTTGGCCTTAATAAACTGAAGCAATTCCATCCCGCTGATGTCGGGCATACGCATATCCGTCAGCACAACATCGTACTGATCTTTTTCCACAGCGGCCTGTGCCTGCGCACCGTTTTCTACAGCGGTAACAGTTGCACCCTGTTGAGTTAATACATGCGCTAAATTTTCCCGAGCAATTAACTCGTCTTCAGCAATTAATATCTTCGCTTCATTCATAACGCCCTACATATGCTTTTGAGCCGAACACCACCGCCGTGATAACGGTAGCTGCCAGCCGCTTGAATGGCTCTTTCAGGCGACACTCTCATCGCTGGTCACCAGCGGTAAGTCTATATAAAATCTGGAACCGACGCCGAGTGTGCTTTCTACGCGGATCTCTCCATCAAATTCTTCTATTATGCCGTATGCGACCGAAAGTCCCAGCCCCGTGCCTTCACCCACATCTTTGCGTGTAAAGAACGGATCAAACACCTTGGGCAAATCAGCTTCACTAATGCCCCTGCCGGAATCAGTTACAACAAGTGTTACAGATTCTTCAGCATGTTCTTCAAGTACAGTTATCGTAATGAAGCCCGAAGTGTTCACCTTCATGGCTTGAATAGCATTAATGATGAGATTGATCAGCACCTCACCCATTCTCTGTGGATCAATATGCACATAAATATCTTCTGGCACATCCACTTCCAAAGTCACTCCGGAAGGAACCTGCGACGAAACAAGCCGTACAGCATTCTCCACAACATTCTTCAACGACACTGTGCGTACAGACAAATCTGCACAACGTGCAAATTCAAGCAACCCACGGACAATATCCCGCGCACGCGCTGTTTCTGTTTCAATATTATCGAGCAGTTTTTTAGCGAAAGGATCGATGGAGCTACTCAGTTCACCTTGCAGAATTTGCGCTGAGGTAGAAATATTGTTGAGTGGATTATTCACCTGATGGGCGATACCGGCACTGAGCGTACCGATGGATGACATTTTTTGCGCCTGAACCAGTTGCGATTGCCGATGCTCCAGTTCAGAAACCATACGGTTAAAAGCGACCTGAACTTGTGCAATTTCATCATGCACATTTTCCACTTCAACAGGTGCAAAGTTACCTTGCGCAATTTGCTTTGTGGTCTCTTCAATAATCTTAAGCGGACTCACAATCCGTTTGGTGATGAAATACAGGGTACACAGGAATAAAAATGTCACTGTCAAAATAGAAAAAAGCAACTGCTTACGCAATTGCCTGTTAATTTTAAGAATATTTTCACGTTCCAACGTAGCAATACTCTGCGCCTGAATAACCAGTTCCTGCCCGATTTCACGCAGCTTTACTATCTCAGCCTTCAGATTCCGCCCCTTTTGTGTTGCAACAGTGTACATGGAAATGATGCCTGCCCGATAAGCAGAAATCGTTTTCTTCAGCTTAATTATATTGCCGATCATGGTTGCATCAAAATTCAAATCAGAATGCTGATTCAACAACAGCAGCGTATTTTCTATTTCTTCAAGGGCGAGATCATAACTGCTTTCCTCTCCATACAGCAGGTAGTTTTTTTCCTGCCGACGGAAATTCAAAATAGAACTTTCCACATCATCAATAAATTCAACAGAATATGTTTTATCCTCAACAAGAAGTAATTGCTTATAGGAGAAGTATGTCTGCCCTCCTAAGCAAATAGAAAGGATGAGAAAGCCTGCAATAATCCGCTGTCGAACGTTAAGTCTCAGCATCCACCCTCCTGACCGAACCACACAACACATTGAATTTATTATACCTGAATAGAAATATTCTATTGTGATTTTTAGCACAAAGTCAAGGCGCAAGATAATAACCTGAACAGATTAGAGCCCATAACCATGATTAATTTTTTAGTAACTGTTCATATATGCAGATTCATCATCGCAAAAGCAAGATTGTACAATACGGCACAATCGACTGCCTATACTTTGCTGGAAACACCAAGGAGTATACCAATGAACGTTTCTACAATTGCCAATAATACAGTCTACTTTTCCCACAGCTCAAAAAACCTTACCGATGTTGCATGGGTTGATCATCCCACTTTCAAAGGTATTCAGATCAAACATTTGCTCACAAGTGCTGAAACAGGCAGCACCTTCAGCTCCCACCTAATTAAAGTTGCCCCACAATGCGGTCTGGAATCTCACTGCCACGAAGAACAAAAAGAGTTGCACGAAATTATAGACGGCAGTGGAGAATGTGTTTTAACCGGAAAAACAATCTGTTATGAACCTGGAGTAATGACAGTAATTAATGAAGGTGAGCCCCATCAGGTGATGGCTGGTACGCAGGGGCTCATTCTGTTAGCAAAATTTTTTCCACCGCTTGTATAGTGATAGACGTGGGTACGAATGGTAAAAGAGAAAAGTGAAGTCCGCATTCTCAATTTTTCTGAAGAATGGGGAATTGAAGCAATATTCGGGAAACGAATACAAAACTCCTTCCAACGCCATATCCACTCAACCTACCTCTTCGGACTTGTTGAAGTGGGTACACGGAGTATTACATGTGGCGACGATACGTATTGTATTGCCGCACAGGAACTGTTTGTACTGCACCCCGCACAGGTTCATGCATGTACGTGTAGCGCTGATCATTGCTACAACATTCTCAGTGTGAAACCTGAAATGGTGGAAAAAATTGCTGCTCAACATTTAGGCAGTAAGCATTCTCGCCCGTTTTTTTCGCAAATTTTCCACAAGAATGAACACCTTTCTCAGCAACTTCAAAACATTTTTACCCTCATAAAAACACAGGGCATGAATCATCATGCCCTTACTTTAATCCAGCAATATATAACTTCCCTACTGCAAGACCAGCCTACAACATCGCCTAAAGACACTCCGCCCCCTGAGCCAGTGGTGGACAGCGCTTGCCAATTTCTTAGAAAGAACCACGCCCAAAAACTGCCTTTATCTTCTCTTGCAGAGCACGCATGTTTAAGCCCGTTTCACTTTCAACGGATCTTCACGAAACGTATGGGAATAAGCCCCAACGACTATCTGCAAGCGCATCGAGTCGCCGAAGCAAGACAACAACTGAGCATGAGCATCCCGCTATGCGAGCTTGCCATCTCACTGGGCTTTTTCGACCAAAGTCATTTCACGCGCACCTTCCGTAAAATAATGGGCGTTTCACCTGGGAATTACCGCAAAACAAATTCCAAGTAGGACACACCCTGCCCTTTTTCTGTATTTTTCTTACATCAAAGCCATTATCTTTCCCTTACGATAACCACTTTTTCTTTACCTTCCGCGCTAACCAAATTTTTTTGCAAACATTATATGGATAGTCGCATGGAATGTTGCATAAAAAAGAATGTAAAACAGATATACATTCTGCTGTTAGATGATCATTTCTCCTAACAGTACAACCAGTTACATCAACAAGCAGCATTTTACCCCTAACAACTTGAGATCGCTTAAAAAAATAAGAAAAAAAATTGCTCATAACCAATAAAAGAACTAAAAGATCCGCTAAGGAGAAAGTATGTATAGATTAGCCACACTCAGCCTTATGGTTATCCTGACTATTTTTGCTTCAGGATGTGGTGCACAGCATCACCAGAAAGGCGTTGGAATTGAAGACGGAAAAAAGCTTACACCTGGTGTAGTGCAAGCTAAAATTCAGAAAGGAATGAGTCAGCCTGACGTTATTGCTACGTTGGGATCACCTAACATCGTAACAAAAGACTCTTCCGGTAAAGAAACATACATTTGGGATAAAGTTAGCTCAGCAAAAAGCTACTCTAACAGTTCCAATGGATATTTTTTGATCCTCCTTGGTGGTGAAGGCAGCGCAGGTGCAGTGCAATCTTCCCAAAACACACTCACAGTTATCATCAAATTTGTTGAAGGATTCGTAGATGAGATTTCGTATCACTCAAGCAAGTTCTAAACTGCTTCTCATATCACTTTGTTTAATGTTCCTTGCAGGCTGCGCGCATTCCCCTACACCGCCACCTGCACCTGATATGACACAGCTACAGATTCGCCAGATGCAGACACGCGAATACTCTGGCATAACAGAACTGCAAGTAGTTAAAGCTGTTATTGCTGCGCTTATGGACGAAGGCTTCAGCATCAGCTCAACAGACAAGGAACTAGGCGTAATTACTGCCGCTAAAGAAGTTTACGAACTTGATAGCAGCACAAAATTTGCCGCAGAATTTAACCTTGGTGCAGGTGCTGGCACATACCAGACAACACTCCGCTCCGAGGCTTCATCATTTATTAAAACCTACGGAAAAAATGTTCAGGTACGAATCAGTATCGTACAAAAAGCCGTAAGTAACGCTGGCGGTAATATCTGGTCACAGCCTGTATATAATGCCACCGTGTACCAAACTATTTTTTCTAAAGTCGGCAAAGCTGTTTTCCTTGAAAAAGAAAACATGTAGCAGCCGCAACGCTCTGTTTTTCAGCGTGCCTTGTTGAAACTGCTGACAGATATTTTTGAGACAAATTAAGCCTCTCACCAATGGTGAGGGGCTTTTTTTGAACCTTTGCAATGTATTACATATTCCGCGGTGCGATCTTTTCTCAAAGAAAAACCCAACCAGATCAAGTAGTCCCCACCATCACGGATACTGCTTGAAAAAGATAGCCAGCCTCATCCTATACAACGTATACCGATACTAATTGACACAAAAAAAGCAAGACAGCAGTCTAGCCGACAGGATAACCATATGATTTAAAAGAGGTATACCATGCACTACTACGACCCTGCTGAAGGCTGGTCTAGAGACCAGATTTCTCAAATTCAAGTTGAACGTCTTCAATCAACAATGAATCAGGCTGCAAAGGCACCGTTTTATCGACAGCAATTTGCAGATGCTGGTGTTACCCCTTCATCCATAACTACTCCCGAAGATATCCAGAAACTTCCTTTCACAACAAAGGACGACCTGCGGTCACAGTATCCAGACAAAATGACCACAGTTCCACGGACTGAAATTGTACGGATGCACGCATCCAGCGGTACAACGGGTTCGCCAACTGTTATTCATCACACTCAAGAAGATTTGAATAACTGGACAAGCCTTGTTGCCCGATGCCTTCATATGGTGGGAGTACGCCCTACTCATGCCTTCCAGAATATGACTGGATATGGTCTCTTCACTGGCGGCCTTGGCTTACATTACGGTGCAGAACGACTGGGTTGTCTCACTATTCCATCAGGCCCCGGCAATACTGCACGACAGTTAAAGCTTATGCAGGACTTCAATACCCATGCAGCCCACATAATTCCATCCTATGCCCTCTATCTGGGCGCCTCGCTACAGGAACAAGGGTACTCTCCTGAAGAACTGCCTTTGGAAATTATCGTCACGGGCGCTGAACCACATACGGAAGAAACACGTCAGCGCATTGAACAATTCCTCGGCGCAAAAGCATACAACTCATATGGTCTTTCAGAGATGAACGGGCCGGGTGTGGGATTTGAATGCACCTATCAGTCAGGCTTGCATATTTGGGAAGATGCATTCATTGCAGAAATTGTTGATCCAATGACGTTGCAGCCTGTTCCTGATGGAGAAATCGGCGAATTGGTCATGACGACACTCAACAGAAAAGCAATGCCGATTATTCGCTACCGAACTAGAGATTTAACACGTTTCATTACCGGCGAATGTGAGTGCGGCAGAGTCCACCGCAGGATTGATAGAATTTTGGGACGAGCCGATGACATGCTGATCCTCAAAGGGGTGAATATTTACCCGATGCAGGTGGAAGAAGTTCTGATGAACTTTCCGGAGGTTGGAGAGAATTACGTCATTGAGCTTGAAAACGATAGCTTCATAGACCAGATGCGTATCAAAGTTGAAATAAAAGAAGAATACTTTGTAGAAGACATGCGCGTCCTTCAGGGACTTCAGCATAGAATTGCAGATCAGCTCCGCAGCGAGATCCTCATCACACCACGTATTGAGCTCGTACAGCGGAACAGCCTCCCGAAATCTCCCGGTAAGGCACAGCGTGTTGTAGACAATCGCTAGCCCCGCTCTATTCGACTATATTTTGCAGAATCCAGACATACTTTGTGTCTGGATTTTGTATTTACATAGACAAATCATACGACCCGTTCCCAGAGATTCACAAACAACATATACATTACAACGACCACGCCACCATTTAATCTACTATAATGCGGGAGAACCTTTCACCCAAAAAAAACACGCTATGCAGTACAATTCGTATATTCCAGACCCCATTCAGTCATACTTAATCAAGATCATTATTGACCTTGGTGATGAGAGCTGGGCTGTCGGTTCCGGATTCATACTATACTATAAAAACACACAATATCTCGTTACTGCATTCCACAATTTAAGCGGCGGCATATCTGCTGAAGCCCATTTCAAACAAAAATTTCCGCCCCGTCCGTCCCGTATAGAACTCTACTATGCGGACAAATTGTTGCTGTCATTCGTTCCATACGTTCACAACAAAAGCTTATTTACAGTGCACCCCGCCGCAACTCATTTACGTGGCTGCGACGTTGCCACACTTAACTTACACACAATAATTCCGGAAGAAACGACAATCCCAAATTGGAACAACAGGCTTGGTTTCCCCCTAGATTCCAATCAAAAGACACCAACACCGCCGCATCATATTGTGACAGACATGTTTCTGCCTGCCGGAAGTAATGCGCTGGTGTATGGCTATCCCGGAGGAAGAGACTACAACGGTCATCCCATCGCTGTCGGAAGTAAAATAGCAGCGTATGATCCAAACGAGCCGACAATCCTGCTTTCCGGCTACACATCATCCGGCTGTTCCGGTGGTATGGTTATAGCTCGCGACACAAACGGCTACCTGAAGACAGATGCAAATAACCATGTGACGCGTGCGTTCAATTCCTACCCTCTTGTTGACCAACTTCTCGGAGTCTATGCAGGGCGACTTGAAGGACTCACCACAGGCTCTTCAAGCTTCATACGTACACACATAGGCGTAGTCTGGACAACGCAAGTCATCCTCGAAACGATCCACGCCCATTGTCACAGCACGTGCTAAGCGCTATTCCGCATCATCCAGATTGTACTTATGCATTTTTTTGTACAGTAGCGGTCTTGAAATTCCCAGCAGCTTAGCAGCCTTTGATCTGTTGCCTTCCGCAACACTCAGCGCCTGCGTTACCGCGCGCCTTTCTGTATTCTCAACAAGAACAGTCAAACTGAATGGCGCACCATCCAGTTCGTCATGAGCAGAAGCTGTACGAGCCTCGTTCTCAATAAGAATATTTTGTAAATCGTGCTCTGTAATCTCATTATGCTGAATCATAACCAGCGCTCTTTCGAGCACGTTTTTCAACTCACGAATATTTCCATTCCAAGGACGCGATTGCAATTCCTGAAAAGCCATATTCGTCAGTCGCTTATGAAAAATACCATTTTTAATGGAAAGCTGACGCCAAATATTCTTTGCCAGCAATGGAATATCTTTCGGACAGTCACGCAATGGGGGAACAGTAATAGGAATGACGTTCAGTCTGTAAAACAGATCTTCCCTGAACCGCTTCTCAGCAATCATTTTCTGCAAATCACAGTTTGTTGCGGCAATAATCCGCACATCAACGGTAGTCCGTTTCTCACTGCCCAGCCGATCAACTTCCTTTTCCTGAATAACACGCAGCAGCTTTGCCTGTGTTGAAAGAGGCATATCGCCAATCTCATCCAAGAAGATTGTACCGCCGTGAGCTAATTCAAACTTCCCTTTCTTGCCGCCTTTACGTGCTCCGGTAAAAGCACCTTCTTCGTAACCGAATAATTCGGACTCAAAAAGCGTTTCCTGAATTGCAGAACAGTTCAGGCGAATAAAAGGCCCGTCTGCTCGAGGGCTTAAATTATGAATGCTCTGTGCAAAGCACTCCTTGCCCACACCGGATTCTCCGTGCAGCAACACGGTGGCTTGCGCCATTGCTGCCTGCATTGCCGTCTCTTTTGCCTGCTTCAGCGCAAGCGTCTTTCCCTGAATATCATCGAAAGAATATTCTGTCCCTGCGCTCACGCGGCGAACTTCCCGCATGGCTAAGATCTTTTTCTGTAGCCTTTTAATGTTGTCACTAAGCGCAGCAACCTCATCTACATATCGAAAACGAACAATTCCGACAGCACCACGGCACTCGCCTTCCTCGACGATAGGCACACGGGAAACAACATATGTCTTCCCGTTAATCTGCTGCACGTCATCGTGTTCACTAACACCGGACTCGGCAACAAGGTGCATACGGGTATTCTCGATAACATCACTTACGTGCATACCCTGCACATCAAGCTTGTCCACATCGTGCAACTCACAAAAACTGTTATTCACAAAAATAATCTTACCAAAACGATCTACAACCATCAGGCCATCTGCAGAATAATCTAATACTTTGCTCTGAAACTCTACAAACTGCCACAATTCAGGAAACATATCGACTTGTTGAAACATGAATTCACTCCCCGAAACATTTATGTGTAATCAATAGAGACACCTGTCACATATCATTACACCTGCCGTCGGCTTTCATTACACGGACAATTATCCCCTGTATACAAGGGGAATCGCCCATATCTTCGAATAAATCATCCTATTATCATCAAGCGGCATCATCCAACTGTCACGCTTTGTAACACCTGTTATCTACAGGACTTTTTTCAAAACACGAAAACTATAACCCAACTACCCAAAATAATACAGCTTCTTCATAATATTTTCTCACGACAAACCTTGGCACGCTTTGTGAAATGAGTACTCACATCAATTGATAAATTACGTTTTACTAGACAATTATCAACTCGGAGGCAGCAATGGCTAAGACTTTTAAAGAAGTCATGGCAGATGCCGGTATTTCAATGGACTTTCAGGCATGCGGTAAAGCACCTGAAGAAATTGTAGACCGCGAAATTAGAATTGAACCACATCCACGAGTAAAAAAACTCAAAGATATTTTCATGGAGACCCTCTCCAGTGCGAACAACGAGTTTTCTTACTGGTACACACGTGAGTACATGAAAAACGACGGCGAAATCCCTGTTGTTCGCCGCGCTAAAGCACTCAAACGTGCCTTCTCTAATTTGACTCCGGTAATCTTCCCTGGTGAAAAACTTGTCATGCATAAAGCATCTTACTTCCGTGGCTCATTCCCGATGCCATGGTTGTCCGAAGGCTTCTATGTTGCTCAGGAAGAAGCATTATATCAGGAAGCATTAGAAAGAGGTTCTGCTTCCGCTGATGAACATTCCAAATTTGGCCAAGGCGGCGGTAACGTTGTCGCAAGTTTTGGTAATGTAGTTTCAATTGCTGGTAAATTCGGCATGCGTCAGGAAGAAATCCCAGCGCTTGTTAAACTCGCTAAAATGTGGGTTGGCAAATCAGTTGATGATCTCGGACACAAATACGAAATGATGGTTCCAGACTATAATGTTAAAGAAAACATTATGCGTAACATCGTCTGTATGTTCGACTCCGGCTACACACTCCCGCAGGGTCGTGAAGTAGTTAACTACTACTTCCCTCTTGAGTACGGTTTTGACGGCCTCATCAAAATGGCCAAAGAATTACGTGACGAAGTTGCAGGACGTGCAGATGGCGACGGTATGGTCGGCACAAACCGTCTCTTCAACTACCATGCAGTAATTTACGCTATCGAAGGCGTGCAGAACTGGATTCTGAACTACGCTAAAGAAGCACGCAGACTGGAAGCTATTGAAAAAGATGACAAGCAGCGTGCTGAATACTGCGAAATGGCAGAAATTTTAGAATGGATTGCACACAACCCTCCTCGCACCTTCCACGAAGCATTCCAGCTCATCGAAACAATCCACCTTTCCGTACTGAACGAAGATGCTATCTCCGGTCTTTCTCCAGGACGTATCGGTCAGGTTCTGTACCCTTACTTTGAACAGGATATGGAAGCAGGACGCATCACTGAAGATGAAGTACTTGAACTTCTCGAATTAGATCGTCTTGTTAAAAGTTCAATTGACTGTTTCGCTTCAATGGGTGTTGTTGGCGGCGTACTATCCGGTAACACATTCAACACCGTATCCATCGGTGGTCTTGATAAAGACGGCCGCGCAGCAACCAACAAACTTGAATATCTTGTTCTGCGCGCTGCTGCTTCCAACGCAATGCCGCAGCCGACTATTGCTCTTCTTTATGATGAGAAATTGCCGGAAGATTTCCTCATGCTCGCTGCTGACGTAATCAAAACCGGTGCTGGCTACCCTGCATTCATGAACACCCCTGTTGCTCACAGCTTCCTTATGAAGCAATACGGCCCGGAAGGTATGACAGAAGAAGAAGCCCGTGCATGGGCTATCGGTGGCTGTCTTGAAACATCCGCATGTTGCTGGAAACCGCTACACCTTAATGACAAAGAATATTGGATTCCTGGTGGTGCAGGTCAGCCGACTTCCGTTGGTGTTCACTTTGTTTCCATGCCTAAAGTTCTTGAACTCACATTATGGAATGGTTTGGATCAAAGAACTAAGGAACAGGTTTTTGCACCGCATGACCGTAAACTGGATTCCTACGATACCATCTGGGATCAGTTCAAGTTGTACTGGCAGAAAGCTTGTGATGTTCTGGCACTTACCAACAACGTACAGCATGATGTTTGGCGTAAGAACAATATGGGTGTCTTCCACTCCATGCTGAAACCGGATTGCCTTGCAACTGGACATCTCATTAACGAGCTTGGCTACCGTTACAATGCAACCTACAACGTAGAATCTGCCGGTACCATCACAACCATCAACTCTCTTGCAGCCATCAAGAAACTTGTTTTCGAAGAAAAAACAGTTTCCCTTGACGGCCTGAAAGAAGCAATGGCAAACAACTTTGGCTTTAGAACAGCGCACGAAGTTAACTCTTTCTCCATTGCTGACCAGCAGAAAAAAGATCTGGATCACGGTGAATGGGATAAACTCCACTTCCAGTGTCTGCAGGCACCAAAATACGGCAACGACGTTGAGTATGCCGACTCCATCCTGCAAGACTGGGAAGACTTCTTCTGTCCGGATTGTTCAAACTACGAATCCCTTTACGGCCATCCTATGTACCCATGTCAGATCTCTGTATCTACACACGGTGCAATGGGCTCAGCAACCATCGCGTCTGCTGACGGACGTCTTTCAGGTACAACGTTCGCTGATGCTTCCTTGTCAGCATACCCAGGTACAGACCGCAATGGTCCGTTTGCATTGATGAGCTCCGCTGCCGGTTGGGATCATTCCCAGTCACAGAACTCACAGCTCAACATTAAGATCCACCCAAGCGCAATTAACGGCGAAGCTGGATCACGCAAACTTATCGACCTTACCCGTGCGTACATGCGTAAAGGTGGCTTCCACGTTCAATACAACGTTGTTGACTCCAAAATGCTTGTCGATGCTCAGAACAACCCGCAAAACTACCGTGACCTCATGGTTCGAGTTGCTGGCTTTACCCAGTACTGGGTTGAAATTGGTAAGAGCGTTCAGGATGAACTTATTGCACGTACCGAATACGAAGGAATCTAATTATGGAACTTACATATCGTGATACCCGTGAATTTGTACCTGTTGACGTGGACAAAGGACTCGATCGCCTCACTGGTGAATGGGTAAAAGCTGACGCAACAGCTCCTTCCAACTATACCATGATGCCTAAATGCAAGTTCTGCCAAAATTACACAGAATCTGATACATACATTGGACAGTGTGAAGCCAGCGAACAGGAAAATAAATTCATCGCATACGGTGACATGAATGCTGTAACCTGCGAAATGTATAAATCTAAATAACCAGCCCGAGGCGGGAGCAGCAATGCTTCCGCCTTATAAAAGCAGGAAAAGAATATGCAAGATAAGCGAAAAAAATACGGCTGGTCTGTTGTCGCTGCATCAGGTCTGGCTATGTTCTGTCTATTCGGATACCGCGCAACCTTCTCAATCCTTAAGGTGCCTATGAGTGCCGATATGGGTTGGAGTCAGGCTGAGGTAACACTCGGCTACTCTTTCATGATGGTATGTTACGCACTCGCAGCTTTCGGTTGCGGTATGATTCTCGATAAATGGGGCACAAAACCTGTATTCTTCCTTGGTGCAATTCTTGGAGCTGCCGGTTTTTGTGTAACCAGTCAGGTCCACTCCCTGTATGCGTACTATGCTTCCTACGGTATCCTAGCCGGTGTTGCTACAGGTATGCTCTGGGTTTCTTCAACCATTTCCATCCGCAAATGGTATGTAGGTAAGCAATACGCTAAAATGTTCGGCATCGCCTTTGCCGGTGCTCCGCTCTCACAGGTCGTTATGAGTCTGTTTGTAAAACAGAGTCTTGCCGGTGCAGAAGGCGACGCATGGCGTTCTGCAATGATACTGCTTGGCGGATTAACTTTTGTTTGCCTTATTGCTGCAGCCTTACTCGCCAAAAAGAGCCCCGAAGATTATGGCATGAAGCCATTTGGCGAAGTTCCATCTGCATCCGGCCAGCCTGAATACGTATGGGGTGTTAAAGAAGCATTCTCTACCTATCCAATCTGGGGTGTTGTTCTCACCTTCCTGACCAGTATGCTTGCAGAATTTCTTGTATGGACACAGGTTGTCAGCTACTGGACAGCTGACCTTGGTCATACCCTTTCAAAAGCCACCAACATGTACATCATCATCGGCATCGTTGGTATTTTCTCCATGCCGCTGCTCGGCATTGTTGCAGACAAAGTTGTTCAGTTCTCTTCCTGTGAAGCACAGGGACGTAAAAAAATGCTCATTTTCGGCCCTGCAACAGGTATTTTAGCATGTGGCTTATTGCTACTTCAAACGCCGGAAAGCACAATTTTAGGTATAGCCGCCTGTTTCATCTTTGCTATCTACTGGGCAATCGTCCCGGGTGGCGTTGTCGGCTACACAGGAGCCGTTTACGGACGAGCTACTCTTGGTAAAATCTGGGGACTTGCTACCCTTATTGTCATGGGCATCGGCCCATTCATCGGGCCTCTCATCGGTGGTTACATGAAAGATACATACGGCAGTTACCAGTACTCTATCGTCTTTGCCGCATGTGCATTTGGTGTTTCCGTTCTCTTTGCTTCCAGCTTGCCGCTTTCTACAGCCCCAGCAAGTGAAGCTATTTCTGAAGAACTTCCTGCGAACTAGTTCAAGAGATTGTCGGGGAGCTGTTCATTCAGCTTCCCGTTTTAAAAACGTCCACACTGAGAGAGACAAATGTCGCAAGCCCCACTTTCCACCCAACCCGTTCATGATATTAATTCTAAAGGCCTTATCTTCGACATTCAGGGACACTCAGTTCATGACGGCCCCGGAACCAGAACAACCGTTTTCTTAAGTGGATGCCCACTAAACTGTCTTTGGTGCAGCAATCCGGAAGGGTTGTTCAGAAAGCCTGTGATGATGTACAGAGAAAGCCGCTGTCAATGCTGCGGCAACTGTATAGAAACATGCCCGAATGATGCTGTGGAGTTAGTTGACGACAAACTCAACTTCAATCGCGAATTCTGTGATGTATGCGAAAGCATGGATTGCATCTCTACCTGCTATTACGAAGGCGTGGTTTCAAGCGGTGTTGAATACACAATTGACGAACTGATGCGAATTTTTCAACGCGACAGGCAGTTTTGGGGAAGTAACGGCGGTGTGACATTCAGTGGTGGCGAGCCTCTTCTGCAACGAAATTTCATTCTACCCATGCTCAAAAGCTGTAAAGACAGCTACATTCATACATGCATTGAAACCACCTCATGTGTCGCAACCGACTTTTATCTCGAAGCATTGAGCTATGTTGACTGGGCATTTATCGATATCAAGCACATGAACTCCGAGAGCCATAAGGCACTCACCGGAGTAGGAAACGAGTTGATCCTTCATAACATCAAGGCAGCAGCTCAAAGTGAGAACCGAGGCGTAATGGTTCCCCGTATCCCAGTTATTCCGGGATTAAATGCAAGTGAAGAAAACATCAGAGAAACTGCAAAATTTATTGCAGACATTGGCTTAGATGTTTTGAACCTGCTTCCATTCCATAGACTGGGTGAATCCAAATACCGCCAGCTTGGTACCACCTATGCGCTTGAAGACCAGAAACCACCTTCCAACGAAGATATGCAGCGCTTTAAAAAGATTGCCGAAGAAGAAGGGCTCATTTGCTTCACAGGTTGGGAAACACCTTTTTAAGACTAATTATACTCATGCAACGACATCATGGAGTGGACAAATGAACAACCAAGATACGCATGACACTTTAATAGAACAAATTGTAGATATTGAACTTGAAATGTTTCAAGGAGCAATATCTACTATTCACTCACCATGTCAGGAGCGCATTAAAACGTTCCGGAGTATGCGCTGGATGCATCATTCTGTCTCCACGCAGGAAACACTGGAATCACATCTTTACGATATTACAGTCGCAAGAATGCATGGTCGAAATTTAATGACTGAAAAGTATGCCCGCATGGAAAATAAAATTCCTCCTCTCAATGAGCATCCGGCTATTAAGACTATCGCAGCCATTGAAGTTCAATGGATGAGTCAGTTTGCAGCGGAAAAAACCGATGTTTTCAATGGAGATCACGAAGGGTTTACCCGATACATATCCGCAGAGCTTGAAACGCTTTCCAAAAAAACGTTAGACCTCACATTGCAGTCCACATTGGAAGCCAAAGCTAATAAACTCAATTTAGTCGAACAGCGGTACAACAACCTCTTTGAACGATACAATATTGAAACAGCGTAACTCAGTATAGCGCCGCTATTCTGTACTCGCCCTTCAAAACCTAAAAATTAAAAAAAGGCAGCACAACTTTTACGTTGTGCTGCCTTTTTTACTGCCTAACAGAATCTGTATACGCTACTAATAGGCTTCTTGAACCGAAACCGCAAAGTACCGTTAGCTGCAAAAAACCTTATCAAATTCTTTTTCAGAAAGAATACGCTGAGTCACAAACACACCATTATTGAAGACTGTGTAGTTTGTATATGGCACACAGTGCGCTTGTGCCTCTTCTTTTGATTCAAGCTTACGAACAGTAATTTTTTTGCCACGCGCAGTTGCCACGCGCACCAAGTCTTCAACGTAGTATTCCGTAAAGGGGCAGGCGTTGGTGTAATATACAGCCAAGCCGTCTTTAATGGAACACTCACCAGACTTGGCCGAAGCTTTAAATGCAGGCCGAACTCCATTTTTTGAAAAGCGTTTCCCCCACAGCTCAAAATATGGTGGCGCTGCATCCAGCAGTTCAAATCCTTGCTTTTTAAAAAAGCGTTTATCAGACATAAACGGCTGCTTTGTCTTGCCAGTAACAACAATTACTCCATCCTTGCCTTCGGCATCTGCCATGCATTCTTCAAGTAATTTTTGTCCGTACCCCTGCCCTTTGTACTTACCTGAAACCCAGAAGCAGTTGATCAAGACATAGTTAGGCGCATCAACAGGCACCCATGCATGTTCTGCCGGAACATATTCAATAAAAACTTTACCGCGCACATCCAGCTTTTTAAAAACATATCCATTTTGTAACTGCCCTGCCAGCCAGTCCTTTTTTGCCTGATATCCGCGTGCACATTTCTTATCCGCTATGGCGCAACATAGGTGCTCGTCATCAATATTTTCTTCAGAAAGTTTAACAATCGACTCCATCCTTCCTCCAAGATTAACTGCCGCATACTAGTATCATGTCATATATAGAAAAAACAAAAAAAGTACTACTAACAGACAGTTGTAACATCTTATTCCGACACTTTTCTCTTTACATCACATGTTCCCATCTTGGCTGACAGTTCATACCACCTTGTTCTAACAAAACATCTTCGGCAGAAGGCACTCTGCAGCCTCCATCAATCAGCTCATTCTTCTTAGGAGTGCTTATACGTTTCTGCTAAAGAAATTAGTCAGTTTTATGCAAACAAACCGACCAGCGTGAGTCACTTACGACTCTAAGAACCAAATTTGGTTCAGCCTGTGAAGCTTACAACGCGGCAACAATCGCACAGCTGAGTCAATATGCACTCATCTATATTATAACGCTATATGACTACACAAACAGTACATATCGTAACTGTCTAATTTAAAAGAATTAAAGAAAATAACGCAGATCTTTTTCTTGGCACACCTATTGCTTTAATTACTCAATAAATTTCAACAGTTAGTTACAAATAAGAATACAGTTCTATTTTATGGCACCACGTTCATATTCAAAACTAACTCTTTCTAAATTTATACGTTTACTTTGCGACCAGATTACTTTGAAGCACTCGGCCTTCCCCGACTCTGCCCAACCTGTAGAGCTAATTGAAAAAACAGCATTCTAAATAGGACTGTAACTTCCGTTTATTAGATCGACGATTATCCCGAACATTCTCGACCTTCCTCCTAATAAACCGCCTTACACAACTATTTCCCTACACGCGCTGTTTCTCTCACACTAACGTCTCGGAGGCATCCATGCGACTAAATTCCCTAAAAGTTAAACTGCTCATTCAAATTTCGGCGTGTATTATCGTACTGTTTGCCGTTTTGCTGACAACATCCATCAGCTTTACGCGCTCCGCCGCCATACGAGATGCACAAGCTATCAGTTACAAAATTGCACAAGAACAAGTCTTGCTCATTCAAGAGCGATTTAATGACGGCTTCACCATTGGCAGAACCATCTCCCAATCAATCGAGGCTATTGTTAAATCAAACCGCCCTGCCGACCGTGATCTCATTGTTGAAATGCTCCTGAGAACCGGCGAAACTAATTCTGAACTCTTTGGAGTATGGGCTGTACTTGAACCCAACGTGTACGGAAAAGATTCTGATAACCTCACGGAGATGACTCACAGCACTGAGCAGGGAGTGTTTGCACCATATTGGAATAAGAAAAACGGAGCACTTGCTCTTTATTCCTGCAATAACTTAGATAAGCCATGGTACACCTACAGCCGTGACACCAAAGAAGAAAGTGCTTCTGCTATTACCGCGTATAAAGACAGACAAGGCCTCACTTTCACCATTTCAAGCCTTTCTGTACCAGCAATCGTTGGTGGAAGAGCTATCGGCGTTGTGGGTGTCGATCTCTCTGCAGACTTCCTCAATAACATCGTGAACGATATTGATGCATTTGAGGGCAACAGCCGAGTGGCCTTGGTTGACCCTACCGGCAAAGTGCAGGCAGCAACTGACAGGCAAGATGCTCTGGGGACTCCCTACGATGACTTGGTACAGAATGGTCACCAGCTTTTTATCCGCGCTCAAGATGGTGAAACAGTCATTAACGAAACAGATGAGACTCTTCGGGTTCTTATGCCTGTTCGATTCGGTAAGTCTGAAAAAAACTGGGTCGTATCTCTCTCCGTTCCTATGAACGTAGTTCTTGCTGAAGCAAACAACCTCACCCGTACCCTGCTTCTTACTGGTTTTGCCTGCATTTTGGCTGCTTTTGCAGGGATTTTCTACCTTGCAGGACTTATTTCCCGTCCAATCGTCGACACATCCAAGGTCATCAGCGACATCGCAAATGGCAAACTTGATTCTCGCTGTGCCGTTAAGGGGCATGATGAAATTGCAGACATGCAGCAAGCAGTGAACACGATGGCTGCCAAGCTTCAAGAGAACATGAAAGAAATTGAAGACAACATGAAAAAAGTCAGCCTTCATTCTGAAAAAGCCAAAAAAGCAACAGCACAAGCCGAGCAATCGGAAAAAGAAGCCCTTCAAGCACATAGTCAGGGCAAACTTGCGGCAGCAGAGCAATTGGAAGTTTTTGAACGCGATCTGACAACTGTTTCTTCCCATATGACTGAAAGCGTGCGCACAACTGCAGACGGCGTAAGCCAGCAGGACATGCGCAACAGCGAAACAGCCACTGCTATGGAAGAGATGAACAGCACAATTTTAGAAGTTGCACGTAATGCATCTGAAGCAGCAACAAGCGTAGACACTGTATTCAATGAAGCAAAATCCGGCTTGCTGGTTGTAGAAGAGTCCGTTTCAACCATTAAAAACGTATATTCATTAAGTGAGCATCTAAAGAAAGAAATGGGCGAACTTGGAACACAGGTTGGTTCTATTAGCGATATCCTTAATGTCATTAGCGACATTGCAGACCAGACAAACCTGCTCGCCTTGAACGCTGCGATTGAAGCAGCAAGGGCTGGCGATGCCGGACGCGGTTTTGCTGTTGTAGCAGACGAGGTGCGAAAACTTGCTGAAAAAACCATGGATGCCACAAGACACGTTGGCGATGCCATCCAGTCTATCCAATCCGGCACCTATCAAAACATTGAAGCAATGACGAACACTGCCAACGCGGTAGAAGCTGCTACTCAGCTCGTTACAGAATCCGGCCATGCTTTTGAGCGCATTGTTGAAAAAGTTACGCCAGCAACAGACCAAGTAAGAGCAATTGCCACAGCGGCTGAACAACAATCTTCTGCCAGTGAAGAAATTACACAGGCAATCGAAGAAATCAGTCACATTTCAACCATCACTGCTGAAAAAATGCGAGATGCTGAAAACTCTGTGCGTGACCTCAGTACTGTTTCCGACTCACTCAAAAACATGATTCAGGAACTTCAACAGGGTTAGCATGAGCAGTTCATATATAAGGATGAGGGTTCAAACGCCTCGCTAAAAAATACAGGTAAGATTGGCCTTCTAACTTGCACATACGTTAAGGGCTGCCCCCATCTTACAATCCCATAAAAAAGGGTCATAGATACAAATCTATGACCCTTTTTTATATAAAATTTTCTGCAACTAATGTCCTTGCCATATCTCAAGAGACGATCCTTCCCGCACTTCTGCCCCCGTATCACCCGCTATATTCCTAACTGTTGCAAAGCATTTTCACGCAAAAACTCAAGCACAGCACAAAACTGTTCCTCTAATAATCACAGCAAGTTCACACCCAAGAGAACACCTAAAAAGGTCTCTGCCAATAGACCAATCCATCACTTGTCTAGATTATCAATGGCAGTCAACGCCCTGCAATATTTGTGTAACAAAGTTTCCACATTCACCCCGTAGAACCATCACATCAAAAACAAAAAACTCTGTTTTGAACGGTTCACGAGGAAATGACGTATGCAAAATGTTACACAGGTAACCATTAATAAACAAACACCAGCCATTGCTACAAACGGACTGACCAAAGTCTACCCCAATGGTACGCGTGCTGTTTCAAATGTGTCACTCACAGTGGCATCAAATGAATTCATTTCAATTATCGGATCATCAGGGGCAGGGAAATCTTCTCTGCTTCGATGCATCAACCGCCTTATCCGCCCGACCTCCGGAACACTTGAACTGTTCGGACAGGACATCACTTCCGTATCCGGAAAACAAATCAGACAAGTGCGCAGCAAGGTCGGAATGATCTTCCAGCAGTTCCATCTGGTTCGCCGTCTTACTGTTCTGGAAAATGTTCTGGTCGGACGTCTACGCTTCAATAATTCAATTTTCAGTCAATGCTGCTCGCTTATGCGCCACTTCAGTACAGATGAAAGAGAAGCCGCCTTTGAATGCCTAAAACAAGTCGGCATCGCACACCTTGCTTTTCAACGGGCAGACACACTTTCCGGCGGACAGCAGCAGCGTGTTGCCATTGCCCGCGCACTGGCGCAGGAGCCGGAAATATTCCTTGCTGATGAACCAATCGCAAGTCTTGATCCACACAGTGCAGAGGTTGTTATGGATACCCTTCGGGAGATTCATGAAACTCGCGACATTCCGGTTCTTGTAAACTTGCATCATATCGACTTTGCCACCCGATACGGCAAGCGCATTGTCGGTATGCGCAACGGCGAAGTCATTCACGATGTCTCACCGTTAAATCTTGATGATGACATGATCACAGAGATTTACGGAGCACGTATTAACGAGGCTATGGGCGAGCTTGCTGCTTGTGCCTAGCGTAGACGGATACCAACTCTTTATTTTTAACATTCTGGAGAACACTATGTTTCGTCGTTTAGTTGTAAGCATTGTTGCTGCGTTTATGCTTATCTCATTGGCAATGCCTGCCCTTGCTGCTGTCGGGCAGGATGCATGGCCTGCAAAAATCCGCATCGGATTTATCCCTACAGAAGGAAATGCAGACATTAAAAAACGGTTCGAACCGCTTACCAGCCACTTGCAAGACATTCTGGGTGTTGAAGTAGAAGCATTCAGCGCATCAGATTACGCAGGCATCATCACCGCAATGACCCACAAGCACATCGACTTCGCTTACTTCGGCCCAAAAAGTTACACAGAAGCTGCTGAAAAAGCAGGTGCTCAGGCACTCGTTATGGAGCTGAACAAACAGGGTCAGCCAGGCTACACCGGCATCATCATTGTTCGCAAAGATTCTGACATGAAAACCCTCGCGGACATCAAAGGCCACGTCTTCGCCTTCACAGATCCTAACTCCACCTCCGGCTACCTTGTTCCGAACGTACTCTTTGCCCGCGACATGAACGTAAAACCTAAAAACTACTTCAAACAGGTCAAGTTTTCCGGCTCTCACGGGGCTTCTATCCTCTCAGTAAAAAACAAAGGTGTTGAAGTAGCAGCCACCAACAATATTGATCTCGATCGCATGATTGAAAAAGGTCAGGTCTCCATGAATGACTTCCGCATCCTGTGGCGCTCAGAGCTTATCCCGGGTGCTCCAATGGCTGCTCGCAGTGACCTTCCTGAAAGTCTTAAAGCTGCATTCGCAGGCGCAATGCTCATGTTCAACGCAGATAAAGCCGGTATCGAAAAATTACAGAACGGTGGCTACCAGTTCACCAACGACACCAGCTACGACATTGTGCGCTACTTGAAACGCCTGAAAAAAGAACTCGCTGCCAAGTAGTCAACTGACTAACTGACTAATTGGACAACTAGTCAACTGGCCAAGGCAACTGACAAAACCCTTTTTACTAGATTGAGACAAACCTGTGCATTGCAAGACGCAGGTAGAGCCAAGTTAAAACCAAACTTCCCCCTTGTATGAATGCTTGGCTCCCGCAAGTCTCAACCACCATGTGCAGGTTTGTTTCAATCTACGTTTTCAGTTCAGGAAAGGAAGACAATGACAGATGTAACGTTAAATCAACTCACGCCTCGAAAATCCCTCGGACAGAAGGCACTTCTAGGAACCCTGAGTATACTTTTTGTGGCTGTACTCTCCATCACCTATATCTGGTGTGGAATTGATCCCATAAAATTATATGAAAAGCGTCAGAATGCTGCGGAATATCTTTTCGGACACGATGTGACAGCAAGCGACAAAGACGCTGCCATGGCACAGGCAAAGCGTCTGCCTGCCATCATTGTCCGCCAAGAAGCCATGACAGAGGTACGCAACAGGATGAAAGCATCCGGCAGTACAGATTTTACAGAAATGGCGCGGCAAGGAGATGAACTGGCTAAGCAGCGCATGGCGACTCTTGATCCAGTTACGCAGCAGGCAATTATTGAAGAAGAATATGCCCGTGTGCTTGATGAAAAGCGCGGTGGCTTCTTCCCGCCGGAAATGCGAACAGGCCCCCTTCTTGAATACACAAAAGCCCTTGTAGAAACACTTGCCATTGCTATTTGGGGAACACTTATTGCTTTTGTTGTATCCATTCCGGCATCCATGTTTGCAGCGCGGAACACGCTAAGAATCATTATCCCAGGCAGCTCTCCGGTTCGAAAAAAACTGCGCCACACTATTCAGTTTTCCATGCGCCGGTTACTGGATTTCTGCCGAGGCTTTAATGAATTCGTCATGGCGCTGATCTTCGTCGCCGTTATCGGTCTTGGCCCTTATGCAGGGGTGCTTGCACTTGCCATCCACTCTTTCGGCATCCTCAGCAAAGTATTCAGTGAAGGCATTGAAGCTATTGAACCGGGTCAGGTTGAAGCAGTTGAGGCCAGCGGCTCAAGCGCCATTCAGACCATCGCATTCTCAGTACTGCCCCAAATTATGCCCCTCATTGCCAGTTACAGCCTGCTTCGTTTTGAAACAAACGTCCGCAGTGCTACTATTCTCGGTTTTGTAGGCGCAGGCGGCCTTGGCTTCCTTATCTTCGATAAGCTCAACGGTTACCTGTATCGCGAAGTCTGCACCATGATGATTATGGTCATCCTTATGGTTACAGTTATCGACTATCTTTGCGGCAAAATCCGCAGGAAATTTGTCTAGCATGACACGCAACACACCAACAGAGCGCCTGATGCTAGTCAGAATCGATAACAAATTGAATCCGATCGGCAGCCCATACGCAGACACTGTATTCAACGGGAGTCCCCTCGCTATCAATGTTAACGGACTCCACCACCATGACAGGACTATGACGGCTCAATGTAAGAATACGCGCCTCTTCCGCATCTGCCACCTTCGCCATTATTCGGGTAGATTTTCGTACATAATCGGAAACACCGAGGGCATGGAAGGTTGCGGTAACGGATCGAGTCTCCGCGTAGATATCGGCAAAGGCGGGAAACCGCTCCTGTGGAAAATATTGTGTGGTGCAGCACAGCGGGTATGCATCCGCTCTGCCCACAGAACGCAACCGGACGAGGGATGCAGTGGGACGAAGACACAACGCTTTAGCGCAGACAGAGTCCGCAGAAACCACATCATGCTTCAACAATTCTTCGCTAGGAACTTTGCTCTGCCGCAACAGGTTTTCACGAAACCGGACACGGCGGGCAAGAAAATATTCAAGTTTGTCTCTACGCGCAAATGCACCGCGCCCCTGTTCAACAACAATCAGCTCCTTACGTACCAATTCAGCCAGCGCCTGACGCACAGTGTGGCGGTTCACATTAAACCTCTCCGCAAGCTGCTTCTCTGTAGGCAACTTTTCTCCGGCAGGATACGCACCTTCAAACAGTTCTTTCTCCAGCGCAGACTGAATCTGATGCCAAAGAGTCACCCCTTGTGCGCGAATAAGCTTTTGTCGCCCAGTTTCGTTTCCCTGGTGTTTCATAATGCATTCTCCTTTATGCAAATCACTTGTGTAAGTGCGTAACCATACACGCGATTCAAGGAGAACGTATGGCGATTTTGTTACAACAACTTGTAGAGTTATCTAGACAACTTTCACCCATTTGGAACGACTATGAATCAGATACCAATTGAAAATAGACAACATTGGATGAGCGTCCTTGCTCGTGCACCACTTGCAGATATTCAAGCTGCGTGGGGAACAGTATCCGACAAACCGGAATATACGTTCCTGCGTCAGCCGGAGACGGGCTTAGTCATGATTCACGCTCGTACAAACGGCAGTGGCAGTCCCTTCAGCATGGGAGAAATGACACTCACCCGCTGTGCTGTGACAATTAACAACACTGTCGGGCACGCATACATCGCAGGGCGCGACAAGCAGCATGCAGAACTGGCAGCTGTCTTTGACGGCCTGCTTCAAGATCCGACGCACAATACGCTACTGACAGAAACCGTCATCGCACCACTTGAACAAAAGCTCACGGAACAGCAGCAGGTCAAAGCAAAACAAGTTGCCTCCACCCGTGTAGACTTTTTCACCATGGTTCGCGGGGAGGACTAGCATGAACAGCCAACAGATTCTTTCCGGTTTCATTAATCCGGTACACAACAGCCAGCAATGGTATCGAGTCATTCTAGACGCCATGTCCCGACCGGGTAATGTGTGCATTCCTATATCCACAAAAGCATTTCCGCAGGCTCCAGAGTCTTGCAACAAAACCACAGCAGCCATTGCGCTCACCTTGTTCGATAATGACACCGCGATCTGGCTTCAATCTGAAGACACAAGTCTCCCCTGCTGGCTGAAGTTCCATTGCGGGTGCGCTCTTACAGACAAACCGGAAGCTGCAACGTTTGCCCTGATTACCGACAGAAATAACCTGCCGGATCTTACACTCTTTGCCATTGGTACTTCTGAATTTCCTGACAGATCAACCACGCTGGTTATTCAGGTCAATTCCCTTGCAGAAGGTGACACCGTAAAGCTTTCAGGAGCTGGAATAGCCACGACAACAACACTGCGAGTTTCAGGATTACATGAATCATTCTGGAAAACGCAGGCTGAGAACACGGCCTTATTTCCACAAGGCTTTGATACCATACTGGCAGCCCCCGACGGGGTCGTCTGCATTCCACGCACAACAACCATCCGGAGGCAGAACTAATGTATGTAGCTGTCAAAGGCGGTGAGAAAGCCATCGCCAACGCCCACCAATACCTTGCTGCGGAGCGACGTGGCGACACAACGCTTCCGGAACTTACCGTTTCACAAATTAAAGAGCAGATGCGTCTGGCTGTCGACAGGGTTATGACAGAAGGCTCTCTGTATGATCTTGATCTGTCTGCCCTTGCGCTCAAGCAATCACGTGGGGACAGTATCGAAGCAATATTCCTGCTCCGTGCCTACCGCACCACCCTGCCGCGCTTCTATACATCCACCCCGCTCAACACATCTGCAATGCAGATTACACGCCGCATTTCCGCAGCGTTCAAAGATATGCCGGGCGGGCAAATGCTCGGGCCAACATTCGACTACACGCATCGCCTTTTAGACTTCAGCCTTGCAGATGATGCAACGCATAATGAATTTCCACCACCAACCAAGGAAGAAGAGGAAAAAGACGAGGATGTTTCCGCAAACCCGAATGAAGAGACACCACGCATTCTTGACTTCCTCCAAAGTGACGGACTCGTGGAAGGTGTCGGCAATACTGAATCAAGCCAAGTTGGTGACATAACCCGCGAACCACTGGAACTCCCAGCCGGTCGAGATATCAGATTACAAAAGCTCACACGGGCAGATGAAGGCTTTGTGCTGGCAATGGGTTACTCCACCCAGCGTGGTTTTAAGAACTCCGGAGGACACCCCTTTGCGGGAGAAATACGCTCAGGAAGCGTAGCAGTGGAAATTATTCCTGAAGAGTTGGGTTTTCCCATCACAATCGGGGACATCACTGTTACTGAAAGCGAAATTGTTTCCATTTACGACGGGTCAGAAGAAACGCCGCCGCAGTTCTCGCGCGGCTACGGCATCACTTTCGGCAGTGGAGAGCGAAAAGCCATTTCCATGGCACTAGTTGATCGAGCGCTGCGTTGTAACGAATTGAAGGAAGACATCATTGCCCCTGCACAGGACGAAGAATTTGTTCTCATGCACAGTGACAACATCGAAGCAACTGGTTTTGTGGAACACCTAAAGTTACCGCACCATGTTGATTTCCAGAGTGAATTGGACATCCTGCGCCGTTTACGAAGCAACTGGTCAGACAACAAAGCTAAACGCGAAGCCGCCGAAATGGCAGCATCACAAACGCAATCTCAGGTGTCACAACAGACATCATCAAAAGTATCAGAAGAGGATTCAGCGAAGTCATTCCAATATGAACCTCAGGTTCATGCGCAGGCTGTCCCGCAATCAGATCAATCTAAAACCCCCGCTGTAAAAGGGGCTGCATAATGACACACACAACAAACCATACTTCAAAATCTACATCTGAATCAATATTGACAAAGCAAATGTTGACAAAGCAAGAACAAAAAAATGATACACCGCCGCTTCAAGATATAGCGAAAAACTCTCAGCCCAATCAGCCATTGTTGAAACAAGGCTACAACTTTGCGTTCCTTGATGAACAGACAAAACGCATGGTTCGTCGAGCTACTTTGAAGGCGGTTGCAATCCCTGGATATCAGGTTCCGTTTGCCAGCAGAGAAATGCCCATGCCGTATGGATGGGGGACTGGAGGCATTCAGCTTACAGCGTCCATAATCGGAAAGCAGGACACGCTAAAAGTTACCGATCAGGGTGCGGACGATACAACAAATGCTGTTTCCATCCGCAGCTTTTTTCAGCGAACAACCGGTATTGAAACCACTGAAGAAACGGCAGACGCTACCCTCATTCAAACTCGACATCGCATTCCTGAACAACAGCTGACTGAAGATCAAATTCTCATCTACCAAGTACCAATTCCAGAACCGCTACGCTGGATGGAGCCACGCGAAATGGAAACACGTAAAATGCACGCACACGAAGAATACGGCGTCATGCACGTTAAACTGTACGAGGATATTGCCCACCACGGACACATTGCCACAAGCTTTGACTATCCCGTGCAGGTTGCAGATCGCTACATTATGAGCCCATCCCCTATCCCGAAATTCGACAACCCGAAAATGAATAACAGCCCAGCGTTACAAGTTTTCGGTGCAGGACGCGAACAGAGAATCTACGCAATACCACCTTACACAAAGGTGCATAGTCTCGACTTTGAAGATCACCCGTTCACCGTACAATCGTGGAACGAAGTATGCGGACTCTGCGGCGCAGAAGACAGTTATCTTGATGAAATCATCCTCGATAATGCAGGAAACCGGATGTTCGTCTGCTCGGACAGTGACTATTGCCAGAAACGACTCGCAGCAGGCCATGTTGGGGCAATGTCAGTACCAACAGCTTCCCCCGCCGCAACGAACACCGACACAAACAAGGAGTTGAAGAATGCATAACCTTCGTTCCATCTCCACCACCGACACTCAGATCCAACCCACTGCGGTTTCGAATGCACGTATCGAAACAGAAGAACAGCCGCTCCTTTCCGTTGAAGGACTCAGCAAATATTACGGTGACAGAGCGGGCTGCCTGAATGTTTCTTTTGACCTCTACCCCGGTGAAATTATCGGCATCGTAGGTGAATCCGGTTCAGGCAAATCCACACTGCTGAACTGCATTTCAGGAAGGCTCAGCCCCACGTACGGTGCTGTAAACTACCTGCAAAAAAGTGGTGACCTGTGCGACATTCATTCAGCACCCGAACATCTCAGGCGTATGCTTATGCGCACAGAATGGGGCTATGTGCACCAGCATCCACGCGACGGCCTCCGCAACAATGTCAGCGCAGGCGCTAACATCGGGGAACGCCTCATGGGTGTGGGAATGCGCCATTACGGCAACATTCGTTCAAAGGCTTCAACATGGCTTGATCGAGTAGAAATTTCTCAAGACAGAATGGACGACCTGCCGAGAACGTTTTCCGGCGGTATGCAGCAGCGATTGCAGATTGCCCGCAACCTTGTTTCCAACCCGCGCCTTATCTTTATGGATGAACCGACAGGCGGGCTGGATGTTTCTGTGCAGGCGCGACTTCTCGATCTTCTACGAGAGCTTGTGGCAGATATGGGACTTGCGGTTGTCATTGTAACGCATGACCTCGCCGTGGCGCGAATACTGGCTCACCGGCTCATGGTTATGCGCGGCGGGCACGTGGTGGAATCCGGCTTAACCGATCAGGTGCTTGATGACCCGCATCACGACTACACGCAGCTTCTGGTGTCCTCAATCCTACAAGTCTAGCTGCTTGTCTGGGGAAATCTGGCTCCATCTGGTTCCTTTTGACTGTACCTGACTACAGTTAATTATGTCTGGAAAAAATAGAATCTGCTGAACAGCACACTACCTTGGACATAACGCCCCAGATCAACTGAGTCGTATCATCACCGTTAACCTTTCGACATAAAAATACAGGAAAATGACGTATGACTGTCATGATCGATGTACAAAACGCGTGTAAAAATTTCGTATTACATAACCAAAATGGAACCACTATATCTGTTTTTGAAAATCTGTCTCTACAAGTTCACGCAGGAGAATGCGTTGCACTTTACGGGCAATCCGGTGCGGGTAAATCCACACTGCTTCGCTCGTTATACGCAAACTACAAACCAACTTCCGGTGCAATCAACATTCGCCATCGTGAACAAATGATCGACATAGTATCTGCGCCTCCACGAAAAGTGCTGGAAATGCGAAAGCACTCTATCGGATATGTAAGCCAGTTCTTACGGGTTATTCCCCGCGTCTCTGCTGTAAATATTGTAGCAGGCGCACGAAAAGAACTTACGGGGGACATGGACGATGCTTTGGAAAAAGCAGGCACTTTACTCAAACGGCTGAATATTCCTGAACGTCTGTGGAATGTTGCACCAGCAACGTTTTCAGGTGGGGAACAGCAACGAGTAAACATCGCACGTGGCTTTGCAGTAGAGTATCCGATCCTTTTATTAGATGAACCGACAGCATCACTGGATGCTGCAAACAGGCAGATTGTAGTGGACTTGATTGAAGAAGCCAAAGCGAACGGTACAGCTGTTGTGGGAATTTTCCATGACGATGAAGTACGCGAAGCTGTGGCAGACCGTGTGATTGATATGCAATCTATGGAGCACGCTGCATGACACAAGAAGTAATTTTCACCAACGCCCAAGTGGTTACTCCGCAGGAAACCATCTTCGGCACCGTGGTTGTTCGAGACGAAGTTATCGTTGCCATCGACGAAGGTAAATCCAACGTCGGCAGCACATGTGAATGCGAAAGCAGTCTCGTTCGCGATGTACAGGGGGATTACCTTATCCCCGGATTAATTGAGATGCATACAGACCATCTGGAAACCCAGTTCCAACCCCGCCCTGGGGTACTGTGGCCTTCCTCTCTTGCGGCACTTGTAGCGCACGATACGCAAGTTGTGGGTTCCGGCATTACAACAGTGCTGGACTCTATCTGCTGCGGTCAACTGAACGAAGGCAAAATGCGGCATACGCTTCTCGATATGTCCATTTCTGCCATTCGGGATGCTCGCACGAAGGATATCCTTCGCGCAGACCATCAAATCCACCTGCGCTGTGAGATTTGCGATCCGCACGTTATGGAAATGTTTGAGCCATACGTAAACGAGGAAAATTTACGCCTTGTATCACTTATGGATCACACTCCGGGGCAACGTCAGTTCTGCGATTACACCAAGTACCGCGAATACTACAAATGCCTCGACTGGAGTGATGAACAGTTCCAGACGCTAGTGACCCAGTTAAAGGACGAGCAGGAAACCAACGCAGCAAAAAACCGCGCCATACTTCTTGCCATGTGCCACCGCCGTAACATTCCAATGGCAAGTCATGACGATACTACGGTAGAACATGTAGAAGAAGCTGTCCGCGAAGGGCTGACAATTTCTGAATTCCCTACAACGCTGGAAGCAGCGCGCAAAGCACGTAAGGAAGGATTAGGAATCGTTATGGGTGCACCAAACGTAGTGCGCGGCGGCTCCCATTCCGGCAATGTATCTGCACGTGAACTCGCTGAAGAAGGATTGCTGGACATCCTCTCCTCTGACTATGTTCCCGCAAGCCTGCTTCACGGCGCATTCATGCTTAACGAGACGCTGGACATCCCGCTGCACGAGGCACTTGCCACTGTTACCAGTAATCCGGCTCGCCTGCTTAATCTCGATGACAGGGGCGAACTTTCTGTTGGAAAACGTGCAGACATTGTACGTGTAAAATCTATAGACTCGGTACCAGTCGTGCGCACCGTATGGCGCGGCGGCAAACGCCTTTTATAAAACTCATGCCTGCTATTCGCTTTCCGCATACAGCGGAAGGTGAATAGCGCACAAGGATGACGCAATGACTGCCCGTTACGCAATCTACTACACTCCTCCGCGTAATTCGCTTTTAGAATCAGCAGGAGCACACTGGCTGGGGCGCACAGCACTCCGTTATGGACAAATCCCCAAGGAAATCCCTGAAGGTTTTTTCAAACAGGAATATTATCAAATTATTGAATCTCCGCGCTGGTACGGTTTTCACGGAACAATACGTGCCCCGTTTGAACTCGCAGAAAATTGCACTCCTGAGCAATTTACAAAGGACGTTAAACATATCTGCGCCGCCCATGCCCCCTTTGCCTTTTCCGGCCTTGCTATAAACTGCTTTGGTGGATTTTTAGCCCTCACTCCTACTGCTGGATATCTTGAACTTGTCAAACTCCACTCAGATCTGGTTCGCAAGCTCGACGGCCTACGCGCTCCTCTCGCAAGCTTCGACCTGAAACGGCATCTTGATAAAGAATTATCTGAACGGCAGGAACGACTCCTGCGCCGTTTCGGCTACCCTTTTGTGCTGGAAGAATATCGATTCCATATGACCCTCACCGGCACTATCGACGACAGGGTACGGCGCGCCTACAAAGAAAAGCTTGAATACATACTTAATCCGTATCTCACTCAACCGGTTCCCGTAAACGAGGTTACCATTTACATGCAGCCAGATAGAAAGACCCCGTTTGTAGAATACGCACGCGTTCCTTTAACTGGAGTAAGTGAGGAATAAGATGGCAGGTACACTTTTTTATCTTATGGGACCTTCCGGAGTCGGCAAGGATACGCTTCTCAATACACTGCGTTCACGTTTGGAAGACAAGCCGGTTATCGTGGCACATAGATACATTACCCGTCCCGTCACACCCACTGGCGAAAACCATGTGGCGCTTTCCAAAAAAGAATTTCACCGCATGTTGCTTGCAAACAGCTTCGCCCTGCACTGGCACAGCCACGAACGTAATTACGGCATCGGGATAGAAATCAACAACTGGCTGAATCAAGACATCTCTGTCGTTATCAACGGCTCCCGCGCCTATCTTCCTCAAGCACGCGAAGAGTACCCTGCACTACAACCGGTGCTCATTACCGCACCGGAAGATATTATTGCAGAACGTCTCTACAGGCGGGAGCGCGAAACAGAAGCAGAAATTATTCAACGGCTGCGCCAAAACACAGAGTTAAATGCTACCTGCTCCGCTAATTCCGACGGCGGACGACAAACCGCCATTGTCATGAACGACAGCACCATTGAATCAGCTGTCGACCAACTGCACACAATTATCTGCAACAAGAAACTCCCCCAATCCGCATAAGGCTGGGGGAGTTTTTTCTTATAAAACTTGTCGAAGAAAACGGCACGTTCCCGTGCTCTGCATTTCATCATATAGCAGATTCCTACAGACTGCTTAGTCCTCAGATGGAGGAGCCATAAATATCTCACGGATAAAGGTGTGCAGCTCGTCCTCTGAATCAAAGTAAGCAGGAACTGCAAACGGGCTCATATAACATTCACGCAGCAGCCCTTCACTCATTTCAGGAATGTCCTCAACCTGTATCATCTCCGGCTCAGGAACCGTTCCGATCTGTTGACACAATTTCGTTACGGCATCTCGTAATCCATAGGCTTTATCCCACTCTGTTGCACCAGCAATTCCCAGCTGGTCTGCCATCTTCGACATTTTATCCGGTGCCTTTTCCGCATACATGGTCAAAACAGGCGGCAAGCCAATGGCACACGCCAATCCATGAGGTATTCCATAAAATGCACCTAATTGATGCGCCAGAGCATGAACCCAGCCAACACTTGCCCTTGTAATGGCGAGCCCTGCTAAGTGAGACGCCTCTGCCATTTTTTGTCTGACAACTAGATCGGAGGCACCATCACCAACGGCATGAGGTAGAAATTCAAAGATAAGCCTTGTCGCATCAATGCTACACCGCTCTGACTCCGGCGTTGCAAATCCACTCAGATATGCCTCAATGGCATGAGTTAACGCATCCATGCCTGTTGCTGCTGTTAACGTGGAAGGAATCCCAAGCATCAAGCGCGGATCGAGCACCACCAAGTCTGGGATCAAAGCCGTACTGATAACTTGCTTTTTCTGGTGGGTATCATCTTCTGAAATAATTGAAGCAATTGTTGCCTCAGAGCCGGTTCCAGCAGTTGTTGGAATCGCGACAAAGAAAGCGCCCTTCTTGCGTATCTTAAACATGCCTGTGCTTTTTCGTGGGTTGTATCCATTCTGCGCACAGGTGTTTATCACTTTAGCAGCATCCATTGAAGACCCGCCGCCAATAGTAATTACAGAATCAAAACGATGGCTCATACAAGCGGCTATGCCTTCTTCCACAACGTTGAAAGTTGGGTCTGGCGTAACACCATTAAAAAGGTAGTAGTCTACATTTGCGTCTTCCAGCGCACCAGTCAATAAATCAAACTCTGGTCGCTTGCTGAAGTTTTTACCTGTAATGATAACAGGACGATTAACTTTTTTCTCTTGTAAAACGGTAACCATTTCAGACATGCAATGATCACCGCTAAGCTGCTGTGCTATCGGGATAGGCAAGAATTTAAAAACAGGCTTTGCCAGTTTTGCATACTGCTTAAACAAAGTTCTTTTTATTTTAAACGTATCTGTTTTCATACTATTCCCTTTTACTTCTCATCACGCATGGCTACCGAACCATCATGTTGTATATCTTATTGAAAAAGGTTCCATAAGGTGGATACAAAAAGCGTGTCTGCGCAAATCTGGACTGATAAAAAACGGGACGCAGTTTTGTGAATTCTAAGAAACCTTCGTATCCGTGATACTGTCCCATTCCCGAATGCCCTACGCCGCCAAACGGCATATCATGTTGCAACACGTGCAAGCCGCAATCGTTAATTGAAACTCCGCCAGACAGTGTTGAATACAACACCTTATCAACCAGCGCTTTATCATTAGAATAGAGATACAAAGCTAACGGGCGTTGGCGTGCATTGATATAGTCCAACACCTCATCAATAGAATCGTAGGTGATAATAGGCATAATCGGGCCAAAAATTTCTTCATTAAGTAACGTCAGCTCATCATTCAGTTCTGTTTCAACAAACATCGGCATAAATTTACGTGCGTCTTCGTCAAACCTCTCTCCCGTCAGCAGATCGTGCACAACACATCCTTTTCCTTCTGCTTCACGCACATATGACTGCAAACGCAGGAATGCTTTTTCATCTATGATCGAGGTATAGTTCGGATCACGTATACTCGAATACCGCTTCTTCAGTATCTTTTGAGCAGTGCGGATAACCTCTTCAACCTTCGAACTGTGTACAAATAGATAATCTGGAGAAATACATGTTTGCCCTGCATTTAAATATTTTAGAAACAGAATTCGTTTCAGCGCCAGTTTGGTAGAGAAATCTTTATCAATAATAGTTGGTGACTTGCCGCCGAGTTCCAGCGTCACAGGAGTTAAGTTGTTTGCAGCCGCACTCATCACTTGCTTGCCGGTAATGGCAGAGCCTGTAAAAATAAGGTGATCAAACGGCAACGCTGAAAACATACGCGCAGAGGCATGCGGTAGAAACGCAATCACATCTTCTGAGAAATATCTTTTAAACAGCGGCTCAAGAACGTTTTTTAAATGCTGAGAGTTAGAGGCCATCTTCAACATGCAACGGTTTCCTGCTGCAATCGCTGACGTCAACGGCCCAAAGCTTAAGAAGATAGGATAATTCCAAGGTGTAACAATCCCGACCACGCCTTTAGGTTGAGGGATAACTCGACTTTTCCCTGGTTTAAACCATATGCCTGTCGATCTTCTTTGAGGTTTCATCCATTTTTTCAAATGACGCACGGCATCATCAATGTTTGAAACAGACCCGTATATTTCCGCAAGTTTGGTTTCCTGTTCCGGCCTATTACCAAAATCTTTATTTATCGCCTGTGCTATCTCAAGCTGATGGACAACCAACAATTTACGCAGGGCACGTAAATGCCGTATTCTTTCATCATACGGCATGAATGGCTCAATATTCACAGCATCTTGCATTATTCTAAGGTGCTGTTCCAACAACTCTGTAGGTTCAATTAACCTTAAGCTTTGATCCTGTGACATTACTACCTCATAGTTTCATATGTACGAAGTCTTCACCAATCCATCCCGTAACTTTTTTACTCTCGCCTCTAAAATACACAGACTCTCGGTTCAACGCATCATGTGTAACTAGATAATCACGCCGCCTTGTACCTTTCCAATAAGAGCTCCCCCAAACCATATAGCCTTGGGGGAGTTCCATTTCTGATATCTTCAACCGAGACTTCTGAAAGACACGGGCTAAGCCTTCACACAAAGCGTTCTAAAGTACTTCTTACCGCCCTTCTCAATGCGCTCCACGCCATGAATATCACTCTCGTACCCCGGGAAGTGATTTTCGAATGCTTCCCGAGTTTTCAAATAATCTAAAATAGGCTGTGCCGCACTATCCACTATCTCTCCGCCCATAAGAATCGGGATTCCCGGAGGATACGGAACGAGCATAACAGCAGCCACATGGTTAGGCAGCTCTTTCAACGTTACATACTCTACATTTTTCTTAACCACTTGTTGATACGCATCAGAAGGCTTCATGATCTGATTCGGGATAATTTCGAATGCATCATGCATTTTACCCAGCAGGTTATGCTCTTTGTAATACGCATGAATTTTATCACAATGATCCCGCAATCCTAATTCCTTGTATGCATGCGGGTACTGCTTTACGAGATTCGGGAAGACCTCAGTCATCGGCATATTATGATCATAGCATTCTTTAAATTTAAGTAACGCAGTCAGCAAAGTGCCCTGCTTGGCCTTTGTTGTGCCTATAGAATTGAGGAGCAGGAACGAATAGTAATCTGTTTTTTCACACACAATACCATGGCGGATTAAATAGTCCGTCACGATCATTGCCGGTATGCCCGTACGCTGATAGGTGCCGTCTGTGTTCAACCCCGGTGTGGTTATCGTCAGCTTGATAGGATCAAGCATTACGAAGTTGTCTTCTATATCATCAAAGCCATGCCAGTTGTTTTTAGCATCCAGAACCCATGGTTCCTGCGTTGTGCTCAAGTACGTTGCCGGAACCTGTGTAAACGGAACAAGGGTATGCTCAAACTCAACCTTTTCCGGTTGCCACATGGAGAAAAACCAACTGTCATTATCTTTCATCTCACCTGCAATGCAGGCTATTTTCTGCCGAAGCACCACAGCATCATGAATACAATCTGCAAGCAAAACCTCTCCGCTGTCTTCCATGATCTTTGTAGCAACATCCAGTGACGCAATCATGCTGTACTGAGGAGATGTAGAACCGTGCATCATGTACGATTCGTTCATTTCTGTCTGGTCTATCTCCACATGACTGCCATGCTTAACATGCAACATGGACGACTGGGAAAATGCTGTAAGTAATTTATGGGTAGATTGAGAGCAGAAGATTGGGGGATGATGTTTATGCGGTGTTTCAGCCATCCCGAAATGATTTGTATATATAGGATGAAACTTCGCATACGCGTACCATGCTTCATCAAAATGCATATTCTTTACGTTCTTTTCCAACTGCTCTTTGATGGTAGACACGTTGTAGCACATGCCATCATATGTAGAATTAGTGAGAGCGGACATGACGGGGATTGCCGCTTTTTTAGCATCAGGAATAATCGTACTTTTCTTAATACTTTTTTGAATTGTCTCTCTGCTGAATTCTGCAAGTCTGCACGGGCCGATAATACCAAGATGATTACGACGCGGCTGCATGTACACAGGGTAGATGTCTGTAATGACCATGGAATAGTTAAGTGACTTATGACAATTACGGTCAACAACAGCTATGTCATCACGCACAGCCTGCGAACGCCAGACTATCTGGTTGGCATTGGATGTTCCGTTAAGCACATAATACGTGAAATCTGCGCCGAATGTTTTTGCAGAATTGCGCTCTGCATCACCAACAACGCCGTCATGATCAAGCAATGATCCAAGCTCCGGTACAGAAATGGACAAATCTGCACGGAATACATTTTCCCCAAAAAATTTATACATCCCTATCCCAGCGGGACTTTTCAAAAAGCCTTCGCCCCCCATATGTCCGGGAGTATGCCACGCGTACTTGTATGCCTCTGCATATTGTACCAGCGTAGAAAAAAACACAGGATTGATGCGCTTAATATATTCAAGCAGCAAAGTTTCAATTCTACCCGCCAGAAAATCTACCGTATCCACATGCTTCCACAATACTTCATCAAGCATACCAAGCAATTCTGTAGAAACGCTGCCCTGTGCTGCTCTATCAGTCAGCAGGCAAACCGGCACACTCTTGTTTCTGGTACGAATTTCTTTCAACAGCGCTTCAGGGCATCCACATAGCACTTTAGACATCTGCTCTTCTTTAATGTCCCAGTCTATGACTATGACTCCAATATCAGCGCGACTATGCACAATATTTGCTGCATCTTCGTAGCAGTATGCCCGAAGCACGCTACAATTCTGTTCCGAAACCAACGCCTGCTCTAGTTCCCGAACTCTGTTCCCTGCATCGTTCTTTACGTCAAAGAGGCTGGATACAATAAGTATCGGCCAATCTACTTTTGTAAGTTTCATTCAGCTCTCCTACTTTCAACAACGTATATTGGATTCTGATTTATTTTGATTGGATGGCAAAAACCAACACGTACCCGGCAAGGGCAACCATCACGCACGCAATTACAAGCCACAATTCCGCAAAGTTTGCCGATTCAAAAGCAGACAATATGAAAATGGAAGAGAGCGAAACTATCGTAATATCAAAATAGGAGTGTTTGCCTGTCTCAAACCCTTTCTTAATAAGGGCAATGCCAGACCAGAAATACGGGAACAGTACGAGGAGTACGGAGATGGTTACTGTCAGATTAAATGCCACAGCAATATTACTGCCTAAAAACATAAGGCCAAGCTCAACAACCGTCATAATTGCTGCGTTGAGAAGCAGCCCGTGGCTGCCGACATTGTACTTGTTGGTGTACGAATAAATTTTGGGCAGAAAGCCCTTATCTGCACTTGTTTTCGCAGCACTTACCACAGAGATATTCCACACAAGAAAACTGGAAAGACAGGCAATCGCCATCACAATCGATGACAACTGACCAAGCAGTTCCGAATTAAAAATATGTGCAATGGATAATGAAAATGAAGCTGGCTGATTCTGAATAACTTTGGCGGTGAACATTCCTTCAATCACAGTTGTGGAGACAATATACAGTATCGCAACAATGACGAACCCGACGATTGTGGCGATAGGTACATTTCTTTTAGGATTGTTCACATGTTCATAGTTATTCGCAACAGCCTCAACTCCCACATAGGAAAAAAGAAGCACTGCAAAACCGGAAAGAACAGCTTTGCCCGGAGGCAGGTTAGTCACATTCCAATTCTGTTCAAACAAATGAACATCAAACGAGAACCAGCCCAAAAAAGCTGTCAGAAAGACTGATAAAAGAAGGACGGTAACGGAGCAGGAGACAACAAGCGTAACAAACTTGGCTCCGCGTAAGGAAAGGAGTGTAAACACCCAGATGAGGCAGATAACAACGATCCCCAATACAATGGGATGATTTAACGAGGGAACAAAGTATGTGATGTAGCCGAGTCCGGCAATAAGGATAGAAACGTTGGAGATGAGGTTTGAATATACGTAGAAAAGCCCGCTTTTTGCGCCCAGAATGGGATTCACATACGTGGACAGTCCTGTCGGGCTGGGATCATCAAATAATGCCCCTGCCCTCACATACACCAACGTCAGACATAACGCCCCTGCTGTTACAAGCAGAAACGAGAGCAAGGTAATTGAGCCGATAGCCGCCAGCTGCTGCGGCAGAGCGATCACTCCGCTCCCCGCAAGGCTGGCAACAATAAAGAATATAGCTCCGACAAGACCAAGCTTGTGTTTAGATGCTTCCATGGCGAGCCCTTTATGAATAAAAAATCTTTCTACAGATTTCTAATTCTACGGCACCAAAGAATTTACATCCTTTATTTCTGAAGTTCGTTGGCTCACCCGTTTTACGAATAAGCTCTGGTTAGTAAACGTACCCCGAACGCTTAGCTCAAGCGTTCAACATCGATAAAGTCAGGGGTAATTGTATGCACTTTAAACTCGTGCCCTTTAATCGTAATTATCGGTGTTCCAAGAGGCACAGAAATAGGTTTTCTATTGATAACACGCGGCCTGCTGCCACCTTTAAGTGTTCGTACTTCAAAGTGAACAGCCATACCTTCTTTCTTCACAAATCTGATGACATAATGTGTTTCAGATGACGGTATAACTTTACTTCGAGTAATGTGTTTAAAGGTAACATCAGCAGGCTTTACTGTTGCGACAAGCTTTTTGTACACATTCGGCTTGCTTGTCGGCATGTAAAAGTCTTTTGAAAGACGTCCATTTTTATCCGGAACAGCAAAAACAGTATCGAGCAGCAGAACGTCCCCTGTAAGAGAAGAGGTTAACAGCTCGTATGTGACATTTGAATAACCGGCAATGGTTGTGTCTATTTCAGCAGCAGCAGTAGATATAACTGGGTTGCTGAGTCTGATGGTAAAATCTTTGTTGGGACTCATTTTAGGCAAAATAAGAACCTCTTCATTATACTGAAGCACGCGCAATATATCGCCACCTGCGACAACAGTTTCGCGTTGACCAACTTTCATTGTCTGCGAGTTCGTTTTACGAATGCTATTTTTTTGCGGAATTTCAGCCAAATCAACACGCATCATAACTTCGCCAGCAGAAAGCTTTGGAGGAGAAGGTTTCTGCACGACAATTTGAGGTGGTGGAGTTGCGCCTGACTGAGAAGACGCCGTTTGAAAATTAGCGCACCCTGTAACAATAAATGAACATGCTATAAAAAGACATGCATACAGGGAATGTCGCCAGCTTTTACGAACCAAAGTTATCCATTGCATACTGTACCCGTTCTTTTTCGGAGTGCAAATTGTGGTGTGCTGCCTCAACCTTGTCTAATCTGCTCTGTAAGCCTGTTTTGTTTGCAACTTGAATTGCCAGCCCGGGACGGGCATTCAATTCAAGAATCAACGGCCCAAGGTCTTTATCGAGCACAATATCAACACCAAGGTATCCAAGGCCTGTCACTGAGTATCCTAACGAAGACTGTCGAAGTAATTCTTCCCAACCGGGAATCTGCACACCTGAAATAGGCTGCAAGGTATCCGGATGTGATGCATGGTTATCATTTTTCCACACAGCATGGGTTGTTTTTCCGGTACGAATGTCGATGCCACAGCCCATAGCCCCTTGGTGCAGGTTTGCTTTACCGTCGGACTCACGGGTGGGCAGTCGCAACATTGCCATAACCGGTACACCTTTATATACGATGATTCGAATATCAGGAACACCTTGATATGCTATTCCTTTAAATACCGGATCAAACTTTACACAATATTCTACCAAAGCCTTATCCGGCATGCCGCCAAGGCTGTGCATGCCGCTAAGAATGTTTGATATGTGGAAATGAATCTCCTCTGTGGAAACAAAAGAGTCGTCCGGTTTCAAGAAATGAGAACCGAGCTTTCCAGTAATTACCAAAATCCCGTTACCACCAGCACCGCGCGCAGGTTTAATTACAAATGAATCAAGATTTTCCAACATTGCTGGCAATTGCTTTAATTCATGCGGCGCGCGGAACACACCGTACATTTCCGGAACATTCAGTCCGGCATCTTGCGTGAGACGCTTCGTCGTCTCCTTGTCATCCACAAGCGGATACAATTTACGCGGATTATGGGGCAGCACATAGGCTCCATTGCGGGCATTCATGCCCACAATGCCATGCGCTTTTAATTTTTTAAAAAAACTGAACATGGGCTACCCTCTAAGAAATGTGCGGAAGCGAACCAAGTCTAGCAGGCGATAACCAGTGTATCGTCCCAATAGAACAGTGAGCGCCAACAGCACTAAAAAGAGTTCCGGGAACACGAAGAAAAGATGTTCCACGTAGCTGTTTGTCATAACAAGATACGCAAGCACAGCAACAGCCATAGAGCCTACAGCCTGTTGAATTGCTTTTCCTGCCCCCATTTCATCCCACATCACTGAGATACGTTCAATGGTCATACTCAAAATAACCATCGGGAACAGGCTTACAGACACGCCGCGCGGAATGCCGAGCTTGAAGCACACAACGCTGATCCCTGCCATAAGCAGGACAACTGTGATTAAAACACAGGCTAGGCGCGGAACAAGGAGCAGTTTCAGGTGCTCCAAATACAAACGCACACCAAGACCAAGCATAATAACCACTGAGAACAGCCCTACGCCCCAAAGCAGCTGCGTTTCCCTGAAAGAAAGAGCAATCAAAACAGGCATAAACGTACCGAAGGTACTAAACCCAATGACGTTTCTCAAGAATACCAAAAGAATGGCACCAATCGGGATAAGCAAAATGACTCTGTAGGTAGCTTGTGCCTGAACTGGCAGACTAAATAACGAGTAGTCGAAGAAAGTCGGATGGGTGGTTTCAATGCGATCCACAACATTTTTCATGGCGTCAATAGCATCAGGAACTACAGAAAGTGAAACTTGTAAGTCTTTACCACCTGTAATTTCAGCCAGCGGCGCATCTCCGCGCCACCAAGGCACAAATTTCACCGGCGTACTGAACACGCCTTTTGCGACATCAAACATATGCCACGCACCGTCCTGATACAGCTCCAGCCAATGGCTGATACGTGCATCACTGGATGTTCCGAGCGTGATGCCATGTACTGACTGCGCGGGGATACCGGCAAGGTGCAGCAATCGAACGGCAACGTTTACTATGCCGCGACTATTTTTTGCATCACGTAGAAGATAGGCAGCATTGGAATTCTTTTTAGGATGTTGCAATTCCTGCATCAGAAGAGGAACAAACGATTCCATATCCGCAGATTCTTTACCGATTCTGGAAATGAGTGCATTGGCAGCAACACCTTCCGCTTCAGCAAACCGCGGATCGCGGAGTTCCGGAATATCCTGCGGCGGGCTCCATGTCGGGAATTCATCTGAGGATTCAGGACGAAGTACCGCAGAATAAATAAGATCCTGCTTTCCGTCTGCCAAACGCTTTGACCAGATTACTACAGAGTTCTGATCATAGGCTTCATTAGTGAGTTTTTCGTCTGTAATTTTTTGACTGACGCGTTGGCGTCCGTACCCTGCACCAATAAAAAATTCATCCGTAACGGCAAATCCGGAGACACGGTTAAGAGTCTGGAGCACTACCTTTACGGGGCTGTCTTTTCCGTCAAAAGCGACATGAGCTTCCACATTCCATGCGGATGTTTTTTCAGCAGGAACCAGCGGGAATCCCAACACAAAAACTTTGTAACTAAAAACGCCGAGCCCGATTGCCAGCAATATACCGACAAGCAGCTTTAACTGTAATTTATTCATTCAATTTGATCCGAGAAGATAAGAATAGTTAGCACATTGGAGCTCAAAATAGCACCAGCACTAAGGGGTGTCAGGTTTACCAAACCGATACCGTTGTGAGGAATCAATCAGTAACCCCTTACGCAAATCCTTGCGACCGATGAGGAGTTTGTAGGCAAAATTAGTTCTGTCCGTCAGGTTGATTTGAGCATCAATTACTTTAGATGCAATGCGGATTTGTGCCGCAATTACAGGTCGTAAATCAATTCCTGAAGGACGTTTTTTTACCCGAACTGTACGTATGTACGGACAGGTAATACGTCGTGATTCACCATGACTATCAAGACTAGTGAAGGTTACTTTTTTCTTTTTTTTATTAATCACGATATCTGTGGCGTGAAAAGAGGTGCTGTCTGCACCTGTATCAAGCTTTGCATCAACTTCGATAGGAAGCGTTTGGCCACAAATGCTAATGGAAGCAGTTTCTACGTATCCTGCAATAAGCTTATTTTTTTTCGTGGATTTAGTCGCGGCAGAAGCTACTACCAGAACATTCTCTTGAGAGGAAATTGAGGAGGATACATTTTCTTGGAACTCAGCAAAAGCTGTTGTGGTGTTAAATATAAGCAAAATCGCCAGGCACCATGTATAGTACATAATTACATCCTGTATAAGATTACAGCACTACGCGAAATGATCTATAATAACAGTAAAATTTCTTGTTGTTTCCAAATTTGTCAGGGAATCTATAACAAGTATTGCGTAATGCACATCGTCGGTAAGTACTCGTTGCTATACTTTTCGTCAAATCGGCCTTTCGTCCGTTATATTTTGAGAGACAGTACAACAATTATCGTAAATCAAACAGCGCGGATAACTACACATAACATTACTCAAAACATGCGGCTACATCAGGGTATGGGGCGGAGTGAACGATGTTCTCAAAAAATATTTTTTTACAAATTTTAGAAAAAAGAGTTCTCTCCCCGTCCTAACACTTCAAATCAATACAACATTATCTAGTCTTTTCCATGTAGATAAAAACATTTATTCTCACCCCGTTTTCATAAAAAAAAATCCCCGCCAAAAGATTGGCAGGGATGATAAACAGCGTATCGGGGCAAAAAAGTAGTCTGGATATTTTTTGTAGTACTGAATCAACTAATTTTGCCTGCATCAGAATAGGAAGGAGAATCCACTCCGGCATAATCCAAGGCATCTCAATCATTCTCAACCGTAATATGTCAATAACAAATAGAAACAATTACAAACGCCGTTTCAAAGACAGTCTGACCACTAGCCTAATTGGATCTTTCTGAAAGCTGCTGCTGTCAGGTGCTCCATAAGCTCCAGCGAGCCTGCAACGGCTTGCTTCTCATTTCCATACGCAACTGCTTGCATAATTGTACGGTGAATCAGGCTGCCCTTTAAATTATCTGCCTCTTCCTTATTAGCAAACCAAAAGCGTCTTGAAAGGCTCTGTACCTGCTCCATTGTATTATGAAAATACGGATTACCAGTGGAAGCCGCCACAAGGGTATGAATATCCTGTAGACATTGCAGAATCCCCTCTTCGTGCCCTTCCTCAGAACAAGTTACAATCTTATCCCCTAAAAAAAGCATCGACTTTTTCTGCTGCGGTGTACCACGCAAAATTGCAAAACGCAGACAGATAGGTTCAATCTGTCGACGCACTTCCAGCATCTGAATCTGCTGCTCAGCTGTGATACTCAAAAACTCAATCCCTTTTCGCGGATGAACTTTCAGCATGTCATCATATTCAAGCTTTAACAGTGCCTCGCGCACTGGAGTACGCCCTAAGTTGAGCAAAGAAGCCAACTTATTTTCGGAATAAAGTTTGGACACATCAATCTCACCAAAAACAAGCTTGCGCTCTATTTCAAGACGGGCAAATTCAGACTGCGATTTATTCTTAATCATAACCGGCGGTACTCTCTAGCTGGAAAATATTTCTGCATACACAACGACGATACTCTCTTTAAACACTCATTCGTGAAGACTGATATATCAAATATATCTCTTTCATTCAAACTAAACTAATCAGGTTCAGTTTGCAATTCAGAAACATTTGATACTTCAAAATTCACTTTAAAATCAGATAATTAAAATTATAAAACCTAACATATCACAGTCAAAACTCTTCAAGATTTTTTTCTATCATTTGCAATAAAACACTCCAAAACCCGCATGCACACACAAAAACATATGCACTTTGCTACTTTTTTATTTTTCTGTTGCTACAAAATAAAAACTGACATATCAGTTTAGCAGAAAAAATGATTATAACGATTTCAAAAGCCTTAACGGCTTTAAATACAGACATGAGAATAGACATATCAAGGAGCACTCTTTGAAATTTTGGAACGAAAAAGCGCTGTCTCAACAAGCAGATCCTGTCCTGAAGGAAGTAGACGTTATCGTCTGCGGCGCTGGCCCAGCAGGGGTTGCGGCAGCCACTGTTTGCGGCAGAGAGGGGCTCAATACACTTCTTATTGAAAAGAACGGATTTTGCGGCGGAGCTGCTGTTGCCGGACTTTCCGGCACTATCTGCGGCCTATACTTGGCTCAAGATGAAATCGAAACCAAAGAAGCAGTACAAATTGTCTTTGGATTCGCAGAAAACTTCAAACAACGCCTTCAGCAAAAAAGTGGCGTCACAGAGCCTCAGATATACGGCAACACACATGTGGCGACATTTGATCCATTTCGTTGGAGAGAAGCTGCTGACGACCTGTTAGAAGAAGCCAACGTTCAGGTACTGTTCCACTCTCTCGTTACTGAGATATGTCAGCAAGACGATCATATTTCTGCTATCCGTATCGAATCCAGTGCCGGACATACCTACATTAAAGCAAAGGCGTTTATTGACTGTACCGGAGATGCTGCAATTGTCGCCAAAAGTGGCCTTGATTTCACTTACGGTGACAACGGTGCAATCCAGAACCCGACAATGATGTTCCGTGTAAACAACGTAAATGAAGAAGCATTTTATCAGTACTTCGGCAAAGACACTATCTGCCCTGATGACTGTACACGAATGCTTGCAGAAGCCTTTAGCACAGGCAAGTACAACACACCCCGTGAGCGCATTTGGATCTTCCCTACCCCGCAAAAATCCATCTTTCTTATGAACTGCACTCAGCTTGCAGGTCAGCACGGAGAAATGCTTAACGTTATCAATCCAGAAGATAGAACTCATGCTGAGATATCAGGCCGCCGCGCTGCACGGGAATACCACAGGTTCTTTAAAGACAATGTTCCGGCATTCAAAGACTCAGAGATTATCGACATGGCACCTGAAGTCGGTGTCCGCCAGACACGTACCATTATTGGCGAAAAAAAACTCAGCAACAATCATGTAATGAACTGTATCAAATGTGATGACGGCATTGCCCGTTCATCCTGGCCAATTGAACTTCACGCTGGAGAAGTCTCAAAACTCAACTGGCTCATTAATGATTACTACGAAGTTCCTTACAAAGCATTAGTACCTAAAAATACAACAAATCTTATCGTCGCAGGCCGTTCACTCTGTGCAGACCACGAAGCTCTTGCTTCTTCACGCGTTACTGCACAGTGCTTTGAATATGGACATGCCGCAGCCGTAGCCACTGTTCTCAAATTTGAGACAGGCTGTAGCTACAAAGACGTAGATACTAATGAGCTTCGCAAGCGCATGGTTGCGAATGGAAGCTCTCTATAATTTGCCATCAACACAATTTTAAAAGCTATCTAGTGAGAGGAGAAAACTATGAAAGACTGCAAAATTAGCCGCGTTGAGCTGTACGCTGTTGCCGACCGTGAAGCACCACCAATTCCGTGGGCCGACAATCAGGAACCACTACTTTACACTAACAACATTGTCAGATTGATTACTGAAGATGGCGTTGAGGGTGTCGGCGCTACCATCAGTTACACAGAAAATGACTTTGACCGCTGCATCATCGAAGGCATGCGCACTATTGTTCCGGGCTTGATCGGCAAAAACCCGCTCATGACTGAGGAACTCAATGCATGGCTTGGCGCGCGTTGCTCATGGGGCGGCTTACCTGCAAAATCCCCTATTGATATTGCAGCTTGGGATATCAAAGGTAAAAAAGCAGGCATGCCTGTGTACATGCTACTAGGCGGCGCACGTAATAAAATGCTCTCCTACGCATCCACCCCGATGTTTGACACCGTAGAGGAATACTTCCCGTTCCTTGACGACTGCATCGCACACGGTTTTACAGCCATTAAACTGCATTGCTACTGCGTCTTCAAAAAAGACCTCGAACTCGTTCACGAAGTTCAGAAACGCTACGGCAACACCAACGTTCGTTTCATGCTTGATACAGCCACTTTCTACACTCCTGAAGAAGCTATGAAGATGGCTCAACTGCTGGAAAAATATGACTGGGAATGGCTTGAAGCACCTGTTTCAGACTACGATTACAAAACATACCAGCGCCTTGTTGAGAAGACCAACCTTGAAATCTCAAGCCACGGCAACTGCCTGCTCACATTGCAGGAAGTTACCTACGCTCTCGGCAACGGTTTCTGGTCAGATGTTCGTCAGGACGCCACAGTATGCGGCGGCATCACCCCGCTTAATAAATGTTTTGCGATTGCAGAAGGTCACTCGAAACGCCTTGAAATTCAGTCCATGGGCTACACCATCACGCAGGCTGCCAACCTTCACGTAGCTTTGGCACATTACAACTGCAATTACTTCGAGCAGTTCTACCCATATGAAAGCTTCGAATTAGGATGCAACACCCCAATCCGTACCGACAAAGAAGGCTACGTTCATGCGCCGGAAGGTAATGGACTAGGCGTTGAGATGGACTGGGACACAATTAAAGAAGCTTCCATTGCTTCCTACACTTTTGAATAGGCTCCGGGGGAGGACACACTGTGAAATTTAATAAACTTGAAGTTGATATAAAACTCACCATAGTAAGTTTTTCTTTCGTATTACTGCTGGGCATACTCGCTGTAATGTTTCCAGAGACTGTAAAAGGCACTATGAGTGCTATGCTCGATTTTACCGTCATTAACCTTGGAACCGGTTTCCTTTGGTACACCATTTTTGCGACTGTTGTGCTGCTGTTTCTTGCTCTCTCTAAGTACGGCAACATTCGTTTGGGCGGTGACAAACCAAAATTTAAAAAGTTTCAGCTATTCGCCATGGCTCTTTCCGCAGGCATGGGCGCAAGCACCATGTACTGGGCTTTCATTGAATCTATCTACTACTTCATGGACCCACAGTTCGGCATTGTAGATAAACCAATGGCTATGGAATATGCGACTGCATACAATATGTTCCATTGGGGTGCCGCAGGTTGGTTCACCTACCTGATCGTTGCTGTTCCGTTCAGTATTGTATTCTACATTAAAAAATCTCACAGAATGAGCCTTGCAGGTGTTGTTAACAGCATGTTCAATGATGCCCTGCCTGTTCCAGTTCAAAAAGTAATCGATCTACTCTTTATTGTTACAACCCTTGCTGCGACTGCACTGACTTTAGGGCTTGGAATCCCGATGATTTCAGCCAACCTTAGTCAGCTTACAGGCATTCCGAACAACTTGTTCCTTGGAATCGGCGTCATCTTAGCCCTTTCTGTCATCTTTTCTCTCAGTTCATACATTGGTATTGAGAAAGGTATGGCTCGTCTTTCCAACGCAACCATCTACATCTGTGCAGGACTTGTCGGGCTCATATTCATTCTTGGCCCTTCCGCACTGATGATTAACAACACCACAAACGGTATAGGTGTAATGCTCTCCGAATACATCCGTATGAGTACAAACACTGATCCGTACGGAACATCCCTGTTTCCTCAGTATTGGACTATTTTCTTCTTAGCTAACTGGATTTCATACTCCCCGGGAATCGGCGTATTCATCACCAAAATTTCCAAGGGACACAAACTCCGTGACGTTATCCTCATCCTCGTAGGAGCAGGAACTCTCGGCACATGTCTGATCTTCGGCATTTGCGGAACATTCACAATGAGCTTGCAGAATAGCGGCGCAGTTGACGCAGCAAGCCTTATTCAGTCCGGACAGCCGACAGAACTTGTTAAAGCAGTTTTCGGACAGACTCCTTTCCCTGCACTGGTAACTGCCATCTACTTGCTTGCGATGATTCTATTTACAGTGACAACTCTTGACGGAACCTCGTACTCACTGGCCAGCATTGCAACAAAACGCCTTGATAAAGAAGCAAACGTTTCACCAATGTTCCGCTTATTCTGGTGTCTGCTTCTTACAGCACTGCCAATCGTCTTCTTACTCATCAATGCCAACTTGAACATTCTGAAGGCCTTCCCTGTACTTATTATTGTACCGATGATGCCAATATTCACGATCTTGGCGTACAAGACTCTTGGATACCTCAAGGAAGTTTTTGGCGATATGAGTGCTGAAGAAATTGAAAAATACTCCGTTGAAATCTCAAACAGCGACGATTTGTAGCATCCCACTTTACGCTACCCATTAAGCTACCCTACATACCAAAAAGCCCCCCTGACTTCTCGCCAAAGTCAGTGGGGCTTTTTCTATATCAATATACTACGTTGTTACTTCACTGGGTACGAATATCCAATGCGTACCAAACAAAAAAACCGCCTTTATCCTAAAGATAAAAGCGGCGTTACGTGTATGACTATTCTTTTCTCAAATCGTACTTTCGCATTCGTAAATACAATCGCTTTCGTGGAATTCCCAACTCTACTGCGGTCTTTTCAACGCGCCCGTCATTACGAACCAACGCATCAACAATAAGTTGCTTTTCATAGCGTTCTACAAGTTCATCGAGAACGGCAACACCGGAGGCGGGAACGTCGCTTAAGCCAGCATCGTTCTCACCGGAAAGATCCAACGGTAAGCCGAGAACCAGCTGCTGAGCTACGTTACGCAGCTCGCGCACATTCCCCGGCCATGGATACTGCTGAAGGCGGTTGTTCACTTCTGACGCGACATCTGGTGCCGGTCGATTAAAACGGTCTGCCATTACGCCCATAAAGTAATGAAGCAACGGCATAACATCTTCAGCTCTGTCGCGTAACGGCGGGACGTTTATTCGGGCAACATTAAGGCGGAAAAATAAATCTTCTCGGAATGTTCCATTACTGACAGCTTCACGCAAATCAATTTTGGATGCAGCAACTACTCTGAAATCTACTGGGATAAGTTGGTTGCTACCCACACGTTCGATCACACGTTCCTGCAATGCTCGTAACAGTTTTACCTGTATATCAAGAGGCATGGACTCAACTTCATCGAGAAAAAGAGTTCCGCCCTGAGCCAATTCAATCTTACCGATTCGTCGACTGGAGGCGTTGGTAAAGGCACCGCGCTCATGACCGAATAATTCGCTCTCCACCAAACTGCCCGGTATAGCGCAGCAGTTCAACGGAACAAATTTTCCGTTCTGTCTATTTCCGCAATCATGCAGTGAACGTGCTGTAAGCTCTTTACCTACACCAGTTTCTCCTAACACAAGGACATCAACATCAATCGATGCCAATGAACTTACAGTCTGACGCAGCTGTGTAATCTCAGCAGACGAACCGAGAATCCGTGATTCTAAATCAAAATCAACAGCAAGACGCTGTTTTAGATTACGGTTCTCAAGACAAAGACGACGAGCCTCTAACGCACGCTTAGCGACCTCAATCAGGTATTCAGGGGGTGCTGGCTTTTCTAAAAAATCATACGCTCCGGAGCGGATTGCATCCAGCGCCATTGGCACATCGCCATGGCCTGTTAAAATAACCACCGGAAGATCAGGCGCAATACTCCTGATACGATTCAAAAGGGCAAGCCCGTCCATCCCCGGCATTTTGACATCACTGATTACCACCCCGAGCCAGTCGGGTGTAATATGCGGCAGAACCTCTTCCCCTGAGCTAAAGGTTTTTATTGTGTACCCTTCAAGCTCAAAGGTCTGCTGACACGCCTGTCGAATTTCAGTTTCGTCATCGACTAAGAAAATTTCACCAATCGGAGTCATAATTATCCAGCAGCTTTTTGAAATGAAAGAGTGAACTTGGTACCACCAGTTGCAGCATTAGTGGCGCTAATCTCCCCTCTCATATCCTTCACAATGTTATAGGAAATAGAAAGCCCAAGCCCGAGTCCTTTACCGACCTCTTTGGTCGTATAAAACGGGTCAAAAATTGATTCTTTAACTTCTGGCGGAATCCCCGCCCCTGTATCGGTAATTTCAATAGAAATAGTTTCTTCTGCTTCAATAACATCAACAGAAATTTTCCGTTCCCCTTCGTCCTGTTGCCCCACCGCATCAATGGCATTACCAAAAACATTAACCAGCACCTGCTCAAGCCGAATATCTTCTGCAGTAATGATGTACGACTGCTCTTTGTAACGCGGTTCGATAACAATGTTATCTTCAACAATTCTCGCCGTAAGCAAAGCCAGTGATTGTTCGATAACTGGAACTACTTCTACCGGATGCAGCTTGTTTGAAGGAAGACGAGCAAACTTTTTCAAGTGATTGATCATCGTGGCCATTCTTGCACTCAGGTTATCAATTTTGTCGATGTTTTCCTGATGAACTTCAATCTGTCCGCGCTCTAAAAGCAATCGGGCATTGTGCAGATAATAGCGGATCGCAGACAATGGCTGGTTCAACTCATGAGCAATCCCTGCTGAAAGTTGACCAAGAGCCGCCAATTTACCGGCCTGCACTAATTCATCCTGCACCCTGCGACGTTCTTTAACTTCCTGACGGAGTTTGGCGTTTGTTACACTCAAATGATCAGTCTTTTCCCGCACCCTCTTCTGCAATAGCTCCTGAGCCTTTTCACGCTCTGTCACATCATGCAGGGTAATCATCAAGCTTCGCTGGTTCCGCTGCTGAACAGGACGAATGACCACCTCTATCGGAAATTCAAAACCGTCGCTTTTGACGCCCTGATACACGTTCACGATCTGCCCGTTATTCTCAGAATTAAATGCCAGAGAACACGCATCGCAAAATGCCTGCTCTTCCGGTACTGACACGAAATAAGACAGATTCTGTCCGATCATTACCTGTGGATCAGCATTGAATAAGCTGACAGCCATCATGTTGAAAAAACGAATGGTTCCATCAGGGTCAGCAATAACAAGCCCTACCGCGGCGTTATCAATAATAGCCTGAGCATTTGCCTCTTCTACCGCCTGAGCAGTATCGCGGAAGACGCGCAGTGCACCGGCCATCTTGCCAATTTCATCATCGCCAGCTTCCGGTATGCTGTATTGCAGCTCTCCTCCGGCAATGGCTTGCATACTGCTCGCCAAGGCATTGAGTCGTGCCACAATACTGCCGCGTACATAAAACCACAAAACACAGGCAGCAAGAATCAAACTTACAAAAACCAGCCCTAGCTGTGCCCACCGAGCACGTTCTAACTTGCCCTTGGTCATAGCTGCCGCACTCAAGGCTTCAGCCTGCGTACGTGTTACAACCGTTCTGATGACAGTACGCAGCTGCCCCACAATTCGAGCATTCTCAGCAAGGATATCCTGCCCTTTGATATTATTTGCTATAATTCGCTTTTTTAGAGCAAAAACACCATCCGGCCCTTCAGCCCGAGTAAGCACTTCTGAAAACACCTGATGCAATGTAAGCGCACTTGCCTCGTCAGAGTAATGCTCCAGACTAAACCGTAGAGAAGCAATGGTGTCACTTGCAAGAGCAGCCAAGTTATCAACCTGAGCATCTTGTTGCGCCGATGAAGCCTGTAACAACAGACTCACCAGTAAATCGCCATTACTACCGATACGATCAACTATCTTTTTAAACCGACGGTTGGAGCGAAGCTTTGCAGCAGAAATATTTTTTTCGCCCTGCCCTGCTGCGCTACGGATTCGATCAATTTCAGCATCAAGATTATAGTTTAAGTCCTGACTGAGGGGCTCAATCTCCTCAAGCATATCAGAATAAAGCCAGCGCAAACGCTCCATATGCTTTTGAAGACGTTTCTCCTCTCTTAATCGATCCGTTACAACAATCTGTAATGAGAACAGGTTGTCTTTCAAACGCCCAAGCAGGTCATCTATTCCACGACGAAGCTGGGGGTTTGTATGTTCGAGAAGCCCCACCTCACGACTGAACTGCTGCAACAGCAAATCAAGATCCGCACGTATTCTTTTTTGGGTCTCTTCATCCGGTGCCGAGGCAAGGTTAGGGGCAATCGCAATAATTTGTCCGCCAGTCTCTGCCACGTCAGCGACTTGCGCTAATTCCGGCAAGTTTTTTTCTGTAATTGTCGCAAAAATTTCGCTTGAACTGTCCAAAAGAAAAAGCGCTGTCAAAACCGCCAGCACAGTCATTCCCGCAATTGCACCAAAAGCAAGGAGCAGTCGCTCCCAAATGCCTAATTTAGTAAAAAACGATGGTATCATTACTTTCTTTGCACTGAATCCAACAGCTTGTTGGCTTTTTTCAATCGCTTTTCTATAAACTGCTGCCACTGCTCTATCTGCTGCTGCTGTTCGGAACTTCTCGGTGTTCCCGTAAACGAATTAAAAAATATTGCATTGTACACAGGGTCTAGACTCTGCTTGTCAGTTACAGGAATCTCACTAAGCAGACTGTGCGTCTTTTTCTTTACTGAAAGAAAATACGGATCATTTGCAGCATATTGACTTTCCAACAAAAGCAAACGCTTCCAAAGCTGACGTCGCTCTAACAACTTGTATGTAATAAATTCTTCAAACAGATTATTCACAAGGTTGTAGCGCACCTGCGACAAGGAAGAATTGTACGGCTTTGCCTTGCCTTCCTTGATCAATTTGAACAATTGAGACTGTGCAAGTTTGCCGCTGTCGTACATCTGCTGAGCAACAGGAAGGCGACGAATCTGCGGCTTAAGCAGAACAGCTTGCCCTTCCGGCGACAGCATAAAGTCTATAAAAATTTCTGCTTCACAAGAATTCACACTGTTTTTTAGTGCCCCAATCCCCGCAGGCATCAGAAGAACAGGTTCGCCGTATCGAAACTTCACATCCTTTACATCCGGCGCACGACCCAGAATATCGATGACCAGTCCCACACCATACAGTCCGCTCTTAACCCCTTCTGTCACACTAAAGCTGCGGGCAGAAAGAGTTACAAGGTTACCGGACATGCGTAGCAGATACGCCCAGCCTTTTTCCCACCCCATCTTCTGCAAAAGACTTTCCACAATAAGATGTGTCGTCCCTGACCGCAAAGGAGTCGACATGACCACATGGCTGTAATATTTTGAATCTTCTAAGTCCTGCCAACGTTTCGGAGCATCAATGTTTTCATTTTTTAAATATGAATCGTTCCACATCCACCCCACACTGGACAACGCAAATCCATAAAAATAGCCGTCAGGGTCATCTACAGAAAATCCTTCACCACTCATTGCCTTGTACTGCCGCGCCCGTTCTGTGCGTCTCAGCATGCTGCCCTGTTTCAAAATCTCAAACGCATCGGGTGACGATGACCAGAACACATCAAAGTTTCTGTTATTTCCACGCAACAGTTCAGCAACGGCAGAAGCCGTTTTTTTATTTAAAATCGAAACCTTGATTTCAGGATGGAGAGACTTAAACCGTTCAATAAACGGTTCATAAAAATCGGGAGGGTAAGAAGTAATTATTCGCAAAGAAGACGATTGAACGGCTTTCGCCGCAGCAGGTACAATCCCGCAAAAAAGTAGAGCACAAACGACTCCGACCATACACCAGCAGACGTATCGAACTCCCCTTAAGAAGCCAACGTTCATTACTAACCTCCAGATGGTACCGCAAACCAGCATGAACAGTGTACCTGCATTCGGATGTGCTACGTATAAGTAATTGTAAAATATGACTTATATAAAAATTTATAATAACACTAAGCGGCAATCGCGAAAGTATAAAAATGTTTCTAACATGGGTCAAGAACACGTTCGGAATTTTCTACCAAACTTCACGGAACGCTCTACCCACTTCGCAAATTTTCTTCGGCTCAGCCTCTGCTCTGTCTTCAATAACAGCCCCCACTTCAACCAAATGCTTTCCCGTAGAAAAAAGTCACGGGTCATTTCCGAACATGTACGTGTCAGAAACGACCCACATTATATCTATTAAAAATGCTGACATTTTCGTCATTTACAACAAATTTAAAGCATTACCCTCACATCTCTCGATGGCACAATATTTGATTAATAATGACAAGTACTGTGAAAAATTTTGTCACGGTAGGAAGAGGGGAGCTATAACCAACTCTCTTTTTTTTTGCACAATTATGATGCTGCCGGTTGATGGATTGCCGGCTGTAATTGTTAACCGGCGGATATATGCCGCACACAAAGCACGGAGTATGTAATGAAAAGAATTTTAGCATTACTCATGGCACTCGTTTTTGCCTTCCCTATGTATGCTATGGCTGAATACCCAAGCAAGCCAATCACAATTGTTGTTCCTTCCAAAGCTGGTGGATCAACTGATACAACTGCCCGCATTTTTATTAATGCAGCAAAAAACTACTGGCCTGAGGCTAATTTTGTAGTTCAGAACATTCCTGGTTCTGGCGGCCAGAAAGGTTTTGAAGCTATCGCCCGTGCTAAAAAAGACGGCCACACAATCGGCTTAGTTTTTACCACTCAGATTGTATCTCACATTGTGTCCAAACGTGCTCGCTACACTCTCGACAGCTTCCACGTAATGGGCAACGCTGTAGACGATCCATTACTCATTGCTGTTCCTAAAGACAGCTCAATCACTGACCTCGCTTCTTTCATCAAAATGGCAAAAAAGAACCCGCTGACCGTTGCTGTTAACGGCATTGGTTCCGATGACTTTATTGCTGCCAAAAAATTTGAAAACAAAGCTGAAGTTACATTCAACCTTCTGCCTACAAAAGGTTCTACTGAGCAGAAAGCACTGATCCTTGGTGGTCACGCAGATGCAAGTATCATGAACCTTTCCCAGATGCAGGCACAGCACAAAGCGGGCACCGCTCGTGTTATCGCTCTCCTCAATGCAGAGCGTTCCGACGTTCTTCCAGAGGTTAAAACTGCTACTGAACAGGGTTACGCTGTAAACATGACTGCTACCCGCGGTTTTGTTGCTCCTTCCGGCATCGACAAAGACATTCTTGCTAAGCTTGATGCTCTTCTCGTGAAAGTTAACAGCGATCCTAACTTCATTGCTGACTGCAAAAGAAATGTCTACAGCCAGCTGCCAATGTCCGGCGAAGACTACCGCGCATACCTTGAAGGCCTTCAGACAGAAACACAGTCTTTCTACGACAAGAACCCTTGGTAATACAATATGACAAAAAGATTTGCTGAGTTATTGCTCCTCGGCGGATTTTTGGTACTTGCGGTGCTGCTTTACAACAGCACCGCAGCGTACCCAAAATTCGTTCAGGGCTCGACAGCCGCATATGTTCGCTTTTTGGGAATTTGTCTTGGCATTCTATGCCTTACAGAGCTGTTCTTTGCGTCCAAAAAGAAAGAACAGGACAACCAGAAAGCACCTCTTAACATGGCAGACGCTCCCCGCCGATTCTGGGGACTTTGCATCCTGTTATTTGTCTATGCTGCCTCATTTGAGTTCTTAGGATTCTATCTGGCATCAGCAGTTTTTCTTCCGGTAGCTATGCTTCTACTTGGAGCACGAAAACCAATTCTTATCAGCCTTACCTCTGGAGGAATTTTGCTTTTCGTCTACCTCGTTTTCGAAAAATTGCTTGGAGTTTTTCTCCCGACAAGTAGCTTGTTCGGATAAGGATACATCGTATGATCTTAGAATCAATATATTCCCTGATGGCACCTTTGCCATTGCTTGCTGTAGTTCTCGGAACTATTTCCGGCGTAATCATCGGCGGTATGCCGGGTCTGACAGCGACTATGGCAGTTGCGCTCCTAATCCCTGTCACCTTTACTCTTGATCCACTCATCGGTCTTGTTCTTATGGGCGGCGTCTACTGTGGTGCCATGTACGGCGGCTCTATTCCAGCGATTCTTCTGCGCACACCGGGCACTCCGGCAGCAGTAGCAACCGCACTGGAAGGCTACCCGATGACACAACAAGGTCGTGCGGGCTTAGCGCTTAAAATTTCTGTTATTGCAAGTTGCGTCGGGGGCGTATTCTCAACAATCATTTTGCTAATTCTGGCTCCAATCCTTGCAACATTTGCACTCTCTTTTGGACCGCCAGAATACTTCCTGCTTGCGATTCTCGGACTCGCGGGTCTTGTTTCCATGGCTGACGAAAAAACCGGCCTTATCAAGTCCCTAATCTCCGGTGTGATTGGTTTGATCATTGCTGTTGTCGGCACTGACCCTATCTCCGGAATGCTCCGCTACACAGCAGGACTGACAGACTTGTACGACGGTGTCGCATTTATGCCGGTACTCATCGGTCTGTTCTCTATTTCGCAGATGCTTTCCCTGACCGGTAAAAGAAGTGTTGTAGATAACGCTGCACTCGTTACCGAGATCAAACGTGAGCCAATGCCAAAAGGTATTTTCAAATACATCAGCATCGGTTCTCTTACCGGTACTCTTGTGGGTATTCTGCCTGGTGAAGGTGCAACCATTGCGGCGTTCCTTTCCTATAACATCGCAAGACGCCGTTCTAAAAATCCTGAGCTATTCGGCAAGGGTAATCCAGAAGGCATTGCAGCTGCGGAAGCAGGTAACAATGGCTGCGTAGGCGGTTCGTTGATTCCGACTCTTACGCTTGGCATTCCCGGCAACAGTGTTGCTGCGGCATTGCTTGGTGGCTTACTGGTTCACGGTCTGATTCCGGGTCCAGAGCTGTTCACCACCTACGGGTCAATGACCTATGCATTTATCTTCTCTCTGTTCATTGCCAACATCGTATTTTTGATTCTGGGACTGTACATGGCACCGTACTTTGCGAGAATTGCACTCACTCCTACTGAGCTGCTGATTCCTGTTGTTTGCCTGTTCTCAGTTCTTGGCTCTTACTCAATGAACAACAGTGTGCTTGATGTCTTCCTCTGTCTGCTTTTCGGTCTCGGAGCTGTCCTTCTGCACAAAACAGGCTTCTCCCTTGGCGCACTTATCCTCGGGCTTATCCTTGGGCCAATTGCCGAAACAGGCTTTGCACAGGCGCTTATTATGAGCAGAGGTAGCGCAGCTATCTTCTTTAAAAGCCCGCAAGCAATTGTACTGTGGTTCATCATCTTCCTGCTGTTAGTACCACCACTCATCAATATTCTTAAAAAGCATCGTACAAAGTCAGTGTAAAACGCCACACACTAGTCTTATCGAGTGATTTCACTTTGTCGTTCTCCCTACCTATTCTACGACAAAGTCACAGATCGCCTAGAGTGACACACTATGGCTTTCCCCCTGCATCAATTGATGCAGGGGGGTTTTCTATTTTTATAATTTAGGATTAATTTCAAGAAAATAGCATTGTTGCAAAGCAATGATTCGGAAGCTAGGTGCGTATACTACAACGCAGTTCACGCACCCATAATTTCAAAATTTTCATAGCAGACCCAATTGCTCTTAAGGTTTCGAGCCAAACATTCTCTTGTCCACTTCTTCCTTAAGTCTAATACCTGACGGAGTGGTGCACAAACCGCCCTTACCGGTACAACGCAACGTATCCGGCAATGCATTTCCCACTTCCCACATGGCGCAGATAACTTCATCAAGGGGTAATGTTCCGCGAAATCCGTACATAGCAATGTTAGCAGCAGTTACAGCATTGCTGACCGCAGCGACGTTACGACCTATGCAAGGAACTTCCACCTGCTCTGCCACAGGATCACAAATGAGCCCCAAGGAATTCTGCATAGCCAGTGCCGCAGCATTACAAGCTGCTTCTGTTGATCCGCCAGCCATTTCAACCATTGCTGCTGCCGCCATACTGGCTGCAGAACCACATTCTGCCTGACAGCCACAGACTTCTGCTGCAAACGTTGCCTGTTCATTAATAAACACGCCGATAAGTCCGGCAACAAGCATTGCCTTTGCTGCTGTTTCCACTCTAGCATCTTGTGGCACCTCAAGCTGATCAAGCATGCTGAACACCGCGGCAGGCAGCACACCACAAGAACCAGCAGTCGGCGCAGCCACAACACAGCCCATCGCCGCATTAAGCTCCATCACAGCCACGGACATCACGGTGGCCATGTCCAGCATACCGGTTGGAATAAATTTGCCATCCATCACAGCATCGCGAAGTTTGCTTGCAGAAGGACTCAGGAAACCCTTCATTGTAAAGTCACCAGCCAGACCAGTTGAAACCGCCTCTTCCATCACTCGAATTATTCGTTCCATCATTTCTAAAACTTCAGAGACACTCACCCCTCCACGGGCTGCCTCATACAACGCAGCCGCTTTCCATAACGGTGCATTATGTTCTGCACACCAATCCAGCATTGCCGCAGCGCGAGTGAACGGCACCTCGCAGTCAGCAGATGCAAGCACAGGCATTACCGGAGTAATGATACGCACACTGGCATCACCACAACGGATCTTTATTGTTTCCAACAAACTCTGTGGAATTTGTTGTCGTGTGTGAATAACAATAACACCTCGCCAGTTATCACTATTTTTTCCATTTTCGCTTATACTAGTACCATGCGCGACAACATTCGCCTCACGTAACAACGACTCAACGTCGCCACACACACTCTTCATAGAAGAAGCAGTGCCGCCTGACTGTAAAATAACAAGTTCGTAGTAGTCGCCAGCCAAAGAAACTGGACATTCATTTATCTCATTCAGCTCAATGCACCCTCCACCGATTGACAGACCGCTTACAGAAACAGTTCCGCCATTCTCATCCATCAATTCCAACAAGACAGTGTTAGGGTGATCTGCTTCAAAATCTTTTACCTCAACGACCAGTTCAATCCCCTTTGCCTTGATAAGAGAAAGTGCATCAGACAGACGCGGGTCTTGCGGGAGCATCCCCAACAAACCCGCTGCCAAACCCTGATCAGATTTCTGCCCCTTATACGTCATGGCAAAGGAACCATTCGTTTCAAACATCACTTTCACACATGTGAGCCTGCCGCCGCACAATTGCCCTGCAAGGTAGCCGATACGGGCAGGGCCGGCTGTATGAGAACTGGATGGCCCGACCATAACAGGACCAATTACGTCATTAAAAATGCTTGATGGTAATTTTTTCATATCGCTTCCTTATATTGCGTCAGCATCTCCATACTAACTTCCCAGAAACAGTTTAACTGGCACCGCACAGTAGGTAATGGGTAAAATCATCCTATTTTAATAGCAATATATTACTCTTCCATTCACTAATTCCTCTTCCTAATTTGGCAAAGAGAGAATAAAAACACTCAATCAGTGAATATTAACATACTCGAAAAGGAATCCCTTATGCGCAAACTCATTATCATCGCCCTCTTACTGTTCGCCCTTCCGCTCGCAGCAACAGCAAATGATTGCAAAGCCACATACGGCAACGGCAACACTGTATTTACTCTTGCAACAGGAAGTCCCGGCGAATTGGGTCTTCTTGAAGCATTAGCAGACAAGTTTAACAGCACAAACGACACCACTATGTGTTGGAAAAAAGCTGGATCAGGAAAATCTTTAAAGCTTTTGAAAGCAAGAAAAGTAGACATCGTTATGGTTCATGCACCGGCTGCTGAGAAAAAAGCTGTTGCTGATGGCTGGGCTGGAATGCGTACCCTCATTGGTTCAAACGAATTTTACGTGGTCGGGCCAGTTGCTGACCCTGCAAACATCGCAAAAGCTCAATCCGTAGCTGAAGCGTACGGTAACATTGCCAAAGCAGGTGCACTGTTCTACTCACGCGGCGATAATTCAGGCACGCACAAAAAAGAACTCAAAATCTGGAAAAAAGCCAACATCGCTCCGAAAGGAAAATGGTACCAGACTACCCATAAGTTCATGCAGGCTACGTTGCTTAAAGCTGACCGTAACAAAGGTTACTTTATGACTGACTCCTCCACATGGGTTGCCACAAAAAAGGATATCAAAAATCTTAAAGTACTCTTCAAGGGCGATCCTATGTTGATCAACACATACCACGCTCTGCTTTCACCTACAGGCCCACAGGCAAAAGTTACAAAGAAATTTATCGAATTACTCAAAGGCGAGGAAGGCCAGAACTTGCTCAGAACCTTCGGTAAAGCTGAACACGGTGAAGCCATGTACAACGATGCAGCCTACGCATCTCAGTACGATCATTAAGCGTACATTTTGCCGGACACAGAATATGTCAATATTCTGTGTCGCTTAGCGAAATACGACTCATAAAAAGAGCAGTTATGGACATCATCCATAACTGCTCTTTTTATTGAGGTGTCGCACTTAGTTATTACACCCATCTGACCATGCCGCAATGTACCCTGCTCCTTCATCACGACTCAGCAAACAAGCACAAATTACACGCTCATGATCATCGTCACAACATCTCGCAGGCTTTCCACTTGACCTGTCTACCAGTGTAGGCCTGATAACTATCTTTGCCGTGTGGCATCGTTCAATATCAGGAGTTACACCATTGATGAAACAATTACATACATTGTTTTTCACTATAGTTATACTGACTGCCGTTACGCTGACAGCAATTGCCAGCCACACTCAGCCAACCTATCAGCTTGGGCATCGCGAGATTACCTTACAAATTAAAGAGCTACAAAAAAGACAGGAAGGCACCATGCAGTCTGTAACCTACACCAAAAAATTTACCATGAACCAACCGGTAGATGTCCTCTTTCCATTATTTAGCGCGGAAGGCGAAACATTGTGGGTTCCCGATTGGAAATATAAAAACGTTATGGGATCTACAGAATTACATGAAGATTATGTTTTCCTGACACAAACTCATGACCATGCTTCCACAAAAGCTGTCTGGCTTGTAAAAAGATATGATCCGAAAACATATTTTGTTCAATTTTACAAAGTTGAGCCAAACGATAAGGTGGGCATTGTAACTGTAAAATGCACTCCCATAGACGCAACAAATACTGAAGTTCAGGTTAGCTACCAATACATCGGCATTGATGAAAAAGGTAACAAATTCATCAGCACCTTCACTGCGGAAGATTACTCAAAGTATATTGATGAATGGGAAACACTCCTCATCAAATATTTCGCATCGCTGTCCTAACGAATAATTTGGTGACCGCGACAATCCAGTAACGGGTCAGTGCACGTCGATGGCGGTCACCAAGCATAACTGGTAGGCTAAAAGCCCTTTTGCTGAAAAATATGAATCTGCAATATAGATACTTACGATGACAGGATAGTACGATGATCACAGTTTCCCAACTGGCTAAAAAATTTGGTATATCACGAACAACTATTCTCTATTATGAACGAGCGGGTTTACTTCTGCCAACAAAACGCTCTTCAAATAATTATCGCTGGTATGGTGAAAAAGAAATTTCAAGACTGGAAATGATCATGGCATACCGGTCATTTGGTTTACCTGTCGCGCAATTACCTGAACTCTTAGATCGGGATGATGAAGCAACACAGGAGCAAATCCTATGCAATCAATTCAAAGCTCTTGAAACAGAGATACAGCAACTCAGATTGCAGCAAAAAGCCATTATGACCCTTCTTAAGCATCCTGACCTGCTAGAAAACCAGATGGTCACTAAAAAACGCTGGAGCAACATTATGAAGGCTGCAGGCTTGAGCGATCAAGACATGCACAACTGGCATCAGCAGTTTGAAAAAATGGAACCTGAAGCACATCAACAATTTTTAGAATCCCTCAATATTTCACCAGATGAAATAAAAAAAATACGCAGCTCCACTCAAAAAAAGTAGTAAAAAAAGCATCATTACTCAGCTACGACCATTACTACTTTGGGAGCATACGAACGCCGCACAACAATTACACATTGTTTTGCGGCGTTTTTAATCGCTACCTGACACTTATGTAAACTCTTCCCCTACGGGAGGGGCTTCACAAAAAAACTCTATTCGCTATAGTGCAACCTCAGAATATAACAGACTCAATCCAGCACTCAAAATTATTGAGTTCGCACAATGAAACCTTCAGGCGCAACAGACTGTAATCAAGCACTAGCAAACCAAAGGAATCTTTTTATGACCTGCACTACATCTAGCGACAACAACCCTACGGACAACATCAGCAGCACACCGCAGCTGCCTATACGCATTCAGCGCCTTAAAGATGCTTACCTGAAGGTGAAGCCGAGTATCACCATAAGACGCGCTCTGGCGTACACTGAGGTCACAAAAGAGTACCCGAACCTGCCAATCAATGTGCGTCGCGCCAAAGGTTTTAAAAGAGCCTGCGAAACCGCACCGCTGAGAATTCAAAGCGGTGAGCTGATTGTAGGACACCCTTGTGGTAAACCTCGTGCCGGTTCATTCTCTCCTGATACAGCATGGAAATGGCTTCGGGACGAGCTGGACACCATAGGAACCCGTGCTCAAGATCCGTACGAGATTAGTGAAGAAGATAAAAAGATAATGCGCGAAGAGCTCTTTCCTTTTTGGGAAGATCGGTCTCTTGATGAAGCATGTGAGGATGCTTTTCGAGAAAAGGGATTATGGGAGTTTTCTGCCGAAGCCTGCGTAAGCGACTTGACCTACCACCATACCAGTGGCGGCGGAGACACAAGCCCTGGGTATGACATCATTTTGTTTACCAAGGGAATTAATGGCGTAAGAGCTGAAGCAGAAATGAATCTAGCCCAATTACCAAAAGAGGCTGATGCAACCAAAGACGACGCAAAGAAGATACATCACTACCAAGCAGCGCTCGAAATCTGTGACGGAATCCTTATTTATGCAAATCGTCTTTCTGCTTATGCACTGCAATTAGCACAGGAAGAACAAGACCCTACCCGCAAGGCAGAACTTGAAAAAATAGCCGAAGTTAATGCCACTGTTCCCGCCAATCCGCCCCAAAATTTTCATGAAGCCCTGCAAGCCATCTGGACTATCCAGTCCCTCTTCTTGCTGGAAGAAAACCAGTGCAGCACTTCTCTTGGTCGCTTTGACCAATACGTTTATCCATGTTTTGCAGCAGACATAGACTCTGGTCGAGTATCAGAGGCAGAAGCCTTTGAGTTAATGAGTTGCTTCATCCTCAAATGCTCTGAAATGATCTGGTATACTCCTGGAGCAACAGCTCAATATTTCGCAGGCTACATGCCATTCATCAACCTTTGTGTTGGCGGAATTAAACGGCAAGGCGGCGACGGAACCAACGCCCTGACATACCTTGTCATGGATGCTGTCAGCAAAGTAGGAGTGTACCAGCCTTCTCTTGCCTGCCGAATCCACAATCAGTCTCCGCAAAAATATCTGCAAAAAATTGTTGAAGTAATTAAAGCTGGTAGTGGAATGCCTGCCTGTCATTTCGACGATGCGCACATAAAGATGATGCTCCGAAAAGGGTTCGATTATGAAGATGCCCGCGACTACTCCCTCATGGGTTGTGTTGAGCCACAAAAATCCGGACGCATCCACCAATGGACAGCAGGCGGCTTTACGCAGTGGCCTGTCGCTATCGAATTTGTTTTCAATCACGGTGTGCTGGAATCTTACGGTAGCAAGGTGGGGCTGGATACCGGCGACATATCACAGTTTAAAACCTATGAAGATTTTGATGCCGCAGTCAAAAAGCAGATCGCTCATATTTTAGACCTAACTGCGCAAGGCACGGTTATCAACCAAGAGCTTGTCCGCGACACGATGCCTACGCCGTACATGTCATTATTTGTTGATGGCTGTATGCAAAACGGCAAAGACGTTACTGCCGGTGGCGCTGTTATGTACGGTGGCCCGGGTACAATATTTGCCGGACTTGGTACCTACGTTGACAGTATGGCAGCAATTAAGAAACTTGTTTTTGATGAAAAGAAATACACTGTTACAGAACTGAAACAAGCGCTTAATGCAAACTGGAAAGGGTATGAAGAATTGCAGGCAGATTGTCTTAACGCTCCCAAATACGGGAATGATGATGATTACGCAGACATGATTGCAACAGACCTCATCGATTTCACAGAAAAAACAAGCAATCAGCACAAAACATTATATGCTCATCTGATTCACGGCACGTTGTCTCAGTCATTCAACACTCCACTTGGGGAAATGATTGCAGCCACTCCTAATGGCCGTATCGCGAATTCTCCGTTATCAGATGGCATGAGCCCTTCCCAAGGCGCAGATAAGAATGGTCCTACATCGATCATCAACTCTGTGGGCAAACTCAACGTTGAATCCATGAGCCTTGGGATGTCGCACAACTTCAAGCTGCTGAAGGGAACCCTAGAATCACCTGAAGAGAAAGCTGGCTTAATCACGTTACTGCAAACGGCTTCAATGTTAGGTAACGCGCAAATGCAATTTAACTACCTTGATAACGAAGCCCTAATCCAAGCACAAAAAACCCCTGAAGAATATCGAGATCTCATTGTCCGCGTGGCTGGATATAGTGCTTTCTTTGTAGAGCTATGCAAAGAAGTGCAGGACGAAATTATTAGCCGTACGATACTGGGCTACAATAATTAACCAGCACCTGCATTCTAAAAGTGTAATAAAAAAGGCATCATTAATGATGCCTTTTTTCATTACAACTGAAGCAAAAGAGTACGTCATCGTCTGTAACAGTAGATTTACCCCCCTACTGTTACATGTGCCACGTACTTGCTGGCAACATCCTTCATACTATGCACAATAGCCTTATCGAGTGGTTCAATACCGTGCAGTGGATATGTTCGCTCCAACTGTTCCCATTTCGGTTCACCAAGCCTGTGGTATGGCAGAATATCCAGAGATTCAACAGCCGAGCCAAGTGATGAAACAAACTTAGCCGTTGCCTCAATATTTTCCACAGAATCGTTGCAACCAGGAATTAATGGAACTCTTATACGCAACTTCTTCCCCATCGCCGCAGCGATGGCAATGTTGAGCAGAATTTGCTCATTAGAAGCCCCTGTAAGCGCCTTATGCTGGTCAGAATCCATATGCTTTATATCAGTCAGTACTAAGTCCGTATGTTCTAATACTTTCTGAAATGTTTCAGAGGTAGTCATTGCACAGGTTTCGATTGCAGTGTGCATGCCCCTACGCTGAGACTCGCGCAAGCATTCAATCAAAAACTCTGACTGCATAGTCGGTTCGCCACCGGAAAATGTTACGCCTCCGTTGGACGTCTCATAAAAATGCCGGTCACGCTCCACTTCATCCATCACCTCATCTACTGTCATGAAACGACCAACAATAGTCATCGATCCAGCGTAACAATGTTCAACACACTCTCCACAGTATGTGCACTTATCACGCTCAATAATAAACTCGCCCTGATCATCAACAGACAAAGCGTTTTCCGGACATTTTTCAATGCATTTTCCGCATCCGATGCATAAATGAGGAAGACGCATTAACTCCGGCTTCGGACTCATTGATTCCGGATTCTGACACCACTTACAGTGCAGTGGACATCCTTTAAGAAACACTAATGTTCGAATCCCGTTACCGTCGTGAACAGAGAACCGTTGAATGTCAAAGACTGTTCCGGTTAATGCAGCGTTATCTTTGTCAGACAACCGAAAGGAATGTTGGCGTTCTTTCCACGTCATGCTCTATGTCCTTTGTAACGCGGAGCCGGACCTCCCGACTCCGCGGCGTTGCTTAAAAGGTCTGTTCGGTACGGGCAATAATGTCGTCCTGAAGCGATTTATCCAACGCTGTAAAGAATGCACTGTATCCGGCAACTCGGACTACAAGTCCTTTATAGCTATCTGGATTTTCCTGAGCTTCTTCCAACGTTTCACGGCTGATCACGTTATACTGAACGTGGAAGCCGCCATTCTGGAAGTACGTTTCAGTCACTGCTTTCAAGTTATCCAGACCATTTTCACCTTCGAGTGCTGATGGATGAAACTTCTGGTTAAGCAATGTTCCGTTTGATGCAATTTCATGATCAAGTTTAGCAACGGACAACACTGATGCCGTCGGGCCGCAACTGTCGTAGCCTGAGATAGGGGAGACACCATCTGCGAGCGGACTCCAAGCCATGCGGCCATCAGGAGTCGCAGTTACAACAGAACCAAGCGGCACGTTTGCTGAAGCGGGATACAGACCCGGCTGGAACTTGCCACCGCGCGGGTTTTTGTACCGGTTCACTTCGTTGCAATAGATGCCTGCCGCTTCTTTTGCGACGGCATCGGCAAAGTCGTTATCATTACCATACTTAGGCGCGCGGTTTACGAGCATAAGACGCAAATCTTCTTGCCCTTCAAAGTTATTGTGCAATGCTTCCTGCAACTCTCTGGCGGTAATTAACTTATCTTCAAAGACAAGCTTCTTAATTGCAGCAAGAGAGTCACCGGCATTAGCAACTCCAACACCCTGCGGGCCTGTAAAGTTGTAAATAGCACCACCTTCCTGAAGAGACATTCCACGACCAATGCAGTCTTCTACTAATCCGGAGAGGAACGGTAGCGGACAATGCTTGCCATGGGTCATATCGACAGCGTTATCCGCCGCAGCCATGAGCTTTACGAAATAACTTGTCTGGGCTTCGTAAGACTTCATAACTTCATCAAAGCTCGTAAAGTCTTCTAGCTTACCACTTTTAGATCCAATCTGCTTGCCTGTACGTCTGTCCACACCGTCGTTCAAGCAAAGTTCGATAACTTTAGACATGTTGAAGAACGCAGCGTCATGCCACCCTTCTGTCTTACCGCCAACCTGTGGTTCTACACAGCCGATAATGCCATAATCTCGAGCATCTTCTCTGCTCAGACCTCTAGCAAGAAGAGCCGGAATGATCACACGGTCGTTGTAATATGCTGGATATCCTAATCCTAAACGACTTACCTCTGCTGCACGTTTGTACAGAACATCAGGTGTGCCTTCATGAATACGGATGGAAAGAGAAGGGGCATATAATTTTGTGTTCGCACTAGCCTGCAACACAAGGAAAGACATGGCATTCGTGGCATCAGCACCATCTCGGGACTGTCCACCAACAATGAGGTTCATAAACATTGGGTAGCCAGCAAAAGCCATAGTGGAAGCTTCGTCACGAACCTTATTTAATTCAGAGAATTTAACCCAAAGCATATCGAGCAGTTCCTGCGCTCTTTCAACAGAGGTAGAACCTTCCTGCAGGAACGGATTCATATATTGATCAAAGCGCATAGGAGAGATCGAATGTCCGTTTGACTCAATCTGTACAACAAGATGTACAAACCAAAATGCCTGCAGTGCTTCCTGTAATGTAGTTGCAGGGTGCGCAGGAACCTGACGGCAGATGCGAGCAATCTCTAACAGCTCTTCTTTACGCTCATCATCACAAGTTGCAGCTTTTTCTTCTGCAAGAGCAGCAAAACGTTCTGCAAAAGCGATAACAGCTTTGTTTGCAATAATTACAGACTCAAGAAAACGGCGTTTATTTTGAGCGTCAGCATCGGTGAAATCCAACTGTTCAATGGCTTCTTCAGCAGATGAAATAACTGAGAAAACACCCTCAGTGAGTACTTTATTGTAATCAGGAGAAATATGCCCCACACCGTTATAAAAGTAGTTACCCACTGTATAGACGACATCGTTGTGCGCTTCCAATGACTCTGGAGGCATAAATGCTGCTGCTATTTCGTTAGTAGTTCTGCCATCCCAGTATGTGAATGCGCTCCGAAGCTTATCTTTTGTTTCTTCAGAAATAAGAAAAACATCAGCAGTTCTTTTTTCCAGACGATCAAGCTCTTCTTCTACCCACTTGCAGGAAAATTCAGGAAAAATTGGGGCAGAACGCGGCATACTGCACTGGTTACCAACTACAAGTTCGCCATCCTGAATAAAGATGGACATGTTTGTCAGCACATTTTTTAATGCCTTTGCACGGCGAATCGCAATTGGTTGTCCTTCTGTTGCCTTGTAAGATTCAGTTAAAAGAACTGCGCGCTCTGCACAAATTGCTGGTGCAGTATTAACGAAACGGTCAAGCGCTTGAGAAACGCGGTCTGTTGGGCCATACAGTTTCGGGATCACCATTTTCGGGGGATTAGTCGTCATAAATTTCTCCTTACATATTCCCTGTTAACAATACGCACTCAAGCCAGCACTGGCGCAAGCAATATCTTGCTCCACACTTCCACCACTCACACCAATTCCGCCAATAATTACGTCCTCATGTGCTACAGGGAGTCCACCACCAAAAATAACAAAACGTCCCTGTTTGTCTGTCTGGATTCCATATAAACTCTGACCCGGTTGTGCGAGCTCTCCAAGAGTTTCTGTGGAGACCTTTACAGCCACAGCGGTGTAGGCTTTATTCAGGGCAAGATCGATACTAGCCAACAGGGCGTCATCCTGACGAACCTGAGCAATCAAGTTTCCACCCCTGTCAACAACGGCAATAACCATTGGGACACCTAACTCATCAGCCTTCTCTTCAGCAGCTGTGATCATTCGTAATGCTGTTTCTTTTGAAATATACATTGGAACTCCCGTAACATTTGTTCTGAAAATTTCAGCAAGGCATCTACAGAAAAACGTTCATCTAATTATTAAGATGTAACCTGACCCGACGCACTGCTAAACAAAACTTCGTAACAACCAAGAGCGTATCTCATCTGCTTATAGGAAGATTTATTCCAAACAAAATTTAATTCTATATCTCAGATAGTTAAAACAAGACAACATGCTTCACAGGTTAGAAAACCCTCCTTTTTGTAAACCGCAGTTGACATTCCTTCTCGCTATCTGTTTGTATTCACGTAGATACTCGCCAACCATCTACGTTAACCTGCTGTGTTTGTTTGGTTGACACATGGTTTACACGCTTTAGCAGCTGGAGAATGTATGCCTGCAAATGCCGCACGCAATAATGATGTTCTATTGTCGTTACATGGAGAAATAGCGTCACTCCAAGAACGCATTACGTTGCTTGAAGCAGAAGAAACCCTGTGGAAAAACCTCGGACAATCCTGCAACTTTCCGCCCGAATCAAACACTCTTCTTCCCGATGAAATTCATTTCAAATTTGATAATATTTTTGATCTTACTGCGATCCAGAAAATTCAAGATGCCTTTGCAGAAGCAACCAATGTGGCTTCAATCATTACAGATCCTGAAGGAAGACCAATCACTAAACCGAGTGGTTTCTGCAGCCTGTGTAATGATGTTATTCGTAAGACTAAGTTGGGGCTAAAAAACTGTATGCGCTCAGACGCAGCATTCGGAACACTTAATCCCCTAGAACCTATCATGCGACCATGTTTAAGCAGTGGGCTTCTGGATGGCGGGACAAGCATTTATGTAGGCAAACGCCACATTGCAAATTGGATTATTGGGCAGCGTCGAACGTCTTCTGAACCAGATCAAAAGATTATTGCATACGCGAAGGCGATTGGAGCAGATGAAGAAGCATATCGAACAGCGTATGAAAACGTACCAATCATGCCTAAAGAACAATTCTACAAGGTATGTAATGCGCTGTGCCTCATTGCAAATCAGCTTTCCACGCTCGCACAACAAAATTACCGACAAGCGCAAGCCATTGCCAGACGCCAACAGGCGGAACATGCATTGCGGGAAAGTGAAGAACGCTTCAGACAACTTTCCGATTCCACTTTTGAGGCAATCTTTATCCACCACAAAGGGAAGATACTGGAAGCGAACAAAGCCGCTATCACCCTGTTTGGTTTCACGCGGGAAGAACTCATAGGCAGGACAATCAACTCTCTTGCTGCACCTGAATTTAGGGAAGCGATTCGTGAATATTCTGAGCAAGGTGGGAATTTATGGTTTCAGGGGGAATTTCAATGCAAAAATACGCTGTCGATAATCTGTGAAGTGCAAGAGCGAAACATTACGTTTCAAGGCAGAAACGTTCGTGTTTGTGCTGTTCGCGACATCACTCAGCGCATTCAGTCTGAGCAAGAGGCAAAGGAAAAAGAGCAGCAACTTATTCAGGCAGACAAAATGGTTTCGCTGGGGGTTTTAGTTTCGGGCGTTGCACACGAAATCAACAATCCCAACAGCTTTATGACAATGAACTTGCCGCTCATTAATGACGTTTGGCAAAGCATTACGCCTATCCTGGACGACTATTACAAAGAGAACGGGGACTTTCTGGCAGGAGGATTAGAATATTCTTCGTTACGGGAAGAGCTACCGAACCTAGTTTCCCGTATGCAAGACGGCGCATCACGGATCAAGGGAATCGTTAACAACCTGAAAGATTACTCACGTGTTGAGCCAAGCCAATTAATGTGGGACGTCGACATAAACGAAATGATCCGCAGCTCCCTTCCTCTTCTGGAAAAACTTATCTCCATGCACACCAGCAGCTTTACCACCAACCTCGCTACGAGCCTTCCACCAGTACAGGGTAACAGACAGCGCCTTTCACAAGTCTTCATCAATCTACTCGTTAACGCCTGCGAGGCTCTTATCAACAAAGAGGATAACGTCACAGTCACATCACAATATCTTGTAGACTTACAGATAGTTGAAATTGTCGTAGCCGACACAGGAAGCGGTATTCCTGAACATTTATTATCGAAAATTACCGATCCTTTTTTCACTACCAAACGAGATTCCGGAGGTACAGGTCTCGGCTTATCCGTTTCCTCAGCAATCGTGCAGGAACATTCCGGAACGCTACAATTCATCCCCCACCCCGACGGGGGTACCATTGCACAACTCCATCTACCAATAGCTCACCATGGAGAAAAAGATGTCCGATAACTATCCAAGACACCCTATTTTGCTTGTAGACGATGAAGATTCATGGCTCGCCAGCTTCAAAACAACTCTACGATCTAAAGGAATTGGCAATGTTGTAACAGAAAACGACAGTAGCAAGCTCCTTTCCATTTTGGCATCACAAAGATTCTGTGCGGTTGCGATTGACCTTATGATGCCCAAGCTGTCAGGCGAAGAGCTTATTCCGCAAATAGTCACCCAGCATCCTAATATTCCAATCCTTGTAATCTCCGGACTTAATCAGGTAAAAAGTGCTGTTAACTGCATGCGCCTTGGTGCTTTTGATTTTATAGTTAAGACAGAAGAACGCGACACTCTCATTGCCGCAGTCCGTCACGCCATCGAAATGTTTGAGCTACGGCAGGAAAACTCTTCACTTCGAGAACGTTTTTTCAAAAAAGAGCTGGATCACCCAGAATATTTTGAAAATATCGTCACGCAAAACAAAGAAATGCATTCCATCTTCCAATATATTGAAGCAATTGCTGAAACTTCCCGTCCTGTACTCATCACAGGAGAAAGTGGTGTCGGCAAAGAGCTAGTAGCGAGAGCTGTACACAATTCCAGTGGACGTACTGGAGAATTTGTTGCTCTCAACATTGCTGGTCTTGATGATAATATAGTTGCAGATACACTGTTCGGGCATACTAAAGGAGCATATACAGGAGCAACAAAACCCCGAATGGGGCTTGTAGAAAAAGCAAAGAACGGCACACTGTTTCTTGATGAAATTGGAGACTTGAGCCTTGCTTCACAGACAAAACTCCTACGCCTTCTTCAAGAACATGAATATCTACCACTTGGGTCAGATATGGCAAAGCGTTCCTCTGCACGTATTGTCGCTGCTACCCACCAAAATCTCAACGAATTACAAGAAAGCGGCCAGTTTAGGCGAGATTTATTTTACAGACTGCGAGGGCATTTACTGCACATACCGCCCCTTCGTGATCGCAAGGAAGACCTTCCTCAACTCATCTCACATTTTGTGCATGAAGCAGAAATCAATTTGGGAAAGATGGTTACATCAAACCCAACGGAACTCGCTGATTACCTATCGCAATACACGTTCCCGGGGAATATACGAGAACTGAAAAATCTCATACTAGATTGTACAGGCACCTGTGTTGACGACTTTCTGAGTACTACGCATGTGCAAAGACTTCTCACCCACTCCTACGACTACCAACCTGAATCTGCAAAAGCACAACAGCCTGAAACTCCAGTTACATTTGGCCCCACCCTTCCTTCATTAAAAGAAATTCGGGCAGCTCTCATCAACGAAGCCCTCATACGCACAAACAACAACCAATCCGGCGCTGCGCAGCTTATAGGAGTGACACGTCAAGCAATAAGTAAGTATCTGCGAGAGTAATAAGGTTAAAGAGAGTTAGACTAAGCACACATGCGCTAAAGATATACCTATCTGTTTTAAAAAGATTTTTCATAACAGTATGTTTCTTAACACTGTCCCAAGCAGCCAATGACATATTTTTGTTACATAGTTAGTCAGCAAAAATACATTTTTATTGATCGCATATCGTATTAGATCTATAATCAAAGAAAATTTAGTAAGGGAGACATATATGAAATACGTTCAAGTTTCTCCAGAGATGTGCGCTGAAAAAGACGGTGAACAATACCCTACAAAAGTCATCTGCGAAGCGTGTTTTAACGTCATCATGAGCAATCCGGAGCAAAACCTTATCTCTGCTGATGCAGCAGGAACACCAGAGCCTGAGGCCGAATGTGAGTTCAGAATTGCTCACGACTGTGAATCTCTTTAGCAAACATTGTTAGACCATTAATAAAAGCAACGGGAATTTTCTCGTTGCTTTTTTTATTGCCAATATCTTCCACATACCATGCTCGTCCCTGCCGTCCTTGCCACCCTTGCTATCTTTGCCGTCCTTGCCGACCTTGCCACCTTCGACAGCTAACCGCCTTTTTTATCCCCACTGATCCAACTCAAGAAATACACATCTTCGCTATCTTCAGACTCTGACGATGCGGCTGGAATGCATCTAATCACAATTCGCCCATATTCTTTCAAAGACTTCACCATTCCCAATCAAGTCACGTCGCGCATACGCACAATACAGAATTAGATGAAATTACATATCGTGAGATTCTTCGTCATCCCCCCGACAACACATTGAGAATTTGAGACTCTTTCGTGCTCGATTCAATGCAAAACTGTCAAGACTTCACGAGAGACACTGCATTTCACTCTTAACCTCTCTATATACAACTCTAATCGTATCATTTTTTGTATTATTTCAATTATACTTTCTCTTTTAGAGTTGTTTTTTCTTTTCACAAAAACTCATCACTGATTCATTTACAACTTCTGAGCATAAGTATTTTTTATCATGTACAGCTTAACTTTTTATTCTATTATCTTGTTTACATATCTTTATTTTACAGAGTCAAAAAATAAGAGTTTTTACAACTTGAACTACGTCCCTTTCGGACATGTTCATTCTCATTAACAAGCCAGATCAAACAAGAGCGGTCTAAGGTGGTTAAAAATGCAATTATTCAGGTTAGCTGATGTTGCCGCGAATTATGAAGAACCAAAAAATCGCAGCACAAAACAGAATGCTTCCTCTGAATATTTCACACAGGATTATATTTAATCCTGAATTTGAAACCCCATAAGGATATCCGCACTTACAACGTGCTTAAAACAAAACCCTTATTTCATTCTTTTCAGACACTTAAACAAATAAATTTTAACAAGCTGGCGGCAATACATTACACAACTATCCGCCTAACGGAGAAATTTATGATAACTGCTCGAATCAGTGCACCAACTAAAGAAGCTTGCCAGTTGCCAGCAGATTGTAAGCACACTGGCGTACAAAAAAACGACCAGACTATTTTTGTTTTTTGTCCTGTTAAAGATAAAGAGCGAATACATAGTACTCTTTTGCAAAACAATATTTTGCATAGAATTAACGAGTATTCAGCTTCTTTCGATTCTGATTCTATTCTTTGCCACTTTAAGAGCTGGAATTTACCAGCAGTGCAACAAAATCAGTTAATTGATGCCACTAAAACCGGGGCTTGGGTCGAACCGCTTACATGCTTTTTGGACAGGTACTTGGGATATACCGAAATAGAATTATTACACGAGCAGTACTTTCTTCACCAAAAAGCATTTCCCATTTTATCTCGCAAGCGGCACGCCTTCATCAAACGGATCTTTGATGTAACTTTTGCCTTTCTGCTACTAATATTCACATTACCAATCTGCCTGCTCACCGCATTGGCAATCAAATACGAGTCAGAAGGTCCTGTTCTTTTTAGACAACGACGAACAGGACAACATGACAAAGAATTTGATGTGATCAAGTTCAGATCAATGAGCATCGATGCTGAAAAATACGGGGCACAGTGGGCTTCTCAAAATGACAGCAGAGTTACCAAGGTAGGAAATTTTATACGAAAAACGCGCATTGATGAACTACCCCAGCTCATTAATGTCATCAAAGGTGAGATGTCTCTCATTGGTCCACGTCCAGAACGAGAAGTCTTTATTCATGAGTTAGAAAAAGTAATCCCGTACTACCGCTTCCGCCACACAATTAAGCCCGGGATATCAGGCTTAGCACAAGTAAAATATGCATATGGCGCTTCTGTGGAAGATGCGATGTGGAAACATAAATACGATACGTATTACATTAAACACCACAACATGCTCTTAGACATTAAAATTCTACTCTGGACCGTCAGAACCGTATTATTCAGGATGGGACGATAAACTTGTCTCTACTATAGCAAGTGCTCAATGCAATGTTACTGCAATAACTAAAAATGTTGTAAAGAATTAGAAAGAGTCTGCACAATCTCATATCATTATACAGAATCAGCAGGGTTATTTTAGGACAATGCTAATAAGGGAAGCTTTACAAATGAAGATAGTTGTTGACGGGCGTATGATTAATCATTCTGGAATCGGTGTTTACACGAACGAACTACTAACGTTGCTTAATGATAAATCCTATTCCGTTGTGGTTTTACTTAGTAAAAAAGATGCGTCAAAGTTCAGTTTTAAGAATTTACAAGTAGAGACAATTGAATTCGGTAGATATTCTTGGAAAAATTTATTGTATTTGCACAAGCATATTAAAAACTCTGATGTTTATTTTTGTCCTTTTCTTTCTATCCCCCCTGTTTTCTCTTCAGTCCCTGTCGTAACAACAGTTCATGACCTTTGTCCTGTATCCGAACGTAAAGTTTTTGGTACACGAGTTGCGATAGCGTATTGGGCGATAATGCTCCTTCAACTTGTTGTAAGCAAAAAAGTTGTCACCATTTCAAACTTTACGCGCTCAGAAATCAGCAAGTGGTTCTGTAGCCTCTTTGACGATAAAGTGTCTGTCGTCTCGAATGGCTTGTCTGTTAAAGAGCAAGCCAACCATACAAAATCTACATATCCCGTCGACTCTCCTTATATACTCACCGTCGGAAATATTAAGCCTCATAAAAACATCATGAATTTAGCTAGGACATTCTTGCAAAGTAAATGGTGTACCACACACCGCTTAGTAATCGTGGGCGATCATCAAGGATTCCGCACGAAAGAACGGGATATAATGATTGATGACAGCCGAATCATTTTTACAGGTAAAATTTCTGATGCTGAACTGGATCAACTGTATCAACACGCGCACTTGTTTGTATATCCGTCTTTTTATGAAGGGTTTGGTTTACCATTGCTCGAAGCTATGTCCTACCAATTACCAATTGCATGCTCGTCCATTCCTCCATTTCAAGAAATTGCCGGAGACAGCGTAACGTATTTTAATCCGCACCATCTCAATTCTTTTTGGAAAAACTTAGAGCCCTTTGATTCTGCAAACCATTACGATGCAATTCTTAACAAATACACATGGAAAGCAACCTTAGAAAAGTTATTAACTATTTTTAAGCAGTCTTCATCTGCTGGCCACCAGAACCTTACGCATGAGGGATAGAACATGAGCAAAAGAATACTACAGTTAGGAAAACTCTTCCCTCCTTTTTTTGGTGGCATTGAAAGTGTATCTTATGAACTTGCATTGGGAATTAAAGAGGCAGGACACGTTAGCGATGTCTTATGCGTTAATGAGGTAGGGAAAAAAGACTCTTTTGATGATGTTCGCGGTGTACATGTCACGCGCTGCGCTTCATTTTTCAAATTTGCGAGCGTGTATTTTTCTCTCAGTTATATTCTAAACTGGATAAAAAGCAGAAAAAAATACGATGTTATTCACGTCCATTGTCCCAATCCATTAGCAAACATCGCACTCCTGTTCTTTCCGACACGAGCCCATGTTGTAGTTCATTGGCATAGCGATATTGTTAAGCAGAAAAAACTAAAAGTTCTCTACCAGCCCCTTCAAAACTGGCTATTGAAACGTGCAAACAGAATTATTGCTACGAGCGAGGTCTACGCAAAATCTTCTTCAGATTTACAGCAGTTCCTGCATAAAATTTCGATAATTCCAATCGGTATCGACCCAGATAAACTTGAAACAACAAGTGACGGCGCTGGAGTCATCAGATCAAGATATCGGGGTAAAAGAATTGTTTTTTCCTTAGGCCGACACGTGTACTATAAGGGCTTTAAATACTTAATCGCGGCTGCCAAAGAGCTGCCTGAAGACTACATCATACTGCTTGGCGGCACTGGGAATTTATCCTCTGAACTGTATCAACAGGTTGAGCAGTATGGTCTTACAGAAAAAGTTCAATTTTTAGGAAAGATATCGACAGAAGAATTGGGCGATTACTACTCTGCTTGCGATGTTTTCTGTCTTCCATCCATTGAACGCTCTGAAGCCTTTGGGGTGGTTCAGCTTGAAGCTATGAGCTTAGGAAAGCCTGTAGTGTCGACTGCTATTCCCGGTTCGGGAGTAGGATGGGTGAATAAAGATGGTATATCAGGAAGAGTCGTTTCACCTAAAAACGTTACAGCGTTACGTGATGCAATAGTTGAGCTTTGTGACAACCCAATTCCTCAGGATACTATCCAGCAACACTTTGCAAAAAACTTTTCTTCATCTGTTATGGTCAACCGCACGCTAACGCTCTACAGTCAACTACTGTAACATTTACTGCAATTTCTTAACTGAATATTGAACCTAACGAAGGCAGTTTTGAACGTCCACTGTTACAACCGAACCGAACCGTTCAAAGTGCCCCACTCGGTGACGCTTGTGCCGACCGACAAGTAATATCAAATCGATTTTCCGGTTCATTTGTTAACGAAGGCACTCAGGCTAAATATTATTTTAAACATGTATAATCAGCAGATGAACAAAACCTTACAATTCGTCTATTTTAATAACAAGAATGGCCAGACCTCCAAGTGGGTAATAGCCTCCACTATCCCCATAGAAAAGCTCTACAACTGTAGAGCTTTTTCTTCGTACCATTCTTCATATGATTCAATCTCATTGCTGAAATCCAGCGTAATCAGGAAAACTCTATTGCAGAGCAAAGCATACGGCTGGATAACAACCTGTCATTTCAAAACCTTATACTACGCCAAACGCCCTGCCAAACTAAAACATCAATCATGGATGGTGCAACGATCCCGTCACAAAGACGCTTTCTGCTAACAACAAGAAGACCTAGTGGTTAAAACCGAACGCAATCTTTTCTTTAACAGTTTCATCTGATGATCAAAAGTTCTACTTTTAGGGATATTACTTGTCAGGTGGATTTCTCTCAAACTTCAAGCAATTTCTTTCGAAAAGCCCTTCTTCGTCGCACCCGCCAAGATTCGGTTTTGGGTTGGTCACCATTGTACGTAAAAGAAGCAGCTCCAAGTAACAGCCAAAAATAACTTCGTTGCATACTTGATTCAAGGAGCAACCCAATCAACATAACTATTATGACATTCCGCAGTGTTGGGTCTGTCCCCTTGCCTGTGAGGCCGAAGAATAAATAGCACAAGAAAGAGAACAAAAGAAGTATCCCACCCTCGGCGGCCATCTCAATAAATACGTTTGTCGCAGGCGAGTGTGCAATATTATGATACGGAAAAAACTCTGGATAACTATTTCGGATTGCTTCAGCTTTATCAAAACTGGCGTAAGCTCCCGGGCCTATTCCATGAATGACATTATTCTGAAACACATCCAGAGCAACAAGCATTCTTGGATAGCGATTTCCACCCCGCTCAACACACTGCTGAAATACATTATCACTTTCCAAAATCCTACGAACAGTTAATGCAACTAAGTCATCGCCGATTTGACTGTACAGCCCAAGACCAATCCCTATAATAGTCAAAAAAATAGTCATTCGTGCTAAAGACTTGATTGAAAGAGAACTCAGGTTGCTTACAATTATTGCTACCAAAACTAGCAACATCAAATTTGCACTCTTGGTTATCTGTACCGCTATGAGAATCAATATCCAGTCAGGCCAACTTAGTGCTATATGCTTTTTAGCTGTAATGTAGAGATAAGGTGTCAATGCTATCGCCCAGAAAGAAGGCTCGTAAAAGAAAAGAGCGATTCTTGCTTGCAAGCCTAAAGCGGCAATGAAAATACCTGCAAAAATCTGAGCCCGTGCACAAAGAACCAGTCCTGCCTTAAAACCTTCAGGACTCAATGAAAAAAGAGCTTTTCCTACGCTCGCTACACAAACAATATTAAAGAGCAGCAGGAAAGTGTAGGCAATACTTCTTGAAGGTTCTACCGAATACAACGAGCTGAATATACACGAAGCAACTATTCCGATTACACAAAGTAACTCTCCCCTTGTGTAATAGATATGTCTGCCCAGTAAAAAATACAGGCACAAAAAGATTCCTGTTGCAAGCTTCAACTGCCCAAATGGAAATGATACCGCAATAGTATCTGCGCCTGCCCAGAAATACGCGATTGCAACCAGCAAAGCTACGGAGGACTCTGTAGCCTTAAAAAATGGCCGTTCAATACAATTGATCGCGGCAGTATATGGTAGGTAACAATTCAAAAGACACCCTCCTAGGCAGGAACGAGGCTCGTCACCCCATGTTTCACAGACGATCTATTGAGAAATAGCACTGTAAGATTCATAAAGACCATCCCTAAAGGAATTGCTTGAACCTTCAGGAGGCCGCTTAACGTAAACACAGTGCCTACAAAAACCAACGCGCCAATACTCTGATTTATAATGATACTTCGGTCAGCACCCACCGAATACAATTGATAATGTGAGACAAGTCCGAACACTTGTAATGAAACAGCAGCCAGCAACGTTGGTAACAGATACATATTTTCCAAGAAAATATCCTTCTTCAACCACGTTACGTAGCCGTATATAAAGAGATAACAAACAGGAATGAAAACGAGAACGAGTAAGAAAATATGCAAATACATTTTTTGAGCAAGGCCAAAAAACGCTGAATATTTTTTTTCCTGCCAATTTTTGATTTGTTGAGGATAGTTGAAATGGAAAATACAAGCATCTGCAAAAGGGATAAGCGCGCTGACTACACTGAAAAACAAGGTATAAACACCCAAAAGTTCAGCTCCACCGATCCGGTCAACCAGGTACCGGTCAATGGTGTAGACCCCTTGCGCAATGAGCGTCGAATATAAAAATGGCAAAGAGCTCAACACGCCTTTTTTTATCCATTGAAAATCAATGGTCTTAACCCGCTTAATTTCAATGTCTCTTTGTATAAACAATACTCCCAGAAAACATGAGGTCGCAGAGCCAGCCAACCATGTACAAAATAGTACTTTTAATGTTCTGAATTCTGGAAAGATCAGGCAGAGAATAATCAAAACAATCGGCCAGATTCCACTTCTTAAAAACAACAATAACGTTGCCTGTAACGGTTTTGATAGCGCTATTAGCCACCGTTGTTGCTCTTGAGAAATATGCTCCGCCAGCATTATAGGAAAGATCAATACAAATAACTTAAATGGAATTATTTCAGAAAAAATCAAATATGACGCAACAGGAACCAACAGTAGGTACATAAAGAGATGAAAGATGAGTTGTTGTTGAATGATCCAGCTATGGCCTTCTTCCGTCTTAACCAATAACCTTGTTGTATATGAATAGAACTGGCCACCAACTATTTCGTTACAGTACGCCACAGTAACTAAAATTAATCCATATGACCCAAGGTCACTGAGTGAAAAGAATTTTGCCAAAAAAAGTGTAAGAAGCAATTTAGAAACTAATGTTGCTCCTCTCATGGCAAGATTCATCATGCGTTGAAAAAACAAATAATACTCCAATTTGCTTATCACAACTTTTGGTGGCTACAGGCACATTATGAAAAACAGCCGACGACCTCTTCAAATGCAAATCGTATTTTCTCTAGATTCTCTCGCTCAGCCACAGCCTCATAGCTACGACTATCAGCAAAGTTTCCTTCAAAGCTATTACACAAGATGCGCTCAAGTTTTTTAATCCTGCTTTGTGGAGAATTCTCGATCTTGCTGCTTAACGAAAGCAGCTCTTCCACAGAATCTTTGTATGGATTAAATTGATCCACCACCATGAGGTCACTAAAGTACATTTTGCTGGCCGTTACTGCGGGAACTCCCAGCAACGCAGCCTCAAAGCAGCTTGTGCCTGTAACTGAAATTACCATACTGGCTTTCTTGATGAGCTGATGACTGTCCTCTTTAGGACTCACTAACACCACGCCAGAAATCTTAGATAACTCTTTGTAAAACCCTTTAGGCCGGCAACCTACAGAGGGAAGATGCTCTTTAACTAAAATTTTATATTTTGCCGGAGTCGTTTTTGATATTGCCTGTATAAATTCTATCTGGTTGGCAAAGGTGTTCCCATAAACGTCTATGCTTGATTCAGGCTGAACATGCAGGGTTATCAATATATACGAAGAAGGCACTACCATCTCAGCTGGAAAGACAACGGATGTTTCAAGCAGAGCTTTTCGTAAAATAGCCGTTTTTACTTTATCAAGAATCAACTGATGCAAACTTGGGGTGCACATTGAATTCTTTTTCCCGGATACCATCATGCGAACCTGTCGAAAAAGTGAAATAAGATTTTGTTTGTTTGCAATATTAGATGGTTCTTCTAAATAAAAGTAATCCGGTTTTTCTCCTTTGTTCACAACAGCAGAAAAGGCATCAGATGCAATCTCTTCCATATTACAGGCATTTTCTCGCTGGTACATATCATCGGGTGACAAATATTCAAAAAAACAACTTCGGGACGAAGGAATGCGGACTGTTTGAGGGAAGTAGTTTTTAATCTTTAAAACCTTAGCAACCTCTGCGATCACAATTTCTTGAGCCCACGTAGACTCTTGAAAAATAACGTTAATATCATGCTTTGTTAGGAACATATCAACGCTTTGAGCGATAAATCCTAAATAGCAAAGAGCCTGTTCGTAACTCTTTTCCCTAAGAATACGATCCATCGAAATAATTCTATTTAATTTCACAGAGAACTGCTTTTCGTAACGCAAAGCTATTTCATAAAGCTCAGCATGTTCATGCTCTAAGCTCTCAAATTTCTGCATAGAAATATCGCAGATATGTTCAGCTGGAATTCCGTGTTTTGTGTAGTAGTCGAATTCTGTCTTCTGGGCACAGAGAATATAAGGAACCAACAAAGAAGAACTGTTTATAGCTTCAACCCATGTCCGCGTAGTCAAGTAGCTTTCAACTATAGCAATATTTTTCATATGCTCATCCATCTTTAATGTAATATGTCCCAACTCACTGGCGTACCCATTTCAAGATCAGTGCTCGCTTTTCGTCCAATTACAGTCTCTAAGTAACGAGGGTGTAAGCCATTTCCGGGACGAATAGAGCGTACATTCTCCGAAGTAAACAACTCCCCTTTTTTCATGTCCTTAACAACAAAAAGGGAACGTCTTACAGTTACAGTTTCCTTTTCCTTCTCCGTCAGCTCATAGTTGACATGGCCTAACGCCTTTTCAACAACTCTGATGTCTTGAACCAACTGTTTGAACTCATGCGGCTCCATAGAAAAACTTGAATCAGCCCCACCATCTGCCCGAGAAAGCGTTACGTGCTTTTCTATTACTTTAGCTCCCAGACTCACAGCAGCCACAGCTACTGCAGAACCCAGCGTGTGGTCAGACAACCCGACAGGACAATTAAACGTTTGCGCCAAGTTTGGAATTGTCAAAAGGTTAGCCTCTTCCGGTAAAGCTGGATAAGCAGAAGTGCATTTCAGCAGTACAATGTCCGGACAACCACCTTCTCGTAACGTGCTGACCGCCTCATGAATTTCAGAAAGCGTTGCCATGCCTGTAGACATAATTACAGGCAGTTCAGTCGAAGCAATTTTTTTAAGTAACGGTATGTCAATGACTTCGAAACTTGCCACTTTGAAACAAGGAACACCCACATCCATTAAATAATCAACGGCTGTATTATCAAATGGAGTTGAGAAACAATCCATTCCCAGCTCATTGGCAAGAGTCTTAAGATGCTGATGCCAGTCCCACGGCATGTATGCTTCTTCATATAAGTCATAAAACGTTCTTCCAGCCCAGCATGATGTGCCTTCAATTTTGAAGTACGGCTGCGACGACGGAATCGTTAAACTGTCTGCAGTATACGTTTGCAGCTTAATTGCATCAGCACCAGCGTCCGCTGCTGCTTTGATGATTGCTTCAGCTCTTTCTATGCTGCTATTATGATTAGCCGAGAGTTCAGCAACAATATAAGTATGTTGTTCTTTGAGCATTTTCTTAAAAAAGTTAGTTTGCGACACTAAAATCTCCTGTTACGATCTCTACACATCTATCAGGACCAAGGTGAAAAAACGTATCAAGGCAAGCCATAAACGGGACAAACTCTGAGTTCTGCTGTGTATATTCTATGAGTTCAGGGTGGTGATAACGCACGTCGATATTTGAGTTTTGAAACGCCTCCTCAATCCCATACGCTTTCCCGTTACCTCCTGAAACATACTCTGTAGCTCCGGCTAATACGCAAATATCTCGTATCTTTTCAGGCCCGTAATCAGCGCATTCCCCTCGCGTCTCTATATCCGTGGCAAGAGCCAACTGAGGGGTAAACCCTAAGTAAGAACACAGCACTTCGAGTTGGCTACGAATGACCGTTGTATAATCCCCATCACTCTCAAAGAATGCCTCTAAAATTCTTTTTTCAAGCATATCCAGAAGAGAACTGTCATAGTACTTCGCATCAGCGTAATACCTTTTCACTACCGAGATATGATCGGTAATCCACTGACTGTCCTGTATCTTTGTATTGCATATTAACGCCCTGCTTGAAGAGCTGATCGGAACTGTCAACCATTTGGAATCAGGAACAAGCAGCTTGTTTCTATTTTCCCATCCCCGCCCTTGCCGCTGCACACTATCCAGCAACACAAACAAATCGGCGTGGTATAATCTTTGTAGATAGCTCATTACAGGCAGATATCGTGGTTGAGAGATAATTATTCGCATGGCTATTTTTTCTTAGCTACGACGTTAAACGCTGAATGAACAAACTGATCAAAAAGACTCGTTTTTACTACCTCATCAAACTCCACGAACTCCCACTCATCAGAGAAAAGAGAACGAAGTTCTTCCTCGGAATAAAATGTTCCACATCCACCTGCCACAATTAACGGTTCTATATTTTCTTCATCCAGACCATTTTTGACAGATGTATAATGCGAATGTTTCTTGCTATACATCTGCATGAAGAAAACGCCGCCTTTGACCATTGAATCCGCGATTAACTGCACAGCCTTTCTGGCATCTTCTCTCGCACAGCAATAAAGAGAGCCTCTATCAATCGTCATATCAAAGGAATCAGGAGGATAAGAAATTTGAGTAAAATCCTTCACCAACAAATCACCGTTGACTCCAGCCTGCTCAAAACGCTTTTTTGCATCAGTAATTGCAGTCACAGAACCATCGACACCCGTCACAACGGCTCCCTCTCCTGCTAGCGCTCTAATATTACTTCCAGTTCCGCATCCGACTTCAAGAACCCTCGGAGCAGCACCAAATAATGACCTATATTGAAAATAGAATGTTATTACAGAATCCCAGGGGTAATTTTGATTATGGCCATTCTGGTATATGGCCTCCCACGCTGGATCAAACGCTTCACTCATAATTAGCTCCTAAAAAATTAAAATCGCGCTCTGTACAATACAAAGGCCTCTGCAGCATTACACCCACTGTGTGCACCACGTAACCGAGCAAGATGCTCTACAGCTTCAAAACTGCGGGGATGGGGAAATGCCCGCATCTCCGATCGGTACGCTTCTAGGGCGCTAAACTTCTCAGAAATAAATTCAGAAATGTTTACGTAAAAATTAGGGACAAAAGTTGGCATCGCATTCGGCGTTGCATATTCAGTGCTGGAAAGTACTTCAAAACCCAAAAGAGACACCTGCTTCGCTTCAGGAAGAGGACGAAACGCTGTCATTACAGCACGGTGTGTTATGGAATGATCAACATTCAGATCACCACTGTGATGTGTGATTACTAAGTCCGGTTGAACGTTCTCAGCATGTTTTTCTATAATTTTTATGACGTCCAAAAGCGGAACCGTATCAAACTTGTTATCAGGAAGGGCTCCATAATATATGTTTGCAACTCCCAACGTCTGTGCGGCAATTTGAGCAGAATCTGTGGCATGAGTCCGCTCTGAAACCGATGAAGAATCTTGACGGGATGTTGGCCCTTCTCCCAGCAGCAAAACAGAAACTTCCATTCCTGCTGCAACAGCTTTTGCAATTGTTCCGCCGCAACCCAAAACTTCATCATCGGGATGTGCAGCAACAACAAACATTTTTTGGGAATTACTTAGCATATCCATTCAACCTATAAAAAGAGCTTGTTGTGCTATCGCCCTCGACATCACCTTCAAGACAAAAGCCAGTACTTAAAACAAGTTGTATTGCAACGGGATTCGTTTTTTTAATATACGCCCTCAACTTAGCGTCTGGATTTCTCATAAAAAAGCATTCCGTTGTAGTCATGGACGCGTTATGCCCCCGACCACCGCCTCGAGCGTTCTTTGCTAGTGCGATGCTTGCGACATAATCAGCTCCATCCTTGTCGAAGCGAACAAATCCTGCGACTGCCTGATCCTTCATTACAACATAAAACGGTTCGTCTTTCTTTAGTCGTTCCGCGAACCAGGCAAGATGATGCTCCAAAGAGAACGTAGAAGTTGAGAAAAATTTCCTTCGGGTTTCTTTAGCTGCGACGATAGGATATATCTCTTCAGCATGTTCACTCTTTACCGGCATTATCGAGAACGGAAAAAGGAGCATGCTTCCTGCCACCAGACCACTACCGTCAACAGGAATATCTATGGAGTCCGGGACAATTTCCCCGTTAATAATTTTCTGAAGCTGCCCTAACCCTCTCAAAGAGTTTTTAAAATACTGTGCAATTTCCTTCTGATTCTCCGCAACTTCAAATACGACAAATGGAACGTTAAGAGCACCTAGTTCCCAGCATGTTGAACCACCTGCAGTAATACAAAAATCTGCCCACAGCATATGTCGGGACATGTCATGCGCCTGTTGTATTATTTCAACAGTTGCAGGAGAATCTGCCAGCAATTCATTCCATTTTTCTACTGCAACACTACCGGCGATAACACGTAAGGTGCGCCCTTTCATTTCCGCTGAATGAAGCACCTGCTTGAGCTGGTCAAAAGTATGCGACTCGTCTCCTCCACCAAGAGTAAGGAGTATGTTTTTTATTTGCGAAGAAGGAGTGCATTCTTTAGATAAATGCCGTGCTTTAATGATGTCCTGCCGCAATAACACATAATCTGAACCGAGCAGACGAGTGCCAATCTCACCACGGTATTGGATGGTTGGCGCGTTAATATTTTGATTAAGCAGAATGTCGCAACAATATTCAGGCAGATGGTTATAATCATCTATCACCAGCAAACGATGGCCTGCATTTTTCACGGCCTTCTGGCATTCAAGCGAAAAATGATAGCCGTCCAGCACGACCCAGCTCGCATCGTAATCGGACAATTCACTCAGAAGAACTGAAGCATCTTGCTCCGGCGCTACATCCCCTTCCAGATAGTTAACAGAAACACCTTCTTTACTCAGGCGCTCCCGAACCCAAGGGACTGTAATATGCCCGACAATGACAGATTCATGCCCGACTCTTTCCAATGCCTGCATCAAGGCTAAGCAACGCATCACATGTCCTGTACCCATGCTGGGGGTAGCGTCAGCACGTATAACAATAAGTTCACTCATAACTGTCCTGCCCCTTTTAGAACTCGATACATAATTTCAGCCCTAGCCCAATCATCCATGTTATCGATATCCTGAGTTCGATAGCGCGGAACTTGAATCCCCACAGCACGTCCTGCCTGAATGTCATTCCCGCTTAAGAAAAACTCACCGGTTCCCCAATATATCTGCCCTGTATCATGAAATAATTCAGGAAGGTCTTGCGACCTGACATCCAGATATTCAGGTTCAAGCATTGACATCCGCCCTTGATCATCCTGCTTCAAAGCCCAAAAAGGAGGAGCCGCAAAATTCGTCACAGTAAACGCAGCAGGGGCAGTTTTTAACGCATCATGCCCACGGGTGAGATCCTCAACTGTTGTGAATGGAGACGTCGCATAAATACAACAGATAGCATCAACCTTTTGTCCCTGTTCTTGAAAATGCGTTAATGCATGCATGAGTACCGGACCCGTACCTGTAAAATCATCTGCTAACTGTGCTGGTCGCATAAAAGGAACATCCGCTCCAAATGATCTCGCCACGTCTGCGATTTCTTCATCATCCGTTGAAACTATTACGGATGAAAATAGTCCGGAACGTAAAGCAACATCAATTGAATAGGCTATAATCGGCTTGCCACAGAAAGATCGAATATTCTTTCTGGGGATTCGCTTACTCCCGCCTCGAGCAGGTATTACAGCTATATTCATATGCCCCTCTCCCTATGCAATCCTGCCAAAACCAGAAACCGTAGGCTTCCCGACAAGCTTAGACATGATATCTTTTGTGTTTGCGATTGCTGAAAACGCGATATCTGTAGCATCCAAGTACTGCTCTACCTGTTCAAAAGTATGAGCGTACATCGCGTAATAGCTTTCACCTGCTAAGAAACCTTGCTCAAGCATCAGCTGAATAAAGTATGCATTTTTTACGGACTCTTCTTCCTCAAAGGAAAAGTGTCCCATTGGCTTCATTCCACCAACGTGAATGTCTAATCCATATTTTTGTGCCAATCGTACCCAGCCTTCTTGCACAGCAGTTCCCAGTGCGACTAAGCGATCACCTGCATTCAGTTCACGATGTTTCTTCAATGTTGCAAGAGCCGCGACCGGCCCTATTCTTTCAGTCCAGTTGGTAGAGCTGATAAAAGAATACTCAGCAGCGCGCATAACACGTTCTTTACCAATGACAGCCGCAATGGCGTACCCATTGCCCAAGCCTTTTGAGAACACTGCAATATCAGGCTCAAAACCAGGAAACGTCAGGTGCGCTCCACCTGTGTTATAGCGTAAGCCTGCAGAGATCTCGTCAACGATAAGCGGCACATCATACTTGTCTGCAGTGCTCCGCAAAGATGAAAGAAACGCTTCCGTAGGTTCAAAATTCCGAATCGGCTCAGTAACAATAGCTGCGAGATTGTCTTTATGCTCTTCTGCCAGTCGTTCCAGTTCAACCGTATCGTTATATACAAACGGGAAAGCAGTACCGCATAATTCTCGCGGTGCACCCTGCGGAGAAAGACCCGCAATCAAGTGATTATCTAATGCGCTTTCGTCCGCAATATTTGCGGAAATATACCAGTCGTGCCATCCGTGATACCCGCAAAACAACACAACGCTCTTACCTGTTTTAGCTCTGGCCAGCCTAACTGCAACTGCCATTGCTTCTCCTCCAGAACGGGTAAAGCGTACCTGTTCTGCCCAAGGGTGAAGTGTGCATAATTCTTCAGCCAAATCGACTTCTTCTGCACAATTCAAACTTGAGGCAACACCATTATGTATTGCGTCGCATACGGCAGCATCTACATCTTCATCTGCATATCCAAGAATGCACGCTCCAATGCCCGAAATCGACATATCAAGATATTTTTCCCCATCTAAATCCCAGACATATGCACCCTTCGCCTTTGAAAAATACGACGGCCAGATGCCCTCACTAAAACGGGTCGGATTTTTGGATAACAACTGAGTAATTCCGGGAATAAATATCTTCGCTCTTTCTTGTGTACTTATAGATAGTGACATTCTTATCTGCTCCAATATAACGGACTGAGCACTTGTTCCTTTTGAGGTGGAAGAATAGCAGTCAGTTTTTCCATCAAAAAATCTTCATTAGCCAATGGTACAGCTTCGAGATTTTCCAGAACCTGCTGCGCTGTCTCTGCTCCAAATAAAACAGAAGCGTCCGGATATGATGTCAAACACCAGGCCAATGCTGCTGCCGCTGGTGTAATCCTTCTCTCGAAACAAACTGAACGAAACTCAGTCAAAGACGGGCTGAGTTCCTGCAAAAACGGAGGTAATTTTTCTGGTTCCATGCACAACACACCTTGAAGTAAGGTGCTGCGAATATGAATTTCTTTTCCCAAAGTCTTAGCTTTGAAGAAAAAACCAGCCGATTCAAAACGTCTGTCAAAAAGTGATGCAGGGACTTGGAGCACATTAATTATTGAATGTTCAAGCGCTTCCAATGCACGTTCAGGCGTGTACACAGAGATACCAATTCGTTTTACTTTCCTCTGGTCAACTAATTGCTGCAGTGCATCGCCGATTTCTCCATGAAGTAGATCCAAGTGATCTTCATCATGCAGCATCAAGCAATAAAGTGATTTCACTCCTAAGCGATCTAAAGAGCTTTCTACATCACGTAACAACTCGTCCCCGGCATTTTCTGACAATTCAGGCGAACACTTGGAAATAATTTTAGCATCTCCAATGCCTCCTTCCTTCAAAGCTCGACCTAACACTGTCTCACTTTCACCATATGCCAACGCTGTATCAAAACATCGAATCCCACCACCATAACTAGTGGCGACAATTGAATTTGCTATATTTTGCGACGGCTTTCCTGAAGTATTGGCTATACCATAATCAAGCCCTAACTGAACTGTCCCTAAAACAAGCCTACTCAGCATAGTATGCTCACTAATGTTACGATTTTTAATCGAAGAACCTAGCCACTCTATCGATATCCGATTCGTGCATCCCCACCCACATTGGCAAACTCATGATTTCTGCATAAGCCTTTTCTGCGTTAGGGCAGATGCCTTTGGAATATCCGAGAGATTGGTAGTAAGGATGTAAATAGACAGGAATATAGTGCACATTGACGCCAATATTACCTTCCCTCATCTTGAGGAAGAGCTCGTCTCGGCATTTAGTGCGCACCACATATAAATGATAAGCATTTATGACATCACCAGAACATACTAACGGGGTCGCACATCCATTCTCCAGTTTGGGAGAATAAAGTTGTGCAAGCTCATTCCGCTTTACAAGCCACTTATCCAGCTTTTCTAACTGGGAAAATCCTAATGCACACTGAATGTCGGTAAGGCGATAGTTAAAGCCAAGCTCCGTCATTTCATAAAACCATGCGTTATCTTTATCTCTTTGACGAGTATCTACTGCTATTCCATGGCTGCGAAACGCACGCATTTTTTCGGCTAAGACCGTGTCGTTAGTAACTGCCATTCCGCCTTCGCCGGTAGTGATATGTTTCACCGGATGAAAACTAAAAACAGTTATGTCTGCTAATGTACCAATTTTTTGGCCTTTATATTCTGCTCCGATCGCGTGGCAGGAGTCAGCAACAAGACTGAGATTATGCTTTTGGGCGATAGCTCTTAACGCATCCCAACCACAAGGATGCCCTGCATAATCGACAGCGATAATGGCCTTCGTCTTCGAGGTGATGTTTGCTTCAATGGACTCAACATCAATCAACAACGTATCGGTAGACACATCTGCAAAAACCGGTTTTGCACCACAATACAATACACTGTTAGATGTAGCAGCAAAGGTGATAGCCGGAACGACTACCTCATCCCCTGCTGCAATCCCTAAAGCATGTAATGCGGCATGCAATGCGGCAGTTCCGCTATTAACAGCAACGCCATACATTGCACCGGTATATTCACAGATAGCCTGCTCAAACTGCGCAACTTGGGGGCCTGTTGTAAGCCAGTCTGACTGAAGCACAGAGATTACAGCCTGAATATCGTCGTCATCAATAAGCTGCCTGCCATAAGGTAGAAACGCTGCATTTTCCATTTGGGTTACTCTTCAGCGTACTGGTCAAAGTCGAGAATTCTCTCAACTGACAAAAACTCAGGGTTTGTACCAGAATGATAAGCATCCCCTTGTGGTACAGGCGCTCCATGTTCTCCAAGGGGGTTACATGTGTAGTCACACTCGATGGCATAGAAGACAATTGATGGGCGGATGACGTAATGGTCATTAAACTCGAGTGTTAAATGAGAATCATCAGCCGGACACATAATTTCATGCAACTTTTCACCCGGGCGGATCCCGACGATTTTAACAGGCGTACCTTTGCCGTATGCCTCTGCTAAATCCATAATTCTTACTGATGGAATTTTAGGGACAAAAATCTCACCGCCTTGCATCCGTTCAAAATTTTTCAATACAAAATCAACGCCTTGTTGCAAGGTAATCCAAAAGCGAGTCATACCTTCATGCGTTACTGGAATATGCGTTGCGCCGTCTTCGAGCAGTTTTTTAAAGAAAGGTACGACTGAACCACGAGACCCCACGACGTTGCCATAACGAACAACAGCAAACCGTGTATCTTTTCCACCCGCGCTATTGTTAGCCGCTACAAAAAGTTTGTCTGAAGCAAGCTTTGTCGCACCATAAAGGTTGATAGGATTCGCAGCCTTATCAGTTGAAAGGGCAATGACTTTTTTAACGTTGCTAGCAATTGCGGCTTTGATTACATTCTCTGCCCCGTAGACGTTTGTTTTAATACACTCCATGGGGTTATATTCTGCTGCTGGTACCTGCTTTAACGCTGCAGCATGAATAACGTAATCAACTCCATTCATTGCCTGCATCAGACGCTCACCATCACGTACGTCGCCAATAAAATAACGCATACATGGATCGTTGAAATGCTGCTGCATTTCAAACTGCTTCAATTCATCACGAGAAAAAATAATGAGCCTTCTCGGCTTGTAGCGTTCTAAAATCGTTTTGGTATATTTTTTCCCAAATGAACCGGTTCCGCCTGTAATTAAGATCGATTTATTATTAAACATGAATCACCACTCTTCTTGAATGTTCATATGACTAAAAATAAAAAAATTACATCAATACGAATCCAACTCACCCATAAAAACATCAGCTCCCCATCTGTGACTCCAGCATAATACAACTTCAAATTACATTGATTAGATCAAAACAGATAACTTACTAATTTAACAACATATCACAGCAACACCATCAGCACTGCAAGGACGCCGGACACAATAGCACTTGCCCCCACAATAAACTCTTTTTTCGTCTTTAAAGGTTGATGCCCTAATTCAGGAGCAGAAAGCACGTGCAATGAAATAGTTGAGCCGACTTCATCAATACGGGCACTTACAAGTTGCTTGCTTGCGGCCTTATACATTGTATATAGCGCATCAAGCTCGTATTGAGATTCTTTAGACTTACTCTGTGAATTAAGAACCTTCGCTTCCAGTACATTAATAGCTGTTTTTAATGTTGCCAGTTGCTCTTCAATTGCTTTGCGATGCTGTATTAATGGATTATTTTTTTCGCTCCGAACATACTCCTGCAAACCTTTGACTCCAGCATCTGCCAGTTTTTTAGCTGACTCAGGAGACGTAGATGTCCATGTAATAAAGACTGTTTCTCCATCCGCGTTCAACGAGACATCAGGAATGGAATTACAGTACTCGGCCATCTGACTGAAACGGTATGAAGCTAGATCCGCCTGACGTTCTGAATTGCAAGGAATACCGACTTTAATCGCGACTTCAGAATAGTACTTAGGAACAAGTACCTTGTACGCAACACCTCCAGCGCACATTGTACTTATCATTACAGTTGCTATAATAAATATTTTTTTGTTCCATATACGCTGCCCAATCTCTTTAATGTTCAATTTTTTTTCTATTGTATCTTTCATTTTACTCTCATCTTTTACTTACTTTTCATTTTTTTTACTTACGACTCACTGAATTTGTTTTTATTGTAAAAAATAAATCATCATAGATATTAAAAACACGTATTAATTATTTTATTAAGAAAATTAAAATTAAATTTAACTTCAGAGTAAAAAAAATTGCACTATGTGATCATATTTACTGTTTTATTAAGAATAAAAACATGTTCTTAATACTACTATTGCTATCATCTATTTTCAGTTTTCATTATTATACAATGATAATATAAAAACATTTTTCTTTTCGCAGTGAAATACTCACAAATATCATGTTTTCACAATTCATCAGTGCTGATCAAAACTTACTCCCTGCGGATAGATCATAATAAGTATGAAAAAAGTTGCCTAAATATACTCTGATCTACACATTGTTAAAAAAACAAATGGGAGATTTTGGACACATAATAGCTCAATAAGTTGGACTGTATATGATAAAATTATACTTGAGCTAAAGCTCTGTCACAAAAACAAACAAGAGCTTGAGAAAAGCATATAGAGTCTTACGAAAACAATTTTTATCCATTTAAAACAGAAAGTTAGTCCATATGTAAATTCATTATGCACTCGCCTTTGCGTTCAACACATTGGAAAACAGAATAAAACTCCAAAAACAAAAAAAGGGACTTACGTTTTAACGTAAGTCCCTTTTTTATCTAAACATAGACATCAATAGTTTCTACTCTACGATTCTTTTAAGCTATAAACTCATAATTTCAAAAAGATACTAAAAGTAGCGAACACTGTCAGAAGAATTCAAAATTCAGATTATAACACTTCTATGCATGCTCGAGCGAGATAGGAAATGTTACCAAAGAATTAATAGGGGCGGTGGGTAAAGCATAGAAAAAGGCTATGGAAGGAGAATCTCTAGATATGCGACTTCTTTTAAATCAATTCCAAATAAATATGCTGATATGCCATATCAACTGCAACAAAGAACAACATAACGCCCATAAGGTAGTTTACATACGTAAGATAAGAAGTCTTTATTACACTTTTAGAAAGTAACGAGCCAAATATTGAATAAATAAATGGTGCTCCAAAGCCAAGACAGCCAAGCAAAATAGACCAGGCGACAATTGCTCCCCCCTCAATACCAACAGCAGGAAAATGCACTGTCGCTATTGGCAACACAACCAACATACATTTGGGGTTTAACAACTGCATCAGTAATCCTTCTTTATACGTAAGATTAACTGCCGCGCTGTCTTTATCAAATGCGCTGCCTGAAGAAGACAGTATTTGATACGTAAGATAAAAAATAAAACAAACGCCAACTCCAGCAATAATAGGCAACTGCTTTTCGCTTATCAGTGCACTTCCGGTGTATCCAATCAAGAGAAACCAGAAACATAAAGCTGTTGCGACGCCTAAAGAAAACGGAACATGCTTATATGAAGCTCTCTGCATTCCGTTAGTTAAACTAAGAATGTTAACTGGACCTGGAGTATACATTACTCCAATTGCATAGAAAATTATCCCTAACATGTCGTTGCCATTATCCTTCTATTTGTTTTTGATATTGCCTTGGAGATATCCCGTACGATTTTTTAAAGTGGCGCGTCATATGGCTTACATCAAAAAAGCCATACTCCATCGCTACATCTGTTGAAGACAAGCCAAGCTCAAGAGATTTTCGCACCAGATTAATTTTATAGTTCAGTATGAATTTATGCGGAGGCAAACCGAACTGGCTCCGGAACAGGCGGATAAAATGATATTTGGACATATGCACCTCGCTACTGAGGTCATCAATCGACATATCTTGTTTGATATTATCGCAAATATACTCCTTAGCCCTTACTAACAGGCTATCTTTTTTATCGCACCACGCATCCGGCTGGAACGTCCCCATCCTTTGACTGAGACGTCTCGCAAACTGATAAAGGAACCATTCATACTCAAGTGAAGAGTTCTTTGCTTCACTGACATGTTTTGACATTCCCAAAACAAACGAATGCAGTACCTTATCAACAAAAAGATTCTCTTCACTTCGGAAAACGTTATCATTTTTCTTAGCGGCACAATCCAGAAGCGGGTAAAACTCGCTGGGGTCGAAATACAGCATCTGGTAACGTAACGTCAGATTCTCAGCAGGGTTTCCATTATGTACTTCTTCCGGATTGAATAAGATAACACTCCCGGGGAATGCTCTAAGCTGTCGCCCCCTACATGAAAATTCTTGAATGCCATTTAAGGGAGCCCCAATTGCAAACTCCTCATGCGCATGCTTTCCATAAGAGAAATCAGTCATAACTGCTTTTAGCAGCATCACTCCTGCACACTTATCTGCACTCAAAAACTGAAACTTATTCTTCTGCTTTGCTGACATTCTCAATCCTTTGCCTTGTTTCAAAGACTAAACAATCTATTAGGCAAAATCTTGGACAAAATTGCTCAATTAACTATCTTCCTGATACCACAGGGGATAACAAGTTACTATCAACTCTCATTTAGCCTTTTATGATGAATAACCTACCATCAAAACGTAAAGGACAGGAAAGGGAAAAACCAGAGACAGAACGCAAAAAAGGACTTTCACCACACCTGCTGGCATGCCGTAAGCCCTCAAACTATATAAATCCACCAATCAGAATTGAACCGAATCCCTACTGAGTTACGACCCTCAGTTTACATGTTCAATTCACGCCGCTGGGTCCAAATGTTACCAGAAATGCCCTCGACAGGTATCACTTTTCCCTTTGGCGAACATGACCTTAGGATACAAACCAAAAATCAGCCAAACAATAAAAGCTTTCCCCAATCATCAGCAGTCTGTACCCGCCACGTAAAAACGTCCTCTCTTCTATTTAACCAACAGACAGAGCTGTCACATAACCACAACCTGTTCCACAAAAGTGGCAAAATCATCCACCCGCTGTTCAGGAAGATTAGGCATCCTCGCCCTCTTCATTAGGTTCGCTATCAACACAAACTGGTATCACTATCTCAAAAGTGCTCCCCTGATTCTCAGAGCTACTGACTGATATTTCCCAACCATGTTCTTCCACAATTTTTCTAACCGTACAAAGCCCCATACCCACACCATCAGCAAGAGAAGAAAAAAATGGATCAAAAATGTAGCTTACAATCTCAGAGCTTATCCCTACGCCATTATCCTCGATTTTAAAGAGACACCCCTCCTTAAGAGGCTCTGCAGTAATTGCTATGCGGCAATCCTCTTTTCTGAACACAACAGCATTCATTAACAACTCTTCCAACATACGGACAACAAGACTCCTGTCTGCTTCAATCATCAGATCATCAACATCAACACTCATTGTTGCAACTTCTGCAAAATTGATATCCTTAGATGCAAGCTTCTTTTCCGTTGCAGCATATGCTTCGTCCACAACCGTTTTCAACAAGACATCCTTTTTCACTCCACGCGAGAGTGAAGCAAAGTCGGAAACAGATGACACAAGTGCTTCCAGACGGGCGGCCTCTACTCGAATAGTATCCAGCTGAGGAACAACATCTTCTCCAGCCATAAGTTCTCTGACGGCAATATTCGCGAATCCTGCAATGCTCATGGTTCTGTTACGAATCTGATGGGCAACAGACATTGCCAGTTGTAAGAGACGCTGACGATTTGTATCTATTGTTTTTAAATCACGGAAAGAACGTAATGCCGTGGTAACAGTGACAAACAACTTCTGCGCTGTCAGTTCTGTTTTTTGTTTGTAGTCATTGATATCAAGTTCAGAAATAACTTTGTTTTCAGGAGCCTGACCCGGCTGCCCCGTGCGCAAGATAATACGAGTAAAAGGATTGTTTAACTCCTCACGGATACGCCGTGCGACATCCAAACCGGCATGATTATCTTCCATCACGACATCTAAAAGCACTACGGCAATATCTTCAGTATCCCGCAACAACTCTATAGATTCCTTGCCGCTATAGGCACTGATCAAATCAAGTCCGCGTCCCTCGAAGGTAAAATCGTTAAGAACCAAACGAGTTACGGCATGAATTTCCTCCTCATCATCCACAATAAGTATCCGCCACCGCTGCGGTTCACGAGCCACTGGCTCTAAATCTTCCTCATCAGCAAACAACAGATCTTCATCAACTACCACAGGCCATCCCCCTTTCAGGTTTAACTCTCTGTTTCCTGCTCAGGTAATATTGGAAACGTGATAACAAATCTGGCACCCTGACCGAGTTCACTGTGACATTCAATAACTCCACCGAGCTTACGTGTCACAAGATTCCACACAATATGCATGCCGAGCCCAGAACCACCACTGCCCATTTTTGTCGTAAAGAATGGCTCAAAAACTCGCTGTATTTGCTCCGGCGTCATGCCTTTTCCATTATCCCGATAATCAATGCTTATATCTCCATTTGTACGCCTTAAAACAATTTCTACAACACCATTCTGCATTTCTTCAAAACCATGCACCAACGAGTTGCTTATCAAATTCGACATAATTTGCATAATCACCCCGGGATATGTCTTAACAATCGTCCCTTTGGCATCTCCTTCGGCATGCAACTCAACAGTATGCGTTGAACGCTTCCAGCGTGGACGCAAGCTTGCCAACACCTCTCCCAGATAGCCGTACAATTCAAACTCACGTAGCACTTCAGAAGTCTGATCCACAGCTACCTGCTTAAAGCTTTGCACCAAACTGGCAGCCCGACGCAAATTAGTGACGGTAGCGGCCAAGCCCTCATCGGCAACATGCATAAACTGCTCAAGTGTTGAACGTTTGAAGCTCCCTGCCTTGTACTCTTCTTCAAGCTTTGTAAGGCGTTCTTGCAGGTAAGTAGCACTTGTCAAACCGATACCTAGCGGTGTGTTAATTTCATGAGCAACTCCGGCAACCAATCCACCGAGTGACGCCAGTTTTTCCGCCTCAACCAATTGCTGCTGTGCGTTTTGCAAATCCGTTAAAGACCTTTCCAGCTCTGCCGTACGTCGTCGTACTCGATCTTCAAGCTCCTGGTTTAGCGAGGCCAACTCAGCCTGTGACTTTTTAAGATCTGTAACATCAGTTATAAATCCCTCAAGCATTGCTTCCTCTTCCGCCTCCTTCACATACCGCCCTCGTTCTAATACGTGGCGCACTTCACCGGATGAAGAATGCAGTCGATATTCAACAGTAAAACTATTACTGTGCTCAAGCTGTGCATCAATAGTCATTCTGGCTTTTTTTCTGTCTTCATTTGCAATAAGTGACGAGAAGGAAACAACTCCACCCTCCTGCAATTCTTCAGGAGAATATTCTACAAGATCCTTGCTCCCCTCACTTACAAAACGCATAAGCCAATCGGAACCAGATACACTTCTGTATGCCATCCCGGGCATATTTTTCAACAGTACAGCGAACCGCCTACGACTTTTACGCAATGCCTTTTCAACAACTCTTCGCCGTGCAATATGTACCATCTGAAGAAGAACAATAAGAAAAAGAACACCAATTATGATTTCAACTATAATAATATATTCTCGGTACATCTCAAAAAAAGAAACGGGGCGGTCCAAGATGATACTTCCCTTAGGCAAAGTGTCCTCAGCAATATTCCAACGCTGCAATTCTGGATAGCGGAACATAAACTTGTTTGCGCCAGTGCGAACAATAGGAATACTATTAACAGCTGCTCCCGCCAGAATACGCTTTGCCATCTGGGCGGCCGACTTTCCCTGAAAATATCCGCTGATGACATCTCCTCCAATAACTCCCTTGCGCAAATTGAACCCTAAAAGACAGTATACCGGAACCGGTATATCTGCCGTAAGAAGTTCACCGATGCTTTCATATGTATAGAACTGCCGTCCCTCGCTGTCCCTGAAATAGACCCCGAGCAAAACCGCGGTATCTTTTCCCAGTGAAAGCAGTCGTTCGCGTAAACGACCAACTGGCTCTTCTATGTTATGTTCAAAGTCCACACGGTCTTCAAGGTCTCTGAGCTCTTTCAGAATGTACCGCCTCCAACTTTTACCTGTCTTCAGGTAATCATTAATCACGAATATTTTCTTGATATGAGGATGGTTACGGAGCATTTGCTCCACGGTGGCACGGGGCGAAGGAGTTTCTTCAGTTCCGGTAAAAAGTGAAACATTCTTAAGCATGTATGGCTTCAAATCAGCTACACCACAAAAAACAACGGGGATATTCGGCCATAAATCATCACGATGGTAGCGCAGGAAGTCGAAAGCATAGTTGTCTGAAGAAATAATAACACTAAAAGAAATGCCCTTATAGCGTTCCGCAAGCAGCTTTTTATAAGCGAGAAAATATGCTGGTGAGAACACCATTTTGGTATCCATATTATCAATATGGAGTATCAAATTGTTTTTTTCAGGCTCCAAAACATCCACAACAGCACGGGTCAAATTTTCCACCCACGTCATTCGTTGGTGATATGAGTTCAGCAGTAGAACATGTCGTGGTTCATTCTGTGCATACAACGATGAAGGCAGCATAGCCATGGCAGTCCAGATTACTCCCAACAAAACCAAGGCAACAGAGAGTTTGTGGCATCGCTTCATTCCATTCCCCCTCACAATCTACAATTCAGGCTACTACCAGTGTACGTTATACACACCTCCCTCACATTATTATAACAATCGAACCATGTTCCATTCTTTACAAAATAGGATGGCAAAAACGGTTCCACCAGACAGGTAGAACCGTTCATTTCGGAACCAACTAATCAAGAATTTCCCAAAAACAAAAAACCTCCTTATACTTTCTTGCATAGGGAGGCTTATTTTACTGGAGCCAACAATCGGAATTGAACCGACGACCTACTGATTACGAATCAATTTTTTTGCTTTCAAACCACTTCATAGTACATCATACAACAATCTATTTAAACTAGACTTTCTTTAAAAAGACACTCATTATACGTCATCACATTTCAGCTTGTTATTGTTAAAAAGTGGTACCAAAGTGGTACCGCAAAATGATACTTGCTTTTGCGAGGCGAATATGAGCAAAGAAAAAAGAAAATGGATTACATCAAGCAAACATACTGGTGTTCGTTGGTATCAACATGAAAGCCGCAAGCATGGAGTAAAGTTCGATCGATGCTTTGGGCTTCGCTATGCTGCTGCCGGCAAACGCTTTCAGCCAACCCTCGGATGGGCTAGCGACGGCTGGTCAGAAAGCAAAGCAGCCATCGAACTTGCCAAGCTTAAAGAGGCCTATAAGCTCGGAGAAGGAGAATACTCTCTCTCCGAAAAACGCAAAAAAGCTGCTGAAAAAAAACGACAAGCTGAAAAACTATTAGCTAGACAGCAAGTTGGGAAAATTACTTTCTCAGATTTTTGGGAAAAACATTACTGGCCAGCTCAACAGCACAAAGCAAACGGCTCATTGAATACTGAAGATGGCCTTTATAGAAACTGGCTACAACCTGCCGTTGGCTCTCTTGCTCTAAGCTCTGTCACTCCCGGCACGCTAACGCTGATTAAAAACGACATGCTAGCGCAGAAGAGATCTCCCTCCACTATCAAATACGCGATGACCCTATTCTCTCAGGTTTGGAATACAGCCAAAAAAGAAGGGATAGTTACGGGTGACAGTCCTAGTAGAGGCGTTTCAATTCCAAAAGCTGACAACGCCCGTATTCGATTTCTCACTCCTGAAGAAAGCAAACTACTTCTGAACACTCTTAAACCAAAGTCAACACAAGTACACGATATGGCAACACTTGCCCTACAGTGTGGCCTACGCTTTGGAGAAATTGCAAAGCTCACATGGTCACATGTTGACCTCGATCATAAAACCCTGACTATTGTTGACTCCAAAAACAAATCAAAAAATAGAACAGCTTTTATGACAACAAAAGTTTACGAGATGCTTCATAGCCGAAAAGAGGAAGAGTCGAACACAGTAGACTTAATCTTTCCAAGCAGAGTTGGAACAATCCAACCCGCTGTATCCAAAACATTCGCCCGCACAGCTGATGTCCTGTTCAATCAAGAAGTTCAAGACTCACGCCAGAAAGTCTGTTTCCATACACTTCGGCACACTTTCGCCAGCTGGCTTGTTCAACGCGGAATCGACCTTTACAAAGTCAAAGAACTCATGGGGCATGAGGATATAAAAATGACACAAAGATACAGCCACCTAGCACCAGACGGGCTCCGTAAGGCTGTAGAAGTGCTTGAAGAGTAACGGCCTTCAGGAAATGAATTAAAAAAATATTATCTCTCTATAATTGAACGATACTTTTATATAGTTGGCAATTTCTTGCTCACGTTGGCAAGAAATTGCCAACGTTTACTTTTATAAGTGATCACACTATGTAATGACAAATCCCTTAATTTTACTACGTTATTCACTGATAAGGATTTGTGATGGGAAATCATACACTAGTTAGGACTGACCACTTAGATCAATCTATGGCAACAAAGATTGAAGGTAATATAAATGCAGTTTCCACAACGCAATTGCAGAAAGTCGCCCCAACAGGACGAAGCCTTTCATCGATAAGAAACGAGCTAGAACGTGGCGAATCCACACTTATTTCAGAATCACCCCACACGTCATTGTTTGTTGAAACTGAAGACGGCTTGGAACTAAACACTGACCACGCAATTACATTGGCACATGATGCTGTACAGACATTGGTTAGCCGCCTTATTCCCGCGCCCGTTGCAAACTGGTTCAGCCAAACCTTCTCTGAAGAAACAACTGACAGCCTCCCCCCTGCGGTTGAACCCGAGATGTTGCCACCAGAGAACACACCACATGACCCCGCTCCCCAATCGACATACCGATATAATCTAGAAGTTGCCTGCCCTCCAGATATGCATCAAAGATATCTTCCCGGGATAGTAAGCCTTGCGAAAGTTTCAGGAAAAGAAGATGCGGTAACTCTCTCTCGAAATACCGAAAAACTAGAGCACTATTGGCTCAAAGCAATGACCATTACAAATGACTCAAGAAATCTATACTATAAGCCTCAAGGCTCAACGTGCAGTCATTTGTTCTCTTTTGAGGTAGCACTTGTTGATGCAAATACGGAAAGAGCTGATGAGGCATTAGTGCCCATCACCCCCGCTGTTCAGGTTGGCAAACGACTCGGTTTTCCAACAAAGGGATATTTTTACCATTTTTACAACGGAAAACTGATTCAAGAATTTAAGATAAAAGAAGGAACATGTTCATTTTCTATCACAAGCTCTTATGCAACCACGTTAACTGACGATATAAAATTTAATAAGCTTCAAAGCCATATACTACTATATTGGCGACTCCATGGTGAAAAAGTCACTAATCAACATGTCTTGTACTGGGAAGAAAAGTTAACTCCAGAAGAACTGCAACATGTAACTAACGTATGGCTTGATGAAAATGGGCTCCGCATTGAACTTGCTGCCATATTTGCTGCAAAATCAGAAAGCATCGTATCAGGCGAAATTTCCACTTTACCACGACAGATACCACAAAAGTATCAACGACCAGAAAACGCTACCTACAGTTGCCCTTCAACTTTGAGCCTTGGGACAGGCATGAAACCTGTTACCGAATCAAGCATTGACCCTCAATTACCATTAATTAACGTTAAAGAGATTCCATGCTGTCCTGATTGTGGAAAAATTGGGGAATGTAAGGTCAATATCGATTATGGATTTATTAAGGAGAGAGAAGGGACAAGGCTGCAAGGATACGTACCTGATCCAGAGAATAGTGAAAGCGGAGTAACAATTTCTTCAGGCTTTGATCTTGGGTGTAGGAATATTTTAGATTTAAAACGACTTGAATTAGATGAGGCTTTAATAGAAAAATTGACACCATATTTAGGAAAAAAACGGTATGATGCATTAACTTTCCTGAACAATTGCCCGCTAGAAATTTCACCGTCTCAATCCACGGAAATATATCGAAAGGTTAAAAAAGAGTCTACTCGACGCTTGATCCAGCGGTATAATCAAGATTCATTGGTGAAATTCAAATGTCTCCCCAAAGAGGCACAAACCGTAATTGCTTCAGTTTATTATCAGTTTGGAAATAAGATTTGGAACTATAATTTTGGAGAACATATTTTACACCAAGATTGGCAAGCAACTTATGATGAACTGATGAATTTTGGGTGTGAGTATCCATCAAGAAGGAAGAAAGAAGCTTTGGTAATAAAGAGGGTTTTATGAAAAAAATTATAGCAGTTACAGTTGTGCTAGCAAGTATGCTTTTAGCAAATAATGGTCACTCGGAGCCAACCCCAAAGCAAATATATCAATCTTTTAATATGCGAACAGTGAGAAGTTCATTTGGTCAAGGATTGAAAGCCTTCTGCGGTACTTATCCCAAGGATTTTTTTAATCTTTCAACTGCAAAATTTGAGAAAAACAAATTAATATTAGATGCAAAAGAAGATTATTGGCTCATTGAAATAATTAATGATCATGAATTTATAATGATAAACAAAATAAAAAGTGGAACATACAACAGTAAGTCTAAGCATAAATACATAGTTGACAAAGTAACAGGGGAGATACGGTGTAATAATTTCTATATTCCTGAATCAACCCCGTGCAAGCCTTATCCTGAAGATTGGAAAACTGGAAAACATAACGAGTAAGTACATACCATCAAACTGCACTCCCTCTCTATGTCAGGGTGTTGGCACTGTTGGAAAATTAAAAAAGTTCTCATCGTCTTGATGAGAACTTTTTTTATTTGCATATCTTGATGGAGGAAATCGCTCAGGTAGACAGATGGATTCCTGACAAATCAAAATTTAATTCAACACAGCTAGCTAAAAACAAGTGATAAAGTAGACCCAAGTAGGTTCTATCCTACAACTTACCTATCGACATAGCACATGTAGTATGTCTAACAGATTCCAGCTAGACGTAGAATTTCCACGCCGTCTTTTCCCATAGCTCTACAAATATGAAAAAACTCGACGATATCGAGTCGACGCTCTCTGCTCTCGATCTTTGAAAGAAAAGACTGAGGCTTGCCTAATTTACTGGCTAGTTGAGCTTGAGTTATTCCAGCATGTTTACGTTCTGTCACAAGCGCACCAATTACAGCCTTATATTCCTCAGAATATATTGATTTCACCACATTATCCTCCACATAGATAGAGGCAAGGGTATGTTGTGCTTACAAATATCCCAAATTGGGATATTTCTTACTCACAGCAAATCGAAGAGGTGCTCGCTCAAGTTTCGGCAAGCAATGTCCTCAACGTATATCAATACTCACAACTCACCGAGAATGATATCACACAAGATGGCTAGAAGTTATACTCACTGAAGTGCTCAGAAAATTTTATTATTAATTGCCAAAGTAATTGCACCTCAACTCTCTACGCCGCATTCTCCCTACTCCTAGCTGTAGACCCTACACAGCTGGACACATTAAAGACCCTGCCTAAAAAGCAGGGTCTTTTGAATGTTCGGTTCTGTAATTTTTTGAATCGCGAGAGCGGGTCGTCCCCAGAGGCCGCAATGCATCAGGGGAGAGTGTTAAAAACGTTCCAGTTCGAACGGTGCAAGACTGGTATTTTTTTTACCGGTTAAAAGCATAGTAGATACATCCTGACCAATCATCGGGGAAAGGGCAAAACCGTGTTTTGAAAAACCGCACACATGTGTTAGCCCCTCATGCACAGAGGAACGATCGATAATAGGTTTTAAATCTGGGGTTTCGCCATCTAACCCAGTCCATGAACGGACTATTGTTAAATCATCTGCTATTTCAAACAAGTCATGGGCAACTTGAACACATGCTTGTAATGTCCTGAAATTCATGTGTGTTTCAAATGTTTCTTTATTAATATCAGCTAAATAACCACCACATATAAGCAAAGTGCCGTTGCGAGCCTGATTGAACCACAATCGACGCCCTTGTACAGCGACAAAATGACGAAGCAAGCGAGGCATACGTGCAGTAACCATAACGCTGGCTCCCACAGGATCAATTGGGAGGCTATCCCCTAACATAGCAGCAACTCTGCCAGCCCATGCTCCTGCGCAGTTAACAACTTGTTCAGCATAAAGTGTTCCATGCGTGCTCGTATCAACACTAAATCCGTTAGCGCCGCTTGAAATATTGAAAACTTCACAGCCGGTATGAACAATTGCACCTGCTTTTTGGATTGCGTTATAAAACGCACGGCACGTCTCTGCTGGGGATGCATGGCCGTCTTTTTCGGACACAATGCCGCCAACACAATGATCTTTAACAATAGGGGCTAGTTCCTTGAGTCGCTTTTTGTCTATGATCAGTTCATTCGTGTAGCCAAGGGATTGTGTCTCAGCAACGCGAGATTCCAGTTGACGCATGGCATCATCACTTTCAGCAGCAACAAGATAGCCTGTCCTATAAAAACCACAATCGGAATCAACTATTTTATCCATCTGGTGCCACATATCCAGAGAGCCATGGATGAGTGGTAAATAATCAATATCGCGTTTCAAGCTGCGAATACCACCAGCATTCACACCAGAGGCATGCTTCCCAATAGTATCTTTTTCCAGCAGTACTACGCGTTTTCCTTTACGAGCAAGATGCAACGCAATGCTCATGCCCATCATTCCGCTGCCGATCAAAATAAAATCTGCATGTGACATTATGCGTCCTCCTCATTTTTGGGTACTGGTAGCAATGTCATCTTGGCAAGTTCACCTAACGGTAAATTTCGTACAGGAGGACGCACTTTCGGGGCAGTGACACTTTCCACAGGCATACCAGTCTTGGCTGCAACAATTTCATTAAGTGCAATAGTACACATTCGTCCCTGACAAGGTCCCATACCGCTGCGTGTAATGGCCTTAACCATTTCCGACGTTACATCACCCATAGAGGGTATTGCTTTTCGTATTGTTCCTGCTGTTACTTCTTCGCATCGACACACAATAGTGTCATCAGGCATGTCGTATAAAGATGGGCGTGGGCGATAGAGAACATCCACAAAATGGCGAGGGCTGCACTCTAAACGCAACGCAGCCTGAAGTGGATCGACAATCTGCTGCGCATGTTGAGAGGTCACTATTCCAAGGTCTTCCATTAATGCCACAGCCGCAACCCTGCCTTTGATTTCAGCAGCAACACCACCATGTACGAAGGCACCATCACCGATCATGAATATTACTGGATTACTGGTACGCCCGAATGAATCAACTTCGGGATACCAGTATCGTTGTGTCTCATCCCACTTGTGATTAAGATTAAGCTGACGGCTGAATTCGGTACGGGAAATAATGCCCTCATGTACCAGCACCGTTTGAGCAGGAATAGTCATTGGTTTGCCATTTTTAACAGCAGTAATTGACTCGACTTTTTTATCCCCATGCACAGCATAGGATGTAATGCCTGTATTTTTTTTCTGCACAGCTCTTGCGGTACTAAAGAGCATCCCCACCCCCTTCAACAAATAGAACGGGCGACGAAGAGCAGAGGGCAGGCTGGATAGCGCCCCTACTATGGCGTTTGCAGGAGTTGTATCTAGCAGATGTTCAACTTCAATTCCTGCGTGAACTAAATGCTGCGCAACTAGTAATAATAAAGGGCCGCTTCCTACTAAACATACTGGACCAGAGGGAGCTACACCGGATGATTTAAGTAGTGCATCTGCTCCACCCGCTGTTATCACACCTGGCAATGTCCAGCCGGAGAATGGAACTGGACGTTCCATAGCACCTGTGGCGATAACAATGCGCCTTCCTTCTACTTCGTGTGAAACTCCGTTATTAGAAAAACAGACTCTCCCTTCTGGATGGATATGCCATGCGATTGATTCTGGTAAGTACGTGACATCGCTTTTTCTGAAATCCTGAACAAGCTTCAGCCCCTTAGCGTAGTCTTTACCGAATATCTTCATAGCCGCCTGCGGCTGTTGCTCAACCTGCCTATATAGCTGACCACCTGGGACAGGCTGTTCATCTAAAACAAGTACATTCAGCCCGCCTTCTGCTGCGGAAGCAGCGCACGCCATTCCTGATGGCCCTGCCCCAATGATGATTACGTCATAGCTTATTTGCATCTATTGCCCCTCCTGTACGTGCTGCTTACGAATCTTCATCCCTGCACGCACGACTATGGCACAAGCCTGCTGGTTTGGCCGTCCGTCAATTTCAACCAAACACTCATGGCAGACCCCCATAAAACAGTAGCCGGATCTTTCTTCGCCGGAAACAAACGAAGTTCGGCAATCGTTTTGCTTTGCATAACCCAAAATGGCAGCAGCAACGGTTGTTCCTTCCGGAACATCCAGAAAAACTCCTTCAAATTCAATTGATACGACGGGGGTACTTCTTGGAAATATTGTAGAAAACATTAGCACTCACTCTGTAAGACGTCAGATTGTCCAGTCTCACGCTCCAATGATTGTTTCAAAACGCATCGGAGTGAAAACATTACCGCTAAGGCACAGGCAGAGCTTGTGCTTTAACGGCATTGAGCAAGGAGCATACCAAGAGTGAGGGGGAAGACTTGAGGCAGGCTATCGTTAGAAATAAACGATGCCCTATGAATAGACATCGGAAGAGCAAGAGCTCGTCGTAGACACTTTTGTTTTTTATAGACAAAAATGTCTACCATATGTGTTTGATTGGCTCATTAGAAATTAAGTTCTGTACGAGATATCCCTAAACGACTGCACTTAACATAGAGACCGCTACGAGATATGCCCAATAATTTCGCTGCAAGCGTCATATTGCCACAGCATCTGTTAAGGGCTTCACGGATGCCCTCTTCTGTATTGCCATCCAGCCGTCCTTGTAGAGTATGCATCGGCTTAATAGCTGCGGCTACGGCAGAGGATTCTTCTGTTTTTTGCTGAGTTCTTTTATTTACTGCTTCAAGTAGATATTCCGGCAAACTAGCAATGTCGGCTGTAAAATTGCTACAGTTCAAGCTCATATAAGCAATAACATTGCGAAGTTGTCTAATGTTTCCAGGCCAATGGAACTGTGTGAGTATGTGCATAGCCCCATCTGTCACCCGTAAATGAAATCCAAGCATTTGTGCGGAAAGGTCATGGATAAGCAATGGGATGTCTTCCGTACGCTGTGAAAGAGAAGGGAGAGCAAGAGACAAGGTTGATATACGATAGTATAGGTCACTTCTGAAAAGACCTTTTTCCACCATATCCTCAAGGTCCTGGTTCGTCGCTACAACAAGCCGGAAATCTAATTTATGGCTTGTTACCCCTCCGACGGGACGAACGCATTTTTCTTCAAGCACACGCAGAAATTTTTTTTGGGAAAGCAAAGGTGCTTCAGCTATTTCATCAAGAAAAAGAGTACCCTTGTTTGCCAATTCAAAAAGGCCAACTTTACCTTTAGAACGGGCGCCTGTGAATGCACCAGCAGTATAGCCGAACATTTCTGCTTCAAATAAATCGACCGGAATGGATGAGCAGTTGATGGAAATAAACGGGCCTTGTGCTCTTGTACTGCAGGAGTGTAACGCTTGAGCAAAAAGCTCTTTGCCGACACCAGTTGCTCCTTGAATCATGACAGAATAATCTGTGCGGGCAAAAGTGCGTATCCTGTCCCGTGCAATTCTAATTTGTTCGCTTTCACCAATAATATTGTCTAGCGATGTATCGGTTGCGTATTGAGTAGAAAGCTGGTTTTTGTACTGTTCAAGCTCTAACTGAAGTTCTTTTACACGCTTATCCAACAAATCTACATTGCTGTCTTCCATAAAGGCTGTTTCCGTAAGAAGTCCCAAAAGTTTTTCACCTTCGTAAACGAATGTACGACGAATCTGGATAACAGACGGACCATCACTGGTTACGGTCTGCATATATGTTGTTGATGGCTCGTTATGCTCGAAGACTTCCATGACGGGAGAATTTGGAAAAACTTCCAGCACAAATTTGCCTGTGGCTTCTTCTACAGTTGTGCCTGCATGCGCTGCGTACATCTCATTAATATATTGAATGACTCCTTCTGTATCACAGAAGAAAATTCCATTTGTACAACTGTTAATAAGTTTTTCGTATGAAGGTACAACCATTATGCAGCTCTCCCGATTACAAGTAATGAAGACCCATTAAAGAAAGTATGACTGTTACTCTTACAAGACGCAAGAAATCCATACCACCTGCAGCGCGTAGGACAAAATTACCTGTTACTGTATATGTTGAGATTCGTGGTGTGCTATTAGAATAAGATAGACTAAAAGCACACCACATAGCTTCTGCGGGCTATTCACCTTCCAGATGTGCAGCAGCAACTAATATCTTCTTAGCATAATTTTTTACATGCCATGTAACTCGAAGCCCCTTAGGCACTACAAAAGATGACCCAGCATCGAACGTATGGATAATTCCAGATTCTTCTTCGGTTACATCCACACTTCCTTCAACAATGTAGCAAAATTCCAGCTGCGGATGATTGTGTTCCCAACTTCCAGCCGTGCAGTCCCATGTGCCTACTCGAAAATTACCTGAACTGTGGTCAAAGTAATTCCAGGTATTGTTGAAGGGATTTCCAGAATTAGGGTTAATTTTTGCTGCAGCAATATGCTTGACTACAGGAGAAGAACCAAGAGTAATAATTTTTGACTCAGACACTGTAATAGCTCCAGTATAGCAATATGTTCATCGATACATAACGACACTTCACGTCAATTGGCTACCAGCTGACTGTCAGCCAAAAGCAAAAGATGAACCAAGTTGAGCAAAAAAATATTTTACCAACTTAACATACTGTTCTTAAAGAAATAAAAAAGTTCAAGAATATTGAGAACTCCCTCTCTCTTTACACAGAAAGCGCTGACTAGACACTTTTGTCTATAGCCCAAATACTGTATTCTTCTTCAGCAGAGCCATCGTAAGCTTCCCCCAAAAGACACAAGTCAAAAATAAGAGGCATCATGTTACTGACAAACTTAAAAGTTACCCTAATGCGTTATTATGAGATAAAAAACGCCCAATAGAACGGCCAACCCGAAAATCCATATCTGTTCCGATAATATTTAACTAGCCCGCCTGTTGTTTAAAGACATCAATAAAGTTGTTTACCAACGGGCATTCATGCGCGCGGCTCCATGCCATGCTAATACGTAAATTCAGAAAAGGTTCTCGTATCCGTTTGTACGTCAATCCACGTCTGCCCATTCTGCATGAGGTAGACGGAAGCAATGTGTATCCGAAACCGCCTGCAACAAACATTTCTGCTGTTTGATCCATCACGACCTCAAAGCCGAATTTCGGCATAAGACCATATTGGGCAAAGCCGTTCAAAACCCAGTTGTAAATGCCTGGGTTATTGCGATGGGGGAAGAAAATAAGTGGTTCTTTCGCAAGTTCGTATACGGAAACTGTTTCCTGTTCTGCCATAGGATGATCATTTGCCAATGCAACGATATACGGTTCGCTAATAACATTGATGTGAGACAGTTCGTGTGTTTTCGCTAGGTGGGTACGGACAAAGCCGATGTGCAAGCTCCCTTCTTCTATTGCAGCCACCTGCTCTACAGATACCTTTTCCTCCAGCTCTATAGTTACATTGGAGTACTGCTCTTTAAAGCGCCCCATGGTGGTGACAAAGCGTTCAGTGATGGACGAGTCCACAAAGCCGATGCGCAGTGTGCCTGCCTCGCCATCCCCCATGGCTTTCAGGGTGTGTTGTGCGGCTGTCAGGCGCGTGATGATGGCCTTTGCCTCCTGCAGAAAAAACGCTCCTTCCACCGTTAATTCCACCTTCCTGTTGTTCCGTTTGAAAAGCATAACCTCTAACTCGTTTTCAAGAGCTTTGATTTGTCTGCTTAGCGGTGGCTGTTGTATATGGAGCAGCTCTGCCGCTTTTCCGAAATGCAGTTCCTCTGCCAATACTATGAAGCTTTTCAGTTGTTGTATGCGCATAATAATACCTAAATCGCATCGTTCTGGATGTAAATGGTATTGGATTGGTCTCATTTTCAGTTGTATTATCCTTACAGATAGACAAGGTGTGAATGAGAGCAAAACGAAAAAACAGAGGAGAGACACATGGTAAGAGCACTTGCGATAACCTTTTTAATTCTTTGTGGCACCGTGGCGCATGCGGAAAACGACGTTGCGAAACGTCTTCTTTTGGCGAGAGACCACAAGGGAGTTTTGTATGTAGGATATGCAGAAGAAGGACGAGTAGCTGCCCAATATGAGGATGGTTCGCAAACAGATCTAGCGACGGGGCTAGGGAAACTTGCAGGTATAGCCGTGGACGATGCACGAAATGTATGCGTGAGTTCCGTTTCACATGGTGTGGTGTATTGCATAGACAGACAGGGGGGGGTGACCGAAGCAGTGCGGAATGTTGTGGGAGCTGGGGATATTGCGCTGACCCGTGACGGGGATGTTGTGCTGGTAACGAAGGACGGGGTGCGGACGTTTGCCAAGGCTAGGCAATAACAGGGCTAACATGAACTGCGAACGAAGTGAATCTAATCCCCCCTGCGTTCAACAAGGCTCCTTTGCAACAGTAGATTCAACTTACAAAATTGCAATGTTACTTTTGAAAATAGGGTTTCTTCATTACGTATATAGCGGACATAACGGAATGATCAGAAGCCCCCCTAACACAATCAAAAAAGGACCATACAGGTAAACTGCATGGCCCTGCAAAGAGCTTTTAAGTATCAACGCCAAGTGACGGACGCCAACCAATTAGCTCTAGAGAAAACATAAATAGAATATATTGTTTTGCAATAATTGTTGTACAGTTAATACATCAAACAATGCAGCAAGTTCTGTTTCGACACGTGATTACACAACTTCCTGAGCATAATCAGGTACGGATTCTGCTATTGGCACTTCTTTGCGTTTAAGAATGGCACCGCAAATCAATACACCTGCTATACACAACCCAATCGCTCCATAAAAAATGTACGTATAGCCTGTATTTCCGTAGGTATCGAGTAGATAACCGAAAACAGGTGGGAACAACGCGTCCGGCGTATAACCAATCAAACTAATTACTGCTACTGCCAGCCCAGTTTTTTCCGGTGGAATTTGTGTTTCCTCAATGCAAGAAAGCATTAAGTTGTAGATAACAAGACCAACAGCCCCGAACAGCAAGGTAAGGGCAACAATCAACGTATTCGAAGTTTCCGGTGGAAGCATGAGCACAACAACAGTTGTTATGGCTACAAAACCAAACGCACCAATGAGAACTTTAGCAGTAGAACCAATTTTGTCTGCGATCACGCCGCTAAGCGGTCCGGTAAAGATGCGTAGTCCATAGGTGCGGATTGTACCAAGCACACCACCCATAGCAATGGAAGCACCCAGCACATTGGTAGTATAAGGGGTTAAATACCCGATACAAAGGTAAATACCATACCCACAGAAAATTAACACAATCATGAGCTGGACAGCACGCAGCTTAAGAGCTTCCTTAATACCGGATAAACTGATTGCTGCCTGCTCTTCATTGGAGCTGGTGGCTTCCGGATGTTTTTTAACAACAAAATGTACACCAGCAGCGGCAACAAGACAGAATGCAGCCTGAACATACATTAAGTTGTTAAACGCAAGCCCAAGGCTTTCTGGATGAAAAGCCACAAGCTTAGCACCGGTTAAACCGATCAGTGTAGAAAAAACTCCCGTTGCGGCATAAAAGCAACCAAACATTTTACCTTGCTCTTTTGCTGAACCAGACTCACGCACAGCTTTTACCATAGGCACCCAGAACAAAGGCATAATCACGCCTGACACAGCCCAGGCAATGAGCCCGCCTGTATTGTTTGGACTCAATATAACAATAATATGAGCAAGCGCCTGAAGGATCAGAGCAAATGTCATCAATAGCTTTGCCGGTACACGGTCTGTTATTGCTCCGGTTGGAATATAGCAGCACATTGCAACCACTGTGTATACGGTAAGGAACATACCTAACTGCTGGTTGCTTACATCCATTACTCCCGTAATCAAATCGTACAATTTAAAATGGATATACGGCAAAGCCATACACGAGGAAAAACCTAGTCCCAAAATTGCCAACTGTGCATACTGACGAAATTTAGTCATACCTACTCCCTTTTTAGCGAGAAAAAACTTGCTTGCCACCTAACACTGTGGTGCGCACTTCAACTGTTTCAACTGAAAGTGGATCTATAGAAAATACATCTTTTGATAAGGCGATAAAATCAGCCAGCTTGCCAACTTCAAGCGTGCCTTTTATGTGTTCTTCAAAAGATGAATAAGCAGCATGTGATGTAAGTGCTGCAACAGCGTCATACATTGGCACAGCCTGTTCCTCGCCAAGGACAGCACCGGACTGAGTACGACGAGTTACAGCACAGGAAAGAAGACGGAACGGATCCAGCGGGGTTACGACGTAATCCGTATGAATTGTGAATGGAATATTGCGTTTTTTGGCACTGTTAAGGGGACTGATACGCCTTGCACGTTCTTCCCCGAGGAATGTACTGCTGTGTACATCTCCCCAATAGTAGACATGATTCACAAAGAAACTTGGGATAATGTTCAGCGCAGCTACTCGATCAAGTTGATCTTCGCGAATGGTTTGGGCATGAATAAGTATGTGGCGCCCCTCAAAATCAGGATAGCTAATCTGGGCATATTCAATAGCATTAATAGCAAGCTCGATAGCGGCATCACCATTGCAATGCAATGCGACCTGACAATGGTTCTTATGTGCATGCAGGACCCCTTGATTCAATTCATCCTGCGTAAAATGGGGAATGCCGTCGCAAATCCCTGACACATGGTACGGCTCGCTTAAAGCTGCCGTATACCCTTGGATAGAACCGTCCACGAGAAATTTTACTGATCCGAGACGCAAACCGTTATCTCCAAAACCAGTTGAACAGCCGCCTGCAATTATCCCACGAAACTGTTCATCCATCATCGTGAGATAAAAACGCATATTCAGCTTTTTTGCCGATTTCAGCTCGGACAGCGCATCGATTATATTCTTCTGATTTCCAAGCCAGCCGATTGAACCATCTTGAACAGAGGTAATACCGAGGGAATTGGCATATGCAATCCCTCTCTGGTACGCATCCATATACTTTTGCTTACTGTGGGTCGGAGCCTTCTCCATCACAAGAGTATAGGCATGCCCGAGAAGCACCCCATTGGGTTTTCCGTCCTCTCCTAATATTATTTCACCATTCCCCCCATGAGGAATTTCCGTTGCCGAGGTTACCCCGGCGAGTTCAAGCGCCTTTGTATTCGCGTACAAGATATGTCCGGACACATGAAATAACGCTACTGGAGAACTCGCGCAGACAGCATCTATGTCATGCCGTGTCAAATGCCGCATTTCAGCAATGGTACTGTCATTGTAGCCAGTACCAAGAACCCAGGCACCCTCTTCGATAGTCTCTTGATTTTCTTTAATTAACTTTAGTACCTCTTCAATTGTTTTAGCTTCGTGACAAGCAACCTCTATATATTCATTAATGAATCCGTCAGTAATATGGTTATGCGGTTCAATGAATCCTGGAAGAACCGTATTACCCTGCAAATCAACATACAAAGTATTCAGATCTGCATATTCCTTAACTTGTTCCAAAGAACCTATAGCAACAATGACTTCACCATTAGAGCATATTGCATCTGCAACATCGCCCTCTTTCTTCATTGTTACTATCTTTCCATTATACCATATTGTTTTTTGCATAGTCGCCACACCTTCAACAAATGAAGTGAAAATTAACAGGTATGGCATAGTACGTACGCAATGCAAAAAAACAATGAAGAGTTCCCCCTAATGTGCAAGGAGAAATTCCCTAGAGTGAGTCTTTGCACTTGCCTTTTTTCTCGGCATCCTTAACGTGAAAGAAAGGTGGGGTGTATGCAAACAGATATTATCAGGATTGTGTTGGTTGAAGACCATGTGCTATTTCGCTCTGGAATTACACAGATGCTTTCTATTGATCCTCAATTTTCTATTGTAGGAGAGGCAGGAAGCGGACTGGAGGGGCTAAAACTTATTGAAAAACTACAGCCTGATGTTGTGCTGCTGGACATCACGCTGCCTGAATTGAGTGGAATTGAGGTTGCAAGCCGTGTTCGGAAAAATTTTCCAGACATTCGCATTCTTATTGTGTCTATGCACAGCTCCGTGGGCTATCTGCGTTCCGCTCTTCAAGCTGGCGCAGATGGTTATGTGCTAAAGTCCTCCGATGTAGATGAGTTTCTAGTTGCATTAAAGGCCATTACAAAAGGAAAACAATATATTTGCTCAGAATGTGCTCCACATGTGGTCGAGTCCTTCACGCAGAGCGACTCTGAAGTAATCAACCCACTCGAAGCACTCACGCCTCGTGAGCGAGAAGTCCTTATCCTTATTGCAGAAGGGAACAGCAATAAAGAAGTTGCTACGAAGTTAGATCTCTCTGTCAAAACAGTAGATAATCACCGGAGCAATGCCATGCGCAAATTTGAACTTCGGAACCTGCGCGACATTATCTTCTTTGCACTCGAACATAACTTGATAGCAAAGGTGTAACCTGTTTTGTACAAATTCAAACAAGCATGCTGCATTTTCTTTACGGTACTCTGCCTCATTAGTATTCCGACCCCCAGTCTATATGCACGTCCACCTTCTATGATTACAATCGGGTTAGAGGACACTCCCACTTCCATCTTTCCATTCATTGTCACAGGAAGCTTATCCGGCCAAATTTCTGCACAACTATTTGCAAGTTTATGCAGACTCTCAAGCAAAGGAAAACTTGAACCTTATCTGGCTGAAGAATTCACTTATTCAAAAAATTACACCACTCTTACACTCACGCTCCGAAAAGATGCATTCTTCCATGACGGAACACCTATCACAGCCAAAGACGTCGTATTTTCACTACGTACAGCCAAAAAACTGCACTTATTCTCTGTGGTCTTTTCACCTATCAAATCCATTAGAAGCGTGAATGAGCATGTCGTCACAATAACCTTTACGTACCCGCAACCGCATTTTTTAAAAATATGCATCCCATCGTTACTTCCAATCATTCCCCAACATGTCTACCAGCAGACAACCGACTTTAAAAACATCACGATTGATTCTGTCATAGGCTCAGGCCCCTTTAAAGTAGCCTCTGTCACCCCATCCAAAATCGTTTTAAAAAAGTTTGAGAAGTTCTTTATAAAAGGACGGCCATATCTCGATGGGATCACATTTGCCATCTATAACAATGTTGGTGACAGCTACTACAGACATGTTGCTCAGGAATTAGATATTTCTGCGTTCCGTTGGGACTATGCTCCCAAACAACTTGTCAGCAAATACAGCTACTTAAAAATCAAAACTCAAGAGTACCAGCATATTAAACCCTACTTTGTTCTCCAATTTAATCTCAACAGGCCTCCCTTTGACAATATTCTTGTACGTAAAGCACTTACACTTGCTATTAACCGTAATTTCCTCGCACAAAACGGTTTAGGACAACATAGTGGCGCTGCATCAATCCCCATGAACTCACCTTTGCCTCCAAGCAGTCCCTATCACAGCACTCCATCCTATCCGTACGGTTACAATGTAGACTTAGCAAATAAGCTGCTCGATGCTGCTGGATACCCACGAAATGAAGTTGGGATGCGAATGAAAATTGAAGTAAGCATCCCTCCATATATTAACAAAACATTTATGTTGGTTGAATACTTACAGTATATTTTTGCTCACACTCTGGGTGTTGAAGTCGTCATAAATTCGTCAAAACAAACTCCTGAATGGGAAAAGCGTATCGGCTCCGGTAACTACCAAGTAACGATTGACGAACTCTTCGGCTGGCACGACCCATCAGTAGGTATCCATCGCCTGTATGCATCAACCAACAGACACCATAACCGGCCATGGACAAACACTATTGGCCTCACCGATCCAACCGTAGACGCCTTATTACAGCAGGCAGCCAGCGCGGTTTATACAGAGACACGTAAGGCTATCTACAAAAAACTACAAAAACATCTTGGAGAACAATACATAAGCGCCTGGATTGCAACGGCACCGTACACAACAATCTACAATACTCGTGTACATGGGCTAGACGACCTCTACCTTGGCACTATGTCACCAATGGACAATGTTCATGTAACAACATCAGCGCCTCAAAAAGTTCAGGAGAACCAATAGTGAATATTTCTCCTGACAAAAGAATACATTTAGCAACAAAGGCAAAACTTGCCCTTGGGGCAGCCACGCTTCTCATTTCCTGCACACTCTTGGTTGTTTATTTACACCTAACTTTCTTTTCCGATAAGCTTTCAGCCACCCGTAGTGAAACTATCCCAAGCCTCGTTCACAGTTCTACTTTGGCGCAACAAAGCATGTGGCTACGTGAGCAAATGGAACAAGCTATAGCAACGCCCAACCCTCTCATACAAGAACATATTGTCAGCACAATGCAATCATACGATGCGTACAAAAAGACACTTATGTCATTACGAGAAGTACACGCCACTCCTGATATGCTTATGACGTTAGAAACGGAGTTCAACACACTACGTAACCTAATTATTAAGGCTATTTTAAACCATATGGAGCTAGGCAAACAGCACGAACAGATGCGATACATCTACAACCGGCTTCACACGTTACTCCAAAAGTTGTCATATTATCCGGCACAGACAAAAGATGAACAACAACTTATCGCCCTCACAACTCGACTCATTTCCAGAATGTTAGCCCTTCATCGAGAGAAAAAAGAATGGGTGGTTTCCAATCTCATTTCACAATGTACCGCAGAAATAGCTCACAAGGAGTCTCTTTCAGCCTCTCTCGACAATGAACAGACTTCCCAAGCTAACCTAGAGAAAATTTTTGACGAATGTTCAAGCCTACTCACATCACCCGCAGGTCTCATCACAAGCAAAAGAAAAGAGCTTGTCCTTTCAACCAGTTTTACAGAAACATATACCCGTGCTTCTTTTATGGGGGCAACAATCGTTCAAAGCTGTACGCAACTTTTGAAATCTTCCGAAAACAAGCTGTTACAAGTACAGGAACATACAATACAGCGCTTCAGCACTGTTCAACACATTACATTTTCATTCTTCGCCATACTCCTGATTATGTTTATGGCTATGTACCTATTCTTGCAACGCAACGTTCTTAAACCAATCAAAAGGTTAACTCGTGCTATTACTGGTGGAATTGCAACCGTACAACAAGGCAAAGATTACACCACACCTCTTCCAATAAGCGGAGAGCCTGAAATTCAAGATATCGCACAGGCTACCAGCTTCTTTTTACAAGAAATCACTGCCCAGCGCGCCGCCTTGGCTCAATCCCATGCTCACTTAGAAGAGCAAGTGCGTGAACGCACCAAAAACATCACAACACTTTCTGGAAAATTAATTCAGGCTCAAGAAACAGAAAGAAAACGCATTGCAGCAGAACTGCATGATGATGTGGGTGCGACCATCAGCGTAATTAAAATTGGAATTGAACACGCAGCGCACATGATGAACGTTGTCCCATTGCCAATCGAAGACATTACGGCAGGACTACAGAAGCAAAAACAGCTTATCCAGCAAGTTGCTGCCCAACTTCGTGCCATTCAAACAGATTTGACCCCACCGTACCTTGAACTGGGATTACACGAAGCTCTTCAGGTCTTATGTGAAGACTACAATATGATGCATGGGCGAATTAAATTTTCGTATACATTTTCAGCTAAAAACGTCCCTGAGAAGCTACATTTAGCGATTTACCGCATCTTGCAAGAAGGGCTGACAAACATTCTTAAACACAGCGAATGTTCTAAAGCCCGTATTGCACTCTGCCGGGATGACGATTCACTACTCTTATCCATTGAAGACAATGGAATTGATTTCTCTAAGACACCATCTTCAGGAATGGGGTTACTTAACATTGAAGAACGGGCGATTGTTTCAGGTGGTACGTTGCGGTTTGAACAAACCCCAAAATGGAAAGGACTAATCGTCGAATGGAAGTTACATGACAATCAAGCTTAAAGATCTATTTGCAATCAAAACTATTTTCCCAATACCGCTTTGCTTCAACATCAAAAACAGCGTGTTATACAAACTACTTCCCCAACGACCAACCACGTTTCTTCTTCATCTTTAGCTTCTTCTGAAGCTGCTTTTCTGCAAACTGCTGGAGTCGGAGAGTAACTTTTCGGAGATTTGAGCAACAGCGCTCAAGCTTTCGTCCAAGTGGCTCTGAAGCTGCTTGGCCATGCGGAGTTCGTTTTCCAATTTGCCTACTCTGCGGGAAAGGTACTGCACCGTTTCCCGTTGTTCTACTTGTTCCTCGTGCATCTTTGATAGCGTCTGCAAAATTTGTTTTTTGAGTTCTGACATTGTCTATTTCTCCAATACTACTGCGGGGGAACCGTCGTTGGTCTGGGCTATAGATATCCCCGTCCCTTTGGGAAACTTGAGAAAACGAACGCCCCGTGCTGTGTGGGGTGTAATCTGCCACGCCCAAAGGTTGTTCACCTTCTCTTGCATCTTCCTGCCGGCTATTTCCAAGCTTCTGTTTGTCTCCAGTTGTTCCGCTACTTTTCCTTTCTCGTAATTGATCCAAAGGGATGTCATACCGATTGTGGCCGCGCAGCCCAAGAGAGTCACTAGAACCGTTATCCCTACTGGCAGAATCAAGGTACGACGCAAGTTCTGAAACATCTCGGCCTGCACCTCTTTGCTGCGCTTCACCCCGTCGGCCAAAACGTTTTGTATTAAATGTAGCTCGTGCTTTACGGATTTTTGCAACTCGCTGCTCAAGCTCTGCAATGCGTCTTGCATTATCTGCTGTGATTCGCTGGTCTGTTCTTCCATCCGAGCTTTCAGCTTGCTGGCCAAGTCCAAGGCTTTGTTCTGCTGCGTTCCATGACTCTGCATAGAGTGCTCCTTTCAATCGTATTCGTTGTGGCTTTTTCTGTGTGGTGTCTGACGGCACTTCAACCGTGATATAGTCCTTACCTTGACGCGGAACCGAGAAGCCAATGCCCTCGAGTGCTGCGACTATCCCTTGTCTGTCGGTAATGGCTCCAGCTTGCACTCCTTCTATAAGTGCTTCTGTAACAGCGGTTCGAACCTCCGCTGCCGTTCCGGAACGATAGCTTTCAAGAGTAACTCCGGGACTAACCAATCGCGCTCGTGTTGCCTCGTCCGGACGTGCCCAATTGTTCCGTCTGTTCCACAACTCGCATAGCGGGTTGTACTGCTTATCCCAGCCAGGTGGGCATGGATTCAAAGCCCTATCTGTTCTCAGTTCTGTACGCGGAATGACAAAATGCATTTCATGACGCCCTGCATGGCTATGCCGTACCCATAGAATTGAGTATTGATCTGGCTCCATCCCTGCGAAGGCATGACTTTCGAAACTATCCATGAGCTGCTGTTCTTGCTTTGGCGTAACCTTATCGTCAGGTGCCCATGACAACACGCCGGATGTGTACCGCCACTTTCTACTTGTGGTATCAATGAGCTGCTTTACTTGCTCGGGATCTCCACGCAAAACAGTTGGCGGGCTATGTTGCCGCTTCGAATCTTTGGCATCCAGCACATAATTTATGACACTGGCACCACGTCCGACTCCATGACGAAAAACCTTCATAAGCATTTTATCCGCTCCTCGATCTCGGCAAGCTGCATATTCACCTGCAAGGCATCACACGTATGCTTGTAGGTGTTTGCCCATCGAGCGATCTGGTTCAGATTATTTCCGATACGAGCAAGCTGAAGAATCTTTTCGCGCTCTGCTTTTGTCTTCCTCACTCTTGGCGTATTGAGTTGGCTTCGAAGGAAGTCTCCGACACTCATTCCGTCAATTTCAGCGAGCTGCAAAATCTTCTCTTTTTCTTCTGGAGTAACTCGAAAGGAAACGTGTTTATCTCGTAAAATTTTGTCATCCATTTTCTGATTTCCTTGGCATCGCGAAGTAGAATATGAAGCAATTCTTCACGCAGGGTTCGAAGGGAGCGCGCTCACTCGCCAGTTCCAATGTGTAACATTGGGTAAACTGGCTCTGACATAAATCGAACAACGCCCCTCTACCAGATGGCCTCAATATTGAGCGCGAATCATCACCCCTCAACTCCAATCAGCAGACTTCATTTTTTATATTACATGTACGAATTAAACGAACTAAACGAGTTAATCCCACTTCAAGACGAAGTGTTTTGTTCTTTTAATTCGTTTTTTTCGTAGAGATAAAAAATATTTCGAGGCCGTCCCCTGCTCCCTGTTTTTTGCTTTTCAACTCGAATTCGTGAGTTCGCAATTAGGGCAGACAATGCTTGCTCAAGTTTGCTTTTGGTAATGTTGCGGGAAAAGATATTATACAAAGCGCGTGTGTCGAGTCCGTCAGATTCTTGCAGCGCATCAATAATGCGCCTCTCTGTAGAATCTGCATCCACTTCACCAAAAATGAAATTGGTGGATTGTTCGCAGTAATCCCACAAGGCAAGAGCTGAACGTAAATGTGCAGTGGTTATCTGTGAGGATGAGTCGAGAAACGCATACAGCAGCGCGAGGCGTAGCGTGTTCGTCTCTGATCTATTCATAATAGCGCCCGGCAAACCGGAACGCTCTTTTGAAAGTGAGACGTATATTTCAGCCCAAAGGTTTCTTGCATTAGGACTAAAAAGAACTTCGCCCTGCCTAGCGCTCTTCTCAAGAATGGTGATTAGACTGAGTTTGAAATCGTAGAGTGCCCTATCATCTAGTTCCTTTGGGAAGGGTACCAATTTCGGACGGCGCACACACAGCCAAAGGAAACGGTTAGCAAAGCCATTGAATGCTTCAACTGTATCCATTTTGCTGCTTAGTTCATGGGTTGTGATGTGAGTAACAATAGATAGGTGGGGATCAGTAGCAGTAATCTTACTACTCTTCGTTAATGGCTCGACTTTATGGCCATCATATAGCGCGCGGATAATCGTGGAAAGCGTGTTCCCATCCCGCTTCGAACAAGACAATGCTCCGGCAAACTCTTGATCGAGAACAAAAAGCCTTTTGTCCTCAATGCCCGGATCAATAACAATGTCCTTGCCTGATCCATTATGCTTGTTAACAACATATTCTATCCGTTCGTCCCTAACGGCAAAGATTAACCCTTCCCCACTGGAAAGAGGCCCCGGGCTGACTTGTGCTACTTTCCAGTCTTCTTCAGGAAGCTTAAATAGCTCACGAACAGGAATTGACGAAGTGCCCTTTCTTGCTTTTGAACTTTGGCCCACAAGAACAGCATTGATACGAGCGTGCTGACGCTCTCCTGCTGCAATAAACGGGCTGCGCCCCACTTCGACTCCAAAACGAGCTAGAAAGGTGACTAGCACTGCCATTGGGTCAGCTTCTGAAGATTCTGTAGCAAACTGAACAAACTCTCCTGCAAAGCCTGTAAAAATAGCCTTATCCGCTATCGGCCAAGGGAACACATTCAATTCTTTGGGTGGTTCCCCTAAAAGAGAAGTCTCACCCGCAGGGATTATCCTTTCTGATTGCTTAGTTGAAGAAGAATCTGACAGGTTGGAATTGTACATAGCTAAGAATCCCCAGTACGGGACTCAAGCCATTGAACAAAGGATTCCCGTTCATACACCACGCTGCCGCCGATTCGCCGATAATCAGGACCAAGGCCAGCAGAATCCAAGTTGGCCAAGTAGCCAACACTAATCAGGTTGCCGATGTATTTAGGAAGTTCTTTCCTGGGAATGATAGGTGGTAGGTCGTTTAAAAGAGTTTGGAAAAAGGAGTCCTGCCCCTTCGGCCGTTGTACAGTTTCTTTCAGTTTTTTAAATCCCATGTAATACCTCCAGTGTTGTGATTTGTTCTGAAGGTAACAAGGACGTTAGATAATGCTGCTAATATTACTAATATTATTCTCCTCACAAAAAGCCTGTAACTCTTTATAAATCCTATTCATTTTTGAAAAACTATTTCTGAACACGCTATCTTTACTAATTTCCTTCGCCCAATCAGGATTATTCAACACTCCACGATGTTCAAGCAGATCGCCGCAGATGCTAATTTGAATTGGGTGTCCTAACATCTCAGTTCGAAAAGGTTTGTTTGATAAATGCTCTTCCATCCATTCCCACAATCCCTTGAAAGATGGCTTTTTTGTAGATAAATAGTACTTCTCAGTCGCTATTGTAAAAAAAATATCTCTTCGATGATGCTGCTCTTCTAACGTTGCAATGAACTGAATAAATAGCTCAGCAGGGGTGTCATGAATCTCGACTATTTTTGTAACTTTTCTCTCGTCTGAATTGGCAGACAAGTCATCCGCTGGAAGCAATGGAACAACAAGCTGTTCAGTCTGATCTAATGCCATTACTTTTAAGGCATCTTCTCTTTCCTCTTCAGCATCGATGAGCACCCTAATGGTTAAGTTAGGAGAAACTAAAAAACAAAGTTCACTCCTATTTACTACCAATTTTTTGATTAATTGAGCATCTAGCACGTCATCATTCTCAAAATGATGAATAATTCGAGACGTAGCAACGCGTAGCTCCATAACAACCCGTAGAAATAGCATCACATGTCTTTTATGTTTTCTGCGACGCTCATTATTCACTTCCAAGAAACTCCACTGCCTCATCTTAGTAATAAATATAAACTCTGGAAGCTCAACATCTTTAGCATACCTAAAGATTAAATCTTCATTATCTTTATTGCCCTCTTCCAACATCCCATACCGTGAAGAAAACAAAAAAGAATTTGCAGGAAGATCATTATCGATCGCAATATCCCAACTCGTCATGCTATCAAGTCTGAGTCCTTCGAGGGCAGTGACATGAAGGTTACGTGCTGATTCATAGGCCTTAGTTAATAGTCCTTGTGCGAGGTGTGTTTCAATCCTTTCGATGTGGTGGCACAACTCACGGGCTATAATTTTGAATTTAGCCAGCTCCACCGCTAGCAATTCTTTTTCACGCTTATCTTCCGTAAAGCTTTCTTTTATGAGCTCGAAAATGGATAGCGATTTTACTGTCACAACAGGACGTGCGAAAGGGTCAGAACCTTTTCTTCTGAAGAATTTTGAAAACATAAGTAACCTCGTGTGCTGATCTCTATAACGTACTGTGACATAATATGATTTCATTTAGAAGAGAGGGAGAGAAGAATGGATTCAACTGGTACCAAAGTGGTACCTAAATCTAGAAAAACAAAGAAAGGGTTATAGCATAAATGCTATAACCCTTTGTATTTACTGGAGCCAACAATCGGAATTGAACCGACGACCTACTGATTACGAAGACTTTTATGCGATAAAAAAGATGTCCCTCTTCTTGCAAAAAGTATTGAAAAAACACATAAATGCATGAAACCAGATTTTGAACTAATCCTGTTCTTAGGTCTCCAGGGAGGGACAGGAGAGGGACAAGGAGGGACACATGGCTCGACGTTACCACAGCGGAATTTCCGGAGTGTATTGCAGAGACCATAAGACGCGTCGACACGGACGCAAGCCGGACGTCTATTACATCATCCGTCTTAAGAAAGATGGCAAGATGGTAGACGAAGCGCTCGGCTGGGCGAGTGACGGCTGGACTATTGAAGAGGCTGCCAGATACGTCGGCATCATCAAGAAGAACATGCGGATCGGACGCGGCGCTCAGTCCTTTAAGGAGCTTCAGCAGGAAGCCGAAGAAGAGCGTGCCGTTCTCGCGGATCAGCGTGCAGAAGAACGCCGCCTCCAGCTCATTCGTCACATTAACTTCAGAGAAGCTTCTGTGCGCTTTATGGAATGGGCAACCTACAACACCAAGCCAACCACCCATCAGGGCTACGAGCAGCACTTGCGCCTGCATATTCTGCCGGAGATTGGTGAATTGCAGCTCAAAGCCATCACCACGCACGAAATCATGCGCCTGCGCGCCAAGCTGGAGCAGAAGAAGCCCACTCGCGGCCGCGGCAAAGTCCTGTCTGCCTCCACCATTACCGGCTGCCTCGGTGTAGTGCGCGAAATATTCAACTACTGCATCGAAACCCAAGTCTCTCCCCAGTATCCCGACATTCAAATTTTCTCCGGAGAGAATCCTGTGAAGCACAAAAAGTTCGGTGCATCCAAGATCCTCCCTAAGAAGGACAATAGAAACCTTCGCGTCATGTACGACGACGAAGTCGACACCGTTCTTCAGGCATCCTACGACTGCAGCATAGACCAGTATCATATTACGATGATCGCCCTGCACACCGGCATGCGTGAGCAGGAAATCGTCTCGCTGCATCGCGAGCATCTTACTGCTATTGATAGACGTATTATCCATGTACTCGACTCCAAAAGCGGTACTCGTATAGTGAGCTTCCCGCCTGTATTAGATGAAATTATGCATATGCGAAAAGACGCAACGCGTAACTGGCTTTTTCCCGGTAATGGTGTTGGGGGCCATAGAACTGCTGCCAGTGTTTCCCGCCAGTTCACCAGAATTGCCGACGCCATCGGCATTAACACCGGAATCAACGACAACCGGCTGCGCGCCACTTTTCATACTCTAAGATCAACGTATGCTGTGCGAATGCTTATTGGCGGTATGGATTTGGAAAACCTCCGCCTGCAACTCGGCCATAAAGACATAACCACAACAACGAAAAACTACCTGCCGCTGGTAGAAAGCTTCCGCGTGGAGAGCGTCGCACGGGCGCATGAAAACGGATCAATCAAGCGCCTCGGGTAACGTTACGCAGCAGTATCAAACTTCTTTCGAACAAGAACTCGCATACGCGGATTCCGTTCCAGATACTCCAATAAGTATAGAGATGGATAACAGATCATTCGCTGAATTCTGAACCGAACCCGCGGGCCTTTTCCTTTGCCGTCGTCAACGCTGATCGCATGCTTAGATGCAAAATTGAGCACCCCGCTTCCTATGTCGCAACGTCTGACAATTGGAGGCAGCTGAAACAGCAAAGGGCGAAACATTTCAACATCCGGCGGCGTGGTATCAAACACTTCTGTCCATATCTCAGAGTCAATAACAAACTGGGGCAAAGAAGGCGGCTGCTGGCCGGTAATGATCGTCGCCTTGTATATCCGCATGTATTCCATCAGCATGTCGTAATAAGCCGTCATAAACTGTTCACGTAGTCGTACATTCTGAATCACAATAGAATCCTCCGAATTAATAGATATCGCCTCTTACGCCGCATCACGCACGCATTGCATCTGCATTGCCCCGCGTAATTTTTCCGCTAACGAATAACACTCCAGCCGTCTGGCCAGAACTGTAATCAACATCACTTCCTCACTTGCTCCGCTCACCTGCTTTGCTTCGTGGATCAGCTCAGAAACAGGAAGCTCACCAAGCCGTTCAGCATAGGCAAACAAGTCTACCTTGGCAGCCGTGCCGCCAGAATCAGCGTCTGTATTAGTCATGGCATTCTCCTACATAGGATTATGATAAAACTAAGCGTCAGCCCCAGTGCCAGCCCCAAAACAGCCCATTGAAACGGGTCAAGCTGCGGGATCATGATCGCCACCACTTCCGACACGCTTTGCAAGTGCCCTGCGTGCTGCACGATTCAAACAATCCGCCGCCAGCGCCCGACGATTAAGCGGGATAATAGCGTGACCGGACAGATTCAGCTTGTGCCGGTGGCGTTCATCAATCTGCGCGATCATGCGATAGATGTTGCTAATGTTCTGCTCATCCTCAGGCGTAATTCCTTCCTGCTTATTCAGAACACCAACAGAGTTGCGAACGCATTCAACCTTACGGCGAATAATTACGGATGGATTGATCATGTTGCCTCCTGTATCGCTCTCATAGCGACGATTACTTCGCGATAGCGGGACAGCACATCGTAGGATTCACGTATGATCCGCCTGCTCTCCTGCTTGTCGATTTTGCCGTCATTGGCGAGCGCGTTGTTTACTGCATCGTTAACATCGCCCATTTCCTTTCCTATCTGACTAAGCAGCCGCAGCAGCTCCACCTCCGACAATCTAGGGACTCTTTCATGCTTCCCAAGGCGCAACTCGTTCGTGTTCACTCGAAGCCAATCCAAAAGAACATCGTTGCCGAGGATCGCGCACAGCTGAGGTATGGAAGGCATGTTCGGCCAGTAATTGTCGTCGTGGCTAAACACGCGGCTCGTCTTGCTAACACTCCACCCCATTCCGTGGCCGACGTCGTCGCGAGTAAGCCCACTTTCACCCAGCGCAAGATCAAGCGCGCTGGCAAATGCTAAATTTGCTAATGATTTCATAGTGTAATCCGCTCCTTGTTTATTACCGTGGCACCATGCATAACTATGCGGCATTATAGGCAGCATCAGTCAGCAGAACAGGCGCGCGATGCTGTTATGCAGCCTGCTCCATACGATTTGGTTCAGTGTCCTCAGCAGAAACTTTCCGCTTCGGCTTTGGACCAGGAGCAATGTCACGGGCAGGAGGGAGAAGAATGTCTGGAATGCCAGCTTTAAGCAGCTGAGCATGTCGGTAGGTGGAAACGTGCTCACCATGAAGCATCTTGTACGCAGAGGTACGGGATACTTTGATAGCCTCACCAATATTGGTGAAGGTAATCTTTTTGCGCTTCATGTAGATTTCTAGCTTTTCACTGCGAGTCAAATCGGATATGAATTCGGGAATCAAGTTTCGTTGTTCCATCAATTAACCCCTTGCGGTTATTTTCAATTGTTCGTTTCGGTTTCACTGTTTCGTTAAAATCAGAATTAAGTAAAAATGAAAACTCAGTCAACAGAAATAATAGAGTTTTCTGTAAGGTTTTATGTCTGAAAAAGAATTTAAACAAAGATTAAGGGATGTTATTCATTCTTTAAAAATTGAAGACCAAGTTTTCGCAAACACAGGTGGAATATCAAAAGCTACGCTTTCTGGTTACTTCAATTCTGACCGCCTTCCAAAACAAGACGCCCTCACGGCGTGGATAACCACTTACAATATAAACGCTAACTGGTTGATGGCTGGAACTGGCAGCATGTTTCTTGGGGAAGAAACAGATACGCAAAAAAAAGAGCAAACAGAAACTGTAGAAACAGATCTGATTGCTCAACGTATGAGAGTTGCTGTTGAATTGCTGGAAAAGGCAGGCGCTTCGCCGGAAACTATCCAGCAAGCGATAATGAAAATTTTAGATTCTCCAAATGAGCCACACACTCAGGCAGAAGAGAACATAAGTGCTCCGGATTTCGCGAACGATCGCGATCGGAGTATAAAACAACCGTAGACTTTAACGAGTGTCCCTGCCCTCGCGCCCGCTGCAAACTGGGGAGAGCTAGGTGCTGCCGGTGGAGACAATGAGGGGGGAGCCATGTTCGGCTTCGACGTTTCAGAAATTATCCTGCTCATCATCTGGATAGGTTTTGGGTTCTTTGCTGCGTCTATCGCAAAAAGCAAAGGACGCTCTGCACCACTCTGGGGAATTCTCGCCTTTCTATTCCCCATCGTACTTTTCATACTTCCATTTCTCAAACCCATCGCACCCGTTCCAGGTAAATGGAAAGAGTGCCCTTCCTGTGCCTCTATTATTAAAGAGAAAGCACAAGTCTGCCCGCATTGCCAGCGGGACGTTACACAGCCACCTACCGATACAACTCAATCCAAAATTTAGGACACCACCATGGATTCATGGTGGCGTCCTACTACCCACAACTCTTTATTGTCGTTCCTCTTCAGTTTTCCAAAGCAAAAATATTGCTAAGTTATTTAACGATATTTTGAATCAAATTTTACACCCAACCACGTAAGTAACTACTTACATGAAAGCGTAGTAATCTGATTATATTTGGAGTTAGTGCGAACGCAAAAGAAGACGTTAGTCAGATACGACTTGTTATACACTTTTTTTAATATTTAACGGTAAGCGATTACCCGTTCTAGGAAAAAGCATGAATATTTCAAAAGTACAAATTAAAAACTTCCGATTGCTACGTGATACGGAACTCTGTTTTGCAAAAAATTCTACGGTTATTGTTGGGCGTAACAATAGTGGTAAAACGTCTTTGACTGAACTTTTTAAAAGAATTTTTATCGATGACACACCGAAATTTAAACTAGAAGATTTTTCACTAGGTGCACACAACGACTTTATCGAAGCCGCTAAGCTTTTCCGAAATGAAGAAGAGTTAAACATAGTTCGCGAGAAGCTACCACTTATCGAGCTTCGTATTCATTTAAACTATGCAGAAGATCAAGACGACTTTTCCTCACTCAAAGGGCTCATCATCGATCTCGATCCTGAGACAACAGAAACCATTATTGTCGTTCGTTATCAATTAACTGAAGGCAAAATGGAAACTCTTTTCAAAGATCTCAATCCGACAGAAGTCGACTTCGACTCTGTTAAGTTCTTTAAAGAAATCCAAGATCGTCTCTCAAAGACATACTCTATTTCAGCTTACGTAGAAGATCCAAGTAACGAAAACAACACATCGGAACTCAAACTTACCCAACTTCAAGCAGCTATTCAGGGGAATATCATAAGCGCGCAGCGTGGCCTTGATGATGTAACTACTTATGACAAGGGAGTGTTAAGCCACGTTATTGAAGCTCTCTTTACAGCTGCTCTGTCTGAAACTGCCAAAGAAGATGACAAAAGCCTTGCATTAAAAGTCACAACCCATCTCAATGAACTAGAAGGCGACCTGAGCAAAGAATTTGCCCAGTTCGTTAAAGACTTAGTTCCACAATTTGAGTTTTTTGGATTTCCAGGACTTAACAATACAACCGAGCTATCAACCGAAACCTCTCTTGATCCAACCGCTCTCTTAAAAAAGTTTACTAAGATTACCTATTCGACAGGCGGTGACATCACTCTCCCTGAATCCTACAACGGCCTTGGAACTCGAAATCTTATATTCATTCTATTAAGACTTTATGAATTCTACAAAAGCTATGTATCCAAAGAAACACAATCAGGAATGCATCTTATATTTATAGAAGAACCTGAGGCACATCTGCACCCACAAATGCAGGAAGTTTTCATAAAAAAATTAGACGAAATTGCTACAAAATTTTCTAAAACCTACGGTGACGAAAAACAATGGCCAGTCCAGTTCATTGTTACAACTCACTCTTCACACCTCGCAAATGCTGCACAGTTTGATGCAACACGCTACTTCACCTCGACATTAGATGGCAATAAAGATCGGACAACTACAATTAAAGATCTTAGCATTGGCCTTAAAGACATAGATCCTAAAGACAAAGGTTTTTTGCAAAAATACATGACTCTTACACGTTGTGATTTAATGTTTGCAGATAAAGCCATTTTAATTGAAGGCACTTCTGAACGTTTGCTTCTGCCTGAGATGATAAAAAAACACGATGCCCCTCGGCCTCAAGAAAATAAGCTTGGCAGTCAATATATTTCAATAGTTGAGGTGGGAGGAGCGTACGCCCATAAATTTTTTAGACTAGTGGAATTTCTTGAACTTCCAACATTGATTATTACAGATATTGATACGGTCGCCGTAAAAGAAGGAAAGGTACAGGCTTCAGCTTGCAAAGTTAGCATAGGCGAAAAAACAAGCAATGGATGTATCAAAGATTGGTTTACAAAGACAATCACTCCACCAGAACTACTATTAAAGTCAGAGGAAGATAAAACAAGAGAACTTCTTAGACTAAGCTATCAAATCCCAGATGATACAGCCATTTGTGGAAGAAGCTTTGAAGATGCATTCATTCTTAAAAATCCATCACTCTTCGAGCTAGAAGCGACCCCTCAAGAAGAATTAGAGCAAGCGGTCTGGGACGAAGCGAAAACTTGGGCTAATAAGAAATCCGAATTTGCATTAAAGCACGCAATTGATAATACAGACTGGAATACTCCCAAATACATACAAGAAGGCCTCGTTTGGCTCGCCGACACGCCAAATCTAGCTTCAATCGACACGGGTTCTTGCGATGGAGGAATTGAGTAATGCCTAACAATGCAACAAACCCTGCAATTATCGCATCTAACGAAGCATTTGCTGAAGTACTAGAAAGTATCGAAGCAAATAAAAGCTTTGTACTTGAAGCTGGAGCTGGAGCTGGGAAAACTTACACTCTTGTTGAAACCTTAAAATACCTTATTAAAAAACAGGCTGTACAACTTTTAAAAGAGAATCGGCACATAGCTTGTATTACCTATACAAATGTAGCGAAGGATGAAATCAATTCGCGCATCGACAATCACCCAGCAGTATTTACAGGGACCATTCATTCATTTTGTTGGTCAATTCTCAAACGATTTCAATCTACTTTAAAAAAAGAACTTCCTAGCATTGGAAAATGGGAAGAACGACTAAAAGATATCGAAGATATTGATAGCTGTGTTGTTATCTATGACTCTGGCTACCCAACGGTCAAAGATAATAAGATCTCTTTATATCATGGGGACGTGTTATCCCTCATGACAAAACTTCTAGGGATTAAAAAGTTTCGACATATAGTTGCAAGCGAATATCCAATAATATTCATCGACGAATACCAAGATACAAATAAGCACTTTGCTGAAGCATTGCGCCTCGCTTTCATTGAAGAAAAAGAATCTGTACTTATTGGATTATTTGGAGACCCTTGGCAAAAAATTTATGACGATGGATGTGGAGACATCATCCACAATAATTTAAGACGGATCGGCCTTAGGTCTAACTTCCGATGCACTGCCCCACTCGTGACCCCTCTCAATCGAATTCGCCCTGAGCTTCCACAGGAAGTGGTTGATCCAGGATCAACAGGTACCGTCTCTGTTTTCCATACTAACAACTGGAAAGGTGAAAGGCGTACGGAAAAAAACTGGCAAGGTGATCTACCAGTTGAACATGCTCACAAGGCATTGGAAGAAACCAAACAGATTCTAGCAGAAAATGGTTGGGATTTTTCTCCTAAAAAAACCAAGATATTAATGCTTACTCATAACACCCTTGCTACTGAGCAAGGCTATTCTTCTTTGATAAAAACATTTCCAAATTATCGAGATGATCTGATCAAGAAAGGGGATCCTCACATAGCCTTCCTAGTGGACAAACTTGAGCCTGCATGCCTTGCTTTTTTTGAACAAAAATACGGTGAAGCTTTTGGGCTACTTGGACAGAAAGCGCCTTTACTTACCTCCCAAGCAGGTAAAGAAAAATGGAAGGTGTTCATGGATTGCTTAAATGAAAAACGTGAAAATGAAACGGTAGGAGCTGTCCTCAATTTCCTTCTTGAAAACAACATTCAGATCTTACCTGAAAAAGTAAAAAAAAGAGAAGAAGAACTAAGAAAAGATTATGTTACGCCGAATGACGAAGAACCTTCTTACATAACAAGGCTCCGAGGTCTTCATGTCATTGCTTATAATGAAGTCATTGCATTGGATCGCTTTATTGACGAAATGACTCCTTTTAGCACTAAGCATGGTGTAAAAGGTGCTCAATATGAAAATGTTCTTGTGGTCTTCGGTAAGGGGTGGAACTACAATTTTGATAAATTCCTTACTTTACGTGCTTCAGCAACTATTCCGGCAAAGCAGCAATCCACATACGAACGAAACCGAAATTTATTTTATGTAGCCTGCTCTCGACCTAAAAAAAATCTTGCCTTACTATTCACCCATACTCTTTCAAATTCTTCTCTAGGGACGCTAGAGGCTTGGTTTGATGAAGAAAATATTGCGACCTTAGACTTATGACCTCGCTTTATCTAACTATTCTGAAAATCCTCACCCTCTATTATTATATTGGAGAAAAACATGTCTTCGTTCCCAATCGAAAGAATAGATGATATTCGTTCTAACCCACAAAATTTCAGGCTCTTAGAACGCGTTCCACTTACTGATCCGAATCTTAATTTTCCTTGTTTACTTTCTGATCCTGTCGGTGATGAAATTAATGTAGTTTTTTTAGATGTAGAAACCACAGGTTTAACTGCTGGAACAGATAAAATTATCGAATTGGGTATAGTAACAGCAGACTATAGTCCATCCGCGCAAAGAATGACACAAGTCACAGGTTTTTTGGATCACTTCGAAGATCCGGGCTTTCCCATTCCTCCTGAGATAACTGAACTCACAGGCATTACAACTGAACAAGTTCAAGGACTGAGAATTGATGACAATCTAGTCTCTTCTTACCTTGTTGGTGACCCGATCATCATCGCTCATAACGCAAAATTTGATAGAAAGTTCTTTGAAACAAGGCTCCCAACTCACAGCAATTTAAGATGGGCATGCTCTTGCTTCGATTTAGACTGGACCAATAAGGGGCTTGGCGGAAAATCCCTCACATCATTGTTGGCTGGAGAAGGCTACTTCTTTGATGCACATCGAGCAGCAACAGATTGCTACGCAACGACATGGCTATTTCATGTGCTTCCTCAGTACTTTTCGGCTCTCATCAACTACGCAAATGCCCCCTCTGTATTTTTAAATGCTTACGGCTTCCCGTTTGATTATAAAGACCTTCTCAAAGAGCGAGGGTACAGGTGGGATGCTGCCAATAGAGTATGGGGAAGAGAAGTTTTGCAATCTGATTGTCTAAGTGAACTACAATTCTTGGACACTGTTGCAGGATATTCCTCCGCTCGAGTTCAACAAATTCCATTAACAGCTCGCGAAAGACACAAATAAAAAACACGATAAAAACAAAAAGCCCGTTCAATTGAACGGGCTTTTATTTCATCGTAAGTCCTTATCATAGCCTCTTCCCCCGCTCAGTAATCACATAACGCCTCTTACCCTGCTCATTATATTCAATACGGATAAATCCTTTTGCAATAAGCGACTCTACCGATCGAGGCGGCATGCCCTTATCTACCTTCAGCTGCATCATAATCAGGTTGTAGCTCTGCTGCACTCGCCTATAGATGGCTTGTACCTTGGCGGCTTCCCTGTACCGAGAGTCAAAGCACACTTCTATCTGCTGCTTGCCATCCTGTGGCAAGCCAAGACGAACAGTTACACCCTTATCCCGCAGAAATTTCACCGGATCATATAACATTGCACGTTTCATACGGCCTAGCTTAACGCAAAACACAAAAAAGCGTTACAGAGGCTAATCTGCAACGCTTTTATTGTACTAAGATAGAGCTAGGCTACATGTATGGAGTAATCAGCAAACAGGCTGTAATTGATACCCCTATCACGCCAAGCAATACGAATATTTTTTTATACTGTTTTTTAAATTGCCTTTTAAGCAGCGTGGCACAGCCTATTCCGAATAAAAGGCTCAGGGGAGCAAATACTGTGAATAAATAATTCAAAAAGTCTGAAGTATAATCAGCAGCACCCTCTTGGTAATGCCCATACATCCATTCGTAGTAATATGGAAAAGTTAATGGAGCGATAGAGAATGCAAAGAAGGTCATAAAAATATAAAATAAACCAACGACAGCGCTAGCTAGTAGTATCCATTTAATCATTTTATTTCCCAAAGAGAACTACTCTGGGCAGAACTGCTTATCTACTGCATAGTGCGAGGTTCCAAGCGGTTTAACATCTTCTTTGCAATAGACATACCCTCGTCCTTTTATCGTCATAAGAAACCATGCCCCTGCACAAATATTGACAACAAAAGCTACAGCAAAAATAAACACCATTACCCTAACAAGAGCCAGCTCAACCGAGAAAGGCATAACGCCACCCGTTCGCAGCTTCCAGCCAACTAACACCATAAAAGGAAAAAAAATTAACGGAGCAAACATGGCAAACGCTGCTGCCCAATGAAACCAAATTAACGGTTCATCAGAGAACATCGATATAAAAATATCGCCTGACAACCAACCAATTCCCAATGATGCAGGATAAATAACCCCTAACAAAACCAATGCATTTTTCTTATCAAACACAACGATGTGCTTTTTCTTCTTTCCCATAACTATGCCCCATGCATGGTGAAGTTTTAATGGCAAACATACTTATCGACTTCTTTTAACGTAACTTTTCTATTCACATCCAACATTTCATCTTTAAGCATCTCAACCAAATCGATAAAGCCGTCTTTTGCTGCCCATGCAAACAACGCTGCCTGCTGCGATGCTCCTTCACTAGTGTCTACGAAGCTAGATGCATTCTGGCGCAGTAATAACAAATGAAGACAATAAAAAAGCGTTACAGACTCGAATCTGCAACGCTTCGAACGTACATACTAAATAATCACTACCGCTTTACACACAGTGCTTCGTCAAGAACATAAACACTTATCCCACGAGCAGTCTCACGATCGGAACAATAAATGTATTTATTTTTTTCCAAATAGTCTGTGGCCCAAATATGAAAAGGAATTGAAACAAGAAACCAACAGACAAAAAGAGACACAAATATTTTTACGAAAACAGCATGAATTACTGCAGGAAACTCCCTACGCAGGGTCACGTACCACACGCCAGTAATGTACAACGGTAAAAAAACGAATACTGACAAAACAAAACTGGACAAGAAAGGTGTGTATTGAATCATCTGTGAAGGGGGAACGCTAAAAAAATACTCTTCAACACTCTGCCATCCGTAATATGACACCGCGAAAGTAAGTGGCAAAATAAAAAGCAAACTAATCCAACCGCCACGCACACGCTGTTTTAAGGTGTAATCAGATACTCTTCCCAAGAAAGCTCCTCCGTTGTCAGTTCATGAGAAGAAGCACAACGATACTTTTCCAATTCACCCAAAGTAAACGCTCTGCCTGAAGCTAACAGGCCATCTTGCTTCATTTTATAAAGATCAACTCCCCATTCGCTATCATGACATGCAAAAGTCTCTGAAGAGGTTGCCACCGCAGCATAACCCGCGGCCTGCTGCCTTTTCCCTTCCAAATACTCAGTCAACCTATCTGTAACCTTATAATAATCATCAAGTGCATTCAAAATAACCATTCCACCTACACCGACAAAAATCAAAGCTGCAAAAGGAGCCAACGCATAGCCAGCCCCAACAGCCAAACAACTCAAACCGAGAGAACCACCTGAAACAATTGCAAGCTTTGCCCAGTCAGTCAAAATTTCAGCTTGATACCGTGAAAAAGATTTTTCTTCAGTTAATAAAAATTCTACTGTTCGAATAAGTGGCGAAACAACGAAAGCAACGACAGTGCCATTAACAGCTCTCTTTACAACCCCAGTGACGCCGACTACCGCATTAATCACTTTAAAGTGTTTTGCTCCCCAGACAGGCGCTTGCAGGATGGCTCTGCATCCCGGTCGTCCAAAGAACTTAACAAGTTGAGTCCCATTCTGATTTGTATAAAATTCACATCGAACATTTATGCGTCCAAAAGCCTTCACCAACTTTGAGAAGTCAAAAAGATCCCCAGCCACAAGGCCGTATGTTGAGATCACATTATACCAGATACTCTGTTGTGTTTTTTTCCAGTAGTAATGAACTACCTTCATAACTTCCTCTAGTGTCGCAACCAAGACATGATTCACATTCCCTCTAAGACGTAATCGTAGTACTTCATCCTTATCTGGGTAGGTATTTTTAAGTTCTTTCAAAATCCCCAAAGGGTCATTTACACTTTCATGGGTATTTATGTGGTTCCCATGATAATCCCAAACAGCATCTGACATTTTCTATTCCTTTATATGCTCAAGCGTCCCTTCCTAAGCATCCAAAAATAGAACGTGCTATATTTTGCAAAAATTTTCTACCACTAATTATAACAATAGAATAATTTTCTTAACATCTTAGCTTCCATAAAAACAAAAAAAAGCGTTACAGGAGCGAACCTGCAACGCTTTTTTTGATACAAAATCAAAGCTATTACTTCAAACATAAATTTTCATCTAATGCATAAACCTGTATTCCACGTACAGCTGGACGTTCAGAACAGAACACATAACCATTATCTTCTAAATAGTTAGTAGCCAAAAAATGAAAAGGCACTGCCTGTAACACCCATAATATGCATAATACCGTCAACATTTTTGAAAAAAAATTACGGAGTAAAAGCGGCATGGGTTTACGCATCACCACATACCAGAGATTCGTAATATAGACTGGTGCAAAAGCAACTACTAAAATAGTCAAACACATAAATAGAGGTGAATAACGAACAAGCTCGGGTGGAGAACCAAAACCGAAAAAAAACTTTGTATTTACCCAGCCAAAATAAGACATTGCAAGCAGCACAGGAAGACTAATACACAGATTGAGCCACCCAAATTTTATTCGCTGCTTTAGGATATTATCAGATATTTTTTCCAAAAAAAGCCCTCTTTTATTAGCCATACTTTCAAACGCCCCACGTTAGCGAACTGAAATAGAACGTGCTATATTTTTCAAGAAAACTCTACAACTAATTGTAACTATGAATGAATTCCTTTTAACATCACGAATGTCAGCTACGCCCCCTCATCCACCACAAAATACTCCTCCCCGCCATAGTGAACAGCTAGGAAAAAGTGCACTGCCATCAGTGCCCGAGCTGGCAGAAGCCACTTACTCTTTTGGGTGCACAGAAAGATCATGTTGGCCAAAAAGTAGAGATCTGCTTTTTGCTTATCTTCTCCCTCCTGGTACATCCAGTCGTGAATATTACAAGCCTCGGCAATGCTTGCGCCTAGAAGATGTTCCGGAACAAGTTTGCCGATTAATCCGTCTGGGCCGCAGCCGTTGCAGATTCGATTTTTAAGTTCGTTTGAAGCTTCTAAGTAGGTAGTAGGTGCAAGTAGTTTCATTGGTTACTCCGGTAAAGAAAAGATAATGGAAATAGCCTCAACCTGTTCAACTGTGGTGCAAGCTTCCATCGCATCTTGAAACGCCAAGCGCTGCCCTGTGGCATGGCCTGCGAGCACTGACCATGCCTGTGTATTCGTTTGTATACGCCGCGCCATTTCTACCACATCCATGCCGCGTGCATTAGCGATCGCGCGAACCAACGGCGCTGCAACTTGTGGATCAGCGAGAAGGGCGCTTGCTTCGGTGCGCTGACTATCCCATGTTTGCCGCTCCATCTCGGAGTATTCTACCGACTGAGATTTTAGGAACGCATCGTGCGCGGCTGCGATCTCGCGTTGCTTTGCGGTGCAAGCTTCATCAAGTGTTTGTGGTGGGAGTACAATAGCTTCAAGTCGTGCTTTTTCTGCATTCCACGCTTCCACATATGGCTGCACTTCTAATTCAGATATTGGCGCAGTGGTTACGCCTCCGTCCGGTGTTTCAAATTCAATATGTCCTTCCTGCCCATCAAACTGGATAGCGTGAAGAGTTTCGTCAAAATAAAATTCTGGCAACTTAAGGGCTTCACCACCAACTAAAATCAACTTGTCTGGTGCAATAACTGTTACGCGCATGATAACTCCTAAAGGCGTTTGATGAGGAATAAGCCAAGGTAAGGGGGACGGTTTTCATGAGCTTGCCCATCTCCGACAGAGTCAGTTGAATATGAACTTTTTACAGTCGCGGCACTTGTGAAAGGCGTAGCGCCGCCTATATTGGAAGTATTTCCAGACTCAATAGTATGTACATGTGGTGCTGATGTACTATTTGTAATCGTAACCCTGTCAGCACCACCGCTTGCTCCAACTTCATATTTCCCACCAGCAACAACTATAAACTTATCTCGTGCGTTAACCGTCGAAACTTGACGTCCATCGGGTGATTCATATGTGCGCCCATCGCATACACCAAATGCCAACATTGCCTCGCTTGTTATGGGATCAAGAGGACGCCCTTCGCTGTTGACTGCACCATCAAAAAAAAGGCAGCCACCGTGGGGTACACCAGACTGCGAGATAGCATTACCCTGTGTCTGCAATTTCTCCCGAATATCTGCATGTGCATCCGGTGCAACGTTATGATTCTCCATATCCGCACTTGTCACAGGCGCAGTGCTTTCAATGCGTATGTCAATCTGTGACGTGCTCGAGCACGCAATACGCAACTCTACAGGAATTTGCATAAGGTGTTCACTGGCAGGGCTAATCCATGTTGATTTAGCCGCTTCCACACTATCCACCATATAGAGCACTTCGGTGTCGTCTGCTTTTTTCGCGATCACACCCAGCTCGGTAAGGGCAAAGCCTGTTTCCAACGCGGCGTTAGTCAACACACAAGTAATATCTGCTACACCGCCAGCCTGTTCCCCACCGCTAGGGGCCACGCGCAGCACTTCGTTTTTAAGCGTGGTTAAGTTTCGTGCTGCGTATTCTTCTTCCGTCCATATGCCGCTACCGAATGCAATGCCGGTAACTCTCAACTGCTCGCTTCCTGCATGGACTTGTGCCAATAACACCTGTCCTGCTTCGGTGGTTTGGATGTTGGTAAATGTTGCCATAGGTGTTCCTTCTACGGTTGAGAGTTACACGTAATTTTAGGGAGAAAATATGCCACGCCAACACTGCCGCATTGTCCGGTGCCAGATGTGTGATGCTGCATAGTGCCAATAACAGGCCGCACCACTTCGCATATGCCTCCGACAATGAGCGTGCCTTCTGCACCACGCGGTATGACAATGGAGTCCAGATGCTGGCTTTGCCGTTTGGTTTCGGAAAGTATGCGTCTGAGCCTTTCTAATGAATTTTTTGTCATTGGCTCATCATTTTCTACATACACTTTAAAGGTGCCGCGTGTGCCACCGTATTCGTGCCATTCCTGCATGGATGCCTTGCCGTATACGGTTGCAAGCGCATCATCCACGCACCAGCTTGTGCCGCGTGTCATGTTCCAGACAGGAGCCTTTTTGATAATCTCGCGCTTGTGCTCAACTGAAAGAGCAGGCTCCCAGAACGGCGCACACAATTCACGCGCTAAAATGGAAAGTTCCGGTTCCACCATGTCATCAACACGCAGCAGAAATTGCGGCACGTTCATTGTCGCCAGCAGTAGCGAGAATTCTATATCAATTACTTCTGCCAGCACTTTGGTTGTGGGGTCGTCTTTAATGGAGTCCGGCAGCAGGTCTACAAAATGGAGTTCGGTGAGTGTTGTCATTAAGCTTTCACTCCACCAAAGTTAATATTGGTAGTGGTACATATAGCAACCTGTGTGGTTGCAACTGCCGTGTATGCTGGTGAAACAACATTCACGTTCTGAACGCCTACGCTACGTAAACGGTGAATCAACTCAGAAGGGTTAATGTCACGCCCAAGGCGCAGGCGTTGCCACTGGATGTACTCAGCAACAATGCGGTCAACTTCTGTTGCAAGTGCTACCTGCTGCTGCACGGAAGGCGCGTGCCATGTAATATCGAGCGCATATTCAATCTGCGCTGGTGCAAGCACTCGTACAACATCACCCTGTGGGCGTACCTTTTTAGGAGTAAGAACAGCCTCAACTTGTGTCAGTTCTTCAGCAGTTGGGATACGGCCTTTTTCCATAAGTACATACACCTCAATCTCGCAGGGCTGCGGGGAGACTGACACAGCGTGAGTAACTTCCTGATGTGCAGACATGGCCCACCAACCGTATGCGCCTTCTGGCCCCGCAGTACTAAATCCGCGTGGTGCATCAAGGGTGCGTTCGCGTAAGTGGTCGTTACCTTCCACATCTGCACCGCCCATGCTTGTGGCGGTGTTGCGTACAGAAAAAATACCCGCCAACGGCTTTACAAGCCTGTTAATCTGGCCAGTTGCAAAACCGTTCGCAGCTGCTCCCGCAGTTTCACATATGGCCTTGACCGTTATTGTTGTATTGCCTGCAACAAGCCCTGCATTTTCAGTTGTGGCAAACATAAGCTTGCCATCTGGTGTAATCTGCGAACCCTTGGGAATAACGATGCCTGTATGTTCTGCCTCTGCCACAAATTCAAAAGGGCACGCAGAATGTGCCGCATCGAGCCGCTTGGTAGCAACAAATGCGCTTACATGATCAAGATGCTCATCTTCTGCATAGGTGGCTAAATTCTGCTTTGCGCTGTGGTCGAACTCGCTGCGGATCAGCGCGAACTCCATTGCCGCACTTTCCAGCAACAGACGTTCAGGCGCGCCCGGATACAGCTTTTTGTTTGAAATGGCCTCAAAGTTACTAATCATGCGCGATTCGATCTTTGCGGGGTCGTTATCGACAAATGTAATATCTGGAAGATTCATTCTTTCATCTCCAACGTAACAACGGGATAGAGTTGCCCGTCTGCTGCATCATTCGTGCGGGGGGCAAACTCAACACGCAGCACACGCACACGCGGTTCCTGCTTCTCAACCTCTGCGATTACTTCCCCCGTAAACAGCGCCATTGCCTCTGCCTGCGGTTTATCCAAAAATGTTTGGCGAATGCCGAAGGTTCTATCCAGAGGCACAGTGCCGCGCGTGGTGGAAAGTATGTTCCGCACGTTCTGCAAAATTGCTGTAATGCTTGTTGCGCCGTACTGCTGATGCCATTCGGTTGTGGTGTCCACGGTGTACATTTAAAAATATTCCTTCAGTTTCAATTGAACTTCTGCGGACTGAATCGCGCCGCCGTGGCCGAACTTGTTCACGGTCACATCAAGATTTAACAGGGCGTAATTGCCGTAGTTTCGTCCACCTAGTACGAGCGGGTACGCCTGTTCGCTTTCCTGTATGGCTTCCAGATCTGCTATGCGTGCAGCCGGCCTTTTGCAGAATGGATGCATCAGCTTGATAGTGATTGAGATGGCACGCAGGCCAATCCCAAGATGTTGGCCTTTGGGCGCAGCATGCAAAATAGCGTGTTCTGCAAAACGGGCAGGACGCGACACGTTGAATTTTTCCGGAGTGATGGTGTTCTCGCGTGAAACCTGAAACGCGATTGTGCCGAAAGAACCTATAGGGCTTTGTGGAGGCGCGGCCTGTGTAGTTGTCATGCGGTGCGACGTTGGCACGGGCTGCGTTTTTACAGGCGCAACTTGTGGCGCAGGCATAGAAATGGTTTCTGCGTGTACCTGTTGCATACTCTCAGTAATCTGCGGTACTGGTTGCTTGTCCTTCATGCCTTCCAGTGCGGTATCTACAAGCTTGGAGCGCAGGCCGTTGTCGTTTGCAACGCTCCAGCCATCGACCGGAACTTTTACGAACCGACCATGCAAAAATCCGTTGGCAACTTGGTCAAGTGTTCCGCCGGCTGTTGCGTTTCCTGTTGCTTCGTAAAGATCACGCGTAAGAGCAGAATACTCACGTGCCATCTGGCGTGTAACTAGGGTAAGTCCTTCGCGCTCGAGCGTGGTTCCTGCGTCTTCTGCAATTTCGCGTGCGACCTTAGGAATACCTTCTGCGGCGCGTCCGTTTGCAAACAGTTCTTCGCTGATTATGGAAAGCAAGCTAGGCATTGGGCGCTCCTGTATCGCCACCATGCGGGCAAGGGTGATTGTGGCTGTTGAGTGATACCTTTGCCACTACATCAGCATCGGTTGAAATGTTGTCTGTAGTGTGCAGCTTACCTTTAAATGAAGCATCTCCGCTATTGGAGCCGCCACCTTGAGAGAGTGCGCCGTTGATAAAAGTTTTACCGTTAAGCGTAATCGTCGGAGCATTGAGGGTAATAGATTTTTTAGATGTTCCGGTAATGGTTCCGTCAGCTGTTGCGGAAACATTGCCGGTTGTTTTTATGGTGGCATCACCGGGGATAATTGCGGAAAGAACATGCGCTTCTCTGTCGTACTCAATGCTTGCACCGTCTTTAAATTTCACATGCCACTTGTCGCGGGTCGTAACAGGCACGGGATCAGTTGCAGAGTAATACGCGCCCAACACAAAACCTTGTTCGTTTCCAGACGGGAGAAAGGCACACAACACCATTTCACCCACATCTGGCATAATGTATTGCTTGTCCTTGTGCGTCTTGGCTTGCAGCACACGCAGGTCAAAGCTTTCCATATTATCTGCATCCGGCATCACAACGCGGCAGGTTCCTGCTGCATCGTTAACAGACGTCACCTTGCCTATCTGAAATAAGTTGCCGAGAACCGCAGCCAGTGCATCAATGTCGTGGGTGTAATCTTGCATTAGTAGTTTACCGTCCTACGGATAGAGAGAGACACGGTATATCCACCTTCGCCCGTTGTATGAGTGGATTTCTCAATAGCGTACAAACCGTTTAAAACTCCGAATCCACCTAGCGTACAGACAGTACCTGCAATAAAATGCGGGTTGCCCATGCAAGAGAGGGAGCCGCTTGTTTCAAGCTTGTTTTTCCTGCGTAAAGCTGCGGTTGCTTTTTTGCGTGCGGCGTCCAGCGATTCAACCCGTGATTTGATTTTGAGAATCTGACCAGAGGTGGGAGCGCCTTCTGGTTTGCATACGTATTTGTGCGTCTCGTTCGTTGCAGCGTCATGGTATTGAATCTCGCAGGCTGAATAGATGTCCGTACTTTTGTCGGTAATCTCAACGGAGAGCACCATGTTTTTGTTGATGATGCCCACGCTTGTTTTTTTGTCCTGCTTGGCTTCGTCCATCAAAATGACTTTGCCGTCTGCCAGCTTCAACGCATGCCCATGTGTTTTGGCAAGGCGACGAATAAAGGCAATGTCGCTTTCAGACTTTTGCTCAATGCGAGTAAACTGCACATCATCACCGGTGAACACGCAGCCGAAACCATGCTGGGCAGCAATCTTGTTTGCTATGGCAGAAAAAGTAGTATTCTCCCATGCGCGGCTTTTCTTTTCGCGCCGGATCGCGCCTTTAACCATTGCGGAAATAGCTTTAAGCGTAACCGTGTCACCAGCGCCGCTAAACTTGTGGGCTGTTTCATCTATCTCAAATACACCACAGTTAACTACAAGCCGCTCATGCTCATTGTGCCAATGCTCGGTAATAAGCTTTGCTGTCAGCTTATCGCCTTTAGTGGGCTGCCATGCTCCGGAGAAAAGGCCATCTCGGTTATCCAGTTCAATGTCCAAGCTGTCTGCTTCGGTAGAGTTGGCAGCATCCGACCACGTAACGGACGTAATATACGGCGCAAGCTGCGTGGAAACATTCTTACCGCGAATGGTTATGTCGAAGTAGGCGTTTCTGGTATGCATGGTTATTCCCAAGGAGCTTTGATGGTCGTTGTTGCTGCTGGAAGATCAGGCACGTTGAGCATTTCACCACCGGCAAAAAATACAACGGTTCTATACTGCGGGTTAGCATCAACAAGCCGCTGAAAAAGCCGTTCATCGTTCCACAAATTGCGGGCGATCGCGTCGAAGGTTTCTCCCGTCTGGGCAATGTAGCTAGTCAAGGGCAGTTCTCCTGCTCGCGTTTTGTGCGTCCGCTATAAGTTTAGGAAATTGTTGAACTGCCTTTGCTTGCTCCTGCTGAACAACTTTTTTAACTTCCTCAATATTGCCACCATTAACAGTAATGTTGCTCTGACTGTGAACCATGACATTGGGTTGTGGTGCCAAAACCTTATCCGAAGACTGTACAGCCTGTTCAATGCCATCAAACTGCTTACCTGCTGCGCCGCCGAGCAAGTCTCCCAGCATGCCGCCGCCCATACCACCTAAGAAACCGCCAATCACCGTACCAATGCCGGGAAGAATAAACGAACCGATAGCAGCACCTATAGCAGAACCAGCCATGCTGCCGCCTGTACCACCCGCCATACTGCCAACGGTTTCGCCAACTTTTTCACCGGATGAAAGAGAGTTAACCAGAGAGCCTGCGCCCATCATCATACTGAGGGGACGGAAGCCTTTACCGAGAAATCTTCCTGCCTTGCTGCTCACAAGGTTTCCCACCATGTTACCGGCTCTACTATTAGCGAGCTTACCGAACATGCGCCCAGCTCTGGATTTACCAAGCCTTCGTGCAAACTTTCCCTTTCTGCGACGGGACTTTTTACCGCTTCCGTCTTCGCCCATTCCTAAGCCGTCGGAATCTCCCAACGAGCCAGAATTAGTGACCGTAACGGGAACGGGTCCACGAAACCCTTTTTGCAGCTTGCCTCGTTTTAAAAACTCGAAACCTTGCCCCATAATGGTGCGGAAAATTCCAAGCCCAAGTGCCGCAGTTTTTAGCGCAATAAGGCCACCCACAAGGCCGGTAACAGTCTTGGTTACGCCTGTGTGTTCGCGTGCAAAATCTGCCAGTACGTTTACGCCACTGGCAAAGGTTCCAAGCATCATGTTTAGTTCTGGTGCAACGGCGGAGGACATAACGTCCGCAAGATCTGTAAGGCTGTTTGTAACCTTGGCGGCATTAGGTGTGGCGGTTTTGAGGTAGTTGGCAATGTTGGAGTCAACAACGCCACGGGCACCTTCACTAACGTCTTTGACAGTGGCAGAGAGGGAATCAAGATTTTTCAGCATCGGCACAATAGCTTTTGATCCTTCTTCACCGAATACCTTTTGAATGGCCTGCGCCCGTTCATCCTGCCCCATACCTTCGAGTGCAGCGTTCACCTGCTCCAACGTGGCGACCATATCAAGCTGTCCGTTAGCGCCGCGCACTAAATCAATGTTCCACTCTTTTTGTGCGTTACCTAACTGACGAAGAACCGCATTCATGCCCGTACCAGCCTTGCTACCACCTTGGCCTGCGGAGTTCAGTACACCCAGCAAGGTAACGCCTTGTTCAAGATTCACATTGTAGTTCGCAAGTCCGGCAGCCCCTTCTTTCATGGACTCACCAAGCTGCCCGAAGTCTTTAATCTGAAATTTAAGCTGCGTCTTTGTAAGCAGATCCCCGATTCGGGCAAACTTTTCTTCGTTTGTTCCAACAAGGGAACTGCCTAAGTTGTTATATGTAGTTGCAAGCACTTCACCCACGGATTCAGCTTGTCCGTTTGTTACCTTGGAAACTTTGGCAACAATGGAAGATCCGGCACGGGCGGCAGCTGCATCAAGTCCCGCAGAGTTGAGAGCATATTGAATGTCATACGCTTCTGTAAGAGACGCCAAGCCTTGGCGGGATAATTCCCGCGCTTGTTTACCAGCATCAACCATTGCTGCGTTTTTGTTATCGCTGTTAATGGCAGTACTTAAACGAAACTTTGCCTGTGCGACCTGTTCCCCAACAACAAGGGGAGCCGCAGCTGCACCAGCCATTGCAGCGGTACCGACAATTTGCCCTTTAAGGTTTTTGCGTTGTTCTGCATATTTCTTCGATTTTGCCATACTGGCGGTGTATGCATCTTGCCTTTGTTTTGCCTTCGTGAGTGCGGCATTTAATCCGCCATATTCTTTGCGCATGGCAGCAATGGAGCCTGCGTGTTGCTTTGCTTTAACAACATTGCGCCCATAGCTGCGACCTTCGCGTTCCATTGCTTTTGTTACTTTGGCAATGGTTGCTTCGGTACGTTCAATTTTACGGGCAAGCAGGCCGGAAATTTCTCCGGCTGCTTCGCCCTGTTGGTTCAATCGTTCAAGTTCTGTTTCAGCTTTTTTTAACTGGGTGCGGTAGTCGTTAATGCGTTCACTCTGGCGCGCAAGATCATTCCCCAAACGTAACGCCGGCATTTTGTTCAAGCTGGTAACAGCGTCACCAATGCGACTCAGTCCGCGTTCTGTGCGGTTCATATTCGCAGTAAAGTTGCTATTCAGCGTAGAGCCGATAACAAAATCAAAACCAACTTGTTTAATTGCCATGTTTACCTCTTTCGTAATGCGCGTAGCCAGTTATCCAGTTCACCAAGCGGCATCTGCACAACGTCTGCTAATCGTTGTCCGGATTGCTTGCAGAAGACGAGACAGGCGCGCCTGAGATCATCGGCGCTGATTGAGACTTTCCCATATCTTGATATTCCTGCATCAGCTTGAAGTAGTTGGCTTCTGGCATCTTGATAAATACGCCAAACGGAATGTCGGTCAGCTGCGCCAGCAGGCATGCTTCATAGCGCGCATTGCTTGCGTTGGGGCCAGCCATGTCCGCAGCTTCTAGGTGGTCGTTAACAATGGCCTCGCGCATGGTAACGGTTGAAATAGCTTCACCATCAATGGTGATGGGCTTAATCAGAGTAATTTCTTTTGCTGTAGGTTCTGGCATGGACTTTCCTCTCTAAGGTAAAAAGTAGTAGTGATTAACCTTCGCGGCCAAGATCCTTGCGCACCTGTTGCAGATAATCGGTATCGCCTACCTTGTGGATCATGTTGAACTTGTCGATCTCTACAACCGGCTTGTTATCAATCCACATCTTCAGATAATCGCAGGCCAATTCCACAGGCACATCCTGCATTTTCCCGGACTCAAATTTGCCAAGCCCTACAGATTTTGGAGTACCTGCCACCATGATCTTTTGCGGGAAGGTGGTAAGCGCTGCACCATCGGAAAGTGCGCGTGCCTGCGTGGATGCACGGAAAGTAAGGCTATGGCGCTTTGGTGCACCAAGCTCCAGTGCATGCTTTGTTGCAGTGCGGAACTTAATTTTCACGCTCATGTTGCTGGTGTGCCCGATAGTTGGTGAATCAAGTTCACCGGCAATGCCGGCACCGGAAAGCGTTTCAGACATAAACTCAATGTTCGGCAGTTCTGCATCCGCAACGCCCATAAAGAGTTCAGAGCCGGAATACACATCAAACGAAATAATCTTTTCTGGCTGTTTGCTACTCATTAGTTACCCCCGAAAAGGTTCTGGAAGTTGTTCACGTCAAATTCCAGAATGTTTACGATCTCACGCGCGGGAGTAGGTGGCGTCATCTTGGTATGGAAGCGCACAATCCCGTCAATCAAATCAGTGGTAGGGTTTTCGTCTGCGTTGAATAAGATCTCACCACCGAGGATGATTTCCATCTGCTTGAATCCATTCAGACGAATGTTTTCACTGTCCACAATGGTTTCAATAAAGCGGCGTGTGGTGGGGCCGTCCAGCTTTTGGAAGTACGTAACCACGAAGGTGTTAGCGTGCCAGCTAAAGAAACGGCGCACAGGGATAAATGCGTCTTTCGGGTCCGTGTTGGAGGGGTAGCAGGCGGTACGGTTGCCGAATGCTTTCCAACCGCCGTCAAAGTTAAGCACGGTAACAATGCCTTGCCCGTTCAAGTATTCGGCTTGTGGCAATTCAAGGTGTACGGGCTTACCGTTTGCGATAGCGCCGTTAATGGACATACGGCGGTTTGATGGAGAAACGTATGGGATGCCTTCATAATCCGCATCGGTCTGGGCGATAAGTCCGGCAAGGTGGCTGGACATATGGTACACGCGATCACCAAGCTTTACTTTAGGCCAGCAGCATACGGTGTGCTTGCCTGTGTAGTTGTTGGTTTCCTTCCAGCTTGGCACGTCTGTGTACTTGGTGCAGGTTGCATCTGGAATGTCACACAGGGCAATACAAGAGAAAATCCCGTTAATAGAACCGGCTTTAGTGTCCATAACCACACCAACGGCAGGGTCATGAGAGAAGCCCGGTGCAAGAATTTGTCCCGGTACAATACGGAATTTCGGGAAAACCTTAGAAACAAGCTCAAGCCCTGTAGAAGTTCCGGCGCTTGCGTCATAGCCGCCAACAATATCTGCGGCAGCCACTTTGGTAACGTCAGCGTCTTCACCGGTTTTATGTGTTGCAGGATCAAACACGTTAATAAACACAATTGGTGCAACATTGTATTTGCCAAAGAATGTGTCAGCAAATTCACACAGTGAATATTTAAACATGTTGTTTGCGTCTGCTTCATCAGTAAAGCCTAACTGCTCAACAAATTCTTTAAACGTGTAGCAAAGCACAGGCTCATTAATGGGCTTGTGTTGTCCTTCCGGAAGCAAATCTACTGGCGCAGTCCCTACAACAACAGGGATACTGGCGCTGATACGGCGCGGAGGCACAATAGCGGTTGGCACTTCGCGTGTATGGACTCTGTGGTAATAACCGGACATACGTTACCCCTGTGTTGCGGCAAAAGCTTTAGCAATTGCGCTGTTAGGGTTTGCAAGGTCACGCTTTGCTGCACCGGCCTTTGATACAGGCACAAAAAGCGCAGCAAAGTTATCATCTGTTTTTACGGCCTTCTCTAAATGAGGAGGCAGCTTGCCACGCACAAACACGGAGCCATGCACAACGTGGCGATCTCCATTGAGAGAAGTGCCTAAGTACATAACAGCCTCTTGCTTGGCGGTGGGTTGTTTTTCTGTAGCCATTTATAAATCTCCTGTATTGAGTGAAAGATATTGTCCCTGCCATGTGGTGCGCACAACACCCATATGCATATGTTTGTGCTGTTCTTCCGGTTCCGGTTTTGCAAACTTCACAGGCCGAACAAGTTCCCAGCTGCCTAAATGGTTCAGGGTGGAAAGCTTGCGGCGCAGCCTGCCGGTTACAACTGCAATCCAGTCTTCTGCATGAGCAAAACCCTCGCGCGAATACACGCCGCAGAGTAAGTCAACTTGTTCTGTGCAATAGCCTTCCTCATCATCTTCGCCGCTGATCCACCGCACCACGACGCAGGGGAAAGTCTTTTCTGCGTCAGTGTCTTTCGGCACAGCACTTTTAAAAACCTTCACAGCGCCGAGTGTGTCTGAACCCTTTTGCTCCATTGCAAGGTCTGCCACTGCTTCAGAAACAAACTGTTCAACGCGGTCGAGTAAGTCTTTAAACATCAGCCGATAATCCCGTTTATGAGTGCTTGGGCATGGTGGGAAAAGTTCTTTTCAAAACGCTCTTCAGCTTTGCGTTGGAGATCCCCTCTAATGTCGTCATCTTTGAACAAATTGGGATAGCCCGGGCCGTACAAAGCATGAATGGGGTTTCGCTCTTTTCCGTCACGTTTAAATATGAGCGTTGCGTGGTTACGTCCCTTGGCAATAAAGGCATCATGAATGGGCTTTCGCGCACCTGTTTTATGAACCTGAACCGTGGCACCTTTACGCTTGGACATTTTCCTGTTGATAGCGACAGAGCGCCCGCCGTAGCGCATCAAAGAAACGTTCTTGCTATCTTCAAGTCGTAAATGCGCGCGTAAGTCTTTCCGATTAGATTTGAATATGGATATGTGATTTCGCACTCGCCATTGAGGCACGTTGTAGATTCCGCAAACAGTCTTCACGATGTCAGTACGGATGCCCGTAATCGTGCGGTTCATTGCATGCGACGTCACTTTTTCAATGCCTTGAGGAACAAGCTGCAAGGCGCGTCCTGCTTTCTTCACAGCTTGTTCAATCTGGGCGCTATCAATATTCACCAGAGGCATTAAAAGACCTCCTGAAACACTTGCAATTTTAGGGTGGTTCCCATGCATAGCTTCCAACGATTGCTGACCGTCCATGCTTCACCGTTGATGTTCAGATCAGCGCCAATCTTTGGAAGGTTAGGCCAGTCGTCAGCGATAAAACGTAGCTCCATGATCGATGCTGAACCGCCTAAGCCTTGGCGTTCGTCTCCATCACTAAGCATTTCCGTTCCACCGTCTTTGACAATGGCGAGCAGCTCGGTATCGTTAATCGTGACCAGCTGCCCGACATCATCAAGGATGGCGCGAAAATCAGAAATCATCTGTTCGCGGGAAAGCATGGCTAGTCGTCCTTAAGGTTGATGCCGTGTTCTGCAAGAATCTCGTATGGGTCTTTAGAATCTTCTTTCATGTTTCGGATTGATTCTGGGGTGACATTCCCAGAGCGGCATAAGTCGATAATCCCTTGAACAATGTCGGGACCAACTTCGAGAGTAAGCTCGATAATATTTAGAATCTTGTCGTTTCTACTCATCGCCTTTCTCCTTCAGTTCGGTGTATGCGCCTTTAGCTTCGTGCCAATAGGTTTTGAGTTCATCCAGTCTGGTTCGTGCTAGAGAAACCGCAGCATCTAAAGAAATACGCTTCACCTCCTTATTCACAGCATCGCCGGATTCTTCTGCCACTTTGTATTCTTCCAAGGCGGTACAGGCAGCTTTCCAACTGCTGTGATAGATGGCGGCAATATGCGCTACACGGGCAACTGTATCTTTGGTGATGAAGCCTTGGTTAAAGGCAACTGCGGAACCGTCCATCACGCCGTTGTAAGCAATGTCACATGCTTTCAACACCGTTGCCGTATTCTCCGTCAGCTCATCACAGCCCGCCAGCGGCAGGCAAAAGGCAACTACCAATGCAAATGCAACGAGTCGTTTCATGATGTTCTCCTATGGGTAGATCTTCAAAAGACCGTTTGCTGTGTTGTAATTTCGGGTATCAAAATGGAACCAGCTCACGTTCATTTCAATGCAGGTAATGTACTGGTAAGCGTCGTCGTCCGGATTCTCTAAAATGTGAACGCGGACTTCTTCAGCCGGATATTTTTTAAAGATTATGTCCCCAGCTCGGCCAAACTTGTGGGAGGAAAGATCAGCACCCACGGGACAATCAAAGGGCCGCCATCCACGAAACTGGTTACGTCCGTTCCAGTACCAGTCATTCATTGTGGCAGTGCCGAATCGCTCCTGCAGGCGGTCAAGCGTCCACAACATGCGAGGGTCAAACAATCCCCAGCCGGTTGCTGTTGAAAGTACGGAAAATTGGTATTTAGGCAGCAGCTCATACAACGCAAAATGATCTGTTCTGTAGCCTGTAAGGTTTCTCATTTAGAACCTCCCTGCGGCAGCTGACACTCATGCAAACAGTCGCGGTAATTTTTTAAGCGGTCGCGTAACGCCTGCGGGATTGGCACCCCAAAAAAAGATAAATGCTCGATACAGGAAAGAGCTTCTGTGACGCACAGATAAGAGATCATCAAATCTCGTATGGGCAAAAGATTACCCAGGGAAAACTCGGTAAGCCCCATCACAAGAATCGTGATCATGTAGAGCACTATTTTAAAGAGCCCTGCCCTGAATTTGTGTCTGGAAAGACTGCCAAGTCGCCACGCTCTTTTGAATCCAAGAACAAAATCCAGCACCCACAATGCTACAAGTGCAGACATTAGCGGGACGGAACCACCAAACACAGCGCCAAGCGCAGCACCGAGCAATGCTGGAGTACCTTTTAAATCTGCGTTGCTAGTAAATTGTTGTAGATACGTCTGTACTAGTTCCTGCATTGCGGTTCCTTATGGCCCTGCCCGACCAAATCGATACTTGGGGGGAGTATCAATTCAGCCGGACAGGGGTTTTGCGGAGGATTGCTACGTGATTACTTAATGCCTGTGATCAATAAACCGCAGCGACGGGAAATATCGCTGAGGACTTTGTCAGTTTCCGGATCTGTAGAACGCAGAAGCTTTGCATCAACATCGTGGCGCACACGGATAATGTCCGCACGGTTTGCATCTTCACGGTAATCTTCAACAACAAACTCTTCGCGCGCGCCTTCATTCCAAATAAAGGTACGCCCTACGCACGGCGTCACTACTTGAGCATCCTGCTGAGCTGTAAGGCACAGCAACGCGCGTTCATCTGTCCAAATACCGTCAAGCTTCGGCTCTTTCTTGGCGTTGGCGCTGTTAAAAAGCGCACCCGCCACAACAATGGAAATATCAAGGTAGGTTTCAAGGTGAGTCAGGGTAATATTCCCTGTCTTCTTGGTGTCTGGGAAAAGGTAATGGATGGCATCCTTCACCGATTTGCAGTTAATCAGGTTCATGTACTGCGCCCAGCTCACCTCAAGCGTATTCGGGCTTACGCCACGGGAGCGCATATCAATTACGCCCTTCGTCACATCTGTTTTAGGATCAGCAGTCTCATGGTCAGCCCAAGGCGCGCTGGCGTCCTGAGTCGGGAAGTTGTTCACGTCCATAAGCTTGTTCGCCACGCGAATCTCATGCGCGTGCTGAACCTTGCCCATTGTCAGCTTGGTAACAGTCTCTTCCATGTCCAAAACGTCTTTGTAGACAGCTGCATTTCTGTCATCAATCGGCCCTTCAAGACCATGTTCACGGGTGCGGAAGTTACCCTGTTCAAATTCTTCAAATGCGCGGTTGTAGGCACCGCTTGAGGTGCGGTTTGTGTCCGCAGTGTTGTACAAAGATTTAATCGGCATTACCGGATACGTGCCGGAATCGCGATTAACCCAGCAGTACGGCATAAGACGTGTTGCCACATAGCCGGAATGTTCTGCCTGATTGAGCACATCCTCTGTGATCATGGCGCTCAAATCTTCGCGTGGTAAAAATCGTCCAGTAGCTCGCATAGTGTTTTCCTTATGGTGCGGATAGTGCGGTCAAAAATTACACGGTAACAGGCAGGCAAGCGCCGTTTGGTGCCACCTCAACGCCATCGCCGTCAGCCTTTGCTACAGTCAGCGCAACGCCGATCTTGTAGTACGTTCCGGCATCTGCAGGCAGCATGCTCACTTTGCCGTCAGCTGCTGCGTACACATCCGCACCCGCATTAATGGCATCACTGGCAATCATTATCTGCGTCCCAGGCTTGTTGTAGAGAGCAATGGTTGCGCGCGGATCATCAAACGGGGAATCAAACACAGTGCCGAATCCGGCAGTGTCTGCACCTGCAATCACACAAACGCCGTTGTCCTGCTTAACGCGCAAGTTTTCGGTTAAACGATCCGCAACCGGAAGAGTCACATATCCAAGATCCTTGTATCCCATACTCATGAGAAATCTCCTTTGTTCCACGTTGCGGGTTTATCGATTAAGCCACGCCTGATACGCTTCAGGATGCTGCCGAGCCATTGCTTTTGTCGCTTCGCCTCTGCCAATCTTTTCAGCTTTTGCATGGTCGGCAACCAGCGCCATAAAGTCGGGCTTTTTACCGCCGCCGCCAGCATCATTCGGTTTCTTTTCTTCGCCTTTGGCATCCACCCCTTCACCAAGGGAGCCTTCCATACTGGCAAGCGCATCAACCTTGCCTTCCTGCATGGCTTCCACCATCTGCTTGTAAATATCGTGGGCAGGTTCGCCGCCCTCAATTGCCTTCAGCGCAAGCTCGTTACTTGCACCGGATTTAATAATCTCAACGGCGCGGCTGCGCTCTGCATCCATTGCGCCTTTGGCGGCCTTGGCAATAGTTTCAGAATTGTTTGCAGCTTCTCCGGCAATCGCCTGCGCCACATCCGGTGCATTAGCCTTCAAGCCTTCCACGGTCAGGGCTGCATAGTTGATGCTTTGCTCTGCCGCTTGTTTGACTGCGTCATTTCCCATGTTTTTCTCCAGATTAAAGTTTGCAGCGAGCTGCCCTGCCAAATTCAGGGCAAACTCCATGTCGCCTATGTGGTCAACAAGGCCAGCGGACAGAGCCTGCTTGCCTGTAAAAATTTTTCCGTCTGCCATTGATGGGTGAACCGCGTCGATTGCAACGCCTCGATGCTCTGCCACTGCTTCAACAAATGTGTCGTAAGCTGCCTGCAAATGGTCTTGCATGTATCCAAGGCTTTCATCTGTGAGCGATTCACTCATAGCAGCCTTGTAGGCACCTGCTTTTATGATGGTGCGCTTTACGCCCCGCGCTTCATCCTTGGCGGATTCGTCGTAGTGCGTAGTAAAAACGCCAATGGAGCCAACGGTGGCGGACTTGGTAGAAACTATTGCAGTTGCGGAACTGGCAACCCAGTAGGCAGCGCTGCACATATTCGCGTCGGTGTAGGCAACAATGGGTTTCACTTTTCGGCCACGCATTATGGTTCCGGAAAGTTCATCAAGCCCCGCAAGTGTTCCGCCCGGGCTGTCCACATCAACAAGCAGTGCCTCAACAGCATCGTTCGCCAGCGCATGGTTTATGTGCTTGCCAAGCGTCCTGCAGGAGCACCCGCCGCACATCTCTTCAAACGCATCAAGCCTGCGCCCCATCACGCCGTACATGTTGATTACGGCAACGCCGTTCTGTGTTTCGTATGGCTCTTCTTCGCGATTGCTGCGCTTTGTAGATCCGGTAAACGCAAGCGGTTTGCCGTCTGCATGCGCTTCAACAATCTCGCAAATGGCTTCCAGCTTCTCCGGTAAGATGGCGAAAAGTTCGCCTTGCAAAATTTTACGACTCATCCTCATCCTCTTTTGTTGTTCCTTCGTCCTCGGCAACTGGCGCAACGGCAGAAAGGCTCACGCCATACTTTTCTTCCAAATCTTTGATGTGTTTCTTTTCCTTGGCGCGCTGCTCTGTTGCCACACGCCAGTCTTTGCCGTCCCTGCCGTAAACATCTTTCAGGGAAGTCGTGTTGCTGTTCAGTGCAATCACGTCTGCTTCAGCTGCTTTTTTACGGTCGATCTGGCGCATTGGCTGCGGGAGGAATTCTGCGGAATAATAAGCGTCTATGTTGGCAATAAAATGCGCTGCGGATGCAACAGGAAGGAGCGTGCGAAGGCACATTTCGTACAGCATCCACGCCATTACAGGCGCGTTAAAGGCACGGTTAAGAATGGTGTGTTCGTAGGCGGCAACCTCTTCAGCCTTTTCAAAGCTGGCCTTGCTGGCAGAATAAGAGGCTTGGTACTTGCGCAGAATATTTTCCTGCCCGCGCGCAGTACCAACGCCAATTCGGTCATGGATCATGCTGGTAAGGTCAGTCAGATTTTGCGGTGCTGCGGTATGGGAGAACCAGTCCATGGACTCGCCCTTCAGCCCCTGCAAAATGGTGCCGTTGTCGGTTTGGATAATGCGCTCTTCAACGCTCAAATTCTTATCAGTACCGGTAGCACTAACAGCGTTGATAAAACCAACGTACAGGTTGCGCACAACAGCACCCACAAGCACGGCGTCGCTCATGTCGTTTGCATCGCGCAGGGTTTTAATAAGGGTCGCGTAAATAGAGTCCTGCTTGTACTCGGCAACGTTTCGAACGTCGCAGGTAAGCAGCAGTTTAGGCAGTCCCGTTTTTTCATCGCGTATAGGTACGCGTTCAAAACAGTCTGCCGTGTTTCCGGTAGGACGGTCAGGCTTGCGGATATAGGCATGGGTAGGTTCGCCATACTTGCCAATCTCAATACCGTCGAAAACTTCGCCAGTAGCATTGGAAGGCGTACCCAAACGGGAAGGACAAATAGGAAGCAGCGCCAGCCCAAGCGGGCGAAGCGGATCTTTACGGACAACAACCTGAGCAAGCCCGATGCCGAATATCTTCCACTGAAAATATTGCAACGCCTGCAGGCCATACATGTCTAAACGCCGCTGAGCATCACACCAAAGGTGTACGCCAAGACCCCAGCGGTTAAACATCTGATTCGCGCGGGATTCAAAAAGCTCTGCCCATGCCGCATCTTTGCCAATCCATTCAGCACGGGGAGTAAAAGAAGGAGTAAGGCCGATGCCGACAGTTTCAATAAGACCGCCCTCAATGACACCATGCCCCATAGAATCGTTGGTATAGAGATCAAGCGCACGTTCAACAACGCGGGACTTTTCCCGCTCTGCCATACGTTCGCTAATAACCGTGCTCACATAGTTGGCCATAGTACCTTGGATACTGGCACCACTACGGCGAACGGTTTTCCCGTAAGAACGTTTACGGGAGAATGCGCGATTAGCCTGCCCACGCATGCCCTACCCCCTACGAGGAATAGGGTTAAAGCCACGTTGCAGCAAATTACCGCGCTCTGCCGCCTGTTCAGCAATCAGCTCACGGCGCACCGCCATAATATCGCGAATGTTATGGCTCTTCTGCGAAAAGCCATCCACTGCATATTCAGCACCGCGCTGCAACGCCTCTTCAAGCGCATTTTCTGTTTTTTCAGGAGTAAGAGAATCGGGAAGGGATTTTTCGGACATAACCACCTCATATGATCAGTGTGTGAAATTCACGAACGATCATACGGTGGTGGTAAAAATTTTGTCGATAGATGGGGCGTAGTAGAAGTCTGGGGGTGGAAGGTTACTTGATGTCAAAAAAGTGTAGTTGTAGAGGGAAGTTATTTGACTTTGTTTTTACAATTCCAGTATTAAAGCGAGCACTCACTAGAACCTAATAACAAAACAAGCAGAGAACGGGTCGCTTTTAATGAAAGACATCATAAAAAAATTAAAAAAACAGGGAATAACCGTCAAAGGTGAGCTTCATGAATTTTGGTTTGAGCATGAAGAAGAATGCACAGCTGCAATAAATCATTATGGCAACCCGTTGGCACAAAAAACTGTATGCATATTACGATGGAAAACACCACTAGGACAGCCGCTAAGACAAGCAGTCTTGAATTTTATTGAAGCACGACAAACAAAGCACAACCAGTTTATGAAGGAACACTGGCGGGAAAATCTAACAAAAGAAGAATACCTATGCCATATTGATTTCAACGAACTAGCTTTTAATTACAATGGAAAAATCTGTCCATTTAATGCAGCTCTTGACCAAATAACGAGCAGGGCTGGACAGCATCAAGGTTGGGCGGACTTAAGAGGAATCAATTTAGATAACATTAGGTTTTCAAATAGCACCATAGCAAATGCATGTTTTGCGTATGCAAGCCTGAAGAACTCCAAATTCCAGTGCGTTCAATTAGAAAATATAAACTTTGCAGACTGCAACTTTGAGCAAAGCCATCTAACATGCCTTACTGGTAAATTTTCTCTTTCGGATGCAAATCTTGCTCTATGTGGAATCAATGCAATAAAACTTACTGCTAATTTCTTTGGAAGAAATCCTAGAATTACGAAAATCTCATACATGAACCTACTGTCACGTTTTTTTCACTCTCCCAAAAAGAAATTAGAAACTGAATTCTCGTGCAATGAGATCACCATGTCAGGTAGTGTCGAAGAGCGAAGCGCACTAGAATATGCCTACTGGTATGAAAATACTACACGAATGATAGAAAACTCTCGTTTCGGTAAGGGAAAAGGAAAACTTTTTCTTTCATGCCTCTTCACTAAGAACTGGAGCTCTATTCCAGTAGTCCTACTTTGGGATCTTATTTTTATCATTTTTTTTGCCGCATGCTACTACGCCCTTCCAAATGAATTCATCGAGATAAAAGGTGAATTACTTAAATCTGTATACCTAAGCGTTGTGACATTTACGACCTTAGGCTACGGCGATATCACCCCCAAAGGCTCTTTAGGAATGCTACTGGTTACTTTAGAAGTCATCACTGGTTATGTCTTTTTAGGTATCTCGGTAATTTTAGTTGGTAGACAGATCAAAGTCTAACCTTCCAAACTGAAACAAAAAAACGAGAGAAATAACGTGTCGTCAATATTTTCAGAACTAAAAGCCTTAATTGAAGAGTTAGGGAACAGTCCAATATCATTACCAGCATTCGTGAAGCTGATAAAGGCAATTGGAATCATTGCTGCGCTTACCACATGTATACTAATTTATTTTTTATCAACTTCAATTCCAAAAGTACTTGTGTATAATCCCTATTGGTTTACTCCTGCAGACTTCCTCAAATATGCTCTTATAGCTATTGTTGTCACAACAATCTCTTTTGTTATCATCTATCTTTCTTCAGACTTAGTGCAGCAACACAAAGAATATTCTAGAGAGATTTTGTTCCAAAACACCGAAAAAGAAATAGCAACATGGGATGATGAAGAAAAACCCTCTAATTCTGGATACGATCTAACTAAAATTGATATTGATAAGGCAGTTGGTGAGTCCATTGAGAAAGTAACCAACCATTTTTTCAATAGTTATGAAGAAGAATTAAAGCAATTCTCAAACACTAATCTTGTTTCAGAACCTGTTTCGAAACATATTTATAAATTAGAACGAATTCTTATAACGCTCGGCAAAAGAGCAAATGTCAATCTTGTCATTGGTATTGCCATCTCTATTTCCGGAATTGCAATGTTGTATTTTTTCGTGTCGCAACACCTATCTGAAATGACACCTGAAAAATTTACTTATATATTTCTCCCAAGGCTATCTCTTGTAATTATTATTGAAACTTTTGCATATTTCTTTCTTAAGCTTTACAAATCAACACTTGCTGAAATTAAATATTTCCAAAATGAAATTACAAATATTGTTTTAAAAAACTCAGCAATCACTGCATGCTTACTCACAGAATCAGCACCTTCATTTCAAGAGATCCTACTTGAACTAATTAAAACCGATAGAAATGCGATTCTTGAGAAAGGGCAAACAACTGCAAGTATCGAACTTGCAAAAATTGATAACCAAAACACAAATGCTGTCTCTGAAAAACTTACAAATCTTCTTGCAAACAACAATTGATAAAAGCCCCCTCAGCATCAGCTAAGGGGGCTTTTAAAATATCTTTCTATGTGTATTTATTCAGCAGAACTCATCACGCTCTAAGCACTACCTTTCTGCACTATCTCAGTGTCGTAAGAGCCTTTCACGCCGAGGCTGCCGAACTGCTTTTCTAGTGCGTCTGTCAGCTTTTCCATTTTGCCTTCTGCATCGTTGCAAAGGGCATCAAGAACGTAACCCGCAAGGGATGCATGATCTACATCACTTCTTTGTAAAACTTCTGCGTATGCTTGGATTGGATAAAGAATGTCATTTAGGTGGCTCATAAGAGCAGTGGGTGTGGTTGATTTAGGCATGATGCCTCCTGTATTTACGGTCGTTTCAAGGACCAAAATTAAAAATGTCGGGAGCTTGAAACAACGCAATACAGTGCGCCCTGCAAACTTTTCCCATACGGGTATTGTATGGCTTGCAGACTCCCGACAAAATAGAGGCAAAATAATTTTGGATGCACTTTTCCTAAGGAACGTCTGGAAAAAGGGCATAAAAAAGCCACTGCTGACGGGAGCGGTTGGCCGCTGTATTCAAGGTGTGTTTCAAGCACCTTTTTTTATTAAGCATGGAAGTTGTTGGGGTGTCAAGGAAGAGCACTTTAAACCCACCTGTAAGAATTCGTAAATTGTTTTGAATTTTATGGAGTTACTTCTCTTGAACCTTATCAGAACAGCATGTAGAGAACGAGTTCTTAAAAAAGGAGACACACAAACATGTCGAGTTGCTCTAACCAGTTCACCAAAAAAGAAAAAATATCCTTGGCTGTAAACGGACTACCATCATTTGTCGCACTTTTACTTTCAATAATTAGCATCTTTTTCACCTACAGTAATTACAATGAAGAAAAGATGCTTAATAATATAGAACGGTTTCAACTCCATAGAAACATGTTTTTTAATGAACTAAAGATACTAGAAAAAGGATTAAAGCATGTAGAATTTATTGCGCCTAGAAAAACTTACCTTCTCTTTTTTCCTCACAATGATACTGCTAATGTTGAAATCAAACTTACTCAATCTGATTTAGATGAAGGTTTAGCCAAAGACTATGGTAATAAAGTGGGAGAAAGAAAAGTATATCGTTTAGAATTAGCCAGTAAATTAACAGAAATTCCTTCCAATATAAGAGAGCTAGAAAAAGAGGTAAGAAAAAATGGATATAGTAGCAAGGCAGGCAAGTTAACGAATCGCATTGAAGAAAAAATAAATTCAACAATGTGGCAACTACCAATTAAAATAAATGGTCACGACTCATTACAACATATGAAATCTCTTGATTGCAATATTTCAAAAGAGATAGAATATGTTACTACTATCATTTCAACACTGTTTAATTTTGCTAGCTATCATGATTTTAAAGAAAATTTTCGTTTCTCTAAAAGAATTATGGAATTTTCATTTTTAAAATCAAATTTAGATAAATATAAAAGAATGTTGAATGACAGCCAATTTCGCTTACTTAATATTATTTTATCAATGCAAGAACTTATAATTACAAACAACATGACTGAATCCAAAACATCAAAAGAACTTCTTTGGAAGAGTCCAGCATTGATAGCTTACATGAAAAATGAAACCAAATTAGAAAAGCATATAGAAATGTTAGCAGACGATATAATTTTCACATATGGACAACACACCAACTTCACTACAAAAAAAACAAAATATGACCAGCTAATGAACTTAAACAGATCATTAACTGATTTTTACTAATTTGATTGATCAAAAAGACCAATTAGCCGAACACCACTTTTTATGCTCGCACAATGTTCTAAACAAAAGCTGATAATATCTATCAGCTTTTTTCACTTCTATTTGAATTAATTGTCCTCCTCAATGCTTCGATACTTAAAACGTCATTCCGCCTCCGATGTACGATTGCATGACAGTTAGCACAAAGAGGTGCCAAATCCCGAATAGGATCCACGAAATGTTTTCCACCCTGCTCATGAAGTGGATTGATGTGATGGATATGAATATATCCTTTGCCATACTCACCGTAGTTTTTTTCAAAATTAAACCCACAAGCCACACATGTTGTTCCATGATATGCAATTGCAATTCTTCTTAATTTTGGATTACGCTCATATACAGAAGAATAAACATTTTTTTTTCCACCCTCTGTTCCTTCAGATCCAAAGTTAAAATTTAAATCGTTGAACTCTTCATCCTGGCCAGGCATTCCCCTTAAATCTGCACCTTCAACGATAAGCATATATGCTGCTTCATCAATTTCACGCACTCCATCACGCCAATAGTTTTTTTTTCTACTTTCCGGAATTTTTTCAAGATATCCATCTGTTGTTTTGGCTAAGACAGGCTCTGCGAACGCAAAGAAATTCTCGATCTCTCCAAAACAATCATCTTTTGAACTTTCTGTATCCGGAAAGATTTTTCCCATAATAGCGGTACCAAAGTAGTGCATTTCCTTGGTAAGCCTCTTCCCTTCGTACTCTTTATTTCTCATCCGCCCTTTATAGTAAATCAATCGCGTACCCGGATTCAGAAACTTTAAATATCTTTTAGGAAAATGGTACTGCCTGCCAGTAACATCATCCCATTTAGACTCATCGTTCTCTGTAATAATTGCGTATTGAGGCATACATTTTCTCCTGTACTAAAACGTAATCTTCTAATCATTCTGCTTAAGTAGTTCAGAAAATTTATTATAAAATTGCTAAGTTAGTCTATTCAAAAAACGATTACCCTACGCGGGCCCATTTATCTCATGCCCTTGTTGATCAAACATAAACAAGTTCATCACGCTCCGGGAAAAATGCCCACGTTATCCAAGCCTCTTACTTGCACCTTCCTCCACATTCTTAAAATAATCCCCGCATTCCGCACAGCGGTGATACCGCTCATCTGTATCCCCATTTGTTATTTCACCTTTTGTTTGACAAAGACTGCCATCACATAACACTATTCCCGATCAAACAACTAAGCTTTAGGACTTGCCTCAATGAAAGAAAAAGTCTCGCTGCTCCTGATCTTCCTGTTCGTTGTCACGCCGCTGGTCACTATTGCTTTTCTGCCTGCAAATTTGTGGGTTCTATTCAACATTGTGCTGTTCACCATCGTTATTGCCATAAGCTACAATATGGAAAACAAGGAGCACGCCCCAAGCCCGATTGCTCAAAGCGGTCTTATTGCGGGCATCCTGTGCTTTGAAACTCTGCTCTGGGGTTGCGGTAATTACATCTTCTCAAATCCGGCTATTTCCACCGTGACGCTGTGGCAAACAGTAGGTGTACTGGCTGCCAGCAGCCTCACAGCGGTTGCCTCTTTCACTATTCTTGGCAAAAGACTCGAACAAATCCAAAAAGAAGGCTAATTCGCCTAACCCCACTAAGCAGCCTCAACACTCTTGAAGCAGTGCCCGCATTTTGCGCATCTATGATACCTCTCACGCGAGTTTTGGTGCCAAGCTATACTTCGGGTCACCTTACACCTTTCAGCGCCGCAAACGGGACAAAAAGCACCATATCGAGAAGTATAGTCCACCGCCTTTGCTTTGCTCACTTCACGCATAATCTTGCGGAAGGTTTCCTTCGGGAGATTATGTAAGTCCGCTATACACTTCTTGTTATCTTGCATTTGGGTTAATCCTCCCCAGTCGTTTCATGCGACCGTTAAAGGCTTTTGTGGGTGTTTGCTGCGCTGGCGCTTCTGCTTTCGGCGTCGTTAGGTTCCAGTGTGGTTGATCCAGCGTTACAAGTGCTGGCATCCAGTCCGCGTGGGCGCACGCAGCGGCGTAAACTTCGCAATCCAGTAAGTGGTTGTTGGCACTTTTAGCGCGCCATACAACGGCTCCGTTCTCTTTTTCCACCCGCTCTTCTGCTGTCAGCTGGGTGAAGTATCGCTCGTCTGTGTCCTTGTGCAGCCACATGGGCTGCCGTGCGTTTTCACCAACTCGTGCTGAAAAAATCGTGTCCTTCAGGTCGTTGGTATCCAGCGTGTACAAACCTATTTTGTCCTGCCCTGCTGCTGCATCAAGCGGGTTCAGCTGCATGCGTGATGCGCGAACTGTTAGCTGCTGCGTTCTGGATGCCCCTTTGATGCCGGTAACAACGTTGTCAGGAAAACCGCGACTCGGAAGTGTTACAAGCCAGTTCTTAACTTCGTCAGTTTTCGACCAGCCTTCTATCTCCGTTTCACCACCGCCAATGTCGATGCCTGCGCGCCAAATCGGATAACGCACGTTCGTGCGACTCACATGCGGGAACGTGGTGTTGAACAGCAGCTCTTCCACGTCTTCCCAAGTATCAAGCCAGCCGTACTGAATCAGGAAAGATTCGCGAGTCCGCAACCAACCGCGCACCGTAAACCAAAAGCCCGCCATCTGCATATCAATGCCGCAGGTCAGGGCAAGCACACCTTCCGGCACAACCATCGAGTCACACTCTGGGCGCACCATTTTGCGCAGCACGTCCGCATCAGTCTGCACAGCCTGCACCTTGTACGGCATGGCTTTGTGGTCGTTGTCATACTTGCGCAGCAATTTGGGATCGCCGCTGTTGTACGACTTGAACCAGTCCGAAACCACCTTGGAAAGTTTGGTAAAAGGAGAAATCCAACTCGGCAGGTGGTAGCCCACCTTTGTCGGCCTCTCTATCTCACGCTCGGCGTACATATCGCCGCCGCGTACTGCCAGATCACGCATGTGGTCGTTCCACAACGCGCCGCACTTTTCGCACCGGTAACGGGCTAAATCCTGAACAAGAATACGCTGCGGGTCGCTTATGGTTTCCATTTTCCCTTCACAATGCGGGCAGGTTTCAGCATCCGGAAAGCCCTGCCAGCCGCAGCCCTTGCACAAACGCGGCACCACAATATTTTTATCCGTCATAATCTGCAGGTGTCCGCAAAGCTCGATAGGACAACGCGCCCGCACTTGGTAAATTACCTGCGCGTCATGCTTCAGGCCGCGCCAGATGGAAGAGGTTTTTTCATTTCCGCGAGGTTTGGAATAGCGCATGGTCTTAGCTTCATCCCCGTAAGAGATCTGCCGCTCCATCATGGTCTGCACTGCATACGGTGCATACGCGTCTTCTTCATCCAAACCGAGATCACGCATGGTCACGGAAGACATGGAAGCTTCAGAGTGCGAATACATGCCGTAAATGGTGGAGCCTTTAAACCGAACCTGCCCCTTGTTCACGGTTTCGCCGTCGGAAAGCATTCTGCGCAGCTGACTGGAAGCAAGAATGTGCTTTGCAATCTTCTCATCCATCACGCGCTTTAAGTTTTCTCTATCCGGCATACCAAGCCCCGCAGGAGCTGGGGAACGGTACTGATTTGCAAGCAGGCAGTCATAGGCTATGGAAGTTTTAGCAACCTGTGATGTGCCGCAAATGATGATTTCGCGAATCTCCGGCCTGTCCCACATGTCCATGATGTGCTTTGCCCAGGGAATTATGTCGTGCCTAAAGTTCTGCCCTTTGAAGGGGCCTGTAACGAGAAAGAAATGCTTGCGGGAAAAGTCATACGTAGAAAGCCATTCCCGCACTACAAGCACTTGTTTTTCCCCTTCGCGTAGCTCAAATGGTGGCGGTAGGTAAGTCATTACGCGGCCTCCTTCGGTAAAACCCAATACTGGGCAAGAATCGCGGTAAGTGTCGCTTCCACTGCTTCCGGATCAATGTCAGCACCCAGCAGCTCAAGCACATCTTCCGCAGCTTCACGGCTGGCATCTTCGCGGTTCAGTTCAAATTCTTCCCATGCCTCGCGCATTTCTTCCGTAAACCACTGCCCGCTTCCAAACTTGCTAAGCGCTTCAGTCAAACCTTTGCGGAACAAGTCCACAAGCTCCGCCTTGCGGGAAAACATGTGCTGAGAAAGAGCATCCGCGTGGGCTTTGTCACCATGCACCAGTTCAAGAACTCGCAACGCTTGCTCCGGATCACCGCCAAGCATGGCAAGAATGGTGTCTGCTTCTGCCACAAGCCAAGAGCTTAAGAACAGCTTGATGGAAAGCCAGCGGTCAGCAAGTTCGCGCTCTACCGTCACGGTCTGGGTGTACAGGCCGCGCTCACGCATAAAGGCAAAATGCTCGCGCCGCTCTTTCATCTCCATGCCGCTAATCTGGCGTTGCAGCTTTTGCTCATGCAGCCCCGGAGTAACTTTTTCTTCTGCCGGCAGTTCCGGTTCCGGAGTCGGGTCGGCCTTCTTCGCAAGGTGAGCTCGAGCAAACTGGTCAACGGTACGCTGGGCAAAGCCGCCCTTTCTGCGTTCCACAAGCTTGCGCTCATCAATGGCCTTGCGCAGGGTGTTGTAGGCAACCTTCCAGCCTTGCGCTTTCAAATACGTGTGAACCTGATTCACGTTTTCAAAAAATTCGCCTGCCATTTATGCTGCCTCCTTCCCTGTGGTCTGTCCTGCCGCGCCCGCAACAGAAGCTTCTCGCAATTTTTTTTCTCTCAATCTCTCAACCCGTCTCAAAACATTGCTCGGTAATCCTGCTGAAAACCAATCCCAAACAGAAAGCCCGCTCCGTGGCAGATCGCCTGCATCCTTGCCCGCCGCTTTCGGCACTGGCCAGCGAACAGAGTGCGGATATTCCACCTGCCAAGAAAACTGCCCGTGCGCGGTCGGGTCAAACTTCCAGCTGTTTTTCAGCCCTGCAGGGTCTGCATCCATCGCGTTCACAACAAGCTCTGCCTCAAGCAAAAGTTTGTGCGCTCCTTCGTCCGGCCTATTGGAAGCACCGCCTATTGCCATTACGCTCACGCCAAAGTGTCCAAGCTCCTGCCAGATCAAAATCGCATCGCGCACCGTTTCCACAATCACCCAAACTTTGGAATCATACCTGCCAAAAACGTAGTACTGGGAACTTGCACCAGTAAGCTGGAGATAGCTCGGCAAATTATCCGTTCCGGCATTCTCGCAGCGAATGTGCATACGCGCTATGCGGTACTGCTTCCCGTCGCTACGGTAGCCGCAAAACACAAACCCTTTCGGCAAACGTATGCATCGCTCGTTGCCTTTAGCGTTCAGCTGCAACGGCAAACCCCAGTGGGTAAACTTGCGGTATGCTATTTCGCCATGCTCACCTGCTGCAGCAAACCAGCCAATCTTGGCTGCCTTGGCAACCGCCGGAGTAATGCCCCATTCTTTCAAGCGGGCAAGCTGCTCCGAATTACGCTGCAAGGCATCCACGCACTCGTCCACAAACTCCTGCGCCTTCAGGCTCCACCGTTCCGGCGGCATATCGTGCGCCTTTGGTTCCCACTTTGGCTGCTCTGTAGCCACAAGGGCTTTGCGCTCCTTGGGCATAAAATGCACAGAGTCGTCCAGATACGTGGAAACAAACTCGCGGAACCCATCGCCGTCGTCACAAGCGCGACCGTTCACAGCGTTAAAAATTCCCACCAGATCTGCCCAGTCACCGCAGCTGTAGCACCTGCCCACGTCCTCGGTCGGGTCGTAGAAGAATGCCCCGCCCGGGGTTTCTTCCGTGTGAAACGGACAATTCGCCGGAATCTTGCCGTTCTGCAGCGGCTTATCGTCCACCAGAATACTTCGGGCTATTCGTTCCCTGTCCGCAAAATGAAGCTGCTTAGCAACGCCCATATAAAACTCCTTTCCAACGCCCCCACAGGGGCTTTCCGCCAAACTAGAAAGTGAGATCTACTTCCCTGAGAAACTCTGTCGGCTCCAAACTCTGATGTTCAGGGGAGTTTTCGGCTCAAAAGTAGAAAAAAAGACTTTTCTTGAACCGACAGACTTTTTCAAAAAACTATATCTTCTATTTTTTTCTTTCTTTTCCTTTTTTTCTTTTTTCTTCTCTTCTTTCTTTCTTCTTCTATAAATCTATAAAAAAGAAAAAAAGAAAGAGAATATAAGGAGTTAAGGGAAAAGAAATCTTATAGAAAGCCTCAGAATTACAACGTCTTTCTAGTGCTTTCACGCCATTACGACTTTTCGCTAAAGAACTCAGGACGTAGGCTAATGCCATGAAAGAAAGCATAATTAGTTGTTTTCTTTGTAATTCCTTGACGCCGAACGAGGTCTGACACAAAACTGCTGAAGACTGGAATCGCTTTTTCCGGCTTATCCGTTTCTTGCGCACAAAACGCCTTAAAAGCGCTATAAAGTGGCTTAACTTGGTTCTTTTGCTTTTCGCCCAAAATGCATCTCATTTTGATAAATTCACCAATAACATCAGCATCTTCAATGTACTCTTTGGTGTATCTCAGCACTTCTTCAGGAGGTGTTAAATCCATGCCATTTAGGTACATTCTTGCCCCATTTACGACATAAGAGAGGATCGCCGGACCAGCCATTTTTAGCTGTTTTTCAATGACATTCATGGGTTTTCCCATGTAAATATGTTTTTCCTCATCAACCATTTTTGTGTCGTTCACAAAACGCGCTGTGAACGGAATTATGCGTAAACGATCCATAAAAGCATGGTCGCCGCCATGCGCTCTCGGAATGTAGTTGGTGTGCAAAAACAGCTTGCAAGGCATGCGGATCTCAGTCGGCGCTTCATACAACCCACGCACAACTGTAGCGTCAGAACCCGTAACAAGTTTGATTCTATCCATGCTGAATTTACTGCCTTTTTTAGCTTCACTGGCTACAGCCATTCGCTTATTCCGAAGGGCAATCCAAAACGGATCTTCGTTGTTCAGCATCTTTCCTTCCAACAACAATTCTGTGCGTAACGTAGCCGCGTAATCGCCCAGAACGTCACACATGGCGTTAAAGAACATAGACTTGCCATTGTTCCCCAACGGGCCAAATGCAGCGTAAAATTCCTTATGCGTAAGAAGCCCCGTCGCCGCGTAGCCTATGACCTTTTGCACGTAAGACATCAGGCCATCCGAGCCGCAAAGCAGCTTCTCCACCATGTCGTCAAAGAAGGGATCTCGGGCATGCAATCCCACATACGGATACGGCGATCTCTGGCGGATAAACATCTTAGGATCTGGCGGATAGAGCTTGCCTGTTTCCAGATCCACATAGCCGTTCTGTGCTGCCAATAACGTTGGATATTTGTCCCACTCTTCTCCGGACATCGCCATGGATTCTTCTCCTACTACTGCTGTACGCATCACCGATGTTCGGCGCGAGCTGCCGCGTAAAGATTTCGCTCTGGAAGTAAACGACTTATGCAATAACTTTGCTTCAGTAAGCTTGCCTTCTTCCACTGTTTTCGGGTTCTGCACCACCTTCCACTGCTTCTGGGCTGCCCCGTCGAAATGTTCGGCAAGGTTCATTACTTCCCTCCCGAACTCACTCACAGCATCAGGCCGCCACACACCGTCAAACATCCACCATTCTCCGGATTTTTTATCAAAGCAGTACTTGCCCTTGCTCCTGTTCAAAAGCATTTCAAGATCACCCAGCTCGTTCCTGTTCATGTAGTGTTTTAGTTGCTTCATGGAGTACGTTTTGAGCTTCTCTTCCTTAGGCGCTAAGCCCTGCCAAATGGCATACGAAGGTGGCGGCGTTTCCCGCTTCACATCAAGCTTGTCAGGAAACTTTTTGCGCGCTTCATCCCACGCGGCCTGCTCTTCATCCTTTACCTGTTGGGTGATCAGCGCACGCAGTTCCTCGCGCGTCATTTCGGACGGATGTTTGCCTTGAATATCAGGAGAGGTTGATTCTGGTTGCTTAGCCACGCCGCACCTCCATCTGGTGAATTGAAAGGAAAACCACATATTGCCTACATAAAGAAATGGGATATGCTCGGACGCTACTGTCTTGCGCCTCGACCAACCAGAGGGACAGAGCGCGCTGCTCACTCTTCCGAGCAGCGCGTGAAACAATCCGCTGGACGTAGCTCATCACAATCAGCACGGGCAATACTGTTAAGGCCCTAGCCAAGTGCACGCTTTTCACTTTTTCACTTTTTTCCCAGCCCACCATCCGTTCAAGCTTTGCGCTTCTGTGTACCCGTGTCCGACGAAAACGGTGAAAGTACCTACGCCCAATTTGGGGCATAATTAGCTCTGACTGGTGTCCATTAGAGTTTCCGCTGGGTCTTAGGAATGGGGGGAGGGGGAAAGAGAGGGACAGCACGGGCATAGCGTCAGGCGCTTCCCTACGGTCGCGACCGACGTGAAAGAAGGATGCCGCTAGCGCGGCGACAGATGTATAGATGCTGCTGAATGGATCTTGGTGAAGCGTCGTGCCTAGATACGAGGAGGGACAGGAGAGGGACAAAATGGGGACAGAACGCAAAAAAGGACCTGCACCACACCTGCTGGTGTGACGTAAGTCCTTGAAATCATATGGAGCCAACAATCGGAATTGAACCGACGACCTACTGATTACGAAACAGTTGCTCTACCGACTGAGCTATGTTGGCTTATGTGAGGAATGGTTTTTATCGCAACAGATTCTTTGGGTCAAGAGAAAGGTCTTTATATTTAGAGAGGATACTACTCACAAACATACTCACCACACACTTGGCAGCGCATTCCTGTTGAAGGTGGTGTGCGATCAACTACAATATGAATACGTCGTAATGAATTCGAAGTTTCTCCCGGAAGCAAAACATTTTCGATAACAAAACGATGTTATGTCTCGCACTGCTTGTCGAACCGCTGATGCTCATTTCCATTAGTCTCAATACCGCAGCCGTCGATTACTATAAACGCGGGCAATCTAGACAGCAAAACGTCTAATAACTATTGGGTCAGGAAATGTATCACTTTTCTCATATGCACTACTGCCATATCCGACAAAGTCCAACACACCTGCATAAAGAACAACCGCCTTTCCATATAAATCTGCTTTCTCGAACTGCTTTGCAATCGGCATCGTCTCTGTACAATCAAAAACTACGGCATCAACTTCACCAGTATAGTTAGTCGGTTCAGCCGTATAACAATCTGAATATGTGTCTATCTTTCCAATAGCATTTACTGAATCTGATTGAGATTTTGCCCACTGATATGCAGGATGCTCCTCTGCTATTTTTATGTGTAACGGTACAAGGTTCATATGTGTCTCTTCAACTGACTGTTGAAACCTAGAATTCGTATTTGCCTCGTCAAATAAGCTCTCAAATCAACACTTCTTCAATGTTTGCGCAAGGCTTCTTAACATTGCAGAATGCCCCAATCCCCATCACGTTTCTAGATAAACAGAAAACATTTGCTCACTGAAAAGAATCTACACGCTATCACATAGACCTAAACAAATCCTGCGTGGTACTCTTGCTCTACATTTGTATAGAAAGGAGAGTATTTCATGGCTAACCAAGATTATCCCGGTGTTTGTATGTCCTGCTCAAACAAAAGCTGCCAAGTTGTCGCCTCTGATATTGATGCAGTGCGTGAAAGAGTTAAGCACGACCCAATATCTGGATACACAAAAAATATCGTTAACAACCTCACCACGGCAATGAGCGACAAATTTGCTGATGATTATGAAGCATTCCTCGCATTTGATGTGATTAAAGCAGCAATCGTAATGGGTCTAAAAAACGGTCAAGTCATTGACCTTGGTGGATTCGGCGAATTTAAAGTTGATACCGTAAATGGCCAAAAAACTGTTACATTTAAGGCAGCACCAAGCCTTAACGCAGTTATTAAAGAATAACCCCTGCCTTGAGTCAGCATACAAAAAAAGGCGACATCATAATGATGCCGCCTTTTTCTATGTACTATTGTATGACCCCGAAAATCCATAAAAAAAAGCTGAATGTTCCAATAGGTACATTCAGCTTTTTATTTATTCAAAACGGACTTCTTTTTCACACAGGGCAAGAGGAGTAATTTTTGATACACGTTTTTCGTACGCAATCTTCGAGTTATAAATATGCCTACGCGCAAGATCGTTCAAGACCTCGAGATCTTTCTTCCTCAATGCATCAATAAACTCTAAATGCTCTTCACCCGACTGAATGATGTTTTCTCTTTTATCCCAAGCGGCAAAACGAGTGATATAAAGTTTAATGTGCAGATCGGTAATAATCTCGAGCAAAGGAATATTATCCGCACGTTTGTAGATAATATTATGAAACTCTGTGTTGAGCCTGCTCAATTCTTCAATACTTGCCGTGTCTACGCTATCAAGAAATTTTTGCGCAATGGTTTCTAGCCCCGCAAAGTCTTCTTCATGCATATTGTTCAAGGCAAGACTGTAAGCAAAACTTTCTAAATTAATGCGAATGTCAAACACGTCGCTGATTTCTTTCATAGAAAGACTCACAACACGTGCACCTTTGTATCGCTTAATTTCGATAAGTCCTTTGCTCTCAAGCACCTTGAAGGCATCACGAATTACGTGACGCTTAACAGAAAATCTATCTGCCATGTCTGTTTCGCCAAGACGCTCTCTTGGCAACAACTGACCCGAAAGAATTAAATCTTCCAAGTGGTCAGCAACACTCTGGCTAGGTGGACAGTCCTTCATACCAAATTCCTACCATTACTATCTTTTAGAATAACCACCATAAAAATGGCGGTCTGGATAATACCCAACTTTCCACAAAAGGAAAGAAGCTGAGTAAAGTATCTATCATCCTATGTCCAGCTATCGTACAATTGATGAATAACAACCTATACAACAAAATTGTTGACAATCTTGTCAAGCCCTGACAGAAATTTTTTAATGACCCGTTGTTTTTACCTTTTTATTGCGATCAAGGAGTGTGACTGTGCGTAAGATCTGTTCTCTCATCATCATTGCTGCGTTTTTGACCATGAGCATTCCTGCTATGGCTCAAAACAATAAACGTCTCATCATTGCAACCGCTACAACAGGTGGCACCTATTACCCTGTCGGTGTTGGCATCGGCACTCTCATTAGCCTAAAGCTTGCTAAAAATGACGGCATTACCGCTACTGCGATCAACTCCGCAGGTTCCGGTGAAAACATCGAAATGTTGAATAATAAAGAAGCCCATTTTGCAATCCTTCAATCACTGTTCGGATTTCAGGCATCCCGGGGTAAAGGGTTTTATCAGGGTAAGCCTGTAGACTCTTTCCGCTCCGTAACCATGCTATGGCCGAATGTTGAACACTTTGCCTTAATGAATGAATACGTAAAAACCGGAACAATTGCCGATATCGGCGCGCTCACCGAACGCTTTTCCATTGGCAAACGCGGAAGTGGCACAGAAGGCTCCGGACGTGCTCTCCTCAGTGTTCTTGGAATTGACCCAAGTAAGTTGAAACTCGAATTCCTTGGCTACACCCCTTCTACACAGGCAATGCTCGATAACCGCATCGCTGGCGCAAACATCCCTGCCGGTGTACCCGCCGCAGCGATAACTCAGCTCTTTGCCATGAGTCACGGAGACGCCACAGTTCTCGATTTCTCCGATGAACAACTCGCACGCATCCAGAAAGAATTCCCTATCTGGTACCGCTATGTCATCCCCGCAAAAACATACCCCGGTCAGGAAAAAGATATTCGTACTATCGCACAGCCTAACTTCTTAGCTGTACGTGCCGACCTTCCAGACGAAGTAGTCTACAAGGTTACCAAGACCATCTACGAAAACCTCAACTTCCTCGGTACAATCCACTCCGCTACCAAAAACATGAGCCTCGACAATGCTCTTTATGGCTTGCCTGTGGCACTGCACCCCGGTGCGGTTAAGTACTACCGTGAAGTCGGTATTGAAATTCCTGATCGCCTTATTTCCAAATAAGTTAAATGCCCCGCTAAAGGGTTTGGGGATGCCTCCTGCGGGAGGCATCATAGACAACAAAAGTTACTGACAACTAACGGTATAGAATAAGGTTCAGGTATGGGATTGTTTAGAAAGAAGGGAGTCAAAGCCACAGAAGACTCCGGTGAAGTAATGGTCAGCACACGCGAGCTAACAAGCCGCCCTGCTACTGTTTTTTACTGTCTATGTATTGCTGCAAGTGTGTTCCATGTACTCACTAACACGGTATGGTTAATGCCGGAGATTCAAAGAAATGCACTTCATTTTGCTTTCTTTGTTCCACTTGCTTTTATGATTTATCCGTTCAACTCCAAAAGTCTGGACAAGAAGCCATATCTGGATTGGTTTCTTGCAGTACTTAGCGTTGTCTGCGGACTCTATTTAGTATTTTTTGAGGATGCACTGCACGCCCGAAACGAGCAGATGATAGGCCTTGATATATTCTTTGCAGGACTGACGTTGCTACTCATGCTGGAGATCGCACGCCGCGCCGCAGGTAAAATTATCCCTCTGCTCGCTGTGTTTTTCCTGAGCTATGCCCTGTACTGGGGACAATTTCTTTCTGGCAACTGGAACTTCCCCGGAGTAACCACCTCGCGAGTACTGTACCGTATGTACTTTGCACCTGACGGAATTTTCGGCAGCATCGCAACAATCTCTGCATCGTATGTATTTTTGTTTGTGCTGTTCGGCTCGTTCCTTGTAAAATCCGGTGCTGGTGATTTCATCATTAAACTTGCCATTTCAATTGTCGGGCGTAGCGTTGGCGGCCCTGCTAAAATGGCGGTCTTTTCCAGTGGATTAATGGGTTCTGTTTCCGGCAGCGCGGTTGCAAACACCGTGAGCACAGGCTCCATTACTATTCCGATGATGAAGCGAACCGGTTTTAGTCCAAAATTTGCTGCTGCTGTAGAGGCTGCGGCAAGTACCGGCGGCCAGATTATGCCGCCGATTATGGGCGCTGGTGCTTTTGTAATGGCACAGTGGACGCAGATTTCTTACCTGAAAATTGTCGCCATCTCATTTATTCCGGCGATCCTGTATTTCGTCAGCGTAATCTTTTTTGTTCACTCCCGTGCCCGAAGTGAAGGGCTAAAACCAACTGCTGAAGAAGATATTCCACGTTTCTTTGAAGTCTTGAAAGAAGGCTGGCCGTTCTTTATTCCTATTGCCGTGCTCATCACACTTATGAGCATCGGCTACACACCGACCTATGCGGCTTGCTGCGCAATCGGTGCTATTGTCGGGGCTAGCTGGATGACGAAGAATCACCGTATGGGCTTGGCTGACATTGTTGATGCGTTGGCACTCGGCGGCAAAAACATGGTAGCCACAGCTATCATTTTACTTTGCTCCGGCGTAGTTATCGGCATCGTTCTGTTAGTAAGCCTTGGTGTAAAATTTTCTATGCTTATTTCAACAGTTGCAGGGGCAAGCCTACTGGTGACAATCGGACTCATTGGAGTCGCATCACTCATTTTAGGCATGGGGTTACCCGTAACCGCTTCATACATCATTCTGGCTACGTTGAGTGCACCGTTTCTGGTTAACCTCATCAAGCTCCGCTATGTACAGGCTGTTAACCCACAGTTCATTGAATCCATGGGACTGAGTCTCAACATGATCTCCGACCCGACAACCGCCGGAGCTTTGTTCGCCATCGTTAATTCACAGGTACCACCAGAGCACGCCACAATCTTTATGCTTGCAGCGCATCTGCTTATTTTCTGGTACTCACAATCTGCAAACGTTACCCCGCCAGTATGTCTAGCAGCATACACAGCTGCGGGTATTGCAAAGTCAGACCCGTTCCAAACTGGGATTCATGCATTCAAGCTGGCAAGCGGGCTCTTTATCATCCCGATTATGTTTGTGTATGAACCGGCAATTCTGTTCTTGGGCCCGTTATGGCAGACCATTTTAACTGTCGGGATTATCGTGTTGGCACTCTTCTGCACTGCAGTCTCGCTTGAAGGCGTATATATTCGTAGACTCCATCCGCTGCTTCGTCTTGCATTCGGCTGCACAGCTGTTCTGCTTTATGCCCTGCCGGAGCTTCAATGCTGGATTGGAGTAAGTATTTTTGCTACCCTCACAGCAATACTTAAGTACACGAAAGCATTCGACTTAGATGAGCAACCGGAAGAATCCGCGTTAACCGAAGCAGCATAGCAGGAAGATAATGACGTACCCTCTTTTCTACGACGTTGAACAAACATTTGAGACGTCCCAAATTAATAATATTGCAAAGACCGTGGATGCGGTCTTTGCTTCTTTTGATCGTTCTACAATAACACAAGGCGCAACGGTCGGAATAACTGTAGGTTCACGCGGGATAGATCGAATTGTTCCCCTGCTGCAAGCTGTCGTGTGCAATCTCAGTGCCCTTGGACTACGTCCATTCATTATCCCTTCAATGGGCTCACATGGTGGATCTACAGCGGAAGGACAAACAGCAATCCTCTCCAAGCTTGGCATTACGGAAGAATCCGCAGGTTGCCCAATTGTCTCTTCTGTAGAGACTGTGAGCTTAGGTGTTCTGGAAGAAGGCGCTGAAGTTTTCGTGGCGAAAGATGCGCTGGAAGCTGACTATATTTTTGTAATGAATCGCGTAAAACCCCACACCCTCTTTCATGGGGAAGTGGAGTCCGGTCTATGCAAGATGCTTGCAATTGGACTTGGTAAACCGCGCGGAGCTGACAATCTGCATAACTTTCCGCTGGAAACTGTTATTAAGCCAGCAGCACTGCGCATTTTGGAGCATATCAACCTGCTGGCAGGTCTTGCCGTCGTTGAGAATGCTGTAGAGAAACTACACAGTATAAAATTATGCACGAAAGAAGACGTCGTAAAAACAGATTCGTCTCTGCTTTCTGTATCCGCAGCCATTCTGCCGCGTATCCCTATTGATTCGCTTGACCTTCTCATCATTGATGAAATGGGAAAAAACATCAGCGGAACCGGTATGGACACTAACGTCATCGGCGCATGGCGTCGAATGGCAGGCGAACGCAAACCCGAATACAAAACTCTCGTAGTGTTGAATCTTACCCCGCAATCACAAGGTAACGCCCACGGTATCGGCATGGCTGACCTCATTCCCCAACGCCTTGCGGATTCCATAGATACCACTGCGACCTACGCAAACTCACTTACCACCGGTGTATGGGCAAGCGGACGATTACCGATCACTCTCCCCACAGACAAAGCCGTTATTGATGCTGCACTAGCAAAAGCTCCGAAACCAATACGGGCAGTGCGCATTACAAATACGCTCTCGCTACAACATTTTTGGGCAACAGAAGCTGTCCTTGATGATCTGGAATCAGCCGGAGTATCAACACACCGCACGAGAACTCATTCTCTCAAATTTAGTGATTCACACATTCTACAACAATTCTCGTAAGTTCTCGTCATCAGCGGATCTCACGACTTCGCTAACAGCTTTAATACTCAAACTAAGCCCTCTCTCTCTGCTATCATAGTGCAAGACACACTTAGCAGCAGCGTACCCAAGGCGCTAGAGCCAACGCTTCAGAAGCGACGCTGCCAAGGAGAGACACATGCTTCGAAAGATTAGTTTACTAGTCGGGTGCATTCTGCTGTTTGCTCTGTTAGGAGGGTGCACAGTTACCGCCGGAGGCGGCTACGGCTACTACGGTGGCTCTGGCTACTACTATCCATATGGCGGATATGGCTACAACAGCAACAACTACTATTACAGTAACCGAAACTACTATTACAACAAACATAATCACAACCGGAAATATAACCGACCTAGGAACAGAGGTCCCAATCGCGCCAAGTACCGCGGAAATAGAGGCTACAATCGTAGTAAGTACCGCGGTAATAGAGGCAGCAGCAGGCAAACGCGTGCTCGCGGTCGCTCGCGTGGTGGCAGCAGCCGCATGCGTGGTGGCAGCAGTCGTGGCGGCGGCCCAAGGCGTATGCGTGGAGGCGGTCGTGGTCGTGGTGGCGGCGGTCGTGGTCGACGATAAAATTTTATGTCCGCCAAATTCCTAAAGAGCAACAAGACCCTCTTTGTACACAGTACATTGAGGGTTTTTTCATTCTACATACTTCATGGCACGCTATGGGCATAAATAATTGTCATTTCGAACAATTTCCGTACGTATTACCATCATAAACACATTGAAATATCAGGAGACTAAGATGCCTGCAAAACGAATTCTTATGATCGTTGGTGATTTTGTGGAAGATTATGAGGTAATGGTTCCTTACCAGATGCTTTTGCTTGCCGGACATTTTGTCGATGTCGTTTCACCAGATAAAAACACTGGAGATTTTGTTGCCACAGCAATCCATGACTTTGAAGGGCACCAGACCTACACAGAAAAACGCGGTCACAACTTCCTGTTAAACAAAAATTTTGATGCCGTGGACGTTGAAGATTATGACGGGCTGATCCTTCCTGGTGGTCGTTCTCCTGAATACTTACGTCTTGATGCTCGGGTGCTCACAATTGTTCGCGCAATAAATGAAGCAAAAAAACCGCTAGGTGCTATATGTCATGGCCCGCAAATTCTTGTGGCAGCAAATATCCTCAAAGGCGTTTCCTGCTGCCCATATCCATCAGTTAATCCAGAAATTTTGCAATCCGGCGGTACATTGGAATTATTTAACGAAACCTATTCCAACGCCTGCGTCAGCGGAAACATTGTCACCGCTCCCGCTTGGCCTGCACATCCAGCTTTTATTAAGGCGTTCCTTGATCTGCTGGGAACAACAATTGAGCCATAATTCGCTTTTCAAAAAACAAAAACTGCACTGTTGCCTACGCGATTGTGCAGTTTTTTTTGTAACATCATCGACGTAACTTATACTTTCCTCACTACGTAACTATTTTATTGTATTCATTACCCAAATAGATTCAAAAAACGTAGAGAGGAACATATGCCCCTTCATAATCATAAAGTTAATATCGATGATCTCTTCACTTCAGAATCCATGGCTAAGCCCCTGAACGTACACCGCATCTCACGCAAAGAACGGAATCCGAAAGCCGTATACCAAATGATTCATGATGAACTGCTTCTTGACGGAAATGCACGTCAGAACATGGCAACCTTCTGTTCCACATGGCTCGAGCAAGAAGTTCATGAACTCATGCAAGAATGTATCGACAAGAACATGATCGATAAGGATGAATATCCGCAAACAGCAGAAATTGAATCACGTTGCATTTCTATGCTTTCAAATCTCTGGAATGCTGAAGAATGTGCAGACCCCGAAAAAACTCAATGCTCCCCTGCAATAGGCTGCTCCACGACTGGGTCAAGCGAAGCCGCCATGCTCGGTGGTATGGCACTAAAGTGGAACTGGAAGGCTCGCCGTCAATCAATCGGCAAATCCCACGACAAGCCCAATCTGGTTTGCGGTCCAGTACAGGTATGCTGGCACAAATTTGCCCGATACTGGGAAATAGAGCTTCGAGAACTTCCGATGCGAAAAGATAGCTATACGTCCTCTCCAGAAGACGTCATCGCTCACTGCGACGAAAACACCATAGGCGTAATTCAAACCCTCGGCACAACCTTCACCGGACACTACGAGCCAATTGAAGAGGTACATGCAGCCCTCGACAAGCTTCAGCAAGAGACAGGGCTCGACATCCCTATGCATATTGATGCTGCAAGTGGTGGATTTGTCGCCCCGTTCATGCATCCGGAAATTAAATGGGATTTCCGTCTCCCCCGCGTAAAATCGATCAACGCATCCGGTCACAAATTCGGACTCGCCCCCCTCGGCTGCGGCTGGGTCATCTGGGCAGCAAAACAAGATCTTCCAGAAGATCTCATCTTTCGCGTCAACTACCTAGGCGGACAAATGCCAACCTTCGCTCTAAACTTTTCCCGTCCCGGTGGCGAAGTAATAGCGCAGTACTACAACCTCCTCCGACTCGGCTACGAGGGGTACATAAAAGTACAAGAAGCAGCATTTGCAGCAGCAGAATATTTTGCCGCAGGGCTTGAGCAATTCGGCCTCTTCGTTTTCCTCAACAACAGTTCAAAGGGGCTCCCGCTCGTCTGCTGGAAATTTAAAGATGATGCCAATATGCCCTTCAGCCTTTACCAATTATCCGACGGCCTGCGTCAACGCGGTTGGCTCATACCAACGTACACTCTGCCGCCAAACTGCGAAGAGACCGTTGTACAGCGCATCGTAGTGAGGCACGGCACGTCTGTAGACATGCTCTGTCTGCTGCTCAAAGATTTTAAAGAAGTAATCGCGGAACTCATGGAGTCGCCGCCGTGTCATCCAGACAAGAAACACACATCGTTTAACCATTCCTAGTAGCGATGTGTTGTGATGTTGTTGCCTCCGGCGGGCAGGAGGGCTCCGCCCCCTACATCCCCCGCAAGGGGACTCGTCCCCTTAACCCCTATCAGGGCTGAGTTTTAGTAACGGAAACTAGTGTTCTTTCGGACGGATAAGGGCGTGTTTAATCATGGGAGCGCATAGCCGCGTAGAAACATATTCAACAAGATTCCCTCGCAATTAAAAGTTTTTGGAAGGGGGTCTGGGGGAGAACCTTGTTTCAACAAGGTTTCCCTCAGCCGCCGGAGGCAAGCCCCGCCCGTCGGAGACCCGCCAGAGGCAAATAAAAAACGCCGGAGTTGCCTCCGGCGTTTTTTGATCATAACTTGAATCAGGTTGCTGCTAAACTTTAGCGCCCTGAAGTTCTTCTGCGGTGAAGTCCCATTTCACGTTGTGTGGCGGGAGAGCTTCTTCGGTGAACCAGCGTGGGAGCTGATCGTCTTTATCGGTAAAGCCTGCACGACGGTTGAAGTCGAGTTCATCCTGAAGTGCGCCAACACCGAGGTTTACTACGTCATCTACGCTGTATTCGGAACCAAGAAGACCGGCAACGAGTTTCGCCATGCATGGTACACCGCGTTCGTCATCGAGAACAGCGAATGCTACGAAGAGACAAAGACCAAGGGAGTCAACAGCTGCTGTTGCAATCTGAAGGTTCTTGGAAGTCTCAACGTTACCTTCTTTGTTGTGACCATCAACATCGCCACCACATTTCAGAACGTTCTGACATACAGCGTAACCAGCAGTATGGTCAGCACCCATTGGTGTAGTTGCGTAGGTAACACCAACGCCTTTAACTGCACGCGGGTCATATGCTGGCATAGACTGGTTTTTAACGGTTGGAATACGGTCAACACCGAACGCTGCTGCGGTAAAGCCTGCGCCGTTACCAAGGATACGGCCTACAGGATCACCGGTACCAACTTTTCTGAGGTATTCGAGTGCTGCTGGTCCGTCGCCCCATGCGATGAGGCCGCCTTCCATTGCCATTGCAAGGGAGCTAGCCATTTCGATCGTATCCATGCCGATTTCGTCACAGGTACGGTCCATGGTTGCGATAAGGTCGAGATCGTCGATGAGAAGATGCGCGCCAAAGCCCCAAATGGTTTCGTATTCAAAACCGGTTGTGAGCATTTTGCCGTCTTTATCGTTGTACACCTGTGAACACTGGATAATACAACCTGTGTGACAACCATGAGAGACTTTACCTTCACGCTTGGTGATGGTGTCCGCAAGAGTTTCACCGGAAATTTTCTCAGCGTTTTCGAAACGACCGGTACGGAAGTTTTTAGTTGGCAGCGCACCTGCTTCGTTAACAATGTTAACGAGAATTGCGGTACCGTATGCAGGAAGTCCCTGACTAGTTACTGGGTGGCTGCGAAGGATGTCTGTCCACTCTTTACGAGCAGCTTTAAAGCCTTCTTCGTCGCCCATGAGAACTTTGCCTTTAACTTCATGGTCAAGAATAAGAGATTTAACTTTCTTGGAACCAAGTACAGCACCCATACCACCACGACCAGCAGAACGGGTAGGGAGCCCTTCTGGGTCGGAGAACTGGATGGTTGCAGCCTGCATACAATGTTCGCCAGCAGGACCACAGAGACAAGTAACAGCTTTTTTGCCGAACTCTTCCTGTAATTTTTCCTGTGCAGGATAGTTGTGCATGCCAACAATTTCTTTAGCAGAAGTAAATTTTACTTCGTCCTTAGAAATGAAAATATTGGTAAATTCTGAATCGTCTTCCGGCTTATCTTCGAGGATAATTGCCTGAAGGTCCATTTTACCCATCTGGTTAGCGAACTGGCCACCAGAGTTACTTTCTTTGATACCACCGGTAAGTGGAGATTTAGAGCCTACAGAAACACGGCCAGAGTTAGCAGCGTTGGTGCAAGCAAGAACACCGGAAGCAAAAACAAGCTTGTTTTCTGCGGAAAGTGCATGACAGTCAGCGGGAACTTCTTTGTTTACAACGCGGGAAGTAAGTGCACGGCCACCAAGACCTGCATACTCTCCAAGCTCTTCAAAAGCATATTCCTGAGTACGAGTATTAATTCTAAGAATTCTCATCTTTCAACTCCTTGTATTGCTCCGGTTTTCACCGGCAGATAAGTCCAGATAGGCTTATAGAAATAAGTCGAATTCAAGAATCTCTCAATCAGGGAAAAGTAGAAATGCAGTAAGGCTTTTCCTTAACATGTTTAATTTATTCAATATTGATTGAGTACTTAAACAGTCGTTAATCCACAACGAATTGCATACTTTGTGAGTTCTGCCACGCTTGTATATTTTGTTTTCTGCATAATCTGCCTACGGTGTGTTTCAACGGTCTTAGCACTGATACACAGCATCTCTGCTACTTCTTTGGTGCTATTGCCTTCTGCAATTAACTTAAGCACTTCGCTTTCTCTAGCAGATAACGCGACCTCTTCATCCTGAGGTTTACGCAGGGTACCTATGTAATCCATAACGACAGAGTCTCTAAGGGGTTGGCTTAGACAGATCTCGCCCTTCATTGCAGAACGCACAGCATGTGCTAACTCATCGAAACAGCAGTCTTTTAGCAAGAAACCATATGCATTGGTTTTCAAGATTTCTCGTACAAACTGTGTATCCTTATGCATCGACAAAGCGATTATGCGCGTATCAGGGAATTCCTGAGTAATTTTCTGCGCTGCGACAATACCATTCATACCCGGCATACTAATATCTGAAATAACCACATCAGGAAGCAACTTGGCGACCAGTTCCAACAACTCTACTCCACTGGCGGCCTTGCCTACAATTTCGATGTCTTTTTCGTCTTTAACCAGCGAGCAAAGACCTTCTAAAAAAACTTTGTGGTCATCTGCAATGACAACACGGATAGTCTTATCCATTGTATGTTCCTGTTGCTGCACTCATTTCCACATCCAGCGCGGGTGCAGTTTGTTTGAAAGGAATAAAGATGAGAACATTGCCGCCAATACAGTCGGATGTAAATGCTACATCCCCCCCGAGATGACGAACAGATTCCTGAATTGTGAGCAGCCCGAATCCTTTACGGAACCCTGCTTTTGATGTCCTGTCCGGAAATCCTTTGCCATTATCATGAACAGTAATAACAACGCCGTCTGAACGATTGCTAAATGCGATTGTGCAAGCCGAAGCACCAGAATGCTTTACCACGTTCGCCATAAGTTCCCTTACAATACGGAACGTCATAATCTTAAAGTCGCTACCCCATACGCTACATTCCATCTCGTCTTCCACTGCGAACGAAATGCTATGCTCTTTAGCGTATTTTTCACCAAGCCATTCAACCGCAGAAACAAGTCCCAATGCATACAACGTAGGAGGACTTAATTCCCACACGAGTGTCCGTGTCAACTCAATACCGCTTCCTAATTGCTCCATGCTGGAATCCAGCAATTCAAGCTCGTCGCCTTCCGATAAATAACGACGCAGCAAGTTAAGGCGCATCTTAACAATAGCTAAAATTTGACCAAGACTATCGTGTAATTCAACAGCAATTTTACGGCGCTGTTGCTCTTCAGACAAAGCAAGTCGAGTTGATAACACCCGAACAGCCTCGCGGTTACGTTTCTCTTCTGTAATATCGCGGGCAACCCAAACAATTTTCCGAGGTCCGCAACCACGTTGAGGCAACGCAAGCGCTCTCCCCTCAAGCCAATATTCTTTGCCTGCATGTTCTACACAGTATTCGATTACTTGTAGGCGCTTGCAATCAAGGCTTTTGAGTAACGGACGACGAATAGTATCCAAAAGCTTCTCATCGAAAAGCTCAGTCAGTTTTTTCCCCACAGGGTCTGTCGCATGGCAAAATTTCAACAAATCGTCTCTGGATGTAATGACATCAAGACAAACACAAAACTCATCAAAAACGTAATACACATTCTGTGAAGCATTAAAAATAGACTGCATCAACGACTTGTTACGCTGCAGAATATGAGCCTGCAATTTTGAATCTGCCAGCTCTAACAATAACGCTTTATTCTGTTCCAGTACCTCAGCCTGTTGCACTCGATGCAGCCAAGCCACTCCTCCCAACACCACAGCAAAAGTGCCGCATGCTAAAAGAAGCAAGCCCTGTTTACTCAACTCAACATCGAACAAGACACCCGCAGCAGCAATAGCAAAGCACAACGTTATGCCCGCTACGCATAACGCTTCAGCATATACACGATTTCTAACAGTACTTGGCAATTTGAAATTCTCCCTGTTACAGCGCACCTTATGCCACGCAAAACTAGCGCGAGCAAAAGAAATACTCTGTGCAGAACTCATACCGCGAATCAGAAACAAAAAAAAGAGCAGAGACTCTCACAGAAGGACAACGCTACTCATTGCCGCAACTCTATGAAATCATCTGCTCTTTCTATCATTCAATGTCAAAACAGCCAGACTTAAAGACTGCTACAGTCTTTCCAACACCCTGTCACAACGCAATTTTTTAAGGAAAAATGGCTGGTACCGTGAATACATAGTCACTATCTTTCAAAGGTGCATGGCATTTCACGCACCCTTGCACGTCTGCCTTGAAATCTTCCGGAAGCTCCAACTTTTCAGTCGCCCAAAAAGCGAAACCCCACCCAAGCGTATCCCCAAACTGCTCCGTATCTTTATACATCGTCGCAACACCAATAATCTCTGAAGGAACCCAAGATTCTTTCCAGGTAGGCAATCTGCGTTGACGCCACAACACCTTAACCAGCAACGTTCCTTCAGGCCAAGGATTGTACATCTTCTGACGGGCAGCTCGGATAGCCACATTGTTTCCAAGAATTACTCGAACAGATGCCCTGTCTTCCCGATGCGAGACGCTCAAAACTTTCCAGTCACGGTAATCTACAGGAAACGGCAGCTTGTTCGGTGCCATCCGAGGCGGCTTCCACTTATGTCGGTTACCGTCCCACGCATTAAACGCCTTTTCCCACTCTTCAAAGGTTGCGACTTCGTCTGAAGGCACTGACAAAGCCAATGCCGGACATGCCAACAAAACAGCAAGACACATCATCATCAAAATTTGTCGTATATTCTGCACGGACTCTCCCACAGGATTACTCTTTTCATACAAGGTGCTTTTCTTATTGTATTTTCTGAGTATCTTATCCAAAGGGGATGGTCTCAAGTATATATGGGCGCGTAGATTTATTATCTTTTTTTGATTTTTGTTGCCTTCGGCGAGTAGGCGGGCTCCGCCCCCTACACCCCCGCAAGGGGACACTGTCCCCTTAACCCCTGTTATGGGTTTTTGTTTTTCTAGGGGACTATTAATCTAGTCTTATAATGAAAATTTAAGGAGGGCTACTGGGGCAAAACAGGTAAAAAGGCATCGACCACAAGGCTAGGTTTTAAAAATATCTTTAAAGCTTGCTGCACGTCAGAGTTGTAACGCCCTAACGCTCGCAAGCCACAAATAAAATTTCATAAATTTACAAAGCGGCTACTCTCAAAACAATGACGTGAGGTGCACCAAACAGTGCCTACCGGACAAAAAACTCCCCTAAAAGGGGTCAAGGGGACAGTGTCCCTTTGCGGATGCAAGGTGGAACCTGCCCGCCGGAGGCAACCGTATCAAAAACTAGAACCGTCCATCACAATATCCTATTACTTGGAACACCCATGTTTTTTCATAAGCTCATACAGATGCCCACGCGAAACACCTGCAAGGGTATGCGCTTGCTTAATATCACCATTGGTGTGCAGTAATAAGCCTTCGATGTATTCTTTTTCTTTGATCAGACGATGTTCTTTTAACGACTTAGGCACGAACATGCTAACAGATGATACTGGCGAAGATGCACCCATGGAGTGTTGAGATGGTGCGAAAGAAAAGGGTTCTGTAGCTGGTGGAGCATCAAACTTTTTACCTAATTGTTTGTCTGTCTCCGCTCTGGCAACACTTACACGTAATTCAACAGGAAGATGGGTGCTGTAAAGCACGGACTCCTGCCCTACTGTGGTGCAGGCTCTATCCATACTATGGATAAACTCGCGGATGTTTCCGGGCCAATCATATGCCATGATGGTTTCCATGAAATCGTCAGACACCACTTTTACTTGCTGCCCGTGTGATTCAGCACGCTTATCGAGCCACCATGTCACGAGTTCCGACAGATCTTCTTTGCGGTCTCTGAGAGGTGGCAACGTAATAGAGAGTCCACGGAGACGGTACAAAAGATCTTCGCGGAAAAGTCCGAGTCGAACCATCTCTCGCAAATCTTTGTTTGTTGCGACAACTAAGCGAAAATCGCTCGTAATTTCTTTCGTTGCGCCTACTGGACGAAACCGTTTTGTTTCTAAAACTCGTAGGAAAGCACTTTGCTGCTGCATCGGAAGCTCGCCGATTTCATCAAGAAACAATGTGCCGCCGTCGGCTGCTTGTAGCACCCCTTCTCGGTCAGCGGTTGCACCTGTGAATGCGCCCTTTTTATGCCCGAACAGATGGCTTTCAAGTAATGTTTCTGTGAACGAGGCACAGTCCAGCGCCACAAAAGGCTTGCTTGAACGGCTGCTGTTATCGTGAATGGCGCGACTGAACAGCTCTTTACCGGTTCCCGTTTTCCCCTGAACGAGTGTATTTACAGAAGTTGCTGCTGCCTGCGCTACAAGATCAAGCGCTTGCATCAACGACGGGCTACTACCGATAATTTCATCTCGCTTTAAGGACGACTTCAGCTGCTGGCGTTTTTGCTCACGAAAGGCAAGCACTCGTGTCAGTGAGCGTACAATGTGTTCCACAGTAAACGGCTTACGCAAATATTCCCATACACCGTGACGCACCGCTATTTCTGCATCGTCAGGCGTTGCATGCCCTGTCATTATGATCAATTCAGGACACGATGAGGCAAGGCGGATGTCATTAATAGACTCAAGTCCGTTCCCGTCGGGCAGGAGTACATCGAGATAAATAACATCAAAGCAGGTTTCTTTAGCTGTTGCTAATCCCTCTGTTAAATTTTCTTTTACTACAACGTCATGCCCAAGGGAGCCAATGACTTCAGACAGCATTGTGCGGATTAACAGCTCGTCATCGATAACAAGAATTTTAGCCACGTTCCACTTCCTTTATAGCATCTGCGATTGCAACACGAGTTTGCGTCATAACCGTTGTGAGATTTGAAACGGCTTTGCTAATACCATGGCTGGTGCTCTGTGCATTTTTTGAAGGCGGCATATCATCTGGCAGTATTGTACTATTCAAACCATCGTCAGAGTCACCGTACGCTTCAACAATAGCACGACAATCAGCCTCTATGACCTCTGCGGCGTCCTGTAACGCGATGGCACATAATAGCCCTGCTGAATTCTTAATGGCGTGAGCGGCAACCATGGCACCCTGCCAATCCTGCCCGTTTACGGCCTGTTCGAGATTCGCTTCTTTTTCTTCTGATTCTTGTAAAAAACTTGAACATAATATTGTGAACAACTTTGTGTTCCCCGCCATTGCTTCCATTGCTTTTTCCACGTCCAGAACAACCAATGCATTCACCTCGTCTTTAGAATCAGTATGAAGCTCTACAGTGACACTGGAATCATCGTGCTTTTCAATTGAAGACTCTGCAATGTTCTGCACGGCATGAGAAGTCGAATTATCTTCCGCAGAGCCAACGACAGTCTCGCCCAATACCTCTTCAAGCACATCGAGCAGCCCTTGCGCTTGTAGCGGTTTGCTCACGTAATGGCTCATACCAGCACGCAGAAAACGCTCTCTGTCCCCATCCACAGTAAAGGCAGTTACCGCCACAATGGGAACATCCGCCGCAACGGCTAAGTCGTCACGTCTTCGTATTTGCTGTGTTGCCTCAATGCCGTTCATTATCGGCATCTGTACGTCCATAAATATTATATCGACACATCTGTGTTGCAGAAGGGACAGTGCTTTTTCACCATCCTCAGCAAGCAAGATTGTGTGTCCGTGCGATTCCAAAATTTTCTGAATATAGACCCTGTTCAGCGAGTTATCGTCTACCGCAAGAACAGTATATCCAGCAGGGAGTGTTGAGTTGCCGAACAAGCCGAGACAAGTCTTACCATCGTCCAGCAAGCGTTCATCTTCGTCTGGTAGTGCAAAGGGAATTTCAAACGTGAAGGTTGAACCAACACCGAGTTTACTTTTTACCCAGATGCGTCCATCCATCATGCCGGTTAACTGACGTGTTATAGACAGTCCTAGTCCTGTGCCCATACGCCCGTCTTCCAAGGCGGCTTCGCCTTGGGAGAAACTGTCGAAGATGGTGGAGAGGTGAGACTGTCTGATGCCTATGCCTGTGTCCCGAACAGAGAAACGTAACGTACAGATGCCGTCTTTTATTCCCTGATTACGGATGGCAAGCGTTACTGAGCCATGCTGTGTGAACTTCACACTGTTTCCAAGTAAATTCCCAAGCATTTGCCGAAGACGAAATTCATCTCCAATCAGCTGATCCGGCACATCGTCCATGATCACACTTTCCAAAACAATGTCTTTGCGAGAGCAAGCAAAACGCACCATATCCAAGCTCTGTTGTACTAGGCCGTTCAGAACAAAAGGACGTTCTTTCAAGAACATTCTGCCGGATTCGATGCGGGAAAAGTCAGTAATATCGTTTACAATTTCTAAAAGATTGCTTGCTGAAAGCTGTAGCAGCGATGCGTATTCTTCCTGTTCATGCGCTTCCGGCTTCATGCGCAACAATTCCGACATACCGATAATACCGGTAAGCGGCGTACGCATATCGTGGCTCATGTTGGCAAGAAACATAGATTTAATTCGGCTTGCTGTTTCAGCTTCATCACGTTTGCGGATAATCTGCACAGCACTATAGCCAAAGCCGACAAAGCCGGTAATTCCGACCACGAGAAAAACCAAGCCCATGCGGTCTAAGTTCGCATCTGCCAATAGCAGTAACGGATTTGCCGCAATGGAAACACTGATCCCCCCGCGAATGTCACCCTTTACAGCAGCATCTGCACCATAATGGCACTGTATACAGGAGGATGTAGCGTACAACGGTGCCATATATCGGTACGTCGCCTTGTCAGTTCCTTTCGCAAGATATTCAAAGCGCTCCGACTCACCATTTTTAAAAGCAAGAAGTGCACTCTTCTCCCACTCATCCGCAAAGTTTGCAGCACGCTTGGGTTTAAGGCTGGTAATATGGAAGGATACGCCTGAACTTGTGGACATAATTTCAGACAACTGGCGGGTCATGTAGGCAGGATTGATCTTTGTGAACATTTTCCCGTTCACAGTAACAATATCCCGATCTTTCCCTTCTAAATACGGATTCGGTTTAACTGAGCCGGTCACCTCTACGTACACGCCTCCATGCGTAGAGTTCCACTCCCGTGTCGTCACAACCTGACTGAAAAAGGCTTTAGCCTGCCGCAAAGCAATCTGCTCAATATGCTGCTGCTCACCCATTACAAACCAACTGAACAAGGCAATAATCAGCCCTGTCCAGAGCAGTAATATTACGCCTGGAAAGAATAGAATCTTTGTCTTCACCGCACACCCGCTTCAGAAAAATATGACATCTTTTTCAGATTTATCTGAATTATTGTCAGATTTTTCTGACAAACTCAATAGCGTCAACCCGCCCCATTTATTGATAAAATCATAAGACTACAGAATATAAAACAATTTTATATTGCCAAAACATTCACAATTGCTGGCACGTTTCTTGGAATCATTTTCATAACAACATGACTCAGAAACCTGAGGGTAGCGTGTGCTCCACGCTCAAATTCTCTCCGGAGAACCCCTCTCTACTAACTGTTAAGGGGGTGATTTAATGCCTGTAAAGGCAGATGTAAGAAAAAAATCAAGGCGCAACATCTGGCTCAGCGGAGCCATAATGGGTGCTTTGCTGACAGTCGTCAGTGTGCTTGCATCTGGCTACATGGTTGAAGCAACCAATACAGATACATTCTGTGTGAGCTGCCACGTTATGAAACCATTCCAGACTTCGTGGAAGGAATCAAAGCACGGCGGGATGAACTCCAAAGGGTTTCAGGCGCAATGCGTAGACTGTCACCTGCCGCATGGCTCCTTTGTGGAATATCTCACAGCAAAAGCAATCACCGGAGCATCTGACGTAGTCAACAACATGCTTATTGATCCGTACACATATGATTGGGAAGGCGCTGCCGATCGTAACCGTACTAAATTTACCTATGATAATGCGTGCCGCAAGTGTCACGTTAACTTGTTGCCTAAGGAAATTTCAAAAGGCGGTCTTATCGCTCATAGAGATTACTTACGCGGCGACAGCGGCAAAAAGTGTGCAAGCTGCCACGAGCATGTAGGCCATAAAAACATGCGAATTCACACTAGAGAGTACTTTGCTACTAAAAAGTAACAACGCATTATACCGATTATTCTTAAGGAGGAACGTGTGAGGACATTTCTGCATAAACTTACGCTGTTAAGCATTTTTGTAGTCTGTGGAGTTATTATGACTGCACTTGCTGCCAATGCTGGCGTAGTTGGTGAAAAGAAACTTGTAATAAAACGTGGCTATACCAAAGAAGCTGCGTCTTGTATCGAGTGTCACTCTGTTAAAACACCGGGCATTATTCACAGCTGGAAAAACGGTCGCATGGGTAGCGCTGCTATCTCCTGTTACGACTGTCACGCAGTAGAAAAAGATTCCCCTATGGCCAGCCAGTGTGAGGGCCTTAGAGGCACAGACATTTACATTTCCCCAATGGTTTCCGCAAAAACTTGTGCGCGTTGTCACCCGCACGAAGCAGAAGAGTTTTCTAAATCTGCTCACGCTAACCTTGCCGGTAAACCAATTATCGAATCCGAAAAGTTCAAAAAGCTTATCTCCACAGAAGGTGCAGACTTCCTTGGTGAGAAAAAAGGCTCTATGGTAAACCGTGCTTCAGGCGCTGGCGGTTGTCAGGCTTGTCATGGTACCGAAGTTGAACTTGGTCCGGACAACAAACCTGTAAACATGACATGGCCTGGCGGCGTTGGAACACGCTACCCTGACGGCGGCATTGGTAACTGTACTGTATGTCACACCCGTCATCAGTTCTCTGTTGCAGAAGCTCGTAAGCCGGAAGCATGCGCTTCCTGTCACCTTGGCCCTGACCATCCACATATTGAAATCTACGAAGAGTCCAAGCACGGCCAGATCTTCAACGCCCACGGCGACGAATGGAACTGGGAAGCTGCTTCCGGCGCATGGCAGCCGGGCGACTACACTGCTCCTACCTGTGCAGTATGTCACATGAGCGGTATCGGCACACTTGAGTCTACCCATAACGTAACATCACGTCTCAAATGGGACCTCGTTCATAAGCGTTCTGAAATCCGTACCGGCGAACGCGGTGACGGCATTGAAGGCGACAAAAAAATGCGTCAGGTATGTGTAAGCTGTCACGGCGCAACTCATATCGAAGCACAACGTCAGCTTCTTGATAACACCGTTGCTCTCTACAACAAGTACTGGGACGGCGCTGTTAAAATGAAGAAAGAGCTTGCCGAGAAAGGTCTGCTCAAAGAAGACAAGTGGAAAGACCCGTATCAGGAACTTATGTACTACCTGTGGCACCATTGTGGTCGTCGCGCTCGTCATGGTGCAGCCATGAACGGCCCTGACTACTCACACTGGCATGGTTTCTTCCAGGTGTTCCAGGTCTACAAAGATATGGAAGATCTCTACAACTGGCGTATTAAAAACAATAAAATTGAAGACCTCAGCCCAGTAATGAGCACCGGTCCAATTTAGTAGACTCCTCTTACACGGGTACCATTCTGGTGCCCGTGTCTTAACTATAGATGCTATGCAAAAAGGTTAGGACAGCTTCCTTGCCCTGATTCATGACAGCGTTGATGACAGTATACCCAGACATAGAACAAACCATGTTACCTTCACAGCACGTCTATAGTTGAGATTAATGAAAAGCAGGTACCCGCCCACACGGATACCTGCTTTTTTATCGCCTTTTCACAAAACAAAAGGAGCCTCTAACAGTTTATAGCCTATTCAGACTTTCGACCACGCCTAAGCAAATTAGGAATGCGACACTTCTGTCGAGTTAGTTTCAGTTTATCCGAACCAACTGCGATTCCTGCTACCAAAAATAAAACAAGCGCCAACGGCACATCAAAAATCATCATTAGTTACTCCACTTCGACTATGTATCAGTAATGGCTTTGCGCAGCCTATCTTCATCCTCATGTGAAAGTGATGTTTGCATCACATGCCCACCGCTTCCTTTCAACCGATCGAGAACACGACTTGAAGTCATTTTTGAGCTCAAAACAAACAAAGCAGAGGTTCCCGGAGTCAGTTTACCGCCAAGCTCTTTCATAAAACGGTCGCTAATCCCTACATCGCTTAAAGCACCGGCTGCGGCACCGGCACCAGCGCCTACCACCAATCCGAGTAGAGGATGCAAAGCAAGAAGCCCTATAAACACACCCCAAAAGCCACCACCGATGGCTCCTGCGGTTGTCAGTGTATGCATTTGGTGCAATTTAACTTTGCCATTCTGCTTATGGATTGCAATTGCGGCATCTTCGATATCAACGAGATATTCACCGGCCATCTTTAATAATTCAGCACGAACTTCTTCAGCACGCTGCTCTGTATCATATGCAATTACCACCAAATCAGCCATTCTGAACCTCCAAGCCTATTTTGATCATTGCAGCCAGAATACAGTGAGCACCAGCAAGGCGTTATGATAAGTACCAAGGCAAAAGCACAGGCAGAGCGCATAACTCTTTGCCCATAAAAAGAATATTGACGATTAACAGCATGGTTATTTTAAAATTAATGCCTACTGTAATGCCGTAGTCACTATGTTTCGGGACTATTTTTTGCACCAAGAGGATAGAACCAGCTCTCAACCTCTTTTCTTGCGTATTGTATTAGGATAACAATAGTAACAATCCGAAACGTAACCCATGCTATGCAACAAACAACTCAGATTTTTCGGGAGGAAGGAATTATGAAGCTAGGATATGTAACTCTTTATGTAGATGACATTCAAACAGCTATTACGTTCTATGAAAACGTACTCGGCCTTACACTCCGGTTCAAACACGAAAGTAACCTGTATGCAGAAATGGAAACCGGCAACACCGTTCTGGCTTTTTCCCATCATGACCTTGCAACACAGCTTGTACCGCAAGGCTACCAGAGAGCACATCCAGACAACGAAGCGCTTGGACTGCAAATCGGTTTTGATGTTGATAACGTAACCGAAACCTACCGCAAGGCTCTTGCAAACGGTGCCAGCACCGTGGACCCACCAGAAGTAAAACCATGGAACTTTGAATCAGCAATGGTCAAAGATCCAAGCGGCCACCTTGTAGAATTTTCAAAACCAGTACACGCAGTCAATCCTTCATAACTGCATCTCCGACAAAACGCCCATACAACCTATTTGTTGTATGGGCTTTCTTTATGGTAATACCAACTTATGAACATTAAAGATTTTTCCCAAGCCACCAGCCTGTCACCACACACCATCCGATATTATGAAAAAATTGGCTTGCTCAAAAACATTGAACGCAATGCCAGCGGACATAGAGTATTCTCAAAAAATGATCTTCTCTGGATGGATTTCATTACGCGCCTCAAAGAAACAGGGATGCCTCTCAAACAAATTCTCACATATGCCGACCTACGTGATCAAGGTGAGCACACTGCAACTCGCCGTATGCAATTGCTCAAAGACCACGCACAAGCTCTTGAAGAACGCCTGACCCAAGAAGCACTGCACCTAACGAAGCTTAGAGAAAAGATTGCGTACTACGACACACTCATTACTTCGAAAAAAGCTTGACCTAGAGTGAACTCTAACCTGTACGCTTGATGTTTGAAACCAAACATTCATCTGCAAAAGGAGAGTTCCATGAACAGTCAACGCTTTACATCCGGTTTAGAAAAACTTCACGAAATCGACGGCGAAGCAGGAAAAACAGTCATAGACAGCCTACAGTCTATTGCGCCTGATCTTGCCAAATATACCATCGAATTTCCGTTCGGCGACATATATCAACGTCCCGGGCTAGACCTTCAAAAACGAGAACTTGTAACCGTTGCAGCGCTTGCCGCACTCGGTCATTGTCAGCCACAACTACGCGTGCATACACATGGAGCGCTCAACGTAGGCTGTAAGCCGGATGAAATAGTCGAAACCGTTATTCAGATGGCTGTGTATGCAGGATTTCCGGCAGCCCTGAACGCTATGTTTACTGTGAAAGAAGTCTTCATCGAACGTGGCATAATTGAGGCTGAGTAGCACGCAACGTTATTGAGCCAACTGAGTCTGCGACAATTCTTTATTGAATTATGTTGCTTCCGAAGGCGAAAGTTATCCGTTCACAACGGCTTTCCCTGCTTTCACATCTCAAGAACACCTGCACGGCATCTCTGCCCCCTCTTAGTTCTCCTAACTCGTAACCACCCCATGTACCGCTTTAAAAAACAGGAAAAAGGGATGGAGAAAACTCTCCATCCCTTTTTTATACATTGTATTTGCTGAAAATATGTACTTATCTTTAGTCTTTTCTCGCTGGTTCAAAAGCGACTTTCATCCAAGCTCTAACACTTCTGTGCTCTCCCCATTAACATTTCGAAACATTACTCTCTAAAATATTATTATTTCTCAATAAGTCACTAGCAAAAGGCGTCTTAATCTATTATTAACCACCTGTTCATTATAAGGAAAGTAACAAACTTTACTTTTTACATTTTCTTTACAACTATTCAGGAATTCCAAATGGCTCTTTCACGTCCGAATATTACTATTTCTTTACTCGCTGTAGCTTTCGCAAGCATGATGTACGTACCACTATCACGTCTTACTCCTGCATATGCCCTTTTCGCTTTTTCATACTTAGTTCTCTTTAACTACAGTATCTTTTCAATCGCGATACGGCTCAAAAAAATTGTATCTATTCTGCTGCCAGTAATTTTCTGTATGAGTCTTGTCGGGGCATATTTGTATACGTTCCTGAACATCAAGATCAGTGACAACCTTCTCTTTCTATTATTAGAAACAACAACAGGAGAGGCAAATGAAGCCCTCACCCCGGGATTCATTCTTTCCATTGTCACTGCACTTGCCCTTTCCATAGCAGCACATATCGGCATAAAAAAATGTGAAAAACCACCAAAACTGAAATGGCCAATTATCCTACTGTTGCTGCTTATTCCTATCAATATTGCACTCTCAAAATTCAGCAAACATCCGGTAGCAAAACAACTACGTCCTGCTATCGCGACAAAATATGCATTCCCATTCTGTGTAATTGATTCTGTTGCCAACTTCTCAATCCGCTGGGTTCAGTACAAAACACGACCAAAACCACAAAGTTCTGCTTTGCTTGAATCGGAATTCGTATCCCAAAAGCAATCGGATCCGCTAACACTCATTTTTGTTATCGGGGAATCCGCAAGGGCTGACCATTTCCAAATCAATGGGTATGGCCGCAACACCACGCCCCGACTGGCAAAAGAAAGAAATGTCATCACATACGGTGGGATTAAATCATTTGCGGCAATGACACGTGTATCTGTTCCTGCCATGCTCACACCAGCGACAAGCAAAAAACCTACAATTACAACAAACTCTTTTCTCGATTTATTTGTAAAATATGGGTTCGCTACAGCATGGATTTCTGCAAACAGCCGTGTTGCCTTCAGCAGTGATATGCCAACAACTCGCATCATGGGCAACGCTCAACAGACCATTTTTCGTAATGACTTTACCACCGCCGACTACTCCGAATTCAGAGATGAAATGATGGTACCCGTAGTCCAAAAAGTACTCGCAAGCACACAAGGTAACAGAGTCATCGTAGTACATACCCGTGGAAGTCACTTCAACTATTCAACAAAATATTCTGAAAAATACCGCACATTCACTCCAGACAAATACAAGAGCTATTCCAATCTGGGCACAGTGATAAACGCCTATGACAACAGCATTATCGCAACCGATGGATTCTTAGCAAACGTCTATGACATGGTGAAAGAGCAAAACGCGCTCGTCATCTACTCATCAGATCATGGTGAATCTCTGGGCGAGGATGGCATCTTCATGCACGGTAACGACAAGAGACCAGAGCAGCGCAACGTCCCCTTCATTGTCTGGTACTCTGACAAATATGCCGAACTAAATCCGACATACGTTTCCGCACTCAAAAATCAAGTAGGCAAAAGGCTCTCCCATGATGTTCTATTCCCGTGGACTGTGAACCTCGGGGGAATTACACTCAAAAACACATCACTGCCTGTCTTGATTGCTAACTAGCCCGTTCTCACAGAACTTTTTTGAGAATTCTTTTTCAGGTGTTATTGCCTGCGGCGCTTTTGTTTTGAATTTTTGTGCCTTTGGCGAGTCTCCGACGGCTCCCCGAGGGGCGGGGCGCTGCCCCAGCACCCCGCGAGAGGGACGCCCTCTCGACTGCGAGGTTGTATTCCCCTGTTCTCTTGTGAGTAACTGTTAGGGGGGATGTCAGAGTAATTTCACCTTTTCTACTATCTATAAGACAACAGCAAAAAATATTACCTCATTGAAATATTCAACACGCTATCTACAAATCAAAAAAAGGATGGAGAGATCACCTCTTCATCCTTTTCCACTTTTCCACTTTTCCACTTTTCCACTTTTCCACTTTTCCACTTTTCCACTTTTCCACTTTTCCACTAGTAACTCTTTGAACTTAAAATAAAAACAAGACTGACAGCTAGATATTTCAAATTCATCTCCCTCCCTTCACCAATAAACTCCCACCATTCCTCCTCTCACAACCACCCCATGCAATTATTTGAATAGCCCAAAAAAAGAACAGCCCACATTCAGCGGACTGTTCTTCATAGAAACTACGTATAAAATTCAACGGGTAGTGCAAACTCGCAGTCGAGAGGGCGTCCCTCTCGCGGGTGCAGGGCAGAGCCTGCCCGTCGGAGACTCGCCGAAGGCAATAAAACGTCAAAACGAAAAGCTCTACTCTGGAGTAACGCCTGCCATCATAAGCCCGATTGAGTCGACTTTTTTGGTATCCGATTTTGGGAACTGGTCGATAATCCGTCCGCGGTACATAACTGCGATGCGGTCTGCGAGTTGCAGTGCTTCGTTCAGCTCTGAAGTGATGAGCAGAATACCTGCGCGCTTACGCACTTCAAGTAGACGCTGCCATACTTCTTCGGTTGCTGAGATATCAAGTCCCTGCGTCGGGTTTTCTGCAACGATGATATCTGGCTGGCGAAAAAATTCGCGCCCGATAACAAGCTTTTGCAGGTTACCACCGGAAAGCGAACGCGCATCTGCGTCGATGTGCCCGGGCTGTACGTTAAACTGCTCGACAATCTCTACTGTTTGATCGATTGCTTTGTTGCGATTTAAGAACGGGCCTGTTGTAAACGAATGACGCGTTGTGAGCAGGAAGTTGTCAACGAGGTCGACAAACTTACAAGTTGCAAGACCTTGACGATCTTCTGGAATGTAGGCGAGTGACCGCCCTTTCCTTGGAGGCCTTGGATAGAAGTCGTGCCAGTCCAATCCAAGGATTGAAACTTCACCTTTGATCGGCTTACGGAGTCCACAGATCACTTCTACAAGCTCTTTCTGACCATTCCCTGCTACACCGGCGATGGCGACAATTTCACCTTTCTTGACGGAAAGCATTATGTCTTCGAGTCCGTCGCCTTCAAGATCTTGTACATCCAAAACGGTTGCACCGAGTTCTACTGGCTGCGCATCAAGAGAAAGCTCAACGTCACGACCGACCATGCGATTTGCAAGCACGGTTTCGTTTGGAACATCTGCTTCTTTAAATTCATCTACCACTTCACCTTTACGGAGAATGGCGACCTCGTCTGCCACAGCCATAACTTCTTTAAGCTTATGGGAAATGAAGACGAGTGATTTACCTTGGTCTGCCATGCGCCACATGGCATCAAAAAGCTGTTCTGTCTCGGTTGGTGTAAGTACCGCTGTTGGTTCATCAAGAATAAGCACGCGGCTATCGCGATACAAAAGTTTGAGGATTTCAACGCGCTGTTTTTCACCCATGGAAAGAGAAGAAACAATTGCGGAAGGATCAATCGGCAAGCCGTATTGTTCAGCTAATGCTGCTACTTCTTTTTCCTGTTCTTTTGGATTGATAAGAAAAGCTTTTTCCTGACCGAGGAGGACATTCTGCGCCACAGTCATGGATTCTACCAGCATAAAATGCTGATACACCATGCCGATACCTGCTTTGATCGCATCTTTTGGAGACGCAAAAACGGTGGGGATATCATCTACGAGGATGTCACCGGAAGTCTGTTGAAATCTACCGGAGAGAATAGACATAAGGGTCGATTTACCAGCGCCATTTTCTCCAAGCAAAGCTTTAATCATTCCGGGGCGAATATCGAGATTAATTTCGTGGTTAGCACGCACTTTACCAAAATGCTTGCTGATGCCTTGCAGACGGACAAACGGAGTCTGCCCTCTAAAAGCGTCACGATTGGTTCGTTTATTAACGTATTCTGCCACGACTATTCTCCCGGCTCAATATTCACGCCGAGAGCCGCAGGAGCCTGACGCCCCTTGCCTCGAGCTGAGGAAAAAAGAAGAACAACAATTGTCAGCGCGTAAGGAAGCATAAGCAGCAATGATGACGGTAATGTTGCACCAACTGCCTGTAACCGCATTTGGAACGCCATAATACCACCGAAGAGGTATGCGCCGAACATTGCGCGCCCCGGACGCCAGAATGCAAAGATAACTAACGCTACTGCAATCCAACCACGCCCTGCTGTCATGTTGTTTGCCCATAAGTGGGTGTAGGCGAGAGAAAGATATGCACCGCCGAGACCACACAGGAAACCGCCAAAGAAAATACCCACCCAACGCAACTTCACTGGATTGAGACCTGCGGCAAAACATGCAGCAGGGTTCTCGCCAGCCGCACCAAGAGCAAGCCCCCAGCGGGTTCTGTTCATGAAAAACCAGAACAAGAACGGCAAACAGTAAGATACGTAAACAAGCGCATCCTGTTTAAAGAAAATATCGCCGATGACCGGAATGGACGAAAGTACCGGAACATCAAATGCTGAAAAGCCTACAGCAGACGTTCCTACGAAACCTGTACCGAGGAAGTCCGCAAGACCAACACCAAGAATAGTAAGAGCAAGACCGGATACAACTTGGTTACCTTGGAAGATAAGACAAACAACAGCGTGTGCTAATCCGAATACACCAGCAATGATGCCGGCACAGACAAATGCAAACCAAGGATTCCCTGTGTAGTATGAGACAAGGAACGCGAAGAACGCGCCAATAATCATCATACCTTCAACACCAAGGTTCAGCACGCCGGAACGCTCCGTCAGCATCTCACCAAGAGTTGCATACAGGATCGGTGTACCGGACTGAATAGTCGCAGCCAGAATAGGAATAATAAGTTCTAAGCCCACGATTATCCTCGCTTGCTTCTCTGGAATGAGTACCAGTTAAAGAACTGTCCAGCCAAAACGCTTAACAGAATAAGCCCCTGCATAATGCCGGTAAATGAAGCTGGAACCTGCAACTCAAGCTGCAAATTTTCTACACCTACGCGCAACCCTGCAAGCAAAATAGAATATCCTGCAATGGAGGTAACACGCAGACGAGCAAGCCATGCCACAACAATAGCTGTAAAGCCGTAACCAACAACAACTGTCGGCTGGAGACGGTTAAGCGTTGCAGAAGTTTCGATAAGCCCTGCCCAGCCAGCTAGCGCACCACATATTCCCATTACCAGCACAACAAGCGCACTGTATGGCATACGGGCGTAACGGGCAGCACGAGGATTTTCACCACTGACCATGATTTCGAAACCAAGGCGAGTGTGTTTTAAAAATACGGTTAATGCAGCAGCTGCACCCGCACAGACCAATACTCCCCAGTGAATTCGACCGAATAATTCGCCGATAATCGCTGTGTCAGGGAATACAATAGTCATCGGGAAGCCGAAACTTACCGGATCCTTCCATGCGCCGTAGACGAGAAACTGCAAGAACAGGATGCCGATATAGTTAAACATCAACGTCGAAATGATCTCGTTCAGTCCCATCTTTTCACGCAGCAATGCTGGAATAATAGCCCAGATAGCACCAAGCACCGCAGCCGCGAGGAACATAAGCGGCATAAGCACCCAAGCAGGCGCAGTCGGCATACTTAGTACAACCCAAGTTGCACCAATGGCGCCCATGGCAAACTGCCCTTCTGCACCAATGTTCCAAATCTGCATACGGAAGCAAACAGCTACCCCTAAAGAACAGAGAAAAATCGGGATGGCTTTAAGGACTGTATCCTCAAGCGCCCAATCGTGTGCAAATGCTCCGTCCCATAACAAGTACATTGCTTCCAACGGTGGTTTTCCCTGAATAGCCAGCAACAATCCGCTTACGCCAAGGGAGAAACTCATCGCGCCCAGAAAGATAAAAAAGGAGCCCCACTTTAGGGGCTCCTGACGTTTTTCAATAGTAAAACCTAGCATATGCTAAGATACTCCAGATTAGCCCAACGGCTACTGGTTAGAGCCCTCAACGCCTTCAACAAACCAATCCATACCAGCAAGCATTGCGTCAGAAGCAGTTTCGCCTTCTGCAACGCGAACAGTACCGGACTGATCTTTGATAGGGCCAGCAAACACCTTGAATGTACCATTTTTGATTTCCGCTTTGCGAGCGTTAACCATTTTCTGAACATTCTCAGGAACCATGTCACCAAACGGTGCAAGGTCAACTACGCCTTCGGAAAGTCCCCACCAGTAGTTGTCAGCTTTCCATTCGCCTTTTTTTACTTTCTCGATAACTACAGGGTAGAATGCACTCCAGTTCCAAATTGCAGAAGTAAGATGTGCATCAGGAGCAAACTGGGACATATCAGAGTTGTAGCCAATGGAGTAAATTCCAGCTTCCTGCGCAGCTTCCTGTGGACCAGGGGAGTCCTGATGCTGTGTAATAACGTCGGCACCGATGTCGATAAGAGACTTAGCAGCTTCTTTTTCGGTTGCTGGGTCGTACCATGTTTTAGTCCAAACAACGTGTACTTTTGCTTTTGGGTTCACAGCGCGAACGCCAAGTGTAAATGCGTTAATACCACGTTTAACTTCTGGAATAGGGAACGCAGCAGCGTAACCGATGATGTTAGATTTAGTCATGGAACCAGCTACGAGACCTGCAAGGTAACGGGCCTGGTAAATACGACCAAAGTATGCAGACATGTTCGGTGCGGTTTTGTAACCGGAACAATGCATAAAGGTGGTATTAGGAAATTTCTTTGCGACTTTGAGCATTGGGTCCATGTAACCGAAACTTGTAGCGAAGATTACATCGTACCCTTTACGAGCCATATTGTTGATAACACGAGCTGCATCAGCACCTTCCGGTACAGATTCAACATAAAAAGTTTTTACGCCGTCCATTTTAGCAACAGCCTGACGCCCCAGATCGTGAGCGTAAGAGTAACCAGCGTCACCAACTGGAGATACGTACACAAAACCAACTTTCAAATCTTTCGCCTGTGCTACAGTTGCGCCGAAACCAGCAACAACAACCATAGCCGCGAGCATTGCAATACCCACAAATTTACGCATTGTTTCCTCCCAAGAAACATCAATCCCGAATATTAATAGGAGCTGCAGAAATGCTCTACAACGTCCAAGTACAACTAATTAGCTATCACTAACCCGCTTAGCGAGTGGCTCTGTAAACTGCACTTCAGAATCCCAAGGAAATAAAATCCAAGTATCCTGAGAGTATTCTCTGATAAATGTATCTACAAGCGGCTTGCCTTCCGGCTTTGCATAAAGGGTCGCAAAATGTGCTTTTGGCAACATATCACGCACAACCCGTGCTGTTCCGCCAGTGTCCACCAGATCATCAATAATCAACCAGCCTTCGCCGTCCCCTTCTGCTTCTTTCAAAACGCTCATCTCACCCTGATTTTTCCAGCTGTAACTGTTGATACAGATAGTTTCAATCTGGTAGATTTCCATTTCCCTTGCAAGAATAGCAGCAGGAACCAAGCCTCCACGCGTTACAGCGTAAATGCCCTTCCAAGTACCTTTTTTAAGCAAATCCCAAGCAAGCTGCTTGGCATCTCGTTGCAACAACTCCCAAGATACAGGAGTAACCTTTGAATAGCGGTTGGAATCAGACACTGTAGTAATCCAATATGTATTAAAAGTGGAACTATTACGGTAACAAATAGAATTTTCAGGCTGAGAGAGGCTTGTGCATGCCCCTCTCAGTCTGAAAATAAAAGTCTACAACAACCTAGCTAGCTGGTTGTTTGCTTGCCTTTTTGGAACCAGAGTACATCTGGTAGCCAAGAAGCTTACATTCAATTTTAGCACTAAAGAATGTAACGCGCCTAAAGGTACGTAAGCCAACCTGTTTTGCTAAATCTAAGTTACCTGTAAAGATAAACCCGTCGTAGCCCTGACACTTCTGTTTGAAGAAGTCGCCAATAGCCTTATAGACTTCGCCAAGGTAACGGACATCACCAAGACGTTCACCATATTCTGGGTTCATAATCACAATGCCGCCGCCTTCAGGAATTTCTGTCTCACGGAAGTCGCACACACTAAATTCGATGTAGCGATCAACGCCAGCAGCAATTGCGTTCTTTCTAGCAGCTTCAATAGCTTCGACACTTTGGTCTGTAGCAATAATTCTAAAATCAAGTGCACCGAGTTCTTCAGATTCTGCTTCACTGAGAAGCATATCCCAGCGTTCTTGACTGAAGTCCGGCAGGTGCATGAAACCGAAGTTTTCACGCATAAGACCAGGAGCACTGTTTAAACCGAGAAGTGCAGCTTCAATGGCAAGAGTACCACTACCACACATTGGGTTTACAACATTGCTTTTGGTATCCCAGCCACTTGCAAGCAAGGAAGCTGCGCCGAGCGGTTCGGACATAGGAGCTGTCCAAGGAAGTTTACGGTACCCACGACGGTTCAAAGGCTCGCCGGAAGTATCAAGATACAGCTTACAACGGTTCTGAACCCAATGCAGGAACAGTACTGTGCCTGTCTGCTCAGGGCCGGAATCCGGTCTGCGACCATGCTTATCGCGCATGAAGTCACAAATGCCGTCTTTTACGCGAACGTTGGCATAGCGAGCATCACGAATTGAATCGTTCTGCACAAAAGATGAGATGGAAAGATAGCCGTCCGGGGTGATGATTTCATCCCAGTCGATGTAGTCACGAATGTACTTGTACACATCGTCGGCAGTGTATGCCTTGAAGGATGCCAGTTGGAACTGAACACGCTGCGCTGTGCGCAAATGCAAGTTCAACCGCATGCAGCCAGCCATTGTAGTAAATGTTTCTACAGCAGCGGTAAGTTCGTGTTTAACAGGGAAATTAAGTCGCTTGATTTCATCAGTCAGGATAGGTGCTGCGCCACGTGGGCATGTAATCAACACTGCTGACTTTCGATTAAAAATACTCATGATTCTCCTGCACTCTTCGTGCAGCTACAAATAAAAAATCCGGTAAAATTACACGTTCCGTCCGCATAACATTACCAGATACGAAACAAGACTTGTGCCTTGTACCCTTTCAATTACTCCGCAAAAAAGTACTGAAGGCTCGCGCCAACTCACGGTTTTTATTGCGAAGTGGATCTTACTCATTGATTTTCCGATATTTTTTGTAAAAAAATCAGTATCAGTTGTTAAGATGCACACGATATATATGACTACGCAATAAGATGCAAATGCGCACTGCCTGAGACACTTTTACGTCTCAATGTGTATCAACCCTCATACGCGCTGTATCAACAACAAAAAGCATCCGGCTACAACTGGTCACTTTCTACAACATCAATCAACAACATCTTCTATCGATGCGGTTGCCTGTTTTTCCAGATACGTTTACTAGAGAAGAATACTATTTCAGTACTCGGGCACACGCTTCAGCCGCCACTGACAGATGACACTCAAGCACATTGCTGCGCTGCTACAAAAAGTTTACGACCTCACGGATGGTTACCATTTGTAGAAGGTTACTTTTTTACATGCCGCAGCTTGCGCCTCCTGATCGTATCCATCTACCACAGCTTTGCTTACAAATTGTATCATTATATATGGCGACGCCCGATACGATACACATTCAATCCCCCTGCAGAATGCATATTATGACAACAACTACACTTTCCATACTTGTTTCATGCATCAGCTCAACCGAAGCTGTTGCCTTGTCTCTTGCCTCATTAACTAATCTGCCCAAAGATATTGAGTGTGAAGTGCTCATTGTGGCAGACAGTGAAGTGACACCTGTTATCGCTGAGCTTATTGAAGAAGTAGCACCACTGCTGCCAGTACACCCGAAAGTGATTAAGCTTACTGCGCCGATCAGCAGAGCGCGAGCATTCAACCTCGCAGCGGACAGTGCAGACAGTGAATACCTGTTCCTCCTCGAAGCTGGAACTCAGGTAACAGCGGAAACCATTGTGCCGCTTCTCCAGCATCTTAAAAATAATCCATCCGCAGGTATTGCGGCACCACTTCTCATTTGTCCGCAATCAGGGCGCGTACAGAGTTACGGCACAACATTTACTCCGTCACTCCGTGCACAGCCGCTTTTTGCGTCTTTTCCCGCAACACATCCAGCCGTAAACAAGCAGCGCTCTTTTCAAGCAGTGCCTGCAAACGGCATCTTCATGCGTGCGGAGACGTTCAACGACGTTAAGAAATTTGATACCAAGTACAAAACCGGTATGGAGGTGCTCGACCTCTGTTGCGCAATACGCAACAACGAGCAAACAATCGACCTCATCCCGCAATCAACACTTCTTGAGCCAGACACAACAGCATCCATCGTTGAAGATGATCTGAGTGTCGACACTATGCGTTTGAACGACCGCTGCAAAGGCTGTTTCGGTCCCGACAAGCATCTGATTGCACAAAAAGAAGGATACCAGTTCACCATCTCCCCATGGATGGAGAGCTACATGATTCTTACGCCAGAACGCGAACAAGAATTAAACGAGCAAATGATGCAGTCACCTGACCCATCAACCTGCCTCGCACTTATTATCGAAGAACCGCTCTGGCAAACAGGGTACGTTCAGCTTGCCGCGTATCTTGAATCAACAGGGAAATTTGAAGAAGCATGCGGAATCCGTTTGCTGCAAACATTCTTCTTCCCGATGCTGCCGCTTTATCGCAAACTTGCTGCTGTAGCAGAAGCCGCGAATAACGACAGTCTGTTACAAATGGCTAACGACAAACTCTCGCATATCGATGCTCAGCTTGAAGATATCGGCGCACTTACCAAAAAAGCTGCCGGACTCGCCAATTGGGCACGAAAAGCCAAGGAAACAGAACTCCAAGCCCTCTACGAAGGCTGGCTGAAAGATTTAGGACTGCTATAAAGAAACGCCGATCTGTGTAAAACAGATCGGCGTTTTTTTTATAAAATATATCTCAGTAGAAAATTAGCGTTCGAGCCAATCTTCAAGAGTTTCTTTGTATTCTTCGTCAGTGTAGGTCGGCTCTTCGTACTTGCCGGAAAGCTGACGCTGGCGAGAAGCTTCGGAGAGGATTACTGCAGCTGCAACAGAGACGTTGAAGCTCTGAATCATACCGAACATTGGAATGTAGACTTCACCGTCTGCAACGTCCACGAGTTCAGGATCAGTACCACGGTGTTCGTTACCCATGATTACAGCAGTTGGCTCAGAAAGGTCGTAATCGCGAAGCGGCTTTGCTTTTGGAGAACAACTTGTTGCGAGAACCTTCATCCCCTGTGCACGCAATGACTTCATAAGATCGTCTGCGTTATCATGACGTTCTACATCAACCCATTTGCGTGCAGATGCAGAAGATTTATTCCCGAGTTTCGGAAATGCAGTATCTGTGTAGTAAAGGTGAACCTTAGGCACACCGAAAGCATCACAGCTACGCAGAATAGCAGATACGTTATGCGGATCATGTACATTCGCCATAACCATGGTCAAATCTTTCTGACGGAGTTTCAATACTCGTTCGAGCTTAGCAGTTCTTTCAGGCGTTCTTTCTTTTGTCATCTGCACACCATATATCCTGTCTATATCCGCCGCACTTATGTCAGCAACAGGTTTGTTGTTGTATTAATAACACTTACCTAATGAAACACCGCGGTAGTTCATCAGTATAAGACTTTGCAATCATAAAAAACATGCGCGCAAAAACCAAATAATCAGTACATAAAATCTTCGAGTACTGCTTCATCTCAATGCGCATATTGGCATTAAATCGATTTTCTTTCTTGTAAAGTTACGCGAACTGGGTGTACAGGCTTTTACAACTCTTGTCACGCAATGCAACCTTAGCGCTGAAACCGGTTATATTTATAATTTTTCCCGATAAGTCTTGAAGATCTAACCGAACGATTTTCAAAACAAAATGGACTAACTCGCTGCAAATTATATTTTTTTACACTCAACCTATTGAAATGTGCATTGTGTCCGAGTAAAAGAGCCACTTGTCTTCTAGTTTAATCCAAGAAGTTCGTGAATATACCAAATCCCGTTGCACCCACATGCAGCGACGAAATGTCGATAGTTGTCTTTATTTATTGCGCATTCTGAATGGTATATTTCGCTTTGTATCTTTTGATACACAACTTGTATGAAGGAGTCTTACGCTGTGTTTACCTTTTTGAAATCTAAAGCTATTGCTGGTCTTAGCTTTGCTTTAGCAGGATTGTTGCTTCCTGCTATGGCATTCGCGTCCGCTTCTGCTGGCGCGCCACATCTTGATGGTGCATCCCTTTCTGCATTATGGGTAATTCCATTTGCATGTATGCTGCTGTCTATCGCAGTTGGTCCAATTGCGGCGCCACACTTCTGGCACAACAACTTCGGTAAAATTTCTTTATTTTGGGCACTCTGCTTTCTCGTGCCATTCACTATGGCGTACGGTTTCTCCCTTGCGCTTTATGAAGCTTTGCACGCTCTTCTTCTTGAGTACTTCCCGTTCATCATCCTGCTTCTGGCTCTGTTCACCGTAGCTGGCGGCGTTCGTCTCAAAGGTAACCTTGTTGGTACACCTTTAGTGAACACCGTAATTCTGCTTATCGGTACTGCTCTCGCAAGCTGGATGGGTACTACAGGCGCAGCAATGCTCCTTATTCGCCCACTTCTTCGTGCTAATGCTCATCGTAAATACAAAGTACACTCTGTTGTATTCTTTATTTTCCTCGTAGCTAACATTGGTGGTTCCCTTACTCCACTTGGTGACCCACCACTCTTCCTCGGCTTCCTGAAAGGTGTTTCCTTCTTCTGGACCACCACACACATGTTGCCACTTATGTTGTTTGCAGCTGCTATACTTCTTGCAGTTTACTTCTTCCTCGACACCATTCTCTTTGCTAAAGAAGGCAAACCAGTACCTCCAACAGATTGTTGCGAAGAAGAAGCACCTGCTACTCCGGGTCGTTGTCGTTTCGAAAACGGCCGTCAGATCTACGACTGCGGTCCTGCTCCTAAACTTGCGATTGAGGGTAAAGTTAACCTTCTCCTCCTCCTTGGCGTAATTGCAGCAGTACTTATGTCCGGTATGTGGCATCCGCATGTTAGCTTCAACATCTTCCATGTTCATGTTGAACTGCAGAACGTTGTTCGTGACGTTATTCTTCTTATCATCACCGGTCTTTCTCTTAAACTTACCGACGATGAATCCCGCCGTCTTAACGACTTCAACTGGTTCCCGATCCTTGAAGTTGGTAAACTCTTCATTGGTATCTTCTTGTCCATGATCCCAGCTATCGCTATCCTGAAAGCTGGCGAGAACGGCGCTCTTGCTTCCGTAATCAACATGGTTACCAGCAACGGCGAACCTGTGAACACCATGTACTTCTGGCTCACCGGTCTCCTTTCTTCCTTCCTGGACAACGCACCTACCTACCTTGTGTTCTTTAACACTGCTGGTGGCGACGCAGTTCACCTCATGGGCGACATGGCAAGCACTCTTCTTGCTATCTCCGCTGGTGCTGTATTCATGGGTGCTAACACCTACATTGGTAACGCACCTAACTTTATGGTTCGTTCCATTGCAGAAGATCAGGGCGTAGCAATGCCTAGCTTCTTTGGCTACATGGCATGGTCCTTCGGTATCCTCATTCCTCTCTTCGTTCTCATTACCTTTGTATTCATTTCATAGGTAAAACTTGAATGACTGTATCGCCCCCGTGCTCTGCACGGGGGCGTTTTTTTTTGCCTATGCCAAAACACTGTTAGGTTTTGAACCTTCCTGACACTCCGCCGTATTATTCAAAACGACACAATAGCGTTCTTCACCCATGCGTCGTAAAAATGTGTCGATCTGAAATCCACTTCATTGCCAACTTTCCCTTCTCGAAAAAAAATATTTCGAACAAAAAACAGCACTCTCTCAACCTGCCCTATATATATAGTTAGAAATCCCCGAAAGTCGCAGGTTCTAAAGCTTCTCGCGTAAAAAAACAATTTTAGTTTGATTGACAAACACTTCTCCGTTTAGTTAGAAAATCAAACAGTCAGCCATTACTTCGGCTGACTATACGCTTTTTTATTACGACCTAAAGCAAACACTAACACCGAGAATCCATTGACTGTTTCTCGAAATTAATAGTAATTGCCTACGTTAAATGTATTTTAAACAATGCTGGATTTGAGAAAAGGAGTTTGAGTTTATGTTGACGGGTAAACCTTCTGTTCTGTTTGCAAAATTGCTAACAGTCTTTGCAACGCTTCTGCTGCCATGCGCCGCGTTTGCAGCTTCCGCAGGTGCACCGCATCTTGACGGCGCCATGCTTTCCGGTTTGTGGGTTCTGCCGTTTGTCTGCATGCTGCTGTCTATCGCAGTCCTCCCACTAGTTGCGCCACACTTCTGGCACAGCCACTTTGGTAAAATTTCTTTATTCTGGGCTCTTTGTTTTCTTGTCCCGTTTACGCTGAAGTTTGGTTTCTCCCTTGCTTTATACGAAACCTTGCACGCACTTTTATTGGAATACTTTCCGTTTATCATTCTCCTGTTAGCGCTCTTCACTGTTGCGGGTGGCGTACGTCTTACCGGTACTCTGGTAGGCACACCAATTGTAAACACACTTATCCTCTTAATTGGTACCTTACTCGCCAGTTGGATGGGTACAACTGGCGCAGCAATGCTGCTTATTCGCCCGTTGCTGCGTGCTAACGCACACCGTAAGTACAAAGTACATTCCGTTGTTTTCTTCATCTTCCTTGTAGCTAACATTGGTGGTTCACTTACACCTCTGGGCGATCCGCCACTTTTCCTTGGATTCTTGCAGGGCGTTGACTTCTTCTGGACAACGACCCACATGCTGCTTCCAATGCTTTTCACAGCAGCTATTCTCATAACTGCATATTTCCTTATCGACACCTACCTCTTCGGCAAAGAAGGTCGTCCTGTTCCTGAAGGTGTAGACGCCTCCAGCTCCGAAAAGCTTGGTATGGAAGGCAAAGTAAACCTTCTTCTCCTCCTTGGTGTTATCGGTGCGGTACTGCTGTCCGGCATGTGGGATCCAAACATCGAATTCAACATTTACCACGTACATGTTGAATTACAGAACCTCACTCGTGATCTGCTTCTCCTTTTCATCACTGGTCTTTCTTTGAGACTTACTGATGATGAAAGCCGCAGATTGAATGACTTTAACTGGTTCCCGATTCTTGAAGTCGGCAAGCTGTTTATCGGTATCTTCCTGTCCATGATTCCAGCAATCGCAATTTTGAAAGCTGGTAAAGATGGCGCACTTGCAGGAATCATCAATCTGGTGACAGATGCAAACGGCAACCCTGTAGACATCATGTACTTCTGGCTTACCGGTATCCTGTCATCCTTCCTTGATAACGCACCGACCTACCTTGTGTTCTTTAACACTGCCGGTGGCGATGCTTCACACCTTATGACTGATATGGCGAGCACTTTGCTTGCAATCTCAGCCGGTGCTGTATTCATGGGAGCTAACACATACATTGGTAACGCACCTAACTTCATGGTTCGTGCTATTGCTGACGATCAGGGTGTAAAAATGCCTAGCTTCTTCGGCTACATGGCATGGTCATTCGGTATTCTTATTCCGACCTTCGTCTTGGTTACCCTTGTATTCTTTTAAACCGATCCTATAATCAAAAGCCCCTTGCATCACGCAGGGGGCTTTTTTTGTGTCTGTCAGTTAGGCGACCAAGCGTGTCTTTTTTTAAAATTCGTAACACGTTGACGATAACCTTCTCTGAATGGTATCGGTATGCATCACACCAACCAATTAGACCATTGGATACGTATTATGCATATTGCCGAAGGGGTTTTGCCACCAGTCATTCTTGCTTCCTGCGCTGTTTTATCAGCCGGAGGGGTTTGTATCGGTTTGAAAAAGCTTGATTATGATCGAATCATGACAACAGCAATTCTTTCAGCCTCTTTCTTTGTCGCATCGCTTATCCATATCCCTATTGGCCCTGTATCCGGTCATCTTATCTTAAACGGTCTACTCGGATTAATGCTCGGTTGGGTTGCTTTTCCTGCCATTCTGGTTGCTCTTGCACTTCAGGCAATCCTATTCCAGTTTGGCGGCATTACCAGCCTTGGTGTGAACACCTTGAACATGGCTCTTCCGCCCGTTCTCTGTTTTTACATATTCCGCCCCATGCTCAATAAAGGCACTTTTTCACTGCGAATTGCAGCCTTTTTATGCGGCATGTCAGCCGTTGCTTTTTCTGCCTTACTTACATCAGGCACGCTTGCTTTAGGTGGTGACAGCTTTCTGAATTCTGCAAAAATATTATTGATTTCCAGCGTTCCAGTCATGGTGATAGAAGGACTGATTACAGCCGTAGTTGTCGGTTTCCTTGCTAAGGTGAGTCCGCAAATTTTCGACTTCAAGATCACGGCACCAGACCCAGTTATGGCCGCACAGACCTCATCCAGCGCTACAGAGTAACGTATGTCACTCGAATCCTTTGCCGAGGGCACCAGTCCGTTTCACACCATGGATGCGGCATCCAAAGTTCTCGCTGCAACACTATTTTCAATCTGCACAGCACTGCTTACTTCCATAACCACCGCCTGCGTCGCATTGATCATAGGCATCACCCTTCTCTGCATTGCACAGCTTCCAATAAGAACTCTTTGCAGAAGGCTGCTCTTCATCAATGCATTTATCGCGTTTCTTTGGCTTACACTGCCAGTTTCGACAGCAGGAACACCCGTATATTCACTAGGTGGTTTCACCGTCACTCAAGAAGGTATTGATTTAACGTTGCTCATTACGCTCAAATCAAACGCCATCATCACAACTTTTATTGCGCTTCTCGCCACATCAAATATTACAGACATAGGATCAGGCTTTGCCAAACTGCACGTACCGCAAAAACTCAGCCTGCTATTCCTTTTCACTTGGCGTTACATTCACGTAATTCTCGAAGAGTATAAACGCCTGTCCACCGCCGCAACGCTGCGCGGATTTGTACCGACGACCAACAGTCACACCTATAAAACCTACGCAAACCTCATCGCTATGGTGCTTGTAAAAAGTCATGACAGAGCAGAACGTGTTTCCAACGCCATGAAACTCCGTGGCTTCAACGGAACATTCCACTCACTTTATCGTACTAAAGCGCAACCCACCGATGCAGTAGTCGCTGCGGTCATTGCTTTTCTCGGAACAGCGCTGTTTGCTGCCGACTATTTTCAGCTTACGGAGTTATTCTAATGACCACCCCATTGCTTTCCCTCACCGACATCCACTACACCTATGCAGGCACCACAATGCCAGCACTCACAGGGGCAAATTTAGAGTTGTTCCCTACCTCCAGACTCGGAGTGCTCGGGCACAACGGCAGTGGTAAGACAACACTTTTCCTCGCAGCAATGGGAATTCTTCCGCCCAACAAAGGCACCATCACCTACGCAACTTCCCAACTCAAAACAGAAAAAGATTTCAGACTACTACGTTCAGAAATCGGCTACCTGTTTCAGCGGTCAGATGATCAACTTTTTTCTCCCACCGTCATAGACGACGTAGCGTTCGGCCCCTTAAATCTCGGTAAAACACCAAAGCAAGCACTGCGCATTGCAGCAGAAAAACTTTCGCTCGTAGGGCTACAAGGATTCGAAAATCGCATCACCCACAAGCTATCCGGTGGTGAAAAGAAAATGGTTGCTCTTGCCTCAGTATTAGCAATGCAACCCAAAGCGCTACTCCTAGACGAGCCTACAAACGACCTTGATCCCGACACGCGTGAGCGGCTCATACATATTCTCAAAAACCTCGATATCGCTCTTTGCATTATCTCCCACGACTGGGATTTTCTCGACAGAACGTGTACCAGCTTTCTTAGTGTCGAAAACGGTGAAACCAAAGCCACCGAGTTCATCCCGCACACGCATGTCCACACGCATCAAGGTGGAAACGTCACTCACAAACACGAATAGCCTCTGCTTGGCTGCGGTGCTTTTTGTTTTGATGTCTTCGATGAACCTGCGGTGCTTGCCTCCGGCGGCGCTTGTCAGCGGGACTTTAAGAACCTTGTTGGAACAAGGTTCTTAAAAATCTCCAAAAACTTTTATTATGCGATGAACTCTCGTAGATAATTTTTTCACGCGGCTTTATCTTGCTGACTTGGATAGCAAAAAGGGCAATTCTTCATATGAAGGACTGCCCTTTTTTATTTCATGAAAGGTAATGGAGCATAAGCCGCGAGGTTACATAAGCAACAGGCTAGGCTCGCAGTTAAAAAGTTTTAAAGGGGGTCTGGGGGAAACTTTTTTAAAAGTTTCAGCCCAGCCGTCGGAGACATCCCGCTGATAAGCGCCGCCGGAGGCAGCAAACATTGCAGCCTTGTCAATAAGCTTACTTCGTCCCCTTGGCCTTAGCGGCAGCCGCTGCTGCATTTTCGTCAGCCATGTTCTGTGCTGCTGCCGAAAGATCTTTTATTTCTTCAGGAGTCAGATCGGCACCCTCGGGTACATGTACTCCGACTGTCGGACGCGCAAACTCAATACCTTCTTCTTTAAATATCTTACGCATCTTGTCGTATACGATTTTCCTAATACTCCACTGCCCACCTGGTACTGTCATAAACTTCACACGCATCCGCAGCCCGTACTGTTCGATGGATTTCACACCTTGTGACTTGATGTCATCGAGGAGTAAGGCGTCGAGTGCTGGATCTTCGCGTACTTCTTTGTTTATACGCTTCATAATTTTTTTGATCTTGTTCACGTCTGTGTCGAACGGAACGAGATACGGCAGTTTCATAATGGCAAAACCACGGGACATGTTTGTAACAAACCCTATGGTTCCGAACGGAACAATGAAGAGTGACCCACGCGGATGCCGCAATTTTAAGGCGCGGATAGATATTTCTTCCACTGTTCCCATGGAATTACCCACCTGAATGTAGTCATTCACACGGAATGCGTCATCCATAAGAAAGAATATGCCTGAGATAATATCTTTGACGAGAGTTTGTGCCCCAAAACCAATTGCGAGACCGAAGACACTGGCACCGGCGAGGAGTGGTGTGATGTCTATACCGAGAGATGAGAGAATGATGAGCGATACAACAATAAGCAAGAAACCAAACAGGAATTTACGGAACAATTGCAGAAGAGTTGCGAACCTGTCGCCGCCCGCACTGCCGCCTTCACCACCGGAGTCCCCTCCGTCTACTTTATGCCCGCTAATTTTTCGTTCTATTGCTACGCTGATTAACGCCCAGACAATATAGGCCACAACAACGGTGAAAAGAATGCCAATGAAAGAACGTGCCGTATCTAATCCTACTCGAACCGGAACGCCCCACACGAAAAGCAGCCCCATGAGTAATAATAAAAAGATCCCGACACGGAAGCAGCCTCTAAGAATATCGCGAAATCGTGCGGCTGTAGAAACATGCGTACTGTGCACTTCTTCATGTTCTGTCTCTTCTGCCAGCTCTATAGGCTGTTCTGTAGGCTGTTCATCTATAAATTCAGGAACCTGCTCTGTGGACGATACATTTGTAGCGACTGAAGATTGTTCTACGCCTGTATCCCCTTCTGCTGTCTGCTCTGACGTTGATTCTTTTTCTACGCAACCAGTCCCAGCAACAACATCTTCGTCTGGTTTTAAGGACATGCCACTCATGCAATCTACAAGCTGCTGTGCAAGCCAGTTTGCTATACAATACGTAGGCACACTCAATAGGGTTGCAATGGCTGGAATAACGGCACTGGAGCCTCGAACCATTAAAACCACAAGCCAACACAACCAACCGAGAATCAAAGCTGTAACAAGCATTATATGCCATATGCCAGCAACCTGATATCGTAACGAACCTTCCTGCGCATTTTCTCGCAGTGCCTCTGTGCCGTTTTTTGCTTCCCATATAATAAGTAACGAAATACCGCACACAACGACAAAGCTCGTAATGGCAAGCGCGAGCAAATACCAACGCTCGGCCTCACCTTGCAGCAGCATGAGAAATGAAATCAGCAAGCCAAGAGCACCTATCCGGCTTATCCATTGCGTCCACTTATAAATAGTCAAAGCTGTTTCGTTTGATAGCGGAAGATAACGGAGCCCTTCAGCCTTTGGAACCAGAACAAAACGAGAAACGAGTCCTACTAAATCCACCAACAATACAGCAATAAACCACGATGCAATTATCGGCTTTGCCGCACTGCTTTGTTCATAATATAAAAGATACAGTCCGAGGATAACCACGCTGGAAAGCATAATTCCCAGCAAATCGAGCCCTGCTCGCAAGCAAAGCCGAAGAACCTTTTTAAAAAAGCCCCACTCCTTCGGAGTTGTCTCAATAATTTTCCGTAAACGTCGGGTTTTTCTTCGGTACAGCAGGCGTACTGCTATCCACACAAACGTAAGTAAAGCAATGCCGCGTGCCAAATTTGACATCGGCACTTTACCACTACCACTCACTGCTTTGAACAGAACATCCGGTATATCCTGAGCTGTTTGTGCGGCATTTCCGAACAAATACTCAAACCTGTCATGCACTCGTGAGAGCCTTGCATTAAATGTTAACGCAAAATTTTTATCTTTTTTTGTAGTGGCAGAGGCAGCCGCTTCTTTACGTAATTCTTCTATAAGTAATGCGCGCACCTGCTCATCACTCATGCCCGCAAGAATTGCGTCGACCTGAGCACTTGTGGCATTGGCGGGAATTTGTGGTACTTTCTCTGCTGCCCTACTCACGTTGACCAGCAGACAGCCAAGTAAAATCAGTACCAATGCGATGCAAATTTGATTTCGTATACTCACGGGTGCTCTCCTAGTATTATCCTGTAAGCATACTCTTTTTTTACCTTTTATTCCTATGACATAAAAAAAAGAGTAAAGCCTGAAGGCTCTACTCTTATATCTTTCAATCGTTACATCGGCGTGAATCCAATGTTACCTATTTCTTTTTTAGCGGCTTCCCACAACACTGTAACGGCACTGAACATCTCTGCTCTACATCCCCGTCAGTCTTGCATCCACAGCTTTTTTCGATCTTGATCTCTAAATGACATGACGGACAATAATACACATCGCCTTTTTTCATTTCACTACAAACAGCCATAAAGTCCTCCTTAGAATTGAGAGCAGTGTAGCACATTCGAGCTAAGTACGTTGTATATATCTTCAGCGTCTATGCGAATAGTTTTTTCTTAGCGTCATTCCACACCATATCTGGGGTAATGGAATGCATACAGTTAAAATGACCCTTAGGACATGTTTTAGGACCATGTAACCCGCACGGACGACATTCAATATCTGTTTCAAGAACAGTCGAAGCTTCTCCACGCGGGAAGAATCCAAGCTCACGAACAGTAGGACCAAAAATGGCTGTTACAGGAGTCCGCTGTGCCCACGCAAGGTGCATAGGGCCGGAATCGTTTGACACATAACAGTTCAGCTTATTTAAATATGCAGCCAGCTGCACCAGTGTAAGAGCACCGGAAAGGTCAATAAGTCTATCAGAATCCTGCGCGCCGCTCTTATCAATAACTTCCTGAGCCATTGATTCTTCCCCCGGTCCGGCAAACACCATAACCTGCGCACCTGCATCAATGGCTTTAGCAACCACATCTGCATAGTACTCGGCAGGCCAGCGTTTTGTTGCCCACACAGAACCGGGGTGAACCCCGAGCACTGGCGAGTCTATATGCTTACTCCAGAAGGTCTCCACTTCATCATACGCTGATTGCGGCAGCACCATTTCCGGCCAGTCGAGAGTTTTCGTAATAGAAAGCGGCTTTACAAGCTGCAGGAGTCTGTCAATTTCTTCCAGCTCTGGAAATTTTCTATCCACAGTTGTGGTGTAGAGCCAGTTATTGAACAGAGGTTTGTTGTAACCGATACGGGTATGAGCAGATGTCCAGCGCGCTATCACACCACTTCTCAAACTGGTATGAGCAGAAATCCATAATGAATATTCTTTTTGCGCAAGCTCGCGACCGTAGCACATGGCAGAGAAAATTGATTTCTGTGCACCGCGCTTGTCGTATCCATAGACATTGTCCAGTTCCGGCTGAGCAGTAAAAAGAGACTCCACGCCCTTACGGACATAGAAATCTATCGGAGAATCTGGAAATGCAGCCTTTACTGTCCGTATAAGCGGAAGCGTTAAAACAGCATCTCCGAGAAAAGCGGTATTCCATATACCTATTCTGCCCATCTAGTTGTCCCCTTGTACCAGCTCGTTAGCAATCCAACGTGTCGCAGCAGAAAGATCCTTAGCAACGGCGAGTGTCCATCCATTCTCGGTAGAAACAGTCACGTATCCTGTAGTCTCGTCAACTTCAGGAAGCTCCAGCTTCTGGCGTTCTTTTTCGCCTTTGCCAGTAAGAACAAGAATAGACGCTGCTAATCCGGCATTTTTTCCAAGATCAACATCCGCCTGCTTGTCACCGATCATAACGGACTCTTCCGCCAATAATCCATACATATCCTTAAGCTGAGTCCACATACCGGTAAGCGGTTTGCGACAAGTACAGTCATCCTCAGGTGCGTGCGGGCAGAAAACTGTATCTTCGATCAAAGCGCCGAACAGTTCTGTAAGTTCATCAAGTCTAACTGTGCACGCGTGCAGATCATCTTCAGTAAAATATCCACGCCCAATGCCGGACTGGTTGGTGAGAACATACATGCGCATACCTGCCTGCTGAAGCGCGGCAAGAGCTCTGCCTCCTTCCGGAACAAGCTCTACGCCATCCGGATCAGAAAGGTAATGTTTGTCTACAATCACTGTACCGTCACGATCAAGCAGTATATTTTTAATCTGCGCCATTTATTTTTTCCCTGAGCTTCTGTTATCAGTTATGCTGGAGTTGCGTTCGCGATTCTTTCGCACGGCATTCAGTTTTTTGCAAGAAAATGAGACAGAGATCACATCTTGAATAACGGCACAATGATAGCTAAACCGCCTAATATATTTTTCTAACAATATATTTTTTTTACATCGTTAAGATATTGCTATCTCGTTAGTAAGTTAATAATAATTACTTGCACTCGCGGGCAAGGGGCAAGCCGGATATTCACATGCAAGCCTCACGTACTATGGAAACAGGCTTTCCAGGGGTTCTTGAAGCAACAAAAGCCCCCCACTGTAAGCACGTTTCCCCAAAACACGCGCCTGCGATAACAATGCGGTAACTACCTATCGGTACACATATGAACACCGTGACGATTTATTTAATCTATCTGAAGGAACTACATGTTTGAGTTAATAACCGCCGTAACATTTTCTATCGTTGTTTCGGCTACATGCTCTATTACTGAGGCTGTTTTATACTCCGTTCCGTGGAGTCATATTGAACGGCTCCGTAGCTCCGGTTCTAAAGCCGGTAACCTGCTATTTAAACTTCGTAGTGATGTGGAACGTCCTATCACAGCCATCCTTACACTGAACACCGTCGCCAACACTGCCGGTGCAACATTGGCAGGTGCTGCGTTTACCAAAGTGTATGGCGCAGAATACATGCCATATTTTGCGGTCGGCTTTACTATAAGCATCTTAATCTTTTCAGAGATTCTGCCTAAAACAATCGGGGTTTCTTACGCCAACCAGATAAGCAGATTTATTGCAAAACCGCTAAACTATCTTGTTCTCGCACTAGGTCCGGTTATTTACATCTGTTCATGGATGACGCGTAAACTTACACCTTCCCATAAAGGGCCGAACGCCACTGAAGATGACATCCGCGCAATCGTAACCATGTCCCGCCGTGCAGGCGAAATCGAACCGAGCGAAGCTATATCTATCCAGAATATTCTTTCACTCGATAGCAAGCATGTAAACGAAGTTATGACTCCTCGCACAGTAACCTTCACCCTGCCGGTGGATATTACTGTAAAAGAAGCACAACAACAGCTAAACATTAAGCATCACAGCCGTATTCCGGTGTATGCTGAAGATAATGAAGACATAGTGGGCATTGTTATGCGCCGCTACATATATGAAGAACTTGCTGCAGGTCGAACTGAAACCAAACTTTCAGAACTTATGCGCCCTGTGCATTTTGTGCTCGATTCAGTCACACTTGATAAAGTGCTTAGAAATTTTCTTGAACGCAGAGACCACCTTTTTGTAGCCATTGATGAATATGGCGGCATAAGCGGTGTTGTTTCACTTGAGGATGTGCTCGAGGAAATTCTTGGTAAAGAGATTGTGGACGAAACAGACCGCATTGATGACATGCAGCGACATGCAAGAAATAAAAGAAAACAGCTGGGTAAAGGTAAATTGATTAAGCGCTAATAGTAATGTATATCATTTTATACTAGAAAACTAAAAGGCGTATTCAAGCGCCCTGTTTATGCAGCTAACTTTCGTTAAAAGGCATAAAAACAGGGCGTAGTATTCCGATACCCAAAAACTATTTGTTGCAATGAACCACCAAACCAATTATTCGAAAAAGGCATCTGAACCGGGGGAGAAAGGCTCAGATAGCACAGGACATTTCTGTCCATAAACTCGACACTGTCAGGAGACACTATGGCAAAGAAAAACGGCAAAAGCGTATATATTGCTGCCCTGCTTCTTTTTTTAGGAGGCCTCGGGTATCTGCTTTTCACCGGTTTTTCACAGAACAGCGTATACTTCCTGGAAGTTTCTGAAGCATTAGCTATGACGCCGGACCAGCTTGGTTCTGCCCGACTTTTCGGTACCGTTAAATCTGGCAACATTGAGCGACATGAGGAGGGTCTGGGCGTAACCTTCATTCTTGAAGATGCTAATGATAAGAAGCTTGTATTACCTGTTGTTTATAAAGGCGTTGTACCGGACACATTTAAAGCCGGTGCTGAAGTCATTATTGAAGGTAATATCGATAACGCCACAAAGGCGTTTCAGGCACGTACACTGATGACTAAATGTCCATCGAAATACGAAAAGAAAAACAGGGAATAACCGGCTGCACACTGGTTTGATTCCACCTGTATTACTTCCCCCACGTCGCCGTTTATCGGCTGAAGGAGCATTATGCATCTCTTAGCATTTTTGCTGCTGGTGGCGTCTTTGCTGTTTGCCATTGGCTTCGGCGCTGTCGCTGCGTTGCAGATTTGGCAGGGACGCTCTACCCTGCTGCATTGGATCGAAAAATCGCAGATGATGATTACAACTCTCATCACTGTGAGTTCGTTCATTCTTCTCTGGGCACTGGTTAATTTTGATTTCTCTAACTACTATGTATCAAGTTATACCAGTCTCGACCTTCCACTTTTCTACCGCATTACCGCCTTCTGGGCTGGTCAAGCTGGCTCTTTGCTCTTCTGGGCATGGTCTGTAGCTTTATGCGGCATCATTTTTCTTTACACTAACGCGTACAGAGCACTTTCAGACGGCACTAAAATGTGGTTCTGGATGTTGTTCCTTACGTTTATTGGTTTCTTCTTATTCCTGTTAACCACATGGTCCAACCCGTTCTCACTTATCAGCCCGGTTCCTGCTGATGGTAACGGCTTGAACCCATTGTTGCAGAACCCAGGCATGATTTTTCATCCTCCGCTTCTGTTCCTTGGTTACGGTGGTTTCACCATTCCTAGTTGTCTCGCCCTCGCTCAGGCTCTTAACAGAAGCCAACATGAAGAAGGAAGCTGGACAGACGCATCCCGCAACATGATTCTGTTTGCATGGCTCACCCTTACCGCAGGTATTATCCTCGGTTGCTGGTGGTCATACATGGAACTTGGCTGGGGTGGTTACTGGGCATGGGATCCTGTAGAAAACGCATCGCTTATTCCTTGGCTCGTAGGGTCTGCATTCTTGCATACTTCTGTTATCGAATCACGCCGAGGCAAGCTGCACAGAACAAACACCTTCCTTGTTGCACTCACAACTATTTCTGCTGTGTTCGCAACCTACCTTGTACGTAGTGGTGTTGTTGAATCCTTGCATGCATTCGGTGACGGTGGCGTTGGTACTCCACTGCTCATCTTTATTATTTTCTTTACCGTGTTGTCCTTGTTTGCGGCAATAACCAGCAAGAACCCTAAAGCAAAGCCAATGGCTGATCTTCTCAGTCGTGAAGGTATGCTGCTGGTTGCTGCATGGTTCCTTATTGCACTTGGTGTTATCATGCTCATTGCTACAATGTGGCCGGTATTCTCCAAGTTCTTTACAAGCAACCCGCAGGGACTTGATCAAGACTTCTACAACAAAGTCTGTATGCCACTGGCAGCTATCCTCTCCGTACTGTTGATGATCTGCCCGTGGATGAAGTGGAACGGCGGTGTTAAGAGCGCAACCATGCTCGGCGCTGTTGTCGGCGTATTCCTCGTCACTGGTGTAGGCATGTATGTTGCCGGATACCAGATTCCAGTTTCTATTCTTGCTGTAGCTTCCGCTGCTGCATGCATTGTCGGCATTGTACTGCTGTTTGCTACAGACGCATCTGTACGCAAGAGCAACCGTGCTATCGGCGCATACGGCGTACACCTCGGTGTTGCACTTATCGTTATCGGTATTGCATTTTCCGGTTCGTACAAGCAGGAAATTCAGACTCAGATCAGTCGTAACGCAACTGTTACTCTTGATCAGTACACATTCAAATACAACCAATTGTATGAAGGCGAAGCAAAGGAATATATCTTCCTGCAAGCCGAGATTGACGTTTATGAAGACGGCAAACTCATTGGAACGCTTGAACCTCAGCGTCGCCTCTACAACAAGTTCGGCAAAGACAGATCCTTCGCAGAAGTATCCATTATCCCGTCCCTTGGTGAAGAGCTTTACGCTTCTCTCTTAGGTGCAGACGCTCAGGGTAACATTACCGTTACATTGAGTATTGAACCGATGGTTAACTGGTTCTGGATTGGTGGTACGCTTATGTGTCTCTTCCCGTTCATCGGGTTTACCAGATTCCGCAAATCTGAAAAGGTAACGGATGCTGCTTAAACTGGACAAGGTTGCCAAATTTTACGGCAACCGTCTGATCATCAAGGATGTTTCCTGCACTGTTGAACCGGGCACAGTAACCATACTGGCCGGCCCTAACGGTGCGGGCAAATCAACCTTGCTTAAGATTATGGCAGGTCTTTCCGAGCCTACGGCCGGAGAGGTTGAGCTTACAGTAGAAAACGACAGTATTGGGTATGTAGGACATCAGACCTTCATTTATCCTGATTTGTCAGCACTTGAAAACTTGTCGTTCTGGTCTTCCCTCCACGGGCAGAAGAATGACGAAGAAACACTGCTTGCCGCACTTGATCGAGTGGAGCTTAAACGCTTTGCTTTTGAACGCGCAGGCTGTTTCTCACGCGGCATGGCGCAGCGTTTAAATCTTGCCCGTGTCTTTTTGCTTCAGCCGTCCCTTATTCTGCTCGACGAGCCGGGTACAGGACTGGATGTCCGTTCTATGGTCATCCTGCACAACGAAATTGCTGCTGCAAAAGAACGCGGTGCGGGGCTTGTGTGGATAAGCCACTCCGTCGCTGCCGATCTTGTGCGCGCCGATAAAGTACTCGCCATTCGAGATAAGAAGGTTGAATACTTTGGTGATGCACAGGGTTACACACCGGAGGCGGCATGTTAAAAGCTGCTGTTTCCATTGCTGCAAAAGACCTGAAACTTGTGCTCGCACGAGGAACAGGACTTATTCAAGCGCTTCTACTCGGCTTACTGCTTATCTTTGTATTCAGTTTGTCCCAGCAGGTTGGTGAAAAAATGAGTGCACAGGCTGCTGCTGCCATCTTCTGGTTGGCATCAGTGTTCTGTCAGGTACTTGTCTTTAATACATTATTCAGTTTGGAAGAACAAAACGGCGCACGATTCGGCCTGCTCCTTTCCCCTGCACCTGTGCAGTCGGTCTGGATCGGTAAAGGAATTGGCGGATTCGTTCTTCTGTTATGTGCTCAAGCGGTATTTCTACCGGCAACGATTGTATTCCTAGGTCAATCTGTATCCGAATTATGGCATATAGGACTGGCAATGGTTTTTGCCATTGACCTTGGATTAGTTTTGCTTGGTGCCCTGCTTGGTGCACTTTCACAGGGACAGGCTGCTAAAGAGTCACTACTCTCTATCATTTTGTTCCCATTGCTTATTCCTATTCTACTCGCAGGCGTGCGTATCGGTTCTGCTGCTTTTTCCGGAATCATTCCGGAAGGATTCGGCGACTGGCTGGGCATTGTTTGTGCGTTTGATGCGCTGTTCGGCGCTGCGGGGCTTTTGCTCTTCGGCTACATCTACAGCGGCGAAGAATAGGGTTGATGACAACACCGCACACGTTGCGTTGAGTTGTCCCACCCTCATTAGGAAATAACTTTGTCAGTTACTGACTGTTTTGCTATAAAATCAGGCAGTCAGACATGCAGATAACAGTTACAGAGGATATGATGCGAACAAAATGGATAGCACCTGTGGCGCTTTTAGCCGCACCCGCAATGGCATTATGCCAGTACCTCATCTACCAGTATGCCCCTGTTGAACAGGTTATGGGCATTGTGCAGAAGGTGTTTTACACCCACTTGCCACTGGCATGGTGGTCACTCTTCAGCTTCTTCTGTGTATTCATTGCCTCCATTCTGTATTTGAAAACCCGCAAGCGCTTCTGGGACAACGTCGCAGCAGCATCAGCAGAAGTGGGTGTTCTTTTCAGTGGATTGGCACTGGTTACCGGTATGATCTGGGGACGACATAGCTGGGGTGTTTGGTGGACATGGGACCCGCGTCTTACCACTACACTTGTTATGTGGTTCGTATACGCAGGGTACTTAATCCTGCGCTCCATGTCTCTTTCAACAGAACGTAAGGCTGTGGTCAGCTCCGTTGTCGGCATTGCCGCCTTCATTGATGTACCGCTTGTTTTCCTTTCCGCCCGATTATGGCGCTCAATCCACCCTGCTGTATTCAACAGCGAAACAGGTGGGTTGGAGCCGGAAATGAAAATTACGGCCATTGTCTGTGTTGTCTGCTTCGGTCTTATCTGGGCTACTTTTGTGGGCATCCGCTCATCACAGATGGCTCTTTCTGACCGCATAGATAACCTGACAACTCACGACGAAATATAACCATCTGAACGAATAAGGCACATAAGGTATCCATCATGGAAAGCTCTAATTGGCTCATCATGACTAACGTTGCAGTGATTGTCAGTGCGATCTGCTTCGGTCTTATTTGCGCCGCCCTTGTGGGCATTCGTTCTTCACAGGTGGCTCTTACTGACCGTATTGAAAAGTTAACATCACACAAATAAATATCAGCGCCTGAATTTACTAGGCACTCAAGGAGATTCATCATGGAAAGCTCCAACTGGCTCCTCATGGCTAACGTTGCAGTATGGGTAGGCATTGCAGGCTACCTCTTCTTTATCGCACGCAAACATTGCGAGCTGAGCAAACGTGTTCGTCAAATGGAGTTACTGAATGACTAATGCTCCAATGAAGCAACCAACATCGGTTGCAAAAATATTCATTGCTGTAATCCTTTTAGGATTTGCAATAATGCTTGTTACCTCCGGTGTGTACCGTACTAAACATCCGAGTCTGACAAAATTTGTTCAGGTTCGTACCGATAACGCCGCCGAAGCAACATCAGACAACTCAGCGCACATTGCAGACCTTATGGGCAAGCTCAAAAGCGACGCAAACAATGTTAAGCTGATTGAAGAAATTGCTCAGCACTTTATGGAAGATAAAGAGTACAGTCAGGCACGCAAGTTTATTCAGCGAGGCATAGTGGCCCAGCCGAACAACGCGCACCTGTTCTACATGCTCGGCATGGCTAACTTCAAGCTGGAGAGCTACACAAAGGCAGCCAAAGCCTTTGAGACCTCTCTTACGCTTGCAGAAGATCCTTCCGCACGTTACAATTTAGGGGTACTACTTAAATACTATCTGGATAAACCGGCAGAAGGTATTGAGCAGTTCCAAAAAATTATTGAATCCTCTGCCAATAAAGATCTTAAAGCCGCTGCGCAGAAAGAACTCGATGATAAATAAAACTACACAAATACAGTAACGCACAAAGCGCATTGCACTTGCAATGCGCTTTTTTTATACCCGTGACGTGCCGCGTACGTAACGTATTTGTCTCATGCTGTATCAGATAATCTTTTTTGAATTATATGGTACAGTGCCTACGATTCGGTTTCGCTACTAATAAAAAGTATAATCAACCGTTGACAGGGACTCAAAGGGCGCATACGCTAACGGGATTACCTAAAGTACTATTCACCTAAACACACTAGGTATGAACGTACTGAACTACAGGCCGGTTAAACGCGTGAATTTACGCGACTGTGGCCTTTTTTAATAGCTACCCAAAACTTATTTGGAGACCCACACCATGAGCGTAATCTTAGGCAAAGCACTGACTTTTGACGACGTGTTGCTTCTTCCTGGTTATTCCGAAGCCACGCCGGATCAGGTGGATATTTCCACCATGCTCACAAGCTCCATCGCACTGAACATTCCGCTTATTTCAGCAGCAATGGATACTGTCACCGAATCTGCAATGGCCATCGCAATGGCTCGACACGGTGGCATCGGTGTTGTTCACAAAAACATGCCGCTTGAGCAGCAGTGCCATGAAATAGAAAAGGTTAAAAAATCCGAATCAGGAATGATCCTTGATCCGGTGACTGTAGAGCCTACCTTGACTATCACTCAGGCTCTTGAAGTTATGTCCACCTACAGAATTTCCGGCCTTCCTGTCGTAGAAAACGGAAACCTCGTTGGTATCATCACCAACCGTGACGTTCGTTTTGTTGACGACTCTGACGCAACTCTCGTTTCTGACATGATGACTAAAGATAAGCTTGTGACTGTTCCTGTGGGCACCACCCTCGAACAGGCTAAAGAGCATTTGCACAAGCACCGTATCGAAAAACTGCTCGTTGTTGATTCTGACAACCACTTGCAGGGCATCATCACCATGAAGGATATTGAGAAAGAAATTAAATATCCAAAAGCATGTAAAGATGAAAACGGCCGTCTCCGTGTTGCAGCAGCACTCGGTGTTGGTGAAGATTGCATTGAACGCGCTCAGGCTCTGCTCGATGCAGGTGCTGACGTTCTCGTTCTTGACTCTGCACATGGTCACTCTCTTAACATTCTGAAAGCTGTAGAATCTATTCGCACCTCCTTCCCTGAAGCGCAGATTATTGCAGGCAACGTTGCTACCTACGAAGGTGCAAAAGCTTTATTCGAAGCTGGCGCAGACACCGTTAAGGTTGGTATCGGACCTGGCTCTATCTGCACTACTCGTATTGTTGCGGGCGTTGGTGTTCCACAGATTACAGCCGTGCAGGAATGCTGCAAAGCAGCTAAAGAATTTGGTCGTCACATCATTGCTGATGGTGGCATCAAGTACTCCGGCGACATTGTAAAAGCCCTGTGCGTTGGCGCATCTTCTATCATGGTCGGCTCCCTCTTCGCTGGTACAGATGAATCCCCGGGTGAGACTGTTCTCTATCAGGGTCGTCGTTACAAAAACTACCGCGGCATGGGTTCCATTGATGCAATGAAAGCCGGTAGCTCTGATCGCTACTTCCAGGAAAAGAGCAAAAAGCTTGTTCCTGAAGGCATTGTTGGACGCGTACCGTACAAAGGCCCTGTACAGGACTCCGTACACCAGCTCTTAGGTGGCCTTCGTGCCGGTATGGGCTACATTGGCGCAAAAACTATTGTTGACATGCCTGAGGTTTCCAAAATGGTGGAAATTTCTGCTGCAGGTCTTCGTGAATCTCATGTTCACGACGTTATCATTACGAAAGAAGCTCCCAACTACCGAGTTGAGAACTAATCTCTCTTTTTAGAGGAACTTATGGACGCACTTAGCAAAGTCATTATTGTTGACTACGGCTCTCAGTTTACACAGCTTATTGCTCGTCGCGTACGCGAAGCAGGCGTATACTCTGAAATTCACCCTTGCATCGTAACAGCCGAAGAAGTCAAAGCAATGAATCCTTCCGCTGTGATTCTTTCCGGTGGTCCTTCAAGTGTAGGCGACGTTGACGCTCCTACACTTGATATGGGTCTGCTTGAACTCGGCGTACCAGTACTCGGTATCTGCTACGGCATGCAGTTGCTCGCTCAAAACATGGGTGGCCAGCTTGCAAGCTCTGAAACCCGTGAATACGGCCCAGCAGATTTCAACATGACTTCAGACTGCCCTCTCTTTGCTGACCTTAACCGTGAAGAATCCTTACGTGTATGGATGTCTCACGGCGATCAGGTTAAAGCTGTTCCGCCTTGCTTCGAAGTTATCGGTTCTACCGAGACCCTCGAAGTTGCAGCAATGGCATGCGTTGAGAAAAACATCTACGCGCTTCAGTACCACCCGGAAGTACATCACTCCGAAGGTGGCGACATCATGATCAACAACTTCCTCTTCAAAATTGCAGGTATCAAACCAGACTGGACTATGTCCGGCTTTATTGATTCTGTTATCAAAGATTGTCAGGAAACTGTTGGCCCTGAAGGCAACGTAGTTTGTGGCCTCTCCGGCGGCATTGACTCTACCGTTGTTGCTGTTCTTCTGAACAAAGCAATCGGTCACCGCCTCCACTGCATCTTTGTTGACAACGGCCTCATGCGTCAAAACGAAGTTGAAGAAGTTTCCAGCTACCTGCGCGAACACTTCGACCTCAACCTCACTGTTGTTGACGCACGCGAACGCTTCTTGTCCAAACTTGTAGGCGTTGAAGATCCTGAGAAAAAACGTAAACTCATCGGTTACGAATTCATCGAAGTATTTGATGAAGAAGCAACCCGTATTGATAACGTAAAATTCCTTGCACAGGGTACACTCTACCCTGACGTAATCGAATCTATCTCTCACAAAGGCCCTTCTGCAGTAATCAAAAGCCATCACAACGTTGGCGGCCTGCCTGAAGATATGGAACTTAAACTCATCGAGCCGCTTCGCGAGCTTTTCAAAGATGAAGTACGTAAAGTTGCTATCGAACTCGGCATGCCTGATTCCGTAGTTTGGCGTCAGCCTTTCCCTGGTCCAGGCCTTGCCATCCGCATTATCGGTGAAATTACCGATGAACGTCTCACTATTTTGAGAAAAGCAGACAAAATCGTACAGAACGAGTTGACTGCATCCGGATGGTATCGCAAAGTGTGGCAGGGCTTTGCTGTTCTGCTGCCGCTTAAGACTGTTGGGGTTATGGGCGACGACAGAACCTATGAAAACGTTATTGCCCTTCGAATTGTGGATAGTGTAGATGCTATGACAGCGGACTGGGCACGCCTTCCTTCTGAACTTCTGGAAAAAATTTCCAGCCGTATCATCAATGAAGTTAATGGCATCAACCGCGTTGTATATGACATCTCATCCAAGCCACCGAGCACTATCGAGTGGGAATAAGCCAACCTTAGCTAATTGGGCGTGACTGCATGTTTGGAATCGGTACTACTGAAATACTGGTTATTCTTGTTGTAGCACTTATTGTGCTGGGTCCTAAGAGTTTGCCAAAAGTGGCTCGTACACTTGGGAAAGGTCTTGCGGAATTTCGCCGTGTTTCTACAGACTTTCAGCGTACTATCAACACTGAAATCGCTTTAGATGACCACGCAAAAGAGAAGAAAGTTGCTGAAAAGAAAATTTTCGGTGAAGAAAACTCTAAAGCGGAAGCAGCACCTGCACCTGAACCGGCTACTGAGCCATCAACTCCGGACTCTACCGGAAACCTTGCAGTAGCTCCTGATAATGCAGAAGCACAGCCAATAGCTGAGAATGCTGACAAGAAGACCGAGAAGGAACAGGCGTAATGAGCGTTGATAAAAAAGATGACGCTCAGCCTTCTGAAGCAGACGAAACTGCTTCCAGTAACGAGCACAATGAAAACGATGAATCTTCCAGTAAGATTGATGATTCTGATGTGCGCGAAGAAGGAAGCGATGATTCTGACCCTTCTGCTGAGATGAACTTCTCAGACGGTCCTCGTCCTGATCGCATTGAAGATCACGACGATGAAGATATAGATAACACCGCGTCCGAGGCACAAGCTGCCTCGGACGGCGGTGATTCTAATGAAGAAGAGCAGGAAACTTCCGACTCTGTTACTCTGACTGATCGTATTGATGCGATGGAAGATGAGGACGAAGAAGACGAGGAAGAAGAGGCCATGACCCTCTTGCAGCACCTTGATGAACTGCGTGTGCGCTTAAAGCGCATCAGCTTTGCTATCATCATCGGCTGTCTTGCCTGTTACAGCTTTGCCGAACAGCTTTTTGACTATCTGGTTCTGCCGATGGTTGCTGTGATGCCGGATCAAAGCTCTTTCATCTACACAGCGCCGCACGAAGCGTTTGTGACCTACCTTAAAGTAGCTGCACTGGCAGGCTTTTTTGCTTCCAGTCCATACATTTTCTATCAAATTTGGGCATTTATTGCACCGGGACTCTACGAAGAAGAGCGCAAGTACATTGTACCAATCGCATTCTTCTCTGCTGCCTGCTTTATCGGCGGCGGCGCATTTGCCTACTTTGTAGTATTCCCGTTTGCTTTTGAATTTTTCATGAGCTTCAACACTGGCAACATTCAGGCTATGCTCAAGCTGAACGAATATTTAAGTTTCTCGATGAAGCTTATCTTCGCCTTCGGTCTTGTGTTCGAAATGCCGCTGTTTGCCCTGTTCCTGAGCAGATTAGGACTTGTTACAGCAACTATGATGCGTAAAGCACGTAAGTTTGCTATACTATTCTCATTTGTTCTGGCCGCTCTTCTTACGCCACCGGATGTTGTATCCCAGCTTCTTATGGCGGGACCGTTGATGATTCTTTATGAAATCTCAATTGTCATCGCTGCTGTTTTCGGTAAAAACCGCCGTTCTGAGAAAGAAAGCGACGATACCGAAGACGACGATGAAGCAGTGGCCGAGTCTTAACAGACTCCTTCAACACTTTTCAGGTGTACTACAGGCCGGGCTTTTGCCCGGCTTTTAACCATCCACTGACTAAACCTGAGGTAAACGTATGACTCAACGTACCGCAACCATTACAAGAGACACAAGTGAGACCAAAGTAGCACTTACTCTTACTCTGGACGGAACCAGCAATGTAGATGTGAAAACTGGTTGGGGATTTGCCGACCATATGCTCACTCTTATCGCATTCTGGGGCGGATTTGATCTCCATATTCATTGTGACGGAGATTTACACGTTGATGCACATCATACACTCGAAGACATTGGCATCTGCTTTGGTAATGCCCTCCGCGAAGCTCTTGGTGACCGAAAAGGCATCAACCGCATCGGCATGGCTAAAGTACCAATGGACGAATCAATATCTGAAGTGAACATCGACATTTCCGGCCGCCCTTATCTTGTCTACCGAGGCGACGACTTACTGCCTCCTGTTATTGCTGGAGATGAGTCAGATTTGTGGCGCGAATTTTTTAAATCAGTAAGCTATGGTGCAAGAATAAACATGCACATTTCTTACCTTTATGGTAAAAATGGACATCACCTGCTCGAATCAGCATGCAAGGGCTTAGGACTGGCATTGCGTATGGCTGCTTCTTGTGATCGAAACCAACTACTCAGCACCAAAGGGAGTCTCGATTAATGCATAAACACCTTCGTTATACCGGACTTATTATTTGCCTTCTTGGCTTGTTCATGATTGCCGGTTGCTCTAAAGCAAAAGCACCAGCCCAGCTACCACCACTTGCTATGGGTCTGGCCATGTTTACCCAGCCAACCAACACTGGGGACCTGCTTGCTGGATACATCCCTTCTGATCAGTACAAAGTTTCCCCTGAAACACTGGATCAATTGGATGCTGATTTTGATAAACTTTTGAGGACAGAAACTCGCCGCATATACACAAAAGGTGCGGCTGCACGCCAGTGTTACGAGATTGTCACTGCACAGCGCAGCGAGACTCCTCTTAATGCGCTTAAGTTCTGGAATCAGGTTGGCATATGTATGAAAACGGACGTTCTTATTATCCCGCAAGTAATTGACTGGACTCCACGCGAAGGTGGCGAAATCGGCGCATTCCAGTCTGCCGGCGTTAATATGGACTTCTATGCATTACGCGTTGATGTTGAAGAGCCTTCTATATCTCGTTTTCATTTTGAAGAAACCCAAGAAAGCCTTTCAAACAACCTTCTTAACGTTAAAAAATGGTTCCAGCGCAAAGGTCAATGGATCACCGCTGAACAACTTGCTGAAGAAGGAATGCGTCAGGCTATAACGGAGCTCGGTCTGTGATAATTTTTCCTGCTGTAGACATTAAAGGCGGACAAGCAGTTCGTCTTAAACAGGGTAAAGCCGATCAGGAAACAGTGTTTTCCTCCGATCCGGTAGCAATGGCAAAGAAATGGCAGGAACAAGGCGGTAAATGGCTCCACGTAATTGATCTTGATGGTGCTTTTTCCGGTGAACCAGTTAACCGCGAGCTTATTAAAAATATTTGCTCCAGTGTTGATATGCCTGTTCAGCTTGGCGGTGGTATTCGTGATCTGGAAACAGCTAAAGCATATCTTAATGCTGGTGTTTCCCGTCTGATCATTGGAACAATCGCACTGACCGAACCTGAACTGTTCGGCTCTATCTGCAAAGCATTTCCGGGTAAAATCGGCGTGTCTCTTGATGCAGAAGGCGGCATATTAAAAACTAAAGGCTGGGTAGAAGACAGCGGCCTTACAATCTACGATGTTCTCCCACGCATGGAAGAGCAAGGCGTAGCATTCATTATCTACACCGACATCGACCGCGATGGTATGCAGACCGGAGTTAACCTCCCTGCACTTACCAAACTGGCACAGACTTCTTCTGTTCCGGTAATCGCAGCAGGCGGCGTAGCTACACTTGATGATATCAAGGCACTCTACCCGCTTACAAAAGAAGCGAACCTTGAAGGCGCTATTTCCGGTAAGGCTATTTATACCGGAACTCTCGACCTTAAAGAAGCTTCCGACTGGATTGCAACTCAAGACTAGCAATTCTATACAACACAAATAAAAAAGCGAACCTGCATGCAGGTTCGCTTTTTTATTTACCCTTTACAGGGTTATTGAGAGTAGTTATTACTTTTAATCACAACTTTCCATTGTATAACAGTTCATTTCTCCACAGGCGCGTATACTACAGCAGGAAACACTCAGCTAAAATCAGGCGCACAACATTATGAAACGTATTTTAGCCGCTGACATTGGCGGAACAAACAGCCGCTTTGCGGCATTTACTGTACATGGAAAAACGATAAGTCATGACCGTAGCATTTGGCTTTCTACAAGTGCTGCGGATAGTTTTGTGCATTTACTGGAACTATTGGCAAGTTCCAACTTTGAACTACAACCGGACAAAGCAGACGCGGTCGTCTTTGGCGTTGCAGGGCCAGTTATAGATGGGTTCAAATGTGACCCGCCGAACATTGCATGGGATATTGATCTCAACGTAGTGCCCAAAAAACTGTGTTGCAACAATGCGTTGTTAATTAATGACTTTCTTGCACAAGCCTACTCAACATTTACTCCTGCTTTTGAAGACGCCATTGAGGTAATCGCGGGAGAGCCTGTTCAAAACTGCCCTATAGCAATTCTTGGGGCGGGTACCGGTCTTGGAAAATCTTTGCTCATTCCCAACGGCACCGGAAAATATCTGCCAGTTCCGTCCGAAGGCGGACACAGTGTTTTTCCGTTTACCAACAAAGAGGAAGCGGAATACGCAGATTTTTTACGTACCAAACTCGGCTGCGAAAAAGTTATTCAAGACTACATACTCTCCGGTTCCGGCCTTGCGCATCTTTTTGAATTCCACACCGGAGAAATTGCACCATCTCATAAGGTGGTAGCACACTTTTCTGAATATCCAGTTGTTCTGGAATGGTTTTCGCGATTCTATGGCAGAATATGTCATAACTTTGTGCTCGATACTTTTGCACTCGGCGGCTTGTACATTACAGGTGGCATCGCTGCTGGAAACCCTGTAGTTGTTAAACATAAAGAGTTTGAAAAGTCGTTTCGCGACTGCGAACAATATCGCAACATGCTTTGCAATGTTCCCATAAAACTTAACCAGAATGAAGAAGCCGGACTCTGGGGAGCTGCTCAATACGGGGCAGACCATCTCATGCATAAAGCTACCCCACGCCCAACAGTCGAAGGAAAATAACATGACAGCAATTCAGGCAAAACGGATCGGCATCGTTACGACTATTGCGTTGATACTTGCGATAGTCTGGTACTTCAACCTCACTGACTATCTCACACTTGAATACGTCAAGGCCAAACAAGATGCGTTTCGAATGTTGTATGGGGAAAACATGTTCCTCGTAGTAGGCGGTTTCATCATCCTCTATATCATTGTGACAGCCTTATCCATACCGGGCGCAGCGATAATGACGCTTGCCGCAGGCGGCTTATTCGGGTTCTGGACAGCCCTGATCGCTGTCTCATTTGCATCTACTATCGGCGCAACACTCGCCTGCTTTGCATCCCGCTATATTCTGAAAGACTGGGTTCAAAATACATTCGGTAATAAAATCGCGAAAATCAATGAAGGCGTAGAAAAAGAAGGTGCATTTTACCTCTTTACCCTGCGCCTTGTACCAATATTTCCATTCTTCGCAGTAAACTTAGTCATGGGCATCACAAGCCTGCCACTACGAACATATTTCTGGGTATCACAGCTGGGAATGCTACCGGGTACAGCTGTATTTGTTAACGCAGGCAAACAACTTGCCACTATTAATGATGTTTCAGACGTCCTTCACCCTATCCACTTAATCTCCTTTGCCCTTCTCGGAATTTTCCCTCTTATCGCGAAATATCTTTTAAAATTTATCCGCAAAGTAAAAGAGAGCAAATAACATGGCAGAATACGATTTTGATCTCATCATCATCGGCAGCGGCGCAGCCGGACTAACCATTGCGTCCGGTGCTGCACAACTTGGTGTTAAAGTTCTACTTATTGAAAAAGAAAAGCAGATGGGTGGCGACTGCCTGCACTATGGTTGCGTGCCAAGCAAGACGCTCATAAAATGCGCCAAAGTACGTCACCAAATGTCCAAAGCAGAAAGCTACGGGCTTCCCGCTCCAAAGCTTGACCCTGTCGATTTCTCAAAAATTTCAGCGCACATTACATCTGTCATAGAAACAATCCAGCCACATGATTCACCAGAGCGTTTTGAAAGCCTCGGCGCAGTGGTACGCTTCGGCATTGCGTCCTTTACTGATGCGCACACAATCGCCCTTGCCCCGCAAGACGGTGGAACACCAGAACACATATCCGGCAAAATTATTGTCATAGCAGCAGGCTCTACGCCATCTGCACCACCATTCAAGGGATTGGATCAAGTAGAATATCTCACCAATGAAACAGTCTTTTTTCAGCAATCATTACCACCGAAACTCACAGTAATCGGCGGTGGTCCCATAGCCGTTGAAATGGCACAGTCTCTACACCGACTCGGTTCTCAAGTAACTCTGCTCCAGCGTTCCGCCAACATTCTTTCAAAAGAAGACGCGGACATGGCAGAAGTTGTCGAGCAATCCCTGCGTGAAGATGGCATCAATGTCATAACCAACAGCAGCATTGAAGAGATCACCAAAGACGGTGATCAAATCTCCGTTCATTACGGAACTAAAGAGCATCCAGCACAAAAAGTTACCAGTGACAATCTACTCGTAGCTCTAGGCAGAACACCGTCAGTACATGCGCTTAATCTTAAAAATGCAGGCGTTGAATTTTCTAAAAAAGGCATTCCTGTTGACGAGAAAATGCGTACAAACGTACCGCACATCTATGCAGTTGGCGACATAACCGGCAAGTACCAGTTTACTCATGCCGCAGGATACGAAGGTGGCATTGTCATCGCCAATGCTGTGTTCAAAATGCCACGCAAAGCCGATTACACTCTCATACCGTGGGTCACCTACTGCGACCCCGAACTCGCATCCATCGGTTACAACGAAAAACGCGCAAAAGATGCAGAAATAGAATACACCGTCCGTACAGAAGAGTTTGCATCTAACGATCGCGCACTCGCTGAAAACCAGCCAGAAGGCAAGCTCAAGTTATTACAAGACAACAAAGGGCGCGTCATAGGCGTTCAAATTGTCGGGATACACGCAGGTGAGCTCATTAACGAATGGGTCGCCATCCTTGGCGGAAAAGTGAAGCTATCCACCCTAGCAGGCGCCATCCATCCGTACCCGACGCTCGGTGAAATTAACAAAAAGGTCGCCGGTTCCATACTTAGCGAAAAAGTCTTCTCTCCGTTTACACGAAAGGTGCTCCGCACCCTGTTTAAATATCGCGGCAAAGCCTAACGTGGTTACAGCTGCGAACGTTTGCATCCAGCAGGTCTTCAACGAGCCTCTGGCAGCGCTTGTCAGCGGGACTTTAAGAACCTTTCTGTAGAAAGGTTCTTAAAAATCTCCAAAGACTTTTACCTGCGAGGCAAATCCGTTGAATATGTTTTCACGCGGCTTACGCTCCACCACCTTGAATAACAAAAGGGCTGTCCCTCATATGAGGGACAGCCCTTTTCATTTTTAGAAAGGTAATGGTGCGTAAGCCGCGAGGTGACGTAAAAAACGTGCATAACTCGCAACTAAAAGTTTTAGGAGATTCTTAAGAAGCCCTTTTCCAAAGCGGTAGCTGTTCTCGAGGTACGAGAGATTACAGAAAGCGACAGTGTAACAGGGTTCTTAAGCCGTCGGAGACATCCCGCTGATAAGCGTCGCCGGAGGCCAGAACAACCTGTAACTCTACTGTTTCAACTCAGCCATGAGTGATTCAAGTTCAACAGCTTGCGTGCGCACATCAAACATGGAGCGGCTAAAGTCGCTCATAGAATCTGTGGTGTTTGTTGCAATGTCGCTCACTTCTGCCACAGCGTTGCTAATCTGTTCACTTGTTGCAGACTGCTGCTCGGATGCGGTTGCGATTGAACGAATACTGTCGGCGGTTTCGATGGCCATTGCGTTAATCTCTGTTAACGCGACAAGCGCTTTGTCAGAACCGCTTGTTGTGATCTCTACGGACTTGTCCATTTCGTTCGCAACGGTTGTTGTTCCTTCCACACCACGCTGAATTCCACCAACTTGATCGATAACTTCACGAGTTGCGACCATGGTTTTTTCTGCAAGTTTACGAACTTCATCTGCTACTACAGCGAAGCCGCGCCCTGCTTCTCCTGCTCGTGCTGCTTCAATTGCTGCGTTAAGAGCAAGGAGGTTGGTCTGGTCTGCAATATCGGAAATGGTAGAAATTACACCACCGATGTTGTTTGCCTGTACACCAAGATCGGTGATTACACCGCGAAGATCTTCTGCACTTTGCGCCACAAAACCGATTGCGTCTTTAAGCTCTGCAATAACGCGTGCACCTTCATCAGAACGCCCGCGAGTTTGGTCTGCCTTCTGTGCAGCATCACTTGCGTTGCGGGCAATATCTAAAACAGTTGAGTTCATTTCTTCAATGGACATGGCTGTTTCTGAAATGCGGGAACGCTGCTCATTGGCACCGGCTTCAATCTGACCAATTTGATCGGTTAACGACTCTGTGGTTGCTACAACGGAACGCATTGTTTCACTGGATTTGTTTGCAGTGGTGATGATTTGCGTGGAAATTTCTTGAATTTCTTCTTCACGCGCTTCAACTTGCGCACGCGCGGCATGTGCTTCATTAGTGCTTCTTTCTGCAATAGTTGTTTTTTCTTTCGCATCAAGAATCTGTTTATGAAGACTTTGAACCATGTTGGTGAGTGCACGTGCTAATAAGCCCAGTTCGTCTGGACGATTTTTATCCAAAGAAGACACTGAATCTGGGTCATCCCCTACTCGTTCTGCCACACCGGCAACAATGCTTAATTCACGGGCTGTTTTTGCATAGCCAAGGCAAACCGCAATAAGAAGTGAAATCACCACAAGGATTGTTGCTATGAGTGCGTAGTGCAGTAGACTAAGCGCACTTGCAAATTCTGCAATGGAATTTGCTTTCAGCTCATCATAATATTTCTCTACAACTTTAAACCCTTCAAATGCAGGTTTATCGCTGATCTTCACAATCGAATCAATTTCTGCAGGCTTTTTACCTTCACCCCATAGACGCTTTACGAGGCGGATATTTTCAAAATAGTGACCTACTACGGTCTCAATTTTCTTTAAAGCCTGTCGTTCTGCAGGTGTAATATCTTTAAGAGATTCGTACTCTTCAATGGCATCAGTAATGGCCTGCTGGTTATTCGTTACGCGGCTGTAATACTTATCAGTTCCGCGCAGCACATAGTTCTTAAAGTTATGAATGATGCCACCATAACCGAACTGCGACTTCATAGATAACAGCAGTTCCTGACGTGTAACAACCCGTTTAGAAAAGTCATCATATGCAGAACCGAGATGTTCTAATGAGTAATACAGCACTGGTGTACCCAGTAACACTGTAACAATTCCCACTAATAGAAAATTGGATGCTTTTTGTTTAATATTCATAAGCTCTCTGTATCCCCCGTAATTCGGTTCCAACCAGAAATGTGTAATACTAGAAGAATGTTCTCAGTATCAAAACAGTGCCGTTGCAATAATACGTTCTTAATAAAATTTCGTGGTGCAATTTTTCAACTACCTATAGCCATTAGTGTTGAAAAATATTCAATACTGCTATGTGAATGAAACTAAAACCCGCCCCTTGCGCTATAGCAGTACACTTTGCTTATCGGCAGTTATGTATCGACTTTAACCATTATGGTAAAAAAACAGTCTTTTCCTTCAAACAATTTGATAACTTCTGATTACACAAAGAAAAAAGCCGACATCTGTCGGCTTTTTTCTAGAAATATTTGGCGAACTATTCTGTTAATCGTAGGTGAACCCTCTGTTACCAGACAAAATTGGATATGGTAACAACTGGGAAACCATAATCATTTTTACATCACCTCTATCCGGTTCAACTGCTGCAAGGATGCCGCGTCCGAACTCGAACAAAAACTGTCTGTCTTCAGCAGTCGGGGCGATAACTGATCCGTCAGGAGCAAGTGCTGCCACTGCACGGATATCGTATTCGCCGTCTGCAATCGCTTTAAGCATTGCAGTTTTAATGGCAGAAACAGTTTCTTTGGCAGTTTCAACGTTACAACCAACATATGTTTTACCGGAACGAGTAAGCACAGCTGCACCTACAGGAACTTTTGAATATGGAGCATATGCATTCACAGCGGCTTCTGAAGCGGCTTCAAACAACAGGTTAAGCTCATCTTCGTATAATTCCGGAACAAACCACTTACGGTAAATTCTATCGTATTCACCCGTTGCAACAACGCGTTGGAATCCTTTGTTCACCATTTGCAGAACACGCCCTTTGTCACGGTTAACCGAAACAAAAGATTCTGTAATGCGCATAAGGCTACCAACAGCACTAATCTTGCCGTATTTAAAACGATTCAAGTAATAGTATGCTGTCTGCTCTGGTCCACAATATGCCTGCACTTCGTCACGACCAAGTGCGTGGATTGCATCCACTTTAGTTCCGAACGACTTCACATTCATGCCACCAAAATCCTCCAGAACACGCTGCTGGAATGAACCACGCTTTACGGACACTTTCTGCCCGCGCAACAAGGTAATGTTCCCGACTCTATTTGGAGTTTTGGTAAACAGACGAATTTTCATCGGCAATGTCGGTTTCTCTGAAAAAGTAAAGAGCAAGCTACGCTGCTTTGTTTTTGCCATACCAGTGGTCAAATCAATTGCGCCGGAAGAAAGCTCCATTAAAACATGATCCCAAACGAGCGGGCGTGTTACCAGCTTAACGTTTTGACCTTTAAAAATTGCGCGGATCAGATCAACATCGAATCCGACAGCCTTCCCTTTTGCTTCTTCAAAAGAAAATGGCGGAAACTCTCTGTCAAAGCCATATACAACTTTAACAGGCGCTTCTGCATATGCATTAGGCACAACAACAAAGGTAAATACACTCAGGGCAATGCCCATAAACACAGCTAAAAATCGACAGCGCATTACTATCTCCTGAAAAATAAACATGCTTTTCGGTAAGCCTGTAAACGTCTCTAACAAAATGACTGCTGCCAGTTCTTAACTCGCCATATACAGCGAGCAATACAAAAAGGCAGCGTACAATACTCTTCGACACAACTAGCGAAAACTGTAGTTAATGCCACAAGTACTGTTGCACTGCCTTTTTAATGCGTAATTTTTAATTCTTTTTCAAGATCTCGAGTATAGAATTTATCTTTTCCCGATCTCTTTTATACACTTTTGAAGCATGTCGCTTAACAAGCATCGCGACAGAATCTTCAGACTGGAGGATTGTATCAAGCGGCGGCAATTCTGGAAGCTCCATTTCAGCAAACTCTTCGCACGGCACCAGCAACATACACAGATCATCACCTGGGATACACCCAGCTTTACTGGTAACTGCTCCCACCGCACGTTGCTTGGCCATTTTTTCCACATCCATACCGCGTACTACACTTAACACCTGCGATGGTGAACGATCTCGGTTAACCTTCTTAATGCGTATATTCAGATCTTCACACCATTCCATGTACCGATAATACCCTGTGGTTCTGCCGTATTTTTCTATCGTGCCTTTCTTTTCGTACGTCATGCCGTGCAGGAAATATTCAAAAGCATTGCACATGCGCTCATACGTTTCCAGAACACATTTTTTATAACGCCCTTCTGTTGTAAAGGCGAAAGGCAATTCCATGCTCAGCCATGGGTCTGGAAAATCAACACGACGCAAAAAATCTGTAGGCACACCAATGGCACGCAGCAATTCTTCCAAATCTTTTTCGCTAGTCAACAACGTTTTCAACTGCGCACAGGTATTTAATGCACGCTGCTCTGCGAGTCGGATGTCACTTTCTATATATTCAAAAAGCTCACATTCATCGTCTATAGCTTTGCGCGCCCCGAAAAAACCGTTAGCAATGTCGACCATGACCTCGCCTTGAAGGGCCAACGAAATAGAAGTAAAATCTGCCATGTTTCCGCCTCCTGTTCTTCATGCTATTCTACATTGGACGCAGAGCCTCTTGCAAGGACTGCTTGCTATGCCTCTCGCGCAGTGATAGCGGTTATTCAGGGAGTTATCATATGCATATTCCAGAATTATCCACTCAAATTGTAGAACTCGGTGAGTTGCTTCGCCAAAATAAATACATGCTCGGCACGGCAGAATCATGCACTGGCGGGCTTATTTCCATGCTGCTTACCGAAGTTTCCGGCTCATCCGACTGGTTTAGGGGAACAATTGTTTCCTACGCAAATGAAGTAAAAGAAAACATCCTTCATGTGCCACATGAAACCTTAGTCAAACACGGAGCTGTAAGCGAACAAACAGCACTGGCAATGGTACGGGGAGTTCAGGAAGCCTTGAATTTGCAGGTAGCAATATCTGTAACAGGTATTGCCGGCCCCACCGGAGGCACCGAAGATAAGCCGGTTGGAACAGTCTGGATAGGATTTGCTCTAGGCACGCAGCACTTTGCTCTGCATCACGTATTCAGCGGCGGCAGAGCCGATGTTCGTTATCAGACTGCTATGGCAGCAATTACAACGCTGCTGCATGAACTAAAACGTTAGCAAAAATAAATTTCATTCTAGAATACAAAAGAAGGCAGCCATCAGGCTGCCTTTTCTTTTTCTATTCAGTACTGCAAGGAGATCTGCTGTGCTGCAATCCATCCTTGCACACCACTTCAGTCTCTCATTAAGAAACGACAGCGGCGTCTTGAATATTACGCGAGATAATCCCCGCGGTTCAATTTAAACTGTTCAGTCACGGTCATAACCTCAAGCTCATTACGCACGGTGTCCAACTCTGGAAAATCAGATTCAAGAGACGGTGCAGTCTGTTTGAGCGTAGCAAGGTTATAGGCAAGCTCTTTAAGTGTGCCAAACGCGCCCTTAAGATCCGGTGAGCCTTGGGTACTGATCTGTGTGGAATATTTTTCCCACTGATCAAGAATGCCTTCTAACTCATCTGCAACCTTATTCGGATCAACAGCAGTCTGAGAGACTTGCTGATCCGCGTTCAGACGCGGGTCAAACGCAATAGAGCGGGTACCGGGAGGCAACATTGCCTCTGTTGCAGATTTACTCTGCAACTCAAGTTCCTGAGAAAGCAGGTTATGGAAACCATCGGCAGCTCTTTTAGGAGCTGTGGTTGCCTGATTCTGCTTAGCAATCGATGTAATTTGATCTGTCGTATTTATTCTCATAACAATATCCCCGGCGATTAGGATTTACTCCTAACGTAGCAAAGAGCTTGCCAAAACGTCTGAACCCTTGAAAACAGTACATTTTCATTTTTCGGGCATGAACCACACGGCATTTTCTGCCTATGATTTGCGGGAAAAAATGCACAACTTCTGCAAACTACATAAGAACGTTATCCTTGTCTATCTTCACAGAGTGTGTGTATATGGTGTATAAAACAAAGCAGTTAACCGCTATAGACAGATACTCATTATCCTTGAGGAGGTAGTATGGTTGCTATAAAAAAAGCTGTTGTGGCTGTCGATTTTTCTGACGAAAGTACCTATATCGCAGAATATGCAAGACTTTTTGCTGAAAAATTTGACGCTGAACTGATCGTTGTTTACGCAGCGCCTTCATTAAACCAGTATGTAGGTTTCCACGTCCCGCCGAATACAATCGAATCCTTTGTTGGTGAAATTGTTACCGGTGCAGAAAAAAGTATGGACAATTTCCTAGAAAAACACTTCTCCGGTGTAAAAACCACAGGTAAAGTTGTTACAGGTTTTGCCGCTGAAGAAATTCTTGAAATTGCAGCCGATGCAAAAGCCGACCTCATTATTATGGGTACACACGGCAGAACCGGCATAGACAGAATCCTGTTTGGTTCTGTAGCTGCCAAAATTGTTCGCGGAGCAGATATTCCGGTCCTTACAGTAAGGCCAGATTTTACCAAGTAACACGCTGCCACTTGCGATATACATTTTAGTAGTCTATTCAAAAGGACGACCCATATTGGGTCGTCCTTTTTATTGTGCATAATTTTTTTGATGCATAACTTGCTCAACTATTGTCTAACAACCGACTACTGCCTCTGATTTTGGTGCTATAACCTTATATAATAGCCAAAACAGCCACAGACGGTATGTCAAAAAGCAAATTGAAGAAAAATTGGGAAAGGGGCAATACATGAGCTCAAAAGTATGTGTAAGTGAAGCAATTCGCGCTGAGGTTAAAGGCTTTTCGCCCTACACGGCAGGAAAGTCCATCGACGAGGTAAAAGAGGCATACGGTCTCGAATCCATCATCAAACTCGCCAGTAACGAAAACCCGTTGGGAACGTCCCCGCGTGTTCAGGATGCCATCAAACTTCATGCAGCATCCACATTCCGTTATGGTCAGGTTGGAACCCCGCATCTCATCGAAGCAATTGCCCATCATTTTCATATCCCAGAAGACACCATCGTAACCGGAAACGGCTCTGATGAAGTCATCGACATGCTCATTCGTGTTAAAGCAACACCGGGAAAAAACAACATTGTTGCCTTTGACCCTTGTTTTTCCATGTATCAGGTTCTTTCATGCCTAAACGGTGTCGATTTCCGTCAGGCTCCATTAAATAAAGATTTTACGTTTGATTGGGACAGCCTGCTTAAGCTGGTTGATGATCAGACATCCATTGTATTTATCACCACACCGGACAATCCTTCCGGCTATGCACCGAATGTTGAGGAAATTCTTTCCCTCCACTCAAAGCTGCCCGCGGACTGTCTTTTGGTTGTAGATGAAGCATACATGGATTTTGCAGAAGATTTGGACAGCTATTCCATGCTGCCTCGCTTTACACAATACGAAAACGTATGTGTGCTAAGAACATTCTCTAAATGTTTCGGTCTTGCCGGCCTTCGTCTCGGTTTCGGGGCTATGCACCCTAGCCTTGCAGAATACCTGCGCCGCATCCGTGCACCTTTCAACGTAAACGTATTAGCAGAACAGGCAGGCATTGCCGCGCTGAATGATACGCCTTTTATTGAAGAAACCCTGCGTGTAACACGCGAAGGTCGCACCTACCTTACGCATGAGTTAGAGGCGTTAGACTTTAAAGTCTACCCGTCTCTCGCAAACTTTATTATGGTAGAAGCTCCAAAAGACGGCAGCTATCTTAATGAAGAGCTGCTGAAGCGTGGCCTCATTATTCGTCCTCTTGTAAAAGGCTACAATCTACCTAAACACTTGCGTATTTCTATCGGCACTGCCTATGAGAACCAAGTGCTTATTTCTGCTCTCAAGGAGATTCTTAATGCAGAATAACCTGCGCGTCGTTACACTCGACGGTCCCGCCGGTGTCGGCAAGACAACCCTTGCCAAACGCGTTGCACAGGAACTTTCCATTGCCTACCTCGATACCGGAGCTATGTTCCGTATCTTTGGCTGGAAATTTGGAGAAGCTGCTCCAACCATGTCTGAACAGGAACTGGAAGCGCATATTGCACAATATACTTTCTCCCTCTCCGGCATTGGATTCAAATCTGTACTCTCCGTCAACGGCACTCCTGTCGGTGACGAAATTCGTACAGAAGAAGTTGCCGCCTTGGCTTCTTCCGTAGCAAAACTTCCAGTGGTGCGTGATGCCCTGAAACGAGTCCAGCGTGAAATTAGCACGCAGACTTCTCTCGTGGCAGAAGGCAGAGACATGGGCTCTGTTGTTTTCCCTACAGCCAGATACAAGTTCTTCCTTGATGCAACGGCAGAAGAACGCGGCTTACGTCGCTTTAACCAGTTGCAGGAAATGGGGAAACCGGCAGATCTTGACCTCATCATCACGCAGATTAAAGAACGTGACATGCAGGACAGAACTCGTTCTATTGCACCGTTAATTGCAGCGAAAGATGCTAATATTATTGATACAACTGAACTTGATATTGAAGGTGTATTTACAGCAATCATGGATTACTTTGAATAGTATAAGAACAATTCAAGCTATTCCATAACAGACTTTCAAGCCTCTGCCGGACACCTCCGGTGGAGGTTTTTTACTGTAACAGCACTTGACACAGCACACCAACTATCCAATATGTTTGCATTAGAGCCTATAACATCTTTTCACACATATATTTACAAACTTATGGCATAGTGCAATCTCTGAACTTATTACATTCTCCTCATTTTTCTGCAATTTTTTCTACTTTTTTTGAACTAACCACCACACGATATATTATGAAGCCCACTATTACAGAAGCAGAATTGCGTTTTCTGCTGGACGAACACGAGATCGATGAATCTAAGATCCGGCAGGTAGAACGACTGGAAACATGTGCCTCTCTACTACGTGCATTACAAGCCATTTATCCGGAAAAAATGCGGCACTACCTAGCCCTGTTTATTATATTTTCCATACTCAACCCTTTGGAACACAAACTCATTACCCCTATGCACCCTCAAGTCGTGCTGTTTGTTATTACCATTGCTACCAACCTCCTTGGATTAGTCATCCTTAAAGTAAACGGAGCAGACTGGATAACCATCTGTTTAGAGGATGTTCAAATAGGACTCCTTCCACCGGTTACGGCATACCGTTCAGCACTTATCACACTTGCCGCCATGCTGTTTCTTCTTCCAGGGATCATGTTCAGCATCATAGGGATAATTATCCTGCTTCCCCCGATAACAACGGTCATCGCAATTTTTCTACAAAAAAGAATTCTTCGGAAATTTGAATAAAAAAGCCCCTGCCGCATATGCGACAGGGGCTTTAGCCTTAATTGGACGGTATGTCAGGCTATGCGCGATGTTTCGGTAGAATGAGGTTCAGAACAATACCGATGATACCGGCAAGACCGATACCTTTGAGACTGAATGCTCCAGCGCTGAAAGCCATGCCGCCAACACCGAATACAAGAATTACAGCCATAATTGCGAGGTTGCGAGGTTCCATAAGATCCTGACCCGCACGAACGAGGGAGTTCATACCAACAACTACGATGGTACCGAAGAGCAGTACAAGGATACCACCCATTACAGGAACCGGAATTGTTGCGAGAACCGCACCGAGTTTACCAACGAACGCCAGACAAATGGCAATAATTGAAGCCCATGTCATGATGCCCGGGTTGAAAGATTTTGTAAGAGCAACTGCACCGGTTACTTCAGAGTATGTGGTGTTAGGAGGTCCGCCAAGCATAGAAGCAAAGGTAGTTGCAATACCGTCACCAAGCATGGTGCGGTGGATACCCGGTTTTTTAATGTAGTTTTTACCGGTAACAGCGCCGATAGCAAGAACGTCACCCACATGTTCAATTGCAGGAGCAATAGCAACTGGAACGATGAAAAGAATTGCTTCCCAGTTCCATTCAGGAGTTACAAAGCTAGGAACTGCAAACCAAGGAGCATTTACAATCGGAGTAAAATCTACAATACCGTAGAAGAGGCTTAATGCGTAGCCTACAACAATACCGCACAGAATTGGAATCAGTTTAAGCATTCCCTTACCGCAAAGGGAAACAAGAATAGTTGTTCCAAGGGCTGACATGGAGATAATGAGTGCTGTTGGTTCAGGGATAAGCTGAATAGCACCATCACCAGTTTTGCCCAGTGCGTTAAACACAGCAACAGGAGCAAGCATAAGGCCGATAACCATAACAACCGGACCGGTTACGATGGTAGGTAATACGCGCTCAAGAATTTGTGGTCCCTGAACTTTAATAAGTACAGAAAGTCCCATGTACAGAAAGCCTGAAGCAGCAAGGCCACACATGGTTGACGGAATACCCCAAGTCTGTACGCCATAAATAATTGGGGCGATAAACGCGAAAGAAGATGCAAGAAAGATTGGTACAGAACGTTTTGTAACAAGCTGGAACAACAAGGTTCCGACACCGGCAGTAAAGAACGCCACGTTAGGGTTAAGCCCTGTAAGCAGTGGAACAAGAACAAGCGCACCAAATGCAACAAACAGCATCTGCGCACCGAGCAAGCAGTCTTTAAGCCTAAAAGAATATTCCGTATTTATGTTTGACACCATTCCTCCTACTGTGAGTTTTTGTAACTCAATTCTCAATAAAATAGCGCAACACACTGATATAAAACACTATATCTGCACTAAACCATATCCTGACCGCCCAAAAAAAGAGCACCCTTCCCCCGAGTCCACAGCTTTAAAAAAAGCTGGAACAGGGGTCAAATGCTCTTCCCGTTCAAAAACGGATCGAAACGCTATTTGGTTCCGAAAATCTTATCACCAGCGTCACCGAGACCTGGTAAAATATATCCATGCTCATTGAGTCTTTCATCCACAGATGCAGTGTAAATATCTACGTCAGGATGCGCTGCAACAACACGTTCAACACCTTCTGGTGCTGCAACGAGGAACAGACCGATGATTTTTTTGCATCCAGCTTTTTTAAGCAAGTCGATGGTCGCGATAAGTGTACCACCGGTTGCAAGCATAGGATCCAGAATAATCGCGGTACGCTCATCAATGTTTTTTGCGAGCTTAACGTAGTATTCTTCAGGCTCAAGAGTTTCTTCATTACGGAACATACCAACGACGCTAACTTTAACGCCTGGAATCATATCCATAAGACCGTCCAGCATACCAATGCCAGCGCGGAGAATTGGAACTACGGTAGCTTTCTTTCCTTTAATCTGGTCTACTTCTACAGAACCAGCCCATCCTTCGACGGTACATTTCTCTGTTTCGAGATTTTTGGTTGCTTCGTAGGTGAGAAGACGACAAATTTCATTGGAAAGTGCACGGAATTCAGCAACAGAAATATCTGCTTCGCGAATTCTTCCGAGTTTATGTTTGACCAGCGGATGGTCAACCACGTAAACAGCCACATCGGCCTCCTTGGGCGATTACTTGAAAAAAGCGGTCTAAAAAGACCGCGCCTAAACGAATGGTATATACTCCAAATAAACGCCAGCGGTCAAGAAACAAAAACAACAAGCAAGAAATATTATGACAACACCCGAAGAATACAGTGATTTTTCCAAAATCAAGCACCGTGTCCCTGCACTTATTGATGGCGTCAGACTAGACAAGTACCTTGGCGATATCCTTAAAAATGAGTCTATTAGCAGAGAAAAAATTAAAAAACTCATTAAAGATGGTTTTGTGACTGTTAACGACGAAAAGTGTACAAAACCCAAAAATAAAATTTTTACCGGCATGAAAATCATCGTTACTATCCCCCAAGTGCAAAACGACATCAATCCTGAAGAAGGTGATGTTGAAATTTTGCACCGCGATAATGATATTATTGTCATTAACAAAGAAGCTGGTCTTACTGTTCACCCATGCCCGAGTTGTCCTGAAGGAACTCTTGTACATCGCTTGGCACACTCCGTTCCACAAATCACACAAATGGAAGGACTTCGCCCGGGCATCGTGCATCGAATCGACAAAGATACTTCCGGTCTTCTCATTGTTGCACTCAATGAAAAGACCCGCCTTACCCTTTCTGATGCATTTGCCGAACGTATTATTTCTAAAGAATACCTTGCCCTCGTGCACGGTACTCCGCCTGAATCCGGCGAGATCATGGAACCAATCGGCCGTGATCCTAAAATGAAAGTTCGTATGGCTGTTGTACCGGAATCCAAAGAAGCACATTCATCGTACCGTACACTATACTCCGACCCGAAAGGCAAATTTTCGCTTGTTGCCGTTAAAATTTTCACAGGCAGAACACATCAGATTCGTGTGCACATGAGCCACATCGGCTACCCGATCTGGGGAGACACACTGTACGGTGGTGGTGTTAAAGACAATTCCCCACTGGCCCCTTACGCCTCCCGCCAGATGCTTCATGCATGGAAACTTGATTTCGAGCAGCCGACAACTAAAGAAACCATGTCATTCACCTGCCAGCCTCCGCAGGACTTTATTGAGCTTATCGAACGCCTCACACTTTCTGTACAGCGAGTTGCTCTTACCGGTATGCCGGGATGTGGTAAATCCGTTGTTCTTTCTGCCCTTGCAGAAAAAGGCATTGCCACATGGAGCGCAGATTCAATCGTTAATAAACTGTATGAAAACGGCGCAGACGGCTGGTATGTACTCCGCGGACGTTTCGGCACCGAGGTGTCCCCTGATGAAGGCCCTGTAAACCGTAAGGTACTGTTCGCACGTATGCAGGAGAAAAAATCCAGCCGTAACGAAGTACAGCAGCTTGTTCATCCATTGATCTTGCACGATCTCATGCGGTTCTGGCAGGAGCACGCTGCAGATCCGTTTGCAGTTGCTGAAATCCCACTGCTTCATGAATCACACTGGGATCGGGATGTAGACATTATTGCCGGTGTTCGATGCGACAAAGAATCTCGTCAAAGCCGATTGCAAAATGTTCGAGGCTGGGATGAAGATCTCATCGCAACCATGGACTCGTGGCAATGGACAGAAGATGATAAGATGAAAGCGTGTCACATTATTCTTGAGAACAACGGCTCGCTTGAAGCACTCAATCAGTCTGTAGACAAATTTATCGACGCCATTATGCGTGTGCGTACGAAAAAACTGCAACAGACAATCGATGCAATCACTGTTCTGTGGAGCAACTAGTTATTCTCAGACAATAAAAATAGTGCAAGAGGCTTCTAAAGCCTCTTGCACACAACAACATGTAGGCGTATTGCACCCTCATGGCTAAAAAGACGTTACTTCCTTTTGTGCTTCCTGTAGCAGCCTTTAGTACAACAATACTTGTTGGTGCTATGCTACTGTACGATTTTTCATCTACAGGCACTATGAGTTGGATAGACGCACTTTTCACCGCAACATCTGCGGTATGCGTCACAGGACTTACGGTTCTCGACCCTGCTACATCGCTGACAGAGGGAGGGCAAACTACATTGCTTGCCCTTATTCAGCTCGGCGGACTTGGTATTATGACATACTCAAGTCTTGCTCTGTATCTAGTGAGGAGACGAGTTACCCTCACAGACAGGCTTGCCGTCGGGCAGGCTCTTCTCCACAACACATCATTCGACTTAGGCCGCTTTTTACTGCGCCTCGCCTCCATGACATTTACCATAGAAATTATCGGTGCAATTCTGCTTTATTTCTTCGGTGATGATCGATTTACGGTGTTTTCAGCAATCTTTCATGCGGTATCCGCTTTCTGCAATGCAGGGTTTTCCCTTTTTCCAGATAATATGATGAGTATGGTCACCAACACAGGGGTCAACTTCACCATTATGCTGCTCATCATTCTCGGTGGATTGGGCTTTTCTGTGCTTGATGAACTTCATCTATGGTTCCGGCAAGGTAGGAAGGGAAAAATATCGTTTGTTACTAAAATAATTCTTTCAACATCTGCAATGCTTATTATTGGCGGAGCAGTTGTGCTTTTCATTTCGCGCATATCCTCCCCTAACGACGCACCGTTAACAACCAATCTACTTACATCCCTGTTTCAGTCTGTAACGGCTCGTACTGCCGGATTCAACACAGTAAACATGGGAGAAATGACCAACCTGTATCTCCTGTTCATGATTTTCTTAATGATTATCGGAGGAGCGCCGGGGTCGTGCGCTGGCGGGATTAAAGTAACCACATTCCGCGCACTCGGAGCATTTATGCTGGCGCAGGTTCGAGGGCGTGAACAAGTTGTCATCGGCAACAAGGCACTAGACTCAAAGACCATCAACAAAGTTGTTACGCTTGTTTTTATCGCCACTCTTATCGTTGGTTTTGCCACTGTGGCACTCAACCTGACGGAAGGCGGCAACAATTCTCATACACAGTTACGCGGACAATTTTTAGAAATATTTTTCGAAGTTGTTTCAGCATTCGGCACAGTTGGCCTCAGCATGGGCTTAACCGCCAAACTTACCACAGCCGGTAAGTGCATCATCATCGCCCTTATGTTTATTGGCCGTATCGGCCCCATCTGGCTGCTGACAATATTACAGCAATTTCATTCAAATGTACGGTACAAAGTACCGGAAACAGACCTTCCAATCGGCTAGGAGCATATACATATGAAAAAAATGGAAGTCGGAATTATTGGACTCGGAAAATTTGGCAGTGCACTTGCTGAATCTTTATCCGACCTCGGACACACAGTTATTGGCGTGGACGGCTCCTCCAACGCCACCAAGAAAGCAGAAGAATTTCTTTCACAGACATATCAGGCAGACGCCACCGACGATGTCGTACTCAAACAGCTTCGTTTTATGGATTTAGACAAAGTAGTTGTCAGCGTTGGCAAGTCCATGGAGACATCCATTCTGATTGTTCTGAATCTACAAGAAATGGGTGTGAAAAAACTAGCTGTAAAAGCCATCAGTCATGAACATGCGATTGTTTTGCGCAGACTCGGGGTAAAAACTGTAATTCAGCCGGAACGCGATGCAGCAAGCCAATTTGCACACCGCATAGCAAATCCGGGAATGCTGGACTTACTCCCGCTTGGCGGCAATATTTTGCTACAGGAACTGGAAGTTCATAACTGGGTGGGAAAAAGCCTCATAGATCTCGGGCTGACAAGTTTCGGCGTCATGGTTGTTGCCACCAAAAAGAAAGGCGATAAGGAATATGAATTTGTTCCGCCTGCGGACAGAACACTGGAAGAGGGAGACATCCTCGTTGCCATCGGTAAAGAATCCGATCTCCTGGAACTTGAATCGTAAGCACCCCGCCGCAACGCACAATAATTACACGCAAAAAGGGTGGAGTATTAAACTCCACCCTTTTTTTATAAACAATCGCCTGCCTGAAAAAGGGCTTATGCCCCCACGACTATGTCGGAAAGCTTAAATGCTTAGTTATAGCAAACAACAGCTCCAAGCATCTTTGCAAGTGAGTAAGCCCCGTTAATTCCAACTAGGTAGCCAAAAACAATCGTTTACTAGAAAGTCCGCACCGCAAGGAACGTCTATCTAATAATAAAATAAAATTTACACACAAACACCGAAAACACTGTGTAGATGCTCTGACACATCTGCTGCATTTTCTGCATATTTATTTTTAATCTCGAGCACTGCCGGCAATTCTTTCAAGAAAACAGCAACAAGTTTAGGATCAAAATGTTTCCCTGCATTTTCTTGAATAAGCGCAACAGCATCTTCCACAGCCCATGCATGTTTGTACGGTCGCTCTGATGTCAGTGCGTCAAACACATCGGCAATGGCTACTACTCTACCTGAAAGAGGAATGTCATCGCCGGACAGGTTGTACGGGTAACCGGTTCCATCCCATTTTTCATGATGCGTCAACGCAATTTCACGAGCCATGGACAGCAATAACGATGAGTGGTCACCTATAATTTCAGCGCCATATTCCGGATGCTTTCGCATCGTTTGCCATTCTTCTTCAGTAAGTTTACCAGGCTTACTTAAGATAGAGTCAGGAATACCAATTTTTCCAACGTCATGCATCGGAGCCGCCTGAAATACCAACTGAACCCATTCATCACCTGCATCAAGCTGTTGAGCTATGATACGGGCATAATGGCTCATTCTGATAACATGCAACCCCGTCTCGTTATCTTTGTATTCAGCAGCCTGCCCCAAACAGCGAATAAGCTCCAAATGGGTGTTCTGCAACTCCATTGTCCGCTGCAAAACAAGCTCTTCCAAATGATGCGTTTGATCTCGCAAAGCCAACTGAGTGCTTACACGAGCTTTAACAATGGCAGGCAAAACAGGTTTTGCGATGTAGTCCACAGCCCCCAACTCAAAGCCCTGCGTTTCATTATCCGCTGAATTTTTTGCAGTAATAAAGATTATCGGTATTTCTGCCGTTGCCGGATCAGCTTTTAAACGGCGGCACACTTCATACCCATCCATCACCGGCATGACGACATCGAGCAGAATCATGTCAGGCGACGGATTGTTCCGTGCAATTTTAAGTGCTTTTTCACCTGTTCGGGCAGCTTTAACTTTATACTGCGGTTGTAGGATAGTCCGCAGTATCTCAATATTTTCCGGTGCGTCATCGACCACCAGAACTGTTAATTTGTCTCTATTCACAGGACTAGCCCCCCATGCCTATATACTGTCAACATACCCACTACGTAGCCAACTCTCTATCTACAAATGCGATTGATATATAAATTTGTCTTCATTTCAAGAAAAACTTATTTATCACTGCAATTTTACATACTAAAACAATTTATTATGCAGAAAGCTTCTGTACACCTGTCTCAAGCTCTTCCAATAAGACTAGTGCATTCTCAAAATCATAATCACGTACTAATTCAGACATGTTACGAACAAGGTTCTGTAAATTTGGAGCACCACCCATATGACGCTGAATCTCTTCTATCAAATCCACAGCCTCTGTATCATCATCATCCAGCAGCGCACGTAATTGCAGCAGCTCGTCACCTAATATCTCTTTTGAAAGTTGAATATTAGAAATCACTGGCGCAAGCACAAGTTTATTTCGGATATCATTCACGGTAACAGCCAATGCTCCATCAAGTGCATTTATGAGCTGACGCTGCATAGCACTACCATTCTCCGCAGTAATATTTGCATCAAGCTCTGCAGCGAGTTCCTGAATCTTTGTTGCTCCGATGTTGCCTGCCACCCCTTTAAGAGTGTGCGCATACCTGCTTGCTGTTTCAATATCATCTTTCTGCAACGCATCGTTCATCAATATGCAAAAATCTGCCTGCGTTTCTGCAAAGCGTACAAGCAGCCGCCGCAACAAGTTTTTATTCTGCTGGCAAGTAGACAACCCTTTTTCAAAATCTACACCGGTAATGTTCGGCAGCATATCACCGCTGTCTGCATCCTGTGCATTCAGTTCTACACCAGTGGAGGGAGTGATCCAGCGAGCCATTTTTGAGAACATATCAAGTAGTTCCAATGGCTTTGCAATATGATCATTCATACCGACTTCAATAACTTTTTCCCTATCTCCCACCATTGCATTTGCTGTCATAGCAATGATTGGCAACCCAGCAAAACGTGCATCTTCACGCAATCTGCGGGTTGCTTCATATCCATCCATAACCGGCATCTGACAATCCATCAGCACACCGTCAAATTTTTTCTCTTCAAGAATATCCAAAGCTTCTTGCCCGTTTGTTGCTACAGAAACAATCATACCGTTCGACTCAAGCAATTCCACAGCAAGCTCTTGGTTTACCTCATTATCTTCAACCAGCAACATAACGGCGCCTGCAAGTTGCTGCAATGCACTGTCGACAGCATTTTTCCGCCCGTTGTTTCGCTTCTCTGTCGCGTTAAAGGTTCCTTTAACGGAAGAAAGAACCTGCAACAGTGAATTCTTGGTAAGCGGTTTTATCACACAAGCATCAATAATGCCTTGTTCCGCAGCGTCAGTGGCAGCCTCACGACCAAATGCAGTAACCATAATTAAATCTGGGCAATTTTCCGAACCATACTGTTCTTTGATTAAACTTGCTGTCGTGATGCCATCCATATCAGGCATACGCCAATCGAGAACAATCATCTCGTACTGCTCAGCCTTTACAGACTCTTTAACCATTTTCACAGCATCAATACCGCAATCAACGGCATCCGTTACATACCCCAGCTCAGTTAACAACGAGCAGAGGATATCGCGTGAAGTTCTACTGTCATCTACAACAAGCACCCGTGCACCGTTAGACAAGGCAACAGAAGCCTGCCCCTCACTCTCTACGTCAACAGTGAGGCAAACATTAAAGGAAAACGTGGTTCCACTTCCGTATTCACTCTCAACCCAAATTTCTCCACCCATAAGCTGAGCAAGACTACGCGAGATTACAAGCCCCAGACCGGTGCCGCCATATCTACGGGTTGTTGAAGTATCCGCCTGAGAAAAAGATTTGAACAACTTGTAGATCTGTTCACGCTTCATGCCGATGCCAGTATCCTGGACAGAAAATAGAAGCGTAATGTTGTTTTCTGCCACAACTTCCACATCAACTGTGACAACAACTTCACCTTCATCGGTAAATTTCACTGCATTATTGCCAAGGTTGATCAACACCTGCGTCAGCCGCAAGGGATCACCAATAAGCTTTGACGGCACTTCAGGACAAATTCTAAAGAGTAATTCCAGCCCTTTTTCTTCTGCCCTCAGCCCTACAACGCCCGCAACATCCTGCATGACGTCATCAAGGTAGAATGGCACAGATTCTATCTGTAATTTGCCTGCTTCGATTTTAGAGAAATCTAGAATGTCGTTAATGATACCCAGCAAGGAATACGCAGCTCTATGTACTTTTTCGATAAAGTTACGCTGCCGCCTGTTGAGTTCTGACTGCAAAGCCAGATGGGACATACCAAGAATTGCATTCATCGGAGTGCGAATTTCATGACTCATATTTGCCAAAAATTCACTCTTTGCGTTGGATGCCTCTTCAGCAGTTATTCGAGCTGACTCAAGCTCCTGTTCCATCCGTTTACGCTGCGTAATATCAGTAAATACAATTACGCAGCCCTGAATTTCTTCTTCATTAATAATAGAACGACATGTGTACTCGACAGGGAAAATATGTCCTGATTTCGCCTGAAAAAATTCATTACGATTCGTACTTGTCTGTCCGGAATGTAGCGCATCATAAATACAAGATCGTGTAGTACTTGGCTCCTCGCCTTCATCTGAGGTAAACAAAATCTGCTCAAGAATCTTCTTCCCGATAATTTCATCATCAGAGTATCCAAGATTAAACAATGCTGCATCATTCGCAAAAATTACTTCCCCATCACTATTCAATCCAAGAAGCCCCTGCCCTACGGATGTCAGGATCAGACGCCATTGCTTTTCAAGCTCTTGTAATTCCTGGGTTCGCTCTAAAACTTTATGCTTCAACTCTTCTTTTGACTGGAGCAGGCTTTTATTTGCCTTTCTGCCAAGGCTAAGCGTGAAAAGAATAGATGGAATTGTGAACGAAAGCATAAGGAACATAATGGCAATAACGCTATATTTAAACCGCGTGTACTGCTCTAATACTCCCGTTACTTTGCTCTCAGCGACCAACCCGATATTTAATCCGGGAATCCAGCGAGCAAGACCATACACATTTTCTTCTTGAGGGCTCTGGTACTCAACTAAACGCATGCCCCGATGTGCTTGAGTGCTTCCTTTTGTATCGACGTTAAATGGAACATCTATTCCCGCAAAGGCGCTAAGGTGTCCTTGAATATGGCTTTTGTTATTAACAGAAAGCCCCTGTATGCAGGTGTCGTACAAAACTTCACCAAACTGGTTCACAGCAAAAATTTCTCCATGCTGCTCCGCTGTACTGTCGTTAATAGAAAGATAGAAATGTTCATTCACATCAAGCTGAGCCGCCACAACCGCAACAGACTTACGGGAGGAATTTACAACAGGCATAAGCAAATACATACCGCATTGCTGCCCACCTTTTGAAGCTCCCGCATGATAGCATGGCGGTACAAAAACAGTTTGCCCTGCAAGAGCTTTTCGGAACAATCGAGGATGCCGTTTTGCAATATTGGCGCCCTTATCGTTTTTGTCACCGACAATAACCTCACCCTGTACTGATAACAGAATGCGGGACTGTTCGCCGGCGAGAACACTATACTGCTCCCAGTAACTCTCCAGTGATTGCAATATACGTATATACTCAAAAGTATCTCTATTACCCGACATCGATGCAACCTGATCGACAAGCGTAAAAAACATACCTCTGCCTACCATGTATTGAAGAATACGAGAGTGCATATCAATCATGCGCAACAAACGAGATTCTGTTGATTCAAGTCTTTCAACAAGCGATTGCTGCTCTTTTTGAAGAATATCCTTCCGGCTCTCTGTTAAAATAAACCATGACGTCCCAGAACAGAACAATACAAACAGCGCGATTGCAATTAACAGCAGTCGCGCAAAATTAATCGAGCCAAACGCAAGCCCTTCACTATATTTTGATTTTTTATTTAGTGCACGGACAATTAAAAAGAGAGAACACAGCAGCGCAAAAAACAGCAAAAACAATAGCGCCACATCTCTTTCAAAAGTGTTCTCACTCGGCAGGCTCTGCGCTGCAGTATTACGGGCAAGAACATATCGCTTTGTTATTTCGTCTTTGTCCGCTTCGCTTACAGAATTTAATGTTTTTTCAATAATAGAATGTAGATACGGCTCATCTTTGGCCGTAATAAAATGCAGTGACTGAGATGGGAATGCGTCCTGCGGGACAGCTTTAATGCCTGAAAGACTGTTCTCTTTTTGTGCATAAAGAACCGCCATATGTGCATCCAACAACGCATCAACTTCGTTATTTAACAGCGCGGCAATTGAATCTACCAAAGCCGGAGTTGAAACGACTTCGATACCCGGGAATCTTCTAGGAAGCAGGTCTGCTGTTAGATATCCTTTGACTATGGCAACCCGTTTCCCACGCAGATCACTCATCTTCTTTATGGAGTAGTCATCCTGCCGGACAAACAAAAAGTCCCGCACGCTCATAAACTGCGTTGAAAAATCTCCAAAAGTCTCACGTGAAGGATGATAGTAGACATTAGGAAGCAGATCGAGTTCACCCTGTTTAAACTTTTCCATCAGTTCAGAAAATGTTCCGAGGACGTATTCAAAGCGCACGGGAGCCCGCTCGGACATTTTAGCTATGAGATCGACAACAATCCCTCTAGGTCCTTCACCGGGCACAACATAATTAAATGGCGGCCACTGTTCGATTCCGACACGAACCACAGGATTCTTTTCCAACCATTGGCTCTCTATCTCAGTAAGCCACACACTTCTGTCTTTACTGGTTCCGAGTGAAGGGTCCTGATAAAAAAGTTCCAGCCTGCCTATCGTACTATCTTCATAAATGATGGATGATGTATATTTTGGAAACTGCTCAGCAATAAGAGGGATTTTTTCATTAAAAACATGCTCGCGACGGGATCTATAGTAAGTAAAAAACGGCTCACCAGTAATGGTATCCACCACTCGCAACGCTTTTATGTATGGTGTCCTTTTAATGATAACGGAAAGTGTTCCCTCAAGTTGTCTCACATCAAGGTTGTACAAAAAGACTGCACTTAAATGAGACAGCTCACTCGCAAGCTCAGAACCGCTCTGCGTAGATCTAGCATATGCGTCATCAATCTGCGCTTCTGCCATAGGCACAAACGCAACAAATATGAGTAACGCAACAACACAAGTCAGAGCATATTCAAAATATTTTTTCACCGCTATCTCCACCCCCGGGTTCCGCCCCGCACGCTCGTCATTGTACTAATTCTGAGCATTCCGAAACCAATCAAGACGCCATACAACAAATTTTTATCTCAAAACAAAAAGCTCAAGATCTCTATGAAGCTAAGAAAGTTCATACCAGAAATACCATGTGCCTTACACAATGCCGTGTACAACTCTACTTGTAACGGTCAAGAATGATTGCGAGTCGCCCGCTGTACTTCATCCTAAGCAACGCAGCATCAATCCGCGGAACCAACCATTCATGTTGCCTATTTAAGCGCAGCCGCATTGCGTGGGTTGAAATAGGGTCAGATGCAACCACTTTGTAGGTATTCCCACGCAGTAAATAGCGGAAAATATCCTGAGGCATAACTGTATAGTCACATCGTTTCTTATCTATCATTTTAAGAAGCTGCTTTTCCGATAAGAAATCTACCCGACTTTTCTCGCTGCTGCCCTTTGGTTTACTGAACCCTAAAATTCCACAGAACTTATCACCTCTAGGTATATTCAATTCTGAATCAAAGCTGCCTTGCCTTGCACTAGTCACATAGACTTCTTTTGATTCCATAAAAGGAATTGAATAAACAGAATTCTTTATTTCTGCTTTCTTCTTGCGCCATTGCTTGGCAATTCCCATTTCAACATCAATTTTGCCTACGGTCATATACAAACGAATGCGTGCTTTTGGCAGTGCTTTGTATGAAAAATGAAGGTCAGTCTCTTTTGAAATTTCATCTAGGACATCAATGAAAAGCCCTCTGTACCCACCAGTTTCATCTCTCCAAAAATACGGCGGCCTATCTGCATTCATTAATCCAACTACAAATGACTCTGCATTTGCATTAACAGCACAAGTACAGCCATACAGCACCATGACAAGACACAGCAAAAAACGTTTCATTGCGCCCCAACCCCCGTCATATTAGTAATGATAATTATACTAAACATGGAAACACAAGGAGATACCAGCTCCTTATGCAGTCGATGAATAGCAACAAACATGCACTATGTGTTACATACGACCCTGTAATGACAAAAATTGAACATATCGTATCTACCTTTAACAAAAGAGAAAAATACAACATCAACCGTCAATCTTTCAATCATCCTCGCGATATTGAATGAAAGACATAGTGGCTTTCCTCTCTGCATAATCACTCTATTTTTTCATTTTTTTTGTTACATTACAGAATGTTGTACCTAACTTTACTGGATTATCAAAGCTTTAATCCCTCGTAACTGTATAAAACATTTCCACTACTCCACTATATACAATTCACTGTACAGTGTTCACGCATTGCATTTAGTCACAATTGACTTTTTATACACACAAGTGTTGTTTCAAATGTACTAGGCAGGTCAGTATGTTTGGTTTATAGTGAGGTATGATCCCACTCCACGACTCTATACCACGTGTCCATAAACCATACATGCTGTATGCAATCATTGCAGTATGTTCTATTATCTTTTTATTTGAAAAATCACTGCCAATATCTCAGCTTACTGAATTTTTTTATGTATATGGCGTTGTTCCTGCGCGTTTTACTAATCCAACGTGGGCAGCAAGCATGCATTTTCCACCTGATGCAGAATATGTATTTATTACGCACCTGTTTATTCATGGTGGCTGGTTACACATCATTTTTAATATGTGGTTTTTGTGGATATTTGGTGACAATATAGAAGACGTAATGGGACCATTGCGCTTTTTGCTCTTCTATCTCACCTGCGGTGTTGTTGCTATCTTCATTAATATGTTGTTCAACCCCACAAGTACTGCGCCTGTGGTAGGTGCTTCAGGTGCTATTGCGGGAATTATGGGGGCGTATTTCCTGCTGTACCCACACGCGAAAGTTCTTACACTCATCCCCATCGTCATTATTCCATTCTTTTTTTATCTACCAGCGGTCTTCTTTCTTTTATTATGGGTAGGAATACAGGTCGTACTCGGCATTGCAGCATTAAGCGGTCATGCCAGTAATTCCGTAGCATGGTGGGCACATATCGGCGGATTCATCAGTGGCATTCTATTACTACCGTTGTTTCGGAAAAAGAACCGATGCTATTACTGTAAAGTACCGGAAGGCACACCACCTGTCAGACCAGAGATCATTACCCCGAAGCCGGACACGGTTCGCAATCCAAAAGAATGATAAGCCACCACTTACCAACCTTTAAGAATTAATTTGCAACTCAAAACACGATTGACTTGAGCCGATTGATACCGCATAACGGGACGTCCAGTTACAATAGTCGTGACTGAAAAAGGATCCCGTAAGGACGGTTCTCTCATGCTTGAAATTAAAAATCTTCACGTTAACATCGGCGATAAAGAAGTTCTGAAAGGAATTGACCTCATTATCGAAGACGGTGAAACGTTTATTCTCTTTGGCCCAAACGGCTCCGGTAAAACTACCCTGCTTATGACCCTCATGGGTTTTGGTAACTACACTGTTACTGAAGGGCAGATCATTTATAAGGGTCAGGACATTACATACGCTCCAATGTATGAACGTGCCCGCCTCGGCATCGGCATGTCCTTCCAGCGCCCTCCTACAATTCACGGTCTTAAAACCAGCCATCTCGTACGGATGTGCGGTCAGGGACGTGAAGTTGATGTTGAAGGCCTTGCTAAAAAGGTTAACTTCAGCAACTTCCTCGATCGCGACATTAACGCAGGCTTCTCCGGTGGCGAAATTAAACGCTCCGAAATGCTCCAGTTAATGGCACAGCGTCCTGATATGGTTTTATTTGACGAACCAGAATCCGGCGTTGACCTAGAAAACATGGCTCTCATCGGCAAAACTGCACGCAACTTGCTCGATGGCCTTGCAGAAGGCTGCACCATGAAAAAGGCAATTAAGCGTTCAAACACTTCCGGTCTTATTATTACCCACACCGGCCACATTCTCGAATACGTGAATGCTGACCGCGGTCAGGTAATGTACAACGGTAAGCTCTGTTGTGAAGCGAACCCACGCGACATTCTCGATCATATTTCCAATCACGGTTACCAGGAATGTCTGCGCTGTCTTTCCGCTGAAACCGGCGAGATCCTCGACCTCTCCAGCTTTAACGAGGCTTCATAGACATGAAAAAAATCGATCTTTCCCAGTACAGCACTGAAGGTGCTACTGAAGCAGCTATCGAAGATTTCTCCGGCTTTTCTGCTGAAGATAAAGAACGTCTGCTTTTTGCGGGCATTGATGTAAACAACCCGAGTGAGTCCGGCGCGTTCATGCATTTGAACCACTCCGGTGTTCACTGCAAGACCAAACGTGAAGGTCTTGAAGTTATGGACATCAAAGCTGCTCTTGAAGAGTTTGACGGTCTTCCGGAATACTACTGGCAGCTTGTTGATAAAGACAAAGATGAATTCACCAGAGCAACATATGACAACCTGCATGGCGGGTACTTCATTCGTGCTAAAGCTGGTGCAAAAATTACTGAACCTGTTCAGTCATGTCTCTTTATCGACAAAGCAGGCATCTCACAGAACGTTCATAACATCGTTGTTGTTGAGGAAGGCGCAGAGCTTCATATTATCTCCGGTTGTGCAACTGCACACGGCGCTAAAGAATCTGCTCACCTCGGCATCTCCGAATTTTACGTTCATAAGGGTGGCAAGCTTACCTTCACCATGATTCACAACTGGAGTGTCGATACAGCAGTACGACCACGCTCCGCAGGTGTTCTGGAAGAAGACGCTGTTTTCCTTAGCAACTACGTTCTGCTCAAGCCTGTTAAAGACTTGCAGATGTACCCGAAAATTACCCTTAAAGGTGCAAACTCTGTAGCACGATTCAACTCTGTTATCGTTGCTCCGGAAGGCTCCTACATTGACTGCGGTAACCGCATTGAAATGCAGGCTCCTAACACCCGTGCAGAAATCATCGCACGCACACTGACCACCGGTGGTACTATTATCAACCGTGGTTACATTGGTGCTGATGCTGTTCCTGCTCGCGGTCACCTTGAATGCAAAGGTCTTATTCTCGGCGGCGGCCGTATTCATGCAATTCCTGAACTTGATTCCGATCAGGACGGCGTTGAGCTTTCTCACGAAGCTGCCGTTGGTAAAATCGCTCAGGAAGAAATTGAATACCTCATGGCTCGCGGTCTTGACGAAGACGAAGCAACCTCTACCATTGTCCGCGGCTTCCTTAACGTGGAAATGGATGGGCTTCCTAAAGAGCTTCAAAATGCTATTGAACAGCAGATTGATGAGCTCGACGCAGGCGACGCAATGTAACCTGCTATTTTCGTACAGAATAAAAAATCCCTCTGAAGCCGTACTTCAGAGGGATTTTTTTGTATGATACAGCACACAAACTATACTGGAATGAAACGTCATGAAAAAAGTACAGTTGAACAATCCAGTACTATTTTATAACAAGCTACAGGAGATCTATTGTGAAGAGATTCGCAACAATAGCTTTTGCTATCATCTGCACATACATGCTGTCTTTCAGCATGCCCGCATACGCTAACGAAGAATGTATTAATTACGCAAAGCCACTTGCAAGCAGTGCCCGATTACTGGCCAAATCAATCGAAGTATCCACAGAAGCACTTGTAGCCATTAACAAGCGCGCCAACGAAAATGAGATCACTTCGTTTAATGACTTTGTTGAATCCTCTCAGGAACGATCTGAAAAAATGATTCGCAGCCTTGATGAAAAACAGCAGACCATAATGGACCGGGCTGAATCCACAACAGATTACACCTTATGCAAGAAAGACATGCAGGATGAGCTTGAGGAACTAAAAGCTGAGACAAAAGAAGCACAAAAATTGCTGATTGAATTGAAAGATTCCATCAAAAGTATGCTTGATGAATTAAAAGGCGCGTTCTTTGGATAAAGCCGTCACTGGTGTGGTGCTAGGGGACAAAGGGATGAACAAGCATCCCTGACTTCTGACGTAAACAATGAATACGAACCATACCATTATTCAAGAGAAAGCACCCTGCGTCCTACAACCTTATTATCCTGCGGCATAAACTCGTTTTGAGCTTCTAAAAACGGGGAGACGCTTCCTACTATAGGCTCAAGCTTTTCTTCATCAAAAAGAACAGCCACGGAAGCAAGAACTTTAGTGTTTCCTTGAGAAACAAAAAGATATTTTGATTTCTTAGCGGTGAAATATGAAGAGACGATGCCTAGACGATCGCGTTCTGGATGAGTCGTAACATAGACACCCTTTGATGTGAGATGCGGTGCAATCTCTTCAAGATTCCAAATACCTGCCACATCAAAAACAACATCATAGGTTTCATCAGAATGTAGAATTTCTTCCTGAGTGTACTCAATAAAGTTGTCCACCCCAAGTCGCAGCAATTCATGCTGATGCCATGAACGCCCTTGAGCGGTAATTTCTGCACCGAGCATTTTGGCAAACTGCACAGCATAAATGCCAACACCACCAGAAGCACCACTTAACAGAATGCGCTGGTTCTTTTTTAAACCTGCCAACACCTGCAAGGCTCGCATGGATGTCATGCAGCCAACGGGCACTGTCGCAGCCTGCACATGGCTAAGCTTGTCAGGTTTATAAAAAATCATGCCTTCAGACACACACACATATTCCGCGTGGGCCACTCCGCCCTTACGAAAGTTTGTATATCCAAAAACATCGTCGCCCTCTTTAAAGCGCTCACCAGCAATAGCTACAGATCCAGAAAATTCATATCCGGTAATGACACCCCGCTCAGCACGACGTCTTTTCGTACGCCAACCCAACTCATCCATGGCAAACAAGTGCTTGTCACGCCCGCCAATAGAAGTTGCACGGACTCGCACCAGCACCTCACCCTTTTCGGGCACAGGAACAGGACGTTCTTCAAACACAATCTGCTGTTCGAGTTCGCGTTCTGGATACAAGACCATAACGGTCATGGTCTGCTGATGAAAAGACATATGCGAAACGACTCCTTGTTACACGTTTTCGCAACATACTTTTACCAGTCTACCTAAGGTTCCAAGGTATAAGCAGTATTGTTTCGTTGTAACGACAAAGAACGCAACTTACATATTTGACTTTAGGGTCTCTTCAAGTTCTGGATTCAATTTTACAAGGAGGGAGCCTTCAGCTTCCGCACGCACTTTACCGGCAGCAGCGCCTTTAATTTTGCGTACATTTTTCACTCGGGCAAACATAATGCTAGCCTGCTCAGCTTCTCGTTGCCAACTTTTAACACCAACAAGAATAGCGGCTTCGTTCAAGGTCTGCTCAGGAATCTGCTGATCAGGGTAATCTAAATGCAACACAAGGTGGGCACTCGGTCCATCTTCTGCGTGGAACCACAAATCATAGGATGAAACTCTATTCAGAATTTCATGGTTCCCTTGAGCATTGCGTCCACGAAGCATGAGAAAACCGTCAGAGCTTCTGAAACGCTGGATAAATTTATCCTTCGCCTGCTGTTTCTGCTGACGTTTTAACGCACCACCTTTAAGCTTCTTCTCCGTTTGCAGCTTAGGAACTTCACCCTCGCCACGCTGGAGTCGTGCGTATTGCATCTCAAGAACCTGACGTCGTTCAGCAAGCATATCTATACCGCGTTTACCACGGGTAGCCTGTTTAAACAGGTGCGCCATATTTTCACGAATACTTTTTCGGGGATCAAGCGTGATAGTACACTCTTCACCAGCCACCAATCCATCAATACCTTCCGGAACTGTCAGAGTGATAGAAGGAAGTTTACGGTCTGCATCAATCTGCCACAGGCTAGCCTGCAAAAGTACGGCTTGTTGCTGCCCTGCAATCATGCGCTCGAGACGATCCTTTTCCTGATTCAACCGGCCAAGGGTCTTCTTTGTTCGCTTTAATGCAGCAACAACTGGCTTCGCTGTAATGGACGCTTCAGCCTGAGCAAGCTCTGCAAACAGGCGCATTTCACCAATTGCTGTGGCAGCTTCAATAGCTGTTGCTACCGGCTTTTCTTCACGCTTTCCGCGAATTGCTTCCGGTAACGGCCAGACATATGCATCGGTAGGTTTGCCGTCTTTAGTATATAGATAGACTTCACCAAGCTCATCAAGATCGTCTTGCGTCTCCACAGTGCCGTAGCCGTATTCCAAGTCTACGAATAAAGCCTGCGCATCCATCGGATCGTCATGAATCAGTGCTGAAAGTGCTTTTCGTAACGGTGGAGTCAGTTGTGGATACTTGCTCCACACATCACTACTGGCCAAGACTTGCGGTAAGTCTTCCGGCTCGCACCATGCGGGTTCAAAACCAGCCCAGTCCGGCTCTTCTTTTGTAATGAACACGCCATTACATAAATCAAGCACAAGCCACGTTACAGGAGTTGTTGTAAGCGGAAAAGCAATGCGACGATTACACCAGTCTACAACGGGAGTGCCCAGTCGTTTACCGGCGGCATATTTACGCAGCCACATTGATTTTGCAGAGGGGTTGTCCGGATTAACAGGACGTTTGTCACTGAGAAATAGGAGGGGAAAACGGCGACCGGCCTGAAACAGTAGATTCTGCTTCCGGCCGGTGCGGTGTATTACTATTGTAGTTGTATCAGGGGCTGGCTCAAAGAACTTTTCAATACGTGCTCCTGTAAGGTGCACTGAAAGCTCTACACACAGCCGCCGAAAGAAATGTGCTTCCATTGTTTACTAGTCAGCGCGCTGGCGCTCGTCCTCTTCCTGTTTACTTTTGCAATTAATGCATAATTTAGTAACAGGACGTGCTTCCAGTCGTGCAATACCAATATCTTCGCCACAATCGTCACAAACGCCAAAAGAGCCTTCGTCAAGACGAGTAATAGCAGAACGAATCTTTTTAATAAGCTTACGTTCACGATCGCGAATACGTAATGTAAACGCACGATCGGATTCAGCGGTTGCACGGTCTGCAGGATCTGCAAACATTTCACTATTATCAGTTAGATCGTCCAGAGTTGCGTCACCTTTCTGCTGTGCTTCATCAAGCATCCCCTGCAGAAGTGTACGGAAGTGATCAAGATCTTTCTGTTCCATGTATGTCCTCCTCGGCATCTATCAAACTGAGGCCGTCACTCTCATAACAGCCAAAACTACACTGCAAATAACGCCAAGAGTGTGGTCGTATGCGCATTACCATAAAGAAGAACAATCCAATAAACTAAAATATCTCAAAAAGCAAAGCTCTCGTTATGAGTTATAATGCGTTTGGGCTAATTGTGTTGTATCCCATTAAATGTAACGTCAGAAAGTAAGGTTACCATTATTAAAGAACACATTAACCATACGGCTTGACTTAATAATATGTACCACTGAACAAAAGCTAACAGTTTATCACCTACAGCAAGCAGGAATACGCTCGTTTTTGCAAGCCGTACATCTACACAAACCCAACAACTACATACCACACTCACTCCGTAAGAGTAGATACACACTTCATATAGTCGTTTTGTGCCATTTTGTTGAAAAATAGAAAAAATTTATCTTTTTTGCTTGACCGGCTGGTACCCTCTGCGTATACACCTCCCCCGTTGGGACAAACAAGTTTCAACGCAACGAGCGGGAATAACTCAGTGGTAGAGTACAACCTTGCCAAGGTTGGAGTCGCGAGTTCAAATCTCGTTTCCCGCTCCACTAAAAAATTTAGGCGCAGTCAATTTAGGACTTGATTATCATAAGAAAGTCCCTTAAAAAGCTGACTGCATTGCTGAAAAGCAACACGAGCGGGAATAACTCAGTGGTAGAGTACAACCTTGCCAAGGTTGGAGTCGCGAGTTCAAATCTCGTTTCCCGCTCCACTAAAAAAATAAATAAGCAGTCACATTAGGGCTTGATTATCTCATCAAAGTTCTTTAAAAGCTGTCTGCATTGCTCATAGCAATATGAGCGGGAATAACTCAGTGGTAGAGTACAACCTTGCCAAGGTTGGAGTCGCGAGTTCAAATCTCGTTTCCCGCTCCATATTTTACTTTCGTTACAGTTTATTTTAGACTGTGCGATGATGAGCGGGAATAACTCAGTGGTAGAGTACAACCTTGCCAAGGTTGGAGTCGCGAGTTCAAATCTCGTTTCCCGCTCCATTTAAAATTTAAGTTTTTTCTCTTGAGGCGACATAGCCAAGCGGTAAGGCAGAGGTCTGCAAAATCTCCATTCTCCGGTTCAAATCCGGATGTCGCCTCCACTCAAGAGCGGGAATAACTCAGTGGTAGAGTACAACCTTGCCAAGGTTGGAGTCGCGAGTTCAAATCTCGTTTCCCGCTCCATTTAAAAATTTACTTTTTCTCTTTTGAGGCGACATAGCCAAGCGGTAAGGCAGAGGTCTGCAAAATCTCCATTCTCCGGTTCAAATCCGGATGTCGCCTCCACTCAAAAGCGGGAATAACTCAGTGGTAGAGTACAACCTTGCCAAGGTTGGAGTCGCGAGTTCAAATCTCGTTTCCCGCTCCAAGTGCACTTTAAGCCAGTTCTTTGAACTGGCTTTTTTTGCGTCTATCATCTCGCAAGCACAAGCACCCACTCTAGAACTCCCCTACTCTCTTAGCTGTTATCTTTTCAATATCCTGAAACACACGCTTCCACCTATCCATTTTATCCCAACAGCGGCACCTCGTTATCCCCCTATATATAATGATACGCAGCGCTACAAAACGCCTTCATGTGCTCGTGTACCATTTGATGAAAGAAACAGCCCGTTAGGCCGTTAAGCCGTTAAGCCGTTAAGCCGTTAAGCCGTTAAGCCGTTAAGCCGTTAAGCCGTTAAGCCGTTAAGCCGTTAAGCCGTTAAGCCGTTAAGCCGTTAAGCCGTTAAGCCGTTAAGCCGTTAAGCCGTTAAGCCGTTAAGCAAAAAAAATCCCCTGTACGCAATTTGTACAGGGGATTTTTATTTCTTATTTAGCAGCAGGCTAGAAGAAAGGCCAACTGATAGTATTACGAATCGTCATCAGGCAATACCGCGCGCCTTATTAAAGTATTTCTCACGCACTTTATCGAAAACAATAACAGTACGGAAACACGATACGATAATGGCGAATATTGAGAATCCTAGAATTAGCTGTTTCTGAATATCCCATTTCTCTTTAAACAAAAGCCCCGTTGCCCATTCCATGCCCGACTGTTGCCCATAGAACATGGACAAAGGCAATGCGATGACAACAATGCACATAAAGGCAACCTCTACCCAGAAGAAGGTACGAGCCATAATGAGCATGAACAGCGTGGAATCTCGAACAACTTTTAAGAATTTTAAGCGGTTTTCGAGCTTTTCAAGACGCTTTTCTTCTGTCTCTGCGACAGTCTGCGCTTTCTTAAAAATATCTGCGACCTGAAAATGAGTCTTCAATGCCCATTTAATATTCGCAGCACACACATTGTAGTTTTTATTAAACTCAACAAGTGCTCGTGGGAACGGGAACCATGCCGCCTCTTCCCTAATATATCTCAACCGTTCTCTTTGATCCTGAAATTTCTTTTTCAGCTCGCCTGCTTCTTTCGTGACATATCTGTCCAAATCCTTAGAAAGATCTTGGCAACCATGGAGAATAAGCATGAACGATACATAGTTTTTAATGTCGCTTGCTGCGGTCATTCGTTCAATCCGCTTCATACTTTTTACAAAAAATGGGCTTCCATCATCAAACCACTCGTTGACTTCTTTTTTCAGCCCATCCAGCTTTTCTACTGCCTTTTCCACCTTGCTTTCAGCTTCCATCCAAGGCCCATAGAGAGCTGATAAAACCTGAATATGCCCACGCTCCATCTCTGGATCAATAAGCACTCTGTTAAAGTAGTGAGGTGTTTTTTCAACTAATAAAATAAGTGAAGACATGGCCTGTTCTGCAAAGCCAATTTTAACCTGGCAGACGGACTTACGATACTGAGCATCCTGCATTGTTGGACACATACGCAGCACTCGGCTGTACAGTTCAGAAGCCTGTTGGAACTGGGAAGTAAATTCGAGCAGTCGTGCCTGCAAAAATACGCAGTACGCTTGTTTTACCATCGGACCGGAAAGAATTTCTGCTTCTTTCCACATCATCATGGCTTTATGATAGTCACCCCGCTCCATTGAAACAAAACCAGCAAGCATTCGCGGCCTTGCATCACGCGGTGCACGGATTCCCAAGTTTGAAAGTTCCTTGTCCGCTACAATCAAATCACCTGAAAGCACATACGTTAGCGCACTCCAGACGGGATTATCATCACGCGGAACTACATCATTCAAGCCTTTCCCAAAATCTTTGCCACGGCAAATCCACATGTGTTGCATCATACGCAACTGCGAAATTTGGTTCACACCATAAACTGCATTCAGCAGAACACCATCATGTTCTTTTGAAGCCTGAATATTGGTGAGTACTGTATCATCCTTAGTACTAAGCTTTTGCTCAATCGTTTCGAATGCTTTGTTGAACTCATCAAAATTTAATTTTGAAAGTTCATGCCACACTTTTGGCGCAAGCTTAGTTAACGAGCGCGTAGGGCATTGATGAGATGGGTGCGTGCGCATGCCACAATAAAAACAATGGTCATGGCTGCCTGCAATAAGATGCTTAGAAATTTGCACCGGCAACATGCCGCTTTCTACCGAATGATCAACCGTTAGTGTAACTTTACACCAGTCATCAACGCTGCTTGCATCTAAAGAGAAGTTAACATCGTGCACTTCAAAAGAGCGCCCGAGCAAGTAGCCGGAGCGGAAGCTCATGTGTGGAAAATCTGGAACAAGCTGGTTCCAATCCAGTGCCATTTTTTTCGGCAAATCAGGGTTAAAGTTCAACCCGCGCTTGTTTGTCACAGCAACAACAGCAGGCCAATATGCTTCCCGCTTAGTTGCTTTAAGATTTTCCACATGCATCAAGTGCTCGCGCGTCCATTGGCGAAGCATATGCAAGTTTTCTATTTGAAAAACTAAATAGCTATCCTGAACAAGAAATTTAATTTTCAACCGTTCAAAAAGAGTTTTCATTTCTCTGGCGTAAGCACGCCAGCCTTCGAGAAAATTCTTTTCCATGGTGTTACCAAGCGGCTTAATAACACCGTACCACCCCAAAGAAGACTGATACGGAAGCCGCGGATCAACCATCAGCGATGCCCATTCCACAGGAGCCAAACCGGATCGGGTACCTTCCGGCTTAAATGTCAGCCCCGGAAGCCCCCTGCCATCGTTGCGGCATTTGGGATGCACCAAAATCTGGCAGCTATCGGAAACAATAACGGACTGCGCCATTAATGACGGTTCAACTGAAAACGTAATTTCACGTTTCGGGCTGAACAATAGTTTTGCCGGAATTAGCTGAGCATAGAGTTGCAAAGCATTAAATTTAGCCCAAACACTTAATCTGGCTGCTGCCAAAAAAACATCAGAACTAAAAAAGAACCATAACGCTTGATCTCTATCAACTTCTACCTGCAATCCACCATAGTCCTGCAATGTCTGCACTACTGCCGGATTAAGTTCGCCATTCCAGCTAATCCACATGCCATAGCCAGTGGCTACCATGCGGGATTCCTGGAACATAGGAAGTTTGTTGAGCAAGTTTGATAAATGAGGCATATCTACCTTTCACCATTACTTTTGGGAGGACTTATGGACATTACCAGAACTCTGGCTGAACTGAAAAAAGACCCGGGTTTTGCCGAAAATGTCGGCATGACACTTATTCATAACGGTACAGTACGCGGTTGGTCTCGCAAAGACCGACGAGAAGTTAAAGCGATTCGTGTTCGTCATGATTACGATAAAATCGAAAGCATTCGTAAAGAGCTTGAACAGAGCGAAGGCATTTACCGCATTATTACCGAAGCGTATGAAGGTGACTTCACGCCCGGTGACGATGTAATGTACCTTATTGTTGCAGGCGACATTCGTGAAAACGTAAAAGCAACTCTTGCTGAACTGCTCGATAGAATCAAGTCCGAAGCAGTTACCAAAGAAGAAATTTTTGCCTAAGTAATAATCGGCATTTTTCTGTTTTTCACTAGTTCCGGACAGACTATGTTCAAGAAAATGACACTTTTTTCCGGATGCACTGTTTAATAGATAATTTTGCAAGATTTATTCCAATAAAAAAGAGCCTGCACACTCAATGCAGGCTCTTTTTTATTGGAACACTATTTCCGATCACAGGCTCGTCCTGATTGCGGACAATGAATGTTTAAAACACTCTTTAGTACAATCTCCAGCTCCACTGGATCCATTGATTCAAACTGCCGTAAATCCATAAATTTCCTTTGAAGACAAAAAACATCCAGCATACAGCGTAACGCTAACGGGTCATTTGGCAACAAGCCGCTACCTTCAACAGTTTCTGCATAACTACGCAGCAACACGCCGCCTGCATTTCTGCGCCACACTTCACCCCATATTTCAAGCTTATCCTTATCTTCAGAACGTATGAATGAGGCATTGTATAAAACACTTAGCGCGGTGTACTGAAGAGAATCAAGCAGATCAACCACATCACGTAGCGAACTATCTTTGAGCCTGCGAGCTGTAAACGAACGATGTTTCTGCCCTTCAAAATTGACAAACAGAAAATCTTTACCTGTGTAAAAGACTCTTCGAAGGTACAAATTGCCGTGCAATCGAATTTTATGGCAGTCATACGAATATTCAAGAAATTGCTTTGCATCTTCAAGCATCATCTTTTTGCGCTCAAGTAACATATCTACATGCGGAATAACACTGCTATCCAGCCTTCCTCTCTTCCGTTTAAGCTTTTCCATCGTGCGTTTCATCACACTTTGTACACTTTGGTAGACGGAACGCGTATACAATTTAGAATATGCTTCAGGAGCAAAATCCTTACTTGCTTCACGTCGGCATAGCGCCAGATGCATTTCACCAAGACGTTTCCCCAGTAGGGTAAACACCGTAACATCCGCTTCTGTCAACACCTCTGCACTATTTAACTCAGGACGTTCAAAAGCTATTTCGAACACATCACCATCAAGCTCTTCCGGTGTTTTTTCAATGGCACTATCTATCGCAAGTCTACCTTCATAGAATCGCGTAATGCTATCCACCACCATTTGGCGTAAATCAGATTCAGAATGCGTGTACTGACTATAAACACCTACATAATGCTCATCTCCACGTTCACAAACATACTTCACAGCACCAAAGTAACGCGGAACATTCGGGAATCCACATGTTACAGATAGATACTCAAGCATCTCTGCATCCGGGTTAATACCATCGCTTAACCTACGATACATACGGAAAAATAGATCATCACCACAAACAACGGCACTGGATTCCGGATAATCTTTCCACCAGCCAAAACAATCACGGAATACCGGAAGCCTACGCCTATCCTGAATCACAGAAAAAACACCATTCCTACCGGAAATAGTTTTCAACTGCTTATATAAATTGATAAACGACTCGCAACTCCGCCCTTCAATAAATCCTTCCACCAACGCAGCGGAATCCGCACCTTCGTTAAGTGTGCAGATAAGCTCAGGAGTTCGCGCTGTAATAATATCTGTTGCCGTTGTCCCTTCTACTCGACTTACAAACAACGTATACAATTCTGAAGGTTGTTGCATAAACTGCACAGACACAACAAGAAGCCATGACTGCTGTGTTTCTTTACCAAACGGCATTGCTTCCCGAATAGAAATATCCCGCAGGATAGTATTCGTCGTCAAAAGCTTATTACGGCGTATGAAATATGACGGAAGCACACTCTCCAGCCCGCTTCTAAATTCCTTATCAAACATATTCACAGTCGATGCCGTAATATCTGGAACCACTTCGGAGCGTGCCACCTCTTCTGCAACATTACGATGCAACGTAAACATGAAATATCCGTGAGGGTTAAGCGTCAAGTCATACATCGCAGTTCGAACCATAGGGAATTTGGTATGCGACATAAGCTCAATTGGTTCGCACCCTTCATAGCCGACCAGATCAAGTGAAGCAGCTTGCGGGAAACGCGACAGGTTGCAGACAATTAAAATATTTTCTTCACCGTAGGTGCGGATAAAAGCCAACACCCTATGGTTATCCGGCATAAGAAAAGACACATCGCCCCGCGCAAAAGCAGAATATTTTTTACGCATGGCAATCATACCCTTCAGCCACCAGAACAACGACGACTTGTTCCCCTGCGCTGTCTCCACATTCACAGCCTCATAGTGATACTCAGGATCAATAATTACCGGCAGGTATAAACTCTGTGGATTGGATCGAGAAAAACCCGCATTCCTATCGGCGCTCCACTGCATAGGCGTACGAACCCCGTCACGGTCACCGAGGTAATAGTTATCGCCCATAGAAATTTCGTCACCGTAATACAGCACCGGAGTTCCCGGCATGGAAAACAACAGTACGTTCATCAGCTCAATCTTGCGCCTATCGTTGCCAAGCAACGGAGCAAGCCTGCGCCTGATCCCTAAATTGATTCGGCTTTTAGGGTCGCGTGCGTACATCCTGTACATGTAATCCCGCTCTTCATCCGTCACCATTTCAAGCGTCAGTTCGTCATGGTTACGCAAAAAAATTGCCCACTGTGCATTCTCCGGAATTTCTGGAGTTTGTTCCAAAATATCAATAATCGGGTATCTGTCTTCCATCTCAAGAGCCATAAACATGCGCGGCATTAAAGGAAAATGGAACGACATATGGCATGCATCACCATCACCAAAATATTCCGCAGCATCTTCCGGCCACTGGTTTGCCTCTGCAAGCAACATCCGGTCTTTATATCGAGTCTCAAGGCGTGCGCGCAGCTTTTTCAAAAAGGTAAAAGTTTTCGGTAAATTCTCGCAGTTCGTGCCCTCTTCTTCATATAGATACGGCACAGCATCCAGCCGTACACCATCAACACCAAGCTTGAACCAAAAATCAAACACTTTGAAGACGGCCTTATGCACCTGCGGATTTTCATAATTCAAATCAGGCTGATGATGGTAAAATCGGTGCCAATAGTACGCATTGGCAAGCGGGTCCCAGCTCCAGTTGGAAGGCTCAAAGTCCTTAAAAATGATGCGGGCATCCTCATACTTTTCCGGCGACTCGTTCCACACATAAAAATCTCTATGTGAAGATCCGGCAGGCGCAAGGCGTGCACGTTTGAACCATTCATGCTGGTCGGAAGTATGGTTCAACACCAACTCGATAATAATCCGCAAGCCACGCTTATGCGCCTCACGAATAAGTTTTTTTACGTCCTGAATCGTCCCATAGTCGGGATTAACATTCATATAATCCTGAATGTCATACCCATCATCCCGCAATGGTGACGGAAAGAACGGTAACAACCATACAGCAGTAACGCCAAGATCCTGCAAATAATCTAACTTTTCAATAACGCCTAAAATATCCCCTTTACCGCTCCCTGTGGAGTCGTAAAACGATTTAATATGCAATTCATAAATGATCGCATCTTTATACCATGTGGCAGTATTGGAATCTGAGTTTGTTTTTTTCGGCATACAACTTCCTGAGAGTTAGGTGTCGTGATCATCTAACCATAACAAGGTCTCACGAAGGTTGAAATGCGATTATTTTGCCACGGGTTTGTTTTATAGCCGGTGATGCCTCCGGCGGCGCTTGCCTGCGGGGCTTTAAGAACCTTCTTGAAAAAAGGTTCTTAAAAATCTCCAAAAACTTTTATTACACGAAAAAGCCCGTAGATATATTTTTTACACGGCTCAATTTCACTAACTTGAATAACAAAAAGGGCTGTCCTTCATATGAAGGACAGCCCTTTTTCATTTTACGAAAGACTGTGGAGTATAGCCGTGTAATTACAAAAACAACGGGCTAACCTCGCAAATAAAAGTTTTTGGAGAGTCCAGAGAAGCCTTTTTACAAAAAGGTTCTCTGGCCGCCGGAGGCAAAAAAAAACATCGCAGACGCCTTAGCCTAAGGCATCCTTAGAATGCGCCAAGACCTTTAAGCAATACGATAAACACGAGGATTGGTGTAATCCACTTTACGAGGAAGAACCACACCTTGAGGATACCTTCGTTAGAAAGAGTACCGTTGTTGGTAAGACATTCTTTAGAACGTTCCCAGCCCCATACCCAACCTACGAACAGGCAGATAAATGCGCCGCCAGCAGGAAGCAGAATATTTGAACTAAGGAAATCGTACATATCAAAAAAGTTCTTACCGAAGATTGTCACGTCTGCAAGAGTGCTGAATGACAACGTTGCCGGTACACCGCACAGTCCAATACCAACTGCAACGATGATTGTTGCAACTTTACGGGAACAGGACGGGATAGTTTCGATAAGGAATGCCACTGGAACTTCGAACAGGGAACACATAGCACCAATGGTTGCTACGGATGTAAGCACGAAGAACATGGTCATGAAAATCTGTCCACCAGGGAGCGCGCTGAATACTGCTGGCATAGTCATAAAGAGCAGGCCCGGACCAGCTGTTGGAGCAAGACCGTAGTTGAATACGGCAGGGAAAATAGCGATACCTGCAAGCATTGATACAGTAAGGTCAGCGAGCATAACGCGCATGGTGGTTTTAGGGATATCTGCTTCATCAAGGAAGTAGCTACCGTAAGTCATCATAGTACCCATGCCGAGGGAAAGCTTAAAGAAAGCAAGACCCATAGCATTAAGTACTACTGCGACTGTTACCTTAGAAAAGTCTGGAGCAAACAGGAACGCAAGACCTTCGCCTGCTTTTGGCAGCATAAGGGAGCGCACGCAGATAGCGCAGAGCATAAGGAACAGAACAGGCATCAGGATTTTAGTTGTTTTTTCAATACCCTTTGACACACCCGCGATAAGGATAAGTGCAACAAGAGCAAGAACAAACCACTGCCATGCTAAAGAACCGATTGGGTCAGATACCATGGAACCGAATGCAGCTTCACCAACGGCTTTATCAAGCCCGTTAAGCTGACCGGATGCAGCCTTAACTACAAAAGCAAAAACCCAGCCTGCTACATCTGTGTAGAAAGCCATAATACAGAAAGCAGCAAGTACGCCGCCACAGCCCACAAGGAACCAAGGGGAACTAGGCGCAAGCTTGTGCCATGTACCAATTGCGTTTTGGCGAGCCTTACGACCAAGCATAATTTCGCCAATCATTACAGGAAGGCCAACTACAAGAGTGGCAAGCAAATATACGATAAGGAACGCGGCACCGCCGCCTTCACCTGTCATGTACGGGAATTTCCAAATATTACCCAGGCCAACTGCCGAGCCTAAAGTCGCAGTGAGCACACCAAGAGCAGTGGCGAACCCATCGCGATTATTCACAGGAGACGTCATTTTCCACCTCAACGAGTTTAACAGTTTTGTTATTTGTCGCCCCGTTGTAGTGTGCAACGGCGATGCATTCAAGTCTTTTTAGTCACATTTACCATTCCAATTTGTCATACCCTACCGCGACAGTCAGTAAATACGGAAATACTTTCTGTATTTTCAAATAATAGCGCAACCAATTACTAGCGTTTACCGTTGTAACCCATTTATTGTCTTTATTATAGATACAACCTAACTGTTGTAGATACGAAATAGTCGCTGAAAAAAAACATTTTTCCCTTTATTTTTCGTCTTTGAACAAAAATGACAAACTAACGTACGTGTTTCTGCAGTTTTATAATTTGACAATAAAGACAAAAAAAAAGAGAGCTCTTTCACAGATGTGAAAAAGCTCTCTAATATGACCCCGGATTGACCGTTACCGGTGAAACCTTGCAAAATCCTTTAATTAAAGGATATGGCAGCCGCCGCCAGGAGCAACTCAATCCCCTTTGGTGACAACGGCAAGGTGCCTGCATTTGATAGTATTGATTCTGCCTACGTGTCAGCGGCTCACGAATCATCCAGGAAATTCTATTATTTCGCGCGGGCACGAGCCTCGTCGCGTATTTCTTCTTTTGCATTTGGCCAAAGCCATTCAGCCCAGCCCATTGGTGTTTCTCGCGTTGGAGTAACAGTAAGGATACGTTCTTCTTTGTTGTCCTTACCTATAGTTACTACACTCACTTCAATTGGAACGCCAGCTTTTTTTGCTTTTGGAGAGTAAGAAGCCGCCCATGCTGCTGCATCAGCGATTGTCTCTTCTGTCCACGGAGCACCTTCAAACTGACGACCGATGGAGATAGGGCCCGGATAGTCAACAACCTTAAAAACTATGTCTGTATCCAACTTTATCTCAAGAAGCAGCTCATTGTCTATCTGGTTTCGACCAACAGACATCCAGTGCGTTCCAGACCAATACTGACGTCCTACGTTGGCGAGCTTAAAGTCTGCCACAGAAGGTGTCGGAGAAAATTTGAGCACAGGCCAGTAGCGTCTGGCATTCTCACGTTCAGTAAGATTACAGCCGCCACCAGGTGAAGGAACTTCAGTGAACTCGTAATGTTCAGCAAGCTTAAGCTGCTCTTTACGTCCGCGTCCAAAAAGACCTAACAGTTTATCGCGCTGCACCAGTCCAGACTCTTCCATTGGGGTCGGGTCCTGACATAATGCACACAAAGGGCGAAGCAGTACGGATTGCACGTCTGCATCGCGCTTAATAACATTAAGAGTGTCTCTACGCTGCGACATCGGGCGCTGCCCGATAACCTCACCGGAGATAATAAACTTTGCGCCGAAACTTTCCATCAACTCATGTGCTTTTCTGAGCATCAGGATTTTACAGTCAACACATGGGTTCAGAGTTTTACCAAACCCATGTACAGGGCGTTCCACCATCATACGTACGTACTCTTCCGACACATCAACTGCGTCGATTTCCATATCGTATATTTCTTCCCAGTGGGGCACCAAGTCCGGTTTACCAAAAAATGGAGTTACAAAATGTAACCCTTTTACCCTAAGCCCCTGATCCTGTATTACTTTTACAGCGAGCAGAGAATCCAGTCCGCCGGACAGTAATGCCACGGCGTCATATTGCTTCGTTACCTTTTCCATGCACGCCAAATAAGACCCATTACGTATAAAAGCAAGACTAGTTTTACCCTCCAAACCCTATTCGTCTGATTTCATGAATAAAGATTTTCGGACACATATTTTTTTGATACTCTTGATTTGTACAATGTACATAATCAACGTTGTACTTTTTGGAGATTGCCCCTGACTCAGCGATTTGCTATTCACGATGAGCGCTCCCAAAACAACACTTCCCGCACGGAGATAAAAAAAATGGCTACTAAATCCGCAATGAGTCCGGATGATATGCGTCGTGAGGCTCTTACCACGGCTATGAGCACTATTCAGCGAAAATACGGACAGGGTTCCGTAATGAGACTGGATGACGATGCACATGTCGCAATCCCTATTATCCCATCCGGCTCCATTACACTGGATATCGCACTGGGCATCGGTGGTATTCCGAAAGGCCGTGTTACAGAAATTTTTGGCCCTGAATCCTCCGGTAAAACTACCCTTGCACTGCATGCCATTGCACAATGCCAGAAGCAGGGCGGAACTGCGGCATTTATTGATGCAGAACACGCACTTGACCCGACATACGCTCGCCGCCTTGGTGTAGACACTGAAGCGCTGCTTATCTCCCAGCCGGATTACGGCGAGCAGGCTCTTGATATTGCCGACATGCTTGTTCGTTCCGGTGCTGTCGATATTATTGTTATCGACTCCGTTGCTGCGCTTATTCCGCAGTCAGAACTGGAAGGCAACATGGGCGAAACACAGGTCGGCAGTCAGGCTCGACTTATGTCTCATGCCCTGCGTAAACTTACCGGTACAATCCATAAGTCCAATGTATGTGTAATGTTCATCAACCAGATCCGTATGAAGATTAACACAATGGGCTACGGTAACCCGGAAACTACAACTGGTGGTAACGCACTTAAATTCTACTCTTCTATCCGTATTGATGTACGCCGCATTCAGTCTCTTAAGGATAAAGAAGAAGTGTTCGGTAACCGCACACGCGTTAAAATTGTTAAAAACAAAGTTGCACCACCATTCCGTGAAGCTTTATTCGACATTTTGTACGGAACAGGCATATCCCGTACTGGTGAATTGATCGATCTTGGTGTAGAACACGGTATAGTAGATAAAAGTGGTGCCTGGTATGCGTACGGCTCTGAACGTTTAGGTCAGGGTAAAGAAAATGTTCGAGCTTTCTTGAACGACAATGACGCAATCAGAGATCAGATTGAAAAGAAATTACTTATACATTTGGGCGTAATTGAGGAAGATAATGGAGAAGCAAAGCCGGAACCGGCTCCTGCTTCTAAAAAATCTTCCAAAAAATAACATCGCTTCTCATATTTGAGAATAAAGTACGCCGCCCTGACTACAGGGCGGCGTTTCTTTTAACAATAAGCCGTTAATGTTTTTCCAAGGGAGACAACGCTGTGATTACCGCAAACGAAATTCGGGAGAAGTTTCTCAAATTCTTCGAGGACAAGGGACATAAAATTGTGTCTTCTTCGGCCCTCATTCCTGCCGACGACCCCACTCTGCTCTTCACCAACGCAGGTATGGTTCAGTTTAAAAAAACATTCCTCGGTCAGGAAAAACGAGCGTATGTACGTGCCACCACTTCCCAGAAGTGTCTGCGCGTAGGCGGCAAACACAACGACCTTGAAAACGTAGGCCGTACTGCACGCCACCACACATTTTTTGAAATGCTCGGCAACTTTAGCTTTGGCGATTACTTCAAAAGAGATGCTATCCGCTTTGCATGGGAATTTCTTACTGTAGAGCTTGGTCTTCCTACAGATAAGCTTTTCATCACCATCTACAGCGATGATGATGAAGCTAAAGAAATCTGGATGACCGAAGCAGGCGTGCCTGAAGAAAAAATTTTCCGTCTCGGCGAAAAGGATAACTTCTGGTCTATGGGTGACACCGGTCCTTGTGGTCCGTGTACAGAAATCCATATAGATCAGGGCGAACACATGACCTGTGGTCCTGACTGTGGCATTGGCAAATGTGATTGCGACCGTTTCCTTGAAATCTGGAACCTCGTATTCATGCAGTTCAATCAGGATGAACAAGGCGTTCGCACACCACTTCCTAAGCCAAACATCGATACCGGCATGGGTCTTGAGCGTATTGCAGCGGTTTGTCAGGGTGTAAACTCAAACTATGACACCGACCTTTTCCTCGAGTTCATCAACTTTATTGCTGATCTTGCAGATGTTACCTACAAAAAAGACGGCGACGACGTGGACACTGCTCTTCGCGTTATCGCTGATCATAGCCGCGCTATTGCTTTCATGATCAGCGACGGCATCCTTCCTTCCAACGAAGGCCGCGGATACGTTCTGCGCCGCCTTATCCGTCGTGCATACCGTTTCGGTCGCCTGATGGGTCTCTCCGGCTGCTACATCCACAAGTCTGTTGCTAAAGTTGTTGAAGTTATGGGTCCTCAGTACCCAGAACTTTGCGACAACGCAGAATTCATGGATCGCGTCGTAATTATGGAAGAAGAAGGCTTCAACAAAACTTTGGATAAAGGTCTTGCTCTTCTGGAAGACGAACTCCTTGCTGTTGAAAATACACCGAAAAAAGAACTCAAAGGCGAAACAGTATTTAAACTGTACGACACCTTTGGTTTCCCTATCGACATCATCAATGACATCGCTGAAAAACGCGGTATCTCTGTTGACGAAGAAGGCTTCACAGCTTTCATGGCACAGCAGAAACAGCGTGCTAAAGCTGCTTGGAAAGGCGCTGCTGGCGACACACTTGCTGCACGCTTCCAGTCTCTTCTTGAAGAAGGCACACGCAGCGAATTTGTTGGCTACAACAGCCTCGGCACCGAGAGCCGTATCGCAGTACTCATGGATGAAAAAGCAGAAAATGTTGAGTCCCTTGCTGTCGGCCAAAAAGGCTACCTTGTAACCAGCAAGACTCCATTCTACGGCGAATCCGGCGGTCAGTCCGGTGACCATGGCGTCATCACTGCTGATTCCGGCAATGCTACCGTGCTTGATACTATGAAACCAAATGCAGAACTTACCGTTCATCACATTGAAGTTTCTGAAGGCAGCATCCGCAACGAACAGGCTGTGAACATGCAGGTTAGCGAAGAAGTTCGTCTCGCTTCTGCACGTAACCACACTTGTACTCACCTACTCCACGCAGCTCTTCGCCGCGTACTTGGTGATCATGTTAAGCAGTCCGGCTCACTGGTAACTCCAGACCGCCTGCGTTTCGACTTCACCCACATTTCCGCACTTACTCCAGAAGAAATCAAAGCGATTGAGCTGGATGTAAACACAGCGATCATGGCGAACATTCCGCTTGATGTTGCTGAAATGGAATACGATAAAGCAGTTGAGAAAGGCGCAATGGCTCTCTTCGGTGAAAAATACACTGATAAGGTTCGTGTTGTTGCTATCGCCGACAACTCTGTTGAACTTTGCGGTGGTACTCACCTTTCTGCTACAGGTCAGGCCGGCTCTTTCTTCATTCTTTCCGATGGCGGCGTTGCTGCCGGTATCCGTCGTATTGAAGCAGCAACGGGCTTTAACGCACTCAACCTCTCCCTTGCCAACCGCGAAGAGCTGCAGTCAATTGCCGGTCTCGTTAAGGGCAAATCTGGCGATGTTGCTAACCGCGTTAAAGTCTTGCAGCAAGAAAATCGTTCCCTGCGTAAAGACATGGAAAAGCTTGCAGCGAAAGCAGCTTCCAGTCAGGGCGGCGATCTCATGTCAAACGTAACTGACATCGACGGTGTAAAAGTTCTCGCAGCACGCGTTGACGTTCCTAACGTGAAAGCACTGCGCGACATTATGGACGATCTTCGTTCTAAACTTGGTTCCGGTATCGCTTGTCTTGCGACTGCAGACACTGAAGGTAAAGTTACCCTTCTCGTAGCGGTTACTAAAGACCTCAATGACAAGTTCAAAGCTGGTCAGCTTATCGGTCAGATTGCCGGTGAAGTTGGCGGTAAAGGCGGCGGACGTCCTGATATGGCACAGGCTGGCGGTAACAATGCAGATGGTATCAACGCTGCATTCGAAAAACTTAAAGCCCTCGTAAAAGGCTAACCAGCTCTATCCCGTAAAGTCAAAGCCCATGCACGAAAGTGTATGGGCTTTTTTATTGAGACATCATGTGAATTTAAGCATGTCGTAATAACGCAAAAAAGGCTTGAGATAATCTCAAGCCCTTTTTCCATATGTGCTGTGCCAGTTTACTAATCTACAAAACGTTTGCACCACCATTCTGGTGATCAATCGAAAATAGCCATGTCCCGTCTTCTTGACGTTCCAATACTTCTATTCCGCTGCTCACAACCTCTTCAGTCTTTCCATCAGGGGTTTTGTACACTGAGCTGTATTTTGATCTAAAAAGTACTGTGTCTTCAGATTCAACCTGATACACAGTTTCAATCTGGAGTGTTTCCACCATGTCTACCATTATGGAAAACACTCTACGGATACTGCTTTGTCCGCTGACTTCTAATTTGCCATCACGCAGTACCATTACTGCATCATCTGTATACATTGCGCATAGTTGATCTATATTCTTTTCATTTATCGCCTTTACAAACATCTCATGTGCCATATCCGGATCTGTAATCTTTTCCAAAGGAATCGTCTCTTGTTCAGCAAAAGCACCTACAGGTAGAAACATACACATAATCAGGAAGCCGATTAGTTTTTTCATACACTCTCCATACTCAATTATTACGCGTAACTATCTTTAGATTTCTATTCGATAGTACACACTCCCCCTATAAGTAGCAGCGGGCAATTATTTCATACGGCTTATCACACCATTTAATAAAAAAGGCTCGCAACTAATGTTGCGAGCCTTTAACTTACGGTATGTAAAGAGAACTATGAAGCGTTGTATATTTCTTCATCAAGTTCATTTTCGGTGCGTGATACAAGAACCGCGGTCATTGCGTCACCAGAGATATTAACAGTTGTACGCGCCATATCAAGGACACGGTCAATACCGGCAATGAGAGCGATACCTTCCATTGGAAGGCCTACAGAGGAAAGAATAAGGGAAAGCATAATAAGACCAGCACCAGGCACACCGGCTGTACCGATTGAAGCAAGGGTACCTGTAAGCATGATGGTCACAATATTACCCATGGTAAGATCAATATTGTATGCCTGCGCAATAAAGAGTGCGCATACGCCCTGATAAATCGCTGTGCCATCCATGTTGATGGTAGCACCAAGCGGAAGAACAAAGCTAGAAATAGAAGGAGAAACGCCGAGGTTCTTTTCTGCACAGCGGATAGTAGCAGGAAGAGTACCCGCACTGGAAGCTGTAGAGAATGCAACCATAAGGGCATCAAGAATACCACGGAAGAACTTCACAGGGTTCAGACGGCCAATTACCGTTACGTAACTACCGTATGTGAAGAGAACATGGACAATTGCGCCCACGTACATTGCACAGATAATTTTTGCCAGAGGCAGCAGCGCATCAATACCGTACTGACCAACTACTTTAGCGATAAGAGCAGCAACACCGTATGGTGCGCATGCCATAACAATAGACGTCATGGAGTACATTACTTCTGCAAGAGATCCGAAGAAGTTCTTTACAGGAGTACCCTTTTCACCAGCAAAGTTGATAGAAAGGCCAATGAAAATTGCAAATACAATGATCTGCAAAATGTTACCTTTTACCATTGCATCAATCGGGTTCTTAGGAATAAGGCCGGTTAATGTGTTGGTAAGGGAAGGAGCTTCTTTGGTTACCTGTTCACCGGCAGCGGCAAGGTTCATACCCGCGCCCGGCTGGAGCAGTTCACCGATAATGAGACCGATAGAAATCGCAACCAGTGTAGTGGTAAGGTAAATGCCGATAGTTTTAAGGCTGATGCGACCAAGTTTTTTCACATCGTCCATGCTGGTCATACCAGTTACGAGGGATGCAAAAACCAAAGGCACGATAAGCATTTTAATCGCATTAATAAACAGGGTTCCAACAGGAGTAATGTAAGGAACAACAGCCGGTACAAACGCACCAATAACCACACCTACGACCATACCGATGAGGATTTGAGTCCACAATTTCATTAAAGATCTCCTTTACTTGCCGGATGCAACAGCATCAAACAAAATTTATTCAAAACAGCAGCCACCGGATTTGCAGTGACTAATGGCAGCACAACCTGCACCCTCCTCTCTGAAAATGCAGCTTGCTCGTCACAACCGGTGTTTAGACACCTACGCGTATGCGTTACGCATTTAGTCGGGTGTTCTCCGAGCAAATATCTATGGGATATTTATTAAAAATATCTTTACTTACTGTCACTCAAGCAACAAAAAAGGCAGACTTATGACTGCCGTTACGTGACCTGATGTAGACAAAAAATTATAGTGCTAACGCTAAAAGCTTAGGGTGAATAGCGCACCTTTGCTTTTTCGTCAAATCTGAAAAAAATCCACTATTACAAATAAGTAACGAATACTTTCTCTCTCAAATATTAGTTTGAAAATCATAGTAAAAAATATTTTTTGACATTTTCGTCATGCAAGACAACCCGTATATATAGAAAAATTTTCTATCTTTTCTGCACGGTACAAGAAAAACCCCTGCACAAAATTTTTGTACAGAGGCTTCATCTAACAACAGTAAATTTTTACCATTTATGTAAAAAACACAAGAGGCATTTCTTCTCATTCATCATTCAAGCCAGCTTTAAAAACTTGGAACAAAAATTTTATTTTAAATATATTTTGTTTACACAAAAACTGGACTGCCATCTCTATATGTTTCTACAAGGTGCTTTTTTGACTACAAATTTTGTGTTTAATGCTCTCGCCTTCAATAATAAAAACAACAGCTTCACCAATATTTGTAGAAAGGTCACCTACTCGTTCCAAACTGCGAGAGGATAAAATTGCAGCGACAGCTCGCTTAACAGCAGGAGATTCATAGCCCATATAGTTCACGAGCTCTTTGATCACTTCCACATCAAGCTCGTCGCACTCTTCATCCATGCGGCACACCTCACGGGCAAGCATGGAGTCCCCTTCCCGCAAAGCAATAATAGATGTTTTCAGCATATCCAGAGCTACGGAACAAAGTTCTTCCAAATTTGCTTCGAAAGGTAATGCAGGTCTGGATGAAAGATATTTAGCCTGTCGTGCGATGTTCACAGCCTGATCCCCGATTCGCTCAAGGTTCACTGCCACACGCATCATTCCTACAATGGAACGCAGATCAATCGCAACAGGGGTATCCAATGCAAGCAGGCGCAAGGACATATCGTCCACTTCGCATTCTATTTCATCAATAAGTCTATCTTCTTTGATGACACGCTCTGCCAGATCTACATCCCGTTGTAAAAGTGCCACGGTGGCAAATTCAACAGCGTTTTGTGCTCGTGCAGCCATTTCCAGTAATTTAGCTCGTAAAGCATCCAGCTTTACATGAAACTGAGTCTCCATGTATTTTCTCCAAAAAAGTTGTCGTGGGCATTTCGGCGACTAAATGGTGATTGCGAAAACGCTAACCAAATCTGCCGGTAATGTAATCTTCTGTCTGCTTCTGCGAAGGTCTTGTAAACAGTATCTCAGTTTCACCATGCTCAATAAGCTTGCCCATGTAGAAAAAGGCTGTGTTATCGGAAACACGGGCTGCCTGCTGCATACTATGCGTTACAATAATGATGGTGTACTGTTTCTTAAGCTCAAAAATAAGCTCTTCAATCTTCTGCGTAGCAATTGGATCGAGTGCAGATGCAGGCTCGTCCATAAGAAGCACTTCTGGCTCAACGGCCAACGCACGAGCGATACAAAGGCGCTGCTGCTGTCCCCCCGAGAGTCCTAAAGCGGATGTCTCAAGGCGATCTTTTACTTCATCCCACAGGGCAGCATTTTTAAGACTTTCCTCAACTTTTGCAGCAATAAATGAAGGATCCTTAATGCCGTTTACCCGCAGACCGTAAGCAACATTCTCAAAAATAGTTTTCGGGAACGGATTCGGTTTTTGAAAAACCATCCCGACACGGCGGCGCAGCTCTACAACATCAAGCTTCGGGGTATTAATATTGGTACCATCAAGAACAATCTCACCTTCCACCCGCGCCACAGGAATAAGGTCATTCATTCGGTTTAAACAGCGTAAAAAGGTAGATTTACCACAACCGGAAGGGCCGATTAGCGATGTCACCTGATTCTGTGCAAACTCAAGGTTAATATCTTCCAATGCCTGAAAATCACCGTAGTAGAAATTCAGCCCCTTGGCATACATCTTCATATTGATTTACTCCACCATTGCTACAATCATTCTGCTGTGCTGTATGCTCAGCAAAAAGCTATTCTTTGAATCTGTATCCGACACCACGCATGGTTTCGATATACTTTGCGTAGTCCCCGATTTTTTGGCGTAGTCTACGCACATGTGTGTCTACTGTGCGTGCATAGCCTTCAAATTCGTATCCCCATACGGTATTCAACAGCTGGTCGCGTGTACGAACACGGCCTTTATTCTTAAGCAATTCTGCGAGTAGTTTAAATTCTGTTGCTGTCAGCAGCACTTCTTCATTATCGATAAGAACTTTATACGCATCCATATCTACAACAAGGCCATCCATTTTAAGGCTTGTTGCTTTGGAAGCCGGTTCTGGCGGCGCATTACGTTTAAGCACGGCACGCACACGCAAAACAAGTTCCCGTGGGCTAAACGGCTTTACTACATAATCATCTGCACCGAGTTCCAACCCGACGACACGATCCACTTCTTCACCACGTGCGGTGAGCATGATTACCGGAATAGATTCAGTCTCTGTATTACGCTTGAGCACTTTACAGATATCCAGTCCGCTCATGGAAGGCAGCATAATATCCAGAATCACAACATCCGGAGTTTCTGCCACGGCTGCATCCAGCCCTTCCTGACCATCTGAGCGCGTAATGACATCAAATCCTGCTGCTTCAAACGTAAACGTGAGCAGCTGTCTAATATCTTCATCATCTTCTACAAGCAAAATAGTATTAGCCATCTGTTTCCTCCGACTCGCATGACGGTTACATCAGTAATTCGTTACAACCTAAGGGAGACATGGTTACATCAATATGACAAAATGAAGTATTTATTAACAATGGTTCGGAATCATACCTTTTTTGTTTCAAAAAAACAAAAAAGGTCGGAATCATACGATTCCGACCTTTTTTGCATTGCTAAAACGCATTGCAGTAATCAAAGGGAAATGCCAGCCATAAGGCCAGTCTCTTCCATTCTAATGTGAATAAGGCGGCTAATCCAAGCATCAGTAGCAGCATATACTATCTGCTGATGAGTTAGCTCTTTGTTCGCCCAATTGGAGCATTGCGCTCCTTTTGAAATCCTGAATTCCAACAAGTTTGCAGCAAGATTGCGCAATCCGTGGGTTTCAAGACCAATGTGACGGGCGATCTCTCCCAAGTCAACCACACCTCTGTCTCTGAACGGGGACAGCTTCTGTAAATCTTTAATGTCGTCTCTGACGGCTACTCCGGTTTTCAGAATAGAGTTGTCGGCAAGTAACGAAATAAGAGGTTCACTAAAAGGCACCCAGTTCAGCTGGATGAGGAAGACAACATCCGAGCACGCTAATTGAACCAGAGAAGGAAGATTTATTTTGCCTTTTCTAAAGGTAGGTCTCGTTTCGGTATCAAAACCGAGCAAGTCCTCCTCTCGCATGCGATCTACAGCGTACTGCAGTTCACCTTCTGTGCGGATAAGACAGATGTCGCCATCATATCTTCGCAAAGGCAACGCGTTGATCTCTTCTTTGGTAATTTTGCGCTTATATTGTTCTGGATCATACTTCATAGTCATATTTAGTGGACTGTAAGAATACATAACCACAGTGGTCTCGTAAAGCCCTTTGGCTGAATACGGTCGACTATCTACATTCTGGCCACACCTAAGAAGATTGCATGCAAAGATGTAACTAGCACTACAAATATATGAGTAAACTTTGGTGAAGCAAAACCGAGGAATCGAACTTCAGCCGCTCCATGCTTACACACTGCGGTACAATCACGACATAGCGAACAGGAAAATGCAGGAGAACCTGCTTCTAACCGCTCAGGAGTAATGGCATTATAACGGCATACAGCAACACACGCATTACACTTGGTACATGCATCTGAAAAACGCAGACGCCATGGACTTATCTTTCCAAGCAGGTTTGACATGACACCTAAAGGGCAAAACGCACTGCAATGCACCATCATCTTCATCCGGCGGCTCACAAAAAGCATTATCGCAACACCGACCAGTCCAAAAATTGCTGCAGCCCATACCGCAACCAGAACCGGCACACCCGCTAAGCCCATGCCCAATGCAGCAGCAAAAACTACAACAGCAAGAACAATACGAACCTTAGGAGCCCACGTTGGCAAGCGCCCTGTTTTTCCTTTGTACACACGACTCATTCTGTCATCCCATGCGCCGATGTAGCATAAATGGCTACACCATGCCGCACCCACAAGCAGTACAGAAACCGAAAAAAGGATGAGCATAAAAAAACCACTGCCTCTATACAACGGCCCTGCAACAATAAGGGCAGGTATCGGAAGATGCAATGAACCAGTCATAAGAAACGTTGTAAAACCAAGCAATCCGAGCGCAAGTTGGCCAAAGAAAATAAAGGAGAAAAACGCCCATGCATACGAACGTGCCTTACGCTGCGTACGCTTGTCCAAGAGTAAGCCGCACAGCCATGCTGCATAAACGGCTATAATAAAAATTTCGATAACCCCGCTTCCGGGAACGAACCGATCAGCAATGAGTAACGTCATATTCTTAGGCATTGCACGACAAAGCCAAAGCCCACCGCTCGCAAGAATAAAAACAGCTGCCTGACTTATAGCTGTTGTCCTGCCTTTGAAAAAGCGAACTGCCGCTTTTTCTGTGCTGAGAATCCATGCTCCGAACAAACTAAAAGCACAGACACTCCCCATAATCGCTACGAGTCTTACCCACGGTTGTCCCACCGCCATGCGGATCTGAACAAACTCTATTCCAGACTGCACCCACAAAAAAGATCCCGCAAACAATACTACGGAGCACACAATACGCGCCCAGCCAAGTCTGGTGAAACACAACCCAGCCATAGCAACAATCGATAACGCAAGGCCCATGTTACCGAACCGCAAAAAGTGTGCAGCCAGAATTATAAAACCCAATACAGGTACAGCCAACCAGCCAGCACGTAGCGGAGAAACAGAAGAGACTTCACAGGAAGCATCTCCTGTCGGATCACACTTTTTTTGCGGTGTCGTCATTCGTTATCCTTTGCAGCGAACGGTGTTAGCAAACTCCAACCGCTGCAGTAATGCGTCATAATTTTCTTCAACAAGAGTACCGAAACGCAGTTTTGGACGATACTGCTCCATGTAATAAAATACACTTTTAACGACAATAGCGAGCACCTGTTCTTCACAGAAAATACCGTCCAGTTCAGATGCAAGGCGCGGGTGTCTGCCAAGCTTTCCGCCAAGAACAACTCGATACCCGTCTTCAGAAGCACGGATAGCGCGTTCCGGACATTTTTCCATACACATACCGCATTTCATACACTGCTCATGGTCAAAGACGGGCTCGCCTTTGTCATACGAGATAGCTTTGTCCGGACAAATACGTCCACACAGTCCACAATGGGAACACATGTCAGGAATAAGTTCCGGTCGCTTGGCGCGAATAATACCTATATCGGCAATATGTGGACGTGAACATCCGTTGGGACATGCAGCCACAGAAATTTTGAGTGTATGATGGTGCAACAATGGGCCGCGAATCTGCGTACGCAAGAAACCATCCCATCCTGTTTGCTCTACAACCTTACGTATAGCGGCTGGAAATGCTTCGTTGGCATCCATAGCAAATCGACAGTTACCGCCTAAGATACCGCGACAGGCGGTAATTTCTACTGATTCTACAGCTGGTTTAGACATAAAAACTCCATACATAAAAGGACTGCCCCAACTCAATGCCTCCATCACACAACAGCACACGTTGATCGGATAGATTTATTACGATGGCTCTACCAAGAGAGCTATTGTAATAAACCAAAGCATCAGGTTGAAGCAGTAGAATAATAATAAAAAAACGGCACAAGATTGCTGTGACGTACATCACACACTTGTGCCGTTGTTCGGGTATAATCAAGCGCTTATCGAGAAACTATCCTGATAATGAATAGTACTCAAGCCTTTTACTTCTACTTACCGATGCAGAAACTCTCAAAAATTTTATTCAAAATTTCATTCGGTGTCGTTTCGCCTGTTATTTCAGACAAAATGGAACACGCTGTTTCCAGACGTACACCAAGTAAGTCATATGGAATCTGCATGGCATGATCTTCAAGCAACCCTTCAAGCTCTGTGACTGACTGCTCAAGAGCGTGGCTCTGACGAAGGTTGGGAACCAAATCGCCTGCTTCCGGCTCCTTAGCATCACCATTACGGCTCAGAATATTACTTCGAATTGCTTTAACAAGCATATCGAGCCCATCACCATGTTTGGCAGAAATTTGTACGATGGAACAGTCTTCAGTCTCAATATCTTGCGACTCGTCAACCAAGTCTACTTTGTTCCATACGAGAAGAATTTTCTCTGCACCGACAGATGCGATGAGTTCTCTTTCGTGCGGACCAAGGCCGCGGGTTGCATCAACAACGAGTAGAACGAGGTCAGCCTGTGAGGAAAGGTCACGACTAAGGCGAACGCCCTCCTGTTCTACAATGTCACCAGTCTCGCGAAGTCCTGCGGTATCAACAAGTCGAATAGGCAAACCGTCGAATGTAAGATGCTCTTCCAAAAAATCGCGCGTTGTGCCCGGGATTTCTGTAACAATCGCACGTTTACGACCAAGCAAGCCGTTCATGAGGCTGGATTTACCAGCATTAACCTGACCTGCGAGTACAACAAGAGCACCGTCGCGCCAGCAACGTGCACGAGTGAAGTTACCGAGCAATATGCGGATAGCTTCCAGTACAAAAGAAATATCGTTTTTGAATTCCTGTGGATCAAGACATTCCAAATCTTCTTCTGGAAAATCCACAGCAACACACAGCTTCATACGAACAAGTTCAAGGCGGGCACGTAATTCCACAATACGCTGCCCAAGCAAGCCATCAAGTTTTGCCTGTGCAAGGCGGACACCTTCACGAGCCGGAGCTGCAATCATCTCCGCAATGGCTTCAACCTGAGTTAAATCCATACGCCCGTTCAAAAATGCACGCTTGGAAAATTCGCCACAGTCCGCCGGACGTGCACCAAGTGCAAAGATTGCCTCAAGTACGCTACTTAAAATTGCCGGTCCACCATGACAGTGGATTTCTGAACACTCTTCACCGGTAAACGTTTTTGTTCCCGGCATATGCACGACCAGTACATCATCCAAATCTTCGCCTTTAGCATCTAAAATGTGCCCATGATGGAGCACCCAAGGGCGAAAGTCTGTAAAACTTGTATTGGAAGAGCGGAACAGTTTGCGAAGAATAGTACCGGCTTCAACACCGCTTATGCGGATAATGCCAATACCACCCTGCCCCATTGCTGTGGCAATCGCTGCAATTGTATCGTTCTGGGTCATGACTGTGTCCTAAAATATTTTCAAAGAGAGTAACACAAAAAAGAGGAGCCGAGGGCTCCTCTTTTTCAATACTGTATCGTCAAAAACGCTATTTGCGTTTACGACCGATGATAACACGCTTGAGCGGGCCATCACCTTTACTGCGGGTCTGGATTTCGTCATCCTCTTGTAAAACAAGGTGAACCACGCGGCGATGATAAGAACTAAGTGGACGAGTAGACTGCGGTTTGCCCATAGTTTTAGCTTTTTCAGCTAAATGAAGAGCAATGTCGCGCAATTTTTCATCCTGACGTTCCCGGTAATCACCAGTATCCAGTTGTACTCGCACTGCAACACCGAACATCTTAGCGACAATACGGTTTGCAAGGTACTGGAACGAAGCAAGTGTCTGGCCTTCACGGCCAATCAGGAGCCCTGAGTTGTCGCCACTTGAGATGGAAGCTTTAACGCGTCCGTCTTCAATACGGGCTTCAACCGGAGTCTCACCGATTACAGGAGTAATAAGGCGGTTTACTACTTCTGTTACTACCTTCAACAGCTCAGTCTGATCGAGCTCGTCAAGGTTTGCTTCAGGAATCGGATCAGCTTTAACCGGTTCAATAACAGGTGCCGGTCTAGCCGGACGCTGCTGTCTTGGAGCCGGTGCATTATCCTGTCTAGGAGAATGCTCTTTCTGAGGACGACGACGCTGGCCATTACGACCGCGCTGCTGCCCTTCCCTGTTCTCTTCGCTTGCCTCTTGTTTCTTACGAGCAGGTTTTACACCTTGAGGCTTTTCGGAAGGCTTCTGGGTCGGTTTTTGACCTCGGTTGCCTTCAGGCTTGGAGCGCTGGGGGCGTCCACGTTCCTGTTTTGGTTTTGCAGTCTGAGCTTCTTCAGAAGAGGCTACAGGCTTTTCTTTAGGTTTTTGTTGTCTAACAGGCTGAGGTTTTTCAGAACGTTTATTAGGACGTTCCTGCCGTTGTTTCGGCCTCTCAGTCTTCCGCTCGGTTTCTGGCTCCGCCGTAACCGATGCGGTACTTTTCTTAGAGCGTCGGGAAGTCTCTGATGGGGCAGACAGTGCCTGCGAATCAAATTGAACCTGCATTCTGCGGGCTCTGATTCTAGCTTTCTTCGCCCCAACTAGACCAAAAATACCGGTCTTCGCGTCATTAATGAGGTCAATTTCCAGTTTTTCCCGAGGACTATTGAAGTAGCTACACGCTTCCTCGATAGCGCTGTCAAGGGTCTTACCCTTGAACTCTTTGTATCCATCCATGCATACACCTCAGAAGGTAATCGCGTTTGAAAAACAGAGGCGTTACGCCTTACGTAGCATGAGCCACTGCTGGAAGATGGAAAGCACGTTGTTTACAAGCCAATACACTACGAGCCCGGAAGGGAAGTTTAAGAACATAAACGTAAAGACTACAGGCATGATGAGCATCATCTTACGCTGAGTCGGGTCACCGGTGCTCGGGCTGAGCAGCTGCTGAAGCAGCATTGTTGCACCCATCACGATAGGAGTGATGTAATATGGGTCTGGTGCAGACAAGTCAGAAAGCCAAGGCATGTTTGTGAACGGCAAGAAATCAATAAATGAAGCATGACGCAACTGAATTGCGTTAAGCAACGCCTGATACAGGCCGAAGAATACTGGAATCTGGATAACCATTGGCAGACAGCCACCTACAGGGTTTACCTTGTAAGTTTTGTACAATGCCATAACTTCCGCATTCTGTTTTTCGCGATCATCTGCATATTTTTCGCGAATTTTCTGCATCATTGGCTGGAGTTTTTTCATAGACTCCATAGATTTATAGCTCTTACGAGATAATGGCCAGAATGCAATCTTGATAAGAATAGTAAGCAGGATAATTGCTATACCGTAGTTGCCCACATACTGCTCAAAGAAGTTAATCATTTTGAGCATTGGCACTGCAAGAACAGTAAAGAAACCGTAGTCTTCAGCTGCACTCAAAACATTAGGAGCAACAGCAAGATACTTGGTAATCTTAGGGCCAAAGTAATAGGTAGCAGTCTCAGTTGACATGCTGCCCGGAGCAATTCCAATATTATCTTTTTCAAGTGCAAGTCTGTACACGCCGCTCTGGTATTTAGCTTTCAGAGCAAGGTCAGCACTTTTAGGTGCAATGGCAGCAATAAAGTAGTTGCTTTCCACGCCTGCCCACATCATAGGCAGGGTACTGCTGATGCCTTGACCGAGATCATCGATATCTTCTTCAGTATCAAGACCTTCGGTGTCAGTAAACCATGCAACACGCGTTTTATTGTACGGGTTGTCAATGTCGGCCATACTGTCGGTATCAAGAGTGTAATCTAATCGAACATTACGCGGGTTAGTACCCACGTTAATGATATTAGTCTTTTCTGTAATAGTGTAGGTGTCTGCTGTAAATGAGAATTCTCTCTCAATACGCAAACCATCTACTTCACCAACAAACACAAGCATGCCACCCTTACCATTTTCAATGGTAAGATCAGAGCCTTTTAAGCTCCAAGCTGCTTTTTCCCAAGTGCGGTCGCCATCAATGAGGAGGCCAAGAGGAGCAAAAGCAGAAGCAGGTTTGCCGATGAGATCAACATTTGGAGAATCGGGGGTGTTTTCAGCTTTGTAGTTCTTAAGAACAAAGCTCTGCAGCACACCGCCGTTAGAGTGAAATGTTGCGGTGTAAAGGGGAGTATCAACAGTAACAGTGCGTCCGCTTTCAGCAGTGAAAGCAGGCAAATCTGGTGCTGGTGTGTTTTGTGCTGGCTGAACCTTAGCAAGGGAGTTGGAATCTACATTGGTAGTTCCTTCTACCGCGGTCTGCTGAACAGGCTGCGGTAGCCATCCCATGTACTCGGCAAGATAGTTCCACCCTACGGTGATAACAAGGCAGAGTACAACGGTAATTATGACTCGGTTTTTATCCATGGGCCCTCAATAGCTCCTATGCATCGGGATTATTTTCTTTGGAAGGCGGGACGGGATCGTGCCCCCCTGCAGACCAGGGGTTACAACGCAAAATGCGCCATCCGGCGAGAGCTGATCCCTTCAAAAAGCCGTGGCGCATCACGGCCTGCGCTGCATACTCTGAACACGATGGAACAAAGCGACAGGCAGGCGGAAAAAGAGGCGAAATACAGAGCTGGTAAAATCGTATAGGCGCTACCAGCAGCGTGCGGAAGGTTTTCTTCATTACGCTTCGTTTTCCCCAACCTGAGCGGACCTTTCACGCAATTTGTGAATGATCGGTAAAATTTCCTGTGTGACAAATTTTAGGTCAACACGCTCAGGATCTAATCGGCGTTTTGGCACAACAACTAAATCAATGCCGTTCGGTATTTCCCGCTGATTCAGTCGAAAAAACTCACGCAACACACGTTTTACGCGGTTACGTTGTACTGCCGATCCTGTTTTCTTCGTTACAGCCAACCCCACTCGCCATAAGGCGAGGGGTTCTTCCTTTTCTAAAACAAACAGAACGAAATTTTTAGAAAAGTATCGGCGACCATCATCGTAACATTTAACGAAGTCTGGCCGCCGGGTCAGCCGATGTGTTCTTGGGAACGTTAGGCAGATAATTTCGCACGACCTTTAGCGCGTCTGCGACGAAGGATCGCACGACCACTAACGGTTTTGAGGCGAGCACGAAAACCGTGGGTTCTTTTGCGTTTGATTTTGCTAGGCTGGTAAGTTCTCTTCATGAGATGACTCCTTTAAAAAAATGAACGGCCTCTTCTACAGAGTATACGCGTTCACGTCAAGTTTATCATAAACATACAAAACGTCAGCCCCCATTTTACTGGCAGCTGACTAAAAATAATAAAATATAGTACCGAACAGCTGTGTATACATAGAGGGTTTTGCCTGTCCCATCAAGCATAAACACTCACTTATAGCGATTTTTCACTACCTTTTTAATTCGGAAGCATTTGCCGGGGCATTCAGGACTGGAAAGTTGGTCATTTCTATATCACCATCTGCCTGCGGCCTGATTAAATCAGGTGAAGACAACTGTACACCTTTTCTAGCTTTTCCGCTTTTTCTCTGTGTTGCATATGCATTTGGACGCTTGTTAAACATCGCCCACAAGTCACGCTGCTCATCTTTGTCTTCACGAAGCAAAACAGCAAACTCACGTCTACTTTTTAACGTGTACTCGTGTGCTGCCATAACAACACCGTCCGCAATACGCAGCAATCTAATAGAAACATACACTCTGTACGGTGTCGGCACATAGCTGCCGACCAGCACCACTTGAGCATTGTACTCTTTTTTCATCAGTTCGGATACATCTCGGCTTAAAATAAACTCACCCTCTTTAGGAATGATAGAATACTTTTTCTTAAGACGTGATTCCAAAACTTTATATCCGAACTGGCTAATGCGCGATGAAATTTGCTGCATCACGAGTCTTCCAAGCATGGAAGAATGACGAAGGTCGTTCAACTGAACCATGCTCGCAATAAGCACAGGACTGTTACGGCTCACCTTGCCACTCATCTGCTCTGCAATCACATCGGCAGCCATAAAGTTTTCAGCAGAAAGTGATGAAGGCTCAAAACGCAATTCCGGCAAGGTTACAATCTGCTCCGGCGCTGGAGGTAAAACGCTTCCGTTTTCTGCAAATGCAGCCGCTGGCAACAAACATGTAATCGCTACTAAAAGAATCAGAACGTTTCGCATTACTATTCTCCTGTAACCTTGATTGTTCGAGTAGGAAATTCTTCCACCTGATATCCGCGTTCATACGGAGAAACAAAATTTGCCTGCTGGTCCACAGCAACACGCAAGATTGATGATGCATGCATGACATACCGATTATTATAGCTCATACCTACAGAGAGGATCACAGCTCTATCTTCATCACTATCAGATTTATCGTAATATGTTGAGGTAACATTATTGCTATCATCAAGCGTATCATCACCGGATGAACCAATAAGACGCGCATCACTGCTGGCCTGCATAAGTCCGCGACGCTCAGTTGAAACAGGAAGTGTTGCATAACTTAAGATAAGCATTTCTTCTTCCCGCTGCACAGCAACCTGCAACCCGCGGCTTACCAGCTCAGTATGCAGCAAGCTGTAGAAACCAGTAGCAAACGCTCTGTCGTTCATCGGGCGCATATAAATTGGTTTGCCTTCAAGGTCTGGTCGATCTTTAATAGACTTGGCTACGTGATTAGCTATTTCAGCCGCCCACTCACTCCAGTCATCCACAGCTACAAACTCTTCATAAACTACGGGCGACGCTGTACGCGCAAATGTAGCCTTTCGCCTTACTTTTAAGCAACCTGCTGTTGCTAATACCAAAACAACCACAAGAGCGATTGTCCATATTCTTCTTACATTATGCATGTGCGCCTCTTCACGTTAATAGTACAAATCGTCCCCGAAGACGTTTTCTAACTACTTTTCGGAAGACAGCGCAGTATCTTTAAAAAAGTGTTCATACACAAAAAAGGCCGGAGTAAAAACTCCGGCCTTTTAATAGCGTGATAGCTAGGTTGGACTGTACTAATTAGTACATGCCACCCATGCCACCCATGCCGCCCATGCCGCCTGGCATTGCAGGAGCTGCAGCAGCACCAGCAGGTTCAGGCTTATCTGCGATTGCGCACTCAGTGGTGAGCAGGAGAGAAGCAACAGAAGCTGCGTTCTGCAGAGCGATACGGGTTACTTTTTTAGGATCGATAACGCCGGACTTGATGAGGTCTTCGTATTCGCCGATAGCAGCGTTGAAGCCCATGCCGTCTTTACCGATTTTAACTTTCTCTACGATTACGGAACCTTCGAAGCCAGCGTTGCCAGCGATTTGACGGAGAGGCTCTTCGATAGCGCGACGGATAATACGTACGCCAGCAGCTTCGTCGTCATCAGCAGGTTTTACTTCGTCGAGGATAGTAGAAACGCGAACGAGAGCAGTACCACCGCCAGGCACGATGCCTTCTTCAACAGCAGCACGAGTTGCGTTGAGAGCATCTTCTACACGGTCTTTTTTCTCTTTCATTTCGGTTTCAGTTGCTGCGCCAACGTTGATAACAGCTACGCCGCCAACGATTTTAGCGAGACGTTCCTGAAGTTTTTCACGATCGTAGTCAGAAGAAGACTCTTCGATCTGAGCACGGATCATTTTGCCGCGTGCTTTGATGTCTTCAGCTTTACCAGCACCATGAACGATGGTGGTGTTTTCTTTGTCGATTACTACACGTTTAGCGGAACCGAGTTCTGCAACAGTGATAGCTTCGAGTTTAACACCAATTTCTTCAGAAACAACCTGGCCACCGGTAAGGATAGCGATGTCTTCGAGCATTGCTTTACGACGTTCGCCGAAACCAGGAGCTTTAACAGCAACAACGTTAAGAGTACCGCGGAGTTTGTTAACTACGAGAGCTGCAAGAGCTTCGCCGTCTACATCTTCAGCGATGATAACGAGTGGCTTAGACATTTTAGCAACCTGTTCGAGAACAGGGAGCATGTCTTTCATGTTGGAAATTTTCTTTTCGCAGATAAGGATGAGAGGCTCGTCCATTTCTGCAACCATTTTGTCTGCGTTGGTCACAAAGTAAGGAGAAAGGTAACCACGGTCGAACTGCATACCTTCAACTACGTCAAGAGTAGTTTCGAGGCCTTTTGCTTCTTCAACAGTGATAACGCCTTCTTTACCAACTTTGCTCATTGCTTCAGCAATGATGTTACCGATGGTAGCATCGGAGTTAGCAGAGATGGTGCCAACCTGTGCGATTTCTTTCTGGTCGCGGGTTGGTTTTGCAAGAGCGTTAAGTTCGCGAACGAGAGCTTCAACAGCTTTGTCCACACCGCGTTTGATAGCCATTGGGTTACGGCCAGCAGCAACGAGTTTAACACCTTCACGGTAGATTGCCTGAGCGAGGATGGTAGCAGTAGTTGTACCGTCACCAGCGATGTCAGAAGTTTTAGAAGCAACTTCTTTAACCATCTGTGCGCCCATGTTTTCGAACTTGTCTTCGAGTTCGATTTCTTTAGCAACAGAAACACCATCTTTAGTGATAACAGGAGCACCGAAAGATTTTTCGATAACAACGTTACGGCCTTTAGGGCCGAGGGTCACTTTAACAGCGTTAGCAAGTTTATCAACACCGCGAGAAAGGCTTTCGCGAGCTTTTACGTCAAAAAGAATTTCTTTAGCCATTTTGGTATATCTCCTAAGAATCTAAAGAGAGGAAAAAAATATTAAGCGATAATTGCGAGAACGTCTTCTTCGCGCATAACGAGGAATTCTTCGCCGTCGATATTGATTTCGTTACCTGCGTATTTGTTGAACAGAACAACGTCGCCAACATTAACAGTCATAGCGATGGTGTTACCATTTTCAACACGACCAGGACCTGCAGCTACGATCTCACCACGAGAAGGCTTTTCTTTGGCAGTGTCAGGAATGTAGAGACCGCCAGCAGTCTTCTCTTCAGCTTCAAGGCGTTTTACCAGAACTCGATCGCTCAGTGGCTTCAGATTCATAAGTATAAACCTCCAACATAATGTTACTATCTAAATTCTCAACTGCCACATCCGGATGTGTCAGTCTTGCGCCTTGCCTTATAATATACTTAAAAACAAGCACATTACATAAAATCAGGCAAAGCCACCAATTACTATTTAAATCAGACCCGATAAAGATAACTCCATCGGGTTGCATACTTATTCAAAACTGTCAGGGAGTATAAAGCTGTTTTCATAATTGAAAAGGGGGTGAAGTACTTTTTTTTCACCGTTTTTCAATTTATGTAGAAAAAACAAAATGTTAAGCTTTTTATTTTTTCTACATATTTGCATTATTTTCGCCAGCACAACCTGTGTTTGAATAACAAGGCAATGCTATATCGTTGCGAGCAGTTAGCAGCATGAAACAATAAATCCCTTAAGCAGGTGCACGGCTATATCCCAAGCACAACAAACTCTCAAGCATTAATCGTACAACATTGATTTCTGCCAGCATCTACTAACGCAAAATGAAAACTACTTTTCGAACTGTGAAAGCTCGGTAATTCGTGCTTCCACTTCTTCCCAGCGTTGCATTACAGCTTCCTGTTCTTCAGCAAGAGACTCTAGACGGTCTGTTGCTTCATCAAATTCTTTAGGGCAGTTAGTATAAAATTTAGGGTCAGCGAGCTTAGCTTCCACCGCTCCCTGTTCTTCTTCCATACTTTCAAGCTTTGCAGGAATTTCTTCCAGCTCTTTGCGCAAGTTGGTCATTTCGCGCTGTTCATTATATGTTAGCTTTTTCGGCTTATCGGCTTCTTTTTTTGATTCAGGCTTTTCTTGAGCAGCTTTTTTGTTAGCCGCTTTTTCTGCATCAATATCCTGACGCTGACGCTGCCAGTCATCGTATCCGCCAACATATTCATTAATCACACCGTCGCCCTCAAATGCCAATGTAGATGTCACTACATTGTTCACAAAAGCACGGTCATGGCTAACGATAAGAACAGTACCTGCGAATTCAACAATCTGTGCTTCCAACAACTCCAATGTTTCCACATCAAGGTCGTTTGTCGGTTCATCAAGCACCAGAACGTTGCACGGCTGCGTAAACAACTTTGCCAGCAACAAGCGGTTACGCTCACCACCTGAAAGTGTATTAACCGTCATATTCATGCGTTCAGGGTCGAACAAAAATTCTTTTAAGTATCCGACAACATGCTTATGTACGCCGCCAATTTCAACGGTATCGTTTCCGTTCGCTACGTTATCCCGCACAGACATTTCTTCATTCAACACGTTACGCAGCTGATCAAAATATGCCACTTCAATCTTGGTGCCGTCTTTAATTGTTCCAACCTGCGGCACAAGCTCACCAAGCAGCAAACGCAGCAAGGTAGTCTTACCCACACCGTTAGGACCAATAAATGCTATTTTGTCACCGCGAGAGACAATGGTAGAAAAATCTTTGATTACCGGAACCATGGCATCAGGATACGTATATGTTACGTGATCAGCTTTTACCACAACTTTACCGGAACGATCTGCCACTTGCACCGCCATGCCCACATTACCGGAGCGATCACGACGCTTTGCGCGTTCTTTACGCAAGTCCTGCAATGCTCGTACACGTCCCATGTTACGAGTACGACGCGCTTTGATGCCTTTACGGATCCAGATCTCTTCTTCTTTGAGCTTCTGATCCATACGGCGCCATTCTTCGTCTTCCGCATGCAGCACTTCTTCTTTACGAACCAAAAAAGTATCGTAGTCGCAAGACCAATCCGCAAGGTGCCCGCGATCTAGCTCTACAATACGGTTCGCTACTTTGCGCATAAACATTCTATCGTGAGTAATAAGAACGAGCGACTTTACATAGCGCTGCAAAAATTCTTCAAGCCATGTAATAGATTCCACGTCAAGGTGGTTAGTAGGCTCGTCAAGCAGTAACAAATCCGGCTCAGAAGCAAGTGCACGCGCAAGCATAGTACGACGTTTCACACCGCCAGACAGTGAAGAAAATTCAGCATCAGGATTCAATTTCAGATGATTTGTCACCGTTTGAATCTTCTGATGCAACTCCCAGCCGCCCCGCTCATCAAGAACATGCTGCGCGTCGGACATTGCAGCAAGCGCAGCATCCGTATCAGTGCCTGTATCCAGCAACACAGATGCTTCATGATACGCTGCAAGAGCTTCGCCCAACTCACCAAGACCGGAAGCAACTACGCTATAGACGTTACCCGTAATAGCTTCAGGCACTTCCTGAGAGAGCATTGCAACCTTCAAACCCTGCTGACGTGCAACCACGCCTCCATCAGGCTTGATGTCGCCGAACATCAGCTTCATAAAGGTTGATTTACCCGCGCCGTTACGACCAAGCAGGCAAACCCGCTGCCCTTCTTCAATCTGCAAGCTTACACCGGACAACAGTTCCGGGCCGCTTAGAGTAAGTGAAACATTCTGAATACTTAAAAGTGCCATATATTATCTCCAAACCGAACATACATAAAATTCAGGTTTGTGTTGTATATGCGGGAACGATAATTCGCAAGAAAGCAATGTACAGATACCATTTTGCACCGGCAAACGTCCTGTCCGATTCTTGCTCCTTGGAATAACCAAATTTCGGTGCTACCATTCTCTACAAATGGAGGAACAACACATGCGAGTGCAACCGATAGATGAACTCATATCCGTACTTTCAGAACAAGCTGAGCAAGTAGGACACTTAGAATCCCTTGCCGCAGAGCTAATTCAAGATCCGCAACAAATACAACGCTACCGCTCTATCCTAGAAGAAAAAGCGCGCCTGCTCTCTGGACTCGCACACCTTACGCAGCCCATAACAAAAAAAATGCCTCCAGAAAAAGCTTCGTCTTTGCAAAACATGCTGAGCAAATTCTCACAAAGTGCGACCACCTCGCTTCGCATCGGATCTCCATTTTATATGGCCGCGCTCCTCTATCCTCAAGATTATCAACAAGGACAGCCAAATGACCTTGAGCTGTTCATTCAACAATTGAAAGAGCAACAATAAGCAAAGAAGTTGCCTCCGGCGGCTGGGCTGAAACTTTTAAAAAAGTTTCCCCCAGACCACCCCCTTCAAAACTTTTTATTAGCGAAGTTAGCACGTTTTTTATGTAACTTTGCGGCTTATGCTCATTACCTTTCGCGAAATAAAAAGGGTTGTCCTAGACATCTAGGGCAACCCTTTTTGGTGTTTAAGTCAGTGAGAATAAGCCGCGTGAAAAAATCATGAACGGGCGTTTGTCGCATAACAAAAGTTTCTGGAGATTCTTAAGAACCTCTTGCAAGTTTTAGCCGTTAACAAGTCTTCGAGTTCTACGGATAAAGACAGCAGAGCGAGGTTCTTAAGCCGCCGGAGGCAAATTTCGTTAACAACCTACTGAAAAATAAACTTACTAAAACTATTAGTTTTTCATATTCACAAACTGAAGAGGAATACCGTAATCGCCTTCACGCAGCATTGCCATGACGGCCTGAAGGTCATCAAGTTTTTTGCCGGTTACACGCAACTGGTCATCCTGAATCTGTGCTTGAACTTTAAGTTTAGAGGCTTTGATCTCCTTCACCATCTTCTTAGCGAGGTCTTTCTCAATGCCTTCTTTAAAGACAACATCACGCTTAAGCGCACCCTTAGAGGTTGGCTCTGGATCTTTAAATTCAAGAATCTGTGGATCAACCTTACGGCGCAAGAAATGAGTTTTGAGCATTTCTTCCACGGCTTTCATTTTCAACTCATCACCTGCAAGAATGCTAAGGCGTTTATTGCCTTTATCAAGGCTGAGTTCAGTTGTTGTACCACGGAAATCATAACGGGTTTCAACTTCTTTTCTCACGTTGTTCACAGCGTTATCAACTTCCTGCAAATCAACTTTGTTTACTACGTCAAAAGATGGCATTGTATAGTCTCCTGCTATGACTGACTTTCATCAATTTCTTGAAATTTCTTTTCTTCTATTCTCAGCTTCTTAAGCTTACGCGGCGAATGCGGTTGCTTGAGTGCTGTGCGTGATGCTGGACGCAAATTGACGACTTCCAGCTTAATCTTTTTCTCTGTCGGCTTCGAAATAATTCGCGCTTGAGCCTGCGGACGCCCCGGCATGTTCTGACGTGCAGGACGATTTCTCGGTGTAGATTGTTCTGCACCGATTATAGAACCTTTTTTACGGATTCGTTGAGGCCGCGGCTGCTTTCTCAACTGTGCAGGCTTCGCTGCCGTACTTCGTTGCTGCGCACTGTAATCAAAATCGTCCACGTAGCAACAAGCAATATCATCTCCGAGGGCACGCTCCAATGTTTTCATCATTGGTGCATCCTCCGGAGCGACAAAAGTGAAGGCACTGCCTATGGCACTCGCCCTACCAGTTCTGCCGATTCGATGAATATATGTATCAACTGTCGGCGGGAAATCGTAGTTAATAACATGAGAAACGCAAGAAATATCCAACCCACGGGCAGCAATATCTGTTGCTACCAAAATTGCATACTTACCACGCCGAAATCCGCACATGGCTTCCTGCCGTCTGCGCTGGCTCAGTTTACCTTGCAAACAGGTAACATCAAACCCTGCGTTCCCCAACTGTCGCCACAACCGTTTTGCTCCGTATCGGGTACGAACAAAAACAATTAATGACTGAAAATCCATCGACCGCAATATATTTTTTAGTAACGGAGTCTTTAAATGCTGTTCAACCGGATAAATATCATGGGAAACACTTTCAACAGGTGCAATTGAATCTACCTGAATATGTAGAGGGTTACTCATGGCATGGTTTGCCATGACTTCCAACTCTTCCGGCATGGTTGCAGAAAAAAGTAACGTCTGATCACGTTGATTAGTCAGTTGTAAAATTTGCTGAATATCTTCGATAAACCCCATATCAAGCATCATGTCCGCTTCGTCCAGCACCAGCATTTTCACTTTAGAAAGATCAATAGATTTACGGCGAACATGATCAAGCAATCTGCCCGGACACGCCACTACGACATCTACATTTCCTTTAAGCTGCTGCCGCTGAGCATGCAGACCAACACCACCAAATATAGTAACGCAACTCAGATCTGTTTTACGGATCATTTGCTGAATATCAGAAGAAATCTGTACTGCAAGTTCACGGGTAGGCGCGACGACAAGCGCACGGACACCATTGCCGGAACTAGTGAGCAACTTGTGCAAAATAGGCAGCACAAAAGCCAAGGTTTTTCCGGTTCCAGTTCTGGCTAATCCTAGCAGATCATGTCCAGCCAAAGCTGGCGGTACTGCTTTTTCCTGAATTGGAGTCGGTTCTGTAAAACCCTGGGCAGAAATGGCATCCAACAACATGGGATGCATAGAAAAATGAGCAAAACTCACGGTACAATCCTTGAAAAACGATAAGAGCAAAAACCCTGCACAACTTCTTAACAATACCCATCTGACCCGCTAAGCGCAATGTTTTACCGCATACATCGTAGCAATTTACTTACGAAAACGCTTTCATCGCTTTTCAATTTAGCTGGACACCGTTGCACTCAAAAGGTATCTTACCAAATCAATATTAGTTACTATTAATAAAAAAATATTATGAAAACACTTTTTGAAAAATTTTCTCTCACTTTTGGACGGCAACGCCCTGACATAGAAATCCCCGGTAGCCCGGAGCGTTGTATTGCTCGCTTTGTTGCTGAAGATACTAACGGGACACTGTGGCTTGTGGAAAAACTTAAGGAAGCTCAGGCAGGATGGCGCAACACGCTGGGTACACTTCTTACTGATTTACATCACAAAAATGTTCCATTCGTCCATGCACCAGCTCGGACAAGCGACGGACAGGCTGTGATTATTCATGGGGGTGTACCATATCAGATGACGCCCTTCATAATTGGGACAGAACTTCCACGTCCCGCATACTGTGCAGACAAAGTTCGTGGCCGAGCTATAGGCACCTTTATTAACGCGCTGCAATCGGCAGGACAGCAAATTCCAACCCCGCTCTACTCCACACCGCCTTTGCCGGAGTATGTAGCAGACATCGTCACCACAATTACACAACGGCGGCCAGACATTGCTCGACAGCTAGAAACTATTCTTCCGCACTTGGACACATTTTTCACTGAGCAAAATGTTATCCCGCTTGCATTAGCGCACGGGGATTGCCACCCGCTCAACATCATATGGCATCAAGCAAATATTGCAGGCGTTATTGATTGGGAATTTGCCGGAGAAAAAATCGTACTTTATGATGCAGCAAACTGCATTGGATGTGTCGGAATTGAACACCCAAACTGGCTGATTAATGGGCTTGTGCCTGAACTGGTCGCGACACTGTACACAGAAAACCCTTTGTTTGCCGCAAACATTCATCACCTAATCCCTGCGGTTATCGCATTACGTTTCGCATGGCTTTCAGAATGGCTACGTAAAGACGACACCGAAATGCAGGAACTGGAACTGGATTATATGCGTTTATTGGCTAGAAGCCGTGCAGAAATAGAAAAATTTTGGAAACAACGATACACGATGTAATAGCTCTTTATCCTCCTAATCATATCCCCGTCACGTTTTTGCTGTGCTAAACTAATGGGCGTACCTCAAAGGAGAGCATTTATGTTTACATACAAACCAACTCTTTTAGCATTACTCTTGGTGGGTGTTATGACAAGTTTCACCGCACAGGCAAATGCTGCACCTCAAGCCACTGCTATTTTTGCAGGTGGTTGTTTCTGGTGCATGCAGCCTGCTTACGACAAGCTTCACGGAGTGCTGGATACCGTTGTGGGTTACACAGGCGGGACCACATCAAATCCAACCTACGAACAAGTTGGTACTGGTACTACCGGACACTTTGAGGCAATCAAAGTGATCTACGATCCACAAAAAGTTACCTACGAAGGCTTGCTCAAGCTTTTCTGGCGCAACATCGATCCATTCGATGCAAAAGGCCAATTCTGCGACAAAGGATCTACTTACAGAAGTGCAATTTTTTATATGAACGCGACTGAAAAAATCGAAGCTGAAGCCAGCAAAAAAAAGGTGGAAAAACGCTTCGACCGCCCTGTTGCAACACTCATTCTCAAGGCCAAAGAGTTTTGGCCAGCTGAAGAGTACCATCAGGACTACTACACCAAGAATCCAATTCGTTACAAATTCTACCGCTATCGTTGCGGAAGAGATGAACGACTCATGGATATTTGGGGTATCGAGTACAAGCATTAGGCAAATCAATAAAAAAGCCTTCCACGTTTAGATGGAAGGCTTTTTTATACGCTATGGAATACGTAAACGGACAAGAAAAAAGCTGGAAGCATATGCTTCCAGCTTTCTTTTAGAGCTATTCTTTTTCCTGTTTGAATGACATCCACTCAAACAAGAGACTGATTTCTTCACTACGCAGGTCAAACTGAGTTCGACTGCATAAATCCTTTACGTTACGCATAAATGCCTTTTTCACTTCGTCGATCAAAACCACATCCTGTTCAGAAAGTGGGTAACCGCCGCGTGAGATGCCAACAAGAACAAAGTTTACGTGCGCTCTGCCAACTGGCACGCCTGCTTCTACACACTTATCGCGAACATTGCGCGATGTATTCGTGAGGAAGAAGCCATTCTCGTTTACCTCATCCACAATAAACTCAAGAAGCTGATTGTAGTGTGCAGGCATTAACAATGGAACATCTGTAAGACGATGAACTCTAAGTGCAAAGTCGAACAGTTCCGGATACTGTGCTTTAAATTCTGCTCGTACGCTAGTTTCTTCCGGCTCATCATGTCGACTTGGATCATACACATATCCAGGTACAACATTAGAAATTTCCAACTCGCCAAGCTCAAGCGCTTCTAAAAATTCGCGGAATCTACCATACCCGAACCAGTCATGCCCTGCGTCCAGTTCTTTTTGGAGATTATGCGATAGCTGCGCAAGAGGTACCGGAGAAGAAGAATCCTGAACCATGCTTTTTACAACATCAGCTCCACGAAGAATGATGTCTGCATTGGTATCTGTTTTTTCTTCTTCCTCTGCCCGAGGCTGTGCCGGATACTCTTCAAACCCTTTTTCTTCAAGGGCCTGCTGTACAAACCAGTCTTCACGGATACGCCAAGAACTTGCTGCTGTATACGCTGGGGATGCATACCCCACAGAAAGCACTAATGTGCGACGCGCATGTTCCTGCAACCTAATTAGAAGCGGCGTAAAATCCGCATCTCCGGAAAGTACAATAAATTCATCAAAATGTGTTTTATGGCTCAAGGTATCCATCGCATCCATTACGAGATGAATATCTGCACTTGTCTTACCTTGATTAGTAAGAGGCGGACAATCAATCACGTTAAATGCTGCACGGATAAAAAAGGGCCTGTATTGATGGTAACAGTGCGGATTGAGATAACAGCAACGCATTAAAATACGACGGCGAACTCCATCACCGTAAAGCATTCTTACTGCATGAGTTTCCAACCACTTTAGCCATCGCTGAGGGTTAGTTGCAAACACATGTGCTGCTGATGGTTCTATCTCTTCCAAGCGCGTGTATATATTGTCGAAATCGACGAATAAAGCGCTATACACCTCCTCAAATCCATACTGATTTCGAAAACCTCTTCGATCCATATTTTCCTCATTACGGATAGAAATAACAAATCAGATTATAAAAGCATAACTCTAGTACCTATAGTGATACCTGCCCAGCATAGAAATAGCAACTATGAACTATTCCTAACTGCTTGCTCTGCAACTAAATATGTACCAGTGACAGAGTTAGTGTCGTTGATAATCTCTTCCGGAGTACCCGCAGAAACAACGCGCCCACCATTCTCGCCACCACCGGGACCAAGGTCGATCACATAGTCAGCTGCCATTATAACATCGGTATTATGTTCAATAACAATAACAGTTGCGCCTTTATCTACCAACTTTTGCAGTACACGTATCAGCTTGCCAACCTCGTGCATATGCAGTCCGGTTGTCGGCTCATCAAGGATGTACAATGTCCCAGGCAGGTTACGTTTACCAAGCTCTCTAGAGATTTTAATACGCTGAGCTTCACCACCGGAAAGAGTTGTCGCAGGCTGTCCAAGACGGATATATTCAAGTCCCACGTCTTCCAGAACAGACAGACGGCGTTTCAATGTAGGGTGATTTTCAAAGAACGCTTTCGCCTGACGAACCGTCATACTTAGAACATCTGCAATGTTTTTATCTTTATAACGAACCTCAAGGGTCTCATGGCTGTAACGCTTACCACCGCAAACATCACAGGTAACATACACATCTGGGAGGAAATGCATTTCAACGCGAATCTGACCATCACCGCTACAGGCTTCACAGCGTCCGCCACGAACGTTGAAGCTAAAACGCCCCGGCTTGTAGCCGCGTTTTTTTGCATCCGGTGTCATGGCAAAGATATTACGGATCTCATCAAAAATTTTCGTATAGGTCGCAGGGTTAGAACGAGGTGTTCGTCCAATAGGAGTCTGATCGATTGCAACAATGCGTTCAATATCTTCCAGCCCCTTAATCCCCTTAATTTGCCCCGGGTTATCCACCTTAATGGAATTCGCCAGTGCGATGTGCTTGTACAAAGAATCCACAACAAGCGAACTTTTACCGGAGCCAGAAGGCCCAGTTACACAGGTAAGTGTACCAAGCGGGAATTTCACATTCAGGTTCTGCAAGTTGTTCGTAGAAACGCCCTGCAGTACAAGATCATTTTCAGCAACTCGGCGTACTTCAGGGATGTCGATCACCATCTCACCGCGCATATATTTAGCAGTAAGAGTGTCTGCTTCACTAAGCATTTTGTCGACAGTGCCATTAAACATAATCTCACCACCGAGCATACCGGAACCAGGTCCAAGCTCAATAAGCGTATCTGCTTCACGCATTGTAGCTTCATCATGTTCAACAACGAGTACGGTGTTGCCACGCTTCTGCAAACTACGAAGCGTATTGATGAGACGGACATTATCTTTAGGATGCAAACCAATAGAAGGTTCATCCAACACGTAAGTTACCCCAACAAGGCCGGAACCGAGTTGAGAGGCAAGACGAATACGTTGTGCTTCACCACCGGACAATGTGGACATATTACGGCTAAGAGAGATGTAATCCAGCCCTACGTTCACCATAAAGCCGAGACGGTGCGTCAACTCTTTCAACAACGGCTCTGCCACCACCATATGTGATTCTGAGAATGTCTGCTGTTGTAGCCACTCAAGGGCGCGCCAGATAGAAAGAGAACAGAACGCGTGAATTGAATGCTCACCAATGCGCACAGAAAGAGATTCTTTTTTCAAACGAGCACCATCGCAAACCGGACATGGATGGCTTTGTCTGTAGCGAGAAAGCTCATCGCGCCATGCATGGCCAAACTGCATACCACGTTCAAGCAAAGAGACAACACCAGGCCAGTCGCCTTGACCTTGAAATAACGCCTTCCATGCTTTTGCAGAAAAATCAGCGAAAGGAGTTTCCAGCGTAAAGCCGTTCTTTTTGCCCAGAGCCGTCAAGTCATCAGAATAACGCTCCATGACTTTAGGATTCTTCCAAGGCAACAGGCCGCCTGTTTTAAGGGATAAGCCCTTGTTCGGCGCAAGTAAATTTGGTTCGAAATAATCTACAGAACCGATACCGGAGCATCGAGAACATGCACCCTGTGGGCTGTTGAAGGAAAATAGCTGTGGAGAAAGACGCGGCAGACTGATCTTACAGGTAGGACAAACCGACTCAGTAGAAAGGGCTCTATCTTCACCACCGACAATAGAAACAATGAGTCTCCCTTCGCCATATTTAAGTGCAAGTTCAACAGAGTCCGCTAAACGTCCGCGTAAACCTTCTTTAATAACAAGACGGTCGATAACAAGGTCAAGTGTATGCTTCTTGTTTTTTTCAAGCTCTGGGGCGTCATCAATGGTATGCATTTCCCCATTAATGCGCACACGAACAAAACCCTGCGCCTTCAGCTTTTTGAACTTATCAGCATGGGTGCCCTTCTGATGTTCAACAAGCGGAGCCAACAGCATAAACTTTGTGCCGTTTTCCAGCTCTAAAATTTCACTAATGATTTCATCTGCAGCGCGGGCAGAAATCGGCTTGTCACACTTAGGACAATACATGGTTCCAAGGCGAGCATAAAACACGCGCAGGAAGTCATAGATTTCTGTAACCGTACCCACTGTAGAACGCGGGTTACGAGTAGAGGCTGTCTGTTCCAAAGATATTGCAGGAGAAAGTCCTTCAATTTTATCCACATCCGGCTTATCCATCTGCGGCAAGAACTGACGAGCATACGCAGAAAGAGATTCCACATAACGTCGCTGACCTTCTGCATATACAAGGTCAAAAGCAAGCGTAGACTTCCCAGAACCGGACGGGCCACATACAACAACAAGCTCATCTCTCGGGATATCGAGAGTAAGATTCTTTAAGTTATGCTGTCGGGCACCTTCAATATGAATCACATTATCTTTGGTCATTGTTATCTCATATGTGCAACGCACTATTAGTAACTAGTTATCATTAAGAAGTAGACACTAGCAGTATGTAATCAGTTATCCAGTTTACGCAACCCCTGAATTGTGGAAAAGCAAGATTGGCAGAAAATCATGCCCACATCTTCACAGTTTTGTCTCAGTCAGCTATGTTTTTTCAAAAAAATGAAAAAGATTACGTAAACCTGTTGACAGCGGGCGCTACTTCTCATAGACACATTTTCACACATGCCGGGATGGCGGAATTGGTAGACGCAGCGGATTCAAAATCCGCCGGCTTTACAGCTGTGGGAGTTCAAGTCTCCCTCTCGGTACCATGTGCATTTTCAAGGGGTTACGTACTGTCTTTACGACGGATCGTAATCCCTTTTTTCGTGCTCAAAGCCCGTTTTGGTACGGTCTTGGTACGGTTCTGCGAATCTACCGCAGGAATACTGCCTTCATATCCTATCAAGAATACAACAAAAGATGCCGCAACAGCGGCCTCCTTATCCAACGCCGGCAGCGAAGCTCCGGCAAGGGCAACGCAAGCGTTCCCCCTACATCTCCCCCTCCTCTCTATCTCAAAGACCACAAGAAAGTCTAAAGGGCAGCTATTGCCCAACGATTGCACGCAGCATCGTAGGTTCTTTCCAGCCTTCAAACCCACAGGGGTCGTTTGGGGCGCGTCGCGTTTATGGATGCGATGTTTAGAAAAAAGTGAAAACTTGAAAATCGTGCAAGCTCAGACCCCGTCAGCACCTCATTCGCTCCTGCAAGTTGGATGGAGATTTGTTTCACGGAACTTGATCGCCTCAATCAAAATATCTTTGCACTATCATTCGCATGAACTCTACGCCGTTTCTTTAAACTGGCAATGTGTCCCAACTCGCTTTGATTATACATTGGAGGTGGCAGCATGAGCCGTGCAAAGAAATCTGCCCCTGCAAATTCTGTTGATAAACAGCAGAAGACAACCTCTCCCAATAGTTCTCCCAATAATTATCTCAGTCCGGCAGAAGTAAACGCACAACCAGCTGCGCCAAAACTTACTGCCATTGAAGTTGCACAGCTCAGCCAAGCAGACTTGCGCGCATTGATACAAGCACAAGTAGCTGAAGAACGACAATCAATATGGGAGCAAACCAAGAAAAACTACCCGAACAAAGACAACGCGCCCAAGCGCCTACGTGATGATCTGGAAACTCCACCACCGCCGGTGATGGTTTGGCAGGTGCTACACGTTCCGGAAAAGCGTGGGCCGCGTGTTGATCGTCTGGTGGAATCTGTCCGCCGCCAACAGCTTGGTGATGCAGAGCTCTTGATCGAGTTAATAGGTGATCAATTTTGCTACGACCACAAGCGGCAGCAGTTTATGCGTTTCGTCAACTCTCACTGGGTAGATGACGCCAAGAAACAGCATAGAAAAGAAGTTGTACAACTGGCTGATCATTTTGAAAGAGGTGCCAAAATGCTGAATAAAAATATTTCCGAACTCCAAGAACAGATCGAAAAACTTGCCAAGAAAATAAGTGCTGCAGAGGAGCCAACTCAGGCCGATCTTATTGCGCTGACAGAGAAGGAAAAAGAATTGTCTAAAGCGCATCACAACAGAAAAAAATTCTATGACCGCGCTGACAGACTTCGCAATGACCGCCGCACATCCGGCATTCTGAACATGGCAACCAGTGGCGAAGATACCCTTGGAATGGATGGCACTGAATGGGACAAAGACCACATTCTACTCCCCTGCGCCAACGGCATAATTGATCTACAAACCGGATTCCTGCTGCCACCAGATCCAAAACACAAAATGCGTCACGCTTCTGAATATGAGTATCGCGGCCTTCACGAAGAAGCACCATTCTGGACAGACTTTCTGCACAAGGTGTTTTGCGGCGATCAAGAGCTGCTTGAATATTTTGAGAAGGTAATCGGCTACGCAGTCACCGGCCTAGACAGCCACAAAGAAATTTATATTGCGTATGGCCCAAGTGCTGACAACGGCAAATCCAGTTTGTTCGATACAATCATGAAGGTGATAGGCGGCTATGCTTCTGTATTAAGTGACAGCGTCCTTCTGCAGAACGGAAAGAAAACTGGCGGCCCTGATCCTGAGCTACTCGTACTGGATGGCCTACGAATGGCTGTTGCTTCCGAGCCAGCTCAAGGGCAAAAGTTCAACAAAGAAAGTATTAAGCAGATTACTGGCTCTGACCGCATTCGTGCCCGTGGCCTGTACACAGACACAGTTGAGTTTAAGCCTCGTTGTAAGCTTTTCATCCACACGAACTTCATGCCGCAGGTTAGCGGAGCTGACCGCGCTTTCTTCAACCGTCTGCGCCTTATTCCGTTTAATGCAAGGTTTACTAAAGACCCAAACGAAGTTGATGAATCCAAGCACATCTACCTCGCTATGCCGCGCAACATGGTTGATGAAAAACTTGCAGAAGAAGCTCCAGGCATTCTTTCTTGGATAGTCCGATGTGCTCGAAAATTCCTCACTGATTTGTCGCTTATCCCACCACTAATAGTGGTGCATGAGGTCGAAACTTATCAGGAAGATATGGACCCAGTCGGCTCATGGATTAGCGACTGGTGCGAAGAGCACCCACACGACCCAAATGTGCGAACTCAAGCCAAAGATTTATACGAATCTTTCGTCTGCTACAGCAAAGAGGAACACAAGACTGAAGATCGTTTTATCATTAAACAACGGACGTTTGGCGATCAGATGAAGCAAAAATTCAAGAGACAAAAGATAGGGGTCTACTTCTACTTCGGAATCTCAATCAAGCAGGGGTTCAAGGCTGCAGATCGGCCCAATATTAGTGACACCTAAACGGACCATTGGACCCATTTTCCGGACTAAATCTTGACCCAAAAAAGGCAACCGTCCACCCCATAACCTTTCTAATTTTCACCTCTTTTTCTTAATCCGGACTATTCTTTACCTTCTTTTCTAAAGTTAACGGTAAAAAAAGAATAAAATAAGAGAAAAAGAGGTGAAAACAAGGGGCATAGTGAAAAGTGTAGAGAAAAGTTTCCGCACAATCGTCCACCTGTCCAGATTGCTAAATTTAATATTTAAATACAGATAGTTAAACGTCCATAAATGGTCCATCTGAATCGTCCATATTTTTTTAGAAAAATTCACAAAAACATTCGCTCATTACTTAGGCGGAGATAACTATGGGTTACGCATTAGAATTCCTTGGACACCATGAACGCGAAGTAATTGCACGTTCTCTTTTACAAGGCATTGATGAACAACACAGCACACAGGACAAGGTTTCTGCCCACTGCCCTATGCACACAGAAGGAACTCCGGGTGGTGCCTTTATCTATTATCCTGAATGGGACATGGCCAAGTGCTATTCCTGCGGCGGTATTACCGACCTTATCGGACTGTACAATTTGGCACACGGTAGGGAAACCGGAGATCCTGACGGGATGCGCGAGTTCATTAACGAATACGCGCAAGGGCAAACAGGCATGCGCTCCGCAAAGAATCGCGCCCGTGATGGAGAATTTGAACGAAAAGTAAACTTAAAGCCTGAAGAAAAAGCACCACAGCAATGGTCTGATCATGCGCTAAAGTTTGCCAAACACTGCAACGAGATTTTGCTCAAATCTCCTGAACTGCTCGAGCAGCTTTGGAACTGGGGCATCCAGATCGAAACTGTAAAAGAGCAGCTCATAGGCTGGAACCCAGAACGTGCATTTCGCCCATATTCATCATGGGGCTTGGCAGCTGAGAAAAACGAGAACGGTCGTGAACGCTGCATCATGCTTCCGGCAGGTTTTGTTTTCCCCTGCCTGCAAGATGGCGTTGTGACGCGCATGCAGATCCGGCGCGAAGATGGGCAGCCTAAATACTACCAGATCAAAGGTGGTGGCAAAGACCCCGTAATCATTGGTAATCCGGACAGCAAAATTTTCGTACTGATTGAAACCATCCGCGATGCAGAGTTGGCTTTTCAAGAATTAAAAAAATACGGCGCAGCTGCAATGGCTCTTGGCGGTGCATCTGTTCGCCCTACTGAAGAGCAACACGCCCTGCTGAACAAGGCCGACTTGATTCTTAATGCTCTGGATGCAGATCAAGCAGGAGCAACAAACAGCCACCACTTTGAGCCATGGAACAACGCCCGTTTTGCCTGGATGAACATGTATCCAAATGCAGTGCGCTGGCCTGTGCCTCAGTCATGTGGAAAAGATTTGGGAGACCTGACCAATACACCGCTTTCTGTTGAAGCATGGTTTCTTGCCGGCCTTCCAGACCATATGAAGAAAAAAATTTCGATAGATACCGCTACGCAAGGGGATGCACAGAAACAGGCAGCGCACCAAGAAGAGGATGTCGCAAAGCAGCCTGTGCCGCAGCAATCAGCCGATGTTGTAACAAAAGAGGCTCCAATATTGAAACCTGTTCCAAGTTCAGCCCGTATTGTGCGCCCACTGCCGCCACCGGAAAAAATACCGATCGAAGTCTACAAAAAGCTACATGGGTACGCGCAACCAAGAGGAGCACAACTTGTTCTTGAAAAAGGAAAACTAGAAATTAAGTGGCGGCAAAATGAAGATAGGAAACTAATCAACTGGGGCAAACGCTCACTAGATGGACAACCGACAATGGTTGAATTGCTCAAGAAGTATATGGAGGCAGCGTAGCATGGCAGGACGTATTTTTGAAAACCCGCACCAAGTGCATCAGTATCTCACCAACGAGTGTGGCTACCAGTGTTCCGGCGGCAAAGTACGCAAGGCTATAGCTGCCCGTAAAATTCGATCACGCAGGGGCGGTGGTTTTTCTCAAGCAGAAGTTGACCAATACGGCCATAGCAATCTTGAGAAGAAAATTACTGTCACTTCCCCACAGGACAGCATCCCAGTGGGTGGTGATGGGCTTGCACCGGAAGCCAAAACAAAAGCAGAAGCAAAACTTAAACAGGTGCAAGCAGAACGGGCGCAGTTTCTGCTGGATAAAGAGCGCGGCAAGTTTATTCCCACCACAGTAATGGAAGCAGAACTTGGGCAACGCGCTAAAGCATTTAAGCTGGGACTGGAAAAGTTTGCTCCTGATAATGCCGTAAAAATTGCTGAGATATTTGGCGGCTCCGAATCAGCTGCACGGGAATTATGCACTCGTCTCAATGCAGATCCGGAAGAAGGAATCCCGCTGGTGATTGATTTTTCTCATTCCCGCGTTGAGCACTTTACGCGCATGTGGCGCAAACAGGTACTACAGTTCTTGGATTCATACGCCACAGGCACATGGTGGACAGAAGAAATGCAACAAGCCTGGGAAAAGATGCTTGAAGCTGAGGAGAATGAAGATGCAGCCTAGCCCGATAGCTTTTACGCCAAGTGAATGTGAATTCTTTTCCATGCCGGAAGCCATGCGCAGCTTTGATTGGATTCGTAAAAACGTGCGCGTTGTAGCAGGCCCGTACAAAGGTCAGCTTTGGAATCCGGCAATATCTCCCAGCGCGGAAGAAATTCTTGATATTTTGGATGATGAGCAAGTGCGTAAGGTCTTTTTGATTGCGCCTTCGCAGTCTACCAAAACGACGATTATTATTACGTGGCTGCTTGCGGCGCTTATGCGCAGACTCGACAACGTGGGCTATGGTCTTGCGGATGAAAGTTCTGTGCGCCGAATGTTCACCAAAACGCTGCATGAATATTTTCGACTCTGCACTCCGCTGAAGAAGAAGCTTAAAGGGACTGACTCGCTACAGAACACAGAGATCCAGTTAACCGGTGGCGCTGCTCTTCTCGGCATGTGGTCCGGTTCTGATTCCCGTGCCCGCTCTTTTTCTGCACCTATCGTAGTTGTCGATGAAGAAGACAGCTATCAGGACAAGTCCGCAGTGCTGGCAATGGAAGAACGCACAGACGCTTATGCAGGACTTGGGCTATCCAAGATCGCACGGTTGTGTCGTCCCAAAGGGAACGAGGATGAGTCTACGATCTGGCTTGATGCCAACACCGAGGCCGATGCATGGCTTGTGCGCGAAGCTGTATGCCCTGCCTGCCGTACTGCACAGATTATGGAACACCACAACATTGTAGCGCGTGATGGCAGCACTGATCCGCAACGTATTCGCCGTGAAAAGCTTGGGCGTTATCGGTGCGAGAAATGCGGCTATCTGTGGACCGATCAAGCGCGTAACCAAGCGCTCATGAACGGGCAGCTTGTTTCTATCCGTGGCAAACGTAAAGGCGCGGTTGTTATGGCTGTGCATATGCGCGCATGGGAATCTCCGCTCGTGTCGCTCTCCGACATACTTTGCCAGTGGTTTGAGGCGCAAGGACACCCGCGCAAGCTTCAGCGCTTCGACAACAACGTGTGCGCAAAGCCCTACAGGTTTGTGCAGCTCAAACAGAGCGAAACAGAGCTTGAGCGTTGCATCTCTAAGCACCTTCCTGTTGGCATAGTTCCAGACTGGGCAAAGTGCCTGACCTTTGCAGCTGACATGCAGAAAGATCATTTTAAATATTCCGTATGCGCGCATGGCCTACCCCGTGCTGAACATATTGTGGATTATGGTGTTGTAAGAACTTTTGAAGAACTGCAGCAGCTCATTTTTGAAAGCCGGTACAAAACGCTTGAAGGAAATGAACTTGGAATTTGGCGCGCTGCTGTGGACACAGGCGGCGGCAAGAACAAGGACGAACAAACCACCAGAACCATGCAGGCGTATTTATGGCTGCTGTCTTTGCGTCCGGGTGTTGTGTTTGGAACAAAAGGTATGAGCCGCATTCGCGTTGGCGAAGCCGTTTATCACAAGGTGCTGGATAAGTACCCAGACGGACGCGCCATACGGGGCGGCTTGTCTCTGCATTTTATCGATACAGATTTATTCAAACGTGACTGTTTCTGGAGATTGGCTGAAGGCTGGGAAGAAGAGCCGATAACCTTCCACAGCGACACTACACAGGAATACCTAAAGGAAATTGCTTCTGAAGAGCTTGAGCGGCAAAAAAACGGCAAAGAAGTATGGGTGCGCAAGCGCGCAAACCACTGGCTGGATTGCCTGACAACACACCTTGCCCTTGCCCACTGGCAATGGAAGCCAAGTTTAAATGAACTTGCAGGCAGTATGCAGGAAGCGGCTCCGGTGGAAGATGCAGCGATCGAGACGAAAAATAAGCCAAAAAACAAGAAAACCCGTTCACAGATGGCATGACATTATTTGGAGGTGAGTATGAATAGCAAAGCAATCGTAACAATTATCGCTCAAGCAAAATCCGGCGTTGATTACGGAACACATGGGGCAATCTGCCCCTGCTGCAGCAAACGTGCGCGGGTTCATACCACTAAAAAATCGGAGGGCGGTATTCGTATTCGCTACCACAAATGCAAAAACCCCGATTGCCTATTACAGCAGATCGGGGTGGATATTAAGAGTGTGCAGTGTGATGAGGCGGCTTAAAAAGGCTAGTCGCAAAATGGAATCCATAAAGGCTCATTACTTAATTTCAGGTGCTTACTTGCCTTTCTAAACTGTTTTAAAAATTCCTGCCGCTCGGGATATTGATCAACTTCAGCCTGATAGATCAGCCCTGCGACAAGGTGATCTAACCATACATTGAAATCTGCTTTAGCCTCTAATCTCCAAAATGTCTTATGGTTTGTAATTACAGTATTTACTAGTGCATAAGAAGAAGCTGCAAAGGAATTTGAATACGGATAAAGCAATTTAAGCAATTCGAATAAGTTATACAAATATGCATTATTTACTTGAAGATCAAACCCTTCTTCGTGACAAATAACGTCAGAAATTAAAATTCTAAACAAACTTAAATCATCGGGAATTATTAACGATATTTTTGGTTTCCCAACAAATGACAGTATCGCGTTCAGCCAACTGCAGAGCTTAGCTACATCGTCTACTGGATCATAAATATTTAACCCAATGTTTTTGGTTAAGAATTTAACATCACCATCTTTTTTCGAAATAGGCGCACAACCAACCATATCAAATAGTAACTTATGTAATTTCTTCAAAAAATCTCGGGTAGCATCTCGCTTACAATTCAATGAATAATTTTCTGTCTTATCTATTTTATCTAATAAAAGCTGTAAGTCATTGAATTCATCTTCGAGTTTTGTAAAAAAATCTGTTTTAACTGAACGTACAGAAAAAAAGTGTATTGAGTTATTAGGAAATATTTTCTCATAAAAAAGCATCTTGTGCTGAATAACAAAACGTTGCTTCAAATCATCTTCATACAAATATAGCTCTTTTAAAAAAAGTTCCTTATGCTTCTGTACTTTTTCTATGCGTGTTATATCGACAAGATTAGCTTGCTGAATGCAAAGAACAGTTAGAGTCAATAACGTTAGACAAGCAACAACAATAGTCCCAGTTCCTGAAAGTAACGCTGCATACTCATTCCAAGTAAAAAAAACTGAATTAAGAGAAAGATGAATCTGATTATAGTTAACTAACAGATAGATGGAAAAGAATATTCCAGCCACTGAAAATAGAATCATGATTACTAGCAACAACTGTTTTACTACCTTCACTTGAACCTCTTCACATAAGAACTTTATAGGTACGTAGCTTGTTATTTTCAAATGAATTCACTTACATCCCCTCTTTCTCAGTGTAAAGCCTTCCTCTTGACACAAAGCGCTATGCCTCAGTTGCAAGACATGTGCTCTGCTCCCTTTGCAGTGGCGCTGGCCATAGAATGGAAAAAATTAAGTGACGGACTAGAAGACCAGTTCGGCTCTCTTACTATTTTGGATTCGCTTCGTACTGAAGTTATGCAGGGCAACTGCCACGACAGGCAGTAACCTCCCTGATCTGATCGATTGTATGTAAAAAAAACCCCGACTGCCTTTACAGGCAATCGGGGTTTTTTTTATGAAAGTACAGAATGATGAAGCGGCTTAATCTTTTTGCAGGCACTTTGGTTTTATCAATTTTAATCTTCTTCCATGTCTCTTCTGCACTTCTCAGTAAAAGGTACACAAGGTACTATCTCATAGTCTATGTAGGTCTCATTCGTTCTAATATCTTTATTTTTTCCATCAAAGAAAACAGGGTGCTGAGATTTTGTGGAATAGCTCCTGCCTTTAATAATATCTGTCATTTCAACTAAATCTTCATCTAAAATCTCTAGCTTTAGATACCTTGTCTTACTCTCAAAAACTACAGATTTTGGTGTCACTTTGATATCTTTTTTCTCAAAAAAGTCTTTTGGGTAATCAGCACAATACATCTTTAAAGTTTGTGCATATGAACTATACACAGTTCTTAAGTTGAAAGATTGAATAAGTTTTTCTGGAGTAATTGAGGCCCCATATGAAGAGCTAACACTAGCCAGTAACATAATTGCGATAAATATCGCTTTGACTCTGTTCATATTTCTGACTCCCAATAATCAGCTTCATATTTTCGTCTTGAAGAATAATCATCACCAAAGTTTCGTAATGTTGCATGAGCCTTCTTCCAATCTTGCTTCGTCACATGACCCCAAAATATTGGAGCTCTTGTCCCATACTGATAGCTAACTGAAGCAATGACCGTTTGTTTTTTGGAAGAAAGACATTCAAACTTTACTTTACTATCCCGATTATATCTTCGCACTACTTTAGCTGTTTCATCCTTTTTGACTTTCCAATAAAGCTCTGTGCCTTCAGTAGATGAAATAGTTAAAGGCTTCTTAGCCAAAAAATTATAAGCAGTCATTTTTGTTTTCCCTAAGTAAGGGGTAAACTTAGTGATTAATGCCGTAGACAGATTCATTTTTCGTAAATCAACCAAACTATGATGTCCTAAGTCAAAGCCACAACCAATAGTTACTCCGCTTTGGCTCTTTTTAGGATTAGGAACGTTTGCAGTAAGGATAAATCCCTCTCGTGCTTTAATGAAGTCGTAATCGATGTCTACCTTACACACTTTCTCTTTCCCACAATTCGGGCAAAGCTTAAGAGTCCTAATGTTTACAACAGCGCAAGTCGAATCAACTAAGCTCTCTTGAAAGGCTAATATAGTTGGAATTAATATTTTTTCTTTCGATGCATAACAGGCATTTTCCTGCCGTTGAAAAGTCTTGGGCTTCTCTACTGGTTGCTTTTTAGAAGCATCTGGTAAGTTAATCTTTTCACCTATCGAAAGTAACGACGAAGTACGAAACTTAGGATTTAATGTTCTAAGTTCATCGACTGTGGTGCTCTTCTTTTTTGCTATTTTTGAAAGAGAATCTCCACTTACCACTTTGTAAGTTGGTGCAGGGGGACGCTCGATAACTTTTTCGTCTAATGTTGCACGAAGAGCCGCAACATCTATCTCAACACCATATTCATTGAGCCAATTCCCAGTTTCAGCTAGTGCGATTTCAGCAGCAGTAATTTTCTTTTTTAAATATACAAGGTGCTGTCCAGTAACAACGCTACCATTTAACCGACAATAGATAAGAATGTGATGATGAGTTTTAGTAATTACAATTTCATCACTTAAAGTTTTCAAATGAGAACGAGTTACTGCAAAAATACACTCGTCCTTATTCGCTGTTACTTTAAACTCTTGAATAAGCTTCTTCTGATAAAAATGGTAGAAATACCCTTCTGTAGGAAAACCTAGACGTTCGTCGATCTGTACAGCAGGTATCACGGGAATCAAAACTTCATTTGCTCTCGAAGGCTTCTTTTCAAACAAATTCACGTCACAGGCAAACAGGTTACTCCCGCCTCCAATTCCGCTTTGAGGCTTATAATATAATTTTCTCTTTTTATTAAAGGCTGCTTTGGTAGAAAGCCAAACGGTTTCCGTAATAGAAGTATCTTGTGCTAACACCAAGCTCGCCTCTTCACCTCTTAGTTCAGCCAAATTAAAAGTTCCCGGAGCATATGTTGTTCTCTTGTCAGAGGGGCATACTATCTCAAGATGATAACTATAATTTTTTTCTGGCTCAATTCGCGTAGCCGCTGCAACTTCTGAAGCTACGTATTCAGGTTCTTCTGCAGGTGGCAGACTGTCGCTTGAATCACATACTGCAGAACTCGAAAATTCAGGTGAAGATGTAGCAAGCCTGTTTTCAGCATGCGTTATAGCCTCTGATGAAAGTGTCATCGCATGCAAATTATTTAAAATCAGTTCACCATCGACATCACTAAAAAGCGGTGTATCTGGTGATGCTGAAAGAAGAAACAGCTCTCCCCGTTGCAAGTCATGTTGAATAGACCGCAACATTCTTCCTGTAGGTAATATCCGCTGCAATTCAGCTTTTGTAACTGCATCAAGATTTCCTTCTATCAGCGTTGCGTTATCTCTGCTTAGCTTCTCAAATCGTTCTAAGTAATAACTCATAATCTTATCTATATGTGTTTGTTGTTATATTGAAAACTTTGCATAACGCTAAATTATTTAAAAAGTAAAGGTGATTAAGGCTGCTCCTTTCTGAGAATACAATAAACCCCGATTGCCTATTACAGCAGATCGGGGTGAATATAAAAGAACAGCCCACGCACAGATCAAGTGACTTTTTTATGTTTTTTCAATATCAAACAAGGCTGTTAGCGCTTTTTAGTTATTAAAAATCGCAAAGGGATGATGCACTAAGTGGAGATTAGGGATGAGTATAAAAATAGAACTTCAAGATTTTTTAAACCGGGAACTCGCCGATACTCAATATTATCATAGGAACGTTGAATTAATTTCCTATTTTTTTGGTTTTGGCGACGCTGTATGGCCAACCTTAGAAGAAACCGGCGCTGCATTTGGTGTTGGTACGAGAGAACGTACGCGCCAAATAATTAATAAGTATTTTTATAAAAAAGTTACAAAAGCAGATATTCCAAGTGTTCGAACGTTTGCAGCGCTCCTCTGCCAACAAGATAAGTGGCTACAAAGCGAACTCGTAAGTGCCGGTAAAGAAGCCGGCCTGATAGAAGACAACGTAAGCATACGTGGTATACTTAACTTAATGAAAGGGCTTAAAGTGGCTAGCGGCTATGAATTCTATACTCCCACTTTAGATAAAGCGAGCCGGACGACTTTAACACAATTTGAAGAAATTTTTATCATCAACAAAAATAAGATTTCATCACTCAGAAAAAAACTAAAAATTGCTGTAGGAATTCCTGGTGAAATTGGGGTCGCGAAACTAGCCTATATCAAAGATCAACTAGGTGATGATTATTCTTTTATTAAAGAGTTAATTAAAAATTCACCGACATCTTGGGTGAAAGAAAACGCTAATGACTTTTGGTATTTATTTGAAAATAAAGAAAATGTATTAATCAATTATAGTGAAAAAGTCTTTTCCGAAATCACAAAATGTCACTCGTCTCGCCTCGCTACTGCTTTTAGAAATGCCCTTGATGGACGCACTAGGAAAAATCCTTACCCCCCTCAAACTGTTATCGAAGAATATTTATTAACATCCATTTATTTTAAAAATAATAATAGAGAGTTGTCTTTTCTCAATGAAACAACTCAGCTTACAAAAATTGAACACGAAATAGCACAATTCTTTGCTGAAGTAGGCGAAACGGATTTTCCCACAATTCGCAATTTTCTTGAGGAAAAAGGCTATATCCTCCCTACAATATCAAAAAACGTAGGCAACTCCCCGTTAGTATTTGTTGATAAAACTAAAGGACGTTCGCATTATAAATATTCGTTCATTAATAATGATTCGTTACAAAAAATAAAAAAAGATGATCGCTACGAGATCTATTTTGACAAGTTGCGCAAACTACAAACCACCGGAACTGACACCTCAATAGAACAACAAGCAAGAAAAGAACAAGGAATCTTGCAAGACTGGCTTTTTGGAAAAAAAGCCTCTGAATGTTGTGCTATTTGTGGGAAAAAATATAACACTAAAGCGCTTGTCACTGCACACAAGAAAAAACGAAAAGACTGCAATGATGCGGAACGGCTAGACCCACATATAGTTTTCCCTTTATGTGTTTTTGGTTGTGATTATCTTTACGAAAACGACTACATACGAATACACAATGGAGCTGTATTGCAAGGAAAAAACGAATCAAAACTGTTTAGTGAAAAAAAACTGTTGCAGGAAGTTGTAGGAAATTCGCTTTCTGAAAAATGGTTCAGAGGGAACTTGTCGTACTTTGAACGTAACTAGGATTGAGATTCTTACTCTATCGTTATTTGCTAATCATTTTTATGAAGATACAACCTAGGAATTTCCTATTAATAGGAGTTTCCTACTCACTCCTCTCTCCCCCAATATGTAAAGCTAACGGCTAATCACACCATCTCGGTTTGATTAGCCGTTTTTCTATTTACAGGGGGCAGCATGTCAGATTTACAACCGGCACCAATTACCACTGAAGAGCGTCTTGCTTTGTACCTTGCGTGCGAGAAAGCGATTTTGAGCGGGCACCAGTCACAGACTATTGACGGCACCACGTATACACGTGCCGATCTCCGTACTGTTCAGATGAATATCAAAGAACTGCAGTACGAACTTAATGCTGACAATGCTTCCTTTACCCAAACACCGGTGACGTTTGTATGAGTGAAGTCCAGCGTTCCAAATTTTATGACGGGTTAACAGACCTCGTATGCTCCGTGCTTGCCGTGAAAAATCCCCACGCGGCTATGCAGTATCGTGCTGAGCGGAACCAGCAGTATTTGTATGCTGCTGGTTCTCGCCAACGGAAACCGCATGCCATGCGCCCCAACAACAAATCTGCTGATGAGCTGATCACAAAGGACATGAGCAATGCCCGCGCTGAATGCCGGCAGCTGGTTAGGAACAACCCTAACCTTGCCGGTGCGATGCGTGAAATGGGCAACAATGTTGTGTTTAAAGGGATTATCCCACAAGTGCAGCTCACAGAAGAAGCTGAAAACACCAACGTTGAACATGAGTGGAAGCGCTGGAGCAGACAGGTAAAGCTACGCCGCAAGCTGAAACAGACAGTGACGCACCTGTGGCAGGATGGCGGAATTTTCTGGTATTTTGCACCGTCTAAAACCTTGCATGAACGTGGCGTGGTTCCGCTCAATTTAGAACTGCTTGAAGTGGATCATCTCGATCACATGCTTAATGCAGAACTTGAGAACAGTAACGTGATTAAACACGGAATCGAATACAACTCTGAAGGCTTTGTGGTTGCGTTCTGGTTATTTGAAAACCACCCAGGAAGTACTCACGGGATGGTGCGCGGCAGCCTGTACAAATCTAAACGCATTGATGCCAACCAGTGCCTCCTCATTGCAGATCCTGATCGCGCTTCGCAGTCTCTACCTATTCCACGACTTGCCAGCATCGTAGTAATTCTGCGTGACTTTGAGCAGTACCAGAACTTCGAGCGTCTGGCCGCGCGTCTTGCTGCAGCCTTCTCCGTTATTGTGAAAGAAACTTCTGGGCAGCCGCATGCCGGACGCGGCCTTGATGGCAGCGCAAGCTCTGCCACAAGTGCTGATAAGGCAAGAATTCCTGCAACCGAAGCATTCATTAATCCGGGGTCCATTACCCGCCTTCCGGAAGGACTTGATCTGGAGACTATCTCCAACCCGCGCCCTAGCAACACCTACAGCGACTACTCGCGAAACAATCTGCAATCTACGTCCACCGGTGTTGGTCAGTCTTACGAAACATTCACCAACGATTTTACAGCCGCTTCTTTCTCCAGTGTGCGCCAAGCCATTTCAAAAGAACGGCGCGGCTACATGGAGCAGCAACAATCTCTTATTGAAGATGCGCTTGATCCTGCTTTTGAGCTGTGGTGCAAGTTTGCCTATTTGTTCGAATTTATCAGCACTGAATCTGTGCCAGTTGCTTGGCAGACCCCGGGCTGGGAATACATCAATCCGCTGCAGGATGCGAACGCAACCAAGATACTTATGGAACTTGGACTTGAGAACAGCATCGATGCTGCAGCTGCACGAGGTCGCAACTATGAAGACAACGTGAAGAAGCAAGCCCGTGCAAAGCAGCTGACCAAAGATGCCGGACTGGAAGATAAGGAGCAGACCGATGCTGAAACCCCGTAAAGGCGAAGGCAAGCAAGCGTTCTTTAAGCGCGCTGTTTCCCAACTGAAGAATGCAGGGAAAAACGATGCTGACGCCGTGGCAGAAGCTTCCGCAATTTGGAACCAGCACAACCTTGCAGACGGTGGCAACGGCATGATGCGTCTGTTTGCTCCTGTCGAATTCCTTAGTGAAAGCGATGAAGAGCAAGCACAAGAACGGCGCTTCTCCATCCTCGCATACAGCGGCGATGTTGTTCACCTTGAATGGTACTCGTTCATCATCAACGTGAAGGGAATCAAACATAAAGCCACCTTCCCGTGTCTGCGTGAACATGCGCGCGATCGCATCGTGGGTACGCATGACAAGGTTTCCAAAAAGAACAACCAACTCTTCTGCTTTGGCAAGTTTCATAACACCGCAGATGCAGCTGAAGTTCTGGAACTGGCAGACGATGGTTTCCCTTGGCAGGCATCAATGGGCATCTGGGCGCACAAGGTTCGGTTCTTAGAAAAAGACGCAAAAACCAAAGTGAACGGGCGCGAAGTTATTGGCCCGCTTTACATTTGGGAAGAAAGCGAAATGAAAGAAAACAGCATTTGCTCGTTGGGAGCAGATGGTGAAACGGCGGCAATAGCTATGAGCTGCCCCACAAATAATACGGAGTTTTTTATGGAATACTCAAAAGAATTGAAGCTGGCCTTAGGTCTTGCCGCCGACGCCTCCGATGCAGAGGTGGAAGCTGCTCTTGCTAAACTTAATCTGAGTCTTGGAGAGAATGCAGCAGAGTCTGCAATTTGGGCAGCGCTTGCTGCAGGTGGGCATCTTGCAGGCTCCGATGAAGGTGAAACTGAAGAAACACCACAACCAACTGTACCAGCTCCTGCAGCCAACCTTTCCGGCGGCGCTCCGGCTCCGGAGGCAGCCAATGTGGAAACCATTGTTGCCCAGCAGCTTGATCAAAGACTTACTGCAGAGCGCACCCGCGCAGCTGATATTCACCAGATTGCCGCAAAGCTAAGTCTTGGTGAAGACTTTGTTCAGGAACACATCAACAAGGGAACATCTAAAGAAGATGCTCTATCTCTTGGAGTAGACCTTGCCTCCCAGCGAACTCCTTCCTTTGGTGTGGGCGGGTTAACTGAAGGCACAAGTGAATCAGACAAAATCCGTAAACTTGCAGCTGAAGGGCTTTGCTACCGCCTTGGTTTGACCACTAAAGAAAAGCTTTCTGACGGTGCCAGTGAATTCACCGGCATGTCTCTTTTACGCTTGGCAGCCATGCAGCTTTCCCGCTCAAACATGCCTGTTCTGCAAATGAGTCCTGACCAGATTGCACGTGAGATTCTGAAACCTGCAGCACGGCTCCATGCCTCTACCGCAGATTTTATTCATGTGTTCCGTGATGTGGCAAACGTGGCGTTGCTTAAAGCATACGCAGAATCCCCTATTACCTTTGAAGGGCTGGTCAGCATTGTAAGTGCGTCAGACTTTAAAGAACTGCACGGGGTAGCACTTTCTGAAGCTCCAGATATGGAACTCATTGCTGAAAACGCCGACTACCCAGTGAAGACTCTCTCCGATAGCGGAGAAAGTTACCACATTGGCAAATACGGTGAAATCCTCCGCCTCTCCTACGAGATGATCGTAAACGACAACTTGCGCGCCTTCACTCGCATTCCACTTCTTTTCGGTGCAGCTGCACGTCGCAAGCAAGGTGATCTTGTTTACGGCCTTATTACAAGCAACCCAGTCATGGCCGATGGTAAAAAGCTGTTTAGCGCTGATCATGGCAACCTTTGCCCAACAGCAGAAGCTGGGAAAATTAGTACCGCTTCACTTTCTGCAGCACGCAAAGCCATGCGTAAGCAGAAAGGATTAAAAGGCGCGACTCTGGATATTCGCCCGCGCAGCTTACTTGTACCGACCACACTGGAAACTGACGCAGAAGTCATGCTGCGTTCCATGTCCGCTCCAGAAGGTAACAACGCCGGTGTAACCAACGTGTTCCAGAACAGCCTTGTGCCGGTTTCTGATCCACGCCTTGACGATCACAGCGAAGGTGCTTGGTACACCGTGGCTGACCCGAATCAGGTGGACACCATCGAAATCGCGTACCTCGACGGCAACCGCCAGCCTGAAATTTTTGAAGACGAAGATTTCAACTCTGACGGCATCAAATACAAAATCCGCCAGTGCATGGGCGTTGGTCTCATGGATCACCGAGGCATGTACATGAACCCGGGGCCTGCTCCGGAATAATAGCAACAAAGTTCCACGAATAGATCCCCTCCTCCACGACCGCCCTGTCTGGCTGTGTTCTCCTCCACACGCCGGACAGGGCAATAAGGAAACAAGATGCAGGAACTAGTACAGACGTATCTACAACAATTTACTAGCAACGCAGATTTAAAAGGCACCTCTGCCCTTTTCGGTGCTGCGCTTGGTGCTGTGTTTGGTGGTTCTGTCCCGCTCATGTCTGCCCTTGTAGCATTGTGGGTGTTGGATTTTGTTCTTGGATTTAAACGTGCATGGCGGCTTGGCAGTCTTTCCAGACACAAATTTAGAGCAGGACTTTTTAAAATTGTGCTCTACATGATCACGATTCTTGTAATGGGACTTACCGAGTTTTCCCTGGGCAATCTTCTGCCCATACGAGATTTGATGATCTCATATCTCTGCGTCACAGAAGCTCTTTCCTGTATCGAGCATTTATCTTTTTTTGGGGTGCCAATTCCGCAAGCGTTACGCGACCGCTTAAAAAACTACCGTGATTGTTTGCACGAATGCCAACTGCCGCAGGGAGGTTCTAAATGAGAAACCTTACAGGCTACAGAACAGATCATTTTGCGTTGTATGAACTGCTTCCCAAATACCAATTTTCCGTACTTTCAACAGCAACCGGCTGGGGATTGTTTGACCCTCGCATGTTGTGGACGCTTGACCGCCTGCAGGAGCGTTTCGGCACCGCCACAATGAATGATTGGTACTGGAACGGGCGTAACCAATTTCGTGGATGGCGTCCCTTTGATTGCCCCGTGGGTGCTGATCTTTCTTCCCACAAGTTTGGCCGAGCTGGGGACATAATCTTTAAGAAATATCCGGCAGAAGAAGTCCGCGTTCACATCTTAGAGAATCCGGACGATGACGCGTACCAGTACATTACCTGTATTGAAATGAATGTGAGCTGGTTCCATTTTGATACTCGCAATCACAACACAGTAAACGGTCTTTTGAAGATCTACCCATAGGAGAACACCATGAAACGACTCGTTGCATTTGCATTGGTAGTTGTTTTTTGCCTGCCGTTGGCGGGCTGTGATGAGCTGGCGAAGAATACAGCAACGGTTTTGAAAGCATGTGACATTGCTTACAACGGTGTGATGGACGGTTCCGCCGTTGCCTTTAAACAAGGCTTTATCACCAAAGATACAGTTGCCCGTGTAGCGCATATTGCCGCCATTTATCACAGCAGCTGGAAAGCTGCCTGTACCGCCTTGGAAGAATACAAAGTGGCAGAAGAATCCGGCGATGCTGTGGATAAGGAGGTGAAGCGGATTGCCCTAAATGCTGCGGTTTCCTTAGCACGTACCAGACTGGATGAACTCAAAACCTACTGGCACGAAGCCAAAGGCGCATACACCGAACTGAAGGAAAAAAACGATGAGTAGAAACGACAAGATTCTCAATATTATCGAGCTTACTCTCGAAGTTGGTCCCGACATTGTTCAGGGGATTATCGACTTATGCCGCTCTGGGAGCGTCACCCCTGAATCAATCCGAAACATGAAAGAAGCTTCCAAAGATCCATACGAAATTTTAGCAGAACACGGCATTACGTTTGAGAAAAAATAGGCAGCGCCATGAACGACTCCTTCTTTGAAATTCAACAGCGCGACCTTGCCGTCCTGATTGAGGAGCACGGGGAAGCTGTGACGCTTACACAGAACAAGGCAGATACGCCCATCAACATGATGATCGTTTCTGTGCCCGATGCTCCCAATTGGGTGCGTGAATACCGCCAGCGGGACGAAACAAACTGGTTTGTGGCGCGTGTGGTTGGAAGTGACTTGCCAACTGGCCTGAGTGCAAAAGTGACGGTTACAGACAGCATTGGCGTAAAATTCACCATGCAGGATTTTAAGCCCATTGGCAGACCGCACAACGGCAAATTTGTTGGATACATGTTGGCGCTGGTAACAAATACACGCCTTGGCGGGCTGTAATGGCAAAGTTGCATGGCAGCATGGCCTTGTGCCGAGTTGAAGATGAGGCACAGGGCCAAATGGAATGGCTGGCAAAGCACTTTCCCAATGAGTTTGGCAGAGCGCTGCGCCATGTGGGTTGGCGGTACAAGCAAGCAATCAGCGGTGCAATCTATGCAGGCGGCAGTCCTGCGAACTCTAACCCCAAGGTTTCTCTCATGCGTCAGTATCGACGCATGCACATGCTGAAATCTGCGGGACAAGGCAACCAGAGCGCACAAAGCAAGCTTGGGTTGAAGCGCAAAAGTAAGAAGCAAAAGCGATTGGAAAGAAACGGCGCGACTCCCACAAGGGACATGACCCGTTGGAAACGATGGGGACGGTTAGGACGCGAGCATTCTTTTCAGGGCAGCTTGGCCAACACCGTGCGCTACAAATATTATCCGGACAGTCAGGTTGTACGCATCGGCTTTTTAACTCCTTCAGCTGCAAAAGCTGCAGAGGCAGTTCAGGCAGGTAAACGCGGCGCAGATGGCAGCATGAACTTTACCCGTAGGCAGCCGGTGACAGATAAAATGCGTCGGGCTTTTTGGGCAGCCGGTGTGCCCATTAGCAAAAACACAACCGTGCTTGAGCAACCGGAACGTCCGATTATTCAGCCAGTGTTTGATCTTATGAATCCGAAATTGCCACAGATAGTTGAAAAGCGAATTTACAGCATCATTCAGAAATCAAAGGGAAGCGTATGGCCTCTGCTACCAGTTGGAAGATAATAGAAAGTTTTGCAACTGCACTGCGTAACCACGCCGCATTGAACGCTTGGGCGCAGGCTGAGTATGAGCAGCCCTTGCGTATTTTGCAGGGCATCAACATGGCAGCGCTTCCGCGAGAAGAGGACTGCCCATTGATCGCCCTTGTTCCGGAGAGTGGAAAGTTTGGACGCATTGCAGAACATGCAACAACTATCCGCGTGATCCTGACGGTGAACGATGAGCGCTTTGTGGATGATGAACTGGCTGGCCTAAAGCAGCTTGCCACAAATTTTGGTTCTCTAGTTTTGCAAGCTCTGCAGGACGGGGAAGACGGTTTTTATATTGGTGAAGTGACAGACCTGTACGAGCTTGCCGACTTTCCGCTGCTGTACAGAGAGTTGCGCGTAACGGTTACCGGTTCCACCTGCGTTGGTAACAAGAAACTGTAAGGAGAATTTTATGACACAGGCAAAAGGAAGCAGCGCCAAGGTTGTTGCCGGATTTGAGGGCACGTACAAGGCAGGCGCTGGAGCAACGGGAACTGTTATGCCGCGCGTAAGCTTTTCCGGCGGTGCATCGCGCACATTGAACACATCAAGCGTGGTTACAGGCAGCAGAAGTCCTTCTGCACCAAGTGCCGGCAATACGGATTACTCAGGCAACATTGTTGTGCCGGTGGATGCGCAAACGTTTTTGATCTGGCTGATCGCTTTGTTCGGTCTGCCTACATCAACTGCTGATGGCGATAATTTCAAACACGTTTTTACTCCCAACGAAACGCAACCTTCTTTGTGGATTGAGAAGCAGTTTCCAGAACTCAGTAGCTACATGCTCGGTTACGGCATTAAAGCCTCCAGCCTTGCACTTTCTGTAACTTCTGAAGGTGAAGTTACGGCAGATATCGGCCTTATTGGCGCTGGTGAAAGCAGCAATTCAGCTGCTGCTGTGGCAAACCCAGCACAGCTTGCATCTCAGCAGTATCAAAACTTCCAAGCGACCATCAAAATGGACAACGTGGCGCTTTCTGACCGCATTACAGAGTTTTCCCTCAGCTTGGATTGCGGCCTTGATGCTGACTCCTATTGTGTCGGCGGTGGCGGCGAACGTGGCAACATTGCAGAAGGTGTGCTTGGAATCTCCGGCAACATTACTGCGCTGTTTACAGACAAAACCTTGCTGCAAAAAGGTGCGGACAACGCAACCGTAAGCTTTGCGGTCGAGTATGTTTTAGGTGCAACTAAGCTGCTTATTGAACTGACTGAAGCCAAGATTAACCGTGCTTCTCCTGCCATTGAAGGCCCCAAGGGGATTAAGGAGAGTTACTCCTTCCAAGGTTTCGCCAGCACCCCTTCGCTTGATGCTATCCGCGTGACTGTAACTAACGATGTTGAAACGTACAGCCTTACATAGGAGTTGATATGAGTGAAGTAAAACAGCTTGCAGTAATCGTTGGTGACGTTGAGGTGGACGTGAAGTCTATGACCCGTGCGCAGATGCAGGAGCTGAATGCACTGCGTAAAGCAGCACAGAAAGACAAGGACGATGAGAACGCAGCGCAGGCCGTGCAGGATCATATGGAGTGGATTTTAAAAGATCTGTACCCGCAGATTGCAGACGGCTTTGACGAACTGCCCAACAGGGAATTGATGGTGCTTGCCACGGTTACAGAGCAGTTCTCCGCTGCCGTGCCGGTGGAAGTAATAGAGACGCTTTTAAAAAATGCATAGCGGTCTGGGACTTTTTTACGAACCCGGACCGCACAGAATATTGCAGAGAATGCCGCAAGATCCACAGCGGCAAGGAGTGTCCTGCTTGTAACTACATGCAGGATGCTCCAAGGCTTTTGCCCCAGTGCTTTGATGCGTGGACGCTATGGCTTGAAATTCAGACACAATGGCGTGTGAGTTTTGGCGTTCGCACTGGGCTTGATATGGCAGCGGTTAGGGCCGTTGCAGAAGTGCTGGATATTGAACTTACACCGCCAACGTACCGCATACTTCGTGGGCTTGAATTGCATGTATTGCAAAACGTAAAAACGGATGAGGATGCCGCATGAGCACTGTAAGTACTCGCATTGTAATCTCCGCTAAAGATACCGCCACTGGTGTGTTCCGCAGAACGGGCATGCAGGTGGAAAATTTAAAGCGTAAAGTGTTCAGCCTTAACTCTGCTGTTGCAGGGTTGGGGCTTGGGCTTGGTGGTATGGAGATGTACCAGCAGGCGCGAGACTTTGAAACAGCGCTTACGGATATGAGCAAGGTTACTACCCGTGATCTTGGCTTAATCCGTACAGAGATTATGAGCCTGCCTCCGGAGCTTGGCAACGCAACCGAGCTTATGCGTGGGTACTATCAGGTAATTTCCTCCGGTGTGACTGACCCTGCCAAGGCTATGGAAATGCTGGTTACTTCCGCCAAATCTGCCAAGGCTGCCCACACTGCGCAGGATGATGTTGTAAAAGCCCTGACCAAAACAATGGCGGGCTTTGGCGGCGAAGTTAAAAGCGCAGCTGAGGCCAGTGATCTTTTGTTCTCCATTGAGAAGGTAGGTCAAACCAGTTTTGCAGAGCTGGTTCCGGTTGTTGGTGATCTCTCCACGCTTTCCCATGCCTTGGGATTAAACACGGCAGAACTTGGCGGCGCACTTGCCCACGTAACGCAGACAGCTGGCAGCACTTCGCAGGCTGCCACGCAGTACAAAGCAGTTCTTATGGGCTTGTACAAGCCGACTGAGAGCATGCAAAAGCTGCTGAGTAAAATGGGGTATGAATCCGGTAAAGCTCTTGTTGCAGACAAAGGTTTTGTGGGTGCGCTGCGTGCCGTTAAAGAAGAATCTGAAAAGTCCGGCATTGCCCTGGGCAAAGTGTTTGAAAGTTCCGAGGCGCTTATTGCCTTGAATGCGTTGTTCTCCAATTCCTTTGAGACGCTTACCAAAAATATTGCAGCTGTTGAGCAAGGTGTTGGCGGCAGTAACGCAGCTTGGAATCGTTGGCTCACCACCTCTCAGGCAATGGAAGAAGCACTTAAGAATCAACTTGGGAATACACTTACTGATTTAGGAACTGAGCTGCTGCCGCTTGTTAAAAGCGGAATGACTGATCTTACAACGTGGGTTGGCCAGAACAAAACAGAGATTGTTGGCTGGGGTGAAGATCTTCGTGTGGTGCTGACCTCCGTTGCCAGTGAGACGGGGAATATTTTGAGCATCTTTCATTCCCTTCCGGACTGGATGAAAGAAAGCACCGGCATGGGATTGATTGGCGGTATGTTGTTTGGGCCGAAAGGCGCAGCAGTTGCAATGTTACTTACAACAACCGTGGACGCTGCGGAGAAGTTTTCCAAAGGGCATAGCGCATACAAAGACGGTACAATCTCGTTTGGAGAATGGGCTGGTTCCGATGACAAGGAACTGGCTGAGCTGCTGGCAGAACGTAACAGCACACAGGGCAAAATAGCGCAGCTTGAAATTGAGCGGGACAAGTACGTTAACTTCAGCCAGAGCCGATACTACGCGAATGATCAGGAATTGTTGCAAGGCAAGATTACAGAAATTACCCGTAAGATCGATGCGCTGAAGTTGGATCAGGAAGCGCAGCGCTTAGAGCTTGCCTCGCGTCAATTTGCGAACAGTGCTCCACCAGTTAAGCCCACACCAAAAACAGCAGCTGGCGGCAAGACTTCTCCTAAAGGCACAAAAGCTGACCCGCTTACTGTAAATATTTCAGGTGCTGAAACGCTTTGGTCAAAGCTCGGGATAGATAAAAACTCCTCCTACGCTTACGACCTGAACAACATGGACTCTTATTATTCAGATCGTGATGAAGCTATGGACAGAGCTTTTGAGCAGGCAGCAAAACGTCAAGCCAGAGCCATGGCCAAAGCACACAAGAGCGCTGCAAAGGACGCTGAAAAGGCTTGGCAAGAAAGCACCGGTTCCATGCAACAGGCCAGTGAAAGTGTAGCAGGCACCGTTGGTGATGCTATGGCGGAAATGGCAAGCGGCGCAGAGGTTAATTTTGAGAATATGGCCAACGCGATCATTCGCTCCCTAATGCGCATTTACGTTACTCAGCCGTTAATTGATGGCTTGGGTGGCATCTTTGATACGTTCACAAAGTCATTCATTGGCGGCAACAATGTAGGCGGCGCGCTTGGTTCTTCTACCGGAACAGGTGGCGGCTACAACATGGGCAACGGCGTTGTTACCGGCCTTCATACTGGCGGACTTGTCGGTCAGTCTTCAACATTTACTCGCAGCGTTCCCCATTCCCTTTTCTCCGGAGCCGATCGCTACCATTCCGGCGGCACTATCCTGCGCCCGGGGGAAGTTCCGATTATTGCAGAAGTTGGCGAACGAGTTCTTACCCGCGAACAAAACGCGGGCTATGAGCGCATGCGCAAGATTCCCTCTGCAGTGCCACAAATCACCATCAATATTACCAACGAAGATGGCACAAAATCAGAAGTAACCAACGAAGAGTCATTCTTTGATGGTGAACGCTGGGTGTGTGACATGTGGATGCGTGGCTACAAAAACAACACCAACGGCATGCGCGATAATTTGGGAGGCAAAAGATAGCTATGGATAACTGGCCGAATATTCCATTACCGACCACTTGCCCGCTTGGCATTCGTGATCCGCTCCTTGAAGACGAATTTCAAAGTGGAGACGATGCAGCAAGGCCGCAGTTTGCCGCGCCGCGTTGTCTGCCTATCACCTTGTCGTGGAACTGGATGCACAAAACGCAGCTTGCCACCTTAAAGAACTTTCAAAAGACGCACAGGGCAAGCCTGTTTTTGTGGACCGATCCTTTCTCCGGAGAACAATGGGAGGCTCGTTTTTCCGGTGAAGAGCCGATTAAATGGAACCCCATTGCGAAGCTGCCCAACTATGCACAGGTAACTGCCGTGATTAAGCCCATAAACGAGGTGAAGTAATGCCTAGTTTATCTCAGTGCATTGAACGCAATCGCACGCATTCCGAGCATAGCTACGTGCTGCTTGCCAAACTGACCTTACCGGATGGTGATGAAATACGCCTTGCGCGTAATCCGCATTCTCTCGTGTTTCCTTCCAACAAAGGTGTGCAGCAGTACGTTGAACAAGTCGCAGATGTGCTGGCGTTAACCAATACCAACGCTGAATACGTGGAAGCATCCGTTACCGGAGAATTTACCGGTGAAATTCTTTTTCAGCAGCTGCAAGGCGGCACATGGCACACCATAGAAACCTTTGTTGCGCCTTCCTCCAGTACTTTTGCTGCGCTGCCTAATACGCAGTACCGCTTGTATGTTTCTCGGCTTGATGCAGGGAAACCGTTTTGCGTTTTGGCAGATCAAGGCGGCCTGTGGCAGGCAATGGACTTTTTACCGGGGGATATTGAGGAGTCGGATTCGTATGAGACTCGCGGTCTTTCTCTTTCCATCGGCAACGGTGGCGGCGTGATGCAGCCTTACCTTGAGCAGCTGGATGCATGGCGCAAACTGCACGGTAACGAGTTTGTACAGATAAGCTTGCTGGTGGTGAACACGGGCTTGCTTGATGATCCAGATCCTGTGGGCGAATGGCATTTTATTGATGACGGTATCAGCCTGCCTGCCCCAATGGACAAGTGCGAAATTAAGCTTGGCATTGATGATGTGGGCACCGCTCCCATTCCGGCCCGTGCAATTAACCGTGATTTTTGCCACTGGCGCACCGCAGAGCAATGCCAGTATTACGCGCTGTGCAACCATACCCTTGCCATGTGCAGAGCTGATTACAACCGCAGCGAATACATTGGCGCGTTCCCAACGGTGGAACAGGGAGGCGTGTATGGATAATGCTCTGCGCGCGCTCTGCAACGGTCGCTATGTTCCGGAAGGACGCGGTGAACTGGATGCACATGGCGTTCACCAGTTCGACTGCTGGGGCTTTGTGATGGCTATCTTTGCGCACTTTGGCGTGGAGGTTCCAGATTACACAGAGCATCCGGACAACTTTGATCTTGTAACCAAACGTTACGAGGCGGCTTGTGTGTCTCCGTTATGGGAGCGCATCGATGCTCCTCAGGTACCGTGCCTTGTGGCAATGGCTACCGTTCGACCGGATGTGTGCAATCACTTTGGTGTGTTCCTTGGCAACGGCGTGTTTGTACATGTTCAAAAGAATCGCGGCGTTCATACCGATCGCATAGACACCGCCCCGTGGCCTCGGTTCGTTCATAGCTTCTGGAGGTACGTGGGATGAATGTTCTTGTGTACGAACAATTAAATTTTATCGACCCACTTTCCTGTCACAAAAGCGCAGTCTCTTGGCAGGCCGGAATGAAGCTGCACGATCTTGTTCCGGAGCGCATAGATGTGCCTTGCGGGCTGGACGTGATCTGCTCTGTAAACGGGCATGAAGTGACCGACTTTGAAGCCGAGCTGTACCGCGTAAAGCCGAATGATGCAGTGCTCTTTCGTGTGGTTCCACGTGGTGGAGGCGGCGGTGGTAAGAATCCGCTAAAAATGATCGCAATGGTTGCGGTTGCCATTGTGGCTGCATACACAGGCCAGTGGTACGCAGCAGGCTTGCTTAAAGCAGGAACAATTACGGCAGGCAGTGTTTCCGCAATTGCAGGCATCACAACCGCTGTTGTGGGTATGGCGGGCACAATGTTGGTCAATGCCGTACTTCCACCAGACAAGCCTACCCAAGCCGGTGCCAGCAATGTAACAGAGGATTCCCCCACGTATTCATGGCGCGCTGCTAACCCGAGCAAAAATGGTTCGCCCGTTGCTATCGTGCAAGGTGATTGCAAGAACATACTGCCGTTCAAGCTCTCGCAGTACATCAGCACAGATGGTGATAAGCAGTTTTTTAATGCGCTCTATGGAGTAGGTGAAGGTGAGCTCGAGCTTTCCAATTTCTGCATTAAGGGAATGCCGGTTGATCAATACAACGATGTGACTATTGAGCAGACCTCCGGCACTGCAAATCAAGCACCACTAAAAGGCTTTCAGGATGGTGTGTTTGAGCGTGCCGTTTCTATGAAGTTAACTCACAGTGAATGGACATATTTTGATGGTGAAGGTGATGCGATTCAAGCGGCAGGCTTTGGCATTTCCTGTCCTTCCGGTCTGTACTACGCCAACGACAATGGCAGCTTTGGCACAACGCAGGTGCAAATTGCCATAGAGCGCGCACCGCACGGCACAACAAACTGGCAGCGTCTTGCAACACATACAATATCTGCGGCGCAGCGTACTGCAGTTCGTAAGTTCTGGCGGTTTGATTTGCCAAAATCACGGCATGCGTACAGGGCAAAACTTGCGGTGCAGCCGCCTTCCGATGCAACCCGCTACGTGAATGATGTGTGGTGGGAATACGTGCAGGAGATTGTTCCGGATGATTTCCGGCATCCGTATACCGCATGCTTTGCACTTAAAGGACTGGCTACAGATCAATTTTCCGGCTCGTTCGATAGCTACCGCATTACCTGCAACGCAAAGCGTATGACTGCCCAGCTGCCCGATGGCAACGGCGGCCTTGTGGAGCGCAGCTTGACGAACCCTGCATGGATGGCGCTGGAACTTGCCACAAATCCACGTTTTGGTGCTGGGCTTCCAGAGTCCCGCGTGATTGTGGATGAGTTTGCAACTGCTGCAGAATGGTGCGACAGCCTCGGCATTTCTTCCAACATGTACTGGGACACGCAAACAGATCTTGCAAGCGCTTGGGATGAGCTGGGACGCTTCGGGCGGTTTCGCGTAATCCCTCGCGGCACTCGGTACGGCGTAATTTCAGACAGACCAGTCTTGCTTCCGGATCAATCCTTTATCGCGGCAGATTCCAACTCGCTGCTCGGTTCTACCTCCATTGACTATTTGCCCGTTAAAGAACGTGCAGAGGCGATTGAGGTAACGTGGTTTCATCCGGAAAAAGGCAGACAAATTTTACGCCGGCACAGTCCTTATTTTCATCAGCTGAAAACTCGGCTGCCGTCCACAGCAAAGATCACGCTTGCAGCTTGCAACAATTTTGAGAGCGCATGGCGTTACGCAGGCTACCGCCTTAACTGCAACCGATTTATTACCCGTACCATCAAGCGCACCATGTCTGTGGATGCTGCAAGCGTTCAGCCCGGGCATGTTGTTCAGGCCGTTGTGCGCGACTGGAACTGGGGAGAATCTGCAAGAGTACGTGGTGGTACCACGACGCAGATCACACTTACGCAGCCGGTGACGCTTAAAAAGAATACGTCGTACTCGCTGCAGGTGAAGCATGGCGGTGTGCAGAATACTAAAGGGCAGGAGCTGATCGACATGGCGGATATTACGCCTGTCACTGAGGACACAGTAACAACCTCGCTTACGCTGTCCGAACCGCTTTCTGCTGTGCCGCAGGTTGGCAGTGTTGCCACTGTGGGCAAGGCGAACGATGCGCTGCATTTGTTTCGCGTTTCCTCCATCCGTCGCACTAGTAAAAACAAGGTGGAGATTACCGGCATCGAGTACGCAGAAGAAGTGTATGCCGATGCGGGAGATCTGCCGGTTGTTGATGGTGATGCTGGCAACATTGGCGCGCGTAATCTGACGTGTAGCGTTCAGGCCGTGGATGAAGACGGGCTGCATAAAAAACTGGTGCATCTTTCTTGGCAAGGCAATGCCATCACATGGCGCATTTTCGTGCGCAAAGTGGGCGCAGGTATTACGCCTTGGCAGCTGTATGGAACAACCCGCAATACGCAGACAACCCTGCGCGGCATTGAAGATAAAAACTTTTACCGCATAGCAGTAAGCCACACGGATAATCCGGCAGACGGCGCAGTGACTGAAGTTCTTTATGATCCAGATGTGATGGGCACAGGCACAATCAGGCCGCTGCGTGTAATTAAGGAAGATCAATCCGGATTCGAGCCGTTAATGTACGTAACCGAATCAGGCGAAGTGCTGCAACTTATGGAGGTATTTTAAATGAGTGGATTCCACAGAGACATTAAAGGGGATCAAAACCACGTAATTCACTTTCGTGAGTATGCCACAGCTGCGCTACGAACGGCTGATACTGCGCTTGATGCTTCTCATGTAAAAAAGGTCGCCTTACAAACTGATACAAACACCTTTTGGGTGCTCCTTGATGCGGCACCAGTAACGTGGAAGGAACTTGCTCCGGAGCCACCTCCACCGGAAACACCGGTGCATGGCAAAATAGAAATGTTCTGGGGAACAATTAATTCGGATGGACGTCCTATTGACCTGAAAACAGGGCTTCCTGACATGCGCTATGGCTATTGTGATGGACGCACCTACTCAGCGCCAGATGGACGACAGGTGACAACTCCAAATATGCGCGAGCGTTTTCCTGTGTGTTCAGGCGATAACGCAAGCAACAAGGGACAGACTGGCGGTGCTTCCTCTATCACTCAAAGTTCTGCTCAAATGAAAAGTCATAACCACGCGCTGAAGACATATAAGTACTCGGGGTCAAGTGCATCAACGGTAAATCCAGTGAGCAGTCACCAGTATAATACAAGCGGCGCTTATGTCACCAGCGCGGGTGGCTCTTCTGCTATGGAGAACAGACCTCCGTATATTTCTATCCCGTTCATCATGTATCTTTAGGAGCTGAATATGCAGGTAACAGTAATAGTGCCGGATAAGTGCATAATTGTTGATGGGGATATGATTGAGCCCGTTGAATTTGATTATGATGAAGGCGTTCACGCCATCCAATGGGATGGAACGAACGGGCATATTGAGTTCATCATGGAAGATGGCGGGATTATGACAACGCCTGTGTCACAGCTGGAAGTTCAGCCCTATGTGGAAGCATGGCAGGCAGTAAAAGATAAGCTAAAGAACATTCCTCCATTAACCTTGGCAGAAGCAAAGGCTGCCAAGCAGGCAGAAGTACGCGATGCCCATAATGCCTTCCTATTGGAACGCGGTGTGGAATATTCAGATATGGAGCGGCAAACATGGGATACCCAGCGACTAGAGGCGCAAGCTCTTCTCGCTGATCCACAAGCAGCAGCGCCGCTAGTTCGCGCGATCGCTAATGCCAGAAGTATGGAAGTGCTCGAACTGGCGCAGCGTATACAATTGAATACACAAGCATGGTCAGTACTAGCAGGTCACGCCACAGGACAGCGCTTGGCGTTTCAAGATGCGCTGGAGGCTTGCACCACAGTTGAACAGGTTGAGGCTATTACTGTTACATTCACAACACCGGAGTAACCAATGAAACTACTCGCACCTACTACCTACTTAGAAGCTTCAAACGAACTTAAAAATCGAATCTGCAACGGCTGCGGCCCTGACGGATTAATCGGAAAACTTGTTCCGGAACATCTTCTAGGCGCATGCATTGCCGAGGCTTGTAACATTCACGATTGGATGTACCAGGAGGGAGAAGATAAGCAGAAAGCCGATCTCTATTTTTTGGCCAACATGATCTTTCTATGCACCCAAAAGAGTAAATGGCTTCTACCAGCTCGAGCACTGATGGCAGTTCACTTTTTCTTGGCTGTTCATTATGGCGGGGAGGAGTATTTTACAGATAACAACGAAGGCATTGTGCTTAAGGATGCTTCATAAACAAATGCCCCTGTCATCAGGGGCATTAAAAATAGATATTCATACATTGGCCAAGAACCCTATATTATATTCTAACTCATCACCTTCAGCCAATACTTCACAAACAAATTCCAAAGTCACCCTGCTTAAAGTCGTGGGTAAATCAATCTCTAACGAACGACCATCCTTAAGTAGTACTTGCAACTTGTCTTTTCCATTCTCTTCATAGCACCAGCTTTCTTCATACTTATCTACGAACCCAGCTTCCCCATATTCATCAAATTTTATTTTAATTTCGAACTGTTCGCTACCAGTCATAACTCTCCTAATTCTATGTATAACAACTTCAGCGGATAGATATGTACTTTTACTATTAGGTCAAGAGGTTATGTGCGAGTATTGAAATAATTTCACGTTGCACTCCACCAAGTGCAGCGCTGTGTTCTTTCCTGCGCTATCATACAACCTATGAAGCGCCCATTTTTATACGACCCAATAAAGTACCTTCGAGATAAAGGTGTTACCGTCCGCAAAGGTTTTCCTCAGAATGGGGAAGATGAAATTGCTCTTACCTTTGAACAAGGGCGATATTGGACACCACCCCGCGTGTTAGCCATGTCTAAGCTTGTGCAGCAAAGCCGCACGCTCATTCTTATGCAATTAAATGTAAGCAAAGGAATGCCTCCGCTCTCTGTAGAGTCCTTACTTGCTAAAGACTACATCCGCATTGCATGCGACGATCGCGGCAAAAGGCGTTATGTGATTACGGAGCGAGGGAAACGATGGATGAATTAATGCTAAAAAAGCCCGTTCAATTGAACGGGCTTTTTTATTGTTCCCCTTCGAAATAATGGGGCAACCATGCAGCAGAGATTGCATGAGTAGCATTTTATTTTTATTAGATTTATACACATTTTCACAATTCAAAAATACTAAGCTGCTTACTCGAAAGGATTGCTATGCTGCCTAATATGCTTTTCATTAATATTGGCTGGATGACTAACTATAAAGGACCAGAAGAATCTGGAACAATAGGCAACCACGCACATTTAAAGAAGAACAAAACCGGCTTTGAATGCTACAACTTTCACCCTATTGAGGGATATCGCTACGGCTATTTGCCGGGGCACCGTTTCCCAAACATCACCAACTTAGGTGCAACTCGAAAAGATGAAAGCGTAGATGGTGTACTTGTTGTCTGGATGGCTAGAAACCCAACAACGAATCAAACGTGTATTGTTGGATGGTACCAAAATGCCACTGTCTACAACTCAAAGCAGGACTTCCCTGTTTTCCCACAAGGTGATGCTGACGCCATCTGGAACTACAGCGTTAAGGCGGCTATCAGCGACACAAAGCTCCTCTCCCCAGCCGAACGAACTTTTGTAATTCCAACTTACCACGACGAAGAAGGTGGTTATGGGCAAAGTCCCATGTGGTACGCATCTAAGCGCCCAGACATAAGGGAAGAAGTATTCAATTACATCAAAGAAAAATTGTCAGGCTACCCTATCACGTCTCATTCATGGACAATTCTGTCGGATGCTGTGGCCGAAAAAAAACTTGATCACTCTGCTTTTGAACACAATGGAACGGGTATACCTAAAGAAATAGTTTCCTTTTTTGATTACTCACCTGAAAAAGGAAACGTCGCTGTTACTCTTAACTATAACAACAAGGCATACTCAGCACATTTTGCTCCTGACCCTAAAGAAAGAACTCGCTTGTCTTGGCTTTCTGATTTTAAAGATTGTCTCCATTCTTTCTTTCCGCGAAAAAACAAATCCAATGGCAAAATGCGATTGATCAAAATAACCCCCGCCACCTACCAAGTAGAGTTAGTACAACCGAGTTTCAAATCTATTGAAAAGGCACTTGCTGAAGATCAAAAGGAAGACGAGAAAGAGCTTGAGGTAGCTGCTCCTCACCTTGAAAAGAAACAGTACTCGCTTCACCGAAAGGTCGACCGAAATTCAAAGCTCATCAAAGAAGTTAAGCGCCACAAGGGGTATTGCTGCGAAGCATGCGGAATGTCCTTCACCAATATCTATGGTTCCATTGGTGAAGAATTTATTGAAGCGCATCACCTTATCCCCCTCTCCACCTTGGAAGCAAACATGTCTGTTCAGTACGACCCGATAAAAGACTTTGCTGTACTTTGTTCCAACTGCCACAGAATGATTCATAAGCTGGATGATCCTGCTGACCTTTACGGATTGAGAGACCTTCTTAAAGCAAACGCAAACTAAGCCACTGCTGGTCAAGTTAAGCGTCCCCCGATTGATGTAGCAATCTCTCACTAATGCCTTATCAGCATCGTAGGCGATGACTGGAGGTGGATAAGGTGTGGTATTACAGAACGAGGATGAATTTAACTTTGTGTTACAGATAATGTTGCAGTCTAGTTAAGGCTATACTCTTTAAGGCATTATTTTTTGCATAATGGGTCGCCAAAGACTATCTATAAAAAATACCGCCGCATTCTATTGGAAAGAAGACGGCGGTATTCATGAAAGCATTAATATTTATTAAACTAACAAATTGAAATTACTACCACTCTTTATTTTCAGAACGCAAACGATATGCGATAATACTCGTAAAGGAGATTAACTCCTCATATGGCCGATCTGAATAAGACATTTCTTTAATAATATCACCAATCTTCTGTGAAGAAAAATTGCTTTCTGAAACCATTGCAACGTAATCAGCGATCTCCAACTGTTGTACTTTTTTACTTTTAGGAGGTGCCTCTGCAACTTTAATTAATGAATCAGAATAACCATGAACAACTTCATTGCGAATCGCTGTCATTTTTCCTTCATGGCGAAACTTTAATAAGACCTTTTGCCCAAAACTTGTTGTACCCCATCCCCAAATAAAAGCACCTTGTTCTGCGACAGGTTTCAAATCTTCAAGAACTCCAAGCCCAAGAAGTAACATTTTGTCGTCTTGCTTTACTATGTAATCTGCTTGAGCTTTTGGAGGCGTCCACTCAAAAAGATCCGGATAACAAAAAGAATCAGTTTGTTTTCCTGTTGAGATATCATACATTCTCAATGCTTCACTTGTAATATACTCTTGATCAACAACTTGTTCAGTGAATATATTTTTTGACACACCACCAATAAGTGCTCCTGCCATAGTTCCTATCGTGTCTGTATCAGTGCCCAAAGTATTGCATATTTCAACAAGTTGTTTTCGAGGACTTTCCTGTTGAAGGTCATGAGCCGCAGCAAGAGCCAAAATTACAGTGACCGTTCCCGACCCTCTTGACTCTGCTTTGTAGCCACCTATCTCATTTGCCAGCGAAGAATAGATAGACATTGATGAAGTACGGCAAAGTTGTTCGTAGATTTCGATATAGCCCTCAAGTTCATCAAGGGTATCCAAAATTGCGCTTTCAAAAGAAGAACTGGTAGCTCTTTCCCAAGCGGGAATCCAATACATTCCGACTTCATGGTCTTCGTGAAGCAATCTTAAGTTATCAGCAATAAAGGCAAGTGCTTCGCGCCAAATTCTTGGGGAAGGTATTTGGTCATCCATTAATGTATATGACAAACACATGGAATAAAGCATTGCCCCAACAATACCCCGAGGATGCCCATGTGTGCATATTGAATTGCGAAAAACATCAAGTAAATATTTTTTTGGATTCTGCTTATGTGCAGTGGCCCATATATGAGGCTGGACGCGCATAGCTGCGCCATTTCCGCCGCAATTTACATATTGACGTTTTCCTGAAAAAAAGTTGTTAAACCAGCTTGTAGTTTTTTTTGAAAGCTCTGATGCTGCGTATTTTGACCCAATCCCTGCACCTAAGGCATAGCTTTGCCATACTGGTAATTCAATCTTAGAAAATGCTTCAACATCAAAAAAACCATCAGCTCCAATGGAGCGTGACGTTGCTAGGCGCAACTGCGTGTCATCTGAGTAGCAACCAGCAGGCAATTCAAGAGTTACCCCGAACTTGCCACCAATTTTTCGACTCCATGCCTGAGTTGTACTAAGAAACTTCTTACCAGTTCGAATACGAAGGATTCTTTGCGAAGCTAACTCTGTCATAAAGCCTAAAGCATCACCATACGCCGCCCAAAGTGCAGAGTTAACAATTTGTGAGCACTCTTTATTCATATTTATCCCTACTCAAACATAGTATGATCTACAACGACCTCAAAAGAACAATTAAGACCTGCAAAAATTTGACTTGTTTGATCAGTATCTTCTTCTTTTTGTACATAAATACGTTGTAAATAGTCATTTGAAAGTTCTCGTGGATATAAAACTTCAGCTTGCCTACAGGTCGGGTAATGAGAAGGCATCTCATCATAACGCCGAGCATAGCGAGTTTGATATTGATGTACAGAATCGTTAAATAACGCTTGCAACCCAGCAAGTCCAGCAACTCGCCTAACACCTGAATAAATATTATTTGTTGTCGAAAAGAACACACCTTCATGTGTTAATATTTCAGGACGATATGACAAAATATACCAAGTATCATCTGGATGCCAGTTCCTAGCCTTATTAAAAAAATCAATGTTGATTCTTGAAATCGACATATTCACGTAATCTGCCCATTCAGGATCAAGAACGCGATCGGCATTATATTCATAAATAAATTCTAAGCGTTCCTCTTCAGGCAACTGAATACGAGAAAGACTTTTTCCTGAAGCAACAATACCGGTAAGGCCACTGTGCCTTGTGAAATGCAAAACCTCTTCAATCTTCCTTTGCGCGATTAATGTTGATGGCATTAAAACTTTACCTCTTCATAAAGTGTGTCGTCCAAAAAATCTATTAATGCAGGCCTGTCACTTTCTTTATAACCAAGAATGACATCCTTTCTTGCTCGACCAATGCCCATTGCTAATAATTTTCTAAATTTCACTAATAGGTCGTCGTCATGCTCATCACCGTGCTCAAAATTTTCTTGAGCTAGGCCAATAATAAAAACATAGTCAAATTCTAATCCCTTTGCAGAAGCAAGAGTAGACAATGCAATATTTTCACTTCCAGTCGGCCATGCAGGCCTCCGTGTCATTCGAACATAAGGCAGTCTTGCCTTATTTAGTTCCCCTTCCAAATATTTAAACCACCCCACAGGATGTAAAAACGCGACGGTCTCTTCAGACAAATCAACATTTCTCTTAATAAAATCGAGTGCATAAGAAACTTGATCATTATAAAATCCAACAAGCACTCGAGGAATGATGCCAGATTCACGACAATTTTCAACTAAAGGGAGTGCTGTATCTTGATCTGGTTGAAGTCCTTCAAGTACTCCACGAGCCAGTCCAGCAATTTCTTTTGTGTTTCTATAATTTTGGGAAAGAACATTCGTATCTTGAGGCCGTACAGTGTAACCAGCTTCTAACCAAGTAAAACCTCGAGCATAAATTCGTTGTGCTGTGTCTACGATAAAGGTTAACGAGTGCTGTTCTGCTAAGTGATTGGCTATTGCACGTAATTGATTTGCAGAAAAATCTTGAGTTTCATCCACAATAACGATGTCGTATTGATGAAAATTCTCTTTAGCTAAGAGAATTGCCATGTCATTCCAATCCACAACTTTTTTTTCTTTTTTTAATTTAGTATAAGGATATATTACGTTATCCAGTATTTTTCTGCGGTCTGTTTTATCAACTCGAGGCGAAGCCCCTCTTCCGTCTCGTCTAATTTCAATATAATCTTCAAACTGCTCTGGTAAAAATCTACCAAGCAAATATTCAACTTCGTCTTTAAGAAATGATGATGAATATCCCAAAGAAGCTCCAAGCTCTTCAATTCTCGCTCTTCGATTATCATCATCAAAAATATTCTGAACACCATGCCGTGCTTCAATTAACTCTTTTGCCCAGTGAGAAAAAGTGTTCACTGTAATATTAACATTTGCAGTCCCAAGGGTTTGAATCCGTTTAGTTTGGTCTTCAACTATTTCAGAAACATACCCCTTCAAAGTTCTATTAAAAGTTAAAACTAAAACTTCTACAGGACTAGTTATCCCCTGCCTTCTGTTTCTATTTGCAAATCGCCCAACTGCCGTTTTTAAACGATGAAGTGCGGTTGTTGTTTTCCCACTTCCAGCAGCCCCCCTAATAACTTCGACCCCTTGTGGTGGGTTAGAAATTAATTTCAACTGCTCATCAGTTGGCTCAATAACAGATAAATACTTCACTTTAATTCCCCCTAAATCCAATAGGTTAAGATAATAATGTAAGTAATCAACCACTAACTAAGCTGTTAAAAAAAATTATAACAGCTATGAAATACTATTTTCTGGCTATTCTAGTGACATCCCTATTCTAAAGGAATCACTATCTCATTACGCAAACGCTCTGGTAAATGACCTACCAGTGACACGTCTCGTACTTCTTGCAGACTGACATAAAGATCCAGTCCGCTTTCATTACAGCCAGATATTTTCATCCTATCCCCCTCGCCAAAGCCTTCACGAGCAGAATAGTGATGTATATCTCCACAAACAGGACAGCGAAAAAAGAGTTGTCCCCAATGCGTATAGCCATTCTGTGTTGAAGGGCCAAAAAGTCTCACAACAGGAACCGTCAGATTAATCTTCGAACTTCCCTCAACCACAGCAGCGTGTAATATTTGGGCAGGCTGATAGCTGCTACGGATATATCTTTTCCGGTGGCGTGGTTTTTCTTCAAGAATAAAATCTTGCACTAAACTCGATGCCCACATCCCTTCGGATGCCAGTCTGGTTGCGGCATCATTCAGCAAATTTTTTCCGGAAAGAGGGAACATATGCTGAAGCACATGGGGCACAGAAACTATAGGGTCAACATATACGCTTGATGCAAGGTAATGTGCACTCTTGAATTCTTCCAAGACACTTTCAATAGTTTGGATACCGCTCATGTCGTCCTCCCTTCCCTATTGAATAGGCAAGTCTACTGTCTCCACCTACAGCACCTAGCCCTCCCTAATTTGCAGCGGGCGCGTGGGCATGGACATCTATTAAATTCTACGGTTGTTTTATACTCCGACCGCGATCGTTCGCGAAAGCCGGAGTACTAAGAGTCTCTTCTGCCTGAGTGTGTGGCTCGTTCTGTGAGTCTAAAATTTTCATAATAGCTTGCTGAATAAACTCAGGAGATGCGCCTGACCGCTCAAGCACGTCTGTTGTAGTTTTTATTCGCTCAGCAATCGGATCAATAAATCCGCTTGAGCCTTCAACACCCTCTTCATTATTTGACGACTGTTTGCATTTTTTGACATCAGGTGCATCAACGTCTTGATTTAAGAAAATGTCACCCTTCCCAGTCAAAAGCCAATTAGCATCAAGTTGAAACTTATCTACCCATAATGACAACGTATCTTGTTTCGGAAGACGGTCAGTGTTGAAATAGCCAGACAACGTTGCTCGCGAAATATTTCCAGCGCTTGCAAACTCTGAATCATTCAAACCCAACTCATTGATTATTCTACGCAATCTATCTCGAAACGTTTTTTTACTCATAATTTTATTCAAAATTGTGTCAAACTTTGTTGACAAGTATTCATTATTTTACAATATTCGTTTTCACGAGACAAAAAAAACACCAATAAACAAAAACACCTAAACCGAAACGAGGGAAAATGATGTCACATTTAACCTTAATTCCTGAATTAATATCGGATTTAACTCGCGCTGAAAAGCTTGAAGTGTATATGAAGCGCAAAAACATTACGTTTTCAAATATTGCCAAATCTATTGGCGTTGCCCCCGCTTCTGCTCGCCGTATGCTGCTCAATGAATCCATCCCCACATGGCGGCACAATCAACTCCTCGCAGCCGGCATCCCTGATGTGCTGCTCCCCCCTGCCCGTGATGTTGCTCCAGGCAGAAAGCCTAAAACACCACCACTCGAAGAAACAGACCCAAATACTTTGGGACAGGCCGCATAACCATCCAGCCACCTGTCCTGCGTAACGATGTAAGCAATGGTGCCAAATAGTTACGCTAAGTGCCAACGTGTCATTTTCTGGAGAAAGTACACATGAATAATCTACAGCATCTTACCTTCGCCAGCGCCCTAGACCTTGCCCTTGGCGAAAGCAAACTCTGCCGTGAAGACGTAGGCAATACAATGGGCTGGAGCACCAGCAAGACAAGCCGCATTTTCAATGCAGAGGACAACTATTTCCCCACCATGCCTTCAGTCCCGCAACTGTGCATGGTTCTTGGTAACGACATCCTTTTAGACTGGCTAAGGGTAAACACCAACGAATTACGTTTAGGGCGGCACGACCGCGCGCCAAAGCTTACACAGCTTGAGCTGCTGCAACTGCTTAGTGAAATCAGCAAGGAAGTTGGAGACGTGAACAAGGTAATAAACGAAGCACTCAAAGGTGATGGAAGTATCGATAAGCCGGAAAGCAAACGCATTATCCGCGAAGCTTACGATGTTTTGTCCCGCTTTCGTGAACTAGTCGCCGCCATGCGCGCGGTACAGGAGTAGCAGAATGGAAAACATCATCAAACAAAGAATGAGCATTATGAAAAAGGCCGTGCAAATGCACGGTGAAGAAGGCGTAACCGCAGTTGTTGAAGCCTACGACGCCATGTGGGGACGCATTATCAGTAGCGAAGCCAGCACGCCAACAAGCCACACCTTTGTTGGGGAACTTGTAGAAAAATTTATTGCCGAATGCCTTGAACTGACCACAGATGATCGCAAGCTTCAGGCTAAAGACCTGTATCAGGCGTTCGTTACTTGGTGCGAAAAAAAGCAAGTAACGTCTATCCCTACCCAGCGTGCTTTTGGGACAGAAATGGTGATCCGTTTTGAACGAGTTAAGCAAGGTACATATTGGTACATCGGCATGGCCCTACAAAAACAGGAGCAAGCTGCATGATGAATCCCTCAGTTATTATCCGCCGTAAACTGGAATGCGTCCGAAATTCTGTTGAAGTTTTGTCGAAACAGGAAGGCATTACTGCAGAAGATAGACTGAACATTAGCAACCTCTACCGCATGATCTCACTGATTGATAATCGCCACCGCGACAAGCTGAAGCTTAACGGCCACGCCGTTATCCCGTTACGACGCAAAGCGCTGGCGGCTGACTGCCTAACACCTGCAGAACGCAGAGCGCTGGCAAAACGAGTTCACGGTGGTGGGCACCATGATCCCGCAGCTTGACCCATTTCAATGGGCAATTCTTGGACTGGCTTCAGGGCTGACACTAAGCTTCATCATTATCTTATGTCGCACCCCTTCATGCAAAAAACACCAGTAACGACACGACAACTCAAGGCCGCCTAGCGCATATACAGGACACTCTAGCCGCTCCGGAAAGAGCAAAGGACGTTATCTATATGGCACAAAGCGTAAAAGAAAAAATCAGATGTTGTAACTGCGACAAGCTCCGTATTGCTGCCGGCTATAGCCTTTGCCGCACCTGCTATAAAAAATTCGTCAATGGTGACTTTCACCACCCGCTAGGCATGCCGCTTGTTAAGCGCGGGAACTGCACCCACCTCCCTATCTCAAACGTCAAGTCAGACTCTGACGTCTCTACCCTATGCAATCACAATCCGCACAGTTTGCCGTTCTACGTTGAGGAGCAGCCGGCAGACCCGAACCGTGATCCATTTGCATGGTGGGAAGCAGCCTAAGCTACACATCACATTTCAAATTTTATCGCCTTATACGGCGTAACCTCAAACATTCGTGGAGAGAATCATGAAAAGAATCGATTGGGACAGAGATCTTACTGAGGAAGAAAAAGCATTTTTAGAACACATGATTGATGGCTTGCCGAACTACATTGCACGGAAAAGAGTTGATGTGTTTCTTGGTGGCTGGTTTGGAAGCAAGACACTGGCAAATGCAGAGACTGCCGGCAACGGCCCGCGCTCTATGATCAAAGGTGGCCGAGATGTTTTATACGAAACTCGTATTCTTGTAGAATGGGCTATCCGTTACTTCGGAATCAAACGAATCGATAACAAGCTACTCCTCGCCCGATCTAAGGCGGCATAATGCTTCTACAGCATCTTGCGTAGCGTCCGGTAATAAGTGTGCATAGCGTTGCGTCATCGTTAGCGTCTTGTGGCGCATCAACTTACGAATGCGATTTAAATCTACCCCGTTCATTGCCATCCAGCTCGCAAACGTATGGCGCAAGCTATGGAACACTATCCGCTGCAGATTACTTGTAGCGTCGTCGTTCAAACCCAATTCGTTTACCAGTTCGGAGAACGTATGCGAAATATCTTTTACCTCACCCCACATAGGCGGAACAACGAGCTTCTGCCGCTTATCGCGCTGCTTATTGCGGCGCGTAAGCATTTCACGGACAATAGAATTCATCGGAACAGAACCGCCAGGCTTTCTATCTCTTTCGTTCTTGATAGTAATCATGCCGGCAAAGAAATTTACGTCTGCCCACTGGAGGCGTTGGACTTCACCAAGGCGCAGCCCTGCGTACAAGGCAAGCACAATGCTGTCATGAACGTCCTGCCAACCTTGAGCATGCATAGCATTCTTTGTGTTCTCACAACGGGTAAGGCAAGTACCGAGCACCAGATCAGCTTCATCATACGTCAAAAAGCGTTCACGTCTGTTCGTAACAACAGGCATCTCAACACGCGCCATTGGCGATTCACCAGTAAACACCGGAATCCCCTCTATGGACGTCATTGCTGCCACGTTGAACACCCTGCGGATAACAGCAAGCACATGCTTTACAGTGCCGTCACTAAGGCCATCTTCGTACAGTTCATCACGAAGGCGCTCTATGCGGTCTGGCTTAATCATATCGAGAGGCAGATCACCGATGCTCGGATGGATGCGCTTCTCTGCGCGCAGGACATCATCACGCCAAGTACGCTTACGCTTCTGCGCCTTTGGCACATAGTGATCATTAAAGAATTGTCTGAAGGTCAACCGACCCGCCTGAGCCTTTGCGTACTCAACGGCTTCGGTCTGTATGCGCAAGTCTTCAAGTTCTCGTGCCTCAGTGAGAGTCGTGGGCTTAACACCACGTCTGTAGTTCTGCTGCAGCTCACCAAGAACGCCACTGATCGTAGCAACATTCCATCCCTCAGAAGCCCAGCCGATAGCCTCGGACCGCTCTTTGCCGTCACGATACCAACGCACAACGAAGTACCTATCAGGTCTTCCGCTATGCTTTCGAGTGGCATGCTCTCTGTACTGAAGGCCACGAACATTTGGAACTTTGATATACTTGCTCATTGGTACGGTATAGGTACGGGTTTGAAAACGGTCAAGATGATTTCTCGGAACACAAAAACAGGTCAACTATCCGTTATTATTGGAGTAGGAAAAATGAAGACACCACAACCGTGCCCAAAACTGTATTCAAAATCCGCCGGCTTTACAGCTGTGGGAGTTCAAGTCTCCCTCTCGGTACCATGTGCATATTCAAGGGGTTACGTACTGTCACTATGACGGGTCGTAATCCCTTTTTTGCGTTCTATGGAATAACTTCCCCCGTTACCCCCCTCTCCAAGACCTCGCAGGAAGGTCTAAAGGGCAGTTAGTAGCTCCAATTTATCGATCCAAACCACATAGATTCTTTCCAGCCTCCCAACTCATAGGGGGCGTTTGGGGCGCGTTGCGTTTAAGGATGCGATGTTGGGAAAAACGTGAAAATTTAAAAATCGTTCAAGCTCACGGTTCAGTCCCACCTCATACTTGAACAACCCTAGTTTCGTGGATACTCTTCAGTTATATATATAACTTCAAGGAGACACGACAACTGACAAGTGCTGTATCGAAAATTCAAAATAGAAAATATTTAACTTTAATATCAGGATATTAAATGCATTGGTGGCGATTCAGACTGCTAATACTGCAACCTGTAATAATCTTATATTTAAGACATTCCTTAACAGCGCGTCATAGCTTAATAAGCTAAAAAAATTAATTCATAAGTCCATCCATATATGAATACAGCATGTTCCCATTTGAATTCAAATATAACGACATCAGATCACATACATAAATATGGCTGTAAGGATTCCCTCACAGCCATGTAATCAGCATTTAATTTCATCAACATACTTAGAAGGGAAAAATCAACTTGTTAAAACTGAAGCTGAAAACCACCGCCCCATCCATAATCTGAGTGCCATTGTGCCATAAGAGAAAATTGATCCGAGATGATGTAGTATGCGCCAATAATTCCTTCCCAGTAATCATGTGTATCAAACTGAGCTTCCCCCTTTATGGAAAAGCGCGGAGTAAACTGGAGAGTTTTTTCTAAGGTACAGCGTGCTCCACCTTCTGAATCAACCCATGTACGCGAGTCTATATTAAACGGCAGTAGGTAGCGAATACCTAACACCCCTCGACCAACCTCTGTGTCTGTATTATTAAGAAACATATCGCCCCCCGCAAATGGCGAGAAAAAACGATTTACGTAATAATCGTATGTACCCACAAACTCAGATTCCACATAATCAATTAGCTGCCAGCCTACTTCCCATGTCGCCATAAAAATATGTCGGGATGAACTTACCTCCACAAAACCCTCAGTGGTATTGCTTAAAATATTTGCTTCACCAAAGGCAGTCCATTTTTCGTCGTAGAGATCAGGACGCACCTCTGCAAGAGCAGGATACAGTTCGAACCCTTCATAATGAACCACACGGGCCATACCGGCTTCTAGATGATAGAGCAGATGACAATGGAAGAACCAGTCTCCAAATTCATTTGCATCAAACTCTATAACCGTTGTGCTTAGTGGCGCGACATCTACAGTGTGTTTCAACGGCGCACAATCTCCATATCCATTTATTACTCTAAAAAAATGGCCATGCAGATGCATCGGGTGGTGCATCATTGTTCTATTAATCATGATAAAGCGCACAACTTCGCCTTTTTTAATCTTAATAGAATCGCTCTCTGACAATACTTCGCCGTTGATCATCCATACGTATCTCTCCATGTCTCCATCGAGTGTAAGACGAATTTGTCGTACAGGTTTGTCTGAGGAAAATGCAGTGTTCTGTAGGGAACGAAGTTTGCTATATGGAGGCCAAGGGCGCTCCGGTGAGCTTCCATCAACAATCAGCGGGGTTGAAGAAGCTACATCTGAAGCAAGTAATCCAAAATCCCAAGCAAAACGTTTTCCGCTCGGAGAGTTCGGGACAGGATATGCAAGATTGGTATCATCTCTTGCCGTTTTAACAGTGTGTTGAATAGAGCTTTCTGTTCTGACCTTCTGCGAGGCAGGTGGTAGAACTGTGGGCATTGAGGATGAGTCTGCTTTGCTGGATAATGACATTTCAGGGCTCATAGTTTTTTTATGCTTCAGCGATGCCATTTTCTTAGAATGCATCAGTCTACCGGGGACATCAAAGTCTCCTGCAGCAACACGGGCATCGGTCAGCCCCATAACATCATTAGGGGCAATTGCGAAAACCTGTCCCCAAGAGAGTTCGCCCATCTGAAAATACAAATTTGCCTTCGGGATATTCTTCGCCGCATGCAAGCAACCTTCTCCTATCCATACTGAAGCATGTGCGGAACCGTCCTGTGCTGTGGCACGAAATTCATACATTCCATCCTCAGGCACCTTAATAACGATGTCATATGTTTCTGCAACGCATATGAGAAATCTATTTTCATCAACAGGTTCCACACGTTGGCCATCCGCAGAGATGATCGTCATTGGTCCACCGGCAAACTCCAACAGGAAAAAAGTGCTTGCAGAACCATTGATAATCCGAAGACGGATGGTTTCCCCTGCTTTGGCAGGCAGGTGCGACTGAGGCATGCCGTTGGCTAGAAAACGATCGTACGCAATATCTGCAATATCAATATCCGGCATTCTACGCAGTTCACGCATGAAGTAATCACCCAACATGCCAAGGCTTGCCGCTCCAATAATGCTTTGAGATGCACCTTTTTGTAATGAAGGAGCATCACTTCCCCGTTTAAGCCAGCGGTACACAAAACCAGGTGAAGTGTCTGTCCAATCAGAAAGCACAATAACTTCGTCACGGTCTGCAACCGGCGTATCAGCAAGAGGATGTACAACTATCGCACCGTACAATCCGCGCTGTTCCTGAAAGCCGGTATGCGAGTGGTACCAGTATGTTCCATGTTGTCTAATGGGATATTCATACGTAAAGGTGGTATGCGGTTTAATAGGCGGGAAGCTTACATATGGCACCCCGTCCATATCAGGGGGAACAAGCATGCCATGCCAATGGACGGAAGAGGGAGTATCCATTGTGTTATGAACGTGGATTCGCGCAATATCGCCTTCGGTGAAATGCAAGGTGGGGCCGGGGATCTGCCCGTTTACAGTAACGGACTCTATAGGAGTTCCTGTTATGCTTACTTTCTGCTGTGCGATAGTAAGGTTATACTCCACAAGCTTGGCCTGCGACTGAAGTGCAGCAACTGGCATTAGAAGTAAAAACAAGGCCAAAACGACATTATAAAAACCCGCTTTCATACACGGCTCCTGCTGGCGCATCGATTGTTGAGACAAACAATATCCAAAGTAGTCAGGTACTTTGGATGATTACGATACTACAAAAGCAGCCCTATAAGTAGGGAATAGTTAGTAATGTTATTCTTTATACGCAGGCTAACAAGCATTTAGTCAGTATAAAGCCTCCCTAATAAACTGCACCAGCCAACATAGCGCAATTATGGAACCACTCAAAAAAACTCAATTAAAAATCCAGAAGCAAAATTCAAACTCCATCAGCTTACAACTGTAAGAGTTCAAATCACCCTTCAGCGCATGCAAGAACAGGCACCTACGTAGAAATACGCGGGCGCCTGTTTTATACTAACAGCAATTTTACAAACCTTGCCCATCATTTCAACCCAGTTAACTTGATGCCTTGCTTACTTCAGCACCACTTCCCCCTCAACACTTGTTACAGCGCCACTATTACTCATTGTGTGCGTTGCTTTGGTGATGATCCATTCCCCGTCAATTCCAGTACGAAATTGCTTCAGGATAACTTTCGACTCTGCCACCAAGTCAGGACTTAAGGGAAGAGAAAGAGAGAGCGTCCACCTACCTCTTTTATAAAAATTTAAACGCTTCTCTGCGGCCATTAGTGCGGCTTGCTTATTGGCGTATACACCTTTAATACGGAAGACAGGTTCTTTATTCTTAGCCGTTACTTCCATATCCTCAGCCGTTACTTCAACATCTTTAGCTGTTGCGATATCCCGATATGTTGCTATAACTTTTTTAAACACTCCGCGTAGAGACAGCTTAGCAGACCCACTCGTTACTTGCTGCTTTGTAATTGTCATTACAGGCATTTTTTCTCCACGCGTGTTCCTTCCTTTGCCTCGCTCAACAAACAATAATTTACCACCGTTTGCCTTTGAAATGGCATCGTGCTCTTTCGCTATCCGAGTGAGCAAGTGCATATCAGATTCATCTATTTGATCAATATGCGGCAATAACATCTGAGCTAAACTGGGAGCAACGGCCGGCTCAAGCCCATGTTCACTTGCGATTGCACAAACAAGAGCATTTATTGTCCCCGCAGAAAATGATCGTGATTTTTGAGACTGCAAGGGAGAAAAACCAGACGTACTGTTTTCAAATGGAGCAGAGTTAGCTGAAATAGCCATGCTATCCGGAGGAAAGCTTAACGCCACTTCATCTACAATATACTTCCCCATAAAACACAGGTGATCCTTCTCACCCAGCCGCACGGTCAACTCTGCACCAGTAGCGGGCATTGCAATTCCCGGATCATTCAGTTGGATACTTAATTTATCAGATTCATACCCAGCAGCATCAGTAACCGTAATTTTTGCGCTATGTTCTTGAAGCAGTTTGGTAATATCTTTACCATTTGCCTTTATTTCATAATCAAGAGCGTATCCTACTACCATAGCCGCACGCTCTCTTTTACGGTTGGCTTAGGCAATTCTGGAAGATCAACCTCTACCCCTGCAGGTAAAATCGCACCATGGTCAGCGATTCCTTTATTTGCGTCCAGTACCTGTTCAAGTGCTCCAGGCTGTCCATCGTAATATTTGAAAACAACCGCATCCAGCACATCGGCTTGCTTCGTTCGATACATTACACTCATGCTTTTTCCCCATAATATTTAAGTTCCAATGTAAACTCTATTTTCTGGGGGTACCCTCCCGCTAAAAAATCACTTGCTTTCTCTTTTATGGATGTGATGCACCAAAACCCTTTCAGGTCTCCAAATCCATCCATCAATTGAAGTGGTTTTCCATGCCCCGCAAGAGCGCGCATTTCTACTACCTGTTTTAGACCCCCTTTAAATGTCGGTAAAATAATACCCGGTAAACTGATTGTCTCAGCACCCACACCAGTAAATTGTAAACATGGATTAGTACCTATCCGAGCCTGTTCTGCCCAGTTATAAGAACTTGAACGGCTCATGCTCTGAAACGCCGCAGTATTTAAAGAAAACACAAAATCGCCTAGCTTCATCATCGCCGTTGGCTCAACGATAATTGGCCTATTAAATTTCTCAATATCCGTTGGTTTCGTAGTACTTGGCCTGTTAGCATGCATCATACAGCACTCCAGCATCATTATTTAGAACCACGAACGTCTCCTGCGCTATTTCTTTAGGGCTCTGTCCCTCTGTTGCATGTACGTTGATAGTAATATTGCGATTATCAATATTCTGTCTAGACTGGACGAAGTTTGAAGAGGGAGATGGCATCAGTGGTAAAGATCGAACATTCACAGTCTGTGTAGCATCCCCACCTGTGTACGCGTTATTTCCATGACATGATTCATCTTGCTGTCGCCTCCATACGTCTGGCTGCGTACCTACCGAAGACGTCAAGTTAGGCTTAGACAAGTGTGTTTTTTGGGTAGTAGTTCCTACTCTAGGTAACTCAATATTGGCAGGACCTGAAGACTTATTGAATTCTCCTTGCTGTCGTCTTAATGCGTCTTGATTCGTGCTTCCAGATGAAACCAATTCAAGCTTAGACAAAGGAGTTTTTGGGGTAGTAGCCCCTATTCTAGGCAACTCAATATTGGCAGCCCCTGAAGGCTTATCGAATTCACCTTGCTTTCGTCTTAATGCGCCTTGATTCGTGCTTCCAGAAGAAATCAGCTCAGGCTTAGACAAAGGTGTTTTTTGGGTAACAGCTTTTACTCTAGGTGACTGAATACCGACAGCCACTTGAGACTCATTTGATTCGCTTGACTTTCGCCCAACTACATCTGGTACTTCACCTCTCGCTAACGTCGGTTTGGACTTAACTGGAGTTTTTTTATTTTCCTCTTCGTCATCTCCCCCGATCCCAAAAAAGGTTGCAGCCGCGCCTAAAATTCCACCTTCTTTAAACGATTTTTTTAGATCATCCCAAGCATAAATTAACCGCCCTACAGCCAGAACAGCCAAACCAATAATTGCGGTAATCGGGTTAGACATTACTGCAAGCCCTACGGCTTTAATCCCAGCGATAAGAGCTGGAAAAGCAGTAGACGCAATTGAAGAAATTGTTGTGCCTACTGCCATAAACATCGACGAAAGATAAGGAAGGGCTCCAGAAACCAGCGGGGCAAGGGCCTTACCAATACCCCACAACGAATTCGCCATTTGGTAACCGGAAAATGCAAATTTCGCGGTCATAACAGCACCTACGATAGCTGCAACGGTTCCAAAACCGCCGACTGCATCAATGACACTAAGAACAGTACTACCAACAGAGGTTAATACTTTTAAAAGAGTAAATGCAAACTCGCCAATTTTTGGCAAAGCCTCGCCGAGCATCTTACCAAATTTTTTAATGTCATCTCTATGCTCATTAAAAAGCGCACCAATTTTAGGAGCCAACGTTTTAACATACGGCGCAAGCGCTCCGCCAATAAGGCCGGAGAATTCTGCAGAAGCAGAGGAAACCACAGTTCCTATCCCGCCCATAGCCTCTGAATATTTCTCTGCGCCTTGGCGACCTTCTTCAGTGAGTAAGCTTTGCTTTGCCTGCTTATTGTAGATCTCATCCATACTCCCGCTAAGGGTTCGAATATGACCAACAAACTGACTGGAATCACCACCAAAAACCTGTTTCCCAAGGGACTTTGCTAGATCTGCGTCATCCAGTTTTTTAAGTGCGGAAGTTATTGTTTTAAACTTCTGTTCTGGCGACATTTTTTCTATGTCTTTAAATGACAACCCCATCTTTTCGAGCGCACCGCCAAAAGGCTTCCCATTACCTAGCTGTTTAGATTTGCCAATTTTATTGCTCATCTCGTTCATGAACTTACCAACACTGCCAGCCTTAAGCCCAGCCTCCTGAGCCACACCTTCCCACGTCTCAAGCCCTTTAGCTGAAACTCCCAGCGACTTAGCCAAACTCGCCTGCCCAGCAGTAATGGCATTTACGCTTGCAAGCTTCTTCCCCATATTAATGGCAAAGCCGATTCCACTAGTAAAAGTTTTGGCATTGTTAGCTGATGAAGCAAAAGCCTTACCGAGCTGCTGAACACTCTTGTTGCCCTTAATTGCGCTCAGCTTCTCCTGTTGTTCTTTTAACTTACTATAATAAGTACCAACCGTTGATAGTTTACCCTTTACAGTCTGCACCACAGAATCAAATGAGGGCGCAATTGCGCCCCCAATTTCAACCATTACAACCTCTTCATTAGCTGTCATTCAGCCTCCCTACCTCATGTACCCACATGGCAAGTTCCTCGCACGACATGTCCATTAATTCATTGTATCCCCACCCTGTATAACGCGTAAGGTACAGCACATAATTTCGCGCCAGCTCAGGCGTTAGGACAAAAAATCGCTATAAGCCACGTGAAGCTGGTTATAATCCGCGATTTCAAGTTCTTCGAGTACAGATTTTGAAATTTCGCACAAATTCGAAAACAAGGTCAGTTCCATATCCTCTTTACCGGCTGCTTTCTGCGCTACAATCTGGTCACGTACTTTAGGAGCACGCATAGTGAGAGTGGAATATTCATGACCATCAACAGTAACTGGATATTTCAATTCAATCTGTGAAGTACGCATTTTTTACCTTTTCATTTTTATATTTAAGAAGAACATAGCAGGCGCATGAAAAAAGCCAGATGCACATCGAAGTGCTGCTACGAGAGCACCTGACTTTTTCCAAACAACCCGACTCAACCGTAACTACACACTACGGGAGCGGATGTACCTTTCGGTACGCCAAAGAAGGAATAACTATTAGCCTATTACAATCCGAGATTGTTACGATGCTCTACAAGCTGGTCTGTACCGTTAATGACGCGCTTCATGTTCAGCACATCGATTTCATGCACAACACTGCCGTCCTGAGTGTATTTGTAATAACTCAAGTTCACGGTGTATCCAGTGGAAGCCTCGCCACCTTCTGTCCATGCTGTTGGAGCAATTTTTGTAATTGTACCGACCATATTCACAGTCACAGGCGTAACCGTACCATTGTAACTTTCGAGACTGGCTTTTACTGTAAACTGCACACCTTCGTTCTTACGTACACCCAACAGTCCAAGGGTCTCACTGCAATGCTTGGTGGTAGAGAAGGTTGTAACGAGTTCTTCCATCCCTTTATCAAGAGACACCGGTGCATCCATACCGCCAGCGCGGAACTGCTCAAGCTTCAGGTTCAAATCTGGAAGCTTTACTTCTTTAAGGTTACCGGCAAAGCCGCGACCATCCACAAACAAGTTAGCGCTTTTTAAAACATTTTCTGCTACTGGCATTACTTAAATACCTCCTCAACGTAGCCGTTAGTCATACGGCTACGGAATGTCACACGTTCTGCTGTATAAGCCGGGGTAAAATCAAAATCGAAGTAGGTATGTCCCTGTTCAATCTCACTTGCGCTGTTGATTTCTGCATCAACCCAGCATTTGCCACCCAAAATGGCACCTTTCTGTTCCAAAGTTCGTAAGAACTGGTTTACGGATTCCTGCACCGCTTCAAAATAGATGCGGCCTACCGGTCTATCGACTGCCCACATGTGGGCCTGCTGGATAGACTCGTTAATCATATCCGCGATACGGCGGGTTGAAAGGAAAGACCAACGCGCATCACTGGAAGTAGTACGGTTGCCCCAAAGTCTGTAGCCATCTTCGCAAATGATGGTGGCAATCTTTTTTTCGTTCAGCACATTGGCTTCACTTGCAGTATCACCAACTTCGAATGGAACAGGACGCGCGACACCGGAGATGCCGAGAATCTCTTTGTTGGAAGGAGACCACCAGAAGCCCTTTTCCGCATCAGTACGTGCAATAACACCGGCAACACGGGCAGAAGATGGCTCATCCACAAATACACCGTTACGGTACACAGTGACAAAAGGATCAACGATGTAGGTACGCGCAGATCCAAACAACGCTGCATCCTGCATTGCTGCTTCAGAGTTAGTGTTACAACCATCTTTGATCGCGATTGCGTTAAGTTTCTCAGCAATTGCTTCCATTTCTGCAGCAACTGGGTTCTTAAGGTATGTTCCTAAATTATCAGGATCTTCAAAACGCTGATGGGTGAAGCCCGACGCAATCAGAATTTTCGGTTTAACGGCACACTTGGATTTTGCACCAAGGAACGCATGCACGCCTTTCATACCTTCATTTGTAGTGCCACCCACAACATTGGTCATGGTAGCTTTCTCATCTGCCCCCTCCGCAACGCGGACTACAACAACCAAACCATGATGCTGATCAAAAATTGCATCCATTGCATTGGGCAGCGTACCAGCACGAGTGCCTTTAGTATCCAGTTTAGCGGCCTTACGAGGGCTGCCATAAATCAGAACTGGAGTATCAAGCGGAAATTCAGTTTCATCTGCGTCCGGAGCAGTACCGACGATACCAATCACAGAAGAACGCACTACTTTTACAGGACGACCACCCTCATCAATTTCAATAAATTCGACACCATGTAAAAAATCAGTACTCATTATGCATCCTTAATTATAAAATGTTGCCTTCGGCGAGGAGGCTCTGCCCTCCACCCGCAAGGAGCTCGCCCCTTGACCCTTTGTAAAAACCACTAACTAATAGGTGTTAAAGAATGATTGAAAAATTCATCGCCCGCATAAAACACAGCCAAAAAGAATTTGACAGCAAGCCATGCCTGAAGCGGTAACAACCACTTACTTTTGCAGGAACAAATGAAAATCATATTTGCCAAAAAGAATAGGTCTGCCTTTTGTTTGTCCTCACCTTCCTGATACATCCAATCATGAATATTACAGGCTTCAGAGATATCCACGCCTGCTAGCTTTTCAGGTACCAACTTCCCGATAAGTCCAGCTGGCCCACAGCCGTTACAGACTCGGCTTTTTAATTCCTCTGAAGCTTCTTCATATGTTTGAGACGTTAGCAGTTTCATTCTGCCTTCAACGCTGCCAGCTCTGCACGTAATGCCTGAGCTTGCTCTTCCAGCTCTACGAGTCGGGCATCATCAAACTCAGTCGCTGTACCTGCCACTTTTGCTCGTAAAGGGCGTACAGAGGCGAGGTCATTAGTGGTGAGTTGTTGCTGGACCTCTGTGATCCGCTGTTGAACTTTTTCGGCTTCGGTTGGCTCTGGCTTTGTTAAACTTGCCCCTTCGGGGAGCAGTCCTTCAATTTCTGTAATTTCGTCTTCAGAACCGTCTGGGGTGTAGTATTTTTTTCCGCGCATATCCTGCACGTAATCCCACGCATTACCGTTCCATTTTGGATGGTAGCCTTCGCGTTGCACCGGAGCCTCGCGAGTTGCATTCACAGGGCAGGCAAATTCAGGATTTGCATAGCCTGAATCAACATAATAGCCGTCATTATCAAAATAGTAATTTTGCATTATGTGTTCCTACACAGCTGGCAAGTAAACAACAGGTGTCATGCCAATGTTTTTTGGGCGGTTTTCATGTGAGGTTGGGACTACGCGGGAAGCGTTAAAGTCAAAACCGTTAAAGGCTCCTGAAGCCCCTTCTGCTTCTTGCCCTCTTTTTAAACCAAGGGCAGAAATTGCTCCTGAAGATGTTCCCTTAGTAGATTGTCCGCTTGAGGCTTGTTCCCATTTACCGCTGATATTACGAATGGCATCGCCCTGCTTATGTCCCACACGCCGAGTAGAGCCATTTACGGCACGGAAAAAATACCCATCACTCCCACTAAAAACATTGGGGAGAAAAATATGCGTTGAATTTTCTGTTATCCCCCAATCCGACTTGTACGATGACGGCATGGCACGCAGTGTTTTACCTGCCGCAGATGTTTTTAATAATCCTTCACCGTTACACATATAGAAATCTTGCGGCAACGCATCAGGACGAAACGGGACAAGGTCTATGCGCCCAACGGCTACAAGCGCGAGCTTTGCCCATTCGGAACGATCAACCTTGTTCTCGTTAATTGCCGCCACCTGTTGCGCAAGTACCTGCATATCAAGTTGTGCAGCATTTATGGCCACATCAAACGCTTTGATACAGGGCAGAACATAGGAAGTATTTGGTCGAGTTTCTGAACCACCTGTCGACTCTGTACGAATTTCATCAGGCCCTCGTAGGTCATGGTCGTGTGCAGCACCACCATGTGCATCCCCTACAATAAGAGAACCGGTGTACATTGTGTGGCTATGTGCTTTAAGTTCTTCAGGGAGCCAACTGCCAGCAGGGTTATTTGCATTAGCAGTGGCAAAATGATGCTGGTAACACGGCAGAATAAAATACTCCCCACCATCCCAGCAGTACTTGCCGCATGTACCATCTTGTGCGGCTGCTTCGGCATCCCATGCTGCTTCATCCGTAAGGTGCGTTCCGCCCTTCATCCATTCAAAAAGCTGTGGGTAAAGAGCACAACGTACTTTTTGCTTTACGTTAACAGGAACCGTACCGGGCAACGCTACGTTGTTTGTCGAAAAACAAAGTTCACCAACTGGGACACCAGTAACAGCCCCCCATGCAATACTACCGTCGTCCTGCTTTATAAGAACCTGCCATGCTTCACCTTCATCAAGTGGCAATCCGTGGGGGGTGGTATCCTCCAAGTGCCCTGTAAACTTCTTGTAGACTTCATTCACAGCCTTCGGCGTAGCAAAGGTGGTTGTGCTAGCATTTGTGATTGAGCTGCTTAATAACGCCTTAACTTTTGTAACAACACCATGTGGATCATTTGCGCCTAAATGCCCATTCATTTTAGAATCAACACGATCTTGCGCTTTGTGCGGGTCTGTTGCCGACTTATGGGCATTCAGATTGTCATTAACAGTCTTCACCGCTTTAGGACTTGCAAAGGTCGTTGTACTGGCACTCGTAATCGAGTTGCTTAATAAAGCTTTCACTTTCGCTACCACACCATGTGGATCGTCAGCAGTCTTATGGGCTTCAATCCTATTAAAAACTTGGCACACAGCATTTGATGTTGCAATTTTGAGAGTGCTAGTCGATGCACATGCATTACTCATTAAAGACTTGAGCAATTCCCACACACCAAACGGAGTACAAGCAACAGTCTGTACAGCCTTAGCTTCATGCTCTTCCACTGTTGCGAGACGAACAAAACCTGTTTGCGCAGTTGTTGCCAGTCGATGCGCCTGTGGATCTTCGTTATGATCCGCTATGTCCTGCTTTGTTGCTAAAACAATAGCAGCGTTAATTACTAAATTTACTACGTCCGCATTTTCAAAATGCAGAGGCAAACGAACCACCAAATCACGCACGGAACCATTTACGGCAACGGGTTTTTCTGTATCTGGAAAATTACCAATACAGAACAGCTTGCCACTTTCATCCAGCAAACCAACTTCTCGAATGGTAAAACCGCCTGTATCTGCTGGAATCGCAAATTCAAAAATAAAGGTATTAGGGTCTTCTGGATCAACCTTTATTCCTGAAACATCCCCGCGCCATACTTCGTTAACAAGGGTGGTCATCCCCTTATTGGGAATAACTGCTAAACTGTTCCCATCGCCCACAACAGCTTGAGTAAGAGAAAAGCTCTCCCCTTGTGTGGATGCAAGCCCTAATGCTTGAAGCCCTGTATCAGTCACCACGGTGTAAAAATCAGGCATACCGTTTCCTAGTTTACTTTAATTCGACCAAGCTCATAAAGAGTCACAACTTCACCACAGAACACAATTCCGGATACAACCGGCTGTTGTGTTAACGCTGCTGGAGTAATCGTAATTTTCCCAAGATGAGAGCGACAGTTTTTAGCCGCATTCACGACACGTTCAACCTCTTGATAAGTTGCTTCATCTGCTTTGTATCCGGCTGGAAGCTGTACCTCTAAGTCGTACGTTCCAGATACGCCCTTCGGCTCTATTTCCCACCATTGAATTGCACGGACAGTAATCCCCAATGCACCTAGGGCTTCCTCTACAGCTCCGCATGTGCCCTTTTTTTTATGCACACTTACAGAACGCGCTGTTACCTGCCTTTTCTGCTCCTCGCTCCAATCCTCATTCCATTCATCAACCGACCATTCAAACGCCAACCATGGAAGAGCCTCCAATGGACATTCAAACGGGTTTCGCAATGTGTTGATAAGAACAGGCAGCAAGAACGAGCGGGCACACGTTTTCTCTAACGCTCGTTCATACTTCGTGGCATTGGAGGGAAGTAGCGTCATTCACTGCTCCCTTGCCCCAAAGTAATCTTGGTACAAAATGCAGCCTCATGCCCCTGAGTGATGATATCCGCGGGTGGAGAAACAATGTCTACGCGGGACACACCTGCAATGTGCAAGGCTGCATCGATACCGGAACGGGCAATGCATGTACCGAGTTTATGGTTGTCGGCAACGTACTTTTCCAAATTCTTCCGCGCTTCTTTCAAAACGGTATCTGAGGACGGACCAGGTAAAATGTATATTGTTGCCACTACTTCGTACTCCTGCATAACAGCAGGCAGTACTTCGAGATAGTCGGTGAATGGTCGAACATCTTTGGAAAAAACTGCAGCAACGTTGTCTAGAATAGCTTTTTCCGGAACCCCATTCCCCTCTTTACCCAGCACGTACAGTTGAACATGCACAGGTGCAGGAGAATGCGGATGCGCATCCTTTACCCCCACAACCGACAGTGCATGAAAAGTGTAGGCACCTTCCGGCCCCGCTGTGCTAAATCCTTCCGGAGCCATCACAATACGCTTCCGAAAATCCTCACAGGCTTCGTACACTGGTTGTGTTGGCGGGTATGCATTCGGGTCGCCTGCATCCAACAACTTGCGTTGCAATGGAACAGAAGCCGCCAGGTGATCCAAATCTGTACCGGTTGCATACGCAACAAGTACTGCCTGCACTGCCTCATTAATTCGCTGACGCAACAGAAGCTCCCTGTATGCATTAGCTTCAAAGATCTTATATGCAGGATCAGAAGGAAGCGGTGCCGTAAAATCCGGATCCAATTCTTCGTGATACGCAATAAGCTCTTTAAGAATCTGCTCTACGCTCAAAGATTCTATGATCTCTGGAGGTGCGAGCTGTGAAAGATTGATCGCATTGAATGCAGTCATTTAACCTCTACTCCCTCAAGCGTGATTCGCTTACCATCCGGCAGGTATTCACCTACCAAATTGAGTACAACAACGCCGTGTGACGCTGATGCAATACGTACGCTTGTTAGTTTAAAACGCGGCTCCCAGCGACTTAACGCTTCTGCGGTGGCAGCGTAAAATTCAAGGGAAGTTTCAGCATTCACTGGCGCATCAATTAGTGACGGTAACCGCGAACCATACTCTCGGTTTAAAACACGAGTTCCAATTCGGGTTGACAGAATATCGCAAATTGATTGCCGCAAATGCTCTATGCCAGAAAGTCTCTCTCCTGTTTCTCTATTAATGCCATTCATGAGTGCAAACTAGCAGTGTGGAAAGATATATTCCAATGCACTTTGTGACTTTTGATATTTAATACATATTTTTTCATATATAAATTCACTTCACCTTCTCACTATGTAAAAAAAAGGTATTGTAAAAAGCTTATTTTCAGCTTCTTACAATACCTTATATATTTAGTTGCATTGCTATTTATGGTTTTATTTATAGCATACCATATTTTAGCAACATTAAATCATAAAATGAACAACGCACAAAAGTGACACCACTCACACAACAACAGACATTTTTTTTGAATTAAGAAACCGCCCGCACACTCCAGCCAATAAACCAGCTAGGCCAACCATCCGTCATTACGAACTAGGCGACCATGTCTTACCTTCCCTGCAACCATGCGTATGCCCATTCAATGAAACATTCGCTACCACATCGCTATCCGTAGTGATCTTACCAGTCGTATGTAGAGAACCATTAAAAGACGCACTCCCTCCATTGCTGCCACCACCTTGAGAAAGCGATCCGTTAATTACTGTTTGACCATTTAAGACAATATTCGTTGCGGTAATGCTTGCAGACGTCCCAGCGGTTACATCAATCGAATCAACTGCTGTAGCGTATATATTCTTCCCTGCTGCCGCTTGAATATCTCCTGTCGCATCAACTGACACATCACCTTTAATGTTCGCAGTAAGTTTATGCGTTGACCTGTTGTACATAATTTCAGAACCGTCTTTGTAGACGGTTTTCTGTATTTCAGGACTTTCCTCCGGCGCAGCGAACTTGGACTGATTCAACACGCCTATAATTACACCCAACGCTTGCCCGGAAGGCGTAATAACAAACACCTGTTCGTCCACCTCCAAAGAATCATACGTGAGGTTTCCCGCAGCTCTTCTTGTGAGCCACGGTAAGTAATCTGTTACGACTGCTCCAAACGCCACTCGCGCTAAGTTCTTTTTATAGTCAACGGAATGCACAGTCCCTATCCGCACCATATTATTAAACTGCCGAGTTAATTCAGCCAGTTCAAAACTCATCAGACACCTCTCTTATATACCAGCGTGTATTTATCAATATGCTTAAGCCCTATCTCGGGAGCCATGGAAACATATACTTCATCAGGCGGTATAAAATCATCGATAGAACTTGATGACTCGAGACATATTGAGACCTGAAATTCAAGCAACCACGGCGACAGATGAGACAATGAAGGTAATGACGAGTCCTGTGCAGCTTGTAAGAAACGCGTTCCTCTCATGGGCAACCCGAAATTATTTCCATCGATCAAGAGAGCCACCGCGGCAACAAGCTCGCGAACCTTTCTCTCTTTGTCTGCTCCGTCGAAAGCTCCAAGAATTCGCCCTTCAAAGTGCAAATCGACCGCCAACAGACCATCGCCCGTTTCAGTATCACGAACAAATGAAGGCATGGATAAAACAAAGGCTGGTAGCGGACACGGCGTAGCGCCCGCACCTCCTTCAGTATCTATAGTCAAAGAAGTGTAATCCTCGACAGTCTGGAACAACGGAAAAGCGGTACGCACTGCCTCTAGTATGCCTTTGTGCACTTCTTCAACGGTCACCCCGCTATTATTGTTTTGCTGTAAATCTTTTTCCATTTCTGCTCCGTATCAAGACAGTGAAAAATTTATGGATACTAAAAATACGCTTTCACGCACTATCAGCTCTTGCTCCATTTCCCGATGGTGCAGCTGTACATAGCTCTGCGCAACGTTTCCAATGCAGTTTGTGACCACCTTTTCTTCAAGTTACTTTTTCACTCACAAGTTCAGAGTGTTATGCTATTCCAGTGTTACTTTTGCACGTTACACTATTACTACTATGAGCATGCATCCATCGACTGTAGACCATTTTTACTGCTGACACATTCATTCCCAAGGCGTCGGCTATAGCCTGATACCGGACTCCTTGCTGCCGCATCTGGATTATCCTCTTATTACGCTCCAATTTGATAACACTTGAGCACTTGGGAATAGTCAAAGGTTCACCTGCATATTCCTGAGAAAGCTCCCGAGCAGCCTCTTCCCCGATAGTCTGAACCAGCCAGTGAGAAGACTTCATACGGCTAGGACTTGGAACATAAAGACTCCGACATTTAGTTTTTTGCTTACCTCGCACCAGCTCCATTGTCTTCTCAACCCCGATAACCTCCGCAATGTCCTGTGCCGTAAATGGCAACTGCTCCCGTTGCATCTCCATACCTACCCTCATTACTTTTCGAATTTGAAACCTCAACGAGGCCACAACCAGACAGCAAAGCCAGACCAAAAGTGTACCGTTAAAACAGATAGCAAACAGGATCGGCGTCATATGCGTTATGAAAACGCTCATTTCTTCCAGACGAATTGTCTCCTTCCGCCTTTGCAGAAAAGTTAAAGCAAGTCATAGCAAGCGATAAACCACGTTCCGACTCACACTCCAAACCTCTTTGGCAGTGCTATGCATGGCCAACAATTCTCGATGAATATGTTCCTTTTCTAGCACGTCTAGGCGAGGTACGAAGCTGTGCTGCACGTCGGTGAAATTCATCAACACCCGGAACGTAGTAACCGGCAGCAGAAAGCCGCATTGCTGATTCATACGCTTTAATACCAAGCTTAAGTCCAGCAGAAATCAACTTGATCGTTTCCTGTGTCTGTTCATTCATATTATCCATCTCCTTGCTTAAGGTTTCAAAGCAACATCGAACACATTCTATTCGATGCTCTTTTCAAAATTTATTTTGATAATTTATTCTGTTATTTTATCAAAACTATGTATCAAAATACATAAACATGAATTGCTTCGTACATTTTGTACATAAAAAATAATTCATGAAGCATAAAAAACGTTTTCATAATCATTATTCAATATTATTTATTTTGCTCAATGACTAAATTTTACGTTTCACAATCAAAATTTGTAGACTTTTCATTTTTTCAAAATAAAAAACATGCAGAATATTTTCATACATTGCTAACTATAGAATTAAAAAACAAAAAAGGCACATACTGTTTAAGTACATGCCTTTTATCATTGGTAACTATTTCAAGCTACGTGCATACATTTATGTATGTAAAACCTACCGTATAGCTTGCTTCTTACACTACTAAATGTTGCTAGAATAATTACTCGTAGTGTAATGACAAAACCCTACTCACAACAGTAACAAATAATCTTCTATATATTAATGCTACAGTAGCTTCACTTTGCTTCTGCTATAAACTTACGTGGCATAAGCTAGGCCATTATTCTGAATCAAGCGAAATGTGACCCTCATCCATTCTGAAGAACTGTTTGCCAAATGGGATATGTCGGGGGTATTGGTGCTAGTTATCTTGCGTTAACAATACAGCTTATCAAGGAATACAATGCTGAAGCATTCCGACAGCAATCTGTCTGCTGCAGAAAATGCAGAAACATATCTTGCTGATTATCTTGAACACATCCCTGCCATTGTCTGGCGAATCGATATTGTAAGGAATGAAATATCCTTTCTTAACTCGTACACTATTCCCGCGCGCGAGGAAAAAGTTCGAGCGATTCTACAGGACACCCACCTAGCTAAAACAATGATTCTGCCTGAAGACAGGGAACAGTTTACTAAATGTTACAAGCAGATTCGCAACCGTATCAAAACTGCGTGTGTCTTTAGGTTACGCCTTGAGAAAGGTGTCACCAGATGGTTCAAACTTGCCGCCATGCCGGATCCTAACCATCACACCAGTTCCATCGGCATGCTCATGGACATATCTCCACAGGTAAAAACGGTACTTGCCACCGATGGTATGCCCACGCTTTCTACCAAGATTGACCTCATCAAAGATCCCGTGCTGCTTGTCCATTTTTCAGACCGTAAAATCCGTGCTGCTAACAAAGCGGCCAAGCAATTTCTACGATATGATGATGACAAGTTACTTTCTTTGACCTTTCAGGAACTGCTGCAACACAACACCAGCACAAGCCTACACCAGATGTACGAAGGGCTTATTTTCTCAGACAGCTGGAGTGGCAAGCTTAACGTGTCCGACAGCCAAGGTAGAAGCCACCAATGTTCCACACACGTTCAGGCAATTGCCCACGCCGAGGAAAACTTGCTGTGGGTCACAATGACACACAACAATGACTGCCTAACATGCAAAGGCACCCCAGTTCACGGTAATGAAGCAGTGCCACTAGAGGCCGTTACAAACTCTATGCGAAAATGTGGCACCATAAAAGAGCTGTTAGAAGCCATGCTCAAAGCACTTCCCACAGACTCCCCCACGGATGCCATTATGCTGTCCCGTATTTTCATCGACAAGAATACAGTGGTCGTTATAGGAGCTGGAGAACCCTTTGAAACCGTGTCGGAAAACCACATCCATCCATACGAAGGTTCCATCGCCGAAAACATTGTCCGTTTCGACCTACAGAGCCATGTGGTCATGGAAACATCCAAGAGCATTAAGCCGATAGACTGGGCACTCTTCATTCCGCGCGGCATTCGTTCCTACTATGCCCAACCTTTTTATGAAAAAGATGTTCTAACAAGTGTTCTTATCTTTTGCTCCACAAAAGGGCAGAGCTACGATCCGGACGCGAACGCCCCGCTACTTGCGCTTCACGAAGAATTTTTGAAAAACCTTAAGCGCTGTTTGCACGACAGGTGACAATACTGGCCCAACCACTTTGCGAAAAATTATCAGGCGTGGCAGAAAAAACTCTGCTGCGCCATTTTTTTTGCCCCATTCCCCCTTCTTTCTGACAACAGGTCATACTGTTCTATTTCAGACAGTTATAATGCCATCATGACCAATACAAGCTATGAGACACAGAAATTGGCTCAACCAGTTCGTCTGCAAATATCCTACAATCCCTTGCCCTTCGAGTTCTGCCTCAATAAAAGAACATTCAGGCAGTAGTTAGCGCTTACAAACACAAAACTGGTTGGACTAGATATGGCTTCAACGCAACGACCACTTCTTTGCCAAAAGATTACAGCAATGCTTCAGGGTAGCTCTTTCTCCATTGGAGATCGGTTGCCTGGAGAACGCCGTCTTGCCGAAATGTTCAACACAAGCCGAAACACCATTAGAGAAGTGCTCTGTAATCTCGAAACGATGGGATACCTCGAGATACGCGAAAAAAGTGGCTGCTACCTGAAAAGCAAGGAAGGTCGCATCAGCTGGGAAATGCTTCGCAGGCGTAAAAGTCTCGTCGCGAACCGCCAAATCGTCGAGACTCTCATGTTTATGGCACCAAAGCTTGCACGAGCCGAAGCCTCCCGCCTCTCAGTCAATGACATTGGAAAGCTGGAAACAGCCACGTCAAAACTCGGTGAGGCTATCGTTAATTTCGACCTGCCAACGGTCAGTCGCGAATACATCGGGTTTTTTCTGGCGTTGGCAGAGGTCTCAGACAACGACTACCTCATATTGCTCATGAAAGAGCTCGCCAAGGCCTCCCAAAATATTGAGCACGGTGGAACCAGCCTTTCAGAAGTACAGATTCACTCCCTGTTTGCCTATCATGTGGAACTGTTCAACGCCCTGAAGAATGGCCAGCCCGATCAAGCGGAAACGCTTGCCGAACGTTGCATGCAAACGTTCTATCAGCTGATTCTTCCTGAATAATAAGAAAAGAAAACAGTTATGAAACGAAGAGAATTTTTTAGCCGCCTCATTCCCGGAAAAAGCCAGAAAAAGAATGTGCCAGAAACCGTTCACCAGAAGGAGTTGCTTCCCAAAGCTCCGATGTCTGAAAACGAACGTTTTTTGCGCGCCATGGAACTGGGAATTGACCCGGCTACAATAACACCCGGGCAACTAGAAGAACTGGTTTCTGAATAGAAACCATCAACCTAACTCTAGAATAGCGTAGTTGGGACACGAGGACTGATCACCTTCGCGACGAACTCGTAAAGGATTAGTAACATGGACAATAGTAGTTTCAGCTACCTTGAAAGTCGAAAACTAGTCAAACGCTGGAATGGCCCAATTCCAGCTTTGGTTAATACGATTATCATTTTTGCATTCTTTTATGTAACCTGGTGGATTTTCCAAGATCCACGAGGCATTATGCGTATGTATACCCCGTATGTGGGATACATGGTCTGCCGTTGGCTCCTGATTCTGTTCATCTGGGTGGCCTATATTTTTGACTTCTGGCCGTTTAAACGATCATGGCTCCAAAAGACGCATCCTTTGATTAAAGGTTCAGTGCTTACACTCGTCAGCGTCGCAGCCATGATCATTCTTATGAAAGGCTTTTTTGTAGAAATCCTTGGTAACTTCGGTATCCCTTACTTCAACCCTGCACGGCTTGAAGCCATGGGCATCACCGATTTTTATTCTATCGAATATGCAGCTGAAGCCATTATGATGTTTGCGGCAATTGCTTCTTGGCTTTCTCCAAGCTGGGTTGTTGCGTGTGAAAATGCACCGTGGCAAGACTTAAAACAGCCTGCTCGAGGCATCACAATTGTCCTCGTAACGTTCTTCTTCAGCATGATTGTCTTCTTTTTAACCATGCATTCCCACATGGCGATTCTCTTTTACCCTTGGCAAAAATTTACTGCCATTTGCCCGCCTTATTGGGAAGATTTTGCCAATACGGTTTCCGGCAACTTCCATATCGCATGGATTATGTGTTGTACCGTAATCGTTTGGGTTTATGAAACTATTTGGGAACGTTACCCTTTCAACCTTATTAAGAACAACGCGCTGCGCCGCACAACTTCCTTCTTTGGAATTATCGCCATCGCCGTCGCACTGTGCTTTTTCCTGTTCTATGCACAGGATCTCGTTTGGGGCGAAACCATTCGCGGCACCCGCCGTATTATGGCTCCGGACTGGCGCTGGTTGCACGTTGGCGAAATGGCTATCTTCTGGCTTGTTCCAACGTTGTTCCTCACATTCTATTGCAACAACTGGCCGACCAAATTCAGCCGTCCAGTCAATGTGTGCATCCGTACCCTGCTGACAGCTGCTTTAGCTGTGCTTGTCTATGTGGTTTACTACAAAACTTCTCACCTCTTCCTTGGCACTCAAAAAGGTATTTCCCATCCACAGCAGTTCCCAATGATTCCTATGATCTGGCTGATCAACATTTTCTTGATCAACGTCTGGTTCATGGACGGTTGGCCTGGTTGGAAAGCTGTACCTAAAACCAAAGAAGAGCTTGAAGAAGTCAAAGAAGAAGTTGTTGCACATGACGTGAAGTGGTCCCCAGGTATTGCCAAAGGTCTTATCTTTGGTCTGGCTATCGGTCTGGCGCTTTATTTCGCTGTGATCAGCATTCTGCCGTGGATTGGCACCAACTTCACCATCATTAAGTAAGCGCAGGGAATAAGGAGCGATAGAATGAGCAACGACAAAAAGAACCTCAGCAGACGCGACTTCGTCAAAGGCGCCGCAACCGGCCTTGTGGCAGGCGCTTTTGCTGGTATGGGTATGTATTCCTATAGCCCGATGGCGTATGACCGCCTTGAGAAACCACAGCGTAAACAGCACGACTTCGGCGCATGCCGCAATGTCCGCGTGACCAACATTTCTGAAACAAGTTGGTTTAACAACGCACACCTCATCGGCGATATTCATGAAGCTGGCGGCCTGCTTGTTAACCAGTACACCTTGAACTGGCCACCGTTCGCCAACGGCAAAGGCTCTGCGCAAGGTAATTACGAAGAAGGCATCGGCTCTATCAAAGAACTGCTTCCAAACGACTTAAAGAAAGCTTGGGAAATCCAGAAAGAGCTTGCTTTGCATCCTGATAACGCTGGGGGCTACTCCTGTCTTATCGAAGTAGAAGCTCTGGACGGCACCATTCACAAATACCTGCTCGACACCGGCTGGTCCTACGAATGGATGGAAGATAGCTTTAAACGCGAAGGCATCGACAAAATGCTGCGCGATCAGGAAATTGAAGCCCTGATCATTTCGCATGAACACTGGGATCATTTCTGGGGTCTGCCTGCAACCGTGAAATATGACAACCGCATCCCGTTGTATGTTCACGATGGCTTTTATGAAGAAGGTCTCCAGTACATTGAAGATTGTGGCTACAAGGGTGACCTGACCATTGTAGACCAACCAATCACTGAAATTGTACCGGGCATGGCAGTACTTAAGTTCGACGTACCTATCATCAACCGCGTATTCGGTGAAACGTCTCTCGCTTTCAACATTAAGGATCGCGGCCTAGTACTAATCTCCGGTTGTTGTCATCAGGGCATCCTCAAGTTTGCAGACTTTGCCTACACCAACTTGAAATATGATAATGACAAGTTCTACGGCATCTATGGTGGTCTGCATATCTCACCTTTCGAAGACTGGGACCCGAAATATGACGACCTTGTAATCTCTCTTGGCCAATGGGGCTTTGAACGCATCGGTTGCAACCATTGCACCGGTCACCTTACCGCTAAGAAGTTTATCGAGGCTGGTTATCCTGTTGTACGAGGTACTGCTCGTTTCCGTTCTGCCTCAAAGGACTACCTTGGCAACGGCGATAAGATTACCTTCGGCTGCTAAACAACTTCCCATACCTATAACGGTCTGCCCCGCTTTTTACAGCGGGGCAGACCACCTATAAACGAGAACGACCATGAACCTTTCCGCCATTCTTCCTCCGCAGCGAAACAAAAACGGGCAGCTCAATCTGCCGGAAGTGCTGGTTAATTGCATTTTAGCAGCCTGTCAGCATGATGAATTTAAACGGTTAGTCGGTTGGAAAGGTCTAGCTGTGTGTCCTATGGGTATGCAGGCATGGACCATGAAATTCCGTACCCGATCTGGGGTGTATGGCCTTTTAGCAGAACAGAATTCTGAAAGTGATTCCGATCAGCAAGCCGCTCTCGGATTGTATTATTTTCCTTCCCCTGACGAGCAGTTGCTTGAGTCTATGTCTCTTGCCGCCAACCATGCGGTAGTACAAGACGACTATACGCAAATGCTTCGACAGTTCTCGTCCCGCATCCAGTGGGCAGCTCCTTTTCGTATCGCCTCGTTAACCTTTACGTTAGGGGCAGAAGAAGATGCGCTAAGCTTGCAGATGTGTGCCGATGACTGCAAGCTGTGTATTGCACAAGACGGTATTGCAACCAATGATGGTCAGTGGATTATTGCACCGGGTGAAGCTGAAGAAGAAATCCCAGCTCATGCTATAGCAACAGACTTTTTGCTCGTACTTGCCGCAGCCGTTTCTAACAGCCTCGGAACGCCTCCCTGCCAATTTGCTAGAAACGAAGTTGCGAGCAAAGGTCTTGGCTATGACACACAGGGCAACACATTTTCTACTTCCCGAGAAATCCTCACCCTCACAGACGTCCTCGGATGGGGGAAAAAAGAAACCGTTGAAAGGCTCGCATCCCCAGTTCTTTCAACGTCTACTGTTTCAGGAAACGCATCCAACAGGAAGACCCTCCCCGAACCTGTCCGTTCAGCGCTTTTTTGGGAGACTCACGACCTTGCCGCCATTGCTGACAAGGGTGAGCATGAGTATGCATTTGACACTCGCCCAAGCCTCATAGTGCTTAGCGGATTCCTCGGTGCTGGGAAAACCACGTTCCTGAATCAGATTCTTGAATACCATGCGGCTCGTGATGAACTGGTTGCGATTATCCAGAACGAAATAGGTAAGACCGGTGTTGACGGTAAGTTGCTTGAAGGAGATGACTCCATCATCGAACTGGATGAAGGATGTGTCTGCTGCACTCTGGCAGGCAATCTTTCTAAAGGGATTGAGCAGCTTAAAAGCCAATTCAGTCCAAAGGTTATCGTGCTGGAAACGACTGGATTGGCAAATCCGTTTAATATTCTGGGCGAACTGGGCACACTACGTCCACATGTTCGGTTAGACTCCATCACTACACTGGTGGACGCTGAAAATGCTCCGGCGTTGCTTTCGGAAAGTGACATCGCTCGTAATCAGATTAAGGCAGCAGACACCATCATCATCAACAAATGTGATCTTATCTCTGAACATGAGCAGCAGGCGCTTACTGAACGCCTCTGCACATTGAACAATCGTGCCCTTATGGTGAAAACTAAGCACGGCGCTATCAATCCCGGAACACTTTACGACTTCGATCCGCTTACACAGCTTGCGGCAGGACTTCTGCCTAGTCCTTTAACATCTCCACAGCACACACACGCCATGGAAGGTTTTACTTCCCGCCGTTTCATTTTTAGTAAAACTTTACTACGAGATGAACTACTGAACACTTTGCAATTATTGCCGAAAGAGATATTCCGACTTAAAGGGATTGTAAAAATAGCCGAAGATGACCAGCCCAATGTGGTGCAATATGTTTCCGGCCGTTATGAAATCTCGCATCTTGGCAGTGAATTTGTTGATGAGAGTTTTCTCGTAGCCATTGGACGAGATATGGATCTTTCAATACTAGAAAAGTTGGAACGGGGGCATGCATGAACATTCTTCAACAAGGCGGCTTAATGATGTGGCCGCTTCTTATCCTCTCTATTGCATCCTTTGCAGTCGTGGCCGAGCGTTTCGTGATATTTACAACACGCCGCTTTCCTGCAACGGATAACCTTAGAGACCTCTTTACGCTCGCCCGAAACGGTGACAAGGATGCGGCTCTTGAGCAAGTAGAAAACGACGCACCAACCTATCTACCTTTGTTCAAAATTCTTTTCAGTGACAGCCCTGAAAAAGAAAAAGGACAAGAGTTACAGATTGCAGGTGAGAACCTTCTATTCTCTCTAAGCAGACGTCTGGATTTTCTCTCAACAGTGGTTGCAACCGCACCGCTTATTGGATTGCTGGGAACTGTATTCGGTATGATTGAAGCGTTCTCACGACTTTCGGCATCCAACAACGTGGATATTACTATGCTTGCCGGTGGCATCTGGCAGGCACTGCTAACCACCGCAGCCGGGCTTTGCATAACCATTCCAACCCTGCTCGCTCATGGTTGGTTTTGCAGACAACATGAAAAGACTGCTTATGCTATGCAGCGCGCAAGCAATGCCTTTCTCGAACAAGAGCTGTAGAGAACACTATGATCTCGTTCAAACAGCATTCGCCGCGTCCGGCTAGTCCCAATTTGACATCACTTTTGGATGTAGTGTTCATTCTTCTGATCTTTTTTGTGATCTCAGCTGTCGTTACGGTGAAAGGCATTTCCATGGAACTACCGCCCGCAGAATCTTCCAAGCCAGTTTCCGACAAGTCCATGGAAATTGAATTACATGCGAACGGTGATCTCTTTTGCGACACAAAACCCGTCACACTTCACGACCTTTCACATCGGCTTCGCATTATTGCTGAAAAACCTTTTGCCATGCAGCCCGAGCATTTCTTGCTCAAATCTGCCCCGCAGGCACGGGTACAGCAATTTATCTCCATCGTAGATGTTTTACGGAAACATGGTTTTAGCAACCTTGTAATTGTTACAAACAACAAAAAAGCACAACAAGAGACTAAGGGGAATTTATGACCCCGCGCCAACTGTTATGCTTGTGTGTTGTAGGCTCATTTTTTTTCCACATCTGGTTAGTGCAACAAACGTGGACGGCTGAACCAGTTGTGAGTGAAGGATACATTGTTGTACCTATGAATTTTGAAGTGGCTGCGAGTAAGCCAAGTAACGCCCTTGCCTTAGAGCAAGGGGTTGAAGAACCTTCTGATGCAGAAGATTGCGAAGAAGCAGCGCAACGGCTAATGCGGCTTGCTGTAAAACGCTACTTAAAAGAAGTTCATGCGTCGATTGAACGCCGAAAGTTTCTTCCCGGTAACGGTGACCTCTCCAAATTGATAGGTAATGTTCTTTACTCCTTCCATATCCAACCGGATGATAGCTTCACAGACATCCGGCTCGTGCGTTCTTCCGGTGATTCATCCCTTGATGCGGCTGCACGTCGAGCCATTGTCGCGGCTAGCGGAGTAACAAAACGTCCAAAAATGATTCGCGGTCAACAATTCACCGTCAGCATCACGGTAAAATATCAATACAGCATGTAGTAACGCATGCTGGCTCAAAATGTTGGTGCAACCTGCTGGTGTAAACAGACTTCAAGCTTCAACACAGCCACTATGAACTACAAAGCTATTCACAAAAAACAGCACTCTTACCCTAGCGCCTTCCACATTCCCAAACTAATGTGTTCGCAATTGGGCAAGCTCTCCACGCAATTTTTCTAAAACATTTGCGAAGGCTTGCTCTGAATGCAGAATCATATCCAATTGGCGGGTGTGCATAAGCAAGTGTCCCACTACATAGAGCCTCTGTTTTATATCTTCTTCTGACATGTTTTCGCACCGAGCTGTAAGTCTGTCCTTTACAACAGTCACTCTAAAGTCGTGCTCATCCAAAATGATTGCAATGAGGCGAACCCTTGCATTCTTTTTTTGCAGATCAGCTGCGCCACCGGAAAACTTCATCGATATAAAGTTTTCTGCGGCTACATTCCCACCAAGAGTTTCCACTGTGCAGAAGTGATACCCGAACCGAAACTGCAGGCAGCAGAACTTACTGCTTATAAGAAAGTAATTACGCATGGTATAGATAGAACGTGCATCTGGAACAAGAGACGGGTCACACGTAGACTCTGCAAGAATAGTTAAAAAGCTTTTCGCACTTACAGGGGGCGGCCCTGCCCATTTTACAGCCGTCATCCCTTTCCAGATGGCATGCATGGGAACAGAAGAGATATTATCGAATGTTACAAATTTCCCCGTCGGGTACGTTATGAAACCATCATCTAAATCCACAACCCAGTATTGCATAGGACAGTTTTCATAAAGCTGTTTTGTCTTACCAGATGGAATATGCATATCGCGTCCGACTCGAAACATTTCATCGACTGCGTATTCATGGCAAAATCGTGTGATGTCATGAAGCGTTGTACAATTTTCTGCGGTAAATTCAGGACTTGTTGGGTCGGTTAAGTGTAGCGGAACAATTTTCTCAACCGCTGATGCAAGCATTTCATAGACAGGGGTGCCTTTCATGGAACGACTTTTTTGACTCCATAGCTCTAACAATGCATCCACTTTCCCTGCATACACCTTTCTATATTGTGCATCCAACGTGGCATTACCCTTGTACAAGGCTAGATTTTCAACATTCCCGACTCCAAAAATTCCCGGAACTCCATATTCTCTAGCTACGGTTGCAAGATGCCCCGCACGAGAGCCCGTTCCTGAGATAACACCACTGGCCTTTGACAACAGTGGAGCCCACCTTGGTGACGCATACTGAACAACCAAAATGGCACCTTCAGGAAACGTCAGTGCGTCTACTTCCCGTTGAACAAAAATTAACTCTCCATACCCGACACCAGTTGAAACAGTATCCCCGCCGGAAAGAAGCAAAGGTTCAGCAACTTCAATTGAATGCTCTATGCACGACGACTGAAACAAGGGTCTGCTTTGAAGGAACAGTACATCTCTGTCTTTAGTCATTCCCCATTCAATGTCTTGAGGACAACCGTAATGCTTTTCAATCTTCGCAGCGTAACTCTGCAACGATTTAAGCTCACCAAGCGTTAATACTGGAACATATTGCATACTCTGAGGAACAGGCACAAGCTCAACGCCTCCGTCCACGGAAACATACTGCTTCTCTTTATTAGCAATATCCTGCTCAACAATAGCCGCACCTGCGCTCTGATCCTTTCGCATTGTAACGATATCCGCCGCAACTCTGCCATCCACAACACCCTTTGGCAGTCCATAAGCAGCATGGATTGTGGATACGTTCTGTGAACAAGTAATCGGGTCAGTACTGTAAATTACTCCGCCCGCTATCACGTTTTGCATTGGCATAATGGCAACACACACCGCAAGATCACGTGCCGCAAGTCCCTTTGCTTTACGATAAGCAACCGCTTCGGGAGAATATTTAGATGCGACAACCTCCTTCCATGCAGCAAGGATTTCATCATTGGCAACATTCAAACGGGAAAGGTACTGCCCTGCAAATGCGTGATGCCGACCATCTTCACCGACAGCACTACTTCTGACGGCAAAAGAGTGTAAGGAAGAATCACCCATGTCTTTGACTAGACGAAGAATCTCTGTAGAAATTTCTTCCGGCACAGAGGCTTTCATAATATCCTGACGAATTGTTGAACACACTGCATACAGTTCTGTAAGGGAGTGAGACGTTACCTGTCGTAATCTTCGGTCGCACACTTCATGAAGTTCATTATGACGCATGAACACCCAAAAAGCATTAGAGGTTGTTGCGACGCCATCGGGAACCGCGACACCGACGTTGTTCTTCAACTCCCCAAGATTTGCAGCCTTGCCGCCTACAATAGATGCGTCGCTTGCGGTAATCTGTGAAAAAGGCATGACAAGAGGGCTCTCTGTACTGGAGGGAATACTCAACAACTCGTTGTTCAACGTTTTTTGAATCTCCAAAAAACGCTTTTTTATCGGAGCAAATTTTTCAGGCGAATACCCTTCAATGCTCGAAATAAGCTGATACACAGCAGTATTGACGCGTGTGACCTGAGTCCGAACATACGTCACGTCGAACTCATCTCCTTCCGCCAATGTCAGTTCCATCTGAGCCATGACGTCCAGAGCTTTATTGTTCGCACTTATTAAGCGTTTAAAATTGGACGCTGCTTTAGTAAAATCTTGCTGCAAAACCTCTTCCCCTCCGTCATTATCGGAAGAGAAGAGGCGTTGAGTCTTTTCAGCAAGTCCCTTCAAGCAATGTAAAACTTGATGAAGGATCTTCATTCACTACACTTCCTTTTTAGAGCCACCTTTCATAGCGAGTCCAACACCTTCACATAAGTGGAAAAGTGCGTACCCCCACCATAGTGTGTAGATAACATAAAAGATCAAAGCAAAGGAGAGAATTCCATAACTATTCGAGGCTCTTTTTGGTTCAATACCAAAATAGTTATACCCCACTTCCACCCCTTTCAGGATAACAGCATTTACCACAACCGCCTCTGGGAACATTTTCTGACGTTTGAGCGCTTTTTCTGTTTCTTTAAGGGTCTGCCACCATCTATACATTACCACTTTAGGAAGCATCCCATACCGTTTCATAAGCGTTGCTTCATCATTATAGAAGGCAGTATCACTATCTGTAATTGCGGATGAGAGCATGGAACCGAGAGTTCCTGAGTACTCAAGGCTAGTTTCATCTTTCATTACAACATTGCCTGTATTTTGGAGCAACAGTGCTGCCTGCTGAGCAACTTCCTGACTACTATACTGTAATGATACTGCGACCGCGGTATTTTCAACCGCCTGATTGCTCTCTCTCAAAAAGTCTATGTAATGCGTCGAACCCTTTGAGATAGAGTTAAACAAATCATCCGAAGCCTGAAATGCACACCTGCCGTTGCCGTACCAAGGCATAAACATTCCCGCGAATACGCATCCAAAACTTATGGCCATAACCAACCCAAGCATGAAATTTTTATGATCTCGTATTAGCATCACTAATCCCTCCTCAGTGTTGGTATGTTGGTAACAAATTTAGAAATTACCCACAGAGCAAAAATAGTAACCACAATGAAGAATGCGTAGTTGCCCCATGTTGCGATTGTTTGTGCAAACTCCGGAGAAATATCCAGCACTTCCATCTCTTGTAGTTTTGCAGGCAATGCCAACAGCCTGTTAACGAACCCTGCTAAAATTGCTGTTGCATAAAATCCACGGATATAGATGCCTTTTACAACGCGTGTTGTGAGTGCGCCAAGCTGAATACCCAGCAAGGAACCTAAAAGCATGCCCATGGCGAGTGTGTAGAAGATAAAGCCATAAATGGCGTACTGTGTGATGGAAGCAAAACCGGCGGTAAAGATAATCTGTAAGATATCTGTACCAACAGTTGTAAAGCTTGAAACACCCAGAACATATACGAACATAGGGAAGGTAAGGAATCCGCCGCCAACGCCCATGATTGCCGCAGCAAAACCTACAAAAACACCACAGATTGCAACAAACACACCTGAAATCTGCTTACCACCCGGAACCAGATCTTCATCAAAGGTGATCATAGGTGGAAGGTTTACACCTTGCAGTTTAGACGCAAGCCCCTGTCCGTCTGCCGGAGTAGAACCATGAGCATCACCGCCGTCATCCTGATTACGCAGCTTCAAAAAATCGATCAAAGAATAGAAGCCAAGGAACCCTAACAGTACAACATAAATGGCACTAATAAAGGCATCACTAAGCACAGGGTTAATTTCGTATAGTGCCCTGTTCACAAGGCCACCACAGATAACACCACCTAGAGAACCTACTAGAAAGGCTCCAGCAAGCTTAGGTGAGACATTACCGAGTTTTTTATGAATGACAGTTCCCATAATTGCCTTTGCAAAAATATGGAAAAGGTCGGTACCTACTGCCAAGATACCTTTAATGCCAGCACTCATAAGAGCCGGAGTAATAATGAAACCGCCGCCAGCTCCGATACACCCGGTTATAAGCCCTGCGAAGAGTCCGATAACAATTGATACTACAAAAATTCCAGGCGTGTAAAAAGCAGGTGAGTATGCCTTTTTTCCGCCTAAAATTTCCGGCATCACATCGCCGGCCACTGCCAGAGACACAAGAATTGCCGGTAGCGCGAGCGCCAAAAGTATCAACATACGTTTTTTGCTTCGCAATATATTGTGCGAAACTTCTAACTCCCACCTCGCATGCGCTTGCGAAGCGGCCATAAATACAGCATAAAACTTCCTCATAACTTCCTCCTGGATAACTAACCACAAGTTCTGTGCGTAATGCTAAGAACGGTGTGAATTATGTACATTTACGGCATCATGAACTTTGAACATGAGCTCATCGATGTCAGCAGGCTTTAACAAATAGTCATATGCCCCCAATGCCATTCCACTGATCGCAACATCGAGATCTGCATGGCCTGTCAGCATAATTACTTCCACATCAGGCATGAGCTCTTTGATCCGCCGCAGTGTTTCAATGCCGTCAATCCCCGGCATCTTCACATCTAAAACAACAACCTTTACAGGATCTGCTTCCAACTTTTCCAATGCTTCCAAGCCGGAAGATGCAACGCTTACTGAAACATTTCTTCGTGCCAGCCTGCGTGCAATTACGGATAAAAAATCCGGCTCATCATCAACTAATAATATTTTTAATTCTTCCATGTAATCACTTCTCCTTGGTCTAACAGCCTACAATGCAGGTAAAAAATCTACTTCTGCCACTGGCAGAGTCAGCGTGAAACTACTTCCTTTTTCAGGGCTTGATTCCACGGTAAGTTTTCCGTTGTTCCGCCTTGCAAGAGAATGGGAGATTGATAAGCCAAGACCGGTGCCATGCCCCACTGCCTTTGTTGTGAAAAATGGTTCGAAAATTCTATTTTTAAGCTCAAGAGAAAGCCCTATTCCTGTATCTGTCACACGGATAAGAACCGTCTCTTTTGTGCTGAATGTAGATACGGTAACCCTGCGCTCTTCTCTATTGCTCGCGGCAACAGCATCAATGGCGTTGTTAACGATATTCAACAGAATTTGTTGCACATGGCCTGACGATGCATACGCTGGCACAAAGGCATTGATTTGCGATTTAAACTCGATTCCAAGCTCTAAAGCCTTCGGCTGCAATAAGTGCATTACGTCCTGAACAACCACATTCACATCCACTTCAGCTTTATTTTCAGCACCCTTGCGCGACATTCGCAGCAAGCCATGCGTAATATCCGCGCATCGCTTACCCTGCTTGCACATCACATTCAGCGATGCATCCATCTCTGCAAACGTTGCACACAGCGCTTTCCTAGGCTCTTTATTAAGCAATTCGACATGTTCCTGTAGATCCTCAAGCAGTTCCTTTACCCATCCGGCTTCTTGAATAATTATGGCGAGTGGCGTGTTAATTTCATGCGCTATCCCCGCGACAACTCTTGTCTGAGCAGAGAGCCGGTTGGATTCAATCAATTTTTGCTCAAGCTTTTCCCGCAGCACGGTCTCCTGAGCTAATTTCTCGTGAACAAAACTTGAAAAGATAATGGAATTAAAAATAGATGTAACAAGCAGAGAAAAAAACAGAGTCAGACACAGACCAAAGGAAAAGGTTGCACCAGGTAACAGAGACTCTATGGAGACTCCGTAGAAAACACTGCCCGCTTCCGGCATATAGACGTGCATCCACACACTGGAGTTTGGCAGTGGTAATTTTGGAGCATATATTGAGCTTGAATGATCACCATTCTGACTGTGAACAACATCCACCAGTCGTAGTTGCTCAGCGCTATCTTCAATATTTGAAGATGTAATTTCATTGGATTCGTTCTGGATGATCCACTGCCCGTCGGGAAGCAACATAGACAGCTTTTCACGCAACTCTTGCGTAGTATGAACCTCTTTGTTCTCAACCATCGCCTGCGCATACCGAAGTGCAGGTGCTGCGGCATCATCCAGAAAATTTTGGACAACACGACTGCATAAAACAACAGAGAGGATAAAAAGAGGACCGATACCAATCAGGAAGATTCTTGTTGCAAGCCAGCGGAAGGAGTTATGCGAGGAAATATACATATCCTTACCCCTCCCGCGTAGCTATGCATGACAACACAAAACAACTTGCTCCTACAATGTCTTCAGCAAACATCGAAATTCTCGCTAGCAAGTGCTTCTGCTGGTCGTACGGAACAGTAACGTTACCCAACAGGCGTGGCGTCGTTAGAAAAGAGAGGTATGCAATGCAACCAGACACAATGCTAGCCTTCACAACAGAGCTGCAACCCGTAGTAAAAGATAAAAAGTTATCTCTCTGGCTAACTACGGGATGCATAGCTCCACAGGTGCCGTTCCCAATCCCGCCGTATAATGAAAAGAAGATGTCAATCTTTTCATCCCACATGCTAGAATGACGGGCTTGGTCAACAAGCACTGTCGAGAAGTTATATAGAGTTACATTGCATACCATGCTTTCTATTAGGCAAGCTGTGTGCCAAACATCACAACCGAGTACAAGATCGACAACACACCGATTTACAACACTTTTCTTCAGACATAAAAAAAGAGTGCGCCTCAAAGTGGCACACTCTTTCGTCAGAATCTTTTACGATTGATGTAATTTTTTTTTACAGTCCAACCTGTTGAGTACACATGAATATGCATACGGAAGGTTACTCTTTAGACTCCATTCAACGAACAGACTGGCGCAATCTTATACACTCACAGTCCACTTAACCAAACTAGATGCCACATAGCATGCATGCATCTAAATAAGACACCAGCAACCTACCGCCCAGTTTCCTTCAGTCCATACTTTTCAATTCTGCCAAGCAGTGTCGGTCTGGACATGCCCAGCAATTTTGCCGCACGGGTTTTATTCCATGAAGCCAATTCAAGTGCTTCAGAAATGACAATCGCACCAAAGCGATCTGCAAGCGTTTCAAAAGTCTTTTCATGATGCTCGGTAAGTAACGTGCGCGTAACCCATGAGCGAACGTCTTCCTCATCACCAACAGTTTGAGGGGTTGCAGCGGCTCCCTCTACAAGCTTCACAAAATCGTCTTTATCTAATGGAAGGCCACGGCTAAAAATAAGCGCCTTATGCATTTTGTTGCTTAACTCTCGAACATTCCCCGGCCATGAATATTTTTGCATCATAGCCAGAGCTTCATCGGTTAAACCGGGATTATGCATATCTGATGCGCTGGCATGCATGGACAAAAAATGCTCAGCCAACATAGGGATATCCTCTGTTCGCTCGCGGATTGGAGGAAGGGGAATGTTTACTACATTCAAACGATAGTACAAATCTTCCCTGAATTCTCCATTTGCAACGGCCTGTTCCAAGTCTTTATTTGTAGCAGCAAGAACTCGAACATCTACAGATATTGGATGGCTGCCACCCAGTCGCTCTACTTGCCGTTCCTGTAGCAGGCGTAAAATTTTAGCTTGAATTGAAGTCGGCATATCGCCAATTTCGTCTAGAAAAACTGTTCCGCCGTTTGCCAGTTCAATCTTACCCGCTTTACGATGAGACGCACCGGTGAATGCCCCCTTCTCGTACCCGAACAGCTCACTCTCAAGTAGCGTATCTGGAATAGCAACGCAGTTAATAACTTGAAACGGTGCCTTTGAACGCAAGCTGTGCTTATGGATTGCCTGTGCAACAAGCTCCTTACCGGTGCCGGATTCTCCACGAATAAGAATGGTGGCATCCGTTGGTGCAGCTCGTCCAATTTTTTTGCAGACATCCTGCATCGCCCTGCTTTTTCCAAGAAGAATAGGCGTATTCGACGGCATAGGGGCAGTACGGGCATTAGCTGATGCAGCCTGAATTGCTTTTTCGATAAGGGACAAAATTTCCGGGACATCAAAGGGCTTCATGACATAGTCAAACGCACCCATCTTTGTTGATTCGATGGCAGTGTCAGTAGTGCCGTATGCCGTCATAATAAGAACCGGCAGATCAGGATACAATGCACGGAGAGCTTTAAACGTCTCAAGCCCGTTCATACCCGGAAGACGAACATCCAGCACGGCAATGTCCGGCCTTTCTTTTTCGGCCAATTCAACACCAGTTTCACCGCAATGCGCTTCCACAACCTCATACCCTTCAGTATGAAGAATATTCTGAAAGCTTTTACGTAACTGAGCGTCATCATCTACTAAGAGAATTTTTGCCATGTGTTTCCTCTTGTTGCAGGAAGCGCGAGTAAGAATGTTGTGCCCTGATTTTTAGAAGATGTTACATGCAACCAGCCGCCATGCTCTTCCACAATCCGTCTTGCAATGGCAAGCCCGAGCCCTGAACCCTCTTCTTTTGTACTGAAAAATGGTTCGAAAATTTGCTCTATAACATCCTCAGCAATCCCCGGCCCTGTATCTTCGATTCTGATAAAAACTATTGTTCCAAGCGGCTCAACCACATCCGTTTTCTCCGTAATAGTAATCGAGCCTCCCTGGACCATTGCATCACAAGCGTTCAGAATCAAGTTAACAAGTGTCTCCTTTAACAAGCCTCCATCAATAGGTATCGCTGGTAAAAGCCCTGTTCGCTCAACAGAAACATTCACTTCCTGCGATTCAAACCGGTGCTTAAGGAGCCTAAGTGCCGTATCTACAACTTCAGACGGACTTTGAATTTTCGCTTTCAATTTTGGACGGCGGGCAAATTCAAGGAAGTTTTTCATAATGTTATCAATATGCAGAATTTCTTCGCTCACAACATCAAAATCTTCCTGCTGCTGTTCATCCAGCTGTAGCGATCTTTCCAAAGAAAACAGTCGCATCTTTACAGAAGTAAGTGGATTACGAATGGAATGGGCAACACCCGCTGCAAGCTTGCCGACAAGCGCCATTTTTTCTGACTGAAGGAGCGTTTCCTTATTCGCATCAAGCTCTTTCTGGGTGTCATCAATATGTATGATTAACGATTCAACTTTATTACTTAGTGTAAGCACGTCGTTCTTGGTGGATGGAGAAGCACTGTCACCAACCTCACCCGTGGCATGAGCAAGATTTCGAATAGGGTCTAATATTTTTCTGTATAAGAAGACGATAAGGAAAAGTTCGATAATTGCCGATAAAATCAAACCAGCCATAATGACCTTATTGACTATCCCAGCTTCTTCCGAAAACTCCTTACGATTCAATTCAATAGCCTGCACATAAAGCGTTCTGAACTCTTTGCTTAAAAGCAACAATGTGTTGAATTCATCGCGAATTTTCCAATGCAGTTCAGCTCCGGCGTCCGGATTTCCCTGTTTGTAGCTTTCAATAACTTCTTTTCTGCTGGCATCATATTCTGCATACAAAGATTCCAACTCAGAAAGAACCAGAAGACTTTCAGCAGAAAAAGCGGATTCCTTTGCTTTAACAAGCCATCCTTCAAAAAGTTCGCGCTTGGCATTAAGCTCTTTTAACCATGACTCATCATGCGAAAGCAGGTAGTAGGTTGTGTTGCCCTTTTGATCCATCAGTGATGCAGACAAACCATGTGATGCTTCCAGCGCTGCCACATTTTTAGCAGAAAGCTGCACTTGCAGACTTTGCGTCCGGTTGGTGTACCACAATGTTATGCCCGCACCTGCCAGATTTAGAGCAATAACACAGAACAGTAACAACGCTATTCTCGTGCGTAATGAAAACATGCTTACAACCCTTCTACTGTTTTCCATAAAAGATAACGGGCCAACCTTATCATGCAGGTAGACCCATTATACAAGTGCGCCAATGCTATAACCAATATCTACTCTGTGCATTCCACACAGAAGGCATCACTATGGTTCTACACTTATCTGCTCAAACGCTGCCATGATCGTAATGATTAGTGTTTCAAAATCTACCGGCTTTGTCATGTAGGCAAAAGCGCCTAATTGCATTGCCCGCGTTTTTTCTTTTTCACCACCATGGCCTGTTACAATAATTACCTGAACATTGGGATAATTTTCTTTAACCCGTTCAAGCACTTCCAGTCCGTTAATACCCGGCATCATTATGTCGAGCAACATAACATCCGGAACTCCTTCTTGTACAATAGATAACGCTGTTTCACCGTCTAACGCGACTGTTGAGCCAAAATCACGCAGACGTAAACGCTCTGCCAGAGTTTCTACAAAGTCCTGTTCATCATCCACAAGCAATAGCTTTATTTCGCGCATATCTACTCAACTCCACGTTAAATGGTTACAAGACCATAGCGTATCTGATCTGGTCTAAGTCCTACTGTTTCCATAAAGGACACAAATTCGTACTCGCATTCAGCCTGCGGAACCTCTTTGCCCATAAGCTGCAATGCAACATCCGGCTGTCCAGCTTCTGCGAACGTCAGCGGAACAAAATAGTTATCCATCATGTCAAAAACAGTAGATTCTTTTTTGCGATCAACGCAGACAGCCCAGTCACCTTCTGTCATTGCTGCACACACCATCTGCTCTTCAAACCACCCTTCTGCAGGGCTTGGAAGTTTTGCAATATCCCGTGCTGTGGAATGAAAGCCAGCTTCCGCAAACGTAGCTGCCGTAAACGAATTCTCAAGAAACATTAAAACATTCTGCATAACTACCTCCTTAATGCTCTGTCGCTGCTGGTACCGACACCCGTGCGGCGAGGCGAATTCAACAACGACTCAAACAGTTTGTAATCCTAAGCCTTTGACTCAGCTGAGAACGGCAATGTTACGGTAAACACACTACCGGTTCCCACATGGCTGGTTACTGAAATATCACCGCCTAACTTTCGGATAATGCCGTATGAAATAGCCAATCCAAGTCCGTTTCCGGCGTTTCTCTTTGTGGTAAAAAACGGTTCAAATATTCGGCTCATGGTGTCTTCGCTCATGCCGCAACCATCATCGCCGATAATAATTTTGACCCCGTTCTCCACAGTTTTACTTTCAACATATATGACTCCGCCCTCATCTACTGCTTCCAGAGAGTTGCTTACAATATTAAGAAATACCTGCTGCAACTGCCCCTTATCGGACTCAATTTCTGACAACGATTCTTCCAACATCATATTTATGGAGATTGAACGTTTAGTGATTTCCTTTTCCAAGAATTCAAGAACTTCGCTCACAATCTCATTTACGTTCAACCATTCATTTTTTGCTTCAACCTTACGGGCAAACCCAAGAAGCCGGTGTGTAATAGCGCTACACCGCTCTACTGACGATGTAATTCCGTTTATCTGCCGTTCAAGCACACCCGTTACTTCTGTTGCAGGCGACCTCGCCAGAATATCCATCATCAATCCGGATTTCTCTTTTATGACAGCAAGCGGGTTATTGATTTCATGCGCAACACCAGCTGCCAAGCGACCAATTGAAGACAGTTTTTGTGTGTGCTCTATCTCTTTCAATATGTTTTCACGGCATTCATCCGCGAAAATTAGCTGGCGAATAAGTATATTTGTCAACCCGAAGGCAACTATGGTGATAAGAATTGCGCCGCCAATAAGGACACCGAGCAAATCAGTCCGCAACGAAAACCATGCTCCGGTTGCCTGAGCCGCAGGACGTACCGCCATTAACACAAACTCAGGTTGCATAAAGTTTACATAGGTAGCAGAAAAATCACCTTTATCAGTCGATAGAAGCGCATTTCCGCCTCGATACTCTGCGTGAGGCAATTGGAATGGAACAGGGCTTAGTACAGAGCCGAACAAACGAGATTCCGTTTGAAGCACTCTATTTCGGTTAAGCAAAAAAGCATCCACACCCGGAGCTAAGTTCATGAAGGAAATAAGCTTCGAAAATGGCTCCGTTGCGATGGTTGCCCGCAAAACCCACGGCTCGCCACCTGCGGTTACACTTTCAACCGCTATGGCAATATGAGGTAACTTTCGATAGCCCAAAAACACACTACTTATATATGTTCCACGCACTCTGGTTTCATTAAACCAATCATGTTCTGAGTAATCATTTCCCAACAATTTATATGGTCCGGCATAGGCAACTTGTTTTCCTTCAGAATTGATCAGTCCTAAATCAACAAGCCCTTCAAATTCTTGCTTTGCCGTATGAAATATCTTCCTGATGCTCTGTGTATCTGAAAGCTCTTCAAAGCTATGGGTTGCTGCAATAAAGCTCACAGCAGAAAGACGTTCGTTCAGATACAATTCAAAAGAATATTTCGTTTTATTTACAAGACTCAGCATGGAAAGACGCTGCTCTTTATCCAACGATGTCTTGTAGATATGAAAATTAATCAACGCCATAAGGCACAATGGAACAAGGGCTACCAACCCGAACAGGCCAATCATTTTAAACCGCAGCACATTGTACCGCCGCAATCCGGCTTCTTCTTTAGGTACAAAGTACTTCACAAAAAAATTTGATAAACGGCTTAATGCAATCATGTACGAATCCACACTATAGAAAGTCATTACAAGGCTTATGGTCATTCCACTTAATGAGATAAAGGCAAAACACATGCCATACTTTTAGTCTTTCAAAACAAGCGGTTACACTTTTACATCATTTCGATTACCCCAAAAAAACGTCAGGTCTTTTTACAATCGTAAAAAAAACTGACGCATACATCGGCATTACAACAACCACTACTCACGGCTTCTCAAGGGGCAGAAAACAAACAATCGCGTGGCTCATTCATCTATAAAGACTTCTGGCAGACTAAAGTCTGAAAATCCTTCAGTGCAACCCAAAAGATACGACCGCTTCGAGCTCGTTTTCAAAAAATACCAAGTCTATTTTATAGTTATAAAAAATATGATTTTGAAGCCCTCTCAACCCGCTAAGTTAGTACAGCGAATCTCCTTAAATACACGGTTTCCGACGATGCAAGTTCCAAACTTCTAATTGGACTTTTCACGCCAGAGTCGTATATTTTATAATACGTTTTTTTTATAACTTAAACTTCAGGAGTCAGCCATGCTCGTTGATTGTTTCAAAGATGCTGACAATTCGTTCAAGGTGTATTTTTGTTCTGCGAACAAAAAACATGAAGCCATTCCAGAGACGGCGCAACTTGTAAGTTCGCAGCCCATAGAAAAATGGCAATGTGCAGCCCTTTACAGAAGCTACAATATCTTTGAGGAAATCCAGAGCCAAGGGGTCTGTATTGTTGACCACGACGTTAAAGGTTAGCCCGAATTTCTATAAAAATGTCCCGCACGAGAACAACTCATGCGGGACATTTTGCGTTATGTAATAAACAAGAAACGAGTGCGAAAATCAGTGAATCAACACCACTTTGATTACGCGGATAGCTTTGCAATTCGATCAGCAATTCACACTGTCGCTAGACTACAAGCTGAATTTCGCTCTCTGAAATGTTTTGTCCAATTGCAATCAAAAAGTCGGACATTGCATCTGAAGGATGCGGGGTAATATCGTACCGCCCTGCTACGTACTGAACAACGCTCGGATTTTCATCACCAATGAAGGTCAGAGCACCTTTTACACGATATACTTTTTCAGGAAGAGCCTGAATCCATGTCTCAAAAGCTTCCCTCTCAATTTCCTTCGGAAGTTTAATTGAGATTGAAGACATATTGTCGTGCGTATGGTTCCGTAAATCTGTCAGCAACAATGGCATCCTTTTCTCTCTTACATTTCGAGAAACATCGGATTCCAATGCAGAAGGATGTACATCACCATGGACTGTTTCCAAAACAGAAGCCCGAGGGTTCATTCTACGAATCTCTTCATGTAGATCTACCAACTGCTCTTGTGTGACCAGATCAACTTTATTCAACAGAATAGTATCTGCCATAGCAGCCTGACTCCGTGCAACTTCAAAGCTTTTCAGGCACCGCATGCCTGCTTCAGCATCAAAAACCGTGGTTACGGAGTCAAAAACAATCAAATCTTCCAGCTCTGCAATCTCTGAAAGCAAGTTCGCCGGATTTGCAAGCCCTGTCGTTTCCACAACAATATAGTCTGGCTGAAATATCTGTGTAAGTTCTATCGCTGCGGCTTTTAACGACCCTACAAGCGAACAGCATACACAGCCCTCATCCACTTCTGTTACGGCATATTCCTGCCCGAGGATTTTGCCATCCAGCCCTTGCTTGCCTATCTCGTTCTGTACAACAGCTACAAACTGATTTCGTGCAATCTGGTACTCAATGAATTCTCGTAAAAAGCTTGTTTTTCCTGAACCCAAAAAGCCTGTCAGAATAATCAGGCGCGGCTTATCCACAATTCCGAGTACTTTTTTATCAAGACTCTTGTTTTGTGAATCCGGTAGCGACTGCCACCAACCTTCCTCAGCATATTCTTCTGGAATCTGCTCATTATGACACCAAAGATCATGCAACGGGGCACTCCATGACGGATCATGCAGGACAGCGTTTGCACTATCTGAAATGGTGCCGTACTCAAGTACCAATTGTCTCTCGTGCTCATCCGTGTCCGGAACTGCATAACATGCGCCCTTGGCAGTATAGTGAACCATACGCCCTTCGCGGCTACGCTGCATCATCCTCCCCGGTTGATGCTGCATACAGTACGAAGCTGAGGCCGCAAGTACGCGGAAAAAATCGTATGCCATATCCCAAGCGGGAATATTTTGGTCAAAATCTCCGGCAGCAATTACTTCTGCCAACTCTGTGCCCTCTCCGGCTACCACCCCATCGACAGCAACAGATGCCAAACGCGATGAAGACTCCAAACCCAACGTAAAGCCTGTCCCATCAGGTAACACCGCAACATGCACGGCACCTATCGTAAAGGCATCACACAAGGCTTCATGCTTCACATATTCGCGCAGCAGCGTTTTGTATTCTTTCAACTGCGTAATCAGTCCTGCCTGAACAGAAAATGATTCAACTATGTCCTCATCCGGCTGTGGAAAGTAGCTTACAGGAAAAACACCGACGGAAACTCCGTCCTGCTCCACAACAGTTGCTCGACGGATTCCGAATACACCGGAATACCCCGCGAGTTTCATCGTCCATGCATCAGAAGCGAAACAGCAATCTTTGACGCCGCGCCAGCCTAACTGAAAACGAATTCCCGGAATAAAATTAGAACGAACAATGATTGCCTTCAGCACTTCTGATGCCGCAACATCCGGTTCCTGCAAGGCAACCTGAGGACAGATTGAACTTGGAATCACGCGCATAAAAACTCCTGGGGACCGCCTGAAGCCCCTTTCGGGAGCGTAGTGCTTCAGGCGGTTCAAATGGACTTACTATCCCCTTTGTAGGGAGTGCAGGGGAGTTAGGGAGCTATCCAAATGTAATGGTATCACCATTACCAAGATAGGCTGTGTCTTTAGAACGGAATTGAGCGGTACCTTCTACGACAGGGTAGCCGGCGTTAATAAACTTCTTGGCACACAACACACCCGTACAATGGTTGCAGCCAATGCGCTCAAATCCATATTTCCCTAGGGAGATAACTAAGTCGTCATATTTTGGATCCCAGTCGTCAAATGGAGATATATGCAGACCGCCATAGATTCCATGGAAGTTGTCGTTCTCGTACGCAATTTCCTGATAGGCAGTTTCTGCGAACCGGATAATGCCCTGATGGCAACAGCCGGTAACACTTACAAGCCCTTTATCTGCAATGTTGAAGTACAATGACTGTTCACCGTACACTCGGCAGATAATCGGAACAGGGAATACGTAGGTAGCAAATCCCGGTGCGACTTCAAATAATCCGTTTTTAACGGTATGAACCTCACCTTTGTGTCCGCAGTCCTTAATGTACTGCAGCCCTTCTTCATAAAACCCTTCAGGTATATAAATGGTTATTTCCGGATCATATTTTAATGTAACCGGCAATCCCCAGTAATGGTCAAAGTGTTCGTGGGAAATGAACAACGCTTCAATTTCTTTATTCCGCAGCATGGTATCGATGCCTTCGCGCTTAAAGCACTCGTCCATCCATTTATATGACCAGCCGGAATCCAGTAGAAACTTACGCTTGTTACCATCCATTTCTTCCATTTCAACAAGGCAGGAGTACCCACCAGGGTTCTCTGGATGGATGCAATTTTCTAAAATTACGTCCCACGCCTCATCAAGACGATCAGGAAGGAACTCTTTAATCTTGGCCATACCTTCTTCGTATGAACCTTTGCCGAGTCCTTTTCCGTTACCAAACGGTGGCCAGTTGTAGTCGTACTGGTTTACAAGCAATCCGCCAGCTTTTTTGATATCACCAATCAATGTGGCGTTATCAAACCAGCTTGTTTCTGAAATGTTTGTAACGTGGATAGACCGGCATACGCCGATATCTTTTTGCTTACGCTCCACTTTAGGGAACATTTCTTTACGAGCATCAGAATATGAATACATACCCATGGCTGCGAATACGCCAACACCAACACCGGTTGCTGCGCCTTTTAAAAAGTCACGGCGTTTCACTTCTTTCTTTTCAGTAGTCATGACAGCTATCTCCCTTGTACTACTTTAGAATATCGACGGCTGCGTACAGACCCGGAAGCGCGTAGATGGTAAATGCATAGAATGCTACCCCTGCGAGCGCGCCCATACCCAATCCGGCACCGAGACTTGGAGACCAGCGTACATCATCAATGTCTGCCTGCTGCGCTGCATGGTCTGCTTCAATTTCTTCCACAGTTTTCGGAACCATTTTCCAACCCGGCCAGTTGTCCATAAACCAGTGGTTTACGAGCCAAATGTTAACGAGCCAGATCATAGGAATCATAGGGAACTGCTGCGGATGCGAAAACCCTTTCTGAGTTCCGAGGAACAAGTGGGAAACCTTGTAGTAGCCGATGTACAGTGCAATCGTGGCAACCAAAGTAATGATGGTTCGCACAAGCACGTTAACAGGCATACTGAATTTTTTTGGCCAGTTACCGCAGTAGAAATGAAGGAACAGAGCCGGAACAAGGAAGAAAATAGCCATCTCACCTACGTGCAACCAACGCCAGTCCGGTGCAAAAGCACGACGGGTACCGCGGATAGCCTCACCCCATGTCAGTTCCTGTGCAAAGTACAAGAAGAAGTGCATGGCAAGAGAGATAGCAAGAATGCCGAAGAATAACGCGAAGCGTCGTAACCACGGGTGACGGATAAGATTGAACGGGTAACGCTGCCAGATTGTTTCAACCAGCCAGACAACAACCGTACAACACATAATCCATGAAACATGAAAGTTACCGGAAACAGTATCAGCAAATTGTTCCCAATATGGCGGTGCAATAGATGTAAAAGACTGCCAAGGGTGGTAGAGAATACCCATGTGTGGGTGCATTGTTACAAAATACACAATGGTTGAAAGAAAGAAGGTGCAGATAAGCATACTGAACCCTTTTGCAGGCTGTGGGAGCTTACTCCACGGCTCTTCTTCCATTGCAACAACCCATGCAGGACTAAGCCATGATGCAATAGCTGCAAACATGAGAATAGCCAGACAGGAATATTCTACTGCAAAAAATTCCGTAATTCCGGGAAGCTTTACCAGCTGTTCCGGATTAAAATATGCGAGCCCGTAGTTACCGAGCAAGCCTTCAAAAAAGCCTTTGATGAGGATATACAGCACACCCACAGATACCGCACTGAGCACGATCCCTTTGGTAAGCGGGTGAGTAGATTCCAGCCATTTGCGTTTAAACGGCCAGAAGTTGAATAAGTATACCATCCAGATCATAACGATCAGCCACCAGCGTGTGTACATGTACCCCACATACGGAGTATACATGCGCATAACACCTCGTGGATCATGGAAGAACCACCATGTGGCGTAAAACACGATCAACGTGAAAAGTAGATTAAGCAGAGCTGGGGTTGGTCCAGACCACCGTTTTACAAGCTTTCGCTCTTCTAGATAATTAGTCCCGTACCGTTCCATTAGCGACCTCCTATTCCCTTGCGGAATGCATTTGTTCTATAACAAGACTCTATGAAGAATTTTTGCAGCTTTCCAAGGCAGCTTGGATAGCCCGACACACCTCGTCGCTATCAGCATCTGGCGATAGCCCCAGTCGTTCTGCTTCCATTGCAAGCAACTCGGCTGGAAACTCGCTGAAAAGCTCCGTACTGACTTCAGTAGAGTCTGTATGTTCATTCACAATATCAACCGGTGTCTCATCAACGGATGATGCAAATGTAAATGGTGCAGAGAGAAAGCCCCTTCTGGTCAGTTTCATGACCAATCCCCCTCATACTCCTGCATTGCAGCAAAAACCAAATCTGTTGCTTTCACATTGCAATGCCCTTCGGCTGCGTGTGAAAAAAACAAGATATACCTTTTCATTATCTCAGCAGCGTGACCCCTATCTCGCTCCCGCAGTGCATGAATCAACTTCACATGAGATGCGAACATCTTGTTCCGTTGTTCCTGCGTCAATCTGGTTATCGTTGTTCCAAACAAATCTGAATAAGCGAAAAGATGCTCAACAACCGCCACCAAATATTGGTTATTGGTACCTTGCGCTAAAATACGAAAAAAACTCAGCACATCGTCGTAGATCATGGATGTAGCACCGGACAGCAAGCTGCGAGACAACGCAATATTTGCCTGCTGCAATTTATCAATAAGCCGCACCCCGATATTATCTGCACTCTGTGCCGCAACAATGGGAAGAATCAAAAACGACCCCTCATTTCGTTCTGCCATTTGCCTTTCAGAGTCATGTCCGCTTGATTCCTGTACATCTTCAAATTCGAGTAAACATGTATGTAAAAAGGTACCGCTACCTTTTCGAATGGAAACAAGCCTGCATGCTTCAAGCTTATGCAAAACATTCCTCAGCGTATTTCGTGAGACTCCCAGAAGTGGCGCAAGCACCCTTTCCGGTGGCAGGCGGTCTCCGGGCTGAAGATTATGTTCGTGCACAATGGCTGATAGCTTTTTCAATAACTCCTGGTAACCTTTCACAGTCCCTCCAGCAAAGATTCTGCTGTATTGCTACAGGTTAGAGTAAGTAGGTAGTTACCTGCGCCAAAAATCAATAACAATAAAAAGTGTTTTTTTATTCTACTATTGACCCAATCTAATTAATTTGTAACCCAAAAACCTAATTGGGTGAGCCAATTATAATAAAAAACCACCCTAACTCTCGTTAGGGTGGTTTAATTGTGGGTCATTTATCATAAACCCGATATCTTTAGTCGACTATATTTTAGCGTGATCCTGTCTGCGCCAAGGACGTGCAACCTTCATGAAAGGCTCTAAAATATCATCATACGAATCAATCAATTTATCTTTAAACGCGGCAGTCTTTTTAGAACAGATAATTACCACGCTACGCAGCACTCCCCGTACATAATACGGTTTGGCATAGTAGGAACGAATCCCACGCGGAACAAACAACGCCCAGTCAATTGGCTTAATGCTGTCCAGCGTATCGTCCACAATAAGGTAATTAAGATTGTACCGTTCAATATCTTGAGCAATTGTACCCTTGTACGGGTAAACTTCTCCCTGAACAGCACCTTCAAAAACTTTACCACTATAGTATACACTTACTTTGTTCTTTCGGGTCTGCACATCTGAAAACAGCAAACCATCCGTATGCTCCTGCTGATGCAACCGTTCGTACATAGCCGTCAACGCATCCGATATATTGATTTCATACTGGCTTCCGGTTGGTGCCACCACTGCCGCGGGCTTATCTTCCTTCAAAACTACTTGTGAACCTTCGACAAGCTCTTCTTCAGCTATCCTTGTTACCACTGCGGCTGTGTCTGTAACATCACTTAATGTACCGTGATAATAATTCGGGTCGCAAGAACTACGTGTACCAATGAGCTTAAGCCACATGAGCACACCAGACTTGTTGATAATACGAAAAACGGTAGAAGCACTTTTGCGCTCTTTCATTTTATCAAAAAAAGCATCTACACGCCCTTTTTCACCAGGCAACAACAGCTCATCCCTAAAGGATATATTCTTCATAAAAAGTGAAGTATTCTCACCTAACCCTTCGATGACGAATTCATTCAAAATCTCAATTCGGGAACGGGGAATCTCAACTCTCCATAGCAGTGCTTGAAAATCGTTCACAAAACATAACAAGTCCTGATCTGATATATTTGCTATGGTTCTGATACACCCATTTTTTTCCTGATACATGCTCAATCCGTCTTTAATAAATGCGAGTTGGTGAAATAATATGTGCAAGAGATAAAGATATGAAGCTCTCTATGCAAATTGCAAGCTCTAAAAAAATAAGTTCTTACTTTTTTCTTTAATCTAAATAACATTCTGTTTTTAAAAAGAAAAAAGCAAATATAAATTTCATTTTAACGCTATTGACATAGCAACACATGATATAACAACAGTATGTATATACAAATTTTTTGCACATCGCACACCGTCAATCTGGTACTTTTCTACTAGACAACTTCCTTGCGAAGAAAATCTTATGAATAGCCCGTCGGTAACAAGCTTCTGAAGAAAGTCACACTTTCCTCACAAGCTTGACATGATGGAGCATATATGTCGGATTAAGTATGTCACCCTTTTTGCCTTAGTTGTCCATACCAAGTCTTTCAAACAAAACTTGATCATTTTTTAGGTACAACCAACAAGACCCCAACGAGATAATTATGCACTCTCCATTACCAGAATCACAAACCGGCACGCACAAGAATATGCCGGTATTAACATTTAAGAATGTCAGCTTCTCATGGCCCGGCGGAGCCGGACTACACAACATGTCATTCAGTATTCCGCAAGGCCAGTTTGTTCTCATCTCCGGCGCATCCGGTTCCGGAAAATCAACACTTCTACGTCTTGTCGTACGCCTTGAAGAAGCCTCCAGTGGGGAAATACTCTTACGCGGCACTCCAATTACGTCATTCTACCCACCCACCTTACGTACCCGTATAGGATTCGTGCAACAGCAGCCGACACTTGTTCCAGGCTCTGTTCGCCAAAACCTACTATTTCCATTTGCACTACACAGCAGAAAGAACTGTATGCAGCCAGAAGAAGAAATACTTCTTCAATGGCTTAAAAAATTAGCACTGGATAATGTTTCACTGGACGCACCCGCTGAAACCCTGTCGGTCGGACAACAACAACGACTCTGCTTCATCCGTGCAGTGCTTACCAATCCTGATGTTATCTGCTTTGACGAACCCACAAGCTCTCTTGACCGTGAAAGCAGAGAACGTGTTGAACATGCAGCTGAAGAACTGGTACAGCAAGGAACATCAATCATGATGGTAAACCACACCAGTTACCATCCAACCTGTCCGCATATGCATATTTCCGTTGCAGACGGCACTGTGAGTATACTCCCATGACATCATTCATCTCCATATCATGGATGCAGCTTGTCATAGCTCTCGGGCTTGTAGGCATCTCCGCAGCAGCATCACTGTATTATCAATTAAAGCTTGAGCGCGACTTGTTTGTAGGCGTAATCCGCACTTTTGCCCAGTTGCTGGCAATGGGGTATTTGCTGAACATCCTTTTCGGTCTCGACAACGCATTCCTTGTACTGACTGTCTACATCATTATGACATTCTTCTCCGTGCACATTGTCTACGGGCGAGTGAAAGAAAAGCAAGTGGCCTACTTTGCTCCCACAACTCTTGCCGTAATGATCAGCTACACGCTCATCACAATTCTTGTTACGAAGATTATTATCGGTGCAGATCCTTGGTGGAGTCCGCAATATTTTATTCCTATTGGTGGGATGGTGGCCGGCAACTCCATGAATGCCCTTTCACTTACCCTGGAAAGGTTCTTTTCAGAGCTAAGGACAAAGCGCGATCAGGTTGAAATGTACCTATGTCATGGTGCAGATTACAAAGAAGCCACAGAAGGGATTTTTCGCACATCACTTCGCGCAGGTATGATTCCGGCAATTAACTCTATGATGAGTGTCGGGCTGGTCTCCATTCCCGGCATGATGACCGGTCAGATCCTCGCAGGCGTTGATCCACAGGAAGCTGTCCGCTACCAGATCGTCGTCATGCTTATGATTGTCGGATCAACGGCGCTTGCGTCAATTCTTGTACTACTGCTGGTTCGCAAACGCTGCTTCACTTCAGCAATGACACTTGTACTTACGAAGCACATCCCGTCATAATCATTCGCTGCGTGTTACCGCAGTGTAACACCCGCAGTATTGATCCACAGACAAAAAAAAGAGCCTGACACTAATGTGTCAGGCTCTTTCAATAGCAATGTTTATCGTCTAAATGCGTTTCAACCCTTCGATAACCTGTGAAAGCTCACCGGAAAGACGCGCAAGTTCTGACATCGCCAATGCTGACTGACTCATAGACTCAGCAGTTTCACCAGCGATCCTGTTCACCTCTTCTGTGTTCTGACTAATCTGTTCAGAAGCAGCAGACTGCTCTTCAGCAGCGGTAGCAATAGTACGTACCTGATCAGAAGTATCTTCTACGATACGGACAATAGCGCCAAGAGCTTCACCGGCTTGTTCAGCCAGTTCTGTACTTGAACCAACGGTTTTTACTGCATCCTGCATACCTACGATATTTTCGCGGGTTCCCTGCTGGATTGCAGATACAGCGCGCTCAACCTCAGAGGTTGCCTGCATGGTTTTTTCGGCAAGTTTACGAACTTCATCCGCTACTACAGCAAAGCCTCTACCCGCTTCACCTGCACGTGCTGCTTCAATGGCAGCATTGAGGGCAAGCAAGTTCGTCTGATCTGCAATATCAGAAATAACGCTCATAATGTTGCCGATACCTTCAGCCTGTACACCCAAGTCACCTAAACCGGATTCCAGTTTACGTGCTTCTTCGTTCACACGCTGAATAGACTTAACCACGCCTTCAACGATTTCGCCACCGGACTCTGCATTTACACGGGCTTCATCAGCACTCTCTGCTGCCTGACCTGCGTTCTGTGCAACTTCAAGAACGGTCACGTTCATCTGTTCCATTGCGGTAGCAGCTTCTGCTGTACGTTCACGCTGAACATCGGCTCCGCGGCTTGCTTCATCAACCTGAGCGGCAAGTTCATCAGAGGCAGAAGAAATCTGCATAACAATACCTTCAAGTTGTGATGCCGCCTGAAGCATTCCTTCACGCTTAGCAACTTCAGCCTGAGCACGGGCTTCTTCAGCCTGCCCCAATGCAACCTCAGCCTCGCGACTTTTGGTTTCTGCTTCCTGTGTTTTGTCGTCAGCCATGCGCATGTTCTGCACCAGCTTGAGTACCATGTCTTTCATGGCAAGATGCAATGTCAGGAACTCACTAGAGAAACGATCATCCTCCGGCAATGCATCGTAATCACCAGCTGAAACATCCTGTGTAGCTTTAATCAATAATGCAAACGGCTTGGTGAGATAAGTGACAATACCAAAAATCACCAAAGAAATAAGCAAGATTGCTATAACTGAGAATATCAGACTGAAACGAAGAAACTCGTTTGCGTCCTTGAGAATAGTCTCTGTAGGGATAATAACGAGAATATTCCAAGGGCTGTCTGTTCCTGTAATAGTGATCGGCTGGAAAACGTACATGTTCTCTTTGCCGTCCAAAGGAGATACTGCTGTAAACTGGAGAAACTCTCCGTTTCTTACTGCATTACTTACCTTGTTTCTATCTTCAGGAGAAAATGCTTCTGTAATGTTCTTGCCTACAAGATCCGGATTTGGATGTGCTACAAGGTAGCCGCTTGTAGACATAATTGCAGCACGCCCTGTGCCCATCGGCTTAATTCGCTGAATCATCTCGTCAAATGAAGACAAGGTAAAATCGACACCGACAATACCGAAGAATTTTCCTGCTTCAAACAACGGAACACAGATGGTAGCCATGTATTTTTTCGCAACAGGTGCAAAATACGGCTCTGTCAGTACGATAGAACGTTTGTCTCTAGGTTCCATGTACCAGCTTCTGTTTGTTTCAGGACTGTGCTGTGTTAAATCTTCAGCCTTGAATGTTCCGTTAGCTTTCCAGAAATATGGACCATATCGTCCGTCTGCCCCCCACCACTCACGTGTGCCAGCATACTCAGCGTCACGACCATCAAGACCGTTCGGCTCAAATACTGCCTGAATACCGTAAAAAGATTTACCTTTACGAATAGACTCTTTCATCATGGTATCGATTACGTCTCGATCCATTGTCTCAGGATGAGTGCGCATTGACCGGATAACTTCAATCAATGTTTGTGAGACGTTAAGCGCTTCTTCGATCTCCAGTTTTACCTCGTTACCGTATTTCCCCCCCACAAGCTTAGCTTGTGCCTTTGCCTGTGCAACAGACATGTCACGTGCTTCTCCGGAAAGCTGGAATGAATACACGCCAAAAACAACACACATTGCAATACACAGACAAAGAATAATCTTATTCCTAAACTTCATGCGATCGAACATAGTATACCCTTCTAACAAATACGAACATCACTGCCCCCAGTGCCTGTTCATTTGTGTTAACCGTGGATAAGCAAAGGGAATAACCACCCCATGTTTCTGCCATTGTGCCGGTCGCAATAATCCAGACTTGGTGCTATAAAAAGCATCAACTGCCCTCTTACGCCTTTAATATTGTCAACAAAACAGTCAGCATACGTCTATACTGACTGTTATCCAAATGAGCTTTGAAAAACTAAGTGTTTATTCATATATTACCACCATGGTAATATGGCTCTATATTCAGCACATACGTCAGCAAAATCTGCCGACATCTTCCTATCGGCTAACAAATAGATAACATTACGAGAAAAACCCCACTGTATCGTTGCAACAATCCAATATATAGAGTTAACCTCTTAATTACTATGAGGTTAACTCAACGCATTATTTTACCAATACCTTTCAACAACCCTTGAAGTGAATACATCTTTACTAAGTAGTTACGTACTACAGAGGTAGATAAAGAGTTCTGAAACATCAGTTTTGCAAGGAAACGAGAGTTCTTCTGTGCCAATTCAACCCGTTCTTTTTGGCGTATTACATACTTTTTCAATGCTAAAGCAAGATACTCTACATCAGTACGAGACAATTCATCTGCAAGAACAGACGCTGAGTTCATAGCCATAGACGCGCCTATACCCGCCGTAGGTAAAAACGCAGTCGAGGCATCTCCCAACAGAACAACACGCTTAGAAAACCACTGTGTTGCACGACAATCTTCCATATCCCAAAAATATGCGTCATCAAGCCCTTCTAAAGACTGCAAGGCAGAATGCAGGATACCGGTAGGTAATTTTGTGCGCAGCAACTCTACAAATTCTACAGCAGTAGTTGTAGAGAGATCTTTCTTGTTTCCCCCCAAGAACACGGCAAGCTTGTTCTGAACAGGATAGAGTCCGATAAACCAACCATCAGCCCACAGTTCTCTATAAGTCGCTTCATCAAAACCTTCCAAAGAACGCCACACGCCCCAGCCACCCCAGCCTGTCGCCTTGTAGGCAAACTCATTTTGAGAAAAGATCATTCCTCGAACATCTGAATGCATTCCGTCTGCCCCAACAACAAGATCAAACTCATGCGCTGAACCGTCAGAAAAAGTCACTACGGCACCATGGGGGTTGTTCTGTATATGCTGAATCGTTGTATTGTAGAATACGTTTTCGTGCGGAACGCTGCTCCGTAACAAAGCAAGCAATAAGCCCCTGTCCACTCCGCGGATGTCCCCGTATCTATCTGTAAATTCGGCCAGCGGAAATTCTTTCAACACATCACCGGTTGACTCGTGCAGAATATACCGCTCCATTCTTCGGCTTATCTGCCGGTACCTGCGGTACATACCAAGCCCATGCAAAACTCGCGCGCCTAAAGGATACAAACCGAGAGCATACCCACCTGCATCATCTTTACTTCCACGCTCAACAACTACAGGAGTTTCGCCGTGCTGATGCAGCAACGCTGCCAACGTACTACCTGCTATGCCGTAACCGACAATGAGAATGCGTAATCGAGCCTGAGCCAGCACAGAGTTCACACCACCACCAACAGTCAAACGACACTCTTTACTTTGCGTACTCATAACACTCCCCCTTATGTAAAAGGACTTGCCTTATAATACGAAAATAACGGCAGGACGACCTGTATATTGTGTCCCCCAAGCTACAAACCCGTTAACTTTACCCCCCGTTGTCCACAAAAAAAGCCTCCCTATTTAGGAAGGCTCTTTATAACAATGTAAATTTATGGCTACAGTCGGTCACACGCTTCAGCATTTTTTTTATCATCTTCCAATGCCTGTTCCCATGCGACTCTACTGATGGCTCTAATTTCAGTATCCCCATATTCCTGAACCCATGTATCTGCCGAAGTTGTACCGTCTGTAATAAAGTAAATACGTTCAGGTGCCTCTGTATTTGTTACAAGCACATCAGCATTAGGAAACGTTTCTTCAAGAGCAGTGCGCACCACTTTACAGTATTTTTCCCGTTCTTTTATAGAAGGATTCTGGACATCAGTACGCAACACATTATATTCAATTCCTTTAATTCGTGCATAGTCGTCGTGCATTTTTTGCCCCTTTTTGGTGACAATTTTACCACACCCTTCGCACAGAAACAGCAGAACTCCGCCCGTTGATTACGATTAATCATCCCTCATAGTAAAACAAACTATGTAGCTAAGAAATAATAAGCACAGTCAACGACACATCTACCGGACATAACTGAATAATAACTCACTTCCAATTGTCCATTTTTCTCACTGATAATAACGGGGTACGGCAAGACAATACGACATAGGAGAGCACGCATAATGCTTGCAACAGAATTCCATAGAATATTGCAGCTAGGAAACAAAAATTTACTCCTCTTCAGCATGTTCATCGCAATTGCTCTAGGCGTACGCCTTCCTCTTTCTCAAGAGATGCTCCAATCCTTTAATTTTACAACACCCCTGGTTGCTTTCATCTTTATTGCACAAGGGTTGAATATGGATTTCACCCATGCCAGCAAGATTAAAAAATACATAAAAATTCTTGTGGCAGGAACCATCATTGCCGTTGTTGCGTATCCAGCATTAGCGTTTGCCTTTACGCGCATATTTTCTCTTACAAACGACTTTGCTCTTGGGTTCATTCTTATCTGCTGCTTTCCGAACTCACTCGAAGCAGCTATGGCAATGACCATGAGTGCCAGCGGTAACCGTATTACCGCGGTTGTACTTTTGGTGGGGCTATGCCTTGTGGGTATCATCAGTATTCCACTCAACATATATATGTGGATCGGAGACACTGAACAGATCAGTGCCTATCTCGTGCTCGTTAAAGTAATCGGCTACGTTTTTGTACCGATTTTCTTCGGGCAACTTCTGCGCAGATTCTTTCCGAAGCTTCCAGATCAAACCCAAATGCTCTCCCACTATATTCCGATCCTTTGCCTGTCTGCACTTGTCTATATTTCCTGTTCACGCGAAGCTACGATCATCCACGAACTCAGGTTAGGGGATATTGCACACACCTTTTTCCCGAGCGCATCTCTACACCTGTTCGTACTCATCAGTGCCCTTCTTGTTGGCAAGTACGTTTTGCACCTCAGCAAATCCGACAACCGTTCTTTCATCTTCATAACCTCAGAAAAACCCATGTCACTCTCTGTAGCGTTATGGAGCGTGACATATGCAGGGACGCATCCAACCTCGATATTTCCGATCCTAGTTTTTTACATTACTCAGATGATTATCGATAGCTTCATCATTTCACGCCTCAAATTACGTGATTACACAGAAATCGAGCAACAAAAAAGCGCGGCCTGATTTGACCGCGCTCGTGGTATCGTGTCTATTTTTAGATCGAGAATCCGGCTCGCTTCCAAGCCCGAATTCCGCCATCAAGATGTATGAGCGAAAGCCCCGCATCTTTCATAATCTTTTTTGCATGTTGGCTGCGATTACCGGAACGGCAATACACTACATACGTTACATTTTTGGGCAGACTGAACACAGAACGCTTAAAGCTGGATGCTGAAATAGGGAAAAATTCCGCACCCGCAATATGCCCTTCAGAATATTCCTGAATGCTCCGTACATCGAGAATAAGAAACTTCTCTGTTGTCGTACTAATGTAGTCATGCACCTCAGTCGCAGAAGCATCAATAACCTTTTGTGCCTGCGCAGTTACTGCAAGCAGCAAAAGCCCCAATACCAAAACAATCTGTAGTCTCTTCATATGTTGCGGCTACCCTGCAAGGTTCTCTAACGGTTGTCTTTGAAAGCTATTTTACTGAAAAGACAAGCTCAACACGTACACTGCATGTAGATGCCTGCGGCTCGTACATGTTTTCATCTGCTGCCATAGCAGATTTAGCCAAGTACATACGCGGTGCAGCATCTGAATTGATAACTGCAGTGTTGATTCCACCAAGCTTGCTGTCCATCAGCATTGCCATAACTTCAGCACGTTCTTTACCACGCTCAACAGCTTGTTTTAAAGCTTCTTTCTCACAGGAACGACGGGAGGTTTCATCAATCAGGGTATAGAGCTGTGAAACTTCTTCCACACCACTTTTCAAAACAGCCTGAGTTACATCCTGAGCTTTTTTAAGATCAAGTACTGTAATTGAATAGCTGGTTCGAACCTGATAGCCAATAATCGTGTTCTGAGAATCTATCCGTTTGTAGTGAGGGGAAAAGGACGCATTTGCATCAAAATCTTTGGTGAAAGACTTTGCAAACTCCAAATTCTTTTTAATGGTGCTTGTTAATGCTTTTGCCTGCGCAGCAAGTTTGTCTTTTGCTTCCTGTGCAGTCAGAGCTTTACCCTTACCCTGTTTAAGAAGCACAACTGTCACCTGAGAAAAAGAAAGAGTACCGGATGTCGGCATAACTTTAGATTTGCCAGTTTCATTCAAAATAATCTGTTTTGGAGGCTCCTGAGCTGCCGAAGAGGTCTGGGTGAACACCGGTGCCAGCAATAATGCAAAAACAATAAAAGCTGAAATATATCGCATACGTTTTCTCCTGATTATTTCTAAGATTTTTTATCCGCCGCACAAAGCAGTCTTTGCACTGCGTTACTATATACGCATTCTTCTCAAAAGTTCATATTTTTTCAATGTGTTTTTTACCTACACAAAATGTTCTAGCTGTAAAAAAGAGTAAAGCTACCATTAAGAGGTTCCTGACACTAACTTTTGACATCACAGCAACATCTACTGGAACAGTGTTCATAAAACTTACAATTCGGGAGCAATTTTCCATCCGATTTGTGTAATTTTTTCAACATTTTCTACATTGTATTCTCATACCAATAGAAATCTGTAACACGCATTAATAAATAAACTTTTTTACATTTTTTTGACAGAATTTTGACATGTTTCCAACCGCTAACTTGAAAAACTTTTTCCGATTCTATTGTCTTAACCGGTTACATACTCTATTAGAGGCGAAGAATAGGTCGTTCGAGTTTTTTTCGTTTAACGATGTATCGCACACTGTTCTGGTAGTGCGAATTGCTTAGCTCTATGCTGGAGAAACACATGAAAAAAATTATGTTGCTTGTTGCCATGGCATTTCTGTTAGCGTCTGTTCCTGCTCTCGCTGCAGACTGCACCAACCGTAGTGGTTTGGATTCCAAATACTGTGATGAGGACAAAGACCTCGTTGCTGACCTCGCTCCTGCTGGCGAGTGCAAGGATCCTAGCACATTGGTGTTTACCTACACTCCTGTAGAAGACCCTGCTGTTTACAGAGATGCTTTTGCTGATTTCCAGGAATACCTTGAAGAAGCAACCGGCAAGCGTGTAATTTACTACACCGTACAGTCTAACGCTGCTGAAGTTGAAGCAATGCGTTCCGGTAAACTTCACATTGCTGGTTTCTCAACCGGCCCTACCGGCTTTGCTGTTAACCTCGCAGGTTATGTACCAATGGCTGTTAAAGGCTACCCGGAAGGCTTCCAGGGCTACAACCTTATCGTTGTAGTACCGCAAGACAGCCCTATCCAGTCTTTAGCTGACCTTAAGGGTAAGAAAGTAGCACACACATCTGCTTCTTCTAACTCCGGTAACCTTGCTCCACGTGCTATCTTCCCTAATGAAGGCATTACACCTGATACAGATTACACTGTTGTTTACTCCGGTAAACATGACCAGTCTATTCTCGGTGTAGTACATGGTGACTACGATGCAGCACCAGTTGCTTCTGACGTATATGACCGCATGGTAGCCGCTGGCCGCGTTAAAGCAGATGCTCTTCGCATCGTATACCGCAGCCCTAAATTCCCTACCTCATCTTTCGGTTACTCAAGCCAGCTTTGTGCTCCGCTTGCTCAGAAAATCGTTGGCGCATTCAGCACCTACCGTTTCCCTGAGTCCATGCAGAAGTCATTCCACGGCGCTGATCGTTTCTACCCAATCACCTACAAGGCTGACTGGAAAGTTATTCGCGACATCGCTGATGCAACTGGCACTAGCTACAATGCTGAAGGCCTGAAAAAAATGGCTGCTAAAGAAGCTGCTAAAAAAGCCAAAAAAGCTAAAAAGAAATAAGAGTCATACGTGCCTGTTGAAAATACCATTAAAGGGAACGAGGAAACTCGTTCCCTTTTGATCGAGAATTTGGAAAAGGAATATGTAAAAGGAAAACCTGTTCTTAAAGGTCTTTCTTTTGAAGTTTCTGGCGAAGAAACTGTTGGTATTATCGGACCTTCCGGTACCGGTAAATCCACTCTTTTGCGCTGCATCAACCGCCTTATCGAACCTACTAAAGGTTCCATCACAGTAGCTGGCCACGACCTTACTACCTGCTCTGGTAAAGAACTGCGCCTTGCGCGCCGTCGCATCGGCATGGTTTTTCAGGAATACAACCTCGTTGAGCGCTTAACCGTCATCGAAAACGTACTCTGTGGTCGTCTCGGATACATTCCTGTTTGGCGTGCTTGGCTTCGTAAATTTGAACCAACTGACATTGCCCGTGCGTTTAAACTTATCGACCACGTAGGTCTTAGTGAGTTTGCAACACAGCGTGCAGACAGTCTTTCTGGCGGTCAGCGTCAGCGTGTTGGTATTGCTCGTGCAATGATGCAGGGCCCTGCTGTCATTATGGCAGACGAACCAACAAGTTCACTTGACCCTAAAACTTCTGTTGAGATTATGGAACTGCTCAAGAAGGTTTCTTCTACAGAGCACATTCCTGTACTCATCAACATCCATGATGTGAACCTTGCTAAACGCTTCTGCGACCGTATTATCGGTATGAGTAAAGGTAAAATCATCTTTGATGGTCCACCATCTGCACTCAAAGACAGCCACTTATCTGAAATCTATGGCGGTGAGGACTGGCTCTCATGACCTCGGATGCACAAAGAAAATCTCCATTCAAAGCAAGTGTAAAAACACGACTCGGCTGGCTTGTTCTGGCCTGTTATGTTTTCTATGCTTTGAATGCACTTGATTTTACGTGGGTACGCTTCATTAATGGTCTTGGGAACGGTGCTGACTTTCTTGGCGAAATGATCCCGCCAAACTTTGAGCGTTGGAAACTGCTTGTAGGTAACTTGATTGAAACCATCGAAATCGCAGTAATTGCTTCTGCTTTCGGTATTGGTTTTTCTTTGCCTATCGGTATGTGTGCTGCACGAAATCTTATGCCGGACTGGGTAACATGGCCTGCTCGTACTATTATTGCAGTATGTCGTTCATTCCACCCGGTTATCTTTGCGATTCTTTTCGTTAAAGCAGTTGGTTTTGGTCCACTTGCAGGTATTCTTACACTGATCTTCCTTTCAATCGGCTTTATCGGCAAACTTTTTGCCGAAGCTATTGAAGAAATATCTTTGAAGCCTGTTGAAGCTATCAGAGCTGCTGGTGCGCCTTTTATGAGCGTGATTGTTTTTGCAGTACTCCCACAGGTGTTTAACCGATTCATCGGTTTTGCCACCTACCAGTTCGACGCAAACCTGCGTAACTCTACCATGGTTGGTATTGTTGGTGCTGGTGGTATCGGCGGTACTTTGTTTGCTGCATTCCAGCGCTTTGATTATGATTTCCTCGCAGCGATTCTTATGTCAATCGTAGCACTTATCATGCTTAGCGAACTTCTTTCCGTAAAGATAAAGGCGATTTTCAATGACTGATACTATGACATGGGAACGCTTCACTCCCGGGCAGCGCCTTGCCCGCTTTACGGTGTATCTTTGCGTAGTTTCCCTGTTTGTATTTTCTCTGAGTACAGTAGAAATTATTCCAGAATTTCTCTACGACGCGCCGTACCAGTTGCAGGATTTATTTACCCGCATGTGGCCAATTGACTTTGCGTCATACACTCAAGAAAATATTCACGAAGCACTCATCGAAACACTGAATATTGCATCGCTTGGTACCGTCCTCGCGTTGTTCTTAGCAGTGCCGGTTGCATTACTTTCTGCAAACAACATTACCAAATCTCCAGTTCTTAACTGGTGTGGTAAGTTCATTCTTGTTTCTTCACGTACAGTAAACTCACTTGTATGGGCTATTTTGTTTGTAGCAATCTTTGGACCTGGTGCATTGGCTGGTACCTTTGCTATCGGCTTCCGTTCCATCGGTTTCTGTGGCAAGTTGCTCGCGGAAGCACTGGAAGAAGTCGATCAGGGCCCTATCGAAGCGCTTCGCGCTGCCGGTGCTCCAACCGTTAGTATCCTTCTTAAAGGTTACTGGCCGCAGGTTGCTCCAGCTTTTTGGGGTCTCGCACTCTTCCGTTGGGACATTAACGTTCGAGAATCCTCTGTTATCGGCCTTGTAGGTGCTGGTGGTATCGGTGTTGCACTTGATACCGCGCTTAACCTCTTCCGCTGGCAGCAGGTTGCACTCATTTTGCTGTGCATCTTCTCCATAGTTATTGTTGCAGAAGTAGTTGTTACCAAGATTCGTCAAAGCATTATCTAGGACAACGAAACTGTGTAGTAAGTGCAGCATGCATTTACAGATTACAAACAAGAAGAGGGCAAAGCTATTTGCCCTCTTTTTTTAAGGGATTTTTCTCATTATTGACCCGAGAATTACCCGGGGAACGCATTTTTCATGAAGCCTTTTTCTACTATGCCATCAGATGTTAAGCAAAACATCCGCTACATTCTTACCGATATTGACGACACCCTCACAGACGAAGGTCGCCTGCGCGCTGAAGCTTACACCGCTTTAGAAAAGCTGCGTGAAAACGGCTTTGTTGTCATCCCAATTACCGGACGCCCTGCAGGCTGGTGCGACCAGATTGCACGTATGTGGCCTGTAGATGGAGTTGTGGGCGAGAACGGCGCATTCTACTTCCGCTACGACGATGCATCTAAAAAAATGATCCGCCGCTATGCTACCGCAGGCGAGCTACGCGCTCAGCACAAAACCAAACTCGTTGAGCTTGGCGCGCTGGTTGTGGAAGAAGTACCCGGCTGTGCGATTTCCGCGGATCAGCCATACCGTGAAACAGATATCGCAATCGACTTTTGTGAAGATGTTCCTGCTCTTTCAATAGAAGCCGTACACAAAATCAAAGAAATTTGTACCAGTGCTGGAACAACCGCAAAAATCAGCTCAATCCATGTAAACGCATGGTTTGGCCAGTACGACAAACTCGCTATGTCTGCCCGTATTCTTAAAGATGAGTTCAATGTTGAGTTAGAAGCTGTGCGTGAGCAAGTTGTCTATGCAGGCGACTCTCCAAACGACGCTCCTATGTTCGGCTACTTCCCTAACTCTGTGGGTGTGGCAAACGTACTTGATTTTAAAGATGCCATTGAACATAAACCATCATGGATTACTGAAAAACGCGGTGGTGCTGGCTTTGCTCAAATTGCTGAGGGATTGCTGGCAGCCAAATAGCGGGTAACCTCTTGAGAGACTTCCGGCAGCCAGAGACAATTCCCTCAACGTTGCAGTGAAGTGCCCCCTCGACTCTGTAATTTTTCCCAAATGAAGGTTACGGCTCATCATTAATCTCAATTCATTTTGATAAGATGTTTTTTTATGGATGCGCTGAAATCTGTTCCTTAAAAAGCAAAAAGCCCTCTTAATGAGGGCTTTTTTTATACCTATACTGAAACAACTAACACATCCTGAAGGGATAGCTCAGCTTTTCAATTGACCATCTATTTTTCCAATAAAAACGGCCCTTCCGAAAGATAATTTGTCTTCTCTGTCACGACCACTTCGTAGATCATATTTGTTTTAAAATTTAGCGTCATAACAAGTGTCTGTGCATACTCTTTGCTTCGCCAAGTAAGATAAAAGACCTCATCGTCAACCTGCACTACATCAAATTTGATGGTGCTGGGATTTTCCATCTTCATGCCCGACTCAACAGAGAGTTGCATGGTATTAGGATCAACAATGAGCAACAAATGGGAAGCACCTTTAAAAGGTCCGGTCTGCCAAGTGTAGGAAATAGTTCTACCAACTAAATCCTGCATTGATATCGTATTATCCTGCTGCACCATAACGGCTTCGTCTTCTTCTGCATTACTTGCAGTCGCAAAAACCAAAGTCAGCATTAAAACTACTAACAGCCTTTTCATAACCACCCCGCCTATTGTTCACTTGTCGCTTCTTTTTTGAACAACTCCGGTAAGTCTTTTCTGTCTTTCATTCTGTCTTTACTTTGCTCTATCGTAAAAGTGCCCTGCAACAGAAAATCTCGCTTGCTCTCCACAATCACACCAAACATTTTCATTGTCTTAAAATTGTAGGTTACGATTGCCTGAGAACCCGTTGTTTCTTCACGCCATGACACCTGTAGAATTTCACGCCCAACTTTTGTACACGCGTACTCTACTTCTTCACTTTTGCCTTTCAAATTTCCCGTTAGTGCATACCACCGCATGGAAGTTGGCGTCAGAATACTTGTTTTATATGAAGCTCCTACAAAGCTTCCTCGTCGCCATGTTTCTGTCAGTGTCTTTCCTATCAGATCATCCGGTTGGATATCTATCTGTTGCGCCATACCGCATGCAGTAATTTGCACAAAAAATAGAAAAAACAGTAGAATGGGAATTTTACGCATAACTACACCCACTATGTACTTATCCATTAAGAACCCTGAACTACTCGAATGCAACAACGCCCTCGGATAATAAATTTTGTCCTTTATCAACCCGCACCAAAAAACATCGTTCTGAATCAAAATCCATTGTGACAACATAACTGACGTGTGCTCGATCACTACGCCATGTCACTAAAATGGTTTTGGGATTTACTCTGGAAATCAGATAATCCGCTGCACCAGTCGAATTTCCCAAATTTCCTGTAAGTTTCCACACAATATCTTTGGAAGAAAGAAACTGCATCGTAATAGTAGAATCAGGAAATGCCCCCGACTCCAGTGTCACAATTACTGTCTGCCCCACTAGTTGACTGGGCGTAATCTTAGAATGGAAAAGATTACACCCGGACAGGACAAACAAGAGCAACAGAAAACCAAACACTCGCTGTTTCATGAACAAACCTCACATGCTCTAAATAGAGGAACTGTTCGTCATGAAGAACAGGAAACAGAGCCCCGTTTCCTGTTCCTTCACAAACTATGTGTTCAGCATACCTGTTACTGAATTGTTCTGTTCAGAGGTATTCTGTTCTTCAGAGCTATTTTTCTCAGGCATAGTTTTATCCATGTCATCTTTCATGGAACTATCATCTTTCTTCATGGTATCAGTGCCCATATCTTTATTGTCAGCACCGTCCTGCATCATCTTGTCCTGCGACATACCTTTATCAACATTTTCTTCAGGCATAGCTTTTTCTACGCCAGCATCTTTGTTGTCCATTTGATCATTCTGCATTGTGTCAGGAACTGTATCTTGTTGTACTTCCTGCTGTGTTTCAGGTGCTTTTGTGTCTGTAGCAGGTTTATCGCTACCGCAACCAACCATGAACAATGCTGCACAAATAGCTAATAATATACCATATTTCTTTAACATACTTTTTCCCCCGTTATAGATACGGTCTGATTTAATTGTCTTAAAATGACATAAAAAGATATGCACTAGATAGTATAGGCATAGAAAAATAATTTAGATTTCAGTATATAATAATGAAAAAAAGACTAGTACTTTGCAATTACATACTATTTTCAAAGCAACTTTAAAAAATAACTATTTTTAGCGAGTTACAACAATAAAAATGCAACCACTTGTCGATATTACAATATATATTTCAAGCACACATAACATACTGCTTTCGTAGTTATTTTCAAAAACGCTTCTTGACTTCAAAAAGCAACTTCCTAAAATGCGCAAAGAATTTTCCACTAAAAATACTCACAGAAAAAACCGTAACACACTGAAAAGGATATCTATATGTTCATCGTATCCCTCACATACACATGTGAAATGGCACAAGTTGATACACACTTAGCAGCACACGTTGCCTACCTTAAGGAACAGTATGCATTGGGGAACTTTGTTGCATCAGGCAGAAAAGTTCCTCGTACAGGCGGCATCATTCTGGCTCGCTTTGAATCCCGCGAAGCACTTGATGCAGTGCTCGAGCTTGACCCGTTCCACAAAGAAAAACTTGCTGCTTACGAAATTCAGGAATTTATTCCGACAATGGTGGGCGAAGGTCTTGAGGCGATGCGAGAAGACGCGTAATTGATGACAATGAACAAATCATCTTCTGATAAAAAGACAGTGGTGGAGCAGGAAAACCTGCTCCAATCCAGAGGTTTTTCGCGAGCTCCAGAGGGGAAAACACCTCTTCCCGGGCAATATGCTATTGAGCAAGATACAGACACCGCAACAACGAACGCGAATGGAACACAGACCTCATACTCGTTCCTTGTCAATTCAGGGCACTGCCTAAAAAGACTGACTGGCTTTACAACTAGCCCTTAGCACAGACACTTTTTCAGCTTACAAGGACCACATCATGGGACACATCATTGCAAAAGATATCTACAAAGAACTCGGAGAAAAACTCGACGGCTCTCTAGTACGCATGCCTTGGAATGATGCCATGAAAGAGATGGTGACCTATCTTTACACTCCTGCTGAAGCGGAACTTATTGTAGCAATGCCGTACAGACCGTCCACACTTGAACGAATTGCGGGAATGACTGGTCTCAATGAAACAAAGCTCCGCTTTATGCTCGACGGCCTGTGTAAAAAAGGACTTGTTTGCGACATCTGGGACGGCAATCAGTACGAATATATGGTCAGCCCTTTTGTTGTCGGATTCTTTGAATTTACGATGATGCGTACTGGTCCGAATTTGCCACAAAAAAAATGGGCAGAACTCTTTCAGGGATACATGTTCGGGAAAAAAGAATTTCTGGATGCTAACTTTGCCGACGGGCAGGAAATTTCGGTCATGCGTGCCTTGCCGCACGAAGAGACCATCATTGCCGACTCGCATGTTGAAGTGCTGGATTATGAACGTGCGGCTACACTCATTGACGCTCAATCATCTTTTGCAGTTGGGCTATGCTCGTGTCGACATGAAAAGCACCACCTTGGTGAACAGAAATGCACAGTTCCATTGGATACTTGTACGACTATCGGCGAGGGCGCAGAGTTTCTGATCCGAAATAATCTCGCACGTCGCTCCAGCAAAGACGAAATGTACGACATCCTTGATCGTTCTAAAGACATGGGATTCACCCTAACAGCAGATAATGTGAAGCAGGATGTAGGCTTCATCTGTCATTGCTGCGGTTGCTGTTGTAACCTCATGAACGGAATCAAAAAGACCGGATACACCAATATTCTAGTGTCATCTTCTTTTGTTATCACATGTAGCGGTGAAGACTGTATAGGCTGCGGCCTCTGCGCTAAAGCATGTCCGGTTGATGCCATCACCATGCAGGAACGCCCGGGAGCTGTCACCGGTAAAAATCGTCCTAAAAAGCTCGCAATTATCGACGAAGACCGCTGTCTCGGCTGTGGTGTCTGTGCATTAAAATGTAACCCCAAAGCCTTAGTTCTTGAAAAATCTAAGAAACGTGTGATTCACCCTGAAGACACCTTCGAACGCGCAATTCTTCAGTCACTGGAGCGAGATACTCTTCAAAACTTACTATTCGACAACCCTAATAGTAAGGCAGAGAACTTCATGCGTTCCGTTCTTGGCGGTTTTCTCAAATTACCATCTGTTAAAAAAGGTCTCATGAGCGACAAGCTGCGATCCCGTTTTTTAGAAACTCTGAGGAATTTTTCATAAAATTAACTCCTAGTTAACCTCTCTTAATGTAAATTAAGAGATTTTTCATTGCATTCCTTGTATCAAAACTATTGATACTCTTGCCCACAGGGAACCTTTCCCGTCAAGGGCACTGAATACTGAGCTTATACGCTCGCTATCAGTAGAAAAAGGATTTGCAATGACCTGTCTCAAAAAAGAAAAAAAGCGTTCAGTTTATTACGATGAAGAAAAAAACAGTATATCAAGATTTTTACTCCTAAATTTGAGCTAAAGCTTAAATACTGGCTGCATCTACGAAAGTATCCAGGACTCAACTTTGCTCATATTGCTCAAAAATTACAAACTTTGGATTAAACACACCTTCGATAACTTCCGCTGAAAAATACAAAGTCGTAACACAAGAAATTGACGCACCAACGCTTGAAGAATATTTGAACAACACCAATGACCAAACCATAGAATCAAGACTCGTTGAACTGATCGCGTCGATTTTGAATTCTGGAGTTATCTTTTTCGACTTTCATTACAGAAACTTTCTCTACAAAGACAAAGAAATTTACGTCATTGATCTTGAAGGGTACTGCGATTCTGTCTTTGTATCCCGAGGGCGTTCCGGTGTTCTTTACCGGATTGAAAAGCACTTAGGCCTCCACTTTCGCCAAGAGGTTGAAAAACGCTGGACAAAGACATCTCTACCTCTAAAAAGTTCTGATATGTTTCAAAAATTACGAGGTAAGAAATAGCTCATTGACGCCGAGCCCAGTTCGTCCTACCTGTGTCAGATAATGCCAAAGACACTTATTATTGCAGAAAAACCCTCGGTTGCCCGCGAGATTGCCCCGCATGTAAACGCCACCAACCGCAAGGAAGGCTATTTAGAAGGTGCCACCCATATTGTCAGTTGGGCAGTGGGACACCTTGTGGGCATTGCTGAACCCGAAGAACAGCATGAAGCATGGCAGGGTCGTTGGACTATAAGCCAACTGCCTATAATCCCCCCTAAATTCAAACTTACCGTCCTTAAAGAAGGTCAACGGCAATATGCAGTTCTCAATCGTTTACTGAACGATCAGAACGTGTCTGACATTGTCAACGCAACGGATGCCGGGCGCGAAGGTGAACTTATCTTCCGCCGCATTTACCTCATGGCAGGCTGTGATAAGCCTGTGAAGCGTCTGTGGGCGAACGACATGACCGAAGAAGGGCTGAAAAAGAGCTTAAACAAGCTCATGCCTGACTCAAAAAAACGAAATTTGGGACTTGCCTCATTTGCCAGAGCTGAAGCTGACTGGCTGATAGGCATGAACTTTTCCCGCTTATTCACGGTAAAAGCTAACCGCCTCATTTCTGTGGGACGTGTGCAGACCCCTGTACTCAGGCTGCTGACTGAACGCAGTAATGAAATCGATCATTTTGAGCCTAAAGACTACTGGACTGTTGAAGCTACCTTCTGCCGTCCTGATAAGCCGAGTGCTCCCAAAGAAATCGATCCAGAATCCGGCGCACAGCAGGAAGCCCCCGCTGAATGTTTTTCCGCTACCTATCATCTCCCTGAAGATGAAAAGGAAACACGCATAAACTTTGAATCCCGTGCTCAAAAAGTAGTCACGGAATGCAAAGACGAAGCAGGTAAAGTCGAAGGCGTGGTAAGCCGTAAAGGCACCACAAAACCTCCGCTCCCGTTTGACCTCACAACACTCCAGCGTGAAGCAAACACTCGTTTCGGGCTTTCAGCAAAGGACACGCTTGGCATTGCACAGGCGTTGTACGAGCAAAAAAAGCTTATTACCTACCCACGTACCGATTCACGCCATTTAACTAAAGAACTGTTTGCAGAAATCCTCACCTATTTCCGTGCAATCTATCCTTTATATAAAGAGGAAACAGTTCCGGCAGTAAACAGAATTAAAGACGGTAAAAAGTTTCCGTGTGTGAACGATAAGAAAGTTACCGATCACCACGCCATCATTCCCACAGCTCGCAAAGCAAATATTCTTCAACTCTCCGGTGATGAGCAAAAAATTTATGAAATGATCTGCCGTCGATTCATTGCGGCATTCAGTCAGGAAGCTGTGTACCAGTCCTCCACCATCCGCGTCCTAGTGGGTGAACATTTGTTCATTGCAAAGGGAAAAGTATTTAAGGACAAAGGGTGGCTTGTGGTTGAACCTTGGAGAACCGCGCAGGACAACCCTCTGCCGTCCCTCCGCAAAGGTTCCACTGTAGATACACAGGCAATTGATACCGTAAAACGCCAGACGAAAGCTCCTGCGCATTTTACTGATGCATCTCTTCTGAGTGCAATGGAAACTGCCGGTAAATTTGTAGAAGACGAAGAGCTACGCCTCGCAATGAAAGAACGTGGGCTTGGCACTCCTGCAACTCGCGCACAGGTGATTGAAACCCTGCTTTCGCGAAAATACATTGCGAGAAACGGCAAAAAACTTCAGGCAACAACTTCCGGTCAGGAAGTTATTGAAGTTATCTCCGCCATGCTGCCCGATATCGTTTCTCCCGAAATGACTGGGCAGTGGGAAAAGAAACTCAAGGACATTGAAGGTGGCACTGCCACCTATCCAGAGTTCATGCATTCCATCCGCCATCTCGTTGCGGGTAGTATCCATAATATTAAAGATAGAAGCGTTGCACCGATTCTACTGGCAATGAAAGCCAAAGAAGTCGGAGAACGGGAACCGGACGGAAAATGCCCGCTCTGTGGCGGTGAAGTTACTGATCTGGACAAGCGATACGCTTGCTCAAACTGGAAACGTGACGACGGCGGTTGCCTTTTTGTTATTTGGAAAAATATGTTTGGCAGAGCCATCGACAAAACAATCGTTGATGAATTGCTTACCAAAGGGCGCACAGCAGAACCACTTGATCTCATCTCCAAGGCTGGCAAAGAATACTCTGCCTATTTAAAGATAGAGCTTGGTCAAGTTAAGTTGGAATTTGACAATTCCCCGCGCCAACATGCTCCGAATCAGCAGTTCCAATCAACTCAACCGACGCAACAGGGTCAACCATTTCAATCGTTTCAAGAGGCTGCACCATACGACGGTGTCGACCCCGAAGATATGCCGCCGCCATCACCGATTCCTGGACAAGAGGATTTTATGCCTCCTCCAGCGCATGATGAACTATCAATGGCACAATCATCACCGAAACCTCCATTAAATGAAGAACCTACTGACGGATCTTCACAAGATTAAACAGCCTTCTTAGAAAAAAATATAAGCCCACAATTTATTGTGGGCTTTTTTTATGAAGCTTCATCAAATAAAAATTAAATCAATAAATACTGGCAATAAGACACAACAGAGGTACGTTACACACTTAAGAATGCACCTTGTATTGCATTCAACAGCTAGAGAAAGTTAGAAAAAGTTCTTTTTCCGCTTTACAAGAACACTACCTTTCTATAAACAGTAATAATTCCTATTAACAAACTGCGTAACAACGAATCTGACGGAGTAACCCATGAGTAAGACTGCTGAAAATTTGATGGCTGCATTTGCAGGTGAATCACAAGCCAACCGTAAATACCTTGCCTACGCTGCTAAAGCAGAAAAAGAAGGTCATCCACAGGTTGCAAAACTTTTCCGTGCTGCCGCGGATGCTGAAACCATCCACGCACATGCACACCTTCGCAATGCAGGACAGATAGGTACCACCCTTGAAAACCTCAAGGATGCCATCGCAGGCGAAACTCATGAATTTAAAAATATGTATCCAGAAATGATCAAGGACGCTGAAGCTGAAGGGCAAAAAGCAGCACTTCGCTTCTTCCAGTATGCCAACAAGGCGGAAGAGGTACACGCTACCTTGTATCAAAAAATGATGGATACCGTAGATAATCCGGTAGAAACCGACTATTACAACTGTTCTGTTTGCGGCTACACACACGAAGGGCCGTTTGAAGGTGATAAGTGCCCTATCTGTAACGCATCCCCTTCAGCGTTTTACAAAGTAGACTAGCACTTATACGCTGCCAATATGAGTATGTGCTGATAACGAAATACAAAAGCAGGAACCTGTACAACTCCACTTGTATTCAGGTTCCTGCTCTTTTTTAGGTGAAGCATATACATTGCTGCGGATACTTTCCAACAGACAATGTACGTCGATTCTACCCGTTTGCTGGGAAACCTTTAATGCCAGACGCTTTAAGGATAACCTCTGTCCTGTGGCAAATTAGGGTTTTCCAGCAAACCTTTTCCCTACTATTACAAAGCATACTACGCTGAATGTTTTGTAATGCTGTGAAGATAAATTTTTTCGAAGAAAAATAGAACTATATAAAAAAGTTATTTTTTTACTTTACAAACTTGATTGAGAAATATAAACAGTAATCATTCCTGTTAAGGAAGATCTAAATAACAAATAAACACACTTGTGGAGTGAATAATGTCCAAGACTCTTGAAAATCTCATGGCTGCTTTTGCTGGCGAATCTCAGGCTAACCGTAAATACCTTGCTTACGCTAAAAAAGCAGAAAAAGAAGGTCATCCTCAGGTTGCAAAACTCTTCCGTGCTGCTGCTGATGCAGAAACCATCCACGCACATGCACACCTTCGTAACGCTGGCAAAATCGGTGACACCGTTGCTAACCTTAAAGACGCAATCGCTGGTGAAACTCACGAGTTCGAAAACATGTACCCTGCAATGATCAAAGACGCTGAAGCAGAAGGCGAAAAAGTAGCAGCACGTTACTTCGGCTTTGCAAACAAAGCAGAAGCAATTCATGCTGGCCTCTACACAAAAGCTCTCGAGAACATTGAGAACCCAGTAGACGTAGATTACTACAACTGTTCCGTTTGTGGCCACACCCACGAAGGTGAAACTTCTGAAAAATGTCCAATTTGTGGTGCAGCAGCTTCTGCGTACAACAAAGTAGACTAATATAGATAATAAAACCGGATTTGTTTCCGGTACCAGTAGAAAGAGTTACTGCCACTGGCACCTCTTACTAAACTGAGCGCGAGCCCCTCTTTATCAACGTGATAGAGAGGGGTTTTTCTATAAGAATGGACACAGCTGTTTGGCCTTCCATCATTCCATACATCTGCTACTCAAGTTTCTTGCGGGTGGACATGCTTTACTCTATTATTCCGCAAAATCTTCATACGTAGTACCATTACGGCAAACCAAGAATACAGAACATGGACAACGCCCTCCCGTTACAGGCATAATAAATCCGTACAGCACACAGGCGCGGGCTCGGTACTTCAACGAATATCCTTGAAAGTGTTTTACGTAGCGCCAGTCTACCGCAGGCCAATTTCCCAACCCGTTGGGAATAAAATGCCTTAGGAGACGCCGCAATATGCAGAGGGACTCACCCTGCACGCGGCACACATTCTTGGTATACCAGTAGTGTTTTCTTCAACCCAGCTTGATATAAAAGGAAGTTCTTTTGCGATACAGAAATACACAGCAGCTTATTGCTGATCTGGAACAAAGTGGGCAGCTCATACGCATCCATGACGAAGTTGACCCGCATCTGCAAGTGGCTGAAATCCAGCGCCGTGCTTTTCGTGCAAAAGCACCTGCAATCATGTTCACCAACGTAAAAGGCACCAAATTCCCCATGGTCTGCAATATTTTCGGCACCATGGAACGCACCCGTTGGATCTTCCGCGACACTTTGCGCGCACTGGAAGGCATTTTCAAGCTGAAGGTTGATCCGTTCGATTTCTTCAAGCATCCATGGAAGTATGCCGGTGTTCCACGCGCTGGGTACTCCACAATACCTAAAAAGGTAAAAACTGGGCCTGTACTGGACAACACCACCACAGTAAGCCAACTTCCGCAGTTACATTCATGGCCTATGGACGGTGGCGGCTACGTCACTCTTCCGCAGGTATATACAGAAAGTCCGGACAAACCAGGTTTCATGAATTCAAACATCGGCATGTACCGTGTGCAGCTCACAGGTGCTCCGTTTGAAAAAGATAAAGAAATTGGCCTGCACTACCAGATTCATCGCGGAATTGGCTACCACCATGCCGAAACAATCCGCCGTAATGAGCCACTCAAAGTAAACGTGTTTGTAGGTGGTCCTCCTGCCATGACAATGGCGGCTATTATGCCGCTACCAGAAGGCATTGCAGAACTTATTTTTGCCGGTGCCCTCGGTGGGTTCCGTATGCCTATGATCAACCGCGAAGGTCAGCTTCCAATCCTTGCTGAGGCAGATTTCTGCATCTGCGGCACAATCTACCCTAACGAGCAGAAGCCAGAAGGACCATTCGGCGATCATCTGGGCTACTACAGCCTCGCGCACGACTTCCCGCTCATGCATGTAGACAATGTCTACCATCGCAACGATGCTGTCTGGCCATTCACAACTGTTGGGCGCCCTCCACAGGAAGATACAATATTCGGTGAATTTATTCATGACCTCACCGCAGAACTCGTGCCTACAGTTTTCAACGGTGTGCACGAAGTACACGCAGTTGATCAGGCGGGTGTACATCCCCTCCTTCTTGCCATTGGTAGCGAACGATATGTCCCGTACGCAGAAGAACGTCAGCCGCAGGAACTTATCACCTGTGGCCTGTCACTGCTCGGCACAACACAGACCTCACTTTCAAAATACGTAATCCTTGCGGCAAAAGAAGATAATCAAGGACTTACCACGCATAACTACAAAGAATTTTTTACGCATATGCTTGAGCGTACAGACTTTGCGCGTGATTTCCATTTCATAACACGCACGACAATCGACACACTCGACTACACAGGAATCAGTCTTAACCAAGGCTCCAAACTTATCTGGACAGCTTGCGGTCCCGTAAAACGTACACTTGGTTCAAGCATTCCATCTCACTTCACTCTGCCGGAAGGCTTTAGTGATGCCAAAATGTTCATGTCCGGTGTCATTGTTGTCAAAGGACCTAAACATACCGCTGCACGTGACGAACACGACGACGCAATGTTCCGCCTTGCAGAACACCTGAAAAGCATCGGTAAGCTTGACTCACTCCCGCTTGTCGTGGTTGCGGATGATGCAGACTTTACCGCTGCCAACTGGGACAACTTCCTCTGGGTAACATTCACCCGTTCTGACCCTGCCACAGATATGTACGGTGCTGGCTCATTCACCCACTGCAAACACTGGGGTTGTGCAGGACCCGTTGTTATTGACGCCAGACTCAAATCCTTCCACGCTCCGGCACTGGAAGAAGATCCGGATATAACGAAATCCGTCGATAAAATGGCAGCCAAAGGTGGCAGCCTGCATAATATCATTTAGATAAAGAGCCTGCGGTGTTGCCATTCACCGCAGGCTCTTTTCTATATTCTCCGCCTTCAAGCGACTCCTTTTTCACAAAGATTATACTTCCAGCTTCTCCTCAGTGTGGTAGTGGGTAAATTCATCCGTAATTTCATGCCATTGTACCGTGTGAGATATAACTAGTTTTGTGAAAAGGGAGTCAACATGACTACATCCGGTTCTCGCAACACACATTCAAAAGCAACTGTTCGCAGTGAAAAGTTTTCAAATACACCGGAACAACAATATGATTCCGCATCCACTCTCGCTGCCTACGCCGAAAAAATGCGCGAAGAGGGAATGCCAGCGAAAGTCATTGACCTGTTCACAAGCTATTTAGCAGATGTATCCGAACTCGCGACTGGGCATATTCCAGAGATGCACATCTCACCGATAACACAATCACATCTCAAACATATTGATGCGCTGGATAAATACGAAGAAGCAGGAAAAGCCATTGCTCACGAAGCCGTTGCTATTAAATTAAATGGCGGGCTGGGCACAAGCATGGGAATGCAGTTTGCTAAGTCCCTGTTGCCTGTCAAAGATCATATGTCATTTCTGGACATCACAGTTAAGCAGGCTATTGCGTGGCAGGAACAGTACGGCGGTCCACTTCCGTTGGTACTCATGAACAGCTACAACACGCATACTGATACGCTCAGTGAATTACGGCACATGAGTGGATTATCCCAGCTACCGCTTTGTTTTGTTCAACATAAATTTCCTAAAATACGTCAAGATACATTGATGCCCGCTGAGTATCCCGATAACCGTGAATACGAATGGAACCCTCCCGGACACGGCGACATTTACGCATCGCTCTATCTTTCAGGTGTGCTCGAAACACTTATCCGGCAGGGACGTAAATACGCACTCGTGTCTAACATAGACAACCTTGGTGCTACGTTAGACATGCGCATGTTAGGCTATATGGCTGAAGAACAAGTTCCGTTTCTTATGGAAGTTACCGAGCGCACAAAAAACGACAGCAAAGGCGGACATCTCGCAAAGCATAATAACGGACGTCTTATCTTACGCGAAGTCAGTCAGTGTCCTGAATGCGATCTGGAAGAATTCCAGAACATCACACGCCATCGTCTTTTCAACACCAACAATATTTGGATTAACCTTATTGAATTGAAAAACACCCTGCATCAGTTCGGACTTCCGAAGCTTCCGCTTATTTTAAATCCTAAAACAGTAAACCCGCACGATGAATCCTCTACTCCGGTGTATCAAATCGAAAGTGCCATGGGCGCAGCAATCTCTCATTTTGTAAATGCACAGGCCATCGTAACGACTCGTGACCGGTTTATCCCAGTTAAACGCACTGACGACCTACTTAAGGTTATGTCAGACTATTACCTACTCGATCCCTCCGGCACGCTCAAATTAAATGAAGCAAACATCGCGAAAAACCTTCAGGTAAACCTCGATCCTCGATACTACAGCAAATTCGACAACATCTATGAAAAATTCAAAGAGGGTGTACCGTCTCTTGCCTCGTGCACTAAGCTTGGTATTTCCGGCGATATTATCTTCAATCCTTCCATATCGCTCGTAGGCGACGTCAACATAGACAATCAGACAGGCAATGTTCTGCTAATGCCGGAAGACATTACGCTACAAGGGACAGTAGACATCAAATAGGTATGCCCGATAGATAATTGCAATACTTTTCAAGCTATCTTACTTCTATATTGATATTTTTATTTCGGACTCGGTACACTCCGAAGATTTACCCCAGAGACACATGGGAGGTTCTTCTGTATGCCGCAAGTAGCCGCTCGTATCACAAACGAACAGGAAAAATGGCTGAAAGACTACTTCCGCACAAAAAGTGCCGGAGCAGAATTCATCCTGCCTTGGGTTGTGGATACCTTTTTCCGTGCAATCACGTCCATCAAGCACAGCTTTTCTGACAGTGAACTTGCGCTCATTATCGCTGCGCACAAAAATCTACGAATTCAGCCGGACAATTCCAGCGGAGACTACTTGCGTCTGCGCGTTGAAGATGCCTGCAACACCAATCAGCTACATAACGTATACGGCATCAGCAGAGAAACACTCGAAGCAAAGCTCTGCCGACTCAACAACACCGATGCCGCCGCACTCATGGTATGGGCTGCCGCCTTCTGGGTGAGTAAAAACTGCTCTGCCGACAATATTTCAGAATACATCAAGCAATATTAGGCACAAAAAAAGGTGACGCCATAAGCGCCACCTTTTCTGTAGGTATGTTTTTTTTGGGAGGGGAGTGCCTCCGGCGGGCGGGGTCTTGCCCCTGCACCCCACAAGAGGGACGCCCTCTTGACTGCGATTATGGCCGATTCTTTTTGGGTGGATACGCACGATCTTTCGAACAGGAGAGCATCCGTCACTTTTGGCAGCAGCTCTAAGGTACTATGAAAGATATATTCGTGAAGCTACTCTTTTGGCTTAAACCATCGCAAGCGGAGTGCATTAGAAACAACCGAGACTGAACTTAACGCCATAGCGCCTCCAGCAATCATCGGGGACAATGTCGGACCATTAAACAACGCGAACAACAGCCCCATTGCTACGGGAATTCCAAGAGTGTTGTAACCGAATGCCCACACGAGGTTTTGTTTAATATTCCTAACAGCTACGCGGCTCAGTTCAACCGCAGTGATCACACCAGTTAATTCACCGGACATAAGCACCACATCACCAGCCTCAACAGCCACATCAATGCCCGTTCCCATGGCAATGCCCACATCAGCAGTAGCTAACGCGGGAGCATCGTTGATGCCGTCACCAACCATAGCAACGAGCTTTCCTTCCTTCTGAAGATCAATAATAGTATCGCTTTTATCTTCCGGATGAACTTCAGAAATAACAGTATCAATGCCCGCCTGCTTTGCCATTGCAGCTGCTGTAATGCTGTTATCACCTGTAAGCATAACAACAGAAACACCACGTGCCTTCAGTCGAGAAACAACAGAAGCTGCCTCCGGCTTAATAGTATCTGCCACAGCAACGAGCAACGCAGGTTTATCATCAACGGCCATGACAAGAGCTGTACGGCCTTGCAATGCCTGCTTCTTCATTCGTTCCATAACATCCGTATTCTGATCTACTCCGGCATAAGCGGCGTTACCAATACGAATGGTTTTACCATCCACCGTGCCGTAAATACCTTTACCGGATTCTGCGGTTACATCCTGCGTTTCGAGTAACTCTACTCCACGCTCTTTTGCACCCTTCACAATGGCAGTTGCCAGTGGATGCTCTGAAAGACTTTCAAGGGATGCAGCATACGTCAGCGCAGTCTTTTCATCGATTCCATTCAATGATTCCACATGAACAAGCTCAGGCTTACCATGTGTAATTGTGCCGGTCTTATCGAAAACAACAGTTTGAACACGCCCTGTCTGTTCCAACGCTGTGCCGTTTTTGAACAAAACACCAAGTTGTGCACCGCGTCCTGTAGCAACCATGATAGATGTCGGTGTTGCAAGTCCCATGGCGCACGGGCAAGCAATAACCATTACAGCCACAAATATCCGTAACGCAAACGGGAACGATGCTCCGGCAATAAGCCATGCAAGACCGGAAAGTAGCGCAATGCCCATAACAATCGGTACAAAATACAAGCTGACCGTGTCAGCCATGGATGCAATCGGCGCTTTGGAGCCTTGAGCATCCTGTACGACACGAATAATTCGAGAAAGAACAGTATCTGCACCCACATGCTCTGCTTTCATAGTCAAAACGCTATGAGTGTTTACAGTACCACCAGCAAGAGAATCTCCAACTGTTTTTGAAACAGGCAAAGATTCACCCGTCAGCATGGATTCGTCCACACTTGAGGAACCTTCTACAATACTACCGTCAACCGGAATACGTTCACCCGGGCGAATGAGTAGAATGTCACCTGCGGCAACTTCTGTTGCAGGCACTGTCTGCTGCTCTCCATCTACAATACGGATAGCGGTATCAGGTGTTAACTCCATCAAACCTTTAATAGCATCTGATGTGTGCGCGCGGGATCGTGTTTCAAGGAATTTACCAAGCGAAACAAGTGCAATCAGCACACCGGCTGCCTCAAAATACAAATCCATAACACGAGCCATGACATCAATACCGAGATAAATTTCTACGGTTCCCCAAAGGCTGTAAGCAAACGCTGCGCCTGTTCCCACAGCAATGAGCGAATCCATATTCGGAGCGCCCCTGAAGAGATTTTTGAAACCGTGTATATAGAAATCACGCCCTGACCACATGATAGGGATAACCAAAATCAATTGGATAAGGGAAAAAGTTCTTGGTGAAGAGTGAGGAGCCAACCACTCAGGCAGACTGATTCCTGCCATTTCTGTCATGGCAATAATCAATAAAAGGGAAGCAAAGAAAATTTCTGGAATCAGCTTAGCTTTCATTTCAGCAAGGCGTTCCCGCATAGACTCCTGCTGATCTTCCCACATAGCGGTCACGTCCTGCGCACCACCGTCTTCGGCTTCCTGCAATGTTGCACCAAAGCCTAGCATGGCAACTTTCTCGGAAAATGCTGTTACTGCGGAATCTTTATCAATATCAGCGGCAGGGGTTACTCTGGCTGACTCTGTTGCAAGGTTCACCTCAACAGCTGCAAATTCCGGCATCAGCGCTGTAACTTTTTCAATACGTGCAGAACATGCGGCACAATGCATTCCTGAAATTGAAAAGCGCAGTGTTCCACCGTTATCAGAACTTGTTTCCGGTACCACCACTTCGTATCCTGTATCAGCAACCTTTTGCACTATGTCAGCAACGTTGATCTTCGAAGGATCAAACTCTACCTGCATAGAATCGGTGGCCAAGTTTACGGCAATAGTGGTAACTCCCTGCACCTCTGAAACACCCTTTTCAATACGGGCGGCACAAGAAGCACATGTCATACCTTTTACAGGCATGGTGACCTTACGAAGTACCTTTGGATCAATTGACTCGATATGGTTATCAGTCATAACAAACCTCATTTTTTCGAACAGATACCATCACATATGTTCAGTACCGGAACAAAAAAAGCTTGAATAGTTGAGCGATATTAAATGATTCGGTATGCTACGCTTGAGACTGAGTTAATACAATTCTTTTTAAACAGTTGCATGAGGATTATATAATGCCAGCAATTACTGTTACCGGAATGTCCTGCCAGCACTGCGTAAGCGCAGTTACCAAAGCTCTTGAAGCTATTGATGGAATTTCCGATGTTACTATTGATTTGCTTTCTGGAAAAGTAGAATGGAAAGAATCTACCCCTGTTCCTATGGAAACCATCGAAGGTGCCGTTACTGGAATCGGGTTTGAAATTAAAAAATAGCTGTACCATGCAGCAATAAAAAAAAAGAGCCGGAATACTCCGGCTCTTTTTTACAACCATTTTTATTTTTTGAATAAACAGGGAAAGTTCAGCGTACCCGCCCTATTTCATAAGTATTGATAATGTGCCGTTGGTCTGAGTTGCAGACCAGTTAGGTGGAAGCGTCCCTTTCAAATCAAGAACAATACGGACTCGATCGTCATGACGTCCCAAGCGTACAGTCTTAACCAGACCATCCTGTATAACCTTCGGTGCAGGCAACTCTTCACTAAACCGCCCAACCACATCTACAACGAACCTGTCTGGCTCTTTCAATCCAAAAATTTTGTACGTAAATTTATTTACAGCAAATACTGTAAGCTTTTTATCCGCATACGAAACAGAAACGAGAGGCGGAAGCTCATCACCCTTTTTCTTAGCAACCACATTTTCAGGCGAGGTTACAGTTTCTTGCTGTGAAGGTTTTTTTTCGACCGCTGGTCGAACCTCTGCAATCGTCACCGTTTTGGTAACAAGAGTAAGCATTTTTTCTGTATCTGCCTTCGGGGGTGTAACGGCGGTTGCTTTCGATGCAGAAGCTGGGGCAACTTTCGCAGTGGGTGACGTTGTGCTACTCACATCAGAAACGGCTGATGCTAGAGTGTCCGACGTACTTTTGTCGATAACAACTTCTTGCAACGCCTTACTTTCCTGTGCGCCGACATTCACTGCCAGTTGAGAGGACGCCTTACTGGAAATGGTGTACGAATCTCTCATTATCCATTTATTATAGCCAATAAGAACAGTCCCGACCACAAGTGCCAATAAAATCAACATCGAAATATTGCGGTTCATGCATCCTCCCCTCAGCGGTTACACCATCTATTTTGCTGCTCGTCCCTCACTGCGTACATACTCAAGAAAGCGCTGTGCCGATTTCAAGTTTTCATTAAGCGCAATCGCACGGTTCAAGTATCGAATGGTATTACCATAATCACCCATATCATAATACACTCGGGCGACGTTAAATAACGCATGATCATCTTTTGGACTAAGTTCAACAACACGAAGCTGGTGCTGCAATGCTGCGGCAGGTAACTTCTGTTTGCGCAAGTCTGAACCAAATCCAGCAAATACGTGCTTGTGTTCCGGCAAAACACCGTCTTTTGAATCTGCCAACTTGGTAAGCAACTTTAATGCATTACGCCTGTCTCCACTCTCAAGAGCATCAAGCGCTTTTTCAAAGTCTGCCTTCAAATTTTTTGCTACATTTTCCGGAGTTTTTTGTTCACGGGCAAAAGCTTCAGCCTCTTCACGGGCAATATCAAGAGCCTTTGAAGAAGAAACAAGCTCCGGAGTAACATCCGCACCATGCTTGTCTTTAAGAACAAACATATACGGCTCATCCGGCAAAGAGCGTGCTTCATGCTCCACCAGATGCGCATGGGCAAGCACTTGCGGCTGCAACAGAACATCCGGTTCTTTAATAAACCTGTGAATAAAGTCTTCAACCCTAAGACGATACTGCTTTCCGGCAACAGTACGCTGCGCAGACAGTGCTTGAATCATTACAGTGTCGTTATCTGTAAACCAGACAAGCCAGTAGCGTTTTACCTGTTCTGTTAACGCAGTCCCCTGCTCAGACTCAAGTGTGGAGTACACACCTTTATATTCTAATTGCAACACAACGTACTTCCTAATGACGTTCGAATTACTGTGGATATTACCTGTTTTTTATTGCCTGCAAAAATTTTTGAGCAGGCTCAAGCTGTGGATTTGCCACAAGAGCACGATGCAGCCATCTTTTACAATCGGCCATTTTTCGCAAATCATAATAAACGCGTGCAATGTTATAGCATAGATGATCATCATTAGGAGAAAGCTCCGCAGCTTTCAAGTAATGTTTCAATGCTATTTCAGGCTGTTGTTCTTTTCGTAAACGCTTTCCAAAATCATTAAATAAATGTTTATGCTTTGATTTCCACGGTACATCTTTATCTGGAACAGCCAGCAACATCCGGCGACCTTGCTTTAAATATCCGCTGCGAAGCATTGTCATGCCTCTATCAAATTTCTCCGTAGCCTCTTCTTCTTCTAACTTTAAGCCCGTCTTCTTGGCTCGATGAGTGGGCACTCTTGACAGCAACGCATTTGTCTCATTAGCGGAAGCTGTGTTTTGCAGTTGAAGGTCCTGCTGTGCTGTACTCACATTAGTAGATTGTACAGCAACGGCTAACAGACCTGGTTCAAACACATATTCCTGTTCAAATTCTTCAAGTTCTACAACTCGCTTATCACCAATTGGAGTTAAGTTACTTGTGAGAAGCTGAACCTCTACGTTGCCTTCTGTCCCTATACTCGCGTACCAATATCTCTTCGAAATGCTCTTACGTCTCGTTGCACCCGACCCAATCCAAAGATTGGACGAGGTGCGATAAACACCTTCTGTCATCTATTGCCCCCAATATATGCACTTATAATGTATCTAACCCCTATCATACCCGTTTTGTCTTGAAAACAGCATGTTAGGACATCAAACTAGTATTTTAAAAACATTGTGGACGGTTAATATGTTTTCCTTTACGTTTCTGACATGCATGAAATGGCAATAGCAGCAAGTCTAATTGATATCGTCAAGGAAGAGATGGCAAAGCATAATGCCTCTAAATTGCTTATGGTTCGAGTTTGTTACGGTAAGCTGACTAACCTTGTGCCCGACGCACTTTCGTTTGCCTTTGAAGTACAAACCAAGCAAAGCCCTTTAGAAAATGCTGAGCTGGAACTTAAAGAAATTCCTGTCACTGTTACTTGTGGTGAATGCTCAAAAGAGTTCACACCGGAGGGAACGGATCTATTTTATATGCCGTGTCCGTCGTGCGAAAATTTATTCGGCCACGCAGTGCTTACAGGAAAAGAACTTTACGTAGATCATCTTGAAGCGGAGTAAATAATCCCAATGGAAATCCCAGTAGTACGCAACATACTTGAAGCGAATGACAAAATCGCAGTAAATTTAAAAGAACTCTTTGCCGAGCACGGCATTCTTGTTCTTAACCTCATCAGTTCACCTGGCGCGGGCAAGACATCTATTCTTGAACGCACTCTTACAGACCTTAAAGGTGAATTTAAGATGGCTGTCATCGAAGGTGACTGTCAGACAGATAATGATGCCCGCAGAGTTGCAGAAACTGGAGCTAAAGCTGTTCAGATCAATACTGACGGCGGCTGCCACCTTGACAGCAACATGATTACTGCTGCACTCGCTAACTTTGATATGAACGAGATCGATATTCTGTTCATTGAAAACGTCGGCAACCTTGTTTGTCCTGTTGAATTTGATTGCGGCGAAGATTTTAAAGTCGCTCTGCTCAGCGTCCCTGAAGGCGACGATAAGCCAGAGAAATATCCGGCCTTATTTGAAAAATCTTCAGCAATGATTCTGAACAAATGTGACCTGCTCCCATACGTTCAGTTTGATGTTGAACGTGCAATGCAGTTTGCTACTCAGTTGAACAAAGACATGCCAATTTTCCAGACTTCCTGTACTACCAGCGAAGGTCTCGATACATGGTACGACTGGCTGCGCAAAGCACATGCCGGAAAACAAAAATAGCATCTGACACCTGATATTTCGTATACAGGTAGTTCTTGAATATATGCCCCCGTATCACGGGGGTTTTTTTTCACCAAAGTTTGACCTTAGTAGTGCTAGCATCACCAAATAAAACCAAAGTACATAAAAAAAACACGTTGGCCTCTGGACAACCCATATGTTAGTGACTACTGACTTTATACTTAGATTTCACACAATCTGCCTTAATTAATCGCCGCACTGGACAGATTGTTTTTTTCAACGCGGCATATTCTACTGTTTGGAGACCAACATGAGTACTGACTGCAGCAGTGGTGACTGTTCTTCCGGTTCCTGCGGCGGAGCACCTACTGAATTAGATGCTGGCGAAGCACGGATGAAACGAACCATCAGCCGTATTAAACATAAAATTGTTGTTATGTCCGGCAAAGGTGGTGTTGGTAAAAGTACCGTTGCGACCAACATCGCTATCGGTCTTTCACTTGCTGGTAAAAAAGTCGGCTTGCTCGACGTAGACGTACACGGCCCTAGTGTGCCTCGTCTGTTAAGCATGCGTGATTCCAAAGTGCATATCGAAGAGTCCTTCATTGAACCTATCGCATGGAGCAAGAACCTCTCTGTTATGTCTCTGGGCTTCTTACTGCCTAACTCCTACCAGCCTGTTGTATGGCGTGGTCCTGTAAAAATGGGTTTTATCAAACAGCTTCTTTCTGATGTTGTTTGGGGCGACCTTGATTACATGGTTGTTGACTGCCCTCCGGGTACTGGCGACGAGCCTCTTTCCGTTATGCAGCTCCTTGGCAACGACGCACAGGCAGTTATCGTAACAACCCCACAGGGTGTTGCTATCGATGACGTACGCCGCTCCGTTACCTTTGTAGGTGATGTTGGGAATCAGGTACTTGGTATTATCGAAAACATGAGCGGCATTGTGTGTTCACAGTGCGGCAATGTTGAGAACATCTTCGGCAAAGGTGGCGGTAAAGACCTTGCTAAAGAGGTTGGCGTACGCTTCCTCGGTGACATTCCACTTGATCCGGAAGTTGTTCGTTCCGGCGACGAAGGTTTCTCACTTCTTACTGTAAAGCAAGATAGCCCGACAGCTCAGAGCTTCCAGAAAATTCTTAAACCGATCCTTATGCTTGATGACGGCGCAGAACCAGCTAACAAACTGCACCCGATTCTTCCACCGCATAAAGGTACAATTAAAATCGCACTGCCTGTTACCAAAGGTACCCTGTCCCCATCCATGCATTTGGCTGAACAGTACATTATCGCAGTAGCAGATGCAGAGACTAAAAAGATTGTATCTACAGAAACCGTTGATGCTCCAGCATACGAGCCAAAAGCAGCAGCTTCTTTCCTCGAACGCCTTGATGCAGGATATGTTCTGGCAAAAGACGTACCGCAGGACGCATGCGATGCATTGAAAGAAAAACATATCTCCCTTGTTAAAGGCATCACTGTTAATGCACCTGTGGCAGTAGTGACTGACTTTATTGAAGGAAAATTGTTAGCCGCTGGTTAAGTAACTATTTTTTAATGATCACGCTGATAAGCAACTCCTTTTCCTAGTTGAAAAGGAGTTGCTTTTATTTTTTATGACAGGCAATCTGAGCAAGTTTCTCAAAACAAATTTCATAATAAAATCTTAGATTACAGACAGTTCAAGGAATTCTAGAGATGTTAGTATTCGATAATAAGTATCTTTCAGCGATTCTTGCTATTGCATTTTCAGCGATGATGCTTCCAGACTTGATGAGGCTTCCTTACCTTTATGCTATCCCGTCTGTAATCTACCTACTGTGCTTCAACTTTTGCGTGATGTATATAATCTCTCAGGTGCGTGGTCTTGCCAGTATACTTATTCCACCCATCTTTTTCGTAAGCGCGCTCACTAGCTACTTCCACGGTATCTACCGAATTAAAATCGATAAAGAGCTCCTCTTTCTTCTGCTGGAAACAAACAGTGGAGAAGCCGGTGAATTTGTAACATCCAAGCTCCTTATGTTTGGAGCAATAGCGTTACTATTCTCATTCATTCTCGGATATTTATTGAAGCGTTCCACTGGCAAATTTCAAATTAAGACACTTGCTTTATTGTTGCTATTTATTGTACCCGCAACCGTTCTTCTGGGTAAATTCAAAAAAACACCCCAAGTACAAACAGTTCGTCCAGTTGTGGCAATTAAATATGTATTTCCATATTGTGTATTCAACGGACTCGCAGAATTTTCTGGGCAGTATGCAAAAAACATTACCCAAAACGAACTTATCGGTTCAGCAGAACTTGATTCACTAGCCTTGAAGCAAGAAACGCCGTTGCAGGTTATTGTCATCATCGGCGAATCAGCACGAGCAGATAGATTTCATTTTAACGGATACCCTCGCGAAACGACTCCGCGCCTTAGTAATGAAAAGAACTTTGTTAACTTTGGTGCCATTACTTCTTTCGCTGCCTACACACGTCTTTCTGTTCCAGCCATGATCACCCCTGCAACATTAGCAAAACCTGAAACCACCATGGATTCCTACCTCGGAGTCTTTAAGAAACATGGTTTCAAAACAACATGGCTGTCTGCAAACGACCGTTTCACAAGTAACGACACCCCTACTACGAATGCTATCGGCGAAATTGACCAAAAATTATTTCGAAACAAATTTGGGCGTACTTCATATAATAAATTCCATGACGCCATGCTCCTTGAGCCCCTAAAGGGCGTGCTTAAAAACGCCTCAGTTAACCAAGCAATCACTATTCATACTCGTGGTAGCCACGCAAATTACGCTGCACGATATACAAAAGAATTTAAAAAATTTCTTCCAGATAACTATGGCGAAGATATGCAGATAGACATGGTTAACAATGCATATGACAACAGTATTCTTGCCACTGACGCTTTCATCGGATCGATTATCGACCTTGTCCGCAGCAAAAATGCAATAGTTATTTACAGTTCAGACCACGGTGAATCTCTCGGCGAGGAAGGTCGTTTCGGGCATGGTGACCCCGACATTATTGAGCAACGAGAAGTTCCATTTTTTGTATGGTACTCAGACACCTATAATATGCTTAATCCGGATCTAGTTGCAGCATTAAAGAAACAGCAAGGTGCTAAACTTTCCCATGATGTGTTCTTTCCATGGGTCATTAACTTAGGGGGAATACTGCTCCCACATAGTACGCAACCTGTTCTTGTTACATCCAGAAACGTGCAGGCTCTACAAGAATAAAAAAAGGGAGAAGCTGATTATCAGCTTCTCCCTTTTTCATTTCTATAAAGAAAATATATTACATGTAAATGCCAGCAAGCGCGCCTACAAAAAGCATTACAGAAATGAATCCGTTCATTGTGAAAAATGCCATATTCACACGGCTCATATCGTCGGCACTGATAATGGAGTGTTCCCAGTAAAGGATACCGGAAACAACAGCCCACACAGCAAAATAAGGCCATCCAAGCCCTGCTGCCCAGCCGCCCATCAGGAACATCATTGATGTTACCACATGACAGAATGATGAGATAACAAGAGCTGATTCAAGACCAAAATGTGCAGGAACTGAATTCAGCCCTACTGAACGATCATACTCAGTATCCTGGCAGGAATAGATAATATCGAATCCTGCAACCCAGAACAAAATCCCCCACGCAAACAACACAGCAGGAACTGTAAACTGCGGATCAACACTAATCCAACCTGCTAGTGGTGAAAGCGCAAGTACAGCTCCAAGCCAGAAATGACAAAGCCATGTAAAGCGTTTGAGAAGACTGTAAAACGCAGCCACAAACAGCGCGATGGGCGAAAGTTTAAAACTAAGGTCATTTATAAAGAAACAGGCAATCACGAAAATTGCAGCCATAATCGCGATGAACACCCATGTTTGCGTTGGTGAAATCTCACCCGTCACAAGAGGACGCTGCTGGGTACGCGGATTTTTTGCATCAAACGGTAAATCAATTACCCTGTTGAATGCCATTGCAACAGAACGCACAGCCACCATTGCTACTGTGAGCAACAAAAACGGCTTTAACGAAGGAAATCCGCCAGCCGCAATAAACTGTCCAAGATACGCAAATGGAAGCGCAAAAACTGAGTGCTCTATCTTGATCATTCGGCACACAGCGCCAAACTTCTCAAGGGGTGTTGAAGCCGAACTCATGAAACATCCTTAGCGACAATACCGTACTTGTTGTACAGTACTTTTGAATAGTTAGAAAAATGCTCGAGGGCTTGGGTCTGCCCTTTACAACGCAATTCATTGATCTCATCATATCGCTCAATGAGCACTTCAACAACAATAGGATCAAGTTTATTTGAATCGCCAAGCTGGCGTAAAACTTTTGTTGTCTGCTTAAAGTCCATACCGCCACGATACGGACGATCTTCTGTGATCGCAGTAAACACGTCTGCAACCTGAAGAATACGAGATCCCAGTGAAATATCTTTACCTGCAATCCCTCTTGGATAACCGGTTCCATCTAATCGTTCATGATGCTGACACGCCCAGTCACGGATCACTTCCAGCCCCGGGATACCGGAGAGAATATGTTCTGTGTACGTTGCGTGACGCTGAATAATAGCAAATTCTTCCGTTGTTAACCGACCGTTCTTTTCCAGAAGTGCTGCTGGAACTGCAAGTTTTCCGATATCGTGCAAGCGTCCTGCAATCTGGAACAAAGCCTGCTCGACTTTATTAAATCCAAGCCAACGTCCAAGCACACTGGATGTTACAGCCACGCCTTGTGAATGCGTAGCGGTAAAACGGCTACGAAAATCAATAACTTTAGCGAACAAACCAGTAAAGTCCAAGACGCCTTCAGCATCAAGGATATCAGAGTCGAACTGTGTCGAAAGATTTAGGGATTTTTCTGTGCGTTCAGAGTGTAGCCGGTGGAAGTAATTACGTTTCGATTCAGCTTCACGCAGCGCTTCAATATAGTCAGGATTAAACATTGTGCCGGAATGCTTACGGCACAACTCAATTAAAACCGGAAGCTGGTGTCTCACCGGACGGTCTCGACGGGTATGAACATCAATGTAATCAGCTAAGTTAATAATATTACTGATTTCATAATGTTTATTCATACCCTGCAATTCTTCCCATGGGGTATGATGATACTCCACAAGCTTAGAAACATCCTGTAACTTTTTCGATGAACTTATGATCACCGAGCCAGCTATAGAATGTTTAATTGTATCATCTTCAAATAAGAGAGAATCTACAGCGGGATATAGCGAAACAGCGCCGATGTCGTGCAGCATAGCCGCAAGAACAACATTGCGTTTCTCAAAGCTGCTCAACCCATAGCACTCAGCTATGCGCGACGCATAAAAACCGACATTAGTATGATGCCCCGCAAGAGTTTGCGAAACCATATCCAATGACCGAGCTAATGCGCTGACAAGATCGAACAACCGAACTTTAAAATTACTACCTTCTGTAAAAGCTAGCCCCGGCCCCTGACACTCATGCTGAAATACCACAGCTTCTCCTACCTAGTTCCCGCAATCAGCTGGGTCGCCCTGAAGTTTGGCAATGGTGTGACCAAACGCAGGAAGAACTGCCTCTAAATTTTCTGCAACTGCCTTTGTACTTCCCGGCATATTCACAATCAAAGAAGTACCTAAAGTACCTGCGATCGCGCGTGACACAACAGCATGCGGAGTTTTCTTCAAACTCGCTGCCATCATTGCTTGTTCAACCCCGCGAAGGCGACGATCAATAACCTTAACAGTTGCTTCAGGTGTAACATCACGAGGAGAAACCCCGGTGCCGCCTGTTGTTAAAATCAGATCGAATTTTTGGTGCAGCGCCAAATCAACAAGTAGCTGACGCAGCTGTAATTCTTCATCCGGAATCATGTATCCGCGAACATATGCAAGCTCGTACTTATCCCGAACAATTGTTTCAATTAAAGGACCACTCGCATCCTCACGCTGCTTACGCGCCCCTTTGTCAGAAAGCGTAACCCACGCGAGACTCAACGCTTCTTTTGTGGGAGTAACGGAACAGGAAGCCCCTTCATCAAAACCGGAAAGCATCTTTACCCACATGCCTTCAACAGAATGTATGCCGTTATGCGAAGGAAAATATCCATTCTGAACGACTATGCAGCAAGGCTTTCCAGCATTATCTGTGGCAACAAATGTAGTGCCCACAGGAAAGAATGCAGGAGGCAAAGGAGTATTAATGCTCGCTGCGAGATCAGCGTCTTCACCAGTTCTACCGATGAAAACAATATCACCCTGAGCTAACACCTGTAATGCTGTAAGAGAATATATATTCATGTATTTTCGGCTGCAATATATTGCAGGTCAGTTTTCTTCTACATTTTTTAATGATCGCATAAGGCCGTGCAGTATTACATTACGTTAAGTCAGTAACGCTTACGACAAAACATACTACCATCAAGCACTGAGGCTCAACAGCTTATTATTGTACTGTTTTTAACTGACAATAACAGCGTTCACCCTTTGCAACCCAGAACAACTATATCAACCTTAATCCAGTTTGCTATCCTAGTGAAAATTTACAACAAAAACAATACACGTTTTTGTTACTTTCTTACTAAAATAGTAAAAAAAAATGAAAGAACTGTTTTCGTAGCAACCTAATAAACTTAACAAATCTTTTATTTCAACCAGTAAAAATCTAAGTCTAAATAATTTCATACAACGTCAGTACGGAAGCTATTAGCCTTGCGTTACGGATTGAGCACATAAAAATTGCAAAAAAAAGAACGGACTCAAATTGAGGCCGTTCTTTTTCTTTACCAAAAGCTGTTTAACTTACAGATGTCTTATAAAATCTGACTCAGGAATAATTTGGTGCGTTCGTGTTCCGGATTCGTAAAGAAATGCTCAGGCGTACCCTGCTCAACAAGCATACCCGCATCCATAAACACAACACGGTCTGCTACTTCACGGGCGAAGCCCATTTCATGAGTAACAACAACCATAGTCATGCCTTCTTTTGCGAGGTTTTTCATAACATCAAGAACCTCACCAACCATCTCCGGATCAAGGGCGGAGGTAGGTTCATCAAACAACAACACTTTTGGGTCCATTGCTAAGGCACGGGCAATAGCAATACGCTGCTGTTGCCCACCGGAAAGCTGATCCGGATACACATTGTATTTATGTGCAAGACCAACTTTTTCAAGCAACTCCATACTCTTTTTCTCTGCATCTTTCTTAGAGCGCTTGCGCACAGTCATCTGCGCCATAGTGATGTTATCAAGCACGCTCATATGAGGAAAAAGGTTGAAGGACTGGAACACCATACCAACTTCTGCACGAATTTGGTTAATGTCGCAGTCAGGATCAAGAACCTCGGTGCCTTCAATGGTAATGGAGCCACTGTTAGCAAATTCCAAACGGTTCAGACAACGCAGGAAGGTTGACTTACCAGAACCGGAAGGGCCGATAACAACAAGCACTTCGCCCGCTGCAACATCCAGAGAAACATCTTTAAGAGCATGCAGTTCTTCTGGAATGTAGAAATATTTATTAACATTCTTCGCGCTGATCATCGAACCGCTCTCCTTTCAAGGTACTGAATCGCCACAGAAAGGGCAAAAGTAAGAACAAGGTACATAATAGCACAGGAAATCCACAGCTCGTATGACATAAGGGACGAACTAATAACTTCTCTGGTCGCCTTGGTGAGTTCTCGCACAGCAATTACGCCGAGCAGTGAAGAATCTTTAACAAGGCTGATAAATTGCCCCGCAAGCGGAGGAAGAATACGACGAAAGGCCTGAGGAAGAATAACCTTACGCATAGCCTGTGTCCCACTCAAACCCAGTGCTCGCGCAGCTTCGCTCTGACCGCGATGGACTGACTGTACACCCGCACGAACGATTTCTGCCACATATGCACCGGTAAAAATAGCCAATGCAAATACACCGTACCATAATGCAGGGATTGCGTTCAGGCCGATCTTATCAAGCATGGCGTTAACAAGAGATCCAACGACAAAATACCAGAGGAAGATCTGAACAAGTAATGGTGAGCCACGAATAAATTCAACATACGTGATGGAAAGCCAACGCAAACAAGGGTTTTCCGAAATTCGCATTAAGCCGGAAAGAATCCCCACGACAATGCCAAGGATAATAGCAAGCATGGAGACTTTCAGTGTTACGAAAGTAGCCTCGAGCAAAATACCCGGCTGACTTACGCGATACTCAGCAAGAGTATCACCCATGTATACGTAATCACCTTCAACCATGAAAATATTAGCATGAGGTGGCAACTGAACGACTTCGTCGTAATTGCCATCTTGAACAACAAGTGTATAACCTGCAGCTGTTTTATCAATCTTAACCAGTTCGCCTTCAGCTTCAGATCGAACTTCAAGATCTTTATCAAGCCAGAAATACTGAGGCACCTGTTCCCAGCGCCAGTTGTAATCTACAAAATCTGCAGCAGCATAAATAAAGCCGAGACCAAACAGGCAAATTGCCACAAACATGGCTTTCCAAAACAGGAAATAGCCCGGCTTTTTAGGACGATCAAGTCCTGTATAATTCATCATCTGCGTATCCTTATCTCAACACGTTACAAACAAGTTCCATAAAACAGTAAACCTTCCGGCTTCATATCACGCTGTGTATACCACAGCGGGTCATGAAATCAGAAGGAAGCTTTGCCTTCAAGTATATACACTGTCCCTGTAGTACAGGTGAGCGTGACAGCGGAATAAAAGGGATCGGCCAAAGCCGATCCCTTAGTAGACAAAAAAAACTATTTCTTCAACTGGGATTTCCAAGCTTCAGAACGGAACCATTTGTCGTAAAGACGCTGGTAACGACCGTCGTTTTTAAACTGGAAGATGAAGTTGTTAAGGAAGTTAGCAAAATCAGGATCGCCCTGTTTGTAACCAATTGCCATAGGCTCAAAGGTGAAAGGATCGTTCAGTACGAACACTTTGCCTTTACCCTGAACAGAAGCGATGTTTTCGAGAGCAGGAATGTCGAAAACAAAAGCATCAGCACGGCCGGAAATAACTTCCATGCCGCAGTCTACTTCTTTCTCAAAAGATTTGTAGGTTGCTTTTGGCAGGTATTTTTTAACAGCTTCTTCACCGGTAGTACCAAGACGGGAAACAACAACGTACTTAGGATCGTTCAGCTCTTTGTAACGAGCAATTTTACCCTGAAGTTTGTTGGAAACCATAACGCCCTGACCCATGAGGAAGTATGCATCGGAAAAACCGATCTGCAAGTTACGCTGCTGGGTAAGAGTCATACCGGAGATGATAACATCAAATTTATTAGAGAGCAGTGAAGGAATAATGCCGTCAAAGTCGGTGTTAACCGGCACAAATTTCACGCCCATAGATTTTGCGAGCTCTTTGCCAAGATCGATATCAAAACCGATGTAACGGCCACTTTTATCAGTGATTTCAAAAGGAGCATAACTTGCGTCAAAACCAACGCGAAGTTCGCCACTTTTAAGAATTTTGTTGATTGTGGATTTCTTAGCAATTTCAATATCAGCCGCAGAAGCAGGTGCAGCAAGCATTAAAGTTAATGCGAGCACCATAAGTACTTTTACAAATTTCATCCCTATTCTCCCATAATAAATAAAAAAGATATAACCACTAAGAGTTAGTATTTCCCTTCGGTCAAAACTTCCTTAATGACCATCTCCCGCTTGCACTTGTCGCATTTCGGCATTGGCTCTTCGGGAACAGCGATAATTTGAGTTTTACGGCATATTGGACATATAACCTCAACAAACTCACGCTTATAACGATCTTTAAGTACTCGTCCCATACCTACTAACTCCTTACAGAAAAAATGACACTTGAGCATTACGCTAAAGGCATTCCCTCAACGTTTTTAACATATATGTAAAACTTGAATAAAATCAAGCTTCACAAACAGCCTTCCTGCTTCAAGTCATTCTTCAATGGTTAACCAAATAAAAGCCACATCGGATTCCCTCCTAGTATACTGCAATCATACAATTAAGATATGTACAGCATATAGGTCCGACACCGGCGGCAACAGCTGTTTCCCGCAGCTTGGTTGCCGATTGATATGTGTAGTATATTCACTCCCTAACGTCCACTCCAAAACGCGCTGATCCGCATTATTCTTGCGTTGGAGCAGACTTGATCCGTTTTATTCTACCTCAATATGTCTCGTACAATGTCTCACTATATGTTGAATTGACAGTATGCACTCTCAGGCATATTGCCCTCGTGACTTTTCGATGCTGTTGCCTGCAAAGGTCAGTTCCAAACAGCATATTTTTTTATGAACGATCCCTTCGCGGAGGACACATGTCGCAAGTACTTTTGAGCAATGCGCTCATTCTTTCCATGAACGAAAATCGAGAAATGTTCGTCAACGGCGACATTCTCATTACTGATGACCGCATTACTGCTATCGGCGCAATTGCTCCGCACGATCTTGCTCCTGATGCAGAAGTTATTGACTGCACAGACTCCATCGTTATTCCCGGCTTAATCAACACACACGTGCATTTGTGTCAGCAACTAGGTCGCGGGCTCGGTGACGACGTAGATCTTCTCACATGGCTGCATGAACGCACATGGCCGTATGAGTTGGCTATGACCGAAGAAGACGTAGAAATTTCCGCTCTTGCCTGTTGTGCAGAGCTTATCCGCTCCGGTGTCACTTGTTTTGCAGAACCGGGTGGACAGCACGTTGATGCAATGGGACGTGCCGTCACCAAAGCCGGCATCCGCGGCATCCTTGCCCGCTCCACTATGGACTGTGGCGAAGGTATCCCTGAAGATAGACAGGAAACAACAGACGAAACTCTTGATATCCAGCTCGACCTCATCAAACGCTGGAACGGTGCCGAAAGTGACCGTATTCGCTGCTGGTTCGGGTTACGCACGATTTTCAACAACTCAGATGAACTTATTGTACGCACCAAAAAACTTGCAGATGAATTGAATGTCGGCGTCCACATGCACGTGGCTGAGATTAAGGAAGAAGTAGAATTTGTCCGCGAAACGCGCGGATCAACAACGGTTGAGCATCTCGCCAAACTCGGCGCACTCGGCCCTAACTTTCTTGCAGTACACACAGTATGGCTTACAGAAAATGAAATAGCTCTCTTCGCCAAGCACGATGTAAAAGTATCTCACAATCCGGGTGCAGCAATGCGCGTACTGGGATTTGCTCCAGTACCGGAAATGCTTAAACAAGGGATCTGCGTCACCATTGCAACAGATGGTGCACCGTGCAACAACCGCATGGACATGATGGACGAATTGTACCTTACTGCACTCATCCATAAAGGTCGTACCCTCGACCCAACGACTGTCCCTGCAGAAACCATTCTGGAAATGGCAACAGTCAACGGCGCAAAAGCACTGCTTTGGGACGATCAGATCGGTTCACTAAGCGTAGGCAAAAAGGCAGACCTTGCTATCATCAAGCCATCTCTTATGCCCGGTTCTGTTCCTGTACATGACCCTGTCTCCAGCCTTGTCTACTCCATGCATTCAACAAACGTTACCCACACCATGTGTGACGGTAAATGGTTGATGAAGGACAAAGAGATTCTGACATTTGATGAAAAATCGCTGTTGAAAGATGCACAACAACACGCAGACGCCATCAGGAAACGGGCCGGCATTACGCTTAAACCGCGCTTCCCCGTTGTCCACGTTCGATAACATACGAAAAGCCCATGTGATTAATCACATGGGCTTTTTTTGCAGAACAGGGCTCGAGGAGAGCGTAACAACTAAGGGGGAGCGTTACTATCCCTATTACTGCAAGGTGCATGGTGGGAAACAAATTTTGTGCCTCCAATATTAGGAAGCCGTTATCAGGGCGTACCCAAAAGGGTACGCCCTTCATACATTATGCTACCTGTTCACGGATCTTGAACAGAATTACGTAAAGCGTCGGCACTACAATCAGTGTCAACACTGTTGCAAAGGTAAGACCTGCCATAATGGTTACTGCCATTGATACAAAGAATGCATCAGCAAGCAACGGAAGCATACCAAGTACAGTTGTACTGGCTGCCATCATTACAGGACGAACACGACTTACAGAGGCGTCTAGTACAGCTGCAAACGGCTCTTTACCTTCACGAATTTGCAGGTTGATTTCATCCAGCAACACAATTGCGTTTTTAATGAGCATCCCCATGAGGCTCAGAAAACCAAGCAGAGCCATAAAGCCGAATGGCTGGCCTGCACCCAGCAGTCCCCAGGCGACACCGATAATTGCCAGCGGAACTGTGAGCCAAATGATTAACGGCTCTCTTAAGGAGTTAAAGAGCGCAATAGTGATGATAATCATCAGTACGATGGTTGTCGGGATGGTTGCAAATAAACCAGCCTGTGCATCGGTAGAATCTTCATACTCACCGCCCCACTCCATAGCGTAGCCGGCCGGAAGCTTGATTGATTCAATCTGTGGACGCATTTCTTCAAACAAGACCGTCGGGAGTCCAACTTTGGCTTCACACGAAACGGTAATAGTGAGTTTTCTGTTACGTCTATGTAATGCGTTATTTTTAAATTCAGTTTTATATTCTGAAACAAGCTGTCCCAAAGGAACCATGCTGTTGGAAACTTTACTGAAAACCTGAATAGAATTCACAGACCCAACATCAGAACGCTCGTTTTCCGGTGGACGTACAACAATCGGAAGCAATGTGTCGCCATCGCGATATATTCCGACCGGCACACCAACGTAAGCACCCTTAAGCGCTTGCGCAATATCAGGACGATCTAGCCCTGCACGACGTACAGCCTGTTCATTAAGTACTGGAACAACAACTTTTGCTTTCTGACGCCAGTTATCGCGAATCCCACGAGAGTTACTGTTTTCGCTAAATATATTTTGAGCTTCACGAGAAAGAGCACGAAGCACCTCTGGATCTGGACCGGAAAAACGCACCTCAATAGGGTCATCTCGCCCCGGACCAAGGCGTACTTTTTTAAACTTAAAGAACGCTTCAGGGAATGTCTCACTCGTATATGCTCTGTATTCGTCGATCATTTTCGGAATATTGTGATAATCTTCGATTGTCACAATAATCTGACCATAGTTCGGATAGTTTTGCTCTGGGTTGTAAACCAGCATGAAACGCGGAGCGCCAGCACCTACAAATGTAGTGGTGAACGTTACACGCTCATCCTGCGCCAGTTTTTTCTCAAGCACTTTCAAATCATTGCTAACAGAACTTATATCAGACCCTTCCGGTTTCCACACATCAATAAAGAACTGTGGCTGTGTTGATGCCGGGAAGAACATCTGGTCAACATACTTCATGGCATAGCCAGAGGCGAACAGCATTACGAGTAAAGTACCAACAGTTAGCCAGCGATGGTTCAAACACGCTCTCAGGCATTTACGGTACACTCTGAATAAGAATCCGCCATACGGATCAACGTCCGCTCCGTTTTTACTCTTATGGAGAAACATCTCACAAAAGAGCGGCGTAATGGTCAGAGCTGTTACCCAACTAAGCATCAATGAAATGAGTAAAACCCAGAACAAAGAGCCACAATATTCGCCAGTAGAGTCAGAAGACAGACCAATTGCAGCAAAAGCCAAAACTGCTACGACAGTTGCACCAAGAAGCGGCCACATGTTCTGCGCAACAACACTACGCGCTGCCGCTATCTTATCTTCACCTTGCTGAATACGTACGAGCATGCCTTCCGTGACAACAATGGCGTTATCTACCAGCATCCCCAGCGCAATAATCAACGCACCGAGTGAAATTCTTTGTAGCTGAATGTCCATCATCTTCATGAAGATGAATGAACCACAAACGGTGATTAACAGTACGGCACCAATGAGCAAGCCACTTCGCAAGCCCATAAAGACCATCAAAATAATTACTACGATACCCACAGCTTCAAGCAGGCTGACTGCAAAGCCATCAACCGCTTTGGTTACGTAGTCCGGCTGAAAGTACACAGGCTTAATTTCAAATCCGACAGGCGTAGAACTGTCTAATGCGGTAATGCATTTGGTAACGCGATCACCAAGATCAACAATGTTACCGCCTGACGCCAGAGAGATTCCGACAGCAAGCGAACGAGTGCTACCCTGTCGCATAATATTTGTAGAAGGCTCGATGTATCCGCGTGTAATGGTCGCAAGATCCTGCAGATATACTAATTTTCCAGAACCTTCGTCCGTTACATAAATATCTCCCAGTGCCTCGACAGAGGTTATTCCGCCGGATGGAGATATGCGAATGTATTCAGAGCCGACATGAACATTACCGGCATCGGAAACAAGGTTTCGCTGTTTAAGAGCATCAAGGATGGACTGAGCTGATACACCTAGCTGACGCAATTTTGCGCGCGGCATCTCGATAAACACAGCCTCTTGCTGTTCGCCCCAAACAGTTACTTTTGCAACATCCTGAATAAGGAGCAGTTCCTTACGTAAAAACGTTACGTAATCCTGCAATTCTTTATATGAATACCCGTCTGCTGTTACGGAATATAGAATCCCGTACACGTCGCCGAAGTCATCGACGACCACGGATGAATTGACACCCGGAGGCAAGTGGCCCTGAGCATCGCCAACTTTTCTTCGTAATTCATCCCATACCTGAGGCAGGGTTTCTTTGTCATAGCTGTCTTTAATTTCGACAGTGATAATGGATTTACCCGGAATAGATACGGAAGTAACCTTATCAAGCTGTCCAAGCTGCTGAATAGAACTTTCCAGTCTATCTGTAACTTCTTCTGTGACTTCTTCTGCTGTAGCGCCCGGGTATGTGGTAATTACCAGAGCCTGTTTGATAGTAAATTCCGGATCTTCTAATCGCCCCATGGACTGGTATGCGAAAAGCCCCCCAACAATAAGTATTGCAGTGATAGTAAGCGTTGTAACGCGCTTACTAATCGCCCATTCTCCAAGACTCATGACAGCTATTCTCCAATCTCGCCCTGCAGCACTCGCACAGGTTGTCCTTCTTTAAGGTAGTGCACACCTGCAGTCACAACCTGCATGCCGAAATCAAGACCCGATTTCAAAATATACTGATCCTGCAACATGTCTCCAAGTTCAACAGAAACACGCTTTACAGTGCCATCCTTCTGAACAACCCACACAAACGGCGCATTATCTTTATCTACAGCAACGGCATTAACCGGTACGCGGACACCTTCAATTTTGCTGTTTGTATTACCCGGAAAAGATCCGACAACTTCTGCGGTCATGCCGGAATAGATGCTCACACCATCAGGCTGTGGCAAGGAAACTGTTACTGTGTAGGTACGGGTCTGTTCGTTAGCAGTAGTCTCAAATTCTTTAAGTTCACCTTGGAAAAGCTTGTTAGGCATTGCTGCAAAACGAACCGAAGGCTTTTTGAGCATTGAAGCATTTGCCCGAAGAATAGCGATAACCAATTCAGGAACCTCAACTTCTACATCAAGGCTTTTAACATCATCCAGACGCGCAATACGTTGCTGCGCTTGAACGTTTTCAAAGTTCTTTACATATGTCTGTGCAACCACACCATCAAATGGCGCACGTAGCACCGTATATTCTAAATTAAGCCGAGCCTGTTCCCGTTGCTGCTCAAGATGTTTCACTTGTGCACGTGCATTTTCAAAAACACTATGCGCGCTGTCATATGTTGCCTTGGAAACAATATCGTCTTTCAACAACACAGAGTTACGTTTAAAGTTGAGAACTGCCTCCTGCAACGATGCACGGGCACCGAGCAACTGTGAATCCAACCCACGTAACTGAGTCTGAAAATCGCTGGTATCTAATGTAGCGATCACCTGCCCACGCTTCACGTGTTCACCGGCTTTTACAATAATTTCACTTAGCTGACCTGCAACGCGAAAGCCTATCTCAGCTTTCTCACCGGCAACTACGGTTCCAGGGAAGGCACGTTCTACAAACCCAGCCCCCCCGCTTACAACTACAGCTTTTACTGGTTTTATAACGACTGCTTCTTTTGTCATTTCGTCGCCATTACAGCCCTGAAGAACCAACAATGCGAGCCCTGCAAGAACAAAAATTAAACTTCTAACTCTAAATTTTTCCATGAAATGCTCCCCAGCAAATACAGAATAATGCTCCTCGAAAGAATTACTCTGAAGTCATGAATTTATAAGGCTAAACCAACAAACGATATAGATTGGTCATTCCATAACATTTTGGTTCGTAATAATTAAACACTGCCGAAGGTCTTTTTTACTGTTTGTTTCTGCCTCAATGACCATTAGCTTTTTTGAAATATTGTCTCGTAGACGTATTAGATAAAAAGCCAACATTAAGCAGTCATTACGGTGAAACATGTTTGGTGATAATGTGCAGATTTATTTGGTTCGGCAGTTTTTTTACTTTAGCAAGCTGCGTGCCAAGAAAATAACCTTGTAAAAACAAAAAGTTACTTCTTAAAGTTATTTTATATCATCTATCACTGTTGTATTTGACAGTATGCCTGTTATATTTAACAGAACAGAAGAAAACTATCACATACGACAGACGAAAGGGGCTCCTATGCCACCACAAGACTTTTTTAGAAGTGTGACGAATATCATTTGTTCAACGCTTGATCTGCAAAATGCAATTTCCAACCTCTACCAATACCTTCAAGAAAATTTACCTGTAAACACGATCGGTTTTGACATCTATGATGATGAAAATCGTATCCTGCATAACATCATTTCATTGCATGAAGGCAAAACACGCCCTATTGCAGACCTTATTATCAGTAAAGAAATTCATGACATAATCATGGTTGAGGCTACAGATGAGACTGTTCTTTCTGCATATACTGAAAACTCTTCCGATGAAGAGATCACACGACAAGTCAGCAAGCGCATAGGGCATAAAAATTTTTCCGGTGTCATTTGTTATCTACGTATTGATGGAGAACTGCTTGGTGTAGCTACTTTTTTACGCTCCAAGCCATATGCTTTTTCTGAAGAAGAAATAGAAGCCCTATCTTCCCTTGGTGACCCGCTTACCATTGCTATGGTCAACGCTCTCAAATTTGATGAATTAAAAGCCGTTAAGGAACAGCTTCAGGACGACAATAAATTCCTGCAACGAGAGCTCGCCAAAAAAGCTGGTGAGACCATTATCGGCGCACGCACTGGCTTGAAAACGACCATGAATATGATCTCTCAAGTCGCAAACACAGATGTGCCGGTTATGCTGTTAGGAGAAACTGGTGTTGGTAAAGAAGTACTGGCGAACGCACTGCACCGCATGTCCCCCCGACACGACAAACCGTTCATCACGGTCAACTGTGGGGCTATTCCGGATTCTCTCGTAGACAGCGTCCTTTTCGGACATGAAAAGGGTGCATTCACCGGTGCGGTACAGCAACGCAAAGGTCGCTTTGAACGAGCCAACGGCGGCACATTACTTCTTGATGAAATCGGCGAACTTCCGCCGGATGCTCAGGTTCGACTTCTTCGGGTTTTGCAGGAAAAAACTATTGAGCGCGTTGGCGGTGACACTGAAATCCCCATAGATGCCCGAATAGTCGTAGCCACACACAGAAATTTAAAAAAGCTGGTGAATGAAGGAAAATTCCGCGAAGACTTATGGTTCCGACTCAGCACATTTCCAGTTGTTATTCCGCCATTACGTGAACGCCAAATGGATATTCCATTACTGCTTGCCCACTTCCTGACCAGCTGTTCTGCAAAGCTTGGTGTGCAGCAACCAGCGGTCACTCCTGAAGGCATTGAAAATTTGACTAATTACCATTGGCCGGGAAACGTGCGTGAAATGCATAACGTTGTTGAACGTCAGATAATTTTAGGACAGGGTGCTCCCTTAACCTTCTCAATTCTCACCTCACCTGAAACAACCGTAACGCCTTTCCCTCAACCCACATACAACATCGCACCCGCAGCGTTTCCCGCCGCAACGTCCGCGACTCTAGAGACACAGGGAACATTCCCTACATTGGATGAGGTGACGCGTATGTACATTGAAAAAGCACTGCGTCACTGTAATGGTAAGATTGAAGGCTCTGAAGGAGCTGCCCAACTTTTGGGGGTCAACGCCTCCACCTTGCGCCATAGAATGCGCAAACTTGATATTTCGTTCGGTAAAAAAAGATAACTCAAAGCATCCCCGCTTATACATCAGCACAAGCGGGGATTTTTTTTATTACATAGGCTTTCGAATAGATGTCTCGATGGACAGGACATCCATCTTTGCGCTCTCAATTAAGTGACAATAGGACAAGCCACTGCCAACGCTAGCCTAGCGAGCGTTTCTATCAAAGTTGTGCGTTATGACGATAGTTCGTTATAGGCTGTTGGGCAATCGAGAGACTTTTCAACAACGGCTCTGCTAGAGCGTATCAAGCAGAGACAAAATTTCAGATGGTTCGAGTCGGACGGTGTAGTCCGTATCCAGAAACGTGTACAAAATGGTTCCGTCCGTATCTATAATATAGACAGCCGGAATCGGCAGTTCCCATTTGTCGTTACCGTTCGCTTTTTCAAGATCAAGATTAAAGCTCTTGTATATATCGCGTAACGCTTCATCTAAAGAAAAAACAATCCCGAACTGACGGGCAATGCCGTTGTCTGGGTCAGTCAATACTTCAAACGGGATCGCAAGCTTATCTTCATCGGAAAGCGAGTTGTCAGGCAACTCAGGTGAGATGGCTATCAAGGTTGCGCCACGGGCTTCGATATCTTTTTGAACATCACGCAATGCCTTCAACTGAAGGTTGCAGTATGGTCACCAACCGCCTCTATAGAAGCAGATCACCACACGTCTATCTTTGCGTAGCGCTCCGACATCCACAGACTCGCCCTGAATATTTTTTAATACAAAATCAGGAGCCCGATCTCCAACATGCTTAGCACCATCAAGAAGGCCTGAATCCTTAAGGTGTTGTGCAGACTTTTTCATCACTTCTTGAGCTGATGGAGGAGCCATCTTTGTGAACTCTGCTCTTCGAGCGTCAAGTTTCTCTGATAATCTTTCAACCATGTCTATGTCCCTTCTTCACTGTGTGTTTCACTACATTGGGATAATAACATTCCGGTATCGCAACACGTCATAAAGCTCTGTCAAATTGGCAACAGTAATGGTCGGCTCAACGCCCCATGGGTCAAAAACACTTGAGGCTGAACGACGAATCCACACTGCCTGCAATCCGGCAACTTTTGCGCCGATAACATCAAACGGGTTAGAAGAAATGAGCCAGACCGTATTCAAGTCCGGTAATGATAAAGAGCTCCCCTGAGAATGTGTATCTGATTCGTCCTCGTCGTCCATACCGGATTCTACATAATGCAGACAACCACGTTCTGGAGCATTCAAATCTGCTATTTGTGGAGGAACGTCAGCCGCTTCTTTTTCTTGCTTTGTGACTATGTCTGGGGTCTCAATACCGGCTTTATAGCGTGCAATACTTTCGGCCAGATACATGTACGCAATACGCGAAGGCTTGAACATTTTGATCGGATCTACGCTTATTACATCCTGCAAATAAGGGCGAATATCGGCATACGTCAGCACAGCATTAACATCCGCTGCTGTACCATTACTAAAAGCAAAACAATCTGCATCGGTCAGAGCAAATTTCGGCATAGCAGTCGACACATCATCAAATGCCGGAAGCGACAAATTACGAAGGAATAAAGCCTCTTTTTCTTCGTCTGTAAACGAAACGCAGAATTCTTCACACGTATACTCAAAAGCGTACCGCATACACTGCGAAAAAGGCTTATACCATCGCATCAATCCCATCCGATACGAATACTCCAGCTGTTTATTCCGCCATTGTTTGGCAAAAAAAGCAGCCCGCTCGCCTAATTTCACTTCAAGCAGCGTAATGATATCCGTTGTATCGACAAGGGTTCCATATACATCAAAAACAAGGGTGTGCATTGCTACTCCTGTCATATCGCTATCTTCTAAACCAGCCTTCACAATACCACAGCCAACTATCGTCAGCGATGTTTTTTTGATTGCACGGCTCGATTTCATACTATCTTCGTAGTAATATCTGCACAGTTCTGGCTAATTCTCTTAACTCAAAAGGTTTTAATAATACCTTACGAATTCCACTCTTTCCTTCGGTGATGGAATCAATGGCATCAGAATAGCCGGAACATAATACTATAGGCACTTCAGGTCGCAGTGCATGAATCGCAGCTGCCAATTTGTCGCCTGTAAGGTTTGGCATTGTCTGATCAGTAATAAGAAGGTCATAAGCATACGGGTCTGTCTGAAATGCTTCGAGGGCTGCGGATGGATCACTAAACGAACGGACATCGTATCCTAAATCGTTCAGAGCCTCGGAATAGACATTAACAAGATCAATCTCATCATCAACAAGCATTATGCTTCCGTCGCCGTCAGTAATAAGTGCAGCTGTTGTTCCTTTCTCTGCCTGCTCTCCTTTGCTGTACGGAAGAAGGATGACAAAGCTTGTTCCCTTGCCTTCAGTACTTTCCACTGCAATATGACCGCGCATACTAGTGATGATCCCATGCACCATGGAAAGTCCCATACCAGTACCCTCACCCTTAGGCTTGGTGGTAAAGAACGGATCAAAAATACGACGTACATTCTGTGTTGAAATCCCCTCACCTGTATCTTCCACAGTCAGAGAAACATACTGCCCAGTTGGTAACCCCATCAGACGAGCTCTTTCAGAGAGCAACTGTATAGTGGATGTTGCAATGTTCAGAGCACCACCATTTCTACGCATGGCATATCCGGCATTTGTTCCAAGGTTCATTACGACCTGATGCAACTGGCTGGCATCTGCCATAACCGTGCAGTCATCGGAAAGCGTACTCTTTATTTCAATGGTAGAAGGTAATGAGGAACGAAGAAGCTGTAATACCTCTTCTGCCATTGCAGAGACATTTACAAGCACCCGCTCCGCTTTACGGCGACGGGAGAAGACAAGAATCTGATGCACCATTGCCCGCGCCCTTTCAGCCACTTGCTGAATCCGCTCAAGATTTATGCGCGCACGGCTTCCATCTTCTGTCGAAGGTAGTGCGAGCTCTGCATAACCGGAGATTGCTGCAATAATATTGTTAAAGTCGTGCGCAATACCGCCAGCCAGAGTACCCAACTCCTCAAGCTTCTGACTCTGTTTCAGATGCTCTTCCATCTTCCGCTTTTCTGTGACATCGCGAATAAGCTCAATAATATTTATGAGCTTTCCTGCTTCATCAAAAACAGGGGTCGCTGTAACTTCCGCAGCAATTTCTTCACCGGTTTTCTTTACATAGACGGTTTCACCACGCCATACAGCACCGCTACGCAAGACAGTCCACAAATCTTCAAAAAATTCCTGCGGGTGTTTTTTCCCTCGTAACAAAGAGATATGCCGCCCAAGCATTTCTTCTTCTGTATACTTAGTAAGGTGCAGCAAAGACGCATTCACATATTCCAGAATGCCTTCTGTATCCAAAATAAAGATACCGTCTTCTGCCTGATCCAATGCCGCCAGAAAACGCGTTCTATCTTGCAATTCCCGTTTAAGCTCTTTGGTTCGTTCATTCACACGCAGGCGCAATGTTCTGTTCCAGAGGATAATCCCCACAAAGGCAAGAATGGTAAAAGATGCGACACTGACGATAATGTACCAAAGAAAACGGCTGGACATAAACGCGGACAGGTAGTCCTGCTGTAAGTGAACCCAGCGTTTTAAAATACGCTGTCTTTCAACAGGCGTGATGCTATCCAAGGCTTTCTGAAGAATGTCCGCAAGAATAGGCAGATCGGAACGCACACCCATTCGGTAATACAAACGATAGTCGGTATATCCCGCCACACGCAGATTTGTGATTCCTTTATCTTCAATAAAGTAGCTTGCCTGAGGAAGAGAGATGATGGTTGCATCAATTTCATTAAACGAAACGTGCAACAACGCGGCAAGATAGTTGTATGTGGTTTGAACATGGATATTGGGATAAAATTTTTCCACATAGGAAAGAACGTCATATCCTTTAGGAAGTGCCAAATCCATTTTCTTTTCACTTATGAGGGAAAGCGTAAGTGGATCTTTTTCGCTTCTGTTCGCAAGGATCGCTGTGGACAACTCAAGATATGGATTCGTAAACAGCATAAAATCCGTATTTGCAGGATTACCCGCAAATGCAGCAATCACATCAACCTTGCGCTCTTTTGCAAGCTTCAGCAGTTCCTGCATATTAGCAGTTTCTACCACTTCAAACTCTATGTTCAAATCTTCAGCAACTCGGTGCATGTAATCTGCAACCATCCCCTGATACTCGCCCCTGGCATTTACAAACTCCAGCGGACGCGTATCCGGTGTCACCGCAAGTACGATGGGACGGTCGAGTTCTGCCAGCCAGTTTCGCTCAGTGGCGGACAACGGATCAGTAAGACGTGTATTTTCATATAAGTACAAATACACCGGAAACGTCGCACATAGTGCCAACAGCAACATGAGTACCAGATACACCGGATTTGCCTTTCGCAAAGAAGAGAAGAGTTTACTAATCATAACAATATATTTTGTAAAAAGGTTGCTGGTATTGCATACTAACTATCTACACTACTTCTGTAACAGCCTACGTTACCTTTCTATTTTTCATTTTTGTACATTTGCATAGTATGGCGTATTATATTCAGATAGCTTGATTAATACAGTGCTGTCGTTTACTAAAGCTTGCCTTACAGATTGCATATTCCATATAAAAGCTAATGTAGAGTCTACAGTACTTCTATATGTTTTCGCATCGCACAGAGTTTGAGAAACGCTGGAGCCGTGATGTTTCGTATATTGATCATTGATGATGACCCCAACATTTCCGACATCATATCACAACTAGCAGATGACAGCGGATATGCCCCATCCACCGCCAGTAACCTTACTGACGGTCTTATGGTACTGCAAAGCGAGTCATTCGACCTTGTGTTTCTTGATGTACGCCTGCCAGACGGTAGCGGGCTAGACGCTTTACCACGTATTCGCTCCTCTAAGGGACAGCCGGATGTAATCATTATTACTGGTGCAGGCGATCCTGACGGCGCGGAACTGGCGATTCAAAATGGCGCCTGGGACTATATAGAAAAAGGAAGCAGCTTAAAGCAGATTACTTTTTCTATGGAACGTGCGCTTAAATTCCGCGAGCGTAACAAAGAATGGTCTGAACGTATTATTAAACGAAAATCGCTCATTGGTGACAGCCCCGCCCTGCATTCTGTTCTAGAAAACCTTTCCGTAGCTGCCACTGGTGACGCCAGCGTTCTTATCACAGGTGAAACTGGTACAGGTAAGGAAGTTGTTGCTCGTACTGTCCACGAAAACAGCAATCGTGCAGAAGGTCCTTTTGTGGTTCTCGACTGTGCATCTATTCCAGAAAATCTTGTGGAAGGCGAACTGTTCGGGCACATCAAAGGGTCATTCACCGGAGCTACCACATCCCAGAAGGGTGTTATCGAACAAGCAGACGGGGGAACTCTCTTTTTAGATGAAGTCGGCGAACTGCCTCTTCCTACTCAGTCTGCATTCCTGCGCGTATTACAGGAAAAACGCTACCGCCCGATCGGGTCTACTTCTGAAAAAACGAGTAATTTCCGTCTTGTTGCTGCAACAAACCGTAATCTTGAAAAAATGTGCGAAGACGGCACATTCAGAACAGACCTGTATTACAGACTAAAATCCTGTTCCATGGAAATCCCCCCATTACGAAATCGTCTTGAAGATGTTCCGGCGCTTGCAGAATTCCACACAGCGCGACTCTGCGCTAAATACAGCACTTCCACCAAAACGCTCTCAAATGAGCTCATTGCCATACTTATGCACTACGAGTGGCCGGGCAATGTTCGCGAGTTAGTGCAGACACTTGAACGCACTATTATGCGTGCAAAAGGTGAACCAACGCTCTATCCAGAACATCTGCCTGTAGACATCCGTGCACGTGCTGCCGGTAAAATGCTACGCCCTGCGGAAAAAAAACCACCGTTCCAAGAAAAAGACGATTCCAGCATTCTGGAGCCAGTACCTGCTGATGTTGTTTCATCCCTTTTTAGCAATGAGTTCCCAGCATTCAAGGCTTTTCGCACTACCTGCATTGCACAGATTGAAAAAGTATACCTTGAAAATCTCATCCGTCAGGCCAATGGTTCCATTAAAGAAGCGTGCAAACTTTCCGGTCTGTCACGCACCCGCCTTTATGTTCTGATGAAAGAACACGATATTTCCAGATAGTCCTATCTAACGACCTTTCCCTACTAAAAAGTGAACGAGCAAGCAGCTAACTGTTCACTTTTACGGAACATTTTGTTTGTTCAACCAAACAAAACCTCTTCAAAACTTACTCTCCCTTCATTTTGAAAGCAGAAATACCTACTTTCAACCCACTAACAACACACTGCATCACCCTACCCACAGCCCCATTACAGACTATAGACAGCAAATTATCACATATAACAAATTCTAAATCTCCTAAGATCGAACTCAGTGTTCCGTTTTTGTGAACACAAAAGACAGACTGTCCCGCTTTTGTGAACATTTAATTCTATATTTCATGTTACTTTTTTAAAGGTAGCACTCTCCACTTCAACCAAACAACTAGAAACATGAGGATTTGTAAATATGGCACACTCCAAGCAATGAAAGAATCCGTGAGGAGACACACTCACTTGAGAGGAGTGCTCTGAGGGAACTCAGAGTCTTATCAAAATTTTTCAGGAGTTACTGTAATGAAACGTATTGCTGCACTTATGCTTTGTTTTGCAGCTGCACTTGGTCTTACCGCATGTACCGGCGGCGATGATCAGGCAGCACCTACAGGTAAGAAAACCGAAAAAGTTGTTCTTAAATTTGCTACCCAGCATCCAACAGAACACATGGCTCAGAAATCAGCTGAGCGCATTAAAGCTCGTATCGAAAAAGAAACTGATGGCCGCATCGAAGTTAAAATTTACCCGGCTAACCAGCTTGGTGATGCAAGCCAGCTTTATGAAGAAATTATCCGTGGCTCCATCGACATCGCCCACATCACCGTACCTGACCAGTTTGACGCTCGTCTCGGTGTAGGCTTCCTTCCTTATATTGCTCGAGACTACGAACAGGCTCGTAAAGTATACGATAAGGATGCGTTTCTCCCGAAAGAAATGGCAAAAATGCATGACGCTCTCGGTGTAAAATTCCTTGGTTACTACGGTGAAGGCTTCATCGGCGTAGGTACTGTTAAGCCGCTTGAAAATGCTAGCAAGCCTGGCGTTGAAAAAGGCTTCATGATCCGTGTACCTGGTCTTGACGTATTTAAATTCGGCGCAGAAGAACTCGGTTTCCGTACTTCTTCCCTGCCTTACACCGACACCTACTCTGCATTGCAGACCGGCGTTGTTGACGGCTGGCTCGGCGGCCCTCCAAACCTTAACTACCTCGGCTTCCGCGATGTAATTAAGGAGTACTACCAGTACAACGTTAACTTTGAGTCTACACAGTATGTAATGAACAAAAAACTCTTCGAAGGCATGAGCCCAGAAGATCAGAAAATCGTTGCAACTGCATTTGGTGATGAATCACAGAATTCATTCCTTATGGCTGAAAGCGAAGACGAAATGTACCGTAAAAAGCTTTCTGAAGCAGGCATCGAAGTTATTATGTTCACCACCCAGGAGCTTGAGCAGATGGCAGACTACGTTCGTGCAAAAGCATGGCCGCGTCTTGAAAAGAACCTCACTCCTGAACTCCTCAACGGAATTAAAGCTTCTTACTAGTAAGACAGCACTACTAACTAAGCTCTAACCTTACACGGCGGTGCGGTATACCGCACCGCCGAATTTTTCTGAGTAGTTCAAGGGACACACAAGATGAATAAAACTCTTCTAAATGCTCTAAGCATTCCGTGGAAAGGACTTGGCCTTTTCCAAAAATTTGTAATGGCAAGCACCAGCATCATTATTGTTTGCATGATCTGTTACACCATTATGATTCGCTACATTTTCGGCTCTGACTTTTACGGTTCTGAAGAACTTATCTCTATGCTGGCCTTCTGGCTCTACTTTATGGGTGCCGCACAGGGAAGTCGCGAAAAAAGCCAAATTTCAGCTGACCTTCTCTCCTGCTATATCCGAAACCCGCACCTCAGAGGTGCAGTTCTTCTCCTAAAAGATGCCATCACATGCGCTGTGTGCATACTCTTTACCGTCTGGGCACTACAGTTTGTATCCTGGGCACTGGTAATGAACCCAAGATCCCCTGTTTTCCGTCTGCCAATGCTCATTCCACAAGCTGCAGTTGGTCTGGGTTTTGTTCTCATGTCTTTGTATCATGTCACATATTTCGTACAGGATCTTATCGCATTTATTAAAGGCGACAGATTCGGCTGCTCGGGGGATTTTTAAATGTCAATTCCTATCATAATCGCAATTGCCATTTTGGTATTTACTCTGTTCATCGGTGTACCAATTCCGTTTGCGTTCTTCAGCTCTGCTGCATACTTAATTTTTCAGGGTGGCTATGATCCTAGCTTCCTGCTGCCATACGGTTTTGCAAAAATGAACTCCGTTGTTCTGCTCACCATCCCGCTCTTTATTATGGCAGGTGGTGTTATGGATAAGGGGGGCATCGGGGACAAGCTTATTGATGTTGTCGATGTTCTCGCCGGTCGTATTCGCGGTGGGCTTGGTGTTGTATGTGTTATCACCTGTGCTATCTTTGGTGCAGTATCCGGTTCTTCTTCCGCAACCGTATCCTGTATCGGCTCCATCATGATGCCTAAGCTCAAGCGTGCAGGCTACCCTACCGGACATGCGGCGGCGCTCCTCGCAAGCTCCGGTGTACTTGGTATCCTTATTCCACCTTCCATGCTTATGATTTTGTACGCGTGGATGGGTAACCAGTCCGTACTTGCCTGCTTCCTCTCAGCATTTGTTCCGGGTCTTATTCTTACGACTCTGCTCAGCCTTGTTAACTTGTACATGCTGCGTAACAACAAAAATATTCAAGTTGCAGATCACGGTGACTTAGCAACGACAGGTAAACTCTTTGTAAAAAAGAGTGTTAAGGCTTCTCCAGCACTCATGATGCCTGTCATCATCCTCGGTGGTATCTACGGCGGTATCATGACGCCTACAGAAGCCGCTGCTGTTGCAGTACTGTATGCTATCCCTGTTGCTATGTTTGTATACCGCGGGCTTAAAGCACGCGACCTCATGAAGACTCTTATTGAATCAGCAACGACTACAGGCGTTATTATGGCTATGACCTTTGCGGTTATGATCCTTTCCCGCCTGTACATTATGGAAGATCTGCCATCTCAGGTAATGAATGTTCTGACTTCTGTATCTGAAAATAAATACGTCATTCTTATGATGATCAACGTATTCATGCTCATTATGGGTATGCTCATGGACGACGTTTCCGGTATTCTGCTCGGTACTCCACTGCTGCTGCCACTCGTAACACAGCTTGGTGTTGATCCAGTTCACTTTGCAGCCATCATGGGTGTTAACCTCGGTATGGGTAACGTTACGCCGCCAACAGCGCCATTGCTTTACCTTTCCGGTCGAATATCCGGCGCACGGGTAAACACAATGCTTAAGCCGACCATTATTCTAATTCTATTTGCATGGCTGCCTACATTGCTTATTACCACGTACATTCCAGAAGTATCACTCTGGCTTGTTAAACTGGCCATGGGTTAAGGAGTAGTCCTTATGCAGAGCATCAAAGAATTATATCGTATCGGCCTTGGCCCTTCCTCTTCACACACAATGGGACCTAAGTTCGCCGCAGAACGCTTTTTAGCCGCTCATCCACACGCAGCCAGCTACAGAGTACATTTGTTTGAAAGCATGGGTGCCACAGGCAAAGGCCATCTTACAGACTGGGCCATCCTGCAAGTTCTCGGTGAAGAACGTACCGAAATAGTATGGCGCCCAGAGGACAAACTTCCTGACCATCCGAACGGAATGATTTTTGAGGCTCTGGATGCTGATGGAAACATAACCGCCGACTACACTGTCTACTCAGTAGGTGGTGGTGCGTTATGCGAACCGGGCTCTGAAGGCGAAACCGCTCCACCAGTCTACGATCTCACCGACATGGCTTCCATCATGGAGCACTGCTCCGATGCTGGCCTTACCTACTGGGAATACGTGGAGAACTGTGAAGGAAAGGAAATCTGGGACTTCCTCAAAGAGATTTGGGAAGTAATGTCCACTTCTATTGAGAATGGACTCTCCAATCAGGGAGTACTTCCGGGTTCTATCGGCTTACGTCGTCAGGCTTGGAACTACCTCAAGAAAAGTAAACTTGCCGGAAGCGTATTACAGCAGACAGGTCTTGTGACAGCATATGCCTTAGCAGTTTCAGAAGAAAATGCTGGTGGCGGAACCATTGTTACAGCACCGACGTGCGGATCATGCGGTATTGTCCCTGCCGTCTTGCGGTATCTTAAAGAACATCATGACTCCACGGAAAAAGACATTCTACGCGCTCTTGCCACTGCCGGACTCTTCGGTAATGTCATCAAGCACAACGGTTCTATTTCCGGTGCAGAGGTCGGCTGTCAGGGCGAAGTTGGTTCTGCATGTTCCATGGCCGCTGCAGCTGCTACCCAGCTGTTAGGCGGTTCCATCAAGCAAATTGAATATGCCGCAGAAATGGGTCTTGAGCATCACTTAGGACTCACCTGCGACCCTGTTGACGGACTAGTACAGATTCCCTGCATTGAACGCAATGCCTGTGCTGCAACCCGTGCACTTTCTCTCGCGGAGATGACACTCTTCTCAGACGGCTCCCATCATATTCCATTTGATGAAGTCGTGGCTGTCATGACCAAAACCGGTCATGACCTCCCGAGTCTCTACCGTGAAACCTCTACCGGCGGGCTTGCTGTTGCCTATGCTGACAGAAAATCCTGTCGTGGCTGCAAAGGCTGCGACTAATAAAAGATACACTTCTTAGGGTAGCCTAAGACATATAGAGCACGCAAAGGCGCCATCGGGATCATCCGCCCGTTGGCGCTTTTGCACGTGAATTGGATATGATGAAGGAAGATGGCATTGTCTTAAACAGACAGCGAAGAAAATGACAGGAATGACAAACTTGGAAATTACTCAGAAAAAGCACTTCTAAAAGCCGCCATGAAAGTCCATAAAACACGAATGAGACCGGTGATGGTTCACCGGTCTCCCCCATTGGCTCACTCTACGTTGCGAGAAGAGTTAGCTTTCAGCCCCTTGCATGGGCATGATTTGGTATTAATACAAGTCTGCTGAACTTGTACTAACTATCATTCGTGCAGCCTGTAGCTGTTTGTTTCTAACGTCCGTTACTGCTGAGAACTAATCAGCCACGTCGTATTCAGGTCCCACCACATAGAAAGGACAAACAACTAAAGGCAACAAATTTGTCTAAAGAATAGCGCAGAAATAAAACAAAATTCGATTTTTCTTCAAAAATGTCATTTCTGCTGTAAATCTTGTTTAGCCCTATCTTTTCAAAATAGTCAACACCTGCAAATGCACATTCAACACCGATAATGAGTACTTATTAACTTTCAAGCCGCTTACTCAAACTACAACCAATTGACTATTTTAAACTTTTTACTCTCAAACACTCGCCGCGCGCTTTTAACTTTTTTGTAATTTATTTTATAACAAACAAGAAAAGCCCACTGTAACTAGTGGGCTTTTCATTTTTTTCATGGCAACTAACCGGCATAACCACTCGTAAAACAAGCGGTGATATTAGCTACTTCACATTATTCTTTAGTTCAAACAAAACACCGGCGAAAACGTCGGATACATTCTTTTCATCAAGCCAGCGCACATCGCCGGTATGCAAGTCATACACACCACCAGCAATCTTAACATCGCCATTAGCGTATTTATCGCGAATAAGCTTACTCTGCATAAACAAGTCATGCAGCCCCTGCCAAATGTTCTGTTCAACAGAAGCATCAAGGACACTCTGTCCTTTCAGTTCAGTTTCTCTATTAAGAACATTAACAACAGCAGGTTTAATTCTTGCGAGAATCGCATTAATGCTTGGAGTAAGCTCGGCTTTATCGCCAGCCAACTTATCAATAGTCGCTTGTACAGCACCACATTGCGTATGCCCAAGAATGACAAGTAATGGAGTTTCTACAACCCCAACACCGTATTCTACTGATCCTGTTTGATCGACGCCGATTACGTTACCGGCAGCACGGACAACAAAAGTATCCATTATACCGACATCGAATATACGTTCGACAGGCACACGGGAATCAGAACAAGCTACCACAGTCGCAATCGCATGGAAGTTCTGATCGAGCTCCTTAGCCATAATTGTATGCTCATAGCTCGAGCGCGGGTGTGCCGATTCGTTAGAAACGAATCGCTTATTCCCCTCTTGCAAGGCCTTGAGCGCGCTTTCTGGAGTTCTATCGCGCATATTCGCCCTCGCTTCATTTATTGTGAAACACATCATACAACAAATTGCCAATGTATAGCACAGTACTTTTTGCATACGATCCTCTTGTTATTGCGGTAGGATATTAAAAAGTTTCCCAACCCTCATTGGGGAACAAAATCTCTACTCAACGCAAGTTTCAGTATGCAAAAGTTCGTAGTGATACCCTTATGATTAACAGTAGGCAACCACCAAATACTAATCTGGCTAATTTGTTGTATGCCTTTAGACACAAAAAAAGCGTCCTTCGTTTGAAGGACGCTTTACTAAGTTCAAATCTTAGAAAGTGAGTCCCGGTAATTCAAGGTACATTTTGTAACTGTCGTCAAGCGGCGTAAACTTTGCCTTGAAGATCAACCTAAAGCATTGGTGATTATAAATCAAAGAATAACTTTGCTCATATGTCTCATTATTCTCAAAATCATATTCATAGTACGCAACAAAATTGAAAGGATTAAAATAGTTTACAGCCAGAGTGTTTTTCCAAACATTAAGATCTTCTAAATCTGTTCCGGCAAAATCTTTGTTTGTTTCAAGATTATTTCTAAAATCAACGCCGGTTGAAACTTCGCCATAGTCAGGCGCAGTCAATGTCAGTGTATGATCATGACGATTCAACTGATTATCGTAGTATGAATAGAATGTTCGGGAGGAAAATGTAACATAGCGCCAAGGGTAAAAGCGAAGCTCTGCTTCTAAGTCATTCCAAGGACGGCGTTCATATTTTGAATCGTAAATAAGGATTTCTTCATCACGCTTTGCTTCTTCAAAGTCATAAGATTGAAGCAGGCGGAACCATAACAGTTCATCAAAAGAAGTTGATACAGAAGGATCAAGACCCTTCTCTTCGTTTCCGGATACAATAGCGGCTCGTTTTCTCGTAATGAGGTTTACGAGCGAAACGATGAGCTCTTCTTCATTACCAAGTCTATCTACGAAATCATACATAGGGGTATCACTCAAGTTGCTACCAGAAACATGTCGGTACTCAAAGCGAGGCTGAATAGCGTGCTTAAGGCCAATAATTTCTGATTTGCCTGCATTTTCCTGAGTAATAGCCAAAGTACGATCATAGCTATAAACTCGAGCAAGCTCTGTGTAACCAGTGACGCCATATTTCATAAGAGTACGGTTAGTCCTACTATCATCACCGTTGGCACTTGGTAGAGGATCACGCTCTCCGGTATTATACCAAAGCTGCTGCATTCCGACTTCAGGAGTAATTGTACCGTAGGAAGTAACAATTGGCAGACCAATCATCGGCATAACATCAATACGGTTACCGTCAGTACCCTCTTCGCGGGCAAACTGTACGGACTGAAAATCTGCAGTTAATGTAAGCGGCACCGCTTCTAAGCCAGGCACTCTGTTTTTAAAGAGATATGTATCGAATTCTGGTAAACGCTGAAGAGTAGTGTCAGTAGAATAGTTGTCATTACCATGCCCTAATGCGGAGTTCTGGTTGTATTCACCAAGCAACGCTGCACCAAAACGGTTCCAGTCACGAGTAAACAACAATCTACTTGTACGAATTGGGTCACTAATATCGTTCAACGAACGACCGAAACGGTCTTCCAATTCGCTTTGGGAATCATCAAACCCAGCGGTTGTTCTGTTAAACTCTCTGAGCATGTCCTGATCAGACGCAACATCGATGTCTGCTTTGAATTTCCATCGTGGATCAGCAAATTCACCGCCAAACATACCACGAACCCAGTATCGGTTCTCATTGGTACGCAACAGGCCATCATACCCGAAGTCACTTGCATCAGCAGCATCATCAACTGTTATGGCATCGTTCAGCCAGTCAGCACGCATCCAAACTTGATTCTCTTTGGAAGTACGCGAGCGATATTCAACACCCGGCATAAAGCCACGTTTGCTCATGTACTGTGAATAGACAGTCAGGTCACGTTCTTGATCAATAGCGAGAAAATATGGGAGAGTTGCCCAGGTGCCTAACAGATTTGTGGTACCGAATTCTGGACGAAGAAATCCGGATTCACGACGGGTTTTTACAGGGAGAACAAAATACGGAATACCAAAGACTGGATAGTCGCGAATCTGAACATCCGCGCCTTTAATGACAGCGTACCCTTCTAATTCAAGTGTAGCTTCTGATGTATCTAATGACCATGCTGGCTTGTCGCCATCACAGATAGTAATTGTAGCATTATTAAAGGTGTACGAGTCACCCAGGTTTTTCTTAATTTTTTCACCGGTAAAATAAACGTGAGGTCCTTGCATGAAGACCTTACCGTTTTTCATCCAGCCAACTTTCTTACCTAAATCAAATTCGGCTGTCTCGGCAGTCAAATTATCATTATTCATAAAAATCTTAACATTACCGGATAAATATACCCAGTTTGTAGCGGCATAGTATCTAGCAAAGTCGGCCTTAAGGTAATCATTACCTTGTTTAAGAACGACATCCCCTTCGGCTTCGACGACTTCTGCGTCATTCAGCGTTGATACCTTCTGTGCGGACAACTGCCATTCGACAGCTTCCTGATCTTCATTGGTCGCGGTTAGTGTTGCACTCTCCCCGACTGTAACAGTTAATATAGTAAAGGCACATAAAAAAAGGACAACAACTGCTCTGCGAAGCGATACTAACATACATTTTTCCCAGCGATTTCAGATAGAAAACCAAATCTATTACCCACTATCAAGGTAACCACGTACAACAGCGTCAAAGCTATACCACAGCTTAACAAGCAGGGAAAGCATATAAAGCATGCGCTATAACCAGAAAAGGCCTGCACAGCAAGGCTCACCAAGCTTTCATACAGACTTGGTCAGTTTCTAAAGCTGTACGCAATTCTCTGCTTAGAGTTTTTTTCTGTTTTGATGTACTTTCTCATGCTCATAAGGTGACAAATTTATAGCCATCTGCTATCTTCGCGATCACAGAATTGGGTTGACAGAATTCACCCTCTGCTTTATTAACCCTCGTTCTGCCTTGCTCCCCTATTGTAGAGGGCGGGCCAACAGTCCATAAGGAGATTGGAATGAGAAAATTCGAAACACTTTTGCTGCTCTCCCCTGAGTTAGCAAGTGATGCTCGCGAAGCTTTGCTGAGCACTATTACTGGTGTTATCGAGCGCGTTGAAGGCAACGTACTCGAAGCTGACCACTGGGGCATGCGTGACCTCGCATACCCAGTGCAGAAATTTATGCGCGGCTACTACGTTCGTCTTGAGTTTGAAGCTCCTGGCACCGCTGTTGCCGAACTTGAGCGTATCATCCGTATTACAGATGGTATCTTCAAGTACGTAACTGTTAAGCTTGAGGAGGCAAAATAAGATGGCTTTTAAAAGACGTTTTACTCCACGCCGTAAATTCTGCCGCTTCTGTGCAGATAAAGATCTTCCGTTGAACTACAAGCGCGCGGACATCCTCCGCGACTTTATCACCGAACGTGGTAAAATTATCGCTCGTCGTATCACCGGCACATGTGCTTTCCACCAGCGTGCTCTCACCCGTGAGATCAAACGCTCCCGTCAGATGGCACTTCTCGTGTTTACGTCCACTCACGCTAGTGACGTGAAAAAGAAAAGTACTTTATAGGAGATTTGTAATGAAACTTATTCTCCGCGCTGACGTAGAGAACCTTGGCGTTCTCGGCGATATTGTAGAAGTTAAAGCTGGCTACGGTCGTAACTACCTCGTACCTCAGGGTCTTGCTATGGTTGCTACTGCATCTAACATGAAAGTTTTTGAGCTCGATCGCAAAAAACTTACAGACCAGATGGAAAAAGTTCGTGGCGCAGCTCAGTCTCTGGCAGAAAAACTGGAAGCAGCTGAAGTTATCATCGAAGTTCGTGTTGGTGAAAACGACAAGCTTTACGGTTCCGTTACCGCAAGCAACATCGCTGATGCTCTTGCAGTACTCGATCTCGAAGTAGATCGTCGCCGCATCCTTCTTGATGCTCCAATCCGCGTTCTCGGCGATTACACTATCCGTGTACGTCTCCACGCTGGCGTTGTTGCTGATGTTAAGGTTACAGTTAAAGCTGAAGGCCGTTTCATCGAAGAAGAAGCTCCAGTTGAAGCTCCTGTAGAAGAAAATGATGCAGAATCCTCCCTGGAATCCGCAGAATAGTTCGCAGAACAGCTTTCATACCGAAACCTTCGCCCAACCGGGCGAAGGTTCGGTTTCCGATGCGTTTGAAAATGTATCGGATGAATTGCTGCGCAACGTTCCTCCCCACAGCATCGAAGCCGAACAGGCTGTGCTCGGGGGTATTTTCTTACGTGCGGACGCTCTGAATACCCTCGTAGATATCGTCACCGAAGACGATTTCTATGCCCCTGCCCACAAAATACTCTTTGGCGCCATGATGGAGCTACACAGACAGAGTGTTGCTGTTGACCCCGTAACCGTGGGTCAGTACCTGCGTGACAAAAGCTTGCTCGAACAAGTTGGCGGCGCAGTTTACATTGGCGAACTCGTTAACTCCATCATCAGTGCAGCAAACGCTGAACACTACGCTAAAATTGTTCGTGACAAATCCCTGCAACGCAGCCTTATCGAATCTTGCTCTGATATTATCGGCAAGTGTTACGATCAGGGAACAGAAGTAGATAAACTTCTGGATGAATCCGAACAGTCTATTTTCGCAATTTCTGAAAGAACCTCCGGTCAAACATTTATTGATTCAAAAACACTCATCAACAGAGTGTTCGACCAGCTTTCTATCCGTATCGATAGTAAAGATCTCGTAACTGGTGTTACGACTGGTTTTTATAACCTCGACAAAATGACCGCAGGTTTACAGCCTACTGACCTCATTATTATCGCAGCCCGTCCATCCATGGGTAAGACCGCGTTTACGCTTAACCTTGCAGTTAATGCTGCACTTGAAAGCGATACTCCTGTTGTATTCTATTCCTTGGAAATGGGTATGGATCAGCTCATGGTTCGTATGCTGGCAACCGTTGCCGGCGTTGATATGAACAAACTGAGAACAGGCCGCGGAATCGATAATGACGACTGGGGACGTTTGCACTATGCAGCAGACGTGCTTGGCAAGGCACCAATTTTTATTGATGACAGCCCGTCCCTTTCTACGCTTGACCTTCGTGCTCGTACACGTCGTCTGAAAGCAGATAAGAATATTGGAATGGTTGTTGTCGACTACCTTCAGCTTATGCGTTCAAGTCGTAAGACAGATTCACGAGAACTGGAAATTTCAGATATTTCCCGTAACCTCAAAGCTCTTGCTAAAGAATTGCATATTCCTGTTGTGGCACTTTCACAGCTTAACCGTAAGGTTGAAGAACGTGCAGATAAACGCCCTATGCTTTCTGACCTCCGTGAATCCGGAGCGATTGAACAGGATGCTGACGTTATTATGTTCATCTACCGTGACGCTGTGTACAACAAAAAAGAAGACCGCGCAGACATCCACTCCGCTGAAATCATTATTGGGAAACAGCGTAACGGTTCTGTAGGTACTGCACAGCTCCAGTACAATGGCCAGTTTACACGATTCGAAAACCCTACAGATCTCTACCCTTCTGAAGAAATTCCTGAAGACACAGGTATGTAGCGCTCTAGGATGTTGAAGGTCTCCCCTTCACACACTCAAGAAAAGAAGAAAAAGCCAGTATGTGCAAACATGCTGGCTTTTTCTATATGCACAACAATAAGTAATTACATATAAAAAATTTCGAAATTTCTTCGCCATTAAAATTGCTAAATGCACACACTCAAAAACTCGACTATTTTTCCAATTGCTTTTACTTAGATCAAAAGGAAAGCATCTTTTATTTTTTAACATGCTCGGTTTACCCGCCCAACTCATCAGCAAAATTATCTCGTTATGCAGCACACCATGCGCATACCACCGAGCTGTAACCCAATAAAATCAAATTTATGTTCGCAATAAGAGAACTATACGTAGTGTTGGCCATTACGACCTTCCTATCTTCAGTAGTACTGTTTCGACTTCATAATAGTACGTACTCCACGCAGGGAACCCTGCATTGTGCTATTGGAATATCTGCATGCTGCATCGGTGAATTACTCATCATTTTGAGGGGGTATGTCCCGTTCTATGTCTCGGTTATTGGCGGGAATGGATTGGGACTTTTGGGCTTACTCATGCTCTGGATTGGTATTAGAAAATTTTTCAATCTGTCTGTTAGTTGGCGGATTTATTTATTCGGCCTACTGAACCTACTTACCGCCTCATTCTTTCTTTACTGGTTCTCGATAATTGAATTCAATGTCGCTATCAGAATCGGTGCCTTTAACGCATTAGTGTTACCGTATCATGCTTTCATTGCACACAATGCACTCACCAGCCAAAGCTCCTATCGTGGTGCGCGTGCTTTGGGTCTCCTCAACATACTTGGCTCCATCGTCTGCCTTTTGCGTATAGTTACTTCGCTGGCTGCCCCTCTCTACGAAAGCTTTTTTGCTTCCGGTTTGGGGACTGCAATCTATATAATATGGTTAATGTTCTATGTCATACTTACGGCGGCAAGCATTACTATGCTTGCTATTAATAAAAAACGAAGTCACCACCCACATACGGACGCTCTTATCCTCTAAAAAGCTATAGTTATCGTATCGGTGATGATGAGTTCCTTATCATCATGCAAGGTGCTTCATTTGCAAGCGTTCAATCGCTTGGAGAACGTATTAGAAAGCACATAAAACAGACTCCGTTCGGCAACACTTCCGAACGTAATTACCATATTGTAAGCATTGGCCAATTTTTTCCTGCCTAACGATTCCTGTTGAGAGTCTGTTACTGAACGCCCCGACACAGCTTTGTATTGCGTAAAGGATCATGCCCGAAACAAGGTCAAGCTAACTGACATAGCTATATAATTAATTCATAAAAAAACGCCCCGAATTACTTCGGGGCGTTTTTTTATGATCAATGCAAAAGCTCTTATTGCGTCGGTGCTTCTTCATCTAGAAGCAACGCCAACGGTACAAATGGTCCAAGTGGGATTAATTCAAAATCGATCAATCCTGCCTGTACCATAGGCATTCTATCAATAAGGCTGCGTGCATCTTCCATGGAAGGCGCTTCAAGTACTAAAATGGTACCGGAGCGATCCTGACGGAAATACATTTCACGAACCACATCAGCAAGATACATCTTAACTGTATGGTTCACTTCTTTCATAAACGTGTCTTTAACTTTATCCGGAGTTGCTTCCGGCAGTACTTTATCAATTGCAAGAATCTTCATTTACTTCTCCTTTCTAACACGCTGTAGGACAGCCCCGTTCACTAACGGTCACAGTTTGGTGAGCATTCTGCCAAAGCGCTCATCCTGCAACAGGGCTGTTTTTTACGAAGCCTGACAAGATACACTATCTGTCAACAATTGCGCTACATCGCAAAAAAATCAGCACACAAGGAGTACGAAATTTTCTACCGTACCTCAATATATTTATGAGGATGTACCTGCTGCGGCTGATTCGGCTAGTTTGGATTGTGCAACCGGACAAAAATATCCTTCGTTATTAACAAGCACGCTAAAACATTTATTGCAGCTAATGCATTCTGCTCTTCTTAAATCCCCTGCTGCCCACCGTTTCAGCAAATCAGGCTCTCTCAAAAGAGGTCTGCTCATAGAAACAAAATCGATGAGCCCTTCGGCAAGCAATCCCTCAACAACACTGAAGCTACGGATACCACCCACAAGGATTATCGGCAGCTTAGTGCGCTCTCTAACTACACGCGCAGCCTCTCGATACCATGCTTCTTTTGCCGGAGTATCAAAACGACCTACACGCACAGACGATTTAGATGGACTGTTAGTAAGCAATCCACCGCTAATTTCAACGGCATCCAACCCAATCATTTCAAGTCCTTGAATAACACTTGCGCTGTCTTCCAGCTCAAGACCGCCTTCAACATAATCTTCACAGTTTATTTTTAACGTAACAGGGTAATTATCTCCCACTACACGACGGATAGCTTCATACACACGCACCAGTGGACGCATACGGTTTTCGAAAGAACCGCCATACATATCTGTCCGCTTGTTAATGTGTGGAGAAAGAAACTGGCTTAAACAATAGCCATGCGCTCCATGAATCTGTACACCATCAAACCCTGCCGCTAAAGCCCGTGAAGCAGCCTGCTGAAAGGCATTCACCATGTCATCAATATCGTTTTCTGTCATTTCCAGACAGACTTCACCATCTTTTCGGGCAAAAGGGCTTGGTCCCAATGCAGGCATTCCGGTAATTGCCTGAGCAGCTTGACCACCAGCATGGGCAAGCTGTGCGACGATGACACTTCCACGTTCATGAACTTTTTTCACCATAGAACGCAGACCGCTAATATACTCGTCTGCATAAACAGCAAGCTGACGCTCTCCGGCGCGACCCTGTTCTGCTACAAACATGTGACCGGTAATAATCATGCCTACACCGCCGTCAGCAAGTTCAAGCATTGCATCTTCAAGTGCAGGAGTAACAAAACCTTCTGCAGAGGCCAGTCCTTCCCACGTGGCAGAACGAACCAGCCGGTTCGGCACGGTCACTCCATTAATTGTCATTTTATCGTAAAACATCATGTCATTCCCCAATATTCATTAGTGTACATACAGCCGAGTACCTTACTCTATAGCCGAAGACAGCATATAGAAGCAACAGTTCGGATCATTGATTATAAAAAAGCCGCAGGCACTAATTTATAGTGTCTGCGGCCTCTATACATCAACGTTTTGTCGGAAATGATATGCTACATTTCTTCTGCATGCAGAAGTTTTCGAGAACGCTGTAACCAGCTTTCGCCGGAATATAACGCAATAGCGCTCCAGATAAACATAAATGAAAGCATGTGCCCCATCGTAAATGGTTCATTAAAAAGAAAAACACCCTGCATAAATGCAAGACTTGGAGCAATATATTGAATCAAGCCAAGAGTGGTCAGACGTAATCTGCACGCTGCAAACGCAAACCACATAAGAGGCAAAGATGTGATGATACCTGCACCGACAAGGTACATATCTGTCATACGGTCAACATGCAAAAACGAGGCTGTACCCTGCAATTCAAGGCTGCCTAGATAGATGAGCACAAATGGTATAAGCAGTACGGTTTCAAACATCAGCCCTGCCATAGATTCAACATTCGCAAGCTTTCTGAGCAATCCGTATAGACCGAAAGAAAAAGCCAGCACCATAGAAACCCACGGCAGTTCGCCAACAATTATCAGCTGGACAACTACCCCAGCCACAGCAAGAAATACCGAACAAAGCTGAATAGGACGAATTTTGTCCTTAAAAACAGCCACGCCAAGCATCATGCTTACTAAAGGAGTAACGTAGTACCCAAGGCTTGTCTGAAGAACCATATTATGATTCACAGCCCATATATACAGTCCCCAGTTACCGCCAACAATAAGGCCGCTTAACGTAAGAAGCAGCATTGTTTTTTTCGAAGAAAAAATCGCTTTGAACGTGCTCCATCCGGAACGCAAGGAAAGCATAAGTCCTACAAAAAATAATGACCATAAAATCCTATGGCATAACACTTCAAATGCAGGAACATGTGCTACCTGCTTCCAATAAACGGGTGCCATTCCCCAAAAAACAAATGCGCAGATGGCAGCAATTGCCCCTGCTCTGGTCTGGTCATCTTCGTACACAGTGTTTTCCTTTATGCTGCACGCCAGCAGCCATAAAAAAAGCGGGAGCAACAGCTCCCGCAAAATTTTGTGTTAAATCCTAACCAAAGGATTTTTCAAAAAGTTCAGCGATTGCCCTTTTACCGTTTTCTTCAAGGAAGCGGGTACCGGTTGCTGTAAAATGACGATGAGAAATAGTTGGTGTTTCTACTTCAAGCCATTCATTTTTTTCCCAGCGGAACCAAGCATTCTTAGCCTGTCCGAACACGAACAGAGGCTTATTACAAATCTTAGCAAACTCTGCACCCCAACCAGTGCCACCTTTGACAGTGTTGTCATCCTGAATAACACCTACAACATACACTTCATGTCCGCTGGAAACCTGCCAGCAAATGGACTGAAGTACTCTGCGGAACAATGGTGCAACAGAATAAGAACGACTCATCAAACGGGACACGTAGGTAAGACTCACGTCTTTAAGTGCCAGTTCATCAGCAGTCAGCACGCGTAAGCCTCGGGAACGCTCAAGCTTGTGACCATCAAAGCTGTAGTTAACTTCCTGAAGCCCGTACTTTTCTGCAAGTTCACCGAAGTATGTTTCCGTGCCTCGTGCACCACCGCTATACAGAATATGTTCTGAAGGATTCGCCATTATGAGACCTCTCAGTGTTGGATTAAATAAACTGCGCACCTCACGCTGAAAGAACAGTGAGATACGCTATGCAAAAACAGGTGCTTCGTATTTAGATACCTATCTAAGAGCGTTCTTTTTTACAAGCAATTTCGAATATTGAAGCACACAGAGTAGATACCATCACATCGCCGCAGGCACTGCCATCTGCTGCCGCATATAGCGACTTAACCAATGCAAATCGCCAGTGGTTAATGGAGCAAGGGGAGAGGAAACATTCAACGTTTTAAAAACAGTGCCAGACGCCTGAACAATCTCCACACGCCCTTTTCCTGCTCGTGGAACTGCAATACGAACTGTTTTAACATCTCGCAATTCGAGCATGACTGAGGCGTATTCTTTTCCAAAAATTGAAGCACCAAAACGCACGGTTTCATCATCCCAGACAACAAATCCTTTTCCAGCCAACGAACGAACAAGCCGCCAGAGAATCATGTAAGCGAAAAAGCCACATACAAAAAGTATTATGCCTCCTGCTATCAGGCTTCCTTCTCCTTCAGAAGCTTTCCACACACCATATCCGCCGCCATACAGCAGCCCAGCTGTGGCAAACATCATCAAGCCAATGTACAGACGTCCGGGAGAAAGAGACCATGAGAAGCCCTTTTTGCCATTAATAGAAATTGGTTTAAGAGCTGAATACGGTGGAACCTTTTCCGTAACGTCTCCAGAAACAGGTGGATACTCAGAACGGGCAGTGCGGGAAAATCCCACTCCTGCGTGATCTTCAATTCCAAAGCCCGTCACTTCCGCAATTTTCAATGCTGTTGCGGCAAGGTCAGGCCCCATAACGGATCTATCCAAGGTTTCATAACCGGACGTACGTAGTACCACATCTAAATGAATGGGATATCGTCCGTGGCTGCCTTCCTCAGGCACAAAATCAGACGAGATAAGTTCCCCTTGAGCATTACGGCGTGTAAGCCTGAGCGCGGTAATCATTCCAAAAGGAATGGCATACACATCTGTTTTTCGTCTGCCCAGAAAGTATATACAACTATCAGGCAAACTTATTTCGATAACCCGCTGCTGTCTCCGCAAGATCATTCCAACGGTCATAAATATTAAGCAAAGATATAGCACTGCAAAGCGTACCAGCGTAATGCCATTCATCAATGCTCCAATAAAGCCAAGACAAATTGCACACCCGACGAGTGCACCGACAGCTGTTTGCTGTTCTGCCGATGGTACTAAACGCAAGGTGGACGAGGATTTTCTTTCTACAGTTGTTAGACTCATACCACACTAGTAACCTGTTGCAATACATACAGCAATTACATTATGACCTCTTTATGGCAGAACACCGCACACAGCAAGAGCGGCTCTGCCTAAACAGAACCGCCCCATGTATGTGGTCATACCGCACACGTTGCCCTCAACTGCGCCGGATAAAATTCCGGCTTTCAGCCCCCTGATAAGCTGGCATTCGTCTCGCTACGATACCAAAGTACGGAGAGTACGGAGGCTTTTTCCCCCTCGGAAAAATCACAACTAGATGGAGTGCTACATTTTTATGAACATTGCTTATGAAACATTGCAGGAAAACTCTTTAGCTCGTGTTTTGTTATTTGATACGAATATTCCAACACGAAATTTTTCTGTCACACTTTCAGTAATGCCCTTTTTCTTTTCAACGTTTTTCTATATTCAACTGCATAAAAGAAAAAAGATAGTGTGTTTTTCTTATTATCGCGTAACTAAAATAGTAAATAAGACATATATGCTGTTTTCACCTTTTAGAATAACCAAGAAAACAACTCTACATACATTAAATCCTGCTTATACAACATGTAAAAGCAATCTATTGCAGTCAGATTAATTAATATCACACAAAAAAGCGTTTTTATGAACCATATGGTAACCACATGATTCATAAAAACGCTTTAAATGCTAAATAATAGGCTGGGCTAGTAACTGCTTCAGCGGCTTGAATATATCTCCCGATATACATCCCGCAGTGCTTTTGCCCACAAAGCTAAATCAAACCCTTTCGGGCCACCCATAAAAACAGGTGCTTGACCATATTTGTTTAATTGCGCCGCATACGCCGGAATCAACCATCGCCCTGCTCTGCTGGATGCAACAACATACACCTGTGCCAACTTTCTATACTGCTCTTTAGTGTATGCAGGATCGGGAATTAGCGAGGAGGAATCCGACTCAGCGTCGTCTATATTCGTTCGAATTGGCTGAATAAGGCCGACATGCAAAAAACGCCCTTTTGCTTTTGCACCCGCATCACGAGTTTCAAAATACGTAGAGCGCAACGGCTGGAAGAAATCAATCAGAGTTGTTGAAGCTCCGCCGCGACCAATAAGCACATGCCAACGCCTGCCAAACTGGCGAAGGTCATTAATATGGGTAGAAACATTAATATCTGGAGAAAAGGTTCGCGTTCCAAAATCTGGACCGGCAGAATCATGCAATACAAAAAAGAGAGCTGATTCACCACGAGCGCGGGAAACCCTCAGACCCAAAGCGCCTCCCAATTCCCCTTCACTCAAGCCATGCTCTTCAACATACGCCTCAACAGCTTCGCGGGTAAAATCAAATTCTCGCCCCACAAGCTCATCCAGTGTTGACGGCAAGCCTTCTTCAAGCTTTTCCACAACACCATTAGCGCGAACTGCCGGAGTTAAGCACAATGCCTGTTGAATGGAATCACCACTAAACTGCATTGTTCCACTATCCCAGTAGCATTTCGTAGCAGACAACGCTGCCACGGGCATAAGAATCAAACAGACGCTTATCCATATACTCACCGTACTGTTTTTCATACCTCGATATTCCCGTTCATAATTCAACAGAGGTGACACAATTCCGAATACCATACAGATACAGCTACACACGCTGCGAGAGCGATGTGTAATTTACATACTCTTCACACAACAGATTAAATAAATCAATTAAACCGCTTAGATGTTTTCTCTAAAAACCGCTTACCGTAAGGATTTTTCCGTGCTACAAGTGATCGGCAGGAGAGATACATGGATAAATATATTGGATACTTACAAATAATAGCAGCTGCCACCCTGTGGGGTTTACTCGGGCCTATTTCAAAATACGGTTTACAGGATGGCATTACACCTCACGAACTTGCGTTCTGGCGTGCATCACTCGGAGCTGTCTTCTTTCTTCTACATTCAGCCAAGCACAACTCTCTTACAGTGCAACGTAAAGATATTCCAATATTTATTGTATTCGGTGTTCTTGGCATTTCTGTATTCTTTGGTTCATATCAGATTGCCATCAAACATGCAGGCGCGGCTGTCTCTGCTATTCTCCTTTACACCGCTCCAATCTGGGTAGCCATTTTTTCTCGTATTCTTTTTAAAGAAGAGCTCTCACCTGCCAAAATTCTTGCGCTCGGTGTCGCTCTCACAGGTACAGCACTTGTCTGCTTCAGTGGGCAAAGCGGTGATGTTTCACTGCCGCTGACCGGTATCTTCTTCGGGCTGCTTTCCGGCTTCACCTATTCGCTGCACTACATCTTCGGTAAAACGTTTCTTAAAAATTATCAGGCTGCAACACTCTATGCATGGTGCCTACCGGCCGGTGCTATAGCTTTACTTCCGTGGGTAACATTCACCGCCTATTCACCGGTAAAACTCGCGGTCATAGTGGCTATTGCTTTTCTCTGCACGTATCTCGCCTATTACTTCTATTGTGCTGGACTTAAGCGCCTGGAAGCTACTCAGGCTGCTATTGTTGCGAATATTGAACCAGTTGTTGCCGCAGCACTTGCTGTACTCTGGTGGAATGAACAGCTGTCGGCTTCTGCCTACATTGGCGGCACCCTCGTTATCAGCGCTGTTATAATTATCGCACGCATACCTGCAAATCCGAAGAAAACCGCACAGCCAGTTATCGACAATTAATTTTTTTCTCTTCCAACGTGCAGAAATCCTAGAATTCTCTGACACCGATGCCAACACCAACAGCCCCAACTCCCATTTCGCATCGTTATTATTTCAACATGTTACAGAGCCAACTGTTTGTTTTATGGAAAGAATAACACTTCACAACGCCTATCCTTAATGCTACCAAGGCTAAATATACCATTCTCGATATGGTGTTTGGACACCTGTCATACGATCATTGTACTCTCGTAGCATCATAATAGGGTGAACGGTTTTTTCGGGGATAACCAACATAATGATTCCCAAGGGGGGCATCATGTCCGATAAAGAAGCGCCAAAAACAAATACTACTAATCTCAAACGGGCACTCTGGGTCGCGCTTGTCATTCTCGCAATAGTTCTTACAGGTCTTTGGACATTTGAACCCGAAATTGTTGAGACAGAAGAGCAAGTCGTTCCTACCGGTGAAGTCACAACACAAGTACGTATTCCATTACGCACAGCCGCTGGCTCCCAGCCTTCAGAAGGCACTTCTGGAACTTTATCCGAAGCTTTATCTGGAGTTTTATCCACAACAACATCCAGTACAACAAAAGTAGAACCAGTAACTCCTGAGCACAAAAAAGTTACTGAAGATACTGTCATACTGCCTAGTTTCATTACAGATTTATCGCATTTACTAGTTAATTCGTATCATCCGAAAGGTAGCCATCCGGCTGCAAAAAAAGAATCAAAACTTTTGCTCGATGCAAAAGTAATTAATGTTCATTACGGTATTGAAATGACCGGCCTCTCATGGAGTGGAGACGATCTTGCCATCGGCAGACGTTCAGTTATGCGCTACGCATTGCGTCCAACCATGATCAACGCTCTTTACGCGCTCTACAAACAACGTTTAGTTGATGCTATTAATACAGACATCAGCACAATAGAACGTTCCTTTAATGGCACCGAGCGGACTCTGACACCGGAAGAACGTAAAACCTTCTATGCTCTTACTGCCAAGCAGTTACGAGCTACTGCAGGCGTAATTAAAAGCTGTGCAAAGGTTAACTCTTCTTTGTCTGACATTTCTACATGGCTTCAGTCTGAACGCGATGTGCTGGCAGCAAACCAGCGATTCCAGTCTGCACTGCACGACTATCAGGTTTCTACAGACATGAACGCCACACAGTCCGTGACAGATGCAGCAGAGAATAAAATGAAAGCCAAAGGCGCCGATTACGAAAAAGCAATCCGCGACCGCGAGGCATACAAAGTGGCTCTGACCAAAATGATCCGCAAATACAAGTGGACCAAGGATCAGGACGACGAAACCAACCTGTACATCGCATCGTGGGTTTTCCGTCGCAGCAAAGACCTGTCGAATCCTAAAGAAGTTATGATGACTATTCAGGACAGACTGCTCGACCTTGCAAGCACGATGGACGCTCAGGCCAGCTTATAGCTTACAAATAAAAAGCCGCACCGAGTGCGGCTTTTTTTACACACAAAATTTGATATCGCGCGCCTCTCCAGGCACAACATATTTTTTTATTCAACAGGAAAATAGCAATCATGGCAAAAAACTACGTCCCTCATATGCATACTGCTGAACATATTCTTAACGGAACCATGGTCAGCATGTTCGGCTGCGATCGCTGCTACTCTGCTCACATCAATACAAAAAAATCTAAATGCGATTACAAATTCGAACGTCCGATAAATGAACACGAAGCCATCGCGTTACAGTCCACTGTCAACGAACAGCTTCAGCGTAACCTTGAAGTGACCGAAGAAATTATGCCTCTGGCACAGGCTCAAGAACGCTACAATCTCTCCAGACTCCCGTCAGACGATATTACAAATATCCGTATCGTCCACGTTGGGGACTACGACAGCTGTCCATGTATCGGTGAACACGTACAGAACACCTCAGAAATTGGGGAATTCATCATCAACTCTTTTGACTTTGAAGACGGACGCTTACGTATTCGCTTCAAATGTAAATCTGAGGATTAAACGAAGACGTCATGACTCGAAAAATTTTAAAAAAACACACTCTTCTTTTCTTAGCATTGCTCTTCACTATGACCACAGGCTGCTTTCGAACTCCAGACTTCCTTAAAAGCACAGGCTTCTTTAACGAACCAGCCATCATAGTCTCCTCCAACTACTACTCTGCAATCAAGAAACTACCGCAAGAGCTGCAACAAAAATTACCAACAGAAGTTGTATTCTACACCTCACAGCAGGCAACAGATGCAAGCATATCTCCACAGCAGTTCAGCAAGATAGCATACAACAAACTATCACTTAACTTTCTCTGGACCGGTGCCCAGCACGACCTGTCCGTAGTAGGGACGACATATTCCAATATGCCGTCAGCAGGGCAAACTGCCACGCACAACGGTACAGAACTCATAATAACAAGTGAATTCAGTCAGGAAAATCTCTCGCTCCTCGCAGTCCTCGACTGGGATGAAACAGGCAGCACAGACTGGTTAGTCTCCTATTCGTTCAAATCTCTCGTGCAGGAAGAAACGTCCTCAAGGCTTTTGCTTATTCGTAATGTCCGACCGAACGCAATATTAACGGCAACAGTACTCTCCGCCTCCGAATGCTACGGCAACAACTGTAAGGAATATACCGGCAGATCACTTGCCAAGTTCCTTGAGTATCAGCCTAAATATTAAGCGTTTTCTTTTTCTTTTTTTTGCCTCCGGCGGCTTAAGAACCCTTTTGAAAAAGGGCTTCTTAAGAATCTCCTAAAACTTTTACCTGCGAGGGCAGCACTTTTTTTACGATCCCTCGCGGCTTATGCACCACTACCTTTCAGAACTAAAAAAGTGCTGTCCTACATAAATAGGACAGCACTTTTCTCATTATTCAAGTCAGTCAAATTAAGCCGCGTGAAAAATATATCTACGAGCGTTCTTCGCATAATAAAAGTCTTTGGAAAGGGGTCTGGGGAAGAACCTTTCTACAGAAAGGTTTTCCCCAGCCGTCGGAGACAAAAAAAGCGTCGCAGACACCCCGCAAACGTCCCGCTGACAAGCGCCGCCAGAGGCTCGTCGCAAAACCAGCAGAGGCAAAAAAGCCTGCTATTACTTTTCGAACTTGTCCTTTTCATGCTGCGGCATGGCAAAGGAGTGCTCTGGCGCTGGGAAACTACCGTCTTCCACTTCACGCTTGTAATCGCTTATTGCTGACGCTGCGGTCTCACGCAGGTTTGCATACTGCTTCACAAATTTTGGTACGAATCTATCAAACAGGCCGAGGATATCGTGGAACACGAGAACTTGCCCGTCACATTCAGCTCCGGCACCAATGCCGATTGTCGGGATAGTTAACTCTTGAGTAATGCGTGCGGCTATTGGAGCGGGGATCGCTTCGAGGACTATGCAGAATACGCCTGCTGCTTCGAGAGCTTTTGCTTCTTCGAGAAGTGTGTTGGCGGCTTCTGCGGTTTTGCCTTGAACTTTAAACCCACCAAGACTCGCAACTCGCTGGGGTGTCAAACCTATGTGCCCGACTACAGGAATTCCTGCATTAACGAGAGCTTTTACTTGCGGCACAACTGTATGACCGCCTTCAAGCTTAACAGCACGCGCTCCGCCTTCCTGAAATAGTCGTGCTGCGTTGCACATGGCGTCTTCTGTGCTGACTTCGTAGGACATGAATGGCATGTCTGCTATGACGAGAGATCGAGTTGTTCCACGTACTACCGCTTTAGTATGGTGAACCATTTCGTCCATTGTTACGCTGATGGTATCGTCTCTTCCCAGCATGACCATTCCAAGAGAGTCACCTACAAGAATCATATCGATGTCGCATTCATCAACAAGCGTTGCAGATGAATAGTCGTATGCGGTCAGCATGGTAAGTTTACGATCACCTTTGCTTTGACGAATATCTAAAGAGGTAACAGGCTTTACACCTGTTGCAGCTGTCTGCTTGCTCATTGTCACTCCTTTTTTATGCACTCTGTAACTACGGGGCGTCGTAAGAAACTATTCTTACGGTGAGTTACGTATTTTTCTGCGCGGAAATTATCTCGCTAACCATTGATATAAAAATCGATGAAGCAACATTTTCAGTATAAACAGTCAATATTATATATGGGAATACCCTTTGCGTCGAACTCAAATTATAACGGCTAAAAGCTGCTGGCTTTCAATACTTTTCACTGTTTTTCGTATTCAGCCTTGACCTTGGCGAATTCCGATTTATTATTGCCGTAGTATTTTATTTCAACTTTTATGACATCTCATAGGAGCCTCTTCGTATGTCACAATCATATGAATTTAAGACTGAAGTTCGAAAACTTCTTCATATCATCACACATTCCCTCTACACTAACCGCGAAATTTTCCTTCGTGAGCTTGTTTCAAACGCATCTGATGCTCTCGACAAGCTTCGCTTTGCCGAAGCAAAAGGTGAGGAAATCGCTGCTGCTGAGTTAGAGCCTTCCATCTCTATCACGCTTGATAAAGACGCTAAGATCATTACCATTACCGACACTGGCATTGGTATGAACAAAGAAGATCTCGTAGACAACCTCGGCACCATTGCCCGTTCCGGCTCTGAGCGTTTTCTTGCTGAATTATCAGAAAGCAAAGACTCCGCTAGCAACATTATTGGTCGCTTCGGTGTTGGTTTCTATTCTGTATTTATGATCTCTGAAGATGTGACTGTGACTACCCGCAGCTACAAACCGGGCTCCGAAGGTTTCACTTGGAAATCTGATGGGTTGGGCTCTTTTGATATCACCCCTGCTGAAGATGCACCGGAACGCGGTACCGTCATTACTATCAACGTAAAAGACGATGCTGTAGAATTCCTTGAAAAATTCCGTCTGGAACAGGCTCTGAAGCAGCACTCCAGTTTTATTCCTTTCCCTATCTACCTTGATGGTGACCACCAGAATACCACTCCTGCATTATGGCGTGAGCCTAAGAGTTCCATCTCTAAAGAGCAGTACAAAGAATTCTACAACTACCTTACCTTTGACGATAAAGAGCCGCTTGCAACCATTCACAGCGCAGTTGATGCACCTGTACAGTTTACAAGCCTTTCCTTTATCCCAACTTTTGGTCGCGATTTAAACAGCATGGGCCGTGAAGATTACGGTCTCGACCTGTATGTGCGTCGTGTTCTTATCCAGCACGAATGCAAAGATTTGCTTCCGGACTACCTTTCCTTCATCAAAGGTGTTGTAGATACAGAAGATCTCCCACTGAACATTTCCCGCGAAACTTTGCAGGAAAACGTTCTTATCCGTAAAATAAATCAGACTGTAACAAAACAGATTCTTTCTCACCTTGACCGCATGGCTAAAAACGATGCTGATGCGTACAAAGAATTCTGGAATGTTCACGGTAAAATATTCCGTCTCGGCTACAGCGACTATGCTAACCGCGACCGCTATGCAAAACTGCTTCGCTTTAACACCTCAACACATGAGGCTGCAGAAGAGCTTACTTCTTTTGATGAGTACATTGAGCGCGCAAAAGAAGGCCAGAAATCTGTTTACTACATTTCTGCAACAAGCCGCGAAGCAGCTAAGCTTAATCCGCATCTTGAAATCTTCACCCGTAAAGGTCTTGAAGTTCTCTTCCTTTACGAGCCTGTCGATGAATTTGTAATGGATAACCTTGGTAAGTTCGGCGAATTCGATCTCGTATCTGTTGAGACCGTTAGTCCTGACAGCCTGAAAGACTTTGATGATGTAGTGAAAAAAGAGAAAGCAGAAGAGCTTTCCGAAGAAGAAACCGCGACTCTGAGCGATCTTTTGGCACACATCAAAACACTGCTTGGTGACAAAGTAACCGACGTACGTTTGTCTGAACGTCTCTCCGGTTCCCCTGCGGTTCTTAGCAGCCCTGATGGCGCGACCTCTTCCATGGAAAAGATCATGCGCATGATGAATCAGGATGAATCTATTCCGCAGAAAGTGTTCGAACTGAACTCTGATCACCCTATCGTCCGCAACCTGCTGCGTATCTACAAATCAGATAAAGACGATGCTCTTATTAAAGAAACTGTTGAGCAGTTGTTCGAATCTTCCCTGTTGCTGGAAGGCTACCTGAAAGATCCTCATGCTATGGTTTCCCGTATCAATGACATCTTAGAAAAAGCTGGCAGCTGGTACTCTGAAATTAAGAAAATCTAGTATTACCATTCGTAGGCGGCAGGCTTAGCTTGCCGCCTATTTTTTCGCCTTATCCCCACTCTTCACGGGTTGGTAAAAGGCAAAAAAAAACGACGTTTCACATACCACTGTGAATCGCCGATTTTTTTCAACCGATGCCATATCGGTGTGCAGATTACTCTGCATAATGCGAGAGAAATATTCGCCAGAAATTTCTCCCAAGACCTGAAGCACTACCAACAGATCAATCTCTTAAAAAAAATGCCGGTCTTCTTTAAGAGTCGATGACATTTGAACTGCAAGCAGAACAAAGACATCAAAGACAACACGATTTCCTTCCACAAAGGAAGAGACTTGCCGTATTAGTTGCCACAACAAGTAACGCCAACCTACACAGCCAGTTTTTTTACGTCCATAAATCAGAAAATTATGTGAAGTCTTTTTTTTATCTTTGTTATTCTAGTAGCACCAAAACAATAAGTTTTTTGAATATTATCAGTGCATTAGTACTTCAAAATTTTATTTTTTGACAGCATACCAATTAACTCCGTTTGCGCTGATCAAACAAAATTGGTTGTACCAATAATCTTACATATTCAACAAATTCAAGAGAAAATGTTGAAAAAAAGGCGAAAAAAAGCCCGCCACTGCGGGGGCAGCGACGGGCACCAAACATGCTACAAAGTCACATAGTCGTAGAAAAGATTTCTAGCCCAAAGCCTTCTCTGCGATCATCCGAAAGTGCTTAAGTCCTATAGAGTCACTCTTAAATTCACAGCTCGGGCAAACATGACATTCATCCCCATAACGGCGATAAATGGCGGCAACTTTACCCTTGGAAATGTTCTTTCCCCCATTGGTATGAATATTACCAGACTGGGTGAACTTAACGCCTAAACTCTCGGCAGTATCAAAAAAGTGATCTGCGTACTGTTCAGGCTTTGCGAATTTCACTGGTCTCATGACAACCTCCGTTTGACTCTACAGGATTCAGCAATCAGCATGATGGCCACCTCTCACGGTGGGAGCGTACTCATTGCCTCAACCTAACGATGCGCTTCGACCCACAAAGCAACATCTATAAAGAAAGAGGACTTCTCCAGCGACGCTATAAGCACATAAAACCAATACCAGGTCAAGCATTTAAAACTGTTTGACTATTCAGTTTGCTCTATTCTGATTGTAATGATCCGTGCATCTCCATCATGTAAACAATACCACACCAGAACCGATATCTAGGTACCGGAAATTTCTCTCTATTATGGTTGGTTCCAAAATAACTTTTATTACATCTTATGCAGTCATTTAGAGACGGAGGCGAACGGGTCTGCAAGCGAAAATGAGCAATGCTGCAACTCAATCTGTATTTGCACCATATATCTATTAGTAAGGTGCAATCAGCATAAAGCATTTCATACAAAACGCCCCAGCCATACGGATTATTCGTAATTCCTACTTAGCGCAGCAAAATCGAAAAGTGCATTATTTTATAATTATGTGCTGCATCCCGTAACAATTTTGCACTTTGTACTTTCTTTAATGTACGTACTTACATGCAATTTACTGTTTTCCCACCTGCTTTGAATTCTTATCTTTTCTTTCACATGCAAACCTATCTTATTAATAAAAAAGACTAAAATTAAAAAATGTGAGATTTGAGCAATTTTATGCAACTTTTTCGCTTGACTCTTAGATGGTAATAGTTACTATTTACCCAACACAACGAAAAAGCATTCCTTACCTACACAGGCAAAATATGGCGGGAAGAGTGTGGCAGTTCTTCCCGCCACTTTATTCAGGACAGGATCACATAGCGTTTGATAATATTGGAGGAAAAATGAGCAACCTTTCACAATTCAGTGATTTACAAATTGATTGGAACATGAGTCCCGAACATGCTGTAACAATGTACCTTGAGTGGGGAAACAACGACTACCACGCTGAATACCCTCCAGTACGTTCGAAATCAGATTACTCAACATATTTTGTAGTGGACACTTGGGGAGATCGACCTGTTGTTCGACTAGTCCGTCGTAACTCCGAAGCAGCAATAGATCTTATTGAAGTACCTTTACCACCACGTGTCGCAAATACCTTCCTCGCCGAATTCGGTGACTTGAAAGGATTATTTGAACCTACACCCGATATTAAAAAGTGGCTCAAAAAAGAGCTCTATCAAGAATAAATCGACCTCCTTACCCCTCATTCATTAGATGTGAATATTGGCGGTAATTCCCTGGACCGGTAGCATCATCGGGGCTGCTACCGGTTCTTTTTTATTTTCTCTTTTTTATTCAAAAAATTTTTGAGATTTTATTCATTTTATATCTATTATTCTGATGATAAAATCACAAGTATCACCCATTCCCCCCCAAACACACCGCTCTCATTGACTTTACAGGCGCAGCTTCAATATGTACTCTAGGAAAAAATAAAACGCCTAGAGGATATACGCGCTATGAACGAATTCCCAAGAATCGACAGATTACCACCCTATGTATTTGCAGTTGTTAATGATTTAAAAATGGAACTGCGACATCAGAATATCGACGTCATCGATATGGGCATGGGAAACCCTGATCTTCCCACACCCGATCACATCGTGGAGAAGCTTACAGAAGCGGCACACAAAGGCGTTAACCATCGTTACTCAGCTTCCAAGGGCATTCCGAACTTGCGTAAAGCTATTTGTGACTGGTATCAAAGAAAATATGATGTCTATCTTGATCCGGATACTGAAGCTATTGCAACTATGGGAGCCAAGGAAGGCCTTGCGCATCTCGCTCTTGCTATGCTCTCACCGGGTGATGTAGTCTTCGCCCCGGACCCGACCTATCCTATCCATACATACGCCGCTATTATTGCGGGAGCAGATGTCCGTAGGATTCCAATAGGTAAGGGACGAGATTTTTTTGAGGATTTGACAACCGCCACACAACAAACGTGGCCGCAGCCTAAAGTGCTTATGCTCAGTTATCCGCACAATCCGACAACTGAGCTGGCAACCCCTGAATTTTTTCAAAAAGTCGTAGACTGGGCTAAAAAGTATAATGTGTATGTCATTCATGACATGGCGTACGCAGATCTCACCTTTGACGGTTACGTTCCTCCAAGCTTCCTTCAGGCAGAAGGTGCTAAGGACGTAGGGGTAGAATTTTACTCCATGTCAAAAAGCTATTCTATGGCTGGTTGGAGAGTCGGTTTTTGTGCTGGCAACAAAAAGCTGGTTCACGCACTTACCAGAATCAAGTCTTATCTTGATTATGGTATCTTCCAACCAATTCAAATTGCTGCGACGGTTGCATTAAACGGTCCTGATGATTGCGTGCATGAAATAGTCGAAGTATACCAAAAACGCCGCGATGCATTAATTGATGGTCTTGGACGTGCAGGATGGGATGTTCCTTCACCAAAAGCCACCATGTTTGTATGGGCAGAGATTCCTGAACAATTCAAGAAATTAGGTTCAGTAGAATTTGCAAAAACCCTGCTGCTTGAAGCTAAGGTTGCGGTTTCACCGGGGCTTGGTTTTGGTCACTTCGGAGACGATTATGTTCGCTTCTCACTTATTGAAAATGAGCACCGCATTAATCAGGCGTGTCGTGGAATAAAAAAGTTTTTCCAGAAAGAAGGATGTATTTGTGCCAAGGAATAAACCCCTCGTTTTAGCCATTGCCGGTTTCGGTACTGTTGGCAGTGGTCTTCTAAAAGTTATTAAAGAAAACCGTGATTCTATTGTTGCACGTACCGGTAGAGAGATTGTTGTAAAATCTGTTCTCGTACGCGACTTATCCAAGCCACGTGCTGCTGACCTTCCAGAAGGGACAGTACTTACGGACAATCCGGACATCCTTGTTAACGATCCGGAAGTTGATGTTCTTGTTGAGCTGATCGGCGGCCTTACCGCTGCAAAAATGCTTATCACCGCTGCTATTAAAGCAGGTAAGCATATTGTTACTGCTAACAAAGCACTGCTTGCAGAAGATGGTCATGACCTCTTTGCACTTGCAGAAGAACACAACGTACATCTTACATACGAAGCAAGTGTATGCGGCGCTATCCCTATACTGGACAGCTTAAAGCAGAATCTTGCTGGCAATCAGGTACAGAGCCTTGTGGGTATTCTTAACGGTACAGCAAACTATATCCTGTCCGAGATGACCACTAAAAAGCTTGATTTCAACACCGCTCTTAAAGCGGCTCAGGAGCTTGGTTTTGCAGAAGCAGACCCGACTCTGGACATTGAAGGATTTGATGCTGCACACAAACTGTGCCTGCTCACCCGTCTCGCTTTCGGTGTTGAATATCCATTCACCAAACTACCTGTTGTGGGTGTTTCCAACATTCATCCTCAGGATATCGAATTTGCCCGTGAATTCGGCTACCGTGTAAAACTGCTGGGTCAGGTTCGCAGCGTAGATGGCAAAATCGAAGCTGGCGTATTCCCTATGCTGGTGCATCACACCCTGCTTATTGCCCGTGTGGGCGGCGCGTACAACGCAGTCCGTCTTGAAGGCAACGCGTGTGGTCCTATATTCATGCATGGTCAGGGTGCTGGCGATCTTGCAACCGCGAGTGCAGTTATTGGTGACATTCTCACCATTGCCCGTGATGCAAATCCTAACAACACCGGCTACGTGAAACAGGTTCCCCCACTTGCAGATATCCTTGCTCCGGAAGACGCTACTTCACAGTACTACTTCCGCGTAATGGTACAGGATGTACCGGGCGTACTGCGCGATCTGGCAGGTACCCTTGCTGAACAGGAAATTTCCATAGCTCAGGCTATTCAGAAAGACGGTACTGAAACCACTGCTTCTGTTGTATTCCTTACACACGAAGCACGCGCAGAAGCTGTTCACAAAGCAGTGGAAGGAATGAAAGAAAAAGGGCTTGTTCTCGAAGAGCCTGTATTCTACCGGATTCTGTAATGCAAAAATTCATAGTCTGCATAGCTGACGGCGCCGCAGACGACCCGTCTTTGTGTCCCGAAGGTACGCCTTTGGAACTAGCAGAGACTCCTGTTTTAGATTCTATGACCCGCCACAGTGTGGCGGGTCTTTGCTATACTATTCCCGAGGGATACAGCCCAGATTCCGACGTGGGTAATATGTCTCTGTTCGGATATTCTCCTACCCTGTACCATAACGGACGTGCCCCCATTGAAGCCGCAGCGCTTGGCCTCTCCGTTTCTGCAGATGACCTCGTCTGGCGCGTTACCTTCTGCCATACAAGGCACGGAACCATTACTGCACCTTGTGCTTCTTCCATCACGCAAAAAGAAGGAGAAGCTCTGATACAGGCATTGAATGCGGAATGCAGCGACAAATCCTTTACCTTTGTCGCAAACAAAACATATCGCCACTTGTTGATTCAAAGAAACGGGCGGTTGCATCTTGAAGAGCACAACCAAAACAATGGTGAACAAGGGCTCCCTGCATTTGCCACCTCCGGCCCGCATATGCTGCAAGGTATCTCACTGGACACAAAGCTCAGTTGCTATCCGGCTCCGTTACAGAATATCATCAAAAAAGCTTCAGCAATTCTTGCAGAACGCTCCTCCAAAACGAATGCCTTATGGCTTTGGGGACAAGGTAGCCCATACACGTTGCCCGCCTTTGCGACCCTGCACCAAACAAACGGTTGCATCGTTTCCGGCATTCCTCTCCTCCATGGTCTTGGACATATGGCTGAAATGGAGGTCATATCACATCCGTCTTTTACCGGACTTCCAGACACAGATCTTAAAGCAAAAGCACAGGCTGCGCTTACCTTCCTTCAAGAACCAGACAACAGCATCGCGTTTATTCATGTTGAAGCTCCAGATCATTGCGGGCACCTTGGCGATGCCGCCGGTAAGAAAAATGCCATAGAGCGAATTGACCAAGAGCTGTTGCCACTTCTCCTAAAGGAGATGCCGGATGCGTGTATTACAGTCACAACTGATCATCTCACTCCTGCCGCCACAAAAGCCCATGCTCATGGAGCTGTTCCATTCGTTGCCTACCACCATGCGCTCCCGTTACAGACATCCGTACGTAGATTCACAGAAGCAGAATGCAACAAAGGAGTGCATCTAACTAAAGACACACTCCTTCTCGACACACTTCAAGACCTTACTATCTAGAAATTTATCTTGCTATGATGGCAACATACACAAACTTGAATCAGAAAATGTTAGTTCAAACTCAGTCCCTCTGTCGGTCGTAATAATAAGATCGGCAGATAATTGCTCAACAAGAGCATGAACAACCTGCATACCTAACGAGTTGGATTCCTCTATATCAAATTGGAAAGGAAACCCTACGCCATCATCAACAACCTTAAGAACGATTGAGCTGTCACGCAGCCCAGCTGACAGATACAGCCTTCCGTGTGACCTACCGATGAACGCATGTTTGTACACGTTGGAAATAAGTTCATTGAGAATCAGTCCACACGGCACTGCGGTATCAACAGATAAGTGAATTCGTTCTAAGTCCACAACCAATTCTACCGGAACAACTGCAGAAAAAGCCTGTTCAATGCGTCGTGCCAACTGTTCTACATAATAGCTAAAATCAATACAGGAAAGATCATCTGTACGATAAAGCTCTTCATGCACCAAAGTCATGGACTGAATGCGCCGTTGCGAATCAAGAAAACGCTCACGGTCTTCCAAATTTGAAATGCGCTGCGCCTGAAGACTCAACAGGCTGGAAACAAGTTGCAGATTGTTCTTCACCCGGTGATGCACTTCCTTAAATAAAATTTCCTTCTCTCTTAAGGAGGCACATAAGGCGTCATGTGCGCGCCTTCGTTCCGTAATATCTTCGGCTACACCTACATGTCTGTATATTTCACCGTTAAAATCACTTACGGGGAAGATACGAAAACCAATCCATTTTACTTCTTTTTCTGCACCCACCAAAAAACGATATTCAAAACTTCCAGGCGACTGCCCTTCGTATACTTGCAAAATTCTCTCTGTTGCTTCTTCCCGATCTTCAGGATGAAGCAACTCGAGCACCAAACTAGAATTCAATGCAAATTCATCCGGCGTAAATCCAAACATCTCTGTTGCTGCCGGACTAACGTACGTAAATTCTTTGGTCTTCGCATTACGTACAAAGAATGCTTCACGTACTGTCTCTACAAGCTGCCTGAAACGAGCTTCACTCTCTGTTAAGGCTGCGGCATATTCCTGCCGCTCTTTTGCTTCTCGTCTCAAAAGTGCATTTGCTCGTTCAAGCTCTTCTGTGCGGCTACGAACAAGCTCTTTTAGATGCTCTCCTTCCAAAGCAGCTTCTCGTAGCAGCTGTGCTCTGGTGAGATTACGTTCAATCGCATCTATAAGTATATCCATATTCTTAAGCGGCTTACGCAGGTAATCCCATGCGCCGCGCTTTAACGCTTCAATAACTTCACCGACTTCATCAGTTCCGGATACAACAATAATCGGCAGTGTCGGGTTAACACTACCAAGTTTTGAAAGCACTTCTCCACCTGAGATGTCCGGAAGACGCCAATCAAGCAAAACTGCATCAATCTTTTTTTCTCGAACCAGAGCAAGTCCCTGTAGTCCGCTTTCAGCCTGTGTTACCGTATATCCTTCATCCGCAAGATATGCCGCAATGGTTTCACGCACTACAGGATCATCTTCCATTGTCAGCACATTGGTTGAAACAGTCACGCTATACTCCCGCTGTTTTTCGGTGCCCCACCAGACGACAGACATCCCCGCACTGTTCATCTTTGCTATGCTAATTTTCCGTACCATAGCCACCAGTTTAACGCGCTGTAAAGCTCTCAAATTTCATTATAAAAAAAATCTCTCTGACTATTTTGATAATCAGAGAGATTGATATTCTTTAGGTCGCACCCACCGGCGGCAGCGATTTGGACTATAGAAACGAGGTCAACACAGTCCCAATAAAAAACTACTGCAAAAATTCACTCAACCGCTGGGCAAGATACGTAAAACGCTTTTGCATTTTGTTATTCTTAATTGCTATAGTAAGCGCCTTTGAGGCACCTACAAGAATAACAAGTTTCTTACCGCGAGTTACACCGGTATAAATCAGGTTACGCTGAAGCAATACATAATGCTGAGTAAGCACAGGAATAACCACAGCCTGATATTCAGACCCCTGCGATTTATGAATCGATATTGCGTATGCCGGAACCAGTTCATCCAATTCGTTAAAATCGTAGATGACGTTCTTTTCATCATCAAATCGAACTGTAAGCTTTTTGTCTTCAGTATTTACCACGCAGATACGCCCGATATCGCCGTTGAACACGTCTTTATCGTAGTTGTTACGCAGCTGCATAACTTTGTCATCAAGACGATATTCACGATCGCCGCGCTTCAGACACAATGGTTGCGGATTCAATGCTTCCTGCAACAAGTGGTTCAGATTGCCGGAGCCAGCTGAACCCTTATGCATTGGTGTCAGTACCTGAATCTGATCAATTGCATCGAAACCGAAGCGACGCGGAATATGATTCTTTACCAAATCCACAATCATTGCTGCGCAACGCTCTGGATCATCCTGCCGGATGAAATAGAAGTCAGACAACCGTTCCTTGGAAGATTCCAAAAATGGTACTTCGCCGGCGTTAATCTTATGCGCGTTGGTAATAATATCTGATTCCTGCGCCTGACGGAAAACTTCATGCAGTTCAACCACATCCACAACGCCGGATGAAATAACGTCCTTAAGAACGTTGCCCGGGCCAACAGATGGCAACTGATGTACATCACCGACAAAGATTACGGTAGCGCCAAGCGGAATAGCTTTGAGCAGATGGAACATCAACATGGTGTCCATCATGGAAGATTCATCGATCACAATAAGGCTGCACGCAAGGGGATTGTTTTCGTTACGCTGAAAGCCATCTTCGCGTGGAGAGTATTCCAGCAAACGGTGGATAGTTTTTGCTTCCACCCCGATGGTTTCAAACATGCGCTTAGCCGCACGCCCCGTTGGTGCACACAGCAAAATTTTTGCCTTGAGCTTCTTGTACGACTGCACAATGGCCTTGGTAATTGTTGTTTTACCAGTACCCGGCCCACCTGTGAGCACCATCATCTTACTGCGGACAGCAGTATGCACAGCTTCAAGCTGCTCTTCAGCCAAATTGATTCCAAGATTTGCTACAACCTCTTCAACAATTTCATTCGGATTTTTGATAAGCACAGTTTTCGGCGAACCAAGAATCTTTTTTATGTAGGTCGAAATGCCGGATTCATATGCGTGGAATCGTGTGCGGTAGACAGCAACCTGCCCGTTGGAAAGCTCTTCGATTACAACTCGATCTTCACGTTCGAGAATTTCGATTGCATTTTCAACGAGATCAGCTCGAATATTCAAATTATCGGATGTCTTAGTCACCAGCGCATCAAACGGAAAGTACACATGCCCTTCGTCTGATGTTTTAGTGAGCATGTACAAGGTGCCCGCCTCTGCACGCAAAGGAGAATCCACCTCAAATCCAATTTTCTGAGCAATGATGTCGGCTGTTACAAACCCGATCCCGCTAATATCCATAGCAAGACGGTATGGGTTTTCCTGAACAACACTCAGCGCATGTTTTCCGTAGAACTTATAGATACGGACTGCGTACGCTGTGGAAACACCATGCGGTTGCAGAAACATAATAAGATCGCGGATGCCACGATGCTCTGACCATGCTTCTTGAATACCTATCGCTGTACGCTTACCAATACCTTTTACCGCTGAAAGCCTTTCGGGTTCATTATCCAAAATCGCAAAGGTGTCGTCGCCGAAGGCTTCAACAATGCGTTCAGCAGTCTTGGGGCCGACGCCCTTGATAAGACCGGATGCAAGATAATGACGGATACCTACAAGACCAGCCGGAAGACTGGTTTCATACGTAAGCATTTTAAACTGCCGTCCAAATTTTGCGTTATCCACCCACTCGCCGGTAAGCTTTAAAGAACTCCCGACTTGTGGATCTGCAATATTTCCCACAACAGTGTAGTTATCCCCTGCTGCGGTTTTAAACCTGAGCACAGAATAGCCATTCTCTTCATTATGAAAGACTATACGTTCCAGAGTGCCATCAAGATTGGCGGCACTCTGGGGATTGTTATCGATAGGTAAGGTAGGTTGCATGTAGCTCATGTACTGGCAGTTATATTATTCGTCAAACCCTCTGGGTTCTACAACGCCCGAAACAGGCGAAAAAAATTGCTTACTTTGCTGTAGCAGTAAATCTGCAAGCACAAGTGCGACCATAGATTTTAAAACAGGCACAACACGCGGAATAGCGCAGATGTCGTGACGCCCTTTAATCTGCATAGTGCATGGCTCACCACTGCGTGTGACTGTATGCTGTTCTTTTGCAATGGATGGAATAGGCTTAATTGCGGCACGGGCAATAATAGGCATACCGTTTGAAATGCCGCCAAGGCTACCACCGCAGTTGTTTGATGTGAATCCTTCAGCATTCATGCCGTCGTTATTTTCACTTCCCAACATACGTGCAGCTTCAAAGCCCTGCCCAATTTCGACACCTTTCACCGCTCCTACACTCATAAGAGCATGCGCAAGCAAGGCATCAAGCTTATCGAAAACAGGCTCACCGAGTCCGGCAGGTACGCCGACAGCTTCAATCTGCACTATACCGCCAAGGGTATCGCCATCTTTTTTCACTGCTTTTACTCGTTCATTCCACGCATCAACAATTGCGTCATCCGCTGCAAAGTAGGGGCGCTTCTGTGCTCCTGTTGCATCTATTGTAGAAGCAACAATGCCGCCAACTTCAACTGTGTATGCATTCACACTAATGCCCTGCGTTGCTAGAAGTTGCATTGCAATTGCGCCGCCAGCAACACGGCTTACGGTTTCACGTCCGGAAGAACGTCCGCCGCCGCGGTAGTCACGAAATCCATATTTTTGATCGAATCCGAAATCTGCATGACCCGGTCGCCACTTTTCTATGATGTCGCCATAGTCGCGTGACCGTTGGTCTGTATTCTCAATAATAAACCCTATAGGTGTGCCGGTTGTTCTACCCTCAAACACACCGGAAAGAATGCGCACTGCGTCTGCTTCTTTGCGTGCGGTAGCAGCAATGCCACCCTGACCGGGTTTGCGTAAATCCAGTTCACGCTGAATATCCGCCTCTGTTAATGCAATACCGGATGGGCAACCTTCAATAGTGCCGCCCAAAGCCGCACCGTGAGATTCGCCAAACGTACTTAAGCGAAACAATGTGCCGAACGTATTACCGCCCATATCAGGCTCCTTACTAAAAATCGTCAATGGTTGCCGTTCAAACAAAAGAAAGGGGAATCTTTCATTATGAAAAATTCCCCGATATATACTGAAAAATTATTTCTTAACGAATCACTGTTACAGGACACTCTGCAAGTTGCAGCACTCTATGCGTTGTGCTGCCAAGGAACAAGCCTTTAATGTCTGAATACCCACGAGAACCCATAATGATTATGTCACAGTTCTCGCCCTTCGCTACTTGCATAATAGTATCTTCAGGAATTCCTCCAAGAACCATCTCCGTAACCGACACATGAGCTTTAGCGAATATGTCTTTATATGGTCCTAAAAGTTCTTCTGCATGTGCATCCAGATCGGTAATTGCCTTTTCATACAATTCCTTACTCAACAGCGATGTTACTTCTAAACGACACGTGAGCAATACAACAGAAGCTCCGACCATTGATGCAAAATCTGCAGCATATTCAACAGCCCTTCGGGAATATTCTGAACCATCTACCGGAACAAGAACCTTTTCGATCTTCATATTGTTCTCCTCGCATCGTGTTAGGAATATATTTTTTTGATTATGGAGTATCTAACTATGAAATTGGTTTAGTTTCAAGTAGTTCCATGATGTTATCAATAATTTCCTCAACAGACTGCGTACCATCAACCGTTATATGTGATGATTCGTCATATAAATGCATCCGTGCCGCTAGTACCTCCTTGATTTCATCAACAAGAGATTTTCCTGTTAATGAAGGACGCTGGGCATCCAAAGGATCTGCATTCAAGCGTCGGGCAAGCTCAGTGGGTGGTACATCAATAAAAATAACGACACCGTGTTCACGCATGAACGTACGGTTCTGCTCTCTCAACACCATGCCGCCACCCGTAGCAATTACCGGCGCACTGTCTCCAGTAGCAGCAATTAACGCTGCAGATTCACAGTCTCTAAATGCATCCCAGCCTTCAGATTCGACAATTTCACTGACACTCTTGCCCTGCATCTCGCATAAAAACGCATCAGTATCTATGAAACTGCATTCTAAACGTTTTGCCAGTCCCACTCCCACAGAGGTTTTACCACATCCTCGTGAACCGATAAGATATATCCGCTTTGAACATTCCACGTCGCTTACCTGCTGTAGGTTAAATGTTTAGCAATCGCATGTTTCAATAACTCTGCGCCGTTTCCTTCCACAGAATTGTAAGCAAGAGGCAGTGTTGTCCAGCCGCCCGCAGCTAACGGAATTTCAAAAGACGTGGCAATATGCAGCAACACACGGTTGTATGCGTCATGCACTGCATCCTGACATTTCAGGGTATACTTTATATTGGATGGGTTCATTCTGCACAGGAATTTAAATTTCTTTGAAACCCACGTACGACACACCATCGGGCGTGCTTCGTAGCATGAACATTCATTATTCAATAAAAAAGGACAGGGCGCAGTCAATTTTTCTGTCAGCGTTCCCAACTCGTCCCATTTATCTTCCTGTAATGCTTTCCATAACACTGGCTGTTGCGGTGTAAAATTTTCCTGCCATGCTGGAAAACCCTCCGCAAATGCCGTTGCTATATCGTCACCTTCCATACAGTGGATACAAGCCACAGCCTCAAAAATATCCATGAAGATAGGCTGAGAACAGCAATAGCTGCATCCCTTGGCACAGGTTTGTGTATGGTGCGGCACTTCACGTTCAACACTGTCATCCACAAATTTCCAAAAACCACGCATAAGGGCAGCAATGCTGCCCGCTGCTTCTTCCGGAGTCTCAAACAACAGCTCAGGCAACATTTCCGACTCATTGAACAAAGCGGTAAATGTTTCCTTGCGAATAACTCGTTCTTGTTTTGTTTCTGAAACCAAAATGTATCCTTATCCGTTATACCAAAAGAAAATTATCACATCTATTTTTTTGCAACAGAGCCACATTATGACCATTACTGTCAACAATCAGAGCCGCAACTTTCTATATTGGATAAAAAAGATGCTTGCGGTTCGGGCTTTGAACTCAAAATATTCCATGCTACAGAAGCTAACCACATACTGTACTGGAGGACGAAATTGACTGTCGGACATATTACTCGAATTTTATCTGCACTACTTATTATCAGTACTATTTTCTTTGCAGGGTGCAGCCAGTCTCCCCCACCGACCGAATCTGTTGATCCGGTTATTGAACAACCCGAAGGGGAGCGATTCATAAAACTTAGTGAATCGGAAGCCGATACTGTGATTCAAACTCTCACAATTGGCAAACAGGGAATGAAATCATGGATGGATTTTGCTCCCGCCCTTGAACGTTCCGCTCTTTACGTCTCCAGAAAGCCACAGTCCAAACTGGCGCTTAACAAATACGGATTGAAAGTTACGTGGAAAACACTTGCGGAAGCTATTAAACGTATGCAGTTGCTTTTGCCTGAACTTGATGCAAATCCTGAATTACTGGCAAAGAACTTTACGTTTTATAGGCTTGATGCAGACCCACAATTTACTGGATACTATGAGCCAGCCTTAGAGGCGAGCCTTACCAAAAAACCAGGCTATGCATATCCACTGTTCGCAAAACCTTCCGATCTTCAGGTACTGAACCTCGAAGACATTCATCCACGATGGAAAGGACAGCGTGCAATATACCGAATAGACTCCGGCAAAGCCGTTCCATACTATGACAGAAAGGCTATCGACCTTGATGGTGCTCTTAATTCACGTGGTCTTGAAGTCGCATGGGCAAAAGATCCGCTGGATATTTTTTTCTTACAGATTCAAGGTTCCGGTCGTCTCCTTCTGGAAGATGGATCAACCACACATATTCTGTATGACGGAAAAAACGGTCGCCCATATGTTTCTTTAGGTCGAGTCATGCTTCGTAAAGGCTTACTGCCTAAAGATGGCGTGTCCATGCAGGCTATACGCAAATACTTTGATGACAATCCGGAAGACACATATAAGCTTCTGGCCACAAATCCAAGCTATGTGTTTTTCAAACTCTCAGACAGCGGCCCGTATGGCGCAATGGGACAAACCCTCACACCGCGTGTCTCACTGGCAACAGATCCGTCATATATTCCTCTAGGAAGCATGTTCCTTTTTGATGTGCCAATGCCGGAAAAAGATGAAAAAGGCGCATTCCAGTACGGCGATAATATGAAAGGACTAGGACTCGCACAGGATACTGGTGGCGCTATCAAAAAACACCACTTGGATCTCTTCAGCGGTTACGGTGAAGATGCTACATGGATTGCTGGCCACATGAATGCAGACGGCGCAGTTTGGCTATTGTTACCTAAATAATTCACCAAACATTGTTAAGTACAAAAGGAGAGCATGAGCTCTCCTTTTTTTATGTAGGTTGTTGTCTTTGCAACAGACTCTTGTGTTTGTTTATTGCAGGGTTGGTTCTCGTTAAAGTACGTAATGAAATGGTTATGTACTTTTGGGGTGAAAAAGGAGGAGGAATGGAGCGAGATCGGGAGTACCGCTTCTTATTATTCCTAGTCTGGTAAAGCGCATTACCATACTCCCTGCTATTAGGAGTTACTATGGGCTCTGAAAGAAGAAAGCCATCACTCTTGTGGGCTCTTCTAACCTTTTCCCTTCCTGTTGCCGTTATTCTATACGGTACAGTTATCCTCGGCGTACGCCCTCCGGTGCTGCCACTGTTAGTTGCCGTGGTGCTTGCTGGCGTCATGTCACTACGAATCGGATATTCATGGGAAGAATTACAAGAAGGCATGCTGTCTGCCGTTGGAAGAATCCAGCTGGCTGTTGCCATTTTAATGATCGTCGGAATGATTATTCCGGCATGGATGGCTTCCGGCACCATCCCAGCGATTATTTATTGGGGATTAAAATTTATTTCTCCTGAACACTTTCTTGTTTCAACCTTTATTCTCTGCTCTGTGGCATCGCTGGCCACAGGTACATCTTTCGGCACCATGGGCACCATTGGTGTAGCACTGCTTGGGGTGGGCGGCGCTATGCAATTTGATCCTGCATGGACAGTTGGTGCGATTGTTTCCGGTGCGTACTTTGGAGATAAAATGTCTCCAGTATCCGATTCCACTAATATTACAGCGACGGTATGTGGAGTTCCGCTGTTCACACACATATCATCTATGCTCTGGACAACTGTTCCAGCAGCAATAATTACTTTGATTGGCTACTGGCTGCTCGGCTCAATGCATACCGGAGACTCCGGTAGTGTCGCCAATATCAATGTGATTCTTTCTAACCTTGAAGCATCATTCAACCTGACCCCTATCGTATTTATTCCACCGGCATTAATGATCATTCTTGCGTACAAAAGATTCCCTGTATTGCCGGTAATGATTGTCTGCCTCGTAAGTGCGCTTGCAATTGCAGTCTTCGAAGGCTCTACCGTTGCAGAACTCGCAGGACAGATGACCCGTGGCTACAAAGCTGCCACTGCTTCACCGGAACTGAACAAACTTCTTTCCCGTGGTGGTCTCATGAGCATCATGGTTACAATTCTCCTGCTTACAAGCGGTATGGCTTTTGGGGGTATTCTTGAAAAAGCACGCGTTCTCGAAGTATTGCTTGAAGCTATGCTCCGTGGCGCCAAGTCTGCCACTAGCCTTGTAGGTGCAACATTGGTTGCTGCATACATTATCCTTCTCGGTACAGGTAGCCAAATTCTGGCTGTTGTTGTTCCGGGACGTGCATTCAGCGACTCATATAAGGATGCTGATATCGCCCCGCAGGTTCTCTCCCGAACATGTGAAGACGCCGGAACTCTCGGCTGCCCTCTTGTCCCATGGAGTGTGCATGCTTTCTATATTCTAGGAGTTCTCGGTGTGAGTGCTGTCGACTTTATGCCGTACGCATTCTTTAACTTCACCATACCACTCATTTCCATGGCATGTGCTGTCACAGGATTTGGGATTTTTAATACGAAAGGTGAGCCGGTTCGCCCACTCGCCCTGAGCAAAGAAAGTAGCACAGCATAATTGTTGAAGGATTTACTATGCCTCGGAAAAACATCAAAAACGTTCTATTCATCATGCTCGACACGTTGCAGTTCAACTATCTTGGCTGCTACGGAAACAAAGAAGTAAAAACTCCTAACCTCGACAAGTTCGCGGATAAAGGATTTCTCTTCGAGAATGCATACAGTGAAGGACTACCTACCATTCCTGTACGCAGAGCATTAATGACAGGACGTTTTACTTTACCATACAGCGGCTGGCGTCCTCTTACTACTGAAGACACCACAATTACAGACATGCTCTGGTGTCGTGAAGTTCAGACTGCTTTAGTCTACGACACACCACCAATGCGCTTGCCTAAATATGGATATTCACGTGGTTTCGATTATGTCCGTTTTTGCAACGGACATGAGCTGGACCACGAAACATTCAGCAACGTCCATCTTAATGATAAGTTTAAAGGAGAAGATTTTCTTTCTCCTGAATGGCTCAAAAAGAATGCAAACGGCGAATACGATGATTCAAGTAAATCATTAATTCGCGAAACCGAATGTTATCTCCGTCAACGTCAGGACTGGCAGTCTGATGCAGATAACTATGCATCAGTAGTTATCTCTGAAGCTGACAACTGGATTAAAGAAAAACGCGATCCAAACCGTCCGTTCTTCTTATGGCTCGATTCATTTGATCCGCATGAGCCTTGGGATCCACCTTCCGTATGGGAAGAAAGACCATGCCCATACAATCCGGATTACAAAGGGAACCCGCTTCTCATTGCGCCTTGGACTGAAATTGAAGGCGTAATGACCGAAGAAGAATGTGAACACATTCGCGCACTGTACGCTGAAAAAGTGACACTGGTGGATAAGTGGCTCGGCAAGTTATTCGATTCTCTGAAAGCTCAAGGTCTGTGGGAAAAAACTATGGTCGTTGTTACCTCCGACCACGGACAACCTATGGGTAATGATGAGCATGGCCACGGTCTCATGCGTAAATGTCGCCCTTGGCCATACGAAGAACTTGTACACGTACCACTGCTCGCACATGTACCAGGTCTGGAAGGCGGTAAACGTATCGATAGCTTTGTTCAAAACGTCGACATTACAGCCACAATTCTTGATGCACTTGGACTTGATGATTCAAATGCTCTTGAAGAAACCGGACACGAAGGCATCAACACTTTTGATGCAGACGAACTTCAGGGAATCAGTTTACTCCCAGTAATGCGGGGGGAAGCTGAAAAGGTTCGTGACTTTGCTATTGCTGGATACTACGGTATGTCCTGGTCTATAATCACTCATGATTATAGTTATATCCATTGGTTGCAAAAAGAGATCGACACGGATTCCATGAACAAAATCTTCTACGATGGTTCAGGCTCAGGCGGTAACGCTGGTGAACAGTCTGCAAAACTAGAAGTAAAAGAAGAAATGTGGACATGTGTTCCAGGGGCAGAAGTTTCTGTACCTCAATCTGATGAGCTTTTTGACCGACGGGCTGACCAGTTTCAATTAAAAAACATCATTAACGACAATCCGGAGAAAGCCAAAGAACTGCTACAGCAATTAAAGCTGTTCATTGGTGAACTCCGCACCACATAAGTAAAGATAACGAGAACTGAATAGGCTCTCTTGTATTGAGAAGGACGAATCATGATCACACACGATGTAGACGAATTCTGGCGAGTTCACGTTGATAGCCATGCCTGGGAACAGGTGTTGCACCTCGGAAGAAAAAAAGAATTCAAGCACGGTGAAGTCATCATCAATGCAGGAGAGCTGGTTCAGGAACTCTGCTACTTGCAGTCCGGTATTGTGCGTATGCAACGCACGGCATGGGATGGCGCGGAAAAGATTATTATGCATATTGAGCAGAACTCGTTATTCAGCGAAGCTCCGTTCTTTATTAATAGACCTATACGCAGCTATTTTTCCTGCTATCAAGATGCTACAGTATATTTCTTCTCACGAAAAACTGTGGAAGAAATGCTACCTCAGTATCCGGAAATTGCAAAAGACATCATTCGTACGCTCTCTGAAAAAATAAGCGTCCTCAGCAACCAGTCAGCTTCTTTAGGCTTAGACTCGCTGGATCAGCGGATAATTAAATTTATTCTCCTACGCTATAACTCAGCACCGCTTCACGCAAACGAAGTTATTTCTTTAGGCTCATTACGAATGAAGGACATCGCCAGCATACTTGGTGCGCACAGGGCTACGCTATACAAATCACTCAAGGAACTAGAGAAGGCAGAGCTTATTAAAATGCTGCCGAAGAACAAGATACACATTCTCGACATAGAGGGTCTATCTTCTCTTGTTTACGAATAAAATTTTCTGGAGATATTTCTATGAGCACTATTACCTCGGTTCCAAAAGAACATCTCGATAATTTCTTTGCATCACTTTCTGACGCAATTCTCTTTTTCCATAAAGAGCTGTGTCCACATTGCAAAAATATGGAAAAAGTTCTGATTAAATTTTCTGCAAAAGCTCCATCAGTAGAAATTTACAGCATAGATAGTGAAATCCATCCTGAATTAATGAAAAAGCTTTCATTTGAACGTGTCCCAACACTCGTGTTTGTTCGCAACGGTGAAGTTGTAAAGGTTCACTCCGGTTTAATGAACCCGCGTGAACTAAAAACTCTCCACGCCTCCCTGTAACTCGTAACGTCAGGGATAACGACATGAGCACAACATACGATCTAATCATTCTAGGCGGCGGCGTTGCAGGCATGACATCTGCCATTTACGGAGCGCGTGCGAACCTGCGCGTTCTCATCCTTGACGAGAACGCATGTGGCGGACTTGTTAACTGGACAAAAGTCGTTGAAAACATGCCATCCTACACCAGCATAGGTGGGATGGAATTAGTTGAACGCATTCAAGAACAGGTGGAAGCTCTTGGTGTAGACATAGAAGAAGCAGCTTGTATTGATGCCATCGACTTCTCCGGTGAAGAAAAAATTATCGAAGCCGACGACACAGTCTACAAAGCAAAAGCGGTGATCGTGGCAACAGGACGCAAGCCTGTTCCACTAGAAGTAGCTGGAGAATGTGAGAACGTCCATTTTTGTGCCATTTGTGATGGCGCTGCGTACAAAGGGAAAAAAGTTCTTGTGGTGGGTGGCGGCAATAGTGGTTTCGATGAAGCCATTGCCCTGCTTGACCAAGGGATTGAAGAACTCATGCTTGTGGAGAAGATGGATACCTTCTTTGCAGCGCAAAGCGCACAGGATGAATTACAATCACGCCCTAATTCAACGATCTCGCACTCAACAGAAGTGACTGCTGTTGATTACGGTGAAAAGCTCCAGTCAGTTACGTTGCGTAATGTTGTAACTGACGAAATAATCGAACATGAATGTGACGGCATATTTGTATTTATGGGACAAGAGCCCGGAACAGACGTTTTTGAGGGACAACTCTCACTCGATGAAAACGGATATATTGATACTGACGATCTGATGAAAACATCCGTAGCCGGTGTCTTTGCAGCAGGCGACGTACGACAGAAAAAGTATCGTCAAATCACCACAGCAATGGCAGATGGAACTATCGCCGCACTCGAAGCTGAACGTTTCATTCACAGTATTGCAGAGTAGCCCATGGAAACGCTCCAGATAACCATTCTGGATCCAGACACGAGCAATGCACAGCATGCAGCAAGCCAGCTTCGAATCTTACTGAAAAAGAAAGGTCTGCCTGCTTTGGTTCAAGAGATAACTTGCTATTTAGAAATTTCACGCCAAGGTCTGAACGGAAAAACGCCTGTAATTGCTGTGGATGGTAAAAACTTTCAATGTAAAAATCTAAGCTCTGAATTGCTCGAGCAATTCACGCAATGGATGGCAACAAATCTAAATGACTAAAAATGCACCTCCAGAATATCCCAACCATATTCTGATCAAGCTCTTCGTATGGTGAACTAGTTCCTATTCGATTGTCTTGCAGTAAAAAGGCGCTTATCCGAGGATAAGCGCCTTTTTCAGTACTTTCTATGCAAAGCGTAGGTAAATAACCAATCAGAGTCATGGACACCAGTTAAAAGCATTCTGGTGTGTCCAAGAGCAAGAATTCAAACGCAGAGAGAATGAAAAGCCAGGCACAGTCGTTTGCAAGGAATAACCATTGCGGATGGCTTATGCATCTGGGAGGTTGCTTCCCCGGTTCTACAAGGGAGGATTTAAAGAAAAGTCCTACCATTATGCCCACACATAACAACTCCCCCCCTACTTAGCGCTTCTATGGTTCTTCTCGACATTGTTTTTAGTACACAGTGCGCCACTGGAAAATGTGCTGCACACCATAATCATTCCGTGGATAATTTCAGAAAGAGCAAGTTACCCCCATTCATTCCTTCTAGCTGAAGTCATTATTCTCGGCATTGTTTTTCGTACCTGAAGATGCAAAGCGAGCTTCTTTTGAGCCGCCGCGAATCTTCCGAGAATCATTACAGAAAGAGGAAGCATGGGATCACTCGTTAAAGCTCGGGGAATAGAAAGGTAGCGGCAGCCGTTAGCAAGGAACGAGCATACGAATGGCTTATGCAAAGCTGCGCTAGCGTTTGAGCGCCCCGTCCCCCTACGGGAGCGTGGAAAGAGAAAGCTTGGGACTTGGTATCAGTCAAAGCAACTGAAACACCATATCCACCAAGAACAGTAAACGGTACTCACCACAAAAAAAACAAAAGCCGTCTATCCAAAGATAGTCGGCTTTCATAAAATTCAAAGCTAGATCCTTTCTTCTTCATTCAGTGAACGGAAAAGCAATAGTCAGAGCTCAACAGCCTATTCAGCCAGAAAAGCTGAAAACAAAGCAAAGGGATAGACATATGAATATTTCGACCTAAGTGTCTCTACTTAGTCATAGAAATCATAGATAAAGGAAAAGGGCAAAGCAGAAAAAGATAGATGAGAAGAGAAAGAAAAACTAAGCGAAGGTCGAAGATAGGAGTGCAGATTAAGAGAAGAGGAATACAAAAGGCTCAACCAAACTCCGCTCTACAGAGATCATCACTTTCTGACTTCATAGAATAGTTTGGCTGGCGGCGTAATGCCTTAGACCAAACCTCGCGCCCTTTGAGCGCTCATCGCCTGTGGTAAAGCAAGCCGCAATGAAAGATTGTTGAACAAAAAAAGATCGCGTTTCAAAAGAAACGCGGTCTTAAAATATATCTTGGCAGCGACCTACTTTCCCACAGGCTCCCCTGCAGTATCATCGGCGATGGTTGGCTTGACTTCCGAGTTCGGAATGGGATCGGGTATACCCCAACCTCCATGGCCACCAAGAAAAATCTCAGCTTACTTTATAAATACGGAAAGATGTAAATCACATCGTACTCACAAGTAATAAATATATTCTAGCAACGACCTACTTTCCCACAGGCTCCCCTGCAGTATCATCGGCGATGGTTGGCTTGACTTCCGAGTTCGGAATGGGATCGGGTATACCCCAACCTCCGTGGTCACTAGAAAAAAAATCGGGTCAGTCAGATATCCGGAAAGGCAAACAATATATACCTTGTTGCGCACATCGAATGGCTAACCCTAAATATTAATCTAATAGGGAGGAAAAGAATGATTTAGTGTAGAAAAATAAGGCTCACGGACTATTAGTACTGGTTAGCTGAAGGCATCACTGCCCTTACACACCCAGCCTATCAACCTGGTGGTCTACCAGGGTCCTTTAGCTCAATAAATGAGAGGGAGATCTTATCTTAAGTGAGGCTTCCCGCTTAGATGCTTTCAGCGGTTATCCCTTCCGAACGTAGCTACTCAGCTATGCCGTTGGCACGACAACTGACCCACCAGAGGTTCGTTCACCCCGGTCCTCTCGTACTAGGGGCAACTCCTTTCAAATCTCCTACGCCCACAGCAGATAGGGACCAAACTGTCTCACGACGTTTTAAACCCAGCTCGCGTACCACTTTAAACGGCGAACAGCCGTACCCTTGGGACCTGCTTCAGCCCCAGGATGTGATGAGCCGACATCGAGGTGCCAAACCGCGCCGTCGATGTGAACTCTTGGGCGCGATCAGCCTGTTATCCCCGGCGTACCTTTTATCCAATGAGCGATGGCCCTTCCATGCGGAACCACCGGATCACTAACACCAACTTTCGTTCCTGCTCGAGATGTCTCTCTTACAGTCAAGCTCGCTTATGCGTTTGCACTCAACGACTGGTTTCCAATCAGTCTGAGCGAACCTTTGTATGCCTCCGTTACTCTTTAGGAGGCGACCGCCCCAGTCAAACTACCCACCAGACACTGTTTCCTAACCGGATAACGGTAGAGGATTAGAGCCTTAGACTAGCAAGGGTGGTATTTCAAGGTTGGCTCCACAAACACTGGCGTGCCTGCTTCAAAGCCTCCCACCTATCCTACACATGCTAGCCCAAAACCCAATGTCAAGCTATAGTAAAGGTGCACAGGGTCTTTCCGTCTTGCTGCGGGTACACGGCATTTTCACCGCGAATTCAATTTCACCGAGTCTGTAGTTGAGACAGTGCGGAGATCGTTACGCCATTCGTGCAGGTCGGAACTTACCCGACAAGGAATTTCGCTACCTTAGGACCGTTATAGTTACGGCCGCCGTTTACCGGGGCTTCGGTTCGCTGCTTCGCCGAAGCTAACAACTCCCCTTAACCTTCCGGCACCGGGCAGGCGTCAGTCCATATACGTCGTCTTACGACTTTGCATAGACCTATGTTTTTAGTAAACAGTCGCCACCGCCATTTCTCTGCGGCTCTCCATTGCTTTGTTTCGCGAGGAAACTAACAACAAGGAGCACCCCTTATCCCGAAGTTACGGGGTCATTTTGCCGAATTCCTTAACTACAGTTCTCTCGAGCGCCTTGGATTACTCATCCCGCCCACCTGAGTCGGTTTGCGGTACGGTTTGCATAGACTAAACTTAGAAGCTTTTCTTGGAAGCATGGACTCAACACCTTACGTTCTTGCGAACTCCGCATCGTGTCTCAGGCATGTAGAGGTACGGATTTGCCTATACCTCAACCCTACGCACTTGCACTGGCTATTCCAACAGCCAGCGTGTCTATCCTACTCCGTCCCTCCATCGCACATCTATACAAGTACAGGAATATTAACCTGTTTCCCATCGACTACGCTTTTCAGCCTCGCCTTAGGGGCCGACTAACCCGGGGCAGATTACCTTTACCCCGGAAACCTTGGGCTTACGGCGGATGGGTTTCTCACCCATCTTATCGTTACTCATGTCAGCATAATCACTTCTCTACCGTCCAGCATGCTTCACAGCACACCTTCAACCAGTAGAGAACGCTCTCCTACCACCAGCACAAAGTGCTGATCCGAAGCTTCGGCACCATACTTAGCCCCGTTACATTTTCGGCGCAGAATCTCTAGACCAGTGAGCTATTACGCTTTCTTTAAAGGATGGCTGCTTCTAAGCCAACCTCCTGGCTGTCTAGGAAATTCCACCGCCTTTTCCACTGAGTATGGATTTGGAGGCCTTAGCTGTCGGTCTGGGCTGTTTCCCTTTCGACTACGGCCCTTCTCAGTCGCAGTCTGACTCCCGAGGATCATTTATACGGTATTCGGAGTTTGATAGGGTTTGGTAAGCTGGTGAGCCCCCTAGCCCTGTCAGTGCTCTACCCCCGTTAAACTACCTCGAGGCTATACCTCAATATATTTCGGAGAGAACCAGCTATCACCAGGTTTGATTGGCCTTTCACCCCTATCCACAAGTCATCCAAATCGTTTTCAACCGATACTGGTTCGGTCCTCCACTCAGTTTTACCTGAGCTTCAACCTGCTCATGGATAGATCACCTGGTTTCGGGTCTAATCCACTGTACTTGTCGCCCTTATCAGACTCGCTTTCGCTACGGCTCCACTTTCGCTTAACCTTGCACAGTAGATTAACTCGCTGACTCATTATGCAAAAGGCACGCGGTCACATCTCAAGGATGCTCCCACAGCTTGTAGGCAACTGGTTTCAGGTTCTATTTCACTCCCCTAACAGGGGTTCTTTTCACCTTTCCCTCACGGTACTGGTTCACTATCGGTCACTAGTTAGTACTTAGCCTTGGAAGATGGTCCTCCCAGATTCCCACGGAGTTTCTCGTGTTCCGCGGTACTCAGGAACAGTCAGTGTCATGTTCGACTTCAGGTACGGGACTTTCACCCTCTACGGTCAAGCTTCCCAGCTTGTTCCCCTATCTAATAATGAATCACTTGATGACTGCCCTACAACCCCGCCATGTCGAAACATGACGGTTTGGGCTATTCCCCGTTCGCTCGCCGCTACTAAGAGAGTCTCGTTTGATTTCCTTTCCTCGGGGTACTGAGATGTTTCACTTCCCCCGGTTAGCCTCTCTAAACCTATGTATTCAGTAAAGAGATAACGGGACATAACTCCCGCTGGGTTTCCCCATTCAGAAATCTATGGGTCAAAGGATGTTTGGCTCCTCACCATAGCATATCGCAGCCTACCACGTCTTTCATCGCCTTCTAGTGCCAAGGCATCCGCCAGTTGCCCTTAATAACTTATTTTTCTACGGACATTCTTTTCCGTCCCTATCGATTGTAAAAGAGCAGAAACCCGAAGGTTTCAGCCAAGTATAATACTTGGATTGTTACCACTACTTAACATTTAAGTAATGACCACTACCAAAAATTTACTTGTAAAAGAACTGTATGCTGTTCCACCAAAATGGTGGAGGCGAACGGGATTGAACCGTTGACCCCCTGCGTGCAAGGCAGGTGCTCTCCCAGCTGAGCTACGCCCCCACTTGGGTAGATGGTGGGCCTGGGAAGATTTGAACTTCCGACCTCACGCTTATCAGGCGTGCGCTCTAACCAACTGAGCTACAGGCCCATTCAGCCTAATGACAAAAGAATCGCCTGCCGGCGGTGCTTTAGTTACAACAATCTTTCTTATTAGAAAGGCTGCTGTGTCATTTAGTTGTAAAGAGCATGCGACCATAAGTTGGTCAACGCAAAACTCTTTGCAATTAAATAGCGAATCGGATTTTTTTTCTTTAAAGGAGGTGATCCAGCCGCAGGTTCCCCTACGGCTACCTTGTTACGACTTCACCCCAATCATCAGCCCCACCGTAGACAGCTGCCTCCATTGCTGGTTAGCTCACTGGTTTCGGGTAGAACCAACTTTCGTGGTGTGACGGGCGGTGTGTACAAGGCCCGGGAACGCATTCACCCTGGCATGCTGATCCAGGATTACTAGCGATTCCGACTTCAAGGAGTCGAGTTGCAGACTCCTATCCGGACTGGGATGCACTTTATGGGATTAGCTCCACCTCACGGTATCGCAACCCTTTGTATGCACCATTGTAGTACGTGTGTAGCCCCAGGCGTAAGGGCCATGATGACTTGACGTCGTCCCCACCTTCCTCCCGGTTAACCCGGGCAGTCTCCCTAGAGTGCCCAACATTACTTGATGGCAACTAAGGATAGGGGTTGCGCTCGTTGCGGGACTTAACCCAACACCTCACGGCACGAGCTGACGACAGCCATGCAGCACCTGTCACTGCATTCCCCGAAGGGCACTGTCTAATTTCTAGGACATTCGCAGGATGTCAAGCCTGGGTAAGGTTCTTCGCGTTGCATCGAATTAAACCACATACTCCACCGCTTGTGCGGGCCCCCGTCAATTTCTTTGAGTTTCAGCCTTGCGACCGTACTCCCCAGGCGGGGTACTTAACGCGTTAACTACAGCACCGAAGGTCAAGCCTCCGACACTTAGTACCCATCGTTTACGGCGTGGACTACCAGGGTATCTAATCCTGTTTGCTCCCCACGCTTTCGCTCCTCAGTGTCAGTAATAGTCCAGGAAGTCGCCTTCGCCACCGGTGTTCCTTCTGATCTCTACGGATTTCACTCCTACACCAGAAATTCCACTTCCCTCTCCTATACTCTAGCGATGCAGTATCAAATGCAATTCCACGGTTGAGCCGTGGGCTTTCACATCTGACTTACAAAGCCACCTACGAGCGCTTTACGCCCAGTGATTCCGATTAACGCTTGCACCTTCAGTATTACCGCGGCTGCTGGCACTGAATTAGCCGGTGCTTCCTCTAGAGGTACCGTCAATTACTAAGAGTATTATTCTTAATAGGTTTCTTCCCTCTTGACAGGAGTTTACGATCCGAAAACCTTCATCCTCCACGCGGCGTCGCTGCGTCAGACTTTCGTCCATTGCGCAATATTCCCCACTGCTGCCTCCCGTAGGAGTCTGGGCCGTGTTCCAGTCCCAGTGTGGCAGGCCACCCTCTCAGGCCTGCTATTCATCGTTGCCACGGTAGGCCGTTACCCCACCGTCTAGCTAATGAAACGCGGACTCATCTACTGGCGAGAGCTTTCAAGAAGAGGCCCCCTTTCCCGTTTCCAGCGTATACGGTATTAGCAGTCGTTTCCAACTGTTGTCCCGTACCAATAGGTAGATTATCCACGCGTTACTCACCCGTGCGCCACTCTACTCGTCTCCGAAGAGACTTTCGCGTTCGACTTGCATGTGTTAGGCACGCCGCCAGCGTTCAATCTGAGCCAGAATCAAACTCTCCAGTTTAATAATTCTGTATTGAATTGTCCGTTACCGAAGCAACGAACAACGCTAGCTGATCTCTAAATCAATCCGATTCGCTATTTAATTGTCAAAGAGCTTTTTAACAAAAGCTCCACTTGGCTAGTTAGCCTTGTGTCGAGTTGGCGTTTATGCCAGCCCACATCGACTCAGTCAACAAGTTTTTAAAAATAAATCATCATCTTATAAACTCGTTAGAGCCCTGCTCTCTTTTCTCAAGCGCAGAAGTATTTTTTACGAAAAAGACACTCTCGTGTCAACAATTTTTCAAAAATAAATTCTTCGTCACTTTCGCGTCGAAAGCTGTGTTGCTGCCTCATCAGCAGCGGAGAGGGAATCTACGCTCTTTTATTCACAAGTCAACACGTTTTTTATTTTTCCTAACATTACGCTTTTAACATTCTGTTTTTACGTTATATATTTTTTCAATCTGTTACTCGGTCACGTTGTATCTTATAATCTGGCGTACTGTTCAAAGATGCGCTACACACTCCCATATACATAAGGAGAGCAACATGGGTTTTTTAAACGCCAGTACTTCATTTACTCGATATAAGATTACAGAGCCTGTTCCTAAAGAGCTCTGGCCAGAAATTCCTGAGAAACTTCGCATGTTTTCCTTCAAAGAGATTGAAGACTCTGCCGAGGAGCGTGGTTGGGGCTGGGTATGTTTTGACGACATGCTTGATTCCCACTGGCACACAGCGCCACCTGAAAAAGGTGCTTACCTGACCTTTTCTTTGCGTCTAGACACACGACGTATCCCTGCAGCGGTTATGAAAAAGCACGTTGCTATTGCGGTTCGTGAAGAAGAACGCAAGGTCAAAGAACAAGGAAAGAAATACGTTTCCCGCGAGCGTAAGAAAGAATTGAAAGAACAAGTACAGTTAAAACTTCGTGCGCGTAGTTTCCCAGTACCTGCGGAATTCCATGTTGTATGGAACATGCAAAATAATGACGTATACTTTGCGTCTACCCAGTCAAAAATGTTAGAACTGTTCGTAGATTACTTTGCACAAACCTTTGGTGTCGATCTCGAGCCAATGACTCCATATTCCCTTGCGATTTCACTTTTGGGTGAAGATGCCGCTGAAAAACTTGATACACTCGAACCGACTAACTTCGCATAGGAGACATCATGGCTGATTACCTTGGTCAGACTACAGACATTATATTAGGTCAGGAATTCTTAACCTGGCTGTGGTTTAGAAGCGAAGTAACTAACGGCAACTTCACTTCTAAAGAAGGGCGCCCTTATAATTTATATGTTGAACAGCGTGTTTCTGTTCAGGGCGGCGAAGGCGAAACGCTGGAAACTGCGACTGTGTCCGGCAGCACATCCGAACTAAAGGAAGCGCGCCTTGGCTTATCCATGGGTAAAAAAGTTACCCGTGCATTGATTCGTATTGAACAAGACACAGAAGCATGGCAACTTACATTAAAGGCAGAAGATTTTTCTATTGGCAGCCTTAAGACTCCTAAAGTTGAAAAAGCTGATGCCAACGAAGAAGATGACGTTGATGGTCCATTCCTCGAAAAAATCTTCCTTATTGAAAGCTGTCTTACGCTTCTGGATGATGCGTATAGAACCTTCTTAGAAACACGTCTTTCCAATGATTGGACTGGAACTGTTCAAAAAATGGGACAGTGGCTCAGCAACTCGGAGTAGTACCCTACTATGGAACATGCGCCAGCGAGCGAGATAACTCCTTCTGTTATCCTCCGCCGCGTCTTATACAAAGTTTGTAAGAAAATTGGCATGACTATGCTGATTCTCTTCGGCATTACGGTCATAAGCTTTTGGGTTATTCACCTTGCTCCCGGCTCTCCTACCGATTTACAGACGACATTGAATCCACAGGTGGGTGCGGCAGCCCGTGCCCGCCTTGAACGTCTGTATGAGCTAGATCAGCCAGTGCATGTTCAATATTACAGATGGGTCAAACGCATAGTGCAGTTTGATTTCGGTAGATCCATGTCTGGCGACAATCGTCCGGTCTGGGATAAGATTAAGGAACGAATGCCGCTCACCATTGGCATGAACATTACTTCCCTTATCCTGACGTTACTCTTTGCTATCCCCATCGGGGTGGGAGCCGCCTATTATCAGGGCCAATGGTTTGACAAGGCGAGTACGGTCTTCGTCTTTATCGGGTTTGCAATGCCCGGATTCTGGCTCGCACTATTATTGATGCTTTATTTCGGAATCTATCTGCAATGGCTCCCCATCTCCGGCCTTACGTCACTGGACTATGACAGCCTGTCTTTCTGGGGAAAGATGGGCGATCTAGCACGCCATCTGGCTATGCCTATCTTTATTTATACATTCGGAAGCCTTGCCGGCATGTCACGCTTCATGCGTTCCTCCATGCTGGAAGTGTTGAGACAAGATTTTATTCTTACAGCCAAAGCTAAAGGGCTACCGCTGCACACTGTTATCTATAAACATGCGCTGCGTAATGCCCTGCTTCCGGTCATCACAATCCTTGGTCTTTCCATTCCAAGCCTTATCGGTGGCTCTGTTATTATTGAATCAATTTTTGCCCTTCCGGGGCTCGGACAGCTTTTCTATACGTCTGTTCTTGCACGTGACTATCCAATGATCATGGGGAACCTTGTCCTTGGTGCAGTTCTTACTTTGGCTGGTAATATGATTGCCGACCTCTTCTACGGACTTGCTGATCCACGTATCCGCAACACGGGAGGTGGTGCATAATGCTTCCAATCACCTCACGTGCTTTCTGGAGTAAATATGGAATGCTCACGATTGGCCTGGCCATCGTGGGTGTTATGACGCTTGCCGCAATTCTTTCTCCGCTCATTTCACCGTTTAATCCTGATGCATTAAATCTCGACCTCATTTTACAACCACCATCAACCGGACACCTCATGGGTACTGATGCCCTCGGGCGTGATGTGCTTTCCAGAATGCTTCACGGTGCACGTATATCTTTGTGGGTAGGGTTTGTAGCAGTCGGTATTTCTATATCTATAGGATTGGTACTCGGCCTTGTTGCCGGTTACTTCCGCGGCTGGGTGGATGAAACGATAATGCGATTTGTTGACGTGATGCTGTGCTTTCCATCATTCTTTCTTATCCTCTCAGTTATCGCTTTCCTTGAACCAAGCTTGATCAATATAATGATAGTGATCGGACTAACCTCATGGATGGGGGTCGCTCGACTTGTACGAGCAGAAACCTTGAGCTTACGAGAACGAGACTTTGTTGCAGCATCCCGACTAGCGGGAGCATCATCAGCACGGATCATTGCACAGCACATTCTGCCAAACGCCCTTGCCCCCGTACTTGTCTCTGCAACTCTCGGGGTGGCTGGTGCAATCCTTACAGAATCCGCCCTCAGCTTTCTAGGTCTTGGTGTTCAACCACCTACTGCGAGTTGGGGCAATATGCTGCTGGAAGGAAAACAGGTATTGGAAATTGCCCCATGGCTTTCCATGTTCCCCGGCTGCGCTATTCTTATTACAGTGCTTGGCTATAACCTACTTGGTGAAAGCCTGCGTGATTTGCTTGACCCGCGTTTGAAACGATAGTCCCTTGAAAAGACGACTGCCACAGATTGCCAAAGCTTACAGCTCTGTATATGAATATCTGTGCGGCAGTTCTACAATCTTTCTTAATAAATAATTACAGGCTATTACAATGCTCGAACTTCTCCGAATACGTCACCTTGCGTTAATTGACGATATGGAACTTGAGTTTGCCGGAAGAATGAATGTTCTCACCGGCGAAACAGGCGCCGGTAAAAGTTTTATTCTAAAGGCACTTAACTTTCTTACTGGTGAAAAGATGCGTGCGGACCTTGTCCGTGCTGGTGAAGAAAAAGCACAGGTAGAGGCTATTTTTCTCATTGATGATGAGGAATACATCATTCGCAGAGAACTTGTAGCTGCTACAGGACGTAGCCGCCTATATATTAATGACAAGCTAAGCTCGCAGGAAACCATACGCGCGCTTAAGCCTAAGATGCTCGTCCATACCAGTCAGCACGGGCAGCAACAGTTGCTGCAACCAGCATTTCAGGAAAAGCTGTTAAACGGTTTTATCCAACGCCCTGAGCTTCTTGAAAAACGTAATACTATTCTGAAAAAGCTACGTGACATTGCAGCACAGCAGGTCGAACTTCGCGAACGCGCACGTACTTTGGAAGATAAACGTGATTTTCTTGAATTTCAGCAAAAAGAAATTGCAAAAGTAGCACCTCAGGCTGGAGAAGAAGACGACCTCGAAGCCAGAAAGCAGGAAACCCGCGAACAGGGATTGGTTCAAGAAGCTGTAGACCACACGTTGGGTCTATTTTACACAGACAGCGGCGCACTGGACGACGTCATAAGCCGTCTTGAAAACAGCCTTGATAGTGTTTGCCGTTACATTCCGGAATACAGACCGGATGTCGAACGCATCTTGGAATTTCGTCACACACTGGGTGAGGTCGAAACACGCCTGCGCAACCAGCCGATTGCCAGGCCAAGCGAAGATTCCATTGAAGAGATTGAAGCACGTCTCTACGAATTGTCTCAGCTTAAGCGAAAACTGAACCGTTCTATTGATGCTATCGTGAATATGCAGGAAGAGATTGAAGAGAACCTGTCTTTCCTCGACACATGTAAACTCGACTTGATCCTACTTGAAAAGCAAGAAGACGAATCACGCGTCATGCTTCAAGAAGTTTTAGAAAAGATAAATAAACTTCGCGAAAAAAAAGGTGATCAACTCTGCCGAGCCATTGAGGTTGAGTTAAAAACGCTCGGCTTCTCTGAACATGTTCATGTAGAATTTGATTTCACACCTACCGAAATTTACTCAGAATGCTTTGAACACAAAGCTCGTCTCATATGGGTACCAAACCCGGGACAGGCACCGCAGCCATTGGATAAAATTGCATCCGGTGGTGAACTATCCCGATTCCTGCTTGCAGTCGTCGGTTTAATGAACAAAGACGAAACGCCAACACTAATTTTTGATGAAGTGGACGCCGGCATCGGCGGTATCACGCTCAACTATGTGGCAGATGCGTTGACAACGCTTGCTGAGCGCCAACAAATGCTTCTTATCACTCACTGGCCACAGCTTGCAGCACGAGCTGAAAAGCACTTCCTCGTACGTAAAGATGTCCGTAGCAGTGCAACCTTTACTAGTTGTGATGCTCTGTCCGAGACTGGCATTCGAGAAGAATATGAACGAATGGCCGGTGGCGGTCAGCAAGGTGAAGTGCTCGCGCGCCAACTATTAGGAACTGGATAAAAAAAGCCGCTTCATGCATGAAGCGGCTTTTTCGTTATTAACCTAACTAGTTAATTTCTTCTGAACAATGACTACCTAGAATTCTATATTCACATTCGCTGCAATGCCCCAAGTATCGCCAATATCCTCTGCGCTGCCTGTACGATTGTGTGCACTAGTGTAAAATTTCATTCTCCGTGCAAAAACATACTGCGGCCCAAATGAAAAGGTTATGTTTTCCATGCAATTCCAATCTGCAAACAAGGATACTTTTGCTTCTCTCTTTTTCACATATCCGTTTCTTGCGACATCACTGCTACTAGAAAGTTGATATACGCCGCTTTCAAGCCCGATATCTACCCGCAGTGCAAAACTGTCGGAAAAGCGATACGCCACATTTGATACAGGGAAGGCCAATTTTACTACCCATTCATCATAGCTGTACTGAAAACCAAGTACGGGTAACACATTCCAATCGAGAGGGTTATACCCCGCCACTACGCCAATTGTTACAACAAAATTTGGGGTAAATGCGTAATTATAGCCCACAAGGCCGGCAAGCGTTATTGAGTCACCGGTAATAGCATCTTCAAACTGTGATGATGCCTGAGCAAAATAAACAAGAAAGTTCTTTTCATCAAAAGCATAGCGGTTTCCGTATCCGACACCGAGCTTTTGTAGCGAATTCCACGGCGTGTTACTCCCCTTAACAAAATCAATGTCTGAGCGATTATTCCAACTGTAAGTCTCGTTCTCGTATATTACAGAAAAATTATACGCCGTAACTTCCACTGCTGAATTCACTGTTGAAAACGAACCTGAGGAGTCATCAAGCTCTGCATCGCCCAAGTATGCTGAATTTATTGATACGGTAAAATTTGTTTCTTTTTCCTGAGCAGCCTCTTCTTCTGCAAAAGCATTACATACCAACAAAAGACTAATGATAACGGTGTATATTAGTAGTTGTTTTTTCATAACGACTCACTCATTTTAAAATATAGTATGCAAAATGAAGGATCACTTGAGATCAGCCATCAATCCAACCCTGAACAAAGTACAACCTAACCACTATACAAAGAATCACGCACAACAAACCAAAATCATTCGTATTTATCTATTTTAGAAAACTTATAAAACGGCCATGCGCTTGTTACGTTTTTTTTGCATAAAAAAAAGCCCCACTTTGTAAGTGGGGCTTTCATACTATATTTTTGACAACCTAATCAGCTACGTCTTCTTCCCGTAGCTTCAAGTTGATTTCCATTCGGGCAACGTTCACGTCATAGAGCCAGACTTTTACAACCTGTCCTAAAGCAAACCTACGGGCCGTTCGCTCACCTACCAGCTCGTTTCGTTCTGAGACATAAACATAGTAGTCGTCATCAATGCTGGATAACCGCACCATGCCTTCTGCCATAACTTCTTCAAGTTCTACCCAGAAACCGAATTCTGCAACGCCGGATACAACGCCTGTAAATTCAGCGCCAACCTGACTCAACATGTACAACGCGGTTACACGCTTCAAGATCTCGCGTTCTGCTTCCATTGCAACACGTTCACGCTTGTTGAGATGCTCACCGATAGTCTGGATTTTATCCACACCGCGGATATTCTCATACCCTTTCACTCTCAAAGCATGTTTAAGCGCACGGTGAACGATAAGGTCTGCGTAACGACGAATCGGGGATGTGAAGTGACAATAGCACTCAGAAGCAAGACCAAAATGGGTCTGATACGTTGGCGTATATTGCGCCTGCATCATAGTACGGAGTGTAAGGCGGTTAACCACAAACTCCTGCTCGGTTCCTTCTGCAATTTTTAATACGCGCTGCAAATTTTCCGGTGTCGGTTCATTTGGAAATGCTTCACCAAGGTCGGTGCGATGCAGCATCTTAAACAATGCATTAAGCTTATCCATTTCCGGTGCAGGGTGAATACGATACAAGAACGGAACTTCAGCTTCTGTAAGGAATCGTGCAACGGCCTCGTTTGCAGCAATCATAAATTCTTCAATCATCATATGACCGAAGTGACGAGTCTTGCGGTCAATGGCAATAGGATCGCCAGCAACGTCAAAAGTTACAGCTGCTTCCGGCACATCAAAATCGAGACTGCCGCGATCGTTACGCTTCTGCTTCAATGCTCTTGCAAGCTCTTCAGCTCGTTCAAGCATTGGTAGAACTGGAGAGATCACTGCCCGTTCTTTTTCATCCTTATCCAGCAATGCACGTTTCACCTGATCATATGTCAGGCGTGCTTTACTTTGGATAACTGCCGGATAAAATTTAGACTTACCGTAACTACCGTCGGCAAAGAAGTACGTTTCTGCCACCATAGCCAAACGTGGCACTCGTGGATTCAAACTGCACAATCCATTAGACAGCGCTACGGGGAACATAGGTTCCACAGACTGCGGGAAGTAGTAAGAGTTCGCACGCTCTACAGCTTCCTCGTCCAGAACGGAGTGTTCCGGCACGTAGTGACTTACGTCTGCAATGGCTACCCATAAACGGAAACCGTCACGCTGCTCTTCCACATATACCGCATCATCGAAATCTCGTGCTGTTTCACCATCAATGGTGACAAAGTCGAGATTTCGTAAGTCGATGCGATCTACAAAATCTTCTTCAGACGGCACACCGGGCAAATCTTTTGCAGCATTAAGTACTGCATCCGGAAAACTTGTAGGAATGTCGTGGTTAAGCTTAACCAGACGTTCCTGTACGTTTCCATCTTCCTCATCACCAAGGCTTTCGAGAATTGTTGCAGCCCATAAACCGGACTCAACTTGCTCGCGCGGCTCTACGACAAGTAGTTCATTTTTCTTCGGACGACGCTCCAGAGCATCACCCGTAGCAAGAATAGAGAAGTTCAAGCGTGAATCTGTCGGACGACAAATAAAACCACCCTTGCCCATCTTTTTGATGACACGACAAGTGATAGTATCGCGGGCGCGTTCAAGAATACGGACAATGCGTCCTTCCTGATTTTTGCCTCTATTACCCGGCAGCAATGTCACGACAACGGTATCACCGTGCATTGCGTTACCAAAGGAAGACGGTGCAACAAAAATATCTGCACGTCTCTTATCATCCGGCAGAACAAAACCTACGCCGGAACGCTGCACCTGCAATTTGCCGGTGACCATATGTAAATTTTTAGTTAATCCCCATGCGCCACCGCGCAACCGGATGATCTTGCCATCTTTTTCGAGAAACTCAATCATCGCCTCAAGATCACGTCTCCAACGCTTGCTCAAATGCATAAAGCGATAGAAGTCATTCATCTTCACGGGGCGTTTCACTTCGCGAAAAAGCTCTATTATATCTTTAGGGGAAATCGGGCATTCACCGGATTTCTGTTTTTTCTTTTTTACCATTATGTATGCTTATACCTTTAACAATTGTTACTGGAAAGTTTGTAACTATCCGACATTGTCACTGGTTATTGTTATATTATTTTTCGTTTTTTAAAACAGGTCGCGGAGTTTCTGTAGCAACAGCCGTTTTCTGTTTTTGCTTTTTACGAGTGCTGGAAGTTTCGCGCATTGCGTCCCACTGTTCCTTCCACCAATCTGTAAACGTTTTGCCTGTAAACATAGAGTCGCCAAACTTAGTACGTAAAGCGAATGTCCAGACTTCAATCCCTAAGACTTCCGGAACCTTCACGGCATCCTTAGGTGTACAAACCAGCGGCAAACCAACATTACCCATTTCAGCAATTTCTGCTTCTGTATATGTATGATGGTCTGCATAGCGCTGATGCTTATACGGGGAGCGTCCCATAAATTTCTTAGCAGTTTCTTCTACCTGAGCAGGTTCGCCAACTCCGTTGAATAGAATATAGTTTTCCAATGCTACAGGTCGATGTTTTTCTTTTGCCTTTTCGAAGACTTCCGTCGCAGCCTCGCTTACCGGAACCAGCTTCTGAGGAACTAAGGAAAAACTAAAAACAGGCACACCATACTTACCAAGCCTCTCTTTTATAACACTTTTAAGAGGCGCAAGCGAGTTTGTTTTTATCAAAAAAGCATGTGCCTGTGACAAAGCACTTTCATCTTCTCTCCATGAGCCGGCAGGGATCACCCTATCCCACTCAGAGGACAAATCATCCGGTTTAAGCAGCACTAGATTCAAATCTCTTTTTACCGCAAGGTGTTGAAAGCCGTCATCCAACACCACTAACTCAGGTCTAAAACTCTTTTCTGCCCAAGCACCGGAGCGCATCCGGATCGGGTCAACAACAATACGTGCTTTGCGATGTGCATTCGCTAGCATAACAGGTTCGTCCCCTGCCTGTGCTGCTGTACTGTCTGGAGTAACCAAGTACGGGGTTTTCGGTGGTGAAGCCTTGTATCCACGAGTAAGTACTACCGGTGAATAATGGTTAAGTTCCGCCCACTCTAGCAACCAGCCTACTACCGGAGTTTTACCACTGCCCCCCCAACTAATATTCCCCACTGAAACACAAGGTGCTTTAGGAGAAAACTGCTCTTTTGCGCCTGCCTCATATTGTTTTCGGCGATACGACATGGCAAAAGAATAAATTTTACTAAACGGATATAAAAGTGGGAACAGTGCACGTTGCACTGGCAGTGAAGACATAACCTCTCCTGAGAGCTTTCAGTTGCAATAAGTAAGTGTATTCGATGTCAGAAAATATGTCTCATGTAAAAAAAGGAGAGCCGTTGCAGGCCCCCCTTATTTCATCAACTATTTGCGAATTTCCAAAAGAAACTAGTCGCGGCTCGCTCCGAACAAACGAAGCAACATGAGGAACAAGTTAATAAAGTCGAGGTACAATGTAAGCGCGCCAAGGATAGTACCACGGCGAACTGCGGTTGCATCGTTGGCAGGCATGGATTCGCCCATTTCTGCAAGACGCTGTGTATCGTACGCGGTTAAACCGGTAAATACAATTACGCCGATTGCGCTAATTACAAGCTGCATTACGCTAGAAGCGAGGAAGATGTTCACTACCATTGCGATAATGATACCGAACAGTCCCATCATCATGAAGCTGCCCATGCTGGTCAGATCACGCTTGGTTGTCATGCCGTACAAACTCATCGCACCGAACATACCGGCAGCGGTGAAGAATGCAGAGAAAATAGTACTTGTAGCGTACACAAGAAGAATGACGGACAACGTCACGCCGTTCAATGCGCTATACAGTAGAAACAATCCGGTAGCAGAGCCAGCGGACAGTTTAGAAATACGGGCGCTCAAGTACATGACCAAACCGAATTCAGCAATTATCAGCCCGATAAAGATGAATTGGTTACTGAAAACAAGCTGCTGGATGGCAGGCGATGTTGCAGTTAAAAATGCAAATACAGCGGTCACAAGAAGACCCAGCATCATCCAGCCATACACGCCACGAAGATACGCGTTTACAAGCTCAGCACGGCGTACATTAGGTGCTGCTGCGTTACGTCCTAACATTCCATCCTCCGGAATTGTTTATATTCAATTTATACCGTTTTTTTAAAATACGTAAAATCACGGTATCAAGCTCACACCTGTATTGCAAGTTTATCAGCAAACGGTTTTTTTCTAAATAAAAAAGCCCGATCATTGATCGGGCTTTCTATGGGCGTACGGTGTGGTTTACTTATAAACCACAGGTGCGAAGATCTTCGCCAAGGTATTCACGTTCATTCTCGCCGAGAATACCAAGAGACAGAGCAATAAGAGTCCATAAATGAACTACATGGTAGCCTGCACCGAAGTGTTCGGAAAGATCGTGAATCTGAGAGTGACAGTTATGACAAGGTGCAATGACATAAGGTGCACCAGTCTTAACAATCTGCTCGTTTTTGATTTTACCGTAATGACGACGCGCTTCTGGATAACCTGCCTGAAGAGACCCACCACCACCGCCACAGCAGTAGTTGTTGGATTTATTAGGCCATGTATCAATAAAGTTCTCTTCGCCGACAACTTTTTTGATCACGTAGCGCAAATCATCCGCTGCAATATCGCCGTAGCCCTTACGGACTAACTGACATGGATCCTGCACGGTAAATTTAACGTTGTTAACGTTCCAGTCTGAATTAACCTTCAGAACGCCTTCTCGTACCCAGCGGGCGTAGAGACGGATAATGGATTCGATTTCAAATTTAGGCTTAATATTGAATTTTTGCAGTCCGGACCGGAGTGCGTAAAGTTCGTGGCCTCACTCGGTGTTGAGCCAATATTTGGCGCCGAGGTCCTCCACAGCCTTGACTTTTGTTCGAACAATTTTTTCCCAGGACTCATCGTCCGCTGCGAACATACAGTAGTTCTCAGCAGCCCAGCCGTTAGAGCCGTAAGTCCAGTCATCACCGGTGCCGATGTTCATGATTTTCCAAAGAGGAACCATTTCATCCGGCTCAGTTACCGGTTCGCGGGAGTTCTGGTTGAGGTAGTACTTTTTACCGAGTTCATCAAAAGGTACTTTCAGATGATCCATACCTTCTTGATCGGTCTGTACTTCTTCAAGAACGTCTTCCACTACAAACTTAAAGTCTTCAGAGGAAGCACCCATTGCGCTGTGGCCGGGGTTACGCATGGCCACGTCACATGAGTTAATAATACCTTTCGGACGGTCTTCGCGCGGCCAGGCCTGACGTGCCTGGTACACGAGCTGCGGGATGTTAATCTGCATTGGGCAGACATACGTACACCGCTGACACATCGTACACATCCATACCCAAGGGGTAGAGGTGATTTCTTCATCCATTCCCAGTGCGGCAAGACGCAAGAATTTGCGGGGGTCCATATCCTCAAGTCCAGTTGCGGGACAGCCTGCAGAACAAGCACCACAAGTAAGACACATGTTGAGGTTACCACCTTCCGGCAGTAGATGGGCTACACTTTCTATGAAAGAACCACCGCACTCCTTCTCAGGATGCTGCTTTGAATCTGACATATACATTTACTCCTTAACCGCTTCGCGCTGCTCATTGTGTTGCGTTTTTTTAAACAAAGCGGCTTGCGCTCTATTATAATGGGTTAGCTTTGGTTACAAGGTAAAGAACGCAAATTGCTCAACAAATAACATTTTTTTGCTCAGCAGTTACGCAATCCTAAAGCCTTGAACCTAATTATAATAGTCCTGCCCACATTTTTTACAGCATTTAAAACCTAGTCAACATCATATAAAAGAGAACAGCTGTAGAAAGGACTATAAAACCTGCTAACCCCCAGTGGTTACACGAATTATAATGAGCGCACCAGCTTTTATGCTTTAAATCGCATGGCGGTTCCCAACCCTATTAGCAGCATTTTTGCGTTCCGTCATACTGATTATCGATGAAACCGGTTAACTTTACATTTAATTGACATCGCCGTTGTTTTACTGATATTTTGAAACTCAAATAAATTGGTCAGACAACCAACAACACCAGAATATAGCTATAACAAATAAGCTGTTATTTTCTGGTACATTCTAACATCTTCTACAACAACATACTTGACCACTAGCCAAGTATGTTCTACCTCATAATTTCGCCCGCCATGTCGGGCGCTTTTTCTTGTGTAGAAGAAACGGCCTCCTGTTCGCCGGAAAAATGCAGGAAAGAATTTTTTAAGGGAAAAATGATGAGTAGTATTCCTATTTCTATTGAAGGCTTTGAAAAAGTAAAGCTAGAGCTCGAAGCTCTCAAAAAAGAGCGTCCAGCAATCATTCAGGCTATTAAAGAAGCCCGAGAAGAAGGCGACCTGAGTGAAAACGCAGGCTACGATGCAGCACGTGAGCGTCAAGGTATGCTCGAAGCTCGCATCTCCTACATCGAATCTCAGATGTCTCAATACAACGTTATCGACCTTAGAACCCTTGGCGGCGACAAAGTAACCTTTGGTGCAACCGTGGAAATTGAAGATCTCGATACCGGTGAAGTGAAAAAATACACCCTGCTCGGACCAGATGAAGCTGAGTACGAAAATGGCAGCATTTCCGCACTTTCTCCTGTCGGCAGAGCTATGCTCGGCAAGGAAGAAGGCGACGAATTTGTTGTTAACGCACCTAAAGGTCGCATTTCTTACGAAGTAGTTTCAATCGAATTCAACCACAAATAGCAGGACACCCAACTGGGTGGCTCCTGCTTTCTCGAGCAAGAAAAAAGCCATGCCTCATCACATTAGCGTGATGGGGCATGGCTTTTTATGTTGCAACAATAATTTCAGTTAAACAGCACGACTCAGTTTTTTGTCCAAAATCCCAAGCACGGTTACTGCTTCACCAAAATCAGGATTTACTTCCACTGCTTTGGCTAACATCACTCGCGCTTTTTTAAACTCTTTAATCTCAATTAGCACCCGCCCCATATTGTAGAGCAAATGTTCATCAAGTGCAGATAATTTTTGAGCTCTGCTATAAAACTGTAGCGCCTGTTCATACATTTTATTTTTTCGAAGTTTAATGCCGAACTCGTTAAACATATGCTTATGCTCTTCTGCAAAAGCTGCTTCAATTCCCACTAACTTCGTAAAAACGCCCTGCGCTTTATCTATTTCATTCCTATCTAAAAACGTCAGCCCGAGGCCAAATGTCGCACGAACATTATCCTCGTCCATGTTTAGAACCTGAAGAAATTCAACTTCAGCTCCGTACGGCTGCCCGTTCACACGCAAACGCTCACCTCTGGCAATGCCTTGAGCAACCTTACGCATAGCTGGATAAATATCTTCTTGATACACCCCAGGTTCGGGTGAGTACTCTTCCATCAGCTTCTCAAATGAAACTTTATCGTACTTTTCAAACGGAATATGATTCTTGTTAAGCTTCCATAAGATAATATCTCCATTACCTTCCTGTTCTGCATATAACATTACTACAATTTTGTTTGTCCGCTTAGTAGCACCAAAGCCAACCCGTACCAATTTTTCAACAGAAAAAGCCCCACGAATGGGCTGTTTCTGATGGCTGCCATTCATACGCATACCTCTAGATAATCAAAAAAGCTCACTACAACCTGTTAATACAGAATAAATAACTCATACAGTGTTGTTATAACGCTACATAATCACGCTAACGGCCATCTGTCATCCTTTTATGGTACAATTTTCCGAATTGAAGCATCACGGAGGAGTTATGTCCCGTTACCTGTGTATTCACGGCCATTTTTACCAACCACCTCGGGAAGACCCGTGGTTGGGTGAAATTATGCCCGAAGGCAGTGCCGCACCAATGCTCAACTGGAATGAACGTATCACACGTGAAAGTTACATCCCACTTGCCTTTGCAAAACGTCTTAATGGCGAAGGTAATATTATTGAACTGGTAAACTGCTATGAATGGATCAGCTTTAACGTTGGCCCGACACTTATGCGGTGGATGGAAACAGCATTCCCCGCTATCTATAGTCGAATCATCGAAGCGGACAAAGCCAGTGTCCATCGATTTGGGCACGGCAACGCAATTGCACAAGTGTACCACCACACCATTCTCCCGCTGGCAAAGCAAAGGGATAAGGATCTTGAAGTTCAATGGGCGATTCAAGACTTTGAAAAACGCTTTGAACGAAGACCCGAAGGCATGTGGCTTGCCGAATGTGCTGTGGATACGGACACACTGGAAACTCTTGCAGCGCAGGACATACGATTTACCATTCTTTCACCGCATCAGGCAAAAGCAATAGAAAACAACGGCGACTGGTACACCATTGAGAATGGAACGTTTGATACGTCTGTGCCGTACCGTATAGACCTTCCTAGCGGACGTTCTATTTCTGTATTCTTTTATGATGCAGAGATTTCGCAGGCAGTGGCCTTTGAACGTCTATTAGCCGATGGCGATAAATTCTGGAACAAAATCAAATCATTCTCCAACAACGGAATTCTCACCGTCAGTACTGATGGAGAAACATACGGTCACCATTTTAAATTTGGTGAAATGGCACTCGCTCATGTTCTGGATAACGCACGTAATGCCCGAGATGATATTGAACTGACCAACCTTGCAGCGTTTCTTGCCAGTAATCCACCTCAGCAACAGGTGCGTCTGTTTGAACCATCTGCATGGAGCTGTGCTCACGGTGTAGAGCGCTGGCGGAGTAATTGCGGCTGCACAGACGGCGGGCATCCTGACTGGAATCAGGAATGGCGCAGGCCATTACGAGACGCCATGAACTTTATGAAAGACTGCGTTGATAACTACTTTGATTTAAAAGCGCATGAATATTACATGGCACCGGAGGAGGCACTATGTGCTTACGGAACTGTCATCTCCGGTCAAAGACATCGTGATGATTTCATATCCGAATATGTCATTAAAGGACTTACAGAGCAGCAACAGCATGAGGCGACGCTTCTGCTGTTTATGCAAGAACAAGCACTTTCCGGCTTTGCAAGCTGTGCATGGTTCTTTGACGAAATAACCCGCATCGAAGGAAAAAATGCATTGTCATTTGCCTTACATGCATTGGATATTCTGGCAGATTTTGAAGGGCACACACGACTTGATGATTTCGCAGAGATTCTAGCAGATGCCGTGTCCAACAAAGAAGGGCACGAGACAGGCAAAGAATTACTGTATGGTCGCATTCTTCCGCGAAGAGAATCTGAAGCGTCGATACTGCTTCAAGCTCTTCTTCTGCTTAATAATGATAACGAGTTCCCGCAAATAGAGAAAACCTACATCGTCACGTGGAACAATATTACTATCAAAGTTACACCTGAGAAAATTGAAGGTAACCATTATTCCGGCAACGCTGTAATATATTGGAAGGACTCAACGATAGGTACTCATCTGGCATGGCAATATGCTAAACTGCCATCAGGGTTTATGAACAGCTCGACCGTAACTGCCACCATCGAAAGTAAGGGCGGACAAAGCTGTATTTACACTGCTCTACCACGAAATAAGCGGCAAGCAATCGCCGCCCATTTTGTTCAACATGTTCTTGACCAGCTTGTAGAAACATACACCCCGCTAGGTCTGGATGCCACAGTGCTTTTTGAGCCATGGACAGAAAGCCAATATGACCAGCCAGCCGGTCACCTTTGGAATATTGTATGTCCGGCACTCATCGAAGGATACATCTTCTCAGAACATTGTGAAGTACAGATTAAAACGGAACAAATGAGATGCTTGCGTAAATACATTCACGAATGGATTACCCGCAAGCAATTCGATCCGACGATCACTATGGATAAAGTTGAAACAAGACTTATTGAAATTCTATCCCAAGATGATCCAACATACTTTAAAGCTACAGGCATCCTTGAACGGGCAAAAGAACTTTTCCCAAATGCCCCTACGGATCGCCTACTCTACTTCCTGTGGCTAGAAAAACAGCATGATCCGCATATCCGCGATATTGCAAGCCTTGTAAACCTATCGCTTTCATAGCCGTTACAACCAAATTAAAAACAAAAGGATGGAGACAACTGTCTCCATCCTTTTGTTTTTAAAGGTAAAATAACGCTGCCACATAGTTATAACATTGCGTCACAGACTTGTACAACATGCGACACGCTTCCGTAACACAGGTTAATTAGTTTCCTTCCAACGCAACGAAAACATCTACGCGTTTAATTTTGCGCTTTAAATCTACTGCTTTTAATTTTGGAGGAATCACTATGCGTTCTTGGTACTATATTCTTTCTGCTTTTTTAGTAATCAGTTTTGCTGCACCTGCTATGGCATCTAACGCCGTTACAGTAAAAGGTTCCACAACTGTTTTACCTATCATGCAACGAGCTGTTGAAGCATTTATCGCTGAAACCGGCACTCCTGTCGCTGTTTCCGGTGGTGGTTCTTCCAACGGCATTAAGGCGCTTCTCGATGGCAGCACCGATATCGCCATGGCATCCCGTAAAATGAAAGGCAAAGAAATCAAACTTGCCAATTCTAAAGACCTCAAGCCAGTTGAACACATTATCGCTCTTGATGCGGTTATCCCAATTGTTCACCCGTCCAACCCGATCAGCAACCTTACCTCTGCACAGCTTAAAGCTATCTACGAAGGCAAAGTTACTAACTGGAAAGAAGTTGGCGGAGCAGACGGCAAGATCATTGTTATTTCCCGCGATACATCTTCCGGCACATACGAAACCTGGCACAAGATCATCATGAAAAAAGCACGCGTATTCCCGGGTGCATTGCTTCAGGCTTCTTCCGGTGCAGTTATGCAGGCTGTTTCTAAAAACAAAAATGCAATCGCATACGACGGCATCGGCTACATCAACAGTACAGTAAAACCACTTTCTGTAGATGGTGTTACAGGCAGCGCCACCACTGCTAAAGACAAATCGTACCCAGTGGCTCGTACCTTACAAATTTACACTTCAGCTGCACCTGCACCTGCAGCAAACCAGCTCGTTGAATTCATCCTTTCTCCGAAAGGTCAGGATATCGTCGAGCAGGCTGGCTTCATCCGCCGTTAGAAAAGCCACCGAGCCTATCTGCCTGCCTTTCCATCCCATCGGGAAAGGCAGGCTTCATGCATCTGCACTATTGGGGACATACTATGCGGATTTCAAGACAACATAAGGAAATGGCAATCCACGGCAGCTTCTTTGCCATTGCCTCTACGAGTATTCTCGTTCTCACCCTCATAATGGTGTTTCTCATTATGGAGGGGCTGCCCATTTTTAACCAGATATCTGTTCCGGATTTTGTATTCGGTCAATTCTGGTACCCGACAGATGATCCTGCGGACTTCGGCATTTTGCCTATGATCACAGGGTCACTCGCTGTAACAGCATTTTCTTCCTGCATTGCCATTCCTTTGGGACTTATGACGGCAATTTATCTTGCAGAAATTGCCACACCGCGCATGCGTAGTTTCATCAAACCTCTTGTTGAAATGCTGCAGGCGCTCCCGTCAGTTGTTATCGGGTTTTTCGGTATGGTTGTGGTTGCTCCCCTGCTTCAGGAATGGTTCGGCATTGCAACAGGGCTTAACCTGTTTAACGCATCTGTCATGCTTGCTTTCATGGCAGTACCAACAATCACATCCATTGCAGAAGATGCGATTTTCAGTGTGCCTGAAGAACTCAGAGCTGCTTCACTCGCCCTTGGTGCCACAAAATGGCAGACCATTTCAGGTGTAGTTATTCCGGCATCCCTTCCGGGAATCAGCACTGCTGTCATTCTCGGGATGGCTCGTTCCATCGGCGAAACAATGGTTGTTCTGATGGTTGCAGGTGGTGCTGCAATGACACCTTCATCCATTTTTGATCCAGTACGCCCAATGCCAGCATCTATTGCAGCAGAAATGGCAGAAGCCCCATTCCAGAGCGAGCATTACTACGCCCTCTTTGCGACTGGCATGGTTCTGTTCTTGTTCACTCTGATGTTCAATATTCTTGCAGCATATATTGCAGAAAAGAAAAAACAAATCGGTACGGCTACGCTGTAGCAACGAGGAGAAGAGTATGTCTCAATTAGCAGACGCTACAGGAACATCCATGACACAGCTTACTCCGAATTTTTCCGGAACACGCTCGATGCGACAATTCATTCAAAAATGTATGTTCACCTTATTCAAGATGAGTGTAGCCATTAATGCACTTGCGTTAGCGATCATCTGTGGATTTGTATTATATTACGGTGCCCCAGCCATCTCATTAGAGTTTTTACTCGAAAGCCCGCGTAACGCCATGACAGAAGGCGGCATTTTTCCATGTATTCTTGGAACAATAGCTTTATCATACGGTGCAATGCTTATCGCTTTGCCGTGGGGTGTAGCCACTGCCATCTATCTTCATGAATATGCAAAACCGGGCAAAATAGTTCACCTTATCAGGCTAGCAATTAACAACCTAGCAGGTGTCCCCTCTGTTGTGTTCGGCTTATTCGGTCTGTCTCTCTTTGTTACCGTCCTTGGGATGGGAGTCTCGCTCCTCGCGGGAATGCTCACACTTGCTGCACTGGTTCTTCCTCTTATCATCGGAGCTTCAGAAGAAGCATTGCGAAGTGTTTCCCCGACATTCCGTGAAGCCTCTTTAGGACTTGGTGCAACAAAATGGCAGACAATCTACCGCATAGTACTCCCAGTCGCCGCACCGGGTATTTTAACTGGCGCAATTCTCTCTGTCGGACGCGCAGCCGGTGAAACTGCTGCAATTATGTTCACCGCCGCAATGTTCTTCTCACCACTGCTTCCGCAGTCTATTTTCGACAGTGTAATGGCGTTGCCATATCATATTTATGTTCTCGCTACAGCCGGTACAGATATTGAAATGACAAGACCTCTGCAGTACGGCACATCCCTTGTGCTTATTGCACTGGTATTGAGCATGAACTTTCTTGCAATTATGCTTCGTGCACGGATGCAGAAAAAACTTTCATAGCTAAATTAGTCCCCAAGCTAGAGCCACAATATAAAATGAGCCCGCAGAGTCACAACTCTACGGGCTCATTGCTCATTCAACTATTTCAACAAGACTAAACCGTTAGTGCTTGCTTAATGCTTGTTATTCGTTGCTAGCCACCGGTATTCTGTGTATTTTATGAAAAAACATGCAAGGGGCGCATATGGCCAACGAAAAATATCTTCTGAATGATGTGAGTTTTCTTGATATCCGCAACAGAAATGAAACACGCGTAATCAAGATTATGAAACAAGTTATGGAGACCCCTCCATACTACAAACCATCTGAAAAAGACCTGTTCGATATCTATGCATTGTCGCTCAATTCTCTCCCTGCACGCTATGCACAACAAGGGACAATTGTTTTGCGCGACCCTGTCCGAGACAAAGAAATTGAGGACTCTGTCCGTAAAGCATTCGCCATTGTTGTGGAAAACCCTAAACAATAATCTAGGACTATTATGATCTCCGTTGATACCCACATACACACGTTGTACTCCCACGGCAAAGCCACACCTGAAGAAATGTACGAGGCTGCCGTAAAAAAAGGGATTCGTGTATTCGGCTTCTCTGAACATTCTGCACGACCGCTCGCTATGAGCTACCCACGAGAATACAGAGAGCATTTAGCAGCACATTGGGACACCTACATTGAAAAAGTGACAGCTCTGAAAGACAATAATGACGGAGTTACTGTTCTGCTGGGTATTGAGATGGATTGGATGGAAGGGAACGAAGAGTTCATTAAATCTGAACTTGCAAAGCACGACTTCGACTATGTGCTCTGCGGCATCCATTTTCTGGAAAACTGGGGATTTGATTACGCGAAAGCTGACTGGGAATCACTGCATCAAAATGAGCTGGTCGCAATTTATGAGAAGTACTATGACACCATGATCACCATGGCTGAAACAGGTATTTTTGACACCATTGCTCATCCGGACATCATTAAAATTTTTTCCTGCGATCAGTTCTCTACATGGATCGCTACAGAAAAAGCACAGATTTTAGTACGCAAGGCACTAACTGCGGTTCGTGATGCAGGTATGTCCATGGAAATTTCTTCTGCCGGTATTCGTAAACTGTGTCAGGAAATTTACCCATGTGAAAGCATCATGAGTATCGCAGGCAGTCTTGAATTACCGATTACATTTGGTTCCGATGCACACTCAACCATGTCTGTTGCATTCAACTTCGATAAACTCGAAGAGCACGCACGCAAATTCGGGTACACCGAGAGTGTCTATTTTAAAAATCGAAAAATGCATTCACGTCCGTTCTAACTGACACGTATGCTGAATAAACATTCCAGATTCCACAGCCTCATACAGATTGCAGGAGTCCACGACGTGCAGGAAACACACATGCTTGCTGATTGTGGCGTGCACTGTGTGGGGCTGCCTTTACGTTTACCGGTTAATAAAGAAGACATTACTGAGGATGAGGCACGCACTATCATCCAGATGACTCGTGCACAAATTCTTCCCGTATGCATAACTTATCTAGCTAAAGCAAAAGACATTGCCCAATTCTGCAAAGAACTGGACGTTACCCATGTACAACTCCACGGACACATTGATCTGAAGGAGTTGCAAAAGTTAGCCGCTATTGCACCGAATCTCTATGTCATCAAATCGCTGGTGGTAGAGGCAGATGGAAGCAACAAAGAAGCCCTGTTACAAGCTGTTGCCGAGACTGCCCCGTATGTTGATGCATATATTACTGACACGCACAATCCAAAAACCGGAGCAGACGGTGCTACTGGCTTAACGCACGACTGGAATATTTCTGCCCTGCTCGTTCAACAGTCACCGCACCCTGTTATTCTGGCAGGCGGCTTAACTGCTGAAAATGTTGCGGACGCTATCCGCTTTGTAAAACCGGCAGGAGTTGATGCGCATACTGGTGTAGAAGACTCTACAGGTAGGAAAAGCCAAGCTTTCGTATGCAAATTTGCTGAAGAATCAGCTAAAGCGTTCGCAGAAATCACGGTCTAACCGCTTCTCCCCCAAGGAATTACAGCGCTTCTGCCAGTTCTATCTTCTTGTGAATCTCATTGATTTACAGTATGTATCCTGCGTGGGCTAAGAAATTTCAAGAGCTGGCAGGCTCAACAGACAAGGAGTGACAGAATGGACTTTATTTTCTTTTTTCTCGGAATGGCAGCAGTATTTGGTGCATTATACTTCATCAAAAAAACTAGCTAATAGCCGCAACCACGTACCGTGTGGGTACTGGTTGACCGGAATACCGGTCTATTTTAGGACATGAACTCATGCAGTTCATGTCCTTTTTTGTGGTCTACATCACAGCAAGCACGTAGAAGTTAGCATAGTATGAGAAAATATTTTGCGAGCAATCCACCTAACTCTGCAAATAAGAATTTTGCATAATAGGGTAAAAAAATAATTTTTTCCATCACAAGGCATTAATACTAAGTGTAGTAGTCGCTACTACACACCTTCAAAATTTACGGAAAAAATCTTTTATTATGTCGAGCGCGGGTTTAATAGCCCAACCAACTAATTTTCCCGACATAAAAAGATCAAACCTAATCGGGGTCAAGGGGACAGTGCCCCTTGTGGATGCAAGGCAAAGCCTGCCCGCCGGAGGCATCACCACAGGCGCCAAAGCCCTCCATATAAAAAACATCTGTCAGCTAACCGACAGATGACTAAAGCATTACAGATGTACTCTTTCCCCAGAATTACTGTTTTTTCACCAAAAGTAGACGAGGTTGTAGACGATGTCTCAAAAAATTGTAACGCCCCATATCCTACGGCGCGTTATTCAGTATCTTTTTCTCTTTTTCTGTCTCTTTATTGGCTACCGCCTCTTTCAGCATTTCATATGGGCAACAGGACAATCATCTGCATTCGTCCCAAAGCCGCCTTCTGTTGAAGCATTCCTTCCTATCAGCGCACTCATGGCAGCAAAACAGTTCATTCTCACGAACAAGTGGGACATGGTTCACCCTGCCGGACTAACGCTTTTCTTTGCCTTCATCTGGATGGCGCTTCTTTTCCGGAAAAGTTTCTGCGGATACATTTGTCCTGTAGGTCTCATTTCCAACCTTACAGAACAACTTGGTCGTAAATTAAAATTACAAAAAGAATTGCCTCTAAAAGCAGCGCGCATTCTATCTATCCCCAAATACATTATCCTCGGCGGATTTGCTTATTTCATTGTCATTAATATGAGCACTCGCCAGATTAGCAGCTTTCTGACTCTTCCGTACAACTATGTTGCTGATTCCAAAATGCTGGCATTTTTCCTTGCCCCGTCTGCAACAACACTTATTGTCATTGCCGTTCTCGCCATTGTCTCACTTTTTATCCGTAATTTCTGGTGTCGATTCCTCTGCCCATACGGCGCCCTGCTAGGGATCTGTTCAACATTCAGTCCGACAGCAATCACACGAGATGCTGACACTTGTATCTCCTGCGGTAAATGTAGAAAAATATGTCCCGCAGCTATCCATGTTGATGAGCGCAAGGCAGTGCATTCTCCAGAATGTGTTGGTTGTGCAGAGTGCATAGGAGTATGCCCAGTTAACGATTGCCTCACGGTTCGCACATTCAACAAAAAAGTTCCCTTCGCGACCATTGCCGTCGGGTGTCTCGCCATTCTGTTAACATTCTATGGAATCGCCGTACTCACAGGTCACTGGTACTCAGATGCCACGCCCGAGCTTATCCGCAAATTCCATATGATGATCTTCAACAAATAACACCCTCCTCTTATTAGATTAAGAGAAGAAACAATTTAAGCATGTTAGGCAACCTTTTCCATTCGAAAGGTTGCCTTTTTTCTGGCACGTCTTATACATTCCAGATAAAGAAATTTATTCATATTCATTCAGGCCATTGATCATTTTCGTAAGGAGACTCGAGAACAATGACAAGCAACTTAAAAACAATGATGTTACTTGCCCTACTCTCCGGTATTATTATCTTTTTGGGCGGTGTACTTGGCGGTAAAGGCGGAATCATAATCGCTTTTGCTCTGGCACTTTTCATGAACGTTGGTAGCTACTGGTATTCAGATAAAATTGTTCTTCGTATGTACGGCGCACAAGAAGTAGGCCCGCACGACGCACCAATGCTGCATCAAATCGTAGACGAACTAGCACATAAAGCTGGTATCCCAAAGCCGCGTATCTGTGTCATTCCCGAACAGGCACCAAACGCGTTTGCTACAGGTCGTGACCCTGAACACGGTGTTGTAGCCGTTACTCAAGGCATCATGCAGCTTCTTTCTACTGAAGAGCTTAAGGGTGTTCTGGCACACGAGATTGGCCACATTACCAACCGCGATATCCTGATCCAGTCCATTGCTGGTGTAATGGCTACCGCCATCGTCAGTATCGCTAACTTCATGCAGTTTGCCGCAATCTTCGGATTTGCAAGTGGTGACGATGAAGAAGGTTCAAATCCGTTTGCAGCGCTGCTGCTTGCGTTTGTCGCACCAGTCGCAGCCAGCCTTATCCAGTTTGCAATCTCCCGTTCTCGCGAATATCTCGCAGATGACACAGGAGCACGTCTTGCTGGTAACCCGCTCTATCTTGCATCCGCATTGGAAAAGCTTAATGGCTATTCGCAGCGCGTGCCGATGCAACATGGTAATCAGGCAACCGCTCACATGTTTATTGTTAATCCTTTTGCAGGCGCAAACATGGCTAAATTATTTAGCACACACCCGCCAATTGAAGAACGCGTAAGCAGACTTCGCCAAATGGCACACAGGTAATCACCAGCCCCGCATTGCGGGGCTTTTTTTATGCTGCTAAGTTGTGGTAATAGCCAGCGTGTTTGTCTTCGACGACTCTCCGAGGGGCAAGGGCTCTGCCCTGCACCCGCGAGAGGGACGCCCTCTCAACTGCGTTTTTTGAGAAACGACTTATTTTGAAATATTAGCTAAATGTTAACCACACTTGCTTAGCTATACGATGTTAGAAACGAGAATCAGGAGATGCTTGCTAAGAGTTTCGCAAGGGGCTACAACCCGACTCTAATTTACGATTAATAAAAGAGACTGTAGAGAGCATTTATGATTGAACTTGGTGAATTAATTTCTTCTGTCGGCGGCTGGAGCAACATTTATGTTGTTAAAGATGCACCTAACATGTGTGTTAAGGTGCTTGCACCACACCGCAAATATCAAGGTGAAAAACCTGATCCTAATCTAGTGGCGAAAAAAAAATACGGCATCGATAACATGCTTGAATTTGAATACGCTAACTATCAGAAGATTATTAATTGCGTGCCTGACACACTCAAAAAACACTTTGTACGCATGGAAGGTATGCAAATGACCTCCATCGGCGTTCGAGGGTTAGTTATGGAGCGCGTCATGACTACCGACGGTTCCACTGCGCCAAGCCTTGATCACTACAAGAGCACTCCACTTCCTGATGCTTTCTTCTGCAAATTAGAGCAACTTAGGCGTGATGTGTTTCTTAAACATTCCCTTGATCACTTTGGCGTTGCACGCAGAAATGTGCTTGTGAAAGATGACCATACTCCGGTACTTATCGATTTTCAGAAAAACCGTCGTATCTACCGTAGTCAAATTAATCTTTATATTCCGTACTTCACACGCCTCAAAGTCACTCGTAACTTTCAGCGCCTCTACAGAGAAGCACAAGTTCAAGATTGGACAACCGTTTCTAAACTCAACTGTACTGAATAGCTCGTTCGCCGTTCTCTAACACATGAAAGTTTGGTGATAACAAAAACATCACAGTAATAAATCACCCTACGATACTAACTTCCCGTTCCTATACAAAAGCAAAAGCTCAGAACTTACCAATAGTTCTGAGCTTTTTTTATATGCAAACTTTATAGTTAGGATTCATCAAGCTACTACATCGAGCCATATGAACATTGCTTATTGCGAAAACTGCTTACCACATAGTTAAACGATACAAATTCGCGGTCGAGGGGGCGTCCCCCTCGTGGGTGGAGGGCAAAGCCCCTCGCCGAAGGCACCAAAACGCTTCGCGCCTGCCTCACTTTCAATCCACCTATCATAATCTAGACAATTGCAGACAATGCCGTTTCTACATACACTACTTGCATGAAAGACATTCACCACGAACTTATCGACTTTATTGAATCCGGCAGCCCCTTTCACCGATTCCTTAACATCCAAGTAATTGATGCTAAGCCCGGCTTCATTAAGCTACGCCTTCCGTACAAGGAAGAGTTTGGCGGGAACATGGAGCGTGGAATATTACATGGGGGTATATCCTCCATGTTTGTTGATATTGTTGCGGCATCTACTTTGTGGACACACCTTGGCCCAGAAGATAAGACCGCAACTATTGACCTGCGTGTAGACTACCAACGCCCTGCAATGCTGGAAGATTTGATAGGAGAAGGCGAAGTGCGAATGCTTGGAAACTCAATTGCGAATGTACATGTCCGACTCTACAGTGCTTCAACTCCAGACACAGTTCAGGCGGAAGGACGCGCTGTTTTTCATATAAAACGCAAGAAATAGCGAACTACTTACACCCAATTAGATGCGATATATAGCACATACAAAAAACGCTGTTCAGATTAACTGAACAGCGTTTTTAAACTGTTTCTAAGCAGAGAGGCGTGAGTACTGCTCAGAGACAGGGTCTACTATCTTCATGCAAAACCTTACAGAACGCCCCTTCCCCCGAACGGTACGCTTTGAACAGAACGAATCTGTCTATAAGATTTCGCAGCACACAACAGTGTGCTTAATTTTTCTAGTCGGCCTGCTTACGAATAAAAGACGGGATTTCGAAATCTTCTTCGAAAACAAAAGTGTCTTTTCCAGGTTCGTGAGCGTGACGTACTTTTTGGGCGCGCTGTGCTGCTTGAGCACTACGGCGAATGTACGTTGGCACGTTAGTGTCATCAGCTTTAAAGTCGTAACCTTCACGTGCTGGCTCTGGATGGGTAATATCCATCTTTGGCTCTACACGAGGAGTAGATACAGACTGTGGCTCTCTAACTGGCTGCGGAGCAGCTTGAGTTGGCTGAGCATGCTGAACCGGCTGTACGGGCTGTACGGGCGCTACCTGAGCTGGCTGAACCGGCTGCACTGCAGCAGGCTGTACAGGTTGTACTGGCTGAGCTTGCTGTGGCTGCGGAGTAGGCTGTGCAGACGGAGCAGCATATACCTGCTGTGTCTGAGGAGCCTGTACCGGAGCTGCCTGAACAGGCTGAGCCTGCGGAGCCTGATATGACTGAGACTGAGGAGCTTGGTATGCCTGTGTCTGCGGAGCAGGGGCAGCTTCAGCACGTGGTGCACTTGCACGGGCGGATGATAGAGACGTTACGCTGCGCGCACCATTGCTGTTAATCGCAACGCCTGATCCGTTTCCCTGTGTTCCAGTGTCCATAGTATCAATGCCGGTAGCAATAACTGTAATACGCATTTCATCACCAACAGTATCGTCGAATACAGTACCAAAGAAGATACGTGCATCGTCGTGTGCTGCTTCCTGAATTGCGCCAGCTGCTTCACTAACTTCATCAATAGTAAGATCCGGACCACAAGTAATGTTCATCAGAACACCACGAGCTCCGTCAATAGATACATCTTCAAGCAGTGGACTGGTGATTGCCTTCATCGCGGCTTCGCGAGCACGGCCTTCACCAATAGAACTGCCGGAACCCATCATAGCAAGACCGGATTCGCCCATGACTGCTTTTACGTCAGCAAAGTCAAGGTTGATAAGACCCGGAACCATAATGAGGTCGGAAATACCTTTAACTGCGAAGTATAAAACTTCATCAGCTTTTTTAAGCATTTCTACGAAAGTTGCTTTTTTGGAAGCCAAAGAAAGCAGACGATCGTTAGGGATGGTGATGAGAGAATCTACGTGCTCACGGAATGCCTCTATACCAGCATCCGCAGCTTCCTGACGCTTTTTGCCTTCAAAGAAGAAAGGCTTGGTTACTACACCAACAGTCAGAGCGCCCATCTCTTTTGCTACCTGAGCAATAACTGGTGCTGCACCAGTACCGGTGCCGCCACCCATGCCTGCGGTAACAAAAACCATATCCGCTTCGCCGATGGCGTTACGAATTTGGTCAATAGATTCCTGTGCAGCTTCACGGCCAACTGCAGGATTCGCGCCTGCACCTAAACCTTTTGTGAGCTTATCACCAAGTTGAATTTTAATTTCTGCCTGAGAATTGTTAAGCGCCTGTACATCAGTGTTTGCAGTAATAAACGTAACACCCTTTAGTACGGAGCTTATCATGTTGTTGACGGCATTGCCTCCGCCGCCACCAACCCCGACAACCTTAATCTTCGCTTGGCTGTCGTTTTCAATTTCATGAAATTCCATACGCCTCTCCTTTTGCCAATACCTAGGTTACTTGTAGACCCATTAACGTATTATTAGTTACAGGAGCGTCTAAGAGACATCTGTAAACCATTTTTTCATTGTCGTTAGCACTTTATTGAATGTAGAGCTTTCACGCTTTGGACTGCTGCTACTAAAGTGTATATCGAAATCTTCTTTTTCAGATCCGTAGTTAAGCAGTCCAACTGCTGTTGCGAACTTAGGACTGTTAACGACATCCTTCAGACCACCCACACCGCGCGGGTAACCGATTCGGGTTGGTAGTCCAAAAATTTGCTCACCAAGTTCCTGGCAACCTTCAATAAGTGAAGTGCCGCCTGTAAGAACAATGCCCGCACCAATAAGATTCTTAAACCCGGACCGTATTAGCTCTTGATCAACGAGAGTAAGAATCTCTTCCATGCGCGGTTCACAAATTTCTGCCAAAACCTGACGAGAGAGCTTTCTCGGTTCTCTACCGCCAACGCTTGGCACTTCGATAACTTCATCACCTTGCACTATTTCAGCCAGTGCACAGCCGTACTTCATCTTAATTTTTTCCGCACTCACCATTGGAGTACGCAAACCAAAAGCAATATCGTTGGTAAGATTCTGTCCACCAAGCGGTATAACCGCTGTATGTTTAACAGAATCATCTGCAAATACGGCAATATCGGTAGTTCCGCCACCAATATCTACGAGTGCAACACCAATTTCATTTTCTTCTGCGGTAAGTACAGCTTTTGAGGACGCCCAAGCTTCGAGAACTATATCGGAAACATCAAGGCCGCTTCTATGACAAGAACGAACAATATTTTGAGCGCTTGTCACTGCCCCTGTTACGATATGTACCCGAACTTCCAGGCGAACGCCCGCCATGCCGAGCGGATCAGCAATCCCGTGCTGATCATCAACAATAAATTCTTGTGGCAATGTGTGAATTACTTCGCGGTCAAGTGGAATAGCTACAGCTTTTGCTGCATCCATCACTCGCTCAACGTCACGGCTACAAACTTCGCCGCCTTTTACAGCAATCACACCATGGCTGTTGAAGCCTTTTATATGGCTGCCGGCAATACCGGTATATACTGAAGCAATTTCGCACCCCGCCATTAATTCAGCTTCTTCCAAAGCCTTCTTAATTGACTGTACGGTCTGCTCGATATTTACCACCACGCCTTTACGCAAACCAGTGGATGGAGCGGTTCCAATGCCCACAATATCGACCCCGCCCGGAGAAGGTTCTCCGACTACGGCACAAATTTTTGTCGTTCCAATATCAAGGCCCACAATGAGGTCGGACTTAGACATGCAACACTCCTCTTTATCTAGCTTGCCGGTTTGGACGTAATCCCAGTATTCACCCAGACGTTTTTATCTTCCGCCTTGATGCTGCGAACATTTGCAAATTCGCTACGTCGTTTCAGGTCGTCAATGGTGGCGACCAAATGACGCACGTTTGAAGACCAGTTTTCTACGCCAATACTCAGCAGAATATTTTCTGACTCCAGAAACATCGTAATGCCACCGCTCAAACTCAGTTTAATCCATGCAGCCTTTTGTGATGAAACTGGAAGTCTAGAAGAATCCAGTTCTGCCACCAATTGTGGCAAACGCTGCAATAGATGCTCTGTGCCGGCTTCTACAGATAAAAAAGGAAGGGAGGCAAATTTATACGTGCCTACGTAGTCAATGGGGTTTCCTTTTTCATCTGCATACACAATACGATTATCTTGCCGCATCCAGTACCTTGGTTTGCGCTCTTCAATAGTGATCGCAAGATTACCCGGTAACTGACGCTTAACTGATACGTTTTCAACCCAAGGGCTGCGAAGCAGTTTGTACTCTATATCGGAAATATTTACTGCTAGACTGTTCTCACCATTTTTAAGGTGAGCTAGATTCAAAACGTCTTCTTGTTCCAAACGAACATTTCCAGAAATCTGAATTTTCTGCACCGCAAAAAAAGTACTGTTTGTAATGGAACGATAACTGAATAACAGTCCGATACTTATTATGACAATAAATGTCGATCCAGTAAAGAGGGTTATCGCCCAAGAAAGCAACAAAGAAGTACCTTTTGCATGGATAAAATCGGAAAGCAGACGTCTATAGCTTTTCTTCACTAAAGAATAAGGAGCTTTTTTTTGCCTTCTTGCAGCCATAGTGCGTTACCCAATTACTTTTACTTCGAGCTCTAATGAATACCCAGAATCGGCCAAAACAGTTTGTTGCGCCATATGCAACAACTCGAATGCTTCTTTGCTTGTGCCGTTATTAATGTTGATAAGAAAATTTGCATGCAGTGGTGAGAAAGCAACACCACCATAAATTTTTCCTTTAAATCCAGACCTATCGAGAAGCATACCGGCACTAATGCCTTCCGCAGGATTCTTAAAAACACACCCTGCGCTGTGTGCAGAAACGGGCTGAGTAGCTTTTTTTCTTATTAGATTATCATCGATAACTTTTCTTATTTTTTGAGAATCGCTTTTATATAGCTTGAAGGCGCTACTCAAAATAACGGGCTGCTCATTTACAGTCGGAATAGAAAAATGTCTATACTGTAATACTACATCTGTTTTTTTGAACACTGCAGTACCAATTTTTTTTATGAAAACTTCTACAAACTCTAAACAGTCTACAACCTCACAACCGTAAGATCCGGCATTCATTGCCACTGCTCCGCCCACAGTTCCGGGTACTCCGGCCAATCCTTCCAGCCCTGCATACCCATGATTTGCGCACCAATTTAAAAAACGGGGCAGGCGGTAGCCCGCCCCGACATGTACAGTGACAGTATCATCGGTTTCATCAATGCAAACCGGATCAGTGGTAACAGCAGGATTAACAATCACTACTGGCAGCTCGCCATCTTTCGCAAGCAAATTGCTTCCGCGTCCAATAACAAGGGGCTCTCCGCCCAAAGAATGTAGAATATCCGGCAACTGTTCACAGTCATCAGCGTGCGTCAACACCACTTCCGCAATGGCGCTGCCGCCCATGCGAAGTGTCGTACGCTTACTGAAAGAAAAAGTCTGATGAACAGTAATCGCCATTAGTTAGCTCCATCCAAATATCCCTGACCAACAGTCCAGATATTGCCCGCGCCCAATGTAATGAAAACATCGCCGTTCTGTAATTCCTCAGGCAACTTTGCAGAAACTGCTTCAAAATCTTCGCAGTATTCCACTTTAGTTGAAGATGCCTGACGAATGCCGTGTGCCAACGATTCACCGTTAATGCCTGGAATCGGAGACTCGGATGCTGGATAAATTTCTGTAAGCAACAGCTTGTCCACACCTTCGAATGCGGTGCAGAACTGGCCGAACAATGCCTGAGTGCGGCTGAAACGATGCGGCTGGAATGCCACAACAAGCCTGCGATCAGGGAAGCATTGACGCGCTGTACGAATTGTAGCTGCTACTTCTACAGGGTGATGACCGTAATCATCAATAACGAGAACGCCATTGCGCTCACCTTTACGCTCAAAGCGACGACCAACGCCGTTGAAACCGGTAAGGCCGGAGAGACATTTTTCCGGAGAGATGCCGGATTCAATAGCAACGCCGATTGCACCAAGGGCATTTAAAATATTATGACGTCCCGGCTGTGAAAGCAGAACATCGCCAAGTTCTTTTCCGTCAAAAACAACGGTGAACTCAGATTTTTCGCCGCATGACTTTTCAATAGCGCGAATATCGTTTCCTTCTTCAAAACCGTAAGTGATCACGCGGCGCTTAATCTGCGGGAGAAGACGCTGTACGCCTTTGTCATCACCGCACACAACGTTTGCGCCATAAAATGGAACACTATTCATAAACTGAACAAACGCTGCATCGATTTCTTCCTGTCCGGAATAGAAATCAAGATGATCACAATCAACGTTGGTAACAACAGTGATGATCGGGAACAAGCACAGGAATGAACCATCAGACTCATCTGCTTCTGCAATCAAGAACTCACCGGCACCAAGACGTGCATTTGCACCATACGCGTTAAGCCGACCACCTATAATAACTGTCGGGTCCGTATTTGCTTCGTCAAAAATAGCTGCAGTCAGCGAGGTGGTGGTGGTTTTACCATGAGTACCGGCAATCGCAATACCAAGACGAAGACGCATAAGCTCTGCAAGCATTTCTGCACGCGGGATAATCGGAATGCCCATTCGGGCTGCTGCTACAATTTCCGGATTATCGGCAGAGATTGCCGTGGAACGCACAACAACCTGTGCGTCTGTAATATTGGCTTCTGAATGACCGATGTTCACATTTGCGCCAAGTCCGCGAAGTCGCTGAACAGGGGCACCATTAGATACATCAGAACCAGTTACGTTAAAGTCTAGGTTCAATAATACTTCAGCAATGCCGCTCATTCCTGAGCCACCAATGCCGACCATGTGGATATTTTTAATTTTAGAAATCATATTCTAATCCGTTGATTCATTTTTTTCCGGTTCATTATAAGGGTGAACCAGAGATTCAAGAGAAGATTTGGGCAGCAGATCCAGTATACAGCTCACAACACTTGCTGCGGCCTCCGGTCTACCAAGTTTTTTGGCTGCCACACTCATAGACTGAAGCTTTTCGTCGCTTGTCAGTAATTCAGTCACGATGGAATTCATATCTTTTTGGTCAAGCTCACGTTCTTCCACCACCACAGCTGCACCCTTTGTTTCCAAATAGCGGGCATTATGCACTTGGTGATTATGCGTTGCATGAGGATACGGAATATAGAGCGCCGGCTTACCGGCAACTGTCAATTCTGCAATTGTCGTTGCACCTGCGCGGCAAATAACCAAGTCAGCTGCGGTATACGCCGCCGCCATGTCATCTACAAACGGTTCAACAATGTATTGATCCATCCGTGCTTCAGCATACGCAGCCTGAATTCGTTCAAAATCAGTCTTGCCTGTTTGATGATGGACTGTGCAGCCAAGTTTTTTCAATGTCGGTAACATATCGACAACTGCACTGTTTACAGCTTTAGCACCAAGGCTGCCACCGCAAACAAAAACAGACGGTGCAGCAGCGTCCAATGTTTTAGAAGCATTACGGATATCCGCAATGGCTGCACGGACAGGATTACCTGTCAGGACTGTGTAGTCCGGTTCAAAAAATTCCTGTTCATCCGGCAGTGAGATAAAAATGCGCTTGGCAACTTTACTCAGCAATCTGTTAGTTAAGCCGGGAACAGAGTTCTGTTCGTGAATTGCAACCGGAACGCCGCATAATTTGCCGCCAACGCAACCGGCAACAGCAGCATAGCCACCAAAACCGATTACAACATCCGGATTGAATTTTCGAATAATGCGCATGGACTTAAGGGCTGAAATGCCAAGTCCAACAAAAGCGCCGATGGCTTTTACCCCGCGACCGAGTACACCGCGAACAGGAAGAGCCACAAAAGGGATACCTGCTTTTTCTACCATCTGACGTTCCGGACCGTACTGTCCCCCGATAAAGAGAAACTCGGCCTCTGGAAAACGTCTTCTAATCTCTTCGGCAACAGCCAAAGCAGGAAAAACATGCCCGCCTGTGCCACCTGTGGTTAATACTACTCGTTTCATTTTCTACCTCTACTCTCGCGCTCTTCTTGGGAACGGGAAAAATTCAGTAAGAGACCAGTGCAGAGCAACATTGCGATAAGGTTACTGCCGCCGTAGCTCATAAAGGGCATGGCGATTCCTTTTGGAGGAGCAGCACCCATAACAACTGCGAGGTTCAACACAGCACCAAGGGAGATAATAAGAGCCAGTCCAAAAGTGATAAACTTATCCCGCAGTTCGGTCTGCTTGTAGGAAATGGTAAATGCTCTGAAGAGCACCATTCCCATCAACACGAAAAAGAGGGACATGCCCAAAAATCCGAGTTCCTCACCTACAACGGCCATAATAAAGTCGTTGTGGGCTTCCGGCAGATAGAACAACTTTTGCTTTCCTGCTCCAAGCCCTTGTCCGCTAAAGCCTCCTGAACCGAAAGCATAAAGCGATTGCACGAGCTGATAACTGATGCTGTCTGCATCCTTGAACGGATCAAGAAATGCCAGCAAGCGTCTATAGCGATACGGAGATTGCACAATCAACAGAGAACCGGCGCCTAAAGCAAGCAATCCGGAACCGCCGAGGTACAATGGACGAGTACCGCCATACCAGCACATGAAAAAGAGCAAAGCTGCCAGTACTGCTGCACCGCCGAAGTCCGGCTGAATCAGCAACAAGGCACATAAAAATGCAGTTATTAAAAACGGTGGGATAACACCTTTTGAAAACGTTTTGACTAATTCCTGCTTGGTGCTGAAAAAGTAGGAAAGGTACAGCACCAGAGAAATCTTCGCGAATTCCATCGGTTGAACCGAAAACGGCCCAACACTGATCCAACGACTTGCACCATTAACCTTAACCCCTAACGGAGAAAGTGTAATAATCAAAGCACATATTGACATGCCAAGCAGTGGATAATGCAGTTGATAGATCAGGCGTTTTGGCAGCATTGCACAAATACTCATGGCCACAAGACCAATACCGGCAAACATAAGTTGTCTTTGGAAAAAGTGATACTTACTTCCAAAATTACGCTCTGCCATAATGCCGCTGGAACTCAGAACCATTATCAGCCCGAACGCAAGAACACATAGGACTGCGATTAAAAGCATCCAGTCCATTGAAATTGTTGTGTCCTGTCGTTTATCAGCCATGCAATGACTCCACACTTCGCCGAAATACTCCGGCAATTATCTATAATTATTCGCTGAGCACACCGGCGATTCGTCTAAAATCATCGCCGCGTGCTTTGTAGTTTGCATACTGGTCAAAGCTTGAAGTCGCAGGTGAAAGCAACATTACGTCACCTTCATGCGCCTTGTGCATTAGTGATCGAGCGGCTTCTTCCATAGATTCATGCCACTCAAGATCAACAACGCCATTCCATGCAGATTCAAAAGCGGTACGACTGTCACCATAAAGTGCAACAGCACGAACATGCTTTTTCAACAAATCTGCAAGAGAGCTCAAATCACCGCCCTTGTAATGACCACCAGCAAGAAGCAAAACAGGTTCTGTAAAACTTTCCAGTGCCGCGCGGACAGAATCAACGGTTGTGGCTTTGGAATCATTAACAAAAACAATCCCACGACCTTTGGCAACCGTTTCCAATGTATGCGGTGCTGCAGAAAAACCTTCAACAGCTGTAAGCGCATCTTCAAGTGTCACACCGAACTGTTTGGTCGCTGCAAAAGCAGCTTCCATGTTCAAGCGATTATGCACACCGTGAAGAGAAGCCTTCACAAATCTACCAGTATCAGAAAACACATGCTGCTCGGCACGCTGCAATCCATCGTTGTTGCTACCAGAAGCAAGCTTCTGCGCTTCTTCACCCAGCAGTGCTTTGTCGCCCTGTTCCATATTGGAGAACAGTTGCAACTTGGCGTCGGTGTATTCCTGCATATCTTTGTGATAATCGAGATGATCTTCGGTTACGTTAAGCAGCACTCCGACAGTCGGACGGAAATGGCGGCATGTCTGTAACTGAAAGCTCGAAACTTCCAGTACAAGAACGTCCGCTTCCTGCTGCTCCAAAACAAACTCACTAAGCGGTGTCCCGATGTTACCACCGAGAAAAACACGCTTTCCGGCTTCACGAAGCATCGCATCGCAAAGACGTACAGTTGTTGTTTTTCCGTTTGTTCCTGTAACCGCAATAGCTGGAATATGAGGCACGCATGACCATGCGAGTTCCATTTCAGCCAGCACTACGGCCTGTTCAGGAATAAACGAAGCAAGCTTGAGCATTGCAACGCCCGGGCTTGGCACTACGATATCTGCGCCTGTAAACTGTTCTGAAGTATGAGGGCCGAATGCGGTTTCGAACCCGCATTCGGCTATAATTTTACGGAAGGATTCCGGAACAGACTCCTCGTTCATGTTCACAATGCGTACAGAGGCACCAAGAGAATGCAGCAACTTTGCAGCGGCCTGACCTGAACGGCCGGTACCGACAACTACGGCTTTGCACCCTGGTGTGACTACCTGTGGTCTATATTCCACGAGTAACTCCTTAACGCAGTTTGAGAACACTGAGAGCCATTACGCCGAGTAGAATCGATATGATCCAGAAGCGGATAATGACTTTAGATTCCGGAATACCACTTATTTCAAAGTGGTGATGGATAGGTGCCATCTTGAATATTCGTTTCTTACGCAGCTTATAGGAACCTACCTGTAAAATTACAGACAGTGTTTCCACAACAAACAAGCCGCCGACAATAACCATCATCAGTTCCTGTTTGCACAGCACAGAAATAAAACCAAGGGTGCCACCAATGGAAAGCGAACCAACATCACCCATAAACACCTGTGCCGGATACGCATTGAACCACAGGAAGCCAAGTCCTGCGCCGACAAGCGCTCCGCAAAACACGGTGATTTCGCCTACACCCGGCACTGCTGCTACTTGTAAGTATTGTGACAATGCAGCGTGACCGGCAATGTATACGAACACGCCGTACACAAGTGCGGTGACAACAGCCGGAACAATGGCAAGGCCATCCATACCGTCTGTAAGGTTCACACCGTTTGATGAGCCGAGAATAACGACCATGGCAAACGGAATATAGAAGAGCCCTAAATCTGGACTCACATTTTTAAAGAGCGGAACATATAATTCAGTAGAGTATGCCGGAAGCTGAACCAACAGGAACAACGCGAGTCCGGAAATAACTATCTGTCCTAAGAATTTGGAGCGGGCAGATAGTCCCTGATTTTCTTTACGGCGTAACTTTGTAAAGTCATCCATAAAACCAACAAGGGCAAACCCTACATATACTAGCAACGTAAGCCAGACATACTGGTTGCTTAAGTCACACCATAAAAGGGTACTTATAATAAGTGAAAACGCGATCAAGATACCGCCCATTGTAGGCGTACCAGCTTTGCCGGTATGACAGGCTACTTCAGACTGAATGTACTGTCCGCATTTGACCTTTTTTAACCAGTTAATAAAATATGGACCTAAGGCAATGGAAAGGATGAGGGCTGTAAGTAACGCCCCAACAGTTCTAAATGAAATGTATTTAAATACATTCAAAAAGCTCAGATCAGAGCTGAGCGGGTAAAGCAGATTATAAAGCACCAGTAATCCCCGTTGTTCTACAACGACAGAAATTGTCGCAGAACACAGAAACAAAACGCTCAAGTTTATTACCTCGGGAACCTTTAAATAAAATGGCTCCGTCGTTTACACCTAGCGTTTTGCACAAGTTAAGAAATTGCTGCGGCGTTTCCACGCAGTGGAATTCCCCGGAAAAGTCAGTCTCATCAAGACCTTCTTTCACCGCATTGCTGTTTTTGCCAATCCAGCACACAACGTCAGCATTAGATTCAGTAATCTTTGTGCCAAGATCTTTGTGTGCCTCGTAAGCCTGCTCCCCCAGTTCCAGCATCTCACCCAATACCAAAACAAGCGGCTTATCTTCTGCCAGCTCAGACGCTGTTTCCAGCGCGCGGACACAAGACAGCGGATTCGAATTGTAACAATCGTCTATAACAAGCCAGTTACCACGCTGGGAACAATTGAACCGTCTTTCCGGTAACGTTGCCTGCGCGAAACCCTGAATTATTTCTGTAGACTTAAGTCCGATAATGTCTGCGGCAGCAGCTACTGCGATTACATTTTCGGCTGCGAACGCGCCCCTGAAAGGAGCAATTACATCGAACTCTTTGCCACATAAGTTAACGCGATATTTCCCCTGAATGTCTGAGACAGCCCCACTGTACTCTGCGTAATACGCACACTCAGGATCTTTAGTGCTGAAATACCGCATTTCATCAAACTTTTTAGTGCATGCTTCTGTCAGGTCAGGATAGTCCGCAGAGACAAGCCCTACACCACCCGGCTGAACATATTTCAAAAGCTGCGACTTGTAGTGAGCTACACCCTTGTCACCCAGACCTTCTGTATGACCTTCACCCACGTTCAAAATAATACCAAGGTCAGGTCGCAAAATGGCACCAAGCTCGTCCATGTCGTCCGGCTTGCTGATACCTGCTTCCATAACCCAATATTTTTCATCACCGGTTGCGCCAAGAATGGACACCGGCAATCCGATCTGATTATTCAAATTAAGATGGTTTCTGGCTGTGGTACCACGGACAGAAAGGACTTCTGCAAGCAGTTCCTTTACAGTTGTTTTGCCCGCAGTTCCAGTAATACCGGTGACAATAGCTTTAGTCAGCAAGCGGTGATATGCCGCCAGTCTTCCAAGAGCCACTACACAATCCTGCACCATCAAAAGTGGTACGCCGCCTTCGTGACATTCCATCTCCATCATCTCATCCATAGAGAAAGGAGGACGTTCTGCCACTATGCCGCATGCACCGCGTTTTAAAGCCGCTTTAGCAAAGTTATGACCATCAAACCGCTCGCCTGAAATACAGAAGAACAGCTCACCGCGCTTCAGCACGCGGCTATCAGTCTGTACGCCAACAAATGCCATATCTTCCGAGTCACCAAGAAATCCGACAGCACCCATTGCGCTCTGAATTTGACCGAGCGTTAACTTCACTAGAGCAACTCCTTAAGAATTGCCTGATCGCTGAATGATACTTTTTTTGTGCCGATAACCTGATAATCTTCGTGGCCTTTACCGGCTACGAGGATACAATCACCAGGATTTGCAATGGATACGGCAAGCTCGAGAGCTTTTTTACGATCCACTTCAACGTGCACTTCTTTACAATCAGCAAGACCCGGCTTCACATCATCGAGAATAGCATCGGGATTTTCTGTACGCGGGTTATCAGAAGTAAGAACCGCGACATCAGTCCCTTTTGCTACTGCCTCACCCATAATCGGACGCTTTGTTCGGTCACGGTCACCACCGCAGCCAAACACGGTGATAATGCGTTCAAATCCTGTCTCACGAAGAGCAGAAAGAACGTTTACCAGCGCATCAGGAGTATGTGCATAGTCTACAAAAGCATAAATGCCTTTGCTGGTCGGAATGCGCTCAAGACGACCGCAAACCCCATTGTATCCTGAAAGGCTTTGCATCTGTGCGGGGGTAAGCCCCATTCCAATCCCTACAGCCATTGCTGCAAGCAGGTTGGAAGCGTTATGTGTGCCTACCATCGGTGAATCAATCGTCCATTCCTTTCCTTCGAAAGTGGTATGGAGTTTGAGACCGTCAACGGTAGATTCTACAATATCACCACGCAGAATACGGCAACCTTCAATTTTTTGATCGGTTAACGTAAAGCCGATACCGTTAGTCAATTCCGGTAATAAACGCTTACCGTAATCGTCATCCAGATTCACAACGCCAAGTTTTGCGACGTCAGGAACTGTGGTAAATAGCTTTTTCTTTGCTTCATAATACGTTTCCATATCACCATGGTAATCCAGATGATCCTGCGTCACGTTTGTGAGCACACCACCGGAGAAATGAATTCCGGCTGATCGGTTCTGATCTAGAGCATGAGAGGATACTTCCATGAATGCATTTTCAACACCGGCAGCTTCCATGCGGGAAAGCAAGGAATGTAATTTCAAACAGTCCGGTGTCGTCATGTTGGCAACTATCTCAGTACCCGGCCAGCGATACGCAACAGTACCGATAACACCGGTTTTGCGTCCTGCCTGAGCAAAGAGATATTCAAGAATACTGGTGACAGTTGTCTTACCGTTTGTGCCGGTAACACCCACCAGTTTCAGGTTAAGATTAGCCGTGCCGAATCGGGCAGAGGCTAATTTGCCGAGAGTTTCTTTAGGATCTTCTGTAATAACAAACACTGCGTCGGCAGGGTCTGTTGGAATATTTTCTTTGCGGCACACAATGTATGCGGCACCATTCTCGATGGCGCTTCCAATAAATTTCCCGCCGTCACAAGAGGCACCTGGAAGCGCGATAAACACGTCTCCCTGCGTCACTTTGCGGGAATCGATATGCAGTGTGAGCAAACCAGTTGCTACTTGCTGCTCCAGCTGTTCCATAGGTATAGACTGCGCCATATTACGATTGCTCCGATAGCCAGAGTGTATATTGCTGTTTACTTCCGGCAGACCACTTTGCACCTGCTGCCGGTTTTTGTTTTTTCACAAAAGCTCCACTACCCTTTACGGAAGGAATAATGCCCTGACGAGCATATACTTCCATTGCGAAGCGTATAGATCTGCCCCGTAAATCAGGAACCGAATTACCGGAAGCCTGAGGCTTGCCGCCAACACCAAAACGTCTTTCACCGTATTTCGGTTTAATCGTCGATGGAGCTGCTGATGCGAGCATACGGGACTTTTCAAAGTCGGGTAATGTGCCATTGAGAGCCATGTACCGCATCGCGATTTCTTTAAACGCTGGCGCGGCAACCTTGCTCCCGTAATAGTTTTTAGCCGGTTCATCAACTACAACTAATGTGATGAACCTCGGATTTTGCGCCGGGACCAGCCCGACGAACGAAGAAGTATACTTGCTGCCGTACCCGCCACTGCGCTTTGCTTTTTGCGCTGTACCTGTTTTTCCGCCAATGGAAACACCAGAGATCGCAGCGCTTTTGCCGGTACCGGAATCAACAACGTCCTGCATCATTTTGAGTACAGTATGAGCTGTTTCTTCTGAAAAAACCCTCTGGGAATTTTCTTTGAGTACTTTTTCATTTAGTGGAAAATTTTTTACCAGCCGCAACGGTTTTCGCACTCCACCGTTTGCAAGAACAAGGAACGCTTCTGCCAATTGAGGCATCGTAGAAGCAAAGCCCTGCCCGAAAGCTGCGTTGGCAAGGTCTACCTGTGTCCATTTATTTAATGGACGTAAAATGCCGGTAGACTGCCCCGCCAGCGGCAGTGCCGCTTTTTTACCAAATCCCAATCGGACAAGGTAATCTCGATACTTAGTGGCACCAAGTTCAAGTCCAATTTTGGCTGTGCCGATATTACTTGAATACGTCAGTACTTTTTTGACAGTGAGCCACTGCATTTTTTTTGTATCGCGGATGCGAACATTATGAAGCTTCCACCTGCCATTTTCACAAAAAAACAGCGTATCCGGCTGAACAACGTTCTCTTCTAATGCTGCTGCTATAAGAAATGGCTTAATAGTCGAACCCATTTCAAAAGCATCCTGCGAGATGCGGTCCCTACGTTGACTGGCAGAATACTGCCCGAACACGTTCGGGTTGAACATAGGAGCCTGAGCCCATGCAAGGATGTCACCACTGGCAACATCAACAACCATCGCTCCGCCCCATTTGGCATCATATGCATTCACTGCATACTGTACTGCCTGTTCAGCAAAAAATTGAATTTCAGAATCAATCGTCAGGGTAACGTTATCACCCTTGAGCGGAGTCGTTTCTTCTGCACCCTGTAAAAAGAGTCTTCGTCCTGCAGCATCTCGCTGCACAACAAATTTTGAAGAAGAGCCAGTAAGCGTTTTGTTAAACGCATATTCAATTCCGGCCAGACCCTTTTCATCTACCCCCACATAACCAAGCAGGTTACCACTCAGCATTTTGTTGGGATATACGCGTCCAAATTCAGTCTGAAGATATACGCCCTTCAGTCCCTGCTTTTTAATAGCAGCAGAAGCTCTGTCGTCGATCTTTCTTTTGATCCAGACAAAGTTCCGACCCTTTTTAATCTTCTTGCGAATATACTTTGGATCAACTCCAAGAATTCTGGCAAGACGAACAGAGACGGTATACGGACTTTCAACTTCATAAGGACGAACAAAAACGGACTTAATAGCAAGAGTAGACGCCAGAACTCTGTTATCTCTGTCGAGAATCTTTCCTCTACGTCCTGTAACTAATTCCGAAGTAAGATGCTGGCGAAGAGCTCTTCCACTCAGGTTTTGGGTATCCACAACCTGAAGACTATATGCGCGTCCCCATAAGGAACACCACACTACTGCAAGACCTACTGCAACGCACAAAAACCGCACACGGCTCCAGTCCCGCTTTTGTGGAGCAGAATCCCGGTTCGCCGAGGCGGTTCTTTTTGATTTGGTAAGTGATCTATTTCGCGTTGCCTTAGCCACGGGCACTCCGTCAATCCTTAACAGGTTTGTTTGCCATGCGCCTTAATTGCCCGACTTGAGCGGCTTGCATACCAAGTCGGGCGGCATCTTTCTTCAGCCTATACGGAGACAGTAAGTTGTCCCGTTCTAACTGAAGTCTTGCTGTATGGGCTTTCTTTTTATTGACGTCTACCTGAAGCTCTTTCAGAGCATAGCCCATGTTCACCTGCTCGATGTTCAACCACACAGTGGTAAGACATAGAGCCAAGGTGACCACTCCGGACAGGATCAATGCAAGAATCCATACATCAAACTTTTTTGCCATCGGCTTCTCGCTACAGTTTTTCAACCACGCGCAATTTTGCACTGGAAGAACGGGAGTTCAACTTACGTTCTTCATCGGTTGCAGTAACTGGCTTTCTGGTTATCAGCTTTACGTTAGGAGTATGGTTACAAATACAAACAGGAATCTGTTTCGGACAAATACATCCGGTAGATTCTTCTTTGAACATGTGTTTAACCATACGGTCTTCCAAAGAATGGAAGGTAATTACCGCAAGTCGTCCACCAGGGCGCAAACGATCCAGAATGCGTTTCAAGAATGCTTCAAGCTCTTCTAATTCGCTGTTGACCACCATACGCAACGCCTGAAAAGTACGTGTTGCAGGATGGTTTCTGGATTTAGCACGCCATTTGGCCGGATACGCTTTTTCGACAATTGAAGCCAACTGTGTAGTTGTTTCAATTGGAGCGATAGATCGTGCTTCGAGAATTGCTTTTGCAATACGTCCGCACATTGGATCTTCGCCGTATCGACCAATAATAAATTTAATTTTTTCGTATGTGGCCTTGTTAACGATAGAACTCGCAGGCGGCATGCCACCGGACGGGTCCATACGCATATCAAGCGGGCCTTCTGTCTTAAAGCTGAAACCGCGTTCCGGCTGGTCGATCTGCATGGAAGAAACACCGATATCCAGAAGTGCTCCGTCCAGCTCGTCCCAGTTCACATCACGCAAAACCATTTCAAATTCGCTGAATCTGGCATGGGCGGTTACAACATTATCTCCAAACGGCTCAAGGCGCTTGCGGGCGCGCTCAAGCGTATCAAGATCTCTATCGATACCGAGAAGATGCGCTTTTCCTTCAGTTTTTTTCAACAAAGCTTCGCTATGCCCAGCAAGACCAAGTGTGCCATCTAAGTAGTAGCCACCCGGCTTAGGGTCGAGATAGTCGATCACTTCGTTCAGCAATACAGAGACATGGTCGTCCCATACTTGCTGGTTTTGTGCGCCATCCTGTTCGGAAGTCATTACTAATCACCTTATTCCTAAATCGGGAAATCAATCCCGCTTTCTGTTAATTCATCGGCAACGTCATCAAAGTTGAGTGTCATCAACTCTTCAAAACGAGTGTTATCCCAAATCTCGAACTTGCTTCCCTGCCCAACAAGCACTATTTCTTTCTGAAGTCCACCATAAGCTACATGGTCGGCAGGAATTCGTATGCGTCCCTGCTTGTCCACAATAATTTCTTCGGCTCCGCCAATAACGAGTCTTCGGAAATGACGCAACTTAAGAGATGGATTTTTTAGGCGATGGAATTTTTGTTCGAACTCTTCCCAATCAGGCAATGGAAATCCCATCACGCACCTGTCATAGGTAGTAAGGATGAGAGTCCCGCCTTCTGAGCGAGATAAAAGGATGTCCCTAAAGGCAGTAGGCAGCATTACTCTGCCTTTATTGTCGAGACTTCGGTGGGATCGGCCTCTGAAATACATACGTCACCTCTACCACCTTTTACCACACTTTACCACCCCCTCTATTATAAGAATGGTATAGGACGCAAAGTTGTAACTAGGCGTATGTAAACTAAAACCGGTTTCACACCTCAATAGCTCTTGACAATATGTCGCAAATCACAAAATATCGATACCATGAGAACTAAAATTATTGCCACCATTGGTCCGGCCAGTAATTCCAGACAGAAATTGTCTGAACTTATTGAAGCTGGTGTACGAATTTTCAGGCTTAACTTCTCGCATGGCGATGCAACCATGTTTGAAGGTCTTATTGCACTTATCCGCGAACTCGAAACAGAGTACGACACACCTATTACAATTCTTCAGGACCTTTCCGGCCCTAAGATGCGTATTGGTCAGCTCAGCGAAGATAGCTACACGCTGAAAAAACATGACCGTCTTGTACTCGGCCCTTCAGGTTCCGAACACGTGCGTCAACTTCCATTTATCCCGTTTGATGTTCCTGCGATCATGGAAACACTGGAAATCGGCGACAAGATCGTCCTTGCAGATGGTGTACTTCCATTCCGCGTGACTGAAAAACTCGACCTCGGCGCATTCGAGATCGAATGCCGTAACGACGGATTCCTGACCTCCCGTAAAGGTCTTGCTCTTCCAGGTAAGCCGATCAATCTTCCGGCTATGACTGATAAAGACAAGAAAGACCTGGGTGACGGCCTGCGTCTCGGCGTTGATGCTTGCGCACTCTCCTTTGTTCAGACTCCTGAAGACATTGAAGTAGCTCGCAAAATCATCCTTGAAGCTGGAAAGAACATTCCAATTATCGCAAAACTCGAACGCCAGAATTCTGTTAATAACCTCGATGCAATCCTCGAAGTTACTGACATCATCATGGTTGCCCGTGGTGACCTTGGTGTTGAGTGCCCGCTTCCGCAGCTTCCTGCTATGCAGAAACGCATTATCGAAGCATGTAACCGCGCAGGCAAACCTGTAATCGTTGCAACCCAGATGCTTCTGTCCATGGTGAACAACCCTGTTCCTACCCGTGCAGAAACTACTGACGTAGCGAACGCTATCCTCGACGGCACTGACTGTCTTATGCTCTCTGAAGAAACCGCTATGGGTAACTTCCCGGTTCAGACAGTTAAGTACATGACTAACATCGCTCAGGAAGCAGAAAAATACTACTTTGAGCAGGAACGCGACATGACTCCAAGCAAAGGTCAGTCCACACCGGACTTCCTTGCATACTCTGCATGTCTCATGGCTGAAAAAGTAGAAGCTAAAGCACTTGTATGTCATTCCAACAGTGGCGCATCTGCTCGACTTATGTCTGCCCGCCGCCCGAACCAGCTCGTTCACGCACTGACTCCAAACGAAAATGTTCGTCGTGCATTGAACTTCTCATGGGGTGTTGTAACCGATCCGGTTGACAAATCTATTGAAGCCCACCTACAAAGGGCTGAAACATTTGTTGAAACATCCCCTGAATTCCGTGCTGGTGATCGCGTTGTTATTACTGCAGGACAGCCAAAATCCGGAGGACAAGCCAGGGGTACAAACTTGGTTAAAATCTACCATAAGTAAGTATGACAACTGATCACTCCGCTGCTTCCGAAAGCTTTAGAGAGGCGTATTACCAGATAGCAAAGTCTATTCTGGAAAGCTTCCCGAAATACAGGCCACCACTGGATCTGTTTGTGTTTAAAGATGAGTCTGCCACGCTTGAGACCTATTGCCGTAAAGGCCATAGACTCTCCAATGATCAGGTAGATGAAGTCCACAAGCTATGTGCCAATGGAAGCCTGTTTGTAGCCCGAGCAGACCATGCGGTTTACTTTAAGCATATTGTCAAACAGCTTGACCTTGTGCTTGTTGATGAAAACTTGAAACAGACTGAAATCGCTGAAGTTATTATTCAGGCGTTAACCATCCGTCTTGAAGAATTTATTGACCAGCCTGTACGCCCAGTGTTTGAAACATTGTACAAGGATGTCATGGTCTTCACCGAGTTTCTTTCTCATGACAAGTTCCGCATTAAGCTCTTCATGCGTCGCCTAGCACTGAAAGAGCATACGCTCAGTTCGCACTCTTTTAATACTGCGACTGCCGGACTCTGGCTCTTCTTTGAAACCCGTAAGGACTTCAAACGCAGAGATTTAGACAAGGTTGCGCTGGCACTGCTTTTACATGATATTGGAATGTCAAAAGTACCTTCCTTTATCTTGTCCAAAACAGAGCCACTTAAACGCGACGAGCGGGCAAAGATCATCGAACACGCCCTTCAAGGCGGTAAGGTGGTACACAAGCTTGGTTTTGCTTTCGACGAAATGGTGCAGGCTATTATGCAACACCATGAGCGGCTGGATGGGTCAGGGTACCCTAACAAACTTAAAGGTGATGATATAGGTTGGTTCGGCAGAATTACTGCTGTTGCAGATTCTTTCAGCGCGATGATTACAGACCGTAATTACGCAAAGGCGTTGCCGCCTGCTGAAGCTGCTGCGTCCCTTCAAAAGGACGACAAACGATACGACAGCAAATACACTGCGCTGCTTAACGCGGCATACGCCACCAATCAGTTTTAGCATCACCGCTATTACGCCCATAAGAGACCACTGTTTTTCAGTGGTCTTTTTTTATGCCTGCTGTTCTGCCCCTCCCTGAACCGCACATGATTATTCCCCTGCACAATCTCTTAGAATAGCTATCATACTCATATATAGAGTACAGTTTACTGGCCACAACACGCAAAAGGACACACATGAATGCGTAAACGGACTGCTATTCTTCCATCTGTGCTCATAGCTGTATTGCTCCTGCTTGGAGTAATATGGTTCTTTGTTGCGCAACAAAACAGCAACTCCCCTCGCGTATTACGGGTCGCCGAGGCGCAGCGTGGCAGTGTAACTGTGCAGCTGAAATCCACAGGTATCATTCAGCCGCAAGTTGGTGCCATTGTAAAAACTGGTACCCGCGCAACTGGCGTTATTGAACGTATGCTCGTTCAAGTCGGTGATAATGTGGAAAAAGGTGTGCTCATTGCAAAAATCGACGATAGAGAACAACGGGCGCAATATCTGGTTCAAGAAGCAGCATTGAGACAGGCACAGGCAGATCTGGCTAACGTTAACAAGACATTCCCCATTCAAATTGAACAGGCTCAGGAAACACTTAACGGCTCACTTGCTGAACAACGCTTCACGTACCTCACATGGCAGCGCAATACAGCACTTGTGGCCACTGGCGTACTGGAACAATCTGCTCTTGATGAAGCCTATCAAAACTATGTTTTGGCAGTAACTCAGGCCAAAGCAAATGAAGATGCTCTTCACCTTTTGGAAGAAAACTATGTCACGGCGATCATTAATGCAGTTGAAACGGTTGCGTCCGCACAAGCGCAGCTGGAAAACGAGAGTATCCAAATCAGCTATACAGAAATTTATGCTCCCATAACCGGCCTTGTCAGTCAGGTGACGGCGCAGGAAGGCGAAACCGTAGTCGCAGGTTTACAGGTTGCAAACCTTATTACCATCCTCGACCCTACCCGTCTTGAAATGCTGATCTATGTCGACGAAACAGACGTTGGAACCGTAGCTCGCGGCATGGCGGTTAACTTTACGGTTGATGCGTACCCCAATGTAATTTTCAGAGGAATGGTTGCTGACATTTATCCCGAAGCTGTCGTGCAGGACAACATAGTCTACTATCAAGCCCTTGTACCACTTACACCAGAAACAGCTCTCCAGCTCCGGCCGAAGATGACAACTCAATGTTCCATCATAACCAAGGAAATTGATAGCGTACTGGTCGTTCCTAATGACGCAATCAAATGGGTAGATGGTAAAAAGTATATCTATGTTGTTGATGCTGACGACAATGCAACGCCAGTTTCACCAACGCTCGGAATCATGGGAGAAAACAACACCGAAATCATCTCAGGTGTTGAGGAAGGCGATAAGGTTGCCACGCGCGTCATCATTCCAACTATAGAAACTGAAGACGACAAGTAAACAATATGAACAAGCCAGTAATTGAAACAAAAGGGTTAACACGAACCTTTTCTCAAGGTGGACTAACTATCAGTGCGGTTAAGCCTCTTGATATGATCATCAATCACGGAGAACTTGTTGCAATACAGGGAACTTCCGGCTCGGGTAAATCCACCTTGCTCCATCTTCTTGCGCTACTCGATCGCCCCACTGCCGGTGCATATTTTCTTGATGGTACAGACACAGCAAAGATGTCTGACAACGAACAAAGTGACGCCCGAAACAAACTCACCGGCATTGTATTCCAAAATTTCTACCTCATCCCATATGCCACTGCCGCTGAGAATGTTATGCTTCCTGGTCTCTACCGACGTGGAAAACAAACTCGAATACGCCAACGCGCTGAAGAACTTCTCGACTCAGTAGGACTCGGAGATCGAATCAACTTTAAGCCCTCCAGCCTTTCCGGTGGACAGCAACAACGTGTGGCACTGGCGCGTGCATTGTTTAATAACCCACCGCTTTTACTGGCGGATGAGCCCACAGGTCAGCTGGACACACATACCAGTAACGAAATCCTCGACCTGTTTGAGAAAATTAACGAGACCGGAAAAACCATCATACTCGTTACGCATGATCCGCTCACAGCAAACAGCGCCAGACGCCGCATCGTTTTTAAAGACGGCGAAGTCATAAGCGACCAAGAACAAGAATCTGTCCGCAACAAGAAAAGCCCGCAGACAGTTTCATAGAATAAATAACAACAAGCGAGGATACATTATGTATAAGCAACTAATTACATTTCTTTTTGCAGTGGCATTTGTAGTATCTGCTGTTCCCGCTTCAACGGCATCAGCGGCTATAAGATTTGCAGTACCGCCATGGCCCGGTGCGATGGTAAAAACAGAAGTTGCCTCCCAGATACTTGAAGCAATCGGATACGAGACATCCACTACATCCATGGACGCAGGTGAAGCCTACAAGGATCTTGGGGACGGTAAAATTGATGTATTTATGAGCGCATGGCTTCCGACACAGGAGATGCTACTTCAACCGCTTTTAAAGAAAAAAACTATACGGATAGCAGGCGTTAACGTTCAGAGCACCCACACCGGCCTCTGTGTTCCGGGATACGTTAATGCTGAAGGTGTTAAAAGCATTGCCGACCTCGCACCTAATGCCAAAAAATTTGATTCCACGATCTACACAACGGAACCAACCTCCGGCATGTATATTCTTGTCGAAGATCTCATAAAAAAAGATTTTGAAGGACTCGGCAGCTGGAATCAGAAAGGTGAACGTGTAGACAAGATGCTCGACGACGTAATCAAAGCCTTCAAAGATAAAAAATGGATTGTATTCAGCTGCTGGGAACCACACTGGATGAACCTGACTCTCGACATGCGTTACCTGAAAGCCATGCCCGGTTCCACCAAGCTTATATCAGAGAGTACCATCAACACCCTTATCCGAACTGACATTAAAACAGAATACCCGGACGCATTCATGATTCTCTCACGATTCAACGTAAGCAAACTCACACAAGGCAAATGGACATACGATGTTTCATTGAAAAAACAGACTGTTGAAGAAACTGCTACAGCATGGATTAAAGGGAACCTTGGCGTTGTTCGACAATGGTTAGGTAATCTAAAAGGTGCAAACGGCGAACGGGCTGTGGATATAATAGAAACAAAGTTTTAAATTTACCAAAACCGAACTTGACAATTTTGTAGAACAACTTGTAGAAGGAACCCATGAACAAACTCAACACCAATACCTTTTTTGCGTTTTTTGGTTTCCGCGGCATTCAGGCCTGCGGATCGGTTGAGTGTGTTCGAACGTAACACAATATAGCTCTATACACCGATGAAACCGCAGGCGAAAGCCTGCGGTTTTTTTTTGCACTTAATTACAAGGGGAAGATACATGTTACTAGGACTTGGAAGCATTGAAACCGCACTGCCGTACTGGCTTTGCATTCTATCTACAATTGGTTGCGTTGCTTACGGAATTAAGAACTGGAACAACGCAGGCGAGCCTGACACCGTTACAGCTGAAGTTGAATCAATAGTGCAAGACTGCACGAACAAATAAGAGGGGAATCTGACGTGGCCGTCAAACTCATTACCGCAATGCTGTACTTTGCAGCAGTTTTTTATCTGGGCTGGAAAGGCTGGAAGGAGACCAAGGGCGCAAGCGACTACATGCTTGCTGGCCGCTCGGTTAACCCGTTCATTATGGCCATGTCATATGGTGCTACATTCGTATCCACCTCCGCCATCATCGGCTTCGGTGGTGTGGCGGCAATGTTCGGTATGCCGCTGCTCTGGCTTGCCTTCCTTACCATCTTCGTGGGTGTATTCATCGCGATGGTATTCCTTGGCAAACGTACACGCCGCATGGGGCTTACTCTCAACTGTCACACGTTCCCAGAACTGTTAGGCAAGCGCTACAATTCTAAATTTGTGCAGTCCTTCTCCGGCGGAATCATCTTTTTCTTCATCCCAGTCTACGCAGCAGCTGTGCTCACAGGGATCTGCCGTATGACTGAGGTGTCCCTCGGTTTACCATACGAATGGATGCTCATCGGTATTACAGCTATTCTTTCCCTCTACGTGATCACTGGCGGCATGAAAGCCGTAATGTACACAGATGCGTTTCAGGGTACAATTATGGCAGCCATGATGGTCTTCCTGCTCGGGTACACATACTACCTGCTCGGCGGAGTTATTCCCGCGCATGAAAAGCTCACAGCCATGGCACATCTCATGCCTGAAGCACTCCAGAAAGGCGGAATCCTCGGCTGGACACAGGGCTCAGCGCAAGGCACACCGCTCTGGCTCGTTATCTACACCACCCTCGTCTACGGCGTAGGTATCGGCGTATTGGCACAGCCGCAGCTTGCTGTTCGTTTCATGACTGTAGCCAGTGACAAGGAGCTCAACAGAGCTGTCCTCTACGGTGCAATTTTCCTTCTGCTCACAGTGTTCGTAATCTTTGTTGTAGGCGCGCTTTCCAATGCTATCTTCCTCGACCAATACGGCAAGATCAGCATCCAAATGGCTGGCGGGAACCTCGACAAAATTATTCCGGTATTCATCGAAAGTATTATGCCGCCATGGTTCTCCGCAGCGTTCCTTCTCGCAATGTTTGCCGCTGCCATGTCTACACTTTCAAGCCAATTCCACATTGGCGGTACATCACTCGCACATGATGTATCTCAGGTAGTCATGCCGACAAAACGCGATTCCAAGCAAGTGAACCAGCTCGGTATTATCGCAACAATTCTTGCCACACTCATCTGGGCATGGCTGCTTCCTCCGTCCATCGTTGCACGCGCAACCGCGTTCTTCTTCGGACTCACAGGTGCAGCATTCCTTCCGGCATACGTCTTCGGACTCTACTGGAAAGGCATGACCAAAGCCGGAGCAAAAACATCCATGGTCGGCGGTTTCACCGTATCCATGCTCTGGATGCTCTTCATCCATAAAAAAGAAGCCGTAGCAATCGGCCTCTGCAAAGCGCTCTTCGGTAAAGCCACACTCGTAGCAGACGCTGCACCGGGCAGCACAATGTTCCTGCTCCAGTGGGTTGATCCAAACGTAGTTGCGTTGCCAGTGGCCATTACTATAGCTGTAGTCGTAAGCCTCGTATCTCGCAGCCTTGCGGAAGAACACATTCAGCTTTGCTGGCAAAATAATTAATTACGGCTGACGGGGGGGGGAGAGATGCTTTATGTGTTTGTCTCCGACGGCTCTTCGAGAACTCTCCGAGGGGCAAGGGCGCACCCCAAGGGCACTTGTTCCCGTACGGCTCGAAGATCGCCTACGGTTGACTGGCGCTGCACCTGCACCCGCAAGGGGAACGCCCCCTTGACCGCGATTAACCGCGTTTCCACTTAGCAGGAAATGTTGTTGGAAGCCGCGAACACGTTACCTTTCCATTATCAATTAAAAACGGGTTGTCCTATCTATAAGGGCAGCCCGTTCTTTATTATGTAAAACATATTTCCAATCAACAACGGTTTGTTCTCAAAGACTCCCGTAACGGATAGTTAGCTTATTCGCGGCTTCCAACATGAATGTTTCAAGATTTAGACGCGAATAAAAGGGTCAAGGGGCGAGCCCCTTGCGGGTACAGGGCAGAGCCCTTGTCTCTCGGAGAGCCGTCGGAGACTCATCGAAGAGTTCTTACCCCACCGCCGGAGGCTTCATTCCCATTACATTTTTCGACTATATCGAAAAAATCATACTTTTCCGCTTTATCGAACTTGACATTTTTGTCTTATAACGTGTAGTAATTGACCTATGGAAACAATCAACCGCCATATGAATAGCTATTTTTATGCATATTATGGTTACCGCGTCATCAAGACCTGCGGATCGGTTGAGTGCGTGTAAGGCGCACAGATTATGGAAATTATACCGACGAACCGCAGGTGAAAGCCTGCGGTTTTTTTTATGCAAAAGGAGGACATTATGCTGTTAGGACTCGGAAGTATCGAGACTGCTTTGCCTTACTGGCTTTGCATCATATCCACCATCGGCTGTGTTGCGTACGGCATTGCGAATTGGAACAATGCGGGAACGCCGGACACAGTGAATATTGAATCGTTGGTGCAGGAAAGCACCGATAAGTAACGGGAGAAATACGACATGGCCGTCAAACTGATTACCTCACTGCTCTACTTCGGGATCGTCTTCTACTTAGGCTGGAAAGGATGGAAGGAAACAAAAAACGCCGGAGACTACATGCTCGCCGGACGTTCTGTTAACCCATTCGTTATGGCTATGTCGTACGGTGCAACCTTTATTTCCACTTCAGCCATTATCGGCTTTGGTGGCGTCGCGGCAATGTTCGGCATGTCGCTTCTGTGGCTGGCATTCTTAAATATTTTTGTGGGAATTTTTATTGCGATGGTGTTTTTGGGCAAACGCACCCGTCGCATGGGCTTAGTTCTTAACTGTCACACTTTTCCGGAACTACTTGGCAAACGCTACCATTCAAAATTTATTCAAGGGTTTTCCGGCGGCATCATTTTCTTCTTCATTCCGGTATACGCTGCTGCGGTTTTAACCGGTATCTGCCGCATGACAGAAGTTTCTTTAGGGTTACCATACGAGTGGATGCTTATAGGTATTACTGCCATCTTATCCCTTTACGTTATTACTGGCGGCATGAAAGCCGTTATGTACACAGACGCATTTCAGGGAACAATTATGGTTGGTATGATGGTCTTCTTACTGGGCTACACCTACTACATGCTCGGTGGCGTTGTTCCTGCACATGAGGCTCTCACTTCTATGGCAAATCTTGTTCCTGAGTCATTGCAGAAAGGCGGAATCATAGGCTGGACACAAGGCACAGAAACAGGCTCACCATTGTGGCTCGTTATCTACACAACTATTGTTTACGGCGTAGGTATCGGTGTACTTGCTCAGCCACAGCTTGCCGTTCGATTCATGACCGTTTCCAGCGACAAGGAATTAAACCGCGCGGTTCTGTACGGTTCCATTTTTATCCTGCTCACCATTGGTGTCGTTTACGTAGTAGGCGCACTTTCCAATGCAATTTTCTTCAACCAGTTTGGTAAAATCAGCATTCACATGGCTGGTGGCAACCTTGATAAAATTGTCCCTATTTTTATTGAAAAAGTAATGCCACCTTGGTTTTCTGCCATGTTTTTGCTGGCTATGTTTGCGGCAGCCATGTCCACCCTCTCCAGCCAGTTCCACATTGGTGGTACCTCTCTCGCTCATGATGTTTCAAGGAACATCATGCATAGTAAAAGCAAACTGAGCGCTTCATCCATAAGCCAACTCGGTATTGTTGCTACTATCATTGCCACTCTTGTATGGGCATGGCTGCTTCCTCCATCCATTGTTGCACGTGCTACAGCGTTCTTCTTTGGATTAAGCGGCGCAACATTCTTACCTGCATACGTTTTCGGTCTTTACTGGAAAGGTATGACAAAGACTGGAGCCAAGGTTTCCATAGTGGGTGGCTTTACCGTTTCAATGTTGTGGATGCTGTTCATCCATAAAAAAGAAGCAGCGGCTATCGGCCTGTGTGAAGCACTGTTTGGCAAAGTAACACTTGTTGCAGATGCAGCTCCGGGCAGCACCATGTTTCTTCTCCAGTGGGTTGACCCGAACGTAGTTGCTCTGCCGATATCTATTGCATTGGCTGTAGGGGTTAGTCTTGTGTCCCGCAGCCTCGCTAAAGAGCACATTCAGCTTTGCTGGCAGAACTGCTCGTAGTTTCGTAAAAATTGAGACCCGTATGGTAGCAGAAAAAACACAGCAGTTTGAAGCAATTTAAATCTGCACAGAGCATGTGTTTTTTCTGCTACCTGCACGGAACCTCTTTTAATATTTATTTAGTCAAAAGAACGATTGGTGTACGCGTTGAGCCTGTCTCACTCCATACAAACGTCTCTGTAGATACATTTCCTGCCTTATGTATCTACCTAGGTTGAAAACATCCCGAACTTGCTTTCACACGGGCACCAGTCATTGATGCTCCCTCCCTGGAGCGTCACAGTTCTTTTGAATCCCCCAGCGTCCGGCCTCGCAGTGTGTGCGTGATGCCGGACGCACTTTTTATAAGCAACGTCCTGCCAACCAGTTCATTATTCTACAAACTGCGCCAAATATATACGCAATCTCTCTTGTTCAAGTATTCATCTCAGGTACAATGACATGAATGAAACTTGATAACTTCAAATCAGATTTAGTCATTCTTGGCAGAACAGGACTCCTCGCGCTTCAAGCGCTGTGGGCGTATAAGATTCGTTCGCTCTTTGTTATCATTTCAGTATCTTTGGGGATTGCTTCATTAACAGTCATTATTGCCGCCCACGACGGAGCAAACCAGAAAGCAGAAGAGCTGACAGAATCCTTCGGGCCGGATGCTGTACTGGTGCTCGGTGGAGATATTTTCAACCGTCCTGTAGGGCAACGAACATTGACCCTTTCATGGAATGACCTGAAGCAAATAAAACGTTCTCTTCCAGGTACATACCTTGTAGTTCCATTACGTTCTGTAAGTGGAAAAACAATCCGCTACAAAAACAAAAACTGGAATGTTTCACGCATTATCGGAACATCTGCCAACTACAGCGAAGCTTGGAACTGGCCGCTCATTTCTGGAAGAGATTTTACAGAGGCGGATGTGACACAGGCTTTGAAAGTTTGCTTAATCGGCGAAACGGTTGCAAACGCGTTGTTCGCGAAAGACGAAAGTCCTGTCAGTAAAACTATATTTGTTGGCTCTATTCCATTCACGGTTATCGGTGAACTTTCACACAGAGGATACAGTGGCGGCAGCGGTACAAGTCTTGATGACCGCATCATTATTCCCCTCACCACACTTGCACAGCGCTTTGGTGCCGACAGGCAATACTTCAGAGGCTTACGCATCAAATACATCGACGCAGAAAACATGCAGGCTAACGTCGATAACCTAACCAGCTTCCTGCGTCATTTGCATAAACTCAAGCCAGGAGAACCTGACGACTTTACCATTCTTTCCGCTGAAGAAGTTCAGCAATTTCTTTCTACCCTCAAAGGCGGGCTGACTATCTTTCTGGGAATTACCGCCGCAACGGCCATGATCGTAGGCGGTTTTGTTCTGGCAAACTTGTTCTACCTTTCCGTATCTGAACGTACATTGGAAATTGGACTAAAGCGCGCTATTGGCGCTAGCAAAGGCGCCATTGTGCGACAGTTCTTATTTGAAGCTGTTCTTCTGACTATCATTGGAGGATTACTCGGAATTGTAATGGGAATTGCTTTAGCGCGGGTGCTTTTTATCTTTAATCTTATTGAGATCCGGCTTTCGCTCAAAATATTTCTTTCAGCATTGGGTGCGGCTATGGCTGTCGGACTTATTTTCGGTCTCAGCCCTGCACGGCAGGCAGCAGAACTTGATCCAATCAGCGCGCTTCGGGGAGACGGATAGTGTTAAATTATCTACGCATTGCCCTGCGCTCTCTTGCCGCGCATAAGCTTCGCTCTGCCCTTGCTATGCTTGGTGTTTTTCTGGGGACGCTGGCGCTCACTGGAGTCATTCACGTCTCGGAAGCGCTCAAAGAGCAGGCTCGACTTGAAACTGAAAAACTTGGCCCCAACCTGTTGGTGGTACTCGCAGGACAGCCGACCTTCAGACGTAGTGGGACATTGCGATATGGTGGATTAACCACCACCTTTAAAATGGAAGATGTCGACGCCCTATTAGAGAACAATCCCTATGTAAAACAAGGCACAGCTTTTGTTACCAAAAACGCTACCATCAGCTATCGCCGCAATTTTGTGAAATCACAACTTATTGCAGCCAGTGCAAATTTCCCATCAGTTCGTGCAGCACCAGTAACGCTCGGGCATTTCTTTACCAGCCAAGATGTTGAAAAGCGGGCAAAGGTTTGCATCCTTGGCTTCACCATTGCGAATCAGCTTTTCAAGCACCACACACAAGCTCTCGGTAAAATTGTCCGCTATGGGCTCACCAACCTGCGTGTTATCGGCGTGATGCCTAAGCGAGGGCGTGACCTCGCAGGAACGGATCAAGACGAACAGGTCTTTGTCCCTCTAACAACCTACATGCGCAGGATGTCGAATCAGGACTGGGTATCCGGTGTGTTTATGACTCTTTATTCAGACAAGGATGAAGAGGTTGCAAAACAAGCTGCCTACGAAATTATGTTGCAACAACATCTTGTCACACGTAAATCTAATGAAGACTTCCTTGTGCTCTCCGCACGGGATGTGTCTAAACTCAAAACACAGGCCTTGCAATTAGTATGGCTTCTCGGGCTGATGAGCTCATCCATTTCCTTTTCCGTCGGTACGATGGGCGTATTATCCATCATGATTCTGCTCGTGCAAACACGAAAGCTCGAAATTGGCGTCCGTCGTGCTATCGGAGCCCGCAGAAGCGCAATCATGTCTCAATTTTTATTTGAATCCAGTCTACTGTCCGGCATTGGCGGCACTCTGGGTGCCCTTGTCTCTCTCGTTATCATCACCATTATCTACTACGTTGCGGATTATCCGTATGTGTACGATCCCATCCTTATTATCGGTGCAAGCATCGGCTCCTGTATCCTTGGCATTATCGCAGGTGCCTACCCTGCTTGGGTTGCCTCCAATGTCGACGTCCTAGATGTACTAAGAAACAAGTAGCGTTCGCTTATGATAGATTACTATGTAGTTTTTCAGCAGACCTCTTTAGTCTTCAAATTACTTAAAATCTTATTGTAAAACGATAAGATTTTATTGTTTTCTAATAACAACCTTGCTACGCTTAATCTCCAATCAATCAAACGGGAGATATTTTTATGGACAATTTGTTAAAAATTAAAAAGTTAAGTAAAAAATTTCACCTACTAATTTCTTTAATGATAATTGTAATACCCCTTTACTATGTCGCTTACTGGGCGTTCATAAATTTTATCCCAGAAACATTACTCACCGTCAATGTTGGTTCAGCTCCGTTAATTCCCAATCCTTTGACAATAAATTTACAGCTGATAGGATTTGCTACCAGCCTACTTCCCCTTTCTGCACTGCTTTATGGGCTTATAAATATTAGGAAGCTATTTTCCTTCTACAAAGAAGGTGTGATATTTTCCTTTGAGCATGTCACTATTTTTAAAAAAACTTCAAAAGCTCTTTTTTTGTGGGTGTTCTTATCCATATTGTATGATTCCGCCAAGAGTATCTTGTTTTCACTTGGCAACCCTCCAGGACAACGAGTCGTAAGTGTAGGAATTGGTTCACCGGAAATTACAACACTTCTGGTCGCGGGGATTGTTTTTGTAATTGCGTGGGTAATGGATGAAGGACGTGTTATCGCTGAGGAACAGCAATTAACTGTTTAGCTGGAGTTCTCATGCCCATAATTATTAACCTAGATGTGGTTCTGGCAAAGCGTAAAAAGAAATCGATTGAACTAGCAAAGGCAATCGGAATTACTGAACAAAATCTATCAATATTGAAGACTGGAAAAGCTAAGGCTGTTCGCATCTCTACATTGGATGCCATTTGTAAGTATCTGGAGTGCCAACCTGGTGATATTCTTGAGTACAAGGAGTAGCCATCATGGGAATCCGGTTCTGCTGTCCTTCTGTAGAATCACATGATTGAATTGTCTCACTCACATTAACACCGGAGCACATACTTAGACGTTCTGTTTATTTGGAACGACGGAGAGTCGGTGCACTGCTGGAATGTTACACCTTGAAAGCGCTTTTGAGTACTTCCACCGTTCTCGATCACCCCGTAGACAAATTTAATTTAAATATAAACATTTCATCGATGGTTACAGCCGTGTATTCATATCACGCTGTAACCACCGTATCTAAAAAGTACCCTTCCCCCTCACCCTCGTACTTCATGTATTGATTCAGAAGGGGCACTACACATGGCACTGAAAGATATAGAATATTAAACCAGTTAGACCTATCAAACAGACCTATCCGGTAAATCTTGCCTTGCCGCACCTGCCGTTCTTTCTGAAGAAGCTGCCACAAATTGCGCACCGTTCATGGGTATCGGGTAAATTTCTGCTGCAAAATACCGTTGTATGAGTGCTAAGTGAGCTTACCTTTACTGTCTACGCTATCCGTATGTGTACAATCCCATCCTTATTGTCGGTGCAAGCATCGGCTCCCGCACTCTCGGCATTATCGCCGGTGCCTACCCTGCATGAGTTACCTCCAATGTCGACGTCCTTATGTACTAAGAAGAAATAACGTTATTTTATAACATATTGACATGTAGTTTCTTTTTTAGAACACATAGCTACATTAAATTATGTTGGGGAATCCGCTATCAAAAAAGTACATAAATACAAGTACAACCTTATTGGAGGACGCAATGACGTTGCATGGACTTTGTTGGAGAAAAATCCAACTCTCTATGCTGATTGGCCTTGCTTTAGTTACAATTCCTATTGCCACTTCAGCAGCCACTAATATTAAAATGAGTTACAATGGTGCACCTACGGAAAAAGACAACGCTGTGCACGTCTTTGCTACCCACTTCAAACAGATTGTTGAAAAGGAAACTAACGGTACAGTTGCCATAAAACTCCTGCCTAACAGCGAGCTTGGTAATGAACAACAACGAATGCAACTGGTCATGAAATACCCAATTATTAACGTTGCATCATTTGGTGGTATGGAAGCTGTTTTTCCAGAAATCTTTGCGACAAACGTACCATTCCTTTTTAACAGCTACAAAGCTGCACATATCTTTTTTGACTCAAGCCCTGTCATGGCAAAACTTCGTAAAGAATTTACCAAGCAAACAGGCATACTTTTACTGGAAGTAATTGAAGAAGGGGGATTTATTGCATTCACCAGCACAACTCCTATTAACTCACCCAAAGACTTTAAGGGTGCAAAATTTCGAGCAATGGATGCAAGTCAGATAGCCATGTATAAAGCCTTCGGTGCCACAGGAACCACTCTACCGTGGACCAAGGTCTATCAGGCATTAAAAGATGGTACGGTAAATGGACAAATGAACCCGCTCACCTATGTCATCATCGGCAGTTTCTATGAAGTTCAACAATATCTAACCCTTGCCAATGTGCAGTACTCAGATCAATTCCTTCTGGTTAACAATGCGCTAATGAACGGACTCACAACCAGAGAACGTTCTGTTCTACGCAATGCTGCACATGCCGCGAATAAACATACCCGCGTATTTGTGGAGTCTCAGGTAGAAAAGCGAATTAACTACCTTCGGAATAAAGGTATGCACATTTACAAGCCTACGCGTAAGGAAATGGATATGTTCAAGAAACTCAGCACACCTTCATACATCGAATGGTTAAGCAAAGTTATTGATCGTGAATGGATAGACCAAACAATTGCGGATGCACGACGGGCGAACAATGAGGCAAGACGTCTTCTTCTACAATAAGGCAGTTTCTGCTTCTACAATATTATCTTAGAAAAAATGTTCAAACATATCTGGCCTTTTGTTCGACTGAAGCTTATTTGCCAATTGCTGTTTATTTTTGTGCCGCGCTATCCCTCTGGCTACCGCGCTTGTTGGGATATTAACAGCACGTTGACCTATACGTATTACTGGATTTGTCATGCCTGATAAAATTGTACCACCCATTCATGGACTGTTTGAACCATCATGGGAATCCGTTTATGCTGTCCCTTCTGTAGAATCACACGAAGAAGTTGTATCACTCGCTTTAGCGCCGGAGCACATGCTCAGCCGTTCAATTTATTTTGAACGACAAATTGTCGGTGCGCTGCCGGAATGTTACGCGCGTGAAGGCGTTCTTGAACGCTTACAGCACGCTTCTTCCCTTCTTCCATCCCATCTACGCCTTATTGTTCTGGATGGCTGGAGATCCACTGATGTGCAGTCGTTCCTTTTTGCAGAATGCAAAAATGCGCTCGCAATCATGTATCCGGACAAGCCCGCAGAAAAAATCGTCACCATGGCACAGCAATATGTTGCCAAACCGATGAAAGACGTCAGCACACCGGCTCCGCATTCAACAGGCGGCTCGGTTGATGTTGTCATTGCAGACCGTGCAGGCAAAAAGCTTTTCTTCGGTGCCCCATTTGATTTCCCCGGTGATATTTCCAACACTCAGTATTTTGAAAACAAGCTGGAGCAAGGCCATACGTTAACAAAACGTGAGGAAGAAGCACTCTACAACAGACGTCTTCTCTACTTTGTTATGACGCAAGCCGGTTTTGTAAACTTCCACTGCGAATGGTGGCATTTTGAATACGGAACCCAGCGTTGGGCATTATCAACACATGCAGATCATGCAATCTACGCCCCTACACAATTCTCACTCAACCCGTATGCAAATTTGGACCAAATATAAGTATTTCACTGGTGGTTGCAGTCGTGTATTCATACAACGCTGCAACCACCAGTATCTAAAAAGTAATCCGCACCCCTTGCCCTCGACACATGTCAGTGATAGCTAACATGCTTATTCAAAAGGGGAATTACACATGAGACTGAAGGGCATAGAATCTTACACCATTAAAACCTATCATACAGACCGGTTCGGTAAAGCTTGCCCGGCCGCATTTGCCGCTTTTTTTGAAGAAGCAGCCGCAAACAACGCACGGTTACATGGGTTCCCGGGTGAATTCCTGCTACAGCATGGCGTTGTATGGGTGCTAAGTAGACTTACCTTTACTGTAGACCGCTATCCGGATGTTGGAGAAACCATCTCCATCCACACATGGCCTTCTGCCCATACCCCCAATCTTGCTTTACGCTGTTTTGAAGTTTTTGATGCAGAGAACCATCTCATTGCCGAGGGAACAACCGCTTGGCTTGTCATAGATATTAAAAAGCGTAAGCTCGTTCCGGTGCCGGAGTTTATCACCAAAAATTATCCGGTTAACAACCCGCCATGCAAAGAATTTCCCACCCGTGTCGTACCACGGTTACGTAATTCAGAGCACGAATGCCCACTCGTCAGCAGAAAAGCAGACGTTGACATTAACGGGCATGTCAATAACGTGCGGTACCTCGGCTGGATTCAAGAATCCATGCCTGAAGACTTCATGTTAAAATACGAGCCAGTACTCATCGACATTAGTTATCGAATGGAATGTGGAGCGCTTCAAAAGCTCACCAGCAAATCAGGTGTCACTGATGATGGAGACTATCTGCATTCCGTCTCTCAAGATGAAACAGGTAAAGAGCTGTGCAGAGCCCGAACTGAATGGCGAAAACGGCAACATATTGACGTGCCGTACTTACAGCACCACATATAATATCTACTGAATAAATAGAGGGAATGACTATGGCAGAATTTCCGACTCCTGAAACATGGCTCGCGCATCGTGTTTCCTACGGTGAAACAGATGCTATGTCCGTCATGTACTACGCCGAATATCTACATTTATTCGAGCGAGCCCGTAGCGAATACATTCGCGAACAAGGCATGAGCTACAACACGGTTGAAGAACGGGGCATACTGCTTCCTGTTCGTGAAGCGAAGTGCCGTTACAAGCGCCCTGCCCGTTATGATGATTTACTGTACGTACGCGTCGGCATCAGCAAATGGGGTCGCGCATCCATGGTATTTGAGTACGAAATTTACAACGAAGCAAAAGACACGATTATTGCCACCGGTCACACAGAGCATGCCTGCACCAACGAGAAAGGGCGTCCTGTAAAAGTTCCGGACTGGCTGAAAGAACTCTTCGTAGGAAAATAACTTTTAATATTAAAAGAACGCTGCACTATTATGTATCTCGATTTCCACACTCACGCATTTCATCCTAAAATTGCCTCCAAAGCTGTTGAGCATTTGAACTCCCATTACGGGTTAACATGCCAATGCACCGGCATAATGGATGACCTTATCCGCCGAGTTAAAAAAGCCGGTCTGGATAAGATGGTGGTACTCTGTGCAGCAACATCAGCCGAGCAAGTTATTCCCGCGAACAACTTTGCATTGTCTCTAAAGGCTGCACACCCCGATGCAATTCCCTTCGGTACCATTCATCCCGACTTCGATGATTGGGAAAATCAACTCGCACGCTTAAAAGCACGCGGCATAAAAGGGCTTAAGCTCCATCCTGATTTCCAAGGATTCAGACTGGATGAAAAGCGCCTGCTGCCTATGATCGAAGCTGCGCAGGATGATTTTGTTATGCTTTTCCACATAGGTGACAAGCTAGCCCCCAAAGACAACCCGTCCTGTCCGTACAAGCTTGCGGCACTGCTCGACAACTTCCCGAAAGCACGCTTTGTTGCAGCGCACTTTGGAGGCTATCACCAATGGCAGCACGCCTTAGAAGTACTCATAGGAAGAAATATCTACATCGACACTTCAAGCACGCTTGATTTTATCGATGACATGACCTTGAGCGCGATCATGAAAAAACACCCGCATGAGAAAATTCTCTTCGGGTCAGATTATCCGCTCTACAGTCCTGAAAGAGAAGTTGCGAAGCTTAAAAAACGACTCAAGCTCTCACTACCAAAGCTGGAAATGTTCCTTAGCAACGGTGCTGAGCTACTTGGATTAGAATAAAGCTCTTGCCTCCGGCAGGTCTTCGACGCTTTTTTTGTCTTCGACGAGCCTCCGGCGGCTGGAGGAAACCCTTTTGAAAAAGGGTTCTCCCCCAGACCCCCTTCCTAAAACTTTTATTTGCGAGCGCAGCCCGTTAGATATTTTCTCACGCGGCTTATGCGCCACCACCTTAAATAGTAAAAAAGGGCTGTCCCAAATACATGGGACAGCCCTTTTTATTTCACGAAAGGTAATTATGCATAAGCCGCGAGGTTGCGTAAAGAACGTGCGAACCTCGCAGATAAAAGTTTTTGGAGAGTCCAGAGAAGCCTTTTTTCAAAAAGGTTCTCTGGCCGCCGGAGGCAAATAACAGACCTCTGAAGCGGGCAAAAAACTACCCTAAAATTTTTTCAGGCGGGCGGCGTTCGGGGATAGCCACTTCGTCATGATCTTCTTTATTGTACTCTTCTGTCACGTAGAGACCGCAATAGCAGACGCCAAACTCTTCTAAATCGGGGTCGCGGTACTCGCACGGGCAGACTATATCTCTATCTTTATCAAACTCACCGTTAGGCAAACGGCAAGGGCAAGCCATGTAGCCGTACTCTTCCTTATTAACAAGAAGGCTTTCAAGCAGCGGTAAGGTCATGGACATATCTTTATTAAAGAAGAATCCACGCGGCTCTTGAATTTTTTTGAGCATTTCATAAAGCGTTTCAGCTGTCATTTTATTACTCATAGGTCTAGCGCCTCCTCAATTTGATTTTTGTGGAAGCCAACAATGATGCACTGCCCTTCGGCCACTACCAGTGTCGGAAAGGAAAGTTTTGGATTGTAATTTCGAATTCTATCAATAATTTCTTTTCGCTCATCGCCTCTCAGCTTATCTACGAAAATATTATCAAAATTCACATCATTGTCTTCTAAGAAGATTTTCATTTTTTTACAATGAATGCAGGTAGAAAGTGCATACAGGGTACATTCTTTCGACATTTCGCCCCCATTTGGAAAATGTAGTACACGTCAAACTGGTTGAAAAAAATTGGACGCAACGAAATCAGACTACCACTCATATACCACCAAAACAACATTCAGTGGTTATTATGCAAGTAGTTGCTACTTACTCATGGTTCAACAACATTGGCAATTTCTCGAGCAATAATGCGGATAGTTTCCTCTTCCGTTTCAGCCTCACGGCTTGTGATAACATCTCCATGCTCATCCTTGCGTTCAATAAGAAAGCTTTGATGCATGGAAACATCATCCGAAAAATCCTGTTCACTACCGCTAAGAGAGAATTGTGTTAGCCGATGTGTGATCTCTACATATGTTTTTTCGAAAATAATCGCCACACTGTCACGGTTATTTTCTATGGTAAATCGCTTTTCTTCCGGCAATGCAGCGTTCATTTCTTCTAGTGCCTGCTTCACAGGAAGAAGCTTTTTTACCCCTGTATCCCGGATTCTTTCTAAATTGGCAGCAATCTGCTCCTGCTTTTCCCGCCGCTGATTCAATTCATCTTCCATAATTCGCGCAGGTGACTTTAAACTATGCAAAAAGTTTCTCACTATCCACACAACAAGTGCAATGAAGACTATTCCAACAAGTATATTGATGTACATTTGTACTCCCAGATCAGCAGTATTGTCGTAACCAAAAATTAATGACGGATTATATTTCTACAAGTTACGATAAAATTCAACATAAAGGTACGTATCCGTCTGAGAATTTGAAAATTTCGTCTGAAAGGTTGACAAGTACCGCCACGTTATACAAGGTGACACCATAGGGGTGCCCCCTAAAACAGCACATTGGTACCCCCTCTAGACAAGTTATGGAACACCGTAGTTTGCATTCTTAGCAAGCATAATCCCCTAAAACTACATAAGGGAGAAGGTATATGGCCAAGACACTTGATTCTCAGAGAACTTATGCCCTTGTGGGCACGGGAGGAAGTGGAAAAACCTCGCTGGCTGAAATGCTTATGTTTCAGTCCGGGGTTATCAATCGCCTTGGGAAAATTGAAGAAGGCACCACTTCGCTCGACTATGAACCAGAGGAAGTAAAGCGCAGGGGGTCTATTCAACCTGGCTTTGCCACCATTGACTGGAACAAAAATCGCCACTTCCTTATGGACGTCCCGGGCGACAATAACTTTGTAGGCGACATTAACCACCTATTGTTCGGGGTTGATGGCGCCGTTTTTGTTATTGACGCAGTTGATGGCGTCCGCCCACTTACAAGCCGTCTTTGGAACTTTGTTCAAGACGCAAACCTTCCTTCTATCGTCTTCATTAACAAGATGGATCGCGATCGCGCAGATTTTGACACGGCCTTTAACGGGTTGTCTTCAATCCTTGGAATCCGCCCTGTTTTACTACAAATGCCAATCGGTCAGGGTGACGATTTTAAAGGGTACGTTGATGTTCTTAACAACAAAGCATTCTTCTTTAATGAAGATGGAACAGCAACAGAAGGCGATGTGCCTGAAAATCTTTCCGATGAAGTATCCATGCTTCGCGAAACGACTATCGAAAACATTGCAGAAAGTAATGAAGAACTGATGGAAAACTACCTTGAGACAGGCGAACTATCTCAAGAAGAAATCACAACTGGCTTACGTGACGGCGTGCTCTCGCGTGAACTTATTCCGGTTATGCTCGGGTCTTCCCTGGAAAACCGTGGTGGTGCTGAACTTCTCAATGCCGTACAAGACTTATTGCCTTCACCTCTGCAACACGCTCCATGGATGGATGAAGAAGGCAACGAACGCCTATCTTCTCCAGATGAGCCGTTGGCTTTACTTACCTTTAAAACCTTGTCAGATCCTTTCTCAGGTCAGCTCTCCATCATGCGCGTTCTGTCCGGCTCATTTAACGGCGACGCAACTCTGAAAAATGTTACTCAGAGTGAGACTGAACGTATCGGGTCCCCATTATTTATGAATGGTAAAGAATCTGAACCAGCCAAGGGCGAAATTGGCCCGGGTTCTATTATCGCTGTTCCTAAGCTTAAAGCTACAAAAACAGGCGATACACTGGCAGATCCTAAAGCTACTTTTAAAGTTCTTATGCCGGCACTTCCTCCTAATCTTATATCATATGCTATTGCTCCTAAAGAGAAAGGCGATGAAGATAAGATTTACACAGCTGTCCAAAGATTACTTGATGAGGACATTACCCTCACCCTTTCCCGCGATGCAGAATCAAGCGACATTCTGCTCTCCGGTATGGGACAGCTGCACATTGAAACTAGCGTCGAACGCGCCATGCGCCGTTACAAATGCGACATGGTTTTGAAGACCCCTAAAATTCCGTACCGTGAAACCATAAAAGGTAAAGCACAGGTTCAAGGCAGACATAAGAAACAGTCTGGTGGACGCGGACAGTTCGGCGATTGCTGGATTGAAATTGAAGGAATGCCGCAGGGCTTCGGCTACGAGTTTGAAAATGCCATCGTTGGTGGCGTTATCCCTCGTCAGTACATCCCTGCAGTGGATAAAGGCATTCAAGAAGCTGCGCACCGTGGCTGCCTTGCAGGGTACCCTCTCGTTGACTTTAAAGTACGGCTCTATGATGGTTCATACCACAACGTAGACTCCTCAGAGATGGCCTTTAAAATCGCCGGCTCCCTTGCACTTAGGGGTGCACTGGATCAGGTAAAACCAACATTGCTTGAACCGATTGTATTAATGACCGTACATATCCCTGATGAATTTATGGGTGACGTAATCGGTGATTTATCTTCACGGCGTGGCAAAGTACTTGGTTCTGACTCAAAAACAGGCATCACGGAAATTAAAGCACATGTTCCAATGGGCGAAGTACTCCGCTATGCTCCAGACCTCCGCTCTATTACCGGCGGTCAGGGTGTTTTCACAATGGAATTTGACCATTACGAAGAGGCACCACCTCCAGTAATTGATAAAGTTGTTGCCGAAAAACAAGCTAGCTAGTGATCCAAACCGCCAACTAAAAGAAAAGTCCTCGTTATTGTGGGAATAATAAGAAAGCCCTCTCATCTTTTGATGAGGGGGCTTTTGGTTCTGAAAAAGCATACTGCCCAACAAGTTGCTATAACAGTGTCACGCATCAAAACTATGCATCGTCCATCGCTGACAAGTCCAGTTTATCATCCTATCCCAAACTTTAATTCTCTCATTCAAAGCCCGGGCTCAACTTTCGTTATCCGCAACCATATATGATCGGTAGCCAACTTTTAGTCCTTTAACGAGAGACTTCACCACAAAAAAGCTTATCATATGGAGCTCCGCTTAGAGCCCATATGCTTTACGGAAAGCCTACAAAACAATCGGCCGACACGATAACGTATCTCGAGAAGAGACCATGATCAGGCTACCGGAGGAATCATGAAGCCGACAGACTTAACGTTAGATGAGCAATTACGAATTACTGCCCATGAAATTATCAGACGGAAAAAAATCTTTCATCTTTCAGAAGAAGATATTCTGAACTTACAGGAAGTTAAGCCTTTCATACTCTCTGATTTAGAAAAGATCGTAACTAGTTTCTATATAGAACTTGTAGAAGTCGAAGGAGTATCGCAAGTAATTGGTGATGCCGAAAGCCTGTATCGCCTTAAAAATCACTTGCAAGGTTATCTTCGTTCACTCTTTGAAGGACCGTACGATATGGAGTATGTTCAAACCCGCCTTCGTATCGGGCTTGTTCATAAACGTATTGGAGTTCCTCCAAAACTTTACATCGCAGCGTATAAAATACTCAGTAAAATATTGCGAGCCAAAGTACGCGAACAGAACAACGAGAAATTATGCGAACTTTGTACTAGTCGTATAAGTTCATTGGAAAACCTAATGCTCTTTGATCTTGTATTGGTTTTTGATACATACATTCAAGGACTGGTTAATGAGGTTAACCGTAGTAAAGAGGACCTCGAAATATACGCACGGGAGCTTGAGGGCACTATTGCAAGCCGTACAAAAGAATTAGCCGAACAAGCTAGCAAAGACGGCCTGACCGGTCTGTACAATCAACGAACATTTTATGAATATCTTGGTACCGAACTGTCTAGGTCTCAGAGACGCGCTGACACGTTCACGCTTTGCTATTTTGATCTGGATAACTTCAAAAAGGCCAACGACACTCATGGGCACAAGTTCGGTGATCAAGTTCTTACAAATGTTGCAACCGCAGTAAAACAAATTTTGCGAGACGAAGATATCGGCGCAAGATATGGCGGAGACGAGTTCTGTATGATTCTCCCAAATGCTTCCGCCGAGGAAGCTCAAACAGTCTGTAAAAGGCTCATAAACGTTTTTTCAAAAATTGATCCTGACTGCATTGTTACCATGAGCATCGGTCTTGCAGAATTCATCCCGGATTCAGGGCTTGATACCGACTCGCTAATCAAGAGAGCTGATAACGCCATGTATTCATCAAAAAATCAGTCAGGGCATTACATAACTGTATATTCAGACGAAACTACGAAACCCGAAAAAGAAGACTTTTACCCGATAATTTAAAAATGTTGGCCAACTTTTATTGCAGTTATCGATAAAAGTTGGCCTTTTTTCTTTCATCAAATCAAAAATCTCACGTCTTTATCCAACCTGCTTTCGCAATTGAAAATTTTCTAACACAATAAAGTGCTAACGGCTTCTTCCCCCTCCGTGCTACAAGCACCGCATCATTACAATGCGCCCCGGCTTTCTAAACTTGAGTCTGGCGCTGATTTTGTTTTTATTTACCAGCTCACTTTTTATTTGGAAAACGTATGATACGCACAATCTGGTTTTATTTTTCCTTTCTAATTACGACACTTTACGTCTGTATTTTTATGCCGATTGCAGCAGCATTAAATAACTCCGGAGAAATGGTTCGACACTTTGGACTATTCTGGTGCAAATCTGCTCGCTTTTGTTCGCAAATAAAGCTCATTACAGACACAGATAATATACCAACTGATGAACCGGTAATTTTTGTTGCCAACCATCAAAGTCAATTCGATATCCCGCTTTCAACCGTTGCGTTGGCAAAGGCACTTCCTGCATTTATGGCAAAAAAGAGTCTTCAGGAGCTGCCGCTCATCGGACGTTGTTTCAGATTGTTCGGTAACATTTCGGTTGATCGCAGCAACAGACGAGCCGCAATGAAATCTCTTGAAGATGCTGCCACAACAATCCGTAATGGTCGCTCTGTCATTATATTTCCAGAAGGCACACGCCAACAGCAGTTTGACGAACTCGGTGAATTCAAAACCGGTGCTATTATGCTGGCTCTTAAAGCCGGTGTTCCTATTGTACCAGTTATTATTGAAGGTAGCGGTGACATTCTGCCAAAAGGGCGCGTGAAGCTCAGCAAACGAAAAAACGTCTATATTACAGCAATGGACCCTATCAGCACCGCTGAATATACCGTTAAGCAGCGTAACGAGTTTAGCGACATGCTCCGTGAGCACATGAACAAAAAATACATGGAGATGCGCGCATGTCACAAAAACCAAGCGTAACACTTACGCCGTTGGGCGGCATGGGCGAAATCGGTATGAACTGTACCATGTGGTCTACAGAAACAACTACCGTTGTCGTAGACTGTGGTCTCATGTTCCCCCACGACTACCATCTTGGTGTCGATGTTGTTATTCCGCAATTTGAGCATATTCTTAAGCAGAAAGATAAAGTCAAAGGCATTGTGCTCACCCACGGACATGAAGATCACATTGGTGCACTTCCATGGCTTATCCGCTGGCTCAGTGTGCCTATTTACGGCTCTCCATTTACCCTCGCCCTTGTTGAAGGGAAATTGCGTGAAGCAGAACTGCTCCACCGCACAAAGCTTATCCCTGTAGCTCCACGAGAACGTTTAGAGCTTGGGGATCTGGCCTTCAACTTCTTCCCTGTTTGCCACTCCATCGTCGATGGATATGGATTCGGTGTTGAGACTCCGGCTGGCAAAATTGTTCACACCGGTGACTTCAAACTCGATAAGACTCCAATTGATAACCACCGCACAGACCTCGAAGGCTTCAAAGCTTTTTCTGAAGACGGAGTTGAACTTCTTCTTTCCGACTCAACAAACATTGAGCGTGAAGGTCATTCATTAAGCGAACGTGATATTAAAGGTGCATTTGAAGATCTCTTTGCCAACGCAAAGGGACGCATCATTGTCACTCTATTCTCCAGCCACATCCAGAGGATCCAGCAGGTTCTCGATATTTCTGCCCGTTACGGTCGTAAGATCGCCGTATCCGGCCGCAGCCTAGTTAAAAACATAGAAATCGCCGATAATTTAGGCTTCCTTCGTATTCGTACTCCACTGTACATGGACACACGAGATATGCCGGAATTGCCGGACGAAGAAACAGTGCTGCTCCTTACCGGCTCACAGGGTGAACCGCTTTCTGCACTCTCCCGAATTGCCCGTGGTGAACATAGACACCTTGCAATTCAGGAAGGCGATACAGTTGTAATGTCATCCCGTTTTATTCCGGGTAACACCCTTGCGATTACTCGCATGATTAACGACATGTACCGCATGGGTGCAGAAGTTTTTTATGAAAGCTTCCGCAATATTCACGCATCAGGGCACGCCTACCGCGATGAACTGAGTGAAATGCTGAATACGGTTGCTCCTAAACACTTCATTCCAGTTCACGGTGAATACCGTCATCTGGTAAAACATTGCCGTCTTGCACAGCAGTGTGGTGTTGAGGAAGAAAATACATTTATTGTTGAAGACGGTCAGCCTGTCACCTTATGTGAAGGCACCCTCACCCGAGAGAAACCGCTCGAACTTGAAGAAATTCTTGTAGACGGTAAAGGTGTCGGAGATGTGGGACTCACCGTATTGAAAGAACGCCAGATTCTTGGCGGAGAAGGAATGGTTGTGGTCTTCATGGTGCTGGACGAACAGCTCTGGGAGATACTGCACGGCCCTACCATCGTTTCTAAAGGCTTTATCTTTGAGGCTCATTTCGATCACGTTCTGGAAGACGCTAAATGCATCATTCTGGAACTCCTTGAAAACATCGGCCCTGAAGACATCCAGTTACTGCAAGACAGAATACGTTCCGGTCTTCGCCGATTCTTCCGCAAAGTGCTGGAACGCGACCCTGTTGTCGTTCCGGTTATTACGATGGTCTAAAATTACACGTAAAAAAAGCCCCGCCCGAATATATTCGGACGGGGCTTTTTTTATTCTTTGATTATACTGAATCGACTAAGCACCCCACCTTAGGGGTACGAAGCGCGATAACTAAAAAAGCTACCCAAGCCAGCACAAAGGTTAACAGACTAATAGCCACTGCTACACGTAATGAAATCAAACCATCCAGCGAAAAAAGACCGCACACCACTGGAACACCAATAGGCACAATGGCTAACAAAACACCAAGAACTATTGGCTGAAATCCAGCCAACACACTTATATTTTTAGCCCACTTCCAAGTTGAAGATAGCAATAATCCATAAACAACAATGGAAAGAAAAAAAAGAATACAGGTTAACGCTACCATAAGAGACATTCCCTCAAAGCCATTACCTATCGCCATAGCGAATGCTACTACACCACCAGGCACATAAATTAAAAGTGGGCACAACACGAAGAAAGGTACTATTGTTATTAACATATCTTTCAGTGCCCCTTTACCGACTTTATAAGCTGTAAACAGATTCCAATAGGGAATAACCCAATGAATCCAATGGGGGGCGACGTTCCTGCGTAGTGCTAAAATCCAACAAGGGATTACCAACATTATATGAGCAAGAATCGTCAGTAGAAATGATAGCACCTCGCTAACAGCATCGGATTCAAACATTATTAATCTCCATCAAACAATTCACTGAACAAAATTTTCTATAACGTAATACATTGCATAATAAATATATCTACAATGTAAGCCACACAGAACGTAATTCGAGATTTTCTGAATTACTCAATACTTTCGACAGTTACACAGAAAACTATAGACAAGCACACATACTTTTCTATTTAATTATATAAAAGCCGATACCATTTATCGCAAGCTGTCAAAACTGTCTACTGTGTGATTAAAAACAACTGGAAAAAAGATGTTAGAAATAGCGACAAGGTACTTTCGTTATCTTCATACAAAAACCCCCTTGTACGATCTTGGATAGTACAAGGGGGTTTTTTTTTGCTGTAAAATTGCTTTCTGCTACATCATATTTAGTTACCGCAGGAGGCTAACGCGCATAACGTCTATTCCTTACCGAGAATGAAGTCCGGCTCAGCCTGATTGCTCCGTGGTGTTCGCAATGCAATAATCATAAAGATGATCCACGTAACAAAGCTGATAAGATTTTCTGATCCTCTTACTTCCATTGGCGAAATGACACCCTGACTAACAAGTGCGCCACCAGCCAATGCTAAAACACACGGAATAACAAGCATCACCATTGGAAGAAGCATCGGATGCCTTCCGGCAAGAATACTGATGTTTCGTAACCAGTTATAGGCGACATATATCCCAACTACGAGCGACAAAACAAAAAGCACAATCCCTGCTATCGCAAAGAACTGAGCTTGTTCCTGTAGTGCAAAGGCACCAATGCCAGCTAGAAAAAACACCAATGAGAGAAACAAGTTCTTTAATGATCCGTTCCCGATGCGAAATGCAATATACAGGTTCCACAGAGGAATCACCCAGTTCCACCAACGAGGTGCAATATTTTTTCGTTTAGCAATAATCCAGCAAGGCAGGATTACTACTATGGAATACAACACAAATCCGGCTAAACAAATCAGCACCATTGCCAGCATTCCGGTTTCACTCATCTGTGGCATACGTCCTCCTGTATTGCATAAAGCGTTGCGGTATTCTCAGGAGTAGCACACCGCTTGCATCATCTCATTTATATCATCTAATTCTGATGAGGCTAACTCCGACCTCGTTCACAAGAATGGCCTCTTGCTATGGCTATAAAAATGGGCATCAGCATTTATTTCTATCTATAAATAACAATTCCACCCTATCAATTCAGACTGCCGTTTCACTATCTTCAACATGCGTTTTCGGATCATGGAACTGAATGGCTTAAAAACCACCCAATATGCTTTAAAAAATCTGCGTGTCACGCTAGACAAGCAAAGAATTCGTGTTTCGGTTCTAACCTTTGTCAGTCCCGGACTAATTTCAAATAAACTGAAGTTGCATGCGACTTTTACTTTGGCCGAAAACGAATGTGCTAGAAACTCTTTCGCATCAGAAATAGGAACAACGCGACTATTTGCCAAAAAGCCGATTAGGTGTTCAATAGGATAGTTTTCTGCAAGGCGTGAAAATCCGAGATCGTCAATAATCCCCTGCAATGTCATTCTACGTGTAGGTAAGCCACGGAGTTTAAATAGAGTCACGATCAATGTAGATTTTGAAAGGTCTACATTTTTTGTTACTTCGTACACTTCTTCAATAGGACTGTTCACGATAATTTCGTGACATTCATTAAATGTGTACTCAGGTAAAAACCTATCAATCAAAGCAGGCTCAAACATTACGGACTCCTGACGGGCAGAAAAAAAATTCGTATATATCAGACTGAAATTACATTCAAAAACATATCCTATAATAATTGGATAAACTGGGTAATCGTACATAAAAAGAAGATAATGTAACACTTTTTTTGCCATAATGACCAAGATTTGCACATCCGTTACCAGCAGCATAGAAATTGTAGGCACAATGCTGTCGTAATCATAGTTTCGACCAATACATTCTGTCATAAGATACAAATATCATTATAGGAGTGTGTCATGAAAATAGTTCGAGTCCATTACCAATATAAAACATTCTACGCAGCTCTCGAAGACGGACTCTTGCGCTGCCTCACTCCGCACATCGGAATTTCAGAACGGTTTCCACTGGAAGAGGCACAACTTCTTCCCTTAGTGACTCCATCAAAGGTTGTGTGCGTCGGACTCAATTACAAAGATCACGCAGCAGAGCTTGGAATGCCGCTACCGGAAGAGCCTATGTTTTTCCTCAAACCACCGTCCTGCATCATTAATACTGGTCAGCCGATATACATCCCACCGCAATCGACACGGGTAGACCACGAAGCAGAGCTTGCCATTATTATAGGACGGGAAGCACGCTTTCTCTCTCCTCAGGCAGTACCGGAATACATCTTCGGCTACACCTGTGCCAACGATGTGACAGCCCGCGATTTGCAAAAAAGTGATGGTATGTTCGGCAGATGCAAAGGGTTCGACACATTCCTGCCTATAGGCCCATGGCTTGAAACCCATATCCCAGACCCTTCAGACCTTTCTGTGAAGCTCTATAAAAATGATCAGATCATCCAACAGGGCAACACCTCAGACATGCTATTCAGTCCACACGAGCTTGTAGCAGATATTTCTCATGTAATGACGCTGCTACCCGGTGATGTAATTTTAACGGGAACCCCGCATGGAGTCGGCCCTCTAAAAGAAGGCGATGAAGTGCAGGTAGAGATTGACGGCATCGGCACCCTTATCAATCCGGTTAAAAACTTCATCCAGCGGAAGGACTCGTCAGGGCTTCCTGTTCAGTAGATTCTGCGATACAGTAAAAAAAGTGGCGAGGAGATCGTCATACATAAAAAATGCGAATGAACGGCAAGAATGCTTGCCAAACTCATTTATTCGCAGTATGTATCCCTGCCTTTTAATACAAAGCACACTCCGATGCATCTTCCCTGGGTGCCTTGAGAATTCGTAAGATTCTTGAGGTGGAGGGACTTGGCACGGGGTGGAAGAAAAACCCATTGAAGGAGATTACAATGGCTTACGTAACTATGAAACAAATGTTGGAAACTGGTGTTCACTTTGGTCACCAGACTCGTCGTTGGAACCCAAAAATGCGTCCGTTCATTTTCGGCGCTCGCAACGGCATCCATATCATGGACCTCCAGCAGACTGTAAAACTGTACCGTCGTGCTCACGACAAAGTAGTAGAAACTGTTGCCAATGGCGGCAAAGTTATCTTCATCGGTACAAAGCGTCAGGCTCACGAAGCTGTGAAAACTGAAGCTGCTCGTTCCGATCAGTACTACGTAACCAACCGCTGGATGGGTGGTACACTCACCAACTTCCAGACAATCCGCAAGTCTATTGACCGCCTCAAAAAGCTCGAGATCATGTTCGATGACGGCACCGTCAACCGCTACCAGAAGAAAGAAATCCTTCGTCTGCGTCGCGAAATGGACAAACTCGAAGCTACTCTTGGTGGTATTAAAAACATGGAACGCCTGCCACAGCTCGCTTTCATTGTTGACCCTAAGCGTGAAGACATCGCTGTTAAAGAATGCCGTAAACTCGGTATTCCAATCGTAGCAGTAACTGACTCTAACTGCGATCCTGACGTGATTGATTACATCATTCCAGGTAACGACGACGCTATCCGCGCTATTAAGCTTTTCGTTTCTCACATTGCTGACGCATGTGCAGAAGGCGGCGCTATGTCTAAAGATGGCAAAGACGCTGAAGCTGAAATGGTTAAAGCTGCTGAAGCTGAAGAAGCTGCTGCTGCAACCGCTACCGCATCCGAATAATTCACTCAGAGGGAGAATAGATCATGGCTATTACTGCTGCTATGGTTAAGAGCCTGCGCGAAAAAACTGGCGCCGGCATGATGGACTGCAAAAAAGCACTCGTAGAAAACGACGCAGATGAAGCTGCAGCACTCGACTGGCTCCGCCAGAAGGGTCTGTCCAAAGCTGCTAAAAAAGCAGGTCGCGCTACCTCTGAAGGTCTCGTTGGTTGCGTAGTTGAAGCTAACCGCGCTGCTATTGCTGAATTTAAATGCGAAACTGACTTCGTTGCTCGCAACGACAAGTTCCAGGATATCGCTGCTAAATTTGCTGCTGACGTTCTCGAAAATGGTGCTGAAGATTTTGCCACACGTGTTGAAGCTGAAGTTAACGATGCTATCGCTACTCTCGGTGAAAACATGTCCGCTGGCCGTGCTCACCGCATGGAACTTTCCGGCGAAGGCATCATCGGCTCCTACATTCACTCAAACGGCAAAATCGGCGTTCTCGTAGAGATCCTCGGTTCTGACGATGCTGACATGGCTAAAGGCGTTGCAATGCAGATTGCTGCAACCAACCCAGTAGCTATCGACGAAACTGCAGTTCCTGCAGAGCTCGTTGCTCGCGAACGCGAAGTTCAGCGTCAGAAAACCCTCGAAGAGGGTAAGCCTGAGAACATCGTAGACAAAATTGTTGACGGTCGTATGGCTAAATTCTTCAAGGAAATTACCCTTGTAAACCAGCCTTACATCCGTGACGACAAAATGACTATTCGCGACCTTCTCAAGGGCGCATCTATTGCTTCTTTCGCTCGTTTCGAACTTGGTGAAGACGCTGCTAAAGAAGAAGACGCTGAATAGAGAACCTACGGTAATCTAACAGCTTATAAGGGGGGAGAGTTTTCTCTCCCCCTTTTTTTAAGGAAAAAACTATGCCTTCAATCACTGGATTGGTTCTCACATACAACGGCGACCGCCTTTTAGATAAGTGCCTTACATCACTGTCTTTTTGCGATAAAGTTGTCATTGTTGATTCCTTTTCTTCAGACGAGACTCTATCCATTGCTAAAAATCACAAGGCAACCATTCTTCAAAACCCATGGGGCGGCTTCAAAAAACAGTTTGAATTCGGTCTCGAAAACATTGAGAGCGAGTGGATTATTTCACTTGATCAAGATGAAATTTGCTCAGAAGAATTGAAGACAGAAATCCTTAACGAGCTCAAAAATGCAGATTCATCCATAACCGCATTTCGTCCCCGTCGACGCAACTGGTACTACAACCGCTTCATGAAGCACTCCGGATGGTATCCTGACAGGTTGATTCGCATCTTCCGCCCTGAAAAGCTTACAGTGACACAAAGTGGCTCACACGAATCCTTCAAGTCATCTGGAACAGTTAAGGATATCGATGCTGACATACTGCATTATCCTTATGAAAGTTTTTCTCATCACCTCAGCAAGATAAATCTCTATGCTCAGGAAGGTGCAGAAGACCTAAGAGCAAAGAATCGCAAAGGCGGTATCGCCGTAGCACTGGCTCATGCCACAATGCGCTTTATAAAAATTTACTTTTTCAAGCTTGGTATGCTTGATGGAAAAGCCGGGTTCATCAATGCAATGCACGGCTTTTTTTATGTGTTCTTGAAATACGTCCGTATTAACGAAGGAAGCTGGGGCACACCTTTTGATGCAAAGTGATAAGCAATCGAACAACGATTCCATTTTTTCACATCCCCCAGTTTTTACGTCTCCCAGTTAACTAAGGAGTTATTGATATGAACAACATCCCAAAACTTATCGACATTGAAACACATAAAACAGAAAAAAGTGGTTCTCTGTCTGTTATTCAAGCCAACACACACCTCAATTTTCCTATTCGCCGTATATACTACATTCATAGTATTGAAGATAATAACGCCCGTGGATTTCACGGACATAAAAAACTTCAGCAATGTATTGTTGCGACCTCAGGCAGTGTGACGCTTTCGCTTGAAGGATATGGAAATACATATTCCTTCGAACTGGATTCTCCGAATAAAGGTGTCCTTGTTCCTGCTGGATACTGGCGGGAAATGAGTGATTTTTCAAAAGATGCTGTTCTTATGGTACTCGCTTCCGATGATTACGAGCCTGAAGACTATATCCACGACAAGCAGATGTTTAATGCATTTGATGCGGAACGTAATGTTATCAGCAAGGTAGGTTACCTTGCTATGCACCGTCGTTACGAAGAATTTCGTCTCCAGTTACAGCAAATAACAGAAGATGTGCTTGATGAAGCCCATTACATCATGGGACCACGCCTTGAAAAATTCGAAAAGTCTTTTGCTGCCGAGACTGGCGCAAAATATTGTATCGGAACAGGCAACGGACTTGATGCACTGGAAATCATCTTACGAGCTTCAGACATTGGTGCCGGTGACGAAGTCATCGTGAGTGCTGGCGGCTTTATTGCCACAATTCTTGCGGTACTGCGCGTTGGCGCAACACCTGTTCTCGTAGAATCTGGCACTTGGGGCAACATTAATCCCGATAAAATTGAAGCTGCAATCACAGAAAAAACGAAAGCCATTCTGCCGACTCATCTTTACGGTATTCCGGCAGATATGGATGCAGTTCATGCTGTTGCAAAGCGACATGACTTACTTGTTTTTGAAGATGCCTGTCAGGCACATGGTGCAGAATATAAAGGCGGCACATGCGGAGCTCTTTCCGATGCTGCTGCATTCAGCTTCTATCCTACAAAAAATCTCGGTGGGTTTGGAGACGGTGGCTGCTTAACAACAAGCAGTAAGAAAATTGCAGATACAGCTCGCCAGCTTCGTAGCTATGGCGCCTCAGTAAAGTATCATCACGACATTGTGGGCTTTAACTCCCGTCTTGATGAAATGCAGGCTGCCTTATTGCAGTTCCTCCTCCCTAACTTACCAGAATGGAATGAAAAGCGTCGAAAGTTAGCTGCGCTCTATCTTGACCAATTATCATCTATTGAAGAAATCGCACTACCTGTGGTAGATAAACATTCGGTACCAGTTTGGCATGTTTTCCCGATCATGGTTCCAGCAGAAAAGCGCGATTCTTTTTGCAAATATCTCACAGAAAAAAATATTGGCTACAACATTCACTATCCAATTGCTATGCATTTGCAGCCTTGTTGCAGCCACTTACAGTATAAAGCAGGAGATTTTCCTGTTGCTGAAAAACTGGCAGATTGCGAAATCAGCCTGCCTCTAGACCCGTACCATACTACCGATGAAATCAATTTTGTTATCAAGGCTATTCTAGATTATTTCGCGTCTGATGCCGTAGAAGACTAGACCGCCACGTAAACCATATGGGGAACTAATGGAAAGTTTAAAATTTAAACGCGTGCTGATTAAACTTAGCGGCGAAGCACTTGCTGGCGACGGCAAGTTTGGTATTGATCCGGAAACAGTTGCAGGCGTCTGCGCTGAGATTGCTGAACTCGCTGATATGGGATTGCAGATTGCTCTCGTTATCGGCGGCGGTAACATTTTCCGTGGTCTTTCCTCCTCTGCAAAGGGTATGGAACGTTCCTCTGCTGATTACATGGGTATGATGGCAACCGTGATGAACGCAGTTGCTGTTCAGGACCACCTTGAAAAACACGGTCACCCGACCCGCGTTCTTTCTGCTATTACCATGCAGGAAGTATGCGAGCCGTATATTCGTCGCCGTGCGGAACGCCATTTGGAAAAAGGCCGCATTGTTATTTGTGCAGCCGGCACCGGCAATCCGTTTTTCACTACCGATACCGCTGCAGCACTGCGTGGTATGGAATTAAAATGTGAAGCTATCATTAAAGCTACCAAAGTAGATGGCGTTTATGATAAAGATCCTGTAACCAATGAAGATGCAGTTATGTACAAGTCCCTCAGCTTTATTGAGGTGCTTCAGAAAAACTTGCGAGTAATGGATTCTACTGCCATTTCGCTGTGCATGGAAAACAATGTGCCAATTTTGGTTTGTAACTTGTTCAAGGGTGACGTTCGTAAAGTTATTCTTGGCGAAGATGTTGGTACAATCGTACACGGAGGCTAATCATGGATGATATCTTACTTGATGCCGAAGACAGAATGGAAAAAGCGTTAGTTGCACTGGAACGTGAATTTACCCGTTTACGCACCGGTCGCGCACACGCCAGCCTTGTAGATCACATTATTGTTGATTACTACGGCGCACCAACCCCTATTGGACAGCTCGCATCCGTTGCTGTTCCAGAAAGCCGCACCCTTACTATTCAGCCTTGGGATAAAGGTGCTTTTCCTCTCGTAGAAAAAGCTATCATTAACTCTGACCTTGGTCTGAACCCAATGAACGACGGTAAACTCATCCGCATCTCTATTCCGATGCTGACTGAAGAGCGTCGTCGTGAGCTTGTAAAATTAGCTAAGAAAAGCGTTGAAGATGCAAAAATTGCTATCCGTAACGTTCGTCGTGATGCTAACGAGCAGATGAAGAAGCTTGAAAAAGCAAAAGACATTTCCGAAGATGATTGCCACCGCGGTCAGGATGATGTTCAGAAACTTACTGACACATTCGTTGCAAAAGCAGACTCAAAAGGCAGTGAAAAAGAAGCAGAGATCATGGAAATTTAATTTCCTGATTGCTTCGGCTGAATTTCAGTCATAAAAAGGCCGGATATTTCATCCGGCCTTTTTTGTTAGATTGAGATGACACGCCGGATTCGCTTTCTTGACGGAAGACAGGCTTTCCCCTTATAACTCAACGTTTCTTTTACTACTCAAACGCATGTTGAGGTGTGTTTTGTCAAATTCACAATTACTGGACTGGGCAGCTCCTGAAGCTCTTCCTGTACATGTTTCATTCATCATGGATGGAAACGGACGCTGGGCAAAGCGTAAAGGTGACGAGCGTACGACAGGACATCGTGCCGGCTCTGACACCGTACAGCGTATTGTGCGAGAATCCCGTAAACTGGGTATCAAACATGTGACCCTGTATACGTTTTCACGCGAAAACTGGTCTCGTCCTAAAAAAGAAGTCAGTTTTCTTTTTGAATTGCTCGTGAGCTTTTTGAAGAAAGAACTTCCTTCCATGATTGAACAAGACATTAAGCTCAACATTTTCGGTGAAATGAGTGATTTGCCGCTTGCTGCGCGTACCGCTTTGCAGCACGCCATAAAAAAAACCGAAAAGAATACCTCTATGACGCTTAATCTTGCCTTAAACTATTCTGGTAGAGATGAGATTATCCGTGCTGCGAAGCAGCTGGCTACTGATGCAATTTCTGCGGACGAAATCACTGAAGAAACATTTGCCGCCAGACTTTACTCTTCCGGCGTTCCTGATCCTGATTTGATGATCCGCACGAGTGGAGAGGTTCGCCTTTCTAATTTCATGCTTTTCCAGCATGCTTACAGCGAAATGTATTTCACCGACACTTTATGGCCGGATTTCTCTATTGAGGAATTCCACGACGTGCTTAAGGCTTACGCCGCACGAGAACGCCGCTTCGGAAAGACTGGAGACCAGCTTAACAATGACTAATTCACACAGACAACGTTGGATGACTGCACTTGCTGCATTCCCCCTACTTATTGCCGTTCTCGTTATTGGCGACTGGGCACTGCTCGCAGGGCTTCTTGCTGCAAGTGTTGTAGGACAGTACGAATTCTACTCCATGTTCTGGCCTCGCAACGAGAAAATGACACTCAAACTGATTGGCTGCCTCATGGGCATTGCTATCCTCATTGCGTCGTACCTCAACATGCCGAATGTTGTTATCGGCTTTCTTGTGCTTACTTTCTGGATCAGTAACTTTGCCTTTCTCGGTAAATACGGCATCAGCATGCGTGACGATGCAGATTTTACCCAATCGCAAATTATTACTGGCGGTGTCCTCTATCTGCCACTGCTCTTACAGGCAGCATTCAGCTTTCAACGTGTGGAACTCATCCTTGTCCTGTTCGCAGCTTTCGCATCAGATATTGGTGGATTCTACGCGGGTCGCTTCTTCGGTAAAAACAAAATTTGGCCTCGCGTCAGCCCGAAAAAAACAGTTGAAGGTTCCCTTGGTGGAATGCTCGCTTGTTGCATAATCACACTCGGCATCGGGCTAACCTTCGGAACTGCCCCTTGGTATGCTCTCATTATGCTCGGCATTATGCTTAACTGTGCATCACAGCTTGGTGACTTTTTCGAATCTGCACTCAAAAGAACCGTTGGTGTAAAAGATTCCGGTGCAATCTTACCGGGTCACGGCGGCGTACTTGATCGTGTTGACTCAATTCTTCTTGTGCTGCCTACCTACTGGTTTGCACAAAGCATTTATCCATTCTTTTAACTATCAGACAGGAATGACTTATGGGTGATACACATAAGCACCAGTCCCTTGACCTTGAGCATTTAGACGACCACCTCGAACGGGTTACCTCTATCATTGGTGACTACATCAAGCACATTTCAGATGCGCCTGTAGTTACACAAACTCCAATGGAAGAAATTAGAGAGTCCTTGTTTGAGGATATGCCTATGGATGGCACGTCACCGGATGATGTTCTTGATCAGGTTGAAAAGTCCTTCAAGTCTGCATGTACCCGAATCGGACACCCCCGATTTCTGGCATGGATCACCACCAGCCCGTCACCTGCGGGTACTCTTGGTGAATTACTCAGCGTCGGATTCAATCAGGCACCGCTGCTCTATAAGGGCAGCCCGCCAGCTACAATTTTAGAAAAAGTTGTGCTCGGCTGGTTTGCCGACCTGTTTGGATATCCTGACACATGGGGTGGAACGCTTGTTTCCGGCGGCACTGTTGCCAACCTTATGGGAATGACTGTCGGACGCCACACTCATGCTCCGGAAGTTGCAGACAAAGGAATGCAGGCTCTCGACAAGCCCCTTACTGTCTACGTCTCCGATCAAGGGCATATGTCCATTTATCGTTCAGCCATGCTTCTCGGAATCGGGCACAGCAACGTGCGCAGCGTTCCTACAGATGATAACTGTCGCATGATCCCTGAAGAGCTCCGCCGCATGGTCGAGACAGACAGAATGGCTGGTATGCAGCCGTACTGTGTTATTGCGCAGGCCGGTGCAGTTTCCACAGGGTCGGTTGATCCACTCAATGCCATTGCAGACATCTGCGAAGATATGAATTTATGGCTGCACGTGGACGCCTCGTATGGCGGCGCTGCTATGATCTCAGACAAACTTCGCCCTCTTCTTGACGGCATCGACCGTGCAGATTCTATTGCTGTTGACCCGCACAAGTGGTTTTTCATTCCCCTTGAATGCGGCATCACACTCTTTAAAAATAAGAAACAGCAAAAAGAAACTTTTATAGCAAAGGCTGTGTACCTTGGTCAGGAAACAGACTGGGATTTGAAAAACACCAACTTCCAGCTTTCCAGACAGGGACGAGCTCTCAAGCTATGGTTTGCCTTCAAAACATACGGCGTTAAACGCCTTGCAGAAATTGTGGATCGCAACCATGAGCATGCAAAACTTTTTCACAAACTCACAACGGACTCTCCTAACTGGGAAACCGTATGCGACGTTGAGCTATCCATGGCTTGCGCACGCTATATTCCTGACAACTGTTGTTCATGGTCAGAAGCGGAACTGGACAACCTTCAGGTTGCCATCTTAAGCGAATTGGAAAAGAGTGGTCTCGGTTTTATGACTCCTGCCCGCATTTGCGGCAAAGGCGTTATCCGTCTGTGCGTTGCCAACCATCGCACCACTGACGAAGACATTACGCTGCTTTACAACTTTATGACCGAGACAGGCGCAACGCTTGCTGCTCAACACGCTTAGGACACCTAGTGATACACTATATATCATCAATGCCGGATGCGACGTACGCGGCTACCTTTCCGCGCTCAATAGTTATAATGGGATCAACAGGTTCCATTGGTACAAACGCGCTCAAAGTTATTGAAGAACAGCCGGAACAATTTACTGTCGTCGGTTTAGCTGGTGCCCGCAACATTACACTGCTCGCAGAACAAGCTAATCACTGGCGCCCGCCATATCTCGCAGTCCTGACTGATGATGCTGCCGCAGAACTTCGCACAAAACTTCCTGCCGGATATTCTCCGGAAATCCTTGTAGGTGGCGACGGCTATGCAGAGATGGCACGGTTGGACGAAGCATCCACTGTTCTCTCAGCACAGGTTGGTGCAGCCGGTTTACGAGCGACCTTTGCAGCAGCAGAGGCTGGAAAAGTAATCGCGCTTGCCAACAAAGAATCTCTGGTACTCGCTGGAGATCTTATCCGCGAAGTTTGCCAGCGCACAGGGGCAGTGCTACTGCCCGTTGATTCCGAGCACAACGCTATATTTCAGGCTCTTTCAGGGCACGACTCCGCAGAAGTCCGCCGGATCATATTAACAGCCTCCGGTGGCCCTTTTCGTGGAAAGCAACAAGACTTCCTGTCTACCGTTACCAGCAAAGAAGCACTTGCTCATCCCAACTGGTCCATGGGACCCAAGATCAGCATTGATTCCGCAACGCTTATGAATAAAGGCTTAGAAGTCATTGAAGCCTATCATTTATACGGTGTTCCGCTGGACACTATTGAAGTTGTAGTGCACCCTCAATCTATCATTCATTCGCTTGTCGAATACAATGACGGCTCTCAAATTGCCCACATGGGCCCTCCCGACATGCGTATCGCCATAGGCTACTGTATCGGTTGGCCAAAAATAATGAAAACCGGCGTTACGCCGCTTGATTTAATTTCTTGTGGTGACTTGACCTTTGAAAAACCTGATATACTATCTTTTCCGTGTCTTGAACTAGCACGAGAAGCATTACGGGGCGGTAAAGGACTCTGCGTAGTTCTTAACGCTGCAAACGAAATTGCTGTTGATCTTTTCTTAAAAGACGACATCAAATTCCTGCAAATTCCAGAGCTCATCAAAAAAGCTATGGACGCACACGACATGGTCACCCCAGCTTCTATCGAAGACATCATAGCGCTGGATACTGCGACACGCGAACGCTCCTTAGAATGGGCTCGCACGCTGTAGCCGGCACTACTTAACTTACGGAGTATCTAAGCAGTATGCTAAGCAGTGCAATCGCAATCATTCTTGTTCTTGGTGGACTAATCTTTTTCCATGAACTCGGGCACTTTAGTGTGGCCCGTGCATTCGGTGTGGGCATCCGCACCTTTTCTCTTGGATTTGGTCCTGCAATTTACAAGTTCAAGCGTGGTAGAACAGAATACAGACTCTCCGCAGTACCTCTTGGCGGGTACGTCTCCATGGTCGGGGAAAGTCCTGACGATGACATTGACTCTCCTGAAAATAGCGAATTTACAGAAGTAGACAGCTTTGTAAAACGTAAGCCCTGGCAGCGCATGTGCATCGTCGCTGCGGGTCCTATTGCAAACCTGTTACTTGCATTTTTAATCTACTGGGCTCTCTTTGTCGCAAACGGACAATTCCAGCTTCTTCCTGAAGTAGGTAATGTTCGTCCAGATAGTCCTGCCGCTGTTGCCGGTATGGAAAAAGGCGACTCCGTATTGTCCATTAGCGGAACCAAAATTGAATACTGGGAAGACATTTCAAACACCATCGCTCAAGGCGGCGGTAAGGAAATTGTCATAGTAGTTAACCGTGGCGGAAAAGATCTGACATTAAACGTCACTCCGTCCCTGCTTTCCCGTAAAAATCTTTTTGGTGAAGAAGAAAAATCATACCTGATCGGTATTCAGGCAGCAGGCAAAACTGAGAAAATTCAGCTTGGCTTTATCGGCTCTGCAACTGCTGCGGCAGATCAAACATGGTCTATGACCATGCTTACCGTTGAAGGCTTTGTAAAACTTATTGAGCGCGTAATTCCTGCTGACACAGTCGGCGGCCCTATTATGATTGCTCAACTTGTAAGCCAGCAGGCAGAACAAGGCATTGTTGCCGTTCTTGCTCTTGCAGCGCTTATCAGCATTAACCTAGGTGTACTTAACCTGCTTCCGGTACCTGTACTGGATGGTGGTCACATAGTAATGCTTGTATATGAAATGATCGTGGGTAAACCTGTTCCTGCCAAAGTCATGGACTACTCTATCCGCGTCGGTATTTTCTTACTGTTAACTCTCATGGTATGGGCTACATTCAACGATGTCCGCAGACTCTAATATTACGCTTGTTTTTAATAGTGCAGAAGCCCGTTTGCAGATTGTTTGCGGACAAAAAGGCCAACTGCTTTTTTCAAAAGAACTCTTTTCCCCGCGTCAAGGTATGCAGGTTCTGATACCGGCACTCATGGATGGTCTGGAAAAGATGTCGTTATCTCTTAACAACATAGGTAAAATTGCCTGTGTTCGCGGCCCCGGTTCATTCACCGGCCTGCGTCTTGTGCTTGCAACAGCACTCGGCCTTGCTCGCGCGCACGGATTTCCTATGGCTGGCATTGACTACCTTCCTGCGCTTGCAATGGATACCTGCGCAACCACAGACAAGGAAGTTTGGGTTATCACCCACGCCAGACGCGGCCAGATTCACTATCAGGCATTTCAGGGGACATCTTCTGATGGTCTGCCAACTGTACTGACAGAACCGGCCGCCGGTACCATTGAAGACCTTGCAGCCATAATTAATGCACGCGATGCCGCGACTGTTTTGCTTGGTACAGGTGTTCAGAAAAACCGTGAATTCTTTGAAGCTGAAATTCAAAATGCAACTTTGCTCGGGGAGCGCTTCTCGCATCCCAAGCCTGAAACCTTGCTGGATATTTCTGCAACGCTTGAATACGGCGATGCTCCTGTTGAGCCACTCTACCTGCGTCCATGCGATGCAGAAGAAAATCTCGACTACATCGTTTCAATGAAAGGTGTTGATCCAGATGAAGCACGCCAAAGGCTTGCACGGCTCACCACTACGTTGCCAAAAGCATAGTTCTTTTTCTCTACGAGTTAAAAAGTAATTTGTGACTCTTGGTAACAGCACATCATTAGCCTTAATCTAATAAAAAGGGTGGAGTTTACAACTCCACCCTTTCTTTGTTTAGTGTCCTCAAAAGCCCATTTCTGCATTAAGAAAGACTATCTCCAATCTTCTAACAACCTGCCAACTACATTTCTTTATACGATCTTTACTATGTTCTTCTAAAGGCATCGTCCTAAATGCCGATACACTAAGTAAGCACGAATGGTGACGGGTACATACGCCATCTTCAGCTTGGCATTCACTTTGCTTTATCCATAGGGGACAATTGCAAACAGGAAAATTTTGCCGCTTTTACATTACGGGTTTTCCGTATAATGTTTGGCAGGTATGTTTGCCTTACTCCCTCTAGTATCAATAATAGTTTGTTAGAAGTTTATGAGGAGCACGCAATGAAAACGGCCGCACAAGCCTACTTTTCTACTCAGGTTTCCACTACCTCGCAGGGACAGTTGCTGATTATGCTGTACGAAGGCTGTATCAAGTTTTTGAATCAGGCCAAAACCAGCATTGAAGAAAAAGACGTGGCAAAAAAAGGCATGCTTATCACCCGTGCAATGGATATTATCAACGAGCTTGATAGTAGCCTTAACGCAGAAGCCGGTGGTGAGATTGCAAAAAACCTTCATGAGCTCTACTACTTCTGCAACACACGTTTGCTTAAAGCTAACCTGTTGATGGACACTGGCTGCATTGATGAAGTTATCAAAATTATCGACGGCGTACGCGATGCATACGCTCAGATTATTGATACTCCAGAAGCAATTGAAGCTATGAAGAACAACGCTGCTATGCCGAGCACCCAGACCACTGCACACGCTAACTCTGGTGTATTCAACCAGCAGCCTGTTCCGTCTGCTCAGCCTGTTGCACAACCGGCAAAACGCGCCGGTGCTGCCATGTACCAGAAGATGGCAACATCCGCATAGGCACCCACAATTTTCTTTGCTTGTAGAAAAGCATAAAAAAAGACCACGTCTTATGATGTGGTCTTTTTTTATGCTCTGGGAATTTTTTTCCGTATGCAATCAGCTAAAACGCGGCATTCTCTTCAGAACTATTTTCCTGTTCAATAGCTGCCCACTGCCTTGTCCACCCTTGCACCGGTTTTTTCATAGACCGTGCAATAGCTGTTGTCACAACCCACATGGGATCAGACGGCAATCTGGTTTCTGCTTTAAATAATAAGAAGTCACGAGTCCTGTCTTTATCCATGTACGCAAACTGGTTCATAGACCAAATCAAGGCACCTGTTCTGGTATCGTAAATATTAAGCGTAACGCCGAGTCGTGCACCTGTAACACTTCCGCCGTCATAAAAATCTGTCAGTTCGCCCGTAATAGCAAACAATGCACCACGCTGCCGCGCAAGGCGCACTGCGTAGCTTGGAGAATATGACGTTGCCAGTTCACTGAACTCTAACACCGTAAAAGGTGCATCGCGCAGCCATTCACGCCAGAAACCTTTTGCCACAGCAGTGCCTGTCTCAAGCGGGTCGCGCAGGCTAACGGTCGGCAGGAACGGGAAAAACACTGCGGTTGGCGCAGCGTCCGGCTTGGTTTGCGGATATACGGCAACTTTAAGTCCACCACCGCGAACCCACTCATCCCATACCAAGGTATCATTCCAGTTCAACTCAGGAGTAAAACCGGATGGAATAGGTTCTATTGATGTTTGAACAGCAGGAGTAGAACAACCGCCGATTGTCAGCAAACCAACGCACAACATTACCAGCATACAAAAAGATACTATTTGTTTCATAACAGCCCTTACTCACAATGTCAGAAAAATGGCATTTCATTACCTATACCAAGACTTATGCAAAAAAAATGCCTGATAGAGACTTCAGTGAATCCACTGGGTATCTATCAGGCTTTTTATTCAATTTTTTAGCAATTTATTCTACTGAAGAATATCCGTAGCAACGGGCGTTGCTTGCATCGTATTAAGCAAATGTCGTTTTGAATCTACTAAAGATTCATGCAATTCCAATCGACGCTGTACGGAAAGCCTCCGAAATTCAGCCCTGCCCGTCAGCTCTATAAGCTGTCCTGTCTCTGATTGGATGCGTTTTATCCGATCAATGGGCGTAACTTCTTCATTCGCAAACATTTCAGCCATCTGAGCCAACTCACACAGCTCAGCAGCCAATACTCGAATTGCTTCCGGTGATACTTTTTCTTTGTATCTAATACTGTCTTTAATACTGCTAAGTACTTTAGCAAGCCATGCAAACATGCTCGCAACTCCTTATGCTACATAAATGTAACTCCTGCAGCTATAGCAATAAGCACTGAAGCTGCAAACAACAGAAGAACTACACCTACCAGTACAACTGATTTAAATAATGACAAATTATAACCAGTACGAACGCCGCTAACATATAATAGTGGTAGATACATAAGAGAGACAACAGCACCCAGTACAGGAATAAACAGCCAGCAAAACGCGCCGCTACTGTATGAAACTGTTTTTACACCAGTGCTGAATGGTACAGGGTCGCCGCCTAACAATCTTGCTCCTGCCGTAGTCGCAGCGCCGAGGACAAGAGGCAGTAATAGCAAGCTGCAACCGAAAAGCAACATTATTGCCGGAGCAACATCGGACCAAACCAATGTTTCAGGAATAAGTCCCTGCTGTGGCAATACAGGTTGTATCACGGCCACCACATCTGTCCAGTTGGCAACCAGCATTTGCAGTCCCACTGTCAACGCTACGCACGAAAGCACGGACATGAATAAGGAAAAAAGCATTGGAAGCATTACAAGAGGCTTCGCATTGATGCCACGCCAAAAACGAACAGGATGCATAAACATACTACTGAAAGTGCCTGTTACGCGTCCAAGAAAATTCAATCGGGAATCTTCCCAGGGAATAATATTGACCTGCGCGCCACATCCGGGGGCAAAAGATTCAGTACATTCCGGCTCATCACCCATTGCAGAAATAGCATCCCAAATATCGGACTTTTCTTCTGTCTCAGGCACAATATGCGAAGAAGCTGCCTCTACGACACTGGATCCTTTTTCCTGTTCATAACGTCTGATGGCCTCATCCTCTGCATCTGTCGCGTCTATGGAGACAACACCGCGTTCACGTAGCGCCTGTGCGGACGCTGAACGCTTCACAAAAGTTTTCTGTTTTTCGTTCTCTGCTTCAGCGTGTATTTCAACATGATCGTCAGAGACAACTTCGGAGGCGGCTTCATGAGCATTATCAGTAAAGGAAAGAGGAACTTCGTCATGGGGGACAGGCTGCTTCTTAACCTCTAAGGAAGGAGGAGCAGGTTTCGACTCTGCCATATTTCCGGCAGGTTGCTGCGGCTTCTCGCCAAAAGAAGGCTTTTCAGCATGTAATTTTTTATCGTGTTCAGCCTTATTGAATTTTTCAGTTTGATTAAGTTTTTCAACCTGATTACTTACATCGGACTGCTTTCGCTGTTCAGCTTCTTTATGCTCTTCAGCATCTTCAGCCTTCAATAGCTGCTCAATCTCATCCTGCATCGCAGCAACCATTTCAGACTCTACGTAATCGTCATCAATGGTTGTTTCTACGTGCAAACTGTCGCCGGCAGCCTTCTTCAAAGAAGCTTCACTCGCAACCTGAGGCTTTGCTGCTACGCCCAGCTCGTCTTCAACATTTTGTGCAACAGGTCTTTCTTCAACGCTTTCCACAATTACCTGATCTTCATCATGCAATATGCGAAATCTAAATTTAGTTTTACAACGTGGACATGTGGCAAGCTGTGCCTTGGACGGAATTGAACTCGCGTTTATGTTTCGAGCAAACTGACATTCAGGACATGTTATAAGCATGAACCAATCCTCTTAAAATCGGAAAACTCACACTCTAAAATTTGGAGCGCGACTGATTCTAACCAATAGCTTTGACTAGTTGCAGACGACTGCAACATAGTACTAAATAATACCCTGTAATTGTAAACTATATACCACAAAAGACACAAGGACGAGCACCAGAATTATCACAGGTGGAAGAACACGGGTATAGGTTGTTCCGTGTGCACTTTTTAATCCTTTCACGATAATTATCAGCTTCAGCACACCGCCTACCAATGGGCCGACTATCGGAATAATCGCAAGAAGATCCGCAGTCGCGGCATAGCATAGCACTCGAAGCGTTACGCCCATCCTGCCGTTTGCTGCACCGGTTAATTTAAGTGCCCCGTGGAGTACTGACCCTGTCACGAACAAATAAACTACAAGAATTAACGGGCTGACGAACATAATAGAAAACAGTTCATCAATAGAAAGTGATCCAGCAACATCCGATGGAATAAGCGGGTTACCGAACACACTCTGCCAAACAGTTTCTACAAGCACTGACACAAGAGAGATAATGATAAAATAACTGAACGGAATGGAGAACTTACCGTTCTTATTCATAATCTCGAAGAACAAAGAAGGCTTAAGCAATACACCTTTTATGGTAGCTGAAATTGCGGGGAAAAAGCCCAATTCTTTTACTTCTGCCCATGGAACATCCTGCGGCATACCGTCCAACGGCTGACCATCGGTGTACACCATTCGCAACGGATCTTCTTGCCTTGAAGTAGACTGTGTTTCTTCAGATTTCCAGAATTCGTCATCTGAAAATTCTTCCTGCTTAGGCGCATTGTCGCCGTGTACAGAAGGTGGATACAGATCTTCAGGACGAACAGGACGCTGTGCTTCGTCTGAAGGCTCATCCATGCTTGAAGTCTGAATAGACGCAGAAGGCTTTACCTGAGACTTTTCAGAGTCCTGACCTAAAACAAAGTCAGGTTCTTTCTCTTCGACCAAACGGAAACGAAATTTAGAACTGCATTTCGGACAGGTAGCGACAGTCAGATCAGACGAAACTGAGTCCGGATTGACATTACGAGTGTACCCGCACTCTGGACAACGGATTTCCATATTCTATCCTTATATAGTTACGTGACATCCGGCGGCAAAAATAAAAAAGCCGGAGTACTACAAAAATCAAAGGTGTGTGACCTGCATCAAAGCAATATACAAATTCTTACCTTAGGGAAAGAGTAGCCTGCATACGATAAAAAACACGGGGAAATTCACAAAAACAACAGGCAAAACCCTACTCCACTCCGTGCCATGCACAGCTTTTAAGCTGTACGCCAGAAAAATTGAGGCATACATTACAGCGGTAAACGTTCCCGTATACGGAAAAACACTTAAATACAGACACGGTGCAGCATAACATACACACTGCATTGTTGCAGCATAAGATGCTTTTTTCCCACGCGCTACCCAAAGTAGAGTATGCAAAAAAGCAGCTAGCAGCACTAGCCCGATTGCATAAAATGGCATGAGAACAACCTGCTTCTGCATAATTGCAAGCGGTGTTTCCCACAATGAAAATGCAACGATGACACTGTACGGTCTAAAATAATTTTCTCCAAAAATACCGACAAGGTTCCCAAGCCCGATTCGAGCAAGCGGGATACTCATCAAAGTAAGAACAGCAAAAAAAAGAGCACGCAACGGCAAGCTTTTTCTTTGTTGTGTGGAAAAAAACTTTGTAGGCCTCACATACGGATCTAGAAATGTAACTAGCATATATTTATGGAGTATTATGTAAAAAAGACGTAGCACGACATGTGCTGGTACATATTGAATTTATGCGGTATACAGATTTTATATCAGTACTAATTACTACTAGCAAAGCTATTCCTTCAGTGGAAACACACGATTAAACAACTCTCTTCCGTACTTTCTTACTAATACCGTTATCTTTTACTGAATGCAAAGACTGCCTTTCCTACTTTATTGGTTCCAAATTATACAAAAAAGTTTGATTGTATTTAAGACTTCGGAAATTCTTTGCCCTGTGCGAGGTAGTTTGGTAAGGAAAAGCTGCGTCGTTCGTTCGCTCTACGTTCACGCACCAGCAAAATTTTATATATGTTGTTAAAGAGGGGACCTTTCCCTTTTTTATTTTTTTATTGAGATTCTTTGAATCTCTCATTGGGTCAGATGGCTTTACGCCTTTTCATATTATAAGGAGTCACAATGATAGGCATTTCAAAACTTTACTGTGGTCAGGTTGAACCTTCCGACGCGTTGCGTTACGGCAGGGACTCTGGCAAACTTCCTTCCCACCTGCTGCAGTTTTCAAAAGATAAAAAGCCTGTTGTCGTATGGAATATGACCCAGCGCTGTAACCTTAAATGTGTTCACTGTTACGCACATGCTGTCGATCCTGAAAAGCATGAAGACCTCATCAGCACAGACAAAGGTAAAGAGATCATTGACGATCTTGCTCAGTACGGCGCCCCTGTTATGCTGTTCTCCGGTGGCGAACCACTCGTTCGTAAGGACCTTGTAGAACTTGCACAGCATGCAACCGACAAAGGTATGCGCGCTGTTATTTCTACCAACGGTACACTCATCACCAAAGAAAAAGCACGCGAACTTAAAGAAGTTGGTCTTTCCTACGTTGGTATCTCACTTGACGGTATGGAAGACGTACACAACAAGTTCCGCGGCGTTCCTAACGCTTTCAAAAAAGCACTCGAAGGTATTGAGAACTGTAAAGCAGAAGGCCTCAAAGTAGGCTTGCGTCTCACTATCAACAAACAGAATGCTCCTGAAATTCCAAAAGTTTTCCAGCTTCTTAAAGATATGGAAATCCCACGTATCTGTCTGTACCATCTTGTGTACTCCGGCCGTGGTTCCGAAATCATTAAAGAAGACCTCGACCATCAGGCAACCCGTGACGTTGTTGATCTCATCATGGATGAGACCAGAAAACTTCATGACGCAGGTCACCCTAAAGAAGTTCTTACCGTAGATAACCATGCTGACGGTCCATACGTATGGATGCGCATGATGCGTGAAGATCCTGCCCGTGCTAAAGAAGTATTTGAACTGCTTCAGTTCAACGAAGGCAACAGCTCCGGTCGCGGTATCGGTTGCATCAGCTGGGACGGCAGTGTTCACCCTGACCAGTTCTGGAGAGAAAAAGTATTCGGAAACGTTCTTGAACGTCCGTTCTCCGAGATCTGGGATGACATGGACATTGAACTTCTTTCCAAAATGAAAGACAAAAAACAGCATGTTGGCGGACGCTGTGCTACGTGTCGCTTCCTCAACATCTGTGGCGGTAACTTCCGTGCTCGCGCAGAAGCTGTTTACGGCGACGAGTGGGCACAGGATCCAGCGTGTTACCTCACCGACGACGAAATTCGTCCTGAGTAGCAGCTCCCCCGCTAAATTATGATTCTACCGGCTCCCGCTGTTCCGCTCTGGAAGAGCGGGAGTCCTTTTATAACTAAGTTTCAGCAGCACAACCAGCCCTACCCTTGTAGCTCGCCGGTTCCATCAACTTCTTGTCACCTCTCCTGCTGAAACAGATACGAACCGATCCTTAACGATCAGGAGGATTCAATGGCTGACTTCTTCAGAGGACGACGTCTTCGCAGCACAGCGGCACTGCGTGCGCTTGTGTGCGAAAATCGTGTTACAGCGCAAGACCTGATTATGCCATATTTCATCGTGGATACTGACGAGTCATCATTCCGCAAAGAAATTTCTTCCATGCCGGGGCAATTCCAACTTTCTTTGGACGAATTTGAAAAGCAACTTGCAGAAGCAGTTGCTGCCGGTCTTCGCTCCATCATTCTGTTTGGTATTCCTAAATGCAAAGATGCTATCGGTTCTGAAGGTTACGCAGATGACGGCATCGTACAGCGCGCTGTACGTCTTGCTAAATCCCGCCATCCAGAGCTTGTTGTCATCACCGACGTTTGTCTTTGCGAATACACAGACCACGGCCATTGCGGCATTCTTCAGAAAAAGGACGATGACGTTACCGTTGCAAACGACTCCACACTAAAACTTCTTCAGCGTGTAGCTGTTTCTCATGCAAAAGCTGGTGCGGATATTGTTGCACCATCCGACATGATGGATGGACGTATTCAGGCACTACGTGAAGCATTGGACGATGAAGGCTTCATTAACCTTCCGATAATGTCCTACGCTGTGAAATACTCATCCGCATTTTACGGTCCCTTCCGTGATGCTGCTGAGTCTACCCCGCAAAGCGGTGACCGCAAAAGTTACCAGATGGACCCTGCAAACAGCCGCGAAGCACTTCGCGAGGCAACAGCAGATGTTCTGGAAGAAGCAGATTTTCTCATGGTAAAACCGGCAGGCGCATATCTCGATATTATCCGTATGCTCCGTGACGGTTTTGATCTGCCGCTTGCCGCCTATCAGGTGAGTGGAGAATACTCCATGATCATGGCAGCAGCGCAGAATGACTGGATCGACCTTGACGCAGTTGGAATGGAATCACTTACTGCCATCAAACGCGCAGGTGCCGATCTTATCATCACCTATTTTGCCGAAGACTTTATTAAACGCGGACTGGTACAATAAACATGTCTGATAAAAAAGAATCTCTCTGCGGCTGTGCATCCAAAGATATTGGACGCATTGCCGAAAAAGCACCACTTGGTCATATGCACGCTCACAAAGAAGCAATTCTTGATACAGGATTGCCTCCAAAGAATCGCCCTGCAGAAGCAGAAAAGCCTGCCGGACATCCTGAAATGCCTAAAGGTCACCCTGAGGGAATGCCTGCGGGACACCCGCACGGTAAAGCACCTGCTGTTCATCCTCATGGCAACGGTCTTTCCGGCTCTATGGCGCGCACTCTTGAAGACGGCTCCCCTTCCTGCAAACTTATTGCATGGGAAGTAACCCGTTCTTGTAACCTTGCTTGTAAACACTGTCGTGCAGAAGCACATGAAGAACCATATCCGGGTGAACTTGATACCGATGAAGCAAAAGCACTGATCGACACCTTCCCGAGCGTTGGTAATCCGATCATCATCTTCACCGGTGGTGACCCTATGATGCGTTCCGACGTATACGAGCTTGTCGCGTATGCGACAGAAAAAGGGTTACGCTGTGTTATGTCTCCTAACGGCACTCTGATTACACCAGAAACCGCTCAAAAAATGAAAGAGTCCGGCGTGCAGCGCTGCTCTATCTCTATTGACGGCCCTGGTGCAGATTTCCATGACGATTTTCGTGGTGTCGAAGGCGCATTTGACATGTCTTTGCGCGGCATCGAATATCTGAAAGAAGCTGGAATTGAGTTTCAGATCAACACGACTGTAACCCGCCAGAACCTTCCATACTTCAAACAGATTTTTAATCTGTGTGAAGAACTTGGTGCAGTTGCATGGCACATCTTCCTGCTTGTTCCAACCGGACGTGCGGCGCAGATGGGTGCAGAAGTTATTACAGCAGAAGAGTACGAAGAAGTGCTCAACTGGTTCTACGACTTCCGCAAAACCACAAACATGCACCTCAAAGCGACCTGTGCTCCGCATTACTACCGCATCATGCGCCAGCGCGCTAAAGAAGAAGGTCTTGCTGTTAATGCTGAAAACTTCGGCATGGATGCATTCACCCGCGGTTGTCTAGGCGGCACCGGTTTCTGTTTTATTTCCCACACAGGTCAGGTTCAGCCATGCGGTTATCTCGAACTTGACTGTGGACAGGTAAAAAACACCCCGTTCCCAGAAATCTGGCGCAAGTCTGAACACTTCCGTCAGTTCCGTACAAAAGAAGAATACGACGGAAAATGCGGTGTATGTGAATATCACAATGTTTGCGGCGGTTGCCGTGCTCGCGGGTATTCAATGAAAGGTTCACACATGGCGGAAGAGCCATTGTGCAGCTACACCCCTCGTCGTCAAAAATAGCACAGCCTGTAAACGCCCATATCATCGAGGTCGAAATGGATAAACAACTGGAATCTGCACTGAGCAGCACTGACCGAAAAGTTCTGACAATTATTCAATCCGGTTTTCCGATTGCTCCACGCCCGTACGAAGTTATTGGCGAGCAGGTAGGTCTTACTGAAGCAGAGGCATTGGCGACTGTTCGCTCATTAAAAGAACGAAGAATTATCAGACGCCTCGGCGCAAACTTTAACTCTAAGGGACTGGGCTGGCGCTCTACTTTGTGTGCCGCAAAAGTCCCGGCAGAACAGATTGATTCTTTTGTTGCAGAAGTTAACTCCCACACAGGCGTAACTCATAACTACCTGCGTGATCATGACTTCAACATTTGGTTTACTTTTATCGGCCCAAATTGGGAAACGGTAGTAGAAACCCTTGCGGCAATCACAGAAAAAACCGGTATCGAGGTTTTAAATCTGCCTGCAACAGAGCTCTATAAGATTAAAGTTGATTTCAATTTGACGGAAAACGATTAGTCGTCACACTGCACCAACTTCTCTATATTACAAATGGCGCAACTACTAATAAATTATGTAGTTGCGCCATTTACTTATCTTTTCTCTGATAGTATAGAAGGCCATCCTATGCCTCATATTGCAAATCCATACTTTATCATACTCTTACTACTACTGTACACAGGCGTAGTACTCTTTCTTGTGTTCTATTTACTAGTGTATAAAAAGCCAGCATGGATATACAAGTGGGCATGCAATAGAATAGCTGCATTCAAAGATTTTGGAAGGTTCAGTCCACAGTTTAGGGCGAAGCTATATAGTTCCGGTGCTATCATAGCCATTCGGTTCAATCTAGATACAGGTATAGTAAGCGCTATTAACAAGACAGGTGCAGACCTACTCGGAATTACAAAAATTAATGATGAAGTGCATGGCAACTTTAAGCATGGAGAATTTCTTTCACAGGAATCCAGAAAAGGATTAATAAAAGAACTTGATCTCCATAAGAGAGTTGAAAACTACCCTGCTACATGTGTTGTTAACAACGCACTTGTTAAAATGCTCATTACTGCAGAAAAATATGAGAATGGTGACGTTGAAGCAATGATCATCGATATCACAAAGCACTTCAACATCTATCAGCAAATAGAAGATCAATACCTTTTTCTGCAAAACATACTTAACGCTTTGCCTGTTCCTGTATTTGTGCGCGACAAAAGTCATCAATACCCTTTCACCAACCAAGCATTTAATAATACGTTTGGTGAGATAAACAGTGACTCCTTTAATAAGTATGCATTTCTGATTCCCCCTGACTTTGAAGAATCTGATGCTCCAACATCTGAGGCCTCACAGCATCAGACATCGACTTCATCAAAATTTCAGGCTGAATTTTCTACTGCTATGAGCAACGGAGTTCATCATTTTGAAGTTCGCAGGCGCCCTTTAAAGAAAAAAAATGGACAAGTATTCGGAGTAGTCGGGGTCGCAACAGACATCACACATCGCAAACGAATTGAACAAGATTTACGCGATACGACCAAACGATATAAAAATTTATTCTGGAATGCTGCTGAAGGCATAACAACAGTGCAGCATGACGGACGCCTTACAGAAGTAAACCCCGCAATGGCTTCGATTTGTGGATACGATTCACCCGAACAGCTTTTGAAAGAAGTTCATTTTGTCGACAAATTTTGGCGCTATCCTGAACAACGTGCTGAATACATAAAAATTGTTCTCGAAAACAAAACAGCTGTTGGTTTTGATTTTGAATTTGTTCGCAGGGATGGAACCATCGGCTGGATGACCATCAGTTCCAGTGGTAAATTTGATGAGCATGGCAATCTTGAATACATTGAAAATATTATTTCCGACATTACCCTGAAGAAGCAATCTGAGATTGAACTTACGCGTTGCGCAACAATCGACAGTACTACTGGGATCTGTAACAGAAACGCTTTAGAGGGACATCTAATAACCCTCCTCAACGCAAAACCTGCCACTCCATTTGCTGTAGTCTTTATTGATTTAAATAATTTTAAACCGGTAAATGACAACTACGGTCACTACACAGGTGACAAAGTTCTAGAAATTATCGCTCAACGCCTTGCTGCTAACTGTCGTGAAACAGACTTTGCAGCTCGCCTTGGTGGTGATGAATTCATAGTTATCCTCAACAAAGTGAATAACAAGAAAACACTTAGTGGCATTACCGATATGTTGCTAAGCACCATTAAGGAACCAATTCTTCTTGGCGGTATCACCCACGTTATTTCTGCCAGCGCTGGAGTCAGCCAGTACCCGACAGATGGCAACACAACCGCGGACTTACTCAAAGCTGCCGACGCATCCATGTACGACATGAAACGTTCAAGCAAAGCTAGCAAGATTAATAATCAGCTAGAACTCCTAGCCAACAGCTAACAAGCTACATTTTATTAGCGGCATCCAACCCTGCAAGGTCTTCTAAAACTGCCTCCGCACTTCTTAAGGCACTTTCCAGTGTCTGGTTGATCCAACATACTGTTGCAAGCTACTACAAAGCACACTCGCCCTCCCCGTCGATCCTTCATTGAACTCACCACATGTACCTCATACGAAAGTAGGCACACGCCTTTCGTATGAATCATCGTGGGCAACAGACCCTAAGAACAAAAAAAGCCCAACTGCGAACAGTTGGGCTTTCTTACTGGATGGATTAAAGCTGAGCTATGCTTAGAAGCCAAATCCGCTGTCATCGTTACCGGAAGCACCGAAACCGAAATCATCCGGTACGGAACTGCCAGCTTCTTCAGCAGGAGCTTCTTCAGCAGGTGCCTCAGCACCGTCTGCTGCAACTACAGCTGCGCCAACAGGAAGAGATGCAATAGCATCTTTCACTGCGCGTGAAACGATGTCTTTTACAGAAGATTCAACTTCTGTTTCGTTGATTGCAACTTTGCCGTCGAAAGTTTTGAGTTCTTTCTTAGCTTTTGCGAGATCAGTCTGGGCAGCTTCAAGCTTACCGGAAAGATCTTCAACTTTTTTAGTCAGATCAGCGGCCTGAGCTTTAAACGGCTCAAACTCAGCTACATTAGCCTGAAGGCCTTCAATTGCAGTAGCTTGCTCTGCAACGGTAGCTTTAGCGTCTGCTAATTTATCGAGAACGATAGAAATGCTTGCCATATCTGCAGCTGGAATCGGCTCAACGGAAACGTTGCTGCCCAGCTTGGATGCCTGTTTCTTAGTCCATGCATCAAATGGTTCGCCTTCTTCGTAGCAACACTGCATGAAACGTGGTTCCATGCTGTAAAGCCAGCCTTTGGACATTGGTGCTACTACACCTTCTTCGTCAGCGCAAAGTTCGCGCTGTGTGAGGTAGCAAAGTAAATCAGAAACATCGGTGCCGCCTTTACCAGCGATCAAACCGAGGATTGTTTCCATTTTGAAAACTCTACGAGCTTCATCAGACATTGGGGCCTCCTATTATCAAGGAAAGATTTTTTCTTGTAATGGTCTTTTCTTGTTTTAAGAAGTGTGCCTGCCTAAGCAGGCACATAGTCGTTTCTTATTGGCGTCCCATGTGACGTACATAGGTAAGCGCGATGGTACGGTACACAATATGGCCAAGCTTAGACCAAGGTAGGTACGCGAAGAGCATCCATACAGCTACCAGGTGGACGTAGTACACGGAGTACGCAATCTGGGGGATGGCGGCCAAGCGGAAGAGCTCGGATAACACGCCTGTCAGAGCGACTGCCCAGATGACATTCAACAGATACCAGTCGTAGTAATTAGACTTGGTTTTTTCCGGATCATTACCGCGACGGTTATTGGTAAGGATAGCCATACCAACGATCAGAGCAATAGCACCAAGGTTAGCCAGAAGCTTAACTGGGTTAAGCAGGTTAAGCGGTGTATGCAAAAGATCAATCATCGGGATAAGTTTGCCACCCCAGTGGGATACAGCAATCAATCCGGTAACTACCATCAGTGCAAGGAATGAGTAGAATACAAGCAGGTGACCGGTTTTACGATCGGACTTGTCGTCCCCACAATCTTTGAACTTTTTATGTGTTGCTACTTCTTCAATAAGGACATCAATAAAGCATCTGAACATGGATTTTTGTTTACCAAGTACGAGTACTTCGCCTTCCGGCTTAAATGTTGCCAAGAGATTCCTGGCACCTTTGAAGAAGATTGCCACCATTCCGAAGAAGGTGATCATGAAAATAGGGTCAATGGTGAAATCACCAGGGAACAGCTTGCCGTAAACAATCTCACCTTCTGGGAAGAAGGAACCAATCTGCCCTGCACGAATGAACCAAATTACGGCCCAAAGGATTGCAGGAATGGCAATAAGATTAATCAGGTATTTAGGGCTGGAAAGCCATGTACCGATTATAGGCATCGGGTTGATGCGCTTGTATGCCATGTTACGCAGAGCTGCGAGGAGATCGCCTGGTTTTGCACCACGTGGACACATGTCTGAACATGTACCGCAGTTGTGACAAAGCCAAATATCAGGGTTATTCAGAAGCTTATCTTTAAGCCCCCACGAAGCCCATACCATCTCCTTACGTGGATAAGGATTGCTTGCTGGAGAGATGGGGCAGGCTACGCTGCATGTGGCGCACTGGTAGCACTTTTTCAGCGAGTCCCCACCAACAGCTTGCAACTCTTTTACAAACTGGAGATCAGGTTCGATTCTTTGAGCCATTTTCCATCTCCTCCTAGTAGCCCTTGAATGGGTTAGGACCTTTCTCGAAGACCATGTCCATAAAGCCGTCAATCATGCCAGGTACTTTATCGTACTCGTCAATTGCAACTTCGTACTGTTCTACGCGGTCAGGTTCAACACCAAGGCGTTCCAGAGTTTCAGCGATGTTTTCTTTACGGCGATTACAAATCTCAGAGCCTTTTACAAAGTGGCACTGGTAGTCATCACCGTATTTACAACCGAGCAGCATAACACCGTCAATACCCTTAGACATTGCATCAGCAACCCAGATGGCGTTAACAGAACCAAGACAACGTACTGGAACAATACGTACGTATGGGCTCCATGACTTACCACGAATTGCAGCCATGTCTAGTGCAGGGTATGCGTCGTTTTCACATGCAAGGATCAGAACACGCGGTCCGTCAGCTTCCATATCATCCGGCACATCGATTTCACGGATCATAGAACCGATCTGATCAACACTGTAGTTATCAAAGGAGATAACACGTTCCGGACAAGCACCCATACAGGTACCACAGCGGCGACAGCGGCTGAAGTTAGGAAGCGGAGTACCTTTCTCATCATCATCCAGAGCGCCGAACGGACACTCTTCGGTGCAACGCTTACACTGTGTACAACGAACAAAGTTGAATACAGGGTAGCTAAGGTCACCAGAACGAGGATGAACAGACACACCATGGTTCGCTGCTTCAACACACTGAATAGCTTTCATGGTAGCGCCAATTGCGTCTTCTTCTACAGCGTCCATCATCATTGGCTGACGAACACAACCTGCAGCGTAAACGCCGGTACGACGAGTTTCATATGGGAAGCAGATGTAGTTAGAATCTGCAAAACCGTCGAAGAGATCAAGATCCGGGAATGCTGGACCCTGACGGTATTCAAAGTTCATTACTGGATCTTTCGCAGTAGCAGGAACAATACCGGTAGGAAGAACAACCATGTCTACTGGAATTTCTACGTCTTCACCCATAAGGGTGTTGCCGGCAGAAACTAAGAGAGAGCCGCTTTCTTCAGTAATGCCTTTAATATCAGCCTTGGACATCATGATGCCAAGACGATCCTGCGCTGCTTTGTAGTAGCGCTCATGAATACCGGGAACTACCATGGAATCGTACAAAACGTATGCACGTGCGTCTTCATGCGCATCGCAAAGGTAGTTTGCCTGTTTAAGAGCAATCATTGAGTTTACGTAGCTGGAGTAAGCAAGGTGACGTACAGATTCTAAATCATCGTGCACGTACCCTTCTGGCTTCTCTTCATCAGATTCAGCTGTTTCTTCAGCTTCTTCTGGTGCTGCGTAAATGTCGCCGCCTGTTACAGTTTCGGTATTAACGATAAATGCAACACGCTTTGCGTCAAGTTTGCCGTCTCTAGCAAGCAGTTCATATTCAGCAGAAGTAACAACATTCGGCATGCTACCGTAACCTAAAGGAGCGAGCAGTTCGTTATCCATTGGCTTCCAGCCAGCAGCAAGAACAACTGCACCAATACTGTATTCCTGACCTGCAACCTGTGCAGTGTACTGACCAGGAGTACCAGCGAGTTTTTCGACAGTTGCGTTAAGTACTACCTTAACGTTCTCGTGGGCTGTTACTTCTTCAATTTTTGCTTCAAGACCAGTGTCGTGAGCTTCTTCATACGGGAATGTAAGTGGAACAGTTTTAAGCATGTTCAGCGCTTTACCGCCGAGTTGTGCATCTTTTTCCACAAGAATTACATTGTAGCCGTAATCAGCAGCCTGTTTTGCTGCAGTAAGACCTGCCCAACCACCACCGAGAACGAGGATAGTTTTAACAGATTCAAACTCAGGTGGCGCTGGAACTGATGTTTTCTGAAGCTTAACTATACCCATGGTTACGTAATCTTTCGCCATGGCCATAAGAAGTTCAGGAGCAGTACCGCCAGCAGCAGGGATGGTTCCATCCGGGTTCTTATACGTCATTGCACATTGTTCGCGCAGGTTAATGCGCTCCACAAGAACGTTTTCAAACTCGTAGATGTCCCAGTCTACACGAGGGGAAGAACCACAAATTGCGATTCCGTCCAACTCATGCTCGACAATGTCTTTTTTAATTTCTTCACGTGCACTTGATGCAGCAAGTACAGGAAAAATTTTTACGACAGGGCAGGCATCGCCAAACTTTTTAGTAACGCCAGTGCTCAGCTCTGCAGCATCAATGATGCCGAGTGCGGACTGGTCAAAATATACGCCAATTTTTTCGGCCATTCTACCTACCTCCCACGAACCGTCTGGATTGCTTTGAGCGCAGCGCTAGTACCAGACTGAGCAGTACGCATAACATCCAGAGGTTTTTGAGCACAACCAGCAGAGAAGATGCCTTTGGCTTCGCCATCAACAACAAAGCCTTCTTCGTCAAGTGTAACCCCAAACGGGTTAGCTTCGCCTGCAAGGCTAGGCTGCATACCGGTAGCAAGAACTACCATGTCATGACGGATTTTAGCTTTGTGGCCTTTTACAGCATCTTCAACTTCTACAATGACATCACCTGTTGCAGCATCTTCTTCTACACCAGCCACTTTACCTTTTACGAGATGTAATTTCTCATCGGCAATAGCTTTGCGCATAAACTTGTCATAACGACCAGGGGTACGCATATCGATGTAGTAGATAGTAACGTCAGCATCTGGGTACTGTTCACGAACATAGAGAGCCTGTTTAAGCGAAGCCATACAGCAGATGTACGAACAGAAGCCTAAGTGGTTCTGGTCACGGGAGCCTGCACACTGCACGAATGCGATCTTGTCAGGAGCTTTACCGTCGGTAGGACGGAAAATGGAGCCGCTGGTAGGACCGTTAGGAGATGCAAGGCGTTCCATCTGCATGTTAGAAATACAGTTCGTAATCTGGCCTGCGCCAAGGCTGGTAAGGTTGGTAACATCATAAGGTTTCCAACCGGTAGCAAGAATGATGCTGCCTACGGAGAGTTCGATCTCTTTTGCAGCTTCATTAAGATCACACGATTCAGAAGCACCAACTTTTATAGCGTCAGCACTGCTCAATTTTTTTGGTTCCAGAACAAAACGGTTCGGGAACGCAAAAGGTGTGTCCATGTAAAGTGGTTTTCGGGTTGCGAGCCCAAGGTTAAACTCATCAGCTACTTCACCTTCAAGAGACGAAGCGAGTTCACCAAGGTCAGCACTGCTCGGAGCAGTACAGCGAGGAGCGATAGCAACTTTAACAGTAAAGTTTCCAGTTTCACCTTCAACAGAATCCACAGTTGCCATTGTTAAAAACTTAACATTTGGATTCTTTTTAATACGCTGGAACTGAATCTCCAATCCACAGGATGGAGGGCAGAGCTTTGGAAAATATTTATTCAGCTGTGCCACTCTGCCGCCGAGAAATGGAGATTTCTCAACGATGTACACTTCGTAGCCGAGCTCAGCAGCTTCAAGAGCGGCAGTAAGGCCGCTGAATCCGCCTCCGACGACGAGTATGGAGTTCGACATTTAGCAATCCTCCCTACAATTGTTTCAGGCCTATAGTCAAAACGGCCTAAGCTAAGACAACAAGTTGAGAGCACTTACTGTCTCAGCTTAGACCGAATTGATAAGGGAAGAAAAAAGGGGCGATTGCGGTGTCCCGCAACCGCCCCGGACGTTCAGTGAGAAGCTCTACAGATTATGCAGTAGGAATGATCTGGTAGTAAGGCTTCTTGTAGATGGTGGTTTCACCAGTCTTAGGATCGTATTTGGAGTTACAGAAGCACTTCCATTTTTCATCATCGAGGCCCATGAAGTCAGCACGGTAGTAGAAACCAGGGTAACGAGTTTCTGTACGGAAAGAGATGTGCTGCATGTGCAGACGAACGGTCCAGAGACGATGGTAGTTTTCCCAGCAACGGAGAAGTTCGTGAAGGTCACGAGCAGCCAGTTTGAGGGAATCTTCTTCGAGCATATCAAGAAGGTGGAAACCAGTCTTGAGAGCTGCTTCAGAAGTGGTGTAGTATGTGCTACAACCGCCACCGTATTCGTCAGTTGCTTTAACCAGGCGCATCATGAAGTTCTTAGGAGAGATGTACTCTGGGTTAACAACAGGGTCTGTGGATACGTCTTTACCAGCCATGTAGTTGTCGAATGGACGATAGATCAGCTTAGCGAGATCTTTAGAGTCTTCAGCAACTGCAGGTTTGTAATCTTTGTGATCGATGCACCAGCGTACCATCTGTTTACCACAAATACGGCCTTCAGCGTAAGAACCAGAGGAGAACTTGTGACCAGATGCACCAACACCGTCAGCACAAGTCCAGAGGCCCATAACGGAAGTCATACGGTTGTATACTTTGCCGTTAGCTGCGCGCACTTTGTAGTCTTCAGGAACCCATTCTTCGTCTGGACCGGAAGCCCAGATACCACAGCAACCGGAGTGGGAGCCGAGGAGGTAAGGTTCGGTAGGCATGATTTCAGAACCAGTTTCTTCAGGCTGAATATTCATTGAAGCCCAAAGGTTAGCCTGGCCAACACACATATCGAGGAAATCTTCCCATGCTTCAGACTCAAGATGCTTCTGTTCTGCAGGGCTAAGAGTTTCGAATGTGGTCTGAAGTGCAGTCTTGGTATCCATGTAAATTGGACCACGACCTTCACGCATTTCACGGAGCATCATGTGGTTACGCAGACATGTTGGGATAACATGGCCTTTAGCGTAGCCGCGATCTTCGTAAGGCTTCAGCATAGCACGGTTAGTTTCACAGTAATCTTCGCCGCGGAAGTTAGTTGCTTTCGCTTTAAAGAGAAGGAACCATGCGCCAACCGGACCGTAGCCGTCTTTAAAACGAGCTGGTACGAAGCGGTTTTCCATCATGGTCATTTCTGCGCCAACCTGAGCACACATGGTGTATGTGGAACCTGCGTTCCATACAGGGTACCATGCACGACCCATGCCTTCACCAGTTGAACGAGGTTTGTATACGTTAACTGCGCCACCACATGCTACAACCATAGCATTGGAACGGTAAACGTGTACTTCGTTCTCACGAAGGTTGAAGCCAACTGCGCCAGCAATGCGGTTTTCTTCGGTAGCATCAAGAAGAAGCTTAACGATGAAAATACGTTCCTGGATGCGTTCTTCACCAAGTGCGTTTTTAGCAGCTTCAGCAACGATGCATTTGTATGCTTCACCGTTGATCATCATCTGCCAGCGACCGGAGCGAACTGGGGAATCACCGTTACGGAGAGACTTGCCAGCAGCTTTAGCAGCAGCACCATCAAGGTTCTTTTCGTTCTCGTCTTTAATCCAGCAAGGCAAGCCCCACTCTTCAAAGAGGTGAACAGAGTCATCAACGTGACGACCAAGGTCAAAGATAAGGTCTTCACGTACGAGACCCATGAGGTCAGTACGAACCATACGAACGTAGTCGTCTGCTGAGTTATCACCAAGGTAGGTGTTAATTGCAGAAAGACCCTGTGCTACAGCACCGGAACGTTCGAGAGCAGCTTTATCAATGAGCAGAATTTTCAGCTCAGGTGCGTATTTTTCAGCCCAACGTACGGCTTCAAATGCTGCACCACAGTTACCCATACCACCGCCAACCATGAGGATATCTAAGTCATGTTCTACGATTGCAGGTTCTGCGATCGCAACGCCTCGTGGTTGTTCCTTTGTGGGAATCATCGGCATGATAATATCTCCTTAGGAATAAATTCCGTAAAAATTAAACCGCAGAGGCCTTTTTGACCATTGTGATGCCAGCTTCTGCAACTTCAAACTTCTGACCCATAGCTTCGATTGGAGCAACGAGATCTGCTTCAGTAAAGAGCAATTCGTTATCGAGATCAGTTGGCTCCGGCTTACCTTCGAAAGGCTTAATAGAGCCTTCAGGGGTAGTACGGATTGGGAATTTGAAGCGTTTTACATTACCGTTACGGAACTTAACGGTCCACATGATAGAATCAGCGGAACGCATTGGGATACAAGTGCCACCAAGAGGTGCAAAGTCAGCATATGGACGTGCTGTAATTGCGCCCTGAGGACAAATTTTAACACAGGAGTAGCATTCCCAGCATGCTTCAGGCTCCTGGTTGAAGGCCTTCATTTCATCTGCATCGAGAATCATGAGGTCGTTGGGGCAGATGTACATGCAAGCGGTTTTCTCGCCACCTTTGCAGCCATCACACTTGGACGGGTCTACATATGTCGGCATACCTAATCCTCCAACACAACGATTAAGGGGTTTACCTAAAAAGCTTTTTTCCCACAATGGGGTCCACCACTCGATGGAGTCGATAAAGCAGGAATTTGTTCCTGCCTCATTCAGGCTCCACCGAATCAGGGGGAGTCAGCGACGCGGGCGCTTTCCGTGTCGCTTGTGAAAGTTCTAACAAAGCTTTGGAGAGAAGGTCAAGCATCTTGTGCACTTTTTTCACAAAGACTTTGTCTTTTCTCTTAAATAACTGTTTTCACTATCACTTTTTCAAGAACAACAATTCTTGCCCTGTTGAGCTTTTCCTATTGGACGCCTAACATTTACAATTATTGGCAGGATGTTGCAAGCAATTCAGACAGAACTTTATACTTTTTTTCACTTACTCATTCTCAGAGCCTGAACAGCTTAGGGCATTACGTTGCAATTCTAACTACTTAGTTAGATCGAGCAACACATTTGTCACATTCACTGCTTGTTCACTCATTCACAATGCTCGCTCTATTTTCGCATTATAACGCCTTTGTGAAAATATGCACATTAGATTTACCTCCTCTGACCATCAGCTCTCCCTACTATATATAAAGGAGCTAACCACATTCCGCCAGCTTCCATTTTGTTTTATAAAACGCACCGTCTCTATTCTTATGATACATTCCTTCAAACAAGAATTTTTGCAAGAAAGCCAGATTTCCACTTGCGACTCTAGCAGTTTCAGGCTAGGGGAACGCCACACCCACAAAGTAAGGCTACATTCTAATGAAAAAAAATATGACCCTTGTTGAAGAAATTTCCGAACTTGATCTTGAGCTTTTGAAACTGCTGGCTCGTCGATCAAAGCTTATTAGCAAAACCCGCCGTCGCAAAAAAGAAGGCGCGGGTACTGATTCTATTTCAAACGAAAAGCGAATTCGTCTGGCATGGGAAGAGTCTGCTTGCAAATTCAGCAAAGACCCTCGCCTCGCACACCAGATGTTTACTTTGCTTCAGGATATTGAATTTATCTCCCGTGACGATGCGGATGAACAGAACACTTTCGGTCTTGCGCCTAACACACAGCCTGTGAAGATTGACATTCCTGGCCCGGCTGCACTGAACGCTACCCAGATCTGGATTGCACTTGCCGCTGCTAACGGCGTTGAATGCAACCTTACTGGCATTTCTACTGCTCATCCTATTTCTGACATCGTTAAAGGATTCAACCAGGCTGGCGCACGTCTCAGCTGGAAAGGTAACGATCTTTTCTGCAAAGAGTCTAAAGGACTCGACTTCGCAGACAAGGTTATCTTTGCTGGCAACAGCGAATTTAACGTTTACCTTCTTACACTTCAGGCTGTTGCCAAACACGGCACACTCAAGCTGACAGGCGGCTCTACCCTTAAAGATGCTGATCTTTCTGCGTTCCGCAACTTCCTGACACAGCTTGGCGCACGCATCGCACACGTTGTACCTCGTTCAAACGGCTTACCAGTTCGTCTCGAGTGCTCCGGTGTTCTCCCTGAAACTGTTGTTATTCCGGAGAACCTTCCTGAAGAAGCAGTAGTTGCTACTCTGGTAGCTGCAGCCACTTGGGGCGCAAAAATTTCTCTCGATCTTTCACAGAACGAAGCTGCAGCAAACGCTCTTGCGACTGTTACTCCTATCTTCGAATCTGCTGGCATCGCATATGAAGTTGAAGGTACCAACTGTGTAGTTCTTCCTGAAGAACCAGATTTCCCTGTGTACCCAGCAATCACCATGGATCCAAAAATCTGTGCAAGCATTCTTGCTTACCCTGCATTTGTAGGTGGTAAAGTTGCACTGCACGGAACTTGGCCTACCGACACTGCTGAAGGCGACGCTGTTGTTTCATTGCTTAAATCCGTAGGACTGACTGTTGCAGTTAAGCCGGACAGCATCGTAACAGTTAAACCGGAACGTGGTCACACCACCGACCCGATTGACATGCAGAACCTTCCTGCAGGCTACTTCCCACTCGCTTTGGCACTTACCTGCATTAAAGCAGTTGTAGCCAAAAGCCCTGTACAGCTTCCTACAGCTCCTGCTGGCACTTCCGTTGAAGTTATCGAAAGCTTTGTGGCACAGGCCAACATGCTTCTTGAAGATAATAAAGTACATCCTAATGCAGACGTTCCTCACGCTAAAGTGTGGACCAGCCCTGATGCTTTCTGGACAATGGCACTCGGACAGCTTGCGTTCATGAATCGCCCGCTCCATCTTGCCAACCCGGGCAGCATTACAGACCTGATGCCTACATTCTGGATGTTCTACAACACACTTCCAGAACCAACTATGGTTCGTAAGCCTAGGGAGGAAATGGATGGGGACAGACCAAAGAGACGCAGAGTCTTCACAGACGGCGACCCTAAAAACGAAGAACGCCAGCCAAGAGAGCGAGACAACAACTCCAGAGACGGCGGCTTCTCAAGGGATAGAGATCGCGGCTCCAGAGATGGTGGCTACTCCCGAGACAGGGACAACAACTCAAGAGACCGTGGATACTCCCGAGATCGTGACAACAGCTCAAGAGATCGCAACTCCAGAGATGGTCAGTCAAGAGATCGAAAAAGATATTAAGCAATTCGATAACGAGCTTAAAGCTATCGAAGACGCTTTTCGCGAATTAATCGCAACAGAAGATCCTGCAAAGGGCATCTTCCACGCCAGCGAAATTCATGAAAACCGTCAGCAAAAAAGCATTGCAGAAGTCAACCGACAGTTTGCAGTGAATAAAAGGAACAGAATCCGATTGGAAGCTGAGCCGTTTTAAGAATAAAAAACGCCGCACTAATTAGTGCGGCGTTTTTTTGTCTCCCAAAACTGGACACTTGCCTCAAGATTGCCTATCAATTTGCTGATTAACAATTTAGTAATTATTGACGCATTTCATACGAGGTATCTCATGCAAATTCTTTCTTCTCAAATTACAGGGTTCATGGAAAATTCTTCATGGATCAGAAAAATGTTTGAATCCGGCATTGCCCTTAAAAAGCAATACGGTGCAGATGCAGTATGCGACTTCAGTCTTGGCAATCCAGATGTTCCGGCTCCGGCAATGATCGGCGACATTCTCAACGATCTCGCTAAAGAGACCTCCACACCGTTTACTTTTGGCTATATGCCAAACGGCGGCTTCCCATGGGCGCGTCAGATTATTGCAGATCTGGTCAAGAAAGAACAAGATGTTGAGATAACTGCTGACGACGCCATACTCACTTGCGGTGCAGCCGGTGCCATGAACGCGTTCTTCCGCGCAGTTATGGAACCGGGTGATGAAGTTCTTGCAGTTGCCCCTTTCTTTGTTGAATACGGCTTCTACACTTCAAACCATCAGGCAACGTTCCGCACAGTCATGTCCAAACCGGACACCTTTGAACTGGACGTTGACGCAATCGATGCTGCGATCACCCCCAACACTCGCGCTATCATTATAAACTCACCGAACAATCCTACTGGCGCAGTATATACAATAGAAGAACTCAAGGCTCTTGCCGCTGTGCTGGAAAAGCACAACAAAGCAAACAGTCGTCCAATCTTTCTTATTTCTGACGAGCCATACCGATTCCTCGCCTTCGACGGCGTAGATGTTCCAAGCATCCTTCCGCTGTACGACTACGCGGTAGTTATGTCTTCCTTCTCTAAAAACCTCTCCATGGCAGGCGAACGTGTCGGCTATATTGCTGTCACTCCACGCATGGAAGCAAGACAGGAACTCATCAACGGCCTTATGCTTACAAACCGCATCCTCGGCTTTGTAAACCCGCCTGTTGTCGGCCAGCATATGCTCAAGGCTGCGCTCGAAGCTCAGGTTGATCCTGCAATCTATGAGAAGCGTCGTGACGCGATGGCTAAAGTCCTCAAAGAAGCAGGATACGACTTCCATCTTCCAAAAGGTGCATTTTACTTTTTCCCTAAAGCACCTGGTGGAGACGACGTGGCATTCTGCAACCGTCTTATGGAAGAAAAAATTCTCGCAGTACCGGGTTCCGGCTTCGGTGGTCCTGGCTACTTCCGACTCACTTTCTGTGTAGAAGAAGAAGTTATCAACCGATCCGCAGACGGTTTTAAACGCGCTATCGACAGCATGGCGTAATTCGCTGAAACGCAATAAGGGTGTGGAACTTTAGTTTCACACCCTTTTTTTATTCTCAACAAGCCATCGACAAAAAGCATTAAATAACTGAATTTTAAAAATAATAAGCATATGTTTTTTCAAACATCCAGACTGGCGAAGCCGTCATCAAACGAATTCAGGGGAGTGATGCACCATGCAGATCGATATGCATTATTACGGAACATACACCTTGGCACGAACCGCAGGACTTGATCAGGAAACTGCCGAGCTCATAGCGACCGCATCCCAATTTGTTGATGACAACACTTCCGTCTCCACTATTCGCTTTTCAGACGGTGGGCAGATGACAACAGCCGCTACCGGACATCATTTTGAACAGACCGAAAACATATCTTCCAACGCGCAACGGAATATCTGGATTCCATTCCACTTCCTGCCAGGAGCGTACGGAGACACTTTTAGCGAACGACTTATCTGCAAAAAGAACAGTGCCACAGCAGCGGAAATGACAGAAAACCATCTCCGCCTCTCACACAAGCCTTTTTCTCCACTACTTATAGGGATTGCAGCTCACGTTATTGCGGATACGTTCTCTCATTTCAACTTTTCCGGTGCGAGTTCACGTAAAAACAGTATCGACCAAGCATCCATAACAGTACTGGAACCTCAAAATGAAGACACCGCCCTTGCCGAAGAGCGGATGCGGTTCTTTGAACGCTTTAAATACGTTCGCCCTAATATCCGAACGATTCCAGAGGAAGAGTTGATGGGTACACTGGGACACGGAGCAGCAGCATCGTACCCCGACCTCCCCTATCTTGCATGGTCATACAACACAGAAGAAGCCCCTGCCCAAACCATACGTCGTCATAATCAAGATGACTTTATGGAAGCCGCAGAAATGCTCTATTCCCTATTCGTACGGTTTGCTGAACAAAGACCGGACCTAGCAGAATCACCACCAGTACCGTTCGACTCCATACAGGATTCACTTGCTATCATCTTTGCAAGCCCCGGCAACAAGCACCAACGTTCCGGCTTCTGGCAATTTGCTATGGCTCAGGGAGTATTCTTAGAAGGTCGGCAGGAAGAAATCCCACCTTACAAAGGACAGATGTGGAAAAACAGCTGTGAAGAGCTTGCAAGTTGCCCGGACTGCGCTCTCATTACAGAAATGGATATTTTTAAATTCTATCAAGCTGCATCTATACATAGAACGTATGTATTGCAGGAACTGCTACCAGCACATGATATCAGCGTACATTAGCAAGCTGTCCTAAATCACAGCTATGTCCCTCACAGCTGAGGACAAAAAATCCATATACTCATCAAGAGACATTCCTAAAAAGGATATGGTGTAGCCCGTGTAGCTTTCAGCACCAATAGAAAAGCACAGTGAATGCTCTCCCTCTGCTCCCACGCTTTCTATGGGACGATTGTCCAACAGACTCTCCATCGTTTCAGTTTCTAACACTGACTCTATTCGAAGAGAATCCGCTCCTAGTTCGAACTTCTCAAGAATTAAAATCTTTCCTGCCCAAGATTTATCCGCATGAAAGGTGAGGGCAACATCTCCCCAACTGCAATCAAGTAAATCCATTATAATGTCGCCATCATCTGGCAAGGAGGTTTGAAGCGAATCGCGTTGGCCATCCGGCTCCTCCCCTGATCTATTTCTGGTACCTGGGGCTCCATTCTCAAGAACTCTCCCTGATGACTTATCCATTGGCTCAAGAACAACCGGAACACCTATTTCTATAGGCTCCCCGTCATAAAAATTAATCAGATCATCATCACCTGTATCCAACCGCTCGCCGCCAAGAATTCCTTCCACCGTTCTGAAGTCATAGGCACATGAATCATCTTTTGTCTGAGTAGCATCTGTGTCGTTTTGTACTTCAGCAAAATAATGATTTACTGTTGAGAACGATGTTTCAGAAAACGGACTGGTATCATTAAATGAAGATTGATCCACATATTGATGATAATGATTGAGATCAGGCGGAGTACTTGGTTGAAATTCAGTAACCACGTCCGTGTTTATTTCTGAGCCTACATTTACCCCCCGTAAGGAACCAGTGCTTAAACTGCTAACCACTTGCTCCACAAAGCAATCAAAAGGATCGACTACATCTAGCTCATGGAGAAGATCAGAAAAAAAAGTCGCACTTTGTTCACCAAAGTGCGCCATGCAGTCAAAAAAATGGGAAGAAGGTTCATCAACCCCGAGAATGTTCTCTCTATGCACGAAGCTGAGTGGCAGGAGACACGAGAGATCACCACCAACCATATCTTCCATCAAGCATGTTGAAACGCTGCCATCCTTTTCTATTGCTGGCTGCGCCCCCTGCTCACAGGTAGAACATTCTTGCTCAGAATTCTTTATTTCTATATTTTCACCGTCAGAAACGACTTCATTTTCTGTTTCTCTACTCTCTAACCGTTGCATCAGCACTCGACGAATAACTGAGGGGGTACGAAGTAAATACATATTTCGACATTAATCCTTTCGATCGACGATAAAGAGACCTACCAGCCTAGGGCTATATTTATTCTCCATCAGCTCAGGTTGATATTATAACCTGTCGAATCTGACTAAAAGACTCAACAAAGCTATATGCAAAATATTTTGAATGCGGAAAGCTAACGTAAAGATGTTACAACCATCCAAAACCAAACACTATTTATCTATAATTGTTGGCAAATTGCATGCACTGCAAAATGCTTACTTTCCTTTCATAGTGAAATAAAGTACACCTCGCTTGCCGGTTAAGGCGCTTGGGCCTCTGCCATTCTAAACTTGACTTATTTCGTAATCTCACTTAACGAACCATCTCTTATGTCTATCTTGCGGAGTGCTGATGTTTGAGACCTTATCTGACAGATTAAACGGTGTATTTGAAAAGTTCAGTGGTCAAAAGACCTTGAACGAAGAAAACGTACAAGCTGGCCTGAGAGAAGTGCGCCTTGCACTGCTCGAAGCAGACGTTAACTTTAAAGTTGTTAAAGAATTTGTTGCCCGTGTTGGTGATAAATGTCTTGGTCACGATGTACTAAAAGGTCTCGACCCTGCTCAGCAGGTAATCAAGATTGTACATGATGAGCTGGTTGAGTTGCTTGGTGGTGACACCACCGACTTAGACCTTACAGGCTCAAAACCGGCAGTCATTATGATGGTCGGCTTGCAGGGTTCCGGTAAAACTACCTCCTCTGCAAAGCTTGCAAACGTGTTGCGCAAGCAGAACAAAAAGCCGTTCCTTGTTCCGGCTGACGTTTACCGTCCAGCTGCTATTGACCAGTTGCAAACACTGGGCAAACAGCTCGGTATTCCTGTGTTCAACTCATCTCCGGACATGAATCCGGTTGATATCGCATCTGCTGCTCTCGCTGAAGCTAAAGAGCAGGATTACGATGTTGTACTCATCGATACCGCTGGTCGTCTGCATATCGACGAACAATTGATGGAAGAACTTGCGACTATTAAGCGCAACGTTTCTCCACAGGAAATTTTGTTCGTAGCTGATGCTATGACCGGTCAGGACGCTGTAACTGTTGCAACCTCGTTCAACGAGCAGCTTGAAATTTCCGGTGTAGTGCTCACCAAAATGGACGGTGACGCGCGCGGTGGTGCCGCACTTTCCATTAAATCCGTTACTGGCAAATCCGTTAAATTTGTCGGTATGGGTGAAAAACTTTCTGAGATGGAAATTTTCCATCCAGACCGTATTGCAGGTCGCATTCTTGGAATGGGCGATGTGCTTACGCTCGTTGAAAAGGCGCAAGCTGAAGTAAGCGAAAAAGAAGCCGAAGAAATGGCTCGCAAGATGCAGAAAGCGGAATTCGATTTCGAAGATTTCCGCACTCAGATGCGCCGGATGAAAAAAATCGGCTCACTGGACAGCATCTTAAAAATGATTCCGGGCATGGGTGCGCTCAAGAACAAACTTGGCGACCTTAATGTTCCGGAAAGCGAACTGAATCGCGTTGAGGCAATTATCAACTCAATGACGAATCAGGAGCGCCGCAATCCGCAGCTCATCAATCAGAGCCGCAAAGAGCGTATTGCTAAAGGTTGTGGTCTTAAACTCAAAGACGTTAACGACCTTATCAAAAACTTTACGCAAATGCGTCAAATGATGAAACAAATGATGGGTGGCGGTAAGGGCAAGAAAGGCAAATTCCCTAAACTCCCAGGAATGGGCGGTTTAGGTGGCGGCGAAATGCCTGATATGAATGCCCTTGGCGGTATGGGCGGTATGCCTGGCATGGGTGGTTTACCTGGTATGGGTGGCCTCTCAGGCATGGACGGTTTTCCGGGAATGGGAGCGGATGATTCCTCCACCCCTTCCAAAAAGGAACTCCAGAAAAAGCGTGACGCCCGCAAAAAAGAAAAGAAAAAGAAAAAACAGGGTCGTAAGAAGAAATAATTACGCTCCTAATTAAAGAAATATACTGACTCAATAACGTCAGTATTGCATTCTTGAAAAAAAACCATATGATTACAAAATATAATGGGAGAACAACAATATGGCCGTTAAGTTGAGACTGACCCGTATGGGCAACAAGAAGCGTGCATTTTACCGCGTGGTGGCTGCTAACAACCTGAGCCGTCGCGACGGACGTCCTCTTGAGTACCTCGGTTACTATAACCCAATGGTAGAACCAGCTGAAATCAAGCTCGACATGGAAAAGATCGAAAAATGGCTTGCGGAAGGTGCAGAACCTACTCCAACCGTTCGTGGTCTTATCAAGAAAGCTAAGTAGCTTTTTCTGTTGACAGCTTTCTCTCAGCAGGTCATCGATAGTTAATATTGATATCATGCTGAACAACGAGTGGAGGTGAGTCGTGTTGAAAGATCTAGTTGAGTATATCGCTAAGTCACTGGTGGACAACCCTGACGATGTTGTCGTTACTGAAGTTGAAGGTGAACAGACATCTGTACTTGAACTCAAGGTTGCTAAAGAAGACCTTGGCAAGGTAATCGGCAAACAGGGTCGCACTGCTCGTGCAATGCGCACCATCCTCGGCGCCGCCTCCACAAAAGCCAAGAAACGTTCTGTTTTGGAAATTCTTGAATAGAACGTCCTAAGGGCACATGACTGAAACTCATTTCATTGAAATTGGATTGATAGTCAAGCCACACGGATTGCGGGGGGAAGTCTGCGTAAATTACTTCGCGGACTCCCCTTTTCTCTTGAAGGACACAGTCTGGCTTCAAAAAGGCAAAAGCGCCCCTGTTGAACACAAGGTCGCTTCATCCCGCCCCCACAAAGGGCAGGCTTTGCTTACGCTTGAAAGTTGCCGTGACAGAAACTGTGCTGAAGAACTTCGCAATGTGAAGGTTTTGGTTCCCGATGCTGAACTACCGGACCTTACTGAAGAAGAAGTGTACCTCCACGAACTAGATGGCATGAACGTTGTGCTCGAAAACGGCTCCTTAGTTGGCCGTATTACAGCATTCCAATTCAACCTCGGTTCAGAAGTCTGGGTTATTACAACCGATGACAAGAAAGAAGTACTCTTCCCTGCTACAGAAGAATTCGTTGTCGACATCGATATTGAAAAAGAAACTGTTACCATAGCGCCGCCTCCCGGCTTACTGGAACTCTACCTAAGCGAGAAGTAGCGCAAAATGCAGTTTAACATTGTTAGCCTCTTTCCAGAGTTTTTTGACTCTGCGCTTACATGCGGGCTTATGAAAAAAGCGTCGGACTCCGGTCTGGTCGCTTTTGATTTTCACAACCCGCGCACGTTTGCATCCGACAAGCATCAAACCGTTGACGCCCGCCCCTATGGCGGCGGCCCCGGCATGGTTATGATGCTTGACCCGCTTGTTCAAACATTGCGCAGCATTAAAAAACCCGGGCGCATTCTTATGATGGCGCCTAAAGGAAAGCCCTTTACCCAGTCCATGGCTAAAGAACTTTCCAAGGAAGATAATCTTACGATCATTTGTGGTCGATATGAAGGGTTTGATGCCCGTTTAGAAGAGCTTTTCGACATTGAACCAGTCTCCATTGGTGACTACGTTCTCAACGGTGGCGAAACAGCTGCTCTATCGATAATTGAATCCACAGCCCGTCTTGTTCCCGGTTACATGGGACATGAAGATTCCGGCGAAGAGGAAAGCTTTTCCTCTGGACTGCTCGAGTACCCGCACTACACTCGCCCTGTCGAGTATGAGGGTTTGACTGTTCCGGATGTTCTACGTTCTGGTGATCACAAGCGCATTGCAGAGTGGCGTAAAGAACAAGCGTTAAAAATTACCCTGCACGAGAGACCCGACATTCTTCATAGTGCCCCACTCGACGCTAATGACATGGAAACTTTGAAGAATGAGGACAGAGAACGTCTTGGAAGAAATCTCTATTGCGCACTGGTACACTATCCAGTGGTCAATAAAGAGAATAAATCTGTTGCCGTTTCTTTGACAAACCTCGATATTCACGATATAGCCCGCTGTTCATGCACCTATGGTCTAGGTGGGTACTATATTTCAACGCCTATTGAAGACCAACAACAAATGCTTGCAGATATTCTCAAGCATTGGGTTACAGGCGCGGGAACAACCGCTAACCCCGACAGAGGGGAAGCCCTGCAAATTATCAAGGGCGTCCGCTATGTTGAAGAAGCGATTGAAGATATTATAGAGCGTACAGGCCAACGCCCTCTACTGGTTGCGACGAGTGCCAGAGGGGCTGGAGACATACATTACGAACAATTTCGTGACGTAATGGTGGACCGACCTATACTGCTCCTGTTTGGTACAGCTCACGGTCTTGCACCGCAAATTCTGGATATGTGTGACAGAATGCTGCGTCCGGTTAGATACCTTGATGGGTACAACCACTTATCTGTAAGAACTGCTGCTGCTATCATCATTGACCGGATATTAGGTGATGCCCTATAGGGCTAAGCCGTAACGTAATTTTATAACGCAGACTCGTGCTGCGAAGAAAGGCATTAATATGAATATTATTGAAAAAATCGAACGCGAACAGCTTCGCATGGATATCCCTAAGTTTAAAGCTGGTGACACTGTTAAAGTTCACATGCGTATTATCGAAGGCGAAAAAGAACGCATCCAGGTTTTCCAGGGTGCAGTAATCCGTGTAAGTAAAGGCACAACCGACGCAACTTTCACCGTACGTAAAATTTCTGACGGTGTTGGCGTTGAACGTGTATTCCCTACACATTCCCCATCCATTGAGCGCATCGAAGTTGTTCAGGAAGGCCGCGTACGTCGTAGCCGTCTTTACTACCTCCGTGACCTCAAAGGTAAAGCTGCTCGTATCAAGCCGAAAAACCGCTGGTAGTCTTAGGACTTCAACGATTTGGTCTTCAAAGGGAGTTGGCAATGCCAGCTCCCTTTTTTACGGTCAACAATCTCTATATTCTCTGCCCAACACATGCTACGCTGCACCCTGTAATGTAACGACACGCTTATGAATCAAAATACACTCACTATTTTTACCGCTTCACCCGAAGAAGCAGACTGGCCAACGCCATTTGCCGGCATCGATGAAGCTGGTCGCGGTTGTCTTGCAGGTCCTGTAGTAGCTGGAGCCTGTATTCTTGATCCGTCCAACCCTATTGAAGGGCTCACGGACTCAAAGAAACTTACAGAAAAACGCAGGCAAGCCTTGTACCCGCAGATCAAAGAGAAATCTCTTGCATGGGGTATTGGTGTTATCTGGCCGGAAGAAATTGACCGTATTAATATTCTGCAATCCACCTTTCGTGCAATGTTCAAAGCAGTAAATTGCTTAAAAGTAGATCCTGTTTTGCTGGCAATTGACGGCAATGCCACCATTCCTAAAGAAATTGCAGGGTCCATTGATCAGCAATGCATTATTAAAGGTGATTTGAAAATTCAGGCTATTTCTGCCGCATCCATTCTTGCAAAAACGTTCCGCGATGAGCTTATGGTCAAACTAGACAAGCGATACAGCGGATATGGTTTTGCAGGTCACAAAGGATACGGCACAAAGGCGCATATTGCCGCTATTGCAGCAAACGGCCCGTGCAGGATGCACAGACTCACATTTGCAAAAGTAAAGCCTGAACCGCCAAAACAGGAACAAAAATCCCTATGGTAGCACGCCACCTTGAAACAGGCACAGCCGGAGAAGACGCTGCAACCGCCCATCTTGTTGCCCGAGGCTATTCAATTGTAGCTCGCAACTGGCGCGCAAAACAGCTCGAACTGGATATCGTCTGTACCAAAGGTGACTATGTTATTTTTGCTGAAGTAAAAACACGTTCCTGCTCAGGCATGAGTCCGGCTATTAACGCCTTGTCCATGCCTAAAATGAAAAAGCTATGCAAAGCTGCACAGCTCTATATTTCTCAAAACAATCTTTGGGATACCCCCTGTCGTTTTGACCTGCTTGCAGTAACCAGAACCGACACCGAGTATCAGGTGGAGCACATTCAAGATGCCTTCGAACTCTCCCAGCTTATGGGTGGTGGCAACACCGCTTGGCAACCATGGTGATCTTTCCCCAAGGGCACAAGAAGTGCTCGCCACAGTCGATATGGTTCTTTCAGAAGATACCCGCCGTACCGGTCTGCTTTTTAAATCTACAGGTGTCACCGCAAAAAAACTTGTAAGCTTTCACGATCATAACGAAGAAGCAAAAGCTCCCGGTATTATTGCTGCAATGGAAGAGGGTCAGGTCTTTGCGATTGTTTCCGATGCTGGAATGCCGCTGTTTTCTGATCCGGGCTATCGTCTTGTGAAACTCGCCCGTGAAAAAGGCATAAAAGTTTCCGTTGTCCCCGGTCCAAGTGCACCACTTACTGCTTTAGCTGCAAGTGGCATTGCTCCGCAGCCATTTACCTTCGTCGGTTTTCCTCCAAGGAAAACCAACGATCAAAAAAAACTTTTTGAAGAATTTTCCATGCTGCGCTCTACTATTGTATTCTTTGAACGCAAAAACCGTTTAGCAGCAACGCTTAAAGCCGCTTTTGAAGTTCTTGGCCCACGAGAACTATGTGTGGCTCGAGAATTGACCAAGCTCCATGAGGAGTTTATCTTAGGTCGACTGGAAAAACATGATGAAATACCAGAAGATTTGTTAGGTGAGATAACTGTTGTTATCGGCCCTCCGGAATCCAACGGTAAAACAAGCGAAGCTGAACTGCTTGCACTTATTACTGAAGAAACTGAAATTGGCGGCAAACCGAAAGAGATTGCCCGCCGTGTTAAAGAAGAAGCTTCCGGCTGGACAGTAAAAGCCGTGTATCAGTTCATGCAGGACAATTAATCCCAACACGTTGTACGCTCAGGATTACTAATGCTTACTGCCCGCACTCTCATAACCTGTTTCCTCCGTACATACCTTGTAGGTACGGGATTCAACACTCGCGGCCTGCAAAACACAGGCTTAGTGTTCACTATGGAACCGGGACTGCGGGAACTGTATAAAGATCCTGAAGCATTGCGTGAGGCCAGAGGCCGTTATTTAGAGCTATACAATACCCATCCTTTTTGGACGCCTCTTCTTGTAGGCGTGTTCCTTTCCATTGAGTCGCATATTGCAAAAGGCAATCTGCCTGCAAAAATGCTCGGTTCAGTTAAAGAAACTACTACCTACACCCTCTCTGCAATTGGTGACTCCTTTTTTGGAGGAAGCTTGCTGTCCATGTGGGCGCTGTCCACAGTATGCATGCTTGTCTCAGGATTTGATTATATTGCCTTAGCATGGACGCTGCTACTCTTTGCAGCCTTGCAGGCATTCAAGTTCTTCACCTTTGTATCCGGAGTCCGGAACGGCCTACAGATGATTACAAGCCTCAGGAACTGGGATCTTATTAACTGGGGAGAAAAGATTAAAATCGCTAACTCCTTCATCCTGGTTCTTATGTTGTATCTTTTCTGGCCGGGTACCCACAGCATTCCTGAGTGGTCGCTTATTGCGGGCACTTTATTAAGCGCAAGTTTTGTTGTGGGAAGACTACATTTATCACGCGTATTGCTGGTATACCTTTTACTCTTTCTTATGTTTTTTATACTACCGTGGATTAGCAAGGTTATTCCACTTTCCCCAATCTAGAGGAATTGACAACCAATGGAACCTACAGGTGAAAATAACAGCTTAGAAGCAGTTGTTTGCGTAGAGAACGAGCTAGGACTGCACGCACGTCCGGCAGGCAAAGTTGCTCAACTTGCGCAATCATTTCAGGCTGACATTGCTTTTTGGGTGGCAGACCAACAAGCAGACGCAAAGTCCATTCTGGACATTCTCTCCCTTGCAGCACCGCAAGGCACAGAGATTTGCATTAAAGCTTCCGGCTCGGACGCCAGTGAAGCCCTTGAACAAATCAGTCAACTTTTTCATGACAAGTTCGAAGGGGATAGATAGTGGCTCGTAAAATTCTTCGCGGCATACCTGTTTCAGCAGGTATCTCTATCGGCAAGGCTTACTTTGTTAACCGCCAGAAAGAACGCCGCATACCGCGCGAAACCATCCCCCATCATCTGGTGGGTATTGAAACCGAACGACTTCACAACGCTGTTGAAGAAGTCCGTCAGGGATTCATGGATGCCCGCGCGCGTATTCCAGAAGAATTAAAAGAACACGGCGCTATCATCGATTCTCACTTGATGATTTGTCAGGACCCAAAACTTATTGCGTCAGCAGCAAAGAATATTGCTGACCGAGCTATCACCGCAGAATGGGCGCTTGAGCGTTCCATCAACGCTATTGGCAAAGCGTTCAGCGCTATTGATGATCCATACATTCGAGAACGAATGCAGGATGTACGCGTTGTTGGTGATAAAATTATGCAGGCACTTATTGGCACACCGAAACCGGTAGATTTACCGGCTGGTCGCCGCGTTCTTATGGCGCATGACCTGACACCGGCTGACGCCATTGAGATTGAACTCAGCAGAATTATGTCTTTTGCTACGGCAGAAGGCGGAAAAACCTCACATACAGGTATTCTTGCACGTTCCCTGCAAATTCCTGCCATCGTAGGCGTTGAAGACCTTGAAGACTCCATCAGAGATGGAGATCTGGTCATTGTCGACGCGCTGAAAGGACTTATCTTCATTGACCCGAGTGAAGAAGAGCTTGCCCACTACGGTGACAGAAAATACCAATTTGAAGACTATCAGAAAGCCATTGTAAAACAGTGCCACCTTCCGGCCGAAACCGTAGACGGCTACCGGCTTGAGGTTTGTGCTAACATTGAACTGGCAGAAGAGCTTGTTCAAGTAAAAGACAATGGCGGTCAGGGTGTCGGGCTCTATCGTACTGAATATGCGTTTTTCAACAAAAAGAAGATGCCGGACGAAGAGATGCTGTATGAAGAATACACCACTCTGGCAGAGCAGCTTTCACCGGGTAAAGTAATTTTACGTACGTTGGACGTAGGTGCAGACAAGTTACTAGATGAACAGGCCATGTTAGAAGAAGCCAACCCTGCATTGGGGTTACGCGGTATCCGCTTCTGCCTGCGCTATCAAAGTCTCTTCCGTATGCAGCTGCGCGCCATGCTCCGGTCATCTGTCCATGGTAATGTTTCCATCATGTTCCCAATGATCTCCGGCTTAAAAGAGTTGCGTCAGGCACGTTTTGTACTTAACTCTGTTAAAAGCGAACTTGATGCCGAAGGCGTTGCCTACAATCCGGATATTCCAGTGGGTATTATGATCGAACTGCCAAGCGCAGTCATGATCGCAGATACCCTTGCCCGGGAAGTAGATTTCTTCTCCATCGGAACAAATGATCTTATTCAATATTCACTGGGTATTGATAGAACAAACAAACATGTTTCCTATCTTTACCAACCGCTACATCCAGCCATTGTACGTTCGATAAAGTACGTTATCGATGCCGCGCACAAAGAAGGCATTGAAGCGTCCGTATGTGGCGAAGTAGCATCAGACCCGTACTGTGTACCGATTTTAATGGGCATGAGGGTTGACGGAATTTCTATTGCGCCGCAAGCTATTCCGGGAATTAAACGAATAATCCGCCAGATTGATATGGAAGAGTGCATTGAACTGTTGGGCGACGTGCTTACACACGCCACCGTATCCAGAATCAACACTAAAGTTCGTAAGCGTATTTTTAAACGCTTCCCTGAGGAACTTTCATTCTTCGCATCACTCATTGAGCAGGATGATATAACGGAACCGTAATGAGCAAAAAGAAAAAAAAGAAAAGTGGCGGCAGCTTTATTGCCGTTAATAAAAAAGCACGTCGTTACTACGAAGTGCTGGATACCCTTGAAGCAGGCATGTCACTCCTTGGCACTGAAGTAAAGTCAATGCGCGCAGGACAAGTGGCCTTTACCGACAGCTACATCAGCTACAAAGACGGTGAGGCATGGATCGTAGGGCTGCACATTGCTCCTTACGAAAATGCCGGCTACTCACAGCACGAACCAGAACGCGACCGTAGACTTCTTCTCCACCGTCGTGAAATTGAAATGTGGATGACTAAAGTTGAACAGCGCGGCCTAACAGTTGTGCCTCTTAAACTGTACTTTAAGAACTCCCGTATCAAACTGGAAATCGGTCTGTGCCGTGGTAAAAAACTGCATGACCAACGTGAAACTATCAAGCAGCGTGATGCCGCTCGTGATGTTGCACGCCAAATGCTGGATCGCTAACCATATCTTACCTATGCCGGAAATAACGTATTCGTACGTTCTTTCCGGCATATTCTGTTGTATGGTACAAGATAGTTTGCTGCGGGCAACACTTGTTCGCTGAATGTCTTTAGCGAACAAACTGTTTGTCATCTCCGGTATCCAAAGAACCCGACACAGTCGCTAGCCGTATCCTTCTATTCATCGAGAATGGCTACCGCTTTTATAAAAAGGCTTCTTTGAACTTTCTAATAACTTACTTGTGAGTAATTTTTGATTGGCAAATACGCCCAGCGTCTTATTCGCCAATCACTTTCAGGATAGATGTATGCCGCTACTTTCTCTTCCCCAGCGTCGTTTTTTACAAGATCTTTTCTCCGATGCAGATTGTCTGCTGACACCGGAAGAAATGGTTGTTTACGAAGCCGATGCGAGCCGCCTTGAAGGCACCCCCCTTGCTGTTGTTCGTCCAGAAACAGATGAACAAATTATTGAGCTCATGCGTTGGGCGCATAATGGATGTATTCCGTTATATCCAAGAGCCCGTGCAACAAACGTTGTAGGACTTTGTGTTCCGCAACAACCGGGGATTGTCGTTTCAACGCTAAAAATGGATTCTATTCTAGAAGTCGATTCTGACGACTTCATTGCCAGAGTTCAACCGGGTGTCATCACTGGCGACCTGCAAAAGCGTGTAGAACAAGACAAGCTCTTCTACCCGCCAGACCCAGCAAGCTTAGGAATTTCCACAATCGGCGGCAACGTAGCCACCTGTGCCGGTGGTATGCGTGCGTTAAAGTACGGTGTTACCCGTGAATGGGTATTAGGCTGCAAAGCTGTTTTACCCGGTGGCGAAACCATCACCTGCGGTGGTCGTAACCATAAAAATGTTGTGGGACTTGATCTGCTTCGACTGCTGACAGGCAGTGAAGGCACGCTTGCGTTCATGACAGAAATCACGCTCAAGCTTATTCCAAAACCGGAATCCACAGCATCTATTCTCGCAGGATTTGCGAACCTTGAAGAAGCACTGCACGCTATTAAAATTATGTTTAAAGCAGGCATGCTTCCTGCTGCCCTCGAATTTATGGGGCCAGAAGTTCTAACGGCATTAAAAGATGCCGGAACGGTTCCATGGCCTTCTACAGTCACAGCTTCACTGCTGCTTCGTTTCGATGGTTCACATCAGGCTTTGAAAGCAGATCTGGACAAAGCTGAGGCCATCTTCAAAGCATGTAACGTGCTCTGGTCTACCACTGGTCTTGGTAAAGAAGAGGAAGAGCCACTTTGGGATGTTAGACGTTCCATCAACCCTGCCTCCTTTAAAGTAGCGCCAAACAAATTTTCCGATGATGTTACCGTTCCTCGCGGCAGACTTTTAGAAGCTGTTACCGGCATCCGTAAAATCGCAGACACGTACAGCCTGCCGATTCTTACATTCGGACATGTGGGTGATGGCAACATTCACGTTAACATCATGCACGATGCTACAGACGCAGACGAACTGGCTCGTGCAAAAACAGCTAAGAAAGAAATTTCAGAATTTGTTCTCTCTTTACGAGGAACTCTTTCCGGTGAGCACGGTGTAGGATTGATTAAAGCACCGTACGTTCATTTACAGCTTAGTGAAACCGAACGCTCACTCATGAGGCAGATCAAACAGATATTTGATCCGCACTCCATTATGAACCCGGGCAAAGCGTTTTAAGGGGATAGAAAAATGACACAAGACAACTCACAAAAAACTACCCCTGAAGCCAAAAGCCTTACAAAAAAAGAGCGCGAAGCAGCCTGCATTCTTTGTGGCAAATGTGTTTCTGTTTGCCCCGTCTTTCTTGCCACCAAGCAGGAAGAACTTACACCGAAGGCAAAACAACGTACCATTGCTTCCCTCAAAGAAAATACGCAAAAGCTGAATGTTACAGACTGTAACAAGTTAGCAGAGATGTGCATTTCCTGCGGTAAATGCGCTCAAACTTGTCCTCAGGGACTTAATTTTCCAAAGCAGCTTGCCAACATGCGTGCAGCCCATTCCGGCTGGCGTCAATGGGTATGGAACCGCTGGGTTAATCAGGGCACTGTGCTTTGGCCCATGCTTTCCACCTTAAGCAAAGCCGCACCGGACTCTAAAGGGAAAAACGAAGCAACCCGCTTCGTGCAGTCTATTCAAGCGATGCAATCCCCGACAGATATTCCACCGTACATTGCCATCGCCAAATACGATCAAGAGCTGGCAAAAGGACAACGAGTACTCCTTTTTGCAGGATGTACCGCCAACCGCGTGCAAAAAAGCTGGAAAAAGAAAAGCGAATCCATTCTTAAAAACCTTGGGTACCAGCTTCTTCCTGCCAAAGAGTTAACGTGCTGCGGACTGACTCTAGATCACGCAGGCGTGCCAGAGGCTGCACACAAAAGCCGGATGCAGAACCTACGCGCATGGCGAACAGCAGAACGTCCTCTTCTCGTGACATTCTGCGCAACCTGTTATCTCGGATTAGCTGAATATGCCCATGATGAGTCTTTAGACTGGGCAGAAGGCGAACAAGAAGCGTGGACAAACGCATTGCGCCCTCTTTCTTCGTTATGGGGCGATTCACTGTTTACAGTCGACACGCCAAGCCATCTTCTTATCCGTTACCATCAGCCGTGCCACTGGCATGGAAAAGATGCAGATTATGCATGGCTGAAGGAAGTTCTTTACGAAGAAATAAGTGCGCCGGACTCCGCATCATGTTGCGGCATGGGCGGTATCGCGCAACTCGGCAACCGTAACCTTACCCGAACCGTTGCAAGTCGCTGTTGGGATAATTTACTCCAAAAGCCACTAAAAAAAGACGACAGTATTCCATGTTACAGCAAACCGCAGGGAAACTGTCTTTGTGATCTTTATGACGAAGAAGATGAAGAAACACTGGAACTTTGTGACGAGGTAGAATCGACATATCTTGTTATTACCGGTTGCAGCGGGTGTACACTTCAGCTTCGAGGAACATCGCCAACGCACAACGGCGAAAAAATAAAGGTGGGACACTGGCTCGATATTCTCGCGCCATAATCGTTCCTAGGTGCCTATAACAGGCAAAAAGAGGCTGTGCCCCTTGCCAATCCTCATTGCGTTATTAACTGTAATCCAGTACAAATTGTTGGATTGTCCTGTGTCTCAGTGACAACGATCACAGCCCGATTATTACAAATTTTCCTCTCCATGTTCATTTGGAGTTATATACTGTTTTCAGGAGAAAGAATGATCAACTTCGTTATCAAAAAAGTATTCGGCTCTCAGAACGAGCGCTACTTAAAAACCCTGCGTCCGCTGATTGCTGAAATCAACGCACTTGAACCTAACGTTCAGAAAATGCAGGATGAAGACCTCCCAGCACGTATCGCCGAACTCAAGGTAGAAGTTGCCAACGGAACAGAGCTCAAAGAAATTCTCCCTGAAGTTTTTGCAATTGTTCGTGAAGCCAGTGTGCGCGTACTTGGTATGCGTCACTACGATGTACAGTTGATTGGTGGCTGTGCACTGCACGACGGCAAGATTGCTGAAATGAAAACTGGTGAAGGTAAAACACTTGTTGCTACCCTGCCGGTTGTCTTGAACGCGCTTACAGGTAAAGGCGTGCACGTAATTACCGTGAACGACTATCTTGCCACCCGTGATGCTGAATGGATGGGCAAACTTTACAGCTTCCTCGGTCTCACCACGGGTATCATTGTTCACGGCCTGAATGATGAAGAACGCAAAGCCGCTTACGGTTCCGATATTACATACGGTACCAACAACGAATTCGGTTTTGATTACCTGCGTGACAACATGAAGTTCTACAAAGAACAGCTCGTACAGCGTCCGCACAACTATGCGATCGTCGATGAAGTCGACTCCATCCTCATTGATGAAGCCCGTACTCCTCTCATCATCTCCGGTGCCTCTGAAGATTCCACCGCCCTGTACGGAAAGATTGATACGATTGTTCCGTACCTTACAGAAGATACTCACTACACAATGGATGAAAAAGCCCGTTCTGCATCTCTTACAGACGAAGGCGTTGTCCGTGTAGAAGAGCTCTTAAAAATCGACAACCTCTACGATCCAACCAACATCACCCTGCAGCATCACGTATTGCAGGCACTGAAAGCACACAAAATCTTCAAGCGCGATGTAGACTACATCGTTAAAGATGATCAGGTTGTTATTGTTGATGAATTTACCGGCCGTCTCATGCCGGGTAGACGCTTCTCAGATGGTCTGCATCAGGCACTGGAAGCAAAAGAAGGCGTTAAAGTTGAAGCAGAGAACCAGACACTCGCTTCCATCACCTTCCAGAACTACTTCCGCATGTACGAAAAATTGAGCGGCATGACTGGTACCGCAGACACAGAAGCTGTTGAATTCCAACAGATTTACAACTTGTCTGTATGTTCTATCCCGTCAAACCGTCCGCTGACCCGTAAAGATTTTCCGGATGTTATCTACCGCACCAACCGAGAAAAATTCAATGCTATTGCAGATTCCATTGCAGAGCTGCACAAGGCTGACCAGCCAGTTCTCGTTGGTACAATCTCCATTGAAACATCCGAGCTTATTTCTCAGCTTCTCAAACAGCGCCGCACCCCGCACAGCGTATTGAACGCAAAGCACCACGAGCAGGAAGCGGAAATTATCGCTGAAGCAGGCCAGAAAGGCCGCGTTACCATTGCTACCAACATGGCTGGTCGTGGTACTGACATCGTGCTCGGTGAAGGCGTAACAGAAGCTGGCGGCTTACACATTCTTGGTACAGAACGCCACGAATCACGCCGTATCGATAACCAGCTGCGTGGTCGTTCCGGTCGTCAGGGTGATCCGGGTTCCTCCCGATTCTACCTGTCTCTGGAAGATGATCTCATGCGCTTGTTCGCATCCGAACGTATGTCCGGAATGATGCAGAAGCTTGGCATGGACGAAGGCGAGCCTATCGAAAACAGCATGGTTTCAAAAGCAATCGAAAACGCACAGAAACGCGTTGAAGGTCGCAACTTTGAAATCCGTAAAACTCTTCTCGACTACGATGATGTTATGAACCAGCAGCGTGAGGTAATCTACACCCTTCGCCGCGACATCATGATGAACGAAAGTCAAGAAGAGCTTATTCAGGAATTCCTCGGTGATCTCATGGATGCCCTCTACGAACAGTGGAATGCAACCAAGCCAGAAGATCGTAAAGAACTTGCTGAAACTCTGCCAGCACAGCTGGACGAAGTTTTCAACCTCTCCGCATCTATCGACATTAAGCCTGTTCCATCAGAAGAAGAAACACACAAAGCGGTTCAGGATCGCCTTGCTGTGCTCAAAGATGACGCAAAAGAAGTATATGAAGATGTACTGCGCTACTTCCTTCTTGAAGAACTCGATCGCTGCTGGAAAGAACACCTTCTCACCATGGACCATCTCCGCGAAGGTATCGGTCTGCGTGGCTACGGTCAGCGCGATCCTAAGCAGGAATACAAACGTGAAGGCTTCGAACTTTTCCAGGATATGCTTTTCCGTATCCGCGAAAACGTGTTCAAGGCACTTACCCGTCTGCGCATCCAGCGTCCTGAAGAGGAAGAGCAGGAAATTCTTCGCGACGAATTCCGTCACAAAGAAGAAACAGACGTTACCTACTCCGGTAGTGAAGATGAGCATAAGCCGTCCAAACGTGCCGAGCCAAAAATTGGTCGTAACGCCCCTTGCCCTTGCGGCAGCGGCAAAAAATACAAGAAATGCTGCGGCGCTTAAAGCAGGAATAGAACATATAGCCTGCGGCGCTTTTTTGAAAAGAATTGCCTGCGGCGCTTTTTATTCTTTTTTTGAGTTTTTATGCCTTCGGCGTGTCTCCGACGGGGAAGGGCTCCGCCCCTCCACCCCGCAAGGGGGAATCCCCCTTGACCCGATTAGCGAAAAACGCACGTCTCTAAAAACAATTACGACTTAATTACGCTTTATTAAAGGGTGGAGTTTTTAACTCCACCCTTTTTCTTTTTTGCGATAAAATTCAAAAGTACTCCCAACAAAAAATTTTGTTCTAAGACAAATCTCTTTTTCAAGCATTTACCACGACAAAAGATTGTCTTGAGACAGATCCTCCGCCTTCTTCCCCTTAACACCAAAGTCAGTGGTGCATAAGCCGCGTGAGAACATAAGCAACAACATGTCTCGCATAATAAAAAGTTTTGAAGGGGGTCTGGGGGAAACTTTGCAAAGCTTTAGCCGTTCTCGAAGTATGAGAGATTACGGATTAAGACAGTGAAACAGTTTCAGCCCAGCCGCCGGAGGCAAAGCCCCGCAGGGTCGCCAAAGGCAGCCACCTCTGGAAAAAAAGCGTCGCAGACCCGCCAGAGGCAAACACAACAGGTCAACTGAGCACAAGTTACCATTGAACTTATTGCTAGCCATTGACATTCTAAGAAGTCTCGCAAATTATGACGTGTTGATTAATGGAACTACGTTTTAACCAGTAACAAAGACGAGAGATGCCGTGGATACTCCTAAAGGATACAAATACGCTGCCATTGAAGGGAATTTAAAGTATTCTGGCAGACTCGACCTTGCTCTTATCGTAAGTGAAACACCTTGCGTTGCAGCAGGTACGTTTACGACAAATAAATTTCAGGCTGCTCCTGTATTGGTCGCCAAAGAGCTTGTAGAAAATTCTTCACGAGTTCAGGCTGTAATGATCAACGCTGGCAGCGCCAACGCATGCACTGGCGAAGAGGGGCTTGCAAATTGTAGGCGATCACTGGAGCTTGTTGCTTCTGGTCTTGGGCTTACATCTGATGCAATTCTTCCTGCTTCAACCGGTGTCATCGGCTTACAGTTCGACATGGAAAAATGGGAAGCTGCGGCACCTGTTCTTGTTAATGCTGTTGGCAACCATACGGGTGATGATTTTGCTGATGCAATCATGACCACGGATACCTTCCCTAAAAAAGCCAGCCGATCCATTGTTGTTGATGGTAAGACTGTTACCATTGCAGGCATGGCGAAAGGCGCAGGTATGATTTGCCCTAATATGGCAACCATGCTGGGCACTGTAATTACAGATGCTAAGATTGACGCTGCTATGTGGAAACGCATTGTGAAGGTCGCTGTTGACGGCTCATTCAACTGTGTTTCTGTAGACGGTGACACTTCTACAAACGACTGCGTTCTTGCTTTAGCGAACGGTGCGAGTGACGCGTGTATTACGGATGCTACTGAAGCAAAATTTCAACACGCTGTAACTGCGATCATGCGTGAGTTATCCTATCAGTTGGTGCAGGATGGCGAAGGTGCTACCAAAGTAATGCAGATTATGGTTTCCGGCGCTAAGAACGACGCTGAAGCCGATCAAGTAGCACGTACTGTTGGACATTCTCCGTTAGTAAAGACTGCCATCTACGGTAAAGATGCTAACTGGGGTCGTATCGTCGCAGCAATTGGTCGAAGTGGTGCAGAGTTTGAAGCAAACGATGTACAGCTTACCATGTGCGGAATTGAATTATTCAAGAATGGGCAGCCTACTGATGCAGACTTTGACACCCTTCTTAAGCCGTATTTAGAAAAACGTGATATTCTCATCGACATTGTTCTTGGAAATGGTGAAGGTAAAGCTGAATTATTTGCATCTGATCTGACTCATGAGTATATTAACATCAATGCAGATTACCGCAGTTAGCAGCGGTTTTCGCGCAACCCTACAGAAAACGCCGCATATTTTAAATTTATTTTTAAAATTGCGCTTGACAGTTACCCCTCGTTTTCTGTAAACACTCTTTCGTCGCAACGAAGCAATGTCTTCGTGAAGACCACAAAACACGGTGAGGTGTCCGAGTTGGCCGAAGGAGCTCGCCTGCTAAGTGAGTATACGCCTTAAAAGCGTATCGAGAGTTCGAATCTCTCCCTCATCGCCAGTGTTTATTTGGGTTGTATCGCAAGATACAACCCTTTTTTTGTGCCCGCTGTTCAGTTGGCACGTCATCACCTTCCCCATCTTCGATGCTTTTTGTAAAGCGAATCAAGCAAGTTCTGTGCTTTCATGCCTGTAGGCTTCATGCTCATGTTTGCAAACCGTATGAGTGCTTAATCGTATACATGTCTTTCTATGGATGTACTTCTGGTATCCATGTGTCTGTGCTTATCCACACGTACACTATGTTTAAGCATGTTACCGGCTACAACCCACTCCGTTTACATTCACTTATCACACGACTACTCAGCCATACTCATTCCCATATTCTTTTAAAGAGAAGTCTTTCTTTGTCTGCAAAAAACTTCTGGGAATTGATGCATAATATTCGATGATCACTTCATTATAAAAACTTCCTATTCATATTCTATAGAATAAAGAGGCTTTTTCTCCGTATTCAATCTGTACTTTTATTATCTTTCTTCCAGTCTATAATGTTGGCTAACGTAAAAAACACGCAATACATTCGTATTGTGTGTTTTTTATTGATATGTATTCCAACTTTTCCGGAAGGGATGATTAATGAAAAAACTTCTCCTGCTTATATCTATTGCTTTCTTTGCAACCTATCCATCCACTTTATCCGCAGAGATATACAAAAACCTTATTCCTCAAGAGAACATTTCTGAATGTATAGTTCACCACGACTTCTATTCGCTTGGGTATGATGAAGATACAGAACAAGCAGCTTGGGTCATGTACGAGTATACCAAGGAAGAAGCCAACACTCCTAGGGTACAACGAAAAGACAGGTTCCGTCCTGACCCTGCGATTCCTACTCGCTCCGCGAATTTACGGGACTACAAAAAATCCGGATTCGACAGAGGACATCTTGCCCCAGCCGCAGACATGGCCTTTTGCACACGGGCAATGCGTGACTCCTTTTTCATGTCAAATATGAGTCCACAGCAACCTAAATTTAATCGCGGTGTCTGGAAAAAACTCGAAGCAACAGTCCGTCGCTGGGCACAGCATGACACTGTTATCATAATCACTGCAGGCGTCCTTCATGGTGACCGATTTATCGGACGAAATAAAGTTCTCGTTCCCGATGCCTACTATAAAATTGCGTACATACCCTCCCAAAACAAGGCTATTGGATTTCTTCTCCCGAATGAAGGTTCAAAGAAAAAACTACATTCTTTCGCCGTGCCGATTGATACCATCGAGACAGCAACAGGTATCGATTTCTTTTCTGCACTGGAAGATTCTCAGGAAAATGCACTGGAAAGCCAATGCGACATACAGAGCTGGGAATGGGGGCGTTCAAAGTAATCCTGACTGCACAAAATATCTGCTAGATAACGCTCGCGATAACATTACTTTCATGTTTAACTGCACCTAACGTTAATCTTGTATATGCCATCAGCATCTAAAGAATTTTAAAAGTTTTCCCTTACTATATTGCTGCATTGGGAAAGCTGCTGCAACCATCAGATTAAATTCTAGAAGCGCACACTGATGCATATTTCATCAACAGCCATCACGTTGCGGAGATCCTATGAACGAGCAATATCGCATTGAGCGTGACTCTCTTGGCGAATTTCAAGTTCCTATAGATGCGTATTACGGGGTACACACAGCCCGTGCTGTACTGAACTTCACCATCACCGGCATCCCCTTGCATCACTTTCCGGAGTTAGTCGTATCACTTGCACGCGTAAAAAAAGCGTGTGCTCTTACAAACTTTGAAAGCAAACTCCTTACAGACATTCAAGCCAATGCCATCATTGAAGCATGTGACGACATTATTGAAGGTGATCATCACGATCAATTCATCGTCGACATGATGCAGGGCGGCGCAGGCACCTCTACAAACATGAACGCCAACGAGGTTATTGCAAACCTTGCTCTGGAAAAAATGGGCTATGAGAAAGGTGATTACATCCACCTGCACCCGAACGATCATGTTAACTGTTCACAATCCACAAATGATGTGTATCCGACCAGTGCACGCATTGCAGTTTTGAGCAAATGCAAAGCGCTGACAGATCAGCAGCTGGAACTCAGTGAAGCTTTTAAGGGACGGGCAGAAGAATTCAGCACAGTTCTAAAAGTCGGTCGAACCCAATTGCAGGACGCAGTGCCGATCACACTAGGCTCTGAATTCGCGGCATATTCAGTGACCATCGAAGAAGATGTTGAACGCGTTGATCAGCTGTCTCAATTGCTTAAAGAGATTAATCTCGGCGGCACAGCTATAGGCACTTGTATTAACACTCCCCCGCATTTTTCCTACAAGGCAGTCCGTCACCTCAGTAAACTTGTCGGATACGAACTTACTCCCGCTGCCAACCTTATTGAAGCGTCATCAGATATGGGTGCCTTTGTTACCTTCTCTGGAACGCTTCGCCGTATAAGCGTAAAGCTTTCCAAAATTTGTAACGATCTCAGATTGCTTAGCAGTGGCCCTTGCGCAGGTTTTGGTGAAATATCACTACCTCCGGTACAGGCTGGATCGTCCATCATGCCGGGTAAAGTAAATCCGGTTATTCCCGAAGTCGTAAATCAGGTTGCATACCAAGTTATCGGGCACGATGTAACAGTGACCATGGCTGCGGAAGCTGGACAGCTCCAGCTTAATGTTATGGAACCTGTCATTATTTTAAACGTGTTGCAGTCTGTTCACATGCTTATTAACGCAATGCACGCCCTTGCAACCAAATGCGTTAACGGCATCACCGCTAACGAAGAACGTTGTGAAGAGCTTCTGCATAACAGCTCTGTAATGGCAACTGTCTTGGTACCAATTATCGGCTACGAAAAAGCTGCAGACATCGCAAAACTTTCTCTTAAAGAACGTATTCCGGTTGCTGAGGCAGCCGCTAAACTTGGGATTCTGACAGAGGAAGAAGTCTACGACGCCTTTACCACATGCCATTTGGCATAGCCCTATTCATTTTTCTGTAATCCAGTACATAACAAAAACGCCCCTGACAGAGTGACTCTGTCAGGGGCGTTCATTTTATCAGGATAACAGGTAGCGGCTAAGCGGCATCACCTGGTGCAGAATCTGCACCCTTTCGTTTTTCATTTTCTTCTATGGATTCTTTCAAAACTGCCTCAGTATCGTTCTCTTCTTGTGCTTTTTTATTGGTCAATTTTTCCCAGCGCACTTTTGCGCCTTCTTTAAGGGAACAAAGCACAGGTACAACAAGCAAGGTGAGCATTGTTGCGACAAACAGACCGAAGATAACTGCTACAGCCATCGGACTCCACCATTCAGTTGAGTCTGACTTCGTAATGAACGAGAACGTAAAGAAGTCAAAACTAATGCCCACTGCCATCGGCAGCAAACCTAGAATGGTTGTAATCGCGGTAAGCAGCACAGGGCGGAAACGAGTAAGGCCAGCCTTAACAAGCGCCTCACGTGTTTTCATCCCTTTAGCTCGCAACTGTTCAAAGTAGTCAATAAGTACAATTGCGTTGTTAACAACAACCCCCGCCAATGAAATTACACCAACACCTGTCATAACGACACCGAACGGCATTCCGCAAATGAGAAGCCCTCCGAACACGCCGATAAGAGACAGTAATACGGATGTAAGAATAATAAACGGCGTTGCCATTGAATTGAACTGCGCCACCAGCACAAGGAAGATAAGGAAGATCGTCGCAACAAATGCTTCAGTAAGAAACTCCGAAGCTTTACGCTGCTCTTCCTGTTCTCCCGAGAAGGTGTATGAGTAGCCGCGAGGCCAGCTCAGTTCTTTAAGGCGCACATCAAGCTCACGAATAACGTCGTTTGCAAGACGTCCTTCGACGTTTGCAGAAACCGTAACAACTCGTTTCTGGTCTTTATGGTTAATAGCACCAAGACCGGAGGCAAGCTTAACAGAGGCTACCGATGTAAGCGGAATAGGTTCGCCATCTGCGCCGGATACGGTAATACGACGTAACGCTTTAATAGACTGACGTTCGCTTTCAGGAAGCTTTGTCAGAATATCGTATTCGTCTTTTCCTTCGCGGAATACGCCAACTTTTACGCCGTTAATCGCTGCCTTGATGGTGTATGCAATTGTATACGTATCAAGACCGAGCAATGCTGCACGTTCTTTATCTACACGAATCTGTATTTCCGGTTTACCGGAAACAAAGTCGTCTTTTATATCAACAGGTCCCGGGATATCACGCATGACAGCACGAATGTTATCAACAATCACACCAAGCTCGCGCATATCCTTACCGTACACTTCCAAGTTGACTGGAGAGCCGGTTGGAGGACCACCTTTTTCTTCTTCAACACGCACTTCTGCACCGGTGATCATAGCGGTAAGGCGGTCACGCACCTCATTAATAATATCAGAGGACTGAACTCCACGTTCTGCGATTGGCTTAAAGTCCAGAGTTACAGCACCAAGATGTGTACCAGTGCCACCGCCGCCGAATGTTCCGCCGGAGCCGGAACCTGTGTTGGCAATAACAAAACGAACATCTTTATACTCTTCCCCAACACGTTCAACCACACGCATAAAACGGTCTGTGGCATCAAGGTTTGTTCCCACAGGAGCCTTGATGTTTACGTTTGCGCGCTTAGGTTCTGCTTTTGGAAAAAACTCAACACCTTTGCCGTAAGTTCCGAACGCAAAGATAGATGCGAAGAACATTACTACAGAAATACCAAGGACTATAACCCGATGATCCAAAGACCAATTCAACATCCCAAGATAGATACGTCGTACACCCGTAATATGTTCTTCACCGTTATCCATAAACTTAGCCGGAGCCGCAGTTTGGAACCGTGATGAGAAGACAGGGTTAATAACCAACGCAACAAACAGGGAGCCAAAAAGTGCAAGGATTACTGTACGAGGCAGATAGGACATAAATTCGCCCATAATGCCCGGCCAGAAAATCATCGGGAAGAAAGCACCCACAGTTGTTAATGTAGAGGTAATAACAGGCCATGCAACTTCATTCGTACCATCCATTGCAGCCTGAAATCTGCTTTTTCCTTCCTGCATATGCCTGTAGATATTTTCTACAATAACAATGCCGTTATCCACCAGCATCCCGAGCGCAAGAATAAGCGAGAACAGCACAACCATGTTGAGCGTGATGTCCAGCATTCGTAGCAGCACAAAAGTAATAAGCATGGAAAGCGGGATTGCTATGGAAACAAAGAAGGCAGATCGTCCACCGATAAATAAGAATACAACCGCAAGTACCAGCACAAGACCAGTGAGAATGTTGTTCTCAAGGTCAGACACCATCATGCGGACGTCTTCTGCTCTATCGCCGACAACATCAAGAATCAATGTTGGCGGGAGGAACTTTTTAGCCTCTTCAAGCGCTACAGTAACGCCTTTGTTTACCTCAATAATATTCTCACCGCTTCGCTTAATGATCTGAAGCGTAACGGCATTTTGTCCGTTCATACGGCTCCGCGTTACAGGATCTTTGTAATGATCCTGAATTTCGGCAATATCTCGAAGGTAGACAGGCTTTCCATCGCGCACAAATGCAACAATGCTATTAATCTCTGAAGGAGTTTGAAAGTCCTCTGGAACACGAACCTGATAGCGGGCGTCACCAATATTCATGGAGCCGCCCGGCATGTTCACATTGCCCTTCTGAACAGAGTTCACCAAAGCGCTAAACGGAACATTGTATGCACCGATACGATCAAGGTCGAATTCAACATGAATCTCGCGTTCGAGGCCACCCATAAGGCGCGCGTCAAGAACACCTTGAACAGATTCAAGTTTGTCTTCTAAATCTTCAGCAAAAACCTTCAGCCGTTTCAAGCTAAAGGGACCTGACAATACAATCTGCATTGTCGGCATATCAGAAAAGTTCGCTTCCGAAACAAGCGGGTCATCTTCTAAATCGCCCGGAAGGTCGCCTGTTGCCTGATCAACTTTATCACGCACTTTCTGCAGTGCATCATCAATAACTACGCTTGGTAAAAACTTAATCGCAATGGCGGATTCACCATCTTTAGATGTTGATCTAAGCTCTTCAACATCTGCAAGACCCTTGAGTTTTCTCTCAAGAGGAATAGTTATCAGCTTTTCAATATCTTCAGGGGCAACACCTTCGTAAGTTGTATTTACGAAAATATATGGAATCGTAATATCTGGCTCAGCTTCACGCGGCAGTGAAAAATAGCTACTTAAGCCAGCTAAAATTATAAGCCACAGTAGAACAAATACTACAGACTGCCTCTTCAACGCTACTTGGTTAAGTATCATCGAACATCCACCTTCACGCCGTCTTCAACTTCTCGCTGCCCTGCTACAATCAGGTTTTCACCGACATTCAGACCGGCAATAATCTGCACCCTGTCGCCATCAATAACGCCAAGAGTAACTGTACGGGCTTCTGCTACGCCATCTTTTTCAATAAATGCGATACGTTCTCCGCCTTTATCGATGACAGAGAATAGTGGAACAGATACGATATCGCTCAAAGCACGACGTATAAAACTTGCACGCGCAATCATACCCGGACGAATACGACCGTCTGCATTTTTAACAATGATTCGGACGGGGAACGTACGGGTTGCAGGGTCTGCTTTCCATGCAACGAAATCAACAACGCCGCTCCAATTCTCATTCGGGTAGGCATCAAACACAACTGGTGCAATCTGCCCTTTAGAAAGAAAGCGGACATCCATTTCCGGCACACTGAACGTAATTTTAATCTGATCAACGTTCACAATGTTTGCTATAGGATTGCCTTTAGAAACATATTCACCCGGATCAACATTAACTTTGTTCACAACACCGGAAACAGGAGAAACAACAATACCGTGCTCGTAGTTAACTTCTGCTTCTCGCAGATTTGTTGCAGCAACAGTAAACTCTGTTTCAGCCTGCTCCAATTCTTCGCGTGAAAGGACGTTACTTTTGTAAAGCTTTTTACGGCGGTTAAGCTGGTGTTTTTTCATTGTAAGGTTTGCATCAGCACGATCTTTGGCAGCTTTCAATGCCTCAAGATCAATACGAACTATCTGCCCGTTTGCCGCAACAGAATCCCCTTCTGTTACACCAACCCATTCGATAAGTCCGTCTTGCTCTGCGGCTAGTGCTACATCGTACATAGCTTCTGTTTGACCCGGCAGCATAATTTTATCTGTAATTGCAGCTGGAATCAGAGTTTCAACCTTAACATTTACAACATATTCTTTTGCAGTCTGCACATTCTCTGTCGTGTCGCTTGCTTCATCGTTGCTACATGCCGTCAGACTTACGAGCATGCTTGCAACAATCAGCATCGCACAAATTTGGGAAATCAATTTCTGCATCCATCAACTCCGAATAGTTCTTAATGCCCCCAATAGAGAAGGCAGTAATATGTTGTGCAATACCAAAGACTTCATCATCAGTGAAAACTTTCTGATTTCGAACTAACAATAAGTCATCAATATGCATTGCGTAGAAAAATAGCTGTGAAAAATAGCCGCTTGTCAACGAATCAAGTTGTTTTGGCCCCCATACATTCCCAGTCATTGCGTCGATAATCGGGATAACTTCCCCGCGTAATTCGAGCCAATCTTTCTCTGAGACATGCAAGAATTCTTCAAAATCATTAATGAAGGCATCAAGCAGTAACTTGTTAAGTTCCCAATACTCATCACCATGCGAGATAAGCATTCCACTCACGCAAGCCAACGTAAAACCAAACAATCGTTCTTCGGGTTCAGCAGAATCTGTTAATCCACCATGCAGCGGGTATATCCCCCGAACCTCATGCAAGAACTCTTCTAAAACAGCAGCCAATAGCCTATTTTTATTACCAAAATGATAATTTACAGCAGACACATTAGCATTTGCAGCAGTACAAATTTCACGCACTGTTGCGTTGTGTCCCTTTTGAGAAAAAATGATGCGGGCCGTATTAAAGATACGGCTACGGGTATCCAACGCACTTTGTGCTTGATTACGCCGTTCTCTCCATGCGTGTAACGCCTGTTCCCGCGATTTATAATAATTACGCGCAATTTCTTTAAACTGCGCGGGAATTATCTTTCTATCCATTCGAACCTCACCTCAAGCAAATTCAAACACCGTTTGAAATCTTATTTCAAACAGTGTTTGAATCTGTCAAGTGGTTTCTATTTTTCGCGCGAAATGAACCTGTTGAGACAAAGAACTTAGTCACATTCTGACACTTCTTTTTTTTCACTTACAGCAACAATAACCATAAAGCATGAAAATCTGTTCTTTTTACTCAATACAAACAGACACTTACTTTATCCATAATTCCAAACCCTATATCGGCTCCGGTTAAAGTTTTTTCTAAAATTTCCGATAGATAACTACACCGAGTTACAACTTTCATTCTTTATTATGAAATTTATATGTGCAAACAAAATTTGATTATAGAACTATAAATAACAGCTCACTACTTACTTCAAATACAGAACTCAACCAGCAGTACATCGTGCACGCTGGATAAATGGCTTGCTAGATTGGTACATCATGACCACCCATTGGTGTATCAAAAAACAATCACAACTATCGGGGGCTAGAAGAATGGAGCTAAACTTTAATCGCAAATTGATCGGCTCTGTATTGCTTGTAATTGTCACACTGTTAGGTGTTCTTAGTTGGAACAACTACTCAGTTTCACATAGTGCACTGGTAAAACTTGGTGATCAGTTTATCAGCACAATGGTTGTGGGACTAAAAGACAGTGTGGAAATGCAGCACCAAATTACACTTGAAAAACTCGAAACCGATGTAAGTGTTTTTGATGATGAAATCGAAAACCACGGTGGGTTACGTGTAAATTCACAAAAAACTGTAACAACTACTATCACCAACCAAATCAGCAAAAAGTCTGAATCTGTAACAATTCCAGTCCTTCAGCTTGGAGCAGAGGATTCCGCTACGGTGCTGAACACAAGCAACAAACTTGTTGATAAAGTTCAGGACATGGTCGGTGGTACTGCAACAATTTTTCAGGCACTTCCGGGAAAACTTCTGCGTGTTTCCACCAACGTCAAAAAACTTGATGGGAACCGTGCAACTGGCACGTACATTCCTGCCACCAGCGCAGTGTACAAAACAGTTATGAACGGTCAAACCTTTCGCGGTAGAGCCTATGTAGTAAACGCATGGTACGTTACAATATATAAGCCACTCAAAGATTCCAGCGGCAATGTTATTGCCGTTGTGTACTGTGGTAGGCCTATGATGACCCCGCCCCTGCTCGAGATGATTAAAAAGATCACCTACGATGGACATGGGTATCCGTTTATTGTGCGTTCTGACGGTAGCTTCGTATATCATCCGGACGCAGCACTCATGGCCAACAGCAACTTGAACGACACAGAAGCCGGTAAGATTATGATGAAGAATAAAAACGGCTTCACCCAATACGAATACCAAGGTACAAAGCGTCTCTCATTTTCTCAGACTATTGAAGCCAGAGACTGGCTGATCTATTTCACAATACCAGAGAAGTACTTGAGTCTTGGTGCCGATGAAACTTTACAAAAGTTAAGCATTGCAAGCATTGCAGGCGGCATTCTTATTTCAAGCCTTGTTCTTATATTCCTGCTGCGTAATTTACTCCGCCCTCTCGAAGAATTAAGCAATACCACAAAAAAAATTGCTGCTGGCGACCTAAATGCACGAACTGATTATCATCTAAATGATGCTATCGGAAGTACTGTGACTTCAGTTAATACAATGGTTGCAGAACTTAAGACCAAGCTTGGTTTCTCAGAAGGTGTTCTAAAAGGCATTCCAACTCCGTGTTCCATCATCGGACCGGACTTCACAGTAACTTGGGCAAATCAACATCTCTGTGACTTAATCGGAAAAACAGGAACTCCTGAAAGTTATGTCGGTGTAAGCTCCGGCAAGTTCTTCTATAACGATGACAGCCGTGAAACTTTATCTGACAAGGCTATCCGTTCTGAACAATCATTACAGAACGACATTGAGTACAAACATCCTGACGGAAATATTCTCTACATTGCTGTCAGCACCACTCCTTTCTATGACATGGATGGTAAACTGCTCGGTTCAGTAGCATTCTGGCATGATATGACAGAAATCCATGAAAACGAGTCTGTCATTCTTCGTCAGAATGAGCGTATTGCTGACACGGCTGCACAGGCACATTCCATTGCAGATCAAGTGTCCTCTGCTGCTGAAGAACTGTCTGCACAGGTAGAACAGTGTAGAGTCGGCGCCTCCACTCAGGCTGCGCGCGTCGGTGAATCTGCCATTGCTATCGAGGAAATGAACTCTACCACCCTTGAAGTAGCTAGAAACGCATCCGATGCTGCAGAAAATGCGGATGATGCTCGTAAAACAGCCGAAGAAGGCGCAACGGTTGTCTCTCAGGTAATGACCTCAACAGAAGAGGTACATTCCCACGCCAGCTTAATGCAAAAGACTCTTACGGAGTTAGGAACACAGGCTGACGGGGTTGGTAATATTATCAGTGTGATTAATGACATTGCAGACCAGACAAACTTGCTCGCACTCAACGCTGCAATTGAAGCAGCACGAGCAGGAGAGGCTGGACGAGGCTTTGCAGTTGTTGCGGATGAAGTCCGCAAGCTTGCTGAAAAGACAATGAATGCAACCAAAGAAGTTGAGTCTGTGGTACAGGGCATCCAAAAAAGCACCCACGGCACTCTCGATCATATGCAAGGTGTTGCTGAACTTGTAGAAAACACCACTGCCCAAACACATAATGCGGGCAAGGCGTTAGGACAAATTGTAGATACGGTTATGGAAACTTCTGACAGAGTACGATCCATCGCTACGGCTGCCGAAGAACAATCCGCCGCCGCAGAACAAATTGCCGGAGCAGCCGGTGAGGTCAACCGCCTTGCGGATGAATCAGCACTGGCGCTTACGGAATCTTCACACGCAGTGGTTGAGCTTTCCAGACTAGCTCAGAGTTTAAAAACACTTATTGATGATCTCCAACAGTAATAATGAAAAAAGAGTTCGTGTGTTAGGCACGGGCTCTTTTTTTTATGGTTTCGATATAATTTTCGCCATCCAGATCACGCCAACAAACACATCCGCACTTGAAAATGCTACCAACGCTCCTTCATAACTTCAGTCTTCACTCTCTGCCCTATGGGTGATATGGCGTTCTTGTCGGTACATAAAACCATGCAAGCATGTATTGCTGCCACCACACCTTGCTATATATTCAACGTAACATTGGCAGACTGTACAGGAGAAGACTGTGTTTACTGAAAAAGCTAACGAATGCATTACGCATGCGCATCGTGGTGCACGAGCTTACGCTCCGGAAAATACCATGCCCGCGTTTCATATAGCCCATAAACTTGGTGCTGAAGCGATAGAGCTTGATGTAAACCTGACTAAGGATGGATACGCGGTTATTTTTCATGACTACGTGCTCACCCGCACCACCAACATTGCAGAACTTCCACATCTGCAAAAACATGGCGAAAAAACAGGTATTCATCACCTGACACTCGAAGAAGTGCAAACCCTTGATGCTGGCAAGTGGTACGCAGAAAGCGACCCGCATGCGCAGATTAAAAACGGCAAAGTTTCCGCTGAAGCTGCATCAGCATTTACCGGCACTACCATTCCCACATTAGACGAACTGCTCATCTTTATTAAACAGTCAGGCATGCTGCTCAATCTTGAGATAAAAGATCAGACTACAATCGATGATCACAGCCATACCATTGTGCACATCATTCTCGAACAAATTCTCAAGCATGACGTAAAAGAACAGACAATGATCTCTTCTTTCAACCATGACTATCTAAAAACTATTCACACAGAAATGCCGGACATGCCTTTGGGAGTTCTAACTGAAGAGCGCATCGAAAAACCTGTTGAATACTGTAAACAGCTTAACGCTTCCGCATACCATCCATGCCGCACTTTTACGACAGCAGACGACATCAAAGCCCTGCACGAAGCCGGACTCATGGTTAACATCTGGACAATTAACTGCGAACATGAATTATACGCCTTTGCAAACTGGGGAACTAGCGGCCTTATCTCCGATTTCCCAGATCGTGCCATTGCCGCCATACAAAAAGTAATCTCAAGCTAGCAAACACAATTAACAGGAGTTCTCCGTGCCGACATACTCAGAAAAAACTCTTCAAGAATGGAAAACAGATCCTCTTATCCGTGATGCAATAGCGCTGGCTGAAACCACATGGTTCAATCCGGACACTCTACCGTTTGTCGATGCAATGAAACACATTGCACTTTCAAAAGCAGATGTTGAGGATGCAGCAGCACGGCTCGAACGGTTCCGTCCATACATCGAAAAAGTTTTTCCTGAGACACAACAGGCTCAAGGACTTATTGAATCTCCGCTTCGGCGCATCTCGAATATGCAGAGTGTATTAGCAAACTATTTCAATATGTCGTTGTCTGGAGAACTTCTGCTCAAATGTGACAGCCACCTGCCTATCTCCGGTTCGATCAAAGCTCGTGGTGGCATCTACGAAGTTCTCAATCATGCAGAAAGCCTTGCGTGCGGAACCGGACTCCTTTCCCTCTCCGACGATTATTCAAAATTGGACAGCGCAACATTCCGTCAATTTTTCAGCAACTACACCATCGCCGTCGGCTCTACAGGCAACCTTGGACTCTCCATCGGCATCATGAGTGCTCAGCTCGGATTCTCCGTGAGTGTTCATATGTCAGCAGATGCAAGGCAGTGGAAAAAAGATATGCTGCGCTCAAAAGGAGTAAACGTCATCGAGTACGATTCCGATTACTCCCTCGCTGTTGCGGAAGGTAGAAAACAGGCAGAAGGCGACCCAAGCTGCCATTTTATCGATGATGAAAATTCCGTCACACTCTTTATGGGATACGCCGTGGCAGCGGAACGGCTCAAAAAACAGCTAACAGAAGCAAACATCACAGTAGATACAGAGCACCCGCTTTTTGTTTACCTCCCATGCGGAGTAGGCGGTGGCCCCGGCGGAGTTGCTTTCGGTCTCAAGCTTGCCTTTGGTGACAATGTTCATTGTTTTTTTGCAGAGCCAACCCATTCTCCAGCCATGCTCATCGGCTTGCATACAGGCTTGCACGATGCTGTTTCTGTTCAGGATTTTGGAATAGACAACCGCACAGTTGCAGACGGCCTTGCCGTCGGTCGCCCTTCAGGCTTTGTAGGCAAAACATTACAACACCTGATAGATGGTGCTTTTACCGTCAGTGATGATACCATGTTCGAGCTCTTGGCACTGCTTGCAGATACAGAAGATATTTGGATGGAACCTTCCGCACTTGCCGGAATGTCGGGCATTGCGCGCATTCAACATAACGAAGAGTACCTGCATCAACACGGGCTGCAAGATCATATGAAAACAGCAACACACATTGCGTGGGGAACAGGCGGGAGCATGGTACCGCGTGAAGAAATGCAAAAATATTACGAAGCCGGCTGCAGGTTGCGCGACAAGCCTTAGCCAATCACGCCCTCGAGCGAACACAATGCAAGTATCATCAACACGTTACTGAAAGATACAAAGAGAGAAGTCTTCTCCTTTCATCCAAACGTGTTACGTGATATTTGCTCCGTACTTAATACAAATTTTATGCTACCAATCATATATAAGGATAGATCATGACTGAACGCGAAGCTCTTGCCCGCCGCATTGACATGGCGGCTGGACGAACTCCAGTAGATACTCTCATTACTAACTGTAAAGTTGTTGATGTGTTCTCTCAGACAGTCTTCGAAAGCTCTGTTGCCATCGGTGATGGTAAAATTGTCGGTTTCGGCGAATACGAAGCTGCAAAAACCATTGATGCTGCTGGTGGATACCTTATGCCAGGTCTCATCGACGGGCACGTTCATATTGAATCTTCTGTTGTCTCTCCCGCACAGTTTGCAAAGTGTGTTCTGCCATACGGCACAACCACCATCGTTGCAGACCCGCATGAAATTGCGAACGTATGCGGTCTGGAAGGCATTCGCTACATGCTGGATGCATCCAAAGACCTACCGCTTAATGTACGCATCATGCTTCCTTCTTGCGTTCCAGCAACACCGTTCGAAAACTCCGGTGCTATCCTTGAAGCAAAAGAACTTTCCGAGCTGATCGATCATGAAGGTGTGCATGGTCTTGCTGAAGTTATGAACTTCCCTGCTGTTATCAACAGCGATCCAGCAATGCTGGACAAAATTTACATGGCATCCTCACGCAATCGCATTGCCGACGGTCACACTCCGGGCTTATCCGGTCGTGATCTCATCGCATATGCCGCAGCCGGAATCAAAACTGATCACGAGTGTTCTAGCATAGAAGAAATGCACGAGCGTATTCGCCTCGGCATGTACGTGCTCATCCGTGAAGGTTCAGCAACCAAAGATCTCCGCGTACTCGCAAAAGGTCTTACCGATGCAAATTACCGTCGCTGCGTATTCTGCACAGATGACCGCGAACCAGCAGATATTCTTGCAAACGGTCACATAAATACGAACCTGAAAATTGCTGTAGAAGAAGGCGTTGACGCACTTAAAGCAATTACCATAGGCACCCTGAATGCAGCAGAATGCTATGGCCTTAAAGGCAAAGGCGCAATTGCACCAGGCTACGACGCTGACATTATGATCGTCCGCGACCTTACCAATTTTGAAGTGAGCCACGTGTTCACAGATGGTAACCAGATTGCCGAAAACGGCGTCTTGCTTGTTGAACCAAAAGAGATTGTACGTGACTCCGTTCGCGACACTGTGAATCTTGCCGACATCACACTCAACGATCTCAAGCTCAAGCTTTCCAGCAACAACGTACGCACCATAAGCGTTATCCCTGACACAGTACTTACCGAGTGCGTTATCAAAGAAGTTGTTCTGGATGAAGAAGGCTGCTTCAACGCAAAGCAGAACGAAGGGCTTACCAAAATTGCTGTGGTTGAACGACACAATGCAACTGGCAACATCGGCCTCGGCATCTTCGAAAACTACCACATCAAAAATGGTGCAATCGCCACCACAATCGCACACGATTCACACAACATCGTAGTTGCAGGCGATAACGACGAAGACATGCTCGTTGCCATCAACGATCTCAAAGAAATTGGTGGTGGCATCACCCTCGTTCGCGACGGCAAAGTGCTCGGGCACCTCTCACTGCCAATCGCAGGGCTTATGTCCGACCAGCCAGCGCAGGAAGTTGCTACAAAAATGGAAGAGCTGCTGAATCTTTCCAAAGAATTTAGCATCAACCCGAAACTGCAGCCGTTCATGACCCTCAGTTTCATGAGCTTGCCAGTAATTCCAGCCCTCAAACTTACAGACGGCGGTCTCTTTGATGTGACCACCTTCTCCTTTGTTCCTGTTGAAGCTGACTAATAGTAAGTAGAGTGGCCTCCGGCGGGTCTTCGACGAGCCTCCGGCGGCCTAAGAACCTTTCTGTAGAAAGGTTCTTAGGAATCTCCAAAGACTTTTATCTGCGAGTTTAGCCCGTTGCTTATTTTGTTTCGCGGCTTATGCTCCACTACCTTTCGGTAAATAAAAAAGGCTGTCCTTCATATGAAGGGCAGCCTTTTGTTATTATTCAAGTCAGTGTCATTAAGCCGCGTGAGAAATTACTCTACGGGCGTTCTTCGCATAATAAAAAGTTTTGAAGGGGGTCTGGGGGAAACTTTGCAAAAGTTTCAGCCCAGCCGTCGGAGACATAAAAAAAAGCGTCGCAGACAAAAACCTAACTAACTACGGCTTAGTATTACCATATAGCATGTAGCGAAGCTCTGGCAGACTACGCCCTGTTTTTTTTGAAAATTTGACGAGCTCTTCGTACTCAGGCTTGGAAATTGTCATCCCGTCGACACTGTAGCTTTTGCCATCCATCTCGCCGAAGGGGGTTTCTGTACGCTCTTCTTTGCGTGGCAGGAGCACGCGTTCTGTTTTCTGCCTGCGAATACCGAGGGTATGCGTGTGGGCAAAGAACAGCTGCTCTATTTTTGCTAACTCGCTTGGCTTGCAGAGAACTTTAAGACTTCCCGCTGGTCGATTTTTTTTCATTACCCCTGCGGTGAAAAATACGTCCAGCGCTCCGGCATCCATGAATATGTCGAAACAACGCCCTAACTCCTCGCCTGTCAGATGATCGATATGACTTTCGAGAACGTAAATTTCATCCGTAATTGTGTCAGAAGTTGAGGGAGTTGTTTGCTCCGGCGTCTCTAACTCAAGAAGACTTATGCGAATTCCGCCACCGGATTCTCTTTGACCGTAGCCGAGACCTGTTTGCAACAGAACTCCTTCAGCACCGGAAGTAAAATTCGTTACGAGTTGATCTATGAGTAGTGCTCCGGTGGGAGTGATGAGTTCTTGTTCGCATTCTGTGGCGAATACCGGTTTTCCCTTGAGTAATTCAAGAACAGCTGGCGCGGGAAGTGGTAACGTGCCGTGTTCGCACTCAACAGTTCCAGAAAACCACGGTAATTTGGAAGCGGTGATACTTGTAATGCCAAGCTGCTCTACTGCCCAAAAAGCACCAACCACATCGACGAGTGTGTCTATCGCACCCACTTCATGAAAATGTATGTCCTGCACGGCTTTACCATGGACGGCAGCTTCGGTTTCCGCCAGTCGCTCGAATGCGTTTATAGAGCGTGTCTGCACATCATTGGAGACTGCAAGCTTTTCGATGATCGCTACAATCTCTGGTAAATGTCGAAGCGGCTGTCCATCTGGCCATTCGATAGAAAGAGACGCGCCTACAATTGATTGTCGCATTGTACTTACAGGTGCGATTGATACGTAAATTCCTGCTTCAATAAAAATGCGCTGCAATCGCGACAAATCCACACCCAGATCATGCATAGCAGCCAGAAACATATCGCCGCCAAGTCCGAATCGACAATCAAGATACAACGCTTTCATTCTCTATTTCCTTTCATCACAGGTATATTAAGGCTACCGGCCCATGCACGACACGTTATAAAACACTAATCTGATCTAATATCTACTAAGCCAACAATAGTGCAAAGTACAGTCGCTTTGATATAGCAATTTTCGCTTGTTCACCCATAAAATAAATGCTTATATATAAAACAAGTATACTATCAATGATCAAACGTATGTGTGTATTTCAGGAGGAAAAATCATGCTGATTCGTGACTGGATGGCAAAAGATGTAATTACTGTCTCGCCCGATACATCAATGATGAAGGCCTCCAAGGCTTTAAAAGCACACGACATTAGCCGTATCCCTGTTGTGGATCACAGCGGTCGTGTCGTCGGGATAGTCTCAGATAGAGATATAAAAGAAGCCTCTCCTTCCAAAGCTACGACACTTGATGTGCACGAGCTTTACTACCTGCTCTCAGAAATCAAAGTTAAAGACATCATGACGGTTGATCCGCATGTTACAAGCCCGACCAACACTGTTGAAAATGCTGCCATGATGATGATTGAAAAAGACTTTGGTGGTCTTCCTGTGGTTGATGAAGACGGTAAGTTGGTGGGTATCATTACCGTAAGCGACATTTTTAATGTTCTTATCACCATCACCGGTGTCCGTCAGGGTGGTGTTCAGTTTGGTATTCGTTTGCCAAACGAAGCTGGTACACTGCGCCCAATCCTGAACGTTATGCGTCAGCATAAAGCGCGTATTGTTTCTATTCTTTCCTCTATGGAAGAAGAGGAAGGAAAAGGCACACGCGAAGTAAACCTCCGCATTATGCCGATGGAACGCACCAAGGAAAACCAGATTATCGAGGATCTTAAAGAACAATTTGATGTTATATTCTGGGCACGTGACAACGTTCACCCTCAGTAAAAATCACTCGTCTTGTAGATTTTTAAGCGGCTCTTTTGGAGCCGCTTTCTTTTTGGCACTCACACAACGAACGTACTCACTCGCAGCCCTTGTCAAATCGCCATTCACGTCGATATGTGTCTGTTTTGCAACACGCACCGTTGCAACAATGCAACCGGTTTTATAATTCACACCGTTGTCACATTAGATTAGCTCTTCATAGGGTTATCTTTTTTTCATCAGACAGCGGTAGCTCACTATGATCCTTGACAATATCAGCATGTTTGGAAGCTTGTGTTTTTCGGAACACTGTGGCATCTTAGCGCCGTTGATAGCACTTGTTTTTTCCTTTTTTTTGTTCCGTAAGGCGACAAGAAAAATCGAATTTTATGGGCTTGCCCATTGACAAAATGACTATCACGGCTTTAACAAGTCAGTGTTTGCTTTATAGAGCAAATCTGTATGGAGACAAGCAGTGGATCACTGCTTTACATCAGGTTGTCAGCTGTTGCTGCAACCCGGCATATGTCTGAGCTAAATATCACGCTTATAGACCATGTCCAAGGAGGACAAAATGGCTGAAATTACTTTTGAAGGTAAATCTTTCGAGGTTGATGAAGACGGCTTCCTGCTTAAGTTCGAAGAATGGTGCCCTGAGTGGGTTGATTACGTTAAAGAATCTGAAGGCATCTCTGAGATCTCCGAAGATCACCAGAAAATCCTTGATTTCCTTCAGGATTACTACAGAAAGAACGGTATCGCTCCTATGGTGCGTATCCTTTCTAAAAACACCGGCTTCAAATTGAAGCAGGTATACGAACTCTTCCCTTCCGGCCCAGGTAAGGGAGCATGTAAGATGGCTGGTCTTCCTAAGCCTACCGGCTGCGTATAGTCAGCTGATCTTACAGTTTGAGCATATAAAGCGGGAGATTTTTTCTCCCGCTTTTATTTTGTCCAAAAAAAAGCAGCAAGCGCACTGCGCTGCTGATTCTCACTCTTTAAACACACACGTCCCCTCAATGCTTTTCGCATCAAGGGGACACATGCCACAACTAAATCGCCTAACAGTCTGATATGAGAATAGCTTAATGCTCTGTTGTCATATCTGCGTTATCAAGCAAATCAATCCATTTTCTTTCTTCTTGCAACAACTCGCTTTCGAGAGCTAACTGCACGGACTCTTGTGTTTCACGCATAGTTCCAAACAGGCTTTCAACGTGTCCCACTATATTACGCATAACCTCGGGAGTGACGACAAAATCTCCGCCGTCATTTTTCTTCACAGAACGCACAGTTCCAGAAAATTCAGAGAATTCTTTCCCAAGTTTTGAAATCATATCATCCATTGCATTTTTGATCACGATGACCCTCCAGCGTATATATTTCATTTCCCGATTCAGCTCGTACTCTTTCAATCGATCGAAAAAGTTAAGCTTTCAAGACGTCGCCTAAAACATCCGCGGGAAATATGAGCTATTAACCTAAATTTACTGAACTTTTCGTTCAGAAACTTATTTTTTCTCTTGCTTGAAATGCACACTAGAACGCAGGTACTTTTGCAACAAGTATATTTTTTTCCACAAGCAGTGCAAAGTTACGAACAAATTCAAGTATACTGGTGATACACAGAGTTTTTTTATCTCTAAAAAAGGGTCAACAATAAACAAGCTCACTTGGCTAATTACAATAACAGTAGCAACTAACCTCTCTAAAAACCAATTATTTCTTCAACTGTTAGATTCTAACGAAACAGCTCGGATCAGCAAATCACATAATGCTTGCTCAGCCCTTGCAGTGTCTACGTTAACAGCAACCTTGACCTTCGACTTGGTTGCGTAATCAGCAGTTTTACACAAAGAATCTACATCCTGTGGAAAAAGTTCGTATCCTGCTAGAAACCTTACTATGTCTGCATTCATATATCTGTATGTACATACTGACGTGTCCAGTAGCGCGAGTATAGTTAAGGGGTCATGCATGTGCGCACCAACCAATTTCCGTTCAAAAATACTCCACTCAAGCCACGGCTCAATGTTACGTATAAGAGTTTTTCCCAAAATCCCATGTGCAGCTGATTGAATCTTTTGCATGTGCTCATGTCGCAAATAATAATGGCTTGTAACATTGGCTGTAATAAAGCGAACCGGCATACCTGCCTTCAACACTTCAACGGTCGCCTGTTTATCGTACCATGTATTAAACCTAAGCGTTGTTTCCCATATTTCCGGTGGAATATCCGCCGTATCCCATTCGAATGCCAATTCGCCTTCCTGAGGCTCAAACGAGCCACCCATGTGAATGACTTCTTTAATAAGCGGAGCAATGTCCGGATCTTTTTGCAATGCTAACGCAAGGTTAGTAAAGCTGCCCAATGCGACTACCACTATCTTGTTTGGATTCGCCCGCACAGCCTCAATCAGTACATCAACTCCAGACGGAAGCGTGGAAACATCTACAGCTGGAACCTCTGGCGCATTATCCCAGTAAGCCGTGCCTGCGCTGTGTGCTTTTGCTTCCAGAAATTGATGATGCGCCTCTCTATCACCGGAAAGGGGCGTTTCCGCTCCCAATCCTACTGGAATATCAGTAATTCCAAATTGCTTAAGAAGATACAGAGTGTTTTGCGCCGCCTCGTATGCCCTGCAATTACAGGCCGAAGCAACAATAGCCTTCACGTCTACCTTTTCTGACACAAGGCTTACAATAAGCGCTATGCCATCATCCAGATCGCGCACCGGCATTCCAAAAGCATTGTCTGTATCAATAACAAGCGGAATTGCGTCACTATTTTTTAAGAACATGCTCTTCCCAACCTTGTTCCAACGCTTCCAACCACTCAGAAGGAATCTCAGGAACAGCTACAGCACTTAGTTCAGCAGGCTTCAAGGTTGCCTGACCAAGATCAACAGCAGCAAACTGTGCTACAACCTCTGGGGATAATTTGTTCATATCCAATACAGGGAAATCGCCCCAAATATTCGGAGAAAACTTCGAGAGCTGTGCCTCTGGGGAAAGCAAATAGTTCATAACAATAAGTGCTCCGGATTTGTTTGGAGCATTCTTTGGAATAGCAGTAAAATGGGTATTGTAAATTGAGCCTTCTTCCATGACGAAAGTGCGGACACTTTCAGGATATGTTCCGTCTATAACTCGGTTCTGTGCATGAGTCGGATGGTACGCCATCATCACATCAATTTCTCCACGAGAGAACAACGTAGCCTGAAATGCTGGATCTTTCGGATATGCTCTTCCTTCCTGCCACAGGTACGGTGCAATATCGTTCAAGTATGCCCAAAGCTTTGGTGCATTAGCATCAAACAACGCCTGATCAAATCCATTTGAATACTGCTCATGCCCGCCGGTTACTGCATAAAAAACCTGACGAATAAATGCGGAACCTGTGAAATCAGGCGGAGACGGGTATGTAAATTTGCCAGGATTCTTCTTCACCCATTCTTGTAATTCAGCAAATGACTTTGGTGGATTCGGCGTGCGAGCACTGTCGTACTCAAAAACAAATTGCGCACGACCATACGGTGCCTCATACCCCTCCACCGGATATCCAAAATCTGTCGCTGCCTCGTCAGGATTCACATAGGCTAAATAGTTTGGAAGAAGCGGCGTGACAGGCCCTTCTATAAGATCAGCCTTACGGGCATTCTTGAAATTTTCACCATTTATCCACAGCAGATCAATACTGCCTGTGGATTTTCCAGCACTCTTCTCAGCCAGCATTTTATTCATAAACACTGGAGCACTCATAGGCACTCGTTCAACCGTTACCCCGTACTGTTCTTTCACAGCAGGAGCGATGACATTGTCTATCCAGTCGTTGACGTTATTCATGCCGCCATACATGTAAAAACGTACGGTCGTGTCTTTTGCACGAACCACATGCTCATCCCAACTGATATCCGTTGTTGCCTGCTGCTTTTCTTCTGCACCGCAACCCGCTGCCAACAAAAGCAGCAAGCATACCGCTCCCGTTGCAAAAAAACGAATAAACTGTTTCACAAATCACCTCGGTTTGTTGAACGCCAGATATGCCGGAGCAACTGACTAAAGTCATTTCTTCAGATTAAGACTATGCGCCCAATGCACCGCTTCAATCTTAAACGCACAAAAAGGGACAAAGATAAGTAGAAGTTACGATTCAGCAATAGCATTGCAAAACGCATTTTCTCATGCAATCTGAGTCTTAGTTTCAGTATTATTGATATTGCTGATAAATAACAACCACCAACATGCATTTTTCCTTATCATTACGCACAGAAAAAGGCACTCTATCTAATAAGAATAGAGTGCCTTTATAGATTCAGCTTACTTGTATCAACTAAAACAGACTTAGAAGCATCTTCGTTGCCACAACAAGCAGTAATGCAGCAAAAATTTTAGTTAATTTTCCAACAGGAAGAGAATGTGCGAGTTTGGCTCCAAGAGGAGCTGTAAACCAACTGGCACTGATGATGCCGAGAAGAGCTGGAATGTAAACATACCCGAAAGAGTATGCAGGCGTGGACGGATCAGAAAACCCCGTTGTCACATACCCGATTGTTCCGGCAAGCGCGATTGGCAATCCGATAGCGGAAGCAGTACCAATTGCAACACGTAACGGGACGTTACAGAAAGACAGGAACGGCACAGACATTGTACCACCACCGATACCTACAATGCTGGACACCATACCGATAATACCACCAGCACCTGTAATACCAACAGTTCCCGGAAGTTCACGGCTGGCTTTCGGTTTGATACCGAGCAACATCTGAGAACCTACGTAGTATAAGAAACAAACAAAAATACCTTTCAGCAAACTGGAGGACATACGGGAGGCAACCTCTGCTCCCAGCAAGCCACCAATAATAATACCCGGTGTGATCATACGGAACACATCCCAGCGTACTGCACCACGCTTATCGTGTGCTCTAAAACTTGCAGTCGAGGTAAAGATAATTGATGCGAGAGAAGTACCCAAAGCAAGGTGCATCAACACATCCGGAGAAATCCCTTGTAATGTAAAACTAAACACCAGCAGCGGAACAATAACCAGCCCGCCGCCAATACCAAGCAAACCTGCCAGCACACCTGCAAATGCCCCAACAGCCAGATATAAAAGTACCACTGAAATCATAGAAGTTCTCCATTCTCATTACAACAACCGAGGGGGCGAGGCACTACCCTTCCCCTTCCAATTCGGAAAGCGCTAGCGATTCAACATACGCTATATGCTCATACATTTCCTTGCGTGCCGTCTCAGGGTCTCTATTCTCAAGCGCGCGCAAAATACGTTCGTGAGTCTCAATAGCCCAGTGCCTGCGATGACTGTTTTCCAAGGTAAATTCTAAACTTTGCGACACAATATCATGAATTCGCGTGACCATCTCCAGCATAACGCTGTTTCTGGTTCCGGCTGCAATTAACTTATGAAATTCACAGTCAGCCTCAGAGCCCGTGCGCCCCTGACTTATTTCATCAATCTGTTCATCCAGAACCCGTCGCAATTCAATCAATTCGTCTTCCGTAATATACTGTGCTGCAATTGCGGCTATCTGCGGTTCAATAACCTTTCGTAATTCAAGCACTTCCACATACCGACACTTATTTCTGTCAAGAGCTGCCGAAACAGGCTTTCTGCCCTGTGCTTCTTCAATTCTTCGCACATACGTACCGTCGCCCTGTCTCGAAAAAACAAGCCCCTGCTCTTCCAGCTTACGCAAAGCTTCACGTACCCCGTGTCGCGATACTGAAAAAATTTCTGCAAGCTTACGCTCTGAAGGAAGCCTTTTCCCCGGAAGAAATTCTCCTCGAGTAATAAGATCGCGCAGCTGATCTGCTATGTTTTCATGCACCCGGCGCTGCCTTGTGCTGTGATTGCTTGTTCCCTTTTTAGACGACGTCATACCCACTCCTTCGTATTGCAGCTCACTATACCATGAGCAGGTTCACCCCAGCCACCCGCATTGGTCAGACCAATACGAACGTGATAGCAAGCCCAAAATCGTCTGTAAACAAAAAAGACATCTGCTATGGATTCTCAAAGTCATTCAAAACAGCCAATTACATATTATATATCTCTTTTTACACAAGAACATAAGATCCGACATACGATTTTGCCTACAAAAAAAGCCAACTTTTGACATGCATATTGCAAATCAAAACTTGGCTCTTCTTATGTGATTACATTCTTCACTAGTTGCAACTTCTACCCTTCCAAAATATGCTCAAGCGCTGTGGAAAGCAGCACTGTCACATGATCATCTGCAAGGGAGTAATATACATTTTTCCCAACCTTTCTATACCGCACAAGTTTAGCGGTTCGTAATAATCGCAGCTGATGTGAAACAGCAGGTTGGCTCATTCCGATAATCGTAACAAGGTCACAAACGCATAGTTCGTGATGCGACAACGCGTTCAGGATACGCATGCGTGTCCCGTCGCCTAAAATTTTAAATAATTCTGAAAGACTATTCAAGTGCTCACTAGGAGGCATGGCTTCTCGGACTTTCGCCACTGCTTCGTCATGAACACAAGTAATTTGGCAAACAGGTGTAAGTTCTGCCACCCGCTCCTCCTGCAAAGTTAGTATGCTACAGAATAAATCTGATTATCGGTGATGGTACTTTAGTCTACTGATAAAGTCTATTTAGGCTGCTCCGAAAAAACAAAAGCTACTCACTCGTGTCTACAGCACAAATAGGAACCGCTGCTCGAACCAGTGTTCCCTCACCATTAAGAGATAAAATATCCAATCTACCGTTCGCAAGCTCAATTCGCTCGCGCATACTACCAAGCCCTACACCTGCTCTTGAACAATTATCCACAGCAAAGCCTACACCGTCATCCTGCACATACAGTACGCAGTCATTGCCTTCCTGTTTAATGTGGAGCCAAATATTATTGCCTCGACTATGTTTTGCCGCATTGGAGAGCGCTTCTTGAGCCACGCGAAAAAGAACAGTTTTCTGCAATTCACTAAAAATTTGTTCAGATAAGTCAAAAGTACCGGAGAAGTTAAAGGAAGGATGTAGAATAGATGCTTCGTTCAACAGCCAGCGTAATGCAGAAATAAGCCCTAGATCATCAAGAATTGTCGGACGCAGCGCCATAATAATATGCCGTAACTCAACGATCGCACCTTGTAGCAGTTCAATCATTTTGTTGAGTCGTGCAGGAGCAACCTCTGCTCCCCGTTCCATACGCGCCACTTCACTTTCCAATAAATATTTGATGCCGGAAATGGTCTGCGCAGTGCTGTCATGCAATTCCCGTCCGATCCGCTTACGCTCGTCTTCCTGTGCGGAAAGCACTCGTTTTGACAGTAGCTTCATTTGTTCTGCAGTACGTTTTTCAAACGTAATATCTTCCGCATAAATCGCAACAGCACTAATATCCAGACTCTCGGTGAACACCGGAAAAAAGGAAACATTCCAGCATCGGCACACGTCTATTTCTATATGCTCTGCCATCCCCATAACCAACACAGCATCAAAAGCACCGCGCCATGCATCTGCAACGCGTTCACCCAATATATCAAAAATATTCACACTGCCCGCAGGCTGTCCCACACATTTAAATTCCTGTCCGGCGGCATGGTTCATGGTAATAACCTGCCCCTCCGGATCAACAAGCAGCGCGCAATCGCCCATCGCATTCATTAATGCTTTCAGGTTATTTTTGTGTTCATGTACCTTGCGTTCAGCTTCGATCCGTTCACTTATATCAATAATGAATGCGTAAACGAGTAGGCGGCCTCTGTTCTTGGCGCCGACAAAGTGAACTTCAACATACTTCATTTCACCATTTGCCTGACGATGAAGCGCAGTAAATGAAACCTGTCCGGAGCGCTTCACTTCATCAATTCTGTCGTGAACAGCTGAAATAGACATCCCCGTTATCTTCTGCAACGGCTGACCGATCATATCACCTTGTTCATATCCATAAAATTCCGCCGCGCCACTGTTTGCTTCTTCTATTTCAAACGTAGCGGTATCCCACAACAAGCGAACACCATGCTTGTTTAAAAAAATATTGCGGAACCGTTCTTCACTCTCCACAAGCGCCTGCTGCTGGCGTTTGCTTCGCGCAACTTGCTCTTCCAATGTGTTGTTCACTTTTGCAAGAATGGTGGTGCGTTCTTTTACCCGTTCTTCAAGTTCATCACGAGTTTGCTTCAATCCTATCTGCGCTGTTTTCTGGTGGGTGATATCTGTAGCTACATACAAATAGACAACTCCTGCACCATCAGCCTTAACGATCTGTGTACGAGTCTCAAACCACACGTATGTGCCGTGTTCGCTTAACTTACAGCACTCACCATTTGTTTCTTGCTGCCTTTCCCTAACTGCAAACACATTTTGACCAACGCAGCGCCACAGGCTCGTTTTCGTTTGTGTTAGCCTTTCAGCATTGGCACCTTCAAGTGAACCGAAATATTGCTCAAAGCGGTCATTCCAATACATGGGACAACCTGTCTCAGAAAACAATGCAATCGCCATCGGGCCTGAATCCAGAACCTTTAGCAACAACTCGTATGGCAAAACAGATTGCGAAGACGGCGCTGCATCCGCATAGCTTGGAACTTCAGCATCACAAATATACTGCGCAACAAATGCCTCAAAGTCGTTTGCACTTTGTTGTTTGTCCGCATTACTTTTTATACGCCCATTCTTTCCTGACACACCTGCCATGCAATTCTCCAATAATGATGTAGGCTCTTCGGCTACTCATACTCATACGGAAAACAAGGTTAATTGCAATACGTTACGCGATTTTCTAAAACGTTTGGGCATAGTATTTGGATTCTATAATAACTACAAAACCGTTCACAATTCGCTCCTCTGATCGGTAACACACTATTATTCATACTTATAATAACAAAAACACCCCGCAAAGAGTAGTCTCTGCAGGGTGTCACCTGTTTTACAAAACATCGCATGCCTCCTTTAAGAAAGGAATCACCAACGATGTTATATCTTATATCAATGCTAAACGCTTACACCAGCCATCAGCTCTGTGGCTAACAAGGCAATACGATCCGGATCATCACTGGAGAGCAGCTCCTGCAATGCTTCGAAAGGCAACATAGTACTGTCGTAATCAACAGTTAATGTTTGCGTAAAAATGTTCAGATTAGTCTTCTTAATGGCAGAGCTTCCACCTTTGGCTGCATTCTGCAATTCCGGGAACTTAGGATGATTACGGATACCTAAACTAACTTTAACCTTCAATCGACCCGGAGTATGTTGTTTCACTGTAAGGTATTCTTTTAAATCTGCTAAAACGCGTAAATCCATTATACAAGGTCTCCTGCGAGCTACTCACATCAGATATTACAAATGAGAATATTTCTAAAATAAAATGCAGTGGTTCATTACCACTTCAACCAGTTATTTGCAAACCACATCAAGGCTGTTTAACCATGCTTAATTACAACAAATCAATGATATGGAACATGACGAGGAATTGTAACTTTCAATGTTCCTACTGTTATTTTCCCCACACAAACGGCAAAATAACTGATCCAGTATCTACTGACACGCTTTTAGATTTTCTTAACAACAATAATGGCCGTTGGTTAGTGGGAATGACAGGAGGAGAGCCTTTCATTTATCCTGACTTTGTCTCTCTATGTGAACAAGTTACGCAAAATCATTATATTGGTGTGGACACAAACTTAAGTTTATCTACTCAAATAGCAGACTTTGCAGAAAGAATTTCTCCTTCACGCGTTAATGATATCTATGCATCTTTGCATATAGAAGAACGTGAAAAAAGAAATGCAGTACCACAATTTATTAAAAATTATCATACACTTGCTGATGCAGGGTTCACCATTAAAGTTAACTACGTACTGCATCCCTTAATGGAAGATAGATACCCTGCTGATGTCGAATTTTTCAAAAAAAGTGGTGTTCCTATTACACCCCGTCCATTCAAAGGTATCTACAACTCACTAAAATACCCGCAAAATTACTCTACAAACATCAAAAATATTTTTGCTCATCATCCGGGAGCAGGCACGAAAATGGTGTTCAACTTCCGTGGTGTTAACTGCAAAAGTGGTCATTCTTTTATTCGTATGGAACCGGACGGAACAATATTACGCTGTCCGGGAGACAAAACCGTACTCGGTAACATTCATAATGATGTCAGCCTCAACGCCGGTGCCACACCTTGCGCAGTTGACAGATGCCCGTGTCAGGGAATCAATTATGTAGACCTTAATCCTGCTGAGGGATGGTTTATTGAAGGAATGCGCTCATTTCTCACAGGTTCAGAAAAAAACGCCGCCAATGCCTTCCGCCAAACACTCGTCTATGACAGCGAGCACTCCAGCGCACTGAACAATATTGGAATCTTTGCACACGGTAACGGGGACTATGCTCACGCCAAACGACTTTTCGAACACGCAAACAGCATCCACCCACACATCCCGTTGTATAAGCAGAACCTTGCCATAATAGAAGATATTATCAGTGAGCAAAGACTATCTTCTGCCCATCCTGAAGTCAGCGAAATAGTGCGGCCGAGCGCGACAACAGCAGAACATTTTGTCGCAACCGGACAAGCAATACCGCTGACGGAAGAAAAATAACGTTTCACTACGGGCTCTTACAAAAACAATAATACTATTTTTTTCTGTAATGATTCACAGACTTAGATACTTGCATTCACTGTGAACATCTTACCAAGGTGCGGTAATTACTCATGAGTTCTACATACAATATCCTCATGTATTCCCATGATACATATGGACTTGGGCATATACGAAGGACAATGGCTATTGCACGGAATTTAAGTGCGCCCGGCGTTAATATTCTTATTCTGACAGGTTCTCCCATCGCCGGTCGTTTCCCCATTCCTTTCGGTGTCGACTTCGTCCGCATCCCCGGTATGATTAAGCAAAGCAATACCGTCTATGTGCCCCACTCCATTAAAGTTGATCCACAAAAAGCTTTGGAAATACGGCAGGAGATCATAACTGCCACGGCAAAGTCTTTTGACCCTGACCTGTTCATTGTGGACAAAGTTCCTGTGGGTCTCAAAGGGGAAGTACTACCGGTACTCCAATGGTTTAAAACATCACGTCCCGACACTAAAGTTGTGCTGGGATTACGTGATATTTTAGACGATTCAGCATCCACCCGTGCAGAGTGGAATGAAAAAAACTACTTCAACGTACTGGATTCCCTGTATTCAGAGATATGGATTTACGGACAAGAAAATTTTTACAACCCGATTGTTGAATACGGCCTTCCCCCTTCCATCAGCAACAAGTGTGTTTTCACCGGCTACATACCTCGCCAGACACCCAATCGAAAAATCACACTCAAGCAACTTATGAATGGAAACGGCAACGGAACAGCTGATTCCAGCAAACTTATTGTTGTCACCGCCGGAGGCGGAGGCGACGGGTATCACATGCTGGATACCTATCTAACAATGATAGAAGAAACACCGGACATCCCATTTAAAACCTATATGGTTTCTGGTCCTTTTGTTCCGCAGGACTTGCAGGACTCTCTTGCAAAAAGAGCAAAAAAATGTGGTGTAATCTTTGCCACTTTCCATAAACGGTTGGAAAAGATCATGGCAGCAGCTGACCTTGTAGTGAGCATGGGCGGGTACAATACTATCTGCGAAATTTTATCTCTCAAAAAACCATCGCTCATTATTCCACGGGAAAGCCCGCGACTTGAACAGCTTATCCGTGCACGCGTACTACAATCCGCCAAACTGGCAGACTATATCAAATGGGATTGCCTCACCCCGTTATCGCTGCGTGAAAAATTGGTCACTATGCTCGAAGACTCTTCACAGTACGAGCAAAGTATTAACGCATTTTCCATGACCGGACTTGAAATCATTCGCTCACGACTCTCCGCATTTAAAGGGGATACCATCGATGCATAGCGTGCCTACACTTGGTATGATCCTGAAAGGATACCCGCGCATCTCTGAAACTTTTATCTCCAACGAGATCAAATTATTAGAAGAACAAGGCTTTACTATTCACATTTTTTCAATGCGAAAACCGCGTGAAACATTTTCACACAAATCAGTAAAGTCCATCCACGCGCAGGTTACATATTTACCGGAATATCTTTCTCTAGGTTTCCCGCGTCTGCTGTGGAACACGCTTTTATGTGCCCTGCTGCACACTCCAACGTTCTGCAAGACGTTCAAATTCTTTCTTTCCCGCTTCTCAGGAACCGCGAAAGTCCACACATGGATTAAGCATTTTATGCAGGCATGTGTGGTGGCCAATACGGTTCAAGCAAAAAATATTACCCATCTCCACAGCCACTTTGTGCATACTCCAACATCCGTTGCAATGTACGCAGCCAAGCTTGCGAATGTTCCGTTCAGCTTTACCGCCCATGCAAAAGATATCTACACGCAAAAGCCGGAACGAGTTGCAGAAAAAATGCAACACGCTCTTTTTGCTATCACCTGCACAAAATACAATAAGCTTGCGCTGGAAACTATCGCCAGATCATACCCAGCCCCTAATGCTCCGCCCCATTATGCTTTGGCTCCAATAGAAGACGGCTCTCCGGTTCGAACTCCACAACCCGGCTATTGCCCTGTCCATACAATTTACCACGGTATAGACTTGTCCCTCTTCTCTACAAATAAGAACGGACTTACAAACCACCCTCCCTATTCAATTCTTACGGTGGCACGACTGGTGGAAAAAAAGGGACTCGATACAATTCTGGAAAGCCTTCGCCTTCTCTTTTTACGCAACCTGCCCTTCCGGTACACACTTATCGGCGAAGGACCATTGTTAGAAAAGCTTGAAAGCATTGTGTACCAATATGGGCTCACTGATTTTGTAGAATTTACCGGCACGCTTCCTCACGAGGAAGTACTGCGTCATTACCGCAAAGCTGACCTGTTTCTTCTAGGGTGCACCACCGCGCAGGATGGCGACAGGGACGGCATTCCCAATGTGCTGGCAGAAGCCATGGCAATGGGAGTTCCTGTGGTTGCAACCCGCGTGTCTGGAATCCCTGAACTTGTAGAACACAACAAGTCGGGTCTCCTTGCTCCTTGCGACAATGCGGATGCGTTAGCGAATGCCACAGAACAACTACTCACCAACGAGGCACTGCGGCAGACCATCATATCCGGTGCCGAACGTAAGGTTCATAAAGTATTCAACAACAGACAGCTTATTATGCAGCTCGGAGATATCTTTGAAGAAAACGGCATTGTTCGGGAAGAAGCAGACACCATGTCAGAAATGGAGTGGTCATCTTCATGAAAATTGCGTTCTGCACCCCGTTCAAACCGCTGACACATCCCCGCATATCCGGAGATGTGACCATTGCAGAAGACTTAGCAACATTTTTTAAGACTCAAGGGCATGACGTATGGATAGTTCCACAAGTATCTACACGCTATATCTGGAAACAACCCCGCCAATGGGGGCAAGCATACGCAACCGCCCAGCTTGTAAAAGAGATTCTGCAAAGTAGTGAGAAACCCGATGTATGGTTTACCTATCATTCGTACTATAAGGCTCCGGACATTCTAGGATCTCTGGCAGCAAAAGAAGATATTCCATACACAATTTTTGCCCCGTCCCATGCCCCCAAGCGAAAGAAAAGCTGGAACACAAAGCCGGGGTATTATCTCAATAAAAAAGCGCTGCAACAGGCAACGCATATTTTTGCAAACAAACATCGAGATATGGAGGGGCTACAGCAAATTATTCCCTCCAATCGTCTCACATTCATCCCGCCCGGTATCCAGACAACTAAGTTCACACGGGATGAAACATTACGCGCAAACAATCGCACCGCATGGAATGCAACAAACAGCATTGTGGTGCTGACAGTTGCCATGCTGAGAGAAGGAACAAAATCGGAAGGTGTAGAGCACGTCATTAACGCTTGCCATGATCTGATCTCTCAAGGGCATGACATTCAGCTGATCATCGCCGGAAACGGCATAATGCGCGCATATCTCGAAAGAAAAGCTCAGCAATTGTTGCCGAACCGATACACGTTTCTGGGCACTGTTCCTTCAGAACAATTACCGCAAATCTATTCCAGTTGCGATATTTTTGCCTTTCCCGGCATCGATGAGGGACTTGGAATGGTGTATCTGGAAGCCCAAAGCTGTGGATTACCAGTCGTTGCATGGGATCATGACGGTGCCCCGCAAGTTGTGAAAAATGGAAAGACAGGCATCATTACCCCGTCGTACGACAACAACGCTTTTACTCAGGCAATTGCCAGACTGGTAGAATCGAAAGAATTACGAACAACCATGGGCGCGGCTGCAACCACGCATGCTGTAACCAATCATAATATTCAACATAACTATGAAGAAGTAGACGCAAAGCTTCGCGTCATCACAAGAACAACATCATAAGCCAACGACTCCACCCCAGAGGTTGCCATGAAACAAACACATATTGGTCTCCTACGCCACGCTCCCACAGGCTGGAATGCCGTGAAACGAATTCAGGGACAATACGATGTTCCGCTTCCGCAAGAAAGCTACGAAGTCATTGACGGATGGATTCCTTCCATCATGCAACATCCATGGACACGAATCCTCACCAGCGACCTATCCCGTGCGTACTTCACCGCACTGGCATTAAACAAACATTTGAATCTCCCGTTTGATCTTGATTATCGCCTACGGGAGCAGGACTGGGGCACATGGACTGGCGATTCAATCCACCATCTGCGTGAAATTGCCCCTGAAGAAGTAGCTCGTCAGGAAGCAGCAGGATGGGAATTTACACCACCAAGCGGTGAAAGCAGAACAAAGGTTCTCAACAGAACGCTTGAGGCACTGCATGATGCAACCCTTCGCTGGGAAGGGGAAAATATCCTCGTTGTGACCCACTATGGCAATATCGCAATCATAGCCAACCATCTTATGCATAAAAATTTTCTTCCCGAGGAAGGAAGGCTTATTGAAAAACATGCCTTGCATCGTCTTGTTGCAGAGCAAACCACACCGGAATCAACACAATATTCAGTGTTAGCCCTTAACGAGGTGCTCTAATGCGCATTGTTCACTACTGCCAGCATGTGCTCGGCATGGGGCATTTTTTCCGTAGTCTGGAGATAGATAAAGCACTCGAGGGACATGATGTAACACTCATTACAGGTGGCACTCCTTTATCCATCACCTATCCGCCTCATGTACAGGTTATTGAGTTACCCTCCCTCTCCATGGATGAGGAGTTCGGTGCATTCATTCGTACAGACAAAGACGGCACCAAGCATGTTCTCACAGAACATGAGCTTGATGCCATTAAAGCCCAGCGCACAACGATTTTAACAGAATCACTCAAGGCATTGCAGCCGGACATTTTTCTAGTGGAACTTTTCCCCTTTGGTCGTAAGCAATTCAGCTTTGAACTTATGCCTGTTCTGGAACTTTCAAAACAAAACGCCTTCCCCAATATGAAGACCGTATGCAGCGTGCGGGACATCCTTGTCGAAAAAACAAAACAGCAGGAATTTGAAGAGCGTGTTCTTTCTATTTTGAACACCTATTTTGATGCTGTCCTCGTGCATACTGATCCAAAAGTGATCACGCTGGATGCAACCTTTCCCCGAATCAACGACATCAAAATTCCAATTTACAATACTGGATACATCACACCGCTACCTCACGGTATCAACCCGAAAGCAGTTCGTGAGTCACTCTCAATTCCACCCGACACGCCATTCATTCTCGGCAGTATCGGCAGCGGTTCAGTGCATTCGGAAATTATGGAACAACTTGCAGCCGCATCCATCCAACTTAACAATTCAACGCCCCACAAACTCCTCATCTCCACAGGGCCTTTCATGCGGCAGGATAGCCAGGCACACATTCAACAGCTTTGTGAACCACACCCGCATATTACTGTCACCGATTTCATTCCGGATTTCATCAATCATCTCAGCGCAGCTGACATATCGTTGAGCATGGCTGGATACAACACCACCATGAATTTACTCGCAGTAAACACCTACGGATTGGTGTATCCGTTCGATCAAAATCGCGAACAACGTATGCGTTCAACAAGTCTGGAACAGCTTGGGGCACTCAAAATTCTTGAACAGGAAGACATGCAATCAGATCACCTTTGCAATCTACTCACGAAGTATATCGAGACCCCGGCACCGCCACCGCATCATCAAGTTGATCTACAAGGGGCAGCAGAATCTGTTCGAATATTAGAGCAATTATTGAGTCATAAAGCAGCAGGGTAAAGACGACCTGTCAAAACACTACTCTGTCAAAGATAACTCTGCTGCAAAATAGTTATGTGAAAGCTAATTATGTGCATTTTTAACCTATTGGAGGCAGTGAGACTATGGCAAAACAACGACCGTATATTTCAGCGCTATGGCATGCAGTGCCTTCCAATATTCTGGCATTACTTGCACAAACTATTCAGGCAGGCATAGAAGCACACGCAGAAAACGGCCACCCTATGGGAGAAGAGCCTACAATCTTTTTCCGCGCGGATGACGTAGCCATTCCATCAACCCCATGCCGAAAGATGCTGCAAATTTTTGCAGATCACGACACACCGCTAGCACTGGCTGTCGTCCCTGCATGGAGCACAGAAAGGCATGTTGATGCTCTTCAGTCCGTAGCACCAAATAAAAACCACCTGTGGGGCTGGCACCAACACGGTTGGTCACATGTAAATCACACAACGCATGGCCGTAAGTGTGAGTTCGGTAGCAACAGACTTCATCAGACATGCGCAGAAGAATTGCAGCAGGGGTATGAAACCCTGACATCGCTATTCGGAGAATCTTTCTCTCCTATATTCACCCCACCGTGGAACAGAATTTCAGATTCGAACATCCAAATTTTACAAAACATTGGCTGCAAAGCCATCTCGCGAGCCTCTTCTGCACCCCATCAAGAAATTCTACCGGACATTCCGGTTAATGTTGATCTACACACCCGTAGCGAGCTCACAGCGGCAAGTGGCTGGAATGGACTCCTGAAAGAATTGCACTCAGGCATTGCTTCCGGCCGGTGCGGCATCATGCTGCATCACGATAGAATGAACAGTGCTGCCGAGGATTTTTTGCAACGCCTGCTGATAATCTTACAAAGCTACCCTGTACGACCTGTTCCCATATATTCCTATATGCTATGATGTCGATTACTCATGATTTTGCTCAACCATAGAACACAACTTTACAGCGTGCAGTCAAAGGTTGTTCCTTTTATTGCATAGTTTCGGAGAACATCCTTCTCTACGAAAAATATGGGTTGGTCTGTTGAGCAGCAACTGTAGGGATAATTATGCCGGAAAAAACATCACGCACCGGATTTTTCACTCAAGACGCAAGCCATCGCATCGGCTTTCCGTGGAGTAAATCATTCGACTTTGCGGTTCAAAATTTACGCAACCGATTCACCCGCTCTCTCATCACCATGAGCAGCCTTATCCTCGCGGTTGCATTTCTTGCGTTTATTCTGGTCAATCTGAATATCGCGACCGGACTTGTTCAATTCGGTGGAACCCAATTTGCGTCACTCCTCACAGAAATGGGGTTTGATGTTGATACCGCCCTCGGCACTGTCACAACAGGCCCCAAAGAGCGCTGGATAGTCCTTCTCTCTCTTCTCGTATGTACTGTCGGCATCATCAATGCGCAGCTTATGTCCGTTACAGAACGCTTCCGCATTATCGGTATATTCAAGTGCCTTGGTGCACTTGATTCTATTATCCTCAGATTATTCCTTATTGAAGCAGCAATCATCGGTATTATCGGTGCAGCCATCGGAGCAGCCGCAGGAATCGCTTTTGCGTTCCTCAACGGGCTGGTCAATTTCGGTGTGGCATCCTTAATTCTTGTTTCGTTGGCCGATGTCTTTGTCTCATTCCTTATTGCAACAGCTACCGGATTTACGCTGAGTATTATCGGCGTATTGTACCCCGCAATCCTTGCAGCACGCATGGAACCAGTAAAAGCACTTAACGCACAGCACTAGGAACTACGCATGACACGCACGCTCTCACAGTCCAAACGCAACCGTATGCTCACTGCTTTATGGTACCTGTTGCGCAAGCCGCATAAGGCGCTGAAATCTATTTATCGCGATAGGCACGACACGCAATGGTGGCAGCAATACGTTACGAAATCATACGGGCTGGGCCTCGGCCTGCCACAAGTGGATCTTCTTGAGCTTATACCGGAATTTGAAGAAACAATTACGCCGTATGCCATGCTGGAAGCCGCAGCAACGCCTATGGACATTGCCCTGCTGAAAGGACTCGCCCGATCATATGACGACTGTGATTATCTGGAGATAGGCAGATGGCGCGGTGAATCTATTACCAATGTGGCACCGCATACCAACACCTGCTATTCCCTGAGCCTTTCCCCGGCTCAACAGTCACAAGCGGGATTCAGCAATTCCATGATCCGGCAGGATGGATTTTTTATTACACCTGAGCAGTATCCCAATATTACCTGTATAAATTGTGATACACTTTCATTTGATTTTTCAACCCTTACAGAAAAATTTGATCTTATTTTTGTCGACGGTGATCACCACGCAGCAGCAGTCACCAGTGACACTCAAAATATTTTTCCTCTGCTGAAAGACGATGACTCGATGATTGTATGGCATGACTACGCCGATTCACCGGAAAAAGTTCGATGGGCTGTTCTGGCTGGCATTATGGACGGCCTGCCACCGGAAGAGCACCAGAACCTGTATCATGTCTCCAACACTCTTTGCGCCATCTACACACGAAAAAAACTGTCAGCAACGTATCAGGAGTTTGCCATAACTCCGGATAAATTTTTTGAAGTAACCATCCGCGCCCATAAGCTGGAAGCACCGGCAACAGCGCACAGCCAGGGAGAGGCTCGATGGAAGAAAAGCAGATAATTGTCCGAGTTGAAGGCGTTAAAAAGACCTTTAAGATGGGTAAACAACACGTGCATGCACTGCGTGGTGTTAATCTGGAAATCTACTCTGGTGAGTACCTCTCCATCATGGGCTCTTCCGGCAGCGGTAAAACCACGTTGTTCAATATGATCGGCGGGCTGGATAAACCGACTGAAGGAAAAGTCTTTATCGATGAAGTGGATATTTCGCAGTTGGATGCCTATGAACTGGCGTGGCTGCGTAACCGAAAAATCGGGTACATATTCCAGACCTTCAATATTATTCCAACATTGACCGCGTTGGAAAATGTCACCCTGCCTATGACTTTTGCAGGCGTGCATAGTGATGCCGCAACAGAAAAAGGATTAGAGCTGCTTGACCTTGTAGGGCTTGGCTCCCGTCATCAGCATAAACCTCTGGAATTATCCGGCGGCCAGCAGCAGCGAGTCGCCATTGCACGTTCCTTCGCGAATGATCCTGCCATTATTCTTGCGGATGAACCTACAGGTAACCTTGATCAGCGCACCGGTGAAGAAGTCATCGAACTGCTCCGTACCCTGTGCAGAGAACGCGGGGTAACCATCATTACCGCTACACACGATTACAAAATGATCAACGTTTCTGATCGAGTTGTATGGGTCAAAGACGGACGTGTTGATAAAATAGAACACCGCGACGAACTGAATGTTTCTCTTGGAACAATCGGAGAGAAGGAGCGCTAATGAACTCCATCTTTGCCATACCTATCCGCAAGGTCTTATCCTCGTTATGCATAGCTATGCTTTTTGCATCTTGTTTTGTGTTCTGCTTCACCGTTCAAGACAGCTTTGCTAAAAAAAATTCAGACAGTGCCAAACAGTTTAGAAAGACTACCTACGCTCTTTCTTTACTCCATGACAGATTCACAGGATCGCAAGGAGCAAAGGAAGCTGCGCGCTTTATCCATGACCATTTTGAAGCAGACTTTTCGAATCACAAGTCTGTCAAAACCGGCATTCAGTCCTTTCTTCTCCCTGTTACACATTTCAAAATCGGCACTCTTAAACGAGCCGGCATCATAAATCAGCAACCAGTAATACTCCCGCCTCTGCGCCTGAATGCCGTCACTCCGCCAACCACCACAAAGGAAGGCATAACAGGTCACATTATTTACGTTAAAAATGGTGACCTTGTTGAGTTCAATGGCAAAGATGTACAAGGCGCCATTGTCATCATGAATCTGGCATCAGGGAAGAACTGGATCAACGCTGCACAACTTGGCGCATCAGCCCTTATCTACGTAGATGACGGGCATATGACACCACCAACAAAAGCTCTTTTTACTGACAAGTTTGAGCTTACACCTATCGACTTTCCCCGCTTCTGGATTTCACATCAGAAAGCGGTAGAACTTTTTGGCGATCTCGACGCGCTCTATGACCAAACCATGGCGCAGAATCAAGAAATCAAAGTGACTGTCTCTGCCAATGTCCAATGGGTTCAGGCAGAAGGTGAAAACGTATGGGCATTTATTCCCGGAACAGGGGAAGATGCTGATAAAGACTTTATGCTCGTAGAGGCATTCTACGATACGGGCGCATTCGTTCCAGAACACGCCCCGGGAGCAGACGAATCAACTTCCATCGCCACGCTCCTGTCCATTGCTGAACGACTTGGCGATAATCCGCCTGAAGAATCTGTTCTGTTGCTTGCTACATCCGGGCACGCCCAAAGTAATGCGGGAATGCGCTCCTTTGCGTCGCTATTAGCACAATCAGTGGGTGACATAAAAAAACTATCCACAAATCTTGCGCAAAAAGCGTCTGACACACGAGACACCATTGCAATTCTCAACAATCCAAATTTGCTGGATACGCCGCAATCGTTATCCACTTATTCCGCAAGAGAATGTGAGCTGCTTCGGCTCGCGCTCGACTCAGTATCCAAAACGCAAGCAGATATGTACACGCGGGAAGTTTCACGACTGCGCCTTGCCGCAACCGACTCAGAAGAAGATAACAGGCGCATTAAAGAACTCGCAGCAAAGCGGCTGGAGCTTCGTAATCTCCTCTGGTTAAGCTCTAAACAGCAAGCAACACGCCCTATTCCACCAGAAGAACTTACAATATTACGCAGTCTCTTATCGCTCGCCACTGCAGAACAGCAGGAACGGTTCGCCGATCTTGTCATTCGTTTACGCAGTGCTGAAAGCAAACGACTTTTAAAAGAAGCAATTGGCGAACGCACATTGCAAGCAGGTTTCGGGCTCTATCTTTCCACCCACAGTACTGGTGTCGGAGGATTTACCCGAGGTTACTTATATGAATTAAAACCGAGCATTAATCGAACATCATTCTTCGGGCCATTATCAGAAATGGTAACGGAACATGCCAAAACATTACCGAACTATGACGAGCTCTGGCAGGATTCACTGCACCCGACTCCGACAACTCCATGGCAAAGTTACCTTCCAGACAATCCGAAGTTCAGTAGTGAAGTTTTGGCCATTGCCGGCTTCCCGATGATCAGTCTTGCGTCCCTGCACGATTTCCGTCCGTTGTGGGGAACTCCGTACGATATTCTGGACGCCACAGACCAAGAATACGCACTGATTCAAAATGAATTTGTTACGTCACTCATTACGACCATAGCCAACAATCCTCTGCCTGTTATTGACCGTGGCAGAAATGGCTCTGCAACATTGGGCGGCAGCGTAAACTTACAGCGTCAGGGTGAACCTTTTCCGGATAAACCTGCCGTGGGTACACTTATTCTTGCCTATCAAGGACCTACCCGTTTTTATTCCATGGTTAATACAGATGGCAGTTTTGATCTTCCGGGACTCGCCACCTCCCAGTTCACTGTGCACAAAGCTGTCATTGAAGCCTATAAAATAAATCCTGAGACCGGCCTTGCCGTATGGGCAGTGGACAAGCCGACTACCGGTAAAAGCAACTACCGAGTAAAAATGCGCCGCAATAACATGGGGACACAGCTCACCATGTTTGACTGTGCACAAACCACGCTTTTTAACCTGCTTGATGCACGAACACTTGCGTACCTGTATCGAACAGAGATTATTGATGCGCGGACTGAAACCAGCCCGTTACGCTTCTGGTATTCTCGACTGGATACGCGCAGTTCGACACTGGGGACGTTCTTCCTTGAACCGGAAGTACCTTTCAAGCTCACACTTTCGGACACCGTTCTCGGTAAAAAAGTTCTCCTGTTGAATAACACTCCTGAAGACCCGTTGGGTAAGGGGTACCTCATCAGCAAGTGGCCTGTAATTCCGTTTACCGAATACCATGCAGCCAAAGACATGTGGACACTGCTCATTCCGCGTATTGCAAATCTGGAAAGCAAAGGCATTCACAACGAACGTATATCCAGTCTCTTCAGCCAAGCCCAACTGCTGTTAACGCAGGCAGATGAATACTATACGCAAAAAGACTGGGTCGGTTTGCTTAACACATCCCGCGCATCACTTGCGACAGCTTCGCTTGTGTACAACGATATTGAAGGGACCCAACGAGACGTTCTCTCCGGTGTGCTCTTCTACATTGCGCTGTTTGTACCGTTTGCCTACTGTCTTGAACGCCTACTCTTCGGGTATGCTTCCATCTATAAACGAATTCTTGCATTCCTCGGCCTGCTCACAGCCACAATTCTTGTTGTCTATTTTGTACATCCTGCATTCCAGCTCACATATAGCCCGCTCATTGTAATTCTAGCATTTTTCATCATTGGGCTTTCGTTCCTTGTGTCGATGATCATATTCCTCCGCTTTGAGCGAGAGATTAAGAATTTTCAGGAGCAATCGCACAATATACGAGTTTCTGAAGCGAATAAAAGTGCGACCTTTACTGCTGCGATGGCTATCGGAGTAAGTAACTTACGTCGCAGACCGTTGCGTACTGCGTTAACTATTGCAACGCTTACCATTCTGACATTTACCATTATGAACTTTACCTCTACCAAAAGCATCCGTACTGCCGGATGGGTAGAGTTCAGTGACTCTGCTCCATATTACGGGTTACTTCTAAAGAACCCGAACTGGCGTGATATGCCGGTAGAAACACTCCAAATCACCACTGATTTGTTTGGAGCAGAAGGAGTATTATCCCCGCGTGTATGGTTTGAAATCCAAGACAAAACACGCGCCCCGTTCCTGCCTGTGGAATACAACGGCAAGGAATCATCAGCACGCGCACTCATCGGGCTTGCTCCTTCAGAAAGAGACATGAGTACGGTAAGTAAGCATCTTATTTCCGGATCATGGTTTGAGGAAAGCGATCAGCACGCAATTATTCTACCGGAAGAAATTGCAACCCAGCTTGGCATAACCCACATCGGTGCAATTGCTCCTCAAGTTCTATTCTGGGGAATACCTTACACTGTACGTGGCATCATCAAAAACAAAGCGCTGGCTGAAAGTAAAGACCTTGATGGCGAGCCGATCACGCCGATCATTTACCCTAACATTGCCGCTTCCGACCTAAGTGATACTGAGGCCGAAGCACTCAATCGAGGGGAAGATCTCTTACGTTACGAAAGTCGTTACGAACATATAAGCGGCGCACGTACCGTTATTATTCCTGCACGCACGCTTCTATCCGAAGGCGGCTCACTTAAAGCTGTAGCCATTAAAACAGGGAAAGATAAACCGGACGATGTAAACCATGGTCTACTGAATCTCGGCTACCGCTTCGGTATGCTTATATTCAGCGGCACTACTTCTGGTACATATCTGTACTATGCCTCTAATTTCATCAGCTACAGTGGTCTTTCCACTATCCTGATTCCTATCGGCATTGCTGTACTGATTGTACTGAACACCATGATCGGTTCAGTGTATGAGCGACGCGGTGAAATCGGCGTCTACACATCTGTCGGGCTGGCTCCGTCCCACGTGGCATTCCTCTTTGTGGCAGAATCCCTAGCTTTTGCGGTCATCAGCGCAGTGTTCGGTTATCTCATAGCGCAAACGGTGTCCGGCTTTATGTCCGGCACGGAGTTATGGGCAGGGATGACTGCTAACTATTCCTCCACTGCCGGTGTCATGGCTATGTTGCTCATCATAATTGTTGTGCTCATATCCTCCATCTACCCTTCCAGAATTGCATCAGAAATTGCCATTCCTGATGTCACACGGGCATGGAAACTGCCGGAGCCGGAAGGCGATGTTATGCGCATCGAGTTGCCATTCCTTGTACGAAGTTCTGAACAGGCCTTCGCCGGAGGCTTCCTGTACGAGTACTACCATGGACACGCAGACATATCGCATGGGGACTTCTCTACGGAAGACATCACATGCTCTTTCCTGCCGCCGGATGATCTTGTTGAAAAAGGGCTCATACCAGACGCAGTACAGCAGGATGCCGCAGGTGACGCATGCCTTACTTTCGATTTTAAAACTTGGCTTGCCCCGTTTGACTTTGGAGTACGTCAAAATGTGCAGCTCATCATGTGTCCTTCTGAATCACATCACGGCTTCAAAGAAATTCATGTAATCCTGACCCGTGAGGCCGGAGAAAAACGTGTCTGGCAAAACCTGAATAAACCATTCCTGCATGGTCTGCGGAAACAACTTCTTGTATGGCGTTCTATCGAAAAAAGCGCACGCAAAAGCTATGAAGACGACTTTAAAACTGCCTTTGCTGAAACAGGACAAGAGGTTCCGCCTACAGCGATGGAGACCAAAGGAGACAGCGCATGAATACGTTACGACTCCCCGCTCTAGCCTTTGCCATTCTTCTCGGCATACTCATGTGCGCAGCAGGGCCATTCAATACCGCATGGCTTGGCGGTACACCGCTTGGTGGTGGACATTTCCCGCTTGCACCGTTTTTCATTTCATTCTTTTTGTTTATTGGTACAGCAATTATTGCCACATCAACAAACACAAAACCTTTGCTGAATGGTACGGAGCAACTTGTAACATGGCTCTTTATGGTCATCGGTATCGGCATCGGATATTCCGGACTGGCAGAATCATTCTTTCTTAATATTACCGCACCGGTTTATTACCAGACTGGTGGATACAACTGGGTAAAAACACTTACGCCGTACCTGCCTGACTCATGGTATATGAACGACCCTTCCGTGGTGAAGCCGTTGTATGAAGGATTCATCGGCGGACGGAATATGAGCCTCCTTCAAGTTGTTCAACAAATCCCTTGGGTAGCATGGACAGGTGTTCTCACATTGTGGGGACTGTTCATCATGATGGCGTACCTCACTATGCTTTGCCTCGTTAACCTGTTCGGCAGGCAATGGGTAGAAAACGAACGCGTCAACTTTCCTCTCCTACGCGTGCCGCAGTTTTTGAGTGATGCCTTAGACTCCGGAAAAATGCGGGAGTTCCTGACCAATAAATTTCTCCTCTGGGGTATTGGTATTCCAGTATTTATCCACATGATTAACGGACTGAGCTACCATTATCCGTCCATACCTCAACTCCCGATGATCGTGCTTGCCGGACAATATTTCCCAAAATACGGGCTCTTTTCCGGTTTCAACAAACTGCAACTGTTCCTAGTTCCAGCATATATTGGCTTTGCCTTCCTTGCCACGCGGCAAATCGCGTTCAGCTTCTGGTTCTTCTATATCTTCGGTGCACTTTTTATGGGCATCTTATATGTACTGGGATTCAATGTGCCTCAATCTGCCATGGGCATTAACTTCGGACCAAACCTTGCGCGTCCGGCAGAAGCAATGGTCATGGGCTCTACCCTGATATTCTTTTTGTTTATTCTCTGGCTCGCACGTGAGCACTTGGTAAATGTTTTCAAATCAGGCTTACGAAATACAACAGTTCATCAAGGTGAAATTATACCTGCTTCGTGGTCTTTATGGGGCGCAGTTGCCGGTATCGCAGCCATGATGGTCTGGTGCCGATGGTTCGGTATGTCCATTGGTGGCTCTGTGGTAATACCTGTTGTCTTCTTTGTAATCTTACTGGTTATCTCCCGCGTCATCACTCAGGGCGGATTGCCACAGTTTATGCTTACTGCTGCACCTTCCGACGGTGTTACCGGCATACTGGGAACCCGCTTCCTTGGCGCAGCTGGTATTGCCCTTACGGCTGTGATGCAAAAAATGATGTTCCTTGATGTTCAGGAGTCCCTCATGCCGAACCTTGTGCACGGCAACAAGATTTCTGAAAACACAAAAAGCAAACGGCGCTTCTTCCTTGCGCTGACAATTCTTCTCGCCCTGTGTGTCTGCACCGCATTCTGCTCCATGCTCATTCTTGGATACAAAACAGGACTGCGTGATCTTCAACTCGAAGTTCAATCACAGTCCATATTATCCATCTATGAAAATGCAGGCAGGTTAATTGATGCCCCACTGAGTGCCAACTCGTGGACCACATCTTTCGCTATGATTGGTGCTATATTTATGGGTGTTCTTGTCTTCTGTTTCTACAAATTCCCTTGGTGGCCGCTTCATCCATTAGGTTTTATCGCAGCGTACAGCAAAAGTATGCGTATCCTGTGGGTTTGCTTCTTCCTCGGGTGGCTCTGCAATTATCTGGTACTGCATTACGGGGGCACAGCTCTCTATCGAAAAGTTCAGATGGTGTTTGTGGGGCTTGTTATCGGCGACATGCTTATGGGCGGCGTATGGGCTATCGTGAGTCTCTTCTCTGGAATTGTGTATCCAGTATTTCCGGTACTTGGGGGATAGGTCATGTATCAAGATAAAGAATTACAAGAATATCGTGATCTACTTCAGCCGCCTACTCAATTTGAAGAAGGCTTTGACTGGAAAACCATAATCGGTGCTGTCTTCATCGGCTTCTTGATGATGCCGGGCAGCATGTACTTGCAGCTGGTTATTGGTCAAGGGATCGGTCCTGCTGCACGTTGGGTAACCATTATTCTCTTTGCAGAAGTAGCCAAGCGTTCATACACCGAATTAAAACAGCAGGAAGTTTTTCTCCTGTTCTACATGGCAGGTGCTGCGCTTGCATCACCATTTTCCGGTCTTTTATGGAGTCAGTATCTTGTCCAATCGGACGCGGCCAAGATGCTGGGACTTACAGAATTTATTCCAACGTGGATTGCGCCACAACCCGGCTCAGAAGCACTGGCGGACAGAACATTTTTCCATCAGGATTGGCTCATTCCAATTTTGCTTCTAGCGGGCGCGCAGCTTGTTCAGCGTATTGACCATTTTGGTCTGGGCTACGCTCTTTTCCGTCTTACATCTGATGTGGAAAAACTACCGTTCCCAATGGCACCGGTTGGTGCACTAGGTACCATGGCTTTAGCAGAGTCCACTGAAGATCGTAAATCCGGCTGGAAGTGGAGAGTGTTCTCCATAGGCGGGGTCATCGGACTTCTTTTCGGCTTTTTCTATATACTGCTTCCGGCGCTTTCCGGTTTGCTTTTTGAAGAACCCATACGGCTGATCCCGATACCGTGGATCGAGCTGACACGACATACAGAGTCGATTCTCCCTGCGGTTGCTACCGGCTTCCAATTTGACCTGACGCTGGTTTTTGTTGGTATGGTTCTTCCGTTCTGGGCAGTTATCGGTGGTCTTGTAGGTCTGCTTGTAACCATTGCCGCAAACCCTTTCCTCTTCGATGCAGGCATTCTCCATCGTTGGAAACCGGGAATGGAAACTGTTGAAACAGTCTTTGCAAACAACTTCGACTTCTACATGTCTTTCGGTATCGGTCTAGGTCTTGCCATTGCGATTATCGGTATCTGGCAGGTTATCCGTTCTTTCAGTTCGAAAAGCGGAAAGCTGGACTTTTCAAAACTTTTCAAGCCACCTCCGGGGCGTGGTGATATTAACTTCTGGCTTTCAATCGGTATCTACTTCTTCTCAACCATGACCTACATACTCATTTGTCGCTGGTTGGTTCCAAGTTTCCCTTGGGTTTTCTTTCTCATTTACGGATTCATTTATACACCGATTGCATCATACATCAGCGCCCGTATGGAAGGTATTGTCGGACAGTTTGTTTCCCTGCCGTTTGTACGTGAAGCGAGCTTCATCGCTGGAGCTAAGTACTTCGGCTACAACGGGATAGAAATTTGGTATGCCCCGATTCCTTTGCATAACTATGGTGAAGCAACCGTTCAGTTCCGTGAAATCGAACTTACCGGTACAAACTTGCGCGGCATTATTAAAGCTGAGTTTGTAGTGTTCCCGATTGTTATTATTGCCTCACTCATATTCTCCCAGTTCCTCTGGAGACTGGCACCGATACCTTCGGCAAGTTATCCATATGCCCAAAAGATTTGGCATTTGCAGGCACTGAACTCACTTCTCCTGCAATCATCAACGCTTGAAGGGAACTCGCTCTTCTATCAGGCTCTCAGCTACGCCTATGTTGGCTCCGGTGTCGGACTCGGAATCATTCTGTACGCGTTCCTATCCGTATTCGGGCTCCCCATAATGCTGATTTATGGAGTTGTTCGCGGTCTTGGACAATCCACCCCGCACGGCATCATTCTAGAAGTTGTCGGCGCGCTGTTGGGACGCTATTTCTTCCTAAAAAAATACGGGAAGCAATGGAGGCACTACGCGCCAGTTTTACTTGCCGGATTTTCCTGCGGCATGGGGCTCACCGGTATGCTTGCCATGGGTTGCACACTGATTCTAAAGTCCTTAAGCCAACTTGCGTATTAGGGGAGATTTCATTTGTTACCTCCCCATACATTCTAAAATCATAACTTACTAATCTGACACCATAAAAAACAAAAAACCGGAAAATCGGCACACGATTTTCCGGTTTACTTTGTCTAACGCTCTGTTATTGACAGAGCTTAATCAAAACTTACTATAATAGTATTATCTACTAACCACCACCTCGCCTCTTTTGTCCGCATTCGGTACACAGTGCTTCCTTCACAGAATGGCATTCATCCTGTAAATACAAGCACTGTAACCATGTCGACCTTCAGTTACGTATTCGTTCATCATTTCAATACATAACGTGCGATGTGCTTTTGCTTTAAACAAACAATGTTCATTCTGGTTATTTCTGGTTTCTTTTGGTTATACAACGTCATGCAATTTTTCGTACAAAAACTCACGTTGTGTAACACTATGAGCAGGAAATAAAAGCGTTGTTCTCACTCGTACTCACGATACAGTACGACCTTCCTGAATGTTCAGATATAAATCTTCCTGAGGAGATAGCATGGAATTCGATCTTGAATTAGAAACAAAAAGACTTGAACGTAAACTTAAACATATCGCTGGAAAAGGTTTTCTCCCTCAAGCTCTTTTACAAATCGTAAGCAACACCGCTGTGCTTCAACTTGCAAGCCGTGTTAATGTTTCTGTGCAGCCTCTGCGTCCTCAAGTTACACAGGACATGCACATTCAAGGTGCACCGCTTGTAAACAGAGCTACGTTTACGTATGATCCTAAAGAAACTGCTATTCTCTTTGGAAAATTACTGGCAATGCTGGATAAAGCTGAAGAACCGCTGGCATCTTCTGCTGTTAAAATCCGTGAAGCCATTGAAAAACAAGAATTAAGCATTCAGGAAGCATGTGAAGCATTTATTGCAGATGACAACATGTTTTACGCTGACTGGGCTGCCCGTATTCCAGAATCACCGAGCCTCGTACGTTTTCTGGCTCAAGGCAGCCTGACCCCGTCATTACAAGTACAGACAGATCTTTTAAAAGAGCACAGAAGCGACGAAGAACCTTGGCCGCATGGACATTGTCCGCACTGTGGTTCCCAGCCGCTCATCGCTACTTTGAAAGAAAAAGAAGGTTTTAAACACCTCACCTGCTCCTTCTGTCGTCTTGAATACCGTGCAAAACGCTTACAGTGTGCTTTTTGTGGTGAAGAAGGCCACGACAAGCTTGAATACTTCAAAGCTGACGGCGAACCGGGGTATGAAGTACATGTATGTAAAACATGCACCTGTTATATCAAAGTTAGCGATTTCCGCGAATTTGACCGGGTGAGCATCCCAGTCCTTGATGATCTTGAATCTCTCACTCTTGACATTCTAGCACGTAAACAAGGATACGCTCGCCCTACACTCTCAGCATGGGGGTTCTAATGCCAAAAAATGAAACTCGTTGTAGCTGCGAACCGAAACCAATTACGGTTACGCAGTATAAAGACGGCCAATGGGCTGTGCATCCTGACGTCGTAAGTATTGAAGTACCTATCAAGCTGAACTTCAACGGTGAGCAGCACATGCTATGGGCATGGCCGGAGCACCTTGAAGATCTGGTAGCAGGACATGCTCTGCTCGACCTTGGTGGCGGTAGTGTTAAAACTACGGTTGAACAGGTCAGTGAAGGCGAATTTACCGTGACCACTGGTGATGTCATTGAAAACAACCTTGAGCCGGGAAAACTTCACGGTTCAGAAATGCTCGGAGCAATGGCTACCTTTATTGCAGAAGAGGGCCAATGGCATGGCACTGGTTGTTTCCACCGTGCCGGTGTTTACAATGCCAGCACACACGCCATGCTCCACCGCACAGAAGATATCGGACGTCACAACTGCGTTGACCGCCTTGCCGGATGGGCAAGCCGAACAGAAACGCCGTTGTCCGGTCTCGTACTCATGGTCTCTGCCCGCGTAACAGCTAGTCTGTGCGCCAAGGCCATCCGTGCTGGATACAAGTTTATTATCAGCCGCTCAGCCGTAACAAGTGCTTCCATTGCAATGGCAGAAGAACACGATGTTACACTGGTAGGCTTTGCTCGAGATCAAGAAAAACGCTTTACCGTTTTTCACGATTTACAGACTCCGAGGGTTCTTACCTAATGCATAAAGACGGTTCTGATCATCTCACCGGAATCGTTCTTGCTGGTGGATTAAGCTCCCGCATGGGTCATGATAAGACTCGAATTCATGCGCATGGAGATTCCGAACCTGATTTGCTTGTGTATACATGCAAGCTGCTTGAATCAGTGTGCTCAGAGGTCTGGATTTCCAGTAGGGATGTCAGACCGCACGCGGACGGGTATCTCTGGGTTAAAGATGAAATTGAAGGCAAAGGGCCTATAGGCGGTGTAATGACCGCCTTGCGCGCTGCGCAGGGCCCTGTGCTTGTACTTTCATGTGATCTGCCGTTTATGAATCCGGAAATGCTGCAACAGCTTATCGACTTCTGGAAACAGAAGCCTGAAGGAACGTTGCACACAACCTTTTTACAGGCAGAAACAGGCTTCATAGAAGCTCTTGTTTCTATCTATGAACTCGAGGCGCTGCCCCTTTTTGAACGTGCAGTTGATGACGGGATGTATAAGTTGAGTCGCGTTGTTCCTAAAGAACAGCAACACTGTTTGCCATATGTCCAGCAGGAGTCACTACCGTTCTTTAACGTAAACTATCCCGCAGACCTTGAAATGGCCCGCCGGATCATAGCTGCAATATGACACATACCACATTAAGTGCAGAGACAAAGGCGTCCTTAGCTCTTACCGATAATCACGGGCGTACTGTCAATTATCTGCGCGTTTCGATCACTGACCGCTGCAACCTGCGCTGTATGTACTGTTGGTCTGCCGACGGCATGCAGTTCATCCCTCACGAAAACATTATTACCTACGAAGAGATTGCCAGACTCGTCGACCTTTCCGTCGAAATGGGAGTCAGCAAAGTCCGCCTGACCGGAGGCGAGCCTTTTGCCCGACGCAATTTCCTTGATCTTATCGAGATGCTGCTTAAAAAACATCCCGATCTTGATCTGCGTCTTACCACAAACGCAACTCTTATGAATGGCAAGGCGAAAGCATTAGCTGACCTTGGTGTCCGTCACATAAATATCTCTCTGGATACCTTTGAACGTAAAAAGTTCCAAAGTATTACAGGCCGTGACATGCTCCGAAACGTTACACGTTCCATTGATGAATGTTTAGCAAGCGGACTTAAGGTAAAAATCAACACTGTTGCGCTTAAAGGCGTTAACGATGATGAGCTGCCAATCTTCGTCAACTTTGCTAAAAATAATCCGGTAGACGTACGTTTCATCGAATTCATGCCTATGGGAAGCTGTAGCACATGGAACGAAAGTAACTTCTGGTCTGCCGATGACATTTTTGAAGAAGCCAGCAAGCTTGCTGTTCTTACAAAGCTTGAAAAAGGCGAACGACGCTCCGGCCCTGCCAAGCTGTTCGGCATACAAGGCGGCAAAGGACGACTTGGTTTTATTACGCCAATGTCCAACCACTTCTGCTCTTCTTGTAACAGACTGCGCATTACTGCTAACGGTATGCTGCGCACCTGTCTTTTCTCTGACAGTGAGATCGATTTACGCACCATGTTGCGTAATACTTCGATTACTGATGCAGACATAGCCAACGTAATGCGTGAAGCTAATGTTGGTAAGCCCCTTGGGGTTGAATTGCTTAAGGCAAAAAAGCAAAATGAAGTTGCGTTAAAGCGCATGAACGCCATTGGCGGCTAGTTTTACCTAAAACATAGCGGCAAATGCATGCTGCTATGTGCCCCGACCATACCTGAGAATCAAAAGAGTGGATGCAACTATGCATCCACTCTTTTTTATTGGAAAAATAGTAAAAACTTATTTTTACACATGCAACATATTGTAAATGTGGAACTTTACATCACATGAACACTGTTTTTATGTGTAATGCCGCATTGATAAGCTAAAGTATTGCACTTATAACCCGATTTGGATGAATTGCGATCAAGGTAAATGCTGTGCATCAACAGCTGTTACCTCTTTGTATATTCACATTCATAACCCAACACGCCTCGGAGTTATATATGAACTTCAAATCGCTAAAGCTGAAATTACTCGTACAAATTTCTGCTTGCTTCATTGTATTCATTGGACTTCTCCTCGTCATTTCAATCAGTTCTATTCGTGAAGAAGCTATTGATTCTGCACATCTTTTATCAGAAGAAGTGGTACGGGAGCATAAACTATCGATCGAGAAAAATTTTGATAAGGGCTTTACTATCGCCCGAACTCTTTCACAAACCATTGAAGGAATATTCAACGCGAACACACCAAAAAGTCGAGAACAGCTCGTTCAAGTGTTAAAAAATGTTGCTGTAGAAAACCCCGATCTATTCGGAGTTTGGCTGGCGTTTGAGCCGGACGCCTTCGGTGAAGACTCTGCTTATCTGAAAGAGAAAACATTCAGCATGAGTAACGGTCAATTTGCTCCATATTGGAGCCGCTCAGGAGGGAGATTAAGTTTAGCGCCTTGCCCGCCGCTTAATGACTCATGGTACACTTACAGTCGCGATACGCGTGAAGAGTACGCAACTGAAGTCACAAGTTACACAACCTCATCGGGTAGTTCCTACAGTGTTTCAAGTCTCTCTGTTCCGATTATAGTGAACGGAAAAGCCATTGGAGTTGTCGGTGTCGATCTTTCGACCGATTTCCTCAATAACATTGTAGATACGCTGACCGCATACAACGGCAACTGTAACTTAACACTTATAGCTTCAAGCGGTAAGGTTCAGGCTCATACAGGCAAGCCGGACGCATTAGGAACATCAATCGATAGAATCATCCCGAATGGTCGATCATTATTCCAGCGCGCACAGCAAGATGAAGTTGTTCAGATAGAAAACGATGACCTTCTCCGTGTCCTCGTACCGGTTCAACTCGGCAATACAAAAATGAAATGGGTTGCCACCCTGTCGGTAGCTAAAGACGTTGCACTTGCCAGCGCAAATGATCTGACTCTGAAGATGATCCTGCTCGGCCTGCTATGCATCCTCGGTGCACTAGGTGCCACCTTCTACCTTGCCGGTTTTATCTCCCGCCCTATTATTCAAAGCTCTGATGTTATCACTGAAATTGCACAAGGCAATCTATCCGCCCGTTGTCATCCAAAGGGACAAGACGAAATTGCCACAATGCAACACGCCGTAAACGCTATGGCTGAAACACTTCAGGAAAACATTCACGAAATTGAGCGGAACATGAAAGAAGCACGCGCCCGTTCTGAAGAAGCAGAAAGAGCCACAACGCAAGCGAAGTCTGCTGAAGAAAACGCGTTGCAGGCGTACAGTCAGGGACAGGAAGCTGCGAAAGAACTTGATCTGCTTGTGCTGAATCTTACCTCAGCATCATCAGACCTAAGCGTTCAGATCCAGAGCACTTCAGAAGGTGTTAACCAGCAGGATGCACGTAACAGCGAAACAGCTACTGCAATGGAAGAAATGAACAGCACGATTCTAGAAGTTGCCCGAAACGCTTCAGAAGCTGCTTCCAGCGTGGACGTTGTTTTCCATGAAGCAGAGTCCGGACTTGCTGTTGTGGGAGAATCCGTTTCTACGATTCAAAATGTATCCAAACTTTCAGCACATCTTACAAAAGAAATGAGCCAGCTCGGTTCGCAAGTTGAATCCATTGGAGAAATTCTTAATGTGATTAGTGACATTGCAGACCAGACAAACCTGCTTGCACTGAATGCAGCTATTGAAGCCGCACGTGCAGGCGATGCTGGACGCGGATTCGCGGTTGTTGCGGATGAAGTACGTAAGCTGGCTGAAAATACAATGGAAGCAACCGGACGCGTTGGAACCGCCATTCAAAACATTCAAGCTGGAACTCAGCAGAATATTAATGCCATGACCAACACAGCCAATGCAGTAGAAAATGCAACAACATTGGTTACCCAGTCTGGCGAAGCTTTCGAACGGATTGTAGCCAAAATCACCCCTGCCACCGATCAGGTACGTGCCATTGCAACAGCAGCAGAACAACAGTCTTCTGCAAGCGAAGAGATCACACAGGCAATTGAAGAAATCAATCGTATTTCTTCAATGACTACTTCTAAAATGAATGATGCTGAATCTGCCGTACACGATTTGAATTCAGTTTCTGATTCATTAAAAGTAACTATGAATAAATTGTTAACCGTCTAAAATTTTTGCCCCGATACAAAAATGATGGATATAAAAAGAGCGACCCGAGGGTCGCTTTTTTTATATCCAATATCTACAACTAGTACGGAAGTACTCTTGTGCGTCCGTTTGGTGAAGTTACCACCCGAACACGCTGACCTACGCTATAGTTTGACCCTTCAGCTGCCTGTACAATTGATACAGACCTTCCGGCATCTAATCTTACAGTAATCTGTACACCGTCGGTTTTTTGAAATTCTTCTTCCGCAACTGCACCAGCTACAGCACCTACAATTGCCCCACCGACAGCACCTACAACGGCACCGGAACCACCACCAATCTGACTACCAAGAACGCCACCGGCAACACCGCCGCCGACCAGGCCTACGCCTGTATTATCATCCTTAATAGTCACCGCATTCATACGTGTAATTGTTCCGTAGCTGATATTATCAGCCTGCATTGTCTGATTACCGGAGTAAACATTAGGACTATGTCTATTTGTACAACCTGCTAAAACAGCAAGCGCAATCAATACCAGCAGTATTTGATACCGTTTTGTCGTTGACCGTGTCATGTCTCACCTCCTGATAGTTAGGTACCTTGTAAAAAAATACAAAAAAGCTACCAGACTGAACACGATTTTTTTAGCAATATCCCCATAATTCGGGGCTTAAAAGCCAATCACGTAGCCTAACTATCAAGCATCGTGGACTATATCCTACATTTCCAATTCTTGTATATTATCTACAAACGTTGCAAATCTAGTTACACCCATGATTTCAAACACATTACGGAAGTTTTCTGACAAGCCTGAAATAACAACCTTGCCACCGTCGTTGTAGAAGGAACGGATTGCATCCGTTAATAACGCTATCGCAGCACCGTTGATAGATGTGTTTTCTGCAAAATCCAAAACTATCCGCTGCGCTTTTCCAGCACCTTTAAAGGCGTGTTTTATCTCTGACTCATCCGCTGTACCAAGTGTACCGCGAACGGTTATTACCATTGTATCGCTTGTGAATCGTGTGGCCAGTGTTACAAATTTTTCTGTGCTCAACTTAATGCGCTCTTCCACTCGTTCCAAGGCTTTTTGAAGCACTTCAAGACGGAGAGGCTTGTTGATGAAGTCTGTAGCATCAAGGTTTAGCGCCCGAATAGCAACATCCATATCGCCATGCCCTGTAATAACAACCACTTCAACACTGGGCTCTTCTTCTTTAAGACGGCCGAGCACTTCAATACCGTCCATGCCCGGCATTTTAATATCAGTTAACACCAGCGGCGGATGATGTTCTGCAAAAACTTCAAGCCCGCGTTCTCCGGAGTTAGCGAGCAGGACTTCGTGTCCTAACGTACTTAATAACAATTCAAACATTGTTAGCGTAGGCTGCTCGTCATCAATCACTAAAATCTTCATACAAATTACCTTTCCCTAATTGGCTGCAAGAGCCACCTCTTGACGCGGGAAACGAACAGTAAAGCATGTGCCGTCACCTACTGCGCTTTGAATATTGAGTTCTCCTCCATATTCACGCACAATGCCGTAGGATATGGCAAGGCCCAGTCCCATTCCTTGCCCTGTGGCTTTTGTTGTAAAGAATGGTTCAAACACCTTCTCTGCCACATGGTCAGGAATACCGGTTCCGTTGTCTTCTACCGAAACAGATACTCCGTCGTCGTCATATTCTGTTCGAATCAGGATACGGCCTCTCACATCCGCTCCATCTTCATTTCTTTCTACAATAGCGTCACGGGCATTAATTACCAGATTCAGCAACACCTGCTGCAACTTGTTGTGCTGTGCAGTAATGTACGGCAGTGCCGGATCAAGTTCTGTGACAATATGAACATCTTCAATAAGGAATTGCCTGCTAAGTAATGAAACAACAGACCCTACCGGCTCGTTCAAATTAACGTCTTCAAGCAACAAATCTGCCTTTCGACCGAACGACCTGAGTGTATTAATGATGTCAGAAGCCCTGTCTACCTGAGTGCTGATTTCTGTAACAACCTGTACATATTGTTCTTGCGGGATTTCAATACCCTGCTCATGTACCATGGTTAAGAAATCGCTGCCCATACGGATAGCATTCAATGGCTGATTAAGCTCATGTGCAACCCCTGTGGACATTTCACCAAGAGACTTCATTTTAGATGCCTGAATAAGCTGGGCATCTTTTTCTACAAGATCGGTAACATCCGTTGTAGCAACAATGATTGCAGGACGAGTACGATAGCTAATGAGGCACGCAGTTACGTTGACGTACATAGGAATGTTACCGTTACGCAAATGCACAACACGCGCGGACTTCATCGCCTCTGCGCATAAATCATCATTATTAAAGTACTCAAAGCATTCTTTCGCATGCTCTTCACCCAGAACTGAATATCGCATACCGACCAGTTCATCACGGGAATACCCGTAGATTTCTTCTGTTCGCGGGTTTGCGTCCACAAGTTGCTGCGTAAGTACATCCACAACAAAAATAGGGTCAGGACCACTGCGGAACAAGGAGCGGTAGGTGCTTTCAGATTCTTGCAATCTACGACGGTACAAGCGAATAGACCACACCATATTACGGAAGGACGTGGTTAACTGCTGTACTTCATCGCCATCGCTCGGCTCATTATAGAATGCACACTTCTTACAACGGTGCGGCCTGGCTCCCGGTTTCGATCCCGCTCGCTGTTCATCAAAATGCCAGCAAGGGAGATCCGTATCGTGGAAGGCAGGACACGCTATTTGCTCCTCAGTATTCATAAGATCTGAAGAGCTAAAATTACCCCGCGACAAATCATCCGATATCTTCGTCAGCGTCATGACAGGATCAGCAATATATTTTGTTAACCTGTGACTGACCCAGAACGTGATAATAATGACCGCGGAAATAAATCCTAAGAACATTGCGCGCAACTTTCCAACGAGGTTATCTATATGCGCCTTAGATAACCCCACATGAACCGTACCTATTTGGTAAATACCCTCTTTAATGGGTACTGCAATATCATACGCTTCATGCTCTCCAAGTGGCACAACCTCCACACTCTTCTCCACCCTTTCGGTTACGGGGTTAACTCCCTTTAACCTTTTAGGAAACGGGGTGGTAAAAGTATGGCTGAGTATTTTTCCGTTTTTTCCTTCAACGTAAATATACGCAACGAGATTTCTACGTTCGTTGAGTTGCTTTTCATCAAAAAGAACATTCAGCAAATGGTCTGTGTCATTCTCTAAAATATATTCTGTGCCACGCGTTGCAACACTGTGCGCGATGGCTGTACCCCGCATTTCCAGTTCCTGAGTCAAACCGGAAATAAGAATCCAACGCGCGAGCAAAGCAATAGTGCCGCTGATGAGCAGAATAACTATCAGGATAGAAAAGAAGAATTTATTCTTCAAACTAAGCTGTGCAAATTTTGAGCGAATCATTGCTTAACAGGCTCCTCAAGTTTGACCAAAGCTCTACGCTTCAACAATAGGTCTGTGTCGTCAATCAATTTAAATTCGCCATTCTCTAACACGGTATAATACACCATATCCAAGCCCTGATGATCTTTAGGCGTAAACGCCACAGATGCATGGCCGCCAAGCGGAAATTCATCCATGGATTCTAGCGCATTCATAAAACTTTCACGGGTTAAATTTCTTCCTGCTCTACGCAGCCCCTCAACCAATACCCGTGCATTCAGGTAACCCTCAAGACCAACCGCATTAGGAACGTCGTCCGGATAAAATTCTTTCAAATGACGTACATAATCATCTGCAATCCCCATCAGGTCGCGAACCTGAGGCGCAGACGGAGGAGGAACAACTTGTGAAACAAGCACCTCTCCTTTTATGTCGTCCGGCAGACGTCTGGCAAGCTCTTCCGCACCAACAAAAGACAAATTAAAAAACGCGGCGTCCAGCCCGAGAGCATCCGCTTTTTTTATAAATTCTGCACATGGCTCGTACGTACCGACAAGCACAACAGCATCCGGCTGAGCACCGACTATACGCTGTAACGCTTCATCAATATCAACACCGCCCCGAACATATGAGCCACGGGCAACAGGCGCAAGCCCTACTTCACGCAAAGCAAGCTCAGTCCCCATAAGACCGTCAAATCCATACGCATCGTATTGATAAAAAACTGCAATACGCTTGTACTTCATGCGAAATACAAGCAAATCAACAGCGGCTTTTGTTTCCTGATAGTAGGATGCGCGAATATTAAAAACATATGGATTGAAAGGCACACGCAACGCATTGGCACCTGTAAAGGCTCCAATTAGCGGTATTTGCGCATCTTCTATCAAAGGTAAGACACGTACTGTGGTGGGGGTTCCTACAAAACCGAAGAGAGAAAAGACGTTGCCACTACTAATAAGCTGATGCGTATTAGCAAGGCATCTGGTCGGGTCATACCCGTCATTGATGGCCTGCAACGTGATGAGCCGGCCGTGTACGCCCCCAAGGGCGTTGACATTGCGTAAATAGCTTAACGCACCACGCAAGGTTTGCGTGCCCAGATAACTGGCGTGCCCCTCGAGGGCAAGCGAGGAACCAAGGGTGATTTCAGTGGAAGAGACACCTGGCACCATGGCATGTTGTCCAGTTTTTTTCACTTCCGTTTCACATCCCAGCAGTACAAAACAAAGTACTGCCCAAGCCGCAAACTTGAATGCTTCACGCATACACTCTCCCTAGAAAAGCAGGAAAAAACAAAGGGACTCTTCTTATATGATGTATACTCTCAGGTAGTTATTCGCAAGTTGTTTGTAAATCAAAGCTGACTCTTACAGACTTCCTACGTTGACATATACAGTATTTTGCAAATTATATAACACTTAATAATTTCACATTTTTGATTGTGCAACCAACTAAAAAGAATGTAGTTCTTGCGGTAGTGTCAATTTAGCAGTAAGTAGGCTGTATGCAAGAAACAGCAGTTTTCGACCTTTCAATGCTTGATTCTGAAGAAGCAGCATTAGAATACCTTCTTTCTTTTTGTTGGCCTTCTGGTGTACGGTTTTGTCCAAGATGTGGACAACACAAACTTTACACACTGTCGGGAGGTCGCTATCGCTGTGCGACTTGCAAATATACATTTCAGGATTTCAGCGGCCGCTGGATTAACAACGGCAGTCTGTCTCCTTCCACATGGCTCCATCTGGCACACATGTTCTTGCAGGAATACACTGTGCACGAACTGGCACAAGAAGTTAACCTTTCCTACAACGCTGCCTACAAAGCAGTAACGACCATCCGTTTCGCCCTGCTTGCGCATGCAACTGACGCACGCCAGCTTCTCGGGCCGGAAACCGGTCTTGGCAAATACATCAACGGAAAGAAACTCACCGGTGCACCACCTGCCAGAGCCAAGGGTGCCATCCCTGTTTTCGGAATTATGGAACGAAACGGCTGGGTCTTTATTGACCTTGTCAGTGGTATAGAGGCAGAAACTGTCTTCCACTTCAACCATAGCTTCCACCTTACTCTCTTCCGCGCCGGTAACATTATATACACGGGTAAATACCGTCAGTATGATGCACTCATCCTATGCGGAGATGATTCCCTGCCGTATGAATACATACGAAAATACAATCACGACTTCCCGATTAAAGAAGGTTCCTTCTGGGAATTCGGTCACTCCCGTCTTAAACGCTTCAAGGGTATTACCCCACAGCGTTTCCCGCTCTACCTCAAGGAACTTGAGTTCCGCTACAACAATAAAGAGGGCGACACTCTCTCCCTTTTATTAAACCAGTTGTGCGACCTTGTTCCTGATTTTGACCCCTTCAAGAAGTAAGTAACCACTGTAAAAATTCAACATGTTAGACACTTACGCCCTATACGGTGCCAAACTGTGCGTATATATTGTGCCAAACCGTGCGTAATTGATTTTTGCCACATCACAACATGCTGATTTTACAGGCTATACACCGTATACCGAGTGCAGTAGACCTTCTAAGTTCTTTTCTTTTGTCGAATGCTTTCTTTCATCGCTAATATACCTCCATCATAACGATTACATCGTGTCTCCAACACTGTGATCATTTTGGAAGGGGTTTTTGTTATGGAACGTAGAATTCGTTCGCAACACAATGAAGCTAAGTTGCTTCCTTTTTCAGGACTCGGGATATCCTTATCCTGCGTTAGTACGCGTGCAGCGTTGTGTGAACTTACGCCCATCCCAACTGAAAAAGTGTCCTCTATTCGACCATTGCTTTCTGAATACATACCGATCTGTAACGGATACGGCTCCGGATTCAGCATGTTAATTGCGCTTGGTCGTGAAATTAGAGGCCGATGACAACTCTTCATTACTAGGAGGAACAATGACAGTCTCCCGTAGGCAATTCCTCAAGCTTTCTGCAGGCGCTGCCACCGCGTCTGCATTTGGCGGACTTGGCATTTCTTTAAAGCCAACCGTCGCGAAAGCTGAGCTCCAAAAGCTTAAATGGGCTAAACAGACAACGTCCGTATGCTGTTACTGTGCTGTAGGCTGTGGCCTTATTGTACACACAGCTAAAGACGGTGAAGGCCGTGCAATCAACGTAGAAGGCGATCCGGATCATCCGATCAACGAAGGGTCCCTTTGTGCGAAAGGCGCGTCCATCTGGCAGCTCGCAGAAAATGCAAACCGACCACAAACTCCATTATACCGTGCTCCTAACAGCGGAGAATGGAAGCCAGTTTCATGGGACTGGGCACTCACTGAAATCGCTAAGCGTGTCAAAAAGACTCGTGACAAATCTTTCCAGCTCAAAAACGACAAAGGCGAACAAGTTAACCGTACCGAAGCAATCGCTTCTGCGGGCTCAGCAGCTATGGATAACGAAGAATGCTGGGCATATCAGTCATTACTCAGATCTCTCGGCTTGGTGTACGTAGAACACCAAGCACGTATCTGACACAGCGCAACTGTAGCGGCTCTGGCAGAGTCGTTTGGACGCGGTGCGATGACGAACCACTGGATCGATCTTAAGAACAGTGATTGTGTATTAATCATGGGCAGTAATGCTGCCGAAAACCACCCGATTTCTTTTAAATGGGTGATGAAAGCTAAAGACAAGGGTGCAACACTTATCCACGTTGACCCTCGCTTTACCCGTACTTCCGCTAAGTGTGATGTGTATGCTCCTATTCGTTCCGGTTCGGATATTCCGTTCCTTGGCGGTCTGGTTAAATACATCCTCGATAATAACAAATTCTTCCACGAGTATGTTGTTAACTACACCAACGCATCATTTGTAGTTGGTAAAGACTTTGAATTTAATGACGGTTTATTCTCCGGTTTCGATCCGAAAAAAGGTTCCTACGACAAGTCCAAATGGGCTTTTGAAATGGACGACAAAGGTGTGCCGGTTCGTGATGAATCGCTCAAGAACCCGCGTTGTGTATTTAACCTGCTTAAAAAGCACTTTGAACGTTACGACGTAGATACCGTATCCACCGTTACCGGAACTCCTAAAGAAGATATTCTTAAAGTTTACGAAACATACGCAGCATCCGGTGCTCCGGATAAATCCGCAACCATCATGTACGCAATGGGCTGGACTCAGCACACTGTCGGCGTTCAGAACATCCGCACAATGGCCATGGTGCAGCTCCTCCTTGGCAACATCGGCGTAGCCGGTGGTGGTGTTAACGCCCTGCGTGGTGAATCAAACGTACAGGGTTCCACCGACCACTGTCTGCTCGTCCACATTCTGCCGGGCTACCTTGGTACTCCTAAGTCCAAATGGTCAGACCTTGCAGCGTACAACAAGAATTGTACTCCACAGTCTGCAGACCCTATGTCCGCTAACTGGTGGGGTAACAAGCCTAAGTATGTATCCAGCTTTGTAAAAGCAATGTATCCGGAAGCATCGCCTGAAAAAGGCTACGAAATGCTGCCGAAGCTTGATGCACACAAGCAGATGACTGAATACTACTGGCTTTCCATGTTCGAAAAAATGCACAAAGGTCAGTTTGACGGCTTCTTTGCATGGGGACAGAACCCTGCCTGCGGTGGCGCAAACGCCAATAAAAACCGTGAAGCAATGGCAGAACTGGACTGGCTTGTTAACGTAAACATCTTTGACAACGAAACAGCCTCCTTCTGGCGTGGTCCTAAGATGGACCCGAAAGATATTAAGACAGAAGTATTCTTCCTTCCGTGTGCTGTTTCCATCGAAAAAGAAGGCTCAGTTACAAACTCTGGCCGTTGGATGCAGTGGCGTTACAGAGGACCTAAGCCATACGGACAGACACTTCCTGACGGTGACATCATCCTTAAACTCACCGACAGAATTCAGCAGCTCTACAAAACAGAGGGCGGCGCTTACCCTGATCCTATCGTAGGTCTTGGTCTTAACGATTGGCAGAACAGCCATGGTCATTTTGACCCGCATGGCATTGCTAAACTTATCAACGGTTACTTCTTAAAGGATACCGAAGTTAAGGGTAAGCAGTTCAAAAAAGGCCAGCAGGTTCCAAGCTTTGCCTACCTTAAAGATGACGGCTCCACCTGTTCCGGTAACTGGCTCTACTGTGGTTCCTACACAGAAAAAGGCAACATGGCTGCCCGCCGTGACAAAACTCAGAATGGCGCACAGGCAAACATTGGTCTGTACCCTAACTGGGCATGGTGTTGGCCTGTAAACCGTCGTATTCTTTACAACCGCGCATCAGTTGACCTTAACGGTAAACCGTATGCACCTAAAAAAGCGGTTATCGAATGGACCGGTGACAAGACCAAATGGCAAGGCGACATTCCTGATGGCGGCTGGAAACCGGGTACAAAGCATGCATTCATCATGCGTAAGCACGGCTTCGGTCAGATTTACGGACCGGGACGCGCAGACGGACCATTCCCAGAGCACTATGAACCGCTCGAATGTCCAATTGCGAAAAACCCATTCTCTTCCCAGCTGCACAACCCTACTGCTTACCAGATTAGCAGTGAGGAAAAAGCAGTTGCCAACCCGCGCTTCCCATACGTTGGTACAACCTACCGCGTAACAGAGCACTGGCAGACTGGTCTTATGACCCGTTATCAGGGTTGGTTGATTGAAACAGAGCCACAGTTGTTCTGTGAAATCAGTGAAGAACTTGCGAAGAAAGAAAACATTGATAACGGCGAGACGGTTAACGTTTCCAGCCTACGCGGCAAGCTCGAGTGTGTTGCCATCGTTACCAAGCGCATCAAGCCTTACAAAGTCCATGGTCAGGACGTACATCTCGTTGGCCTGCCTTGGCATTATGGCTGGGTGACACCGAAAAACGGTGGTGATTCTGCAAACCTCCTCACACCTTCTGTGGGCGACCCTAACACCGGTATTCCGGAGACTAAGGCGTTCATGGTTAACGTGAGCAAGATAAAGAGAGCGTAAGCCATGGCTAAAAAATTCCTCGTCGATCTTACACGTTGTACGGCATGTCGTGGTTGTCAGGTAGCGTGTAAGCAATGGAAAAAGCTTCCGGCTGAAGCAACCGTGAACTGGGGCTCCCACCAGAACCCTAGAGATCTGAGCTTCAACACATTGCGGCTAGTCCGCTTTGAGGAAGTCGTTAATGATGGCAAAGTTGACTGGCTGTTTTTCCCTGAGCAGTGTCGTCACTGTTACGAGCCACCTTGCTTGGGGCAGGCTGAACTTGATGACGAACGCGCTGTAGTTCAGGATGAAGAAACCGGTGCTGTTATCTTTACCGAATACACTAGAAATGTTGATGCTGAAGGCGTTCGCGAATCATGTCCGTACGATATTCCACGTAAGGACCCAGCAACGGGACAGCTCTCCAAATGTGACATGTGTATCGACCGTATTCAAAACGGCATGAAGCCGTCCTGCGTTTTATCCTGTCCAACAGGCGCTATGACGTTTGGCGAAGAAGAAGAAATTGATGCACTGGCAAAAGAACGACTCGCGGCTGCGCAAAAACGCTATCCAGAAGCCGTTCTCGGTGATCCGGACGATGTACGCGTGGTCTACCTGTTCCAACAGGACCCAACCAGGTACTTTGAAAAAGCAATTGCAGCGGCTTCACCAAATATGATGAATCGTAAGCAGATGTTTGCACGTCTGCTCGGCACAACAAAAGCATAATAAGTCGCGATCCTGATACGAGGCACGCAGATACCCATCTGCGTGCCTTTTTTTATTTGAAGATAACAATGCTTGATTTTTCCTGAACCGGAGGCGAACATACATTTTTAAACAACGTATTGAGGTTTCCGTCATGAAAGCAGTCAGCATTGTTGGATACAAAAAATCAGGCAAAACTACTCTCACCCGTAAAATTGCAGATGCTCTAGAAGCACGCGGCAAAACCGTGACAATTGCAAAGTTCACTCACTCAGGGTTAACAAAACCAGATACCGACACTGGCCACTTTATGAAAGACGGCAGAACCGTGATCGGTCTTAGTGAAAAAGAGTGCGCCATCCATTGGGGAGAAAAAAAGATGCTTCCCGATATGCTTCCTTTAACACAGGCTGACTATTTGCTCGTTGAAGGCGGAAAAACCTTGAGCTGGTTACCGCGTATTGTTCTTCTTCGTGAACCGGAAGAACAAGAAGCTCTAGATAGAGGTCTCGCCATCGCATCCTTTGGAGATCTCAAAGCGACAGGTGTTCCAAACTTCACATCTGCAAACTTTGATGAGCTTCTGGATCGCGTTGAAGAAAAGGCCTTTATGCTTCCAGCACTAGACTGTGGAGCCTGTGGTGAAGAAACCTGTGGAGCAATTGCTCAAAAGATTGTTGCGGGTAAAGCCACCATGAAGGCGTGCAAATCCATTAACAACTCTGCAATGACGATCACCGTAAACGGCTCCCCTGTCGGGCTGAATCCGTTTGTGGAGAATATCATTCGAGGTTCCATTGAAGGGATGCTCGGTTCCTTAAAAGGATATGCACCGGGTAGCAAAGTAGAAATAAAAATTTCTAAATAAAATACATGAGCCGATCAGGAATCCCTGATCGGCTCTTTTTTATTTTCATGTAGAAACACAAATCTTGAGTCATATACTTTTTGCCAGACGCATCTCAAACAAGACATCTAACGGATGAATACGTCTGACAATCTTACGCAACAGAATGCAGCGTGCCAGAAAGAAACTCACAGCCACCACTCGCGATAATGTATTTTTTTAAAAATCGCTCACCGCATCATCACGGCTTGTATACATTCCGAACAACTGGTCATAACCGGATATTTCAAAGACTTCCTGAATGTAATCCCGTGCACAGCATACTGCCACTTTGCCACCATTCGGATGAAGCTGCTGATATGCCATAACCAGAATACGAAGGCCTGCACTATTAATGTAATCAAGCTCTTCAAAATCAAATAACAAGCGTGAGTACCCGCCGCCTATCAATTCTTCCACTTTGACTTCAAGCTCTTTTGTATGGGAACCATCCAGACGATTGCTCATGGCGAGAACCGTACAATTTGGTAATTCAATGGTTGATAATGCCATATCTGGCTCCTTTCTAATGAGTTTCCGGATCTATTTTCGTACAAATAAGAACATAATTTTTGCCTGCATGCCGATAGTATGTGAACGAATCCATAAGCTTACGCACAAGGTGAACCCCCATACCTCCCACAGGCTTTCGCCTTTCTTCTATCGGCTTATCAAACTCTGGTTCCTTAATTTGAGAAATATCAAACGGTATTCCGTCATCTATTACTTTTGCGTAGAATACGCCCCGTTCAATACACACAACAACATCTACCTTTGGTTCCTGTGTGTCTGAAAACGCATAATCAAAAATATTACTTATCAGTTCATCCAGTGCGAGAGTAATTTTGAAGACTACAGAAGGCGCAATTGAGCGTTTATCTGCCATTTCATCTATAGCAGATACAAGCTTAATGAATTCATCACGGGAATGAATCACCATTCTATAGCAAATACGCCCGTTACTCATTCTTATCCTTCTCTTCCATGAAGAAATCAAGGTTGCAAATAGATACTTCTTCACACCCTTTATTAGCATTTTTATCTTTCTTAATAACAACAAGAGTTACATCATCTGCATTCGGGACATTCTTTTGCCATGCTTCTACAGCTTCAAGCACGTAGTCTCGTATCTCTTCTGCTGATTTTGATGCATGTTTACGAATGAGTTCTCGTACACGGTCTTTACCGTACAAGTCACCGTATCCACCCTTACGAGCTTCCCAGATACCATCTGTACCTAATAATATGATTGTACCTTGCTGAGTAAGATCAACTTCACTCTCTTCATATTCAAAACGCTCAATAACACCAAGCGGCAAGCCTTTGCCGCGCAATTCAGTAAATTCTTTTTGTTCCGGTAAATATACTATTGCTGGATCATGCCCTGCTCTAACCCACCGTACAGTATCACTATCTAACATTATTTCCAGATAAAACAGTGTCATAAACTGCCCAGTACCATGGATATCCTGTGCGAGTAGATTACTTACCTGAGAAACTCTGCGAGACGCACTTATACGTGTGCACTCTGTATGTACTCTCAACAATGCACGTGCTGTGGTCATCAACAAAGCTGATGCAACACCATGACCGGAAACATCACCGACAACAACGGATAGTACGGGGTCACCATCACACGCTGTCATGTAGTAATCGTAATAATCCCCGCCCGTCTGATCACAGTAGCGAATTGCACCGGAAATCTGCCATCCCGGTAACTTAGGGCTTCTAGCAGGAAGCAGGTTTTCCTGAATCTCATGCGCCACATCCAGCGCTTGCTGAGTCTCCAGTAAATGCTCCAATTGAGGCCCGATCCGGTTGAAGGTCTCCACAAGGGTATCGCGTTCATCACCGGTTTTAAATTCAACACGAGCACTAAAATTACCCTGAGCAAGCTCTTTAAAGGCTTCCACCATCAAGTTCATCGGTTTGGAAATAGTCTGACTCGCATACATGGCAAAAAGAAATGTCAAAAAGACAATCACAACAACGGCGATTTCCACCACACGCTGTTGAGCAGAGCTTGCCCAATAAAGATAGGCAAGTATCTTATTAGTAAGGTGCATTACGTCATCTTCAGGTACTACCGCGATGAAATAATTATTATCTTTAAACGGTGCCCACGCCACAAGGCTGGATTCTCCATCCCACGGCATTAACAAGGTACCGGATGTTCCTGAAGCAATGGCGTTCATAAATTTGGCCTTCACTTCATCATTCTTAAACTTGACCCACTGCTCTTTTGAACCGCCCATGACCCATGTGTATTCACGGTCAGTCTTCCCACGCTTGTAAGTGTGGGCAATTGTGCGCAGCCCCGCGCTTCCGGTAACTTTGTCATCTGCCTCATCTGCGAGAATCAGGCGGGCGTGATTCGACCACGCAGCGGTAATATTCCCACCGGAAAGTCCCTGTTCCATGAGAACGTCAAGACCGACAACACCGATAATTTCTTTTTTTTCATTAAACAACGGAGCCGACACGGTGAACACAAGCCTGCCTGTTGAAATATCCCGCAGCGGTGCGCGCCAGACCATTGTTTTTTCCTCAACGGCCAGCCGGTACCATACACGCTTGCGCGGATCATACGTTTTAGGAATACCACCATGAGCAGGATAATACGCTAACAGCCCGGACTCAGTACCAATGTAGAGGTTGTAGATGAATGAGCCATATGATTTTTTGAGCTCTTTGAATAAGGGGAGCAGTAGAATCAATTTTTCCGCTTGAAGCTTTGCAGTGGCTCGCTCTGTCTGATCCTGCGGCAGGAAGTATGCGATATCACCAAAGGAAATATACTTGCTTATGTCATTGCCATATTTGACCATATACTGACGAGTGGGTGCGTGCTGGGGATCGACGACAAGATCTTTGGGATACGGAATATTCGGTTTGATTTGATCTGAATAAAGCAGTTTTTTCTTGGATGGAGCATGCATCTCAAGAAAGTGCTGAGCAGAAAGAGCCACTACATCGATAATGACGCTTCGCATCCGCTCACTGTCCTCGAGATTTTTTGCAAAGTTAACGGCGATATTTTCAATAGAAAGACTCGCCTGTTTCACCAAGTCTTTACGGGTACTTTCATACAAATAATCTTTAATATCTGTTTCCAGCTGTTGCACCGTTATCAAAGTGCCACAGATGGGCAACACACTGAACAATACCAGCGTGAGGAACAACTTCCATCGTAAGGACAATCTATGGATAAAGGTCAACTTTTTAAGTGCCATTACACATAGTACCGTACCTTGCTTCTTAATATTGTTATATATGCCCGCACGATGTGTCTTTCTTACATCAAAGGATACCAAGCATGGCAAATGAGTCTACACCGGTTACAAAGCGTTCCATGTACTACTGGGTTTTATATAAAAATAGACCGCTTCAGCTGGCCATGATTACGATCATTGTTGTAACGGTTGCAATGCGACTTGTTCCTATTGAAATGCAAAAACGTATTATTTCTGATGCCATTCAGCTAAAGAAAGTTGATGCTCTCATCTACTACTGTATGATTTACATCACTGCCGTATTCTCTGCTGGTATCCTCAAGTATGCGATCAATATACTTCAGACCAAAGTCGGTGAAAGTACACTTTTTAGAATTAGAAAACACCTGTACGACCACATTCTCACACTCCCCATGCCTTTCTTCCGCAGAACATCACCGGGACTTGTCGTTTCTACACTCATGACAGAACTGCTTCCTATGGCAACATTTGCAGGGATGGCTATCTCTGCACCGCTGGTCAACATACTCACGTTCTTCGCATTTGCTGGATACATGCTCTACCTTGACCCGCTTCTTGCCGGACTTTCTGTATCAATCTATCCAATTGAAATGCTGATTATTCCTATGCTGCAACGCAAGTACAACAGTCTCAATCGTCAAAAGACAAATGGTTTGCGCCATACAAGCAGCATCATCAGCGAATCCATGACAGGAATTCATGAAATCCAAGGCAACTGCGCATTTTCGCTTGAAGAAACCAAATTCAAAAAATCAGCACATTGGCTTTACAACATTACCTACCGTCTCCTGATCGTAAAATTCGGTATCAAATTTACAAACAACATATTCCAATCTCTTGGCCCTTTCATTTTATTCCTTGTTGGTGGTTATCTGGCAATTCAGGGCAAATTCCAGCTGGGTGCACTGGTCGCATTCCTGTCAGCATACGAAAAACTATACGATCCATGGAAAGAGCTCATGGAATTTTATCAGCTCTATCAGGACTGTATCGTACGCTACAAACAGGTAATGGATTATTTTGATCTCGCGGCAGAATTTGATTCAGTTCCGGAAGGCAGAGCTACCTATACACTGAATGGCGACATTCATATTAAAGATCTCTCTTTCACCATCGGAACCAATATTCGTATTCTTGATAATATTGATTTAGATATTAAAGCTGGTGAGCACCTTGCTCTTGTAGGCTTTTCAGGGAGCGGCAAATCCACTCTCGCAAGTGCCGTAGGGCAAATGCTCAAATATACTGGCGGGAATGTGCAGCTGGATGGATACGAGGTTGCTCAACTGAGTAAACAGGATATTGCAGAAAACGTCGGGATTGTTGCACAGCACCCATTTATTTTCGACGGCACTATTCGTAACAACCTAGTATACAGCAGTGAAGCTCTTCTGCGCCAACGGGGTGAAACAGACCCTGTACTTCCAGACTTGGATCGAATCATTGAAGTGGCGCAGCAGGTTGGGCTCTTTGTTGATGTGCTCGGTTTTGGTCTGCGCACAACGCTTAAAAAGGACTCATCACCTGAGTTAATAGAAAGCCTGATTCGAGCTCGTGAGCAGTTCCAACAATTGCATGGTGCGAAGCTTCATAACGACATTGAATTCTTTAATTCTGAAAAATATCTGCAATATGCTTCCATCGCTGAAAATATTGTGTTCGGCGCATCACGGGATGAAAACATATCCCTTTCAAACCTCCACACCCAACATCACTTCGTCAACTTTCTTAAAGAATTCAATCTGCTCACACAGCTGGAATTACTTGGCTGCCTCATTGCCACGCGTACTATCGAGCTTATCCATAACTCACCGGATGAGCAGGAACTTTTACAACGCAGCCCAGTTCCGGCTGATGCGCTTTCAGCTTATCACCAGATAGTTGAACAACTTCGCAAATCGCAAACGCCAGAAGAGGGATTGGTTAAACTGGAGCAGGATGCACGCGGCGCACTTCTTTACTTAAGTCTCAACTTTACACCGAGCCAGCATTCCATCGCCTCCATCCCGGAAAAGCTATTCACCTCGATAAGTAGTATCCGCAAGTCATTCAAAAAATACATGGATGAACATATGCCGCAAACATTCATTACATACAGTAGGGAAAAGTATGTGCATACGCTCACCATCATGGACAACATCGCATACGGTCACATCAAACTCGATAATGCAGGTGCTGAAGAGCGCGTTCAGCGACACATGAACCAGTTACTCATTATTGAAGGTGTACTGGAGCCAATCTTGGAAATTGGTCTGGACCACAACGTCGGCAACATGGGTGAGGATCTCTCCGGTGGTCAACGCCAAAAAGTCGCCCTTGCACGTGCCTTCCTCAAACAACCACCTATTTATATCTTCGATGAAGCCACATCAGCACTCGACAACGCGTCACAGACACGTATCCAGAATATTATGGAACGAATGCTGAAAGGCAAAGCGACCATACTCTCTGTGGTACACCGTCTCGACACCTTGCCGGGGTATGACAGTGTGGCTGTGCTGCGCAGTGGCAAGCTTGTCGAAAAGGGTACCTACGAAGAACTTATGGAGAAAAAAGGATCCCTTTATGAACTTGTGCATGGAGCGTCTTAACTGTTCATCACTCTTATGCTTACGTTCATTGTAAACTGACTGATACATAATTCAGGAGATAGTATGGATACCACCCAAAAGCCCCCGTCCTGCGAATATGATCGAAATTTAGAATTGCTGCTTAAGGCAGAAATTTTTTCAAAATTTCCAATCGAACGTCTTCGTTCGTATGCCTTGCTCGTAAAGCGCATGAATTATCAAGCCGGTGGATACGTGTTCCATCAGGGAGATACAGACAATAAAGCCTACTTGCTCGTGCAAGGTTCACTTTCTATCACTCATACCTACTCAGACAAATCCAGCACACACGGCACAATCACCCAAGGACGTGTATTCGGTACATTGGCATTACTTGCAGATACAGAACGTCTTTTTTCTGTCGAAGCCGTTGTCCCTTCAACCTGTCTTATTCTGCCACGTCCCAAAGCGTTAAGTGAGCTTGATAAAGACCCTGAAAATGCAAAAACGTTCATAAAAATTATCACAGATCGATTGAGCCATTGGGAAAAGAATTGTTTAGTAGAAGCAGCAACAATTGAAAGTTGCCCGTGCAAATATGGAGTAAGTTTGATTTAAAAAAAGGCAGCACTGCTATTTTGTATGAATTGACAGTCAAAATTTTACACCACGCTTTTTTTCAAATTCATACATAACCAGCAGTAACAATTCAGTATCCCATAGGCATCACTGTCTTTTGAACAACTGACACTGCTATTTTAACTTGCAACCTGCATTGATTGAGTATACAACCTAATCAAGCTATCTAATGTAGCTAAAAATTTCTCTCTGCAGCACCTTCGGGTGCGCTCATTGCCACTCCAGTCTGTCATCGACTAGCCCGCGTTTGACAGACTGCTTACCGAGAGAACAGCGGTCTTCCCTCTGTCTTTAAATATATGCCTGCAACATATATGGTATCTCTCGGTCGGCGAACCGACTAGCCCACACCTTGTCGGTTCGCCAACCCTTTTCCCCAATAGTTCCCTAGTGGACAAAAAAAGCCGTATGCATTGCATACGGCTTTTTTTATATCTCATGTAACTTACGCAGTTATGTTATCGACATGCAGCTGCACATTTTTGAACAAGACTTCTCAGGGCACTTCCAACTCGCATACCCAAAACCTGAGGTTTTGATAACGGCTTCCGTATTGTTTTTTCTAACACTACCCCGTTACGCTCTGCTATAATCATACGTGCTGCAAGCTCAGTCACATTACCAGTAAGCATTGTACACTGCGCAAAATGCTTTGCCGGATCATCTTTGAGGTGACGCGTGAGACTGCGACAACAGGTGGATTTATGATTTCTCACAAACGCATCATGTAATTCTTTTCCGCAGTCCCGTGCGTGTGCATTGCTTGTGGCAATACGTCCTTTTCCGGTAAACATACCTACAGAAGCAAGTCCCCCAGCAAGAGCACCACACATACAGCCAGCATTACCTACCCCCATACAGAAGGTTGAACCAAGGTTGATTGCTTCCTCTTCAGAAAGGGAGCCATCAAACGCATCGTTCAGGGTAAACAATACGGCTTCGGCACACAGCAGAGCTCGTGTCTCAAAGAGATTCTCCGCCTGAAGTTTCAGCTTACCAACAGTAGCTTCAACTTCAGGAGATAGTTCAGCGTCAGCAAATGACGCATCAGTGTACTTATTTAATTTCATCTACAGGGTATCCTGCTTCTTTCCATGCTTTAATACCACCCGGGTGACGGTATACATTGGTGTAGCCAAGTTTGCGTGCCCACATTGCACCGTTATGAGAACGGGTACACTTCACAAAGCCGCAGTAGAAAACAAGCATGCGATCTTTATCTGCACCAAGAAGTGCTTCAAAATCAGCCTGAGTTTTGCCTGCGGTTTCGTTAGTATCCCAGCTAGTCATATCTGGAATAGGAAATAAAAATTGTTCTGCAGCAGGAATGTGGTTCTTTTTGTAAGAAGCTTCGTACGGCATTGTGTCAATAACAAGTAAGTTGCCTTTATCCAATGCATCTTTCAATTCCTCTGTAGAGATTACATTGTAATCACCACGCTGAACTTCCTTAGCAAGCTTAATGGACTTAGTTTCGAGGTCCATTTCAGATTCACCAATACCCATGAATCCGCTTAACATAACAACCCCAACCAACAACACACAGCATACAAAAATCTTACGCACAGCATACTCCAGTTTGAAATATCTTTTTAGTAACAGCGACTACGAAATTTTAGCAGTCTGTTTTCTTCGCATGGAAGAAAAAAATAAAAAACAACAGGCAGCCAACAGACCCACATCCCGTATGAATGCCTCTCGCAATGCACTGCCATCATCATAGCCAGCAGGAACTTCACCCGCAGCAAAACAACCGCAGTCTGCAATAACAAGTCCTTCGTACATGGCGTAGCTAAGCACTGCCATAAACACTACGGTCATGGCAGTGATCGCAGTCAAACTCCCGCGCACATTCCAGACAAGCCCAGCACCTGCCAGAATTTCAAGCACAGGAAGTCCAACTGCTACATATGGAAGCAGTTCCAGTGGAACCACGCCAAATTCTTCTATGATGATCGCAAACCCACGTAAATTCCAAAGCTTTCCGGCTCCCGCATATACAAAAACGGCACCGAGAAAAATGCGCACAACCAACATAATGGTAGTGCGTTTTACAATACGTGGAAAAAATTTATCGAGCAGATACATACTCATTGTTTTATCATCCTGAAGTTTTTAATCAAATCGATAATCCTCATTACAATCACCACATTGGATCAGTTTTATCTATGATAGCGGTAGTATTTGCAGATAGTATGGCAGACTAATGTTTTTGCAATTTCGCTCACACAGCAGTATACATTGAAAATGGCTGAAAAGAGACTACGAGAAGGATACACAACTGGCTCATCAGCATCGGCTGCTGCCGGTGCAGCGCTCCGTTTACTGCTCAAACAGCAGACGGTTACAGCGCTTGAAATAGCCCTTCCACCGTTTTTACGAGAAAACGGGGCTACAGATGCGCCTAAAGAACGACTGACAATCCCTGTTTATGCAGTTCACCTTGAAGAAGGTGGCGCTGTCGGCAGTGTTATAAAAGACGGTGGCGACGATCCTGATGCAACCAATGGGTTACACATTGAAGCACATGTTTCGTTACTTCCTGACAATGCAGAGATCATTCTTGAAGGCGGGAAAGGGGTTGGCAAAGTGACACTCCCCGGATTACCCGTACCGGCAGGAAATCCTGCAATTAATCCCGAACCACAGGAACAAATAAAAGCAGCAGTACGAGAAGCATGTGCCGAGGCCAACTACACTGGCGGCGTGCGTGTACGTATAGAAGTGCCGCGCGGTGAAGAGCGGTCCAAGAACACCATGAACTCACGATTGGGAATCCTCGGTGGAATTTCTATTCTTGGAACCCGCGGAACCGTAAAGCCGTTTAGTCACAGCTCATGGAAGGCAACCATCCTGCAAGGGATGGATGTTTCACTGGCAGCCGGTGTCGATTACATAGGCTTTTCTACAGGCAGACGCAGCGAGCGGCTGCTTATGGAAACTCTGCCGGAGTGGAAAGAACTCGCCTTTGTACAGGCAGCAGACTTTGTTCAGTTCTCACTGGAGTCAGCGGCAAACAAAAAGTTCAAGCGCGCAGCGTGGTCTTGTTTCTTCGGAAAACTGGTCAAATTGGCGCAAGGACACGCATACACCCACGCCAAAACTGCACCTGTTGATTTTCTACTACTCGCCCAATGGTGTCGCGAAGCAGGTATCGCCGATTTATTGCTTCCTGAAATTGAGGGAGCCAACACGGCACGGCAAGTACTCGACATCATCAAGGACGATCCAAACAGGGAAACAGCTCTGCGCCACGTAGCCACCATAGCACGTGACATTGCGCAGGCATGGGCTAAAAACTCCGTAGAAATTACTGTCTATTTATTTGATTTTGATGGCACACTGCTCACAGTTGTGTAATGTTACCAGAGCATTGCAACCGGAAACCTGCTGGAGGGATTATGGCTATTCACGTTGTAGGTCTTGGAATTGATCCTGACACGCTTCCTGAAATTCATGAACAGATTATCACAACCGCTGATGTGCTCGTGGGCGGAAAACGCCAACTGGCTGCCTTTGACGAACTTGATGTGGAAACCATTCCCATTACAGCACCATTGTCCAATGTTTTTGATGCCATGTCCGCCAGCTACAATGCTCGTAAAGAAGTTGTTGTTATTGCGGATGGCGATCCGCTATTCTATGGAATTGGTGACAGAATAATCAAAGAGTTCGGTTCAGAAAACGTCGTTGTTCACCCTAATACAGCAACCGTACAAGCCATTGCATCCAGAGCCAACGTTTCTTGGCAGAACATGCGAATGGTGTCGTTACACGGGCGCAACGACTTCACCCCGCTATTCACATCACTCATGCAGTGTGACCATGTCACTGTACTTACAGATGATACAAACATCCCAGCCTTTATTGCCCAAAGACTGCTCGACAGGGGCATCTCGTGGTTTCACATGAGTGTCTTTGAGAACATGGGGACTAGCGAAGAAAAATTTTCCAATTACACTCTGGAAGAAGCAAGCAATCTCAGTTTTTCCAGACTTAATGCTATTCTGTTAGAACGCGTCGGGTCTCCTGCCCAGCCATTGAGATTAGGTATTCCAGACGCAGAATTTGCGACTGAGCGAAAGCTTATTACCAAACGTCCCGTCCGCGCAGCATCGCTCGGCATGCTTGAATTGGAACCACATAACATCATGTGGGACATTGGAGCAGGGAGTGGTTCTGTCAGTATCGAAGCCGCACACCTTTTAGCGAAAGGTGCAGTCTTTGCTATTGAACGCAAAAGTGAACGGATTGATCTTATCCGAGAAAACCGTACACGTTTCGGTGCCATCAATGTGGACGTACGGCATGGCGATGCACAGGCAACCATTGAAGACTTACCGACACCGGATAGAATTTTTATTGGCGGCGGATTAGGTTCCGAGAACACCCTCCTCGCGCCACTTTGCGAACGACTGAAAGACGGCGGAGTTATCGTGGTTAACTGTGCTCTGCTCTCAAGCCTTGAAGCTGCAAAAAATCATTTTAAAGCCGCAGACTGGAAATACGATGTGACCATGATTCAAGCAGCCGCATCAAGCCCGCTCGCTGGAGACGTCCGCCTCGACAGCATGAATCCGATATTTATCATCAGCGCACACAAACCTGTGCCTGAAAAACAATCAGACTAGAATCAAGCGACACGGAATATTTATGACGACCACACGTTCTGAATGGAAGACAGCGCCAGTATGGTTCATTGGTGCAGGCCCCGGTGATCCTGAACTTATCACCCTAAAAGGTGCCCGCATGATTGCAGAGGCAGACCTTGTACTCTACGCCGGTTCATTAGTACCGACAGTCATAATTGAAGGTGCAAAAGAATCTGCAAAGATCATGGATTCTGCACCGATGAATCTGGATGAAACGCACGCAGCAGTTATGGAAACTGTACACAAAGGCGGCACTGTTGCCCGTGTTCATACCGGCGATCCAAGCCTCTACGGTGCCATCCGCGAACAGATGCGTTTACTGGATAAAGAAGACGTCGGCTACGGAACCATACCGGGAGTGACTGCAAGTTTTGCAGCCGCGGCAGCATCCGCAACCTCCCTCACCGTACCGGAAGAATCACAATCAGTGATCATTACCCGCCTCGAGGGTCGCACCCCTGTTCCGGAAACGGAAAAGCTGCGCGACATGGCAAAACATCGCTGTGCAATGGCAGTCTACCTTTCCGCAGCACATCCGGAGCGTCTTGTTGAAGAACTGCGTGCCGGTGGGCTAGAAGATGAAATCGTAGTAGTGATCGCCTACCGTGTCGGCTGGCCTGAACAGAAAATTGTACGCACCAACATTGGCAACATCTGCGCCACTGTTGCAGAGCACAACCTCACACGTCAGACAGTTTTCCTTGTACTCCCCGGCGAAGACAACAAAGAACATTTCTCTAAGCTCTATGATGCAGGCTTCCTGCATGGCTTCAGAAGCTAAAAAAACAACGGGCAGGGTAACCTGCCCGAAAAAATAATCCTTCCGACAGTTTTTTCTAAAAAACGGTCAAGAAACACAAATTGCTTCGTGGTAAAGGGAACCAGATGAACACGAAGAAAGTACATATCCGCGACCAAATAGCGCAATCACAACGGTATATTGAGAAACATCTCGATTCAACCATTCCACTCGAATATCTAGCAACTTCATGTGGATATTCTGCCCTCTATTTCCACTCTATTTTTACAGGAATAGTCGGAGAAGGAGTTAAGGAATACCAACGCCGTCTGCGCCTACAACGTGCCGCGAACCAGTTACTTTTTACTGAAACATCCCTAATAGATATAGCTCTGGATGCCGGATATGAATCCCAAGAAGGATTCTCACGTGCATTCAAAAAGCGGTTCTCCTTTTCACCACTCAAATTCAGAAAATTGCAGTCTGACTACAATTTTCTAGCTGGAGGCAAAGTCATGGATACCCCCATTCAGCAATCCGACCCAACCGTTACAATCAAAAATTTCGCCCCAATAACCGTAGCCGCCGTTCGTCACACCGGCCCATACGCAGAATGCGCCAAAGCCTTCACCACTCTCTGCAAATGGACACGCGAACAAGGTCTCTACGGCACCTACCGGCAAGTAATCGGCATTTCGCACGATGATCCACGGACAACTCCAGCAGAAAAGCTACGCTACGATGCTTGCATGGAGATTCCTGAAGATTTTAACGTCACAGGTGATGCGCAAAAATACACCATTCATGGTGGGCGCTACGCCTGTTGTGTGCATAAAGGATCCTACCGCAACATTCCCGAAACTTTTGTAGCCATGCTCGGCAGCTGGTTCCCCGAGTCCGACGAAGAGCTCACAAACCACCCCCCACTTGAAGTCTATCTCAATTGCCCATCCATTACTCCAGAAGCTGAGCTGCTCACCGAGCTACGGATTCCGCTTAAATAAATTGTTAAAGAAAGAGAAGAAGAAAAAGATTGCCTTTGGCGAGTCTTCGACGAGCCTCCGGCGGCTTAAGACCCCTTTAAAAAGGGCTTCTTAAGAATCTCCTAAACTTTTTAACTGCGATTTTAGCTCGTTGCTTTAGTAGCCTCGCGGCTATGCCCCACTAACTTTCCTTGCAACTAACTTTTGTACCACACTAAAAGCTCAGCCCTTCTCTTTAAGAATGGGTAATAAAGATTTTACCCCTCCTCAGTAAATGTACAAAAAAAGGCTGCCTTACATGTAAGACAGCCTTTTCGTTATCAGAAAGGTAATGTGGATAAGCCGCGAGGTAGTGTAAAAAACGTGCTAACCTCGCAGGAAAAAGTCTTTGGAGATTTTTAAGAATCCTTTCTACAGAAGCGGTAGCTGTTCTCAAAGAATGAGAGATTACAGATAGCGACAGTGTAACAGGTTCTTAAAGCCCCGCTGGCAAGCGCCGCCGGAGGCATAAAAAACGCAGAAGACTCATCAAAGCCATCTCACTTGCTATCAGCACTGATGCGAATAAAATTCAAGCTCCGGTGCTGAGGGAATTTCTTTTGCTTCAGCGAGTCTCTTGAAGAACAGGCGTAGGCCTTTTTGTTCTTCTTCACCCAGATCAAAAACGAGACTTTGGAAATACTGTGTAAGCCCTTCAATATCCATGTATCCGGCTTTTTCTGCGAGTTCGATGACGTGCTGAATATTTTCATCACCCCAGTTCTTTGCATTTCTGAAAAGTTCTGCTGGATCTTGTGTAAAACAGCCGGTTTCTACTGATTGGCGAGAAACAATCCAAACACCGAAAATAAACGGAAGTCCTGTCCACTCGCGCCATGCTTCACCGAGATCGAGCCGGTATGGGTAACGATCATCATTTCTGAGGCGAAGTGCTTCGTCACCGATACAGAGCGCGGCTGTCGGCAGCTCACCTTGCTCGATGTGATCTGACACAGACCCTGTTTTATAGGACACATTAAGCTTGAGGCAATCGCGAAAGAGCATACGTAACAGTGCTGCTGATGTATGCGACTGCGCAGTTGTGAGAATTTCTTCCCCACCGAGTTCTGAGATAGGCTTTTTACTAATAAGAAGCACACTCATAACTGGCCCAGCACTACCTATGGCAATGTCGGGCAGCAGGAAATATTTTTCAGGATGCCTTGCGTACTCGAATGAGGAACACGAGGACACATCAAGCTTTCCTGCTTCCATCTGTTCATTCAATTCTGCCGGAGTACCGTATACGAGGTCAAAATTTTCACCAAGTATGCCGGTTTCCAGTGGATGATAGATTGGAAGCACGTTTAAATAACGAATGCGACCGACTTGCAATTTTTTTGCAGATTTCTGCACGAGCTAGACTTCCTTGTCCTCAATGAGGGAATAATCCATTGTGCGCTGCTTTGGAGTAAATCCTGCTGCTTCAACAATAGTATGAATTTCCTCACGAGTAAGCTGGAAAGAGGTACCTGCCGCTGCAACAACGTTTTCTTCGATCATTAATGAACCGAAATCGTTTGCACCGTAGGAAAGAGAAAGCTGGGCAATCTCTGGTCCCATTGTTACCCATGATGCCTGAATGTTGTCGATGTTATCGAGAACAATACGAGACATAGCAAGCACACGAAGATAACCGGCGCTTGGCTCAGGACGGCAAGAAATGTTGGTATTACCCGGCTGGAATGTCCAAGGGATGAAAGCTGTAAAACCGTTCGTTCTATCCTGTACTTCACGTACAGCAAAGAGATGCTCAATACGATCTTCAGGCTTTTCTTCGTGCCCGAACATCATAGTCGCGGTTGTATTCAAGCCTTGGTAATGAGCTTCTTCCATCACAGCAAGCCAGCGGGTTGCGCTACACTTGTTAGGAGAAACATGCTTACGAACTTCATCCACGAGAATCTCAGCACCACCACCTGGAATAGAATCGAGACCTGCAGCACGAAGCCGCGCGATTACGTCTTTTACGAGTAATTTTTCGTTCTCAGCAAAGAAAACGATTTCAGGCGGGGAGAATGCATGAACGTGAATGGAAGGATATGTCTTCTTGATCCAGCGGATCATGTCTTCGTAGAATTCCATGGTCAGGTCAGGGTTATGTCCACCCTGCATAAGAATCTGTGTACCACCGAGTGCAATGGTTTCTTCGATTTTCTGACCAAGTTCTTCACGAGAAATTACGTAGCCGCCGTCTGTGTCTGCTTTTTCAGGAGCAACATAGAAAGCGCAAAAACGACAGGCACAGCTGCAAATATTGGAGTAATTAATATTACGGTCTGCAACATATGTAACCATGCGTTCAGGATGTTTTGCAAAACGTACATTGTTCGCAAGGTATGCAAGGGTATGCAAGCTTGCTTCATTGTACAGAACATTCGCTTCGCCCTGATCGATTCGATCACCGCGAAGTACTTTCTTAGAAACTTCGACTACGGCGTCGTTTTCATGAAATGGACTATGAACAAACATGGTTACGACTCCTGCTCTGCGTTAACTGGCTTAAAGAAACTGTTGCGACGTACCGAATTAAAGCCGGAACGAACAATCATCTCTTCAAGCTGCGGAATTGTCATAGCCTGATCAGAAGCAGCACCTGCATCGTGACCAATTTTTTCTTCAACAATAGTTCCGTCCAAATCATCAGCACCAAAGTGCAATGCAGCTTGCGCAAGCTTTACGCCAAGCATAACCCAGTATGCTTTAATATGCGGAATGTTATCCAGCATAAGGCGGCAAATAGCGATAGTACGGAGCTTATCAAGCCCTGTATGTTTACCTTTGCGCTCTTCAGGCAATTCAAGCATGCTGTTTTCTGTAAGGAACGGAAGCGGAATAAAACAGGAGAAGCCGTTGGTTTCATCCTGAAGCTTACGCAGTTTATCAAGGTGATCTAAACGATCATCAATTGATTCAAGGTGCCCGAAAAGCATTGTACAGTTTGATGTAATACCGAGTGTATGCGCCTCGCGCGCCACATTCAGCCACTCATCACCTGTTGCTTTTCGTGGACAAATTTTTTCGCGTACTTCAGGTGCAAAAATTTCTGCGCCGCCGCCCGGCATGGCTTCTAAGCCAGCAGCTTTTAAACGCTCTAACACTTCCTGAGTAGAAATATTTTCAAGCTCAGCAAAGTGTGCAATTTCTACAGCGGTAAATGCTTTTACAACAATACCGGGGTAGGTTTCCTTAATGCGTCCAATGGCTTCTTCAAAAAAGCTCAAAGGAAGCTTAGGGTGACAGCCGCCGACGATATGTACTTCATCATACGGAAGACCATCTTTAGGATCGAGCTTAGCTACAATGTCATCTAGACTCAGACAAAATGCGCCCTCTTGCTCGTCTTCTTCTTTCTGGTAGGCACAGAATAGACAGGCATTTACACAAACGTTTGTGTAATTGACGTGACGGTTAAGAACATAATACGTGGAATCCCCATGCATACGTGTACGCGCATGATGCGCCAACGCGCCAAGGGCGTTTATGTCTTCACAGGCAAACAGTTTTCTTCCGTCTTCAATGGACAGACGATCACCGTTCATGACCTTTTCAAATACACTGCCCAATCCAAGACGGGCATAGTAATCAGCATCTAACATAATCACGGTCTCCAGATGTCTACTAAAAACAACCACGCACCATGCGTTATCGAAAGACAGTATCGCGATGTACTGTTGTTACCGCAGTGTGAAAAGTAAATTAAAACGTTCCAATTTACCTAACAAACAAAGCACAGTATAAAAAACGTGCGGCAACTTGTGTGTGTGGTCTTCGGCGGGCTGAGTATCTGCTTGCATGCGAGCTATGTCAACCGTAAGAATACACACAAACAAACCCCACTAAGTGCGTTACCTTTAGAACAATAAGCTCCTATATATCGGAGGTTTTTATGCAGTTGGAACTCGGCATCTCCCCTTGCCCTAACGACACATGGATTTTTTACGCCCTCGCGAACAACAAAATCGATCTGCCCTTCGACATCACAATGTACATGGCAGATGTTGAAGATTTAAATATCCGAGCACGCAAAGGCGATATCGCCGTAACAAAACTTTCCGTCGCAGCCATGACTGACTGTCTCGACGACTACATTTTGCTCCGCACCGGTGGCGCTCTCGGCAGAGGCTGCGGTCCGATCATCGTTACCAAAAAAGACGCATGCTTCCAGTCCGCAAGAGAACCAGACAAAAAGGTTGCCATACCAGGCAAGCTCACCACTGCAAATATGCTCCTATCGCTCAATAATTCACTCAAAGGTGAACGAGTAGAAATGCTCTTCGATGAAGTCATGCCAGCAGTGCAAGCAGGATCAGTAGACGCAGGTGTTGTCATCCACGAAGGACGCTTCACTTACGAAAAATTCGGGCTCAAAAAAGTTCTAGATCTCGGTCAATGGTGGGAAAACACAACAGACCTTCCTCTGCCGCTTGGCGCAATCGCCGTACGCCGTGACCTCGGTATGGACGTAGCACGTCAGCTCGAAAAAGCTATTCGTGCAAGCCTCGCTTACGTGCAACAGAACCCCGAAGAAGCTACCGCATACATTAAAGAACATGCACAAGAAATGGACGACAGCGTTATCAAAGAGCACATAGCGACCTTCGTTAACGAGTTCTCAATGGAACTCGGAGCGGACGGCGAATACGCCATACAGCTTATGCTTGAAAAAGCATTTGAAATCGCTGGCAAACCAATGCCAGATCTTCCTGTTTTTGTGACTGACTAGCCTGTCGTGTGTTAACAGCAAATTATGATGAACTACCTGTATACATGCCTCTTCCCACTTGTTAATGCGTACAGTGAGTGAAACAATTTGCTAAGTTCTTTAAGTGAAACTGGAGATGATAATGGTGAGCAATGAATTTCTTTTAACAACATTACTTGTTGTATTAATGCCTGGTACTGGAGTTATCTATACAGTATCAAACGGCCTTTTCGGGGGAAGACGATCCGCACTGGCAGCAGCGTTAGGTTGCACCGCCGGTATTATTCCCCACCTGCTTGCAAGCATTTCTGGACTTTCTTTACTTCTTCATACGAGCGCCCTTGCTTTCCAAACGATAAAGATAATCGGAGCAGGTTATCTACTGTATATGGCGTGGGTAATGTGGCGTGACCCCAATGCCCTTAAATTTGAGAGTGCTGGTAAAGAGCAAGGTGTATGGAGAATCGCAGTAAGAGCGATGCTCATTAATATTTTAAACCCTAAACTGTCGCTTTTCTTTTTGGCTTTTCTCCCACTCTTTATTTCCGCGGAGGAAACCTCGCCAACAGTGCAGATGTTTGTCTTGAGTGGAATTTTTATGGGGCTTACGCTGTGTATTTTTGCACTCTACGGACTGTTTGCTCACAGTGTTCGTTCTTACGTTATTAATTCTCCGAACATTATCCGTATGCTACAACGATCTTTTGCATTCGCTTTTGCTATGTTTGGTGTAAGACTAGCAATGGCAGAGAGATAAAAGCTCGCCGGATTTCTTCCCAAATCGAGAAGTGAGCATTTATATTATTCTCTGTAGTGACTAAGAAACAAGTCAAGAGGAACTAAAAGAAGCCAACTCCTTAAGCATAATCGTAAAAAAAACATAGCCCTTGTTATCTAAATGATAACAAGGGCTTTTTTCATAGCAAAAATTTTAAAAAAATAAGTTGCTGATAAAACTGTACGTTAGATCAATAATTACTCGTTGTTTTTGGCTACAGCTTGCTGCCCATATATGCCCATACCGATGGCAAAAAGGACAAGCGCCACACCAACGAGACCGTAGGCGCCTGTTGGACGGCTGAAAAGCACGACATCCCATACGAACGCCAACGCTGGTTGCAGAAGCATGAGAAGCCCTGCGATTGCTGCTGGCAGATTCGGGAGCCCTTTGGATATGAACGCCCAGCCAATACCTTGGCAGAATACACCGTAGATGATGAGATAAAACCAGTCACTTGAAGTTGGAATGACAAACGAGTCGCCTGTTACATTCATTGATATGCCGACACTCAGGGCTGTAAGCAAAGAAATGATGCCCATGTTGGCGAATAGCGGCAGCTTTTTTTCTGTGGATTGCGACTGACGCAAACATATTATGTAGCTAGAGTATGATATGGCTGTAAGGATACCGAATAAAAGCCCCCAGAGGATATCTGATGATATTTCATTCAGATCGAGACCTATGAGAAGGAATAGACCTATTACAGCAAGAGGCAACGCAACTATAAGCCGTTTGGAGATTACTTCTTTAAACAGAAGTGCCCCGAATGCTGCTGTTGCGAATACTTGCAAATTGCCGAGAATGGTTGCTAACCCGGGACCGACGTATCCAATAGCTCTGTGCCAGCATTGAAGGTCTATGGCAAAAAAAAGTGCCGTCAGTATGACGAGTCCCCAGATTTTTAGGGGAACAGAAAACCTCTCACGTCTAATGACGGAAAAGATCATGAGAGTTATTCCACCAAAAAACACGCGATAAAAAGCTGAGCTATCTGGTGACACACTGGAAAGCCGTACAAGTACCGGCGAAAAACTGATTATGAAGGCACCTATTGGCACCGCAATATATGGCGAAGAAAAAAACGTCTTCAACTGCTGAAGCACTACAACTCCCCTGCTTTCACAAGCGCCTGATGCGCATCCTGTTTCTTACCGCACGCCTCTAACGCACGGGCAAGCTGGAGCCATGCTCCTTTAAAGTCCGGTCGCAATGCTGCTGCCTGTCTGGCAAGCACTTCTGCAATTTCCGGATCTTCTCCCCCATCCAGATAAATACGCGCCATTAATTCCAGCGCTACCGCATCCTGTGGATTGTAAAGCAATGCCTGATGAAGATGTTCACGGGCTTTATCCGGATTTTCTTCCTTCATGCATAGCCGCGCAAAGTTACGCTCCACAAGAGGTTTGTTTTCTTCCAAAGCACGTGCACGTTCAAAGAACGTACGCGCTGTGGCAAAGTCGCTCTCCATTTCGTTCACCTGCCCAAGGCGAATAAGGGAGAAAAAGTGTTTCTCATCATGCAGGAGACAATCATCGTAATAGTCACGGGCAGCTGAAAAGTTGCCGATTGTCTGCGATATGTGCCCTAGGTTATACAAGGCCATCACATCATCTTCATCACGATCTAGTGCACCTTCAAAGTGCTTGCGCGCCTCTTCTGGTCGCCCTAATCCGGCGTAGCACACTCCAAGGGAGTTCCACGCCATAGTGTTATCTTCATCTGCAAGCAGCGCGCGTTTATATTCTTCGATGGCACCGAAGGAATCATTCTTGGAATAAAGCTTGTCAGCGCTGATATTAAGCGCGAGAGAATCGAGAATACCAACCCGTGGAGCCGGAAGCAGCATGGCGTATTCAAGTGCTTTTAAACAACATTCCAAGGCATCACCTTTACGGTAATCTAAATATGGGTAGCAGAAAACACCCACTGCGGCTTCAATCCCAAGATTCGTCAAAAGGCGTTCACACAGTTCATTAAAAAGAATCTGTACAAACTCCGGCTTACCTTCTGGATAAAAGCAAATAAGTGAGTTGAGACCGTATCTACCACCGATCATTTCGCTACCAAGAATGTCACGGCATTGCTGCGTGGCTTCCGCTAAAATTTGCTCTCCTGCCCCACCCTGTACGTGCGGGATACGGGAAAGACGAATAAGCGCAAGGGCAAAGGAGTCTGTCTTTTCACGCTCTTTGGTGAAGCGACCAATGAAGTCTCTGTGTTTGTAAAGACCGGTGAGCGAATCCAGCTGCTCTGCTGCTTCGTTCTTTTCTACCGCTACGCCGATGCCCTTTTCTTCCGGCAACAACTTAATGGCGTCAGTCGGCTCCACAGCCCATGTGGGATCACCCATATGCATAATTTCAGCTATGGAGTCAGCTTCACGCACTTCCATAAGCACAAGCTCCCCTTTATACAAAGGGTGCCTGTTGATAAGAGAATTTGCGGGAACACCATTGGCGTAGGTGGAATCATAACTACATGACCATACGGAGAATCGCTGCCCTTCACGTGCGCCCATAGACATACCCACATCAACCACAACGCGGCTGACGGGAAGCACTTCACGGACAGTTCCGCCTTCATGGAGCAGACGGTTAAAACCGAGCACATGCGGAATGGTGAGGGAATCGCTTAGGCGCTTTGCAACGCTAGCACCGATACGCGCTTTGCGGAGCAGTAAACGGCTCTGTTCATCGCTTCTCAACTCAAACTGTGCTCCCTCGAAATCCTGAGGAAACGCAGCATAACCTGCGGCAATATCAACGCCTACGCGATGTTCTGTAACAGCATGAACTTTTTGGATGGACCGGAGAGTTCGAACTGCTTCCGCAGCAATTTTTCTGCATGCACTTGATGTTCCGGCAGGAACAAGGATAGCGTATTCATAATCACCGCTGTTACACACAAGAGCCTGCTCCGGTGCGACAGCCGCAAGTGCGTCTGCAAACTGTACAGCCAAATCTTCAGCGAACAGGTGACCAAATTCTGTTTCAACAGAGCGAAGTCCTGAAAGGTCGAGGAGTACGACACCAACAGTGGCGCGATACTCTTCACTCCCTGCGGTACGGGGTTCTCCGGAAAGATGAAAGCCTTCGCGGATCATACGCAGTTCGCGGTTAGCTGCATGGTGCAGGTAATCACGGGTAAACAAACCATTCTGCGCATTCGTGATGCTGGACTTCATACCTTGAACTTTTTCAAGCGCCAGCGTTGCCACCGCGGGAAGCATGGACATAAGGGTCTTAGGCGCGCGAATGCTTACGCCTCTAGCCACAAATTGCCCATAAAATTTATTGTTCATCACAAGGGGTAACAAAAGTTTTTTCTCTTTTGCGTCCCAAACAGCTTCAAGACTTTGTATCTTTCGGGGAAAATACAAACTGTATGATGAATAGTTGAGAATAGATTTAATCGATTCAGCGAGTAGATGCTCATAAGTTATGAGATCGAATCTGCTTAACTGTGTCCGCTCTGAATTCAGAATATCTATTTGCGCTTTCATAACCATTTTTTATACATAGGTTACACCACAATGAAAAGCATCGGTTGCTTTTTGCTTTATTTTCCAGAAGGCTACGCCTACTGTTTGGCCTGCTTCACCTTGTGATATTAAATAAAAAAATACGCTACCAAAATAAAAAAACGCCATAACAACCTCTAGTATAACATAAAAACGAGGAGACCGCATGTCCAATCCTGTTCTTGCTGCTTTACAAGAGCGCCGCAGCATACGAAAATATACTGATCGTGAAGTTACCCGTGAAGAAATCACTGCTATGCTGGAAGCCGGTCGCTGGGCACCAAGTGGAAAAAACAATCAGCCTTTCCGTTTCATTGCGCTTCGCCCAAATGATCCACGGATTGACGGATTAGCAGATTGCACGATTTACTCACATATCGTACACAATGCAGCTCTGATGATTGGCGTTTTTCTCGACAAAAATTGCCTGTACCACGAATTAAAAGATCATCAGTCCGCTGGCGGTTGTATTCAGAATATCATGCTCGCGGCACATTCTCTCGGTCTTGGCTCTGTATGGCTTGGACAGATGATGAACAATGCCGAGCAGGTTCTTGACGTTCTGTCCCTTGATACTGACAAATATGAATTCATCACATTTATTGCCATCGGCGAACCTGCACAGGAGGGAACCTCCTCACGCAAGCCGCTGGAAGATATTATGCTGGAGCAATTTTAATGCAAGTAAAAACATTCCCTTTAGGCCCGCTTGAAACAAATTGCTACGTTCTTTTCCACGAAGGAAAAGCTGTTGCAGTTGATCCTGGCGGCGAACCAACTACTGTTGTCGAGTTTTTGAAAGAAGAAGGCCTGACCCTTACTCATATTCTTGTTACTCATTTTCACTTTGACCATTTGTACGGAATTAAAGCACTGCAAGAAGCAACAGGTGCAGTTGTCATCAGTGGCACTGAAGATACTTTCCTTCTCGATTCCGAAGTTGGTCAGGGCGGCATGTGGGGATTCCCTAAGGTACCTCCATTCACCTTTACCTCAATTGCAGAAGGCGACCACACCTTTATGGATTTAGACTGTAAAGTACTCGCCACACCGGGTCATTCCCCTGGCAGTCTTTCCTTTTTCTTCCCTGCTGCAAAGGCAGTATTTGTAGGCGATGTATTATTCTACCGCGCCATTGGTCGTACAGACCTGCCGGGTGGTGATTTTGATGTTCTGAAAAAGTCAGTAACAGAAAAAATCTTCGCACTCCCACCTGAAACCGTAGTATATTCAGGTCACGGACCACATTCGTCCGTGAACGACGAGCAAATTAACAACCCGTATTTTTCTGACTTCCAGCGCTAAAAATTTTGTTCAGGCACTATGTTAGTGCCTGAACAAACAATAATATCAGACTGTTGATCAATTACCCTGTACAAACACAGTACGCTTGTTTTGCAGAACATTGGTCATGAGCAGATGGTACGCTAGCGTAAGGCAGGCGCACAAACTTTAATACGGGGTTTTCATCGATCTGGAGTTATCATGACAACACACAATGAAGACACCGACACAACTGTAGCTGATTTACGAAATGCATGTTGAGGCTTGGGACTCGAGATAAGTTTTTATCTCGGCTTTCAGAAGAAGAACAGAGTACTTCTTCTGCTTCCTGCTAAGGCACATGCTCCGCTGGAGTATGCACTGGAGAAATATCCTCAGTGGCAATGTGAAATCCAAACAGATGATGACACAGAGCTTTCAGCTTTGTGCAAGCGTGCTGCAAAGAAATAATTCTGCAGCTGCTGGAAGGAGAGATGATGAACGCACAACAATCTTTTGCCAATGCTCTTCAGATACTAGGTTGCAGCGCCCGTAAAGGTGGCAACACAGACAATGCAGCAAGAGTCTTTGCCCAAGGGTACGAGGCAGCTGGTGGACAAACACAGACGCGTTTTATGCGCGACTATACTGTGCGGCACTGTACAGCATGTGAAGCGTGCGCAGTTCCCGGTAATAAAAAATGTGTGCAGGAGGGTAAAGACGACAGCTCAGAACTCTACTCTATGCTGATGGAAGCACCATCGCTGTTTATAAGCTCGCCGATCTATTTTTACCATCTGCCGTCCATCTTTAAAACGTTCATAGACCGTTGTCAGTGCTTCTGGTTCCGCCAACATAATCGTGATCCATTTGTACTTTCTCTTCCACCGAGAAAGGCATACATCTGCCTTGTTGCAGCACGTCCTGTCGGCGATCAGCTCTTTCACGGTTCATTGCTGACACTAAAATATTTCCTGTCTCCGTTTAATATCAGCCTTGTTGAACCACTGCTTATTTACGGAAAAGATGGTCCTGATGAACTGGCAAGCGATCCGGAAACGATAGAGCGGATTAAGGACTATGCAACGGCAGCGTACAACGACACTGTACCCCGTTTTTCAACTCAAAAATAACGCACGGAAACCAGAGCATGCATAGTGTTTTTGCTTTACTCAAGAGTACTGCCGCGTTTCTGGGATTAGATGAAACCCGATGCGTTTCATGCTTTGCGCCCTATAGTCCGGTGAAGGATACATCATTTCGTTCACTGTACGAGAAAGAGAGCGCTCTGCCTGATAAAACTGAATACACAAAAAGGCTCCATCACGAATGGAGCCTTTCACCACAACTTTGCCCAGATTGCCTGCACCACTTGGCGCCCCGTTCTCAAGGGTATTGTCCAGATTGCGGCATGTTATACGCAAAAGCCATCGGAGCTCCGTCCCGCTGCTCTGCCTGTATGATTACTCCACCACCGTGGACACACATAACACTCTACGGTGCCTATGAAGGCATCCTGCGTGAGCTGCTTCTTAAACATAAATTCCACGGCAGACTTGATGCAGGGCTCACACTTGCCCGCTTGCTCGCAGCTATATATTCACCTCGAGAAACCTCTCCTGCCACAGTTGTACCAATCCCGCTCCATGATTCCCGTCTTCTCCATCGTGGTCATAACCAAAGCATGTTGTCAGCAAAACTCATCGCGCAAAAAATTGAAGCTCCACTTTTGCCGGACTTGCTTCGCCGAAATCGTGAAACTGCTCCACAGGCAACCTTAAGTAAAAAAGAACGCAACAAGAACCTATCCGGCGCGTTCACAGCAACTATCCCCACCTCATTCCAAAATGCTCACATTCTGCTTGTGGACGACATTGCCACAACAGGCTCGACCTTACGACAGGCCGCGAGAACTCTTCTTGAAGGCGGCGCAGGCTCTGTTGAGGTTGCCATCATGGCTCGAACACCTGAGCCTGAAAATGTGATCAAAAAATAGAATCAAGTAACACACCAAAGTTACAAGCTAATTGTAAAAACTCACTGCTTCCTTCCTATCTTCTGTCAGACAGGTGACACATATTTCGTCTTTTTATTTTAGTAATGACACGAATATCCAATTCGTGTAACCACGACATAGGTGTTCACTTATATCTATTTTCCCAAAGTAATAGGAGCAGTTATGCGCACTACCATTCTTACCTTTATTGCCTTTATGCTTGTTGCCAGTCCGGCTTTTGCCCACTTCGGCATGGTGATTCCTGATTCGAATGTTGCCACTCAGGAAACACGTAGCACCAATTTAACAGTTTCATTCTCCCACCCGTTTGAAGGCGCAGGCATGAAGCTTGAAAAGCCGAAACAATTTTTTGCTTTCGCAAACGGTAAAAAAATCGACCTGCTTCCTACTCTCTCCACAGCAAAAGTTATGGATCAAGAAGCATGGAAAACTGCATTCCGCTTCAAGCGCCCGGGCGTATACCAGTTTATTTTGGAACCAACACCATACTGGGAACCGGAAGAAGACTGCTTCATCATCCATTACACAAAAACATATGTTGCGGCATTCGGCTCCGAAGAAGACTGGGATGCTCCGGCAGGACTGCCTACAGAAATTATTCCGCTCACTCGTCCTTACGGGTTATACGCAGGCAGCAGCTTTACCGGTCAGGTTCTGTCAAACGGCAAGCCCGTGGCAAATGCAGAAGTTGAATACGAGCTCTACAACAAAGATGGCTTTACAGCACCAACCGAACATCACGTAACCATGGTTACCAAAACAGACAGCAACGGCGTATTCACTGTTACCTGTCCAAAAGCCGGATGGTGGGGATTTGCAGCACTTACCACAGCAGATTATACTCTTACTGCACCTTCAGGAGAAGAAAAGCCTGTAGAATTAGGTGCAGTTACATGGATAAAGTTCGACAACTTTCAAAAATAAGACTTTTTTTGGAGCACCTCTGCTCTTGACTCATGCCTTATTATCGTTACATGGTACGGGATATCTATTTACATGGAGAATTGTATGAAAATGATCCGCCTAATTGCCTTACTCCTAATCCCAGTCATAGCCGCCGTTTTTGTTTTCGGCATGGCAGACTTCGCAGAAGCCAAGCGTTTTGGCGGGGGTAGGTCATTCGGCAGTAAGCCGATGTTCAGCAAAAGCTTTTCTAAGCCCGTACCTAAGGCTCCGCTGAACCAAAACAAATCCGCACTTTCCAGCTCCGCGCAACCGCGCAGAGGTCTCTTCGGTGGCATGGGCGGCATGTTCGGCGGTCTTCTCGCCGGTACATTGCTTGGCTCTATGCTCTCCGGTGGAGGGTTTGGCGGCATTGGTTTCTTTGATATTATCTTGTTTGGATTGGCGTTCCTATTTCTCCGCAAAATGTTCCGGTCTCGAAGGATGGAATCGCAACAATCTGCCTACCAAGGCGGAGGGTCAGCGAATTACAATCAGCAGCAATCATATGCACCACCTGAAGACAATTATTCAAACATGCAACGACAATCTCAGGATGCATGGTCAAATCTACGAAGCACACCTGCGGGTGGCAGTCATGCACAGGACGTGCAGCCAGAGGTAACTACTCCGGCCGGATTTGATACTGACGACTTCCTTAAAGGTGCTAAGGTGGTATTCAACCGCCTGCAGCAGAGCTGGGACAGCCGAGATCTTGATGACATTAAGCAGTTTACAACCCCTGAAGTCTACGAGTCTATTAAACAGCAGGTTAAAGAAGACCCTGAACCATCCCGTACTGAGGTTCTTATGTCTAACGCCCGCTTGCTCGAAGTTAAAGACGAGACAGACGGCCTTCTTGCCACTGTCTACTTTGATGTTCTCATGCGCGAAGATAAATCAGCGCAGAACCCTGAGCAGGTACGCGAAGTATGGCATTTCTTTAAAGCCCACAAAGACGACTCCATGTGGCTTCTCGACGGTATTCAGCAATTAGAAAACTAGTCGACATCCACTGACAATACGAGAAAAGGGGAAGCATATGCTTCCCCTTTTTGTTTTCTATACTGCTACTATGCAGTTAGCTCGGGCTTTTTAAAAATCACGCCCTGCTGTGCAGCAAATTCTCTAAGTTCCGCTGCGGAATGTACACATAGCTTATTCATAAGGTTAGAACGGTGCTTTTCAACTGTTTTAATACTTACCACAAGCATATCTGCAATCTCTCTACTCTTATAGCCTTCCGCCACAAGCTGGAAGATCTCTTCTTCACGCGGGGTCAACTCAGCCAGAGCAGATCCACCTTCGTTGCTCGCCCCTCCGCTCAAGTATCCCCGAATGACATTATTTGCCACTCCCGGAGAGATATAGGTCTTTCCGTCTAATACGCTTGTGACCGCAAGTAGAAATTCTTCACTTGTAGCATCTTTAAGAATGTAGCCATCGGCTCCGGCAGATAAGGCAGAATGAACATAATCGTTAGCATCATACTGTGTGATGACGAGAATTTTGATGTCAGGAAGAGTACGCTTAATTATTTTAGTTGCCTTTAAGCCATCCAGCTTCGGCATTGACAAGTCCATCAATACCAAATCTACGGTCAAGGTTTCACATAGTTCTACAGCTTGATACCCGTCGCCTGCTTCTCCTACCACAACAAAGTTTTCAAATGTCTGTAATAATGATTTCAGCCCTTCACGCAACAACACATGATCTTCAGCTAAAACAACATGATACAACGATTCCATTAAAACGCCTGCCTTTAGGTTTTACCCCCAATATACACACACAAATAGCCTAAGCACATGTCTATTCCATGCGCTAACTATCTTCAGTTGCTACCCTTATATGAGTAGTAATCAGACTATACCCTACCATAAAAATACGGACACTCTCAACACAAAAATACAGCATGCGCCTAATTCACGCATCTCGAACTATATGGTCTATTTTATATCAGAGTAGGAGAGTATCCGCGGGATCTCACAACGACTGCGGATATATGGTAATTCGTCTAACTTTCGATAGTAAGGATGGCTTTATGAGAGAAACTGTAACTCGCGTGACACAAAACATGGTTCTAGGCGCAAGACAATCTAAATGGGTAGCAGAGCAAATCGGTAAACCTTACCCTACAATGATGCGTGAATTAAATCCGTATGACCAAAGTGCTAAACTTGGCGCGGATACTCTACTCGACATCATGCGTGCAACCAAAGACATTACAGCCCTTGAATTTATGGCAAAAGAGCTTGGTTACGAACTTAGTCCGGTACAGCTTGAATTAGATCACCCCTTCACCGACGAGTAATCAACACATTTTTCATGTTCTACTGCCAGACGATTTGATACAATCGTCTGGCAGTTTCTTTTGATAGGCTCACACAAACGCTTACGTATCGGAGTGGTTATGCAAAAAACAATTCTTATTGCAGATGATCGTCCTGAAATAAGAACGCTTGTACGAATCACTCTTGCCAGTGACGGATTTAACGTTGCCGAATGTAAAAGTGCACCGGAAGCCATCTCATTAGCAAAGGAGTTGGCTCCACATCTTATCCTTATGGATATTGATATGCCGGGCGAGTTCAACGGTATTGTTGCAACAAAAATGCTCGCCGCAAACCCTGAAACGGTAAATTGTCCGGTGATCATGCTTACAGCATCGCGGGACGCAATTAAAGCCTGCATCGAATCCGGCGCAGTCGCCTACCTCACAAAGCCCTTCAGCCCCATCGATTTATTAAAACACGTACAGCAATTTGCGCGCAATAGTTAATACTATAACAGCAACGCATTCTTCGTATCCACTTCCTTGGCGGTAAAATACCCGCTATACCTGCTATTCTCATAGTACATATCCTAGAGTGGCGCATATTATTAGAAGACAGCCTTCTCTTTTTTCAAAGCTGTTCTGCAATCATGTGCCCCTGCAAATTTTCTTTGAAGGATACACGCTATGTCTAAAAACAACACCTGCGAGCTGGAAGTAAAAGAAGCATATGCTCAGCTTATTAAATATGCTGAAGACTTGCATACGACCATCAACCTGCTCAAAGACTCTCATCTTGATCTGGAGATGGCATACGTAGATACCGTAAACAGGTTGGCACAAGCAGTTGAGTACAAGGATGAAGCAACCGGTCATCATGTATTACGTATATGTTTTTTCAGCGCCATTCTTGCCCATTCACTCGGGCTTTCAAACGAAAAAGTGCTTAGAATTTACAATTCAGCAGCGATGCATGATGTAGGTAAAATCAGCATACCGGATTCCATCCTTCTAAAACCGGGGCCATTAACTACAGAAGAATTTGAAATAATGAAGACCCACACCACCGTGGGGGCAAAACTGCTTGCAAATTCAAAGTCCAGCCTCTTGGAAACCGGACATATTATTGCGCTGAATCATCATGAACGATGGGACGGAACGGGATATCCAAATGGGCTTACAGGGGCAAATACTCCGATTGAAGGCCGTATTGTCGGATTAGTTGATGTGTATGATGCACTACGCTCCGAGAGGCCGTATAAGAAACCATACTCTATGGAGAAAACTACAGCCATCATCCGCAACAGTTCCGGAAAACATTTTGATCCAAAACTTGTTAAAGCATTTTTTGAAAACCTGTCACGTTTTGCGCATGTTGATGAAATTTTACGCAACCCAGAACAGCAAGATATTGAAATTTTATTCAAGGAAGTACTCCCCGATTGTACGCTAACCCACAGCTCCTCAATTACAACCATTTTATGACGTCGGGCAACGCTGTATGCAGACAGAACCAAAACAATACATACTGATTGCTGTATCTGAAACAAAAGCAGCAGCGCAGCTAAAAGAAGGTATAGAATCAACATGCGGCATACCCTGCCTCGTTGCGACAACCTCTTCCGAAGCCTTCAGTATGGCCTCCCGATATAGTGACCAGCTACCACTTGCTATTCTAGACACATCTCTGACCGGCATCTCTGAAAGTTTATTCTACGTAACTGCTGAACATAGCATCCCAACCCTGCTCCTTACTGACAACTACACCGAAGCATGTGCCTCCTGCGCATTGTCCCCGACAATTATCGATGCCGTTCTAAAAAGCAGCGATCTCGTCGCGAATGTGATTGAAGTCGTGCAGCGCCTGCATCAGAATAAAAATACAGAAGTTCTGATCGTCGACAGCTCAGCATCCGTACGGCACTACCTGTCATATGTTGTTTCCAACTATATGCTGAACCCTCGAACAGCAGCATCTGGAAAAGACGCACTGGCTCTGCTGGAACATGAAAAATTTCCGCTTATCCTCATCGACGCCCACCTTAGTGATATGCCCGGAGTTGAACTCACGCGGTTGATACGTAAAAAGCATCCGCCGGAACTTACATCCATCATAGGAATCTCAGGAAATTCTGATCTACATATCTCCGCCATGTTTCTCAAAAGCGGTGCCAGCGACTTCCTGAATAAGCCGTTCAAACGAGAAGAGCTCTACTGTCGCATGATACAGAATCTAAAAATGACGGAACTGCTCTATTATTTAGAACAACTGAATGCGCTTAAAAACAAAATGCTCGGCATGGCAGCCCATGATTTAGTCACACCGATCACTGGCGTGCAGGGGCTCTCTTCTATTCTTAAGGAAGGATACGCAGGTGAATTGACAAAACAGCAGAAAGAAATTGCTCAGGCAATATTCTCAGCCAGTAACGATATGCTCACCCTTGTTACCGACATTCTGGATGTTTCAACAATCGAAAGTGGCCTGCTTTCCATCAATAAAGAACCTATTCAACTGAATGACATTGTCGCTCGGAGACTCGCTCTTGCCGGACTCACTGCGGCTCGTAAATCAATTGCGCTTCATCACAACCTTGAACCACTTGCGGAAATCCACGGTGACCCTAAACGCATAGGACAACTACTCGATAATCTGCTGTCCAACGCCATTAAATTTTCTGACCGTGAAACAACAATCCACATCAGCACAAAAGAAATGGAGAAGAACATTCTGCTGATTGTAAAAGATGAAGGCCCCGGAATAGCAGAAGAAGAACTCAAACAATTGTTCACGCCATTCACTAAAGGCGCAGCCGCACCAACCGGAGACGAGCCAAGCCACGGTCTCGGGTTACACATAGTAAAGCGTATTGCTAGTGCCCATAATTGTAGTGTAGATGTAGCAAGCTCGCTGGGCAACGGCACACAATTTACCGTCAGCTTTCCTTTGGAAGCTGCTTCAAGCTAACTTTTTCCACCCAACATTATATGATACCTAATCTCTCAACAGTGACTGTTCCGGAAACGTTGAACAACACACGCCTTGATGGTGCTCTTTCCTTATTTCTTCCAGAATCCGGCATGCGCGTGCGCAGAAGAATTTTCGAAACCCATACGGTTCTCGTTAACGGTATTCCACGTTCAAAAGGGCATTCGGTCTCTACTGGTGATCAAATTCTGCTCGTTGAAAAAACAGTTCCGGAAGGCATAAAAAAAGAAACTTCCACAACTGGAGAGTGCGCTCCGGACGAGAGCGCAGAGCTTAAAAAACAGTTACATATAGTGCATGAAGATGCTCATTTTGCAGCAATCTACAAACCGGGCGGATTACATACCGCAGCTATATCAGGAAAGAGTTCCCCCAATCTTGAAGCGGAACTGCCAGCTCTATTTGCCCATCACACCACAGCTGAAGATCCGCTGCCCATCCTTGTAAACAGGCTCGATTGCCTGACATCAGGTATGGTCATGGCAGCAAAGTCAGAAGCCGCAGCAGCCATGTTCAAAGAAATTGAAAACGCTGGTGCTGTTGAAAAAATATATATTCTTCTCGTGCATGGCTCCGTGCCTGCTCCGCTGCATGTGACCAACAAGCTTGATATGGCAAAACGCAAAGTCACAAAGGTATTGCCGGAAGCAGATACCGACCCGCTTCGCCACACAATGTTTCTTCCCCTGCTGGAAACTACGATTCCGAATGATCCTTCAAGTTCAGCAACGCTCCTCATGGCTGCAATAAGCAAAGGCGCGCGCCACCAGATCCGTGCTCACATTGCCTCCCAAGGATTCCCCATCGTCGGAGACCCGCTCTACGGCCCCCCTCAACCATGTTCTGACTTAACACCCCAGACCATGTACCTTCATCACTACCAAATAGAACTTGGTTCCTTTTCCGCCATGTGTCCTCCAACATGGAACACATGGGAACAATGGAAAGGGTCAATTCCTACAAAATAATCAGCGTGTTATAAAAAAATATAGATTTATTGTATTTTTTAATTGAAAAAGATTTTCAATTTCAATATAAAGAAGTCAACCCGAACATAGTTGGCTGAAACAAATATGAAATTACACATCACCATTACTCCTTCACAGTCCACCGGACCGTCTCCCCAACGACGGTCCGGTCTGTATTCATCAAGAACTCCCAAAACATACGACGTCTACTGTAGATAGCTGTTGTATTTCCATGCAGCAGCATAACCAAACAGGAGACAAGATTATGGCATCAGTATTCATTACGTACGGTTCAACTACAGGCAACACAGAATACGTTGCAGAAAGCATTCAACGTACACTGGAACAAAGCGGTCACGAAGTAACCATCGCAGATGTTGCAGACATCAAAGTTACAGACCTGGCTAAAGCCTATGATCTTTGCTGCCTTGGATGTTCCACATGGGGTGATGACGAAATCGAACTACAGGATGATTTTATCCCTGTGTTCGAAGAAATCGAAGGCATTGACCTTGTTGGTAAAAATATCGCCTGCTTCGGTTGTGGCGACAGCAGCTACGAATATTATTGCGGCGCAGTGGATGCGATTGAAGAAGCATGCAAAGGCGCAGGCGCTTCCGTATTTGCCGAATCACTCAAAATCGACGGCGACCCTAAGGCCGAGCAGGCAGACATTGATGCATGGGTAAAAGACCTCATTGCTAAATTAAACGCATAGCATAAAGGGGTGTCCTATGAATCAATCGCTAAGCATCAGCTCTTGTCATCATGCGCAAGCAATCCGGAATTTCTTTAAGAAGACACGGATACTTAAAACTGAACGTCCTTCCCCATACACGGACAAAACCCCGCAGCATGATGACATTGAACAAAACCCATAAAAAAGGGGAACAGGTAATGCTACACCTGTTCCCCCCTTCTACAAAACAAGAGACATGATATGAGTAAGCGAAATATCTTTGAAACAATTGCCTTTGTCTCCACTATCGTAGCTTTGCAAATTGCAGCAGCAAATCTGATGCTGTAACAGCAAGCATATACAAATTTCTACGCTGGGCTTACCCCAGCCGGAGCTTCAGCTGGTGCATTAACTCGGTCTCTTCACTGATGCGCGCCAGCTCTCCGGCTACACAAGCTCAGCACTTTAGCACCCCTTGCTCCCGCGGGGGTGCTTTTCTTTTGCCTCCGGCGGGGCTTTTACGAGCCTCCGGCGACCGCCTATCAGCGGATGTCTTTAGCTACCCTGCGGGGCTTGCCTCCGGCGGCTTAAGAACCTCTTGCAAGAGGTTCTTAAGAATCTCCAGAAACCTTTATCTGCGAGGCAGCACGTTTCTTACCTACTTTTGCGGCTTATGCTCCACTACCTTTCAAATATTAAAAAAAGCTGTTCTACATATAGAGAACAGCTCTTTTATGTTTATCTAGTCAGTGAGGTTAAGCCGCGTGAAAACATCATCAACGAACTTTCATCGCATAATAAAAGTCTTTGGAAAGGGGTCTGGGGAAGAACCTTTCTACAGAAAGGTTTTCCCCAGCCGTCGGAGACAAAAAAAAGCGTCGCAGACAACAAGTAACAAGACACACGACAGACTTGGTCATAAAAAAACAGGCTGTGGAATTAACCACAGCCTGTTTCATTTTATTACGTAGAGAGCTTGCTAGCTCCAGATGTACGATGCACCGTAGACAACGACGAACACGCCGATGCCGAATTTAATGCTCATACCAAGAGACTTTCCGTAAAAGGCACCTTTTGAAGCGGTCATGGCTTCACTTAAGTTTCTGCCATGTGCTATTTCAAAAATAAGACACCCTGCGTATGAACCGCCTAGGGCACCGATAAGGGCACCGAATCCGAAAAAGAACGGAGCACCGATAATAGCGCCACAGATGGCACCGATGATACCGCCCAGGTTTCCTTTCTTTGATCCGCCATATTTTTTGGCTCCCACAAGCTGGGAAATAAACTCGAGTGCTTCACCAAGCAACACGAGCCCGCCGGTAATTACAAAGAACATGGTGTCCATATCCACAGATTGTGCGGGATACATGAACTTCCATAAAACAAGCATACCCATAATCAAAAAGTTTGCGGGCATACTCAAAAAATGCAGGCCGAGAAACGCGACCATCAGAGCTGTAAAAACAACTGCAAAAACTGTTTCCACTCAATATTCCTTATTCTCGTTTATCTACCACTCGCTGTGCCTTGCCTTCTGATTTTGGCAAACTATTATGCTGAACAATTTCAACACGCGGTGTGATAAGTATTTCACTACAAAGCCTTGAGGCAATTTTACGTTGCAACCCTTGCAGTACACGCATGTCATCTACAAAGTGTTCATCTTTAATTTCCACTTTTACGCGCAACTGGTCTATAAAATTCTCACGCTCAAGCTCAATTACATAGTTCTCACCCACTTCATCAAATTCCATAAGCACGCGTTCGATCTGCATAGGGTAAATATTAACCCCTTTAATAATAAGCATATCGTCTGCGCGGCCTAAAATTCTATCAATGCGTCTATGCAATCTGCCACAAGGACATTCGTCAGTAATAAATCGAGTAAGGTCTCTAGTACGGTAACGAATAATCGGCATGCCGTTACGGCACAAGGTTGTCATAAGCAACTCGCCAATTTCTCCGTCCGCCACTGGTTCTAATGTTTCGGGATTCACAATTTCAGGAAGAAAAGCATCTTCCCAAATGTGCATACCGTTCTGTTCTGTACATTCAAAAGCTACACCCGGTCCGTTCATTTCTGAAAGACCGTAGGAGTTGTATGCCTTTGCACCGAGTAATTCTTCAATACGCTGACGTGCTTCTTCCGTATGCGGTTCTGCACCTGTTACAATAATACCCAACGGTAGATCATCCGGCGTCATGCCCATGTCGCGCAGTGCTGCACCTAAGTAAAGGGCATAAGAAGGAATGATGTGCGCAGCATACGTGTTGAAATCTTTCATCAACTTGAACTGACGCTTTGTGTTACCCGGCCCAGAAGGCATAGTAAGACAACCTAACCGCTCTGAACCATAGTGCAGGCCTAGACCACCGGTGAACAGTCCGTACCCTGTCATATTCTGGAATACGTGCTCTGCACGGACGCCAACCATATGAAGACAGCGAGCTACGAGATCAGACCAGTTATCGAGATCACTCTGAGTGTAATGAATAACGGTCGGAGAACCTGTTGTACCGCTGGATGCATGCATGCGCACAATATCTTTAAGCGGAACAGTGTTCATTTTATCCGGATACTGGGCACGGAGATCATCTTTAGTGGTAACAGGCAATTTGCGCACATCTTCAACACACTGGATTGAATCAGGTGTAATCCCCATTTCATCGAATTTATTTCGATAAACTGGAGCCTTGCCAGCCTGAGCTATAGTTGTGCGTAAGCGGGCAACTTGTGCCTGTTCAATTTCTTCCCGTGACCAACCTTCTGCCGGATCAAAGTATACCATTCTACAACCCCTTATTCTCTAAATGAGGGGGGATTATACGTAGCTAACTGATGATGTCAATTTCGGCATTGTCGAAATTCAATTTTTATTCAATATTCTGTGATGCTTTAAGAAGACCGAAGCATCCTGCGAGCATCATATCACCACCGGGTGCGATCATAACGCCCTGCCCATCAAGGATCGAACGCTTTGGCCCAAGCAAGTATGTTGGGAAAAAGCCTTCAGCTTCATCCGGCAACTCAAGGTACATACACCCGTGACCACCAGCATCGCGCACCATCTCGTCAGTAAGCCAACCGCGACGGAATTCTTTCAAGTCATGGGTAAGCTCTTCTTTAGACAACATGCCTGTGTGGTGTTCATAAACACCGTAAATTTTTTCCTGATACACGAGGAAGGCAGAGATGTGGCTGTTGCCGACATTCACAATTGTAACGCCTGTACGCCAGCTGCGCTGCGCCACTTCCGGAACATACAATGCGCCGAGTACTGCTGCCGAAGCACTGTCAGCAACACATCCACCACCGGTTGCCTTCTGAATTGTGGCAAGACGGGTAAGCGCTGCGGTAGGCTTTCTATATAGTAAGGAATAAGGATTGCCTTCATGGCGGGTTAAAAGATCATTCCACATACGGAATCGACCGATTCTATTTCCTTCGTCCTCATGCACACCATGATCTTGAGCTGCTATGATCACTTCATCAGGATTCGGCAAGCCTGCCATTCCGAGATATGCACTCCACCAGCCAGCGTTGTAGTCGCAAAGCTCAACAGGAACATAGCCGGAAGGACAACTGTCACAAATAGTAACGCCAATTGCTGCCACACGTTTAGGATCATCGTTCAGCGCGTAGGCTGCATCAGGATGAATAGCCACATGAAGCCCTGCATCAAGATGCTTCTTCATTGCACCAAAGAAGCCGCCGCCCATATTGGAGCCGAACATATAAATGTCACGCTTGGCGTTGGTAAGCTCCATAATACGTTTTGCAATCATTTTTGCTGGAGACGGCAGAACAAATTTACTGCAATTTTCCAATTCAACATCATCACGGTAATACAAAACGTCCTGAGTTCCGCTACCAATATCAAGAAAGAGAGTCGATTTCATATAAATGCTCCAATGGAGTTATGTAACGTAGAATAAGTAATCTTGCCTCTTGCAAAAAACAGCATTTTTCACGATTCGACATGCAAGACCATTCAGGTATCTAATTTCATGCATCACAAAAAGCTAGAAATTTTGTTTACCCCTAAAAAGTGTTTCAGAGATGACGAACTACAAACATACTATTTAATCAACTACATATGCCAACAATATGTCTTTCAAGCTATAACTGGCTTTTAAAAAATCGTAAAAAAGGCAAAAAAACGCTTGCAAAGCACCGCCGTTCCACATAGACACATTTCCGCGCTGAGGAACAACACCTTAGCGCACCCCTCAGAACATCGCGCAAGCGAAGTTCAACTAAGTGCCCAGGTGGTGGAATTGGTAGACACGCTATCTTGAGGGGGTAGTGGGCTACGCCCGTGGGAGTTCGAGTCTCCCCCTGGGCACCATGCACTTAGGAAAAGATCATACGAAAGTATGATCTTTTTTTTTGCCCTTTTTTCTACTCAAGACTTCTCACAAAAATGCCGCTGACCATTCCTCGTCAAAAGATAGGCTCAACGTTATTTAACCGTTGCTATCACATATTTTCAGCTCTCTTTCCATTCTGGACACTCGTTTATTTTCAAAATTTGAAATCCATTCAACAATACATCCTCCTGTCTTTTATGGACAAGCCTCTCAAAGGCACTTTTTTTTCCACAAGCAGCGCTTATTTGTAACCGCATACACTGTTTAAAGTTTAATTATTCAAACAGTCGCACAACAAGAGAAATGGTTTTTTTTCACAATCAAAACAGACTGTTAGTCTTGCTTCCATTTTTGATTGATTGTGTTATTTTTTTCGAAATAAAAGCCAAAAAATTGAATTAAACGATTGACCAAGCCCTCCATCGCATATAGTGTTCCTAAATCGTATTTACATCGTGCTTCAGATTCCCTCGGGGTTGCAGCACACACGCCCCAAACAAAGCTTGCTTTGTGGTGGGGAGATAATCATTTCTGTTGGAGTTTTTGTTTTGAATAAGAATATTTATGTTGGCAACCTTTCCTGGGGCTGTACTGACCAAGACCTTCGCAACCTTTTTGCTGATTTCGGCGAAGTTGCTTCCGCTCGTGTAATCGAAGACCGTGAAACTGGTCGTTCCCGTGGTTTTGGCTTCGTGGAAATGGATGCTAACGGCGCGACTCAGGCTATTGAAGGCCTTAACGGAACTAGCTTCCAGGGCCGTGACCTTCGTGTAAACGAAGCTCAGCCTCGTGAACGTCGCCCTCGCTACTAAGCAATTATAGTTCGACGATCAGAGCCCACCTATTTGGTGGGCTTTTTTTTGGGCTTTTTTTACCCTCTTTTTTACACCACGCCCTCTTCACCACACCTCTCCTTTTTTCCTCTATCCATCCAAGGCACACCACAAGCCTTAGGACAAATACTTTTGCTTCGTATATGCAAGTTTACAATCCACAACGCACAAGCACTGCAACAATCACAGCTAGTTACTAACTTAAAACAGTCAAAAATGAAAAACAGTTGTTGACTTCTTTTCAATCATGAAGGAATCAAACAGCGTCCGCAGACGGACAGGCTGCCAAACATTATCTGACAAACTTCTTGTAACGGAAGAAGCAGATTCAAACTGGCTGCCAAAACGTGTGCGGCGTTCCGCATGCGACCCCCACGAATCAAGTGTGGAATGATTCTGACAAAACTACACACGAGGCAACAATATGGCAGACTTTGGATATTTTCGAAGCAGCCCTGCCTCTTTTCTTGTAAGCATCATTAAAATGCCAGCAAACATGGTGGCAGTAGAAAGGAACGCACAATGAGCGATATCAAACGTATGGAAATCGGCACCCGCATGAGCAAAATCGTCATCAACAACGGCGTGATTTACCTTGCCGGTCAGGTTGCTGAAGACGCAACTAAAGACATTAAAGAGCAGACAAAAACCATGCTCGCTAAAGTTGAAACCCTGTTAGCAGAAGCTGGCAGTGACCTTGAGCACATGCTCTCCGCAACTCTGTACATTCGTGACATGAAAGATTTTGCTCAGATGAACGAAGTTTGGGACGCATGGGTTCCAGAAGGCCATGCTCCAGCACGCGCCTGTGTGGAAGCACGTCTTGCTCGTCCAGAACTTCTTATTGAAGTATCCATCGTAGCAGCACAGAAATAAGTAAAAAGCAGGAGGGCAAAGCCAATACGCTCCGCCCTCCTGCTTCTCATTTTCCAGCACTTCCATCGCAAAACCTACATACATCCCCTCGAAAGCCCTCCTTCTATCATTATATATAGCGCCCGCTAGTGAGAGCTCTTCTAAAAACACAAACGGCACCACATGCTATTGAAACATATAACTATGCCGATGCCTTTACATACTCCCCTCCGATAAATTTGCGTGTATCTGACATATCTTCAACACGCAGCAGCAATGCTCCGATAAAAAAACAAACGCCGCCGAACGTCAGGTACTCACTGGCCATGACGGGAGCAAAAACATCTCCGGTTTGCGGCAAATAAAACGCAACCGTGCTCGAAATCTGAAATGCAATTGATCCTGCTATATTCACCCACACAATCCACCATTCTTCCGATCGAAACGCTTTTATGGAAGGATCTCGATAGATTTCCAACCACGCAAAAAAACAAGATACTAAAAAACAGATACTACCCAGCATTCCAGTAAGCCATATGGCGATGTTCATTTGCAAGGGGGTGACTGCAAGCAACGCTGACGCGCAGTTAACATTGAAAAACAACGTACCCACAAACTGCACGATGGATGACAAGTACCCCAGATTTTTTGGTCGCCATGCCATTCGAATCCAGTGACATCGCTGGGTCCTAAATAAATCCGGATTCGTAATATCTTTATTTATAGACTCCACAAGCTGTAAATATGCGGCTGATGTGAAAAAAATGGACCCGCAAAAGAATATTATGTTGAATGATGCCGAACATGAATCCGGAAGAAAGCCGGGTAGAGAAAACAACGAAGCACCGATCATAAACAACACCGCCACCCAATAGTTAATCTGCTTAGCGCAGACTACATATTTGGCCTGATCCTCTTTACTCAACTGCATTGGCTGTATCCATCGCACCCCTTTCCGCACCGGCCGCGCCGTATATTCATTGCTACCATCTTTATGGTGCAACTTTACGTGGGTCACAAATGGGCCAAGAGTCTTATACTCGAGCCTGTGTTGTCCTAATCCAGCCATGCCCCTTCCTGTTTCTATTTTACTTCACACGCACAACGCCTTCAAAGTGCTACTGTTAGCAACCAGTAAGCGAAAGTCACATTCGGCAACTCCTTCACATTCTTCATTCTCTTGCAGGTTGCTCTTTTTTGCATTGAGAACTTACAAAAATTCTGTTCAAAAACGACTGTAAATATTGCATGTTATATTTCAGATGGGGAAAAAAGGCATACACAGCCACATGTTGAACGCCTTTTTTCTGCATTTTTTTTGAAAAAACACTTGCCAAATGCTCGTAATACACATAATTACTTTTTCCGCGTTAAGGGAAAAAACTTTAACGCACCCCTCAGAACAACGCGCAAGCGACGTTCAAATAAGTGCCCAGGTGGTGGAATTGGTAGACACGCTATCTTGAGGGGGTAGTGGGCTACGCCCGTGGGAGTTCGAGTCTCCCCCTGGGCACCATGCACTTAGGAAAAGATCATACGAAAGTATGATCTTTTTTTTTGCCTTTTTTCTATTTTTACAGAAAATATTATTTAAAACCAGAATGTTATAACAACAAAACATACGGCAGTGTATCAAAAAAAAAGATCAAATGCCTCAACTCATAACAAGACTTCGGCTAAAATTATGAGAGATCAAGAAAGAATTAACACTCAATACACCATTCCAAAAGAGTGTATATCAACACACTCTATTGCTCCACCACGCCACCTAAGAAAAGCCATTGCTATCCCCCCAACACTCCCTACAAGGCAATCAACTCCACTTCTTCCCACACACACCTTCACTACCCCAATTGATGCAAGGCTAATCGACTCCGACTCCCAGTACAACTGTACTCAACGCAATAATGCAGAGCATACCGCCCTCCAACCTTTTCCATTCATTCACGATTGTGCGAAACAATTTTTTTTTAACCACCTATCAATACTGATTAATTACTCATTTCAGGCTTTCGTTATTTTATTCACAAAATATTTTCACGGATTTTATTGAAAAAATTTATATCATACTGTTTTTAAAGTGAAATTTTAAAAAGCCTATTTATTCCCGTGTTAGCACCTACTAACTTACCCCTTTCCAACCCCGTTTTATGGTGGTACTTCTTAGTCAGGCGCTTGAGTAATTATTCACAATCGCATTTAGAAAATGTGATTTACATGCTTCTCGACCTTTGATTGCTTGCTGCACTATTCTAGCATGATCAACAGATTGTGAACCTCAGCGTGACTTACTTTCGTCAAGATAGAGAATAATGCAGTTTGCTGAAGGAAAGTTTTTGGAATGCTAGCCAATCTTTTCCCATTTATGAACTGGATTAAGGACTACAACACGGAGACACTCCGGTCGGATACTATCGCGGGGTTAACTGTAGCTTTAGTTCTCATTCCTCAGTCTATGGCATACGCACAGCTTGCAGGGCTCCCTGCGTACTACGGGCTTTATGCTTCTTTTCTTACTCCTTTAATCGCTGCCCTATTCGGTTCCAGCCGTCAGTTGGCTACTGGCCCTGTCGCCGTTGTGTCTTTGATGACAGCAGCATCTCTTGAACCTCTTGCCACTATGGGAAGCGAAGGCTACATCGCCTACGCTATCCTCCTTGCTCTTATGGTAGGCGGTTTCCAGTTTCTACTTGGAATCTTGAGACTCGGTCTTGTAGTTAACTTTCTCTCTCATCCGGTTATCAACGGCTTTACCAATGCTGCTGCTATCATTATTGCCACCTCTCAGGTGTCTAAACTGGCAGGCGTATCCGTAGACAAAGCAAGTCATCATTACGAGACTCTTATTAGAGTGGCGCAAAGTGCATTTAACTACACACACCTGCCCACACTTGCCATGGGACTACTCGCGTTTGCTATCATGATCGGATGCAAGCGGTTTATTCCTAAGATACCAAATGTATTAGCAGCTGTGCTTATTACTACCTGCCTTTCATGGGCAATAGGATTCAATCATGACGTAACTATCCCTGTATCGTCTATCGAATCCTCCCGCGTACAGAGCACCATAGCTGTGTTCAACGGCACTCTGGCTTCAGCTGAAAAACTGGCAATGCAACGTACCGAACTCAGCAAAGAACTTTCAGCAGCAAACGCGATTGGGGAATCTCTGCGTGCGCTGAATATTCAGCATGAACTTAGCACTATCGAATTGCGACTGGCAGGCGTAAAAGACCAAAGCCATCAGCTTCGTAAATCGCTTCGTAACATGCTCTTTAGTGGTGTTGAGCAGTCTGACGGCACCATGGCGTTCTATCTTAAAAATGGAACACCACCTACCATGCATACAGATGGCAGGACATGGCGACTACGTGTAGGCAACTCACAAATCAGCTCAACAGCCCTTACAATGATGGGTGGCGGCGCAGTTGTAGGAACAATTCCATCCGGACTCCCTACTATTGCTGCTCCGACATTCGACCTTTCCGCCGTACTGCACCTTATCCCGTTCGCAGTAATAATTTCTCTGCTCGGCTTTATGGAAGCAATTTCCATTGCGAAAGCCATGGCAGCGAAAACAGGACAGCGAATTGATCCGGATCAGGAACTTATCGGGCAGGGACTTGCCAACATGATCGGTGCCTTTGGCAGAAGTTATCCGGTTTCCGGTTCGTTCTCCCGTTCAGCAGTCAATCTTCAAGCAGGTGCCGTAACTGGCATGTCCAGTGTATTCGCCTCCATAATGGTTGTGCTTACACTGCAGTTCTGTACCCCACTGCTCTATCATTTGCCGCAGGCAGTTTTAGCGGCAATCATTATGATGGCAGTGTTCGGGTTGTTAAACGTCTCAAGCTTTGTGCATGCATGGAAAATTAAGTGGTACGATGGAGCTATCTCCGTCATTTCCTTCATCACAACGCTCGCCTACGCTCCACACTTGGACAAAGGCATCATGCTCGGCGTTGCGCTTTCGTTAGGTATGTTCCTGTACAAAAGTATGCGCCCGAATGTTTCTTTTCTCTCCCGCTCTCAGACTCCGTCACATCGGGATACCACCCTCACGGGACTCGAAAACTGTAAAAACATCTCCGTAATCCAGTTTGAAGGTCCGCTCTTTTTCGCCAACGCAAGTTTCTTAGAGGATATCGTTACGGAAAAGATTTTAGAGAATGATTCGCTTAAGCACATTGTTCTCTCTGCTGGTGGCATCAACGACGTAGACTGTTCCGGTGCGGAAGCATTAGAGCTTATTATTGAAAAAGTTCAGGCTAAGAACATCGAATTTTCAATATGCTCTGCAAACAAAACGGTTCTTGCCGTATTGCAGAAAGCTCATTTGTTAGAAAAGATCGGTACAGACCACATCTACGCCACTGCCGAGGAAGCTCTGCGTAATGATTGCAGGGTTACACGTGCAGCAAAGGAGACTACAGACGGTCCCCTGCCAGCTGCATGTCTTCGCGCTAGTTAGGCGTTCTCGGAAACAGTCTCAACTGCTTGAACTAAAGCGCTTTTTACGTTCAGGCAATTGAGACTGTTCACGAGTTAAAAAATTCCTACACTCTTCTTCAATATTATTGATTGCTATTTCAAGGCATTCGATTGACTTCCTCATGAATCTTCCTTAATTCTCCCTTCCGCCTTAGAATTGAGCACATGCTCAATACGTATCGGCAGCTATTTTTTTATACAGATACAAATCGTTCAGTCGCAATGCAGGCAAGACGCTATGTCTTGTCTTTTTTATTGTGCGCCGCACATCTGCTCAATGTATCCATATGTTTTTTCAGTCGGAAAACGGCTGCCTCTCTATGCTGGACAGATACAAACGTCTGGATTCAGCCTCATATAAAAAGGAAATTTTAATGGAATCTAACCACTCCATGGTACCAAGCTCTCAGGGGAGCATTCAGGCAGACATTTTTTCAGGACTCACCGTTGCGTTAGCGTTGGTTCCAGAAGCTGTAGCTTTTTCTTTTGTCGCTGGAATCTCACCGATTGTCGGCCTGTACGGTGCATTCATGATGTGCCTTATCACGTCTATTCTTGGTGGTAGACCGGGAATGATCTCCGGTGCAACCGGCGCAATGGCTGTAGTTATGGTTCACCTTGTGGCAGAAGGTAATGCGCTCGGCACACCGGGTTCCTATGCCGGTTTACAGTACCTGTTCATCACCTTGCTGCTTGTGGGTCTTCTTCAGATTCTTGCCGGTACATTCAGACTCGGCAAGCTTATTCGCATGGTTCCACGTTCCGTTATGATGGGCTTCGTAAACGGTCTTGCCATTGTAATCTTCCTGTCCCAGCTCAAAATGTTCAAAGTCGGCGGCGAAATGCTGCAGGGCGACGCGATGCTCACCATGTGCGGACTTGTTGTTCTCACCATGGCAATTCTGTTGTTCGTACCTAAACTCTGGTCAAAAGCTCCGGGCGCTCTCATCGCAATTATTTCAGTATCTTTGCTGGTTACTCTTGCAAATATTGACACCCAGACAGTGCTTTCTTTCATTCAGTCAAACGGCGGCACCGGCATTAAAGCAGGTCTGCCAACCTTTGCAATTCCTCAGGTACCTTTGACTTTGGATACGTTAATCTTCATTGCACCATATGCATGCATCCTTGCAGCAATCGGTCTTATTGAATCACTCATGACCCTTAACCTTATTGACGAACTGACCGACACACACGGTCGCGGCAATAAGGAATGTGTCGCGCAGGGCATTGCCAACATTGCTAACGGATTTTTCGGCGGCATGGGCGGCTGTGCCATGATCGGGCAGAGCATCATCAACATCACCTCCGGCGGTCGCGGTCGTCTTTCCGGTATCACTGCTGCAATGGCGCTGCTCTTCTTCATCCTTTTCACTTCCCAGTACATTGAAATTGTACCTATCGCAGCACTCGTAGGGGTTATGTTTATTGTTGTAATCAAAACCTTTGCGTGGAGCACATTCAAGATCATGAACAAAGTTCCTAAATGGGACGTTGTCGTTATCATTACAGTGACTTTCCTCACCGTAAAATATGATCTCGCAATCGCAGTACTCTGCGGTGTTGTTATCTCCGCTCTTATCTTTGCATGGGAAAACGCACTTCGTATTCGTGCAAGAAAATTTGTTGATGATCACGGCATCAAACACTACCAAATCTACGGACCTCTTTTCTTTGGTTCCACCTCACTCTTCATGAGCAAGTTTGATGTGAAAAACGACCCACAGGAAGTTGTTATCGACTTCGAAGAATCCCGTATTATGGATCAGTCAGCTATTGAAATTATCAACAAGCTTGCTGCCCAGTACCAGCGTGCAGGTAAAACAGTATACTTCTGGCACTTAAGCAAAGATTGTGTACGGTTGATTGAAAAAGCTGAAAAAATCTGTGTAGTAAACGTGCTTGAAGATCCAGACTATTTTGTTGCGATCGACAAATACCACGAACTGCAGACAGCCACGATTTCCCAAGCAGCATAGATCTTTATTCGATCCTAAAAAGTCTTTAAAAAAAGAGTTAGCTACGTACGTAGCTAACTCTTTTTTTTATCTTTCTTCATACTGTCAACGAAACCTGCACGCACCCCACCATTCAATAACCCACTGTTTTAGTACATCAAACATTCTGCCTACAAAATTCAATCTAAGCGTTAACCAAAAATTGACGCGTTTCTTGCTAAACAAAATGCTTATCCAGTTACACATGCACAAGTGTACATATGATATTGCAAATGTTTTATGAGGAAACATAGATGGACACACAAAACACAGTAGGCACACACAGATTCCGCGCGGTTCTGTTGGCCTTTATTATAGCTATCACCCTATGGACGCTCGTGCGTCTGGGACTTCTACTCTTTTCATGGAACGATGCATCACCGTCGTTTGCCGAATTCTTACAAATTTTTTCAGTCGGTTTTCTTTACGACCTCTGCTTTTTCGCATTCGCGACTCTTCTTCCCTGCCTGTACATCACATTTACTCCAAATTTCATCTGGCATTCCAAGCCAAATAAAATATTCATGTACGGCGCGTTCTTTCTAACTATTTTTATTCTAATTTTTGGAGCAACTGCAGAGTTCTTCTTCTGGGAAGAATTCAATGTTCGCTTCAATTTTATCTCTGTAGACTATCTCATCTACCGCAGAGAAGTGATCGATAACATCTTAGAGTCATACCCTCTTTTTGTTATCCTACCTGTAATTGCGGCAATTTCTGCTGCTATTACCTACCTACTTCGTTCATCACTTACAGGAATCCTTGCTGCAAAAAACTCCTTCGTTTCGAACCTGATTCCTTTCGCAGGGATCTTACTTGTTGCAGCAACTGGCGGCCTTTTCCTTACCAGCGAAATGCGAGATTTCTCCGACAACACATATCAGAAAGAACTTGCTGCTAACGGTCCCTATCAGTTCGTGTCAGCCTTTAAGAACAATGAACTAGACTACTACCAGTTCTATCCCTCTCTGGACGAGGAAATCTCAAGCCGCACAGTCCGCACCGATCTTGCAGACACAACAGGTAAGTTTTTGTCTAAGAACGAACACAGTCTATTTAGATCCATCAAACGTTTCGGTGAAGAGAAAAAATACAACGTAATCCTCGTTACCATAGAAAGTCTTACCCCTAAGTACCTCTCCCGTTACGGTGCAAAAAAAGAAGTTACACCAAACTTGAATGCTCTTGCCGCAGAAGGACAATTCTATACACAGCTATTTGCAACCGGCACCCGTACAACTCGTGGTCTTGAAGCATTGGCGCTCTCAATTCCTCCAACCCCCGGACGATCTATTGTAAAAAGAATCGGCAACGAAAAAGGTTACCTTTCTTTAGGACGAATCTTTGAATCAAAAGGCTATGACAGCTACTACATTTACGGTGGTCGAGGCTATTTTGATAACATGAATGAGTTTTTCAGCGGCAACGGCTACACAGTTGTTGACCAGTCTTCAGTACCGGATAAAGACATTGGATTTGAAAATGCGTGGGGCATGGCGGATGAATACCTGTTCAATCAGGTACTCAAAACAGCAGATAGTTCTCTCAGTGCTAACACTCCGTTCTTCCTCCACGTCATGACAACATCAAATCATCGTCCATACACCTACCCTGACAATCGCGTTGCTATTCCTTCAGGTGATGGCCGAACTGGTGCTGTTCAGTACACGGATTGGGCTATTGGAGACTTCCTTAAAAAAGCAAAACAAAAGCCGTGGTTTGATAACACAATATTTATATTTGTTACAGATCATCAGGCTAGCAGCGCAGGACGTGAAAACTTACCTGTTCGTCGCTATAGAATCCCAATGTGGGTGTATGCACCAAAAATTGTACAACCGAAGTTGGTAGACACACTTTCGAGCCAGATTGATGTTGCTCCTACAATTCTTGGCTTACTCAACTGGTCATATTCGTCGTTCTTTTACGGAAGAGATATTGCTCAGATGAAGCCGGGAGAAGGCAGAGCCTTTATCGGCAACTATCAGTATCTTGGGCTATTTGACGGGAAACGGATGGCGGTTCTTGGACCTAAGAAAAGCATTGAAATCCAGACCATTGAAAATGAAACTGCTATTAAGACTGTAAAAGGTACAAAAGATGACAGCCTCGTAAAACGAGCTATCTCTTACTACCAGAACGCAGCGTGGGTGTATAAAAACAAATTGAATACCGACTCACTACTACCTAATAACATAATTAATAACTAAGCACTGTTGCCGTGCTTGGCTTGCGATGATTCTGCCAAGTCTCGTAAAATAAGCACATCAAGTTGTTTAGACATGCCCCCCAAGTAGTGACTCCCGTATTCCGCAACCGGCCGGTGACTCGTTGGTTGCGGAACTAAAAAAAGCCCCGTTTCCTATTGGAAACGGGGTTTATTATTAGAATAAAGTTTCTTCTTACAATTCGCAGCAGTTACCAGCTATGTACTGTGATGCAACCTCAGTGAATTCTGCAAGCTGTGCATCAATCCACGCTGTTGCTTCTTCTCCGGTAAGGCCAAGTTCAGCAGCCATCAGGCGTGCCACTTCAGGGGCGACTTCCACGGTTGCTGCGGCATCCAAAAGAAGTGCACGGGTACGCAAAGCAAGTACACCGTACAGTGTTTGTGCCATTTCAGAGCGCACAGCCCACACAACTTCAACCTTACGATACGGAAGACGAGGATGCAGCAATTCTACAAGTGTTTCATCTTCATCCATCATTTCATATAAATACTGAACGTCACTACCGTATGCACGGAATGGATCATCTTTTTCGAAATCACGCGTCCAGCCATGGAGAGGCATGTTGCTAGTACGGCACTGCACTTCTGGGAGATGCGCAGTTTTCGCACATGTGTTCACAACATCTTCTGCCATTTTACGGTAGGTAGTCCATTTACCACCGGCAATGGTCACCAGACCGGAATCAGACACGGTAAGATAATGGTCACGTGACAATGCAGACGTTCCGTCAGCGCCGTCTGCTTTAATGAGAGGACGGATACCGTTGAACACACTGCGCACATCTTTACGCTGCGGTTTACGAGCAAGGAAACGGCCTACGTGCTCAAGCAAGAAGTCCACTTCATCATTCGTTGCCTTAGGTTCCATCTGAGGGCCGGAAACTTCTGTGTCCGTGGTTCCAATAATTAATTTGTCATGCCACGGAAGAACAAATACAACGCGACCATCGTCTGTTTTAGGAATCAAAATACCTGCATCGCCCGGGCAGAATGCTCTGTCGAGCATAAGGTGAATACCCTGGCTAGGCTGAAGAATCGCCTTTGCAGCCGGATTATCCATCTGTCGGATATCGTCCGTAAAAATGCCTGTAGCGTTGACGACGGACCGTGCATAGATCTCATGCTCTTTACCTGTCAGCAAATCAACAGCCACAACACCACGAACTTTTCCATCCTCTTTAATAAGAGAACGAACTTGCATGTGGTTTACAGGAGATCCACCCAGCTCTTCCATGCTCAACGCAAGCGTCATTGCGTAGCGGGCATCATCAAACTGTCCATCATGATAACGGACACCAGCTTTTACGCCCACAGGGTTTAGCCCCGGTACATGGTGGAAGGCACTATTGCGAACCATCGGGTAGGAACGGCCAAAACTGAACGGACCTGAAAGAAGGTCGTACATCACCAGACCGATTCCATAATAGAATGTTTCCCACCAGCTGTATGTCGGAACGATAAAGGATTGATCGTCCACAAGATGCGGTGCGTTACGGCGCATACGGCCGCGTTCATGCAATGCATCATATACTAATGAAAAGTTCATTTGTTGCAGATACCGTACGCCGCCATGAACAAGCTTTGTGCTGCGGCTGGAAGTGGCCTGACAAAAATCCGCTGATTCAAGCAGAACAGTTGAATATCCTCTGGATGCTGCGTCTACACCGGTACCAAGACCAGTTGCACCACCGCCGATGATAAGAACATCCCACACATCCTGACTTTCAATTTTTTCTATAGATTCTGAACGTTGCACACTCATCTCCTAGTATTTAGTTCCTACCGGATTGGCGGTGGTAGAAACGCCCCATAAAATATGTTTCAGAAGCACTTCACAAGTTACTTCTGCTCAACAGCAAATTAGGTAAACCCTCTATTTTTCATACTACCGTGACAGATGCTCTGCTCAAGTTATTTTTTGTCAAAGCAAATGATACGTTATTCAAGCTTGTTAAAACGGTTACACGACGTTTTTTACCCTATGTAAACGTTTCATTTTTACAGCATTTAACCCTTTTTTACATCATTTACGTATCAAATATAGATCATTTCAATACATCCAAGCCAGTAACTCTGTCTTTTTCAAATAAGTATTACTTTCTACATTGTAAAGATATTAGTTATCGCTACTATTATCGTTACATTCTAATCAATTTGGTGACTGAGTATTTACAAACTAGATCCATCTCACGGCCTTCACTCAGACTTTTTCATAGCGAGACCTCTCTTCACCGCACATTGCTCCATCCTACCTCTCACCGCACACTACTCCATCCTACTTCTCACACCGTACACTGCTCCACCCATAGTGCAGACAAAAAAACACCCCGCGATTGCGGGGTGTTTCTCATAAAAAAAGATGACTAACCGGAGGGCTATTTCATTTTCCCGCCGTTCATCATCATTGGTTTTTCCATAGGCATCATCATGCCGTCTTTCATCATCATAGGCATCATCATATTATCTTTCATCATCATAGGAACCATCATCATCATGCCGTTTTCCATCATAACCGGCATCATCATGCATTCCATGTTCATATCTTTCATCATCATGGATTTGTCTTTCATATCTTTCATCATCGGCATCATCATACCGTCTTTTGCCATCATAGGCATCTTCATCATGTGACCTTTGCACATCATCATAGGCATTTTCATGTCTTTCATTGTGCCGTCTTTCATCATCATAGGCGCCATTGCACCGTCTTTCATCATCATAGGCGTCATTGATCCATTAGGAGCCATCTTCATCATGATCATGCCATCTTTCATCATTGGGTGCTTCATCATCATATCTTGCTTCATTGCAAATGCTGATGCAGCAATTGTCACAACCATAGCGGTTAATAGAAAAATTCGTACCAATTTCATGAAATATCTCCTGATTCGTAGTTATGTTACTCTCCCGACGTTTCGCACCGTAGGGACGAAACAAAGTACATACTAACCTAATTGAGGGGGCTTACATCCATTATATCTTTTTTACGTGATACTTTATCCAAAAAAATGCAAAAAACGCTTGCCAAACTCCCTCAATCCACATAGACACATTTCCGCGCTGAGGAACAACACCTTAGCGCACCCCTCAGAACAACGCGCAAGCGAAGTTCAACTAAGTGCCCAGGTGGTGGAATTGGTAGACACGCTATCTTGAGGGGGTAGTGGGCTACGCCCGTGGGAGTTCGAGTCTCCCCCTGGGCACCATGCACTTAGGAAAAGATCATACGAAAGTATGATCTTTTTTTTTGCCTTTTTTCCTAGTCACACGATATCTAACGCAAAAAACACATTCTTCACCCTGCCTTAACAAGTCCGTAACGCTCGTGACCTATCAATCTCATCACATTGATAACACAAACAAAAGGACTGTTATACCATGCGGCTACGCACCAAACTGACTCTTTTCAGTATTTGCATCGGTCTCCTCCCGTTGCTTGCTATGGGCACATACAGTGTGCACACCGCAGCAGTCAGCCTTGAAGAAAGCTCCTTCTCCCAACTCCGATCTACTCAGGACGCGCAACGTCGACACATTCAAGCGCTGTTCGACACGTGGAAGCGGGAGACAATCATCTTTTCCAAAGTTAAAGAAGTGTACAACGCCATCGGCATGCTCCGTGACGCGACATACACTGCTGTAAAAGGTGAACCACTGGAGCTGGATGAGGAGTACGAAAACATCTATCAATATGTTGCCCCCTCATTCCTTCCCTTTGTAGAAGAAATGGGCTTTGAAGATGCCTTACTTATGGATGATTACGGAAGAATCATTTTTTCAGTAAAACGCGGCAAAGAACTTGGTGGCGACTTCCAGCACGGAGCGCACAGCGGTTCACCACTCTCAGCCGCATGGGCAAAGGCAATGGAGGGGCAAGTTTGCTTTACTGATATCGCCCCGTTTGCACTGGACAACAACACCCCCGCTGCTTTCATTACCGCCCCTGTTTACAGCTACACACAAGAAATCTTAGGCGTTGCCGTACTGAGACTGCCGGTCAAACAACTTTCAGCCCTTATTAATGATAAAGACAGCTCGAGCAAAAGTGACTCCTACCTCGTAGGAGCTGACAACCTTATGCGCTCCGACCTTGCACGTGCTTCAGCGACCCATAGCCTAAAGAATTCGTTTGCAAATCCATCCACAGGTCGCGCCACACAAAAAGCTATCACTATCGCACTTTCCGGAAAAAGCGGAACTCTGATTGACAAAAGCTTTGATGGAAACGAATACGCAACAGCATACTCCCCCATTCAGTTCGGATCGAACACATGGGCGATAATCAGCGAATTACCCACATCTATTGCATTCGCGGCTGTACAAGAACTACGCTATGCAACTCTCATTCTGGGAATAGTCAGCACTCTGACCATACTGATTGCAACGTTCAGCATGATTCACCTATCACTGGTCAAACCATTTCAACGCATTCTCACCTTTGCCAAAGAAATTTCAGACGGAAATCTTTCTGCCAGACTCGATTACAAATTCACGGGAGAAATAGCAGAGCTGGCAGCAGGAATGCTCCACATGGTCAATCAGCTGAAAGAAAAACTCGGCTTCTCAGAAAGCATTCTTGCCGGCCTCACACATCCGTGCATCATTACTGACAACGAGAACAAAATTGTCTTTACCAACACACAATTCACTTCCCTTGTTGATTCCACGAAAGAGCCATCATTCTTTATAGGAAAGCCTGCAGCCGCATTGTTAGAAAACAGTGACAAATCCACCCAACATGTCCTTCGAAATCAGCAGGCTGTACTCAATGTCGAACAACAGTGGACGACTATGGCCAACATAACGCGCATAGTGCGTGTCGATTGTGCACCACTGTATGACATGGACAAACAACTCATCGGCTCCATTGTCCTTGCCAGCGACCTCACAGACATACGAACCAAAGAACAACGAATTCAACACCAGCACACTAAAATGCTTGAGGTTGCTGAACAGGCGGAGAACATTGCTTCAAACGTGTCTACAGAAGCCATCACATTATCAGGACAGGTTGAACAGATTGGTGTTGGTTCACGTTTGCAGATTTCAAAACTTAAAGAAGCAACAGACATTGTGGATGATATGAACACAGTGCTTGAACACTCTGCGTCCTTCGCTGAAGACGCAGTAAAGAACGCCAAAAGCGCCAAAGCAAAAGCAGAGCACGGTGCAGGAGTTATGGAACAGACAGCATCCGCCATGCAAAAGGTACAAACCCTTTCCAGCGAACTGAAAGAGAGTATGCACGAGTTTGGATCACAGACTGCGGGGATTGGAAACTTAATAGGTGTCATCAGTGAAATTGCAGATCAAACAAACCTGCTGGCGCTGAACGCTGCAATTGAAGCAGCACGGGCGGGAGATTCCGGACGAGGCTTCGCAGTTGTAGCAGACGAAGTTCGCAAACTGGCAGAACGCACTATGGACGCTACAACCACTGTAAATAAAAGTATCGACACCATCCGCACACAAATAACAAACAACATAAGCAGTACAAACGCTGCCGTAGAAGCTGTCGCTGAAAGCACAAGACTTGTTGAGGCATCATCAGAGGCACTTCAGGACATAACATCCCTGTCTACATCAATGGGTGATCACATTGAACGCATCGCACAATTCTCCAGAACCCATTCGGACCAGCAGTCAACAATCCTCACAAGCGTTACCGCCATCAATGAAGTTGCCACAGAAACAGGTCAAGGAATGGGAGAATCTGAAAAGGTGATCAAAGCCCTTGCCTCAAACTCAAGCGAACTAAGCAAACTCATCGGCACCTTACGCGGATAATACATCACAACTTCAGACTATCAGTCCCGACCCCCATCAGACCAATCAAGCCACGTAAAAAACGCAAAAAGCCTGATCATGTTCATGTCATGATCAGGCTTCTCTACCGGCCCACAGTCCGGCATCATACATTATATAAATCCATTGCTGTAATTTTCGAGCATATGTTTAATTTGGCGCTGAACATATGAAAGATAATGCGGTGTGCCTTGCATTTCTGTTCGAAAACGTAAATTCTTCTTTCATGTGAAAACTATCACATAGCTTTCCGAGTTAGCAACACTTTTCCCACGATATTAGTATGATAATACGAATTCTATAGTACTTTTTTTTATTTTATTAATACTTTTCAAGTAGTTACCTGTTTTCACTTTTTATCTACTTTGAAATTCAATCTTGTAACACACTGAAATACAGCACTATTAATAATATTTATAAGATTGTGACATTTATCACTATGTATCAAATCTTATACATTTTTTGTTTACATCTTTTTGACCGTTGCCAACTATCCACTGTGAGGAAATTTAGTTCGCATATTGCTTTTTGCTTTTTTCTTTTTAGACTCAAACAATTTTAATAAGCTTTTTTGCGCTCATTTTTTATATTTTTATCAGCAAAATTTTTTTTCTACATCTTTTTTTTACTGTAACTTTTAAAAGAAAAAGTAATTTTTATAGCACTACACTCTTTTTTCTCGCATTTAAGATTTTTTGCAATGCATCATTTTCTTAAATAAGCTGTTTTCATACACAGATACTGCTCTGAGATATTTTTTTGCATTCACCTTTTCGCACCTCAGCCAACAGACATCATTAGCTTTTTTTATTCAACAGTCTTGCCCATAAGTAGGCACTAACAGGATAACCCCCTTATTTCTAGAGACTTATAGCGAAACACTCTGCAAAAAAGAAAGATTGTGCGAACAAACAAAAAAAGCTATAGATTCACTGCATGATCAAACAATGGAAATACATCAATCCACTAATTCGTAAGACTAACACCCCATAAGTAAATGGGTACAAACATTGTTTTGCAGAAGCACTCCTTCACAGTAATCATACATTCTGCATACAAAGCCTTAGATTACAGCAAGTTATACAGGCAAGTGTCACTTTGCTCTTTTCGAAAGCAGACCAAAATACTCAGAAAAGAGCAAAATGGTCACTAAATTGTTTATTTGATTACCCATTCAGTTGTAAAGAAGTGTAAAAGAACTATGTCGCCAGTTAGATTTGTGTTTATGAAATATCTCACAATCACATCTATGGGCTCAATTTTCTTTTCCTTCTTCGAAGAAGGTAGTCACCAAACAAAAGAACTTACGAGCTGTCAGTTTCTTCAGGATACGATTTAGATTTGCAGGAGTGCCGACCAGCACAATCTGAAAAAGTGTCATACGTCCGACTGTTTCCTCCGCACATAAAGGGCAAAGTGCAGATGAACAGTTCGACATACAGGAAGTACTGCGCCGTGTTGCGACGGCGAACTGGATTCGGATTGAAAGAACAACAACGCAGAATGAACATAGCCGCGCTATGAACAGGGAAATGGGGTTTCCTCTGTGTTGTATTGGAAGGATACCGTGGATTCATCTGCCATAGGTGCGTCTGGGCAATCGGTATGGTCTTCTTTCATAAGGAGCAAGAATTGCATGTTACTTGAAGTTACCACTTCTCACTTCTCAGTCTACTTTGGGTGTTTGATTCTTCTGCTTGCTCAGTTTTGGGCATTTAAGCAGTCTAACAAATTAACAACCGTTCTCCTTTTTTCCAGTATTGCGGAAATCGGAGCTGTCCTTGCAGGGTTTGGGACAGGAACAATCTCCGGTAATGCAGGCGCTGCGTTACATCTTTTTTATCAGATCTCTATTAGAGCTCTGGCTATGTTTGCACTTTTCGGACTGGCAAAACAGTTCGGCTCACTCGATCTCACCAACCTGCGCGGCGCGTTTAAACGCTCTCCGCTTTTCGCAGGAACATTCGGGTTTGCCATGTTTTCCGCCATTGGATTTACTCCATTCAAAGGTGCAGTTAGCAAACTCGCGCTGACATACGGGCTTGTCAGTGCAGAAATGTACTTCCCTGCAATTATGCTGCTCGCGGGCAACTGTATTGCTTTGTGGTACACCATCAAAATTGTTCAAAGCATCTGTTTTGAAGCGCCTGAAAACGCAGACAGTAAACCAGCTACCTCAACCATTCTTGGTGGTATTACCATCCTGTTGGCTGCGGCAGTTGCGCTCTCTCACGTTTTTCCGGAACAGCTTATTCATGCAGTCCTAGCAACATTCGGCGCTGAGGCAACTATTCCTCAGTTCGAAGTGCATTGGCCGCTTGCAGCAGCTCTTCCATATGTCGGCGCTTTCCTGCTATTTATTCCGTCCAAATACATTCCAGCAGCGCTTAAGCGTTATGACTGGCGATTTGTACTGGCAACTACATTATCTGTAGCCGCACTTGTACTTACCGCTTCTGCTGATGTTCCGGCTCTCTCCAAGCTCTTTGCCTGCATTATGGCTGGCATCGGACTTGTTGTGACCGTGTACTCCGGTGGATACATTCATAAAGAAAACGCTACTCGCTACTGGTTCTTCCTGCTTCTCATGCAGGGTTCTCTCATCGGTCTCACCCTTACACAGCACCTCGGCGCTCTGTACGGTTTCTGGGAACTGATGACCTTTAGCTCTTATTTCCTCGTTATCCACGAAGAAACAACGGACGCGTTTAAAGCAGGCTTTAAATACTTCTTTATGTGTGCAGCAGGTGCATATGCACTGCTGTTCGGCATCTTCCTTATTCACAGTGCAACTGGCAGCTTTGAATTTGCTGCTATTGCTCAGGCAACAGGAAACATGAATCCTACCCTCGCTGGTATGGCTGCCTTACTCTGTTTCTTGGGTTTTGCTGTTAAGGCTGGTCTTGTACCATTCCACAGCTGGCTCCCTGCTGCCCACCCTGTGGCACCTTCCTCCATCTCCGGTCCGCTCTCCGGTATTCTTACCAAAACCGGCATCTACGGCATGCTCATGGTATGCTTTGCCCTTTTCGGAGCTGGATACTTCAATCAGGAAGGCGCGTTTGATGTCACAACACTGATCACCGTGCTTGGCGCAACAACCTTTTTGTTTGCAGAAGTCTTGGGACTTATGCAGAAAAACGTTAAGCGCATGCTCGCATATTCCACCATGGCGCAAGTCGGTGAAATTGCGATGGTGCTCAGCCTTGGCACATACCTTTCTCTTACTGGTTCCATGGCGCACGTTGTGAACCATGCAATCATGAAAAACCTGCTGTTCCTTGGCGTGGGTATGTTTATCCTCCGTTCAGGAACATACACCATCAGCAAGCTTAAAGGTCTGGGACGCGCAATGCCGCTTACCGGTCTTTGCATGTTTATCGGTATCATGGGAATTATCGGCCTTCCGCCTTTCGGTGGCTTCGTAAGTAAATTCTTCATGGTATACGCAGCAATTGAAGCAGGACAGCCTCTTTTAGCAGCTATGATCCTTGCAGGTGGTTTGATGGCGGTTGTGTACTACACTCGCCTTGCACGAATCCTCTTCTTTGAAAAATACGAAGGTGAGCCGGTTGCAGAAGCTCCGCTTACCTGTCTTATTCCAATGGGTGTCCTTGCAACAGCCAGTCTCTTGCTCGGCGTATTCCCTCAGCTGAACATTATTATTGTTGCTCCTGTTATGCAGTCCCTGCTTGCAGCCGGCAAAATAGCAGTTCAGCCTTTGCCTAACCTAGCCATCGGCTGGCCTCTCTACGTAGCAATTCCAATGGTCGGCGCAATTGTTCCATACATTATGCGCAAAAATCTGGAAAAAGCTGCATGGGGCACCGTAGGCGTTCTGGTTCTTGCATTTATCGGCCTTGGTTTCTCATGGGGTTCTCTGGACGCACTGAGCATCAGCTTCAGTCTCCTTATTATCCTCATGGCTATTCTCAACGTTGTATACTCTGCAAACTACATGGATCACAGCCACACACAGTGGCGTTTCTTCACCCTGTTCCTGCTGATGATCGGCGGACTGCTGGGTGTTGCAACCAGTTCCAACATTTTCACGTTCTTCCTCTTCTGGGAGATCATGTCCAGTTGGCCGTTGTACTCCATCATTATTCATGAAGAATCCAAGAGTGCTCTTAACGAAGGCTTTAAGTACTTCCTCTTCAACATTCTTGGCGCATCCTTCATGTTCTTTGGCGTTGCAATGCTCACAGCAAAATCCGGCGTGTTCGGATTCGGTGAACTTGCACAGGCGCTTAGCACCCTGCCTGGTTCCACAGGTATGTACGCAATGGCATTTATCGCTCTTGGCTTTGCCATGAAAGCGGCAATGCTTCCGCTGCGTATTGATATGTGGATGCACCCTGCAACCGCACCGACTCCGGTTTCCGGTTACATCTCCTCCGTACTGCTGAAGACTGGTCCTTTCGGACTTATGAAGCTCTTCTTCGTTATCGGGGGCGCAGGATTCTTTGCAGGCAAATCCGGCTACTGGGCGCAGCCAGCAATCATGTACACTCTTGCATGGGTTGCAGGCATCACCATCTTCTACGCTGCACTTAAAGCAGTCATGCAGACATCTATTAAACGTGTGCTGATTTACTCCACCGTTTCTCAGATGGCATACGTTCTGCTCGGTATCTGTATAGCTACCCCGTTGACCGTATCCGGTGGTTTGATGCACTTTGTTAACCACATGTTCTTTAAAAACCTCCTGTTCCTCGCAGCAGGCGCAATCATGTACCGCACCCATGCTGATACGCTCGACGAGCTTTCCGGCATCGGTAGAAAAATGCCGTTTACGCTTACCGTATTTGCCATTGCAGCATTCTCTGCTGTAGGTGTTCCGCCACTTAGCGGCTTCACCTCCAAGTGGATGCTCTACCACGGTCTTATGGATCAGGGCGAAGTGCTTCTTGCACTGCTCGCACTCTCCGGCTCCGTGTTAACTCTCGCGTACATGATCAAGTTCCTGCACTCTGCATTCTTCGGTCAGCTTAATGCAAGCCTCGAAGGTGTAACCGAGGTAGGCAAGCTTATGCGTATGCCAATGGGCATTCTCGCTGGCGCGTCCGTTTTCTTCGGCGTGTTCCCGGGTCTGCTTCTGGCACCAGTTAATTCCATCCTCGAATCTACCGGCTTTGCTCCGCTCGACATTAACCTCGGCGGTATCGCAACTGGTTCCGGTTCATGGGACGCAATTTCCTGCGCTCTAGTGATGGCAATTTCCTACGGTGTGGCTCGTTTGATCCTATCCTTCATGAACAAGTCCGAGCGCATCTGTCACACTCACGGTTGTGGTGTAACAGATATCAGTCCGGAAAAATCTCATGTTAGCGGCTCAAACTTCTACGAACCTGCACTGACCGTTCTGGAACAGTGGCTGAACCTTCCGGCCGAATTCCTTTCCGGTAGAAGGAAAAAATAGTCATGTTAGATATGCTTACACATAGCTTTCACTTACTCATATTCCCTGGCGGGCTGTTCGCTCTGCTTCTGGGACTTATTCTAAAAGGTTTTGACCGTAAGATCTGCGCGCGCCTCCAGCGCCGCGTGGGTCCTCCGATCCTTCAGCCTTTCTACGACATCATTAAGTTGAGTCAAAAAGAGACAATCATCCCTGATACCGCAAACAAAGCAATCTTCAAGTTTGCACCTGTATTCGGCTTCATGGGTATGATGGTAGCAGCAATGCTTATCCCTGTTCCAGGTGTATGGGACGGTGCTTCCGGTCTTGGCGATATGCTGATGCTTCTGTACTTGCTGCCGATTCCTGCGATTGCTTTCATGCTCGCAGGTTCCGCGTCCAGCTCTCCGTACGGTGCAATCGGTACTTCCCGTGAAATGGTACTCATGTTCGCGTATGAAATCCCTCTGCTTGTTGTGCTCCTCACAGTTGCACTCAAAGCAGGCGGCGCAGACGGTTCTGAGTTCTCCCTTGCACAGGTTGTGTCATACCAGCACGCAAACGGCTCCTTCGGCTTTAACCTGAGCATGATTCCAGCTTTCATCGCATTCCTCTGCTTCATTCCGGGCACAATGGGCGTAGTACCATTTGACCTTCCTGAAGCTGAGCCGGAACTGCTTGAAGGCCCGCTGCTTGAGTACTCTGGTCCGTTACTTGCCATGTTCAACCTCGCGAGCGCGCTCAAGTTGGTTGTTGTGATGGGTCTCGGCGTGACACTCTTCTTCCCGGGCACAATCCCTGGCGGCGCTCTGGCCAACCTTGCATGGTTCATTTTCAAATGCTTCATGCTCATGCTCGTGTCCGTAACCATTGTTCGCTCTGCGACCGGACGCCTGCGTACTGACCAGACTTTTAAGTTCTACCTCAAGTACCCGTCAGTGCTGGCATACGTGAGTCTTGGACTGACTCTTCTGCTCAAATAAGGAAAGCTGATATGTCTATTCTCGATGCAATTAAAAGCAAAGCTGTCCGTTCTCCGTGGCTGTACCGTATTAATGCGGGATCATGTAACGGTTGTGACGTTGAACTTGCTACTACAGCGCTTATTCCGCGCTACGACGTTGAACGCCTCGGCTGCAAATACTGCGGCAGTCCGAAGCATGCAGATATTGTTCTTATCACCGGCCCTGTTACCTCTATGGTTAGAGACAAGGTGCTGCGTGTATACGAAGAGATTCCAGATCCAAAGGTAACCGTTGCTGTGGGTGTCTGCCCAATTTCCGGCGGCGTGTTCCGCGGCAGCTACTCTGTACCTATTATGTTGGATGAGATTATTCCTGTTGATGTGAACGTAGCTGGTTGTCCTCCCCGCCCTCAGGCAATTCTTGAAGGCGTAGCGATGGCACTGGATATTTGGAAAACACGGATCTAAGGGGGTAATGGTGCTTAGTATCTTTAAAGTTCTTTGGAACAACCTGAGGCAAGGCCCTTCCACCGACCCGTTTCCGTTCGGTGAAACCTTCACCCCAGCCCGCCTTCGCGGCAAGGTCACTGTTGACCCTGATTCCTGTGTTGGCTGCGGTGTCTGTGCAACTGTTTGTGCAGGTAACGCAATCAAACATGTGGAACGTGAAGACGGCTCCGGTAAAGACTTTTACGTATGGCATAACACCTGCACTTTTTGCGGGCTGTGCCAGCATTACTGTCCGACTGACGCGATTAGCCTGACCAACGACTGGTCAACCGCGCATCGCAACGAAGACAAATACAAGATGAAAATACACGAGTTTATTGCATATGCTCGTTGTCCTGAGTGTGATCAGACCATGCCGAATATGCCGCATGCAATGCTTGACCACATCTACGGTACACCAACCGAAGAACTCGAAAACATCTACAGTCTTTGTCCTGAATGCAGACGACAGAAAGCCGCTCAACAGTTTGGAGCTCATATCCATGATTAATACAATGAAACAGCGAGTTATTAACCTCGTTGATACAATGCCAAAGGGTGCAGAACTTAGCTGGACTGCCGACCTTAAAGAGAACCAGTTCGCCTGGGTTACTCTTAACGAAGTTGAAGACCTTCCTCTGTTTGCAGAAAAAATTCTGCCTGAGGGGCGTCTTGTAACCATTTCCGCATGTAACGCTAAAGCAGAAGACAAAAAAGCCTTCCATGAAGTGTGCTACCACTTTGTCATGAAAGGTATGTCTGTCACTGTTACCGTGTTACCTACCGGTGTTGAGCCGACTGTGCCTTCCATTACTCAATGGCATAAGTCTGCTGACTGGACTGAACGCGAAATGGCGGAAAGCTACGGTATTACCGTACGCAACCACCCTAACCCGCGTCCTTTGTTCCTGCACGAGACTGTACAGTCCGAAGCAATGGAACGACTTGTTCCTCTTTCCACCATGACCAACAGTGCGTCCACCAACTCACTGTGGGAAAAAATTATGGGTGAGAAAGGAGAGGAGAGCTAGCATGTCTAAAACTTACACTATTCCGGTTGGTCCACTGCACGTTGCGCTCGAAGAGCCAATGTACTTTCAGGTAGACGTTAAAGGTGAAGTTGTTCAGTCCATCGAAATGTTCGCAGGACACGCTCACCGCGGTATGGAAAGCCTTGCGCTTGAAAGAAACTTTTTCCAGAACATCGTGCTCACAGAGCGCGTATGTTCACTCTGCTCCAACAACCACCCGCTGACATACTGCATGTCGCTTGAGAACATCGCACAAATTCAGGTTCCTGAACGCGGTCAGTACCTTCGCGTCATTGCAGACGAAGTAAAACGTATTGCTTCTCACATGTTCAACGTGGGTATCGGCCTGCACGTTATCGGTTTCAACACACTTTTCATGCATGCCATGGAAGTTCGTGAAACCATGCAGGATCTTAAAGAGTCCATCTGGGGCAACCGCATGGACATCTCCGCCAACACAATTGGTGGCGCCAAGTACGATCTTGATGACGAGCTTGTAGCGTACCTTCGCAAGACTCTTGAAGAATTGAAAAAACCTATTGAAGAGTTCAGACACATGTATGCAACTCATCCGCAGGTTAAAGCACGCACACAGGGCGTAGGTATCCTTCCTCCGGAAGCTGCCATTGAATACGGCCTTGGCGGTCCAGTAGCTCGTGGCTCCGGCATCGATAACGATGTTCGTAAAGAAAGCCCGTACGCTGCTTACGACATGCTTAACTTCAATGTTGTTCTTGGCGATGGCTGCGACGTTCGTTCCCGTGCCCTTGTACGCCTTGGTGAAATTTTCGAATCCATCAGCCTTATCGAACAGTGTCTCGATCAGATGCCTAAAGGGCCTATCTGCTGCGATCCACTTCCAGATATCCCTGCCGGGCAGGCTGTGGCTCGTTCCGAAGCACCACGTGGAGAACTTATCTACTACATGCGTACCAACGGCACCATGTACCCTGAACGCTTGAAATGGCGCGTACCGACCTATGTAAACTGGGAAGGTCTTCGCGTAATGCTGGATAAAGCGAAAGTTGCGGATATTGCGCTTATCGTAAACAGCATCGATCCTTGCCTCTCTTGTACAGAGCGCTAGCGATTGATTTTTAAGGGTATTCTGTTTGTTTGCCGCCTGTAGATGAAGGGGCAACAGCGGGGTTATGTAGAGTAAGAGGGAAAAATCTGATGCATGAATTAGCTATTACGCAAAGTATGATCACCATTGTCAACGAGACCGTTAAGGGTAAAGACGTGATCGTGCGCGAAATTCGCATAGAAATTGGTCAGCATACTTGCATAGAAAAACACACCCTAGAGGGTTGTTTTGAAGTCTGCACAGAAAACACGCCTCTTAAAGGTGTACAGCTGACATTCATTGACGTTCCGGCAAGCTGGAAATGCAGCGAGTGTCACTACACGTTTGAAAAACGCATCGGGGATACATGTCCACGATGTTCAAATATAAATCTCACAATGGTTACCGGCCGAGAATTACAAGTAAAAAGTCTCGAAGTGGAACCTGTTAATAAGGATGATTCTTATGGAAACTAAAGAGTACGCATTAGTTGTTGATGCTGAAAAATGCAAAGGCTGTAAAAAATGTGAAATCGCATGTGTAGAAGCACACACGAACCTCACCCGTAAGGAAATCATTAAGAACAAAGCTACTCACTTAAGCCGCATCAAAGTGTGCAAAATTGAGAAAGCTAAAGTTCCTGTACAGTGCCATCAGTGCCACAATGCACCATGTGCACGTGTTTGTCCTACGGCAGCGCTCGTTCGTGAACCTGGCATGGTTCGAGTTCGCCAGCAGCTCTGCGTTGGTTGTAAAATGTGTGTAATGGTTTGTCCGTTCGGCGCTATTAACGTTGCTCATAACGAACCAATCATCGGTGACGCTGTTCCAACATCCCGCAAGGTTGCTATTAAATGTGACCAGTGCTCCGAATGGCGCGCAAAGAATGGCGAAGAACTCACTGCATGTGCTAGCGCATGTAAGTTTGGCGCAATCAAGTTCGTGGAAATCCACGAATATCAGGCTCAGAAAGCTGAAGAAGCTGCACGCTGCTGCATCGCTGCTACCAGCGGAGAAGCTCAGCCTGTTAACTAGCAACTAGCTAGTACCGTAAATGTAAGAAAAGGGCGTACCCAATTGGGTACGCCCTTTTTTATACACAAATTTTTAATCCTACAGCATACGATTCAGCACTAACTAGCAGCCTTGCAACCATCCCCAAAACCACCTACGAATCGCCCCCTAATCGAGAGCAAGGACTACCAACACGTTCCCCTGTAACAACTTGGCAACTCATAATAAAAGTTTTGGATGGGGGTCTGGGGGAAACTTTTTTCAAAAAGTTTCAGCCCAGCCGTCGGAGACAAAAAAGCGTCGCAGACCTGCCAGAGGCAAACACAAAACCCGCTCAAAACAACCGCATGAACTGCAAGATATTAACTAGCTTTAACAGATCGGAATTCTGGCTGCTTTACGATAATCACTGATGCAGCTTCCTCTTTAAAAGAAGATTCACAGTTATCGCAGTCATCACACTTCATGCCGGCATTCTTGTCAGCGGTTGCGACAAAGGTTCCGTCCATTTTAGCGTGTAAAATTTCTATGGCTTTGCGTGCGACATCTGCTGTGAGGCGTGCGCAGCGTTCTGAACATTCTTTGGATTTAATTGGAAACCCTGATGCATATGCCCAGCGAGCTTTGGATGCAGTACATAATACTGACCCACTGATGCTGCTTGGAATGTCTACATCCAGCTTGCAGTTTGTTTTCGGACGATAGACTGGCAGCGCAGTTGTGTCGTGCCAGTGGAAGAGTTCGCGTACGAGTTCGTTATGCTCTTTCTTCTCGTAAAATAGACCGTAGGCGAACGCTGCACCGACGAGTGCACCGCAGGTAGATTTCCATCCACCTATGCCGGAGCGCCCTGCTTTCATAGCGTGAAACGGGAAGTCTTTGTATGGTGCTCCGTGCTTTTCAGCCATTTGCCCGATGATGCTATAGAACGCAGCGTAACAACAGCCGTATCCCCCGATACAACCATCATATGCCATGCGTTCTGCTTTTTCCGGATCAACAGGGTGCGGCTGCCATGCCGGACTATCTGGAAACGTGGTTTCCAGTGTAATCTTTGCCTTGCGGCCAACAATCGTAACGCCCCCTGTCGGTGCTACGACTTCCTGCATTGTATTCTCTGATGAAAGTGTCATCATCTCTCCTACCTAATTTTCGAGTGCTATCTTTGACACCAATTTGTGCCCGTCAAGAGCAGCCTAAGTCAAGCGCAACCCGTGAACTGTTTTCATTAGGCAAAAAAAAAGTGCCTTTCGGCACTTTTTACTTTCCGCAGCGTCTGCAGCCAGTACAAATGGTTCCACAACCAACTTCAGCGAATGTTGCGTCTACCAAAGCGTTCTCTAATTTTTTCCAAGCACTTTTAATGTATTTCATCTCGTTTCCCTCCGTTGAGAAAGTAACTATGCCTGACCGTCTTCGAAGTAAAATTCAAACTTTTTAGCTTTTCCATGAAAAAAATTCATGAAACCCTTTTTACTCTTGGTATCAAAGGATTAGAGCCAACTCCCCCTTCACGATCATCTTGAAACTTTCTTCAAAAAACCTTTTGCATACACAATTTTTCTCTGTACTTCTCATTTTCTACTTTAGTAGTTCTATACTTGGACACAAAAAAACCTGTAGAAACTGTTCTACAGGTGACAAGTATGCAATGTATGTTTGCAAGATGAGTAAGAGCAGAAAAAATATCAATAGTGAAACTTTTCACGTTCTCCAGATTTGCTGTTCAGACAAAATAAGAAAAGCGCCTCGTGGCGCTTTTTCTACTTTCTGCAACGGTTACAGCCAGTACAAACGGTACAACATCCAACTTCCGCAAAAGTCGCGTCTACCAAAGCATTCTCTAATCGTCTCCAGGCACTCTTAATGTATTTCATTTTCTTTTCCTCCGTTGAACTACAATTATGCCTCGTCAAACGGAAAGTAAAATTCAAAGAATTCATCCATTCCATAACTTTTTTTTATGATATTTTAAAACCCTTGGTATTAAAGGGCTTACAGCCATCAAAAAAAGCCTTTTTAGAAATAGTCATACTTTTTTTGACAAAAGTAATACTCACAATCGTCAACGTCCCCCCTCATGCAACAAAAAAATCCCACAGAATGATCTGTAGGAAACTTCATACGAGGGTACACACTTTGGCCAACTGTCATTGTCGAGTGAAGGAGATGGTTCCTTCTGCGAAAAACTTATACCCCATAAATGCAGAAAAGCGCCTTAAGGCGCTTTTTCTACTTTCTGCAGCGTTTGTTGCAGCAAGTACAATAGGTTCCGCAACCAACTTCAGCGAATGTTGCGTCTACCAAAGCATTTTCTAATTTCTTCCAAGCAGTCATAATGTATTTCATGTCGTTTCCCTCCGTTGATGAATATCTATGCTCGAGGGCTTTCAAAGTAAAATTCAAAGAATTCACCTTTTTCATGAATTTTTTTTATGTTTACCAAATACTGTTCTGTATCAACGAATTAGAGATAAAAATACTCTGAGAACTGGCATAATTTATGTGTATTCTTTTAAAAAAGAATCTTGCAAGAGCAAAACAGCTTCAACGGCACCCAGAAATTCCAAAAAAAAATCCCACAGATTGATCTGTAGGAAACTTCATACGAGGGTACACAATTTGGCCAACTGTCATTGTCGAGTGAAGGAGATGGTTCCTTCTGCGAAAAACTTATACCCCATAAACGCAGAAAAGCGCCTTAAGGCGCTTTTTCTACTTTCTGCAGCGTTTGTTGCAGCAAGTACAATAGGTTCCGCAACCAACTTCAGCGAATGTTGCGTCTACCAAAGCATTTTCTAATTTCTTCCAAGCAGTCATAATGTATTTCATGTCGTTTTCCTCCGTTGATGAATATCTATGCTTGAGGGCTTTCAAAGTAAAATTCAAAGAATTCACCTTTTTCATGAATTTTTTTTATGTTTACCGAATAGTGTTCTGTTTCAACATGTTAGAGACAAAAACATTCAATAAACTGGCATAACCTGTGTGTATTCCTTTAAAAAAGGAATCTTGCAAGAGCAAAACAACTTCAACGGCACCCAGAAATTCCAAAAAAAAAGCCCACAGAATGATCTGTAGGAAACTTCATATGAGGGCACACAATTTGGACAACTGCCGCTGACGAGTGAAGGAGATTGTTTCTTCTACGAAAAAACTTATACCCCATAAACGCAGAAAAGCGCCTTAAGGCGCTTTTTCTACTTTCTGCAGCGTTTGTTGCAGCAAGTACAATAGGTTCCGCAACCAACTTCAGCGAATGTTGCGTCTACCAAAGCATTTTCTAATTTCTTCCAAGCAGTCATAATGTATTTCATGTCGTTTCCCTCCGTTGATGAATATCTATGCTCGAGGGCTTCCGAAGTAAAATTCAAAGAATTCACCTTTTTCATGAAAAATTTTTATAGAATAATTTTATTCAATAAAAACAGCCCTGAGAACCATGAAAACAAACTCACTCTCCATTTTTAATGACAAAAAAAAGCTGCGCACATATTGCACAGCCTTTTAATACATTACATACGGGCTTGCCTAACGGCAATATGAAGCACCCGTCGAACGTCCTACGAAATATTAGCTATTCATCCACAGTACAATATGCTCATGGCTGTGGAGAGTGCTTGCGATAATAGCATTTCCTTCTTCACTTGGATGAATACCATCAGACAAATTATTCAAGTACGGTTCATGCTGTGACAGCTTCGTAAATATATCTACATACGAAATGTCATAATCTGCGCACATATCAAAATACGCAGCAGATAACTCACCAATACGAGCGCAATGCTCCAGATTCACAACAGGAAACGGGCTCACCATAACGATATTCTTTTTACCGTAGGTTTCTACTGCATCAACAAGGATGGTTCGTGCGTTTTCGACAGACTCTTCAATAGAAAGATTTTGCTGACCGGCAGGTGTAGCCATATCAACGACACCAAATGTGAACAAAAGACGAGGCTTACTTTCTGCAATAAGTCTGGCTTCAACTTCAGCCTTCCATCTCTTGGCGATAGCCAAACTGGAATGCTTTCGTGCCCCCATATTGTAAAAGGTAGCAGGAGGCACCGGAACGCCGGATACCAAGCTTAACTGACCAATCCACCCACGCAATGACGGATCGTTCACACCGAGAGTTAGGGAATCGCCAAAAAAGAAAAATGTTTTCATACTCTCTCCTGTTCCAATCCTACTTCGAAAAAATTAAAGTCGTGCTCACGTAACAGCCTATCAGCACGTATTACCATAGGCGTACAGAGAAGCTTTTCCCCTGTAGACTGCTATTATTGGAAAAAGCCAATAGTATGTATGCACCATATCCAGATGGTGGGCACGGCTATAACGCAGTGGGGACTATCCGATAGTGTACTTAACGCTATTCCCGATCAAATGTCTAGGTACTGGATTTCAATATCAATTTTTTTCTATCTTCTGTAGTCGCACTACATTTGTTTTATACAAAACATTGGGATTCACACCTTGATTCAAGAGTAACACAGTGGAACACGCCAGTGCTACTCAAGATGTAAAAAAACATCACCTGCAACTATATCTGTACTTTTTTTTGCATGCTTTCTGCGATGCAAATCCTACTCTATAAGAAGGTATTTAACTTTTAATAAGCATCGCACCTTAGCTTTAAAATAGGATTTAATTTTTTACGGAACATCATCAAATATTCTTGGAATTCAAATGGGTTCCTACATCGCTCCCCCCTTGACAGCGCACCACAAAATACTTACCAAATTCATCGGGATTACATCCCGCCAAATACTTTTTCAGGACACCAAAAATGACCGAACCAACAGAAGAACATATCAAACGTGTACGCAACTATGTTGCAAAATATTGCACAAAAACAGGGCTTACCACCCACTCCATGGCTGAAGTTACCGATGCGGTAGTAACTGGCCTTGCAAGCAACATTGAAACACTGGGTAAACCTCTCTGTCCGTGCCGTTTTTATCCGGACAAAACAGAAGAAATTAAATCCCGCACATGGCTGTGCCCATGTGAAGACATGAAAAAATACAAATACTGCCACTGTATGCTCTTCGTTAACGAAGACGGTATGCCAGTGACAGAACACCTTCCGGAAGGTCACGAAGGTCTTGCTACCTACGGTGTGACCAAAGACCCTGCACCGGAAAAATACAACGCGCCAAAATAAATTTTTCTTTTGTATGATTTCAAAAATCCTCGGTAGCCATTTAGCTGCCGAGGATTTTCATTTTAATCACATAAGTTCTTATCGCACGTGCCTTTTCAAGTTTCGTCCCCATTTTGAAACGAGTACAATATTCTAAAAATATTCATTAATTTTTTAGCGATTCAAATACCAAAAAAAAGAGGCTCCCATCACAACGATGGAAGCCTGCAAACCATATGATTAGCGGCAGACGATGCTGCCGTAAAATCTACGCTCCTTTTGCAACAAGGTTGCCCGCGTTGCAAGGAACTTTTACCTAAAACTTGCCGCATCCATATTAAGACGCGCTAAAATTTTCTGAAGTGCCACTCGGGACAAGCCGGAAACTCGTGCAGCTTCTGAAATATTGCCCGTGGTACTTTTGAGCAGGTCTGACACATACGCTTGTGTAAAATCATCAATAACCTTGTTCTTCGCATCCTTGTACTGTGTAATACCTGCGGCACCACTCTCAGTTGTAACAACAGCAGTCAGTGTTCCGTTATCAACAAGACGCACCACGCTCATATCTACGGAATCACCGGAACAGAAAACTGTCAGGCGGCGCACATAGTTCTGCAACTCACGCACGTTCCCCTGCCACTGCTTGGTAGAAAGATACGTGAGCACTTCCGGCGCGATACTTTTTTCAGGCAATCCCATTTCTTTACAGGACTGACGCAAGAAGTGATGTGTCAGCAACGGAATATCCGTCACACGATCACGCAAAGGCGGGATGGTAATGGTAAGAACGTTCAGGCGGTAATACAAATCTTCTCGAAATGCCTTGTCCTGAATCCGCTTTTCCAATTCCTGATTTGTTGAAGCAACCACGCGAACATTAACCTGCTCGTTAGAATTTGCCCCCACAGGACGCACTTCACCTTCCTGCAAAACACGAAGCAGCTTTGTTTGCACCTGAAAGGATATATCGCCGATTTCATCCAGATGCAGAGTTCCACCATCAGTTGTGGCAAAAAGCCCCTTATGATCCTTATCTGCGCCTGTAAAGGCACCCTTCACGTGACCAAAAAGCTCACTTTCAAGCAACTGCTCCGGAATAGCCGGACAATTCACGCTTAAAAAATTCTTCTCAATACGAGTACTCAACTGATGGATCATCCGTGCAACCATTTCTTTACCGGTGCCGGATTCACCACGAACAAGAACTGTGTAGTCTGAATGCGCTACAGCCTGAATAGAAAGCTTGAGCTGCTGCATGGCCTGCGATTCGCCGATAAGCTCACCGGAGGCGCTGAAAGAACGTACCTGTTCTTTCAACTGTCTGTTCTCATTCATGAGTGTCGCGCGTTCCTGACTTTTTGCCACAACCCTGAATAATTCAGCAGGCTCAACCGGCTTAGTCAAAAAGTCATACGCACCATGCTTCACAGCCTGAACAGCAGTTTCAATAGTTCCATGCGCAGTAAGCATCACCATTGAAAGATCAGGACGCTGCTCCAGTGCGAGCGGAAGCAGCTCCATACCGGTCATTCCCGGCATAAGCATATCTGTGAGCATAATATCTACGTGCGTAGAGTTCAGAGTCTCTAGAGCCGCTTCACCCGTATGAGCAAGCAGCACCTCAAGATCAGGAAATTTGCGTACAATAAGACGCTGTAACCCACGTGCGAAATCCTGCTCGTCATCAACGAGCAAAATGGTCTGTTTTACAATAGCTTGTTCCACGACTATTCCCCAAGGTTGCATGAAGTAGCAACCGGAAGCTGAACAACAAATTGTGCCCCGCCAAGATTTGTGCTTGAAGTAGCTTCAACCTTACCGCCAAGGTCAGTGACCATGCCATACACAATGGCTAGCCCTAATCCTGTACCGGAACCGGGTCCCTTTGTTGTAAAGAATGGATCAAAAATTCTATGCATGTTTTCCGGTGAAATACCTTCACCGTTATCTTCAATACTCATCACAACGACATCATCATTCAAAACGACACTCAAATGAATGTGTCCCTTGTTCTCTTCCACAGCATCAAGTGCGTTCAGCACGAGGTTTGAAAGAACCTGTTCCAACTCCTGCTCACCGATTGCGGCGAAAGCGTTCTCAGTTGAAACTGATGCAGTGAGTTCTACTTTCTTTGCGGCTGCCTGAACAGAAAAAACCTCTGTAATATTCTGTACAACAAACGCTGTATCCGAGGTGCCCTTATGGCTCACTTTCGGACGGGCAAAATCGAGCAAATCACGCAAAATACGCTGGGCATGTCGAGTATGACGAAGAATGATGTCGATATCCTGATTCTGCTGTGCACCATCTGCATCATCTTTCAGCAGCTCTGCGTAGCAAAGAATAACTCCCAGCGGGTTGTTAATCTCATGCGCAAGGCCTGCCGCAAGCTTACCGATAGTCGCCAGCTTTTCATGCTGCTGCATCTGGGCAAGCATACGCTTTTCACGCGTGGTCTCGCGCACATGTACAACAACACGATCAGGACGAGTGTTCCCCTGAATGACAGGGTAAATGCCCATTGCAAACGTACGACTGTCATCCACAACTACTTCATCTACAAACGGAACCTTGCGGGAAAGTGCAAGCTGCATAGAGCAGCCGTCCGTAGCATTGTAATCGGACAACATAGAAAGAATATTACCGCTGACATCACGACCAGCACTAAATTCTGCCGAAAGATTACACGCAGCCTGATTCGCCGTAAGGACGTTACAGGAAGCATCCATTAATACGAGAGGGTCTGTAATACCTTCAACAATAGTTTGCAGAGTCTGCATCTGACGCATCATGTTATCCAGCGCCACAAGGTTTTCCCCTGCTGCACCAAGCTGCCTGCCGAGAGCACGCATCAAGCCATGATCTTGTCGTGACACATATTGAGGATCATCCCAATACAGAATCAACACACCTTCTGCGTTGCCTGCACTGGATTCTACAGAAATAATGATACGGTTATCTTCAAACTTAATGCCGCTTTCAGTAATGACATGCAGCCAGTCTTCAGGAAGCTTTTGTGCTTCCGCACCACTAGGCCATGAGTAGCTATTATTTGAAGCAAAAGTACAAATATAGGTAACAGTTGTTGCGTAGAATCGATTGCCGATTTCCGGCATGGAAAGATTCAGTAACTCACCACGGGAACGACTCTTCTGCATGAGAGACAGCATGGTAATGAACAGCGCAACGTCAGCACGACGCTCCAATGCTTCATGCGTCAGTTCCTGTGTACGCTCATCAACCATTGCACGCAGGTTTTCTGCGTACTCCTTCAACTGAGCACGAGCAGAGAACAAGTGATTGTTTAATTCAAGCAGCCCTGATTCAAGCTCTTCAATCTCATCCTTCTCTGCCATACTGTCGAGTAATTCAGTGCCGCCAGTCTCTTCGAGATTCGTACGGAACACTGAGGAAATTCGTTTAATATTATCCACAACCAGCACTTTAAACAGCACGTTTGTAGTGGAGAAAAACACAATCGCGCCCACAACAAAGAAAGCAAAGTAGCCGATAATTGTCTTTTGCAACTGGCCAAGACTTGCCATGACATTAATGCCCACCAAGTCTACACCGCCGATGGAATCTACTTCTTTATTGAAGCCGCGTTCACCGTACTGCTGAACAACTTCCACTGGGGCGTCATTAATATCGCCATGGCAACGCATACAGCTTTCAACATAGGTCACCGGACGCGCCATCACATAATACCGCTGCCCTGCTATATCCTTATAGCCCTTCCAAAGCGCATCCTTTGGATGCTCACGGAAATATTCCACAAAGCCACGTTCCAGCGTGTTTGCTTCAAACTCCGGATTACGGGAATTAATAGCAACACGGCGGTACAAATAGCCCTCTTCCCCTTTAAAACGCTCCATGACACTACGAGAAATATACGAAGAGCTCATAGCCTCAATAATGAACGTACCGGGGATCATTTCATACATCTTAGGGCGCAGCACTTTTCGCACGTAGTTCTGCACAGCATCCACCTGTGTAAACGTCAGAGTCGCTTTAGCCTCAACTTCATCCTCCAATACTGTTCGCATATGGATATAGAAACCGATGGCAAATATTACCCCGAGAACAAGCGATGCCACAGCAAGTCCACTTAAGAACTGCTTTTGCAAAGAATATGGTTTACGAAAAAGCATACAGATGTGTGTCTCCAGACTATGACGCTGAAATTGAGCAGTACAGCGTCTTTTTATCCCGCATAGCAACGCATACAGGCATGTGCGAATGGGCACCGTAGCGCAGAATGTATAGGGCTACAACTCAATATAACGCCAATTTCTGCCCATTCCGCTAACCTGTTAAAAATACATAAAGACCCCGTAGAGTGTGCACTACGGGGTCTCAGACAAAAAATAAGCCAAGTAAAAAAACTCTATTTTACAACTACAGTCATCGAGCGGGGCATGTGCTCGAATGTTGAACGGGCGCCTAAATCGGCTTCGCCACAAACTTCGATATCTGTGTAGAAAAACTCACCTGTTTCAATGCCGCTATCATCTATGAATTTTGCCATGGTGGTAAAACTCTCAGAGCTTGCGGTAATAGCTGGGCAAATAACATATGTGAATGACCAGAAAATGGCGAGACCGGCAATAAACTTGGTCCATCTGTAAGCTGCGCTTGTCTTATTAATTGTCATGTTCCCATTCCTTATGCGGTGTAATTGCACCGGAGAGGGTGAAAATTTGTTTTGCTTAAAAGCGGGAGAGGCTTATTGCCTCTCCCACCAAGTATGCATTTAGATCTTAGCTGTAATCTCAGGGAATACCACGTAGAACATGAGGTATGCCATTGTGAGTGTCAGCATAAGGTTGAGTGACTGACCGCAAACGTACAGGATAAGTGGTTTGCCGCCTTTAAAGTAGCCTGCAAGTTCGCGGAAGTTGGTAGCAAGACCAATTGCTGCGAAGCTGAGGCAGAAGAACCAACCGCGGAAGATTTTAGAGAAGCCGCGGATTACACCGTGGTCAACCATTGCAAAACCTGCGTCGGAACCAAGGCTGGTGTAGATGGTTGAGAAGATAACTGAAGCGATAACAAAACCGATTACGAATTTAGGGAAGCGGTGCCAGATTTCCATCCAGCTTACTTTCTTGCCTGCTTCGCATTCAACTTTAGTGCACCAGAATACCGCTACACCAAATGCTGTTACACCGATCAGTACGTTCTGAATCATTTTAATTGTAGCAGCAACGAACATAGCTTTCTCAGAAAGGAATGCGCCAGCAGCAGCTACAGCACCAGTTGCGTCAATGGTACCACCCATCCATGCACCACCGAGAACGTGTGGCATTGCAGTAGCTTTAATAACTGCAGGCATCACGATCATCATAATGGAAGTAAACACGAGGGAAAGACCAATTGAAAGTGTAAGTTCTTCTTTTTTCGCACGACAAGCAGCAGCGGTAGCAATCGCAGCGGATGTACCACATACGGACATGTCAGCAGAAATTACCATGTTAAGAGACTTAGACGGCATCTTAATTACTTTCTGACCAAAGATAAATGTAGAGATCAGAACAACAGGGGTAACAACCCAAGCTACGAAGATACCTGGAACACCAATCGCGATAACTTTACTGAAGAGAACTTCAGCACCGAGAAGTACGAGACCGGTTTTAATAAAGTATTCAACCTGAAGAGCAGGTTTAATCCACTTAGGTGTACCGATGGTGTTTGCTATAAGCATACCGATAGCGATAGCCCAAGCAGCGTAACCGATACCGTAATGTTTCATAGTAGACTGATAGCCCATGAGGTACGCAATTACGCCGACAGCGAATACTGCGAAGAAACCTTTGAGGAATCCGCCTGCATCTTTACCCATAACTTTGATACCCGCGGCGAACAATACTGCCATAGCAAGGCAAAGTCCGAGCAGAGACGGGAACAAGTTGTAAGGCTTATGTTTAATTTTCTTTTTAGCTTTTTTGGAAGCCTGACGAGCTTTACGCCATGAAGCAATTTTAGAAATTGCTTCGTCGTTGAAAGAAGCATTTGCAAAGGAAGCCTGTGCAGCAATTTCCTGCGCAGCAAGAGCAGCCATTTTAGTAGCTTTAGTGTTAGCTGCGGCAGCATCGTACTTAGGCTTGTATTTTGCGTTCAAAGCATCAGCACCGGCCTGATCCATGTAGAAAGCGTCAAGCGGGTTGGAAGTCCATTTCTTAGGCTTGCTAGTCCAAGATTTGATGCTTTTACCAACAGAAGAGCTGGTAGCTTTAAGCTTACCTTTGCTGTCCTGAGCATCATAGTAAGCAACGGTCTTAAACGGTGCGTACTCTGCCTGCTCCTGCATTACGGAGTTTGCGGTTGCAATCTTCTTATCAAGACCTTCCGGTGCGTTACCGAAGTAGATAAAGCTACCGATGAGCAGAATAAGAGCACCAAGCCAAATCGCCCAGTAATCTTCTTTAAGCCACAGATCGGAGATACTTGATTTCCCCTCATCAACCACGATATTTTTTTCTTCAGCCATTATGCATTTCCTCCTTTGCAAGTTGGCACGACAGTCATCATAAACACCCCACGAATAAAACCCGTAGGTTTGGTAGACAACTAGCAAAGAGGATGCCATTTTTTTCACAATTAAATTATATCAATATTTCAAACGATTAGAGATCAAGCATGACAAAACACACCATTTAAACCTTAAATATGCATACCTGAGTTTACATGCTTAAAACAAATCTTTTTTACGAAACAGAAAGACAATGCTTAAATTTTAGCTAGTTACGTTATGCTAACAAAACTTTGCACCATAACATGAGTGTTTTTTCCCAAAGTATGCGTAGTTTACACTTGTACTGAAATGCACAAAAACCGACAGTGTTTCACGACAACTGATCCTTATACATAGACAGATGTATATTTTCCCACTATCAGCAAACAAGTAATCACTCACAAATACAACTTTAACCATTCGACTTTATCAGGCGGAATACAATGACTCCTAAACGTAAAATACTTTCTATCGCTCTTGCCGGCATTGTCGCAGTAGCCCTCATCGGCTCATTTATACTCATCAAAAAAAATAAAGAACTTGCAGTTGAAATGCTTGAAGATTTGAACAAACAAGATCTTGAAGTAACTTGCAGCAAAATAGATGCTGGGCTTTTATCCATTAACTATAGTGACCTTGTGATACGTGAAAAAGGTTCAACTAACACAAAACAAACTGTCACTATTAAAGACATCACCCTGTCTAAATCCCCTTCCCTTACTACGCTTCTTTCTATGGATATAAATCAGGGTAAAACGAGCTTTACCTGCACCAGCATGAAGCTCCCGCTCGTTGCTCCTTCAGCCGCAAGATATGGATCTGATTATCTGGAGCTAAACATTGCCGGCAGTTCAACTCTTGAGGGTACAAATGCAGATAGCGTTGCTACCATTCAAGTACCTGAACTTGGCAGCGTGACTTCGAACCTTTCGCTCGAATTCAGCCCAGAGTTCTATCAACTGATGGTTGAAAAGAAAGAAATTGATCAGGGAGCACTTGCACGTGGCATCGGTCTGAAATCAATCAAACTTACATTCAAAAATGATGGCGGTGTTGCCAAATTCTTAGCTGCTAATAATGTGAAAGAAGAAACAATTCCAACTATTGAAAAAGAATTAAAAAAAGTTCCTGCTGTCGATTATCAGGCAGACTTACAGAGCTTTATTTCAGGTTCTAAACAGCTTTCAGCATCATACAGCACACCGGATGGCAAAAGCATGCCGATTCAGGCTCTCTTCATGAGTCTGTTAATGCAGTCTCCATCAAGCGAAAATACAATTAAGATTACGACCTTCTAAAAAAAAGAGCTGCCAATATGGCAGCTCTTTTTTTATTCTTTATGCGTCCTACGAAAGTGAAAGCTAAAAAGATTATTTCATTTTCGGAGGATCTATTGCTTCCGGAGAGAAATTGAATTCAACTTTAGAAGCATTAATATTGTTCTTATGGAACACCTTAATAATTTTTGATCGTATCTCGTGCCCAAGCTCCCATGCAGCAGGTGGATTGTCAGCCCATGCAACTACCCAGCATTTGAAGCTTCGCTCTTCCATACCGATTACCCAAAAACGTGGATCTTCGTAATCTGCAAAATGATTACAGTTCACCACTTCACGCTTAACAAGCCGTTCCACATGATCCAGATTACAGTCATACGAGACAACAAATTCAATGTTTACCCACTGGAACAAATCCGTTTTCGTATAGTTGATCACCTTCTGTGAGAGCATCATACTGTTAGGAAAAATTACCCGCTTCCAGTTCCAAAGCTTTAGCACCGTGTGAATCGTAGTAATATCTTCGATCGTGCCGTAATGCCCGTCCACAATGACTGTGTCATTCACCCGAAAAGGCTGTGAGAAGGAAATGACTATTCCCGCGATGGTATTTTCAATAAGCGGGCGAGCCATAATACCTACAACCACACCGATGGATGCAGCAAAAATAGATATATATGTTGCCGGGATATTTCCAATATACGGAAAAATTAAAGCGATAACCCAAAGAATAATCAAGGAAAACAAAGAAATGCGGCGAATAATGGTGAAACGATTTTCAATCGATTCCAGCGCCTTCTTACGTGCCCGCCTGTTGGGACGGTCTTGAGGTGAGTCTGTGTTTTTTGCTAAAAACTTGTCCTGAGCAGAAATTCGCTGCTGCCGCTGTGACTCAGTATTATCAATTTTCTTTTTTGCCCACAAAAGGGTTAGCACTCCGAAAAGTGCTGTCAACATTGTCGCTAAGGGGAGCCCCTGTAAATATAAGAGTATCTCTTTAACCATAAGATCATATTAGCGTTACAGAACAACATGCGCAACTTCTTTCCTTGTAGTACATAGCCATTGACCTCTTAGCCACTCTCCACTATTTTTCATTACATATGCGACGCAATATTTTAGTAGTAGATAAAGACAACGGCTCCCTTGCAGCTCTTCCAGAAATTCTGAAAGTTGCAGGCTATGACGTGATTCATGTTCATAACCACCATGAAACACGTGCAACTCTTGCAAAAGATCACTTTGCGGTAGTCATTGCCGGATTGGAAGATCACCACGCACAAAAACAAAACTTGCTGAAATCCATCAAAGTAAACACGCCCGAAACAGAAGTCATTCTGGTTTCCCGTTCCGCACGTGTTGATGCAGCAGTGCGTGCAATGCAAATGGGTGCGTTCCACTTTTTATCCCTGCCGGAAAATCCAGCTGACCTTCTAGTTATCATCGAGAAGGCAATGGAAAAAAGCCTCCTGCAATCAGAAGTAAACGAACTTCGTCAGATTCTGAAAAAACAGCAGACAATGCCGACACTCATCGGCAAAAGTGCTCCTATGCAGGAGCTTAAAAAAGAGATTGCCCGCATCGCTCCACTCGACTGTACTGTCCTTATCCAAGGAGAAACCGGTACAGGTAAAGAGATGGTCGCAAAAATGATCCATAAGCTTAGCTCACGCGGTCAAAAGCGCTTTTATGCCATCAACGCCGGTGTGTTTAGTGCAGAACTGCTTGCTAACGAACTTTTCGGGCACGAAAAAGGTGCCTTCACCGGCGCGCAATCTACCAAAGAAGGCATATTCGAAGCTGCAAACAACGGCACGCTTCTTCTTGATGAGATTGGTGAGATGCCTTTTAATATGCAGGTTCAGCTTTTGCGTGTTCTTCAAGAACGCACAATCACCCGAGTTGGTGGAACATCAGACATATCTATTAACGTTCGGGTTATCGCTGCAACGCACCGTGATCTCGAAAAATTGGTGGAAACAGACCGATTCAGACAGGATCTCTTCTACCGCCTGAACGTCTTTACCCTGCGCCTTCCAGCACTGCGCGAACGCCCTGACGATATTCCGCTGTTCTGCAACTTCTTCATGGAAAAATACTGCACAACTTTCGGTAAAGAAGTCACAGGACTTTCAGAAGATGCCATGCTCGCACTCATGCGTCACTCCTATCCAGGAAACGTACGGGAGCTGGAAAACATCATTGAGCGCGCAGTTGTGCTTTGCGACAGCGGAACGATTCATTTAAATCACCTTCCTCAAGAATTTTCTACAGGCAGTAAAAAACGTAGAAAAGCTCACATCGGCAATACCCAGAGAACCCTTGCAGACGTTGAACAAGAGCACATTACACAGGTGCTGAACAGCGTCGAAGGTAACAAGGCAACAGCGGCTAAAATTCTTGGAATTGACCGCGCAACACTCTGGCGTAAATTAAAAAAGTATTCTTTGTAAAATCAATCAATTACTTTCTTATCCTGCCCGTTGCACTTTGCAACACGTTGCATTATGCAACAAACACCCGCATTCCCCTAAATGACAGTGGTTTTCAATTCACTAAATTCAAAGCGTTGCATAGTGCAACGCTTTTATTTTTTAACTATTCTATTATCAAATATTTTAAACACTGTTAATTCAAATGTTTATAGATTTGATTCGTTTTGGCACGGCATTTGGATATAGTAAAGTGAACAGTAACTAGGCTCAGTTGGACCTCCTCCAATTTGTCTATACAGAAACGTAAATCGTCGGCAACCGAGATACGTTGATCCACACATAGTGCTCCTCTCACTAAGTTTCAGTGTCGCACGGAGGACCCACCTCCTCTTCCACCACCATCCATCATTCGGCACTGGAACAGAAAAGGCTTCATGACGTCAGCGCGTCATGGAGCCTTTTTTGATTTCCAAATACGATTTATGCGTATATAACCGTGCCACCACAACACTTTTCCCATTCCCTGTAGAATCTTGTGCCCATAGCGCGCACAAGACAAACTGGAGGCTTCATGTTTTCTGCTGCTACTTATGTTGAGCGACGAAAAACCCTTTGCGCTCGTCTTACAGAGCGTGGTGAAAAAGGCCTGATACTGTTCCCGGGACACTCAGCTTCCCCAATGAACTACACAGACAACGCGTATCCTTTCCGTCAGGATTCTTCTTTCCTCTATTTTTTCGGGCATGATCATGAAGGACTCACCGGTGTCATAGACCTTGATGCCGGAGAATCATGGTACTTTGATCAGGGCTTCTCCATGGACGACATCATATGGTCCGGTGCTCAAGCAACTCCAGAAGAGCTTGCAGCCCGCTGCGGAGCGGAAAAGTTCGGTGCAGAAAATACGCTCAGCCATATGGTTACTGACGCGAAAAAGAAACAACGTACTATTCACATTCTACCAGTATACCGTTCAGATACGCGAATGCGACTTGTTCAGCTCTTTGACTGTGGCGTGATGGAAGTTAATTCTTTCATATCCACCCCGCTTATTGAAGAAGTTGTGGCGCTTCGTTCCATCAAGTCCATTGAAGAAGTAATGGAAATAGAGCAGGCACTGGAAACTTCATACGCAATGTACGCAAATGCACTTTCTGCTGCGCGTCCCGGAGCTTCTGAGCGTCAGATAGCCTCTCTCCTTCACTCCACACTTGCACTTGCAGGCTCTTCAGCGTCCTTCACTCCAATATGCACCGGACGCGGACAAATTCTTCATAACCACGAATACAGTCATATGCTCCATTCCGGTGATCTGTTGCTGATCGATTCTGGTGCCGAGTCTCCAAATCATTATGCATCAGACATCACAAGAACTTTCCCTGTAGCCGGAACATTTACCGAGCAACAGCGCTCAGTATACTCCATAGTGCTTGCAGCACAGGAAGCAGCTATTTCCAAGTGTGCACCTGATGTACCATTCATCGATTGTCACCTCACCGCCGCCACAACAATCGCATCCGGCCTGCGTGATCTAGGAATCCTCAAAGGAAGCGTTGAAGACATTGTAGATGCAGGCGCTCATGCACTCTTCTTCCCGCATGGTCTCGGACACATGCTTGGACTGGACGTACACGACATGGAAGGACTCGGGGAAGACTTTGTCGGCTACGACGAAACCATCACCCGCTCCGAACAATTCGGACTGCGCGGTCTACGTCTTGCGCGTAAACTTCAACGTGGATTTGTTGTGACAGTCGAACCAGGTTGCTACTTTATTCCAGCGCTCATGGATCAATGGGAAGCCGAAGGCACCTGCAAAGGTTTCATCAATTTTGAAACTGCAAGACAATTCAGCGAATTCGGCGGGATTCGTATCGAAGACGATATTTATATCTCCCGTGACGGTCACCGAGTACTCGGACAGCAGATTCCTAAAACAATAGCAGGAATTGAAGGCAGAATGCACGCCTGTTCACAGCGGACATACTAAAGCAGACTTCGACTATCATAGTCGCACACACAAAACATGCGCTAAACTCTTCTCCAAATAACAATAGGATTGCGTCAGCATGCTGACCCGTCGATACCTTTAGGAGAATACTGCATGAGTAAGTCTGACAAAGATGCCCGTCGTCAAAAGGTCATTGAAGTATTGAATAAAGCGCGGAGTATGGAACTGCACGCCATCACCCAATACATGAACCAGCATTACGGGTTGGATGACATGGATTACGGAGAACTGGCAAAACAAGTTAAGCTGATTGCGCTTGATGAAATGCGACATGCAGAAATGTTTGCAGAACGCATAAAAGAACTCGGCGGTGAGCCTACAGCAGAGCTATGCTGCCCAGTAGAACGCAAGCAGGCCGTGGAACGTATCTTCCCGTATGATGCAAATCAGGAAGATGACACCATAGAGCAATACAACCAGTTCCTTATGGTCTGTAGAGAAAACGGCGACAGCGGGAGCCAAAAGATATTTGAGACCATCATCGAAGAAGAACAAATGCATTACAACTACTTCGATTCTATCTCAAGCCACATCCAAAAGCTCGGCGACGTGTTCCTAAGCAAAATTGCCGGTACGCCTGCCTCGACAGGACTGGTTGACCAAGGTTTTGCTGTCGGCGGTGGCGAATAGCTTTTTTAGCCTTCGACGACGCTTAGATTGGGTGCCTTTGGCAAGTCTGCGACGCTTTCTTGTCTACGACGTTTGCCTCCGGCGGCTTAAGAACCTCTTGCAAGAGGTTCTTAAGAATCTCCAGAAACCTTTATTATGCGATGAACGCCCGTTGATAGATTTCTCACGCGGCTTTATCCCACTACCTTTCATACAATAAATAAGGGCTGTTCTACATTACGTAGAACAGCCCTTTTTCATATCATTGTGGAAAGTTAGCGGACATCGCGGCTTCCAACATTATAGAAACGTGGTATGCATCGCGTATAATCGGGGTCAAGGGGCAAGCCCCTTGCGGGTGCAGGGCTGCGCCCTTGCCCGTCGGAGACCCGCCGGAGGCAAATCTTTCGTCGAAGACAACCTGTTACGACATCTCAAAAACTGGCTAGCGACTCTCAATCACAGCATAAGCGCTGTGGTTGTGAATAGACTCAAAGCTTTCAACTTCAACTCTGTACCAGTCAATTTTTTCATGTTCGCTGAGTTGTTTTGCAACAGCACGCACAACGTCTTCCACGAAAGTCGGGTTGGCGAAGGCATCTTCTGTCACAAATTTTTCATCTTCACGCTTGAGCAGTGAATAAACCGGTGAAGAACCTGAGTTATTCGCGATTTCGATAAATTCTTCAATCCACGCAAACCCGTTCATGCTAATCTGGAGACGAATTTCCGCACGCTGACTATGCGCGCCTTCATCTGAGATTGCTTTGGAGCATGGACACACTGTCATAACCGGCACGCATACTTCGAGCATACAGCTCATTTCGTTTTCTTCCAGTGCGCCTGTAAGAGTCACTTCGTAATCCATACGACTCTTACGTTTGGTTGCCGGTGAAGCCAGTGTCATAAAATATGGGAACGTAAAAGAGATAAATGCATTGCGCGCAGTAAGACGTTCCTGAATATGCGCGAGCAAGTCTTTGAGACTATTATAGTCCAGTTTTTCGCCGAAGCCTTCTAATGCTTCTACGAAACGGCTCATGTGTGTGCCTTTGAAAGCTGCTGGTAGATCAACCCCAACTTCCACTTGTGCTACGGTATGCTGTGCCTCGTTTTCACGATCACGCACAGAAAGAGGAATCCGTAAATTTTTCACACCTACACTATCGATAGGAATTGCCACTTCAGATGAGCTCATCTGGATGTCTTGTAGCTGCTTAGGCAATGTCTTGTCCTGTTGTAGTTAAGTTTAATTTACCGTGCTTAACTCCCTTAGTGGAAGTAAGCCGTTGAGCTAATGCACGAATCTTAGCCCCGCTTCCTTTAAGAACAAGAACTTCCAGACAATTGTCATGATCAAGGTGCACATGCATTGAGGTAATAATCATGTCATGCGCATCATGCTGAATTTCTGTAAGACGCTGTGCCAGATCGCTTTTATGATGATCGTACACAAGCGTAAGTGTTCCTGCTAATTCTTTATCGTCCTGTTCCCATTCCTGCTGCACGAGAGTATTACGAATCAAATCGCGAATCGCTTCAGAACGGGTCTGATAACAGCGCTCTTCACATAGATCGTCAAACTTTTCTAACAGTTCAGAATCGAGGGATACGCCGAAGCGGATTGTACGTCCCATATATCCTCCAGATATCCAAAAATTCTAGCGGGACAGTTCCCAAAGATTAACAGTAACTTTCGATGGCTGCTCGTAGATTGCCGACGTCTTTTCAGTAAGCAACTTGCGGGATTTCCATCCCCTTTTATCAAGCTGCGCTTTAAATTCCTTGTACACGTTTCTATTGGGTTCTGCCACCCATGCACGGCCACCCGGCACAAGGCAATGATCCAAAAATTCGAGTACCGGCTCTACAAAACGAGTTTCGTACATAATGTCGCCGCCCCACATTACGTCCACCGACTGCGGACGAACTGCAGGAAAACGCCAGTCCATTAACGTCCACACTGGCTGCGGAACATTATTCAGTGCTGCATTCTTTCTGGCAAAACGCAGTGCTTCAAATTCATAATCCATGGCGATAACCTGTGCACCCAGCCATGATGCAACAATCGCAGTTAAACCAAGGCCGCAGCCGATATCCAGACAACATTTACCTGCAATTTCATCTTTATGTGCAAACAAATGCTCGCCAAGAACCAAACTGGAAGGCCATAGCTCTACCCAGTATGGTAAGCGTTCGTCGTCGTCGAGATCATCTTCCACCATGGATTCCCACAGTGTTTCAAGATCAGCGGCTCTATCCAGCGTCCAAGTTCTTCCGCAGAGCGGAACTTCGAGGCGCGGTGTATATTCAGAAAGTTGAGTCATTAATCGAAACTACCATTGAGTTTTGCAGAAAAACGTTCAATAGCGCACCTTGTTTCATCCGTCTACAAAGACAACTGCTCCAAAATGCGGATATATGCAATTTTAGCCAACCTAGTCACACTTGTGACCTTTTCATATCCCAGCTACTATACGTTTCAGGCCATTATACGATAAAAGACCGCACAACACTCACTGCATGTTTTTACTCATGCAACGAATAGTAGGATATATATGCAACCATCGCCACTTACAGGATTACACAGACAAGTTTGGATTGCGTTACTTGCAGCACTGATAGCTGTAGGGGCACTTATTCAAATTCCAATTGGACCGGTACCGGTAACCTTGCAGACATTTTTTATTGTTCTGGCAGGTTTTATTCTTGGACCAGTCAGCGGCGCAGCAGCTGTGCTGCTCTATATTCTTGCAGGCGCCATCGGGCTTCCAATCTTTGCTGGTGGCAAAGCAGGGTTTGCAATTCTGTTCGGCCCTACCGGCGGCTACCTTCTAGGCTTTGTGGGCACAGCCTACATTGCAGGACTGGGAAAGCATAGCAAAAACAACATCATGCCTCTCGTTTGGGGACTACTCGGACTGGCATGCGTCTATCTTGTTGGTTTCCTGAGATTAAAATTTGCTCTGGATATTTCTTTTGCCAAAGCTGCTGCCATAGGCATCGCACCATTCATATGGGGTGACCTTGTTAAAGTTGCTGCCGCAGTAATCGGACTCCGCTTCTTGCGTAAACAAGGATTACTGCCAGAATGATCACAGCAGAAAACCTTACGTTTACTTACCGCGGAAATCCAGCGCCCGCACTCAACGATCTTTCCTTTACTATCCCTAAAGGAGAGCTTGTTTGTCTGTGCGGCACAAACGGAAGCGGTAAATCGACACTCTTTTCCCTGCTGGCAGGTCTTCAAACTCCGTCTACCGGAGAACTCAGCGTTGGAGCCATCAGCGCAAGAGGAAACGAGCAACAGCTGAGGAAACAAAGTGCACTCGTTTTGCAAGATGCTGATTTGCAGATTATCGGAGCAACAGTCGCAGAAGATATGATGCTGGCGTTTCCCGCAAACGATACTGAAGCAGAAACAACCTGCCGCGCTATGGCTGAACGTTTCTCACTGCTTGATCATTGGGACTCTCCCGTCCATGCGCTTTCTTACGGACAAAAGAGAAAGCTCTGCCTTGCCGTATCCTTGCTTTCAACTCCATCAATTTTACTCTTGGACGAGCCGTTCTCAGGACTGGATTATCCAGCCATGCTTGAAATGCGCTCCATTATGAAAGCCAACAAAGAACTGGGGCTCACCCAGATAGTTTCCGTGCATGACCTTGAACCTGTCATCGACCTTGCAGACTCTATGGTCGTCCTGCATCTCGGAGAACTCAAAGGAACCGGTGCCCCCGAACATCTTTTAGGATCACTGCTGGAATACGGCATCCGTCCTCCATACTCATGGCTTCGCAAACACACTATTTCTCCTTGGGGATAACGGAGCATAGCCTCTGACGATCAAAAGAGGACTCTGATTTTTAACTCTTATTCATAAAGAGCATAAAGCAATCCTGACTTCCTTATCCATTTGAGCTAGTCATAACTACGAGAAATAGCTGAAGACTCTCCCCTCACGTTCTTTTACAGTATCCATTCATTGCCACCACACACAGCACATATTCGGTAGGCGTGAACAGTAAAAGGACAAAGCACGATAATTAGCACAGAGGGAAGGATGCGACACTATGAAAAATCGGAACCAATGCCAAAGTGAAGGCTCCCCAAAGAAGGGATACGGACCTACGAGTTTTTGGATTCAGTCACCCGAAGCGGTATTTGACCACCTGCCTATTCACGAAGGTATGACTTTTCTTGATGCAGGCTGCGGTGCAGGAGAATATTCACTGCATGCAGCACGGCTTTTAGGAGACCAAGGACATGTCATCGCATTAGACTCTGTAAGGCTCTCCGTTGAGACGTTGGCAAACTACCCCCGCGAAAAGGGAATGGCCAACATAACAGGGCACACATGCGACATAACAAAGTCATTACCTCTTGATGCGCAAAGTGTAGACCTTATCCTGCTGAGCACTGTACTTCACATCAAAGCCGTACGGGATAATGCTCAAAATATGTTTAATGAATTTAGAAAAGTGTTGCGACCGGACGGCATGTTGGCAGTGCTTGAATGCAAAAAAGAAGAAGCGAATTTCGGTCCGCCTCTGCATTCACGCTTATCTGCTGATGATGTAGAGGCATTAGCAGCTCCATGCGGCTTCAAAAAAGAATCCGAACTGCTCCTGACGCATACTTACGTGGCGTGCTTTCGACCATTGTAGTTACAGAGAATTATCCTGACAGAACGTTAAAAAAGGGCTGCTGTACATATTGTACAGCAGCCCTTTTTTTAAAACGAATTATGACATCCTAACCAGAAAGAATCTCATCGGAGACGTGCATCCGCACGCTACGAATCTCTCTATCCGCTAAAATGAATCTTCGAAAATTGCGATAACTTCAGCTTCGGAAGTTTCCACAGGGGTGCACGTAAAGAGTACGCCCATAGTTTCCATGGCATTCTTTGCCATCTTCGCACAATCTTCTTTCTTTACTCCGTAATCAGCCAAGGACAGATTGCCCATGCCGATTTTTTTAATAAGCGCATCAAGTGCATCAATAAAAGCATAAGGACGTTTTTCTTCAGGCAATGCGTCAACATCAACATCCATAAAATATGCGAGATCAATCATACGTTCGGGCATATGTGGGGTGAGATGTTTGAAGTACGCTCTAGAAAGCATGAGCAAACCAGCACCATGCGGAACTGCCGGATAGTATGCAGAAAGAGCATGCTCCATAGAATGCAAAGACATGCAAGATGACAGAGACTGACATACGCCTGCAGCGGTAGATGCCCATGAAACCATTGTTCTTGCTTCAATATTCTGCCCTTCTTCCACAATTTCAGGGAGGAAGGTATTAAGAAGCTGTACAGCCTGCTGAGAAAGTAGGTCACTTGTTGGCTGACGCTGTGCGGAAAGATATGTTTCTACTGAATGGAAAAATGCATCCATTCCGGTAAATGCTGTTACTTTTGGTGGAACAGTAAGCGTAAACCAAGGATCAATGATGGACAGGGTCGGGTATGTTGAATCATTACCCCAGCCAATTTTTTCATTAGTTGCGCTGTTGGTGATAACAGTCCAAGGATCAGCTTCTGTACCAGTACCTGCTGTGGTTGGAATAGCTACGATTGGCAACGCAGGATTTGCAGGAGTCTTTTTACCGCCGGTACCAGCCTGCATGTAGTCCCAGTAATTGCCTTCGTTATTTGCCATGAGTGCAATAGATTTTGCAGAGTCAATGGAGCTACCGCCACCAAGACCTATCACGAAATCACATTCATGCTGACGTGCTAATGCTGCACCTTCAGTAACATGGTCAAGAATCGGATTTTCCTGAATCTTGTTGTACACCACGCTCTCAATATCGTTATGGCTCAGCATATTCTGCACAAATGTCAGATAACTGTGGCGAATCATAGACCCACCGGAGCTGATTACAATGAAAGCTTTTTTACCCGGAACATTTGCCGGATCAGAAAGCTCTTTCAATTTACCGCTACCGAAAATCAATTTGGTCGGCATGTGGAACATAAAGTCGATCATATTCTAACTCCTTGCAGTGTTGCGCGTGTTTGCAAATATTTTTCAACGACAATCTTTGTCGCCTATTTTTTTTACTATGCACCACGTGCAACACTCTAGTCTTGCACGTAATACCGATCATCACCTAAATAAATTTCTAGAACCTGCATTCTTACTCATACCTAAACGGGTCAAGGGGGATCCCCCTGGTGGATGCAAGGCAAAGCCTGCCCGCCGGAGGCAGCAAGCTCTGCTCAAAAAGTCACTAAAAATTAAAAAGCGATGGAAACATTTCCCATCGCTTAGTCATATTATTTAGCTTCAAGGAAAGCAGAAAATGCTTTCACGGTCGCATATAAATCAGCTTTACTTGCCAGTTCGAATGGGCTGTGCATTGCCAACAGCCCCGGCCCGAAATCGACAATGTTCATACCGTACATGGCAAGATACATAGCAACGGTACCACCGCCACCATGGTCAACTTTACCAAGTTCAGCCATCTGCCAAGGCACACCGGCTGTGTTCATTACGCCGCGCAACCAGCCAAGATATTCCGGATGCGCATCGTTTGCTTCATACTTACCACGGTGTCCGGTAAACTTGCAGAAACATGGGCCATAGCCCAATGTTGCTGAGTTCAACTTCTCATGCACTTCCTGATAATCAGGGTCTAAGGCGCCGTGTACATCAGAAGAAAGCGCACGGGTCGCAAGCATTACCTGACGAAAACGAACCTTTGGTTCCCATGCTTCAATAAGATCTTCAATGCAGTATTCTAAGAAACGAGACTTGGCACCAGTGGAGCCTTCTGAACCAATTTCTTCTTTATCCCACAGGACAATAACCTGTGTGTAATCAGAAGCTTCTGTTTCAAGCATCGCTTCGATCGCAGTAAAGCAGCAAATACGATCATCCTGACCATAGCCGCCGATGATTGCTTCATCCAGACCCACCATACGTGCAGGGCCAGCCGGAACGGCTTGCAATTCAGAAGAGTACAAATCTTCTTCATTAATACCGTATTTCTCATGCAGGATATTAAGAACACGCTGTTTAATTTTATCTTTCGGCGCATCTTTGCTTTCTTCGTCTTCTACTTCTACAGGACGGTGCGCAAGAATGATGTTCATTTTTTCAGCATCAAAAGCTTCAGCAAGAACCTTCTTGGACTGATCTTGAGCAAGGTGCGGAAGAAGGTCAGCAATGGTGAATACAGGATCAGAGGCATCTTCACCGATATTCACAATAACTTTTTCACCATTTTCTTTCACAACAACACCGTGCAGTGCGAGAGGACGGGAAAGCCACTGGTACTTACGAATGCCACCATAATAGTGAGTTTTTGCCTGAGCTACACCGCAAGTTTCATACAGTGGATGCTGTTTAAAATCGATACGCGGGGTATCTGCATGAGCACCCACAAGGTGCATACCTTCAGCCAAAGATTTGTTACCCCTGCGAGCCACAAACAATGTTTTATCCTGAAGAATTGTGTAGTACTTTCTAGAAAAGACATCAGTTGAAAATCCTGCATCTTCAAGGCGCTTCACAGCATATGCAATGGTTTCACGCTCAGTTTTGCAGGTGGAAAGAAATTCGACATAACGTGCTGCAAGGGAATCCATTGCGGCAATATCGCTGTCACTATTGTAAACTTCCCAGCAGCTTTTTGGCTCGTGGGTTAATTTAGTAGAGCTCATATAAATCTCCAATACACTTAGCAGTGCTTCATTTATTGAGAAACAGCCTGTAGGGCTTGCTGCAACGCTTCGATTACCAAAGCAAATTCTTTATCAGTTAATGTACGCGTGTCTAAACAGAAAGCCTGCTGTTCGATTCTACCAACAAGTGGTGGGTTTGTATCGAGCAAAGCTTTTTTAAATACTGTCTCAGAAACAGCGGACGGCTTAATTGCAACAAGCGCAGTCGGTAAATCACGTTCAGGGAAAGAACCACCGCCAACGCGGGAATTTCCATCCACTACGCTTACGGCAACCTGTTCACCACAGGCTTTTTTGATTCGGTTTGCAAGACGGCGCGCACGCTGTTTCAGCTTTGGCTGCTCTGCAAACATCATAGAAAGAGTCGGAATATCTGCGCGAGCAAGTTCCGGCTCACGGTACAACCGCAAAGTAGCCTCTAAAGCGGCAAGGGTCATTTTATCAATACGCAACGCACGGTTCATCGGGTTACGTTTGATCATGTCGATATATTTCTTTTTACCGACGATGATACCCGCCTGAGGGCCGCCGAGAACCTTGTCACCCGAGAAGGTAACAACGTCCGCACCTGCGCCCACTACCTGCTGCACCGTTGGTTCTTCACCAATGCGCAGGGAGGAAAAATCTGTAAAGCTACCGCTACCAAGATCTTCGATCACTGGCAGTTCGTGTTTTTTGCCAAGGGCAACCATCTCTTCCAGTGTCACTTCTTTATGGAAGCCGACAATACGGTAATTTGATGTATGCACTCGAAGCAACGCGCCTGTTTCTTCAGTAATTGCCTGCTCGTAATCTTTAACATGCGTACGGTTTGTGGCACCAACTTCACGTAAAGTTGCACCACTTTTTTCCATAACTTCCGGAATACGGAAACTGCCGCCAATCTCCACGAGCTGACCACGAGAAACAGGGACTTCTTTGCCCTTACACAATGTATCAAGAACAATAAGCACTGCCGCAGCGTTGTTGTTTACAACAAGACCGGCTTCAGCACCGGACACTTTACAAAGCAATTCTTCCACATGGCTATAGCGGCTTCCGCGTTCACCAGTGGCAAGATCAAATTCAAGATTGGAGTAATGCGCGCAAGCTTCGGTAACGGCTGCCACAGCGGTATCAGCTAAGAGAGAACGCCCGAGGTTTGTATGCACAACAACGCCTGTGCCGTTAAGCACTCGTCTAAAATGAGGACGGGACAGCGCACGGATATGTGCCTGCATACGCGGCAATATTGTATCCAGAGCAAGCTGTTCCGACTCTGTAATAAGCCCTGCGCGAATCTCTTCACGGCATACATCAAGAAAGCCGTTCACATGCTCGCGAACAATCGAGCGAGGAATATGGGAAAACTCGCCCGACACGGTAAGGGCATCGAGGACTTTATCAACAGATGGTAAGGCGCGGAAAAGAATAGACACACACGGCTCCTTAGCGCTGTAAAAGTTCTGGGTGCAGGGCAAAAAATTCTGCAAGTAAATATAATGAACCGCACAACAGTACTGGTTTATCCCCTGCTATTTCTTTACTGCGGCTTAGAGCATCCTCTAGAGAATCGCACACAACTGCCCGCTCATCAAAATGCGTTGCAAGACGAGCTGCCGGTTCTGCTCTTTGCATATCAGTAAACTGAGGCAAAAGAATCGTATCCGCTGTGAGCGCCTGAACTTTAGGTACAAGCGTCTGGATATCTTTATTTTCCATACAGCCAAAAATAACTACTGCGGGCTTTACTCCGGTATCTTCCAAAGCGGCCGAAAGAACATCAAATGCCGGTTCGTTATGAGCACCATCAAGATACATTTCAGGAAGAGTATCCGTTGCTAAAATATGCTGGAAGCGCCCTGCTATCCATGCATCTGCAACACCAAGCTCCTTAACGTCATCCCAATCCATAATATCAGCAGGAGTCCATCCGTATATACCGACAAGCTTGCTGAATGCTGCAAGAGCAAGCAAAGCGTTGTCTTTCTGATGCGCACCGACAAGACCGAATCGCCCTGTTTCCGGTAACGTTACAGAGCCTTCAGCAGTCAAAAAGTTTGCTCCAACCTTCTGTGCTTCATCTTTCAGCACAGCCATAACGTCTTTGGTCTGCACATGGGTAACAGCAGGCATATCCTTACGCATTGCCCCTGCTTTATCACGAGCAATCTCTTCTATGGAAGCGCCTAGTACGTCTACATGGTCAAGTCCGATTGGAGTATACACAACAAGATCGCGTTCAATAGCTGAAGTCGCATCGTGTGTTCCGCCAAGTCCGGCTTCAAAAATAGCAAGATCAACGTCGTAATCAGAAAACATGAATACAGCCATTACGGTAAGGAGCTCAAAATACGTAAGCTCTTTGCCTCCACATTCCATAACATCGTTCGCCACATCGCACCATTCTTCTTCATCCAGCATTTCGCCGTTAATAAGAATTCGCTCACGTGGAGTAACAAAGTGTGGAGACGTGTACAGCCCGACAGTCAGTCCGGTTGCTTGCCCAAATGCAGAAAGAAAAGAACTGGTGCTCCCTTTTCCGTTTGTGCCTACAACTTGAACCGCCGGATAATCAGGCCGTTTCAGTTCCGCTTCTTCTAAAACAGCATCAATCCTGCTGTGCGCCAGATCCATGTGGAACAGGCCAAGCTTCAATAAATGCGCTTCAAAGTCTTCATACGTTGCAAAAAAATTTCGTTCTGTTTCGCTCATGCAGTCGCCCTAGAATATGATTGCTTACAGGTCAATGCTTTTACAGCATCCGCTTACGTTCAAAGTTACAATCTGTGGAAGTACAATTTGTACACCGAGTATTTTGCAGTAACTTTCAATACTCTGCAAAGCAATTTTGCACTGCAATTATCATCCACTAGCAATCATTTTCCGTCTAGGATTTCATATTGCTCCTCAAAACAGCAAATGAGAGTTTATTTGCTCGAAAAAGCAACAAATTATACCTAAGGGCTTGACCTGCCATCCCCGTTCAGATAAACACTCCCCTCAACGAGCGCCAGTAGCTCAGTTGGATAGAGCAACGGCCTTCTAAGCCGTTGGCCGAGAGTTCGAATCTTTCCTGGCGCACCACTTGAATTCAAGGGTTTAACGGTTTTTCCGTTAAACCCTTTTTTCGTCAGTGGTAAGTAACTGGTAAGTAATTTGCACAAAACACAATACTCACCACGAGTTTCGTAGACACCCTTAATTATATATTCGTGACTTCTGAACGAAACGATGAATGACCACCGCTGATCCTGCTACATTTTTTTGATTAACTACCTACCCACTTTTCTGCCGTATGGTCACGTCCCAATAGTAAAAAATCTATAGATTCCCCCTAGACGTATCGAGAAAACCTATTTTTTCCTGCGTTATAACTATGATATAGCCAGTGCTCTTTGTTTTGTTCTCTTAACAGGATGCACTTATGAACACCCCTTCTTTGTCTTCAGCATGTTCCCTGCAGACCTGCGGCGCGCCGAATACGGCGATTTGTGCCCCCCATCCACTGCAACGTGATGAACCTGCTCAACTCCCGTTTCACCCATGCTTTAATGAAAAAGCACATGGTCGGATTGCCCGTATCCATGTGCCTATTGCTCCACGCTGTAATTTGGCGTGCGGTTACTGTGAACGTGTAATTTCTCCCTCTTCAGAACTCACAGGGCCGGGGTCTGCTTCTGAAGTGCTCGATCCTGAACAGGGTATCGAAAGAACAATGAAATTCCTTCAGCAATACGGTGACAACTCAATTGTCGGAATCGCCGGTCCCGGAGATCCGCTTGCAAATCCAGAAACAATCACATTTCTGGAGCAAATGCAGATACAAGCACCGCACATTGCGACCTGCTTATGCACTAACGGATTAGCACTTCCCCAATACGCAGAAAAACTTATCGACCTCAACATCAACACGCTTACTGTCACCGTAAACGGAGTTACACCGTCTGTAATTGCACAAATGCAGCCACGGGTATTTGACTCCGGCAAATGGCTCACAGGCGAAGAAGCCGGTCATCTTCTGATTTCACGCCAGATGGAAGGGCTGCGAAAAGTTGCTGGGAGCATGACTCTTAAGATCAACATGGTCATCGCTCCTGAAATTAACATGAGTGAAGTAGAAGCTGTTATGCAACTTGCCGTGGACCATAACGTGCAGGTCTTTAACCCGATGCCTCTAATTCCACGCCATGCCTTGAGCTCTACACGAAAACCCACACGCGACGAAATCAAACACATTTACTCACTATGTCCCCCTTCGCTTTCACTCTTCACAAAATGCAAACAATGCCGTGCTGATGCAGCAGGAATTCACGGCAAGGAGCACTCCAAATGTCCGACGATCAGCTAAAAGTAAATCGCCGAAAATTTTTAGCCGCTGGCGGCACAGCACTGGCGGCAACCATGGTACCAAGCCTAACAGGCGCCGCTGAAGCAGAAGCAACAACCACTATATATGAAGGACAGTCACTACAGGTCTGGTCATGTGGTGGTCTGGCAGAAGCCTTTATGCCTGCAAATGCCATGTACGAACAGCAAAGCAATGCTGCCATTAGCTACACAGGCGCATTCGCAGGAGCTTTAGGAAAATCGCTTCTTGGCAGTGCCCAAACAGAAGTATTTGCACCACGTGTTCTCGGGCTTGCAAAAAAACTTAAAGCGCAAGGCAAAATGCTCGCCTTCCAACCGCTATGTTTTACCAAGTACGTCCTCATCACGCCTAAAGGAAATCCGGCAGGCATTGAATCAATTCAAGATTTAAAACGGAATGGCATTAAAACGCTCTGCTCGCCAGACTCTTCCCCTCCAGGGGGTAAGGCTGCCATGGGTGTTCTCAAAAAAAGCGGCGTATTGCCGGAAGCAAAATCAAAATCTATCTACATGGGTTCTTGCGTTCAGCATGATGTTGCAGACATAGCCGCTGGCAAAGCAGATGCTGCTGTTGTTGAGCTTCGCATCACCCGCCTTCCACGCTACAAAGATGCATTTGATTTTATTGAAATTCCAGAAAAATTCTTTCCTGCTCCACCTCTCCCATTCACTATCGGGGTTATGAAATGGGCTAAAGATCCTGACTTCGCGCATGATTTTGTATCATTCATTACATCCGAAGCAGGACAAGCACACTTTGCAGCTGCCGGATTCATCCCTGCTCTTTCTGAAGAAGGCGAAAGACTGACGGCAAAATACGGAGTGATCGATGCCTAATTTGCGATTATCAACACTCATCCGTCTATGGCCTCGAAGAGTAATACAAGCCGTATCTTTCTTTATGCTTGCAGAGTTCTCCTACTATGGAATCTTTCGATGTCCTTTTGCAGTACCATACGTAAGCTGTGCAAACTGTCCTGTCGTACAGTGCCCGGGTAAAAAGCTCTGGTACATTGTGCTTGTTGGTATTGCAGTTTCAGCATTATTCTTTGGCAGGGCATTCTGTGGATACGCTTGTCCTGTGGGAACCATTTCCGAACTGTTCAGCTCTGTAGCCATTGCAAAACGGAAAATTTCTCCGGCTATCAAGTCCATTGCTCAAAAGGGGAAATACATTGCCGCAATCGGCGCTGCGTATCTCTTCTTTGCAATGCAGAACCCGCGCTGGGCTGTTCCGATTCGCACTGGTGAATTCATCAACTCAACAATGCTTACATTCGAACATGCAAACTGGCTGTGGCTTTCCCGAACCATCATCGTCGTTGTCGCCATCGCACTCGGTCTTGTTATCCCATACTTCTTTTGCAGATTTGTGTGCCCTACAGGTGGTGTTCTGGAATTTTTCAGCCGCTTCTCGTTATTCAAATATACAATGGCACCTACGTGCTTTGACTGTGACAAGTGCTCCCGCACTTGCAAACAGGATACGCGCCCTGCGGAAGCTAACTGTACAAACTGTGGAGCCTGCAAGGATGTATGTCCTGTCGATGCCATCTCCGTAACTACTCCTTTCACTAAAAAGTAACTGTCTGCCTCATAAAATACATAAAAAGGCTCTTGCGATACTTCGCAAGAGCCTTTTTATGTATTTTCATTAAAGAACTCTTCACCATAAGCAGTTACAGATTTCTTTGCAGATAATCATGAAAACACCATGGAAGATTTTGAGAAATTTACAAACATGAACAAGAGTATCTCTGTCATATTCTTCCGATATGTTATTAAGCAGCCTTTAAATTTCATTTGCACGAGCCAACTAGCGAAGCAAGCATTTAATATTATAAGAAACATTCCAGTTTTTTGGGTTCGCTATAAAGCGTATTGAGTCTTATTGAGGCATCTTTTACTGGACCAGTCTTGATAGTTCTGGCGTTTTGAGGACAGTTTTTAATACATGCACAGCATGTGATGCATTTTACCTGATCAATAATGGCGCTATGTAGTAAATCGATAGCGCCCACAGGACATACGTCTACACAACCACCACACTGTGTGCATGAGTTAGTCACTTCAATAAAATCCACATCCCATAGCTTCGTTACTCCCCCATAAGGATAATTTCCGGGTACAGACACACTAGATATGTGTGAAATTGATGAAATCGATTGTAGCTTTTCATGTATGTTCTGCCCGAAGACTTCAGCACAATTTAAGTCGTCTTCATTGGGCCGCCCCAGTGCTACAGGTGTCTCGGAATTTGAAAACGAGTGTTCGCCAACGAATGCTGCACCAGCAACGGGGATACAGCCACAGTCCTGTAGGATATCCTTTAATTCAAGTAGTGCATTCTCATATTCGCGATTACCATAGACAACAACACAGACCGCGGGAGTTTTATTTGCATTCATCACCCGTAACCATTCAGTTAACAATGCCGGAACCCTCCCCATATACACGGGAACCGCAACTACAAGCAATTCACTTTCTGAAGTCAGTAACGGCTGTATTCTCGCCTCTGGCTTGGTTATATCAATTTGTTCCGTAGAGCTTGAATTAAGACCACGCGCAATGCCATGAACAACCGCCTTAGTTGTTCCAGTAGGTGAAAAATATACTAATTTTACAGATTCGATTTTCATTTCACTTGCTCCATCAATCACCTGTGAATTTCACATGTAATACATCTAATATACAATGTTATTAACAACTGTTTTTGACCAGTGCCTCACACAAATATCTTTTTGCAATTTCGTTACGGTACGTAACGTAATTAAACTTGCCAACAAATGTCAACCATGGCAAAAGATTCTTCTGAGAAGTACCGAGGAGGAAACATAATGAAAGCAAAAATAGGACGCCCCAGAAGCGAGAAGTCGAAGGAAGCTGTAATAAAAGCGACCCATGAGTTGTTACATGAACAAGGTGGAGCCGGATTAACCATCGAAGCTATCGCAAGACGCGCCAACGTCGGCAAACCGACTGTCTATCGCTGGTGGCCCACTTTGGCGGACATAGTGCTGGAAGCCGTCCTCCTTCAAGCTGCTACAAAGATAATGGTTATTCATTTTGAATCGTTGCAAAAAACGCTTAGTCAATTCCTAAAACAATCGATGAAAACCATCACTGATGGAGACGGTGCACATCTTCGCTTCCTTATGGCGCATGCGCAAAAGAATGAAGATTTTCGCAAGAGATTCAGGGAAAATTTTACTGCACAACGACGCACGGTCTTAAACTCTATTTTTCTACAAGCAATGGAGCGTGGACAGATTAGCCCCGAACAGAATCTGGAAATGTTGATTGATATTGTTTTTGGCACAATGTGGTATCGCCTGCTCATAGGTCACGCTCCAATGGACGAGTCCTTTGCAGATGAGTTGACCGAGGTCATCATCAAGTTAGTTCAGGTGAGCCCAGCGTAATCAGATACGACATAGTTGGTTTGATTCACCCAGTTCAAGCATACCATGAACAACAATTGGACCATAAAAGGTACGGGGGTTCATGAACACCCGGAAGATGCTCGACCCCACAATCACTAAATTTGTCAAACCTATTTAACAACCTCGTATTCTTCAAAGGCGTTGACCGAGAATTCAAATTCTTCATTGCGCACCATTGAATGAACAAGGACTGACGAGCAAGCCCGTACCCATCAATATATAATTACAGCAAGTTAGGTTGCAACAAAGCCCTGTCACTATCTGTGACAAGGCTTTGTTGCAACTTTACTGTGTGACCTTATCGATTGACCTTGATTCCAACTTTCAAGATACTACCGATCTCCTGTATATCGTATGCATAATAAGAGTCTACTTCGACTACATTTTACTTACTCGTATTATTGGAGTTACTGACAAATGCGCTGCTACAGCTTTTACTTCCTCACCGCTGCTACTAACAAATTTGAAATTAGTATGTTTTAAGCGGATTTTCCATCTAAGGATATTGTTATGAAACGTATTGTCACTCTTCTTCTTGTTGCAACATTAACGCTCCCACTTATGGGATGCAAAGAAGATGGTCCTGCAGAAAAAGCAGGCAAGAAAATCGATCAGGCTGTTAACGACGCCAAAGAAAAAGCCAATAAGCTTTTTGAGTAAGTTACGGACACGGGCGGGAGTATCCCTCAGCACAACGTTTTTATGGATACAATATTGATCCCGCTCCCGTAGATCGTATTACAATTTTCAAACCCAACTCAATTTCAGCTCAATAAAAAATTCCCTCGCATATTTTTCTACGAGGGAATTTTTTATTTATCTTGATAAGTACAGCCAAGGTAAAGACTCTTATGCCTCATCAATACCGTGCTGCTTCATTTTACGGAACAGCGTACGTCTATCGACCTGCAAAGTTCGAGCGGTATGCGACCGATGCCATTCATTCGCTTTCAAAATATCCATAATATACTGACGTTCAAAACGTGACATTGCGGTATCAAGCGGCTCCTGAAGCACCTGCATTCCAACTCTGTTGCTTCCAGTAATAATACGTTCCCCGCCCAATGAAAGGGTTCCGAGGTTTAAATACTGGTGCAAAGCGTTCTGCATTTCCCTAATATTACCAGGCCAATCATAGGTCATGAATGCATTGAGAACTTCGGTTGTAATCTGCGGTCGACCATCCAATTCCGGCAACACTCTAAGAAAGTGATCGATAAGCAACGGAATATCTTCTTTGCGGTCGCGCAACGGCGGAATGTAGATAGGCACAACATGAATACGGTAATAAAAGTCGCTTCGCATTTGCCCTTGCTGAACCAACTCCATCAGATCTCGGTTTGTTGCCGCTACAATGCGTGGACGAGTATGCACAAGTTCAGTGCCCCCCACTGGGGTAAAACCGCCACCTTCAATAGCACGCAGCAATTTAATTTGTCCGATAAGGCTAATTTCACCCAGTTCATCAAGGAAAAGAGTCCCGTTATCTGCCTGCTCCAAATACCCTTTACGGCTTCCTACCGCACCGGTAAATGCACCCTTTTTATGTCCAAAAAATTCACTTTCAAAAAGTTGTTCAGGGATAGCACCGCAGTTCACAGGAACATAATTACGATTAAATCGGGAACTGTTGTCATGAACAGCACGGGACACAAGCTCTTTACCTGTGCCAGACTCGCCATACACGATCACGTTGTCGTCGGTTGCTCCTGCTTTCAGAATCATTTCATAAATGTTCTGCATCGGTTCAGAGTTACCAACAATGTTGCCAAAGTAATGCGCTTTCATTTTACTTTTAAGCTGACGGTTTTCTTCGCAGATACCAAGTTCCTGCATTTTACTTTCAGTAACGTCAGAAATAAAACCTTCAATGGCAAACGGAGTTCCATCGTCATCATAGAGCCCTACTGCCTGTTCACGAACCCATCGAGCATCTCCCGATTTAGGTTGAATCCGATAAACGTGCTCGAATCGCAAACGGGCAGCCAAAGCAGCCTGCAAACGTTCTGTAAGTTCTATTCTGTCATCTTCTGCGACAACAGAGATAAACGGCTCCATGCCATCTTCTGTGAAATGCGTGTGGGGAAAGCCCGTAATTTCATGAGTGCCAACGCTCATAAATTGCATGGTACGCAACTTATCCACGTCACTCCGGTAGGCAATTCCCGGTAAGTTATCCATAAGAGTATTCAGCTGGCGGCGGTTTTCACTCAACTCCTGCTTTACGAGTACGTTCTTTTCTTCAAGACGTTCCCGCATACCCTTTAGAAGCAAATGTGTATGAACCCTTGCAACCACTTCTGCCTGATGAAACGGCTTGGTTACATAGTCGACACCCCCGACGCTGAACGCGCGGGTTTTATATTCCGGGTCCTGCATACTGGAAATAAATATCACCGGAATGCTGCGCGTCGCTTCCTGCTGTTGTAGTTCCCCACAAACGGCAAAGCCATCCATGTCTGGCAATACAATATCCAACAGAATAAGATCCGGTCGCTGCACAACAGCATGTTCCAGCGCTTTTTCACCGGTTTTAGCCACAACCAGCGCATATTTTTCTTGAAGGTTATCTACAAGAATGCGCAGGTTTACCGGATTGTCATCAACAACAAGAATTAACGGTTTTTTTCTCACAGTGTTTCTCATCCTTCCTATGCATTTCTAAAAGTAGAAACCGACTCACATGCAAGCAAATGGCTTCGTGCTTTTTCATAGTCATACTGGAAAACTAATGATTCCAAAGCAGCAGAATCCGCCTGAGGTAGGAACGCAACAGCTTGCGGCAATAATTCTTCAATTTTAACAGGATCGGCAGCCTTCAGAGCAACCGCAAGACTTTTTGCAATGGCAATATCAGAAGCGGTAAGCGGTTTTCCTGCTGTATCAACAACAGGCACCGGCACAAATACATTTTTAGCAGCCACTTCTTCAAGCAAAGGTGTTAATTCCCGATCAAGTGAAAGAATAAGATCATCCATTCCAAGCGGTGTGCTTTGCCCATTTACAACACGTTCCGCACGCATTTCAATTTGCTTAGCTATCGTGCCGCTCTGTGCTGCCCCAATGTTGGAAGCCGCACCAGAAATGGTATGCGCAATCTTCATTACATGCTCATACTCATGGTTAACACGAGCTATACGCAAGGTCTCAATAGCCTCGGCGTGTTCCTGAGCAAACAGCTTCAGCAGGCGATCAAAAGAATCCTGAGTTACCCCCAAGCGCTTTGCCACCTCTGTACAAATGCCATACGGCACAGACAATGTCTGATTGTCCCCTGAGTAATCTTGCACAGATGCTTCCACTTCGCCCTCCGCGTTCAACGCATTTGCAATAGTTGAGTACAGTGACTCTTTGCCAAACGGTTTAGACAAATAATATTCCATTCCTGCTTCCTCAGCTCGCTGCCTGCTTCCCTTAATCGCATGTGCTGTTAACGCAATCATAGGCGGTGCAGCGGGGCCAAGTTCTTTAGTAATCAGCGTTGCTGCTTCATAGCCGTCCATTTCTGGCATCTGGATATCCATGAGCACAACGTCATATGTGATCTTACGTACCGCTTCTACAGCTTCACGCCCGTTTGTTACAAACGTAAGCAGTCCACCTGTCGGTTCCAGAAGCATTGTGACAATTTCACGGTTTGTCTGAGTATCTTCGGCAATAAGAATTCGCTTCCCTTCAAACCGGTCTTCATCAGGCATTCCAAGTGAACTCATTTCGGCATCAGCAAGCACCGCGTCTTCTGCTCCAAGTATAGTACACAGAGAGCTCAGCAACATACGCATGGTCAGAATATCTGTAACCAAATGTACATGTTCTGGGAGTTTAGAACTTCCGAGCACAAGCTTGCCGTGCTTTGCAGCCATGAGCAGAACAGGAATAGGTTCATCATTATCAGTGAAGTGGAATAACCGTTCCGGACGCTCAGCCAATGGAATATTGTGACCGATACAAATAACGTCCGGCTTCACAACACCTGACTCTAGCTTCAACACGGCATCGTCCACACCATAGGCAATAGAAGACATCATATCGATAGCATTAAAGTGAGAGCGGATAACACTCCCGGACTGTTCCGACTTTGTAACCACTAGAGCAACAATATTTGCCAGCTCTTCTGGTAATTCCCATTTGTCACAGCAAGATGCTTCCAGTTCAAACGGAATAGAGAAAGCGAACAAACTACCAACGCCCTGTTCTGATTCTGCCCAAATTTCGCCGCCCATATGTTCAACCAACTGCTTACAGATACTCAAACCAAGGCCAGTACCGCCGTAACTGCGTAATTCAGGCGCACTTAATTGCTGGAATGGAATAAACAATTGTTCCATGGAACCGGACGGAACACCGATGCCGGAATCCTGCGCAAAGCACTGCAATAAAATATTGTTTTCACTGATCTGGTGATAGCGGAATGACAAAGAAATCGTACCGCCCGGAGGAGTAAACTTCAGCGCGTTACTTGTGAGGTTCAACATCACCTGTTGCAGCTTACCCGAATCACCACACAATTTTGTTGGTACACTGGATGGAAGATCAACAATAAATTCAAGATCTTTTGCCGCAGCTCTGCCCAGAACAAGGTTACATACTCGTTGAATAGTACTGTCGAGATGGAACGGCATATTTTCTACAGCAACGTGACCTGCTTCAATCTTGGAAAAGTCCAGAAGTTCGTTAATAATATCGAGCAACGTAAAAGAGGAATCCAAAATATTTCTCAAATACTTTCGGACAGGCGGTGATGCTTCAAGCATACGAACCTGTTCTGCAAACGAGATAATGCCATGCAAAGGCGTTCTGATTTCATGACTGATACTTGCGAGGAACTGACTTTTTGCCTGTGTCGCCGCATCAGCAGCTTCTTTTGAACGCTGCAATTCCTTGTTCATGTCTCTCAGATCACGAGTACGTTCTTCGACTCGGGATTCAAGTTCAAGGTTGGCTTTGCTCAACATTTTTTCATATTGAACACGGGTTGTTACGTTACGAACAGAACCAACAAACTCCGCGGGATTGCCCTCTGTATCAAAAAGCATTTTGCCGGTGACAGAACAGTGCATTGCGTACTCGCCAGTACCGAAGACAAAAGCAAAGTCTTCTAACTTTCCGCGCTTACGCAGTTCCTTTTTTAGAACCTGAACAACTTCGGGATCTAAAAAGTCGTAAATAGAAGCTTTCTGTGCTTCTTCTGGAGTCCACCCGAAAACCTGCTGAATAGAAGGACTTACTTCACGAATACGTCCGTCAGGAAGTGCCTGAAAGTATACGTCCTGAATGTTTTCGAAAATTCTTCGATAACGCACTTCACTGTTTCGCAACGCAGCCTCAACAGAGTCACGTTTAATCAGCTCAGCATTCAGTTCGCTTGTTTTTTTATCTACGAGTTTTTTAAGAGAAAGGTTCCACAGCACAATAATGCACGTAGCACCTATGAGGAATGTGAAGCACATTAAAATGAGAACAATAGCGCGCGTGGAAACAGGATCAACCTCTTCCATGCGAACCCATTTACCAACAATGGCACTATGTTCTTCTGAAGTAATATTATGCAGCGCCTTGTTCAAAATGCTCTGCAATATTGGCAAGTCCTTGTTGATGCCAATAGACAAGCTTGCGGTTAACCCCACAACGCCGCCTACCTGCAAATCAAGTACGCCACTCTTTTTAATCTGATGTGTGATGCTGAATTGGTAATCTACAAGAGCATCTGACTGTCCGAACGCTACACGCTGCAAGCCCTCTTCACTATTATCCACCACATCAATGATGATATCCTTATAATAGTCCTCAAGGTAATCATGCCATGCATAACGGCGGACAACGGCAACGCGCTTACCGCTTAAGTCATCAAGAGTAAGGTCTTTCCAGTCACCCTTTCGCACAACAATAATGCCGGGCATTTTAATAAATGGTGCACTGAAGTTAAGAAAATCATCACGACTGGGAGTCCGCATCAGCGCTGCGATCATATCAAGCTGACCATCGCGCATGTTCTGCATTACCTGCGTCCATTCGCCCACAGCAGAAATTTCAAACTTCAACCCTGTAAGCTTTTCGAGAATACGCAGGTAATCACTTGTCATACCGACATGCTGGCCTTCGTCTGTCTTGGCTTCAATGGGGAAAAAATTGTTATCGATGCCGACACGAACAGTCCCGTGCTTCGAAAGCCAGTCACGCTCTTCCGGTGAAAAGTTCGCCCACACAAACTCTTTGTTCTCAATCAACCGCTCAACGGTATTGTCACGAGAGTCCAAAGAGAAGAGCACTGTTTTGTATATCGCTCCCATTCCTAGAAGCAACATTCCACACACAAGAAGAGTCAACATTTTTAGGCGCATTCAGCCTACTCCTGGAACCACAACGGATGACTACCGCATAGTTTATCTAATGATAATTACTCAACATATACATCCTGCTGCCACAGGATCCATATTCTTCCTTACTCACCACCCTATCATTATATATAATAGAGCGGTTAGGGCCTGACTGCATTGCGCTGCATTCAAATAAGATCTGTACATGCATGCAAAAAAGGCTCGCAATATGTGCCATTACCTATGCAACATCCGTTCTCAACGGATTGTTATCTAAGGCACAAGCTCTACACACATGCAGATTATAATAACTCGCTCACTCATCATGCTAATTTTGCACTACATTTTGGCTGGTTATAAAAAGTACATACCAATTGATTACAATCGCTAGCTGTGAAATGAGACATAATAGTCCTATTTTCCTCCCCAAGTGAATCATCGTATCTAGGACAGAATCAATTTGGGTCATTTTTGTCTCAAAAAAGGAGGAAACAGACCTTAACACAACCAATCCGTGAGTCAAAACCGTAAAACGGTGTTGCACTTTTGCACTATAAGCTATGGATTGAAGCACTCTATTGATTTTTGGGACTTTTTTGTCACACGTATACCCCCTTGATTCGCGCCTTTTTTCACAAACAACCACTGTGGGACATTTCTGTCGCAATGTTAATCAGTGTATTTTCAGTATGTTATCAAAAAGATGCAAAAAAAGGGACACCTTTGTCCCATTTTATTCAGGCACGCATACCCCCTGTAACCACCCGAAATACCAAATTGTTAACTATTACTTAATGATATCAACAAATATTCTTACAAGTGCAAATTTTGGTCTCTTCTTTGCTCTATACTCAGCATATGGTTTATGCCCTCGGGAAACGACATGACCTGTCCCACCAGTTAAAACATGTCGTTTCCCTCCGGACAAAAATTTCTTCAGCATAAGAAATACTACCCCCAACAACTTTCGGCCAGTTGAAGGGGGGTGAATAACAACCTTATTCCATAACGACAGTTACACGCTCTGTTAGAGGCGTATCTATTGTGGAATACATTCAGGAGGAAGTATGTTTAGGAAAGCTTTAGTGCTCGTTGCACTGGTGGCAATGATGACAGTTTCATCTGTATCATTTGCACAGGATCCAAGTATTTTGCGCATTGGCATGGGCGACCCGATTGATTCCGAAATGGGTGCTATTGCAACCCGCTTTAAGGAAATCGTAGAAGGTCGTACTGACGGTAAAGTAGAAGTACAGATTTTCCCAAGTGGTCAGCTCGGTGATGAAACCGAAATGATCCAGAACGTTCGCCGCGGCAACCTCGACATGGCAGTAGTGGGTATCGCGAACACCGTTCCTTTCGTTAAAAAGCTTGGTCTGCTTACCTTGCCTTACCTTTTCGAGAACATGTACGACGTAGTACGCGGTGCTACTGGTCCTGCTCACGAAATGCTTAACGATTTTGCTATCAACGAAGGTCGCTTCCGCGTTCTTGGTTGGACTTACACTGACTACCGTTACCTTTCTAACTCCAAACGCCCAATCAAAAAACTTGCTGACATTAAAGACATGAAATTCCGTGTTCCTCAGTCTGCAGTTATTCTTGAAACTTACCGCTCTTGGGGCGCAAACCCAGTGCCTATCTCTTGGGCTGAAACTTTCACAGCTCTTCAGCAGGGCGTAGTAGACGGACAGTGCTACGGTTACATCACTTTCCAGGCTGCTAAATTCAACGAAGTACAGAAGTACATCACCGAAGTTCATTACACTTACCAGCTCCAGCCTATGATGATTTCTGAGAAACTCTACCAGAAGCTTTCTCCTGAAATGCAGGAAATCGTAGTTGCAGCTGGCCGTGAAGCTCAGGAATACTGCCTCGCATTCCAGCTCGTAGACGCTGGCCGCGCTAAAGCAGAACTCATCGCTTCCGGTATCCAGATTGATACTCTCGAAGACGAAGCTGAGTGGAAAAAACTCGCAATCGAAAACGTATGGCCTAAAATGACCGACTTTGTTGGCGGACAGGAAGTGCTTGATCGTTACCTCGGTTACATCGGCAAAAAATAGTCTCGCAGATACTACAGAGCCGGTGGTAATCACCGGCTCATTTCATTTTAATTAGGGGACACCTGATGTTCAAAAAAATCCTTTTTAATATTCTCGACCATGTTGAGAGTTACATCTGCCAAGCACTCCTTGCATTCTTTGTTGTGATTCTTTTTCTCCAGATCATTCTGCGTGAAATTGGCACACCTTTGTACTGGAGTGAGGAAGTCGCCCGCTTCTCGTTTGTTTGGTTTGTATTTTTCGGCGCTTCCTATGCGGCAAGACTCGCTGCTCACAACCGTGTAACGCTCCAGTTTAAGCTTTTCCCACCTATGGTCGGGGAAGTATCTATGCTTCTCATGGATGTAGTCTGGATCGTATTTAACAGCGTGATGACTTGGAAAGGTATTGAGATCATCCAGGACCTGACCGAATTTCCGTACGCTACCCCTGCGCTCGATTGGCAGCTCAGCTGGGTGTACATGATCTTCCCAATTAGCTTCTCTCTGATGACTGTGCGTATTTTGCAGGTCAACTACATCAAATGGATTCTGAAGCAGGAAATTGAAGACCCTGACAAAGCTGATATTGAAAAGAGTAAAAATGCTCTGAAGGGTGAGGAGGGTTAGTCATGGGTGTTGCAGAAGTCTTATTTCTCACATTTTTGGTGCTCATGCTTTTGGGTGCACCAATTACAGTAGCACTTGGTATGTCTGCCATGTTCTCATTCATGGTAGTAGGTCAGGATCTGAGCACGCTCATCCAGATCGCATTCACCTCAGTTAACAGCTTCCCTATTATGGCATTGCCTGCTTTTGTTCTTGCCGGTGCCTTAATGGAATGTGCGGGTGTATCGAAACGATTAGTTCTCATTGCTGAGAACCTCGTTGGTCCTGTTCGTGGTGGTCTTGCAATTTCTACAGCTCTTGCTTGTGTATTCTTCGGCGCTATTTCTGGTTCCGGCCCGGCTACTACTGCTGCGGTTGGTATGCTGATGATTCCAGCTATGATTAAACGTGATTATGATCCGGGCTATGCTGCAGCAGCGACTGCTACTGCAGGTGGCGTAGGTATCATTATCCCACCTTCTATTCCTATGGTTATTTACGGCGTAGCAGCACAGGAATCCATCACTAAAATGTTCCTTGGTGGTGTTATTCCAGGCCTCTTAATTGCTGTTGGTCTTATTTGCATGCATTTGTTCAAATGCCGCAACATGCCAGTTCACGAAGAGATGGCTGAATGGTCAGTATCAACTCTTCTGAAGTCCATGAAAGACGGTTTCTGGGCAATGATGGCACCTATCGTTATCTTAGGTGGTATCTACTCAGGCTTCTTTACTCCGACAGAAGCTGCAATTGTAGCAATTTTCTACACATTGTTTGTTGGCTTCTTCATCTACAAAGAACTCAGTCTGAAATCCTTGATGAAGTCTCTTGAGACCACATCATGGCTTACCGGTCGCGTACTCATTATTATGTTTACTGCGTATGCATTCGGTCGCCTACTTGTTCAGTACCGAATTCCAGATCAAATCGTTGAATTGCTTCTTGCATTTACTTCCAACGTAATGATTGTTTGGATCTTTGTAGTAGTTATTCTTCTGTTCCTCGGCATGTTCATGGAAACCCTTGCAATCATCCTTCTCGTTACCCCGGTACTGCTTCCAGTTATGAAAGCATTCGGCGTGGACCCAATCCACTTTGGTATCGTTCTCGTATGTTGCTGTGGCGTAGGCTTCTCTACTCCACCACTAGGGGAAAACATGTTTATTGCCTCGGGTATTGCAGATGTGTCGCTAGAAGAGATATCGGCGAAAGCTATTCCATTCTGCTGTGTCACAATCGGGGTTATCTTCCTGCTCGTGATGTTCCCACAGCTGATCCTCTTCTTGCCTAAACTCCTTATGTAATACCTTCAAGCTTGATGCTTGAACACTTACTCGAAAAATTGCGGAGAGCCCGAAAGGGTTCTCCGCTTTTTTTTATTCTTTTTCTATCCAGTACATGATCTACGTAACAGTTTACAGCTGGCGCAGTGTCGCAACTGGGGACAGACTTGGGGCCTCTGTTACGTTGTCTCCGACGGGTAGGCGGGCTCCGCCCCCTACACCCCCGCAAGGGGGCACTGCCCCCTTAACCCCGTTTAGACGACACTCTCTCCCTGCGGGCGATTATGATACGTATTCCGTAGCAACAATTGTTGAGGAATACGTATCATAAAATTTTTTGTTGTTTTTCTCAGCGTCAGCAGAGATACTTAAAGAAAATAGTTACAGTATATCATCCCAAAAACGAGCAAAAGGAATAACCCATGCCCGCTACCCTTACTGTTGGACTTGCCCAATTTGAGCCCGCTAAAGGGAACACCGTTGAAAACCTAGCACAGCACGTTGAACTTATTGAGTACGCGGCAAACGAACAGGTTAAACTACTTATTTTTCCAGAGCTCTCACTGACAGGATACGAGCCGGAGCTTGCTGCCGAACTGGCGATGGAATACACTTCTGCCCCTCTCCAAGCACTCCGCAAACTTGCTAAACAGCATTCTATGACCATTCTTGCTGGTGCGCCTTTGCGTACAAAAAGCAATAAGCCGGAGCTTGCTCTGGTCATATTATCTCCCGATAAACCAATATGCCATTACAGCAAAATCCATCTTCATGGGATTGAAAACACATATTTCACTTCTGGTAATCAGCACATGACCCTCTCCATAAACTCTTTCTCTATTGGACTGGCAGTTTGTGCAGACACAGCACATCCAGAGCATATTCAGGACACGATAACCGCTGGTGCTGATTGTTACCTTGCCTCTGTGTTATGTTCAGAGCAGGGCTTTTCCTCTGATTCGGAAATGTTATCAAATTATGCACAGCAGCATAACATTGTCATCGGCATGGCAAACTACATTGGCCAATCCGGTCCATATGAATGTGCAGGTAGATCAAGTTTCTGGGGTAAAGATGGGAACATACTCACCCAAGCCACCAGGAACAACACTTCACTGGTAACGACCTCACTTACAAAGTAACGCTTGATTGTCGCCCGTCATTACAACTTCTGTAGATGTGATAAGGGGCGTTAGTGCGAGTATCAGGCAGTGCAGGTCAACTTTCACGAATGGAATGGTGGAAGGGAACGAGTGTCCTAGGAGTGAGCGTTTGCCCGAGACAAAGAACGTCACAACAATTTCAAAGACAAAAAAAACCGGCTGCCCTTACGGACAGCCGGTTTAGTATTTCTAATCGCTCAAACCTAGCGCAATGCTAACGCTGCAATAGATAGCGGTGTTAACATAAGCGGCTGGCTTGGAAGATGTACAGGAAGCTTAAGCTCTTTTTCGAAGACGGTTTCAATTCCCGGCAAGCAGCAAGTACCGCCTGAAAGAAGAATTGAATCAACTTCAAACCCTGTCATATGTGATGCAACAATATCACTCACACGCTGGAGAGTAGGACGTGCAATGGCAAGGATGTTGTATTCCTTTGCTTTGCGCTTATACTCTTCTGCTACTTCGAGTTCAACATCGTAGTGTCCGGCAATGGTAAGCGTAATATGTTTACCACCAGTCGGCTCGTCATCACTGAAAACGATCTCACCGTCTTTAACGATTGCAGTACCAGTAGTACCACCGCCGATATCAACAACTGCTGCTTTATCCAACTCAAGAAGAGATGCAACACAGCTTGGTTCGTCTTCGACATTAGTCACATCGAGACCTGCGGTTTCCAAAATATTTGTGGAAAGACGCGCATCGGTACCCGGAGGAAAAGAGGTGGAGGCTTCAGTGATTTCGATACCAAGGCGTTCTTCCGCCATGGCTACGAATCTGCGAACAACGTCGCAGGCACCAACAAAGTCTACCACAACACCATCACGTACAACTTCAGTCCATTCCAGGAAGACAGCAACAGGCTCGCCTTCACCATCGACAGCCATAAGCACAACATCAGCTGTACCTAAGTCAATGCCGACATGAATTGGGCCTTCAACCGAAACTGGTTCGGTATCATTCATCATTGCTGCGGCGCGATCAAGTCGCTCGCATGCTAACTCCCAAGAAATGGCCATAACTAAACGATCCTAAAGCAATCTACGAGGCAACAACGACGGATACGGGTAAATGTAGCCGCGTTAGTAACGCCTTCACCTGTAGGGGTGGAGATAGTCATTGAAGTCCAACCTTCACCGCCAGCACCAAGGCCAGCAACGTGAGGGCCGTTTTTAACAAAGAGGCTGGTGTTAGTAGCACGAGCCATTGCTTCCATGTTATTAACGTTTGTGGAATGCAAACCAGCTGTGTGGCTGAGACCGCGCTCAAGTTTCAATGCCCATGCAAGAGCTTCTTCGAAGTTGTGTGCACGGAGAACTGGAACAAGCGGCATCATCTGCTCTACTGTTGCAAAAACGTAGTCAGAGTCACGGCCAGCGTCTACGATGAGAAGCTTGCAGGTATCTGGTACGCTGATGCCAGCGATAGCAGCGAGTTTTTTAGCGTCGCGACCAACCCATTTTGGATTAGCACGAGCTTTGTCAGTGCCGTAATCGAGAATAACTGTCTGAGCGATGGTGTTAGCCTGCTCAAGAGTCAACTCGTATGCGCCAACTTTTTTCATCTCAGCTTTAAGCTCATCAGCGATAGAATCAACTGCGATAATTTCTTTTTCGTCAGCGCAGATGAGGTTGTTATCGAAAGATGCGCCTGTGTAGATGGAGATAGCTGCACGAGCAATGTCAGCAGTTTCATCAACAACTACAGGAGGGTTACCAGCACCAGCAGCCATAAGGCGTTTGTTGGTGGTTTTACGAGCAGCTTCAACTACAGCTTCACCGCCGGTTACTACGAGAAGGTTAATACCTTCAAAAGTAAAGAGACGTTTAGCAGCATCGATGGTTGGTTCTTTAACAGCAACCACGAGGTTCGCAATGCCGGTTTCAGCAACAACAGCTTTGTTGATGATCTTGATTGCTTCCTGAGTAATACGCTTAGCAGCTGGGTGCGGAGCGAATACTACAGAGTTACCAGCAGCGATCATGCTAATGCCGTTGTTGATAACAGTAGAGCCAGGGTTGGTGGAAGGAGTTACAGATGCGATAACGCCCCAAGGAGCTTTTTCGATCATGGTAAAACCATTGTCACCAGTGATTGCTTCTGCAGATACTGCTTCAGTACCTGGAGTGCGGTCTGCAACAAGAAGAGTTTTCGCAATCTTGTCTTCAACGTTACCCATGCCAGTTTCTTCAACAGCCATTTCAGAAAGACGACGTGCATTGTTACGTGCAGCGCGACGGATGATATCGATAATCTTGTTACGGATTGCGATAGTACCGATTTTGCTCTGTGCAACTTTAGCAGCTGCTACAGCATCATCTAATTCGTCAAAGATGCCCCAGTCGCCTGCGGTAGGTGCAGGAGCAGCAGCAGAAGTCTGTGCTGCGCCTGTCAGCTGAGTAAGAACTTCAGAAACAATAGACTCTATCTGTTCACGTGCGATAGCCATGTTAGCTCCAAACTATTTTATTTATTGTAAACTGTTTCGCCCTGTGAGGAAATCTGATCAATAATAGCGATTACACTCAGGTCAAGAGGTGGCCGATCGTTCATAGTAAAACGAGCGGAGCTACCGCGAACAAGCAGTATCATCTCACCTTCGCCAGCACCAAGGGTGTCGGCTGCAACCTGTCCAGAACGAACAACTTCACCGTCAGCGGTAATAAGATCCACTAGCAGCAAGGTAACAGGGGGCACGCCGGGATCACGAACAGTAGCAACTACTTGTCCTCGTACTCTTCCTAATTCCATATCGCATCTCCTTATTCATAGCCGCCAAGCAATCTTCCGTTGGCAGTTTACTTAGTCTTAATAGGGAAAACTTCCTCAAGATCAGTATGAGGACGTGGGATAACGTGAGCTGCAACAACTTCACCAACGCGCTGTGCTGCAGCAGCACCAGCATCGATAGCAGCTTTACAAGCAGCAACGTCGCCACGGATAAGGGCAGTAACAAGTCCGCCACCAATGCGCTCGTAACCTACGAGCTCAACACGTGCAGACTTAGTCATTGCATCAGATGCTTCAACAAGAGCAGTCATGCCTTTTACTTCAATAATACCAAGAGCGTCGCCCATGTGTATCTCCTATTTATATGAAACAACCGGAATAAGCCGGTTTATTTTTTCTTTTGAGCCGGCTTTGCAGCTTTTTCTTCAGCTTTTGCAGGCTTTGCCTTTGGTTCGTCAAAGATAGAACCAATTTTGTTAGCAATCATTTCGCCAAGGCCGTCACCAGGACGAGCAATAACGTTAGTACCAACGCATTCGCCAAGACGGGAAGCAGCAGCTTTACCAGCGTCAACAGCAGCAGCTACTGCAGCAAGGTCGCCCTCACAAATAACAGTAAGCATGCCTGAATCAGCATTAGCTACGCTACGTACATGTACGCGAGCTGCTTTGGACATAGCATCTGCAGCTTCAACAGCAGCTACGAGACCTATAACTTCAACTAAACCTAAAGAGTCGTTCATAACGATACGTTCCTTTCGTTCTTCAAACGACGCAACCTAAAGGGAGCGTCTACAAAATATTACGTAAAACTTCCGGAGCTGCGCTAGGAATAATGACTTTGCGAACAAGCATTGCACTTTCAGCAACAACACTAGCTGCTGCTTCTACTGCCATGCTCACTGCTGCAACGTCACCGGTAAGAATACAGAATGCCTTACCACCAAGACCCATTGCGATGCGTACTTCTGCGATGTCAACATCAGCAGTTTTTGCAGCAGTATCAGCTGCAAGAATAGAAGACGCTGCGGAGAAAGTTTCGATAACACCAAGTGCTGAACCGGTAGGTTCCGGAGTAGCACATGCCATTGCGGAAACAACAGCATCATTGATGTTAGGGATTACAAAATGGTCTGCAACAGTACCGTCAGCACCGCTCATACCAGCTTCTACAGCAGACTGAACTGCTGCAACATCACCATGTACCGCAGCAACAAATTTGCCTGGGCAGATGGTTTTAAGCATGAGAGGTTCTACGAGAGCAGCTTTCATCATGCGATCTGCTGCTTCAATACCTGCTGCAATGGAAGTAAATTCAATCATTCCAACAGACTGGAGTTGAGTTATCACACTATGCTCCTTTAATGACGATATTGTTGCCCACTTCTACTACAGTACCTGCAATAGAAGCATGAACGGTTGCACCAAGTGCGCCTTCCGGCACGGCACCGATGAGCTGACCAACTGTTACGGTATCCCCTACTTTCACTTGAGCTACTGAAGGTGCTCCAATGTGCATGCGAAGTGGGAGGCTTACCTGAGCTGGCTTGTAATCGCCTTCAAATTCAGGATGAATATTCATGTAATCAGCAATGCCGATTTTTGATGCAAGACGAGGTACCGGAATCTTACGGTACGGACGCATTGCAGACTGCTCGGGACGAACTTCGCGCGGTCCGGTGTACTGAACACCTTGTTCACGGAACTTACCTTTCAGCGCGCTGTTAATGCGGCGTGGGGAAAGTCCCATTGGACAGCTGAAGAGTTCACAAACACCACATTCACAACACATAGCTGCCTGAGTGGCACCCATTGCTACATCCTGTCCGCCACCAAATGCACGCATAACTTTGTGAGTTTCAAAGCTCTGACCTACGAGGTAACGCGGGCAAAGCTCTGTACACATGCGACACTGGATACAAGCAGTAGCAGCACGGCGCTGCATGGTGTGAAGGTCAACGGTCGCCTGCTGGTGCAGGTAATGCCCACGAGGAAGCACAATAAGACCGCCGCTTGTTTTGGTGATTACTTCATTCTCAAAAGCAGCCTGAGAATCACACATACGTCCCATCATCGGGCCGCCAAGAATGTATACAGGGTCTGCGTTGGTTGCACCACCACAAAACTCGAGACAATCTTTAAGGCTAGTACCAAGCGGTACACGGATAATAGAAGGTTTGGCTACATCACCGGTGACTGTAAGTACCTTATGGGTAAGTGGCTTGCCGTCCATGGCCTGTGCAACAGTGTGCAAAGTACCAACGTTAGCAACTACAGCGCCTACATCTTTAGGCAGACCCAAAGGCGGGATGGTTTTCCCGGTTACTTCATGAACCAGAATCTGCTCATCACCGGCAGGATAAAAGTTATCGAGCTGTGCAAGCTCAAGGCCAGTACCTTCCATACCCTTAGCAAAAATTTCTGCAATTTCAGTATATTTGCGTTTAATGCCAATAACACCACGTGTAGCCCCTGTAGCTGCGACAACAGCTTGCATGGCACGAATGATGTCAGAAGCATGAGACTTCATGATGTACTGATCAGTATGGAGCAATGGTTCACATTCGCAACCATTGGCAATGACCGTATCTACTTGTGCGTCGTATTTGACGTGGGCCGGAAAACCGGCCCCGCCTTCTCCGACAACACCAGCATTCTGGATCGAACGGATAAGTGTTACTTTGTCCATGACATTCTTCTTTGTGCGTTAAGGGCTACAAAGAGCGACTAGCGCTTAAATGGAAAAACGTCTTCCAGGTCGCCGTGAGGACGAGGAATTACGTGAACCGCTACAACTTCACCGATACGCTGTGCTGCTGCAGCACCTGCGTCAGTAGCAGCTTTACAAGCAGCTACGTCACCACGAACGATAGCAGTAACAAGACCAGCACCAATCTGCTTGTAACCAACGAGCTGTACACGTGCAGCTTTTACCATTGCGTCAGAAGCTTCGATAAGAGCGGTAAGACCTTTAGTTTCGATCATTCCTAATGCGTCCATTGTATCCTCCAATTAATTAGTCAGTAACTGACTTATGTTTCACTTTGGTTGCCGTGCTACAGGCACTGGCCTACTACGGCAACTTTATAAATATCATCTGCACTACAACCACGGGAAAGGTCGTGCCAACCAGCAGCAAAGCCCTGCAAAAGCGGGCCTAATGCGGTGTAACCGCCAAGGCGCTGTGCAAGCTTGTATGCAATGTTTCCTGCTTCAAGAGATGGGAATACCAGTACGTTTGCTTCACCTTTAACAGGGCTGTCAGGAGCCTTGGATGCAGAAACGCTTGGTACAATCGCAGCATCAAGCTGCAATTCACCATCAATAAGAAGATCAGATTCACGTTCACGGACATTTACCAAAGCTTCTTGTACAAGAGTTACCCGGTCATGCTTTGCACTACCTTTGGTAGAGAAAGACAACATGGCAACTCTAGGTTCTTCACCAAGAAGTTTTCGGGCTTTATCCGCAGAAGCTATGGCAATATCTGCAAGTGTAGCTGCGTTAGGAGCAGGTACAACGCCACAGTCCGCGAAAATGTAGTCCTTACCGCCTTCAGGCGCAATCATGAAAAAGAAACTAGAAACGGTTTTAAGACCTTTCTGTTTAGGCAAAATATGCAACCCGGCGCGAATAACATCACCTGTAGAGGAAATGTTACCAGCAACACCAAGCTGTGCTTCATCACGGCGAACCATCATGGCAGCACCAGCAAGTGGACAACGCATGGCTTTAACAGCAGCATCCATTGTTATTGCTTTACCTTTCTTTTCGCGCATTGCGAAAAACTCGGTTGCATTTTTTTCAAGCAGTGTAGGACTAGTGTGATCCACAACGGTAAAACCGTTAGTACGGATTTTTGCTTCGCGCATTTTATTGCGCACTGCAAATGGTGACTGAACAAGCACTGGGTTACAAAGACCGTCAGCCTTCAGGCGAGTAACGGCTTCGAGCACACGTTCATCAAGACAATCCGGAAACACAACAGTCTTTGGGTTCTGTTTACATGCTTCTTTACAACGTTCCAGAATGCTCACATCAATCTCCGTGATTACTGGATGTTGTTTACGCAAGCGATGCGTACAGAAGATGGAGTACCGTAGGTAACAGCAACACCTTCAGGGAAGTACATCATGTCGCCAGCTTTACCAATTTTGGTTTCGCCGCCGATTGTAAGATGCAATTCACCCTCAAGGATGACGCCGATCTCAGGAGATTCTACAGTACGGGTAAAGGAAGCGCGTTCCCATTCCATGTAGCCAGCTGCGAGCTTAGCATTATCGCATGCGCCAATGGCGTCTGCGATGAATACCTGTTCGTCGAGAGCTACAGGGCTGGAACCCTGCTTTTGCAAACGCTGACCGTCGATAAAGCAAACGCCGTTGCTACCAGTTGCAGATTCTACAACGGGTGCAGATGCAGGAGCGCTAGTTGCACATGCAGTTTCGCCAAGCTTAGCGGAAACAACACGACGAACAATAGCTTCAAGTACATCAATACTTGTTCCTGCAGGCAGCTTATCTTGGAGGAGCGCGCAAACCTGCAGCACAACGATATCAGCTTCAGAACACTCAGATGCAGGTGCTGGAGCAGCAGATGCAGCTGGTGCTACTACTGGAGCTGATACTGGTGCAGGGGCAGGAGCGACACATGCTTCAGGAGCAGATGCGCTACAAGCCTGTGCAGGCGCAGCATCTTCAAGAGAAGATTCAATGAAAGAGACTCCAAGTTCCAGAGCTTTGTCATGGGCCTGTGGAGTGATAATGCATTCACAAAGAGTAAGCCTTAGGGCTTTGGTTCCGTTATCAACGGCTTTGCGAACATCAGCCTCGGTGACTATCCGTTTTCCCATGCAGTACCTCCAATGTTGGCTGTTCTTGTATGGGGCTTTCAGTCTTTTGCCCAAGTTTTCGGGCTGAGAAAACCTGTGCGTAACATTTATATAACCTGCAAAAAAGAGAGCAGGCACTACGCTCTCTTGCAACAACCGTGCACAAAAGAACGTCACCCTATACTTAATGTTAAAAGACTCACATCAATATGGCTGATTAGAAATAAAGTGTTGTTTTCTGCATGTTGGAAGAGGTTGGGAAAGAAATATGAAGCAGGAAAAGTTGTTGTGATTTTCCACACAAACTCAACGCAAGACAGTTTTATTATGCTCTTGCATGCATAAGATGCAAATGTGCAGCATTGTGTTGTAATCAATATTGATTATTAATAATACAATCTAGTTATATCATTTCAACGAGTTATAATCTTCAGTTTTTCTAACAATCAGTAACAATTTTACTGAAGCTGCGCTTTTGCAACACAGTGTTATTTCTCGCAAAGCATTGCATTCCGTGCAATTAGGTTATTTCCCATTTTTATGGTGCAAGTACGCATCAAATTACCCACCCAAAAAACACGCTCAGACATCCCTAGCTAGGTGTTTTTTCAAGAAAAACTTTGATTAACTAATCAATCTGTTTTGTACAATCTTTGTCATTTCATCAAAGATTCACTTGGTTAATCCCTCGCATTAAAGCCTTTTCACTGCGGAAAATGTACTAAAAAATTCTTTTCACAAGGTTGTGCCGATCAATTCTGGCACTCTACTTGCTGTTACACTGCTGGCAGTAATTTATATTCTACCAATTATTTTAATAACGCCTTGAAGCATACTGTTTACGCCTCAGGCGATTGATGAAAACCCATAGGGGATTTGCAATGAACGTGATTGACTTCCGTTTCCGCCCTAACACTGCGGAAACTTTGAGCGGAATCCAGAACAGCTCTATGTTCAAAGGTCTCTGCCAGCACATCGACTTTTCTAAAATGAAAGCTCAGACCGTAGCTGAGTGTGTTCAGGACCTTACTGCTAACAACGTTGTTCGCGCTGTTATCACCGGTCGTGACTGTGAAACCACCTACGGTGCTAAGACTAACAACCAGAGCGTTATTGATTTTGTTCAGGCTCATCCTGAAAAATTCATCGGCTTCTTCGGTATGGACCCACACAAAGGCATGCAGGGCATCCGCGATCTGAACCACGCAGTTCAGACTCTCGGCCTTCGCGGTGCTGCTGTTGACCCATACCTTGCACAGATCTACCCGAACGACGCAAAGTACTACCCAATTTACTCCAAATGTTGTGAACTCGATATTCCTCTCGTATTCACAACTGGTCCTGCTACTCTCGTTCCTGCTGCAGTAGTTGACCACGTTGCACCTCGCTACATCGACTTTGTTGCTCGTGACTTCCCTGAGCTCAAAATCGTTATCAGCCACGGTGGCTACCCATGGGTTAACGAAGCTATCATCGTTGCTGAACGTAACAAAAACGTTTACCTCGAAATTTCTGAATTCGAACGCTCCCCTATGTCCGAAGCGTACATTCAGGCTGCTAACACAATGATTGCTGACAAGATGATTTACGCATCTGCACACCCATTCATTGACTTCCGTGAAGCTCTTCAGACTTACAACGAACTTCCGTTCGCACCTGAAGTACGTCAGAAAGTAATGCACGACAACGCTGCTAAACTGCTTGGCCTCGAAACTGCTCCTGCAGCTTCCGTTGCTCCAGCATCTGCTGATCTCGTAAAAGACATCGTTTCCGAAGTTCTCGCACGTCTCGGCAAATAGTAGTAGCACCACTACTTAGTTTCTATATTTCTAGTTGGCGCACCTCTGTGTGCGCCAACTAGAAAATACAGCACACAGTGCTAACAAATTTTTAAACCGGATGGTTGACCAGCACCTCCTTTGATCATGCCTCTAAAGCTGTTCTACTGCTCCGGTTACCTAACGGAACACTCCATTCCGAACCCTGCTTGAGGTGACATAAGCGCAGGTACCACGCGCGGCTAGTAAGATTCTCCCCGCTTCTTATAGCTATCTTTGTCCCCTCATCTTTCAAGCCTTGTCTGGGCACGGGAGCACACTCCCACAAATGCCCTGATTTCCCTTGCCAGGAAATCAGGGTATTTTGTTATCCAAAAAATATCTTCCACAGCTTCCAAACCCTATCCAGAAAATCTTTTGTGCTCAGCACGCTATAGACCTAAAAAAAGCGCCTGACAGAATCTGTCAGGCGCTTCACTATTCAATTTAAATCGAGAGACTATAAAATCTTACGGTAGATTGCGATGATGTCTTCTTTGCGCATACCGCGAGGGTTTGTAACTGCACAAGCATCTTTCATTGCACTTTCTGCCATAACTTCAAAATCTTCAGGATTTACGGTTTTACCGTATTTCTTTGCAAGCATTGTAAGGCTGGCTGGAATATTCACGTCCTGCATGAGATCACGAATTGCCTGAATTACATTGCCTGCCGCTTCGCGCTGTGTACGAGCTGCGCCCTGTACACCGAAGAATTCTGCCATTTCTGCAAAGCGATCCATAGCTGCAAGCATGTTGAATTCACATACGTGCGGCAAAAGAATTGCGTTACACTCACCATGAGGCAAGTTAAGGTAGCCGCCAAGCTGGTGTGCCATTGCATGAACATATCCGAGGCCAGCGTTGTTAAACGCCATACCAGCCTGATACTGTGCATAACACATTGCTTCACGAGCTTCGAGGTTACGACCGTTACCAACTGCACGACGCAGGTACTTAGAAATAAGCTTAATTGCTTTTTCTGCGTTTGCGTCAGTCATATGTGTTGCACCAGTAGAAACATATGCTTCCACTGCATGTGTAAGTGCATCAAGACCAGTCGCAGCTGTAAGGCTTGGTGGCATACCAACCATAAGCTCCGGATCATCCAAAGCAATGTTTGGAGTCACACGCCAGTCCACGAGAGCCATTTTAACTTTACGTGCGGTATCGGTAATAATGCAGAAACGAGTCATTTCAGACGCGGTTCCTGCGGTAGTATTTACTGCAAGAAATGGCGGCATCGCCACACGTGCTTTATTTACACCTTCGTACTGATGAATAGTGCCGCCGTTAGTGGCGACAATTCCGATCCCTTTACCGCAGTCATGAGCACTACCACCACCAAGGGTAACAATGCAGTCACAACCATTAGCGGTGTACTGTGCAAGACCATCGCTAACGTTTTTGTCGGTAGGGTTAGGAACAGTTTCATCGTATACTGCGCACTGCATGCCTGCACCCTGCATAAGCTGTACGATAGAAGCGGTAACTCCAAGCTGTGTCATACCCTTATCGGTTACGAGCAAAGGCTTGGTACCTCCCAGAGACGCAAGTCTAGCTGGAATCTCTTTAACTGCGCCAGAACCGATAACTGTAACTGACGGCATATAAAATTCGACAGGCGCTACTGTCTGCTGAAAGCTCATCTCAATTCCTTCCGGTGATGAAAGTTGCTGTTTGCACCAAATAAATTTAGTAACCCAAAAAACCTTTTTTGTTGCTCTGCCAGAACGAGTCACTACCCCAGTGACTCAATACGCTCTTCGAATTCGTTTGTTCCAACAGGCAAAACACAGCAAAAAAGCTGTGTGCCGTAATTCTGTCAAAGCAAGGCGCTTTGTACGAAAATTAACAAGCATTTCTATTTAGCAATAAATGTGCAAACAACCAAGCTTTGATCATCTCATCATAAAATCAATTCAAAATTACTAAAAATATTCTTAAAATTTAATTAGTTATTTAAATAGTTATTTTATGCCTTTTTTTCTTCCTTTCATCTTTGCACTGTGTAACTGCACAATAATGTTATTTACTACCCCACCACTTCTACCTTGAATTCAATGAAACCGGTACCTCCGACTCTTTTATGCAACATGCCACTTTTCTGTTGCAACAATGCATCTCAGATACAGTAAAATGCGCCTAAGCCCCCGTATAGCTTTATCGCTTTTATTTATTCTTTTTTTCACAAACCCCCTCATAAAGAACAGGATTTTTCGTAATTATTGCTCACACACCACCCCTGTTGCATTTTCGAAACATTTCAGCTTCAACGATAAAGAGGGAGCACTACAGCATTTTTCAACCTGAACATTCCCAACACGCAACATACCAAAATCATGATAGTTCGCGCTTGTTAGTAACAAAAAAGTTGACGCAACTACATCTAGCTACTTATAGTTTAAAATTATTTTTCGATACAAAGAAATTCAGCCTCTAATACTTACCAGCACCCTGTTGCGACACTGGTAATTCTTCAACTTTAACTTCAATGAATTTAATGAAAATATTTATTATCAACTTAGAACGATCAACTGATCGTCGCTCCAGCATGGAAGCTCGCCTGAATGAATTAAACCTAGCCCATGAGTTCATTAGCGCAGTCGACGGCTCAGAAAAGAATTTTTTATATAGCGATCGATACGACGCAAAGAAAAGACTCTTCATGAGAGGGCGCGAACTACAACGTGGACAAATTGCAAACTTTGCTTCGCATATCACGTTGTGGGAAAAATGCGTTGAACTAAACACCCCGATTGTCGTCCTCGAAGACGATGCGATCCTCAAAGATACCTTCCCCGAAGCTGTTAGCTTTGCTGCACAGCAAATTAACGACCTTGGTTGCATCAGATTCTACGGCAACAAACTCAACAAACATAAAATTGTACGCGAATTAAATGGTACGTATAAGATTGCTCTTTCCATCTTTGGGACAACTTGCAGCAACGCGTATGCAATCCACCCTGCTGCCGCCAAAAAACTTTTGGCACACTGTACTCAAATTCTTCACTCCATTGATGTCTACATGAACCACTCATATAATCACGGTGTTCCATGTTACGTTTTACTCCCAATGCCTGTTGAGCATGACACTTCACGTCCAACAACCATTGCGGATCGAGTAAAGAGTAAAAAAACACTGCTTCAAAAATGTGTTCGAGAACTTGATATCTCCTACATCAGGGCTGCCACACTGCTCACTTCCCTCCGTCATCTCAAAAGAAAATAGATAATTAGCGACTAACAATATGAAAAACGTTTTCGACTCATCCAATGTTTATGGTATGGCAAAAACATTTGTGCTCCTTTCTCTCTACGCCCTGCTCATAGCCATTGGCATACATAAAGGCGTCAAAATATTTCTCTACATCGCAGGAATAAGTGGCGCGTTGCTACTCACCTACGAGTGGTTCAAAATGGATCGACCTTCGATTCCAACGTTCTTCATCGCACCTTTGTTGTTTCTTATTTATGTACTTATTTCTCCGGGCACTTTCTTCATTGATGCACGACTGGCAGGGCGATTTGCATGTGCGTTATTTGCAGGTGCTGCTCTTCAATTCTTCTTCTCAAAAGCAACACATAAGGTGCTATTATCACAGTGCGCAGCATTCTTAGTCACTCTATTCTTAGGTGTTACCTATGCATGCTTTTGGGCACCAGAGATGTTTGATGATCGCCTTATCTTGTCGTATGGAAATCCACATCGACTAGCAGTAGCAGGTGCATTTTCAATTTTCACTCTATTTACATACCTGAGCATCTTTTCAAAAAAGAAACGGCTTATCGTATATTGTTTATTTGTCATTATCGGCACAGCAATCTTCATGACAGTAAGCCGATCAACTATCCTTGGTTTATTGTGTGCAATTGCAGCCTACATACTCTTCTACCGCTCAAAGCATTTAATTAAGATAGTCGTTGTTGCAGGACTTCTCGGTCTTATTGTTTTTTCTATTCTGCCACCAAAGCAACAACAACGCTTAATCGATCCACTCACCGCTCCTCTCAATGATAGAACTACCAAACAACGTATGGGAATTTGGTACACGGCCTTACAAGGAATCAATGAGGCTCCAATTTTTGGCCATGGCTTACGAGCATACAGTGACTATGACAGCAACTACAAAACTGCACACCGTTCAGAAATGGTTAATAAAAACATTCTGATCATCGACAGTCGCTGGTCACACCCCCATAGTATTTACCTAGGTTCACTATTTGGATGGGGAATTGTAGGCACTCTGCTTCTCATCGGCGCATTTATTCCCGCGTTCCGCTACTCTTCCGGTCAAACTAAAACGTTCTTATTTTTAATGACATTCTTTAGCCTAGGGTACGGCCTTACAGAGCTTCGAATAAAAAGTGATGATGGAGCGTTTATCCTGTTCTTCCCATTGGGACTTGCATATGGCTCAATTCTTTTTGAACACTTGTCCCAAAAAAACAAAGTTTCTTCAGAAGACCCGATACAAGCAAAACCATGTATTACTAAGATTCTTACTTTGTTGAATTAAGTTCAAAAATACTAAATTCAAACGATAAGGCTGGCCTCATAATGAGGACAGTCTTTTTTTGTATTGAATTGTAACTTTTGATGGATGTACATGTAACAATTCTTTCGTAACTACCTATGGGATTGTAAAAATTATTCTTCGTTTCTTATCTTGCTTCATACAATAAAAACGAACGAAGGCAGAATCTTTTACACGTCTCACCAAAAAAAATGAAATTCTTTCCCATTAACCTAAAGCACAACACTAGCAAAAACTCAGGAGTTTCCCCACCAATTGTAAGCGCTATCAGCCTTGCCTTTCTAACCTTTTATGATATGTAACCATATAATATTTTTTGAGGAGTTTATTATGAAAAAGTTGCTGTCATTTTTACTTATTGCCCTGATTGCTCTTAGTGCAAGCGTTGCCTTTGCAGGTGCCAATAAAATCGTAATCGCACACCGCGGTGCTTCCGGCTATCTACCTGAACACACCCTTGAAGCAAAAGCTGCCGCATACTTCATGGGCGTTGACTACATTGAACAAGACCTAGTCATGACCAAGGACGACCAACTTGTCGTTCTTCACGATCATTACCTTGATCGCATCACTGACGTTATGGAAAAATTTCCGAAACGTTTTAGGATGGTTAATGGTGAAAAACGCTGGTTCGCAATCGATTTTACCCTTCCAGAAATTAAAACTCTTAAAGTTACCGAAGGGTTCAATGTCAAGGATGGTAAGAAGGTCCAGGGCTTCGGCGCTCGTTTCCCAATGTTTTCCTCTTCATTCGAAGTCCCAACATTTGAAGAAGAACTTCAGCTTATTCAGGGCTTAAACAAATCTACAGGGGAAAATGTTGGTATTTACCCTGAGATTAAAGCCCCTTGGTTCCACCGTGCTGAAGGCAAAGACATTAGCATGGCGGCATTAAACATGCTTAAAGAGTACGGCTACACAACTAAAGAAGACAAAGTATACGTACAGTGCTTTGATCCAAACGAAACACGCCGCATCAGTAAAGATCTTCTGCCTAAACTCGGTATGAACGTTAAAGTTGTTCAGCTTATTGCTGAAACCAGCTGGAACGAAACCATGGAAAAGAAAAACGGAAAATTTATTCCTTACAACTATGACTGGATGTTTGAAAAAGGCGGCATGGAGCGTATCGCTCAGTACGCTGACGGCATCGGTCCTTGGAAGCCAATGCTCGTTAAGAATGACTCCACTCGCAACAATCTTGTTATTACAGACATGGTAAAAGATGCCCACGCCAATGGCATGGAAGTTCACCCTTACACCTTCCGTCTTGATAACGGCCGCATCCCGGCATACGCAGCAAGCTTTGAAGACATGCTAGATATCTTCTACTACACAGTAGATGTTGACGGTGTTTTCACTGATTTTCCTGACCGGGCAGTTAACTTCCTGCGTCGCGCAGAATATCAGCGTCAGGGCTTATAGCTTACGATAAGCATTCGCCTTACAATTTAGTTATGAAACGAAGAAAGCCCGCCTCAAAATGAGGCGGGCTTTCTAATTTCATTCGGATCTAGAGAGGTTTTCAATAAAGAGCGTCTATAAGAAACAGCTCTTACTTTCAAACTCCACCTAGTTACTATCGTCTATTTATCTAATGCTAATTTAACATCACGCAGACGGTTTGCGGTAATATCAAGCTTAGAGGCCAAAGCCTGCACCTGATTCGGAAGCATTGAGTCACCATTTTTATTCCCGCCAGCAAATACGTATAACGGATTAAAGCTAGCTATAATATCAAGTGTTTCTAATGCAACAGTAATGTTCTGTTCGCCACCGCGATTCATCAACTCTGGGTATGCCTTAGTTACGGTGTACAATACGTCACGTACAACCAGACAAACACCTTTTGCAAAGTAGATAGCATCATCAGCTTCAAAATGAGAATCAACCCCTGTCTTCAAACGGGACTGAGGCATTTCGATAAGTGACTCAAGAGTATCAATGAGAGTGTACAGGTCGTCTGTCTTTACATTGAATACAGCTTTGCCGCTTTCGACATCTTTCAAGTATGAATTAATTGACTTGATACCTTCGTTGTATCTGCTCTCGGATGATGCAAACATCCAAACATCTTCAGCGTATGGAAAAGATGATGTCTGCGCTTTCAGCAGATACTTGTTCACTTCCTCACCAGAACCACTACGTGCAAAGTTCATGGTATACACGTTGATGATACCGCGAGTGGCAAATATAATACCGCGTTGAAGATTTCTCTTGTTATCAAGCCATGATGTCGGGGAAATCATTAAGTCGTTAGGGAGCCAACCAAGAGTGGAGTCATTCAGTTCTCTGTCTAAAGAAAAGTATGCTGCTTTGAACACCAATGGAGCAATGTCTGCATCGCCCTTGATCTCACCATTTATTGGCATTACTGGCTGTTCGGCAACCTGAGTACGAATCCCAACAATGCTGAAGCCTACAACGATAACCAAAAGAACTAATACAACTATTAAAGACCTTGAACCACTTTTACTTTTAAAAAGTTGTTTCAAGGAAGCGAGTCCAATGCGTGACATTTAAGGTCTCCTACTGTGACTATTTAGAAAAATTTTACTTTCACTTTTTTGATGCTAACAACATTGATAAGTCAAGTTATTATACCTTGTCTACTACATCCCAATTGAAACAAAAAATGTAATAAATAAAAAGCCCGCTTCTAAAGAAACGGACTTTTTACATTCTAACAAAAAAATCTAACGAAATTATACGGCTTCAGGCGTCACAGTTACTTCTTCACCCGCATTCATTCTTTTCTGAGCTTCCCAACTATCGCGAACCATATCTACAATAGTATATTGTGCCTCCCAGCCAAGCTCTTCCTTTGCGCTGGCAGGATTCGCCCAACATTCAGCAATATCTCCTGCTCGACGAGGGGCAATGGCGAATGGCACGTCTATGTTGTTTTCAGTAATAAATGTTCGTACTAGTTCAAGTACACTAGTGCCATTCCCTGTTCCCAAATTATAAACCACACAGCCGGGAGCTGTTGCAAGTTTTTTAATAGCAGCAACATGCCCTTTCGCTAAATCAACAACATGAATATAGTCTCGGACTCCTGTCCCGTCGACTGTATCATAATCGTCACCAAAAATGCTTAACTGTTCGCGAAGACCTGAAGCTGTCTGGCAAATATATGGCATTAAATTATTGGGGATACCTTTAGGGCTTTCTCCCAGCCTATGAGAAGGGTGAGCACCAACCGGATTAAAGTATCTCAATAATGCAATGTTCATTTCAGGATGTGCTACGTGCACGTCCTTTAATATGTGTTCAATAAACAACTTGCAATTACCGTAAGGGTTTGTTGCGCTTAAAGAATGATGTTCATCAAGAGGTAAGTATTGAGGAGCGCCATAAACTGTTGCTGAAGAACTGAACACGATGTTGTTAATAGAATTTTCTAAACAGACTTCACACAAAGCTAACGTACTATCAATATTGTTTTGGTAATACATAAGTGGTTTCTCAACAGACTCACCTACAGCTTTGTATCCAGCGAAATGAATAACACAATCTATGTCGTGCGCCTTCACTATGGTGCGCAACGCTTCAACGTCACATACATCAGCTTCATACCACGTCACATGCTTGCCTGTAAGATCATGAATAACGTCAAAAATATCTTTTGAACTATTTGAAAAATTATCCACACAAATGACGTTATATCCACCCTCAAGCAGTTCAATTGATGTGTGACTACCAATATAGCCCGCACCGCCAGTTACCAGAATATTTTTCATACGAAATCAGCACTCTCTTTAAAAAATATACATCGAAGCCCTATCTCTTTATAGCAGTTCTATTTTTCTAACAAATCATACAAATTGGCGCTACAAAATATTCATCATATTTTCTATTTTCCTTTGAAATAACACAGGAAATTATTTTAGAAAAACACACTGCTCAACATCATATTTACATGCCCGCTATCTCTGATATGCTAGAGCAAAATCCTTTCTTTCGCCCTATAGATGCATAGCGGAGGCATTCTATGAGACACTTCCAATTACCCACCGGTAACAAAATTCCGGAATTGGGGCTTGGCACGTATCTAAGCCCACCAGACAAGATAGAGCATGCCATTTTAGCTGCACTGGATGCTGGCTACAGGCATATAGACTGTGCAGCAATTTATGGTAACGAAAAACAGATTGGTACTGCTCTAAAAAAAGCATTAAAGTTATTTTCCCGTGAAGAGCTATGGATAACCTCCAAACTATGGTGTGACGCCCATAAGCCGGAGGAGGTATTACCTGCCCTATCGCAAACACTGGAAGATCTGGGACTGGAATATTTAGATTTGTATCTCATGCATTGGCCGGTTGCATTAAAGCCCGGTGTAGGACTTCCCGGAAAACGAGATGACTACTTTTCGCTGGAAGAAGTCCCGCTTCGTGACACGTGGCGAGGTATGGAAGATTGTGTAGATCGAGAGATCGTTCGTAATATTGGCGTAAGCAATTTCAGCATAAAAAAACTTACAGCACTGTTATCAACTGCGGCTATTCCGCCCGCAATTAATCAGATAGAGATGCATCCGTACCAACAGCAACGCGCACAAGTTGCATTTGCTCGCAAGCATGACATTAGACTCACAGCTTATTGCCCACTAGGTTCTATTGGAACTCCAATTACAACAGCAGATGGTTGTAAACCTCCACCGCTCCTCAAGCATCCTCTTATTATGACCATTGCTAAAAAACATGGATGTACGACAGCTCAAGTACTCATTGCATGGCTCTTAAAACTGGACGTAGTTGCTATTCCAAAATCGATCACGCCGGAGCGCATTCAGGAAAACATTAAAAGTACAGAAATCAATCTCGACGCGAACGATATGACTGCCATCGCTGAGTTAGATATGGGAGCCCGTATTATCGACGGCAAAATGTTCACCTTCTACAACTCACCATACACCATAGAAAACCTATGGGATGGAGAATTCTAATCTAAGCGCGTGTGAGGGTGTGTAATGTAATCTCTGGCGGAACCGTGAAGCGCATAGGTGGCCCCCAGAAACCCGTCCCTGTATTTACATACAGCAAACTATCATCAACCTGATGCAAGCCTTTCACATAGGGTTGGAACAAGTGCACTGCGTATGTCCACGGAAAATATTGTCCACCGTGAGTGTGGCCGGAAAGCTGGATGTCGAATTTCGCCCTACTGGCTTCAAAAATATTTTTAGGCTGGTGTGCCAACAGAATAGACAAATCATGTCCTGGCGCACCAGCTTTCGCTGCAACGGGATCAGATGTATAGTGTTCGCCAAAACGTTCACCAGAATAATCCCATACCCCAGCCAGTAAAAGCCTACCCTCTCCCTTTTGAATAAGAGTATGTTCATTATTTAATACAGTAAAATTGAGTGCACGCATTTGCTCAACCCAACCTTCTACGCCGGAATAGAATTCATGGTTGCCGGTCACAAAAAATTTCCCTAACGGAGCCTCAAACTTCAATAAAGAATCGAGTTCCTTGCCCACACGGGAAACTTTGCCATCAATGGCATCTCCTGTGAGCACAAACATATCTGCACGCAATTCCCCAACCTGAGTCATCAAAGCTTTGAGCCATTTTTCATCTAAAATAGAGCCAACATGCAAATCAGAAATATGCGCGATTGTCGTTCCTTCCAAATCAGGGTGAAGTCCTGCAATTTTCAAGGCATTGTTTTTAACAATCGGCTGCTGAAACGCTTCTTGTATGGAAAAGGCCATGGTAGGAAGAACGGCTGCCATCACGGCTGCATTACCTGCGTTGTGTAAAAAAGCGCGGCGTGTACCATCAACAGGTTCTTTCTTATCCGCCACAACACGCCCGCCAAACTGGAGCACTTCTTTTACAAAAAGAAACGGAATGGTGAGGGAAATAAACCCCAGAGAAAGGTAGCCTATCCAACGCAACGTTGTATTTACCTCAACAGGAAACCCTTCCTTCACAAACAACCGTGTCACGTAATACAATACCAGAGCGGCAAGCAATGTTGCGGCAAGCAATATTTTTGTAGATCGGCGAACAGTAAGTGGTGCAATCATGCGCCAACATATTATTGCCCATAGAACAAGCATTGCTGATGTCATGACTATTGAAAACAAAGCCATCTGATCCTTCATTCTTCCTCCAGCGATATCCAGCGTAACTCACAAAAAAGGTACGTACTGTCATCCTCTTCAGGAATCGGCGTGTACTATAAAAATATAAAATTACGTTATAACGCTGGCAGCAAAAAGCGTTATAACTAAAACTTGAGTTCAGAGCACACTTTCCCTTTCACATCTATAATAGTCAAATATTATCTACGCGGGCAGCGCAATAAAAAAGAGGCCCCATCCTGCCTGAAAGAGCCTCTTTTTGAATCAATACTATTACTATCTGTACAGAGTTAGTCCTGCTTTAGTGTGAGAATCACGCCATTAAGTTCATCCGATAAATTCGCTAATGTTGCCATTGTCCTCGCGGAATCACCTGCAGAGGTCGCCATCTCGTCAGCCAGACGAGTTACTTCCTCAACGCTGGAATTAATTTCTTCACTGGTTGCAGACTGCTCTTCTGATGCTGTAGCTATGACACGGACCATATCTGTTGATCCTTCAATCATAGTCGTCATATTCGCCAAAGCATCCCCTGCTTCTTTAGCGAGGCTTGTACAGTTCACAACCACATCTGTTGTCTGCTTCATAGCATCAATATTCTGGATTGTTCCCTGCTGAATGGCATGAACAGCCTTTTCTACTTCAGAAGTTGCCTGCATGGTCTTTTCAGCAAGCTTTCGCACTTCATCAGCAACCACCGCAAAACCGCGGCCAGCTTCTCCTGCACGGGCAGCCTCAATTGCTGCGTTTAATGCAAGCAAGTTTGTTTGATCGGCAATATCTGAAATCACATCCATAATTTGACCGATACCCTGTGCATTTTCGCCAAGAGCACCAAGACTCTCCATCATCTTTTCAGATCGAGCTGCAACATCATCAATCGCACTCACAACTTCCATCACTGCATCTGCTTCATGCACAACACTTTCGTGCATAACTTCTGAATGCTGGGCAGCATCAGAGGCATTGCGAGCAACTTCCATCACGGCAGTATTCATCTGTTCCATTGCTGTTGCGGTTTCACCGCTACGTGCAGCCTGACGCTCCGTACCACTTCGCGTTTGTTCAACGAGTAACGAAAGTTCTTCTGAAACAGAACCAATATTAGAAACAATAGCCTCAAGCTGACCCGCGGCCTGATTCAACCCTTCTTTACGAGCAACTTCCGCTTGTGCTTGTGCCTCGGCGGCTGCATCGAGTGCTTCACTCGCTCGAAGAGTTTGTTCTTCTGCTTCTTCAGTTTTATGATCAGCCATCTGGATTGAGCTTACAAGACTGCCAACCATTTCTTTTAAAGCACAGTGCAAATCAAGCAACTCGCCTGAAAACTCAGACTCTGGAGGAACCTTGTTGTATTCCCCTTTGCTTACTTCTTTTGCAGAATTAATAACACTGTATAGCGGCTTCAAAGTCCGCAACACAAAGAAATACGCTATTAAGCCAATCACTAATGTTACGCCAAAACCTACAACTAGCGTTGCAAGCAGACTCGCATCAGCAGCCTCGACAACTTCACTTTCATCCTTAATGACAAGCAGCTTGTGGCCGGTTGATGACACAGTATGCATCCTTGCCAACTGCTGACCTTTCTCAGCTTTGACCTCATACATACCGTCCTGTTTACCAGCGAGAAAATCTAGACCTGATTTACCGGTCGAACCTATCCGCTTCATGATCAGATTGTCATACCCCGGAGCGGCAAGAATGGTTCCATCATTTTCAAGAAGCAGCACCCGACCGGTTTCACCAATCTTAATGTTCTTCATCATGCGTACAAGCATAGAAAGCTGAACATCAATCGCAACTACCCCAAGCACTTCACCTTGCTGACCACGTACAATAGTCATGGTACTTGCTACAGGCATACCGGCTGTACTTTGATATGCCTTGGAGACAGCTGATCCGGAAGAGGAGGCAACTGCTGCCTTATACCAAGGGCGCTGACGAGGATCATACTTCGGAGGTAATGCCGTAGGGTCGGACATAATAAATCCACCTGTACTACTGCCATAGTACACAAGCTCGTAACTTGAATGCGCTGCACGTGCATTGGAAAGTACACCTGCAATGCGCCGCTCAAGCTGCGGTAGTTCTTTAGAAGTAAAATTAATGTCAGACTGAATCGTATGGTTAAATGTCAGTGTCCCTGTTGCCATTTGTAGCTCTTCTAACAACGCAAGTTCTTTCGTTGTATTTATGGCATCAGAAAAAAAGCTGCTTACAATATTTTCTACAAGAAAAGCATCAGTTTTCGATGATGCTCCAAAAGAGTCTATTGCATCTTCGCGTACAATGGCATTTGAAATAACTAAAACTAACAGAACTGACGACAACGCAGCAATCATTACCAAGGCGGTGACTTTTGCCTTAATACTTTTAAACATTATTCCCCCAAAAATAACTATTTATTAATAAACACAACCAATCTTGAATGCATATTGATAACTACTAATGCAAACTTTCTTCAATTACAGAGCAAAACAAGATCATTTTCCATTAAATACTATTAACCATGCGCCTCTACTTAGCATATATTTCGGCAATAGATTTGATGATCTTAATTTTTTTTGACAATTAAAGTTAACACCCACTTACCAACAGTGTGTACACACTCAATACTAACATGTCATCAATCCAAAAGTTTCTACCCTACATTGTTCCACATACCTTTTAAAGTGCCATGAATAGGCATGTTGCTTACAATGGCTAGAGTAAAAAATTAATTGAGATTCCAGACAACCCCATTCTCTCCTTTACAAAGTTCTGAACATATGTGATTCGAATGTGTGGCGGTACGTCAAATTTTAACCACATATAACCAACAGATTTTTCAATGCTCAATGCCATCCGCGCTAGTCGCATCCTCACTATGGAAGGCCATAACACTTCCCCCCGAACAGATTCGGGGTATTACTCTTTTCCAGATGTCATTGAAGACGGCGTTATCGTCCACAGTAGTTCAACTATTGTGGACGTTCTTTCGTTCAGCGACTTTTCAAAAGCCTACAAAATAGAAGCTGAAGATTTAGGCGATGTAACTCTGACGCCTGCTCTTATTAATTGCCATAACCATCTGGAACTTGCGCACCTGAAAGGTAAAGCAATCTTTGGTGAAGGATTTGAGACATGGATTGAATCAGCCCTGCCGCTCATGGCAAATCCAGTTGATGCTCAAAGTCTTGAATCCGCGATTTCTGAAATGGCAGAAAGCGGCACAGCGCATATTGCAGACGTTAACGGACGCGCACCTAAAGCTGTGTACGACGCTGTTACCGCCCGCAACCTTAGCTGTCACATCCAGTTTGAAGTGTTTGGATACAATTTTCCAAAACTTGCCACCGGTACTTTGAGTGCAGAAGATTTATTCCCTTCTGCTGCTGACGAGTTACCAAGTGAAGCCAAAAAACGATGGATGACTCTTTCCGGTCACGCTCTCTATTCTACCAGCCCTGATGCGTTGGTTGTTGCTAAACAATGGTGCCGCTCTAATGAGCGGTATTTTTCTGTCCACCTTGCTGAACACCCCGGCGAAGAAGAGCTGCTAACCAAGGGCACCGGTCGTTTTAGAGAACAGCTTTCACGCAGAGTTCTTCCTAAGGATTTTACACCGCCTCAAATGCGCGCAGTACCATATGCAAAACACCTCGGCCTGCTGGATAAATCTACTATCGCCGTCCATTGCGTGCATTGCACACCAGACGACATAGAAATTCTTCGAGAAAGTGAAACAACCATATGCCTGTGCCCGCGTTCAAACGAACTTATAGGTGTAGGTACAGCACCAGTACGCAATTTTCTAGAAGCAGGTCTGCAACTTACCATTGGTACAGACAGCCTTGCTTCGAACCATGACCTTAACCTTTGGAATGAAGCGCGCTACCTGCGCGACAATTTCGATATACCGACCGGTGCATTGTTACGTATGCTTACTATTGCAGGCGCCAAAGCACTGGGCATTACGAATGAACTAGGAACGTTGTCGAAAGGCAAACGATTCCAATACGCTATTTTGCCGGAAGACTTTTAGTCCTCCAAATCATCATGGGCGTTGCCCGCAAACCAGAGAAAATGAAATGCCACAAGAAAAACACTTCATCTGGCCGCACAAAGACCTTTTGGACGTTAGTCAGCTGTCACTCGAAGAAGTCTCTCATCTTCTCGATACAGCCGAGCAATTTCACGAAATCAACCAACGCCCTGTTAAGAAGGTTCCGACCCTCAAGGGTAAAAGCGTTGTGCTCTTCTTTGCAGAGCCTAGTACGCGGACAAAGACCTCATTCGACGTTGCAGGCAAGCGCTTGTCTGCTGATACTTTTTCACTGTCCAGCAGCAGTTCAAGTCTGACAAAAGGCGAAAGCCTTAAAGATACTGCCCTTACGCTGGAAGCTATGAACCCTGATGTTATCGTTTTGCGTCACAAAGCAAACGGCGCAGCACAGTTCATCGCGGAACGTCTGGACTGCGCTGTAGTTAACGCTGGTGACGGCTGCCATGCCCACCCGACTCAGGCAATTCTGGATAACTTTACTCTGCGCAGAGCATGGAACAACGAGTACAAAGGAAAAACCATACTTATTCTCGGTGATGTGAAGCACAGCCGCGTTGCACGTTCCAACATCAATCTGCTCACCCGTCAGGGTGTTAAGGTTAGACTATGTGCACCGCGTACCTTGTTGCCTAAAACCGTGCATACATGGCCTGTTGAAGTCTTTAGTGACTTGACCAAAGCTGTTGAAGGCGTAGACGCAGTAATGTGCCTTCGCTTGCAATTAGAACGTCAGCAAGCGGGCTTATTGCCTGATCTCAACGAATACGCGCGCATGTACTGCCTTACCTCAAATCATATGGAAATGGCGGCTGAAGGTGCTAAAATCCTTCACCCGGGACCTATGAACAGAGGGCTTGAAATTGCCTCAGACCTTGCTGACTGCAAAGACAGCAGTGTGCTTAATCAGGTATCCGCAGGTGTAGCCACACGTATGGCGATCCTGTACCTCCACGCAACCCGTAAAGACAAAGGAGTATAGCCATGACCAATTTGTTTATCTCCAATGGTCTGCTTCGTGGAACTTCCGTAGATATTCTTGTTTCCGGCTCCACCATCGTATCTGTCACACCACACGGTGAAATTTCAGCACCGGAAGATACCGAAGTTGTAGATGCAACAGGGCTTATCGTATTCCCAAGCTTTTACGACTGCCATGTTCACCTGCGTGAACCGGGCTTTGAATACAAAGAAGACATTGAATCCGGTCTTGCAGCTGCAGCGCACGGCGGTTTCGGCGGTGTAATGGCTATGGCAAACACCAAGCCTACCAACGATTGCGCATCCGTTACCGAAGCAATGCTCCAGCGTGCACAGCAGACATGGCCTAACGGTCCATATCTCTACCCTATCGGGGCAGCAACAATCGGCCTGAAAGGTAAAGAACTCGCACCAATGGGCGAACTTGCTGAAGCCGGTTGTGTCGCAATCTCCAACGACGGCGTGCCAGTTGGTGGTGCCGAAATGTTCCGCCATTGCATGGAATACGCAGCAACCTTCGGGCTGACCGTCATTGACCATTGCGAAGATCCGACTCTTGCTAAAGACTGCCACATGAACGAAGGCGCTGTAAGCGAAGCCATCGGTCTAAAAGGACAGCCAGTCGTTGCCGAGTCCATGCAGGTTGCGCGAGATATTCTGCTCGCAGAATTTTTGGACTTACCAGTCCACCTTGCTCACGTAAGCTGCAAACAATCTGTAGATCTCATCCGCTGGGCAAAAACCAGAGGCGTAAAAGTTACGGCAGAAACCTGCCCGCACTACCTGATTCTTACAGACGAAATCCTCAGCAACTACTCCACTGCCGCGAAAGTAAACCCTCCATTGCGTAGCGAAGAAGATCGCCTAGCCATGAAAGAAGCAGTAAAAGACGGTACCATCGATATTTTCGTAACCGATCATGCTCCACATGCCGACCACGAAAAAGAGCACCCGATTGAGGGCGCTCCGAACGGTATCTCCGGTATGGACAGCGCGGTAGCACTTACATGGACGCAGGTAGAAGACGGCACCATTACAGAAGATGAATTCATAAAAATGTGGGCTGAAAAACCTTCCGCAATCTTTAAACTTCCGCTCAACACTTTCGCAGAAGGTGACATAGCAGACTTCTTCCTCTTCGATCCAAAAGAAGAATGGAAGATGACCGAAGATGCCATGTTCTCAAAAGGCAAAAATACTCCGTTCCTCAACACTACCCTTAAAGGTCGCGTCAAAGCTCACTGGCTTGGCGGAACTCGTGTTGTTTAAGTAGAGCTGTTTTTGCCTCCGGCGGGTCGTTTCACTATTTTTATCCGTAATCTCTCATTCCTAGAGAACGGCTAAAGTTCCGACGGGCAAGGGCTCTGCCTCCGCAGGGGACTGGTCTCCGTAACACTCGTTCCTCGTGAACGGTTACTGGCGCAAGCACCCGCAGGGGGAATCCCCCTTGACCGCGAATTGATATCGAAGTGTTAGGGGAGGTAATCAACGCTTTAGTCGTTAATGTCACCTGTCATTGCACAATAGAAGTACATAAAAATGGGAGCTGAAAAACTTGATTGCCAAGTTTTTCAGCTCCCATTTATCGTTTGAACTAAGAAAAATAAAGAGTTGTCACTCTCTTCCCAATCATTAAAACCCTAATAGGGTCAAGGGGGATACCCCCTTGCGGGGATGCAAGGGGCAGAGCCCTTGCCCGTCGAAGACAACATAAGCTTACATGGTAAATTCTTTTATCCACATGTCGTGAAGATTACAGAAGCTTGTTGCTACAAACTTGCCTTTTTTCTTCAATATGGCTTTAGACATAGGATCGTCTTTCCATGAAAATGTCTTTGCATGCACCACTTCACCGTTTTCGTCTACTATGGTGTGCCGCACTATGTAGTGCTCTTCACTCATTGGGTGCGGAGTAATTACAGTCACTTCCATGCCATTTGTTTCTACTAGTGGCACATGAGTTGCTTGCTTACCTTCCCACATTCCAAGCTGCGTATCGGTATAGATAATTCCCTTATCCAGTGCAAAATCCCAAGCATATGCCGGAACAGCCTTAATAACAGAAACACCGGCAAGCATTGCTGCGCCAGCTATAAATTGTCTACGAGTACTCATTTATACCTTCCTGTCTTAGTTTACCCTCAGCAGTTGTGCTGACAGCCAATAAAAAAATCGGACAGTCCTAGTCTAAAATCTGACAACTCGCTAGCAAGTTAAATGATATGTTTATTGACCATGAGTATCGACTTTTGAATAAACAATAGATAGTGCTCACTCACTTGTTGTAACAACATCACCCGCAGGCAAACTACATCTACTTTACAGACAGCAAGCTGGAACACACATGAAAAAACATAGCAATAATAGTTACACACTTCTCACAAACGAGAACACACCACTAAACCAACCTTCTCAACCACAAAAAACATCGTTTTTTTGGAAATACCTACTCAAACTTTTCTTTTTCCTTGCTCGTTTTATCCTTATTTTACTGGGTTTATTCATTAGTATAAATCGTCTTGTAAACTTTATTAGCACAGGCAAATTGAGCTCTCTTGCATTGATTCTTGTAGGATTAGCATTTTTAGGTCTAGGAGTTGGAAAAGCATTTAGAACTAAGACCTATTCTTCCTTTAGAAAGATCATACATTTTTCATCCGGCGCTTTGGGTCTCCTTTTACAAGCAGGATTTTTTAATACCCTGATGGATGGAAACTCCTCGAAGGCTCTTTTATGCCTTTCCATAGGCGGCAGTCTGCTTGTCATTTCCTATCTTACTCGTAAGCCAGCGAAGGTGGATCAGAAAAAAGGAGATAACGGCCTTCAAGAAAAACCTGTTGAAGACGAGATTCTATTCGATAGTGAAACGCTGAAAGAGCTCCTACCGGAAATCATCACAGACCTCTTGAACCAGGAGAGCGTACACGCGACTTGTACCAATGTTCACTCAATTACATATAATGACGAAGAACCAATAAGCGCAGTAGCCGTAACCAGCACAGGACAAGAAATCCAAATCGATATGAGCATTAGCAAAGAAGGTGGGTTAGCCATCAAAATTCCTGAAAACCTGATATCGCACCATGAATCTCAATAAGCTTAAGCTACATCGCATAAAAAAAGGCCGGACAACACATGTTGTCCGGCCTGAATAGCATTTTTGAGTAACGCAGCGATGTGCTGGTTTATCTCAAATTCAACTTACATTTTGTATTCGCGTACAAAAGCAATAGCTTCTTCAACGGAAGTAACTTTACCTTCGATCTGAGCTTTAAGAAGCTCATCACGCAGAATACCAACATGAGGACCAGGTTTGAGGCTGGTTGCTTCCATGATTTCGTTACCGTTAAGGAACGGCTCAGTCATTTCTTCCGGCATATCAGCACGCTCAAGCCACTTCATATTGTGGTTGAATGCGGTAAGGGCAATGCCGCGACCTTTAACATCTGCACGAGCCATTTCCATAAGGCGCGGGTAGTCGTTAAGAGATTTGAAGCGACGGATACCTTTATCGGTAAGCATGCTGTGGAAGAACTGATGGTGCTTTACGAGGTGACACACAAGGTCAATATCCTGTGGAAGGAATGACAGGCGTCCCATAATTTTTCTGGTAACTTTAGCACCAACACGACAGAACTGGTTAAATGTCCATGAGTCGTTGCTAAATTCAGCAGTGTAGAGTTTACCTACGTTACTGCAAAGCACTGCAAAAGTACCGAACCAGTCGAACGGAAGTTCTTCTGGGTAGTGACGCATAGTGTCGATGGTGTGCTGAAATACAGTCTGCTCTTCACCGGTGTCTTCATTTTTAATCTGAGTACAACGGGAAAGTGCTGCAAGTTCCGGAACCAGACCATGAAGGATCATGGAATCGAACAGAAGCTCAACAAAGCGCCACATGTTCTCTGCTTCAACTTTGCGCCATTCTTCCATAATGCTATGGGAAGGAACGTAATCAAGAATACGGGAGGTGCCTTTTACGATAGCAATCCAAGTATTCTGTTCGATTGGTAAATCGTAGTTTGCAGCAAAGCGCAAAGCACGAATACCAAGCAGGTAGTTACGGCGTAATGTTTCGTCCGGAATACCTGAAAATTTGATAACACCACTAGCGATGTCTTCGAAGCCTTCGTACATTTCAGAACCTGGAACATACGGGCAAGCGTACTGAGTAGGGATGCTGCCGAATTTCTCTTCCATGCGTTTCAGCAAGTGAGGAGTAATACGGGCAATGCTTTCTTCAGGATGAGATGCATCTTCTACATCAGTAGGATAAAAACGGTACGTAATATCCGCTTCTTTCAGCAGAGCAACAACACCGCGTTCAGTACCTTCAGAAACGTTAGGGAACATGCGCTGAATTTCATCGAAAGGAGCTTCGCACGCAATATCCAGTTCTGTGTCGTTCGCACCTTCAAGCAGTTCGCGCTGAAGCTGGGCGTTTACAACATACGCATCAAATCCGTTACGCATAATAGTCTTACAGATGCCTACGGCATCCTTAAAAGGCTGAGTCATTCATCCTCCAATTGCAGAATCGGTAATAAACCGAGCCGCATAGTCTCATATAATATGCTATAGTAAGAACATAGCGTTTTGATAATCTAATAAGTCAACTTGCATGTGAAATATAACACATGCTCATTATACACGCAAATAAGCATTGGCACTCTAATGTGACAATATGTATCTGATACTGGTAATTACGAATGCTCTGTTTGTACAGAGATGTGTTACCACTTTTCTTCTTTTTTCAGAATCTGCACACAGTACATAAACTAGCCAAAAATGCCAGTCTATCCAAGCTCATCGAGAAAGATGCAACTTTGCGACTTTCTCAAATGCATCAGTAAGCATTATGATGTGACGCGTCTGCAAATTCCAGCAATGCCAGTAAAGTCTTACCGTTACAGAGTAGCCTTGCACGATTGGTACAAGCTGCTTTGTTCGTAACTCTTCTTCAATCTGCAAACTCGGAATCATTCCGTACCCCAGCCCCTTTTTGCACAGATCAACAAACATATGAGAATCCGGTACATAGTGCGTCGGGAACTCACCGGCACGGATGCCGTACCGTGAAAGCATTTCATTGTTCATCTCATCTGTACGATCATATGTAAGGATAGGCGCAGCACGAACAGCATCTGGCGAAAATCCATTCGGGAACCATTGTCTTGCGAACTCTGGAGTAGCACAGCACACATAGATCATCTTGCCGAGGTAGACAGTCTTACATCCCTGCATAGGTCCGGGTTGGGAACTGACGCAGCCTACCACTTCCCCGTTTTTAAGCATATCATGTGTTTTGTCCTGATCCCCCAGTCGAATATCTACAAGAATATTTGTAGTAGTCAGGAGTTCTTGCAGTGTGTCGGGAATCCACGTCGCGAGACTGTCTGCATTAATACCTACAGGAACAGTAATATAATCTTCTGCCGTCTTGCCCAATGTGTCTTCAAACAAGTCCTGCTCCATGAGACTTACTTGCTTGTAGTGCCCAAGCAGTTTTTGTCCCATGGCAGTTGGCTGCACGGGTGTGGAGCGCACAATAAGCATCGCGCCGATTCTATCTTCAAGTTGCCGTATACGCTGAGAAACCGCTGATTGCGTAATATGCAGAACGGTTGCCGCTTTTTCAAAGCCGCCATTTTCTACTACGGCAGCAAAGGCTTCGAGCTGTTTGTAATCGATCATGCATCTACATTAGCAAAACTTATGTAACATCAAAACAATGAATTTCACTTCTAACTATTTTTCTTCTACATAAGTGTTCGCAAACAAGTTCCAGATGTGGTGACGGGGTGTTGAGCGCACCCCGTTGTTACAGCGCTCACTGAACTTCCCATTGTCTGCTGAAGGGACGCCTTCTGCATTGACCTGAATGACTATGAATTATTGCTACAATGCAGCTAAGGATTGGGAACAGATATGCTCGCTCCATTTTTTCAAGGTTTTGGTACTTGCGGTGGATTAATTATGGCGATCGGGGCACAAAATGCCTTTTTACTCTCTCAGAGTGTTCGCAAAAACCACCATCTTACTATCGCGCTCATGTGCATCGTGTCCGACATGCTACTTATCGGACTTGGTGTTTTCAGTATTGGACAGATTGTCGCTTCCTCACCTGACGTAAGATTGTTTGCCACTTTTTTTGGCGCTGCATTTTTACTCTGGTATGGATTCCGCGCTTTCAAATCTGCCTGTAAACCAGGGATACTGACAACATCTTCAGATGCTACACGCTCTTTGCGAAATGTTGTGCTAACAACACTGGCTGTTACCTTTTTAAACCCGCACACTTATTTGGACACAGTTGTTCTTATGGGTTCACTCGGCGGACAATTTATCGGTGACGGTAGAATTTATTTCTGGATCGGCGGCGTTTGCGCCTCCGTAATCTGGTTCGGCGCTCTCGCATTTGGAGGACAGGCTCTTGCACCACTATTCCGCAAGCCTTCTTCATGGCGAATCCTTGATGGCACGGTGTGCGCAATCATGTGGCTAATTGCCGCAGGGCTCATCAATCAAGGAATAGCTCTTTTATAATATGATCCCCCAAGGACGCTGGTAGCTTTCCCGTACCGGTATTAAGCAATACACCGCGTAATCCCTACGCTTCCAGAAAAGAAATTTGTTTAATACACGTCCTATCCCCATATTAAATGCCCCTTTTCCCGAAGGGGCATTTAAAAAGCACCGCACATCCGTTTGAACACGGAGAAAAAGAACTTCGTACCTTCCTTTTTCTCCAGGTCCAGACGGATGTTTTTTTGCGCCCATTGCCACGCATTTCCAATACTGTCACACCACCTCAGCCTTGCACCACTTGCGGTTACAGGCTACTCTGCTTGTTCGCCATTTAATCAAGATTCGAGGATACGATATGAAAAAAGATTTCTTCAATGTACTCAGCGTGCAGGAATTCATTCAAGCACTTCACTCATTTTCCCCGTTGCAAGCCCACACTGTATCTATTGATGCTGCAGATGGATGCGTACTTGCGGAAGATATTATTGCAGCAGAAGACCTGCCGCTTGCCAGCCGCTCATGTATGGACGGTTACGCAATTAATGCGTCCAGTGTATTCGGTGCATCTGAAGCAAACCCTGCGTATCTCGAATCTGTCGGTGATATCGATATTGAACAGCCTGCATCATATACTCTTCAAAATGGCGAATGCGCCGGAATCGTAACCGGCGGGATTCTTCCAGACGGTGCAAACGCTGTAGTTATGGTTGAACACACGGAATCCCTCGGCGCAGGAACTGTGGAAATCCGCAAATCTCTCGCACCATTCGAAAACGTCATGCTCAAAGGTGAAGACGCAACAACTGGAAATCCAGCTCTTGTTGCTGGAACCCGTATCCGTCCTCAAGAAGTCGGAATGCTGGCAGCGCTCGGCGTTATGGAAATTCCAGTCAACAACGCACCGCGGGTAGGCATAATCTCAACCGGTGATGAACTTATCCCTATTGAGGAAAAGCCTGTTGTTGGGCAAGTACGCGACGTTAACAGCTACACCCTTGCAGCATGTGCCCGACGTGCAGGTGCGACTGCTACAACGTACGGCCTTGTTGAAGACAATCTCGAATCACTCAAAACAGCGCTTAAAAATGCCCTTGCGGAAAACGATGTTGTATTCCTTTCCGGCGGCAGTTCTGTTGGTGTTCGCGACCTCACAGTGGGAGCTATTGAAGAAATCGAAGGCGCAGAGATCATCAACCACGGGGTAGCTATCAGTCCGGGTAAACCGCTCATTCTTGCAAAATGCGGTAACAAAGCCATATGGGGACTCCCCGGGCAAGTTGCCTCTGCACAGGTTGTCATGTTTATTCTCGGCATGCCGTTTTTACGCTACCTTGGTGGGGATACAAACGCGTTCGATCAAACACGCTGGCCTTCCAAGCACGCTGTGCTCAGCCGCAACGTGGCTTCCAAACCGGGACGTGAAGATTATGTGCGTGTCAGCGTTACAGAAAAAAATGGAAAAACCATCGCAACCCCTGTGCTCGGAAAATCCGGCTTACTGAAAACCATGCTTCAGGCCGACGGTGTTGCGCGTATTGGCGCAGACAGTGAAGGCATCTACGAAGGCACAGCAGTTGACGTACTCTTTTTTTAAATTATAGGAAGCGTCATGCGAATTTTATTCTTCGGTGACATTGTAGGCAAACCGGGCAGACTTATTCTGCGTAAACGCCTTCCTTCTCTCAGAGAAGAAAAAGGGGCAGATCTCGTTATTGCTAACGGGGAAAACGCCTCCGGCGGCATTGGTCTTTCAGGAGACACAATGCGCGAACTTTTTGGTGCAGGCATAGACATTCTTACTTCCGGTAACCACATCTGGAAGCACAAAGAAATGTACAACCTGCTTAACAATGAACCGCGGCTCATCCGCCCTGCTAACTATCCGCAAGGAGCGCCAGGCAGCGGTCTCGTTATTCATGAGCTTAAAAACGGTAGTAAAGTTGCTGTAATGAACCTGCTGGGACGCACGTTCATGGACAACATCGACTGCCCGTTCAAGAAAGTGGACGAGCTGCTTGCGTCCATTCCAGATGATGTGCGTATCCGCATTATTGACATCCATGCCGAAGCAACGAGCGAAAAAAAAGCGCTCTCCTTCTATGTGGACGGCAAAGTTTCGGCTGTCATAGGCACACATACCCATGTGCAAACCGCAGACGCGATGATCCTGCAAAAGGGTACCGGATACCTTACTGATGCCGGTATGTGCGGAGTCGAAGAGTCCTGCCTCGGTATGGAACCAAGAGTGATTATTGAACGATTCATGACAGGGCTGCCACAACGATTTAAAGTTGCAAAGGGTACAGAGCATATCAACGGTCTGTTTATGGACATCAATGATGAAACAGGGCTGTGCACGAGCATTGAGCTTATTCGCGAGTAAGTTATTGCCTTCGGCGACTCTCCGAGGGGCAAGGGACCAGTCCCTTGCATCCCCGCAAGAGGGACGCCCTCTTGACTGCGACTAGGCGATACCCATTTTGTTTTCGAAATAATTGCGGCTTAAAAATCTTATGTAAATTACATAGTCTTACCACCAAGATTTTTCCAAAGCCCCCTTCACCATAATCGAGGTCAAGGGGGCGTCCCCCTTGCGGGTGCTTGCGCCAGTAACCGTTCACGAGGAACGAGTGTTACGGAGACCAGTCCCCTGCGGAGGCAGAGCCCTTGCCCGCCGGAGGCTGTATGACAATTTTGCAAAGTTTGACAATTCATCAATTCTTTGTAACAGACACCAAGCTACAACATATTTTTTTGTAAAAGAGAGAATTATGGATATTCAAAAACAGCTCGAAATCATTCAGCGTGGCTGTGCTGAACTTATTGATGCCGACGAGCTTAAGAAAAAGCTCGAAAAAGGCAAACCGCTGCGCGTAAAAATGGGTTTTGACCCAACAGCTCCAGATTTGCACCTTGGTCATAGTGTTGCAATTCATAAGCTGCGTCATTTTCAGGAACTCGGTCACACAGTTATCTTCCTTATCGGTGATTTCACCGGTATGATCGGTGACCCGTCCGGCCGTTCCGACACCCGTCCTCCGCTCACTCGTGAAGATGTTCTCGCTAACGCAGAGACATATAAAGAACAGGTTTTCAAGATTCTTGATCCTGAAAAAACCGAAGTTCGCTTCAACTCCGAGTGGTTCGACAAATTCGGCGCAGCTGACTTTATCCGTCTTGCATCCCGCTATACCGTAGCACGTATGCTTGAACGTAACGATTTTGAGCAGCGTTATAAGGGCAAAACCCCTATCGCTATCCATGAATTCTTGTATCCGCTTGTACAGGGCTATGACTCTGTTGCACTCGAATCAGATATCGAACTTGGTGGTACTGACCAGAAGTTCAACTTACTTATGGGTCGTACCCTTCAGTCTCAGGAAGGTCAGGCTCCACAGTGTGTCATGACCATGCCAATTCTTGAAGGCCTCGACGGCGTTCGTAAGATGTCAAAATCCTACGGTAACTACGTGGGTATTGACGAAGCTCCTGCTGACATGTTCGGCAAGCTTATGTCTATTTCTGACGAACTCATGTGGCGCTACTACGAACTCATTTCTCTCAAGTCTCTTGAAGAAATTGCAGCACTTAAAGCTAACGTAGAATCTGGTGAGCTCCACCCGAAAATTGCTAAGGAAGAGCTCGCAGAAGATATCGTAACTCAGTACCACGGTGCTGAAGAAGCAGCTAAAGCTCGTGCAGGATTCAACTCAGTATTCGCTAAAGGCCAGCTTCCGGACGATATGCCGGAATACACTTGCGAATCCGGTGACGCTTCCATGCCTCCTGTATTCCTTACAGATGCAAAGCTCACTAAATCCCGCGGTGAAGCACGTCGCCTTATGAAACAGGGCGCACTCTCCATTGATGGAGAAAAATGCAGCACTGAAGATGCTCTTACTGCTGGTGAATATGTCATCAAGCTTGGTAAAAAACGCTTCCTCAAATTATTTGTTAAATAGCGTTTTGTAGAGATAAAAAGATCAAAGCCCCGTAGCAACTGCTACGGGGCTTTTTTTGTTTCTACGCATTTTATTCATTGTGGAAATGAAAAAATGAGCCTAGGGAGGAACTATATTTTTTCTTTAAAAACAGATTGTTATGTTGCAGATATTCATCTTGCAACTATCGACAAGGAGACACCAATGTTTGTAGGAGAAATCGCAGCACTGGGCACAGCGTGTCTATGGGGACTTTCTACTTACATGCATACAAATGCTGCCAAACTTATCGGGGCATGGCCACTCACCTTATGCCGTACCCCGTTAGTGTTGTTTTACAACATTTGCATTGCACTTATTATCGGTGCTGAATGGGTATTTCCCAGCCAATCTATTGGTTGGATTTTACTCTCCGGCGTTCTTGGGCTTGGTGTTGCAGACACGCTCTTCTACGAAGGATGCACCCGCATCGGGGCAAGAACCGGTTCGATTTTATGGCAGATGACACCTTGTGTTACTGCTGTAATCGCATTTTTCACACTGGGAGAGTCACTAACACTCCTTAACCTTGTCGGCATGTTTGTCATCATCGGGTCCGTGTTATCAATCACAAGCCAGAACGACGAACAAACGGATATTCCCGTAGACTCCAAAGAGTGGCGATATGGATTTAAGCTGGTGCTGGTTTCAGTATTAGCACTCGGCCTGTCACATGTGTGTATTCGAAAGGGGCTCTCGTACGGACTTGATCCACTAATGGGCAGTATTTTGCGTATTGCCGCCGCTGCAAGCTGTGCATGGATTGCAGCAACAGCTCTTGGTCAGTATCACAAAATTTTTGAGCAGAAAGAAAACATGAAAAAGGCGATGAAGATTGTGCTCGTTGCAAGCTTTGTCGGCACCACAATCGGCAACTGGATTGCTTTATTTTCTATGAAGTATGCAAAAGCCGGAATCGCAGCATCACTTATTAGCATGACACCGCTTGCCGTCATCATGATTACTGCCGTTGTTGATAAAAAAATGCCGTCACGACGCGTCGTTCTCAGCGTTCTGACAGCATGTGGCGGGTCTGCGTTACTCTTCATTTAGCGACTGAGTCGTAATAAAAAAAGGCTTCCTTTTCACGGGAAGCCTTTTTTTATAGCAAACTAGACGTCTGGTTTTATGTTCCAGATGCCGTCTATATATTCTTGAACAGCTCGGTCACTGGAGAAGAATCCCATGCCGGCGGTGTTCATAATAGATTTCTTTATCCAAAGTTCACGGTCAACATATTCATGTGCGATGCGCTTGTGTGTTTCTACATATGCACGATAATCAGCAAGCACCATAAATGGATCTCCACCGCTTAACAGGGAATCAAAAATAGCACTAAAGGCTGTTGGATTACCCGGTGTAAACTGGTCTGAATTGATCATATCCAAAACTTCCCGCAGTTCACTGTCATCTTTGTACATATCCCACGGATTGTAGCCACGCTTTTTCAAGTCGATAACTTCCTGCTCGCACAAACCAAAGAGATAAATATTCGGATCACCAACGCGTTCAGCAATTTCAATATTCGCACCATCTCTTGTACCAATAGTCAATGCACCGTTAAGGGCAAATTTCATATTACCGGTACCGGATGCCTCGTACCCTGCGGTTGAAATCTGCTCAGAAACATCTGTCGCAGGAACAAGAAGCTGTGCCAGCGTAACATTGTAGTTTGCAAGGAAGATCACCTTCAACGAATCTCGCGTATGTGGATCAGAATTTACTCGCCGTGCTACGCAATTAATCAGATAAATGATGTCCTTCGCCATCCAGTAGCTTGGAGCAGCCTTACCGCCAAAGATAAATGTACGAGGCTGAATCTTCACTTCCGGATTTTTCCGAATGCTGTTGTAGAGTGAGATAATGTGCAACACATTCAACAACTGGCGCTTATACTCGTGGAAACGCTTTACCTGCACATCAAAAATACTGTGCGGATTGATCGTAATGCCGTTTGCCTTTTCTATGTAATCTGCAAGGCGCTTTTTATTTGTAAGACGGCACTGATCCCAGTCATGACGAAATTCTTCTACTTCTGCCAGCTCACGAATACGCTCCAGTTTATTCAGGTCTGTCACCCAGCTGCATCCCAAATGTTCACCAAGCAACCATGATAACGCCACGTTGCACTGACGAAGCCATCTACGCGGTGTTACGCCGTTTGTTTTATTATTGAACCTGTCTGGGAATATCCGAATAAAATCGTGAAATACACGGTCACGCAGAATCTGCGTATGCAGTGCTGAAACGCCGTTAACACTAAAGCTACCAACGATCGCTAAGTGACTCATGCGTACTTTTTGCTCTGGACCATCTGAAATAAGGGAAACGCGAGAAGGAAGATCAGGTTCGTCGCGGAAATGTAGACGGACTTCTTCAAGAAAGCGTCGGTTAATCTCATAAATGATCTGCATATGACGTGGTAGCAGACGTTCAACAAGTGCCACTGGCCATGTTTCCAATGCCTCTGGAAGAATTGTATGGTTGGTGTAGGCAAAAAGTTTTTGGCAAATACACCATGCTTCTTCCCAGCCAAGCAGTTCTTCATCTACCAGCACTCGCATTAGTTCCGGAATGGCAATGGATGGGTGTGTTTCGTTTAGTTGAACAACATTTTTTTCCGCTAATTGATCCCAAGGTTTGTTTAGCTTTTTAAATCGACGAATCAAATCACGCATGGTGGCTGCCACGAAGAAGTACTGCTGTTTCAGCCGCAGAGTTTTTCCTTCAGGCGCGTCATCGCTCGGATACAGCACCATAGAAATATTTTCATCCGCAATTTTTTCCTGAACAGACCCTATGTAATCGCCCGCATTAAACGAACTCAACACAAACTCTTTATGAGGACGCGCTTCCCACAAACGGATGCAGTTTACATGGCCATTGCGATAGCCAGGCACATACACATCATTCGCCATAGCCAGCACAATATCACCGCCGCGCCAGTCATGATGCAGCACGCCATCATCATCAAGCCATTCATGAACTTTACCGTAAAAACGAATCGGATACAGACCATGAGGACGAGGAATCAGCCAATGACTACCTTCATGTAACCAGTTATCCGGCTGTTCGACCTGCTGTCCATTACGAATTTCTTGTCTAAACAACCCATACGAGTAACGAATACCGTAGCCATATGCAGGCAACCCGAGTGTCGCCATAGAATCCATATAACAGGAAGCCAGACGCCCTAAGCCGCCGTTCCCTAGCCCCGGCTCACATTCTTGCTCAATAATTTCATCTAACGAGAAACCCTGCTCACGCAAAAATTCGTGTGCCTCATTTTCCAAGCCAAGCGCCAACAGGTTGCTGCGTAAAAACTTGCCGGGTAAAAACTCAAGCGAAAGATAGTACAATCGTTTGTCATCGTGTTCATAATACTGCTTCTGAACAGCAGCCCATTTTTCCAGCATACGATCACGAACGGCCAGTACAAGCCCCCAATAACATTTGTGTTTACTGGGGTGCGTATTGTCGCGTCCCAACGAATACAACACGTGCCACAAAGCATCTTCACCTAGCGCAGAGTTACGCGCTGACGGCGCTTCTGATTCATCGAGTGGTTTATCAAGCAGGTGTAGATAGTCTTTTACGTCTTTCGGCATAAGTCCCCCGTCATTTTCTATGTGCGAGTCTTAAAATATCATTATTATGCAACCCAATGGTGCTAACGTAATATGATACGAGGATGCCCACACTGCAGACATTATAAGGTCGCTGAGCCTGAGTACTTTTCATTTTGAAAATATTTCATTTGCGAGTGCTCTTCGTTTCTTATACTACGATGACCATCAGAGTGAGATATTGCCATATGTCTCAGGGGCACTTGCCCACAGACATCATAAAAGCGCCTACAGCTGAATGCTGCGCAGTCGCAAACTGATGACGTGCACTCAGCTAACTACAATCTTAAACATTTCAAGCGCAAATACTGCATATCCTACGCTGAAAAATGTCGAATAATAAAGGACTCCCATGACCACGCCCGAAATAAACGCCGACGAACTTGAAAAAGCAACTGAAGCTGAAGCTACCGTTGAAGCCGAAGTTGAAACTGATACCGAAACAGAACAGCCTTCTTATGAACAGTTCTATTTCGATCAGTTTTCATTTGATCAGCGTATCCGATCAGGCTTAGCTGCCTGCAAATTTACCAGACCGACTCCTGTTCAGCAGGCTGTTATCCCTGCCCTGCTCAAGAGACAGGACACCATTGCCCTTGCAAACACAGGCACAGGCAAAACAGCAGCGTTCCTTCTTCCATTGCTCCAACACTTGGCAACAGAAGACGCACTGAAACGTGGTCCTATTCGTGCGCTCATTCTCGCACCTACCCGAGAACTTGCTCTCCAGATTCAGAAAACCTGCATTGATCTCGGCCAACAGACCGGCTTCCGTTGCGGAGCTGTCTACGGCGGTGCCGGTGCCACGCCACAAAAAAAAGCCGCAGCTGCGTCTACAATTATTGTAGCAACACCAGGGCGACTTCTCGATTTTATTAATCAGAAAGAAATCCGTCTCGGCGGCGTTGATACGCTCATCATTGATGAAGCAGACCGCATGTTCGACCTCGGTTTCTTACCAGAAATTACTAAAATTTTGGATCACATTCCGTCCAAGCGTACGACAGCATTTTTCTCTGCAACCATGCCAAAACCTATTGAGCATCTGGCATGCACCTACACCAAAGACCCTACAGTTATTGATGTACGCACCGAAGAAGCAAAGCCGGACATCTCACACGAAATTTACACAGTGCCACCGCATCTTAAAAAGAAACTTCTTTTAGCACTGATGCCGCTGCTGCTGAATGACTCCGATGAGCTCGTACACAAGCAGAAACGTGCAGAGCACAGCCCGCATTCCAAGGAAGACGGCGGTGTTATCATTTTTACCAACACCAAAGAAACCTGCCGAGAAATCGAGCGGTTCCTTTCTGGTAGATTTGGCGATGTAGCTGCGCTGCATAGCGACTTGTCACAGTCAAAACGAAACAAAATGCTTGCAAAAATGCAGTCAGGTGAAGCACGCGTACTCGTAGCAACAGACCTCGTTGCACGCGGTATCGATCTTGATCACATCACACATATTGTTCAGTTCGACGCACCGTCTCATTCAGACATGTACATTCACCGTGTAGGACGAACAGCACGTGCATACCGGAAAGGCACCGCCATCACCTTAGTAGGTGAAAAAGACCTCATGGAAATGCTCCAGATGGAGCAGGAAATCGGCAAAGCTTTCTCAATGCGCAAGCTCGGTAACTTCAACTACAACGAACCTGCCGGTAACAATATCAACAATGAAGGCAGTGTCGATTACCGACGCAAGCCAACCTTTAGACGCAAGCCACAGGGTAGCCCTCAGGGCAAAAAATCTACCGGTGGACGCGGCTCTAAACCGAGCAGCTCACGTAGTTCAAAGCCAAGCAGCTCGCGCAGCTCAAAGCCGCGTGGCAAACGCTAGAGTTCTGATGGGTTAGTTCTTGCTATTGCCTCCGGCGGCGCTTTCCAGCGGGATGCCTCCGGCGGCTGGGCTGAAACTTTTTGAAAAAAGTTTCCCCCAGCCCCCCTTCAAAAACTTTTATTAGCGAGTTACGCCCCTAGATTATTTTTCACGCGGCTTAATTCCACTGACTTGAATAAAAAAAGGGCTGTCCTACATACTGTAGGACAGCCCTTTTCATTTCTAGAAAGGTAGTGGAGCGTAAGCCGCAAAGTTCTTCAAAAAACGTGCTTACCTCGCAGATAAAAGTTTTTGGAGAGTCCAGAGAATCCTTTTTACTTAAAAAGGTTCTCTGGCCGCCGGAGGCAAGCACCGCAGGTTCGCCGGAGGCACCCGCTGGCAAGCGCCGTCGGAGACATCAACACACAGCCAAAACAACAGGCCTACCCGCGCAGGAAAAGTCCTTCAGAAAAATGCTCACTTTCGCATCGGATAAACCCGAACATGCCGGGGTGCACAACATCGACAGCTTCACCGCGATGGTTTTCGAGCTGGAAACTTCCGACTGGTAACACTGGGCGCTTTAATCCGGGCACCATCACTTGTACTGGCCTGTCTGCTCGGAACGGAGAGCGCACGGCGATTTGCCATTTGTTGTCGTCTTCTTTTTGCACGAGCTTGGCGACGATTGGCGTACAGTCACTCTTCGGCAATGGGGACACAGACTTTCTGTGTCCTTTTGGCAGGAAGAAGCCTGTGCTTAAATTTCTTGATGCAGTGTTCTGCAGTTCACGGATGTAATCATCGTAACGGAACTGTTTGGTGGCAACGTCGTTGATGGCGGTTCTGTAGACATCCACTACGTGTGCTACGTAGCTTGGAGTCTTCATACGCCCTTCAATTTTAAGAGAGGCGACGTTATTTTTGTGGAACCAGTGCATGTATTTTACGAGACAAAGATCTTCGGGTGCCCAGAATGCACTGTGTGGTCCTTCGTGGGTTATATCCCAAGTTGGCCCTTCGCGCATACCTTCTTCAACGGTCAAACGCATGTCTTGTACTTCAAGACCTTTGTATTCGAACCGGCACGGATGAGTGCATTCACCTAGATTCGCAGGACGCTGATTCATCCATGATGAGAGCAAGCAGCGACCTGAGAGTGCTAGACACATTGCACCGTGAACAAACACTTCAAATTCCATTGAAGGATACGCTTTTGTGAGCTTACTGATGGCATGTGCACCAAGTTCACGTGCAACGTTGACGCGCTCGATCCCGAGATCATGCCAGAATCCCACAGCTTCACTGTTGGATGTGTTGGCTTGAGTACTAAGATGGATAGATTTGTTCGGTGCTATACGGCGTGCCATACGGAGCACACCGGGATCAGCAATGATAAGCCCGTCTACGCTGGATTCAGCAAGATGTTCGAGAGATTCTTCCACACCGGCAAGATGCTGTTCATGCGGCAGAATATTAAGGGTATAGTAGATGGAAGCATTTTTAGCATGCGCTTTACCGCAGGCTGTTTCCAATTCTTCCCAGTCAAAACCGCCGGAGCTTGCGCGCAGGCTATGTTTCTTTCCACCAAGATAACACGCATCAGCACCGTAAAGCAGTGCGGATTCGAGTCTGTCCATATCTCCTGCTGGACAAAGCAGTTCAGGCAATTTTTTAGTCATAATATTCTTAGCTAAACAGGAAGCCCCTGCTTGCGGCGTAGTTCTTTTAAGTTATCGAGCACACTGTGCGGCACATACAATCCACCTTTACCACGACCAAGCGTAATATTAGGCTTCACCGCGCCGTGATAGTCCGAACCGCCGGTGAGTGCAAGTCCATGTATGGCTGCAAGTTCAACAACAAGTCTAGTTGAAGCAGCTCCATGCTCGCTGTGATAAGCTTCCAACGCATCCAATCCGTGTGGTTTCAGCATTGCGATCGTATCACTAAGATACTCTGTAGACTGACGATGAATGCACATATGCGCCCATGATACGGTTGCTCCTTCCTCTTTCAGCAACTTAACGCCTTCAATAGGATTGAGTACTTTTTTAGGAACATATGCTTTGCCACCATCGCACAACATATCTTCAAAAACTTTTTTCACGCTTTTGAAATATTTTTTATTAACGAGAACCTGAGCAATATGTGGACGACCAACGGAACCGTCGCCTGCTGCTTCAAGTACTTCTTCGTAGGTAATGTTCATACCGAGAGCCTGAAGCTTTTCAACAATAATTTTGTTACGCTCGGCTCGGTATCCGCGCAACTCACTCATTATAGTTTGCAGCTTGGGAGCCTTAGGATCAAGCCACAGACCAAGAAGATGAATTTCACCGAACTCTGTTTTTACTCCAAGCTCGCAACCGGCAATCACTTCTACTCCAAGCTCTTTACCGGTTTCCATGGCTTCTTCAACACCTGCAACAGTGTCATGATCTGTTAAGGCAAGTGTGGTTACATTGCCTTTTTTTGCTAGCCTAACCAGCTCTTCGGGAGAATCGCTTCCGTCGGAAGCTGTTGAATGCGTATGTAAATCAATATATGTTCGCGCCATAATTCCTTCCATTCCTAGAACTATGTAACAATGTGTGTGTTTATTTCTTTCATCATAGTAATTACGCCTGCGCTTTGTGGCTTGTCAAATGGCGAATTGATGACGATATGTATCCTGCTCATTTTATATATTCTTATTAGATATTTTTTCAAAATTATACTACGCCGCTTCCTGTTGCTGTACGTACAGTAACTGCGTATACTAGCCCTTCTGCACACTATGTGTGTATATTTTTTTTAAGGAGTCCCACTGTGACTGTTCAAGCTGATTTATTAAATATTCTCGCCTGCCCTAAATGTAAGAATTCATTGAAACTTACTAAAGATAAAGACGGACTTTCCTGCTCAAAGTGCAAAGTTGTATACCCTATTCGTGAAGATATTCCTGTGATGCTGGTTGAAGAAGCCGTTTCACAAGAAGCATGGGACAACGGAACACGCGACGCACGCAAGTAGCCTATTCCCATACTGTTTAGTCATTGACCTGCGTGCCTTTGCGTACCTTGACGGATTGCTGTCTCTGCTTATGATATATGCTGAAAGGAGAGCCGGATTATGGTTATTAACTATGGATCGTTTTACGACTTCCCTCATCTGTTTGATAAACTGATGAACGATTTGCACGACCCGCAACTCACTGCCCCACGACGCTCCACGTTTCCCCCGCTGTACATAAGCGAGGATGACACAAGCGTGTTTGTGCGGGCTTTGCTGCCGGGTGCTGCAATGGAAGATGTCGAGTTGATTATTGAAGATAATACACTTGTCCTGAAAGGCGATTTGAAGCCAATTCAAGGAAAATACCACCAGCAGGAACGCCCGACAGGGTCATTCCAGCGGTTGGTAAAAATCAACGTACCAATCCATAAAGACGGCATTACTGCCACCATGAAATCCGGTATGCTGTTTGTTCAGCTTCCTAAGTCCACGGCAATGCAGCCGCGCACAATCCATATTCAACCAAGGTAGTGGCTATGCAGCAGATGCCTAAAATAATGGGGAAACGCCCACGGATACAACCACCGGCAGACTTTGTTGAACACGAAGACGGATTCTATCTCTACCTCGACATGCCGGGAGTGGACAAAGAAAAGTTGCTTTTAGACATTGAAAACGACAAACTCTCGGTTCAAGCCAAGTCCGATTTCGGACTCACCGCCGGTGAACGTGTACATTCCATGGAATTTGGGGAAGTGGAGTACTGCGCGCGGTTCGAAGTAAGTGAGCTTGTTGACAAAGATAAAGTAAGCGCAAAGTTTGAAAACGGTGTGCTCACGATTTATCTTCCAAAACGGAAAGAAGCGCCGCCTAAGCGGATAAAAATAGAAGTTTTATAAAAATTTAAAGACACACACTTAATGAAAATTTTATTTATCTCAGATTTGCACGGTTCTTACGACCGTGCAAAAACTGTTTTGGACAAGGCAGAAAGTTTTAACCCGGACTTTATTGTACTACTTGGGGATCTGCTCTACCACGGCCCTCGTAACCCTCTTCCAGAGGGACACGACCCTAAGGCAACTGTTGTTCTACTGAACAGCTACAAAGACAAGATTATTGCGGTGCGCGGTAATTGCGATGCTGAAGTCGATCAGATGGTACTCGACTTTCCAATGATGTCTGATTTCTCATGGCTGGCAACAGACGGTCATCGTATCTTCCTGACACATGGACATTTATGGAATCCGGAAAACATGCCTCCGCTCACTGCTGGAGACACGTTTGTTTACGGTCATGTCCACCGTCCTAAAGCATACACCGACGAAAACGGCATCAACATTTGGAACCCAGGTTCCTGCTCGCTCCCTAAACAGAGTGACCGTCCTACCTATGCGACATTTGAAGACAACACATTCCGCGTTTTTGAATTAAACGACACCTGCATTCTTGAACAAACTTTGTAGGGGCATACATGCACGCTACTGAATCTTTCTCTGCGCCTATTACTCTGCGCGGCAGAACCATCCAGAACCGCTTATGTCTCGCTCCTATGGCAGGACTCGGACACGTCGCCTATCGCGCTATTGCTGCGCACTACGGCGGATACGGACTATTGTTTACCGGTATGTGCAGCGCACGCGCAGTGCCTACAGAAAACCGACACAAGTCCCCCGTATTCAACTGGCAGGATAAAGAACTCCCTAAACTGGTATGCCAGCTTTTTGGTGCAGCACCGGACGACATGGTTATTGCCGCTGAGCGCATTCAAGAAGAAAATTTCTTTGGTGTTGATATCAACATGGGCTGCTCTGTTTCACCAATCGTAGGAAAACAATGCGGTGCGGATCTCATGCGAGATGTCGACCGAGCCTGCGAGATGGTGGAAAAAATGCGCAAAGCCGTGGACATCCCACTGTTTGTCAAATTCCGTACAGGTTGGACAAACGAATCAGGACCAGCCGTAGCTTTTGCAAAGATGCTGGAACAAGCTGGTGCGGATGCCCTAACTTTTCATCCACGAGTCGCCCCAGACAGACGTACAAAACGTCCGCGCATAGACGACATAAGGCTTGTAAAAGAAGCTGTCTCCATTCCTATTTTTGGAAACGGTGATGTATGGGACGTGCCATCAGCACAATCTATGATGGAACGTACAGGGTGCGATGGTCTTGCCATCGGCCGTGGTGCCATTTCTAAGCCGTGGATATTTGCTGAACTCAGTGAAGGTTTCGAGCCAACACCCGAGACCTACAAAGAAACTCTTTTCATGTTTTTGGATCAAATCGAGAAATGGTGTGATCCTACCCGTGCAATCAAGCTCTACAAGAAATACTGCATGTATTTTGCCGCAAACTTTTTTTACGGCAACCGTCTTTTCGGGCAGCTGATTGCTGGTAGTTCCATGGAAAAAATGCGCGAAAACGCTGAGCGTTGTTTCGGTGACACAATCCCGCAAGTTGGTAAGAGTCTCAATTCTCTTATGATGAACCGTTAGGTTTGCAAGTTTGCTCGTTGCCGTTGTTTGCGAGGCAAAGAATTGCCTCCGGCGGCCTAAGCGCTTTATGCTTTTGTCTTCGACGAGCCTCCGGCGGCTTAAGAACCCTTTAAAAAGGGCTTCTTAAGAATCTCCTAAATTTTTTAGCTGCGAGTTAAGCTCGTTTTTTGCGCACCCTCGCGGCTTATCCTCACTACCTTTCATATAAGAAATGGGCTGTCCTATTTATGTAGGACAGCCCATTTTTTCATTCTATCTGTCGGGGTAGGAAAACGCCTTATGTGGGAGATTAATTTTTTGTTACAAAATGAATCGCTCATTATGACTGAGAATTCACATTTGTATTAGAGTGTCACGTTCCCTAGAGCCATTTCCCATACTGTAGGATGGTTTTTTCCACCATTTCGTTTCTTAACATCAGCTGCCAGCCAGCAAAGCAGTTTCCAGCTCAGCCCCGCAGCAATGTACCCAAATGTTTTAGCGGGATCGTTCATAGGGGCGTACTCAACAACATCAGCACCAACGAGATTAACTTTCCCCGAAGCACGAACGTTACGAAGCACATCCCAACACCAGTTCGCATCAAGCCCAAAAGGTTCAACTGCCGAACTTGCGCTATTATACACAGGGTCCAACGCATCAAGATCAAAGGTCACATACGTTGGAGCATCTTTCACAACTGCTATGACCTTCTCTGCCATTTCTTCTGCTGACATAGCTCGGCATTGATCTGCAAAATATGATGTGACTCCAAAGTTTTTCGCATGGCCTCCAACAAGCCCTGTCATTCTACCTCGAATTCCCATTTGAATCATTCTTTCAGGATCAACGTTCCCGGCTGCAAAATTTTTCGCAAACATATTTCCAGAATGGTACGGATAGTCAAAGTCTGCCTTTGTTACCAAGTCATAATGTGCGTCGAAGTGAATAACACTGAGTGGTCCATAAAGTTGTCCCAACGTTTCAAGAGGGAAAATACTCACAGTATGATCACCACCCCACGTAAACGTAGAACAACCATTTTCTAAGACTATATCCTTATAGTGCGTGCGAACGAGTTCAGCTTCAGCGGAAAGATCAAAACATCCGTACGTATCAATCGTTCCGTAATCTATGATGTTGGCAAAATCGAACGGAATATCAAATGCCCCATCAATCCAAGGTTCAGTGGTTCCCATGAAATTTTTGGAAAGCTCCCTCAATACCTTAGGACCATATTTATGAGAGGCATTCATCGGTGCAGATTTTTCGAAAGGGAGACCGACAACTGCAATATCAGCATTCTTTATATCTCGGGAAAAAGGAGCCATAAAAGCGCCAAGGTAATCCTTATTCAGATTACTGAGAAATTCTATCCCCTTGCCGCCACCCATGGTTTTAACACGTTCCAAGTGAGCTCTGACGTCGGGATGAACTCCTTCTCGGCTTGTTGAATTTTCCCAGAGGTCTTTATATTTAGCTAACTTTTCTGCTGATACTGGTGGATACTTTTTAATATGTTTCGTCATTTATCATCTCCCATCGTTAAACAAAGGTGCGATGCATTATATGCCAGCTGCCATTCCACCGGCTACGGGCAGCACTATCCCCGTAATGTACGAGGCGGAAGGACTAGCAAGAAAAACTATAGCGTCTGCAATCTCGCTTGGTTCAGCAGGTCTTCCAAGAGGTATGCTTGCATTTTCTTTAAAGGCCGCTTCTTCAATCGTAATATTTTCTGCTTCCGCAATGGCGGCATACGCCTTCTGAAGCATGTCTGTATTGATGGCTCCCGGAGCTACGACATTTGCCCTGATGCCTTTTCCAGCAAACTCTAAAGCCAACACTTTAGTAGCGCCAACCAAAGCATGCTTCGTGGCAACATACGGATACGGCATTCCAACGCTGACGGCGAAACCTGCTGTCGAAGCCACATTCACAATTGCCCCGCCACCATTTTTTTCCATGTAAGGAATTACGCCACGGCACAATGCCATTGTGCCTTTGACATTAACTCCATAATTGGCGTCCCAATCTCTTTCTGTATTTTCATCCAGCAACGCCGATCCGAATCCGACACCCGCATTGTTTATCAAAATGTCGAGGCGACCAAAGTTTTCAACAACAAGCTTTACGGCACTATTTACTTCTTCAGGCTTAGAGACATCAACAATCAAAGAAATGGCATCACCTCCGTTTGCGACAATTTCCCTAACATTTGCTTCCACACCTTCCTTTGAGCTTATACGACCCGTTAATGCGACCTTGGCTCCCAATGCAGCAAGCTTTAAAGCCACCGCCTTTCCAAGCCCTTTGGGTTTTGTTGCACCGATAACAATAGCTACTTTACCTTCAAGAAGTTTCATATGTTCCCCGAGAATAGTTACACTCATTTTTTTTGAAAACTTGAAGTCCAACCATGTGCTCCAGCAGCAAAATCTTTTTCCAATTGCTCCCGACTCAAACCTTCGCGTTCGCACATTTTCCAAAATGGTTCATAATAGTTATCCAGCACATCAACTTCTTCCGCCAAATCAACAAGCTTTCTATAGCCCCCTTCACTTGGAACTCGAATTGAGTAGTTCGGACGTGACTTTGAATTTTTTATGCTTTCAACAAATTTATCTGCTTTAATCTTAACATCCTTTATATCGCCGAATGCTGCCGGATTAATTGCGATATAAAAACTTCCCCCGACAGATGGCTTTTTTCCGAACTGAGATAGGTCATTTGCATCCTCACCCATAATATCCAACGGAAGCTTACCTAAGGGATTTATTATAGAAGTTAGACCTTCATTAAATAAATTTTGTGCATACGTTCTCGGGTTTTCAAATTGTTGCCCGCAGATATACGCATATACGCGACCGAAGAACTCACCGCCCTCAACAGGCACGGCATACTTAGCAACATCATCCGTTAATTCTCCGGATTCAGGATCAACCGCCCACTTCCCTTTAAGCTTTGTCCCTTGGCGCACGGCATTCCCGACATCACCGTCATAAAATTCTCCCAACTTAGTACTCATCCAAATAGGTGCTTCCTTATCAGAAGGAATTATTCCATCAAACGGCGGTACTGACAGTAAAAGTTCCGTGCCGTTATAGGGAGAGCAAAGCGGTACTGAATTATTTGAAGCCAGCGCAACCATGTCATTTTCATAAGCAAGATATGTGTACGCCCCAAAGTTTCCAGCATCGTTGTGATTTCCACCAAACGAAATGGCAATACCTTGTCTTTTGGCCTTCTCTATTGCAGCTTGTGCCATCAAAGTTAATACATACGCCCCTGATGCCCCCTTACCGTCAATTACTGTGAAGCCTGGTCCATCCTTCACAACTTCCGGTGTCGCTGCCAAATCAAGTCCGCCTTTCATATACGTTGCATAAGGAACCTCTAACCACCCCATCCCCTGAGAAAGTTTGCCCTGACGATCACCGAACGAAGCAGAACGAGAAATTGCTTTTGCTTCCCCTTCACTAGCGCCAGCAGCTTTCCACAGGCGATAATAGCAATACTCTGCAAAATCGGCTTTGATCTTCGATGTACTCAGGTCTGAATTGCTCATTACAAACTCCTCAAATTTTCTCATCTCTGCTTTATGCGTTGGGGAAATGACTTCTGTTCACTTAAAAAAGATTACGGTGCTGCCAAGGTATTGTATGCATCAAGACTCATTCCTGCTGTAAATCCACCATCCACAGCAATGGCCTGCCCGTTAATAAATCTACAGTCTGATGATGCTAGAAAATGGATCAGAGCAGCTATTTCTTCCGGTTCAGAAATACGACCAAAAGGAATCGCCTTCCGCTCCATTCTCAATTGCGGCTGTCCATCTGGCGTATTTGCCATTGGCGTATTCACGGATGTTGGGCATACGACATTCACCCTAATTCCGCGCTCTCCCAGTTCGACAGCGGCTGTCTTGGTAATACCGACAACAGCCCATTTGGATGCGACATACGGCGCAAGGAAAGCCACACCTTGCAGACCTGCCACGGAAGATACGTTTACAATGGAGCCACCGTCATTCATCAGGGGGACAGCGTGTTTAATGCCGTAAAATACGCCCATGGTATTAACAGAATAATTCAAATCGAAATCTTTCCTTTCTGACTCCATTAATACGTTGTAACCGAAGTTAGCTCCTGCGTTATTAATAAGAATATCGATCCGTCCCAATGTATCATGTGCGGCCTGCATTAACGAGCGAACAGAGTCTTCATTGGAAACATCACATTGTATAAAATGTGCTCCAATTTCATGCGCGATTGCAGTTCCATCCTTGCGACCAGAAATAACAGCATGAGCACCAGCTGAAAGCATTCTTTTGGATGCTTCAAGTCCAATTCCGGAAGTACCTCCAGTTATTACAGCAACTTTATTTTCAAGCGAAAAAAGATTGTTCACAAAGAGTACCTCCCTTTCATTGCAAAGTTACTTTTTCATAAAATATTAAATAGTTAAACGATTTAAGACCATACTGCACCCACCCATTTTAGCACCCCATTAGCGTTTATCTAGTATATGTCCAGACCGCACCGTAAGCGTCCCTAATCAGGCCACCAGAACAAAAAAAGCTCCTACACTTTCGTGCAAGAGCTTTTCTAAATGTTGTATCTAAGAGGGAAGAAGGGATTCATGATCGTGGCACATGCCTCGTATGCAAGAGTAGTTTTTTTTCCCTTACGAGATGTCTTGGTCAGATTTTAGCCACGATCAAAAACCATAATGCTTTCCACCAATTGCAGAAGCAACAATTAATCCTTAGCGAATACCACACCCGCCACAGCGGATGGATTTAGCGTGTAAACGCGACTGAACATAGCGTGCCAACGCAGCCACTGCTCTATCAGCAGTTTGGAAAACAGGTACTCCTGCTTCATTCAATGCTTCGCGCATCGGCTCAAACAGCATACCACCATCAGATGCACACACGAGCGGCTTGTCTGACTGCTTTGCTAATTCCAATGCACGGGACAGCACGCTCTCTTCATTGTGCATACTGAACGGATCGCCCTTCTCGGTATCAAGGGACTGCATCATTGGGCTGAGCGGAGTTAACGCCAAAACCACAGCATCCACTGTAGGTTCATCAAGCATAATCTTCGCGACTTCCACATGCAGCTCATCATCCCCTGCCGGAGTAATATCCATTGGGTTTGAAATAGAAACAAGGGATTCCAAACGCTTTTCTTTCAATAACGCCCTGAGTCCATTGTTAGCTTTTTCAGAAAACGGTGCGAGCTTCATGGTAAAGGTGCCCACGTCGATGCTGTCAGCCATGCTTACGGCTTCAAACCCTGCACCGCTGATCGCGCCAAGACGGTTACCTTCCACTTTTTTGGAATGAAGTGTTTCCGCGAGCACAAAAAGATCCTGAAATTGTTCGACTGTTTGCGCTACAACTGCGCCTGCCTGTCGAACACAACTTTCTGCCACCATGTAGTCACCAGCAAGCGATGCGGTGTGCCCACTGGTTGCAGATTTACCTTCCGGTGTGCGCCCGGCTTTGTAGAATACGACCTCTTTACCGGCCAACACTGCTTCCCGCACGGAACGACAAAATGCTAACCCATCAAGATCGTTAAATCCTTCTGCGTACACAGCGATCACATCAACATTGTCATCATCTTTAAGGTAGGTAACCATATCGCCTAAAGTAAGGTCAGTCTGGTTGCCCATTGAAATCATGTAATTCGGGGACAGGTGGGGATAACGGCTGAGTCCGAAGAGCATAAATGCTCCGCTCTGGCTGACCAGTGCAGCGCGGCGCGGCGTTCCAAGACCATTCTTTGGAAACTTATCTTCAGGGATGAACCACGTATTATATCCACCTGGACGGGATACGATACCCATGCAGTTTGCACCGATAAAGACAGGCCCGCCATCGCTGGATTCATGTGCTTTATTGATTTGTGCAATAACCTGTTGCGCACGCTCGTAACTCTCTTCTGTTTCTCCAAGTCCGCCAGCAATCAGCATCACACTGCTTGCAGCATCTTTTTCGATAACTTCTTCAACAACTGCCGGAAGGTGTTGAGCAGGGACAGCCACAACGAGCAGATCAAGCTTGCCATCTGCATCCACGGAAGGAATGCAACGCACGCCGTCAATTTCATCACATCCATCACGGATAATACGCACCTGCTCTTTAGGGTACCCTTCTGCAAGCACGTTGCGAAGAATGATACGTCCAAAGTTTTCACGTGAAGCAGACACGCCGATGATGCCTATTGTATCCGGATGAAGCAGATTTTTAATTTTAGCAACAGGACGAGGTGTTATGGCTTTCTCCGGCAAGGAGAATCTGCACAACCCGTCTAACGGAACCATGAGGAAATCCGTAAATGCAAACGGATTGATTTCAAACTCATCTATAATAAATGGAGCTTCCGGATTTGTCGGGGAATAGTAATTCGCCAACAGAATGCAGGCATCGAAACATTCCAGCAACTGATCATCAGATACGATACGTTCCTGACCACGGGTGCGTCCGGCTAATTTTTCAAAAGAGATGGTCTGTCTGAAATGATTAAAGAACGCTTCGCCATCTGTCAGTTTAGTTGATGCTGCAACAATCGCCTGACTTTTTTTGAAACGCTCCGCGTACAACTCAGCGTCAGTACCGCCAAGCCCAGCACTTAAGACCATTCCGAACTCGCGGGTTCTTCTCAGACCGACAATAAGTTCGTTGCCGAATGTATCAGAATCCGGCGGCATGAACTGTACAAGCAGCACGCCTTTCAAATCCAATGAAATGGCTTCTTCTAAAGCACTACCGGAAAGTCCGGCGTATTCTTCAGGAGATGCTTCCGGATTCTGCTCGATCCAACGGGCATACTTTTCCGGTACTTCATACATCATACGGCGCCACGCAGAGCGAATCTTACTTGGCTCACGTTCCACAATACGTACTCCGCCTACTTCCGTTTTATGCACGATAGTAGGTGAGATAATTTTAAGCACAACTTTTTTACCGGGAAGACTCATCAATTCATCATCAGACGGACGAGTTCCCCGTGGAATCAGTTTAACCTGCGGCGGAGTTTCAGAACCGATACTCTCCATCACACGATATACTTCGTGTTCGTATAAAGAGGTACGCCCTTCTATATGCGCCTGTGAAAAGATTTCTGTAATTGCGTCAAAATCAATATGAGCTGTAGTCTTCGCGTGCGAAAAGGCGTCGTAATTCTGCATTATCTTTCATCCACAAATTTCGGCTGTGCTCTGTAGCCCATCTGCACAGAAATTTCTGATGCAACGTCTAAGAGCCGGTTTGCAAAACTGACAATATCTGTTTCCGAACCAATAATATCGCTGGTACCACTTACGCTGATGCCACCGATAACCTTACCTTCTGCACCAAAAACAGGTGCACCAATCGTATTAAGGTGAATAAGAGTTTCACCAAAAACTAACGAATAGCCCCGTTCGCGGGTTGCACTAATTTCTTCATGCAACTCTACAGGGTCGGTAAGTGTTTTAGGGGTATAAGGAAGCAACTGTACAGTTGCTAAATGTTCCACAAGTTCACGCATAGGAAGCTGAGACAAAATAGCCCTGCCCATGCCTGTGCAATACGCCGGAACAGTGGGACCTATGTATGAGGAAGGATGCCATTCCTGATGATCGGTACTTAATGTTGTTAAAATTGCATTATGATACATCACCCCCACCCTGCCGATGGTATTGGAATGCTGAGCAAGGTAGGTAACAGGCGTGGCTGCCTTTCGGTTAAGCTCATATGTAGCAGACTGCAACGAGCCAAGCTCCATAAGCTTCAGACCTAATTTATATTCTTTCGTCGCAGGATTCTGCGCCAAATAATCACTGTTAGCCAAAGCTTTTACAATGCCGTGTGTTGTGCCGATAGCAAGATCAAGTGTCTTTGCAATATCACTCACACGCCAGCTTGGATTTTCAAATGTGAACAACCCAAGTACTCGGGTTGCGCGTTCAATAGATTGTTGGGACATAGTCTCTTCCTCGACATTATCGAATTGTTTTCGAAAAAGTATACTTTCCTTCAAACTGCTGTCAACGCAACTACAGTATGATGTATACCGCAAAATTACATATAGGTATAAAGGATGACCAATAAGCTTGCATTTTTTATGAACATAGTTCACTAGCAATGTCACCACAACTAATGATGAATACAAATAAAGAACATTTATATTTCTCATTGTTGTATGGAAAAATTTTACTTTTACTTTTACTAAAGTTGCAAATACCGTTCTAAAGTTTTTTTAACTTGTCTGTCAGCTACCGAAACATACTGCAAAAAATACAAGTTGCACGCCAAATTATACTATTAGAACTCTTACTTAATGCAATATTATCTTCAACCAAACAATTTTGTATACTGTTCTATATATCGTCCACATCCACCCTGTACACACCATTTGTGATTTTCTTTTGAAATAAATTACTTAAATTTTTAGTACAATTTTTTTATATTTATTTATTCTAAAAAACAAAATTGTGCGTTCTGCAGCAAGTAAATTTGCTAATGATGCAACAAAAAACTTGCCTTACTTCTATTTTCAAATAAGGTAAGCCTCTATATACGTTGGGAAGTTTTCTATTGACTAAAAGTCATAAAGTTGACAGTCATTAGTCCAAGGGGATGCGTTAGCAGGGGGACGTAATCAATCGGAGAGGAAATGAGCCTGAACAAACTTGGAACGATTGGACAGTCATCTGTCATGCAGGATGTCTTCAGCGTTCTTGCCAAAGTAGCCCCAACAGATAGTACCGTACTTGTAACTGGTGAATCTGGTACTGGTAAAGAATTACTAGTACGCTCACTACATGCAAACAGCACCCGAGACAGTGCCCCATTTGTTCCCATTAACTGCGGAGCAATCCCACGCGACCTTCTTGAATCCGAACTCTTCGGCCATGAAAAAGGCGCATTCACTCACGCTATACGTTCTCGTCCCGGTCGCTTTGAATTAGCGGACGGCGGCACGATTTTTCTTGATGAAATCGGCGATATGGATCTGACACTTCAGGTCAAAATATTGCGCGTACTTCAGGAAAAAGAAATCGAACGCGTTGGCGGTTCATCCATCAAAAGCGTAGACGTACGAGTAGTAGCAGCAACCAACCGCGACTTAGAAGCAGAAGTTGCTGCCGGACGCTTTAGAGAAGACCTTTATTACCGCCTAAACGTTATCCCCCTTCAGTTGCCCGCCCTACGGGAGCGCGACGGTGATATTCTGTTGCTTTGCGAACATTTTTTACAAAAATTTGGCGACAAACAACAGCGTCCGCGACTGACACTATCACCTGATACCCGCAAAATTCTTGCAGCATACACTTGGCCCGGAAACGTCCGTGAGTTGGAAAACTTTATGGAACGCATGACTATTTTATGCGACTCCAATTCCATTACTCCGGCAGACTTGCCTCGCAAGATACTTGACCAAGTAGGTGTAATTGCAGAACTTCCGGAACCGGTTTCACCAGCACCCGTTCGTCCACAGCAGGCAGGATTCCAATGGCCGTGCATTCAGGACTTGAACGAGCAAAAGCTTCCACTTAAAGAATTCCTCGATGCTGTCGAAGAAAAATTACTGTTGGAGGCCCTGCAACAAGCGAATGGCATTAAAAACCAAGCCGCTGAAATCTTAGGCGTAAAACGCACCACTCTTATCGAAAAGCTTAAAAAGAAAAAAATTGATTAATCTTTTTAGTGCATTGCGATACCACTTATACATTATTGGGTTTTCAGGGTGCATTGCGTCCATTTCTTGCACATTAATTGCAATGAGATAGCTGTGATAAAACATAATAGTTCCAGACTGATCTGGCTCATAGTGGCGGTAGGATATCTGTCGGTTGCTTTACCCGCAGAAACACAGGCTGCATCTTGGTATTGGGGCAAACATCCAAAGTTTGAACGCCTTGTTATTTCTTTTGACGCCCCAGTCAAAAACTTTACGCTCTCCCGTACCGGGAAGAATGAGCTAACTTTTGTCACGCCTCAAATAGAGCAGGCAGTCAAATCTTTTACGCCCTTTAACAACGGGCAACGTATCAGGAACGCCAAGTTCCTTGCTGCTCCTAAAGATGCAGGAAAAACATTGCGCATTCGTACTAAGCTCAATGGATTCCGTTTCAAAACAAGCAGAGCAGCCAATAACAAAATCGCTATTGATATTTACCCAGATGGCAAAAAGAAGTTTTCCCCCTCTGATGCCAAGAAAAATGAACAGGCTGCCGCCAAAAAATCGGCACCTGTCACAAAACCAGTTGCGACAAACCAGCAACCGGAACGTGCAACAAATCCTGTTGCTCAGAAGAAACCAGCTCCATCACGTATTAAAGCAGCACCTAACCGTACAGGTGAAAAAAAGCCATTTTTTACTGCCGACAATGCGTTTCGCTCCCGTGTAAACACCGGTGGCCCTGAGACATGGGTTCCTGCGCCGCAAGTACAGCAACCACAGGCAGAGACACCTTTAGTTGCGCAAGCTGAAACTAATCAGCCTAAAGCGGTACAGCCAACATCTGTTCCTAAGCCTGCACCGGCAGCAATAAAAGAGCCTACGCCACCAGTGGCCAAGGTTGCCATTCCAGAAAAAAAATTAGAAAAAGTTGTCAGCTCTGACGATGCAAATACCGAAGTGGTATGGGTGGATAAAAACGGTAACGAAGTGGCACCGCCGCCAAGTCCTGAACGCCTCCTTAAACTTGCAAAAACAGCCCTGAACAACGGTGTATACTCTGAAGCTTTGGATACATACAAAGAGCTTAAACGAGTACCAACCCTGACCAAAGAACAGCGTGATGAAGTGCTTAACGGCATTGCCGACACTCTGTACGCAGCCGGCAAGAACGATCTTACTAACAACTACGAAAAGATTATTGCCGCTACTACTGAGGCAATGAACTTTGATCTTAAAAGTCATAAGGTTCCCAGTCATCTGTTGCGACTCGGGTACACCAACTTAAAAATTGGTAATATTCGTGAAGCAGGAGCGTACTTTAATATCCTGCGCCGCAATCATCCAAAAGACGATCTCGTGCCTGCTACCTATTACTATTGGGGCGAGCACTACTTTAAGGAAAAAGACTGGCAGAATGCAGCGGATAACTTCCAGTACATTGTACAGAAATTCCCAGATACCAAGTTCGTTCGCGAAGCTGGTGTCGGACTTGCAAAGTCCCTGTATCAGCTTGCCTACTACGATCAGGCATACCAGATTGTAGATTACGTTGGAAAACGCTGGCCTCGCTTCTACCTCGATTATCCACCATTCCTCAGTCAAATGGGTGATGTTGCGTATCGTCTTGGCAAAGCAGATGAAGCCCGTATGCATTACTGGACGTACTACAACATTGATCCGGACGGCGACGATGCCGACATGGTTCTTGCTCGCCTCGGCGACATCTACCTTGAAACAGAAGAATTTGATGCTGCGCGCGAAATCTACGAAGAGGCTGTGCGCAAATTCCCAGACCGCGATGGTGGTCTTGTGTCACTCATGCGTCTTGCTGAAGAAGGCAAATACGACACTCCAACCATTTCCGGCATGTTCTCTGTGTTCGATAAGCCATACAGCTTGAAACCTCTTGAAATCTACTCCAAGATTATTGAGGAATATCCGAATAGCCGACTTGCACCGCTTGCCCGACTGAAGAAATCAATTTGGTACCTGTGGAACAACCAGCATCCGGAAGCTCTGGCTACCGCATCTTCCTTTATGGAAAAGCATCCGGACCATGAGCTTGTACCTAGAATCAAAGAAGTTGCCATGCGCTCATTCAGCGTACTGACAGCCAACAATATTAAAGAAGAAAACTACGAGAAAATTCTGCAGATCTGGGATGACTTCCCTATCGTGCATAATCAGGAACCAAAACTTACTCCTGAAAGCCGCGTGGCGCTTGCTCTTTCCATGTGGAAAAAGAAACAGCCTACAAAAGCGTTGGAAGTTCTCGATCCGTTTTTCCAGCAACTAAAAGTTCCCGAATATTCAGAAATGGGGCTCAGCCTTGCTCTTTCCGTATACGTAGACAACGAACGCTGGGGTGATATTATTGATCTCACTCGTCGTGTCGAACTGTGGGAACTGAATAGCGAAAGCAAAAACCAGCTCGACTACGCAGTAGCTCTTGCATACGAAAACCTCGATCAGCCTGATAACGCTGTGCCCTTATGGACACGTTTAAAGAGCATTGACGATATGCCACGTACCAAGGAAGCATATATTAATTACTTCCTTGCCCGTGATGCTGAGCGTCGCGAAGATTTCGAACCGGCATACAAACTCGGTATGGCAGCGCTTCGTTCATTTAAAGAACTTGCTGGAAAAGATCCTGAAAAAGCAGATACAGAAAAAATCAGAGATTTATTGAACTCGCTCATGGATATTACAGAGCGTACGGGTAGGTCTGAAGAAGCTCTTGAATGGGCTAGAGAACTGGCACTTGCTGTACCTGAAAAAGATCCGGGCTATCCGGCAATGCGTTACAGAATTGCTTCACTTTACAAGAAGACCGGCGATACCGATAAATGGAAAGATATCCTTAACCAATTGGTTACCGCCGACCCTAAATCTCTGTACGGAAGAATGGCAACATCTGACCTGACAACACAAGGCTTGTCTAAAGATGCTTCATCATTCTCTCCAACAGGAAGTCTGTAACTCTCTGGAGCCGTGGACCATAAACGCTTTGTAAGGGGAATATCATGAAGAAAGCAGATACAAACGCTGCTCGACGTTCACCTGTTGTTGCAGGTCAATTCTACACTGCCAGTCCGCAAAAACTGCGGGCAGAAGTGGAAGCATTCCTCCAACGTGGCACAAAGCGCAGCGCACGCACTCTTCTTGCTATGGCTCCCCACGCTGGCTATATGTATTCCGGTAAAACTGCCGGCTATACTCTCGGCTCATGTAATCTTAGTAATACAATATATCTCCTCGGCCCGAATCACACGGGTCGAGGAGCTCCTGTTTCTGTATGGAGCGGCGGCGATTGGGAAACTCCACTTGGTGTTGTACCAATCAATGTAGAAGCTAGAAACCAACTTCTCGCTACAGGTTCCTTTTTTGAAGCAGATACGCTTGCCCACACTAATGAACACTCGCTTGAAGTGCTTCTTCCTTTCATCCAAGTTACCAACCCAAACGCTACAATCGTTCCTATTGCTATTGCTACAAGCAATCAGGAAACTCTCGCTTTTGTCGGCACTGTGCTTGCCGGAGCATTACAACAAAATCCAGAGAGCAGTATTGTTGTCAGCTCAGACATGAGCCACTACATTTCTGCTGATTCAGCCAAAAAACTTGATACACTCGCCCTGTCCTATGTTCAGTCAGTTGACGCTCAAGGCTTGCTGACCACAGTTGCCCGCAACAACATAAGCATGTGCGGCGTGCTTCCTATGACAGCGGGACTCATCGCTTGTGAAGCACTTGGTGCAACACGCGCTGATATTCTTGAATATACATCGTCCGGTGCTGTGACCGGAGACAATTCTCAGGTTGTAGGATACGCAGGCGTGGTCATTGACCGCCCATAAAACCTCGCAAGAACGCCATTGCCATGTGCTTGCAGGGTGCGTACTGTGCTCCTATGTCTACATCTGATTCCAACAAATCCTCCCGCCACATTCACGTACGTCCTTCCCAGAAGGACGAAACTGACGTGCGCAGTTTTTTTGACAACGCAGTCGAGGGAATGTTCCGCAAGGCTCGTAACGGCCGCTTTATTTTAGCTAACCCAGCGTTGGCTAAAATTTTTGGCTACCCGTCTCCCGGAGAAATGCTTCGCAACTTTCCTCTCGATCAGGACAACGTCACCCTTGATGCTGGCAGATTTCTAGACCTGCTGACAGAACTCAAGAAGAAGGGCGAAGTCAAAAATTTCGAAATGCAGTTCCGCAGACGTGACGGCCTGCTCATGTGGGTACTCATAAACGCACGCACTGTGTATAACGTAAAAGGTTCCATCAAATTCTACGAAGGAACTCTTGTAGACATTACCGAACGCAAGGATGCTGAGACTGAACAGGCGATTATTGATGAACAGATTCGCCAGTCTCAACGCATGGAAGCCATCGGCATTCTCGCTGGCGGCATTGCATCGGACTTCAGCACACTCATCCGACCTATTGTAAGCAGTACAGAATCTGCACTCAAGCAAAGCTCCGGTAACGAACAAGTACAGAGCAACTTGAACACAATCCTCGGTGCTGCAAACAGCTCCATGGCTCTCATCAAAAAATTTCAGACAATCAGCCGACAAGGTCAGGGGGAAATGCGCCCCACTACCTTGCAACCGGTTTTGGCAGAAGCCCTCAGTGATTTCCGTTCTATACTTCCTCCACATGTTCTGCTGCTGGAAGAAATTAGTGCCAACAACCGAACAGTTCTGGCAGATGCCGGACAGGTGCGACAGATCATCGACAACCTGCTTGAAAATGCACGGCTATCCATTACTGACAGCGGCACAATTACAGTGCGCATGGCAGAAGTAGAATTTGACGAACGTACCGGCGCTTTTCGTGCCGACCTTATTCCAGGAAAGTATCTCCGCGTTACAGTTCAAGATTCCGGCGTCGGAGTTCCTGAACAATTATTGCCACGTATTTTTGATCCATTTTTTACGACCCGTGGAGCAGAAGACGCCCAAGGGCTCGGACTTGCTGTTGCACACGGCATTGCCCGCGCTCACGACGGAGGTATTACCGTACTTTCTGAAGAAGGGCTTGGCTCTACATTCTGCCTCTACATTCCATTTTATGAACAGGAAATTGATCAGTCGCGGCCAATTGCACCGTCACCTAGATTAGGTAGCGAGCGTATTCTGCTCGTGGCTCCTGAAGAACAGGAAATTCGAAAATGGCGCAGCCTGCTTGTTCCTCTCGGCTACCGCATTGAAGCTGTCTCCGGCAGTGTCGAAGCATTACGCCTGTTTCTTGAATCACCTGATACGTTTGATCTAATCATTCTCACATTTGCTATGCCGCAGATGAGCGGACTGGAACTTGCTCGAATCCTTCTCGGGGTTCATCCGGAAACCCGCCTTGTTCTGTGTGCAGATCCGACAGATCCGATTACAAGCGAAATTGCTATGGGAGCCGGTGTGCCTACCCTTGCGCATAAGCCACTCGACACAAACAGCATTTTTCAGCTGGTGCAGTCCGCACTAGAAGACCATCAGGAGTAGGCAATGGCTCGCGTTCTCATCATCGATAACGACCAAGTTTTTTCCGAAAATCTGGCTTCCATTGTCACAGGTCTCGGACACCGCAGCAAACAAGCTAAATCTCTTAACGAAGCTTTTTCTTCAGGTCGCAAGCATGACACGGATATTGTGTATCTTAATACACAGCTTCCGGACGGTAACGGCCTGCTTGCCATCGCGCAGCTGAATGCCATGCGCGGGCACCCTGAGATTATTGTAGTGACAGGTACCCCGACACCAGACGGCGCAGAAAAGGCCATTCGCAATGGTGCTTGGGATTATGTTGAAAAACAAAGCTCCGTTGACCGTATGGTGCTTCCACTTATCCGCGCCATTGACTACAGGGGCAAACGCCCAGCTAAAAACGGAGTTGTTAAGCTCAAGCGCAGCGGCATTATCGGGGACAGCGCCGGTATTAAAAAATGTTTGTCGCTTGTGGCAGAAGCCGCATCTTCTGATGCTTCCGCCTTGCTGCTTGGTGAAACTGGTGTTGGTAAAGAAGTTTTTGCAAGAGCTGTCCACGAAAACAGCCTTCGTGCAACCGGTCCGTTTGTGGCGGTAGACTGCGCATCTATGTCTCGTACTCTTGCCAGCTCAATCTTATTCGGTCACCAAAAAGGCTCATTTACTGGTGCAGATAAAGACAGGGAAGGTCTAGTAGCCCAATCCAACAACGGTACTCTTTTTCTTGATGAAGTTGGCGAACTGCCACTTGCCATTCAGAAATTTTTCTTACGTGTATTGCAGGAACACAGATTCCGCCCAGTAGGCGCGAGAACCGAAAAAACATCAGACTTTCGTCTCATCTGCGCTACTAACAGAAACCTTGATGAAATGGTTGCCCGCGGCACATTCCGCAGTGATCTTCTATTCCGAATCCGAACTGTCGTTATGGCGCTGCCTCCTTTACGCGATAGAACAGATGACCTGCCACGACTCATTGAGCACTATGTTAAGCAGCTCTGTGGCAAATACGGTATGCCTGCAAAAGGTATTTCTCCAGACCTGCTCGATTTGGCCTATGAATATTCATGGCCGGGCAACGTGCGCGAACTGATACACACTCTGGAACGCGCAGTACTTGCTGCCAAAGACACAACTAAAATTTTCAGCCGTCACTTGCCGGATCACATTCGTATTAATATTGCCAGAGCCGCTGCTGACAAAATGCAGCGTGAAGATAAAGATATTCCATTACACAATGGTGCATTCTGCACATTATCAGAAGCGGAAAGCAGCACGGACGGGTACACTACTCGCCTTGCAACTTCACCGGTGGAACAAACACCTCCGCTGATTGTACGACCTGACCAATCTCCGAATACGTTGGGGATAAAAAGCTCAACAGACACCGTCGGCGATCACAGTAATGCAACGCTGCCTACACCATCTTTGACACAAGTTGACGATATGGCTGCTACTCCCATATCGCCACAGTTTGACACGGGGCATAACACACAGAATTCCGCGAACACGGACAATTCAATACAAGATTCCGCAATCGCGGACACGCTCGTCACACCCGACTCAATTACGCCTTTTTTTGAATTTAGAGATGAAGCATTCTCACAATATCTACAAAACCTTATGGCGTTAGCGGATGGAAAAGTAGCTATAGCTTGCCAATTGTCCGGTCTTTCCCGCTCCTATTTATATGACCTGCTTAAAAAATACTCCGTAAAAAAGTAGCCTTTCCCACACAAAAACACGACCCATCGTCAGTATCAAACACAAAATATCCGCGATCACGGACTACTTATTCCGTAATCACGGACACTGCGATCACTTTTATGCCACTCACCGTTGAATGTCCTTATCATTTATAACAATATCTAATTTTCTACTTTCTTATAAATAGGTTATGACAAACGGCACGCTTCTTGATATATAGAGCGCAGTGCAGGAGGAATGGTCTACTCCTGAAAAGAAATTTCCTCATGTGTCGGACAAAGTTGGGGGAAGCTACTTTTTTCGGACCGGCGAAAACTACCCGGTTTCCTTAATCGCATGTCGATTGAAAAAATGCGCGCTGCAGCTTGCTGTAGCGCGATTTTTTTTGCACAAAATTCCGTGCTCTATTTTCTACATAACAAACTACTATTCCAGAAATTTATCGATAAAGATTCTTATTTCAAACATAACTTACTTACTTGAATTTACTTTTTGAGTGGCGTACCACCACCTCAAGGAGACTCCATGTCACACGCATCAACCAACAACTCAACATCTGCCCCTCGCAAACGCAAATCCAAAAGCCCGGTAAAAGCGCTTGTAATTGCCGCTATATGCTCGCTAACAGCACTAAGTGTCATTCTTTCCAATGACCCAAGCTTGCTCACGTGGGGTAAAGCATGGCCCGGCCTACTCCGCCCGCTCCTTCGGATGCTCGGCTTTCTAGGTATTGGTCTTATTGTTGGCATTGCGGTTGAAGGCATGGGCTGGGCACCACTTCTTGCCACGTTGGTGCGTCCTGTCATGCGCTTCGGGAACCTGAAAGATGAATCCGGTGCAGCTTTCACAACTGCTTTTTTTTCCGGAACAGCTGCGAACACCATGCTGATGACTTTCTGGAAGGAAAAAAAAATCTCCTTGCAGGAAATGAAGCTGAGTTACCTTATTAACACAGGATTACCAGTCTTTCTCCTGCATCTCCCGACCACATTCTTTATTATTGTACCGATGACACGTACAGCGGGGATAATATATCTTTCTCTCAACGGTTTTGCCGCTCTGCTCCGCACATTCCTGTTACTTATCTGGACGCGGATAAAACTTGCGCCTCATGCGACAACATCACCTATAGAAAACCAGCCAGCGCATAGAACGACTTCCGCTGCCAAAATTTTACAGGCATTTCGTAAACGATTTCTCCGCATCTGCACCATTACCGCACCAGTATATTTCCTCATCTACGCCCTGAATCAGGCAGGCATGTTTGAATATCTTCGTACAGCCGCAGCAGGCTGGGTTACTTCTGCCTATCTTCCTGTTGAAGCCGTCAGCGTTGTTGTATTTGCAGTGGCTGCGGAATTCACAACAGGTATCGCAGCAGCGGGCGCTCTTTTAGATGGCGGAGCACTTACCACCTCGCAGCTTGTTCTGGCTCTGGTTCTAGGAACAATTGTCGCCACACCAATCCGCGCACTGCGTCATCAGTTGCCGTCGCAAACAGGTGTCTTCTCTTTTAAGATCGGCTTCCCGATGTTGCTCATGAGTCAGGCATTACGCATCAGCAGCCTCATCTGCGTAACAATCTTATATCTTTGGATTGACGGTTAGTAATATCACTCCTTGACCGGTCAATTTTATTACGTGTACAGTGCCTCACTTCAGGTGCTCATTGAGCCTAATAGGGAATCCCGTTTAAATCGGGAGCGGTCCCGCCGCCGTAAGTTTTATTCAATTTTTCTCCATATTGTACCACTGGTTTTACTGGGAAGGTCGGAGAAAAAGAAACAAGCCGGAAGACCTGCCTGATACTTTGTAAATATTCACACCACACCTGCCATCGAATCTCTCCCCCCTTTTCACTTCGGCAGGCTGTGAATATTCGGCACGTTTTGCAGGCACGGGGCCTTGTTATGCAAAACACACTTCGCTATCGGTGCGCACTTTGCACTGTCCAAGCGTTATACTTCCCGCCCCAAACGTTGGAGGCTTTTGCCATGATCCGCAGTCGTTCCTTACGACTCATGCTCGCTGTTGTCCTTGTTTTCGTTTTGTCACTCCCTGCCTTTGCTGGTCACGGACAAGTCGAAACTCCTAAAAAGGGCATCCTGCTCGTAGCGTTCGGTACATCCGTACCTGAAGCTCGTGTATCTTTGGAAAATATTGGCGAAGAAGTTGCCAAAGCTTTTCCAGATACTGAAATCCGCTGGGCATACTCTGCTGCTATTATTCGTAATAAGATCAAACGCACAGAAAATATGATTGTTCCTTCCCCCGCTACTGCTCTTGCACAGATGGGTGATGAAGGTTTTACACATGTTGCAGTTCAGTCCCTGCATACAATTCCGGGACAAGAATTTTCAGACATCAAAAAGACTGCCAGCGCATTCGATGGCATTCCTAAAAGCATCAGCCACATTGCTGTGGGCACACCGCTTTTGAATTCTCCTGCTGATGTAGCTGCGATGGCAAAAATCTTACCTGCTACCGTTCCTGCTAAACGCAAAAAAGACGAAGCAGTTATCTTTATGGGCCACGGCACACATGACCCTGGCAACATTTATTACCCGGGCCTAGCTACCTACCTTAGTGAAGAAGATTCCAACATCTATGTTGGCACAGTTGAAGGCTACCCTGCTCTCGACAACATCATTCCTAAGCTGAAAGCTAAAGGCATTAAAAAAGTTTGGCTCATGCCGCTGATGTCTGTTGCTGGCGACCATGCACGCAACGACATGGCTGGTGCGGAAGACGACAGCTGGAAATCTATTCTTGAAAAAGATGGTTTCGATGTACAGACAGTACTTAAAGGCACCGGTGAGTACGACATTGTTGTTGCCCAGTGGGTTGCACACTTGAAAAAAGCATTTAATTCTCTGTAATTATGACTAGTTCAGCAGACATCGTTCAGCGTCGTGCCCGCCGGTGCGTCATCTTTGCCAGCACCACGGCTCTTGTCTGTGTGGTGTCTGCTGTTCTGGCTTCTGCATACGGTCCACTGGATATTCCAATCCAGCAGACATTCAGCACGCTGGTGCAACATATTTTCCCAAGCACTCACCCTGCTGAAACAACGAATTCAATTGTTGTATGGGAAATCAGATTCAGCCGCGTTATCCTGTCCCTACTTATAGGTAGCGGCCTTGCTATCTCCGGAACGGTCTTTCAAGGAATTTTACGCAACCCGCTTGCAGATCCATTCACTATCGGCGTTTCCAGCGGAGCAGCCTTTGGCGCATCCGTCGCCATTTTCTTTGGATTTTCAGGCGCTATTCCATATCTTGCAGGAATTGGCATTATCCCGCTTGCCGCACTTACCGGTGCATTGCTTGCTCTTGGAGCAGTCATCACGCTCGGTAGCATGGGCGGCCAGCTTAAACGCGATGCCCTTGTTCTTGCCGGTGTTGTGGTTGCAACCTTTCTTGCCGCGCTCATATCTCTCATCAAGTCACTCGATGAAGATTCCGTCGCATCTATCGTATTCTGGATTATGGGAAGTTTACAGGGAAGAAGCTGGCAGCATGTGCAGCTCCTTTTACCTTGGTATGGTCTTGGAGTAGCCATCATTTGGCGGTTCTCTCGAGAGCTGGACCTCCTTTCACTTGGCGAAACGCAAGCACAGCAGTTGGGTATGAACGCCAGTCGTGTTCGTCTCTGGCTGCTTGTCGGAGCCAGCATGATCACCGGCGCGTCTGTCGCTGTTTCCGGTGTTATCGGATTCGTCGGACTTGTCGTGCCGCACCTCGTACGTCTTGTACAAGGCGGTGAACACAGGCCTCTACTTGTAAGCTCCGCACTTATTGGCGGACTGCTTCTCCTATGGTCAGATGTTCTCGCTCGAACAATTCTTCCTGAAGGTGCCGAACTCCCCGTCGGTGTTGTCACAGCCTTACTCGGTGGCCCTTTCTTTTGCATGCTTCTGCATCGCACCATGAAACGGAGCAGCCAGTAATGTCCGCTCGAATCAATATACAAAATCTTTCTGCGGGATACTCAAGCACACCAGTGCTGCACGATGTTTCTCTTTCTATTCAGCAAGGAGAAATGGTGGGGCTTCTGGGGCCGAACGGAAGCGGCAAGACAACGTTACTAATGTCGCTTTCGGGAATCAGAAAACCGCTGAAAGGTTCAGTCACGCTGAACGATATGAATCTATTACAGATTCCACCAAAAAAGCGTGCCGCACAAATTGCATCCGTGCCTCAGTACACAGGTGAAACACCGGATATTGAAGCTCTCTCCCTTGTGCTTATGGGACGATACCCGTACATATCTGCCCTCGGGGGATACAGCACTGAGGATAAAGAAATTGCCTTAGCCTGCATGAAAGAAACAGCCACCGACGGCTTTGCCTACAGGTCTGCGCGCGATCTTTCCGGTGGAGAATTCCAACGTGTTTTAATCGCGCGGGCACTGGCTCAACAAGCAAAAACAGTACTGCTGGACGAAGCCACATCAGGCCTCGACATCGCACGTACCATTGAAATATTTGATTTGCTAAAACAACGGCACCACACAGGTACCACCGTCGTTGCAGCAATCCATGACATCAACCTTGCAGCCCTTTACTGTACAAGACTTGTGTTTCTCAAACACGGACGCGTAGTACTGGACGGCACAGTTGAAGATGTTTTTACAGACGAAAACCTGACGACAATTTATGACACACCAATCCATACATTCAAGCATCCGGTTACCAATGCGCCTCAAGCATTTTTTACTCCCGGTTCTGCTGCTACTCTTCGCTAGTACAGCCCTCGCGAGTAAGTCTTCACCGGAAGCCCTACCTGCACCTGTCAGCGTCACAGATGATCTTGGCAGAACTATTGTGTTGCAACGCCCTGCAACACGAATAATTGCGCTGTATGGAGCATTCAACGAAATGCTGGCAGAGTTGAAGAAAGAAGACACCATCGTCGCCCGAACTAAGGCCGACGCCCTGCCGCCTTCTATTCTCTCAAAGCCTTCCATTGGAACACACATGCGCCCCAATCCGGAGCTTGTGGCTGGGCTGCGACCACACATTGTACTCCAAATGGGTGGCCGAAAAAAAGCACTAGAGTCTGTCCGAATGCTCGAGCAGCTCGGTATTCCCGTAGCCTTTTTTTCCATAACTACGTTTGAAGAACTTTTTTCCGTCATAAAGCGCCTCGGCACGCTTACCAATGCCGAAGACCAAGCGACGCTTGTATGCAACGCCCTTCAAGCACGGCTTGTTCGTGTTCAGCAGCAACTTACAACAGTTGAACACAAGCCTTCCGTATTTTTTGAAGTGCGTTACCCCAACCTTCTCGGTGCCGGGAACGCATCTATTGTTAATGATATTATCAACCATGCAGGTGGCACCAACATTATGGATGCCTCTGTAAAATTGGTTCGCATAAACGAAGAGGAAGTCATCAAACGTGATCCGGAAGTCTACCTTATTCAACAAGGTGCCATGAATCCGAATCCACAACCGATGAAAACGCGTGCCCATTTTCGCACCATTAATGCTGTGAAAAATAACCGCGTCTACATTATTGATGAATCAAGCTACTCACGCCCCGGCCCCAGAGCCGTGTCCGCCGTAGAAGAGCTGGCAGCGTTGCTGCATCCAACTCGAATGCAACCTACTTCCCATATTTCAGGAGACATGTAATGCCCGCTTCCTTAGGCACACTATACGGCATCGGGGTTGGTCCCGGTGATCCAGATCTGCTTACCATAAAAGCTTCCAAAGTGTTAGCAAACGTTGATATCGTTCTTGCTGCATCATCCACAAAAAACGATTACTCAACCGCGCTCTCTATTGCAGAACCGCACATGCAAGCGGACACAGAAGTCGTGCATCTCGGCTTCCCAATGACACGCGATGAAAAAGTTTTAATGGAAGCATGGGAGCACAACGCAAAAATCGTTGCTGATCTTCTCAAGCATGGAAAAAACTGTGCGTTCCTAACCCTAGGTGATCCACTCATATACTCCACATTCGGGTATCTGAAGCGCACTCTCGAAGCCATCAATCCAGATTTCAACATCTCAGTAGTGCCAGGTATCACGTCCTATCAGGCATCAGCAGCGCGCACCGGAACAATCCTCTGTGAATCCGGCGAAAACCTGCTGCTCGCATCAGGTGTTCGTGCAACCGAAGACACCAAAAAACTGCTGCT